>OY969783.1:4800000-6868257 GCA_963702995.1 Tepidisphaeraceae bacterium
AACGGCCTCGAGGTTCTAGGGTTCTCTTCGACCTGGAGAAGCGCCGTTTCGGCCGCCTCAAGGTGCCCCTTGGCCTCGGCGACGAACTCGAACGCGAGCGGCAAATCGTCCGCACTGAGGGTGGGCTCGGGCGGCAAGGTGTCGTGGGCAGCGTCGTCCCCGTGCGATGTTTGTGCTCTGGTCCGATCCTCGCCGGCACGAGGCGGTGTGGCGCCCGACGTGCCGGAGACGAGGTGCTGGAGCTCTGCGATGTCCTGAGCGACCCCGCGTAGAGCGGCGGCCGCGTCCTTCACCTCGCGGAGGATGATCCGTTCGACGGCGGCCGTTGCACCGCTCAGCAGGCTTGAGATGGGGCCGAGGGTGGCGGCTTCAGCCGCGGAGAGCGATTCGACGGAGCTCAGGAGGTCCTGGAGTTGGCCGAGGATTTCAACCATAGCCGGCGGATCTTGCGGGTCGGCAGACATCACGCGGGAAGCGAGTTGCTCGGTCAGGTCTGCGATCTTGCTCATCGTCGAGGGCTCCAGAGCCGGATCGGTGGGCGCGAAACTGAAGCACACCGCACGCGGCTACTACGGATGTTCGGGCTGACCAAGCCCCGCCTTAAGGACCGAGCTCAGTCGGGTTAACCCTCTCCCTGACCGAAGATCGATGCTCCATGACCCGTTTTAGCCCGTTTCATCCAACGGCCAGAGGCGAGCCCGCCCTCGCCGGTCGTTCCCCGTCACGGCACGCCCGCCGATAAGAGAGCGACGATCAGTCGTTTGCGAAGCAATGGGGGCAGCGAGGGTGGATGGATGCTGGCACGACCGTTGCGTCAGCGTCCACGGGGAGAGTGACCCCGACGACAATTGATGAGCAAGCGCCATGGCCTGCCGTGGGGCGGTGCGTGGTGGAAGGAGTACCCGTGACAACGACCAGGAAGAGTTACGTCGCGTACTGTCTCGGTATCGCGGCCGCCGGCTTTGCGGGTTGCATGTCGCATCCGTCAAGCTGGTATCACGGCGAATCGGGCCCGACCGCGATGCATGCGTCCGATACCGCCAGGGCGGGGGCCGCGGGCGAGCAGTCGCGCCCGGCGGTCGTCCAGGTGGGGACGACCCAGACCCTCGCCACGTTCAGCGGCCCGATGCCAACCGGCGTGAGCGTGTCGCACAGCGGCCGCGTCTTTGTCAACTTCCCCCGGTGGGGCGATCCCGTGGACTTCACGGTCGCGGAAATCAAGGACGGCAAGGCGACGCCTTTCCCGGATGCGGCGATCAACGCCTTTGACGCGGAGAAGGCGAGCGACCACCTGATTTCAGTCCAGAGCGTTGTCGTGGACCCGCTCGATCGGCTGTGGATCCTGGATACGGCCGCCCCGCAAATGGGGCAGACCCTCGTTAACGGGCCGAAGCTGGTCTGCGTTGACCTGTCAACCAACCAGGTCACCCGGATGATCGCCATTCCAGCCGATGTCGCCCTGCCGACGACGTACCTGAACGACGTCCGCTTCAACTTGAAGCTGGGGAAGAGCGGCGTCGCATTCATTACTGATTCGGCGGACAAGGGGCCGAACGGAATCATCGTGGTTGACCTCGAATCGGGTCAGAGCTGGCGCCGACTGAACGACCACCCATCCACCAAGGCCGAGAAGGACTTTATTCCGATCGTCGAAGGTCAGCCGCTCCTGGCCCGCCCCGGCGATGGTGACGCCAAGACGCTCGCCATGGGCGCTGATGGGATCGCCATCAGCGCCGACGGGAAGCGCCTGTTCTACACCCCGTTGATCGGGCATCACTGGTACAGCGTCAGTGCCGAGGCATTGGCCGATCGGAATGTGAAGGACGAGGAGGTTGCAAAGACGATCGTCGATCACGGCGACCGGGGCTACGCGTCGGATGGGCTGGAGTGCGACTCCGCGGGGAGGCTTTACTTCACCGACTACGAGCACAACGCCATTCGCCGCCGGGCGACGAACGCCATGGGGTCGCAAACCACCAAGACCAGCGGCGAGGAGGCCACGAGCGGCGCGAGCACGGTCAGTGAGGAGATCCTCGTGCAGGGGCCGCAGATCGTCTGGCCCGACACCCTGTCGATCGGGCCGGACGGGTTCCTGTATTTCACGGCGAACCAACTGAACCGACAGGCCCGATTTCATGGCGGGAAGGACCTCCGCCAGAAGCCCTACCTCCTTCTGCGTACGAAGGTCGAAGCGGCGCCGGTTGATCCACGTTGAAACTCAGTGACGGGCTTCTGATGCAAGCGGCCGCCATTCGGGCGGCCGCATGCGTTTGGCGTCGGACAGGGATTGGCCGTCTTTCGTTTGGACTTCCGGAACGCCAACTCAACCTGCGAACGCCGACGTCCTCGTCGGCCGGACGTGATAGGCCGACGAGGACGTTCCGCGGAGGTGCTCGCGTTGTCTCCTCGGTGCCATTGCCAACGATGGACGGCCGCACCCGACCGAGCTCGATCAGCGGAATCGTGCGAAGCGGATGACCGGCTGCTATGATTTCCGCCCGTGACGCGCCTTCCCCCGCGCGGACCGACTTCCCACTGATCGGGCGTGAGCATGGGCATCCAGTCGCCTTACATTCCTTCGCCGTCCATCTCGCGTCGCACGTTCCTTGCCCAGGCGGCGGCTGTTGGGATGGTCGGCACGGTTGGCGTGGCGGGTGTGCCCCGTCGCTCATCGGCCGCCGCTTCGGCCAGGACGCGGCCGGCCTCGGGCATCACGTTCGGCTTCAGCACCTACGGCCTCAAAACACTCTCGACCGAGCAGGCGATCGCCACCATCGCCGACATCGGCTTCGACTCCGTCGAAATTGCCGTGCTGGCCGATTGGGATGCCGACCCGCTCAAGCTCGGGCGCGAACGCAGGGCGACGCTCCGCAGGCTGCTGGCCGATCGCGGCGTGCGTCTCACGGCGCTGATGGAGAATCTCTCCCCGCAGCTCGACGCGGAACGACATGCGAAGGCGCTCGAGCGACTGAAGGCGGCCGCCGGGCTGGCTCACGACCTAGCGCCCGATGCGCCGCCGCTGATTGAGACCGTCCTGGGGGGCAAGGATTGGCTGGTCTCCAAGCCGATCTTCCTCCGGCGTCTCCCCGACTGGGCGGCCGTCGCGAAGGAAGGGGGCGTGACACTGGCGATCAAGCCACACCGCGGCAACGCCATCAGCCGGCCCGAGCACGCGTTGGAACTGCTGGAAGCGCTGGCCTGAGTCCAAATTGCGGCTCGCCTACGACTACTCTCATTTCGTCTTTACCGACCTCACGATGCCGGCGACGTTGCGGGACCTGCTCCCACATACCGTCTTCGTGGCGATCAAAGATGCGGCGGTGGTTGACGGCAAGGTCGGCTTCCGCCTGCCGGGCGAGACTGGCGCAATCGACTACGCCGCGCTGCTCCGGCAGCTTGCGGCCGCCGGCTATCGCGGGGATGTCAACTGCGAGGTCTCGGCGCAACTCTTTAATCAGCCCGGTTTTGACGGCGTTGCCGCGGCGAGGACGTGTTACAAGAACGTCGCCCCCGCCTTCGCCGCGGCCGCCGTAGAGCGGCCGGCTCGCACGTGAGCGGCGCGGCGCCCCAGACAGACTGCACCCGAACTTCGAACGTTACCCAACCGGAGGCCCTGATGCCCGACGTACTGATGCCCATCGGCGACGCGACCGAGGTCATGGATACGCTCTACCCGTGGTTCCGCCTCCCGGAGGACGGCTATCGTGTGGTCGTCGCCGGGCCAAGGCGCGACTCTATCACGGCGTGATGCACGAGATCCCGCCGTCGGAGAACATCCCGTGGGACATCACCCGCGAACAGCAGGCCTATCACGTCAAGGCGACCGTCGCGTTCGCCGACGTGGACCCTTCTCAATATGCCGGCCTGTTCCTAAGCGGCGGCCGCGCGCCCGAGTACCTGCGCTACGACCAGGACCTGCTCCGGATTACCCGCCATTTCTTCGAAGAGGGGAAGCCCGTCCTGATGGTCTGCCACGGCGTCGAGATCGCCGCCGCCGCCGGATGCCTCAAAGGCCGGCACGCGACCACTGTCGCCAAGTGTGCGCTGGACATCACCCAGTTCGGCGGCGCGTACAGCGACGCGCCGGTCGTGATCGACGGCAATTTGGTCAGTTGCCGGACGTGGCACGACTACAGCGCCTGCTTCAAGCCATTCATCGAGCGACTCCGCGCCGCCGAGGCGGCCGCCGTGCGCCCGCTCGTCGGCGCCGGGCACCAATGACCCGCGTGACATCCCGGTAGGGCACGCATCGCGTGCCGCCGACAGCCGCCTCTATCGCCCCATCCACGTCCCGTTGGGCGAATGCGGCTCAAGGCGGCGCTGTGCGGCGATGCCATCCGACGTGCCGCCGCTGCGCTCACCGGCGGCCGTTTCGCGCGGTCGCCAACATCGCCGGTGAGGGCACCGGCGGCACTTTGATTCGAGAGTTGACCCGCTGATTCAGTTGAGTTGGAGCGGCCCACAGTGGCCCGTTCGGACGGGAAACTTCGGGTGTGGGGCCTGTACGGGGAGCCACCGTTTGGTGATTGCCTGTCCGTCCCGGCACCCGTGCGGACCATCCGGGTGCGACGCGCCGTCCGATTCGAAAGGTCCGCACGTGAGGCTCCGAAGGGATTGCCCTCGCGGCCCTGTTCGACGCCTCCCATGCGGGATCTCTACACGGCAACCCTAAGTTTTCGGTGGAACGGGCCGATGGGCGCCGACTCCCGAAACCGCGCGTTTCCCCCAGCGCAGCGGCGCTCAACCTCCATGCTTCAGTTTGTGCTTGTCGAGCTTCAACTGATGTTGGGCGGCTTTGATGGCGGCCTTGTCGTTGTGCTCGAGGAGCTTACCGGCCGCTTCGTCGGCCTTTGATTTGGCCTTGGTGGTGGCGGTGTCGGACTTGAGCTGGAGCTTGAACGTGGCGAGCTCGGCCTTGTCGGCCGCGAGCGCGGCAGGGTTATGGCGATCGACCTTTTCCTGCTTTTTCAATGCTTTGATCGCGGAGTTGTCGGCGGCGAGGGTCGTGTGGGCGTTGGCCTTGTCGGTTGCGAGGGTGGATGCCAGCGCCGCCCGATCAGCGGCTAACTGGGCCGTTTCGGTCTGAATCGCCTGCTCGTCGTTGAGGATCGCGACGGGTGTCGGGGTGGGAGTGGGCGTCGGAGTCGGAGTCGGAGTCGGAGTCGGCGTGGGCGTTGGGGTCGGCGTGGGCGTTGGGGTCGGCGTGGGCGTTGGGGTCGGCGTGGGCGTCGGGGTCGGCGTGGGAGTGGGCGTCGGTGTCGGAGTGGGCGTCGGTGTCGGGGTCGAAGCGGGCGTCACGTTGCTCACGATCGCCACGATATTGTGAAAGTTGTAGCCGACCGGCGCGTTGAATTCGGTCGCGGTGACGATGTACGTATTGGCGACGGTGGAGCCGTCGGGGTTCTTCATCGGGAAGACGCGGAACTTGTGCTGCTGGGTCGAGTCCCAGGTGTTGTAGACGTCCTGGCTCCAGCCGATCCGGTTGACCCCGTTGTCCTTGATCGCCGACTGGAAGTAGAAGCCGAACGTCCCACTCCCCGGGTCGAAGCCCGTCAGGCCGACCGGCGACGGGTCAACCGATTGGGCATCCGACTGGTTGATGCTGAACAGCGATGTCCGCGCCCCCGGCTGGCTCGCCGTGTAATAGCCGAACCCGTACGCCGGCTGCGCCTGAACCGTGAAATTCGCCAGGTCGGTGATGGTCACCGGGCCGCTGCCCGCCTTCTGGAACGTCTGCGCCGCCACCTCCTGAGTGGAGGCGTCGGGCGTGACAGGGTAGGTGCTGTTGGCCTCATTGCTGTCATTGGGGCCCATGCCGACGATCGTCGGGATGTCGTACGCGCGCAGGATCCGAGTTAGCGACGGCTCGTTGCTCCCGCCGACGCCGGCGGTGCCGATCCCGTGCAGGATGACCGCCGACGGGGACTGCGAGTCGCCGATGAGCAGTTCGGCACCGAATCGCCCGACGCCGGTCGCGCTGAAGTCAACCTGGATGGCGGCCGATGCCCCCGGCCCCAGGCTTGCCGGCAGCGACCCCCTATTCACGATGCTGAAGCGACTCGGGTCCTCAGTGCCGCCATAAGTCGAATCCCCCGCGTCGCTGACGATCGAAAGCCCGCCGCTGGCGAGCGGCTCTGGCGCCGGGCCGTTGTTCGTCACCGTGACCGTCAGCGTCGGGCTCGCCGCGCCATTCTGCACCGCATTAAAGACCAGCAGATTGCCGCCCAGCGGCCCGTTGGTGCTGATCGCGAGGAACTGGGACAACAGAGTCCGCTGCTCCAGCGACTCGACGGCGGCGTTCGCCGCAGCGAAAGTATGTGACGTAGTCCGGCGCGATCGCTGTAGACGGAACATGACATTCACCTTCCGCCCGCTGGGCGGCGAGCAAGTTCAGTGCAGTATTGAAAGCGGCCCGGAGCGTGGCCACGCGGGGCGACCCGGGACCGAAAATTGAACCGCTATCCTGATCGGAGTCAATCGAATGCAAAATGCCGCTCGGCCAGGGGCGCCTCGATCGGGTGGCAGGCGTCACACCGCTGGGAACGTCGCCAACGAGCCGCGCCCGTCAGGAAGCGGGCTGTCGCCGTACCCGGCGACTGGCGCTTCAAGCACCGATTGATGCCCCCAATTCGCTCCGTCGGGTGTAACATCCCTTGGAGAGGACGTTGCGGGCGAGACGTCGTTTCAACAAATCGGAGAAATGAAACGGGAATGAAACGAGGACGTAGCTATTTCCGGATTCTAGCTACGTCCCCGTTTCACGTCCCAACAAATCGGAGAAATGAAACGGGAATGAAACGAGGACGTAGCTATTTCCGGATTCTAGCTACGTCCCCGTTTCACGTCCACCGTTTCACGTCCAAGGGATTCATGGTAAAAATTGATTACCGAGACAACAAGGCGGAGTCCGGTCATAAGGCATTGCGATGGCGCATTTCTTTCGCGATACTGCTTGCGATAATTGGACTGCTTGTGACGTTTTGGGCGAGGTGGCATCATCGACGGGACGAGGATCAGGAGTGTTTAGGGCTCTTTTTTTTTGCAGGCGGGCTACTGATGTACATTTGCTTGCGAATTTTCGAGAGGGGATAGCGGGACAAAGGTGCTTTGTCTCGATTGGAAAAGGGGACAGTCTGTAATGGCATCAACTTAAGCCTTTACTTCCGGCTGTAGCAAGGCTTGCCGCAGCTCTTCCCGCGGGCGGCTCATCAGGTCGTACTGCTTCGGCCGCCGCTTGCGACACCTCGGCTCTATCCGCCCGGGCCGATGCGGGACGAGCTTCAGTTCCGGCAGCGTGTCCTGCGGCCGCGCGTGCCGCATCCAGTACAACGCGGCCGCGAAGCTGATGCGGCTCACGTCCACCGCCTGCCGCCGCGCCGCCTCCAGCATCACGCAGCAGACCAGGTTGTAGACCAGCGCGAACATCGCCACCTCCTTCCGCACCCCGTCCTCGCTTTGCACCGAAGCACGTCCATCCCCATCGTGGTCTTCAAGTGCCTGATCTTTGTCTCCACGCCCCAACGCTCTCGCAGTAACTCCATCAGGTCCTTCGCCGGGTACGCTTCAGGGCACAGCAGCGTCGTGGTCAGCGTGATATTCACCTTTCGCTTGCCGCGCCGGACCGTTCGCCGGACTTCCCGCACAAGGATCGATTCGGGCAGCTCATCCCACTCCTGCTCGCTCATCCACGCCGGCCGCTCTTTCGGCTTGAACAACTCGACCACTTGATCCTGCCACCCCAGCGACCTGACCCACCGCGACCGCGGAATGCCCGCAGCCACCCGCTTGGAACGGAAAACGGGACAGGTGCGCTATCCGATGTCGGCCGAGCCTCGATCGCTACCCTGACAGAATGCCTCGAACCGCTCGTAAAGCCCTAGGGGGGATCGTCTTCCACGTCCTCAACCGCGGCGTCGGCAGGCGGCGGATCTTCGATAAAGACGAAGACTACCTTGCCTTCGAACGCGTGATGGCCAAAGCGCTGGCGGCCGAGCCGGTGAAGCTGCTCGCCTATTGCCTCATGCCCAACCACTGGCACCTGCTCCTCAAGCCGAGGGTCGATGGGCAGCTCGGCCGGTTCATGCAGCGGCTGACGATGACCCACGTCCGCCGCTGGCAGGAGCACTACCACCAAGTCGGGCACGGCCACCTCTATCAGGGGCGGTTCAAGAGCTTTCCGGTGCAGGAAGACACGCACTTTCTGACCGTCGCGCGGTATATTGAGCGGAACGCGCTGCGGGCCAGGCTGGTGGAGCGGGCCGAGGAGTGGCGATGGTCGAGCCTGGGGCGTCGGGTTGACGCGGCCGCCGATAACGGCCGGCCGGAACTGCCGCTGGCGGCGTGGCCGGTGGAGCGGCCGCGGGACTGGCTGGATTGGGTCAATGCCCCGCAGACCGAGGCGGAGCTGGCGGCCCTGCGAGCGAGCGTGGAGAAGGGGCGGCCGTTCGGGGCAGCGACGTGGGAACAGCGGATGGTCAAGCGGCTCGGCCTGGAGTCGAGCCAGCGGCGAACGGGGCGGCCGAAGAAGCAACGAACGAAGCGGGAGCCCGCCGCGCCTCGCCCGGCGGGGGAACGAACACACACGTCTGACATGATGCGAGGCCGCTGATGAACCAGCCTTCTGCCATTGGTTGCGACGCAATCCCGGAGCAGCTTTAGTAGAGGACGTGGCGGGACACACCGTGTAAAAAGTGGAAATCACGTCGGAGGATCGAATGAAGCCTGGGCACGCAGATGGCCGCGCGGACGGTCTGCTCCGTTGTAACGATCGGGTCGCGCCCGGGCCCGAGCCTCCTCGCGGCGGTCGTTCCTTTGTAGCATCGCCGCCGCGGGGCTTTATGCCTCGACGAAGAGTGCCCTGGCGGACGATCGGCCGGCGTCACGCCCGGCGGCCGCGGACGTTCAAGATGTCTCGAGCGTCATCCGCGGAATCCACGGTCGGCACCAGGTGCCTGGCCTGTTCGGCGCGATCGTCAGCACCGGCGGCGTCACCGCGCTGGGGGCCGCCGGGATTCGGAAGGTGGGCGACCCGGCCGCCGTCACGCGAGCCGATCAAGTGCATCTCGGCTCCTGCACCAAGGCGATGACGGCGACACTTATCGCGCAGCTTTTCGAGGCGGGGCGGCTGTCGCTCGATACGCGGCTTGCCGATGCGCTCCCGCAGGCTCGCGAAAAGATGCGCCCGGATATGGCGGCCGTCACCGTGACTCAGCTCCTGAATCACAGGTCCGGCCTGCCCGCGGACGTCGCGTGGCCGCTGTTCGAAGTCGGCGGCGCACCGGTGCGGCGGCAGCGACTCTGGATCGCCGAAAAAGTGCTGGCCGAAGCGCCGCTGCGGCCGCCGGGGGAAAAGTTCAGTTATTCCAACGTGGGGTACATGCTGCTCGGCGCAATCCTCGAGGCTCATTACGACCAGTCGTGGGAACAGATCATCACCGATCGCCTCTTCAACCCGCTGGGCATGGCCAGCGCGGGGTTTGGCGCGCCGGGACGCCCGGAAAGGTGGATCAGCCGTGGGGGCACGCGGCCGCTCCCGGTGGCACGCCGCGGGCGTATCAGAGAGACAACTCGCCCGCGCTGGCCGGCCGGCCGCGTGCATTGCTCGATGAGCGACTGGGGCCAGTACATCGCCAGTTGTCTGACGCTGGAGAAGGAAGATGGAAAGCTGCTGAAGGCCGCCACGCAGAAGCAGATGCTGACGCCAGTCGCCGGCAGCAACTACATGTCCGGCTGGATGATCACCGAGCGCGCCTGGGCGGGGGGTCGAACTCTGACGCACGCCGGCTCCAACACAGCTTGGTTCTGCGTCGCATGGCTGGCGCCGCTGAAAGGCTTCGCGGTGCTGGCCGCCACCAACATCGCCGGCGAGGACGCGGCCAAGGCTTGCGACGACGTCGCTTCGGGGTTGATCAGGCTGCATTCGCAGCCGGAAGGTTCTAAGCCTCAAACGAGCGGCGCAAGCCATTGAACCGATGGTCAAGCTGGCGGACGGCGCCGTTTTCGGGCGCGAACCCTTTTTCGCGATCGAGCCCCGAGCCATGATCGCCAGCTCTGCCGCTGACGGATGACAATAGAAAGAGCCCGCATGATTACGCTTGGATCGCGCCACGTCGTGACGTTCTCAATTCTTATTGGTATCAGCGCCGGCTGTCCGTGCGTCGCCGGTGATGAGGGGGCGGCCGCGGTCAAAGCGAACGATTTTCTCAACTCGATCGGTGTCTGCACCCACATCACGCAGGGGGAGGACGACCCGGCGAAAGTCGCGGCCGCCCTGACGTATACCGGCATCCGCGCCATCCGCGACGACGGCACCAAGCGTCAAAAGACGCTGGAATCGTTCATCCAAGTCCATCAGGCGTCGGCGGCGCGCGTCGATCTGCTGCCGGTTAATGGGGACATCGCCGCCAGCGTGGACGCGTACGAGAAGCTGGCGGCCGCCGGCGCTCTGCTGGCGGCCGAAGGCCCCAACGAACCGAATAATTTCCACGTTACCTACAAGGGCGAAACGTCATCGAAAAAGACCGCGCTGCCGACGGCCCGCTTCCAGAGGGATCTCTACGAAGCCGTGAAAGCCGACCCGAAACTTTTGGGCATCCCCGTCTTCCATTCGAGCGAGGCGGGCGGCTCCCAGCCGGACAACTGCGGGCTGCAATTCCTCACGATCCCCGCCGGCGCCGGGACGCTCATGCCCGACGGCACGAGGTACGCCGACTTTGCCAACACGCACAATTACGTCTGCGGCCACAACCTGAAGGGCCTCACCGAGGACAACATCGCCTGGAATGCCGAAGACCCCACCCTCAAGGGCCAGTGGGACGGAATGGTCGTGGAATACGGCCACACCTGGTGGGGCAAGGGGTTCGACGGGTACTCCAAAGAGCAGCTCCAATCGTTGCCGCGCGTCACCACCGAAACCGGCTGGAGCACCCGGACCGGCCATGGCGGGAACGCGACCGCGATCTCAGAAGAACAGCAGGGGAAGCTTTTCCTGAACCTCTACCTTGATGCCTACAAGCGGGGTTGGAGTTACACTTTCATCTATATGCTGCGCGACTCCCGCGCCCAGGGGGATTGGGGGTTCGTCCACGAAGATTTCACTCCCAAGCCCTCGGCGACCGACTTGCACAACCTGACGACGATCCTCGCCGACAAGCCCGGCGACGCGGCCGCCGGCAAGCTGGCGTATTCCATCCCCAATCAACCGGCGACCGTCCACGACCTGCTGCTCCAGAAGAATGACGGCACGCTCGAACTGGCCGTCTGGAGCGAACAAGCGAAAGGCGAAACCAACATCACCGTCAACCTGGGCGGCAATCACGCCTCGGTAAAGGTGTACGACCCGACCCTTGGCGTGGAGCCGGTGCAGCGACTGACGAACGTCGCGACCGTCCCGCTGACGATGAGCGATCACACGTCCATTATTGAGATCGACCGGGCCGGCCGCTGAAGGGTTCGGATGAATCAGGGGAACCCAGACTCTCCGCCGAAATTTCGCGTGTAGGGTCCGCACGGGAGCGATCGGTTGAGTGGTTGTATGGACGCCCAAGCTCCCGTGCGGACCTTCGGGTTGCGGGATCGTCAGGTCCGCACGGGAGGCCATGAGGCTGCTCATATCCAGCACGCCGCTCGACGCCTCCCGTACGGGGCCCTACGCGGCCGTCCGCAACGCGGATGATTTCGCGTATCGGACCTGCGGGGCGCGACAACGCCCTACAGCTTCGTCCCCTTCACCGCCGTCCACGGAGTCGCGGCGTTCATCGCGTGGGTCTTCACCTTGCGTGCCCAGATGTTGTCGCCGGTGAAGGCGTAGAGCGTGTCGAAATCGCGCCCGCCGAGGCAGACGCCGATCACGCGGTGGCGGTCAGGCAGCGGCAGGATCACCTGGGTCGGCCCGTCATCGGCGCACACCTGGATCCCCGAGCGCGTCGCGACGAACATCTGCCCCTCTTTGGCATAGCAGACCGACTGGGCGCCGGCATCGTCGTCCCAGTCCGCGACGTGAAGCCAGAAGTAGCGCTCCTTGTTGGTCAGCGTCCCGTCGGCGTTCATCTGGTAGCTGTAGGCCCACTTCGACCCTCCGTCGGCGACGGAGAGCAGCCACTGGTCGGGCCGATAGGCGAGTCCGGTGGGGAACTTCACGCCAGAATCCACAAGCGTTTTCTTGCCCTCTTGGACGAACCAGACCTGGCCCGGTTCTCCGGGCGTTTCGCCGGCGGCCGTGATGTAGAGGCCGCCGGTGGGCGTCGCGAGAATGTAGTTCCCGCGGACACCGTCGATCATGGGGCTCGCCTTGCCGGCCGCGTCGTAGCTTGTCACCTTTCCGGTGGCGGCCGAGACGGCATAAACCTGACCCTGCGGCCCGACCGACAGGGCATTCGCCTGCCCCGCGTCCGACAGGAAGGGCGAGACCTTACCGTCGGGGTCAATGCGGAAGGCCTTGTTCTCAGACGGCTCGACGAAATAGACCTCGCCGTTCGCGCCGCACGCGGGCCCCTCGGCCATCTTGCGGCCGCCAGCGACGAGCTTCCACGGTTCATTGGGCAGGATGACATCCTGCACGCGCGGCGCGCTCGGCCCCGCCTGGACGGGCTGCGGCCACCCTTTCCAGATGTAGCTCATCCCCTCCATATAGTTCTCGTAGTAGCCGGCGACGTGCCGCCCTTCGACGATGCGGAACACGTAGTCGTAGCCGGAGAACTTGAGGGCCTTGTCCATTTCCTGGTCGAGCAGGAACCAGTCACCGGCCGCGTTCTCCATGTCGTGGGTGGCGGTGGTGAGGAAGGAGCGAATCGGCTTGGCTTCAAACTTGCGGACCAGCGTCGGGAACTCATGCCCGCCGCGAAAGGCGACGAAGCTGCCGCTTGCGGCATAGACGCGGCTGAACAGGTCGGGACGCTCCCACGCGCAGTTGAACGCCGCGATCCCGCCGCTGCTTCCGCCGGCGATGCACCGGTCGTTGCCGCTGGTCGAGAGCTTGAGGTTGAACTCCTTGGCGACGAACGGCAGCAGTTCCTCGTCATAGAAACGGACGTTGGCATCCCCGACGCCGTCATACTCGAAGCACCGGTTTCGCCGCCCCAGCGTCCCTTTCACGGCGGCCGGCAGGTCTCCGGGCCTGACGAAGACGCCGATGGTGACCGGCATCTCCTTCGTCGCGATCAGCGTCTCAAGGAGCTGTTTTTCTCTCGCGTTGTACCCGTCCGTCCGCACGTACACGCATGCCGGCTTCGACCCATCGTATTGAGCCGGGATGAAGACGGTCACTCCGCGCGTCGTGCCGGGGAAGATCTTGCTCTGGGCGTAGGTGAGGGTCTTGATTTCCCCCGGCTTGATCTCGTCGGGCTTGATGGCCGGCGGCACGTACGCGGCCGCTCCCGCCTCGGGGGCACCGCCGGCGGGCGGCGCCGAAGCCCCGGCGAGCGGCTTGATCAGCCATTGCAGGTGTCCGTTGAGCGGCACGTACGCCCACAGGTCGATCTTCGTCCCCTCCGTCACCTTCCCGCCCAGGTCATCGATCCCTTTATCGGGAGCATGTCGCGGTAGCAAGCCGTAGGTCCCGTTCTCGTTCTTCTTGATCGACCATTGCTGCCAGGGCTTGCCCTTGTCGGCCTCGATCACGATCGCGGTCCCGGTCGCCTTCCCGCCCGATGCCGCGGCGAGAACGAGGTCCTTGCCATGCCCTGCGCGAATGGAGACGAACTCGCCGTCGGTTGGGGTGATGTACCACTTTTGGTTGGCCGCCCCGGCCGCCTTCCCGAGCGACACCGGCGCCCCATCGGCCGTCGCGGAGCCGACGGCCTCCAACAGCATCCCCGGCGCCGAGACGGGGGCGATCTGGTAGGCGCCCCAATCATCGGCCAGAGCACGCCCGATCGCCCCGCAATGAAATAAAGTTAATCCCAGAATGACGAAAAGCCGTCGGGTCGGCGTGCCGCGTCGGGAGTTGCCTTGCTTCGTTGTTGTCATCGTCTCTCCAAGAAAGATGCCGTGGCTCTTGTCTTCCCGTACGCCAAACCACGCGCCGATGTGAGGAAAGCGCCGGCGATATCCCGAGCACAGTTGCCGCGGCCCGTCAACGGCGAATGCTCCTTCGCCACCCGCGCACTCGCGGGCCGTCACGAGCCCGCCGGTGAGGGCGCCGACGGGCACGCGAGCGGGCGTTGTCGTGTCACGTCGCCGCTCGGCCCGCCTGGAGGAGGCTCAATGGCTCCGTCCGGGCGACGCTGATGGCCGGCCAGGCGCTGGCGGCCAGGGTGATGAACATGACGATCCCCACCCCGATCAAAACGATGCCCCAGGGGATGGCCATGCCGGGGTTGTAGCCGGTGTTGTTCAGGCCCAACTGGTAGGCGTCGAGCGCCATCACGAAGCCCGCCCCCAGGCCCAACGCGCAGGAGATCAGGCCGAGCAGGAAGGCTTCGCAGAGGATCAGCCGCAGGAGCTGGCCACGGGTGACGCCGATGCTCCGAAGGACACCGAACTGCCAGCGCCGAGTCCGGATGCCGGCCATCACCGTGTTGGTCACGCCGAGCGAGGCGACCGCCATCGCCGCGAACGCCACCGTGCTCGCCAGGTAGAGCAGGCGATAGAAGCCGGTCTCGATCGCCTCTTTGATCTGCCGCACGTCGCCGGCCTTCATCCCTTCGACCCGCACGTACTTCTTGATGCTCTTCATCAGCGCCTCGCGCTCGATGCCGGGCTTGAGGTTGGCGGCGAAAAGCATCAGGTGATCCACGCCGAAGTCGCGGCGGGCATCCTCCAAGGTCCCGAAAACACTGGCGGCCGTTCGCTGGTCGAACTGGCGGCCCATGTCGAACACGCTCACCATCACGTCAATCCCCGGCGACCAGACCACCCCGACGATCGAATAATTGACCGTCTCGCCTTTCGTGTTCTTCAATGCGAAGTTGTCCCCCACGCCGATCTTCTTCAGCTCCTTGAACTCGTTGGTGATGATCAGGAACCGCCCGGGAGAGATGGCGTACCCCCAGTCATCGAGCTTCAGGACGTCGGCCGCGGCGACGTGGGTGATTCCGGCATTATCGGCCAGGGCGCGGCACGTATAGCCGACGCCGCCGGGCTCGGTGTCGGGAGTGATCGTCCCCGTGATCGTGCGGCCGTCGCGGGCCACCAGCGTCCGGTAGCCGCCGCCGGGGATGTGGGCGACCGTTGACTTTTCCGCGCGGGTGACATGGCGGGCGACGTCGGTCACGGTGAAGGCCTCGCCGTCGTCGGTCAGGGTGCCGCGAAGGGTGCGGCCGTCGGTGAGGGCAATGTCTTTGCCGCCGGTGAGCATGCGCTGCGCGTCGGCCGCGTCGCCGTCGCGGAACTCCAGCTCCATCATCTTGAAAGCGCGGGTGGGGTCGATCCCGAAGAACATCGTCGCTTCGGGGTTCATCGCCGCCATCGCCAACTGGAACATCTTGGAGCCGAACGCCGGCGACGCGATGGCGATCGGCATGATCTCGTCGGGGATGACGCCCGGCACGTTCTGGAGGATCTGCGCCTGCTCGAAGGTGAGCCCCGCCTGGCTCAGGAAGCCCCCGGGCGCCACGATAAAGATGTCGGGGAAGTGGGTCGGCAGCCGCCAGCCCGACAGGGCCGAGTGCCCCTGGATCTGCATCACCACCAGCACCGCCAGGCCGACCATCAGCCCGGCGCACGTCCCGGCGCATCGCCACAGGCCTGAGGAGAGTTGCTGACGCAGCAGTGTAAATTCCAGCCCGAACAGAGCGGCCGCCAGAGGGCCCAGGACGCGCTCGACCAATAGGACGAGCATCGGGGCGATCAGGAAGAAGCCGATCATGATGCCCGGCAGGCCCATGGCGAAGTGGAGCGTGAACTGGGCGACCTTGGCCGACTGGTGGGCATCGGCCGCCCCGAAAGCGGAGGCGATTTGGTCGAGCGGGCCGAACATCAGAAACGGGTCGATGCCGATCAGGAGCAGGCCGCCGATCAGCGCGGCGATCGGCCCACGGAGGCTGGGCGCCTTGGATTCCGGGGCCATCGCCTCAAGCGGGCTGACGCGGGTCGCCCACCAGGCGGGGAGGGCGCTGGCCGCCAGCGCCGCCAGGATCGACCCCCCCGACCCGAACAGCACGCCGAGCCAGTTGATCGATACGCCGTCGGAGAAGACCTCCTTGAACATCAGCGACAGGATCTTCACCCACAGCCACCCCAGGGGCGCGCCGATCAGCACGCCGACCCCGGAAAGGAGCATCCCTTCCGCGACGACCAGGGCCGCAATCTGCCCGCGAAAGGCGCCGACCGCCCGCAGCATGGCCAGCGTTCGCTGCCGCTCGGCGACGCCCATCGACAGTGCTGAAAAGACGATGAACGTCGCGGCGAGCATCGAGACCGTCCCGCCGAGGTAACTGAGCAGGTCAACGGCGGTCAGGGCTTTGTCCAGCTCGGCTCGGGAGTCGCGGGTGAGGCGGATCTTGAGGTTCGGGTCGATCGTCGCCAGCTGCGCGGCGAAGCGCTGCTCGAAGGCGCGGGCATCGACGTTTGGCTTCAGCTCGATCGTGACGCGCGTCACCGCCGGCCCGTCTGGAGGGGCGTCGAGGCCCAGCAGGTGTTGCAGTGTGCGCAGCGGGACGTACATCGTCTGGATGGCCGTCGCCATCACTTCGGGCTTGTGGACGATGCCGACGATCTTCAGCGTCAGCCGCTTGCCGGGGTTGGGGAGCGTGACGACACCGTTGATCCCCTGGTGAATCCGCTCGGCCAGGGCCTGATCGATCACGGCCACGTCCCCGTCGGAAGTGTCGAAGAACGCTCCCTTCTCCATCACCAACTTGTCGAGCCGGGTATCGCCAGGGCGCAGCACGCCGATCACCTGCACGCCGCGGCCGTCGATCGGCTCTCCTTTTTCATCCAGCACGGGGCTGTTGATCTCCACGCGCCCGTCCGCCCGCTTGACCTGCGGGTCGGCCTGGAGGGCGGTCAGCACCCGTTCGGTGACCGCGCCCTGCGGGTTGTTCTGGCGGGTGACCTGGGCGTCGATCGAGCCCATGTAGCGGTCGAGGAACTTGTGGACGGCCGTTGTGACCGACTTGTAGCCGCTGGTCACGGAGACGACGAGGCTGACAGATAACGCGACGGCCGCGATCGTCAGAGCGGCCCGGGACTTACGGGCGAGAAAATTGGCGACGGCGAGCTTTCGAACGAACATGGTCGATTTCCCGAAGGTCGCCCAGCAAATCGGAATCGCCCGCGGTGTTACCGCAGGGCGTCGAGGTATTTCGCGCCCAGTGCCGCGCCCCCCTCGGCCGGGTCGGCGGCGAAGCGGCTGACGAGCTTGCCATCCTTCAGGACCGCCACTTCCTGGGCATACGCCGCGACCGACGGCTCGTGGGTGACCATGACAATGGTCTTCCTGTGGGTCACGCATAGGTCGCGCAGCAATTCGCAAACGCCGCGGCTGTTGGTGGAATCAAGATTGCCTGTGGGCTCGTCGGCGAGGATGACCGCCGGGTCGGCGACCAGCGCCCGGCCGATCGCGACCCGCTGCTGCTCGCCGCCGCTCATGGCGTCGGGGCGATGATGGCGCCGTTTCTCCAGGCCCAGGCTTCGCAGCAATTCCTCGACGCGGGCCGCCCCGGTGACCTCGCCGTTGGCCGACGCCTTGCCGTTGCGCTTCTCCAGCATCAGCGGCAGGAGGATGTTCTCCTCGGCCGTGAGCGTGGGGATGAGGTTGAACGACTGGAAGACAAGCCCGATGTTGCGCCGGCGAAAGAGGGTGAGGTCGCGATCGTTGAGCTTGCCGATGTCCTGCCCGTTGATGATGACGCTGCCGCCATCGGCCTGGGTGAGGCCGGCCATTAGATGTAGCAAGGTGCTCTTCCCCGACCCGCTGGCGCCCATGACGGCGAGGAACTGCCCTTCACTGACCGACAGGCTGACCCCGTCCAGCGCCGCCACCGTGCGATCCCCCTGGCGGAAATCCTTGCGAACGTTCTCGACCGACAATGGCGTCATGAACTCCTCGTCCGGTGCGCGACCCGCAACGGATCGGCCGCTAGGGAAAACAGGAAGGGGACTATAGCCCTGCCGGAAGGGGGTCACAAGCCGCGTCCGCGCCGCCGGGACGCGCGGGCCTGGCCAATCTTTATGGCAGCAGTCCGTTTCGGGGCGGGACGCGAAACGTGTGCCCCCAATTTACTCATGGCGCCCACGGACGCTTCCACATCGCCGGCCGCGGGGAAGAAGAATGAACGCCAAAACGCCAAGAACGCTTAGGGAAGAGCGCCAAGGGCGGAAGAACCAGGCAATACGCGATGATATTGGAACGCGGGGTACGCGCGGGTTTGAGGTGCCGCCGGTGCCCTCACCGGCGGTTTTGCCGGTGTACAAAGGCCGGCCGGTGAGGGCACCGACGACGCGTCCGTCGCCATCTTGGGTGGAGGTCCATTGGCCCGACGAGCTGCCAACTCGTTCCGAAGTCGATTTCCGCGGTCCTCTCTTGGATCGACAAGGTCCGGGAACGCGCGTTGTGTTGAACTGGGGGTGAGCGGGCTCGCGCCGGATGCGGGCGGGTTCGTGCCCGCCAGTGCGCTCGGCACCGTGAGTCACATCTAAACCCCTTCGTCCGCGCGGGCGATGACCTATGGGCAGCCGGACAATCGTCACGGCCTCACCATATTGACTCATCAGGCTCCGTCGGGGCAGAGGGCAGGCATGCGGCAGATCTTCTCAAAGCGCTCGAGCGATCAGACCCATCGGCTCATCCGGGCCGCCCGGGTGGGGCTGGCCGCGGCGGCTTCAGTCGAGCGGCTGGAGGAGCGCCGGATGTTATCGGTCGCCTTCCCGACAGCGCTGGAGCAGTACGAGGTTGAGCTGATCAACCGCGCCTGCGCCAACCCGACGGCCGAGGCGACGGCGTACGGGACCTCTCTCAACGAAGGGCTGGCGGCCGGGACGATCACCGCCGACGCCAAGCAGCCGCTGGCGATCAACCCGTTCCTGATGGACTCGGCGCAGCTCCACAGCCAGACGATGCTCGATACGCAGACGTTCTCGCACGTGGACCCGAGCGGCACCGAGCCGAACCAGCGCGACACGGCCGCGGGGTACGTCTTCAGCGGGATCTGGGGCTGGGGCGAGAACATTGTCTACCGGTCCAGCGCCCCAGCATCCCCGATCCGATCCCGACGACGCTGCTCGAGCATGAAGACCTGTTCGTCGATTCCAACGTCCCGGGCGCGGGCATCGCACCAACATGCTCAACCCGTTCTTCAAGGAAGTCGGCGTTGGGATTCGCAACGGGGTTTTCAATGCCTACAACGCCCAAATGGCGACCGAGGAGTACGGCTACAACGGCGGGAACAGCTTCTTTACCGGTGTCGCCTACGCCGACACGGTCATCCGCGACCAGTTCTACACGCCGGGCGAAGGGCTCGGCGGCGTGACGATCACGGCCGTTCGGCACAGCGATCATGTGGCGCTGTTCACCACGACCTGGGCGAGCGGCGGCTATTCGCTGCGGGCCGACCCCGGCGTCTACGACATCACCGCCTCCGGGCCGGGGCTCCCCACGCCGATCACGTACACGAACGTGGCGATCGGCGGCCAGAACGTTGAGGCCGACTTCCGGCCGGACATGGCGACATCGCAGACGCTGGCAACGCCCGCCCCCACGCCGACGCCCATTCCAACCCCGACACCGACCGCGACGCCCATCCCAACACCCGTCGCGACCCCAACGCCCACGCCGGTCGTGACGCCGACGCCGGTACCCGTCAGCATCCCGACGCCAACGCCCGTCGCGACGCCAACCCCGACGCCGGTTGCAACCCCGACGCCAACGCCTGTCGCGACGCCGACGCCGACGCCGGTTGCAACCCCGACGCCGACGCCTGTCGCGACCCCGACCCCGACGCCGGTTGCAACGCCGACGCCTGTCGCGACGCCGACGCCCACGCCCGCGCCCACAGTTCAATCCCCCGCGCCGACTCCGACACCTACTCCTCCGGAATGGACGCCACCGCCGGTGGTGATCCCGACGCCGGTGGTCGGCGGGGCGGCCGGCACGGGCATGATCCGCGGCCGCGTCTATGACGATGTGAACGCGAACGCGATCCGAAATGGGTCGGAAGTCGGTATGGTCCGGCAGGTCGTCTACATCGACGCGAATGGCAACGGCGTTCTCGACGCGGGTGAAGAGAACACGCTGACGGGCTCGGACGGCGTCTTTTTCCTGGCGAATGTCCCGACGGGCATCTACCAGGTCCGCGTCGCGGTCAGCGACGGGTGGCGCGTCACCACGCGCGACCGTGGCGTGGTCGAAGTGTCCGTACGCAACGGGCACACGAGCCGGCTCAAGGCGATCGGCGAGACCCAGAAAGTCGAGATCGCGGGGAGGCTTTTCCTCGATGCCAACGGCGATGGGGAGCAGGGGGCGGGCGAGCCGGGGTTGAAGGGGTGGCGGATTTTCATCGATACCAACGGTGACGGCATTCACGAAGCGGGCGAGCCGATCGTGACGACCCACGCCGACGGCTCGTGGGCCTTCTCGCGCCTCGACGCCGGCACGTTTGCACTCCGCGTCATCCAGAAGAAGCACTACACCCAAACCGTCCCCAGTACCCAATGGTTCCTCGGCCCCCTTGCCGAGGGCGGCATCGCCAGCGGGAACTTCGTCGGTGAGCAGCGGACGAGCTAACGCTGCGGCGATGGGGCCTCGCACGCCGCGCACCACGCTGGTCCCGCTTCGCCGGACCAATTGCCCTGTTTCGGGCATTCCCTAGCGGGCGCGCGCGGGGTATCTTTTTGCGCGGGTTGGCGGCCGCCGCTTGTTGGGGGCGAGCTCATTTCCCCCTGATGATCTCGGTGACGCCGACGCGGATGAAGTTCACGGCGATGGCCGCGAGCAGGACCATCACCAGTTTGCTGAAAGCACGGAGTGCGTTCGCGCCGATGAGATGAGCGAGCCGCGACGCGGCGAGCAGGGCGGCGAGGAGGATCGCGAAGTTGACGGAGAGGCTGACGGTTGTCAGCGCCCGGCCGTACGCCTGGGAGAGGACCAGCACGGTGGTGAGCGTCGCGGGCCCGGCGATCAGCGGCATGGCGAGCGGGACGATGCCGACGGTGGTGTCTTCGTGGACGGCGGGCTTGCCGACGGTCAGCAGGTCGAGGATCGCCAGCACAAGGAGGATGATGCCGCCGGCGATGCGGAAGTCATTCACGGAAATGCTTAGGAAATCGAAGGTCGCGTTGCCGAGGAACATGAAGCCGACGGCGATCGCCAGGGCGCTGGCGACGGCTTCAAAGGTGACGCGGCGGCGGCGTTCCTCGGTCATCCGGGCGGTGACCGAAAGGAAGACCGGGACCAGCCCGAACGCGTCGATCGTGACGAACAGCGGGATGAAGGCGCGGAAGAAAAGGCTGGTGGCTCCCATCCCCCCAACTCTAGCCGCGCGGCCGCCGATCAGGGAGGCCGAGTAAAAAGCGGTGCCCGCGCCGCTCCGGGACGAGACTGACGAGAAGCCCACGGTTGAAGGAACGGCCACCAACGGACGGCGCCCGTGAGGAAGGCGCGGACCGCCCGCGGGCGGCTATGACCCCAAGGAACAGAGCAGTCGCCGAGTACGGCGAGTGCCCGCTTCCTTACGGGCGCGGCGCGTTTGAAGCCGTCCGATCGAAGGGACGTCTGACGCCCGCGACGGGCCCGGACCGCTTCCTTACGGGCGCGGCTCGCTGGGGATCTCCGCGACTTTCGACGCCTCAGCAGCGTAAATGACGAAAAAAGCAGATGCCGCTCCAAAAAAACGTTGACTCAAATTTTTGTCACACGTAAATTCTGGACTAAAGAAAGGAGGACCCAGCGCCATGGCAAAGAAAGCAGCAGCAGCACCGGCCAAGAAGGCGGCACCCGCCGCGAAGAAGGCCACGACTAAGAAGGCGGCCGCCCCCGCAAAGAAGGCGACCACCAAGGCCAAGACCGCCAAGAAGTAGTTCGGCCGACGGTGAAGCCGCCGGCCCGCGGGCCTGCCTTGTGGCAACGTCCCTCGCCTGCGAACAAAGCTTCACCTGCCCGCAACTACTGTTTGGCTATGGGGAGCTGGCCTCCCCGCGTCGGGAACGTGGCTCGGGATCGAAGCAAACGCCTCGAATAACGCCGATCCGGCGATGATCGAACAACCCTTTCCGTTTTGGGCCTTGGCTCCTACTTAGGCCGCGAAACACGAAGAAACCTTCCACGCCACGGCGGAAGGTTTCTTTTTTCCCACCCGCATTCAGAGCTCAGCATTCCGCCTTCAGCATTTTCTCCCGGGCGACCCCGCAGATTTCCCCTTCATCTCAATCGCAAGCTGGACGATGGCCCGGTCCACCCACGGGTGAAAGGCCTTTGACGCGGCGGCATCCGCGGGGCGTCAGCGCGCTCGCCGCCAGGCGGGGCATCGATACTTGTATTCGCCGGGAACGGTCGGATAATCCCGCGTTGAATCGTTGTCGCCGACGACTGATCGAACCACACGGACGGCCCCGCCGCGGTTTTGCACCCCTGCTTTATTCAGCCGCGGCAGGCACCCGCGGCAGGACAGCCCAGGGAGGCGGCCTATGCGCGTGATCGCTTTAATGAACCAGAAGGGCGGTGTGGGAAAGACCACCACCACCGTCAACCTGGGCGCCGCCATCGCCGAGCTCGGCCAGCGCGTCCTGCTGATCGACATGGACCCCCAGGCCCATCTCACGATCAACTACGGTGTCAACCCGACCCCCGAGACGATCACGCTTTACAACGTCCTGGTGGACGATACGCCGCTGCTCGACGCGATGATCGGCCTGGACAAGAATATCGGCCTGATCCCCAGCTTTATCGACCTCGCCGCGTCCGAGATCGAACTGGTAAGCGTCCTGGGCCGCGAGACCTTGCTCCGCAAGCGGATCGAAGCCGCCATCGCCGACCCTTCGGGGGAATTTGATTACGATTATGTGCTGCTCGATTGCCCGCCGTCTCTCGGCCTGCTGACGCTCAATGCGCTGGCGGTCGCCGACGAAGTCCTGGTGCCGATGCAGCCGCAGTTCCTCCCGATGCAGGGCGTCGCCAAGTTGTTCGATACCGTTCGCAAGGTCAAGCAGCGGATGAACCCCAAGCTGCGGGTCCTGGGCATCGTGCTGACGATGTTCGATTCGCAGACCAAGCTTTCCAACGAAGTCGAAGCGGAACTGCACGGCTACATCGAGTCCGCCCAGGGCAAGTCGCTCCCCTGGTCCGATGCGAAGGTCTTCAAGAGCCGGATCCGCCGCAACATCAAGCTGGCCGAGAGCCCCAGCTTCGGGCAGACGATCATCGCCTACGAGCCCAACAGCAACGGGGCGGCTGACTACCGCGCCCTCGCCCGAGAAGTGCTCGGCCTGCCCGAGCTTCCCCCGGCCGCCCCCCGCGTCCGCCCCGAACCCGTGCCCGCCGCCGATGTATCCAAGGCCGCCACGGGTGGCGCGCCCAAGTCCGCCAAGGCGGCCAAGACGTCAAAGCCCCGGGCTCCGCGTGCGCCCGCGCTCCTCGGGCCACCAAGCCCCCCGCGGAAGCGGCGGCCGCCGAGCCGGAAGCGACGCCGGCGTCGGCCGGGGTGTCGGTGTCCGTGAACCCCGCCATCGATCCCTCGAAGCTTGCCGCGGCGCGACACTCCGCCGCGACCCCGTCCGATACGGCGCCTGCGCCCAAGCCCGACGCCGAAGCGGCCGCCTGAGGCGCCGCCACCACGGGCGGCGTGGCCTCAAACCTTCGATCGGTTCAAAGTCCTACCGCATTCGCAGCACCGCCGTCAGCGTATCCCCCTGGCCGCGCCAGTCCCACAGGAGCCTTGCCCAGCCGGTCAGGCGGATGGCGTCGCGGCTGAGCGCGTCGTCGATCGGCGCTCCGGCCGGGACGACGCCCGCGAGCCCAAATTGGTTCAGTTGCAGTGTTCGGGCGGTGCGGTAGCAATCGGTATAGGTCTGAAACCGCAGCAGCCGCATCCCCGCGGCCCGGGCCAGGCGCCGCACGCCCCGGCGGCCCATGATCGTCCGGTGGACGGGCGGCTCCCACCCTTCCCAGGTCGGGCCGAACAGCCGGGCAAGGCGGGAGTCGAGGTTGGGGGCGTCGAACACCACCAAGCCGCGCGGGCGCAGCAACTGGCCGAGCCGTCGCAGCGATAAGAGCGGCGCCTGCAGGTGCTCGAACTGCCCGGAGAGGCAGATTACGTCGAACTGCTCGCTCGTCGGAAGGGTGACGGCCGCGTCTTCCACGCTGGTCTCCCAGACCTGATGGCCCTTGCTCCGGGCGATCGCGGCGCTGCGTGCGTTGGTCTCGGCCCCGCTCATCCGCCACCGGGTAAAAGCCTTCAGCCGATCGAGGAGCAGCCCTTCGTGGCAGCCGATGACCAGCAGCCGCACTGCCACATCCTCGCGACGGACGATCCCCGCGACGGCGGCGAGCAATCGTGCGGCCGATACGTCGGAATAGTCAGGCTTCTGGGCCCACCAAAGCGGGCAGGAGGTTCGTCGAAGCAGATGCTCCCAGGCGTGCCCGCCTCGATACCCGGCGAAGGGCGAGCAACGCCCGGGCGCAGGTGCGATCGGAGGTTTTGTTGCCAGCAGCGCGCGGGCGGCGTAGACGCTGTCCAAAGTCTCGGGTGACAGCGGCGGCGTCGCCACGGCCATTGCGGAGGCGCGGTCATGGTAAACCAGGTGCGCGCGACCCTGCTCCGACGGGGCGGTCAGCCAGTCGCGCGTGGTGAACAGAAGGCGCGATGGCGGCCGCCCGTTGAGCGGGAGGAGGGGCGCTTGGAGCGGCTCGGCCGGCGGCAGAAGCGTCGGCAGCCTGTCCGCCACGACGCGGGCGGCCGCTGACGCATAGTTGAACGGATCGGCCACTAAGCCGCGCCGCGCGCGGGCTCGAACGCGCTCAGTCCAGTGAATCAGCATGCAACGAGCCCGGCCGGCGGCCCCGAACGACACAAGGAACGCCGAACGCGCGGCCTCGAAATCCGCGGCCTCGCTCGATCCGGGCTCGATAGCCCCGGCGTCATCGACTGCTGACGCCGTCCTGCAGACCACATGCCCCCTGGCAGCGTAAATCCCGAATCGCCGTGCGTACCTGAGGGCCATCTCCCACCCGGCGGCCGCTCCCTTCGCGGGATCGATCGGGCCCAGCGCGATATAGGCCTCGCGGCGAACGAACAGATTCATCGGCCCCGCCCGCTGGATAAGGCTGTAGACATCGGCCGCCGGCGTCGGCGCCGGGAATCGCCACCCACCGACCAGCCGGGATTCTTCGAACGTCGCCGATTTGATCGACGGCCTTCGGCGAAACATCTCGCCGACGGCCCAGAGCGCGCCGGGCTCGAGCACCGTCCCCGGATCGAGCCAGCCGAGGACGGCGGCCTTCGACGTCTCAAAAGCCGCTTCGACGCCTGCGAACGGCCCGAGCGGGCTCGCGACGCTGACAAACCGACTGATGCGGCCCGAGTGCGGCTCGACCCATGCCGGGAGCGCGCCCGGAGCGGCGCCGTCCTCGGGGAGTGCGACGACCAGGTCGAGCATCGGGTACTGCTGGGAAAGGGCCGACTCCAGCGTGCGGAGGGGGCTCCGGGGGTCATCACTCGGATGCAGGCGGACGACGAGCGTGATCGACGGCAGCGGCCGGGCGGCGCGACGGGGCGCCGGGTGGCGGCCGCCCGTGACCAGGTCCTCGATCACCTTCCGCATCGGGCGGCGAGGCGGGGCCGTCCGCACAGGGACCGGGGGCGGCGCCTGGAGGCGCGCGATCTGTTCGCGGAGCAACCCGATCTCGGTCGCACGTTTCGCGAGGGTTTCGCGCTGGGCGTCGGCGTCGCGCTGGGCGGCGTCGCGCGATTTCCCCGGCGCTGTCGCCTGCGCCAGGGCGTCGTCCAGTTGGGCGGAGACGGCGACGAGATCCGCCTTTCGCGCCGCAAGCTCTTCGGCCAGTGCGTCGGCGGGGCGGGTGGCGGTCTTCGCCTCCTGAATGAACCGGGCGAGGGCGGCCGCGTCCCGGAGCTGCCTTTGGGCGAAGCGCGCCCCCTCGGCGATCATCCGATCGCGTAACTCATTCGACGGAGGGAGCGCGCGGGCCGAATGCCCAACGACGCGGCCGCCCTCCAGGTCGTCCACCGCCTGAACGACTTCCGCAACCGGAACCTCCTTGATGCAGTGCGACGTATCGAACGAACAGGACCATCGACAGCCGATGCACGCCACGCCCACCGTAATCGAGACGCCCGGGGCGGCGCGGGGGACGAATCGCGGCCAGTGCCCTCCGCCGAACACCGCGAGCACGGGCCTGCCAACGGCGGCCGCCAGATGCATCGGGCCGGTATCGTGCCCCACGTAGCCGCTCGAAAGCGCGGACAGGCCGATCAGCGTCGAAAGCGTCCCTTCCGCACCGATCCACACGGCTGAAACGGCGCGGGCCGCTTCGGGCAACAGCGCCATTACCTCGTCGATCAGCGGCCGCTCTTCCGGGACGCCGACGAACAGGAACCGGCGGCCGTATCGGCTGAACCACCCCCCCAACAGCTCCGCCCAGCGCTGGGCCGGCCACGCCTTGATCGGCACGTGAATGGTCCCGCCGACGCAAGCGACCCAATAGCTGTTCGTTTCGAGGCCAAGCTCGGATAGCACCGCTTTGGCCGCGTCGAGACCGGGCCCGTCGGGCGTGATGCGCGGGTCGATCTCCGCCAGAGGGTGCCCCAGCAGGGCGGCCGCCAAGGCGGCGTTTTTTTCCACCTCGGCGGACTGCTCAATCACATCAACCACGAGGTCGGGCATCAGCGTGGATCGGGGCCCATGGCCGGCGTACGGGTCGCCCGCGTAGACGTGGCCGCGCATGCCGATCGCGCGGGTCGGGCCACCCGCGCGGACCTCATCCACCAGTCGCTCTTCAAACCGGGTCCACTGATAGGGGGCGATGAGCGTCACATCCGGCCGGAACTGCCGGGCGGCGTCCCAGAGCGTGGTGAACTCTGACCAGTAGGCGTCGATATCGTCGCGGTACACCTCGATCGGCAGCAGCAGGATGCGGGCGCCCGGCGCGACGAAGGGGACAAGCGGCGCGACGCTCGGCCGCACGATCAGCAGTAGTTCGTGGCCGGCCTCCAGCAGCGCCCGGTAGAGGGGTTGGCGCAGGACCATGTCACCGATCGTGTCCGGGTTGCTGGCGAGGATCTTCATCAGAGGGCGTTCACCGCGCGGGAGATACGGAAAAGTTGTCGCCGACTCGGTCGTGTCGCAATTAAGTCACCGCATTCGCGAGCTGTGGAGTGTCGCGTTCGGAGCATTCTGTGCAAGCGGAAGGCCGACGAGGACGCCGGCGTCCCCGGAGGAGTGCCGTAGTTTTCGATGGAACGGAGCACTCGGGCACTTCCTGGGAACGCCAACGTCCCCGTCGGCCTCTTGTGTCGAGCCGACGAGGACGTCGGCGTTCCCAGGTTCAGCGTTTCCTCGATTCTTCAAGTAGACGATTACACCGCCGCGAGCGGCGCGCGGGTGAAACCGTGGAACGGCCCCGCGGGCTCTGCTACGATGCCGGTGTGACGACTGACAGGCCGGCCGCCGGCGGCGAAACGTCCGTGATGATACGGGTCGCCGGTCTGGGCAAGAAATTCAAGATCTATCCCCGTCCCTGGGGGCGCGTGGCGGAATGGCTGACGGGCGGGCGCGTCGTCCGCCATGACGAATTCTGGGCCCTTCGCGACGTCAGCTTCGACGTCGGCCGGGGCGAATCGATCGGCGTCATCGGCGTGAACGGCTCCGGCAAATCCACCCTCCTCAAGATCCTTTCCGGCGCGATGTACCCCACGGTCGGCTCGTTCACTGTTGGGGGGCGGGTGCTGAGCCTGCTGGAGCTGGGGACCGGCGTGAACCCGGACCTCACCGGCCGCCAGAACGTCGTTCAGGGCGCGCGGATGCTTGCCTTCCCGCCCGAGTACGCGCTGGCCAAGCTCCCTGAGATCGAGTCGTTCGCCGACCTTCCCAACGGCTTCTTCGATCGGCCGGTCAAGCTCTACAGCAGCGGGATGATGGTGCGGCTGGTGTTCAGCATGTTCGCCTGCTTTGAGCCGGACGTGTTCGTGATCGACGAGGCCCTGAGCGTCGGCGACGTCTTCTTCCAGCAGAAGTGCGCTCGGCGGCTCCAGGAGATGCGGGCCGCGGGGGTGACGATGCTATTCGTCAGCCACGACCTGAAAGCGGTCGAAGCGCTCTGCGACCGCGTCCTGGTCCTGCACCGCGGGAAGATGGCTCACGTCGGCGACAAGAAGACGGGCATTCGGCTCTACTACGCCTGCGGCGGCCAGGCCGCGCGCGACGCCGCGGGCCACGATTCGCCGCCCGTCGCCAGCGAGGCGGTTGACACCTCCGACGCGCGATCGTTCCGCAGCGCGCCCGATGAACCGTCCCCCACGCCGGCCTTCGCTCCCATCAACGCCGAAGAGATCGCCTGGGAACGCCCCGACGCGCGCAACGCGCTGGGCGGCGGCGAGGTCGAAATCACTGGCTATTCTTTCAGGCATTCGAAGGAAGGCGTGACCCGGCTCGACCCCGTCGTGGAGCGGGGCCAGTGGCTCGAAGTGATCTTCCGGGGCGAGGCGCGCCGCCCGGCCCGATCGGTCAATTTCGGGCTGTCTCTCTACGATCGACTGAACCGGCTCGTCTTCGCGGGGGTGGATCAACGCGGACCTGCCGCCCGTTGACCTGTGGCCGGGGCAGATCGTCATCGCGAGATTCGCCATCAAGCTCGACCTGGAGCCGGACGAGTATATCGCCTCGTTCGGGGCGGCGCAGGCGCTGCCGGCCGCCACAAACCCTGGCCGATGGGATCAGAACGTCGGCGGCGCGCGATACGGCGAATTGCCCCACGCGGCCGTCATCGCCGTCATCCCCCGGGCCGACGGCCGCCGCTTCAGCTTCGGCCCGGCGAACCTGCGGTGCGAGCTTGATGGGCTGATCCTCACCGACCGGGAGGCCGCCGATTCAGGCAACGAGCCGGAGCGGCTTGAGGCGTCGGCGGTTTAACTAGGGTGGTTAGTGGTCCGTTCCTGGCAAGATTGCGGGTGCGCGGTAATGCCATCCGACGTGCCGCCGGTGCCCTCACCGGCGGTCTTTTTGCGTCGTCGGCGACACCGCCGGTGAGGGCGCCGGCGGCACTTTGATTCGCGAGCGCACCCGCTGATTCAGATGGAGCGGCCCACCGGTGGGCCGTCCCACCGAAAACCGCGGGCGCAGTGTTGGGGCGCGTGTGGGAGCGTCTGATCGTTCTGTCGGATTGAACGACGGGCAGAGACGGGATGTCGCGATCGTTGAGTCGTAGCAGGCACAGTCCATGTGCCGTCGCCGTGATTTCGCACGGCGGCGTCGCTGGAGGCAGGCGGACGGCACACGGAGTGTGCCTGCTACGTTGGGCCCGGTCCCCGTGCGGCCCCGCAATTTCGGACGGAACGAATCACTCGTGCGATAGGCCGAGACGATCCCCGATGGAGCAAACGAGCGTGAGTAATCCGGGCCTGGATTTGACGGCGGCCGCCGCGTGCTGGTGCGGCAACGATGATCTCGCGCCGTTCTCGCCTCACTACCGGCGATGCGGGGCCTGCGAGACGCTTGTCGCCATCCGGCGGCCGGCGTCGGATGTGACGCAGGTCGGCGCCGACGAAGCGGGGCTCTACGGCCGCGATTACTGGTACGGGCACCAAGAGCAGGATGTCGGGCTGCCCAACATCGAGTCGCGGGCGCGGACGGACCTCGCGGAGCGGTGCGCTCGATTGGCTCCGGACAGTGCTGAACTACAAGCTTCCGCCGGCAACCGTCCAGGAGTTGGGCAGCGCCCACGGCGGGTTTGTCGCCCTGCTCCGCCGCGCGGGTTACGAGGCGACGGGCCTGGAGCTAAGCCCGTCGATCGTCGAATACGCAACCAAAGTATTCGCCGCGCCGATGCGCTGCGGCCCGCTCGAAAGCCAGGCGATCGCGGCCGGCAGCCTGGACGTGATCGCGATGATGGACGTGCTGGAGCACCTCCCAAGCCCGGTGGCGACGATGGGCCACGCCGCGTCGCTGCTGAAGCCCGATGGCCTCTTTGTCGTCCAGACGCCCGCGTTCCCCGAGGGTGCGACGTATGAAGAAATGCTGTCTCGCGACGACTATTTTCTGAACCACATGCGGAACAAGCAGGCGGAGCACCTGTTCCTCTTCAGCCGCCGGGCCGCCACGGAACTGATGCGGCGGCTCGGCTTCCCGTTCGTCTCGTTCGAGCCGGCGATTTTCGCGGCGTACGACATGTACTTCGTCGCCTCCCGGGCCCCGCTAGAGAAAGCCCACCCGAACAGGTCCGCCAGGCCCTGACGGCATCTCCGGACGCCCGGTTTATCGGCGCGCTGCTAGAGGCCGCGCAGCAGCGCGACGCCTACCTGACGGAAGCCACCGCGCGGCTGCGGGTCATTGATGGGCTCGTCGCCGAGATCGAGCGGCTGAAGGCAAAGTAGCAGGCACACCTCGTGTGCCGTCGCCGCGAGGATCGCGCCACGCCGCCGCTCTGCCAAGCGTCCGTTCGGCCGGCCGGACGATCGGTTCGCGGTCGAGCGACCGTCGGCGGCACGCGATGCGATGCCCCATAAGTGGCCGCTCCCAGGCAAGATTGCGGCTGCGCGATGATGCCATCCGACGTGCCGCCGGTGCCCTCACCGGCGGGCGTCTTGAGTGGTCGGCAACACCGCCGGTGAGGGCACCGGCGGCACTTTGAATCGCGGGTGTACCCGCTGATTTAGATGGAGCGGCCCACTACGGCGCGGTCTTGCCGACAACCAGGATTGTGAACGAGTCCGGCAGGAATCGTCCGCGGCCGCCGCCGCGCTGGCCGCCCTGGCCGCCGGCTGGCTGACCGCCAGCCGGAGCGGATTCGGCGGTGATCAGATAGATCTGGTTCGTCTTCGTGTCGAGCGTGGAGGTCTTCGCGCCGGCCTTGGTCTGCACCGTCTGCTCGACCACGAATTCGGTGGGGCTTGTTTCCTTGATGACCGTCAGCGTGCCGTCGCGCTGGGAGCTGAAGGCTTCCATCGTTGCGGGGTTGAACGCGGCCGCGTCAACGCCGGCGCCGATGGGGAGGCTGGTGATGACCTTCCCGTCCTCGGCGTTCAGGATCACCACCGTCTGCGGCTTGCGGCAGAAGGCGAACAGGATGTGATGCTTCGCGTCGATCGCCAGGCCGGCGGGCGTCCCGCCCTTGCCGCCCAGGTCGTAGTGGGAGATGACCTTCAGGTTCTTCGCGTCAATGACGGCGACGTTGTCCTTGTCCTCCACATCAATGTAGATGCGGCCGCTCTCGTCCGACGCCGCCTGCTCCGGCGCCCCGCCGATGTCGATCGTGCCGACCGTCGATCCGTCGCGGCCGTCAAGCACCGTCACGTTCGGCGCGCGATGGCTCAGAACAAAGACGCGCTCGGTCGCCGGGTCGAAGAGGATACCGTCGGGGCTGCCTTCGACGTTGATCGTCTTGATCGTCGCCAGCGTGGTGGTGTCGAACATGACGACCGGGTTGCTGCTGGTAAAGCCGCGCTTGGACTTGGGGTCAACGCAGACGCCGTGAACGCCCATTGTCTTAGGGACTTCGCCGACCGACTTGAGCGTGGCCGAGTCGTAGACGTTGACGCGGCTCTTGTCGCCGTCGGAGCGCGGGACATAGAGGCGGCCGCCTTCGGCGTCGGCGAAGACGTAATCGAAGCCACCCGAGCCACCCACCTTCTCGGTTTTAATGACGCGGTAAGATTGCTCGGCGGCGGGGGCGTCCGCGGCGTAGGCGGCCGAGGCGAGCAGCCCGATCCCGATAAATGCCAGGGTTCGCGGATGTAACATGGCTTCTCCTGCGGAGGTAATGAATTGAGAGGCCGCTCGGTGCGGCTTCCTGGTAGTGACGCCGGGCGGCGATATTCTTCCTTGAACCGGCCAAATCGTCCAGGCTTCACGAAACGACGCTTACGCTTGTTGGTGTGCTTCAGCGCGGCTTTGCAAGCCTGAGCCTGGGAACACCGACCTCCGCGTCGGCTTCACGCGAAACGCCGACGGAGACGTCGGCGGTCCCGCGGGGACGCTGGCGTTCCTACGGGGACGCTGGCGTTCCCACGGGGACGCTGGGGTGCCCACGGAGTGTCAAATCACTCCCTGCGTTTTGCAGACGGCTTGCAAAAAAAGACGAAACACCTGTGCCGGCGGCCGTGAAGGGACAGTCAATGCGAACGATCCAAACCGATGTTCTGGTCTGCGGCGGCGGATGCGCCGGCCTCGCGGCCGCGTTGTCGGCCGCACGGAACGGGGCGAAAACGCTGCTCGTGGAACGGGCCGGCTTTGCCGGCGGCATCATCACCGCCGTCGGCCTTCCCTACTTCGACGGGCTGATCGACAAGCCCACCGGCCGCTTCGTCGTGCGGGGGATCGCGTTGGAACTGCTCGTCGCGTTGGGGGTAGCCAAGCCCGGCGCGCGGCGCATTGACGATTGCCGGCCGGACCTGATCACCAAGTACTGGGGCTCGGTGATGATCCCCAACACCGACGCCTTCAAACTGCTCGCCGATTCGTTGATCCAGCGGCATCGTGACACCCTGCAGGTGCTCTACCACAGCCTGGCGTGCGCGGTCGAGGTGAAAGGGGGGCGGATCGCCAGCGTCACGATCGCCAACAAGGATGGGCTGACGCGCGTCGAGGCGGCGCAGGTGGTCGATTGCACCGGCGACGCGGACGTGGCGGAGTGGTCGGGCTGCCCGACCGAGAAGATGGCGCCGCTCATGCCGATGACGATGCATTTCCGGATCGGCAACGTCACACCGAGCGCAAAGACGGGGCCGGCCGCCAAACAGGCATTGATCGACGCGCGGAAGGCCGGGAAGCTGCCGGAGTTCTATGGCCCCGGTCTGATCTATGCGTTTGCCAAGGACGAGGCCTACATTCACGCGACGCGCGTGGCCGGCGACGCGACCGACGCGGCCGACCTGTCGTGCGCCGAGATGCAGGGCCGCGCCGACGCGTGGGCCATCTTCCGTGAATGGAAAGAGAAGGTGCCCGGCTTCGAAGAGAGCTATTTCATCGGCAGCGGGCCCTATATCGGCATTCGCGAGAGCCGCCGAATCGTTGGCGAAAGAGTGCTTTCCCTGGACGACCTTCAGAAGAACACCCGCTACGACGACGCCATCGCCACCGGCTGCTGGTTCCTGGACGTGCATCCGCCAACCACAACGACCGACAAGCCGTTCACCGGCTCAGGGTTCCAGCCGAAGCCGTACGACATTTCGTACCGCACGCTATTGCCTAAAGGGGTTGCCAATCTCGTCGTCGCCGGCCGCTGCCATTCGGCAAGCAAGGAGGCGGCCGCCTCGTCACGGGTGACCGTTACGGCGATGGCGATGGGAGAGGCCGCCGGATGTGCCGCCGCGATGGCGGCCGCCGCGCGATCCGATGTCGCCAACGTCGATGGCGCAAAAGTGCGCGAGAAACTTGCGGCCGCCGGCGCCGGCCCCTTCACCGAGGTGACTTCATGAGCCATTCGCCCGATCAAACCCTTCCAAAGCGTCCGTCGCCGGCCCCACCGGGCGTCACCCGTCGCCAGATCGTCAAAGCCGCGGTCATCACCGGCATCGCGGCGTCCGCTGGGCCGTCGTTCGCGTTAACGAATGCCAAGGCCGACGAGGGCGAAACCAAGCCCTTCACTCCCGAGAACGACTACCCTTACTTCGGCCCCGAGCCCCAGGGGAAGGGCCGCTGACACCGCCGCCGGTGATGCGGCCGCACATGGTTTTGCCCACCCGCAACCGTCACGTTTAGCAAGTTCGTGATGTAAAAAGTCTGGCGTCCCCAGAAACGCGAACGCCTTTTATGATGTCCGGCCGGGGAGGTGTCGCTCCGCGCCGCTGGCGCGGCGCGCCCGGCGTTTTGAGGTGTGCGTGGCAGGACCGAATCTGACCATTCTTCGAAAGGGCATGCTTTTAGTCGGCGTGCCCATCGCCTTTCAACTCTTTCTGCTCGCGTTTCTGCTCCACCTTCAGAATACGGCGGAAGAGGCCGATCGGTGGGCCATCCACACGAAGGAAGTCATTGCCCAGGCGGAAGAGGCCTACCGCCTTCTGACGGAGTCGGTGAGCCAGATGCGGGGGATGGTCATCACCGGCGACCCGAACTTTTCCCCGGAACTGGCTCAGGCGGCCGGGGACGTTCGACCCGCCATGGAACGCCTCCAGGCCCTGGTTGCCGATAATCCGCCGCAGCTCGAACGGGCACGTCAATTCGGCGGGAGCGCGTCGAACGTGCTGACGGGGCTCGCGGCGCAGCGCGAGCGGGTCCGATCCGGGCACGTTCAGGAGGCCGCGGCCCGCGTCATCAGCATGGAGGGCGAACGATCCGTTGCGAGGCTGCGCGGCCAGCTCGAGGTCATCCTCGCGGAAGAACAACGGCTGGATCATCTTCGGATGGATCGCCTCGCGGCCGCTCGACGCCAGGGGTATTGGTTCATCGGCTCCGCCGCCGCGCTGACGGTCGCTCTCGCGGCGGCCGCTTTAGCGCTGTTCGCCCGGGGCGTCGCGGCCCGCCTGGCGACCCTGGCGGAGAACGCCGCGCGGCTTGCGGACCGGCGGGAGTTGGCGCAATCGGTGGACGGCGGAGATGAAATTGGGTCGGTCGATCGCGCCTTCCGGGCCGCGGCGGCACGTCTGGCGGAGGCTAAGGCGGCCGAGCAGCGATTGCGGGACGAACAGGAAGCCCGCGCGGCGGAACTGGCGGCCGCGAACGCCGAGCTCGCCCGCACCAACGAAGATCTGCGATTCAAGACCCAGGAAAATGAAACGTTTGTCTACAGCGTCTCGCACGACCTGCGCTCGCCCCTGGTCAATCTTCAGGGTTTTGGCAAGGAATTGTCGCATGCGTGCGTTGCGCTTCGGCTGGCGGCCGAGAGCAGCGGTGTCCCCGCGGAGACGCGCGCCGCATGCTGGACGTGATCGATCACGACGTGATGGAGTCGGTCAAGTTCATTCAGACGGCGGTGAGCCGTTCCGCGAGCATCATCGACGCGCTGCTGCGCCTCTCCCGCGCCGGCCGGGTGGAATACAGGCGGCAAGGGGTGAGCGTCCGCACGATCGTCGATCGCGTCGTCGATGCCCTGCGGGTGACGATTCGCGAACGGGGCGCTGTGGTGCGTGTGGGCGAGCTTCCCGACGCATCGGGCGACCCTACGGCGATCGAACAGGTTTTTGGCAACCTGCTGGTCAACGCGTTGAATTACCTCGACCGCGCCCGCCCCGGGAGGATCGAAGTTGGCGCGATGGCGGGGCCGATCGGCGACGGCCGCGTCGTGCAGTACTATGTCAAAGACAACGGCCTGGGGATCCCTTCGGCTTATCTTCCGAAGATGTTCGTGGCATTCCAGCGCCTCCACGGCCAGGTGGCGCCCGGGGAAGGGGTGGGGCTTGCCTTGGCGCGCCGGGTGATCGAGCGACTGGGCGGGACGATTTCCGTCGAGTCAACCGAGGGGGTCGGCTCCACGTTCTTCGTGACGCTCCCCGCCGGCGAGCCGCCGGTCACGCCGCCATCGCCGCCGGCTTCTCAGGCGGCGGCCGAGGGCCCGATCGAAGCGGCTATGGCGTAACAGCGGCGGCCCCCGGGGCCTGATCGAGTCAAAGGAGACGTGTCATTCATGCCACCCGAAGCTGTCAGCATCATCCTCGTCGAAGACGACGACGGCCACGCGACGCTGATCGAGCGCAACCTCCGCCGCGCCGGCCTGGCGAACCAGTTTGCCCGGCTGAAGGACGGCCAGGAAGCGCTGGATTATTTCGCCTCGCCGGCCGCGTGCCCGCAGGGGGCGACCAACCCGTCGTGCCTGGTGCTGCTCGACATCAAAATGCCCCGCGTGGACGGCGTCGAGGTCCTGCGGCGGATGAAGGCCGACCCGCGCACCGCGATGATCCCGGTCATCATGCTGACGACGACCGACGACCCCCGGGAAGTCGATCGCTGCTATCAGCTGGGTTGCAATGTCTACGTCACCAAGCCGGTCGAGTACGAATCATTCCTGGAGGCGATCAAGCGGCTGGGTTTATTCCTGCAGGTCGTCAAGCTGCCGCCTAACGGTGGCGGCGGCGCCTCCTAGGGAGATCAGCGATGGTAGCGCACGCGCCGCCCCGGGGGCTCCATGTCTTCGTCGTGGATGACGACGAAGGCATCCTGCTGCTTCAGCGCCGCGCGCTGGAGCGCGCGGGGTATCGGGTGACGACGGCGTCGAGCGCGGAGGAGGCGGAGTCCGCCGTCGCCCGGTCCGACCCCGACCTGCTCGTCCTCGATTACAGCCTCGGCGGCGGCTTAAGCGGCCTGGACTTCTATCGAAGCCTGCGGCGCCGCAGCGCCGATGTGCCGGCGATCCTGGTCACAGGGTTCAGCGATGAGGGACGCGCGATCGAGGCGCTTCGGGCCGGCGTTCGCGACGTGATCCCCAAGGTGGGGGACTACCTCGATTACCTGCCCGAGGCGGTCGGGCGCGTGCTGGCCCAGGTGCAATCGGCGCAGGCCCTGGCCGAGGCCGAGGCCGCCAGCCGGGCGAAGGACCAATTCCTTGCGATCTTGAGCCACGAGCTCCGTACGCCGCTGACGCCGGTGCTGACCGCGGTCCACATGCTCCTCTCTTCGTCCGATTTGCCCGCCCATGCCCGCGAGACGATGGAGATCGTTCGCCGCAATGTCGAGATGGAGGCGCGGCTGATCGACGACCTGCTCGACCTGACCCGCATCTCGCGAGGGAAGATGCAGTTGCAACCTTCCCCAACGGACCTGCACGAGAAGCTGTTGAACGCCCTGCAGACCGTGCAGGATGACGTTCGGGGCAAGCGCCTGGAGCTTTCGAAGGATTTCCGCGCCACGCTCACCACGGTCAACGCCGACCCCACCCGGCTGCAGCAAGTCTTCTGGAACATCCTCAAGAACGCGGTGAAGTTCACGCCGGAGGGGGGGAAGGTGTTCATTCGAACCGCCGACGCGGGCGACGGCCGCGTGCGGATCGAGGTGACCGACACGGGGATCGGCATCGCGCCGGAGTCCCTGGGGCGGATCTTTGACGTGTTCGAGCAGGGCGGGAAAGAGGTGACACGGCAGTTTGGCGGGCTGGGGCTTGGCCTGAACATCTCCAAGGCGCTGGTGGAAGCGCACGGCGGGCGGATCACGGCCGCCAGCGCGGGCATCGGGCAAGGCGCTACCTTTGCGGTGGAGCTGACGGCGTGCGCGCCGTCCCCCCTTTCCAAAGGCCAGCCGTGCGCGGCGCCGCCCGGGGCCAACGGATCGCCGCCAACGGACGGCCGCCGCGTCCCGCGGGTGCTCCTGGTGGAGGATCACCGTGACACCGCCACGATGATGGCCAGGCTGCTGCGCCGCTCTGGCCATCATGTGACGACTGCCGACAGCGTTGCCTCGGCGCTGAAGGTGGCCGGGGCCGAACGGTTCGACGTGGTCGTCAGCGACATCGGCCTGCCGGACGGCAGCGGCCTGGACCTGATGCGACAGTTGCTCGTCCGCCACGCGCTGAAAGGGATCGCCTTAAGCGGGTTCGGCATGGAGGAGGACGTCGCCCGCAGCCGCCAGGCCGGCTTTATCGAGCACCTGGTCAAGCCGATCGACGTGACCCAGCTTGAGAAAGCGTTGAAGCGGATCGTCAGTGTGGGGTAGCAGGGAAGCGGGCTTCGATCGAGCGCGATGCCAACCTGGTGGCCCGCTCCTGCGAAATCAGAGGGTACGCCGAGAACCCAAAGTGCCGCCGGTGCCGGCGCGCGCCCTCACCGGCGATGTTGCCGAACGCACCACACGCCCGCCGACGCGCACGGCGCACGGCATCCGGAGGGTCCGCACGGGAGGCGGGACGTACACGTCCCAATGGCCGTAACCGAAACCTCCCGTATGGGCCCTACACCGGCAACCTTGCCTGAAAGGGGACCGGGTTACAGTCGGAGCACCCGAATGATCGCGCCTTCGGCCACCGCCGGCTCGTCGGCGGCGCGGACGAGCAGGGCGTCGGCCGCGGCGAGGGTGAACAGGTCGGCCGACCCTTTCCACGTGAGCGGGGTGATCACGGGCATCGCGCCGTCGGCGCTGGCCTTGCCCGCCGGCATGCGCACGGCGGCCGGCTGATAGAATTCCCTGGGGCCGTTGGACGGAAGCGGCTTCTCCAGCCGCCCGGTCAGCCATCGCTCTGTCGCCGCCGCGGCGCCGCCGAGGCGCGCCAGCAGCCTTGTTGCGAAGCGGATCGTGCAGACCATCGCGCTGACGGGGTTGCCGGGCAGGCCGAAGACGAACTGCCCTTCTCGCCCAACGCCGAAAACGAACGGCTTCCCCGGCTTCAGTCTCACCTTGGTGATCTTCAGGCCCACGCCCAGCTCGATCAGCGCCTGGGGGACGTAGTCATACGCCCCCATACTCATCCCGCCGGTGACGAAAAGCGCGTCGAATGCCAGCCCGGCAACCAGGGCGGCGCGGATTGCCTCCGGGCGATCGGGGGCCACGCCAAGGTCGGTCACGTCGCACCCCAGTTGTGCGAGGAGCGAAATGAGCATGACGCCGTTTGAGTTGCGAATTTGCGCGGGGCCGGGCGCTTGATCGACGGGGACCACTTCGTCCCCCGTCCCTAAAACGGCGACGCGAGGGCGGGCGAAGACGGGGACGGTGGCCGCCCCGACGCTCGCCGCGACGGCCAGTTGGGCCGCCTCCAGCATCGAGCCCGCCGGCAGGACGACCGCCCCCATCGGCGCGTCAGACCCGCGCCGCGCCACGGCCGCCCACGCCGGCAGCGGGATGGAGAGCAGGATCTTAGCGCCAATCATCGGGCTGCCCGCCCCGCGGCGGAATGGCGCGGGCCCGCCCAAAGGCGAGTCCACCCGCTCGATCGGAATGACCGCATCGGCACCCGGCGGCAGCGGCGCGCCGGTCATGATGGCGACGGCCTCGCCGGGGCCGACCGTAAGATTGGGCCATTGCCCGGCCGCGACCTCGCCCGTGACGGTCAGGGTGACCGGGCTGAACGCCGCGTCGCGCAGGTCGGCCGAGCGAACGGCGAAACCGTCCATCTGGCTTTTGTCGAACGGGGGGAAGTCGCGGTCGGCGAGCAGGTCGGCCGCGAGCCGCAGGCCCCGGGCCGCCAGGAGCGGCCGCCGTTCGACCCGCGGCGCGACGGCAGTCGCATCAATGATCTCAATCGCCCGGGCGACATCGATCAGGTCCGAGCTGTCGGGTTCAGTTGGCGAAGGTGTCGGCACGGTGTCCGCAAATTATCTTGTAGCAGGCACACTCCGTGTGCCGTCCGCCCTTCGACCAGGTGCCTGCCAAAACTGCGGGGCGGTTCGTCCATAGGGACCGCACCGCGGTCCGCTGGTCATCTGTACCGCCCGGCGAGGCGGCATCTCTGACGGACCGCAGTGCGATCCCGAGTCGGGCCACTCCATCGGCAATCCCGGGGGGTACGGCCGGCAAAGCGAAGTGCCCCCGGTGCCCCCACCAGCGGTGTTGCCGGCCGCAAAAAGGCCCGCCGGTGAGGGCACCGGCGGCACATCGGATGCCGTCGTCGAACACCCGCAAAAATTCATGGGAACCGTCTATCACGGCTTCTGCTTCGCGAGCTGGTCCTTCGCCGCATCGTAGACCGAATCGGCCGTGAACTTGAAGTGACGCGTCAGGTCCTTCAACGGGGCGCTGGCGCCGAAGGTCTTCATGCCGATGGTCGCGCCGGTCATGCCGACGTACTTGGCCCATCCGAAGGTGCCCGCCATCTCGACCGACACGCGGGCGGTCACGCCCGGCGGCAGGACCGACGTGCGGTAAGCCTCGTCCTGGCTTTCGAACAACTCCCAGCTCGGCATGCTCACCACACGCGCCTTAATGCCGTCCTTCTTCAGTCGCTCGTAGGCGTCCACGCACAGGCTGACTTCGCTGCCGGTCCCAATCAGGATGACGTCGGGCTTGCCTCCCTCCGCGTCGGCAAGGACATAGGCGCCCTGACCCAGCCCGGCGGCCGCGGCGTATTTCGTCCGATCGATCGTCGGCATCGCCTGCCGGGTAAGTACGAGACAGACCGGGTGGTGCTTGATCGCCATGATGACGCGCCACGCCTCGGCCACTTCGTTGGCGTCGGCCGGGCGGATGGTGATCAGGCCGGGGATCGCCCGGAGGCTGGCGAGTTGTTCGATCGGCTGGTGGGTCGGGCCGTCTTCGCCGACACCGATGGAGTCGTGGGTGAAGACGTAGATGACCGGGATCTCCATGATGGCGGCCAGGCGGATCGTCGGCCGCATGAAGTCGGTGAAGACGAAGAAGCCAGCGCCAAACGGCCGCACTTTGGAAAGTGCCATGCCGTTGATGCAGCCGCCCATGCCCATCTCGCGGATGCCGAAGTGCATGTTGCGGCCGGCGTAGCTGAACGTCTCCTTCGGGTGCGACTGGCCGTGGCTGTCCACCCCGCCGGTGTGCTGGCTGACGGTCGGGGAGCCGAAGTCGCCCGCGCCGTCAAAGGTCAATCGCGTCTTGGTCGATGGGGCCAGGTCGGCGGCGCCGCCGATCAGCCACGGGACCCGCCTGGCAATCGCGTTGAGCACCTTCCCAGAGGCGTCGCGGCCGGCCATCCCCTTGGGGTCGGCGGGGAAGGTAGGGATGTCCTTGTCCCACCCGTCGGGCAGCTCGCGGCGCTGGATGCGGAGCATGTGGTCGGCTTCGACGGGGTACTTGGCCTTGTACGACTCGTACAGGTTCATCCACTCGCCGCGGAGCTTTTCGCCCCGGGCGCCGATGCCGTTTTTGAAGACGTCAATGACGCCGTCGGGGATGTAAAACTTCTTGTCGGGGGGGAAGCCGTAGTTCTTCTTCGCCCCTTCGATTTCCTTGTCGCCCAGCGGCTCGCCGTGGGCGCCGTGGGTATCCTGCTTGGTGGCGCGCCCCAGCCGATATGGCTGTCAACGATGATCAGGGTCGGGCGGCCGCGTGTGCTCTTGAACAGTTCGAACGCCCGTTCGAGCATCTCCAGGTCATTCGCGTCGCTGACGCGGGTGACGTTCCAACCGTAGGCGATGAAACGGGTGGCGACATCCTCGCTGAACGCGAGCGAGGTCTCCCCTTCGATGGTGATCTTGTTGTTGTCGTAGACCCAGCAGAGGTTATCGAGCTTGAGGTGGCCGGCGAGGCTGGCGGCCTCGCTGGTGGCCCCTTCCATCATGCACCCGTCGCCGCCGAGGGCGTAGGTGTTGTACGTGAACATGTCGAAGCCGGGCTTATTGAAATAGCTGGCGAGCCACTTGCCGGCGACGGCCATGCCGACGCTGTTGGTGAACCCCTGCCCCAGCGGCCCGGTGGTCGTCTCCACGCCGCTGGTGAGCCGGTATTCCGGGTGGCCGGGGCACTTGCTGTCCAATTGGCGGAACTTCTTGATGTCGTCCAGCGAGACGGCAAGCTGCCCCAGGACTTCGTACTTGGGGTTGACGGCCTTCACCTGGCAGAGGTGGAGCATCGAATAGAGAAGCATCGACGCATGCCCGGCGGACAGGACGAAACGGTCGCGGTTGGGCCAGATGGGGTCATTGGGGTCAAAGCGGAGGTGCTGATTCCAGAGCTGATACGTGACCGGCGCCAGCGCCATCGGCGTCCCAGGGTGGCCGCTATTCGCGGCCTGCACGGCATCCATCGCGAGGCACCGGATCGTATCCACGCACGTCTTGGTCAAGGCCGGCTGCTGAGTCATGGTTCGAGTTTCCCTGCAAGGTTTGGACGGGCGGATCGTTGAGACAACCACCACCCGGCGGGGATTCTGGCAATTTTTCCGGGGAATGGAAGGGCGGGGCGCCGTCTTCGCGCAAAGCGAACGCAGTCGGGGCGGGCGGCCGCAAATCGCCGCACGATCCATCATGATGACGCGTCGCTTGTTCGCGAGGGACTTGGATTCGGGGTCTGGCTATGGCGATTCATGATTGGACTGCGCGTCAACGCGGGGATCTTCCACGATTTCCATCGCGGCTGGGTCGAGTCGATCAAGCGCGCGATGAATGGCGGCGTGCTGCCCTCCGACTATTACGCGCTGGCCGAGCAGATCACTGGCAACCTCGGCCCGGACGTCCTCACGCCGTACGCTCCCGGGGGCTCCCATGCGGCCGCGGATGAGCCCCGAGGGAGCACCGCCTTGGCCTCCCGACCGCCGAAAACTCGCTTCCATGTCACGGCCGAAGAGGACGCCTACGCGTCCAAGGCGAACGAGGTGGTGATCCATCAGGTGAGCAATCACGAAGTGGTCGCGATCGTGAAAGTTGTGTCACCGGGGAATAAGGGGAGCCGGCGGGCGATCGACGCATTCGTTCGCAAGGCCCAAGACGCACTGGCCGCCGGCATTCATCTCCTGATCGTCGATTTCTTCCCGCCCGGCCGCCGCGACCCTGATGGGATTCATCCCGCCATCTGGCAAGGGCGGGGAGGGCCGTTTGAGTTTTCGGCCGCCAAGCCACTGACCTGCGCTGCGTATGTCGTCGGGTTGATCGCCGAAGCGTTCGTCCAGCCCGTTGCGGTGGGGGAGGCCGTGCCCGATATGCCGCTGTTTCTCACGCCGGACAGTTACGTCGATGTCCCTCTCGCGAGCACGTATCAGACGGTCTGGGAAGGCGTGCCTTACTTCTGGCAGAACGCTCTGACTTCCGCCTCGGACGCCTGATTCGCGGCGAATCAGATCGCACCGAACGCTTCGATCGCCTACGGCAACGGCGGCAACCCCAGCTCTTCCAGGAATTGATTGTGTTTTTTTGTCGCCTGTCGGATGGCGCTGTCGATTTCCATCAGCTCCGCGTGCGTCGCCGCGAGGTCGATTTCTTCTTCGTCCTCGGCCGTGCTGACGTACCGCGAGATGTTCAGGTTGTACCCGTTCGTCTCGATCTCCTTCATCTCCACCCGGCGCGAATATCGCTCCGCCTCGGTTCGATGCTGGTAGGTCTCGATAATCCGCGCGATGTAATTCGGAAGTCATCCGCGTTCATCGCCCCGCGCAACCGGTCGGTGATGTTCCAGGGGCTTTTGCCGAGCTGTATCTTGTCGCGGTCGGTCATTCTGCTTATCGCTTCTCTTGCGTCGCAGTTATAATCATGGCTGATGGCTACCGCGACCAGAACCACGACGTTTCCCACCTACGAGAAGCCCCTCCGCTCACTTGTCGATCACCACCGCAAGCTCAAGGACGAACGGGTCATTCTTGCGGTCTACTTCAATCCGCAGCGCAATCCGTTTCGGGACGTCTGCCTATTCGAGGTCATTGAGGGTTTTGGCCCCGATGAGCCCGAACCGGGCGACGTCGACCTTTTCCAATTCGGCTACGGCAACACGCCCGGTTTCCCGTTGCCCGCGGGCGAGAACCTGCGCATGGTGCTGACGAACCCTGCGGAGTTGCGACGGGCCGTCGCCGCGGGCTGGAAGGCGGTCGGCGAACTCCGGGCCGCGCAAGGCCGGCGAGGCGATCATCCTTCACTGTGAGGGCGAGGGGACCAAACTCTGGGGGTTGCTGAAGTGAGCCTGCCCTCTGCGTGGATGACCCAGGCGCGGTCGGACTACCGCGCGGCCCAACGACTGGACAACCACCACGACCTGACCACCCGCTGCCAGGCCGTTTCAAAGTACCAGCAGTGCGTCGAGAAGTCGGTTAAGGCCATCCTTGACAAGCTGCACGCGGCCGGCCTCATCGCCCAGGGCTCCGACAGCAAGCATCCGGTCGCCCGCGATGCCCAGACCTTCGCGCGGCTTCCCGGTGCAACGAGTAAGGGCAACCTGCTCAACCAGCTTTCCGCAGCATTTACGGCCCCAGTAGTCGCCGGCGTGAAACTGCTCGACTCATTCGTGCCGGCCTATCAGAAGCCGCCGGCGCCGCAGCGGCGTAATCACGAGTACCCCTACCAGGATGCCGCGTTAAATTGGCACGCACCAGCCGAAGCCTCTGCCTTCAGCACGGGCGAGATGAAGCGTATCCGTTCCTGTGCCGGCAAGCTGTTGAACAGCTTGCCGCGCATCCTTACCGCACTCGACCTGCTCTACCTGTGACGATGGGCATTTCCCGGCTCGGTGGTGCCTTTCATCGCCGACGGCCCCCCCGGACGGCAAAAGCTGCTGCATCAGGCCCTTCTCGTGCGCCTTCAAGCCTTCCACCTTCCGCGTCCTGCGGCGAGCATGCCGTCCAGCGAGGATAAACACGCGGCGATTCGCTGGTGCTTGGCGGGGGCTGGCGGGTGGATCGCTTTGTTTTCCCGCAGCATCTCCCAGTCGTTGGTGAGCGTATCGCCGTGGTAGATGTCGAACTCCGTGTCCTTCACTCCGTGCAGCAGCATGTTCATGCGGCAGAAGTTGACACCGTCGGTTTCGTCGCTATCAAAGCGTGTAAAGATCAGTGAATGCTCTCTTGATGTTCTCGTTATGAAACTGTCCCTTTGACGCTGCCATCATGAAGTCGTCATACAGAGATTCGGGAAATCCTCGATAAACGTATGTCTTGCCCCACTTAAAAAATCGAACGTGCAGTTCTTGCGCGACGGCATCATAGCCAATTGCTTCGATTGTTGACGACGACACGATTTCCATGTCCACCATATGAATTCCCTTTTTTTAGATAGAATGATCGATTGACCCGGTGTGAACAGGGTGTCATTGCCCATCCCCCGTCGCAGTGATGGGAGTGCGCTGGTGACAGCTTCATCGACTGGAGGCCGACTTTCAATCAGATGGGCGTCGTAAGCATTATTTCGCGGATTCTCGTCTTCTGGCGGATTTCCCTCACCTCGGCCCCTTCAAGGCCTGACCCGCGGCCGCCGGGCAAACCGCCGGATGATGCATTACGATGGGCTGGCGCTTGGTCGCGATGAAAAACGCATTTGGGGCTTCGCTATGCCGGTTCATGATTGGACGCGCGTCGATGCGGGGATTTTCCACGACTTCCACCTCGAGTGGATTCGCGCGATCAAGCGCGAGCTGAACCATGGAGTTCTTCCGGCGGGTTACTACGCGTTGGCGGAACAGATCACTGGGCCGCTTGGGCCGGACGTCCTCACGCTGCGTTCACCGACAAAGGGCGTGGGCGATCCGGTGGGGAAAAAAGGGAGCATCGCTTTGGCCGATCGCATGCCCAAGGCGTGGTATCACTCGACTGCCGAGATAGACCTCTACGCATCGAAGGCGAACGCGATTGTGATCCATCACGTGAGCGATCATAAGATCGTCGCGATGATCGAGATCGTATCGCCCGGGAACAAAGGGAGCCGAAGGGCGATCGACGCTTTCGTGCGGAAGGCGGAAGAAGCCCTTGCCAGCGGGATCCACCTGCTCATCATCGATCTCTTCCCTCCGGGGCCTCGCGACCCACAGGGCATCCATCCGGAGATTTGGCAGGGCCGCGACGACTCCTTCGCTTTGCCTCCCGATAAGCCGCTAACATGTGCCGCATATGCTGGCGGCCCAATGGCCGAAGCATTTGTGGAACCGATCGGGCTCGGCGACACCATGCCGGACATGCCTCTGTTCCTTACGCCTGACGATTACGTTGACGTCCCTCTCGCGAAAACGTACGACGCCGCCTTGGAAGGCGTCCCAGCCTTCTGGCAAGAAATACTGACGAAGACGGCATGACGAAAGCCTCCAGCGTCTTGGCCTGAATATCCTGATCTGTATCCCCTGGCCGAAAGCTGCCCCATTTCCGACGTTTCACGCACGTCTGATTTTCGGTACTTTGCGTGCCGCACTTACGTGTCCTGCGAGGTACGCGAGAGCCGGGGTGGCTGGCGGCTTCGAGCGCGTCCGTTGAAAGGCAGTGCCATGAGCTTTGAAGCCGCCGTAAATCAAAAAGCGATCCAGATCGGGAAGCTATCCGTCGAGATGACCACCTCCGCCGGCAGCGGACACCCTTCCACCGCGCTCTCTCTTGCCCACCTGGTGACCGTGCTGATGTATCACCAGATGCGCTGGAGCCCCAAGGACCCCTGGAGCCCGACATCCGACCGCCTGGTGCTCTCCGAAGGCCACGCCGTCCCCATTATCTACGCCGCCTATGCGGACCTGGGCGGGATGATCGTGCCCCTGGGCAAGGGGCGCGAGGCGGCTCGGCCGATGACCCGCGACGACGCCATGGCGCTTCGGGATATCGGCTCGCCGATCGACGGCCACCCGCACCCGCAGGTCGGCTTCCCCTTTGCCGATGCGGCGACGGGCTCGCTGGGCCAGGGGCTTTCGGTCGCCGCCGGCCTGGGGGCGGCCGCTCGGATGGACGGGATCGACCGAAACATCTACTGCATCATCGGCGACGGCGAATCCCGAGAAGGCCAATCGTGGGAGGCGGCCGACTTTATCGTCGATCACGCCCTGACCAACGTTGTCCCGATCTTCAACTGCAACGACCTCGCCCAGTCCGACTGGGTAAGCCCCCAGCAGAGCTACCAAGGCCTGGCGGAGAAGCTCAAGGCTTACGGCTTCATCGTTCGCATCATTGATGGCCACGAGCCGCGGGAGATTTCCAACGCCTTCAGCGAATTAAACGTCATCCAGAACGGCCAGCGGCCGCTCGCGATCGTCGCCCGGACTGTCAAAGGGTGGGGCGCCTCGGCCGAGCAGGGGATGGGCAAGCACGGGACGCCGGTGAAGAAGGACAAGCTCCCCTCGATCCTGGCGGAACTGGACCAGACGGCGAAAGACCTGAACGTCGGATCGGCGCGCGACGGTGAACTGAAAATCCCCGCGCCCAAAGAGGGAACTCCCAAAGGGTACGTGGCGCCGCACGCGTCGAAGCCGATCCAGATCGGCTCGTTCCAGGACGGCATGGCGGCCGTTGGGCTGGAGAAGGACCTGGCCGCCGGAAAACCGATCGCGCCACGGCGTGCGTACGGTGCGGCGCTGGTCGCCCTGGGGGCCGCCGATCGGCGGATCGTCGGGCTCGACGCCGATGTGAAGAACTCCACCTACGCCGAATGGTTCGCCAAGAAGTTCCCCGCCCAGTACCTCGAATGCAAGATCGCCGAGCAGAACATGATCTCGGTCGCCGCCGGCGTCAGCGCGGCCGGCAAGATCCCATTTTGCTCCACGTTCGCCAAGTTCGTCACCCGCGCCTATGACCAGGTGGAGATGGCGATCATCGGCGGGGCGAACCTCAAGATCACGGGCACCCACGCCGGCGTGACCCTTGCCTCGGACGGGCCGAGCCAGATGTCCCTGCCCGACGTCGCCTTTTTCCGCAGCTTCTGCCACGTGAAGAACTTCAACGGCCGCCCCGCGGTCTCTTATTTCTTCCCCTCCGACGCCGTGAGCTGCTACCGCATCACCGAACTGATGGCCAACCTCGACGGCGCCTGCTACCAGCGCGCGCTGCGGGCCGACGTGAACGTTCTTTACAAAGAGGGAGACACCTTCGAGGTCGGCGGGTTCAAGGTGCTTCGCGAAGGGAAGGACCTTCTATTCGTCTCCGCGGGGTACATGGTCCACGAGTGCCTCAAGGCGGCCGACGAACTGGCCAAGTCCGGCCGCGGCGCCGGCGTGATCGATGCCTATAGCATGCCGCTCCGCACCGAAGAGATCCTGGCGATCGCGGAGAAGAGCGGCGGGCGCATCGTTACGGTGGAGGACAACTACACCGGCGGTCTGGATGCCGAGATCGCGACCGCCATCGCGACGACGGGCGCGTGCCGTCCGGCTCACGCCCCTGGTCGTCCGCCAGATCCCCAAGAGCGGCCGCGAACCATCGGACGTGTTGAAATACCTCCACCTCGGCCAGGACGAGATCCTCGCCAGCGCCGCCCTAAAGCGTTAAAGGTGCCCCGCCCAAGCACAGCGAAGTCGATCGCGCATAGAATGGGCGTATGTCCTCCGTTGCCGAAGAACAAGCAGTTGAAGTTGAAGAGTCCGCCTTTTCCGTCACGGGAATGAATTGCGCGAGCTGCGTCTCTCATGTGGAGAAGGCGGCGCGAGGTGTCCCCGGCGTCGAGGCGTGCGTTGTCAATCTCGCGAGAGGCCGCGCGCAGGTCCGATTCGACCCGCGCCAGGCCGACCCCGGCCGCATCGCCACGGCCATCACCGAAGCGGGGTATCCAAGCGTTGCCGAATCCCACCATTCCAGCACGGCCGAGGCGGCCGGTATCGAACAACAGCGCGTCGATCGTCAGGCGGCCCACGCACAGTCTTGGCTCCGCCGAGCCGTCGCCGGGCTGGCCCTCTGGCTCCCGATCGAACTGACGCACTGGGCCCTGGAGGCTCTTGCCGGAACGGCCGCCACCCATGCGGGCCACGTGTCGGCCGTGCCGCATCATCTCTGGCTGACCTGGCTAAGCCTGCTGACTGGCACCATCGCCATGGTCTATGTCGGCGCGGGGTTCTACCAAGGCGCCTGGAAGGCGCTGCGGCGCGGCACGACCGACATGGACGTGCTGATCGCCATGGGCGCATCCGTCGCCTACGGTTACAGCCTGATCGCGTTCGGCGGTTATCTGGCGGGGTGGTGGGGCACGATCCCCGACCTCTACTTCATGGAAGCGACGGGCCTGCTCGCGCTGATCAGCCTGGGTCACTGGCTGGAAGCCCGGGCGCGGCAGCGCCGGCTCGGCCATCCACGAGCTGCTCGAGCTGGCGCCGGCCACTGCTCTAAAGCAGAAGCCTGCGCCCGCGACGCTGCCGTCCACCGGATCGTCGGCCGACGGTGGGCGGAAGCTGGTTCAACTCGGCATCCGCAGGGCGGTGGATGTCGGGGCGATCTACGAGGCCGCCGGCGCCGCCGCGGCCGTCGCCGCCCCAGCGAGCTCGGTAAAGGATGCTGCCGCCGAGACCAATGGTTCGACACCTGAGTTCGTCGAGGTCCCGGTCGCGTTACTTGCAATCGGCGACCGCGTCCTGGTGCGGCCGGGGGATCGCGTCCCGATCGATGGCGTCGTAGTCGAGGGCCGATCAACGGTTGACGAATCACTGATCACCGGGGAATCGCTTCCGGCGGTCAGGGCGGCGGGCGACGCGGTCATCGGCGGGACGATCAACCAGGACGGCCGCCTGGTCGTGCGGGTGAGCCGGACCGGCGGCGAGACGGCCCTCGCCCAGATCGTTGGAATGGTGGAGAAGGCCCAGTCGAGCAAGCCGCCGGTCCAGAAGCTCGCCGACCGCATCTCGGCGGTTTTTGTGCCGGTCGTTCTGGGGATCGCGCTGGTGACGGCCGCCGCGTGGCTCGCGTGGGGCCATGCGCACGATTGGCCGGCGACGAAGACGTGGGCGGCGCTGGCCAAGGCGGTCTGCAGCGTCCTCATTATCGCCTGTCCGTGCGCTCTGGGCCTGGCGATCCCGGCGGCGCTGATGGTCGGGACCGGCCGCGGCGCTCAACGGGGCATCCTGGTCCGGGATATCGACGCGCTTCAGAAAGCGGAGAGCATTGAGGTCGTCGCGCTGGACAAGACAGGCACGATCACCCGCGGCCGCCCGGCGGTGGCCCGGGTCGTGCCGTTCGGCGGGCTCGCCGAGAATGAGGCCCTTCGGATCGCGGCATCGGCCGAGCAGTACAGCGAGCACCCGCTCGCGTGCGCGATCGTCGCGCACGCGCGCGGGATCAACCTGTCCCTGTCGGAGCCGGCGAGCTTTGCCAACGAGCCGGGGTACGGCGTGGTGGCGTCGATCGACGGGCGGGAGATTCTCGTCGGCGGCCCGGCGATGATGGCCCGACATGGCATGCCCGAGACGGGCTTCGGCGATGCTCCGGCGAATGAGGCGGGGACGCGTGTCCTGGTCGCCGAGAAAACAGCAGCCGGCCTTGTGCCGCTCGGGGCCGTTCACCTTCGGGACACCGTCAAGTCGGACTCGGCGGCCGCGATCTCGGAACTGCGCCGCATGGGGCTGAAAGTCGTCCTGCTCACGGGCGATAACCGGCGGGACGCGGACCTGATCGCGGCCGAAGTGGGCATCGACGACGTTCGAGCGGACGTGCGGCCTGGCGGCAAGGCGGAGGAGATTCGCCGGCTCCAGGCCGGCGACGGCGGGCGAGCCACGGGCTCGACGCGGCCGGCCGCCGCCCAGCGCGCCACCGCCCGCGTCGCGATGGTGGGTGATGGCATCAACGACGCACCCGCGCTCGCCAGCGCCGACCTGGGAATCGCGATCGGTTCCGGCTCGGACGTGGCGAAGGAGGCGGGCGACATCGTCCTGGTAAGCGGCAGCCTCCATGGCGTCGCGACGGCGATCCGTCTCTCCCGCGCGACGATGCGAACGATTCGCCAGAACCTGGCGCTCGCCTTCCTCTACAACGTGCTGGCGATCCCCTTGGCGGCCTTTGGGCTGCTGAACCCCCTGATCGCGGCCGCCGCCATGGCGCTCTCGGACGTCACGGTGATTGGCAACGCACTTCTTCTGCGACGGGCGAAGATCGATGAGTGACGCGGTCGCCCCCCCAACGGCCTCCGATGCCATCGTCGGCCGCCCATCGCCGGGCCCGACGCGGGCGACGGAACGCCGCGCATCGTTCGCCGCGCATTCAAAAGACGCCCGCGGGGGCTCGGGGTGACGCTTCGCTAAATCATCACTGAAACGCTCTTGACTCCCAGTGGGCCCGTGGCTTTAATGCCGCGCCACCGGCCCCCCCAAATGCGGGAGTTCGCCGGGGACGGCAACCCTTGCAACGAAAGGCTGTCGTCAAAGTCGCAATGCGGGAGCAGCGGAGGACCGTTTCAGAGCACGAAAGACCGGGGCGAGGATTTGCCGGCCAAACCGATCGAGTGCGATCGACTGATGCGTCGCTGCCCGAGGCCGGGCGATGCGATCGACCGTTCTGATGCCGCGCCCATCCGAGGCGATTTTCGTGGGTTGAGCACGTGGTTCTCAATTCAACTTGATTGAATGCCCGATTTTCAGGGGCACCCGTTACCATCCACTTTGGAAAGACGCTATGACGACCGATCAGCGAAATCGAATGGCCGCGTTGTTCGACGATCAGGACGGCGGCACGCACGGGGGCCCGCTGTCGCAAGCGGTGGACGCCTGCTGCCCGTCCGCGGCGCTCCCGACGATCTCGGCGGCCCTGGGGCTGCTCGGCAATGACTGCGGGGCCTTCACCTTCTTCGGCGATGACGACTTCGCCAGCCTTCTCCGCCCCATGGGGGCCAAGCGCAAGGTCGAGGAAGAGCCGGGGGACGAGGAAGAGGAAGTCGAAGACGACGACGCCGAGGACGACGACGCCGAAGATGAGGAAGACGAAGAAGACGACGACCTCGACGATGACGAGGAAGACGACGAGGACGACGAGGATGAAGACGACGAGGACGACGAGTTCGACGACCCGGACGAGGACGACGACTACGACGAGGACGACGAGGATTTCGAAGAAGAAGACGAGTGATCGCCCACACGTGCGGGCCTGATCGGAGACCCGTGGCCTCGCGCGTGACCCTTCTCAAGCCGATCCGCAGGGCGCTAGAGGCGCCCTTTATTTTTGCAGTCGGTAGGGCACGCTTTGCGTGCCGCCACGTCCCCCTGCGCCGGTGCGTCCCGATTTGGTCCCAGATGGCGCGAAGGCGTCACCTTTACACTACAGGGCTACCTCGCGCGTCGCGGCGTGACGAAGAAGGCAAAATCCGAAGCCCGAAATCCAAAGGAATGACCAAACGGAAAGAAAGAAAATCGTTGAAAGCGAATGCGGAAGGAGAGTCGTTTTCCGCTTCGTCCGCCTTTCAGCTTCCTTCGGATCTCGTGCTTCGGATTTCACTTCTTTGGCAAGGCTTTACAGGTGTTCTGCGATGTCGTGTTAATCGGCCGGCCCCGACCGCCGGTTGCTCTTGACGTCGGAGCGGCGACGCTTGGAGTCGAGGCGCCGCTGTTTAGCGGCTTTTGACGGCTTGGTCTTGCGGCGGGCCTTGGGCTCGCGAATTACTTCGATGAGCAGTTCCCGCAACCGGTCCAGGACCGCCTGCCGGTTGGCCTGCTGCGACCGTTCGGTGTCGGCCGCGATGTGAATCTCCCCCGCTTCGGTGATCCTTCGCCCCGCCGTCGCCCGCAGCCGCGCCACCGCGCGGGTCGTCAGGCGCCCCTGTGTCGCGAGCGCCTCGACGGGCACCCACAGCTCGGCCTTAGTGTTCACCTTATTGACGTTCTGCCCGCCCGGGCCGCTGCTCCGCGCGAATTGGAACCGCAGCGCCGACTCCTGCACGCGCACGCCCGGCGCCAACTCCACGCCGGCGCCCGGCGGCAGCGGCGGATAGGCCGGCGGGGGCGCTGGCTCGGCGTACGGGAGGCGCGGATGGACGAAGCGGGCGGTCGGGGCGAGGGGGGCGAGGGGGGTCGGGGGGCGTCACGGCGTGATCTCCCTTTCAAACCTTACGGCGTCGCGGTCATCGCCGTAACGGCTGGCGTTACCGCTTCTGGCCGGGCGGTATGGTCGCGTACCCACTTCAGGCTCGAAGCGGCCGCGATAGCCAGGAAGATCAGGACGAGGTTCACCTTCATCCACATGCGGTGCGATCGGATCGGCTCTCGCCCGGCCAGGAGAAGGATGGAGATCGTCATCACCGCCAGCGCCAGCAGCGCGTGCAGCCCGAACAGCCCGTGCATCAGTGCCATCGGGTACGGGCGGTTGTTGACGCTGTACCACCCCCAGTTGCGAATCGTGTTGTAGATGCCGCTCACTAGGAAGGCGAGGATGGCCGGGTGGACGATGAACTTGAAGCCGCGGCGGGCGCGCAGAAAGACGCTTTCCCGCTCCTCGGCCGCCAGCGGCTGGATCGCCCGCGGGAGGATCACGCGAATGAAGAAGGCCCCGCCCGCCGCCAGGCAGGCGGCGCTGATGTGAAGCCAGCGGAAGAAGATGTCGAGCAGCGTCATGGCACCCATGCGAGACTCAGTAACCGCAAGTCGGGAAAATTGAAATCGGAGCCATCAGTCGCGGCCGGGCGGGACGAAGTGGTTCAGAGATCAGAAGAGTTGATCCAACCCCGTGAAACCCAGCGTCTCGTAGCTGAAGAACGGCTCGGCATGGGCCGCGCCGATGCGGCCGCCGAAATAGCCAGTGAGCGTCTTGAGCATGACGGGCACGTCCGCCGTCTTATCGAACGTGCCGCTGGGCGGCCGCCAGAACTGCGATTGGTATGCCGCCACCGCCTGCATCTTGATGTCGATGGTGTCGCTGATGTCGATGCAGAATGTCGGGTCGAAGTTCATGCGCAGATGCGTGCAGTAGTAATAGATCACGCGTTTGGGGTGCCAAGGCTCGCCGGGAATATCGGTCTTGGTGAGCTTCGCGTCGAAGCGCGCGTCTTCGCAGATGCGCGTGACGGCGACATGGTCTGGGTGGGCGTCGATCGGGTAGGGGACGAAGATCCAGTCGGGCCGGTGTACGCGGATAACGGCCGCCACCTTGTGGCGCGACTCGATATTGTGCGTCACCTCGCGATTCTTCAGCCCCACGAGCGTTCGCTCCACGCCAAGGATGCGCGCCGCCTCTGCCGACTCGCGCGCCCGGGCCTCGACGCTGCCGTTGGGCGTCGGCTCGCCGTTGGTCATGTCAACCAGATGGACGCGATGCCCCTGCCGCGCCAGCTTCACGATCGTCCCGCCCATGCCCAGTTCCTGATCGTCCGGATGGGGGCCAAATACAAGGATCGATGTCATGCCGTAATGTTAGGCCCCGCCGCGCCGGCCGACCACGGCCAACGGCGCGGCTGGGGAGCGGCGAGCGCTGCTCGATAGACGACTTCCAGCGCATCGACCATCACCTTCGTATCAAACCGCCCCAGTGCGAACACGCGGCCGGCCTCCCCCATTGCCCGCCGGCGGGCCGGGTCTGACATCAGCGCCTCGATCGATTGCGCGAGCTGCTCGACATCAAACGGCGGCAAGGCAAAGCCCGTCTGGCCCTGGATGAGGCCCTCGCGGTTGCCGTCAACGTCGTACGTGACCACCGGGCATCGCGCCAGCGCGCCTTGCGGCAGCGCCCGGGCAAGGCCTTCGCGGCGCGACGGGTGGACGAGGATGTCCATCGCGTTGGTCAGCTCCGGGATCCGCTCCGGCGGGACCAGGCCGGTGAGGATGAAGCGATCTTTGAGGTTCATGGCGGCGATGCGCCGCTCCAAGGCCGGGCGCAGGGAGCCGTCGCCGACCCAGAGGAATCGAAGCTGGGGGTAGCGGCCGCACAGGCGGGGGGCTAGGCCCAACAGGTCGTCATGCCCTTTCAGGTCGAAGAGTCGCGCGATCGTCCCGACCGCCACATCCCCCTCGGCCAGACCAAGCTGCCGACGGACGACGTCGCGCGGCACGGGCGGGTGGATGAACGAGGCCGTCTTCATCCCGCTATAGACGGTGACGTATTGCGATGGCTTGCCAATGCCGGCCGCCAGGGACTGGTCGCGCATCGCGTCGGCCACGCAGACGATCCGCGTCGTCAGCGGGGCGGTCTGCCGCTCCAGCAGCATGTACGCGTTGTTCACGATCGGCGAGGTCGATGCGGTGAACGCCAGGCCGTGGATCGTATGGATGACCGCCGGGGCCCGGGCGCGAGCGGCCGCCCAGCGGCCGATGATCCCCGCCTTGCTGCTGTGGGTGTGAACCACGTCCGGCTCGAGCTCGCGCAGCCGCGTGACGAGATGCCGGTAGGTGCGGAAGTCTTTCACCGGCAGGATCGACCGCCGCATGTCGCCGACGGTCTCCACCGAATACCCGTAGGCCCGGGCCCGCTCCATGAGAGAGCCTTCCGGCCCGAGCGACGGCCCGGTGATCAGCGTCACCGCATGGCCGTGATCGTGCTGCCCTTCGCAGGAGAGCAGGGTGTTCTCCTGCGCGCCGCCGACGATCAGCCGGGTGATGATGTGAACAATCTTCATGTTTGCCTTCCGCCGCCGCGCGAGTCGCTCTTGACCCGGCATGCCCGCTTTTGCCACGGAGGCGGAAAGGTATGATGCCCGATTGAATTTCGAAAGCGACGCGGCTGGGCGCTAACTTATTCCCGATCAAGGAATGATATGGACGAACCCGTATTCACCGAGCCGAGGATCGGAGTGACTCGTAAAGGGTCTGTCCCGGTCGAGAAATACCCCCACGGCGACATCCATTGGCTGGTCCGCGCCCGCACCAACGGCGCACGGGAGCTGACGGTGGGCGTGACGACCCTCCCCGTCGGCGACAGGAGCCCGCTCCATCGCCACCCCAATTGCGAGGAAGTGACTTATCTGCTGTCGGGTGAGATCGATCAGGTGATCGAAGGCTCGCCGAACCTGCGAATGAAGGCCGGCGATACGATCCTGATCCCGCGGGATCTGAAGCACCAGGCGATCAACGCGGGCGACGCCCCGGCCGAATTGCTCGTTTGCTTCTCCACGCCGCAGCGCCAGACGATCCTCGAAGATCACGTTTGACCGACCATGGGGATTTTCGACGCCGGCTCGACCGCCGGCCGCCCATCCAAGGTGGCTTGCCCGGTCGCGTCAGACCGGACCCAGTGAAGGTAGAGCCCGTGCGGCGGCGCTGTTGACCCTGCCGAGCGACGATCCTTCTCGACCAGCATCGCCGCCACGTCCGCCGGCGTATAGCGGCCGAGGCCCACCTCCACCAGCGTGCCCACGATGATCCGCACCATGTTCCACAGGAACCCCGAGCCCTCCAACCCAAACACCATCCGCGGCGGCCGATAAGAAATCGAGCATTCCCTGACCCGCCGGATCGTATTCTCCCGGCCGTGGCCGGGCTTGGCGAAGCTGGCGAAGTCATGCTCGCCGACCAGAAGGGCGGCCGCGGCCTGCATCGCGTCCACATCCAGCCTCTGCCAGCGGTGCCAGATCAGGTCCGCGAAAAAGAGCGGCCGATCGGGTGCGTTCCAAATCGCATACTGATATCGCTTCCCGAGGGTCGAGCTGATCGCGTCAAATTCATCCGACACGGGCTCGATCGACCGGACCAGCACGTCGTCGGGCAGCCGATGATTGACGGCCCGGCGCATCCCTTCGACCGGGATCTGCGTCTGGTCGGTATCGAAGTGGCACACCTGCGCCTTGGCATGAACGCCCGCGTCGGTGCGCGACGAGCCGACCACTTTCAGCGGGTGGCCCACAACGGACGCGATGGTGCGGTTCAGGAGGTCTTGGATGGTCGGCAGCCCTTCCCCTTCGGGCGGCCGCTCGCCTTTGAACGTCGCATGGACGGGCTGGGTCTGCCAGCCGTGATAACGTGTGCCCCGGTAAGCGACGACGAGCTTGTAACGTTGCGTGGGCATCCTGAGCGGCGAGCGAACTCCGGTAATGCCGCGTTTGTACCCGATTTAGCACCGCCCGAACATCGCATGGCGCGTTCCGGCGATACGCGCCTCGCGCTGCCGCATGCATGGAAGGTATCCAAGAAAGACCAACCTGCCCCTCTTCTGGTGATCCAGCATTGTCCGTGTCGCGACGGCGCGTCACGCTTTGAACTGTGCGGCATGATCCTTCGCAAACTGCTCGAACGACGTTGCCGGCCGCCCGAGGACGTCCTGAACACCCGTGCCGACATGGGCGTTGGCCGGCTCGAACGTCTTGTAGAGGTCGGCCACCGTATCGATGAGCCATTGCGGTGCTCCGGTCGCGGCGAAGCCCTGCTTCCAACCTTCCATCGGGACCGGCACGTACCTGACCGTCTTCCCCGCGGCGGTCGAGAGCGCGGCGGCCACTTCGTGGAACGACAGGCCGGCTGGGCCGGTGATCTCGTAGACCTTGGCGGCGTGCCCGTCGGTCGTCAGCACCGCGGCCGCCACGTCGGCGATGTCCCGGACGTCGGTCAGGCTGACCCGCGCGTCGCCGAGCGGCAGATAGAACTCGCCCCGCTCTTTGATCGAGCCCGCCTGACGGAGCAGTTCCTGCATGAACATGTTGGGCCGCAGGAATGTGAAGGGAATGCCTGAAGCGCGGATGTTCGCTTCAGCCTGCGCGTGCCATCGGATCAGCGCCGAAGGCGACTCCATTGACGCGTGGATGACCGAGAACTTCACCAGGTGCGAGACGCCAGCCTTGGCGGCCGCGTGCGTCACGTTTGTTTCCAGTTGCGCCTGGCGTTCATCGTTCCCGCAGAGGAGGAAGACCTTATCAACCCCCTCCATGGCGGCATTGAGCGCGGCCGCGTCGTCCATATCGCCCCGGACGATCTCCACCTCCCCCGGCAGAGCGTGCGCCGCTTTCTCCGGGTTGCGGGCCAGCGCGGACACGCGCTCCCCCTTATCGAGGAGCCGATGGATCAATTCCAGCCCGTTCTTCCCTGTCGCCCCGGTCACCAGGATCATGCGCGGCCTCCTTCAGTTGAATGAAACCCCACATTAGGGCTGACCCCGCGTGTTGTGAAGAACGAACCGCGCGGGTAGGGGGTTACCAGATGGGAACGATTGGCGGCCGGGGTACGCCCGCTTGGAGCGCCTATCGAGGGCTGGAGCAAATCGTACAATGGGTTCGCGCGCCGGCGGCCGATCCGAACTGATCGCGCCGGCGAATGCGCCCGGACAAACCGACCCCCATGATCATCCCGCTACTGAAGTATCGACACCTCATCTGGCGCCATGCCCTTGCCGACGTGCGGCACCGGTACGCCGGGACCAACCTGGGCGTTGTCTGGAACGTCCTGCACCCGGTGGCGATGATCGCTGTCTACTCGCTGGTCTTTACCGCAATCCTGCGGCCGGCACGTTCCGCCGGCGAAGGGCCGCTCGATTACGTTCTCTACCTTTGCTCGGGTTTCCTCCCGTGGCTCGCGTTTGTTGAGTGCGTGACGCGCGGGACGTCGGCCTTTTCCGATAACGCGGTCTACCTGAAGAAGCTGCCGATCCCCGAGCAGGTTTTTGTCGCCCAGGCGGCCGCTTCGGCGACGATGGGGCTGACCATCAGCTTTGCGCTGCTCGTCGTCCTCTCCCTGCTGCTTCACCCGCATCCGACGATCTACTGGCTGCTGCTTCCGCTGCCCCTCATCGCGATGCAGGGGCTGGGGTTCGGACTGGGGCTGCTGCTGGGGACGATCAACGTCTTCCTGCGCGACGTCGGGCAGTTACTGGTGGTGGCGCTGCAGATCGCGATGTGGACGGTGCCGGTGGTGTACCGCGCCGCCGACCTTCCCCACTGGGCGTCGGCCGCCATGCGGTGGCACCCGGTCTACCCGGCGCTGGATGGGGTTCGCTCGCTGTTTCTTTATGGCCGCATGCCGGACGGATGGGGGTGGGCGCTCATGTTCGCCTGGCCGGCGGCGATAATCACCGGCGCTGCACTGGTGTTTCACCGACTGCGGCCGGAGATTCGGGACGTGCTGTAGGGTGTGGCCTCGCCATCGGCGTTACATCAGGAGTGGGCGCAACGCGCGCTACGGTGTGACGACCTTTTTCGGGCGGCCGGGCTTTCGGAACGTGCTTTGGAGGTTGAGTCGGGCGGCCGTTGCGGCTTGCCAGGTGGGGTCGCCGAAGGGGCGTCCGCGACGGGTGGCTTCGCGCACGGCGGCCAGTTCCGTCTCGGATTGCGGCTCGTTGACCCACTTAAGCCAGTCGCCTGGGCGCGCCACCGGCCACTCGGCGAGCATGCCGCGCTCGGCGGGGCTCCCTTTCTCGCGCCGCCAGAGGCTTCCCCATCGCCACGCCTCGGCCCGATCAACCAGGTTGGCTCGGACAGGGTTTCTCTCCACATACCGCGCTAAGAGCAGGAAGTGCCGGTCGTCCTGGACCGGGAAGCTCTTGTAGACGCCCTGATAAAGATGGCCGCCGTTGCCTTGCCGGTGGCCATGCCAGCGGCGGACGTGCGTCGTCGTAAGCCGCTGCATGAAGCGGCCGAGATCGCCGTCCGCTCGCGGCCAGAGCACGAGATGCCAGTGATTCGGCATCAGGCAATACGAGAGCAGCCGCACTGGCGTGGCATCGAGGGCGGCCGCCATGACGCGCTCAAACGCCGCATAATCCTCGTCCGATGAGAACACCTCGCGCCGATCGTTCCCTCGGTTGATGCAGTGAAAGACGACGCCGCCGGGCGCGATTCGAGCTGTGCGTGGCATTTCTACAGACGATACCCGCCCGCCCCAGAACCCGCAAGAAAGGGGAGTCTCCCCTTTCTTCGGCCGCGATAATGGGGAGTCTCCCCTTTCTTAGAGCTTCGCTCGTTTGAAGATGAACTCTGGGACGCACTTGATGAGGGTCATGATCCCCCACCAGAACCAGGGTGTGTAGATCGTCCCGCCTCTGGGGACCGCGCGAAAGACGTCTTCCGCGACGGCGGCCGGGGTGGCGACGAGAAACAGCTTGGGCAGGCCCCACGTCATGGCGGTGTCAACAAAACCGGGTTTTACGGTCGTCACCGGGATGTGCTTCTTCGCTAGCCTCTGGTGCAGCCCTTGGAGGAAGACGGTCAGCCCGCCCTTGGCGGCGCCATAGACGTAGTTGCTCTGGCGGCCGCGGTCGCCGGCGACAGAGGAGAGACAGCAGAGGAACCCTTTGCCCCGAGTCTCAAAGTACTCGGCCGCGATTGAGAGGATCGACGCGGCCGACGTGAAGTTGGTGTCGATCGCCTGGCGGGCGACGGCGAAGTCTTTCTCCGCGGCGGCCTGGTCGGGTAACGATCCATGGCAGACCACGATGCCCGACAGGCCCCCTTCCAACATCGTCGTGCAGGTGTTGAAGAAGGGTGCGTGACGATCAAAGTCCAGGGCATCGAATGACTGAGCGGCCGCCCTCACGGCGTGGCGGGTGCGGAGGTCGGCGGCGGTCGCCTCAAGGTCTTCCATGTCGCGGCCGGCGAGGATCACATCCTGCCCGGCGCGGGCGAACCGGGCGGCGATTGCTCGGGCAATCGCGCTGCTCGCGCCGACGATCAACACGCCACCCGTGGCGGTTCTTCCCGCGGCCGCCGGGGCAGGCATCGTGGCCGGGGTGGGGGTGACAAGCGATTGCATGGTTAGTCTTCCTCCACCAGGCCGACGCGCCGCGCCTGGGTCGAGGCGAAGCGCCCGTTCGGGTCGAGACGACGCTTGATCGCTTTGAACGATTCGAGGTTGGGGTACATCGTGGCGAAGGTGTCGCGGCCCATGGTCGCGTCCTTGGCGAGATAGAGGCGGCCGCCGTGGCGAAGGAGGGTCCGGTCGAGCTGCTTGAGCAGGGGCGCCAGGCCGTCGTTCCAAGCTAAATCGAGCGCCAGGGTGTGGCCCGGGCTCAGGTAGGAGAGGAGCCCCTTGCCCGCGGCGCCAGAGCTCTTTAACACGGCCAGGAACGACGCTCGGCCGCTCGCCGCGACCTGTTCGAGCAGTTCGATCAACCCGCGCCGACTCGTTTCACGGGGAAAGAAGGCCTGAAACTGAGCGAAGCCTCTTTTCCCGTACATGCGGTTCCAGTCGCTGACGGCGTCCAGCGGGTAGAAGAACGGGTCGTAGCCGACAACGCGCCGGGCGCTCGCATTCTTCTCGTAGAAGACGGCGTTGAAGGCGCTCACGGTCGAGCGATTGAGGGCGAAAGTGGGGAAGTCAAAGGGGACGCGCTTTTTTCCAGGGCCTGCAACGGCCAGCGGGCCCGCGCAGCTCGGGCGGCAGGTCGCCGGGCGTTGCGTGGTCGCCGCGCATCAGGACCGACCGACCGAGTGAGCTCCCGGTGGAAAGGCAGTCGATCCATGCCACGGAGTAGAGATAACGCGCGTCCCCTTCGTCAAAGGCTTCGAGCGCGCTGTCGAGGTTGCCAACGCGGAGGTAATCCACGTTGAGGTAGGACGACTCGACACGTCGGAGGCGGACGGCGGCGGTGAGGATAATGCCGGTCAGGCCCATGCCTCCAACGGTCGCCCAGAAGACGTCGGCGTTGTCGGTCGGGCTGCAGGTGAGCAGATCGCCTGAGGCGGTGAGCAGGGTGAACTTTTCGACGTAATTGCCGAAGCTGCCGTCCCGATGGTGGTTCTTGCCGTGAACATCGGCCGCGATCGCGCCGCCAACGGTGACGAACTTGGTCCCTGGCGTCACCGGCAGGAAGAACCCCCGGGGAAGGAAGACGGCGATCAGGTCAGCGAGCGAGGTTCCCGCCTCGCACTCGACGACGCCGGTCGCCGGGTCGAAGCCGATGAGGCGATTGAGCCGCTCGTCCAGGATGACGCCGCTCGGGTTGAGGGCCGAATCGCCATAGCTGCGGCCGAGGCCTCGAGGGATGAAGGTCGATCTTCCGCTCGCGGTCGGGGGTGCGGCGGCGGGCGCAAGCAGGTCGCGCAGGTCGCGGCGGCGCTCGGGCGCGCAACCTGGCACTCTTCGGTGGGGTATCGCCCCCACCCGCTCAGACGCATGGTTTTGTACTGTGGCATGGAATGGGTGCGGGCATCCGGTCGCGACGTTTCGGCGGGACCGACATTACGGGCTCCCGGCAGGTGCGGCAAGTTCATCACGCCGGCAGCGGCAAGTCGCTCATGGCAGCAGCGGCAAGTAGGCGTGCGGGACGGTTGCCGTAACCACAAGCGTTACGCACAGGGCGCCGGCGAGCCAGCTCACGCGGTCTTCGATGGCGAAGACGACGGGATCTTCGGACAACGCTCCGCGCCGCGCGATGAACCAGAGCCGAGTGATCCAGTAGAGCAGGATCGGGCAGATCAGCCAGAGGAGGTAGGGGCGCTGGTACAGGCCGCGGACGGCCTGGCCGTCGTGGATGTAAAGCGAGAAGACGAGCACCGACATATACCCGGCCGCAAGGCCCGCGGGGGGGATCATGGTGAGGTCGTCCACCAGATAGGCACGGCGTGAGGTCTGGGTCTTCTGGGCGGCGACGAGGCCCATTAACTCGGTATAGCGTTTGGCGAAGGCGAGGCTGAGGAAGAAGAACATCGAGAAGGCGAGCATCCAGGGCGTCAGCGTGACATCGGCCGCCACTTTCCCCGCGAGGATGCGCCAGGTGTAGAGCCCGGCGAGGATCATCACATCCACGAGGAGCTTCTTCTTGAAATAGAGCGAGTAGGCGACGGTCATCGCGAAGTAGACCGCGACCATGACCGCGAACTGCACCGAGAGGAAGCCGATCCCGACGCCGAAGCCGGCGATCAGGAGGCTGATGAACAGGAGTGGGCCCAGCCGCGTCGGGACGGCGCCGGAGGCGAACGGGCGGCGGCGCTTGGTCGGGTGCAGCCGGTCGGCTTCGAGGTCGCACAAATCATTCAGCACGTACGCGGCCGACGCGACCAGACAAAAGGCGACGAACGACCAGAGCGTGGCGATCATCCTCGCTCGCTGGGCGGGGTCGGCGATGTTCACCTGGTGGGCCAGGAGCAGCGGGACCCACAGAAGCAGGTTCTTGGTCCATTGGTGGGGGCGCATCGCCTTGAGCAGGCCGCGCACCAGCCGCGGGTGGGACGGCGAGAGCGAGGCGGCGTCCACAATAGACGGGGCTTTCGCGGTGATCGGATTGCCTTCGGTCATGGAGATACTTCCGCCCTGGAGAAGGAGGTTAGCGGCCGTTGCCCGTGAAACGGCGACGGTCATTGCGTTCCAGCCTTTATTGCACAGGTGGCGATCACGTCGCCGCGACGCTTGCTTCCGCCGCGGCAATCGGGGCGGAATTCGCGGCTGGCCCGGAAGCTTCTTCGAGTACATCGAATTCTTTGACCGCCGCGACCGCGTAGAAGGGACGGCCTTCACGACGGTACTTGCGCTCAAAGTTCGTCCCGACAAACTCCCCATCCCCAGCCGACCCTGGACGATTGTAATCTACCACACGAAAGCCCGTGGCGGCGCGAACCGTTGGCTCGATATTTTCTTCCCAGTACCCGAGGTGGTCGGTGACGATCTGGAGGCGGCCGCCGACGGCGAGGGCTTTCCGCATTAGCGGCACGAACTTCGGTTGGATCAGGCGGCGCTTATGGTGGCGGGACTTGGGCCAGGGGTCGGGGAAGTAGATGTGGAGGACGGACAGGCTCGCGTGCGGCACGAACTCGGTGAGGAAGTAGGCGGCCTCGGCGCGGACAGTCCGGGCGTTCAGGCAGTTGTGCCGGCGAAGGCGATCGCTCGCGTAGCGCCAGAACCAGCGGGCCCACTCGATGCCGAAGAAGTTAACATCGGGCCGGGCCTTGGCTTGCTCGGTCAGGAACGTCCCTTTGCCGCTGCCGATTTCGAGCTCTACCGGGTTGCCGTTGCCGAACACCTCCGACCAGACCAGCGGCCGCGGCAACGTATCGACGTCCAGCCCGACCGGCTCGACGATCAACTCATGGTTGGTTTGCATAGGCCAAGCGATTGTAGCGGTTCCCCCACCAAATTCGCCTCCCGCAACTCAAAAAGGGGTCTGAACTCAAAAAGGGGTCTGGAGGTGTTTTTGACTTCTCGCGGTGTTTCTGCTGTCTTGATCGCTGCGATTTCACCCCGCCATCCCCAAAAATGAGTCGTTGGTGCGCTGATCCCATCGGCTGCTAACGAATGCAGGGTAGGCTTCCGCGCGCAGGTGGGATGGCGACAGGAGCGATCTGATGCCCAGTGTTGTTGAGCCTGGCGATGAGCCCGACCGGCCGTACGACTTTTCCCCTCCGGTGAAGGTTCGGCCGATTGAGCGAACACGAGACGGCGGCGACGGGCCGCTCGACTCGGCTGCCGCGACGCCGCCCGCACCTCGGACGGCGGCCGCCCCGTCGCCGGAGGCGGAGTCGCTCGAGGCCATTGCGGCGGCAGTGTCCCGGCCTGCGCCGGCCGCGGGGCCTCTGCCCGGCGTTCGCCGCGCCGCGAAGCCCCCGCCCGCGCCACCCGCCACGAACAAGGCGGCCGCCGTCGCCGTGCGGACGATGTGGGGCGACGCCGGTTGGCGCGAGGCGCTTTGGCCGGCGGCGATCGTCGTGGTGGCGGCGCTGATCTCCTACGTGTCGGCGTCCACTCTTTCGCACAACTTTCATGGATCGGCGGCCGCGGGGTACGTCCTGCTCGGCGTGTTTGCCCGCGTCACGCTGCTGGTCCTGACGTGCATCGCCGGCGCACGGCTGTCCGACATCAGCTTTGGCCCGATCGGCCCCGCCATCGCGAAGCTCGCGGCGATCGCCGTCGCGCCGATGGGCGTAATTGGCCTTGCCCTCTTCGCCGCGGCCGAGCTGCGATTGCCCGTTGACGGCGGCCTGACCGACATGTTCAACGGGAACCTCGCCGGGGGCTTGATCAACGCGGCCGTCGCGCTGGGCGCCTATCTGCTGCTCTTCTATCGCTGGTTCGATATCGAAATGGACCTGTCGGCCTGGGCTTTCCTCCTCATCGCGTGGCTCGTCGTGAACGTCTTCGGCGGGCTCGCCCTTCACCTGATCCTCGACCCGCCGCCGCGCGTCCCGCCGTACGTGCCCGATAAAGAACCGATGCACTTCTCGATCGGCAACTGAAGCTGGCAGCAAAATCGAAATCCGAAATCCGACGCACGAAGTGCCAGGGAAAGACCAAGCGGGACGGAAGAACCCGGACGACCAAAAACAAGATCGAGGATTTTTCGCGTGCATTCGTTTAACTGATATGTTAATTAACATGTATGTTAAGTGAAGAAGCTCCGGATCTGGACCGAACGTTCGCGGCGCTGGCGGACCCGACGCGGCGGGAGATCCTCCATGTCCTGGCGGGAGGCGAGGCGGCCGCCGGGGCGCTGGCGGCCCGGTTTTCCATCTCCGCCCCGGCCATCTCGCGGCACCTGCGCGTCCTCGAAGAAGTCGGACTGATCACCCGACGGATCGACGGAAAGCATCGTCGCTGCCGGCTCGAGCCCAAGCCGCTCCAATCCGCGATGGACTGGCTCGAGTTCTACCGCCGGTTCTGGTCCGAGAGCCTTCAACAACTGGCCGATCATTTCGATCCGCCAGCGGAACCCTCAACCCCTCACCGGAGAAGTCATGGTCACGACAATCGCAAATGAAACGGAACTGAAGCTTACCGTTACGCAGCAGGTCAACGCTCCCCCGCGGCGCGTGTTTGACGCCTGGCTCGACCCGCGGCTCCTTGGAAAATGGATCGGGCCGCGGGCGTGGGTGGAATCCTGCGAGGCGGTGGTGCTGGAGCCGCGCGTTGGCGGCCGCTATGAGCTGATCACGCAACCCAGGCCGGTGCCGGGGCGCGAGCCGTGCAAGGCCGGCGTAAGCGGGGTCTATCGCGAGATCGACCGGCACACGCGCCTGTCCTTCACGTGGCGTCGCGACGGCGACGATTACGAGACGCTGGTCACCGTTCAATTCGAACCGTCCGGCACGGGGACCCGAGTCACGCTCACCCACGAAGGCTTTACGTCAGAGGAGGCCCGCGGGCAGCACTCCGCTGGTTGGAGCGGTTCCCTGACGCAACTGGCCGATCTGGTGGAATTGCGGCTGACCGTCACGCAGCAGGTCAAGGCTTCGCCTCAGCGCGTGTTCGACGCGTTGCTCGACCCGACGCAGGTCTCGCGTTGGATGGGGCCGCGTACGATGGTCGAGGCCTGCGAGGTGATGACGCTGGATCCCCGGGTCGGCGGGCGATACCGCATTCGGATGGATCGCCGTGCCGACGCGCCCAACGGCCCCGGCACGATCTTCGTCACCGGCACGTACGAAGAGATCGATCCACCGAATCGGCTCGCATTTTCGTGGATGTGGGAAGACAAGGGGCATTCCTCCCGCGTGGCGATCGATCTCAAGCCGCATGCGGGCGGCACGGAGGTGACGTTGACCCACGAAGGTCTGGCCGACGTGGAGAGCCAGCAGGGGCACGGCCGCGGCTGGCCGATCACGCTGCAACAGCTCGCGGCGCTGCTGGATGCGGTGGGCTGAAGAGTCATTCGAGAGCAATGCGGGGCCCGGCCTTTGTCGAGGGGGCCGGGCCTTTCCGTCGCGCGAGCAGAAGCGTGACGATGATGAGTCAGTCGTCCCGTGGGCGATTTCATGCAAGATTGGCGGTGCGCGGCGATGCCATCCGACGTGCCGCCGGTGCCCTCACCGGCGGGCTTGTATGCGGGTGGCAACACCGCCGGGGAGGGCACTGTGAGGGCACCGGCGGCACATTCGGTCGCGGGCAGGAACTCTGGGGGCGAAGGGACCAGAGCGTCGCCTGATCAGGCACCGTCATTGAGGGCCGCTTCGAGGCCGGCGGCTCGTTTTTCGCGGAGCGCACGAAGGTTGGCCACCAGCCGCCGGAGCGAGATGACCGATCGGTCCGCGTCGAGCAGGTCGAGCAGGGTCGCCCGACCGGATTCGTAGGCGGATCGGGCCAGGCCCGCCGCCCGCTCAGCGCGGGGCAGGATGGACTTTTCAAACAGATCGAGCTGCCGATCGGCGTCCCGCAGCGTCGCTAAATCGGAAACGATCTGGGTGGCGAGATCGTTCCGAGTCTGGCGGCGCGTGGCTTCGACGGCGCGAACGTTCGCCTCCGCCTGGGCGATCGCGGCGTCGATCGCTTCGTGGCGCAAGGTCGGCACCGTGACCATGGCGAGCGCCGCTCCGCGAGCCCCTTCAGGTCGGTACTTGCCCCAAGCGATACATCCGGGAGCGACTGAAGCCTGGCCAGGGTGACGCCGTCGCGGCGGGCGTCGATGTCCCGAAGCTGGGCGCCCATCTCGGGGTTGACCTCGATCGCCCGGGCTAGCGCCTCGGCGTCGCTATAGGCGAACGGGGAGCGAGGCGGCAGGCTCGCGGGGGCGGCGAGCGGCGCGTCGGGCGGCCTGTTCAGGAGTGCGTTCAGGGCCGAGCGCTGTGCGGGGAGCTGTGCCCGCATCGCCGCGACGTCGTTGTTGGAAAGTTCCACTTCGTCGCGCGCCTTGAGCACATCAAGCTGGCCGACGAACCCGGCGCCGTTGCGCGTTTCGGTCATCATCTCGATCGTCTTGAGCAACTGGCCATTGGCTTGTTCGAGGCGAATCAATTCCGCGGCCAAGGCATAGTCGTACCAGGCGGCGAGCACCTTCGCCCGCAGGTCGAGCCGCGCCTTGCGGAACCGCAGGCCGGCGGCACGGGCGTTCTGCAACGCGCGTTGGGCGGCGGCCGCCAGCTTCGGGGGCAGGACGATATCGGCCATGGGGTCATTGCCGGCCGCCAGAGTCGCCTGCCCCCAGTCGGTGCGGCCGCGTTGAATAGACAGCTTGGCCGACAGCGCGAGGTTCGTCGGCTGCGTGCCGTCCTGGGGGATCTGCTCGATCGCCGACCGCCATTCCCAATATTTCTGCTCCAGCCCGGCGTTCGTTCGCAGAGCATATTCAACGAGCTGGCCCGGCGTCGGATTGTCGGGCAGTTGGGGCGCCTCCCGAACCTCGGCGCGGGCGTCGAACGGGCGGCCGGCGGTCGCCGCCGCGCTTCGCTCCGCGCTTTCACCGGGAGGATGAACGGTGCATCCGCCCAGAATGACCCCGAAGATCGCCATGACGATCATTTTCCAGCGAAGATGCGCCGGCGGGGGCGTCGGAGATTTATCCATGATTGCCCTCCCCGGCGTCGCGGGCGCCAGGTAAGACGGAGAAGCCGACATCCGGAGGGGCGCTCGCCGCGGCGAACGGGACCGACACTCCTTTGGCGATGTAAAAGATGACGGGGTAGATCAGTAGCTCCATGCCGAAACTGGTAAAGAGCCCGCCCAGCATCGGGGCGGCCAGCCGGCGCATCACGTCGGCGCCGGTGCCGGTGGCCCAGAGGAGCGGGGCCAGGCCGATGAAGGCGGCGGCGACGGTCATCGTCTTGGGCCGGATCCGTTTCACCGCTCCGTCGTGGACGGCGTTCCAGAGGTCTTCGCGGTTTCTCATCCGGCCTTCCGCCGAAACCGCTCGAAGCTGTTGTCGAGGTACAGCAGCATGACCAGCCCCGTCTCGGCGTCGAGGCCCGCCAGCGCGATCAGGCCGACCCCGACCGCCCCGGACAGGTGATAGCCCAGCAGCCACAGAAGCCACACCGCGCCCACGAGACTGAACGGGACGGCCAGAACCACGACCGCCACTCGGAACAGGCTTCGCGTCGCCAGATAGAGCAGCACCACGATGATCAACAGAGTTAGTGGCAACGCCCAGGCCAGGCGGGCATTGGTCTCCTGGATCTGCTCGAACTCGCCGACCCAGGCGATCGTGTAACCGGCGGGGAGCGCGAGCTGCCGCGAGATGACGTCCCGCGCTTCGGCGACGTAACTGCCGACATCCTGGCCGGGGACGACGTACACCAGCGATTGCGGCCGCCCTCCCTCGCTGCGGATCATCGGCGGGCCGGCGTGGACCGCCATCTCCGACAGTTCGCCCAGTGGGACCTGCGCTCCGGTGGGCGCCGGCACGAGCACCTGTTTGAGCGCGTCGGGGTTGTCCCGTAGGTCGCGGGCGTAGCGGATGTTGATCGGGTAGCGCTCCAGCCCCTCTACGGCGGTGGTGACTTTCATGCCTCCGATGGCGGTGGTGATGACTTCCTGCACGTCGCCGGTGGTCAGGCCGTATCGGGCGGCCGCCTCGCGATTGACCTGGATGTCGAGGTAATACCCGCCGAACGCCCGCTCCGGATAGGCATCGATCGTCCCCGGCACCCGCTGTTTCAGGATCGCCGAGGCCTGTTCGGCCAGGCTCCCCAGCGTCTTGAGGTCCGGCCCCTGGATCCGCAGGCCGACGGGCGATTTGACGCCCGTCGAGAGCATTTTCAGGCGGTTGTCGATCGGCATCGGCCAGAGGTTCCCCAGCCCGGGGAAGCGAACGACCGCGTCCATGCCTGGGTGATGCCCGTCGGCGTCATCCCACCCGTTGACCAGCTCACCCATGGTCAGCCGTTGTCGCTCCTCCCAGAACGTGTGATGCAGCGCCCAGGTGAGCCATCTGAGGCCGGCGGGGGCGTCATCGAACCAGTACCGAATTTTCCGGGTGCGCCACGCGGCCGCGTCGGGGTTGAGCCGCACCACGGTCTCAACCATGTCGAGCGGGGCCGGGTCGGTCGCGCTGTCGGCGCGGCCCATCTTTCCATACACACTCACGACCTCGGGGAAGGTCTTGATCAGCTTGTCCGTCTGCTGGAGCACCTGGCGCGCCTTGGTGATGCTGATGCTCGCGTCGGTCGTGGGCATGTAGAGCAGGTCCCCCTCGTCCAGCGGCGGCATAAATTCGCTGCCAAGCCGCCGGTATGGCCAGATCGCCGAGGCGATGAACAGCACCGCCAGAATCAGGGCCGGCCACCGGAAGCGGATCGCGGCCCGAAGGACCGGATCGTAGAGCCGCTGCACGCGCCCGGCTGACCGGGTTGCGGTCTTCATGAACGATCTTCTGGGGCACGAGCAGCATGCCGGCCAGCACCGCCCAACCTCCCGCCAGCCACGCGCGGTAGGGGGCAAGCTCCGGCAGCCAGTCGGGGAGGCGCCACAAGAGCGCGGCGGGCAAGGCCATCGCCGCGAGGGTGAGGCCGGCGTTCGCCTTCCATCCCCAGGCTCTGGGAAGGACGCGAGAGGTGATGAAGTAGACCATCAGCACCGGGATGATGGTGATCGACAGGGCGGCGGCCGCGGCCATCGAGAAGGTCTTGGTCAGCGCCAGCGGCCGAAACAGGCGGCCGCTTTCACCGGTCAGCGCGAAGACTGGCAGAAAACTGACGGTGATGATCATCAGGCTGAAGAAAAGGCTCGGCCCGACCTCCTGGGCGGCGGCGAGGATGATTTTGTCGCGTGGGGTAGGCGGGTGGCCGGCGTGAACGCGCTCCTCGTCGCGGTCGAGGTGCTTGTGCGCGTTCTCCACCATGATGATCGCGCTGTCAACCATGACCCCGATCGCGATGGCGATGCCGCCGAGGCTCATGATGTTCGCGCTCACCCCCAGCAGTCGCATGAACAGCAGGCTGGCCAGGATGCTGGTGGGGACGACAAAGAGCGCCACCAGTTCGCTTCTGGCGTGCAGCAGGAAAAGAATGCAGACGAGCCCGACCACGACCATCTCCTCGATCAGCGTGTGGCGCAAGGTGTGGATCGATCGCTCGATCAACAGCGAGCGGTCATAGGCGGTCTTGAGGGTGACGCCCGGCGGCAGGCCATTCTCCAGCTCGGCGAGCCTGGCTCTGGCGTCGCGAATGACCTGGTAGGCGTTGGCCCCGTAGCGGGCGACGATGACCCCGCTGACCGCCTCCCCCTCGCCGCCCCATTCGCCGATCCCGCGGCGCCCTTCGCCGGCGATCTGCAGCGTCGCCACGTCGCCGAGCAGGACCGGCGTGCCGCTGCGCTTGTCCACGGCGACGGGGACCTTCGCCAGGTCCGGCAGGCCGCGCAGGTAGCCGCGGCTGCGAACCATGTACTCGTTTTCGCTTCGTTCGACGACGGAGCCGCCCACGTCATTGTTGGACCGTTGCACGGCCGTCACGATCTGGCCGATCGGCAGGTCGTAGGCCAGCAGCCGCTCCGGCTTGAGGACGATCTGATATTCCTTCACGAACCCGCCGATGCTGGCCACTTCCGCAACGCCCGGCACGCCCGTCAGCGGGTAGCGCAAGTACCAGTCCTGAAGGCCGCGGAGGCTGGCCAGGTCCTGGTTCGAGGAGAGCAGCGGCTTGCCGGTGAGCGGACAGGCGCCAGGCTTGTCGAACGCGCGAACTTTAACGAGGGCGGCTTGCCGCTCCGGAGGGGCGGCCGCCCGGGTTGGATACCACTTCCCCGCCTGCTCATCGTGCCAGAGCCCTTGCGGATGATCGGGGCTGTAATAGCCAGGGTAGAGGACGTACTGGTACACCCAGCCGACGCCTGTGGCGTCAGGGCCGAGCTTGGGCTCGACACCCGCCGGCAACTGCCCCTTCGCGTAATTCAGGTACTCCAGCACCCGCTCGCGGGCGGTGTGCAGGTCGGTGCCGTCGGGGAAGATGATGTAGACCATTGAGGTCTCGAACATGCTGAAGCCGCGCACGGCTTTGGCGCCGATGCCTGAGAAGGCGGTCGTTAGCGGGTAAGTCACCTGATTCTCGATCACGTCGGGCGCCTGCCCCGGGTAATCGGTGATCACGATCACCTGGGCGTCGGACAGGTCCGGTACGGCGTCAATGCTGCTGTCGAGCATGGCCCACACGCCGGCGGCCACCAGGCTCGCCGTCATCAGCAGCACGAGCAGCTTGTTGTTGACGGACCATTTGATGATGCGTGCGATCATGGCAATCCCAGGTGCGGGCGGGAGGGGCTGTGAAAACGTACGCGGCCGCCCTTCAGCGGCTCTGGCCGTCGATTCGGGAAATGAGCTGATCGCTGAACGCTCGGAAGGCGGCCCGCGCGTCGGGCAGGCTTGTCGTCTCGGCAAGGCGTCGTCCCGCGTCACGCAACGCGGTGAACGTTTCGCCAGCCAGAGCGTCGGTGGCGGCCGCCAGAGATTTCGTCGCCTCTGGGCTCAGCTTCTCTTCGTCCAGCGCGGCGGCGACAGCCAGATAGCCCCGCACGACGCTTGATAGGGCCGATTCGGCCTCCGGCATCCGCACTTTCTTTTCGATGCTGCCGCACGTCGGCATTCGCGTCCCCATGTAGGGGTTGGCGATCGGATCCCCCGGCTGCAGCCAGCGGGCTTTGGCCATCGGGCAATAAGCGACGCGAAGTTCCGCGGGCGACGTCGCTGGCAGCGTCGAAGGAGCGAGCGCGGCTGAAGTCGGCGCGGGCGCGGCTGTCGTCGGCGCGAGGCCGGGGGCTTGCGGGGCCGAGGCTGTGGTGAGCTTCCGCGTCGCCTCGATCGTGCGGCTCTCGACGTCCATCAGGAACTGCCCGCTGGTGACGACGATCTCTCCGGGGCCGAGCCCCTCGACGACCTGCACCTGGTCGTCGTCACCGGCCAGGCCCGTCCGTACCGTGCGAGGCGTGAAGCGGCCGCCCCCGTTCGCGACGAACGCGATCTCCCTCGCACCGGTGTCGATGATCGCCTCGCGCGGCGCCTGGATCGCATCGGGGAACGGCTGTGTGACGATGTCAGCCACGGCGTACATGCCAGGCTTCAGGGCCTCGTCGGCGTTATCGAGCGTCACACGGGCCGTGACCGAGCGGGTCATGTGCTCGACGTGCGGGTCGATGAAGGTGATGACGCCCGCCCAGCGCCGCCCCGGCACGCCCTCCACCGTGGCGGTGACAGCCTGCCCCTGCTTCACCAGCGGCATCTGCGCGGCGTAGACCTGGGCGTCGAGCCACAGCTTCGTGTGGTCGGCCACTTGCAGAAGCTTGGTCATTGGCTGCACGGCCGAGCCCTGGACGACCGCCTTGTCCGCCAGGTGCCCCGTTGCCGGGCTGCGGAAGGGGACGTCGCGCGGCGGCTGCTCGGCGTTGGCGATCGCGTCCACGTCCTGCTCGGCCACATCCCAGAGCAGCAGCTTGCGGCGGGCGGAATCGACCAGCCCGCGGGCCTCCCGTCGGGCGTCCGGCCCGGCATCCGCCGTCAGCGATCGCTCGGCCCGGCTGGCGGCGATCAGCTCCTGCTCGGCCACCTGGAGGTCCGGGCTGTAGAGGTCGAACAGCGGCTCACCCCGGGTGACGTGCATCCCCTCCTGATCGGCATAGAGCTTGTCCACCCAGCCGCCCACCTTCAGGCTCACATCGTGCAGCCCGGCCTCGGGGAGCTTCAGCACTCCCAGCGCGCGAACGGTTTTGTGGAGCGGCCCGCGCGTGACGGCCGCCGTGCGGACTCCCATGTTCTGCACCACCGTGGGGTCGATCATCACAGCAGGCCCGGCCGCCTCGGCGGAAGGCTCGCCGCTGGTGGGGCCGCTCCCCATCGGCGTCAGGGCCATATGGCAAATGGGGCAATCGCCGGGATGATCCTGCACGACCTGCGGGTGCATGCCACAGTGATAGAGGTGCGAGGTGTGGCCGTCCGCGAGCGTCGGCGTCGCTCGGCCATCGGCCGCACCCCGCCGCCGATCGATGGCGCGGAGAACCAGGGTCAGGGTGAGAGCCAGGGCCACGATGGCGGCCGCGGCCGCCAGGGCATTCTTCCAGCGCATGTTGGGCTCCCTTAAGTGAGGGATTTTGAGGTGGGTCGCGAAACCGCCAGCACGCACGAAGCAGCGCGTGAAGCGGCATGAAGCACGTGCCGGGCGGCGTGCCCGTCAGATAGGATGTGAAGGCGGGAGGATCAGGCCAACAGGCGCAATGGAGCGCGAAGAGCGTCGAGGCGGGGCGGGACGTCGATCGGTCACGGTTCCGCGACGCGCCCAGGGCATCGAACGCGTCGCCAGGGAGCAGGCTTGGGAGCGTGGCCGGGGAGATTAGCGGCGCGGAAAGGACGTGAAGATTCGCCTGCCCGCCGTCAGCACCCTTGGCAAGCAGGGCCGAATTGTGACAGAGGGGGCAATCCTTCCCTTGATGCCCTTGCGCCGGGCCCTGTTTGTGGGGTGGGCAGCACGGCGCCTTGGCGACCGTCGAAGCGGCCGGCCTCAGAGAGAGGAGGCACCCCGCCTCGGTACAGGTCGCGCTCACCAGCAGGATCGCCAGCGACAGCATTAAGGCGGCGACTTTGCGGCCAGGGCTCATCACGCCGGCATTCTAGAGAGCGCCTGCATCACAATCAAACGCCTGCGACATCGCCACAAGGGTGCCATGTCCCACGCTTGCGTGGGCATGCGTTCGGGTCCTTCATCAGACAAATACCCAGAGGGCGAGGGAAGGAGACGACCGCCGGCAACCAGACTCGGAGGACTGAACGCATCGGTCCCCTCTCCCATGTACGCACGGGAGAGGGTTAAGGTGAGGGCTTTTCTCGGCCGGCCTTCGGGGACGAAAAAAGGGAAAGCCTTCCTCAACCTCCAATTCGTCTTGAAACAGAGCCTACGCCCGAGTTTCGGCGAACGTGTCATCCCGAATCCGCAGGCGCGGGCTGACCAAAAGTGCGACGTAATAGAGAACGACGCCGAGCACAACCGCGCTCGTCGCGACAAAAAGGCCTTTGCGGGCATCCGTTTCGTGGAACGCCTGGTAACCCGCGGCCGCCATCAGGGGGATCGGGCCGAGGCTGATGAGAATGCAGCCAACGAGCCCGCCGGGCACCTTGTACGGCCGGGGCAGGCCAGGCTGACGCACGCGAAGCGCGATCAGCGCGGCGAACTCGAGGATCAGGCTCAGGCCATACAGGAGCGTATCGAGCAGCAGCAGCTTCTCGAAGCCGAGCTTCAGGCACATCCCCCAGCCAACGGCGCAGGCCAGCACAGCCACCCACGGCACGCCGGCGCGATTGCGGCGGCCCATGACCTTCGGCAGGAACCCGTCGGCCGCCAGGGCGATCGGCACGCGCGAGTAGGAGAGGATCAGCGCGTTAAACATCGAGAAGGCCGAGATCATCCCCCCGGCCGTGATCGCCACGGCCAGCGCCTGCCCGACGCGCGGGCCGACGCCCGCTCCGACGACGCGGCCGACGTCAACCCAGGAGCCGGTGCTCCAGTCCGCCGGAGAGACACCCGACCGCGAGACGGCCGCCACCGGGATCACGTACGTCGCCGCGACAAGCAGGACGGAGATCAGCATCGCCAGCGGGTACGTCCGCTGCGGGCGATGCACCTCCCCGGCGATCGTCGAGGCATTATCCCACCCCATGTAGTTCCACATCGCGACAAGCACCCCGCCCAGAAAATTCATTTTCACCGGTTCGCTGGGCGCAACGGCCGCCGGGGCGGACGCGAAAAGCGAAAGAAGGACCACCACCCCAAACGGGAGCAGCATCGCCACCGTCATCGCCAGCGAGCCACTCCCCACGATCCGGATCCCCGCGAGGTTGATCCCGACGCAGACGACAATCAGCGCGATGCCGATGAGGGTCGCAAGATTGCCATCCTGCGCGGCCGGCCAGAGGCGGGCAAGATAGCTGACGAAAAGGGTCGGGTAGATCGCCATGTCGAAGATGCTGGCGGCAAAAGAAAGCCACGCCTCCTGAAACCCCCAGAACGGCCCCATCGCGCGCCGCACCCAGACGTAATACCCACCCTCTTCCGGCATGGCGGCCGACAGTTCGCTGACCATCAGCGTGACGGGGAACGACCAGAGCAGCGGCGTGACCAGCAGAAGCAGGACCGCCTTCTGATACCCGGCCATATGGACCAGGTCCTCCAACCCAAACGGCCCGCCGGCGACCATGCAGTAGGTGATGCCGATCAGGGGAAGCAGCGTGGCGCGCTTGATCGCCGGCGCCAGCCCGGCAGGCTTCGATTCGATTTCGTGGCTCAATCCTTCTCCTCATCATCACGGCATGGAGCGCGGCCGTTGGTTGAGGAAGGATAACGATCGGACTGATGCGCGGAAGTTACAAATCGATCGCCAATTTTCGACGAAGCCCCGAGGCTGGCTGGTTTCGAGAAGCGTAAGCCAAGCGATATCTGGAGTGGGGGTTGAGTGTCCGGTCAGTACCCTTCTTAACGAGGTATTGTTCCTCAGGTACTTCGGCCTTGTAACGCGGCCGCCGCCGAGCGAATTTCCCTTACGATCGACTGCCGCTTCGTGTGGGGATTTCATGATGGCGGGCCCCCGCTGAATCCGCACGTCGTCGGCTGGCGCGATCCGCCTTGGATGAGCATCGGATATCCAAAACGATCGAAAGTGAAGGGGGCGTTGTAATTTTGCTCATCCCGCTCGACCCGACTGGCGCCTATCCTACCTAGTTCGGCACGGGGGCTTACCACTGGAGACGCCATGTTGAAACTCGCTCTTTACGCCCACCTGAAAGCCAAGCCCGGGAAAGCCGTCGAAGTGGAGGCGCTGCTCAACGCCGCTGTCGCCATGGCTCAGGCCGAGGCCGGCACGGTCACGTGGTATGCCTTCGCCGAAGACGACCACACCTTCGGCATCTTCGACACCTTCGAGACAGAAGAGGCCCGACAGGCACATCTCGACGGCCCGATCGCCAAGGCGCTGATGTCCAAGGCGGATGAACTCCTGGCGCAGCCGCCGGCAATCCACAAGATTCGATTGATCGCCTCCAAGACGCCGGTGAGGTAACGCGGCCGCCCACGCGGGCTGCTTTCGGGGGTTTCTGATAGCTCGTGGAGCACACGTTCCCTACCCTGCGAGGTTTGAAAGGGCGGCGAATGGCCTCCTCACATCTGAACGCTTATCTCAACGATCACCTCGCCGGATCGGCGGCCGCCCTGAGCCTCCTGAGCGACATGACCACCCGATTCGCCGGGTCCGCGGCCGGGCAACTGGCGGCCAAACTTCACGAGGATGTCAGCTTCGATCAACGCGAACTGGAAGCGCTCATGGCCCGGCTCGGCATTCCTCAAAGCGGCCCTCGGCAGGCGGTGGCCTGGCTCGCGGAAAAGATGTCGTTGCTCAAAATGCGACTGGAGGACCCCGCTTCCGGCGGGTTTCGACTGTTCGAATCGGCGGAGGCCCTCTCCGTGGGCGTGGAGGGGAAACGGCTGCTGTGGATCGCGCTCGCCGCCGTCGCCGAGCGTGATGCCGCCCTGCAAGGCCCGGACTACGCGACGCTCATTCGACGAGCGGAAGAGCAGCGGTGTGAACTGGAGTCGCTCCGGATCGAAGCGAGCCGCACTGCGTTCGCGGCCGCCAACAACGCCGCCGGCGTTCGCGACGAGGGACGATAGACGGCTCCACCCCTTCTCCTGGGCTACGTCAACCGGGTGGCCCGGCAGGCTCCGCTCGATCAGCCCTCCGCGGTGCCCGTACGCGAGGGGGAGCGGCCGCGATTCCTTTTGCTTTGAGCTGCCCGATCAATTCGCGCGCGTTCTTGATCGCGTACCCCTCCCGATCGTTGTTGAAATAGGCCCACACTTCGGTGGCGCCACTCGCGCTGATTCGGTCGCTCCATACCGCCAGTTCAGCCTTCGAATAGTCGTGGCGATACCACTGCTTTGTGCCGTGGAACCGGATGTAAATAGGCCCCGCGGTTTGAACGAGTTGATCGGGGAGGCGTGGGCCGCTGCATGAACAGAAGATCGCGCCGGCTTCGCGGAAGGCGGCGAAGACGCGCTCGTCCCACCAGCTCCGGTGACGGAACTCGACCACGTTCCGCCGCGCCGGGTCGAGCTGCTTCAGGATGCTTCTAGCCGCGCCGGCGTGTAATGAACGCTCGGCGGTAACTGAAAGAGAAAGCAGCCCATCCGTGGCCCGAGGAGGTCGGCGATATAGCCGATGTCCTGGATCAATCCCTTCGTGCCGGAAAACCGTTTCACGTGGGTAATGAGCTCATTCACTTTGACCGTATAGACGAAACGCCGCCGCCCCGCCTGCCGCAGCCACGACTTGACCGTGCCCACCGTCGGCCACGAGTAGAATGGCGCGTTGAGCTCGACCGTCTTGAAGCGGCCGGCGTAGTGTTCAAACCAGTCATTCGTGGGCAGGGCGGCCGGATAGAAGCCGCCGCGCCAGTGCCAGTAGAACCAGCCCGAGCACCCGACATGGCAGAGCGGGGTCGATCGATCCGCCGTTCGCCCCGGGAGCGCCGCGACGGGCCGGCCTACTGTCACATCCGCAAGCCGGGCCGCATGCATCTTTTCCGCGCGTCCGACGTTCGCGTCGCGCTGCTTCGCCCGCCGCGCCGCCCGTTTCGCTTTCCGCTCCTCAATCGAGAGCCGTTCGGCTTCAATCACGATCGGCGCTCCCTTCAACGACGAGCCTTCGTCAAGACGCGTCTTCCTCGCGGAGCGGCTCGACGCATCCCGTGACTTCCGCAACCCGCGGCCTATGCTCCTCCGTATCAGCGGCTTCACGGAGCAGACCATCAAGAATTCAATAGATGAGCCGGCGCTCGCAGGCCAGTTTACCTTCCCCGGCACCTCCCTGTCCGTGCATCGAATCGGCTACGGCGCGATGCAACTCGCCGGCAAGGGCGTCTTCGGCCCGCCCAAAGACCCCGACGCCGCCGTCGCCGTGCTCCGCGAAGCCGTGGCGGCCGGTGTCAACCACATCGACACCAGCGACTTCTACGGCCCCCACATCACCAACCAGATCATCCGCCAGGCCCTCCACCCCTACCCGGCCGCGCTGACGATCGTCACCAAGGTCAGCGTCCGCCGCGACGCGAACGGTGGCTGGATCCCCGCCCTCTCCCGCGAAGAACTCACCGCCGCCGTTCACGACAACCTGCGCAACCTGGGCCCGGACGTGCTCGACATCGTCAACCTGAGGGCTATATTCAACATCCACCACCCCGCCGAGGGATCGATCGAGCCGCCGATCACCATCCTGGCCGACCTCCAGCGCCAGGGCCTGATCCGCCACATCGGCGTGAGCAACGTCACGGCCGCCCAAATCGCCGAAGCCCAGCGGATCAGCCCCGTCGTCTGCGTGCAGAACAACTACAACCTCGCCCACCGCGACGACGACGCAATGATCGACGAACTCGCACGCCAGGGCATCGCCTACGTCCCCTACTTCCCCCTCGGTGGCTTCACGCCCTTGCAATCCTCGACCCTGTCAACCGTCGCCGCCCGCCTCGGTGCCAACCCCATGCAGGTCGCGCTGGCGTGGCTCCTGCACCGCTCCCCCAACATCCTGCTGATCCCCGGCACATCGTCCCTCTCCCACCTCCGCGAAAACCTCGCGGCCGGTCGGCTGACGCTCTCGGCGGAGACGCTGGCGGAGTTGGATGGCATGGCGGCCGCGGCCCCGTCCGCGAAGCATTGATCGGGCCGAAACCGCGTCGGTCGCACGTGGCTGAAGGGAAGCGCGATGGATCGCCAGACGTCCCATCCGGCCGCAAGCGTAGGGGGAGTGATGGCGAATCCAAACTACCTGGCGAAATGGGCTTGGACGAAGGCGGTCCGGAGCAGTCAGCGGGTTGAACGCCCGCTGCATAACCCGCCGCTGGAGCAGACCGCGCGGCGGCGGTATCGTTCACTCGCGGTCAATCGTCGCGCGTGCGCCGTTGCGGCCGCTCAACTCCACTCCGTCATCCGGATCGGGGAAGCGTGTCGCAAAAGTGGACAACTGCTGACTTTGACAATCTCTCCTGGCACGACTGCCACATCCACGGCTTCCGTCTAGGCAAGATCAACAACCAGCACGGTACGGCCGACCTGGAGTTCGACATCGACTTTATCATTGAGTGGCTCGTCCAAGCTGACCGGACGTTCCGCTTCCGCATTGGCCCGGCCACTCTCGCGTTCCTCGGCGTGTCGGGGCTGCGTGTCGAGTTGGATTACGCGACGCCCACAGCGGGCATGACGCCGTTCTCGATTGATGGAATCAACCGGGAGCCGCTTTCGTACCCTACGGGTTACTCGTCTTTCCGCTGGCGTCTTCCAGTAAGCTGGCCGGCGGGAGAAATTACCTTCGACAGTCCCGGGTTTACGCAGGTCCTTCGGCAAGAGCCGATTATCTACGAACGCCAGTGCCTGACGGCAGCCCAGAGGTGCGGATAACCAGCCGAGGTTTGGACGGACTCGGGTCGCGTCGATATCGTTTGTCCCTGGCGCTGCGGCTCCCAGCGCGTCGCGTGACTCGCCACGGAGTTCGATCCGCCCATCAAGCCATGGCAGAACCGATCGACGATCCAAACTTCCATCTCGAGGATCTGCCAATCGAGATCCACTGCCCGAAGTGCGGGAACGAGATGGTTCATGATGGCGACTCGCTCCAGTTGGGCTGCAGTCCGCGGTGCCATGCTCGAGTGTGGGTCCTGTGCGGAAATTACGCAGTGGCGGTTCAGCCTTGATCCATTCAAGCTCGAACGGGTTGAACCAATCATTTGGGGCGGTCATAGTTAGGCTGAATATCCTGCCGCTGCTGTGGACCGTCTCGCGTCGCGCCGAAAGGTCGTCCTGGGCGTGATGTCGCCGGGCGCGTGGCGGTGGCCGCCAATGCGCTATCCGTCGTCTAAGGGCCGTTTATTGCCGCGGTCGCAGCCTCATGCCCAGATGGCGTCGCCTGACCCTCTTCGTTGCCGTCCCGGCAATCGTCGGCGGGTGCGGCTATTGGTTTTGGCCCAGCTTTAAGCCGAGGATCGGCTTCGCGGCGGACGTCGCCCACTCACCCGTCCACGGGCTCCCGGCGAGCGCGACGAACATCCATTACTACTTGGCGGGGTTCGAGGGGCCGGCAGAGGCGTACGACTTCAACATCACCGAATCAGAGTTTCAAGCCTGGGCGAAGTCGCTGTCGCCGCCACTCGTTGCAGATGGCACGGCGTCGGTTCACTGTGTCGATGTAGCGCACGGTCCCGATGGGCGACATGCGATAACGAACGGGATTATTTACTCTTGGCGGCAAGAGGACCAGGCGGTGGAGGCCGGTTACGACCGTCTACTCGGCCGCGGGTACTACTACCGGTCGTATCGGTAGCCGCACGCTGGATGCAATGGGGACCAGCCCGGACGGGCCGAGGCGTCGCGCATAGCCCCGCCTCGCGAGTAGAGTAGAAGCATGCGACCGAAACCCGACCGTCGCCCCTTGCGGTTCGACCGAATCGACGAAGTGCTGGCCGATGTAGAGCGCCTGGCGACGGCCGAGGCCGCGCGAGGGCTTGCCACGTCGGGCCAGTGGACATTGGGGCAGGCCTTGAATCACTTGGCGACGTGGGTCAACTACTCCTACGACGGCGTGCCCTTGCGGCTGCCGTTGCCGGTTCGCCTGGTGATGCGGGCGTTGAAGCGGCAAATCCTGACCCGTCCGATGCGCCCCGGCTCGCGGTTGCCTGGCGTCGTCGGTGGCACGCTGGCGATCGATGTGGTACCGACGGCGGCCAGCCTGGCCCACGCCCGCCGGTCCTTCGCCCGCCTACAGGCCGCCTCGCCCGACAGGCCCCATCCGCTGTTCGGCCCGATGACCCTGGCCGAGTGGACCGCCCTCCACTGCCGCCATGCCGAGCTGCACCTGTCCTTCTTCAGTTCCGCTTCCGGCACCGAGACCGGGCCAAAATCGCACGACCTGGATTGAATAACCCGGGAGCCTGTCTCCCCATCTATCCGCGTAACCGGTGCTGGAGATTATCAACGGCCGCCAGCCACTCGCCGGGACCGGACGCCTCGCGCGAATCCGCAATGATGATGTCAGAGAGAATACCCACCGAGTCACGCCGAAGCGGTGCGGCGATGCGATTACCCGCTATTTCATCGCCTTCGCCCGCTCCACCCGCGATCGCCGATCCGCCGTGATCCCGTAGTGGCCGAGGAACGAGGCGCAGCCGTCTTTTTCCATGTACTTCTCTAGCACACGGGGCTCGGTGCGGGAGAGGTCCACGACGATCAGGCCGTCGAGGCAGTCGCTGAATTGGGGGTCTACGTTGAAGTCCAGGAACTTCGCGCCGAGTTTGAGGTACTGGCGCATCAGGACGGGGAGGCCCTTCTTGTCGGGCTCGATCTCGGCGACCAGGGCGGAGACTTCGTCGGCGTCGGTCATGACGAGCTGGGCGAGGTCGTCCCAGCGGCCGAGGCGGCCGAGGCCGCGCGGGGGGTCGGTGCGGAAGGGGTGGCGGGGCTGGGCCAGCTCCGCTCCGCCCGGCATCTCGTGGCGGAGCTTGAGGAACTGCACCATCAGCTGCTTCGACACGCTCTGGTAATTGTTGCTGATGCTCACCGGGCCGAACAGATGCCGGTAGCGGGGGTTCTGCACGCAGAAGCGGCCGATCCCCTTCCAGAGGAGCATGAGCGGGGCGTAAGACTTCTGGTACTCCGGCCGCACGAACGAGCGGCCCATCTCCAGAGCGGGGTTGATCCGCTCCAGCAGCTCAGCCTTGTAGTCGAACAGCGTGCTCGTATAGAGCCCCAGGCGGCCCTTGGCGGGGAGCAGTTCGTCGGTCGCCCCTAGCCGATAGGCGCCGACGACTTCACGCTTCACCTTGTTCCAGATGAACAGGTGAATGTAGTCGTAATCGAACGTGTCGAGGTCGAGCGAGCGGCCGGTCCCTTCGCCGACGAGGCGGAACGTCTCTTCCCGCAGGCGCCCCAGCTCGCGAAGGACGTTGCGGATCCGCGGGGCGCGGGCGGCGATGACGAGAAGGTCGTCATGGTCAACCAGGGTGGCTTCGGGCGGCAGGGCGGCGATGTCGGCCGCGAGAAGCGCCGGATCGACCGGCGGGGCGACAGGCTCCATCTTCGACGGGGCTGGCTGCTTCTTCTGCGGCACGAGGCGGCCGAGGCGGTTCTTCTTGAGATCGTCACCTTCGGCGGCCGCGTGCTGGAGGAGGAAGGTGCGGCGGCGAAGGTAATCGGTCAGGTTCGCGTCCCCCTCAATCGTAGCCAGCCGTTTGAAGGGGATCGGCGATCCGACGCGCAGCTCTACGCAGGTGTTCTTCTGTTTGAACAGGGCGTGCGGCAGCAGGACCGTGCGGAGCTTGGGATGGACCAGGCCGAGCACCTGGAAGAGCGGGCCGTTATGCCCATCGAACCAGACCGGCATCACCGGCGATCCGGTATGGCGGACGATGCGGGCGATGGTATCGTTCCAGGCCGGGTCGGTGATCTGGCGGTCGCGGAGTTTCAGGTGGGCGACTTCGCCGGCGGGAAAGGCGGCGAGGCAGCCGCCGTTCTTCAGCCAGCGGATTGACTGCCGCATGGGGCCCAGGTTAGACGCCTTGGCGTCAGCGCCGCCGAAAGGGTCTACCAGGATGAACAGATCCCGCAGGTTGGGGATCTTTCCCAGGAGATAGTTCGCCATCACCTTAACGTCGGGGCGAACCGACATGAGCAGGGAGGCGAGGATCATCCCGTCGATCGCGCCGAACGGGTGGTTCGAGACGACCACGAGCGGTCCGGTCTTGGGGATGCGGGCCAGGTCTTCCTTAGGGAAGCGGTAGCGAATATGGAGCGTTTCGAAAACGCGCTGGAGGAAGTCGGGGAGCGTGGCTGCGCTGGAGCACTGGTTATAAACATCGTTAAGACGATCGACGCTTAGCAGCTTCTGAAGTGACGCCGCAAGCGGGGCGGCCGCCCTGGCGCAGAGCTGGCGGCGCATCGGCGCAGCATGATCGACCGGGAACTCGATCTTGAAAGGGCGATCCGGGCCCGCACCCCGACCAGCGGCGTTCGGAGCGGTATTCCGGGCCTCAATCGGCTGAATGTGCGGGTGATTCTTCAAGGCCATGCGAAGAGTCTACCTTTGCAAGTGTGAGCGAGCGGTTACACCGCCGTTATTTTGCAATTAAATGGGCCGAAGGTGCTGAATCGTCGTCCGAACCGCCGGAAGGATTGAGGGTTTCAGCGGCCCGATCACCTCGGCCGCTGTCGGCAGTGTACCATCTTCACACCCTTGCAACCTCTCATTGGAACCGTGGCACAGGCATGCGGTATCTCGCCGCTTCCGAGGCGATAACATGCGATGTCGCTCGATGCTGTTCCGCATCTTGAGTGAGGCGGCTTGCGAAACCGGCGACGTATTGAGCAAGGTTCCTGGTGGAGTTGGCTGGAGATGATTAGGGCTCTCAAGAACGGCCGTAACCGGTGAGACCGCGCGTCACGCGGCCGCCCACCGGCGGACGAGTGGGCATCGCATTTGCTTTAGCGGGCGACCCTCGATCGGGGCGGCCGGTTGCGGCCATTCGGCAATCATTGCAGGATGGTCGCAAAACGGTCGGCCGCTCGAGTCGCTGGCGCGGCCGGTCGCTGAAATGGACGCCGCATGGGCGGGTTTTGCGTGGAAGGTCCGAATGATGTTTCGGCTGGCAGTGACATTCATAGGGGTCGGCTTCATCGCCGCCCTGTTTGCGCCGCCCTGTTGGGCCGACGGCGAGGGCGCCGAGCCGGCGACGCGGCCCGCGGCCGCCATCGGCGCAACTGCCGCGGAGACGCGTCCGCGGGCGGGCGTTGCGCCGGCGGCCCCGGTTGCCGCGACTCATCCCGGGCCGCCGCTCGCGCCAGACGCCGCCACGCGGCCGACGAGCGGCCCTTCGCTCGTTCCGGCGCCCCTGGCCGCCACAGAGCCGGCCGCGTCGGCGGCGACGCTCCCTGCGCCGACGACCGAGCCGATGCCGGCCGCCCCAGTGTCGCCACCGTTTTCGGTCGGCCCGGACCTTCGCGCCGATGATTCGGATCGACCGGATGCCGATGTGGCGGAGCCGGAGGCGCGGCTGCGCCCGGCGACGGTGTCGCGCCCGGAGCTGGCGGCCGCCGGGCGCTGGCCGGCGACGTTGGCGTACGCCATCCTGGGGCTGTTCGCCCTCGCGGCGATCGTCGGCCCGATCGTTCGAGCCGCGGCCCCGCGCGAAGTGCCGCCGGCGCAGTCGCACGACGAGCCGCCGGGCGCGTCACACCACCACGGGCCGAGCGGCCGAAGGATGTAAAAACGTGTTCCCCGCGCCGGCGTCGGGTGTTTCTATCTCGACCTCTCCGCAAAGACTATAGATCGTCCTGATGGCACGACCGGACAAACAAGTCGCCCCCGCTTATCTCGCGCCATATGTCGAGGCGGCGCGGCGTCATGGCGGCGGGTTTCGGTCGCTCCTGTGGGCCAGCGCTGCGACGCAGCGTCAGCGGTTCGAGGTGATCGACTCCCTCTATGACGCGAGCGGCCGCTCGGTCCTGGACGTAGGGTGCGGCCGCGGCGACTACCTGCGCTTCCTCCTCGCACTCGGCGTGCGGCCGGCGGAGTACCTGGGCATCGAAGCCGTCCCAGCGCTCGCCGCCGAGGCGGCCCGATGCGCGCCGGAGCCGGGCGACCCGCGGGTAACGATCATTCAGGCCGATTTCCTCCGCGAGCCCAAACGGCTCTTCGTCGGCGCCGATGTGACGGTGATCAGCGGTTCCCTCAACACGGTCCCCGACGCCGACTTTTACACGACGATCTCCCGAGCCTTCGAAGCCTCAACCGAGGCGCTCGTCTTCAACTTCCTCGATTCGCCAGTTCTCGCCGGCCGCGAATATCTTCACTGGCGCAGCCCGAACGACGTGCTCGCCTTCGCCAAGGGGCTGACGTCCGATGTGCGGATGGAAAACACGTACATGGAAGGCGACGGCACGATGGTCCTGCGGAGAAGTTCCGTCGGCCGCGGGCGGTGAGGGAACCGAAGGCGCTCAGTCGAGGGATGTAGAACGTGGAGGTGTGAATAACTGCCTCGAGCGTCGAAATCGCGCCGGCGGGCTGAGGCGTGTTTCAAAAGATGTTCTCAAGTTCCTCTGCGAAGCTCGGGTTCAATTCCCGCTGGCTCCGATTTTCCACTCAAAATCTGCCAGCATAGCCCTCTCGCAGGCGCCGGACGTGGCAACGTGCCACGTCCGTCCCCGGCACTCAATTTCCCCTGAGATGACCGAAGCGTTTTGCGTGGTGCGGTGCGACTTACGCCACTATCAGCATAACCGTGAACGCAGCCGATGGGAGAGGTGGGCGGGAGGCATACGATGAGTTGCACGCCGTGGCAGCTGAAGCGCCGGGTCGAGCTGCGGCCGGGGGGCGGTCTACTTCAACCTGCGATGGCCAAGCCATCGGCGGAAAGCGACGGTGACGTGAGGCGACACGAACCGGCATCCGAAGTTTTGCGGCACAGTCGGCGGTAGATGATCCGAACCATCGCCATCGCTGGGAGTATCCCTAATAGGGTGGCCGCCAACCAATACGAGATGCCGATGCCAAAGGCTTGGAAGTGGTCGTAGTGAGTGGGAGGTTGGCGGATCGTGCGATCCCAGTGCGCCGGTGACCAGCTGTGCGTGGTGTCCGATAAATTAAACAACGCTGCAAGTGGATCGTAAGCATCGTGCATGAAGACGAGGCGGGGCCTTCCCTTACTCTCGTCGGCGTTGATATAATAGCCCATCGTCAAGTCGGGCGGGGGCGGGCCGACGTGCCCGGCTCCGATTGAAAGCCAAAGACCCTCGTCCGATTTAAGCTCGACATAGTTCGTGGCCGCGCCGCCATCAGGAAGCCACCGATCGTAGCTCCAGAAGAGTTGGTCATACCCACTAAGCCCGCGCACCCAGCATACGCATACGACAATGCACGCAAACAGGGAAAAAGCGGCCGCATATTTGCGCAGCGCACGCCGCAGGCCCGATCTGGTCCCCCTGTCAACGCTGACCAGCACGCCGATCAGAATCATTTGCGTCAGTGTAACACCGGCAAGCAGCATGGACTGCGTCGCCGGCGAGCGGCCGTACTGATGGAGCCCAAGCCGGAGTAAATTCGGTCCAATCCACGCCAGCGCAACCACCATGGACCCCAACAGGGTGATCAGTGCCTTTGCTTCGATGGATACCTTCGTCAGGCTAAATCCCAGGAACAGAACACAGGCCCAAGCAAGCACGCACACGCCGCCGATCTCTTTCGGATCCCAATGCCATGCAGAGCCGAGCGTGGCTGCCGACCAAACGGCTCCCAACGTGACTCCGATCAGAGTTGCGACCAGCGCAAAAGCGGTCAAAGGGTACCCCGCACGCTGAAACGCCGGTGCCAAGCGGTTGTTCGGGCCAACGGCAACGCGGGCAACCACAATGCCCGCTCCCATGACTCCCAGCGCAAATACCGCTACATGCCCCAGGGTAAGAAAGACGACATGACACCACCCCAGCAGCCGGATTTGACCGGTTTGCATCCGGGTGAAGGTCAAAGCCGCGATCACGATCGCGACAGCACCGAGCAACGAACTTGCAGTGATGCGAGTGGGACGCCACCCATGGCGCTCTGCTCTGGCACACTCCCGAGCAACCGCGGCTATGTCGCCGATCTGCGCCTTGGCTCGGGCAAACGCTTCCTCCGGTGAATGACCCTGCCGCAACTGCGAGTCAAACTCCTCCCTCAGATGCTCCTCGAGTTCCTCCAGAATATCGCGACTGCACGCGTCGGCAGCGCCTTGCCGCCAGCTGCGAACCTCGTTTTCCAAATCAAACATGCGATTTTCTCCAGGCTTGGCTCAAGGCGGTGGTGACTATGGACCATTGAGCCTTTTGTTCGACCAGGACTTTTCGGCCCTGGGCCTCTATTGCATAGTACCGGCGAAGGCGACCCGTCTGGGCAGTCTTCCATTTGGCAGTGATTGCTCCTTGTTTTTCCAGTCGATGCAGCACGGGGTAGAGCATCCCGTCGGTCCATTGCATGTGTCCGCCAGACAGCTCGCGGACCCGCTGGATGATCGCGTAGCCGTATGACTCGCCGTCCTGAAGGATCGCCAGAATTAAAGGCGCCGCTGATGCGGCAACCAAATCTTTACCAAGCTTCATCGCTCGAGCATACATAGAAGTGCAATGTATGTACAACGAAAAATCTAAAAAATCCAACTCAGGCGACTTTGACCACGGGTGAAGGACACATTACGGGTGCGATCCGGCGCGCTCCAGGGGGGGAGGCAATCGAACAATGACTCGGTCACTTCAAATGACGCGAGGGAGTCCGCGAAAGATTGATGTTCTGCGATATCCTGACGGAGAAATGGCGGAATTCGCTCAAAAACGCAATCGGCAGTTCTACTGGTGTCCCGCTGGCTCCATTCGACTCGCTGCGCTCGCTCATGGCAGGCCAGCGTTCAGCGAAGAAGAGACTTGCGAAGGGCATGGGCTAGTGGTTCACTCCATCTGAATTTTCGGGTAGAGCCGACGCAGCTTAATCCTGGCGTTAGCCGTCTTGAACTGCCAGTCAATCTTCTTGATTCGATTGTTGCGGTCCGCGTTCCAGATCGACACGCGTTCGCGTAGCATCGCCTCGTCGCTGATGCGGTCACCCAGGCACTGCTTCTCCAGCACGCTCAGTTCGCACTCGGCCATGTTCAGCCAACTGCCGTGCTTCGGTGTGTGAATTACCTCGATCTTCTCGGCGATCCTCCGGGCCTCCTCCGGCGTGAACGCCTCGTACAGGCAGCTCATCCGGTGCGTGTTCAGGTTGTCCATCACCAGCGTGACCTTCACCGCCTTCGGATAATGCTCGTCAACCAGCGCCTTCATTTGCCTTGCGAAGTCCAGTTTCGTCCGGCGGCTTGTCACCTCCACATGCCGCGTGCCCGCCAGCGGTTCAACGAACATGAACAGGTTGGCTGTTCCGTTGCGGACGTACTCGTAATCGTGACATTCGACACGTCCGGGCGCGGCGGGGATCGGCACGGCGACCTCGCCGACCAACTGTTTGTTCTTCTCATCGAAGCAGACCACCGGACGCTCCGGATCGAGCGGCCGCTTGTAGACCTCCAGCACGTTCTCCATCGCGCAGACGAACTCGGCGTTCTGCTCCGGCGGGATGCACCACATCTCCTGCCGCCAGGGCTTCAACTCGTTTTTTTTAGCACGCGCATCACCGTCTGCCCCGAGCAATGCTCGACGATCTTGAGCGCCACCACGCGGTCGGCCAGCAGTTCCAGCGTCCAACGCACGCGACCCTCGGGCTTGGGGCCGCAGGCGATCGCGATGAGCTGTGCCTCCTTCTCGCCGTCGAACAACGGTTCCACGCTGGGCTTGACCTGCTTCTTGCGCTCCAGCGCCGCGTCCAGGCCTTCCTCGACCAACCGCTTGCGCAGCGACTCGATTGAACGCACGCTGACGCCAAACGCCAAGGCGGCGTCGGCGTCCTTGAGTTTGGCACCGGCTTCGGAAATGTCGATCGCCAGCAGGATGTTCGCGTGGCGAATGCGATACGCCGCGCCTTTGCCGGTGCCGACCAGCTGCTCCAACCGCTTGCGTTCCTCGGCTTCCAGCCGAACGATGTACTTTTTCATGACGATCCTCCATGATCGGGGGCGACATGCCCGAATAGAGGATCGGCAGGTTCGAGCATTTACCCGTAGATTTGGCTGGAATGGACCACTAGTCGAAGTAAAGCAAGCAGCGAGTCGAATGCCTTGAGCGAACGTACTCGTGAGTCGAACGGGCAACAACATCTCCGCATCCGCTTTAGCGGCCGACATATCAGGCAATTCCGTCCAACCCTTTGCGTTCCACGAGGGAAAGCAGTTTGAGTGACGGGCCAGCGGGCTTTTTTTCCCCACGTTCCCACTTACTCACTGAGTCCTTCGTCACATTGAGATAGGACGCGAAGACGGACTGGCTCACGTCCTCTCGCACTCGAAGCGCCCTGATTTCGTCGGCACTAAACTCGTGGATCGGGGTCAGGCAGGAATCGTCAAACCGGCGCATGGTCTGCTTGTCGATCATGCCAACGCCATGCAGACCGCTGGCAATCTCATGGATCGCGGCCTTGATGTCGCTCTTGAATTTCTTAGTCTTGCTCATCGCACTTTACCTCCACAAATTCGCCACGTTCGATCAGTTTCTTCAGCTCTTCGTCCGACGCTGCCAAAAGCTTTCTGGCCAGCTCTTTTAAATCCCGTTCGTCGCTTTCGTCGATGTTCGCCTGCTCGTTCTTTGCAAAACCGTAGACGAAAAACGCCCGCACGCCTCGGCGAAATAGGATGATTGACCGATATCCGCCGGACTTGCCTTCGTTCGGCCGGGCGATCCGCTGCTTGATGACGCCACCACCGTAATCGGCGTCGATCAGGCCTTGTTCGGCGTCCTTGATCGCCTCACAAAGCCTGGCATCGCTGATGCGATTCTTGCGGACGAACCTTACAAGTCGTTTGCTCTTGAAAACTCGCACGCGACGCCTTGCTCCTGTTTTCTCGGACCCATTGTATAGCACTTAGAACTACACTTCAATCTGATTCTTCATCGGCCTAAAAGCGCCGTCGACTGGCATGAAAGACGGGAGCGGATTCGCCGAGGAATCCTCCGCACCTTATCCTAAGACCCTCAGACTGAACTGATGCCGCGGTTGCCCGCCAACCTCAGATCCTGCGTCATTTTGGCCGGCAGATGGCGAAATCCGCTCAAAGACGCGGTTGGGAGTTCTACTGGTGTCCCGCTGGCTCCATGGCAGTGGGACGGATTGAACTCTTTTTCAATCCGTCCCTCTTCCGTTACCCCGCCCTAGAATTTCTGGTAACCGTTGCCGAATGACGCACCAGGACGAGTTGAATGAAAATCGCGCACTTGGATGAAAATGGAATCTGGATATGCGACGAGGGCCGACTCGTCGACGGCGAACCAGTGACAGTTACGGTTTGGCGAGGACATGGTCGCGCCGACAGCAAAGCGATTTACAAGGATTGGACCGGCGGTGTGCCGATTCTCGGAACGAATACGGACATCTATTACGCCGGCACCAAGGAACAAGCGTCCGAATTCGGCCCTCAGTTAGAGCAGGTTACCGTCACGCTCCAAAGCCCTGTCTATCTCGACAGTCGAGAGAAGATTTTGAGCTATTAGGATATCTGCCAGACGGGTCAGAAAATAAGACCGCATACCCCGAGCTTCGCGAGAAGTTGGTTAAGGCCGGCCATGACGGTCTTATCGTGAGCGCACCGCACAACGAGAAGCTCGTTCGGAATGCCTTTGGAGTTAGCCAGCTCATCGTATTTGGTAAGCAATCGACGTAATGCACGATTAGCGCCCCGTAGATGCCGGAACGATGATACAGCCCTCTTGATCCAAGACTGATATGTCGGCGGCACCGCAACACAACTCTCCCAAGCCCTCTCTGAAGCATATCGCCGCCACCAAACATAGGAATGCATCAGCGCCATCGGGATCTGAATCTCCTTTGCCCTTTCCGGCGGTTCTGTAGTCGATACAGAAATTGCGCACGTCCTTGTCGAAATCGAGCACAATCCCATTCCGGTCGAGATACACTTCAGCCTCGGCGATACTTGCTTCAGGATTCTTCTTGTAGCTGCCATCGAATCCAACGGCTCTCGCGACCCGTCCGGGATACGTTTCGAATGCCCACCGATTTCCAGTGCGAAACGTCGCGAAGGAAAGGACGGGCCTCATCCCGTCATGGCGCAACTTTTCCAACATGGCCGTGCCGGCCAATGTCATCGAGAACACGTTTTGAAACTTGTGCTTTAGAGGTGCGCTGCCGCCGGTTTCCTCATCGGTTTGCCGCTTCACCCAGTACGACTTATTACGCCAAGGCGTAAATTTGGTGAGGTCATGGAGTTTGGCTCCGGCGCCATCCTCGGCGAACGCAATCCCCAATTCCTTGGCGATAAAATCCGCCCAAGCCGCGCGGCTCCCAAAAGGAGCCTGGTTCATGCGGCCAGCGAACGCCGCGTCATTCAAAAGGGATAGGGGAATGGAAAACGGGAAATCGAACGCAGCGACCGTCACCTGTCCATCTGATCTCAGCGATTCAACAAGATCTGGGATGGTCCAACCGCGTCGGTTCTGCTTCCAGCCATCGCTGGGATTGGGCTGCCGTACCAGCCGCTCGTTCCGTCCACATGGCAAGATCGAATACGACCGATCACCGTTGCGAACCGCTTCAATCAAGATGATCTTTTTAGACTGCGCCGGCGGTTGCGGGCGCACCGAAATCGCTTCCTACGATCAGCTCGACTGCCGTCTCCTCAGAATTGTTTGGCAACACCATGGACTCCACTGCTAACTCATCGCCATTATTGGAAACGACTCAAGGAATTCCGTCAATCTGGCAGGCAACACGCGAATTTCGCTCAAAAACGCGGTTGCAAGTTCTACTGGTGTTCCGCTGGCTCCAGTCCGTAACTCGTAGGATTCGCGTCATTCACGTGTGGCGAGGGATCGGGTTTTGAACTCGGTTGCCGACGTGTAACCGCTTTCAACGGAGCGAGTAATCTCCGCAGGGAATTGCAATGAAATCGGCATTGGCACAAGCCTATCGACCGCTTGAAGTCGTGGCCGGACCTGTCGGATGTCCTTCGCGACGTTCCTCCGAATGCTCGCCAGCCAGCGTCCTTCAACTGGCCGGCGACAGCGTCCGGAAAGACCGATAGGGCAGCGGAATCGACCCCTTCCCTTTTCCGAGTCCCCCTTTTCCGGGTCCGGGCCTTTAAGGGCTTCGGTCATGTTGTGGGGTGCTTCTGGTCCGCCTCAGTCTGGTCCGTGAACTACCGCTCGGATTCGATTCGTTACAGGAATTTTTTTTTCGACCCCGAAGGCGGACGTTTGCGGCTTGATGGAAGTACGGCCGATTCCGGTCCGGTTCTGTACCTGCAATTTTCACCCGGCTCTCCGCCAGATGTGCTGATCGTGGTGTACCAGGTCCTGGAGTCGGTGCGGGCGAAGGTTACGCAACCATCGTCGCCCGATGAAATTGCGCTCCTGGATGGTTTCGCAGCCGACCGCAGCCAGTTGGGGTGTCCGAGCCCTCGTCAGCGAGTTTGGCGGAGAGCCTTTTTACCCAAATTCCCAGATGGCGATCGATCGCGTGCATTGTTTTCGAGACTTCAAGAATTTTGCGGACGCGGTCGGAGGCTTTTTCAGTATGCTAAAGCCTGGTTTAGACATCGAGTGTGATCTGATGTGCAGCGCGGGCCTTTCGCGGATTCGTGGGAGAGAAAAATGCACCGAACTAAATCTGCTGGCAGGAATCGAGTCGCATTGGCGGTGAAGGTTGGGTGGTGCTTAGGGGCGGTGGCCATGGCTGCTCCTGCATTTGCCGGGACCCCCGCGACGTGGAACGGCTCCGTCAGTACCGATATTACCAACGCCGCCAATTACACAGGCGGGGCGCCTTCCTTGAACGATGTGATCTTCCCCACCGGCAGCCCGTCGCTCATGCTGACCGACAGCTTTTCACTTCAAGTCAATTCCATCTCCTTTGATAACAGCAACGGGTCCTATTCCATTACCGGCGGGAACCTTGAGATCGCCCCCAGCAGCCCCAGCCTGGGAATGACATTCACCCACTTCGGCCTAAGCACGTTTAGCTGCAATGTCTTCCTTGGCGGCGCCGCCAGCGGCGCGTTCGGACAAACCTGGAATACCGGCTCGACATCGCTTATTCTCAACGGCTCGCTTTTGACGCGCTATACCGATAACACCGCCAATAATGCGCTGATACTCGCAAACTTTACTCCGGTCGTGGAGAACGGCTTGATCCGATCGTCGCTCGCTCCCGCGTATCTCGTACTCGGCGGCAGCGGAAGCATGATCCTATCCAGCACATGCACCGTCAACGACAACGGCAGCACGGGCCTCACCGGCCTGTCCACCGGCAGCGACGCCACCGGCAATGCCTTGATCGGCTCCCTCACGATCGAGAGCACCGCCAGCACCTATACCGGGGCAACCAATTGGCGCACCGGCACCCTCGTCCTCGGGGCCAGTGCCGGGATTTCGTCAGGTTCATTGGGAAACACCAGCGGCGTCAACCTCGGCGCCAGCAGCGGCAATGAAGCAGTCACCCTGGTGACCGACGCCGGTGGCATCACCGTCGCCAAAAATATCACCGTCACCGCCCTGGGTACCGGATCGCAGACCGTCACCATCGGCGGGACTCAGACCAGCGGAACATCAACTTATTCCGGAACCATTACCTTCAACAGAAACCTTATCATGTCTGCCGCTTCCGGCGGCGAAGTGGATATCACGCATTCCATGTTTGGCGGAACCTCGCAAAACCTGTCCATCACCGGCGGCGGCACCGTGAAACTGACCGCGAGCAACACCTTTGGCGGCAGCGGCGCCAACGTCACGGTCTCCGGCTCTTCAACGCTCCTCGCCACCGTTGATGGAGCCCTCGGACAAAGCAATGTCTCGGTCACTTCCAGCACACTCACCGAGTCCGGCGGGTTAACCAACAACTACATCAACGACTCTCGCGGTCTCTCGCTCGACGCCACCTCGATCGCCAACCTGAACTACACGGGCACCGATATCATTGGCGCACTCACCCTCGCCGGAGTCAGCGAGCCGGCGGGCGTTTACGGGGCGATCGGTAACATCACCGTGGCTCCGGCCAATCAAAGCGCACTGTTTGGGACGTATAACAGCGGCGCCGGCGTCGACGTCGGCACCGTCACCGTCACGCCGGAACCGGCCTCAATGTTCCTGCTGGGGATTGGCGGTGGCGCACTTGTCCTGCGTCGGCGCAGGATCATAGCCATCCGGGATTAAATCCTTTCGAGATCGCGGCCAACGGCTCGACGATTTGGTTCCCGTCCGGGAAAAAACCATGTACGAATTCGCCAGTCGCGACTTAACGCGCGGACTGTGCGCGGCCGTGGCGAGACGGAAAAAGAGATCGTCATCCAGGTTGAAGCATCGAGGCCTCAGGAATGGTTTGAAGGGGATGTAACTATTCACGCAGCCACATTCGCCAAAAAGACGTCTTGAGTTCTCAAGAATCGATCCGGCGAAACCTCATCAAATCGCCATCCTGCGAGTCCGAACGTAAAGACGCGTTCCGCGTCATTTTGGCATGGAGCCCGCGAAATTCGCTTAAAAACGTGGTTGCGAGTTCTACTGGTGTCCTGCTGAACTCCAAGCCATTCGCTGCCGCGGCCGTTCCAGTGTGGGGCGAGCTATTTGATCCCGAGCCCAACTCTGTGACTTGGTTCTCGGTCAGGATGCCAGTGAGTACGATCTGCTCGGCTTGTCCGACAAATGCCGAACGGGCGGCCGCTTCATCCTTGAGGCCGGCATCCCTGAGGCTGATCCAATAGAGCCCCTCTTGCGTCACTTCTTCGAGGGACTTCAAAAGCTTCTTCTGCTGTGTGGAAAGCTGGATGACGTCGGCTTTGTCCGCCAGGATGCGAAAGACGGGCGAGGCGTCGGTGATCCGGATGCGGGACGCTTCAGCCTCGGATGGGGCGGCCAGGTCGGGCGGCGTCGCGGGCAGTGTTCTGGGGGCGGTGAGCCGAGCCCACAGCTCATGCTGGGCGGGCGTCAGGACGTCCAGGGCCTCCTGATTCATCCGTTTCTCGTTGGCCTCCATCACCGTCCGGACGTACTCCTGTTCGGCCGGTTTAACGGTCCACAGATTCAGGAGGCCTTCGCGCTGATTCGCCTCCTCGGCGACTGTGGCCAACTGCTTTCGCTGATCGGCGGTGATGCCGAGAAGCTGCTGGACATTTTCGTCATATAGAACGTGAAGGTGGCCGTTGCTCGACAGGTAACGCTGCGTCACCCAGGCCGCCTGCGGATCAGTGAGAAGGCCGGCGGCGGCCATCCGTTCGCCGTGGGCCAGGGTCTGTAATAGCCTCTGGTTGAGGCGAATTAACAAGTCTTGAGCATCGGGCGGATGGGTGTCCAAGTAGTCGGCGGCGCTCAACGCGGCTTGGTCGGCGGCCTCCCGGATCAAAGCATCCAGCTTCTTAATTGCGGCGGCTTGGGCGGGGGCCAGCGGGAGCCCCTCGCTCCACCACCGGTTCTCCACCAAGCCACCGATCAAGGAATCTTCGTAGCCGTCATCTTGCAGGAAGTCTCGCCGATGTCGGAGGCCCCAACTGCGGTTTTTGATCGCGGCCGCACGAGCCTGGGCATCGGATGCCGTCGGGCTCTCGAGCGTCCCGGTCGTGCGGGTTGAGGCGGGGCGGCGAAGCGGTGATGGGTCGCTTTCGGGCGGCGCCGCGTCGGCGAATGGTGTTAGAGAGAGAGCGCCCCCAAGGCGATGAACAGCAATGGCGCCAAGCGCGACATGGGGCGATGGGTCGTGGTCATGGGGCTCCTTCGGGGGTCGATCAGGCCCGCGATCCGCCGTTCTAACCTTTCGAGTCGGGTGGACTATGTTCCGATGAGCCGCTGTTGGGTCACCTAATTCTGGAAGAGCAGCGGCGCGAAGCCATTGATGCTGCGTCGCCAGGTTTGCCATTCGTGTGCCGTCCCGGGGGATTCATAATAAGTATGGTGGACGCCCTGTGCGTCGAGCGCGGCGTGGAAGGAGCGGGCGCCGTCGGTCTTCTCCGTGGTGCCCACGGAAATGTAGAACGTGTGGACCTTGTCATTGAAGGCCTTGGGGTCGGCGAAGACATCGTTGTAGGCGGTTTTGATGTCGCTGACGCCGCGCGAGCCGGAAAAGACGCCGAAGGCGGAGAAGACGTCGAGGTGGGACAGGCCGATGGCGAGGGTCTGGCCGCCGCCCATGGAGAGTCCGGCCATCGCGCGGTGGTCGCGGTCGGCGATCGTGCGGTAGTTGGCGTCCACCATGGGGATCAACTCGGTGAGCAGAATTTGCTCAAACGGGTTATTGGCGAATGGACGAGCGGGGCCACGCGGTTTGGCGGGCGCGGTTGTGGGCGGGGTGGCGGCGGCCGGGGCCGTGCTGGCGGGGTTAAGGCTGGCGGGATTGGTCGTCGGGGCGGGCGGTCCGAGGCCGCCGATGCCGGGCCGGCCGCCCGGTGTGCCACCGACGAACAGCGCGCTGCCCCCGCCGTTGTCCATCACAATGATCATCGGCTTGGCTTTGCCTTCGGCGATCAGGTTGTCCAGGATGAGATTGACGCGACCCTGGTTTGACCAGCCGGTCTCGTCCTCGCCGGCGCCGTGTTGGAGATAGAGGACCGGGTATCGCTGTGCGGCCGCCTGATCATACCCCGGCGGCGTGTAGATGAACGCGCGGCGGAGCATACCCTGGGTCTTGGAGTGATACGGGTGGATCCGCACCACGCCGTGCGGGACGTCTTTCGCCTGATAGAAGTCGCCCGCCGGATCGGGGATCTCGACGGCCGACATCCACTTGGACACGCCGAAAAAGGTCTGCGTGCCCGGGTCGTTCACGGAGACGCCGTCGATCACGACGCTGTAGTAGTGAAAGCCCGGGGGCAGCGGATCGGTCGTCCCCATCCACACGCCGGCGGCGTCTCGGGCGAGCGAGTAGCGGCGACCCAGCGGCACCACGACCGACTGCGCTCCCGGCGCAGCGATCCGAAACATGACGCGCCCCTGGTTATCAACCATGGGATAATCCCGCCCCGGCGCGTTCAGGACCGAGGGCCTTGCCTCGCTCGGCGTCGTCCGCGTCTCAGGAGGCGGTGTCGCCGCGGGCTGGGCGAAGGCGCCCGCCGCTCCAAAAAGAAAGGGGACGCAGACCAGCCACGCCAGTGATCGCAGATCGTGCGCCATGGGAGCTCCTCGGGCCGCCGCGAGAGATGGAAATGATCGGACAGGGTGATGAGGCTCGCGCCGCCGATAGAACAGTACAGAATCGGGTCAGCGCTTTAAAGACGAAAATGCGGGAGCGGGCCAGAGCCTATGGCTCGAACGCCGCGGCGCATCGCGTCATCTGGAGCGGTGGAGCAAGGCGTGGCTATAGAACCGTGCGTGGAGCAGTGCCGTCGAACGGGTTTTCCCCAGTCCCCTTGCCCTCGGCGATGGGGCACACGGAACACTTCGTTGACCCCGCTGGCCCGGCTGCTTATGACTGGCTTCCACCTGTCCGTGCCACGTGTGCCGCGGCGCGGCGGCGCGCCAACCGGAGTTAGCCCCATGAGCACTCGGATCGATGATCGTTCCGCGCCGCGGCCGAGCATAAATCCTCACAAGGCCGGCAGTCGGAATGGCGGCCCATCGGCTCAGAGCATTCGGTTCAGCGCCGCGCTTCTGCGACCGAAAACGGTGGGGCGGCCGAGGGGTGTTTCGTGGCGTTTTCTGACCCTGCCTGATGAAGCGAGCAAAAAGCTTCCATCGCGGGGCATGGTGTCCGTTGATGGCACGATCAACGGCCTCCCCATCAGAGCGACGCTCGAGCCGGACGGCCGCGGTGGTCACTGGCTTAAACTGGGGCGGAAACTGGTCGAAGGTGCAGGCGTCGCGGCGGGCGGTATCGTTCATCTGGAGATCACGCCCGTTTCGGAGGAGCCCGAGCCGACCGTGCCGTCAGACTTGCGCAAGGCGCTCGCGGCCGCCCCGTTGGCTCGGAGCGTATGGTCGGGCATCACGCCCGTCGCGCGACGAGACTGGGTCCAGTGGATCACTTCGGGCAAGCGGGCGGAGACGCGCAAACTGCGGATCGGCAAGGCGTGCGATATGCTCGCCAAAGGGAAACGCCGTCCATGCTGCTTCGATCGTTCAGGCCTGTACAGCAAGAGCCTGAGCTGCCCCGTCGCGGACGACGATCCGAGCGCCGCGCAGGCTGAAAGGGGGGCTCGTGCGGAGGATTGACTGAAGGCGCAAAAAAGAACCGGGTAAGTGACCGGATCTTTGAGGCTTATCCGGTGAGTTGGAGCGGTCGAGCAGGCGGGGCTAGAATCGGGGGAGATATCCAACGGCACTTGAACGAGTTTCATGGAATACCGAACAATCGGCCGCATTGACGTCCACTCGCATCTGTTGCCCGGCATCGACGATGGCTGCCGCACGGTTGAAGAGTCGATCGCGTGCGCGCGGTTAATGGTGGGGGCGGGATATACGCACAGCTTCTGCACACCGCACATCTGGCCGACGTTCCCGGGTAACACGGCGGCCGCCATCCCGGAGCTGACGGTTGAGCTTCAGGCGGCGCTCAACGCGGCGGGGGTGCCACTGACGCTTTCGCCCGGCGGCGAGATCAATCTTCAACCCACGACGCGCCAGATGCCGGTGGAGGAGCTGGTGACGTATGGGATGCGTCGGAAGCACGTGCTGTTTGACCTGTGGGCCGACGAGCTGCCCGATTTCTTTGAGCCGTCGGTGCGATGGTTTCAGTCGCTCGGCGTGACGCCGATCCTGGCGCACCCGGAGCGGATGAAGGCGGTCCAGGACGACCCATCGCTCGCCGATCGCTTTGCGGAGATGGGGCTGCTGATGCAGGGGAACCTTCAATGCTTCGCCGACCCGCCGGGGACGCCGACACACGACGTCGCGGCGCGATTCCTGGCCGAGGGGCGGTACTTCATGCTCGGCTGCGACCTGCATCGGATCGAAAGCCTGCCGTACCGGCTTCAGGGGCTTGCCCGCGCGAAGGATCTGGCTGGCGAGAAACGCGTGTACGAGCTGACCGCGATCAACCCTCTGCAACTCTTGTCGTCGGGTTAATTGGCATTACAGCGCTGATTCGGCGATCAAGTTTTCCGAATGAGAAAATCCGAAGCACGAAAGCTCAAGTAACGTCAAATAAAGGCAAAGCGGAGATCCATACTCGCGCTTGAATCCGGTTTCTTCTTTTCCGATTTCTCATTCCTTCGGGTTTCGGGGTTCTTGCTGTGCTCCATTGAGCGGATAGCGATGCAGTGTTAGTGGCTCGCTCCATTCATATGGGCGAATCGCAGGCGGAAAAGACCGCGGCCGCCTGCATCGGCGGCTTCCTCTCCCGCAAGGTCATTCCTACAAAGTTCGTCGCCTTCAGCTTTGACGCTGGGTCGTGTCCGCTGCCCAGGTCCCGATGGGCGAACGAAGAAGGGCCTGCGCCACCAGCCGTCCCGTGGCCCATTTGAGGACCGCGAGACGGCGATGGCACAGGCCCAGTTTGCGATGGGGCTTGATGGCGCCCGCTCAGGCTCAGGGAGCGTTGTGGCTGACGATCTTGCCGAGGCCTGTGCCGCGGACGATGCCCGCGTTGGTGACGTTCACGACGTCAAGCGCGAACAGTTCGGCCGGCTCCACGTTCTTCTCACCCACCAGCGGGATGGTGACGTAGGCTTGGGTCTGGCCGGCGGCGAAGGTGAGGGTCTGCGTCTTGTAGACGTAATCCTCACCCTTCTCGGCGCTGAGGTCGCGAGTGCGAACGGTGACGGTGATCGGCTTGGTGCTGCGGCCGGAGAGGACGACAGCGAACCGGATCGAACCGGGCGAACTCGCCGGGCCCTGCCGCTTATAAGCGTCCGTCACATAGACGAAGACGTGTTTGAGAAGGGGCGGAACATGCGGCGTGCGAGCCTGACAATCGCCAACCCCGACGACTTCCGACTTGACGACCTTTGACGGCCCGGCGACAGCGCCACCCGAGAAGGGATCGAACGACGAGGCATCGGAGGCAGCCTGCGCCCGTATTGAGAAGGACGAAGCGAGGACAAAGGCCATCACCCCGCCAGCGATGTACAGCGCACTTCGAGCGCCCCGTGAACGAGAGAACATGGTACTTCCTTCCTAAAAACTACCAGACCCGCGCAGCACCCACTGCTGGTCTAAGATCCCACAGGGCAGAGTGTATCGGACGTAACGTAGCCGTCAACGAAAATATCACATTAAACGCGCAGCTTTTTTCGGTCTGTTCGACGATCGGGTGCTTAAACCTTGGCATCTAATCAGTTTAAGAGAAGTCGTTCGAACTGGTCAGCAATGGGTTCGATCGCAAAATTGTTTTCGGCATGGACGCGTCCGTTTCGCCCAAGTCGGGCGCGAAGATCCGCATCGTCGGCCAAGGTGCGGGCGGCCGCGATCAACGCGGGGATATCCGTCGGCGCCACGACCATTCCGGCCTCAGCCTGGCAAACCGTTCGCGCCGCCAGGTTCTCGGGGGGTACGGCAAGGAGCAGCGGCCGACCCGAACAGAGGTAGGTGAGGACTTTACTCGGCACCGAGAATGTGCCGGCATCGGGCTCCAGGATCGCGACGAGGACATCGGCGGCCGCGAGAACTTTGGGGACATCGTCGAACGGTTGGAACGGCAGGAGCAGGAGGTTAGACAAGCCATGTTCGGCGGCCTTGGTCGCAAGCCACTGGGCGCCGCGCCCCTCGGAGACGACGACAACGCGTACATCTTCCCGCTCTCGGAAGGCGAGGGCGATCTGGAGGAGAAGGTCCGGGTTGTGCTTCATCGCCAGCGTGCCGGAGTAGACAAAGCAGAGCTTGTCGTGGAGGCCGTGTCGGCGGGACCAATCCTGATCCTTGGGGAACTGGGGCAGGGCGTCGAGGGGCGCCCAGTTGGGGATGACGGAGATGCGGTCCGGAGCGACGCCCCAGGCGTTCATCTGTGGGCGAAAGTCGTCAGTGATCAGGACGACCGCGTCGCTGAGCCGGGCGGAGCGCCGATCGAGCCGCATATAGTGCCGCCCGATGATCGACCCGACCACGGGGAGCTTCTTACGGAGGATCTTATGAGCGGCGACGCCGTAAAGGTCCTGCACCCAGGAGACGAGCCGCGCCTTAGACCGCTGGCAACGCCGGGCGACCGTCGCCTGCACGCCGCTGGGGGCGTCGGCGGAGATGACGGCGTCGGGCTGAAGCTCGCACATCAGTTGATCCAGTCGGCGGGCGTATTCGCCTTCGCTGCGATAGCGCTGGATGTAGGAATATTTGTCGATAGTCCCGCTCAGCCGGATGGGGCGGAACTCAAGCCCCGCTGGGTCGGCCGGGCCTTGCGCAGCAGCCCTTGGGGCGTCTGCACGGAGCCGGAGTAAGCGTGAACGAGCTGATGCCCGCGCCCGGCCAGCGCGCGGCCGAGCTGTGCGATGAAGGCATAGCCGCCATAGTCGTGAAGAAGTAGCTTCATAGGTCATGCGCGAGCGGGGGGGAGTCTTCATGGCTGCCGCCGCGGCGAGAATTTCAGGGCTGAAGGAACAGGCCGGAAGGCGCTTCGACCGCGGCACTAAACGGATCGGCCCGCGGGCGTCGCGGTATTGGCCGCGTGCGGAGGCGTACGCGGCCGGATCGGCCGAGCGGGTGAGCCGAGGCAGAGCATCCCGGCCGGCAGATCCCCGAAGATGTTCGACCGGGCGCCGACGACCGTTCCGCGGCCGATCGTCACGCCCGGCGCGACGAAGACATCAGTCGCCAGCCAGGCCTGATCGTGGATGGTGATCTTGCTGCTGAAGATATCGAACGTGGGCTTGTGATAGTCGTGACCACCGGCGCAGACGTAGGCCCGCTGGCTGATGACCACGTGCTTTCCGATCCAGATGTCGCCGATGCTGTACAATTCGGCGTTGTCGCCGACCCAGGAGTGGTCGCCGATGGTGACGCGCCACGGGTAGGTGATTCGGACGTTCTGGCGGATCAGCACGCCCTTGCCGACCTTCATCCCGAACAGCCGCAGCAGGAAGCGACGCCACCCGTAGAGCGGCTGCGGCGACCAGGCGAAGAGCGTCCCCTGAACCACCCACCACAATTGGACGAACCATCCCGGCCGCCCCCGGAAGCCGGCGGGCAGTTCAAAGGACGCAAGGTCCTGATAGGTCGGTTCGGCGCCCGGCGGCGACAATTCGACGGCGGGAGGCCGCTGCGCTTCCCCGACCTCGCGAGGTTCGGCGGCCGCTTTGCGGGGGGTCTCGTGCTCCTCGATCGGCGTGGCGAACGTGGAAAGTGAGGCCGTGGCGGCGGGGGCTGAAGGATGGGGATCGGAACTCACATGACCTCCAGGCCGTCCAGCGTTCGCGCACCGCCCCCTTGCAGCAGCGCGTCATAGACCGCTCGCATCCGCCTCGCCACGCTTTCCCAGGTGAAGTGCCTGCGGACCAGGTCGAGCCCTTTCAACCCCATCGTCTGGCGGTCGGCATCGGGCATTTGGAGCAGGGCGCAGGATTCCTTCGGCAACCCCGGCCGGCGAGGCATCGACCTCGATCGCCGCGCCCGCGCGGGCACCTTCGGGAATGTTGCAGTGCGGCGTCATGATGACCGGCAGCTTGTGAGCCCAGGCTTCCAGGACGACCAGCGGCAGGCCTTCACTCTCCGACGGGAGGATGAAGCCGCTGGCGGCACGAAATGCGGCATTCTTCTTCTCACCAAATAGCGGGCCAACGAATTTGATGACATGGGTCAAGCCCAGCGACGTGGCTCTGCTCTTCAGCGCTTCAGCGTGACCGGCCTGGTCCCAGCCGACGACGACCACGCACCAGCTCTCCAGATCAACGCCCGACGTCTGCCGGAGCGACTCAAGCGCCCGGAGCAGATGGTGCAGGCCTTTCTTCGGGTTGATTCGCCCGAGGTAAAGCAGCACGTTCCGGCCCGGCTCGACGGCATCGCCCCAGGGCGGCGCGTCCGGGCCGTGCCAGGCCGCCGGGACGGTGACGCCGTTGGGGATGACGACAATGGGGTTTTTCAACCCGAACCGCCGGATATCCTCACCCTCGGCGCGGCACAGGGCGTGGATGCACGCCGCCCGGCGGAGGTGGCGACCCTGGTACAGCCACGTCGCCAGGCGCTTCTTAACGCGCGATTTCTTCAGCTCGAAGCGGGATTCTAACATCCCGTGGGGCGACACGACATAGGGCCGCCGCGTCTCCTTCGCCCAGCCAAGCGTCGCCAGGGAAGGGTAGAGCCACAGCCCGTGGCAGTGGACCAGGTCGAGTCGAGCCGTTCGCAGGTCGGCGCGCATCGCCGGAGCGTAACCAAACGCCCGCGGGCCGACCGGGGTGTAGGACTTAGGAGCCAGCGGCGACCAGGAGTCGAGATCGGCATCGGTCTGATCGTCGCGCAACGCCAGGACAAACGTTTCCGCGCACTGAGCGGCCGCCAGCGTTTGCGCCAGGTCCCGGACCGCGCCCTGGAGCCCGCCGGCGTGCCGCGAGATGGACATGACCGTGTGAGCGACGCGGATGGTGCTCATTGCCGGGCGCGCACCGGCTGGCGCCGCCGGGGAGTCGGGGATTGCGATCATGGGGTGGCTCCCCCGGCTGCCTGAAGGGCCGCGGGCGGCTGACGCGCAAGTCGATGGATGAATCGGGGCTTGCCCGAGCGGCTTCATGTCTGCTGCGCTCCGGCCAGTGTGAGGGCGCGGCGTTCTGGAGCGACGGCGGCGCCGGGCCTGGCATCGACGCGCGCCATCTCCCGGTTGAAGCAATCCGCGGCCTGCTTCAAAGAAAATCGAGCCGATGTCCTGATCGCTTCGCGCGACATGGCTTCAAGCCGTGGCCGGTCCTGATGAAGTGTCAGGAGCCGGTCGGCCATCGCGATTCCGTCGCGGGCGGGGATGACGAACCCATCGACGCCTTCGCTGACGACCTGCCCGCAATTTGGCGTGACGACCAGCGGCAGCCCGTAGGACATCGCTTCGACCTGGGTAATGGCGAAACCTTCGGAGAGCGTGGGAAGGACGAAGACGTCGCACTGGGAGTAGAGCTCGATTTTTCGCGCGGCGCTGACCTTCCCCAAAAAGCGGACGCTCGGCGGGAATTTCGCGATGGCCTCCTCAGAGATCGAGATGGGGCCGGCGACAAAGAAGTCGATCGGCTCGTTCGCCAGGTGGAGGGCCGTTTCGAGAAGGTATTGGATCCCCTTCTGAAGGACCACCCGCCCAAGCCACAACGCCGACAGTCGCTTCGCGCCGGCTGGGGTGACGTACTGCTTTGGTGCGCGGCCCGTGGGGGCAGCCTCATAGGCGAGCGGGACAACGATGATCTTCTCCGCGGCCGCCCCTTGCCGGATGATGCAGTCACGGGAATAAGGGGAGTTCACCAAGATCAGGTCCGCGGCCCGCCACTCGGCCTCGACCCGCGCGTACCACTCGGCGTTGCGGATGGGGTGGGCGGGCTCCCAGTCTGGCCAGCGTTGAAGCTCGGCCTTGAGCAGTTCGTCTTCGACGCGGCCGGGCTCATATTGATCCACGACGGTAAACGCGCCGTTGCTCGCGGCGACCGAAAGCGACTGAAGGCATTCCCCGCAGAAGCCGACGAACCCGCGCCCGCCGCCGCCGTTCGTTGCGTCAAGCTGCTTAAACAGGCGGCCCATATCCCGGGCGACCAGCATGTCGTAGAGCCTTGCCTGGCGGACGAGCTGGTCGTACATCGCGGTCGGAGCGTTGTCCCGCGGCCGCAGCCGCTTGCCGACTTCGATCGGGAGGAACCTTGAATTGAACGCCCGCGTGAGCGGCGTTGGGATCTCCGGGTTGTAACGGTTGGTCAGGTCGCGGATGGCGCCGCCGGCTTTTCGAAGCAGGCGATGCCCCGACGCGACCCACCAGTCGGTGTAGAGCCGCTGAAGCTCCCCCTCGCGATGGAACATGCGGGCGAGGAAGTAGTCCTCGCGCCGGCCGATCTGTGAAACGACCCACTTCATTCGCAATCACCCTGAACGTTAGACGGACGCCGCTTCTTGTCCTTCGAACGCCGTAGCGGCGAGGGCCGGGGCGGCCGCCGTTACGGGCCTGCTCGCGCGTCGATGCTTTGCGCCGCCCGAGTGGTCGCTGGCCGTGAACGGGCGCTCCAGGAACAGGTGAGCGCCGAAGGCAAAGGCGACGCAGAGTGCCGGGACGAGGAGGAGATATTCGAAACGGCGGGGAAGGAGCCCCTCCGGGCTCGCATGGATCAGAAAGCCGCAGAGGATGACCATGATCGGGAAGTGCGTGACGTATAGCGTGTAAGACATCGACCCGAGCCATTTCGTCCGCTCAAGCCAGGCGAGTGAGCGGCCGCTCTCCTGCCACGCGAAGCCGGCCGCGATAAGGCCTGTCATCCCCAGCCCGATCATGTAGTCCTGTATGAGCGATTCGGCCGGGAGGAGCGGGGCGGCAAGGAACCCCAACACCAGCGGCGCGATCGACCTGAACCGGGCGTTCATACGTCCGGCATGGACATCTGCCAGTACGACGCCCATCCACCAGACGGGGAACATCACCATGACCTGTCGGATCAGCGTTAGGTAAGGCGAGGTGAGCGGGTAAACGAGAAGTGCCGCGGCGGCGACGCACGCCATGGCACCCCATTGTGAGGCCCGCGAGGCGCGCCAGAATAGCGGGTACGCCATGTAGAACCACCACTCATACTTGAGTGACCAAAGCGGGCCATTGAGGCAATAGACCGGCACGTAAGCCTTCATCAGGAAGAACACGTTGCCGATCAGCGTGAGCGGCCGCGCGTCGCCAGTCACGTTGTCGTTGATGACCCGGTAGGGAGTGCTCTGAGAGTAGATCGAGTAGCCGGCGCGGGACCCGATGCAGTATAGAACCAACGCCAGTGCCAGGCTGAAAAGAAAGGGCGGGTAGAGGCGGCGTGCTCGCCTCAGAACGAAACCGCCCAGGCCAAACGGCTTTGGCGGCCCGGCGGCCACCATTGCGCGCGCGTATCGAAGATGAATCACAAACCCCGAGAGGACGAAGAAGAACAGAACGGCCGCGTGGCCGAAGGCGAACACGTTAAGGGCTTTGGCGACGATTCGACCTGCCGGCGAATAGAGGTCGGGGTGCTGGACAAAGCCGCCGGAATACCCCTCCCAAGCAAGGTATCGGGCATGGCCGAAGACGACATAGAGCGCCGCCAGGCCCCGGCAGCCGTCCAGGAACACGGTCGAAATTACCTCCCGCGGCCGCCGGCCGGGGCCGTGAACGGTCGCTGGCATCTGGGCGCGCTCGCCCAGACTGGCAAGCGGCGGGGCGCCCCCGGGCGCTTCGCCTTGCGGCGACTGCATTGTCCGCTCGGTGAAAGGGGTCATCCGACCCCCGGCGAAGGCGTCGCCGCCGGGCTGACGCGCGGCACGAAGACCAGGCGGGAGCCGATCCATGCGGCCGCGAACGGGAGGCCCAGCATAAAGACATACTGCAAGCCCCATTCGGGGCTGCTGAGGAAGAACATCCAGACCATCGACATCTGTAGCGCGCCGAACGCGCGCACGGAAATGGGTTGCGCGGCGTCGAGCAAGCCGTCCAGTTTACGGGCGAGGTAGCCGAGGCCGGCGGAGCAGATGGCGACCGCGAAGATCGAGCCGTAGAAGTAGAAGTACCCGATGATCGACGATTTAGGCCCGGCGAGGAATCGGCACCATCTCAGGTCGTTGTAGGGGTTGAACCCGATATGTTCCGACAAGAAGCTCTTCCACGGGAAGAACTTGCGGGGAAGGAAGCCGAACAGGGCGGATTCGGCGAAGGTGGTCCCATAGGTATATCCGTACTGGTCGTGAACGGCGCTGACCTTGTAGAACTGGGGCAGTGCGTCCAGCTCGGGGCCGGCGAGCATGTACTGCACCCTGCCCGGGACATCTTCCACGAGCGACACCGGGTCGAGATTGGCCACCGAGTCGTGCGATCGCAGAGAGAGGAAGACGAGCCCGCACAGAACGCAGCCCATCGCCCAGGCGGGGGGCCATCGCCGCGCGGAGGTGGAAACGTGCGCGATCATCAGGGCGAAGAACGGAAGCGCGATCGTGAACCGATCATCAGGGTCGAACATTCTCGCGATCGTCAGGGCCACGACGACCGCGAAGCTATAGGGCCTCAAGCGTGGGAACATCCAGAGAAAGACGATCGGGTAGAGGCCGAAGCGGTGGAGCGATGTCTCCCAGCCTGTCGTGTCACCGGTGAACTTGCCGTCGATGTCAACTCCGGCTGTCGTGGACAGGCGCTCGCCCACGCGGTAAGTCAGGACCGAGTAGAACGCGAGGCCGATGCATGCCGCCATCGCGATCAGCGCCGGCCGATTCGGGAGGATTTCCGCGCGCCCGACGGGCGACACGTCGGTCGTGAGGAAATAGGCCGCGTAGAAGATCGCGAGCCCCACGACGATAGTCAGGCCAACCCAGTAGACGCGCGGCTCGCCTTCCGTCGCCGCGAGGCGCTCCACGTACATGCCGATATCGCCCGACAAGACTGAGACGAGCGGGTGAACCAGGAACAGGAGAAGCGACGACGACCAAACCCAAAAGCCCGCCGAGACGAAGTTGAACTTCCCGCGATCGAGCAGGAAGCCCGCGATCACGAGGTGAACGATCACCATGACCAGGCAATGAAGCTCGAGCGCTTGAAGGATGATCTGCCTGCTCATGGGTATCTCGTTCAGCGGTCGCGCCGCGAACCGGCGGCCGCGACCCTGATGGATCGCGGTGTCAGGCCACCGTATCGGTCGCCCTGCGCGCGCCGTTTCGCATGACAAGCGCGGCGGCCCAGGCGAGGGAATCTCTTTTGAGCCCCATCGCCGGCGCGTGGCCGTGCCGACGGAGGATCACGTAATACGCCGCCACAAGATAGACCTGGCTGGCGACGACGGCGATCGCCATCCCCAGGCCGTGGAGCCAGGGGACCAGTGCGAAGGCGATGACGAGGTCTACCGCGAGCGACGCCCACATGGTGTTCGCCACCTGCCGATCCAGCCCGAGCGGATAGGCCCAGAGGTTCCCAATGACCTTCCCTCCGGCGTAAAGGAGTGGGAAGACGCAGAAGGTGCGGAGGATCGGGACCGCACCTTCATAGCCGCGGCCCAGGATCACCCGAACGGCGATCTCCGCGCCGAAGTAGGTCGCGACGGAACTGAAGGCGCCCAGGGCCACCACCACGGGGAGCAGCCGCTCGATCAGTGCCTGGCCCGCGGCGGGCGATTCTTTGGCGAGCATGCTGAGCCTCGGGAAGATCGCGCTGAGCAGCGGGTCGCAGGAGACGCGGATCGTCCGGATGATGCGTTCGGCGCCGGAGTAGAAGGCAACGGCCGCCGGACCCGCGAAGAGGCCGACGATCAGCGTCCCGGCGGTGGAGTAGGTCGTCAGGGCCGACTCAAAGACGAACCAGTGCCAGCTCATTTTCAGCGCCGCCCGGGTCGTACGCCAGGTCGGCCACTGGAAATCGACCTGCCAGTACATTCGGGTGGCCTCAACGACGTCGGTTGCAAGCGAGCCGGCCGCCAGGAGGGCAAGCACTTTCCAACTGTCTTCGGGTGAGCGGACAAAGACGAACGTGAGGGCCGCGCTGCCGATTTTGAAGACGATTTCGACGACAGCGGCGACCCGTAAGTCTTCGACGCCCTGGAAGTACCAGATCGACCCGAGCCCCTGGAGGATGCCCCAGGCGCAGCCGCTGTAAAAGACGAGCGGCATGTGGCGAAAGTCCGGGAGGATCTTCTGCAACGCGATGGAAAGGCCGATCGCGAGGCACGCTAAGGTGAGTTTGGCCCCCACGACGCCAGCGACGATCTCCCCGACCTTGGCGCGGTCCGCTCGGCATCGGGCGATCTCGCGGGTGCCGGCATTGTTGAACCCGTAGCCGATCAGCATGCACAGGTAGACCGCCACGGCCTGCGCGATCGCGTTGAGCCCCCAGGCGTACGGCTGAAGCACGCGCGCCAGGTAGGGGACGGTGACCATCGGCAGGATGATGTTTGCGACATGTACGACGTACAGCGCAATCACGTTGCTGGCCAACCGGGTGCGAAACACCTTCATAAATTAAGACTCTATCCATGAACACCCGCGATGCGGTCGCGTGTCAGACACCGGTTTGCCAGACAAGAGGGGCATACCTGGTCGCTCTTTCGGCTTTCGGGCTTCGCGGATGCTCCACTTCGCCATGGTCAGTATGCCCCGTTACGCGTCACGATGACGGAAATCGTCCGCACCAGGATGTGCAGATCGAGCCAGGGGGACCAGTTTCGGACGTAGAAGTCATCAAGGCTCACACGCTCGTCATAGGTCGTGTCGTTCCGGCCGGACACTTGCCATAGACCGGTGACGCCGGGGCGCACTTCCTTGTAGACGGCGAAGGTTTCTCCGTATTTGATCACCTCATCGTCAACGATCGGCCGCGGGCCGACGAGGCTCATCTGTCCGTTCAGGACGTTCCAGAGCTGGGGCAGTTCGTCGAGGCTGGATTTTCGGAGGAAGCGGCCGATGGGGGTGACGCGGGGGTCATCCCGGAGCTTGTGGGTCGTCTCCCACTCCGCGCGAGCCGCCGGGTCGGCGTCCAGGTGCCGCGCGAGCAGCTCCGCCCCATCCACCCGCATGGTACGAAACTTCCACGCGGTGAACCGCTCGCCGCCGTGACCGATGCGGGTATGACCAAAGAACATGCCGCCCCGGCTCGTCAGTCGGACCAGAAGACCGATCAGCGCCATGAGTGGGAACCCGCCGACGAATGTCATCGTCGTGAGTGAGAGATCGATCGCCCGCTTGACGAATCGGGGCCCGGCGAGCATCAACCCATTGCGCACCTCCATGCCCGTCAGGCCGCCGCCGCAGTCGCGGGAGTCGCGCCAGAGGGTGGGCATGCCTTCGACGTTCGAGACGATCAGCAGGTGGGGGATCAGGCTGCGGTATTGATGGATGATGCCCCGAACTTGCTCGCGAGACAGGTGCGGAAGCGCCACCAAGCCGTAGACCGGCGCGTGGCCCAGTCCGCCATCCGCCCTGGAGAGGCCGCCAAGCCCGGATACCACCGGGAGGCCTTCGATGGAGCCGTACTCGACCGCGGTTGGATCGATGACCGCATACGGGCGGAGGCCCGACCGCGGGCAGTCCAGCAACGAGCGGATCGTCTTCCGCGCAGCATCGCCGGAGCTGATGACGACGGCGGGGTAGCCCCACCACTGGAAGTGCCGGGCGCCCCGCCGCGCCAGGATCCGCCCCAGCGGCACGAGGAAGAGCGACGCGGCCCACGCGGTGAGGAAAAACGCATCCCACCCCACGGACGATCCCGTCACCAGGCAGGCGATCGCGGTGGCCAGAAAGGAGATGGCGTTCAATTTCGTGAACGTCGCAAACTCAACGACCGGATGGAGCCCAACGCCCGGATAGAGGCCGCCGGGGAGGTACGCGAGAACCAGCGGAAGAAGGACAAGCGGCGCCGCCCGCCCCGGCCCATGAATCGCGGCCGGATCCACCCAATCCGCCACCAGGCCCCCCAGCATCCCACACGCCAGAAGGCTTGCAATGTCCGTTGCGATCAGCGGGAACGTCGTCAGCAGGAAGGGTTGTAACGCGGCCTGAAGCCGAAACGCGCTGGCTTGCGTGGAGGGGGTGAAAGGGGCTGGGCGTTCCAGGCCGACACGGGCGGCCGCGGGGCGTTCAACGCGGGGCCGGGGCGCGGGGGTCGCGCCAAGCTCCAGCGCGACCTCCCCGGCGTCCAACTCCGCCTCATCGATTACCTGCCAGGCATGACTCATCTTCTCTCCTTCCCTGGCTTTACGACAGGGGTACAACGAAGCGGGACAAACGCCAGGGCGAAGCACCCGGCCCGACCCCACCCTGGGCCGGTCCGACTTCGACCTGACGGTTCACAAAACGCTCGCCGCGCGCCGGGTCACCCAACCCGACGTGCGGCGTCTTCACGGCGACGGGCGGCAACTCACACTTGCCACTCGCCCACCTGAAATAATCGACCCGATTTTGCCCGCGCGCCGTTGCTCCCGGCGTCTTGCGTGGCGCTTGCACAGTTCAACGACCCCGGCCATTCCCGCCGGCCGCCGGACCGCGGCGCTAGCGGTTGGCCGGGCCTCGCGGCCTTCCGTCCAGCGATTCGATCATTCGCATCGCGACTTCCATCCGCGGCTGAAGCCGAAGGCAGATTTCAGCCTGGTGACGGGCCTCATCGACTCGCCCGCGCTCAGCGAGCGCCTGGGCGTAGGCGATGTGCCAGTCGGCCTTGCCGTAATCCTTCTTCAGCGCCCGCTCGAAATAGCCCGAGGCGGTCTCCAGGTCTCTGCGGTCGGTGGCGAGGTAAGCGACTCCAACGAGCATGGCGGCCGGTACGTCGGGCCGATCGGCCAGGGCCCGGATGCCGACCCACGTCTGGGCGAGCGCGGCGGAGTTCACGTGCGCGTCGTCGTCACCCTCCTCGACGAGCAGCGCGTGCAGCGCCAGCAGGTGCTCCAGGTTGCCGCCCAACAGCGACACGGCCAGTTCAGGGCGGTGGGCGCGGCGGACGAAAAGGTCGATGACGCTCGGTACGCGGAGGGGGTCGAGGGCGATCGCGCGACGACATTCCTCGACAGCGGGGGCCCACCTCCCCAGGGTGGCGTCAAGCTGGGCGACGGCAAAGCAGGCGTCGGCATTGGTCGGGGTGAGCCTGAACCCGGTCCGGACGTGTTCATCGCCCGCCGGGTCGTCGAGTGCCAGCCGCTCGATCTGGCCCGCGACGGAATAGAGCGGCCCATAGGTCGGGCAGAGCACCCGGGCCTGATGCATCTCCGCGACGATGCGGCGCGACGCGGCGAGGCCCGTCGCCGACAGGACGAGCCCCTCGTTCCCCTGGCCGCGCACGCGGCTGACCGAGCGCCAGCGATACCAGTTCAACTGGTATTGGCGCACCACATCGCCGGGGTCGGCGGCGACGGCGGCGGCCGCTTCGCGAAGGAGCTCACTGTACTGGTCGTTCGCGGCATGAGCGCCGTCCTCGTCGATTGAGGCCAGGATCGCCGCCGCCCGCTCGTCATGGCGCTCCGCCGAGAACGCGTATGCCGCTCCGATAGCGGACCACCCCATCAGAAGCACGAGCACGCCCGCCGTAGCGACGGACCCTAGGCGCGCCGACTTCCACCCACTCCAGCGGACCGACACCGTCCCGCGATCTGCCGAGTCGGAAATATCACTGCCGGCCCGCCCGGTCTGTGTAATGCAAGCGACGCGCCGTGAGAGACCGGAGACGGCAATACGGGAGGGAAGCGGCGAAAACCGGCTTCCGAAGCGACTCGACGTGGCGGCGATGTCCGATTGAGTGGCAGGGTCACGCGGTAACGCCGACAGATTCAGCAGCATCGCGCAGAAGACGGCCGTGAGGCACGCGATCGACGGGAGGTGCTGGCCAAAGTCGGTGACGCTGATGATCAGCACCGCAATGAGCCCATAGCCCAGCCCGAAGGAGGCGGCTGCGAGGGTCGGCCGCCCCGGCAGCGTGGCCCGGGCGTACCAGCGCCCGATCAAGGCGACAAACCAAAGCACCAGCCCAAGGCCGATAATGCCGGTCTCTTCCAATGCCTGGAAATAGTCGCTGTCGGCAAACTCCGAAACGTTCGGGTCGTTGGACCGATCGAACATCGGGTAGACGAATCGGTGCGTTCCCAGGCCGGTCCCGAAGAGGGGGAACTGTCGCCAGGACACCAGAATGTCCTTGTACGTCTGATAGCGGCCGGAGGTGGGGTCGCTGTGATCGTGCAGTGTCGCGATACGGGCCGAAACGGCGTCGAAACCCCCATAAAGCACGCCGACGAACGCAATCGCGGCGACCGCCAACAGCAGCCACCCTGTCCCGCGTAGGCCGGTCCGGCGGGCGATGGCGAGCGAGGTGAAGGCCAGCGCGACGAGCATCGCGAGGGTTCCGCCTCTGCTGAGGGACAGCGTGGTGGTCACCAATGCGATCACGATGACGCCCAGCAGCGACCAGGAGTGCCATCGCGATGGGCCGACGAACGCTCGAGCCCAGTCGGCCGCGGTCGTGATGGAAGACCTATCGTCCGGGCCGGCCGGCCGCTGCTCGGCCACCCGCACCAGGAACAGCGCCAGAGCCGCGCCCGCGCAAAGATTGATGTACTGTGCGTAGTTGCTGTAATGGATGAAGGGCCCGGCGTTGGCCGCGCCGTGCGGCGTCGGGATGAGCCAATAAACGTGGTCGGCGCCGGAGAGGTCCTGCGCCAGCGCGAGGAGCCCGACCGCGCCACCGACGGCCGCCACGACGGCAAGCAGCCGCTTGACCGGTGCGGCATGCGTGAAGATCTGGGTGCCGGCGAAGAAGAGCGTTGTGGCGGTGAGGACGACGCGGAGCTCGTGCCGCGTGGCGGCCGCGTAGAAGGTGAGCGAAGCGGCTCGGAGCGTTGGCCCCACACCGGGCACGTCGGACAGGAGCTGGTTCTTGAGTTCGAATGTGCCGGGAGCGATCGCCCGCAGGAGGCCGCCGGGGACCGAGACCAGTTGAAGCCCGACGAAGAGAATGAATGCCGCGACTGGCGCGGCGAACGCCCACCCGACAGGGCGGCTGGCCTGTGCCCAGTCGCGCGTCAACAGGCGCACGAGCAGGCAGAGGGCGACCGCTGTCGTGAGCACGATGGTGATCGCCTCGCTCCAGGGGGAGACGACGCCGAGCGGCCATGGCGTGAAGATCAGGATGACGGCGATGAGCGACTCGATCGCCAGGCCCATCCAGTCGGAAACCGTGCGTGGGCGAGCTTGGGTGCGGCGCCGGGCGTTGAATGCGCGGGGTGGGGTCATGGCCGGCCCCTCCGGCACGCTCTGGCCCTGGGCGAGGCGGCCGACAGCCGACGGCGGCGCGCGGCCGCCGCTGAAGCCCATGGCTCCCGCGGCGTGTTGAAGAGATGGCCTTTGGTTATCCCTGACATCGCGAACAATCCGGCAAACGAACAGCCCAGGCGTATGAGAACGCGGTTGGCCGGCGGGGGCACGCGGCCGGCACCCGGCGAGCATCAGGCGTTGGCCCGGAACTCCTTCCCGAGCGACACACTGGATTCGTGCAGGGGATGGGTGGGCGAAGGGGCGTGCCCGTTGGAAGCCGGCCCGCGCGGCGTCAGTTGCAGCGCATCGTCGGGCAACTGCAGTTGCGTGTCCTCGTCGGATAGGTCTTCGAGGAACCCGTCGCTGGCGGCCAGGCCCGAGCGGGGCTCAACCGCAGTCCCGTAGTAGCCGTAGGTGCCGGCGTTCATGGGCATCGCGTTGACGATCGCCCCGAGCAGGCTCGCGCCGATCACCTTGAGCGACTCATACGCGGAGCTGGCGTTGCTGCGCGTGGTGCGGTTGGTCCGCACGACCAGCACGGTGGCATCCGACGCCGCGGCCAGAATCCGCGCGTCGGTGACGGCGAGCACCGGCGGGGAGTCGATGACCACTCTGTCGTAGCTTTCGACGACGGCGCGCATGACCTGGGAGAACCGCTTGCCCGAGATGATCTCCGATGGGTTGGACGGCGAGGGCCCGGCCGTCAGCAGGTCGAGCCGGGTCACGGGCGTCGAGCGGATGGCATCGCGCGAGCTTGACCTGCCCCGACACAACGCTGCACAGCCCCGGCCCCTGTTCGACGCCGAAGAGCGAATGCTGGCTCGGCTTGCGGAGGTCGGCGTCGAGCAAGAGCGTTCGATACCCCGCCTGCGCCAGGACAGTCGCCAGGTTGCTGGCGGTCGTCGATTTTCCGTCGCCGGGGCTTGGGCTGGTGACGAGGATCGTTTTGAGGTCGGCCGCGGCGCCGAAATGAATGGCCGTGCGGATGGTGCGATAGGCTTCGGACGATTCGGACATCGCGTCGGAATGCGCGTGCAGCCCGCGGGATGTGAAGCTCTTGGGCCCGCCGATCTGGGGGACAACGCCCAGCACGCGGATCCCCAGCGCATCCGAAACCTCTTCGGACGAGCGAATGCGGTGGTCGAGCCAGTCGCGAAGCAGCGCCAGCCCCGACCCGGCCAGCAAGCCGACCAGCAGTGCGCCGGCTAAGGTGAACGCTTTCCGCGGCTTGGTCGGCTTGTCCTCCGCCCGCGCCGCCTCCAGCACCTGGATGTTCATCGCGCCGGGCTCTTCGCTGTTGACCCCGACCTCCTTCACGCGCGAATCCAGGATCTCGCACTGCTTTTCAAGTCGGGCCTTTTCTTCCACCAGTCGCGAATACTCCGCCGTCTTCCCGTTCAGATCCAAGGCCGCCTTCTGCTGCTGTTCGAAAGAGGCTCGCACCTTCGCCTCCTTCTCCCGGGCGGCCGTCAGAGCGGCTTCGCTCTGGGTGACGCGGGCGAGGACGACGTTCTTCTCCTTTTCGCGCAGCTCGCGTTCGAGCTCGCGGATCGTCCCCTGGAGAGCGGTGACTCGATCGCTGGCCGCTCCGTGGGTCTGGGAGTAAGTCGCCATGACCAGCCGCGCCCGGACCATTTCGTCGCGCAGGGCGTCGTACTCCTTGTCGCCTTGCTGCGACTTGAGCTGAAGCTCCTGGACGTACTGCCGCATGCGCTCCGGGTCGGCGAGGGCGGCCTTGTCCGACGAAAACTGCGTCTCCGCTTGAACCGTTTCCAACTCCAGCGTTGTCAGCGAGTCCGAGAGCCGCGCCAGCCGCTCAATGATGATGTTCCCCTTCTCGGTCTGAAAGCCGATGAGGGGGTTGTCCCGCTTGAACTTCAAGATCTGCTCCACGCGGTCGGCCAGTTCCTGTTCTCGATGCTCCTTTTCCTTGTTCAGGATCTTGAGCACTTCGGCGGCCGTTGACTTTTTGCGCTTCCCTTGCGCCGTCATGTACGCGTCCACGATGCTGTTGACCAGTTCGGCCGCCTCGTCGGGGTAGGGCGAGTCCATCGAGACGGTGATCACGTCATCCTTCTTGCCGACATCGACCTTGAAATCTTTCTCCAACTGGAGCCAAGCGATCGGGTTATCGACGCGGGCAAAGGTCTTCATGGACCGGTAGTTCACCTTGTCCAGCGCGTTGGAGAGGATCGGGGCAGAGCGGATGATCTCGGCTTGGGTGAACAGGAAGCTGTCCGACCTGGAGAGCCCCATCCCCTGGTTGTCGGTCAGGATGCGGCGGTCTTGCTGGTCTACGAAGATGCTGGAGCTACTGGTGAAGATCGGGATGGCGGCCGCCAGGTAGACCATCGCCGCGACGAGGCAGACCGCGACAGTGACGAGCAACGTCCATCGGCGACGCCAGATGACCAGCACGATGGAGTTCCGGACAAAGTCTGTAGACGCACCGGAACTGGTGCTCGCGCTATCGTACAGAGAGCCTGGGTTCGACTTTGCGATCATTGGGTCGATCCAACAAAGAGAGCCTGCGTCGCAAGCGAAGAGATCGCGCAATGTCAATCAAGACAAGGCGCGGCCACTTCACCCGGCGACGAGGTGCGACTGAATAACCTGAAGTTGCGCACTCATGAGCCGACACACGCGACGATCGCGCGTGTTTGTCGGAAACGTCTGCAACCCCCCGTTTGGGCTTGCAGTCCCCGACGGCTCTACCCACTACAAAGCGGAGCATACATCGAGCGTGCGGGTTCGTCGAAGCAAAAATGTCGGGTATGAGAGTTAGACTACGGACGGGGAGGGTGCAGGCGTGACCTTTAAGTGGCGACGAAGGAGCGGCTTACGCGCGTTCTGGTAATGGAGATCAGGTATTAGCTGATGCTTGCTCAAAGTTGCGGGCGTCAAGGGAGGGGCAGTCTAATGGTAGCGGAATTTGCCGGCCACGCCCGCCCTTCGTGGTCCATTCGGAACAACACTATGTGCCGGGGGGATGTCATGCGACGTGCCGCCGGTGCCCCAAAAAGGCGGATTGTGCGCGCTCGGCAACAGCGCTGGTGAGGGCACCGGCGCCACTTTTGATACGCAGATCATACCCCATATTCTTAACGGAACGAGCCGTTACGCGGCCTCGAGTGCCGGTCTGAAGGCGGGGGTGCGACGCAACGCATCCAAAAGCGATAGGAACTCAAACGGGTCGCGCGACAGTTGCGCCGATGCGCATCGGCAGGACTTGGCAAAGCGGCCCGGCAGAGGGCTGCCCCTGCGGTGGGGGCTGAGTTCGACAATGGGCCACGCGCGGCGAAGCAGGGCGGAGGCCTCGGGGCCTTCGACGGGCCGAAGTTCGGCGTGAGGGCGTCGAGACGGGTCCACCACGACCACCGCATCGCAGAACGCGTGGTTTTGCCAGGCGCCGCGTGATTCGGCCATGAGATCGACCCATCGCGCATCGTCCCCCGGGGCGGCCGGCGGCGAGCCGCCGCCGTCAGGTCGGAGCCGCGGGAAGGTGGCCCGCTCGACGTAGCCGGGGACGTGCATTAACGCCAGGCGGCCCTCTTCCTCCCGGATCGCCGTCCAGCGCGTGCCCGACGATCTTGTACCCCTCGCGAATCATCGCCGCGAGCTCGGGCTCGAGGGCCAGTGAGCCCAGGATCAGCACCGACCACCCGTCCCGAACGGCCGCCGCGGCCGGCACCAGGGTCACCCCTTTGGCCCGCAGAATCTGGGCGAGCGGCCACATCACCGACAGCTCAAAACAATGTGCCGGTGTAATCTTCAGGTTCGGGATCACCCAGCTCCGCCACTCGTTGCGGAGCAGGTTCATCTCCGTGACGCCCCAGCGGTCGTCAATCAACCAGAAGTGCTCATCGTGCTCGTACAACTCGAGTGGGTCGTCGGGCGGATGGGTTGCGTCGGGGAGCCGCCGGGCGCCGCGCGAGAGGTGCGCCTCCACTTCGGCGGGGTCGTAAGGCTGGATGATGCCGGTCGCGGGGAAGAAGCCCGCTGGGAACTCGGGCACTTCGAACAGGCTCAGCGTGTGTCGGATCGTATCGCCGAGTTCCAGGACAGCGGTTACAACCTCAACGGCGGCCCCGTGGACTGCGAATCGATGCCGCGTCGGCTGGCACGCCTCGACCGTCGCCTCCTCCAACTCCCACGACTCGCCGGTCGCCTCGTTCAATGGAGCCTCCGTCGCAATGCACGAAAGGATGTGCGCTACCCCGCACTTCCCCGCCCCGGCCCGACGCGCGTCGTAACCCGGTGCAATGGTGAGTGCTTAGGAGATCTATCGGGAGAACGTTCCGAAAGGTTTGCCGAAATCGGCCGCACTTTGCTCAAGCGGCGCCTCCCGGAGGCGAAGGGGGCTATCGGACGCCTCGGGCAGCACATGAACTGAACGGTGCTGCGCGGGGCCGGGAATTGAGGATAGGAGCATGCTGGGAGAGACGGTCGCGCTTTGATTGGAACGACGACGGCACACGACGTCCGACATCCCCAGGTCCGCGAGCACGGCTAGAGAAGCGAGGGCACGGCATGACGCGGTGTTCAGGGCCCGGTGCCGAGATCGCTCTCTCCGATCAGCATGAACCCTTTCTTGATCAGGAGCCGCGCCGCGAGGGTGGGGTCCTCGACGTAAAGAATCAGGCCCGTCCGTTCAGGACGAAGAAGCAGGGGGTAGGCATAATGGATGTTGATCTCGGCGGCGAGCAGCGTGGTGCAAAGCGTGGTCATCGGCTTGCGCGTCTGTCCAGCCAGCGCTACGGCGAGCACCTCGGATTCGCTGAAACAGAACGCTTCAGTCTGGAGTGTTTGCCGGGCGGCGTCGGCGTCGGTGCAGATGAGACGGACCAGTGCGCAGTCGGCGGACTCTTCGATCGACAGCGCGACCACGGCCGCCACGTCTTCCAGGGCGGCGACCAACGCCTGAAGCCGCCCCACGCGGTTCTCGAGGAAGACCGTGAACTGGCGGATTCGCGTCCGTTCGAAACCCGCACCCTCAAGCGTCAAAGGGGGAAGAATTTCTTCCATTACACCCAATCTACCAAAACGAGGCGTCAAGCCATCGGACAATCGGAGCGATCGAGAATTCGAGGCTCGCGCCAGCATTTGGGCCGGCCTCATTTTTCTGCTGACGGTCAGATCCGCCCGACGCATTGAATCAAATGAAGCAGGGATCGGTTTCCCGATCCCTGCTCCGGATTGCGTTGCCCATTCAGTATGCGACCACTCACCTAGGTCTTGGCAGATCAGAAAGCAGTACCCGTGCCGGCTGCATTCAGAGCCGGCAGACAAAGAGCGTCCGGGGCATCGTAAGGCGACGCGCTAGCGGCGAGGCTGCCCTTGGAGCCGTCGGCGGTTGCGCCGCCAGGGTACGACGTGTAAATGTTGTCGTTGTAGGTCTTGCCGACGCGACCGGGCCCGGCGAAGCAAGTCGCCTGCCAGTCAACGTGGGCGTCGCAGTAAACGACGTTCTGGCCTTCGTTTTGGTGATTGTTAGAGTTGCCCCGCGCCATCACCTTGCGGCTATCATTATACTTAACGGCCGTCACATCCGTCTTCACGCTGGTGTCACCATTGGTCATCGAGCAACCAACGCCCGGATTCATGTCAGCGGCCATCACGAAGTCCGAACCGAGCGAATCATTCCAGCGCCAGCCACCGGCAACCGCGTTCGTCGAGGGGAAGGGGCAGTTGTAGCTGTAGCTGAGGTTCAGCGGGATACTGAACCAGTTCGACGAATCCTGAACGCCGATGGTGGTGCCGGCGCCGAAGCCGGGGTCCGCCTGGCGCCGGGGCAGGTGAAGACCGTCGGAGTGATCTCCTGGGTCTTGAGGATCAGGAAGAACGACGCCGTAACGTTGTTGTCCCCGGTCGTTGTTGGATTGAACGACGACTGATTCCCGTAACCCTTGGTCGTCGCAATCAGATTTTTACCACTGTTGAAGTACGTGCGTGGGAAGGCGTTCCCGTTGCGCGTTTCCTGGTTTGCATACATCTTCACCGCGAGGGCGATCTGGCGAAGATTGTTCGAGCACTTGACGCGGTTCGCCTGTTCGCGAGCACGGTTCAAGCTGGGAAGAAGGATCGAGACCAGCAGGGCGATGATCCCGATCACGACGAGCAGTTCGACCAGCGTAAAGCCAGACGAGCGGTGGGAGGCGGGCCTCCGGGAGAACTGTGGCTTCATATGAAGCTCCTCTCTGAAATGTGCCGCCTCGAACTGCCAACCGACCATCAGGAAGTATGAATGGTATGATTGCCGATTGAACCCATTTCACATTGTCAGTCTAGCCCAGCATCGCTTGCGGTCGGGATTGACGGCCCGACTGAAAAACGTCACTGGACACCACTAACAATCTTGAGGGGCTCGCGGATGGAAGGCAGACGGTCTTTCGGCGGCTACTGGGGGATGCGATGGCGACCACCGCCATCGCGGACGGTTAATGCCTGACAAAAAAACAACTGATCGACTGAGAGTGAGTTGACGGCCCTTCCAAAATTGCAAGGGATCAACGATCTCCGCACGGCGAGTGTATCTAGAAGGATGCGCTCGCGTCAACGGAATTTTTTGCGCAGCTTTAATTGTTTGTCAACCCATGACGTAAACGTCACTCGCAAGGGCGCAACTCATTAAGGGACTTCCGCTTCGGGCGGGCGGAAATCCGGCTTGAGCTGCTTCTCCCGAAGCTTGTCCACCACCATCTCCGGAAGAATTGCAGTCAATTTGCGCACATCTCCCCCCAGGGCGACGACCTGACGGATCAAACTGCTGCTCGTCAAGGCGTACTGGTCGCCCGCCATGATAAAGACCGTTTCCACCCCGCCCACCGCACGATTCGCCAGGGCAAGTTGAAACTCATACCGAAGGTCCGACACGTCTCGGATGCCGCGCAGAATCGCGGTCGCCTTCACTTGGCGAACGAAATCGACCGTCAGCCCCGCATACTTCTCCACCCGAACGCTTTGCACGTCCTCAAGCAATGATCGGATGATGCGGACCCGCTCGTCGTGCGTGAACAACTCTCTTTTCTCGGGGTTGATCCCCACCGCGACAATCAGCTCGTCGAACAGCCCGACCCCCCGACGGATGACATCAAGATGGCCGTTGGTAATTGGGTCAAACTGCCCAGGGAAGACGCCCACGCGTCGCAAGGCCGAATCTGGCATGGTTGGCTCCCGTGAGAATCGAGGTCGGAAGCGACTCCCGCGACGGCGCTTGACGACACATTCTGATCTGACGACCTGGTCCGACGACGGGACATCGGACGAACCCAAGGGCGTTCGGCCCCATCCCGCATGGCCGGCGACTGCCAGCGCAAGTTATCGGCCGCTTCGAGCGGCCGTCAAGCGACCGCTCCCGCAACCGCTCCGCAATCGGCGCCACAACCCGCCCTTTGTGCCACTCCCCGACGGACTTACGATCAGGGCATGCTCGACCGGATCGTCTCGCCCGATGGCGTGGTCTTCTATCGGTCCGCCCGGCTTGCTGACGCCGGCGTGCCTCACGCCTTCAGTACGCGTGTGGGCGGGATCAGCCCGCCGCCTTTTAACTCGATGAACCTCGGCAACCCCAACGGCTGTGGCATCCAGGACGATTACGGCCGGATCTGGGCAAATTATCGCACACTACAGGCAGCCGTTGGCTGCGGCGGCCGCGAGCTCTTTCGCGTGCATCAGGTGCATGGGGCCGTGGTCGCCCGCGCCGTCGCGGGAGAGCCCTTTGACGTCTCGACCAAAGCCGACGCGATCATTTCCGATGACCCGTCTCGTGTCGTGTCGGTCCGGGTTGCGGATTGTGTGCCGGTTCTGCTGTCCACGCCCGACGGCCGCGTCGTCGCCGCCGTTCACGCGGGGTGGCGGGGAGTGGTGAGCGAAGTGGTCCCGGCCGCTCTCGCCCAGCTTCGGCGGCTTGCCCAGGGTGGCGCGATCAGCGGAGCGGTTATCGCCGCGATCGGCCCTGCATCGGCTTTGATGCATTCGAAGTCGGCCCCGAAGTCCTCGCCGAGTTCGATCTACTGTTCCCCCCGTTGGGCGCGCCAATCACTCGCCGCTGTGCCGACGGGAAAGGGCGGGTTGACCTCCGCGGCGCCATTCGCCGGCAACTCCTCAACGACGGCCTGGCCGAGGCCGACATCGACTCGACCGACCGATGCACCTTTCGCGACCGCGACGAATTCTTCTCACACCGGCGGGACAACGGGGTCACCGGCCGAATGGCCGCGATCATCGCCGCGAAGCAGTGACGGCTTGGCGGAATGTATCTTTGCGGGCACCGGCGGCACGTCAAAGGGAATCGTCGCACACCGGCGGTCCCGCCTGGAACGCCTGACTTGGATGAGTGAGCCGCCCTGTGGAGCTTTTCGGGTGGTGTACGTTTCGAGCCCTCGGCGTGGGCGTTCGCAACCCGGCGTGTCGTTACCGGGGCCACTTGAAAGCCGCCGAAGCGGGCCGCTGCAGCAGGCACACGCCGTGTGCCGTGGCTCTTCGATGTAGATCGAAAATCGCCGCGGACGGCACACGGAGTGCGCCTGGTATATCTTGCTCGCTGATGAACCGCGTGTGTTCCAGGCGGAGTTGGGCGAACCCGCGGCGCCAGTCGTTACTTCGTCGCGCCTTTTGACTTGAGCAAGTCGATCATTTTCTGCTGGCCGCGTTGGGTGGCCAGGGCGAGTGGGGTCCTTCCCTTGTTGTCGCGTGATTCCGGGTCGGCGCCGAGGCGGAGCAGCAGATCGGCCAGGTCGGCTGTCTCATCCCACGCGGCCAGGTGGAGCGGCGTCAGGCCCTGCTCGGTGCGAATGTTGACGTCCGTCCCGGCCGACACGAGCGCCTGGATCATCGCTTTCGACTGGGCGAGCGTGGTCTCGGGCGATTCGTGGGCGGCCGCGACGCCGGGGGCGGCGCCGGCCCCGTCGCGCCGCGCGATCGCCTGGTCGGAGAGCGAGGCGCGAGCTCGAACCACGGCCGCATGCAGCGGCGTCATTCCGTCTTCGTCTTTCGACTTGACCGACGCCCCTTTCGCGATCAACAGCTCGGCCATGCCGCGGGCGTCGTGCTCGACGGCGACATGCAGCGGCGTCTTGCCACGGATGTCTTTCGCCGCGACGCTGGCGCTGTGGGCCAGCAGCACCGACGCGACGCCCTGTTGGTCGAAGATCGCCGCCCAGTGCAGAGGCGTTTCATCCAGCTTGTCCTTGGCATCGACCGGGGCTCCGGCATTGAGGAGCAGCATCGCCAGCCGGGCATGACCGCCGGACGCGGCCCAGTGGAGCGGCGTCCACCCCTGGTCATCGACCGCCTTGACGTCCGCCCCCTTGCCGATCAGGAACGTCGCCACATCGGACTGGCCGCCGATCGCCGCCTCGTGCAGCATGGTGCGGCCGCGAAGCTCGTGGGCGTTCACGTCCGTCCCATCGGTGAGGCGCGCTTTGATCAGTTCAATCAGGGCCGGGTGCGCCATTTCGGCGCCGCCGCCGTCCACGATCGCGGGCGGCTGGCTGGTGCGGGTTGTCGCCGTGGGAGGCTCGGCAGCCGGTGCTGGATCGACGGAAATCGCGCGATTTGCGCTTCCGGGGCTGGACGCCGGCGCGGTCAAGCCTGGACCGCCGGTCCCATCCGCCGTTCCCGTTTGCTGCATGCCGCCGCCCGCGGGTGGCTTGCCGATCGGGCTGGCGGGGGCGGGCGGGCGAGGCGAACCATCAGCCCCTGTCGCGCCGGCATCGATTCGGCCGCTGTTCGCCAAGGCGATCCCATCGGGCGAACCGCGTCCGGTCGAGCCGTCGGTCGGCTTTGCGATCGTTGGCAGCGTGACGGGCGGGCCGTCGTGGGGAGCGGGCGTGCTGGCGACGCCCCCGGCATCGGGCCGAGAGCTGTCGCGCCCCGCGGCCCATGCGTCGGCCACGGTCGGATAGCGGCCCGCCTGCACCGCCCGCGTGACCTCCAGCAGGTGCTGCGCCGACTGGAGGTCCTGGTCGATCAGATAAATCGCCTCGCGCGATTGCAGCGGGTCCATCTGCCGGGTCGCCAGCATCGCCAGCTTCCACTGGCCGTTCTCGCGGCGGAAGACCGCCGGCGCGCCGCCGTTGCCTCTGAAGGCCCCGCGCGGTCGGACGTAAAGCGTCGCGTAGTTCCCCTGAACGTGCAGGTCCCCGTCGGCGATGGCGATGATCGCGTCGCGGCTGCTGAAGCTGTCCACGTAAGCCATGAGCTGCGGGTTGCCGCGAACGGTCGAGCGGCCGAAGCGATCGACCAGTGCGAAATAGAGCCGCTTGCTCGCATCGGAGAGGGCGACGGCGGAGTCAATGTAGCGCTCGGTCAGATCATCGCTGACGGCGGCAGCCTTGGCCGCGGTCGCGTCGCCCGCGGCCAGCGCCTGGTAATAGGTGCCGGCCGCGGCGCGCGGCGTGGACAGGTCCAGCGGAGGCGTGGCCGGCCAGTCGGCGCGCCCTTCGCGCCCGCCGCCGTCGCCCGTGGGGCTTAACTTGGAATCCTGTTGCGGCCAGAAGGGCGCGAGCAGAAAGCATCCCTGCAACGGAGCGGCCGCGAGCGCGGCCGCCGGCAGGAGCAGATATCGAGCGGCCACGCGGGCAACCCGCGCCACCCGGCGGGAGGATCGGATCACAGGGGAGACCTTTCCAGTAAACAAGTTCGGCACCGTCCGGATCGATCGATAAGCGACGCCGGGGTCGAACGGGGAGTCCGGCAACAGAAGAGCTGGGTTGGCCCACCGCCGCACCTTGCGACAGGCGTCTGGGCTCTGCCACACAGAGTCAGGCGACCGCCCGAACGGCTTCGGGGCGGCCGGTCCGAATGATGAAAAGCTTCTCGAGACAGCAGGTGGTGAAGACACGCATCAGCGCCGGCGACATGCCGCACAAGGCTAGGCGCCCACCCGCCAGCTTTACCCGCTGACGAACGTTCACCATCAGCCCCAGCGCTGAACTGCCCATGTAGGATACGCCGGCCAGATCAATAACCCAATTGCCGGCCGGGTGCGCTGCAAGCGCCGCCAGAAGGGCCTCGTTGAGCTGGTCGAACTCGCGGCTGTCCAGATGTTCGGGAAGCAGCAGCTCGACCACGCTGGCCTTCCCCTCCTGCGTTACACGGAACATCTCATTCGCCATCCACTCTCCCGGACCGCCCGACTGTCAAAGCGCCGAGTCTAACAAGGACGCCCGCCGCGTGCGAAGTTTCCGCATCGGCCGCGACTCCGCACTGTGCGGTCTCCGGATGCTTCTTGTGGCAGCGGTCGGAGCGCCACCAGGCCGAGCCCAAAACGGGAGGCTTCCGATCCTCAATTGACGTCGCTCGGCCGCCGGTTGAACCCAGTCATCCCCGAACGTTCAACCTTTTGGTTTCCCCTCCGCGCTTCTGCCTTGGCGTCCTTGACGTCTTGGCGTTCACATCTCTGTCGAGGGCAAAATGAACGCCAAGACGGCGGGAACGCCAAGGGCAGAGCGCGGCAGAACGCCAAGATTCAGGAGGAGAAGCTCCGTTAGATGACGCTCGGGGCCCTACCGAACTTGCAGCGTGTCACCTTCAAATGTGATGCCCAGCGGGTCGATCTCGACCGCCTTTCGGTCCCCCTGCCGCTCCACATGGCCGCCAACCCACGCCGCGAAGCCTGTGGCGGCCGCAACGCTCAGCGCCTGCGATACGTCGTTCTGATCAACATAGACCGCGAAACCGACGCCCATGTTAAACGTCGCGTAGGCCTCCCGGGTTTCGACCGGCCCGGCGCCCATGATGAACTTGAAGACGGGGTGCGGCGGTGGGACGCGGGTCACCCGATAGACGAACGGCTCGGCCAGCCGCATCAGCTTCCGCCAGCCGTGGCCGGTGACATGCACCGCGTAATGGATCGGCACGCCCGCCCGCTGCAGGGCCGCGATGTAGGCGACGTAAATCACGGAAGCATCGAGCAGCGCCTCTCCGTAGCGGCGCCCGTCCTGGATGGGGGTGAGGTAGCCGGCCGGTAGAGACTCCGCAATTCTTCGGCAAAGCGTCAAACCGTTGGTCTGCACGCCGGAGCTGGCGAGGAAGACCATCGCGTCGCCCGCCCGAACGTCACCCGCGATCCGGAGCGACTTGGGCCGAATCCGCCCGATGGCCGAGCCTGCCAGGACAATCGTCTCCGGGTTGACGATGCCGCGAAGCGTCGGCGTCTCTCCGCCGCCCCAGACGGCGCCTGCCTGACGGCACCCCTCGGCAAACCCCGCGGCCAGTTCGTCGGATCGGCGGGGGTCGGCGAACCATTCGGCATCGCCAACGGCCGCGTGCATGGCGACCGAGATCGGCGCTGCCCCTGTCGTGACCAGGTCGTTGACGATCGTCGCGACGGTGTCGATCCCAACATTGCGATAGAAGCTCTTTCCGGTGCGGTCAAGCATCGCATCGGCGATCAGGTTCTTGGTCCCCAGCCCTTCTTCGACATGGGCCAGGTATTCGTCGGGGGATTCAATGAGGTAGGCGCTTTCGCCGCGAATCGTCGCCGGCTCGCTCAAGCCGTGGGCGGCAAGCAACGGCGTGGTGGTCGCGGCCGCCCGCTGGCAGGCGCGCTTAAAGGCGTCAAGCCGGTCGTAGTTGACGCCGCTGGACTCGTAACTCAGTGACTCGCCGCTGCTCAGACCGCCCATAGGGTCCGTTGTAGGGGCGACCGATGGCAGGGTCAAATCCTGGAGCGATAGCGGGAGTGGCGGTGGACGGCCATCGCTGTTGGCAGTCCCGGAACCGTGAACCCGGGAACGCCAACTTACTCGTCGGCTCGAAGCGAAAGGCCGACGGGGACGTCGGCGTTCCCAGGGACAGCGCGGGTCACTTGCTACATCGTGCAGGCACCTTGTTCACGACAGGTCGGCAAGCCGCCGATTGATCGCCGTGCGCGCAGGGTCTACCATCGCGCCCGGTGGAACGAACGCGCATCAAATTCTGCGGCGTCTGCCGCCCCGAAGACGCTCGTGCCGCGGCGCAGCTCGGCGTGGATGCCGTCGGAATGGTCTTCGTGCCGCGCTCGGCGCGGTGCGTGGACGAAGCGGCCGCAGAGCACATCCTGGAGGCGCTCCCGCCCTTCGTCACGCCGGTTGGGTTGTTCGTTGACGCGCCGCCCGCAACGGTCATTGCGACGGCGCGTCGGCTGGGGCTCCGGCATGTTCAGCTTCATGGGGATGAGTCGCCGGAAACCGTCGCCGAGATCGCTGACGCCCTTCGCGGCGCGATCCTCAAGGCGGTCCGAGTCGAGCGCCGGCGCCTTCACCGCAACGCTCGACCGGTGGCGCAACGCCATCGAGCGGGGCGGCCTGGGGTGCCTCAAGGGGCTCATCCTCGAGACCGCGGCCGCCGCCCCGGGCGGGACCGGCGTCGCAAACGATTGGCGGACGATCATTGAGGCGAAGCGCGCCGGCGCGTTCGACGCCCTCCCGCCCCTCATCGCCGCCGGCGGGCTTACCCCCGAGACGGTGGCGGCCGTGATCCGCGACGTTGCGCCCTACGCTGTTGACGTCAGCAGCGGGATCGAAACCGTCCGTCGCGAGAAATCCTTTGATCGGATGAAGGCGTTCGTCGAAGCCGTTCGCCGGGCGGATGAGGGGGCGCGGGCCACTCGCACCTGACCGCGTGCGATTACTTCGCCGCCGTCACGGTGGCGGGGCGCCGGGGCGTCGGGCGGGCGATTCCGGTGTTCGACTCTCCGGAACGGGGGACCATCACCAATACAATCTCGGATCGCTCCGACGCGCCGTCGGTTCGGAAGAATTGGTTCCCCATGCTGGTCGGCCATTCTCCCTGGCTGGACGGTGAAATCACCATGAAACTGTTGGCCGGAATGATCGCGCGGAGGTTCAGGTCGTACAGGTGCTCCGGCCGCACCTCGCGAATCCGCCGCTCCTCGTTCAGCACGCTGTACTCCAGCCGCGTACGATACGAGCGCACCAGCGGCGAGACCGACACCCGCGTCTGCTCCGGGTGGCGCGGCTCGGACCAGAACGTGACGCCGAGCAGGTTTTCGCACTGCTCGTAGGTGCGGCCCTTTAGCTCGTTGGTGTCGCTCAGGTAAAAGACATCTTCGACGGTAATCCCCTTCTTCACCGACAACTCGACCGCGCCGCTCCCTTCGGCGCGCGCGGTGCCGACCGACGCCTCGGCATGATTCGCCTCGAGGATGTCGCGGAAATAGTCCCAGTCGTCATTGAGCGCGATCCCGACGCGCAGCCCGTTTTTCAAGAGCAGGTCGTACGTCGCCGCGTCCACCCGCTGCTCGTCCACCCGCTTCCAGAATTCGTCATTTCGGCTGACGGCGCCGGCGGGCACCTTCATCTGATAGATCTGCAAGTGTAACGGGGGCTTCCGAATGACAACCGGTCGGGCATCGACGATCTGGGCTTCCGCGCTCGCCCTGGCGACGGGAGCGGCCGTTTGCAAGCCGCCGCAGCCAATCAGAGATGAAGCCGCCAGTCCAGCGACGACGAGGCGGGCAATGGGCGCCGACCAGCGCCGATGCCGCGTCAACCGGACTGGAGGCGAGGCGTTCTCGGCTTCGGATCATTGTGAGGCGGGCGCCGAACCCGACGTAAAGGCACGGAAGGCGGTACATCATTGCGAGTCTCTGTCTGCCACGACCGCCCGCACCACGTCGTCCGAACCGACGGGTGAGGCGGGCGAACACGCGGAGGCCCCCTGTGTCACGCACACTCCGTGTGCCGTCCGCCATCCAATCGATCGCGTTGCAAGGGTCGAGCTACGGCACATGGAGTGTGCCTGCTACAGCGGTTATCGTCGATCGTCTCAGGCGGCCGCGATCGTCTTCGCGACGGCGTCGAGGCCCTTATCCCAATCCTCGAGAGTGATGTTGATCGGCGGCGCGAGTCGGACCACCCGCTGGGCCGTCAGATTCATCACTACTCCGTTGGCCAACCCCTTATCGATCAGGCCCGTCGGCGGCTCTTTTAACTCGACCCCTAGCATCAGGCCGCGGCCGCGGACGCCGGCGACTTTGTGCCGGAGGGACGTGTCGTTCCGCAACCGGGCGATTGCGTGCTCGCCGAGCACCGCGGCGTGCTCTGTCAGGCGGTCACGGGTAATGACGTCGAAGATCGTCCGGGCGGCCGCCATGCAGATCGGGTTGCCGCCGAGCGTGCAACCGTGCTTGCCGGGGACGAGCAGTTCGGCGATCGCCGGTTTGGCGTACATCACCCCGACCGGCAAGCCGCCGCCGACGGCTTTGCCGAGCGTCATGATGTCCGGCTCGATCACCTTGCCCCCGTCGCCCAGGACGTGCTGGTGCCCGAACCATCGCCCGGTACGCCCGCAGCCGGTCCAGACCTCATCGAAGATCAACGTCAGGCCCCGCTCGTCGCACAGGTTGCGGACGTTGCGAATGTAGCCGTCGGGGTACAGGTTGACGCCTCCTTCGCCCTGGATCGGCTCAAGGATGACGCCGCACACTTCCGGCGTGACGGCCGTCTGGAGGGCGTCAAAGTCGCCCGGGTCCACATGGATGAACCCGGGCACCTCCGGGTCGAAGCCCTGCCGAACGGCCGCGTTCCCTGTCGCGGAGATCATCGCCAGCGTGCGGCCGTGGAAGCTCTTGTTCAACGAGATAATCTTCCAGCGATGCGGCGTGTGCGTCGCGCCCCGCAACCGCGCCAGCTTGCAGGCGGCTTCGTTGGCTTCCGCGCCGCTGTGGCAGAAAAAGGCCTGGCCGGGAAAGGCCGTCTTCTGAAGACGCTCCGCGAATTCGATTTGGGGGACGGTGTGGAACGTGTTGCCGACGTGCCAGAGGAGCTTCGCCTGTTCCGTGACGGCCGCGACCAGGTCCGGGTGGCAATGGCCCAGGATGCCGCCGCCGAAGCCGGCGAAAAGGTCGAGGTACTGCTTCCCGGCCGCATCCCAGAGGTACGATCCGGCGCCCCGCTCCATGACGACGGGCAATCGCCCATAGTTATGAATCAGCGCCGCATTCCCCCGCTCAACCAATTCGGCCATGTTCGACATCGGGTCGTCCCTGCTGAAAACCATCTAACGCGATCGCCGCCCCTCGCGCCGCCGCGCACAAGCCCCGTGGAAACTCTATCAAACCTCCCCCGCCCACGCGACGCCGCAAAACCCGTGAACGACCGCACTCACCCATCCCCCAAGAAAAGGGGTCTGGAGGTGTTTTATGAGAAAAAATACCTCCAGACCCCTTTTGTTTGCCCGGGGGCGTGGTGGAAGGACGAACGCTTCCGGAACACTTCAGGCACCAAAAAGGGGTCTGGAGGTGTTTATCGTTTTGGAGAGTGGCTGCCATTTACGGATCTCCCTGGCACGCCTTCTCTGGTGTCCATGGGGCGTGGGCGTCCACGTTGCTTCGCTTGAAGAAGAAATAGCGCCTTGGTCCGATTGCCTCGCAAGCGTGCGGGCAGGACGAGCGACGTCCCCGTCATCCCAAAGGGACTTTTCGCGGCCGTCCGACGCGGCGGAGGGAACTGCCGATGCCGAGCTGGGCGGCCGTTTTGTTTACCCAGTCGGGATCGCCGAAGGGGCGGCCGCGGTCTTTGGAGGCGTGGATGGCCGAGAGCTCTTCCTCGCTTTGCGGCCGGTTGACTCGGGTTGCCCAGTCGGCTGGGATGTCCATCGGCCACTTCGCCAGCGGGACGCCTTCGCCGCCTTCGCCGCTATTGCTCCGCGCCCAGAGCGAGCACCATTGCCAATCCTGCGCCCGCTTCACCAGGCGTGCCCGCAGCGCGTTACGCTCGACGTATCGGCAAACCGACAAGAAGTGCCGATCCTCCTGGATCACAAAGCTGCGGAACCGCCCTTGGTAGAGATGGCCCCGCCCGCGGTTCTGTCGGAACCCGCGCCAGCGCTGGGCGTGGGTCATCGTCAGCCACTGCATGAACGACGAGACCAACCCGTCCCGCTCCGGCCAGAGGACGAAATGGAAATGGTTGGGCATCAGGCAGAATGAGCAGAGGCGAATGCCCGGCTCGCGCTCCACGGCCTCGACGATCACCCGTTCAAACGCCGCATAATCGGCCGGGTCATCAAAAAGCTTCACGTCTCCGGCGGTGCGGTTCATGACGTGATAAGCCAAGCCGCCAGGGGTCGATCGAGGAGGTCGGGGCATCCAGACGAGCGTATCGCCAGCGTCAACGCCAAACAATACCTTCTGACCCTTTTTTAGGGGGCGGGCTACGTGAAGAGGCCGACGGGCTGGGGCTCGAAATCGGGGAAGACGTCGGCGAGCGTTGTGCCGCCGGCGGCGCGGGTCAGGGCCTCGGACAGGACCGAGCGGTAGTCGATCTTCACCCGCAGGCCGTCGGGGCCGGGCAGGGAGGCCTGGCCGGCGAGGCTGGGGGACTCGCTTAGGCCGGGCCACTCGCCGTGGATCTTGCCGCCGTTCACGGACGCTCCCATCGCCATGAACGCGAAGCCGCGGCCGTGGTCGGTCCCGGCCGATCCGTTCTCGTATAGGCGGCGGCCGAATTCGGTCATGATGATCGTCGTCACCTGGTTGCGATGGTTAACCAGGTCGGCATCGAACGCGGCCAGGCCGCCCGCCAGTTGCTCGATCAAGCCCGCCTGGATCCCGCTCGACGCGCCTTGGAAGAAGTGGGTGTCCCAGCTCCCCAGGTCAATACAGGCCACCTGGAGCCCGAGGTCCGCCTTGACGATCCGGGCCACCTCCCGCAGCCCGCCGGCAAAGTCGTTCTTCGGGTATTGCGCCGGGCTCGGGGATGTAGGGCTTTCCACGGACCTGCTCGACACGCTTCAGCAGGTCGAGCGTCTCGGCCCCCTGTTGGCCGAGAACGCCGACTTCGGCCGCGTAGAGCCGGGAGAGCGACCGGGCGACAGCCCCTGGGTCGCCGCTCGATGCCGGGAGCTGGATGTCGTCGATCGAATGGAACGCAGTGGCCGCAGGCGCGCCCCGCAATGATTCGGGGATCGTCGCCCCGATTGCGATCCCAGCCAATGGCGCATCATTCCCCTGCGTTCGGCCCCGTAGGTGGCGGCCGAGCCAGCCGCCGCCCAGGTTCCGGCCCGCCCGCTCCCCATGCTCGATCTGATCCTGAGCCTCAAAATGCGACCCGCTCTCGTTGTCCGTCCCCACCGCCTGCACAGCGCCGAAGCGCCCTTCCCGGAAGAGCGGCACCAGCGGCTTCATCTTCGGATGGAAGGCGTAGAAGTCGTCCAGCCGGATCGCGGCATCGGCTCTTTCCTCGCCCTTGGGAGGCGCGGCGATCGCAAGGGTCGGGCGCACGCGGTAGTAGGCATCGTCGCCGTAAGGGACGATGAGGTTCAACGTGTCGCAGCCGCCGCGGAGGAAGATGCAGACGAGCGTTCGCCCGCGCGGCGCGGCGACGGCCGCACGGTCGCCAAACACCATCTGGCGGAGGAACCGTCGGCGGGAGGTGAGCTGTCGCTGCATACCGACTCCGTCGTAACCGAACGGCTGAAAGAGCCCCGCCCGTCGATCGCCCCCTCTTCAATATTTCTGGAACGCCGGCGAGGCCAGCAGCACCCCTCGAAGATCCTGGTTGGCCACGCCGCCCGGAGAGGCCTCGGCCAGCGCGTCCCGCTGTGCGGGGCTGGGGTCGTGGCCGGTGAAATGGCGAAAAAGGGTTTGGGATTTCAAGGGCGAGCCGGGGTCTTGAAGCGACTGGAGCAGCCGATTCCACGGCACCGTAACCGTGGGGAGCGAATCGGCCGCCAGCGCGAACGCGAAGTTCCACCGCCACATGAGCGTGCCAAGCCAGGGGCTCGCCTGATCGGGGTAGCCGTCGGGGGTCGGGTACTGGAAGACCCCCTGGCCCATGCGCGTCAGGTATTCGATCAGCGGCGCATGGGCGTGGGTGTCGGCCCCGACGGCGCGCAGGGCACTGACGACGAACCGGAACGGCGGCTTGAACTTCGTCCCGCGGCTGGCCTTGAACTCGTCGCTGGTGAGGATCGTCCGCACCAGCGGCTTGATCTCCCCACCGGTCGAGCGGAAGGCGGCCGCCACGCGATCGACCAGAGCGGCCGGCGGCTCATCGGCGACGAACCGCTGCACAAGCTTCGTCGCGATATGCCGCGCGGTGGCGGGGTGGTCGCAGACAATATCGACCAGCCGATCGACATCCTGCTCCCCGCCGCCGGCGGGGATCTTCTGGCCCAGCACCGTCTTCTCGCCGTTGTCGTGCGCGCCAGGGTCAAAGTAGACCGTGCCGACCCGGAAGCCCGATCGGACGCGCCAGCCGGTCAGGGTTCGCGCGGCCTCGAAGACATCCTGCTGCGTGTAGCCGCCGTGGACCCCCAGGGTGTGCAACTCGAGCAACTCGCGGCCGTAGTTCTCGTTGGGGACATCCTTCGGCTTGGCGCGGCGATTTTCCTTCCCGTCCAGGTAGACAAGCATGGCCGCCGAAGTCGCCGACGCGCGGATCAGGTCCCTGAACCGGCCCAGGGCATGCTTGCGCACCACCTCGCGGTCGTCGCTCGGCTTGAGGTAGATGCAGTCCCCTTTTTCGATGTTGATGTTCAGATGGTCGGTCCAGAAGCAGACCATCATCTCGTAGAGCTGGCGCTTGCTGTAGACAGCCTTCAGCAGCGTGTGCCGGGCCATCTCCTCGCGGAGCACGGGCTTTGTATATTCGTACGCCTCGCCGGCCACCTCTTCCATCTCTTCGAACCGGTCGGCGCGGGCGGAGCAAAGCGAGTCGTCGATCGATTCGGGGTCGAGCTGCCGCTCCACCCACGCGGCTTCCCCGATGGCGCGGACGTGCTCGATGTCCCCCGGCCACGGGCCGAACCCGGCGCGGCTCAGCAAGTGGAACGCAGGGTCGATCTCCGGACCCGTGGCGACGGCGACTTCATCCGGAACGGCCTGACCGAAGTGCTCGGTCGCTTTGCTGATGATCTTCTCGCACCCGCCGCCAAGCAGCGCCGCCCCGGCGAGCGCCGAGCCCGCCACGGCGGCCGACGCTAAAACGCTTCGACGCGTCGGGGACGGATTGCCCCCCTCGCCGGTGGACGCCCGATCAAGATGAGGTCCGTGCGGCCAGGTCATTCGGCACCCGCGATCTCCAGCATCGGGCGATGATTGTCGGCGGTTGATTGGAACTGGCTGGGGACCGTGGCCGCGGCTTGCGGCACGTTGAGCGGTTGCGGCGGCAGTTGCGGCGGCAGTGCGGGGCGATCCGTGAACACCTGAGACAGCGGGGCAGGCGGCATTGGGGCGGGCGGCCGAGCCATCGGCTGGCGCGACGCGGCCGCGTGGTTTCCGTTGGCTTCGCGCCCGCGCCAGGGATCGAGGTGGACGAGCGCTTGCCCGTGCCAAAGAAGGACAGAAGGCCCGCCCCCACGCCGAGGAGGATCGACACCGGCAACAGCCCGATCCACCCCACCACGGGGATGAGCCAGGAAAGCTCGAGTGCCGCTCCGCCCCGTATGACGCGATGCCACGGCCGCTCCGCGTCCACCGGCGACCCAAGGCGGCCGCCGAGGAAGGTGGTGAACCCGGCGAGCCCCAGGTTGGCCAGCAGCACCAGGGCAAATGCGATCAGGAAGGCCATCACCTGCCCCGGCCCGCCGAACCGCCGGCCCAGGGCGATGGCGATGCCGACGGCGACCGCGGTCACTGGAATGCCCAGGAGGAAACAGGCGACGCCGTTATGCTCCGCGCGGGCCGCGGCGCTGGACCCGTGCGGGCCAGAGGGCGGTGCTCACCAGCCAGAGCCCCTGCAGCGAAAGAAAGAACCCGATGATCGAGCCCGTGATCGCGTAGTAGTTCGCGTACGTCATCAGCTCCCTCGGCAGGATGGAAACACTCCCCGCGCATCCGGCCGCCGGTGGGGCGGCGACGGGTGCGCACCGGGAGTGGGTGCGTTAACGGGCTCGAGGGTTTATTGGCCGGGGAACAGGCTGTCGTTCAGGTCGCCGGCTCTATGGAGTGAGCGTCCGGGGAGGGCGCATGCGGGGAGGGAGCGTCCGCTTCGGCGTCAGTCGGCTTGGTGTCTTGGGGCCCGCAGCGCTCCCCCGTGCCGATGGTGCCCGCTTCGGCCGACGTTGGAGCTTCGGCGGGCTTCGACAGGATCGTGATCTGGCGGAGCAGGACGATCAGCCCGCCAAGGCATGCGACCTGGACCGCGGTCAGGCCGTAGAAGAATTCAAACCGCGGCTCGGTGATGTAGGCGGCGAAGTAGCGGTAGATGAAATAGCCTGCCAGGAACGCTCGAAAGCTATGGCCCGCCGGGCGGCCGCCCCGTGCGGTGGCCCAGACAACCGCCCCAATCGCCCAGACCACGACGATCTCATAGAGGTTGATCGGGTGACGCGGCGAATCGCCGAAGTTGATCGCCCAGGGGAGAATCGATTTCTCGCCGAACGTGTGGGCCTGAAGGCCCGACAGAAACGTTCCGATGGCCCAAAGACTCAGCCCGACCATGAGCGGAAGGACGAGCCCATCCCCCACCAGCCATCTGAGCCCCGCCCGACGCCGGGCGATTTCGATCCCCGCCCACCCGCCGAGGAGCGCGCCGACGATCGATTCACCTTCTAAGTAGTCCGACAACGTCCAGCGGAGGCTCCAGTCCTGTGGCAGCTTCTCGAACAGCGCCAAGCACTTGGAGCCGAGCAGAGCGCCGAACACGGCCCCGACTACCATCCAGAGGGAAACACGCGATGCAACGGGTGAGTCTGAGGGCGACGCGCTGCGATAACGGAGATAGAAGAAGAGCCTGATCCCGGCCGCCAGAGCGAGGAGGTCGAAGAGGGTCGCCGCGGAGACGGGCCAGCCGAGAATCTTGAAATAGACGGGGAAGTACATGACGATTCGCTCGGTGCGGGACCGGCCACTCCGGCGCGATTGTCTTTTCTTTCGATTCCGAAGGCAAACATTTGCACGGCGACAGAGGTCGCCGGGGGTGCCGGCCGCTCGGCGCGGAAGCTACCGATAGGATGTTAAGGTCTTGACGGTACTCTCCGTCGTGCGTCGGGCTGGTCGCCGGCCGACTCTTGAAGGGTGGGGATGGCGACCAAGTGGCCCGGGGCAGTTGTCGCGCGTCGTTTCTTCTCGGAACCGCCCAGAAATCTGAGGCTCAAACGGGTTGACACCCGCCCGGCCCTCGCTATGATCGTCCCCTCGCCTTCGACGGCAGCCAATGCTTTTGAAGACGGTGAATTGGCCCGGCACGAGAGGCTTTCCCCCGCCGAGAGGTGGGGTCAGAGTGAGTTAGGATCGATATGCAAGGTGACCGCATCCGGATTCGAATGGAGGCCTACGACCATCGGGCCCTGGATCAGTCGGCGAAGGAAATCGTCGAGCACGCAAAGCGAACCAATGCACGGGTCTGTGGGCCGATCCCGGTCCCGACCCGTATCGAGCGGTACACGGTGTTGCGAAGCCCTCATATCGATAAGAAGTCGCGCGAGCAGTTTGAGATGCGAACCCATAAGCGGGTGATCGACATCTACGACTTCACCGCCCGAACGGTTGATGCCTTGAACCGCTTGGTCGTGCCCGCCGGCGTGTTCGTGAAAATCAAGGCCTAGTTTCTACTGAATGTACAGGTCTCCGCTTCGATGGGCTTCACGCCCTTCGGAGTCACAAGAGACAACTCAAGAGCCGGACCGCGGGATTCAACCAAGAATCCTTCACCCGATCGGGTTTTTCCCGAAAGGGTCGCGAGTCACGGGGTTTTTCGTCGATTGATGGTTTTTCGTCGATTGATGGTCCTTCGCGTTTGCTCGCCGCTACGGCGTGATGGGCGACGCGGATGAGGCGAATGGCGCACCAGGCGCTGTCGCGAGTCCTTACTACGGACAGGTCACGAGTTGAAGTCGGTGCCTCCTTCGCCTTTAGGCGTTTCGGGCATGTAACTTTTGCTCCTCTGCCTGAAGCACATGACACCAGCGCTGTTGGGCAAGAAAATTGGGATGACCCGGGTCTACGACGACAAGGGATCGGTCGTCCCGGTGACCGTGGTCGAGTGCGAGCCGAACGCCGTCACGCAAGTGAAGACGGCCGAGTCTGACGGATATCATGCCGTTCAGCTCGGTTACGATGATGTCAAGGCGAAGTTCAGCACCTTCCCGCTCCTGGGCCACACGGCAAAGTCGGGCGTCGGCCCGAAGCGTCATTTTCGTGAGATTCGGCTGAAGGCCGCCACGGATCGCAGGCCCGGCGAAGCCGTCAACGTCACGATCTTCGAAGGCGTCCAGTTTGTGGACGTGATCGGGACGAGCAAAGGCAAAGGGACGGCCGGCGTCATGAAGCGCCACCACTTCGGGGGCCAACCCGCCTCGCACGGTACCGAACGGAAGCATCGATCGCCCGGTTCGCTCGCCTCCCGCGCCGACCTGGCGTGGCCAGTCGGGCAAGCCGAAAAAGGGCGTCCGGATGGCCGGCCACATGGGCATGGACACCGTGACGACCCGAAACCACCCGCTGATCAAAGTGGACGCCGATCGGAACCTGCTCCTGATCAAAGGCGCGCTCCCGGGCCCCAATGGCGCGTTGCTGTTCGTGCGGAAGGCCGTGACCGCCCGTGTGGCCGCGAAGTAGGGGCCGGACGATTGCCCGGACTTGTTGCAAGGATGATCGCCCGTCAGTGCTCCCTCCGTCGTGATGTCAGGCGTGATGCGGTTCAAACCGCCGGGCCTCGGCCGACGCCGAATGGGTTCCGAGACGTGAGGTCGCGAGACGAGGGGATTACGAGACTAGGACAGAGCCATGATCGAAGTCCCTGTATACAACCAGGCCGGTGAAGAGATCGAAAAGATCCAGGTGGACGAGGCCAAGCTTGGCGGCGAGGTCCGCACGAACCTGCTCAAGCAGGCGATTGTGATGTACCACGCGAACCAGCGCCAAGGCACTCACAAGAGCAAAGGGCGCGGCGAAGTCGAAGGTTCGACCCGCAAGCTTTTCCGCCAAAAAGGGACCGGCAACGCCCGTCAGGGGAGCATTCGCCAGCCGGTTCGCGTCGGCGGCGGCCACGCCAAACAGCGGCGGCCGAAGGATTGGCGGCAGGCGATGCCGAAGAAGGCGAAGCGCCTCGCCCGCAACAGCGCCATCCTGGCCAAGCTCCAGAGCAGCGACATCAAGATCGTCGATAACCTCGTCCTCGAACAGCCCAAGACGCGGCTGGTCGCCAAGCTCTACAAGGCCCTGAAGATCGAACGAAGCTGCCTGCTCGCCCTTCACGGCAAAGACGAGAACATGGAGCGCTCGGCCCGCAACCTGGACCGGACCACTCTGACGACCGTCCGCGAGCTCAACGCCTGGGACATCCTGAAGAACAAGACACTGCTCGTGACCAAGGCCGGGTTCGACGAGATCCTGAACGGGCCGAAGCCGACCGACGTCGTTACCGACCCCGTTGAAGCCCCGGTCGCGGCGGGCCACTGAACCTTGCGGCTGACGTCTGAACTTCGCGGCCGGCGCCTGAACTGATTGACTCCGAGCCATCGACCGTTGAGGCATCGAAATGGAATACACGCACGTTATCGTCAAGCCGCTCGTGACGGAAAAGAGCACGCATCTGCAAGGGACGCGGAACACCTACGCGTTCCGCGTCCACGCCGATGCGAACAAGCAGCAGATCAAAGACGCCGTTGAAAAGATCTATTCCGTGAAGGTCGTCAACGTGCGGACCATGAATCGCAAGGGCAAGCCGCGTCGCACCAAGGTCGGGCACACGACCAAGAGCGACTGGAAAAAGGCCCTTGTGAAGCTCGCCGAGGAATCGCGAATCGAGCTGTTCTAGGCGAGCGCCCGACGGTGCGTCAGCGCGACGGATCGGAACGCGTCGCGCGGAATCGTAGTGAGTGGACAGCCGGTGCGGTGACGGACGACCGGTGTGAAGACAAGCGACTGACAACGGACCAAGAGCCATGGCGATCAAGCTTTACAACCCGACCTCCGCCGGCCGCCGCGCCGGCTCGGTGATCGACTACAAGAAGGTCTTGACCAAGTTCAAGCCCGAAAAGTCGCTGACCGAAGGAAAGCGTCGCGCCCACGGTCGAAATCACCACGGCGTCATCACCGCCAAGCATCGCGGCGGCGGCAACAAGAAGCTCTATCGGATCATCGATTTCAAGCGTCAGAAAGATGGAATCCCGGCGACGGTCGAGGCCATCGAGTACGACCCCAACCGCTCATGCTTCATCGCGCTGATTAAGTACGAAGACGGCGAGAAGAGCTACATCCTGGCCCCCAACGGACTGATGGTCGGCACGAAGATCATCAACGGCCCGACGGCGCCTCCGGAAATTGGCAACTGTATTCCGCTGTCGAACATCCCCGGCGGCCTCGAAGTCCACAACATCGAGATGAACCCGGGCCAGGGCGGCAAGCTGGTTCGCTCGGCCGGTGGTGTGGCGCGTCTCTCGGCCAAGGAAGGGGAATGGTCGGTCATCATTCTTCCTTCCGGCGAAATGCGTCGCATCAAGAGCAAGTGCCGCGCGACGATCGGCCAGCTTGGGAACCTGGACTGGATCAATGTGAGCATCGGCAAGGCCGGCCGCTCGCGTCACATGGGCATTCGCCCGCACACGCGCGCCAAGGCCATGAACCCGATCGACCACCCGCTGGGCGGGGGCGAAGGTCGTTCCAACGGCGGCCGCCACCCGGTCAGCAAGACGGGCGTGCCCGCCAAGGGCGGCATCACTCGCAGCAAGCGGAAGAACAGCGAAAAGTTGATCCTCCGCCGCCGCAAGTTCGGCAAGTTCCAGCAGCGGCCGCAGACCGTGAACGTGTAAAAAAGACAGGTCGCCGCCGGCGGCCGGCTTCGCGGGATGAAGCTCGCCAGAAGAAAGCGGCCGACAGTAGACCGAAGCGACTGACTATCCGGACCCAACATGAGCCGAAGCGCGAAAAAAGGCCCGTTCGTTGACGAGAAGCTGTACCGCAAGGTCTCCAAGCTCAACGAGAACCGGGCGAAGACGCCCATCAAGACGTGGGCGCGTGCATGCACGATCATCCCGGAGTTTGTGGGCCACACCTTCGAGGTCCACAACGGGAACAAGTTCCTGCGCGTGTTCGTGCAGGAGGACATGGTCGGCCACAAGCTGGGCGAGTTCTCCCCGACGCGCGTCTTCCGCGGCCACAGCGGCAAGAAGGCCGCGGCGCCGGCGCTTGATTGTAAGCGTGGTCGCCTGAACGTGAACGTCAGGCACGGCCGCTCGGGTGAAGCGCCGATGGCGTCGCCTGGGTGAAGGACGGAAAGGTTCTCTGACGGCGCTGCTTCGCAATTGATCCTTGAGGTTGAACATGCCATTCCAAGCGACGCACCGATTCGCCCGCATCTCCCCCCGCAAGGCGCGGCTGCTGATGGATTTGATCCGCGGGCGCGACGTCGATGACGCGATCAATCTGCTGAAGTTCAGCAAGCAGCGGGTCAGCGGGATGATCGAAAAGGTCGTCAAGTCGGCCGTCGCCAACGCCACCGAACAGGACGTGCAGGCGCGGGAGAACGCCCTCTATGTCGCCAAGGCGTGGGTGGACCCGGGGCCTGTGATTAAGCGGTTTCAGCCGAAGGATCGCGGCAAGGCCTATTCGATTAAGAAGCGGACGAGCCACCTGGTGGTCACGGTGGACGAACGCGAAGACGGCGCCCCGATTGTCGTGAACAACGGCGTGGGCGGCCGCCCGGGCAAGGCCCGCAGGTAACGCAACCCGTCGGCGAGGGATTCGGCCCGGTGAATGGGGCTGCGTTCCGTCAGTGTGCAGTTGATTGAGTTTGCGGTTCGGTGATTCCGCGAGGCGGCCGGCTTAGTGCCCGGCGACGCAAGGAACTCCTTATGGGTCAAAAGGTCAATCCAACCGGTTTTCGCGTCGGCATCACCGAAGACTGGAAGAGCAAGTGGTACGCCCCGAAGGCGGCATACGGAAGCTTCCTGGTTGAGGACTTCAAGATGCGCCGCTACATCGACGCCAAGCTGAATCGCCGTCCCCCGTTCGCCGGGATCAGCGACATCCTGATCGAGCGGACGCGCGAGGAAGTGACGATCACGCTCAAGACCGTGCGCCCGGGCCTGGTCATCGGCCCCAAGGGCGCCGAAGTCGATAAGCTGCGTGAAGAACTGGAAGACCTGATCAAGCGTAAGGTTGCTCCGGTCAAGGTCATTGAGATCAAGAACCCGGACCTGAACGCACAGCTCGTTGGCGAAGCCATCGCGGAGCAGTTGAAGAAGCGTGCCAGCTTCCGCCGCGTGCTGAAGATGCGGATGGAATCGACCATGCAGGCCGGCGCCAAGGGGATCAAGATCTGCGTGAGCGGCCGCCTCGGCGGGACCGAAATCGCCCGGCAGGAGAAGGCCACCACCGGCAGCGTCCCCCTGACCACGCTCCAGGCCGACGTGAACTATGGCTACGCGATCGCCTTCACGACCTTCGGCACCATCGGCGTCAAGGTCTGGATCTATCGCGGGATGTACGGCGAAGAGGTCCTTGAGACCGACGTTCGCCCGGGTGGCCCGCCGCGTCGCGGCCGCCGCTAATCGGCCTGACTCAAGCGGTCCCCGCGACTGTCCGGCATCGAGCGTCTGAAGAGAGCGATTGAAAGCGGGCCGTAGCGCCCCTGTCGAAGGTCCTGGTCGAGTGAAGGTGCCTTATGCCAATGATGCCCAAGCGGGTGAAGTACCGCAAAAGCCAGCGCGGCAAGATGAAGGGCAACGCCACCCGCGGCAACTACGTCGCATTCGGGGAGTACGGGCTCCAGGCGCTGGAGAACTGCTGGATCACCGCCCGCCAGATCGAGGCCGGCCGCGTCTCTTGCAGCCACTTCCTTCGTCGCGAAGGGCGCGTCTTCATCCGGATCTTCCCGCACAAGCCGATCTCCGGCAAGCCGCTGGAAACCCGAATGGGTAAGGGCAAGGGCGAGCCGGAATACTGGGTGGCCGTTGTGAAGTCGGGCACGGTGATGTTCGAGATCACCGGCGTGGACGAGCCGACAGCCAAGCGGGCCCTGGCCCGCGTCGCCCACAAGATGCCGATCCCGTGCCGGTTCGTGCAGCGCAAGCATGCGGTGGCCTGAGCGACGGCCTGAATGTCGGTGACCGTGCTTGCGGGGCGGTTGCCTTGGCGAGTGTGTCGGCGGCCGTCGCGATGTCTACTTGGGCGTTCGAAGCACGCAGCAGCGAGTGAGTCATGAAGATCAATGAGATCCGTGAAAAAGACGTTGACGCCCTCAAGCACGAGCTGCTCGACAAGCAGAAGCACTTGTTTGATCTTCGCAGCCAGGCGGTGACCGAAAAGCTGGAAGACCCGACCCGACTGGGCAAGGCTCGCCGACAGATCGCCCAGATCAAGACGATCCTCCGTCAGCGGGAGATCGAGGTGGAGAGCAAGGCGGCCGCTGAAAAGAAGGCCGCCGCCGCGAGCAAGCTGGCCGCCGAGAAGAAGGCCTCCGCCGAAAAGAAGGCGGCCTTCAAAGCACGGTCGGCCGCCGGACAGAAGGCGTCCGCTGACAAGAAGGCGGCCGCGGCGACGGCCGGCCAGTAAGGCCAGGCTTTACCAGGACCAGCGTTCGACGCCGGGGCGTGGCCCGGGCGAGAACCACTACGGTGAATTGAGCGAACGATGTCAGACACGCAGACCCAGCCTTCCGAAGCCAAGACCGAAGCCGAAGCGACGGCCGCTGCCGATCGGTCGCTGTTGCGCACGATCCGCGGCGTTGTCGCCAGCGACAAGGGTGACAAGACGATCAAGGTCGTCGTCGAGTACCAGACGCGGCACCCCAAGTACGGGAAATACCTGAAGCGCCGCACCGTGCTCCATGCCCACGACGAGAAGAATGACGCGAAGGAAGGCGACACCGTCGAGATCGCGGAATGCCGCCCATTGAGCAAGACGAAGCATCATCGTCTGCTCAAGGTCGTCGAGCGGGCCCCGGAACGGGCCGTTCAGGTCTCGGCCGAGGAAGTGATGACCGGCAAGGCGCCCGAGGCGCGGTAACGAGCCGGCACCGTCAGCCGCTCTGACGAATGTGCTTGAGAGTCGGATGAGTTACGCGGCCGCGGGCCCGGTTGAATCGAGGCGATCATGATCCAGCAACAGACCGAAGTTGACATCGCGGACAACACCGGCGCCAAGCGCGGCATGTGCATCAAGGTGCTCGGGGGCTCCAGCAGCCGCGGCAAGTTCAAACGGCGCATCGCGGGCGTCGGCGACATCATCATTTGCGCGGTGAAGAAGTCGATCCCGGCGGGCGAAGTCAAGCAGGGGGAGATCATCCGCTGCGTGGTCGTCCGGACCAAGCAGGTGATCCTCCGCAGCGACGGCTCCTACGTCCGCTTCGACAAGAACGCCGCCGTCGTGATCGACAAGGAAAACAACCCGCGCGGCACCCGCATCTTCGGGGCCGTCGCCCGCGAACTGCGCGACAAGAACTTCATGAAGATCGTCTCGCTGGCCAGCGAAGTGGTCTAAGCTTCGAGACGGCGGCCGCCGACGCAATGCGGCCCAACGGAAAACGACGACTAAGCGGTCGAGCGGATGCGTCTGATGGTTGAACAGAAACGGGTAACTGCAATGGCAAGGCACATAAAAACCGGCGATACCGTGATGGTCGTCACAGGTTCGGATAAGGGCAAGACCGGTAAGGTGCTTCGGATCGTGACCGGCAAGGACCGCGTCGTGGTTGAAGGTATCAATCGCGTCTGGAAGCACGTTCGCCCATCGGCTCGGAACCAACAGGGCGGCCGCATTCAGAAGGATGCGCCGATCCACATCAGCAACGTCATGCCGCTCGACCCCTCGACGGGCGGCGGGACGCGGGTGAAGTTTGAAGTGCGCGACGGCCGCAAGCACCGCGTCGCAGTCGGGACCGGGGCCGATCTGGGCCCGACCGGCAAGAAGGCGACGACGAAGAACTAGGGCCGACAACCGGCCCATCGCCCGCCACGCCGAGTTGCCGGCGAGCGGGGCGGCCGGTGTGAGACAGGTTTCGAAGGCATCGAGATCGAGAAACGACCATGGCAGACCAGGACAAGAAAGACAAGAAGCCCAAGTCCGCCGGCGGTGGCGGCGCGAAGGGTGGCGGCGCCGAAAAGCGGCAGCGCAAGCCCAAGGGCCCGGAGCAGGCGGTCGAGATCGACACGGGTGAGCCGCAGGAAGCTTCCCCGCCGCCGCGGCTGGTCGCCACGTACGAGCAGCAGATCATCCCGGCACTGAAGCAGCAGTTCGGCTATTCGAGCAGGATGGCTGTGCCGCGTCTGGAGAAGATCGTCATCTCGATGGGCCTGGGCAAGTTCGCCACCGAAGGGGGCGACGGCAAGAGCAAGTTCGAGAAGGCCGAGAAGGAGCTGACGGTCATTGCCGGCCAGAAGCCGGTTCGGTGCAAGGCGAAGAAGAGCGTCGCGAACTTCAAGGTGCGCGAAGGCCAGGAAACCGGACTGAAGGTCACCCTCCGCGGCAAGCGGATGTATGAGTTCCTGGACCGTCTGATCTCGCTGGCGTTCCCGCGTGTGAAGGACTTCCGTGGCGTCAACCCGAACGGGTTCGACCAGGACGGGAACTTCAACTTCGGCTTCACCGAGCAGACCGTATTCCCGGAAGTGGATACCGCGACCGTCACGTTCCAGCAGGGCATGAACATCACGATGGTGACGACGGCGAAGAAGCCGGATGAGGGACGCGAGCTGCTTAAGCAGTTCGGCTTCCCGTTCCGGGTGGACGAAAAAGACGGCAAGAAGTGACTGCCTTGCCTCGCCTGGTCGCTCGCGCTGGAACGGTGCGTGCGGCGAGGGAGGCGGATTCGGTAGGCGATCGAGCGTGTAGCCGGGGAAACCCCGGCAGACCCAAGGAAGACCATGGCAACCAAGGCCTGGACATCGAAACAGAAGCGTCGCGCGGAGCTGGTGACTCGGTTCGCCGAGGTGCGCCGTCAGCTCAAGAAGGAAAAGAACTACGCCGCGCTGGCTAAGCTTCCGCGTGACTCCAGCCCGACCCGCTCCCACCTTCGGTGTGAGCTGACGGGGCGAAGCCGCGGGAACCTGCGCAAGTTCAAGATCTCTCGCATCATGCTTCGCGAGCTGGCGCTGGCCGGCAAGATCCCCGGGCTGAAGAAGGCGAGCTGGTAGCGATACGACCGGTGTGCCGGGATTGATCCGGCCGCCGCGCCGCCCCGGGAGCCGCGGACAGGGGTGGCGATGAGTTGCTGCCGCGGCGGTGCCGCGTGTGAGGCGCCGAGCCGCTATCGCCAGTGACCACAGCCACACGGGCGAGAGCCAAACGGGCGAGAGCCAAACGGGCGAGAGCCACACGGGCGAGAGCCAAACGGGCGACTGGCAGCAGACGAACGACAACGGACGACCCAGAACCGAAGACTGGCAACTTTAAGACTTAGCGATGAACAACCAAGATCCCATCGCGGACATGCTGACCCGGATTCGGAACGCGAACCGCGTCGGCCGGCGTATGGTGCTGATCCCCCGGAGCAAGATCTGCCTGGGGATTGCGCACGTGCTCAAGGACGAAGGGTACATCGAGGACTTTGACTCGGTAGACGATTCGACCCAGGGCCAGATCCGTGTTCGCCTCAAATACTCCAGCGCCGGCGAGAAGGTCATCCATACGATCGATCGCGCCAGCAAGCCCGGCCGCCGCATTTACCGCGCGGTCCAGGAGCTGCCCAACGTCCTCAACGGGATGGGGATTGCCGTCGTCAGCACGAGCAAGGGTGTCATGAGTGATCGCAGGGCCCGCGAGCAGAACGTGGGCGGCGAGCTTCTTTGCACGGTGAGTTAAGAACGCGATGAGCGTTGGCCACAGTCGTGACGGCTGTGCGCCGGGGTCGAGCCTGTTCCCGACGCGGCGGCACGGTCTGGCAACGTCGGGAGTCGCATTCGGCCGCTTGAGACTGCGGCCGACTGAGATGCCAGCCGACCGAGATGCCAGCCGACCGAGATGCCAGCCGACCGAGATGGCCGCAGAGCATCGGCCAAATGACTGCTGAATCCTGAACCAGGTGCCCCATGAGCCGTATCGGAAAAAAACCCGTCCCCATCGGATCGGCGAAAGTATCGGTCCAGGGCCATTTGATCCGCGTCGAAGGCCCCAAAGGCAAGCTTGAGCAGCAGGTTCACCCGCTGATCACGGTCGCGATGGACGCCGACAAGAAGAACCTTGTCGTGACCCGCCCCGACGATCAGAAGCAGAGCAAAGCGCTCCACGGGCTGACCCGCTCGCTCCTGGCGAATATGGTCGAGGGCGTGACCAACGGGTACAAGAAGACGCTTGAGATCCAGGGCGTCGGCTACAAGGCGGAGCTGAAGGGGAAGAACCTGGTTCTGTACGTCGGCTACGCGAACCAGATCACGCTGACGGTGCCCGGCAGCGTCGTGACGACCATGGAAGGCGCGACAAAGATCCACATTACCGGCCCGGACAAGCAGGCGGTCGGGCAGTTCGCCAGCACGATTCGCAGCGCCCGCAAGCCCGAGCCCTACAAGGGCAAAGGGATCCGCTACGAGGGTGAAGTCGTCAAGATCAAGGCGGGCAAGGCCTTCGCTGGCGCCGGCGCCAAGTAGGGCGGCCGCGTAGCGAACGTGCGTCTTGTTCCGTGAGTTTCGCCTTCGTGCAACGAGCCGCCCGTGTGGGGGCGGCGTGAAAATTCAACTGGGGCGTCGAACGCAAGCCGATGCCCCCGAGGTTGAAGGAGTATGGCCAACAAGCAAAAAGATCGTCAGCGGCGCCAACAGCGGCGTCAGTGGAACGTCCGGTCGAGCATCTTCGGCACGCCCGAACGCCCGCGACTCAACGTTTTCCGCAGCGACAAGCACATTTACGCGCAGATCATCGACGACCACGCCGGCAAGACGCTGGTGTCGGCCGCGACGACGAGCGCGGATCTTCGCGGCGACCGCCCCAACGGCGGGAACATCGCCGCCGCCCAGGTGGTGGGCAAGGCGATCGCGGAGCGCGCCAAGGCGATCGGGGTGACCCAGGTTGCCTTTGACCGAGGCGGTCGCAAGTATCACGGTCGAATCAAGGCCTTGGCCGACGCCGCCCGCGAGGGCGGCCTGAAGTTCTAATCCGGAACGAGCAGACTTATGGCTGACGAACAGCAACAACCGGCCGCTCCCTCGGAAGCAACCGCCCCCGCGGCCGAAGCACCCCCACAGGCCGCGGCGCCGACGGCCCCCACCGGGTCGGCGGATCGCGGCGGCCCGAGTCAAGGCCAGGGTCGTGGCCCCGGTCAGGGTGGCGGTCAAGGTCGCGGCGGCCAGGGTGGCGGGCGCGGCGGCCAAGGTGGCGGCCAGGGCGGCGGGCGCGGCGGGTACGGCGGCGGCGGGGGCCGAGGCGGCCCGCGTCGAGATCGTGATCGCGGCGACGACAGCGGCATCGAATCGGCCGTCGTGCGAATCTATCGCTGCTCGAAGGTCGTCAAGGGCGGCCGCACGTTCAGCTTCGGCGCGCTGGTCATCGCTGGCGATCGCCGTGGCAACGTGGGTATCGGCTACGGCAAGGCGAATGAAGTCCCGCCCGCCGTCGAGAAGGCCACCAAGGACGCCCGGAAGACCATGTTTAAGGTCAACCTCAAGGGCACCACCATCCCCCATACCGTAAAGGGCACCAGCGGCGCCAGCACGGTCGTCCTCGTCCCGGCCCGTCCGGGTACGGGTGTCACGGCGGGCAAGAGCGTTCGCCCCTGCATGGAGCTTGCCGGGATCACCGACATCCTGACCAAGGCCTATGGCTCAACGAGCCCCAAGAACCTCGTCAAGGCGACGATCGCCGCCCTCCGGCAGTTGCAGAACCGCGAGCAGGTGGAAAAGAGCCGCGGCGTGCTGCTCGTCAAGGGCGCTGGCGAATTGGTCACCGCCTGATTGATAACGGGCGAAAAACGTAGGGCGTGGTTCACCACGCCACCGCCGGGTGCGGCGTATTCAACCACGCCCGACATTGCGACACATGGCGGTCGCGCCCTTGTGAGCGGGCGGATAGACGCGGATAGGATTTTCTCATGAGCATGATCCACGACATCACCGCCGCCGCTCCGCGGCTGAAGCTCCGCAAGCGTAAGGGCCGCGGCGAAGGCAGCGGCAACGGCAAGACGGCCGGGCGGGGCACCAAAGGCTCCGGCGCCCACGGTGGCGACACCCACTGGGTCCCGGGTCGCGAAGGCGGTCAGACCCCGCTCTTTAAGCGCTTCCCCAAGCGCGGGTTCAGCAACTTCAAGTTCACGAAGCGCTTCTATGCCGTGAACCTGTCGGACCTGGAGCAGTTCCCCGAAGGCTCGACGGTCAACGCGGCGACCCTCATCGAGAACGGCGTCGTTCCCGACGAGACCCAGCCGGTGAAGATCCTCGGCGACGGCGAACTCACCAAGAAGCTGACCGTCGTCGCCGGTTGGTACAGCAAGTCGGCCCACGCGAAGATCGTCGCGCTTGGCGGGACGGCCCAGAACCTCAAGGGTGAGGCATTCGCCTTCCCGAAGGTCAAGAAGAAATTCATCCCGCGCGAGCCAGTGAAGAAGGTGAAGGCGACCGACGCGCCTGCTGATGCGGCCGCGCCTGCCGCTGAGAAGCCCGCGGCTGATAAGCCAACATCTGAGAAGCCCGCCGCCGAAAAGCCGGCGGCCGAATAGTCTCAGTCGAGCCGCCCGGTATCGCCGACCGGTTCGACTGAAGCGCCCATGCACGACAACGAGCTGGGCAGAACCGTATCGCGGGACGTCGGCTCGAACGAGAGTGCCGACGTCCCGCGGCCTTATCCGCTATACTCTCCGGCCGGCGCGCTCGGCTCGCGTCGCATCACTTGATCGATGATCGTGAGCTGATTGCTGGCGGCCGCTCCGCCGCAGGCCCGATGTTGAAGCCCGTTGACCCCCGACTGGTGAAGCATGTTCAAGACGCTTGCGAACATCTTTCGAGTCCCCGAGCTGCGGAACAAGGTCCTGTTCACGCTCTTCATGCTCGCGATCTATCGGATCGGCTTCTGGGTCCCTATCCCCGGCGTCGATCAGCATAAGTTCGAGGAGATCTTCAAGCAGCAGTCCCAGGGCGCGGAAGAAGGCGCCGCCAGCCGCCTGGCGAGCTATGTATCGATCTTCTCGGGCGGGAGCCTTCAGCAGAGCACGATCTTCGGTCTGGGCGTGATGCCTTACATCTCGGCGTCGATCATCTTCCAGCTCCTGGGGACGGTCCTGCCGTCGCTGGAGAAGCTGCAGAAGGAAGGCGAGACCGGCCGCAAGAAGATCCAGGAATGGACGCGCTATGCGACGGTGCCGCTTTGCATCGTCCAGGCGGCTTTCTGGTTGAAGTTCCTGTACGCATCGAAACTGGTTCAGGCCGAGTTCGTCACGCACATGCCGTTGACGTTCTGGGTCCTGGGCGTCTCGTGCCTGACGGCGGGCTGCGTCTTCCTGATGTGGCTTGGCGAGCAGATCGACGAGTACGGGCTGGGCAACGGCATCAGCTTGCTGATCCTCGCCGGCATCGTCGCGCGCGTCCCTGTGGCGATCACCACCCTGATCTCCAAGACGAACGTCCGGGCGGCGCCGGATCCGACGCACCCTTACGGCATCGGGCACATTTTGTTCCTGATGTTCTCGTTCGTCTTTGTCATCGCCGGCTCAATCCTGATCACCCAGGCCCAGCGCCGAATCCCCGTGCAGCAGGCCAAGCACACACGCGGCCGCCGGGTGTACGGCGGGGGCAAGCAATACCTGCCGCTCCGCGTCAACCACGGCGGCGTGATGCCGATCATCTTTGCCCAGTCGCTGATGCTCTTCCCCAGCCTCGTTTTCAGTTGGCTCGACCAGACGATCAGCCCCGGTGGCAAGGTGGACGGGTTCTTCGGCCACGCCGTTCGGTTCCTCTCGCAAGAGTTCAGCCGCGGCCAGTTCATCTATATCCTGGCGGAAGTGGCGATGATCTACTTCTTCGCCTACTTCTGGACGACGGTGCAGTTCCAGCCCAAGGAGATGGCAAGCCAGCTACGCGACCACGGGAGCTTCATCCCTGGCCTGCGGCCGGGGAAGCGCACCAGCGACTACCTGGAAAAGGTCATGATGCGAATGACCTACGTCGGCGCCGCATTCCTATGCTTGATCGCGGTGATCCCGACCGCCGTCACGACCTGGCTCGGCATCGACTACCAGATCGCGGCGTTCCTCGGCGGGACGGGCCTGCTGATCGTGGTCAGCGTCGCGCTGGACATGGTCCAACGGATTGAGGCGAACCTTCTCATGCGGAACTACAGCGGGTTCCTGAGCGGTCCCGGCCAAAAGGGCAAGCGGATCAAGGGGCGGCAGTACTAGCATCGGCGCCTGGGGCTGTGGGCGCGGTTGTCGGCCGGATGGTTCGGCGATGGCTCGCGTTTTGCCAGCTCGGGTCGGAATTCGGCTTGGCTCATGTACATTCTCAAGTCCCGGCGCAAATAGAAATGATGCGGCAGTCGGGCAAGCTCGCCTGCGAGATCCTGGCCCGGATGAGGCAGGCCGCGGTGGTGGGGGTGAGCACTTGGGAGCTTGATGAGCTCGCTCGGGTCGAGCTTGAAAAAGCGGGTGCGGTCTCAGGGTCGAAGAACTACCCGACGTATGTTCAGGGTGAAGGCTTCCCCGGTTTTACGTGCATCAGCGTGAACGAAGAGATCGTCCACGGGATCCCTGGCAAGCGGACTCTGAAAGAGGGAGATGTCGTTAGCCTCGATCTGGCGTTGCAACTAAACGGCTATTGCGCTGACACGGCGACGACTGTCGGGATTGGCAAGATCAGCCCGCTGGGCCAGAAACTGCTCGATGTCACCAAGCAGACGCTGAAGATGGCGATCGAAGCGATGCGCCCCGGCAAGCGATGGTCGGACATCGCTCGGCTGATGCAGCGTCACGTCGAGACCAACGGCTTCAACGTGGTGCGGGAGTTCGTCGGGCACGGCGTCGGCCGCTCGATGCACGAAGAGCCGAAGATCCCGAACTTCGTCACCGGCGAGGGCCTGCGAAGCGATTTTGTCCTGCGGCCGGGGATGACGCTGGCGATCGAGCCGATGGTCGTCGCCGGCAAGCGGAAGGTCAAAGACCCGACCGACGGCTGGACCATGGCCACCGCCGACGGAAAGCCGGCGGCCCATTTTGAGCACACGGTGGCCGTGACCGAAGTCGGCGTGGACGTGCTGACCGACGGCCGTGCCCCCTGGAGCCTTTGATCGGGCTCCCGGAAGGGTCGTGGCCGTAGGGATCGCACCGCGGTTTGTGACGGGGGTTAGCCAACCGATTCAAAAGCGACCCACTTTGCGAAGGGTCACGTGACGCGTGGACCGCGATGCGGTCCCCACGGAATTTGGCCCGACGTGCGGCCCAGGAGCGTCCGTTGTCCTATCGGACGTCTGGGCGAACTCGTCGCCTGTGACAGCCGGGAAAAGTACCCGACTTTGCTCCCACGGCCCTTGAGGCGGGAGCATCTTTGTTGTATAAGGCCCGATTCCCCGGTTCCAGGCCGGTGGCTCGGCAATGGATCAGACGCCTGGATGAAGCCCTCTTAGGTGAAGCCATGAAAGTTCGGAGCAGCGTCAAACGGATCTGTGAGAATTGCAAGATCGTTCGTCGCAAGGGCATCGTTCGGGTGATCTGCACCAACACGAAGCACAAGCAGAAGCAGGGGTGAGCCATCGCCGGCGCGTCCGGCCGCCACTCGCTCGCCTTTCGCGCGGCGCCCCGGTCATTGGGGTTGCCCGCACGAAGAAGCCGGGCTGGGGAGGGTGGCCTCGCGTTGCGGAGGGTTGCCGTCAGGGCATCGCCAGTCACTTTCGGAGCATACATGCCTCGCGTATCCGGTATCGACATCCCGGCGGATAAGAAGATCAGGATCAGCCTTCGGTACATCTATGGTATCGGGCCGACGAACGCCTTGAGCATCCTCAAGGAAGCCGGGATCGACCCGGAACGCCGCGCCAAGGACCTGACCGAAGACGAGCTGGCGAAGATCATTGGCCTGATCGACCGCGGCGTTCTCGTTGAAGGGGCGCTTCGCCGGCAGATCCAGCAGAACATCGGGCGGCTGCGCGAGATCGGGAGCTATCGCGGCTTCCGTCATCGCAAGTCGCTCCCCGTCCGCGGCCAGCGCACCCGATCGAACGCCCGCACCCGCAAGGGGCCGCGCAAGACGGTCGCCGGCAAGAAGGGCGTCAAGGAACTCGGCAAGTAATCGGCTTGCGGGAAGCGCGGCGCTTCGCGTCGCCCCTGGGTTCCGGTTGGGGCCCAGCGGCGTGCGGGGCCATGCGGGGACGGCTGTGATGCCGGACGATCCGCAAAGGAAGCAAAGCAGACATGGCAGATCAAGCAAAAACATCGGCCGCCAAGGCGGCACCGAAAAAGCGGGTTCGCAAGGGCGTCACCCGAGGCGTGGCACACATCAAGGCGACCTTCAACAACACGATGGTTACGATCACCGACACCAACGGTGAGACGATCTCGTGGGCATCGGCCGGGACGGTCGGCTTCAAGGGCGCTCGCAAGAGCACGCCGTTCGCCGCCGGTCGCGCTGCCGAATCGGCGGCGTCGGCCGCTCGCAAGAGCGGGATGATGGAGGTCGAAGTGAAGGTCAAGGGGCCTGGCGCCGGCCGCGAGCAGGCGATCATCCAGCTCCAGCATGCCGGCTTGAAGGTCACCGGGATCGAAGACGTGACGCCATTGCCGCACAACGGCTGCCGTCCCCCGAAAAAGCGCCGCGTCTAGTCGTGGAACGCTTTTGTCGCCCGGCCTTGTCGTTCGCCGGGGCGATTGATATCAATCTGAGTGGCCGACCCGCGCGACCGACCCATATAGTTCTATTCGCATGGTCGGCGGCTCGGTCGTCGGCACAATTGAACATTGACAGTCGAGGGTTCAGGCGACGGCTGTGCGACGGCCGTGGGCGATCAGGCCTGGTTCGCGATCAGCCCCGGCCGCGAGTGTTGATGAAGTTCGGCCTTTGATCGCCTGGAATACTTTTTACAAATTAAGCACGGCGCCTCCCCGACGAGGCGGAAGAACAGATGGCCCCTAACGGTTGGGGCGGGAACCTTCCGCGATTCGGACGTGAAGACGAGGTGCCCGGAGGCGAAGCCTCCAGGAGCTATCCATGAGAATCCGTTGGCGTGGCTTGGAACTGCCCAGCCGGGTGGTGCGCGACGAACAAGTTTCGACGGAGACGTACGGCAAGTTCATTGCCGAGCCGTTCGAACGCGGCTTTGGTACGACGGTTGGGAACAGCCTTCGCCGCATCCTCCTGTCCTCGCTGGAAGGGGCGGCCGTTACCCACATTCGCCTCAAAGGGGCGGAGCACGAATTTTCGAGCCTCCCCGGCGTCACGGAAGATGTCACCGACATCATCCTGAACATCAAGAGCCTGGTCGTGAAGCTCGATTCGGACGATTCCAAGGAAATGAAGCTCGTCGCCCGCAAGGCGGGCCAGGTGACCGCCGGGATGATCGAAACGGACCCCTCCGTCACGGTCATCAATAAGGACCTGGTCATCGCGACGCTGACCGAAGACGTCCCGTTCGAGATGACCCTGTCCGTCGATAAGGGCCGCGGTTACGTCACGGCGTCTGAGAATATCAGCGATTCTGACGAGCAGGAGATCGGCCTGATCTCGGTTGACAGCCTCTATTCCCCGGTGACGCGCGTTCGCTACGCGACCGAGGACGCCCGCGTCGGCCAGAAGACCGACTACGACCGCCTCGTCCTGGAGATCTGGACGAACGGCACGCTGACGCCCGAGATGGCGCTGGTCGAGGCGAGCAAGATCCTCCGTAAGCATCTCAACCCGTTCGTCCAGTACTTCGAGCTGGGCAGCGAAACGGCGAACGATGAGGCGGTGGACGCCCTCCAGAACGCCAGCCGGGCGATGATCGACCCGGAATTGCAGAACAAGCTCAACATGACCGTCCAGGAACTGGACCTGTCGGTGCGTGCGAACAACTGCCTTGAATCCGCGAAGATCGCGACGGTTCGCGACCTGGTCAAGAAAAACGACAGCGACCTGCTCAAGGTTCGCAGCTTCGGCAAGACCAGCCTTCGCGAGGTGAAGCGCAAGCTGGCCGACATGGGCCTGAGCCTCGGCATGGATCTCGACGCGGCCCAGACCGCACAAGCGGCCGCCGCGACCATGCCCGACGAAGACGACGATGAGATCGACGAAGACGACGACGGCAAGACGCTTGAAAACGCAAGCGCCGCCGAGAACGGTTAAGCCGCTGTTGCATCGCCGGCACACCAAACGGCTCGCTGAAATGGGATTGCCTTTCGGCGAGTCGAAGACGATCGATTGATTGAACAGTTTGAAGTCACCCCCGGTTGGGGTCGAACGCTGCGAGGAATGTCATGCGTCACATGGTCCGAGGCCGACAGCTCAGCGTTGATACCGAGCACCGCAAGTCCATCCGGCGGAGCCTGGTTCAAAGCCTCTTCGAGCACGGGAAGATCCGCACCACAGCGCCCAAGGCCAAGGAGGTCAAGGCGTTCGCGGAGAAGCTGATCACCTTGGCCCGCACGAACACGGTGAATAACCGGCGTCGCGTGGTGGCGCTGCTCCGGGATCGCCGTCTGGTCGATGATGAGCAGGAATTCACCGGCCGCACGGTGGTTCAGAAGCTGTTCGACGATGTCGCCCCCCGTTTCGCGGATCGGGCCGGCGGGTATACGCGGATCATCAAGCTGAGCGACTACCGCATTGGCGATGGAGGCAGCCTCGTGCTGCTCCAGTTGCTGACCGAAGAATCGAAGCCGACCGGCACCGTTCGTCGCAGTGCCGGCCTGCGTCGCAAGCGCAACGAGCGGAAGCATCAGTTCGCCACCCGGATCCTGCGCGCAAGAGCGGCAAGGGTGAAGGCGAAAAGGTCGAATCGGCGGCCGCCGCTCCCGTCCCCCAGACCCCAGCTCCGGCGGGCGAGGGCGAGCCAAAGAACGCTTAAACGATCGATCAGCGCCCGGTTCGGTGGCGGCCGCGTCGCCGCATACTCATCCACCGAGTGCGGCACACCCATCCACCGAGTCGCGTCGTGTCGTGCCTGGTGATCGCTGACAGCCGCCCCGTTCGCGGGGCGGCTGTCAGCGTTCTGGCTCGCCCGCTTCGCCTTGGAGGCCGCCCATGCCGATACGACCCGGGCGGATCTCTGAAACCCCCCGATCGAACCGGGGCACAGATTGCAAGATGGGGCGATGTTGCGGGTTCGGCCATTTTTTCGAGATGCATTCCCCTGGTTTCGGGTATGGTTGCATTCGCTTTTCGGCGCTTTGGGCCGCGTCCCGCTGAAGCCTTGATTGACAGGGGGTTGCAATGCCCTTTACACTCCGGCCATTGCCCAGTGCGTCGTCCGGAGGCGGAGCCGATGCCCGGGGGCGCAGCGCCCACGGGGCTGAAGCGGCGTCGATTCCCTGCGTGAGCCGCGGTGATCGTGTCGCCGACCCCAGAGCGGGGGTCGGGGGTGGGAGTGTGTCGGCCCATTTCAGGATTACAGGTTGAACATGACCGCAATCTTCAAGGACGTGTTTCTCGCAGCGTACATCGCCATCCTGTGCGCGGTGGCTCTGTACGGCTTTCATCGCTACGTCCTGGTCTATCTCTATCTGAAACATCGCGACGACGTCTACGAGCCCAAAGGCAAGTTCACCTCGCTTCCAAAGATTACGATTCAGCTCCCGATGTTCAATGAGTTTACGGTTGCCGAGCGGATCATCCGCTCGACCTGCCAGATCGACTACCCGCTGGACAAGCTGGAGATCCAGGTCCTTGATGACAGCACCGACGAGTCGGCTGACATCGCGCGGGCGGCCGTCGATGAGTGGGCCGCCAAAGGCTATCCCATCAAGTACCTGCACCGCGAGAACCGGGTGGGATACAAGGCCGGCGCGCTCGAAGAGGGGCTGAAACAGGCGTCCGGCGAGTACATCGCGATCTTCGATGCCGACTTCATTCCGCCGCGCGACATCCTTTACAACGTGATGGACTATTTCACCGACGACCAGATCGGCATGGTCCAGGTCCGTTGGGACCACCTGAACCGCGACGCTTCGCTGCTGACCCGCGGGCAGGCGATCTTCCTTGATGGGCACTTCGTGATCGAGCACACCGCCCGCAACCGCTCGGGCCGGTTTATGCACTTCAACGGCACGGCGGGCGTCTGGCGCCGCAAGACGATTGACGACGCCGGCGGCTGGCAGCACGACACCATCTGCGAAGACCTGGACCTCTCCTATCGCGCCCAGATGAAGGGGTGGCAGTTCGTCTACCTGCCGCAGTACGCCGCCCCGGCCGAGCTTCCGCCGGAGATGATCGGCTTCAAGCAGCAGGCCCATCGCTGGACCAAGGGGAGCTTCCAGACCGCCATCAAACTGCTGCCGAAGATTCTTCGCTCCAAGCAGCTTCCGTATCGCGTAAAGAGCGAGGCTTTCTTCCACCTTACCAACACGATCGTCTACCCGCTCATGGTGCTGCTCACCCTGAGCATCTATCCGATCTTCTATATGTACGCCCCGTCGGTAGGGTATGTCGCGGTGCTGAAGGAGAACGAGTGGGGGCACACCATCTTCAGTTGCAGCCTCTTCGTCCTGGCCACCTGTTCGGCCAGCACGTTCTTCATCATGGGGCAGAAAGAGCTCCTCGGCGAAAAGGCGGGGTGGAAGACGCTGCTCTACCTGCCGTTCCTGATGAGCCTGGGCGTCGGGCTTGGGCTCAATAATGCCAAGGCCGTGCTTGAGGCGATCTGGAGCTCCGTCAAAAAGCGGCCGAGCGAGTTCGTCCGGACCCCCAAATACGGCGTGACCGGCAAGCAGCGGAAGTGGAAGAACTCGAGCATGTTCACCTTCAAGCGTCTCTGGATGCCGATCCTCGAGATCGCAATGGGGACGTACATGCTTCTCTGCATCTACATCAGCATCATGTGGAACTTCGGCCAGTCCAGCATCCCGTTCCTGCTCATCTTCGCCGGCGGCTATTTCTATGTCGGGTTCAGCTCGATCCAGGCGCTCCACCTCATGCACCGGGAAGCCCAGGCGTCGAACCTACTCGCGGCCGGTGTCGAGCCGGCTTCGACCTGAGCGAGACATCAAGCTATCAACCTGCAACGTCCGGCGCCGGGCGCGGCTTGCCCCGTCCAACGCGGTCGATCGTGTGAAGCTTGAAGATTGCATTGCCTTCCACCCTTTAGCGGCGTGCCCCGCTAGACTGCGTCCATGACGCCGTCGGCCCGCGCTCGGTTCCTCCCCCTCCTTTTGCTTCCGGTCGCGGCCGCCTGGTTCCTCGCCGGTATCGACTGGGGGCTGCCGTCGCGCCGGGTAGACCCCTATCTCTTCGGCACTCACCCCGTATGGACCGGCGCCGAGATCCAGCAAAAGGCCGAGGCGGCGGCCGCCGGTGCGACCAGCGCCAGGTGGAACGATCCATCCCGAGGGGCTGACGTCGATTCCACGCCGCTCGGCCGCTCTTCGATCCCGATCCAGGTCAACGCGACGGACGCCCAGCGCGCGGAGATCATCCGCCGCTACCGGCTCTACACGTACCAGCCGGACGAAATGATCACGATGATGTCGCTGGCCAAGATGCGCCCGGGCCAGCTCGACTTCGACCCGCGCCTTTACCAGTACGGCGGCCTGTGGGTGTACCCGGTGGGGGGGATGCTCGTCGCGGGCTCCAAGCTGGGGCTGATTCAGCTCCGCACCGGGCCGAACGCGTTGACCTGGTATCTCGACCACCCCGAGGCCTTTGGGCGGTTCTACGTGGCGGCCCGGCTCTACGTTGTGCTGTGGGGGCTGGTGGGGGTGGTCGCTGTTTATCGCATCGTGCGTGAGGTGCAGTGGACGGTCTTGGCGGCAATTGTCGCGGCGGCCGCGTTTGCGATGATGCCCGTCGTGGTGAACATGGCGCACGAGGCCAAGCCCCACCTTCCCGGCGCGGTGCTGGCGCTGCTCGCCACGCTGGCGGGAGCACGATACGCGCGGACCGGCCGCTGGCGGGACGCGCTCGGAGCGGGGGCGCTTTGCGGCGCGGCATTTGGCATGGTGCTGTCGATGCTCCCCGCGTTCGCCATCTTGGGGGTGATGACCCTTCTTCGCCCGCTCTCCTGGGGGCGGCGGGCGGCTGTCGCGGTGGGCGCCGCCGCGGTCGGAGGGATCGTTTACGGGCTGACGAACCCGTACGTCGTCATCCACCAGTTCTGGCACCGCGAGGTCTTCCAATCGAACCTTTCGAACTCGACCGCGATGTACCAGGACATTCGCCCGCTGGCGGGGCTGGTGACCGAGGCGTCGCTCATCAGCGAGGGAATGTCGCCGCTGCTGGCGATCTGCGGTATTGTCGGCGCCGGCTTCCTTGGCGTGCGGGCGTATCACCTGAGAGCGGATCGCTCCCCGGCGGAAGTGCGCCGCCGGGCGACGGGCCTGCTGCTGGCGACGCCCGCCCTGCTCATGCTCGCCCAGTTCGCGGCCCTGGGGGCCGGCAAGCCGGGGGAGTACGGCCGCTTCCTTCTGCTCCCCAATACGTTCCTGATGATCGAGGCCGTCGTGGCGGCCGGCACGTTCTTCCGATCGCTGGGCCCAGGCGCATCGCCTTTGGCCTGATGCTGCTTTCGGCCGCCTGGGGCGGGGTGCTCTACGTGGCCGGCTTTGTCCGCGACCGAAGTGATGTTCCGGCGCGGCTCGCCCTGGCGGCTGATCTCCAGCGCGCAGTCGCCGGCGGTGACCGCCGGGTCGCGATCATCGCCGAGCCCGCTCCTTACTGCCTGCCGCCGGTCGATCTCTTCCAGACCGAGCTCTGGAAATTAGCGCAAACCGAGCCGAACCGGGCCGGCTCAGACCTGCTCGCTGAAAGTGGGGATGACCTGCTCGTCCGGGCAGTGGACGTGCCCAGGGACGGCGGCCTGGGTGATGGGCTCACATCGACTCGAATCAGTTGGGCCGACAAGCCGTTTGAGATTGAACGTCGCGATGGCGCCCCGTTCAGCGATGATCGCCGCTGAGATGGCTCGCTATGATCGGCAGCCCGTCGTTCCTGACATTGAGCCTTACAACCTATCCGGTTCGCTGGCCGCCGGTTTATTCTTGGAGGGATGATGAGCGACGGAGTTCTGACAGGCATCGTCTTTTTCATCTTCTTCTGCATCGGCTTCCCGCACATGGTGAAGCGGCCGGCGCAGTATTACATGGCGGTCGCCGCCGTGCTGGTCATCCTGCTGTTGCGATGCGTGGGCCGCATCTTCAACGGCGACGGCGCGCTGCAGCGATTGATCGACGTCGCCGGCCTGTTCCTTCAGGCGGCCGCCATGCTGCTGTTGATCCTCTGTTCCGGCGGCGTGAGCGCCAAGGAGGTCGTCGAAGGGATGGCGGACGCGTTTCACGCGGTCCGGCGCGGCGGCGATGCCGACAAGCCGATGATCGTCCCCCTGACCGGCGCCCAGCCCAAGCCGCGGAAGGAGCGGGACCTGGCGTCTCGCCTCGGCGAGTTTCAGGACCCCACTGAAGGCCCCGCCGCCAGCCCACCGCCGGCCGCCGTGCCGCGCCCTGTTATCCGGCGGAAGGATGAAGGGGACCGGACGATCCCCCTGGAGTGAGGTAGCAGGCACACTCCGTGTGCCATCCGCCGCGTGCCGGCACGGCGAACGTGCGGCTTCGCCGGAGGTGCCGCCAGCGAATAGCAACCGTAAGAAGGCCGTAAGGGAGCGGTGAGCCTCACACTCCGCGCCGTTCGCAGTCGCGGGCGGAGTTCATGCCGGGCCTCTGACCGCTCCCTTACCCGACCGCCGAATAACGTGCCGTTGAACGCACCGCTTCGAACGAGCCGCGCGTTGGGAAGCGGGGCCCGCGGTCGGCGGGCGTCAACGGCTCATCGCAGGGCTCAGTCGCCGAGTTCGGCGACTGCCCGCTTCGTGACGGGCGCAACTTGCGGGCGGCCGTCTTCGGCAGAGCACGTTTTTCGACGGTCCGGTCAATCGGGAGAGGCCCCGAAAGATTGGTGCCTAGATCATTTGCCCGCTGCGGCCAGTGGCGAGACGAGGTGCGACTTCAGGTATTGGCCGGTGTAGCTTGCGGCCGCGTCGGCGATGGCTTCCGGTGGGCCTTCGGCGACCAGCTCTCCGCCGCCGTCGCCCCCTTCCGGGCCCATGTCGATGACCCAGTCGGCGCATTTGATCACGTCGAGGTTGTGCTCGATCACCAAGACCGTGTTCCCCAGGTCGGCCAGCCGATTGAGCACGTTCAGCAGGTTGTTGATGTCAGCGAAGTGCAGCCCGGTTGTCGGTTCATCCAGTACGTATAGCGTGTGGCCGGTGGGGTTCTTGCCCAGTTCGCTGGCGAGCTTCACGCGCTGCGCCTCGCCGCCGGAAAGCTGCGTGCTCGGTTGGCCGAGCTTCACGTAGGTCAGCCCCACCTCGTTCAGCGCCTTCAGCATTCGGTGGATCGGAGGGTGGGATTCGAAGAAGCCCATCGCCTCCTCCACGGTCATCGCCAGCACCTGCGCGATGTTCTTGCCGCGGAAGTGGATCTCCAGCGTCTCGGCGTTGTAGCGAGTCCCGTGACAGACCTCGCAGTTGACGTACACGTCCGGCAGGAAGTGCATCTCGATGCACTTGGTCCCCTGCCCCTGGCACGCCTCGCACCGACCTCCTTTGACGTTGAAGCTAAAGCGGCCGGCCTCGTAGCCACGGATTTTCGCCTCGCGCGTCTTGCAGAAGACCTTTCGGACCTCGTCGAAGACGCCGGTGTAGGTCGCCGGGTTGCTCCGGGGCGTGCGGCCGATGGGGGACTGGTCAATCTCAATCACCTTGTCGATCTTCGTCGCGCCATTCAACGCCTTATGGACGCCCGCCTTCAGCTTCGAACCGTAAAGCTTTCGCTTCAAGGCCGGGAGGAGCGTCTGGTTGACCAGCGTCGATTTCCCCGACCCGCTGACGCCGGTGACGCAGATCAGCCCGCCGAGCGGGATGCGGATGCTGACGTTCTTCAGGTTGTTCTCGCGGCACCCTTTCAGTTCGAGGCAGGACTTGTCCGGATCGACCGGCCGCCGACGCTCGGGGGCTTGGATGGAGAGCTCGCCGACGAGGTACTTGATCGTCGTACTCTGGGTCTGCTCGAACACCTGCGGGACGGGTCCGGCGGCGACGACGTTCCCGCCGTGCGCGCCGGCGCCGGGGCCGATGTCGATAAGATAGTCGGCGGCGCGGATGCAGTCTTCGTCGTGCTCGACGATGATGACGGTGTTCCCGATCGTCTGTAGCCGCTTGAGCGTTCGGATCAGCCGCGTGTTATCGCGCTGGTGGAGGCCGATGGTCGGCTCGTCCAACACATAGCAGACGCCAACGAGCCCCGACCCGACCTGTGTCGCCAGGCGGATGCGCTGCGCCTCGCCGCCGGAGAGGCTACCCGTCTTGCGATCCAGCGTGAGGTAGCCGAGGCCCACATCGACCATGAAGCCGAGGCGGGCGGCGATCTCGCGGACGATGGGCTCGGCGATCTTCTCCCCCTCTTCGCTGAGGCGAAGGTTTTCGAAGAAGCGTTTGGCGCGGGCGACGGTCAGCCGGGTGACGTCGTCGATGCTGTAGCCGGGCAGTGCAAGCGTCGCCACGGCGGCCGGTGACGAGGTGGCGGCCGCGTCGTCCGAGGCGTCGGCGGCCGCCTTGGGCTTACCTTTCGCCTGCTTCTTTCCTTTGGCTTTCTTCGGCGGTTCGGCGATGGCCACGTTCGCTTCGACGGCGGCCTGGGCGTCGGCTTCTTCGGAGGAGGGGGTGGCGATCGCGTCGATGCCGCCGTAGTTCGCGGGGAGCATGTCGGTCGCGTGAGCCGCGGCATACGACTGCGGCGTATGGATTTCGCGTGGCGGCTCGACGTCCAGCGGTTGAGTGGTATGGAGCCGAACCGATAGCGCGTCGATCTTTAGCCGCTTGCCGCCGCACGTCTCGCAGGGCTGCTCGGACATGTAAGTGTGCAACTTGGACTTCACCCATTCGCTCTCGGTGCTCTCAAACCGGCGTTGCAGGTTGGGGATGACGCCTTCGAACCAGGTGCCGGTGCCGAGGTCCCCCTTCTTGTCCGTGCCGTACATGAGGATGTCGCGCACCTTCTTTGACACGTCCTTGTACGGCCCGGTGTAGCTGACTTCAAAATCGCGGCAGAATTGGCGCAGGACGCGGCTGTAGTAGATATTCATCCGCTTGCCGTTCTTCCGCCACGCCTCGACAGCGCCGTTCTCCATGGAGAGGCTCTCGTCGGCGACGATCATGTCGGGGTCGAACTCGGACGACGTGCCAAGCCCGTGGCAGTCGGGGCAGGCGCCGTGGGGCGAGTTGAAGCTGAACAGCCGCGGCTCCAGCTCCGGCAACGACACTTCGGGGTGGACGGGGCAGGCGAACTTCTCGCTCAGCACCTGGTCGGTCCATCCCGGGCCGGAAGTATCGGCGATCGAGAGAATGACCAGGCCCTGGGAGAGCTTCAGCGCCGTTTCCACCGAATCCGCCAGCCGGGGCCGGATCTCGGGCTTGAGGACGATCCGGTCCACGACCGCTTCGATGGTGTGGCGGAACGTCTTGGCAAGCGACGGCGCCTTGTCGGCCGTCGGCAGCTCATGGATCACGCCGTCCACGCGGGCGCGGACGAACCCCTGCTTGTGGATCGCCTGAAAGATGTCCTTGTGCTCGCCCTTTTGGCCGCGGACGAGTGGGGAGAGGACCATCACCTTGGTCCCGGGCGGGTGCTTCATCACGGCGTCAACGATCTGCGACGCCGTCTGCCCTGCGATGACGCGCCCGCAGACCCAGCAGTGAGGCGTCCCGGCCCGGGCGAAGAGCACGCGGAGGTAGTCGTAGATCTCGGTCGTGGTCGCGACCGTCGATCGCGGGTTGCTCGATGAGCCACGCTGCTCGATCGCGATGGTGGGCGGAAGCCCTTCAATCTCGTCGAGGTCGGGCTTCTGAAGCTGGTCGAGGAACTGCCGAGCGTACGTGGAGAGGGACTCCATGTACTTGCGCTGCCCCTCGGCGAAGACCGTGTCGAACGCGAGGGTGGACTTCCCCGACCCCGACAACCCCGTAATGACCACAAGCTGGTCGCGCGGGATTTCAACGGAGATGTTCTTGAGGTTGTGCTCCTTGGCCCCGCGGATCTTGATGTATTTCAGGCTCATTCCGTTCGTGCTCGTCAGGCCAGGTTGGCACTCGGCGCGACCCTCGCCGCGTCGGTGCCCCGAAAATCAATCGTACGGATTTTGTACGGTCTGGGTAGGCTGCGCCAATCGCGGCCGGCCCAACTATATGGCGGCAGTCGGGCGGGCGCATCTCCGAGCGACGGACCTGAGCTGGGGGTGCGACAGAAGCGAGCCAAGATGCGGCCGACCGAACAGGCGTCGGGAACGGTGGTCCCGGGTCGGCGGCCCAACGCGATCTGGCCCTGCGGCGCCCAAACGGGAGCGGCCGAGGCCACGCGTCAAGCCGACATCCGCGTCGCGTAGGTCGGGCGACAAACTGCCGCTCGTGCCTGATCCCGCCTAAGCGATCCCAACCGGCCTATCGGGAACTGATTGCACCGCGCCCAAACGTTGAATATCAATTTTCAGTTTTTCGGGGCAAGGCACTGCGGTTGCGAACGTCGGCGTATACCGCCCGGCACGGAGCCTCACTCGCAATCCGGGGAACTCGGCATGATGTTCATGCCAACGTTCAGTTGAAGTCGTAGAAGGAGATCCCATGAAAGTTCCGATGTTTTTCACGGCCGCCTGTCTCGCGGCCGCCGTTGCTTGTCCGGTCCTGGCCGAGAATGCCCCCCAGAACAGAGGTTCGGGCACGAACGGAAGCGGCACGAGTGCCGCCAACCCCGTGGTGGATCCGAACCAGCCGACGCCGCGCCAAGGCATTACGTCGGCCGAGAATGCGACCGAGAAGAGCGGCGCCGGCACGAACGGGAGCGGAAGCGGCGCTCTGGCGCCGGTGACGGACAGTAAGGCGCTCCGAACCACCGGCCGCGATGTCGCGGCGTCGGATCAGCCCGACACGATGATGGATCACAAGTGGGTGGCGGCCGTGGCGAGCGGCAACACGCTCGAGATCCAGCTCGGCCAACTCGCGAAGGATCACGCGTCGCGCCAGGATGTGAAGGAGTTCGCCCAGAAGATGATCGAGGACCACACCAAGGCCTCGGAACAGCTCAAGCAGGCGATCGCGGGCAAGGGCATCCAGATCCCCGGCCAGTTGAACGAGGTCGATCAGGCCGTCTTCACGCATATGTCGAAGCTGGAAGGGCGAGACTTTGACCGGCACTACATCTACGGGAACGTCGCCGGCCATACCAAGATGTACCTGATGTTCCGCGACGGCAGCAACGAGCTGAACGACGCAGCGCTGCGTCAGTTCGCGGCCGGCCTACTCCCGACCATCGACATGCATCTGCAGATGGCCCAGAAGCTGGCGAACATGAACCAGGCCCGGACGGCCAGCGAGGTCGAACGCGGCGTTTCCGCGCCGAGCACGCCGGCGACTGCCGTCCCAGGCCATGCCACCAACGGCGGCGACGGCAAATCGATCCAGCCGGCCGGGACCAAGGGCGGTGATAAGTAGTGCGTTGATCGATCGATCGAATGATTAATTATCGGGATGTTCCGCCCCCGCCGGCCGATGCCGGCGGGGGCGATCTGATTTCATTGGAAAGCCCATTTGGAGCCAAAGCTATGAACGAAGCCCCCCATGCCGCGTCGTCTGAAGACCTTTCAAAGATTGGGAAGCTGATCGACGGGATCAAGGTGGCGATGCTGACGACGGCGGCCGCCGACGGATCGTTGCGGAGCCGGCCCATGGCGACCCAGGAGGTGGAATTCGACGGCGTTCTCTGGTTCTTCACCGACGTCTCTTCGCCAAAGGTCGATGAGGTCCGGGAAGATCAGCATGTTAACGTCAGCTATTCCGACCCGTCCGGCAATCGGTACGTGTCGATGTCGGGGCGGGCGCGGGTCGTGCGGGATCCCGCGAAGGTCCGTGAGCTCTGGAGCCCGGTCCATAAGGCGTGGTTCCCCAAGGGGCCGGAGGACCCATCGATCGGGCTGCTCCGAGTGGAGGTGACTTAGGCCGAATACTGGAACTCGCCGTCCAGCGCCGTCGTCCACGTCGTCGGCTTCATCAAGGTGGCCGTCACCGGGCAACGCTACGAGCCGGGCGAGAACCAGAAAGTCACCCTGCCGCGATAGAAAAAGGGGAGTCTCCCCGTTCTTCGGCGGCCGAAAAAAGGGGAGACTCCCTATTTCCGCGGAATGAATTTGATGCCCTACAATCCGGCGAGCCGATCTGGACGGCAGACGGTCGGTGGAAACGTCTGGTGCGGCCGATAAGTAGTCGGATGCCGTTTCGTCGGCGCGGGTCGGTCGGCCGCGATGGCCGCGGCCGATGCGGGCTCTCGTCAGGCTGCGATGAGTGGGCATGAGACTAAGCTTGGCAGTCCAGACCTCGCTCCCAACGGCGTACGGACGTCAGCGGGCTCGCTCTGTCGTGTGGGCCGGCGTGTTGCTCGGCGTTCTCCTCCCCGGGTGTGCCCCCAGCCCGGAGAGAAGCCTGAAGAACCCCGACCCGTCAGGGAAGATCCCGGCAATCAAACAGGCCGCGCAGAGCCGCAACGACAAAGCGGAGCCGGATCTGATCCGCAATCTTTCCGATGAGGACCCGGCCGTTCGATTTTATGCCATTGAGGCGTTGCGCCGCCTAACCGGGCAGACCTTCGGCTATCTCTATTACGACGATGACGATCATCGTCAGGCGGCCGTCCAGCGCTGGCAGCAGTGGTTGGCGGCCGGCGCCAAGCTGAAATGATCCAGTGCGGACCATCGGGAAACGGGTCATGAGCGATCCCGCTCAACAACAAGATTGCTCCGAGAACGCTCCGCCCCAGCCTCTCCACCTGGACGTGACGAGCGATCCGGTCCGCCTCGCCGAAGTTCGGCACGCGATCGAGGAGTTCGCGCGGAAGCGCGGGTTAGCCGACGAAGACGCGGCCGAACTGGGCTTGTCGGTCAACGAGGCGCTGGCGAACGTGATCCGCCACGCCTACCGTGGGAAGACTGACCGCCCCATTCGCGTCGCGGCCGAGGGTGACGGCGAGCAGGTCGTCGTTACAATCCGCGACTGGGGGTCGGGCGTGAATCCGGAAACGCTGCCGCCGCGGCGGCGCGACCCCGAGCACCCGGGCGGTCTGGGCCTCCTCTGCCTCAAGGCCCTGATGGATCAGGTGCTTTTTGAGCCGCAGCAGGATGGAATGCTGCTCACACTGGTCAAGAGGCGACGCGGCGGTGGCTGCCGGCAACGGTGAGCCGCACAGACTCGCGAGGGGTAAACCGGGCTGGCGAGAGAAACCGATGAACGTGTCGAAGACGTTTGGGGCATGGCGCCCTGTCATGGCGCTGCCATTGGAGATGCAGCGGAGCGTCCGATGAACGATCTAAGGACAGGAAGTGACTTAGTCCCGTCCGCGCGGCGCGAAGGGTCGGTCGTCATCGCCGCGATCCGCGGGGAAATTGACCTCCACAACAGCCCGGAGCTTCGCACGGAGATCCTCGATCTGCTCCACCGTAACGAGCCCAAGCGCCTGGTCCTCAACCTCACGCTCGTCCCTTATATGGACAGCAGCGCCGTCGCGGTCCTGGTTGAAGCGCTCCAGAAGTTGCGAAAGGTCGGCGGCGGGGTCTTCCTCACCGGGTTGCAGCCTCGTGTGAAGGGCCTGCTTGAGATTGCGCACCTGACCAGCATTTTCACTGTTGTTGACGACGAAGCGGCCGCGATCGACGCGTCCCCGCAATAGCGGAGCGCCTGCTTCCCGCGGCCCTTTGCCTGACCCGCCGCCGGCTCCGCATGCTCGTCTTCCCCCGCACTCCCGAAGCAAGGGGAGGAGTCGGCGTGGGCGGCACGAGCGCGGGGCCCGGTACTCGACTGATTCATGGACCTGCTCTTTCGACCCATCTCGGCCATCGGCGCAGCGGCGATCGGCGTGCTGGAGTTCATTGGCGGCATTGGGTACCTCCTGCTGGACACCGTCGCGGCCACGTGGAACGGGCTGGTCACCGGCCGCGGGCGACGGCTGGGGTGGCAGAACCTGTGGGCCCAGATGGTGCGCGTCGGGGTCCGCAGCATCCCGATCGTCATGCTGGTCCTGTTCAGCATCGGCGCCATTCTCGTGCTACAGATCGCGCCGCTGCTCAAGCAATACGGGGCGGTCTCCGAGACGGCCAACATCATCTCCATCGCGATCTTTCGCGAACTGGGCCCGCTGGTGGCGGCGATCGTCCTGACCGGCTTCGCCGGCGCGAGCATCGCCGCGGAGCTGGGGACGATGGTCGTCAGCGAGGAGATCGAGGCATTGGAAGCCGAGGCGATCCCGCCGATCCGGTTCCTGGTCGTCCCGCGCACGGTGGCGACGACGATCATGATGGTCTGTGTCGCGACCGTGGCCGACCTGACGGGCATTTTCGGCGGAATGGTCGTGTCGAACATGTTCCTGGGGATCTCGCCGTCTCAGTACATCGGCCACACGTTCGACGCGATCGTCGTCCGCGACTTTACGACGGGGCTGATCAAGGCGGCCGTGTTCGGCGCGCTGATCAGCCTCCTGGCCTGTTACCTGGGGCTGGGTGTCACCGGCGGCGCGCAAGGCGTGGGCGTCGCGACCACGCGCACGGTGGTGCTGACGATCGTCGCGTTGATCCTGGTGGACCTGATGTTCACGGCGGTCTTCTATTCCCTGGGGCTGTAAGGCGGCGCGCATGGCATCTGGAACGGTAAACCCTGGACCGATGCCCGCGCGGCCCGCCGACGCCGAGCGGCCGCTCGCGATCCGGGTGAACGGCGTCACGAAGAAGTTTGACGGCCGCACCGTTTTGGACGCCATCCGGCTTGAGGTTTACCGGGGCGAGACGCTGGTGATTCTCGGCGGCTCCGGCTCGGGCAAGTCCACGCTGCTGCGGCTGATGATCGGCAACACGCCGGCGGATGGGGGCCAGATCCTGATCGGCCACATCGACAGCGGAGCGCGCACCGCCGGGGACGAATCGACGGCGCCCACGCCGGGCAAGAACCTCTGCCAGATGCGCCCCAACGAGCTGGACGCCTATCGCAAGAGCATCGGCGTGCTGTTCCAGAGCGGGGCGCTCTTCAACTCGATGAGCGTGGCCGAGAACGTCGCCCTGCCGCTTCGCGAGCACACCGACCTGCCGGAGCAGACGATCGAGATCATGGTGAAGATCAAGCTGGAGCTGGTTGGGCTGCGCGAGCATGCCGAAAAGATGCCTGGGCAGTTGTCCGGCGGAATGAAGAAGCGCGCGGGGCTCGCCCGGGCGCTGGCGCTGGACCCGAAGATCCTGTTCTACGACGAGCCCTCGGCAGGGCTCGACCCGGTCACCAGCGCCGAGATCGATCAGCTCATCATCAGCTTGAACAAGCAGCTCGGCGTGACGAGCGTCGTGGTCACCCACGAGATGGACAGCGCGTTCCGGATCGCGGATCGGATGGTCCTGCTGGACCGGGGGAAGTTCATCGTCTCCGGGTCGCCCCAGGAGATGCGCGACAGCCAGGACCCTCTTGTCCGCCAGTTCGTCCACGGCCTGACGGAAGGGCCGCTGACCGACCGGCGACGCGCGGGCGGGTACGAGGTCGATCTGCTGGGCGGGAGCATCTAGCTTCTGGACCCAACGGAAAAATCCGAAGCCCGAAACCCAAAGAACGTCTCAAGCCACCCGTCAAACGAAGGATCGTGAGCATGAACCGGGAACGTAACGCCCTCAAGGCGGGCCTCTTCATCGTCGTGTCGGTGATCCTGATCGTCGTGATTGTCGTGTCGATCAAGGGGATGGCCCATTTCACGGAGCCCCGGCACACGCGGACGGCGCTGTTCAAGCTGACCGACGACCTCGGCGGCCTGCGCACCGGCGATGACGTGCGGCTCGGCGGCTACAAGGTCGGCACGGTTCAGACGATCGAGCCGGTCGGGCTCGACAAGGGGGACGCGGGCGCGGGCCTGGCTGTCACGTTTACGATCCCGCGGCGGTTCCCGCTCCACGCGGATGCTCGACTGGGGGTGCAGGTGACGCTGACCGGCTCCGCCTGCCTCAACATCGAAAGCCCAGGGTCGCCGGACAAGCCGACCGACGGGCAATTGGTCGGGCGCCCCGACCCCAAGACGCTGGCCTTCGCCAGCCTCGCGGACGCGGGGCCGGATATCTCGGGCCTGGTTCACGACGTCCGCAGCCAGACGGTGCCGAAAGTCAACGCGGCCGTCGATACCTTCCGCGGCACCGGCGAAGCCGGTACACAACTTGTCACGCACCTGAACGCCAAAGTGGACCCGATCGTCAGCCGATACGACGGGGTGACGGAAAAAGCCGGCGGCGCGCTCGACAGCGTGCGCGAGATGGTCGGCCCGTCAACCGGCGACTTTCACGGCACCCTGGCCGACCTTCACGAGATCACCGGCGGCGTGAAGAAGCGGCTCCCCGACCTGCTCACCAAGATCGATACCTCGGTCGATCGCGTGCAGAAGGCGATGGAAGAGGTTCAGAAGACGGTCGAGAACACCCGCGACGTCAGCGCCGAAGTGAAGAACATCATCTCCAACAACCGCGGCAAGCTGGAAGCGGTCATCGCGTCGCTCAAGGTCACGGGCGACAACCTCAAGGCCGGCAGCGCCGAGATCCGGCACAGCCCCTGGCGGCTGCTCTACCAGCCGAAGACGGGCGAGCTGGAAAACCTCAACCTTTACGATTCCGCCCGCCAGTTCGCCGAAGGGGCGACGGAATTGAATGACGCCGCCCAGGCCCTGCGCGACGCGACGGCCAACAAGAGCGCCGACCCCGAGCGCGTCAAGAAACTGGTCGTCCATCTTCAGCAGACGTTTGACCACTTCCAGGACGTTGAACGAAAACTGTGGGCTGGCGTGCGGGAGTGACGCTCGCCGGCGCCGCTCGCCGTCACATCACGCGTGGGGGTTACGTCGCGCGCCCGGAGGGGGGCGAAGTGTCGGGCTCTCTGTAGCAGGCACACTCTGTGTGCCGTCCGCCCGTTTTTGGCTCTACGTCTATCAGAGCCGAGCTGAAGGCACACGGAGTGTGCCTGCTGCAAGTGATAAGCGAGCGCCGCAAGTCGATCAGGCTCGCCACGCGGCCGCCGTGGCGGTGTCCGTCTTCCGCGAGTCCTCACCCGAAGAGCTTGAAGGAACGAACCGCCAGATCTCATTCCAGCGACATTGCTCATTGCTATCCGCGGCCGCGAGGTCTACGCTGTGGCGGGGCTTGGGGCATGGAGCCCGGTGAGCAAGTCATTGAGCGGACCCTTCAATCGTCCGGCGCCCGGTTATCCGAGAGCCGCGGCCTGCGGAGTAAAGCGACGTGATGCGAATGCCAACGGCGTTCAGCCACGTTCGTTCTTTGCCTCCCCGAATCCGGCAGTGAGCGAGCATGAAGACGGTGCTTTCTGCCCGGCGGGGTCGGGGATCTCTCAAGCGCCGCTCACAGCAAGCCCGCGTCAACATCGCCGGGCGCTACGAACCAGTAACAGAGTAAACGAGGAACAGACGATGACGATGCACTTGTCCAACGCCCACTACAAGACCTACGAGCGGCTTTCCACCCACCCGATGCCGCACAACCTTCAGTGGCGCGAGGTCTGGTCAATGCTTGGTTCGTTGAAAGACGCCGAGGCCGTCGAGGAGCCGGGTGGAAGCATCAAGGTCAAGCGGAACGGCCTGACGCTTGTCCTGCATCGGCCGCGGGGCAAAGATTTGGCCGACAAGCAGGAGTTGACGAAGGTCCGTCACTTTCTCGAGCGGTCGGGCGTCATCCCCGCGCCGCCGCCGGCCGCCGGCACGCACCTGCTGGTGGTGATCGACCACCGCGAAGCGCGGGTCTACAACGCCGAGCTGCACGGAACAACCCCGCAGCACATCGTCCCGTACGACCCGTTCGGCTTCGGCCGCGACCTGCACTACAAGCAGGACGATTCCAACGGCCAGCGCAAGCCCGAGCAGAAGAGCTTCTACGAGGCGGTCGCGAAGACGCTTGGCAACGCCCAGCAGATCCTCATGTTTGGCAGTGGCACGGGCGCCAGCAGCGCGATGGAGCAGTTGATGCTCGACTTGAACAAGAACCATCCTGAGATCGCCAAGCGGGTGATCCAGACGGTCGCGGTGGACGAGCACCATCTGACGGAAGACCAGTTGCTGGCCAAGGCCCGGGAGCTTTTCGTCGCGGCCGCGTGATCCGCATCTGCAGGTCCGGTTCGGTGCTTTAACACTACAACGCTGATTGGGTGACAAAGCCGTCCCGAATCGGAAAATCCGAAGCACGAAATCCGAAGGAAGTTCAAACCAAGCCGAAGCGGGAATCGATACTTCGGCCTGAATCCGGTTTCGTGCTTCGGATTTGGACGTTCTTCTCGCGCTCCGGTGACGAGGTAGCAGTGTTAAGCGACGGCTGCGCCTTAAGCGACAGTGGCGCCTTCGGGGCGTGCGGCGGCTTCGGCCTTGTCGCCGCGACGGGCGGCGGCCTTGCGGATGCGGCGCATCCGGCCGACCGTCTGCTGATCGACAGTCGCCTTGCGGGTCGGGTGGTCGTTGGCGGTCTCGACGGCCGCCGCCGCATCGGGGGCATACAGGTCGGCGCCGATCTCTTCGGCTAAACCCTCGGCCCGCTTGTAGATCCCGCCGCAGCAGAGGATCTGCATCTCGGGGCAGCTATTCACTTCGCGCAAGTAATCGATCAGGCGGCGAACGGCCGGCACGCCGGTGGGGAGCGTCCCGAACATGACCAGGAGGTCGGGGCGAACGTCGCCGATCATCTGGAGCACTTCGTCCTCGGGGACGCCGCCGCCGGCAAACTTCACCGTGTAGCCGTCGCTCTCGAAGAGGTCGGCGCAGATCTGGCCGCCGAGTTCTTCCGGTTCGTCATCGCCGCAGAAGATCAGGACGTTCTTCCCCTTGGGCGTGCCCATGGGGAGGCGGGCGCACAGTTGATCCGTCAGCGACCGGTTCAGGCGGGTGGCCAGGTTGAGGCTGCCGATGTTGATCCGGTCATCGCGGTACAGGGACTGGAGCTTCTCCATGGTCGGCCACACCAGGTGGTTGAGAAGCTCGGCCGCCGGGATGCCAGCGGCGATCGCGTCATCGATCACCTTGCGGCACGCGACACGGTCGCCGGCCAGCAGGGGGTGAACGTACGATTCGGTGAGGGCCGCGGCGGGTGAAGTGCGGGTCATGGACAATCTCCGGGGGTGAGGCGACGGGATCATCACGTCGATTCACCGTTTGAACATACGGGAGCATCCATGCTACCGGGGGTCATTGTTAAAATGGGAGGCTTGCGACCCTTAAAGTATCGGAGGAAGCCCAAAAATTCTTTATCCATTTTAACATGAGCCTCGGACGCGAATCCTCGGATCGCTTTGTAAAACCAATTCAGTAATCGAGTTGGGTTCGATTCAACCGTGAGTCGTAGCGGTGGCCGCCGATGTTAAGATAGGCGGTGAGGCTCTGGTGGTCTGGGGAACTTATGTCGCGGAATGCTCTTCTTGCCCCAGTAGAAGATGCGGCAAGCGGTCCTCGAGGAGTCGGGGTGGTTCCCGTTACACCGGCGTCAGCGCCGCGCGACCCCAACGTCGCGGGTGGGACAGAATCGGTTTGCATTGGGTCGCGGCTTTGTGACAATCGTCCGCTGCGGGGCGGTCACAGCGGGAGGCAAACGTGAATTATCACCTGTCGATGGGCGGCGGCCAGAAAGGGCCTTTCCCCACGGATCAGTTGCTGGCCCAGGGGCTCAGGCCCGACACCCTTGTTTGGGCCGATGGGATGCCTGCCTGGGCGCGAGCCGACCAGGTCCCGGAGCTGCGTCCGCTGTTGGCGGCGGCCGCCCCCGAGTTTGGAGCGCCGCAGCCGCCGTCATTCGCCCAGCCGCCATTCGCCGGCTCGCCCTATGGCCAGCCCGGCGGCTTTGTGCCAAACCCTTATCAGCCGGGGTATCCGGCGTCCTCCGCTCCAACCGACAGCAACAAGATCGCGGCCGGCATCTGCGGCCTCTTTCTCGGCGCCTTCGGCGTACACAAGTTCATCCTTGGCCTGAACCAGGCCGGGACGATCATGCTGCTTGCCACCCTGCTGACGTGCGGCATCGCATACCCGATCATGCACATCATCGGGATTGTCGAGGGGATCATCTATCTCACCAAGTCGGACGGCGAGTTCTATCAGCTCTACATCGTCCAAAAGAAAGAATGGTTCTGAGAGGCCGCGTGCGCGGCGCGATGGCGCCTGGCCCGCCGCCGGCAGGAGTCGCGGTTCGAGCGGCCGATACCCATTTCATCGCGAGTCGATACACTGCCCGGTCCGCGGTGCGGCCGACGTTTTGCGAACCCTCTAGCCCCGGCCGGTCGCCGAGCGGGCAACGCCCATGAACGAAACCCGTCTCCGGCATCTTTCCGCTGTCCGGTCTGTCGTTGTGAAGCTCGGGACCCAGCTCCTGTCGGACAAGGCGGGGCGGCTCGACGTCAACTTCGTCGCGACCGTCGCCCAGCAGATCGCCCGCCTGCGGGAACGGGGCATCCGGGCCACCATCGTCAGCTCCGGCGCGATCGGTGCGGGCCTCCGCGAGCTCGGCATCCCCAAGCGGCCGACCGACCTCGCCCGTCTTCAGGCTGTGGCGGCCGTCGGGCAGCGGCGGCTCATGGACGTCTGGGCGACCGCATTCGCACCCCACGCCATGCCGGTCGCCCAGCTCCTGCTCACCCGTGAAGACATCGACGACCGAACCCGATTCCTCAACCTCCGAAACACCATCCACGCCGTCCACGAGCTCGGGTCGGTCCCGATCGTGAACGAGAACGACACGATCAGCACCGACGAGTTGATTCGCATCAGCTTCGGCGATAATGACATCCTAGCCGGGATGGTGGCCCACGCGCTGCGCGCTGACCTGTTGGTCCTCCTGAGCGTCGTTGACGGCGTGCTTGACGCCGGCGGCCAATCGGTCCGGGTCGTCGAGCGCCTTGATGATGCGCGAGATCTGGTGCGCGCCGAGAAGTCGGCGCTGGGGAAGGGGGGCTTTAACTCCAAGCTGGAAGCGGCCCGCATGGTGACCGAATCGGGCGAGGCGATGATCGTCGCCGACGGAAGGATGCCCAACGTTCTGACCCGCCTGCTCGACGGGGAGGACCTTGGCACGCTCTTCCTGCCGGCGGTGAAGAAGATGCCCAGCCGCAGCCGCTGGATCGGCGCCGTTCGCCCCGTCGGCGTGATCTTCGTCGATCAGGGGGCGGCCGACGCGCTCGTCGCCAAGAACAAGAGCCTGCTCCCGGCGGGGATCGTTAAGGTGAGCGGCGCGTTTGATCGCGGGGATGTCGTCGCCATTCAGGCCCCAGAGGGCGAGACGATCGCCCGCGGCCTGTGCAACTACAGCGCCGCCGACATCGAGCGCATCCGCGGCAAGAAAACGGCCGAGGTTCGAGCCCTTCTCGCGGAGGCCGCCTATGACGAGGTCGTCCATCGCGACAACCTGGTTCTGGGGACGTGAAAACGAATAAAAGGGGTCAGAAGGTATTTTCGCAAATACCTTCTGACCCCTTTTTTTGGTTGACAGGGCTGTGGGCGGGCGTCAGGCTTTCAGATGGTGCGTCGCGCGGTCGCCATCCTCGTTTCAGTCTGGTGCATAGCCCTTGGGGCGGGGGTGTTGGAGCATCTTCATAATGCCCAGCACCGGCTGGAGGATGCCCGCGCCGCGGAGCCGTCGGGCGTTGCTCCGCGGGATGGGGGCGAGAAGCAGTCGCCGCCGGACCACAACGAGAACAACTGCCCGGTTCATGCCCTGCTTCACGCGCCCGTCGCTTCGCTGACCTGCCCGCTCCCGTCGCTTCTCCCCGGCCCATGTAGCCCTGTCGTCGATTTGCCGGCGCCGCCGCTCTCGCCGCGCAGTGCTCCTGCCCGGATCGACTGCCGCGGACCCCCTTCCTCCTGACTGCCGGAAATCCCTCCGGTTTGATCCGCCGTCCGTTCCTTCGTCGCCAGTCGCGCCAGGGCAAATGCGCCCGCCGCGGCCGGCATGACCCCGTTCGCTCAAGGCAGGAGACTGTTTATGCGCATCATCATTGCGCTGTGCGCCCTATCGTTGGGCACTTCCATTTCGTTCGCGGCCGAGCCGCCCGCGGCCTCGTCACAACCCACGCCCTCATCTTCGTCCGATCCCCGTTTCGACGAGAATCGACCGACGCTTCGAGGCCATGGAACAGCGTCACCAGTCCGATCTGAAGGCCCGCGATGAAGAGATCGCCCGGCTTCGCAGCGAGGTGGACCGGCTGAGGGCCGGCCAGCCTGGCCCGACGGCGTCCCCTAACGCGCCCGTCGCGACGACGCCCTCCACCGGGCCGGCCGCCGCCGACAGCGTCGATCAGGCGACACGCGACCTCATTGGCGAGATTGACAACGCCTCTCGCCCGCCCGGGGCGGGCGCGGTCGATCAGGCTCGCCGCGATATCGCCGCCGACGCGGCCGCCCGATCCACGCCGTTGACCCTCCGGAACCCCGTGAGCTTCAACCCCGACTTCGCCGTCGTCTCCGACTTCCTCGGCTCGGTCTCCACCCATCGCTCCAACGACGCCTACAACCGCCTTGATGTGCGCGAGGTGGAGCTTGACCTTCGCGCCGCCGTGGACCCGCGCGCCGATGGCGTGGCCATCCTGTCGATCGCCCGCGACGTGGACAACCCCGTCTTCCCGACCGGCGCCGGTGTGACCGGGCCGGACACGACGATCAGCATCGAAGAGGCGTACATCAATCTGCACGATTTCGGCATCCCGAACCTGACGGCCCAGCTCGGGCGTTTCCACCTTCGGTTCGGGCGCGAGAACATCCTTCATCTCCACGACCTGCCGACGAGCGACGCGCCGCTGGTCAATCAGGCGTTCCTGGCCCCCGAAGCCCTGGCCGACGCCGGCCTATCGTTGAGCTATGTCATCCCGCCGAATCTGATCGGGGGGCAATATGTGGAGGTGATCGAGCAGGTCCTGGCGGGCGAGGGGGCCAGCTCCGGCTCGCGCACGCTGACCGGCGATATCATGGTCGATTCGCCCGCGTTCAACACGCACGTGCTGTGGAACACCGACCTGGCCCGGGATTGGAATTTCGAGCTCGGCGGCTCCTGGCTCAGCGGCAAGCGCGGCCCGCGGAACGACCTTTATGCCAACCTCTTCGGGACCGACCTGACGCTGATCCACACCGACCCGACCGGGCGCTTCTTCAACCAGCTCTTCCAGGCGGAGGTCGATTACGCCGTCATCGACGAGGCGGCCGCCCCCACCCAGCACGCGTGGGGCGCGTACGCCTTGGCGCAACAGCAGATCGACCGCGACTGGTATGCCGGCGTGCGGCTCGACTGGACCGAGGACCCCAACCACGACAACCGCCAAGCCTACGCCGCTTCGCCTTACATCAGTTGGTACTGGAGCGAATTCCTCCGCTTCCGCGCCGAGTATCAGTACAAGGCGGGCGACATCCCGGTCGAGAACAACCTCTTCTTCCAGGTGACGTGGATCTTCGGCGCCCATCCGCCGCATCCCTACTGGGCGATGCGGTAGCCTCGGGGGGCGTGCTGCCGTCGGCGGCGCAAAAATAGAGACAAATCCGAAGCACGAAGTCCGAAGGAAAGATCAAAGGGGGAAAGGAAGAGATTGCATCCGATCGACGGAGTGATCGAAGGGGCCTTCATCCCCTCGGGCACCGATTGCGATGGCATCGCTCGAACGAGACACTCTGACTCAATTTGCAAGGAGTTCCTATGAAAACACTGTTGACACTGCTGGCCGTCCTGTGCCTGGCGGCGCCGGCCGCACAGGCGAAGCTGAAGATCGTCACCACCACCACCGATTACGCGGACATCGCCACCCAGATCGGCGGCGACCGGGTCGAGGCGCACTCGGTCATGAAGGGGCCGGAGAACGTTCACAACGTCATGGCCCTTCCGACCCAGATGAAATACCTGAACGAGGCCGACCTCTTCGTTCACAGCGGCCTGGACACCGAGCCGTGGCGCGACAACCTGCTGCGCGGCGCCGCAACCCCAGGGTGAACGCCGGCCAGCCCGGCTGGGTTGACATGAGCCTCGGCATCGAGCTGAAGGACGTCCCCAGCGGCAAGATCGACCGCTCGATGGGCGACGTCCACGCCTACGGCAACGGCCACTTCACCCTCAACCCGCAAATCGCCCAGAAGATGACCGTCACGCTGCTCAAGGCCATGGTGGCGGCCGATCCGGGCAACGCCGAGTTCTTCAAGGCCAACGCCAAGAAGTTCGTCCTCGAGCTCGCCGACGTCAGCAAGGAGATCCGGGCCCGTTTCGCTCCGTATGCCGGGCTGAAGGTCGTGACCTTCCACAAGGCCTGGGACTACTTCGCCGACGCGATCCCTTTCGAGGTCGTCGGCACGATCGAGCCCAAGCCGTCGATCACCCCGTCTCCGGCGCAGGTTCAGCAGACGGTCGAGATGATGAAGCGCCAGCAGGTGAAAGTCGTCATCTGCGAGACCTACGACGACGACAAGCTCGCCCGCTATGTCGCCGACCAGGCCGGCGCGACGATGATCGTCCTCCCCGACCATGTCCTGGGCCTGCCGGAGGTCACCAGCTACGTCGGCCTCTTCCGGTATGACACCGAAAAGCTGATCGACGCGGCCAAGGCCAAGTAGGCCCTAATGGCGAAAGAGGCCCACATGCTGATCGAAGTGAAGCACGCGGCGTTCGGCTACCGGCGCAAGCCGGTGATCGAGGCGGCCGCCATCGGGCTGGCGGCGGGGCGGTCGGTCGGCATCTTCGGGCCCAACGGGTCCGGAAAGACGACGCTCGTGCGCGGCCTTACCGGGTTGCTCATGCCGCTCTCGGGCGCCGTCGAGCGCGCTGCGGGGCTGCGGCTGGGGTATCTCCCCCAGCACCGGGCGCTGGAGCTCCACTGGCCGATGAGCGGCTTCGACGCCGCGAGCCTCGCCGCGTCGGCTTACCGCCCGCTCGGCCGCATCGCGGGCGAACGCCGCGCCATCCTCGACTCGATGCGATCGTTCGACGTCGAGGCCTTGGCCGGTCGATCGTTTGCGCGGCTGAGTGGCGGGCAGCAGCAGCGGTTGCTGCTCGCCGGGGCCCTGGCGGCGCGGCCGCAGTTGCTTGTGCTGGACGAACCGACCGACGGGCTCGACGTCAAATCCCGCCAGTCCCTCCTGCAACGCCTCCGCGAACTGGCGGCCGGTGGGCTCTGTACCGTCCTGATCAGCCACGACGTGGAAGACCTGCTCTTCCTATGCGACGCCATCGCCCTAGTCCACGCCGCCGACGAGGTGGGGCAGCCGAGCCATGTCGAACTGATCCCGCCCAAGGCGTTGGCCGGGCGGCTGATGGCTCAGGCATCCCATAAGAACGGCGATGATCGCCCGGCGGAGGTTTCGTGAGGGAACTTCGGAGCACACAGCTGCGTTTCGACTGCCTGCATCTCACTGCGATATGGTTTTCGGTCGTGCTCGGCGTCGCGGTTGTGCGGTGCGGTGGCGCGACAGCGGCCGCGAGCCCGGCGGCGACTCAACCGGCCGACAACGCCGAGAGAGGGACCGACGACGCCCTGGCGGGGATCGACGCCATCGGCATCCCCACCCCGTTGACCCGCCCATCCGCCTCATCAACGCCGCCGAGCCCCTCGCATAGCGGGGGTCATTCGTCAGCGGACGCGGGCGATGAAATTTCGTCTTCGGCGGCCGAGCTGGATGAATCGGCCCGGCCGAACTCCCTCGCCGCCTGGGCGCAGATGGCACGCCTCTTCGCCCCGATGCTCGTGCTGGCGGCGGCGGTAGGGGTCTCCGGGAGCGTGATCGGGCTGTTCGTGCTGCTGCGGCGCGAGGCGCTGACTGACGCTGGCCCTGCCTCAAGTGGTGGCCGTCGGGGTCGCGATCGGCATGCGGCTCGGTTGGGACGTGGCCGCGGACGGGACAACCCGGGGACTGGGGACGTTGCCGCCGGCGGTCGCGGCCTGTGCCGCGGCGCTGATGCTGATTGTCTCCGCCCGACGCCGCGGCGGGCCCGGCGCGGCCGCGACCGCGTCGAGCATGCTCCCGGCGCTTTACGTGACAGGGCTCTGCGTGTCGATGTTGATCATCGCCGGCGGCGGCCAGCACCTGGAAGACCTTCAGCACCGGTTCGTCGGGATCGATGTCGCTGTGGACCCCGACCGCGCCGCGTGGGCCGCGCCGGCGCTGCTGATGGTGGCGGCCGTCGTCGCCTTGCTCTGGCGACGATGGCTCCTGCTCGCCCAGGCGCCGGCGGCCGCCGAACTGGCCGGCCTTCATCCGGCGCGATGGGATGCGGCCTTCCTCTCGCTGTTGGCGACGGTGGTCCTTCTGGGGACGGATTCGCTGGGCGGGGTGATGGTCCTGGCGATGCTGTTCCTCCCCGCGGCCGCCGTGCTGCCATGGGCACGTCGGCTCCCCGTGGCGATGGCGGCCAGTGCGGGCGTGTCGCTGGTGATCCTGGCGGTCGGGTTCTACCTGTCGAACAGCCGCAACTGGCCTCTGAGCCAGAGTGTAGGGGGCGCGGGGTTCGTGGTGTTTGTCCTTTCGCAGGCGATTGCGCGGGTGATGTCCCGAGCGTAGCGGACGGCCCACGTAGCAGGCAGACTCCGTGTGCCGTCCGCGTCTTTGCCGCCTTGGTGTCGAGCGGAACCGGGCGACGGCACACGGAGTGTGCCTGCTACGAAAATGGGCGAGCCGTTGTCGGCTCGCCCGGAGTGCCACTTAGCTCGCTCGCCCCTCTCACAGGGGCTCTGCTTCAAGTACGTCCAGATCGTACAAACTCATGACCGTCCCAACGTCACGGTCCTTGATGACGCGGACGTGGAGAATGCCGGTCAGCTTGACGAATTGATCCTGGTCATAAATCTGCACGGGGTCCGAGCTCTTGGGCGCCGGATGCCCGAAGACGCGCTCCTGCACCAGCGGCGGCCCGCCGAAGCAGCATTTCCCGATGTTATAGACGAACTCGAACGACGCACCGGTCTTCGCGGCCGACTTGCCCGAATACATATAGCCTTGCAGGACCACCTTCTTCCCGTCCAACTCGCGCCATCGTTGCGGCACGTCTTCCAGCTTGCCCGTCTCTTTGTTGAACGGGAAGTTCCCCAGCGCCTTCAGGTCCACCTCGGCGACATCGCCATGGCGGGTAATGCCGCCGCTGGTGAGCTGCTGGAGGAAAACGTACAGGATCCAGATGAACGGCGCCGCCAGGACGATCAGGAAAAGGACGAGGCGGTAGTTGATCCCCGGCTTGCGACTGGCCCCGCCGGGGCGCGAATACCCGAGCGGCGTTGAAGCCGCTGGCGGCCCGGCGGCCGGTGGGGCGGCGGCGGCCGCGGGCGAGGCGGGGGCCTCGGGCTTGGCCGCCGGGGCGGCCGGTTCGTTGAGAGCGGCCTGGCTCATATGTGTTTCATGCCGAGGGGCTGCCGGCGCTGATCGCCACGACGCGGAGTCGGAAATAGGATGAATGATATTGCGGCCCGATCGAGCCGCCACGCCCGCGCCAGGCGTTCGCCTACCGTTCCCTTGGCAACTCCTTTCTTGAAAGCTGGCTTGGCGGCCCTCCGGTCATTTCGGAGCGGCTTTGACGCTGTTCACCGTCAGCTCGAACAGGCTGACGACGTACCCGTCGTCCTTCTTCTCCTGCACGTTCAGCTTACCTTCGACGACGATCTCATCCGGGCAGTAGCTCACGGCTTTGCCCTTGGGGCAGGAGACGACGATCGTGTGCTGGATCTGCGGCGGCTGGCCATAGCAGCAGGCGAACAGGCTCGGCACCAGCGCAAACTGGGTGATGTTTTCGGCCTGGTCGAGGGGGATCATGTAGCCGTGCAGCCGAAGCTGAGCGCCGGCCAACTGTTTCACGTCGGCGGGGATTTGGCCGCCGTGCTCCTGGTCGTAGTTGAAGTTCCCCAGGTCCTTGATCGCCAGTTCGATCGTCTCGCCCGCCTTGGGTGCCGGGTGCGGCGTACGGGCCGCGGCGGCCGGCTGGGTGTCGGGGCCTTTCGCGGCGTTCGGGTCGGCGTTGACCGCCGCCAGGGCTTTCTCGCAGACGCGGATCCGTTCCTGGATCGCCACGAGGCGCGACGGCTGCTGCTGGGCCTCGGCCGCCAGCTTCTTTAGAAGCGGCAGGGCGGTAACATACTCGCCCCGGTTGAAGGCTTGGTTTGCCCTGAGCTCGAGCCGATTGTCAGGGATGTTAACGCCGGCGAGGGTGTCGGCAGTGGCGACGGTCGGCTGGCTGGAGGGGCGCGTCGTCGGCATGACGGCGGTCTCGGCCAAGGCCGTCGAGGTGGCGGCCGCGACCAGCAGCCCGGCGGCGACCCGCCCAAGAGATCCGATGCGATCGACATAGCTCAAGTTCATGGTCTTCCTTTTCTAACCGTCGTAAGGCCCGGCCCAAGTGCCGCCGGTGCCCTCACCGGCGGTCCGGCATGCGCACCCAACTCCGCCGGTGAGGGCACCCGCGGCACTTGGGCCGGACGTCTACGCCGACCGGCCACTTTCGCGGTGACACCCATCCTCGCCGTGACGCACGCGGGGATCGAGCCGACAACCGATTGTACCGCCTATCCCCCCACCAGGTTCGTGGCGACGGGCGTCTTGTACGCCTTCAGCGCCGGGACGAGCCCGGCAAAGAGGGCGATCAGAACGACCAACCCCAGGAACCCCAGCTCATCGCGGCCGACGGACACCCAGTCGAATCCTTCGCCCACCCGCCGCATCATCACCGACGACGCCCCGGCCCCCAGCAGATGGCCAACCAGCAACCCGACCACCGCGCCGACGATGCCGATCAGCACCGCCTCGACGCAGATAATCGCCAGCACCTTGGCCCGCGTCGCCCCCAGGGCGCGGAGAATGGCGATCTCGCGGTAACGGGCCGTCACCGAATTATAGATGCTGACCAGGATGCCAATCCCGGCCACCACGCTGACCAGCAGGGCGATCAGCAGCAGGACCTGCGCCGACGTGGTGAGGAACGTGTCGAAGAACTGCCGCATCGTCTCGGCGGGGTTAACGCCGACGACGTTCGGGATGCCGCCATTCTTCAAATGATAGATCAGCGTGCGGGCCGCGAAGTCGCCACGGGTCTTGATGGCGACCGCCGAGACTTCCCACTTGTCCGGCGTGACGTCCAGATTGATGAAATCCTTCGTGTGCGGCAGCCCGGGGCATAACTCCTCCCCGAAGGCGGCCTTCCACTTCGGCTCGTCGTCGGCATCCGGCTGTTTCTGGCTCGGGGCCGCCTGGCCCAGCCGCACGGCGTCGTGCGCTTCCAGGCCCTGCTCGTGCTCGGCGATGCAGTAGAAGCTGATCAGCGGGATATAGAGGCAGCGGTCGGCGGCCGTGTGCGTCGGCTTCATGATGCCGACGATCTCCCACGATTCCTTATGGATGTCCGGCACGTCGTTGGGGCCGGGCATGCCATGGGTCGCCTGGAAGTGGTCGTTGAGCTTGAGGCCCGTCTTCTCCGCCACTTCGCTGCCGATCACCGCTTCGAGCTTCCACGCGTGATAGACGCGGCCGTCGGCGATCTCGTACGTCTTCTCCGGGCGATACTCCAGCGCGCCACTGTTGGCCGAGATGGCGGCCGTAATCGTGTCCAACAGCTTGGCCGCGTCCTTCTGCTTGTCGGCGGCAGTGGTGAAATCTTTCGCGTTGATCGCATCGGCCGCCTGACGCATCAGATCGTTCGCGGCGTCGCAGCGGAGCGTGCTGGGATAGCCGTACTTCCATTTCTGCCCGGCCGGCTCTTTGGGGGCGGCGGCCATCAACTCCCCGCCGGACGCGGGTTGAGGACTGGCTGGCGCCGTGGTTGGGGCGGTGGTCGCAGCGTCAGGGGCCGACGCCGCGGCGTCGGCCGCCTTCGCGTTTGCCAGGGCGTCGCCTTGTTCCACGATCGGGATGACCCGCGCCCCGATCTTGTCAATCTCGGTCTTCAGGCTGGAGAGCTCGGCAATGATGGCCTGCTGATCGGCCGCCTGCTTTTCGATCTCGGCGGCTGGCGGGTTGGATTTCGCGTCAAAGGCCCCGGCCGCGTTTCGGGCGGCACGCTGGCGATCGGCAAGGTCGGCGGCCTGCTGCTTCAGGCCCGCGAGGGAGACGAAAAGCTTCGGCGGCGCGCCGATGATCGGCCGCCCTTTGTAGCTGTCGCCGACGGCCATCGGCACGGCGAGCTTCACCTGGGCGTGATAATCGAACTCCTTGCTCCCCCGGGGCGGCCGCTCCTGGTTGTTCAACTGTTCGTAGACCCAATAGGGCAGGTTCCCCGGGCTCTGGTCGATGTGGTAGATCGTGTTCATCACCAGTTGCAACGGGGAGCTTTTGACCCCTGCGATGACGTCGAACCCGAACTCGGTCTGCCCGAACAGCGCCTGCCCGCCCCGGCGCAGGAGCAGGATCGACACCGCCAGGGCCACGCCCAGGAGCACCGAAAGGAGCGTCAGCCAGGTCGCCAGGGCCCGCTGACGCATCTGCTTGATGACGAGCTGAAGAAGGTTCATGAGTCTAATTCTTCCGAACGATTAGACGGACGAGGCTCGATTCAGCTCCGCCAGGGAGACGACCCGCGGGAACTGCGACGTGATCTGCGGGTCGTGGCTTACCAGGAGGAGGCTCGCGCCCACTTCCTTGCACAGCCGCTGGATCAGCCCCAGCACCTGCTGGGCATTTTTGGGGTCAAGCGCCCCGGTCGGCTCATCGGCAAGGACCAGGTTCGGGCGGTTGGCCAGTGCCCGGGCGGCCGCCACACGCTGCTGCTGACCGACGCTCAGTTTCCCCGGCTTGTAGTTCAGTCGTTCGGCCAGCCCCACTTCGCTCAACAAATGCCGCGCCCAGGTGGGGTCATGGCGGCGGCCGGTGAAGCTCATCCCCAGCAGCACGTTCTCCAGCGCCGTAAACCCGGGCAGGAGATGGTGGGTCTGGAAGATGTAGCCGATGTTCCGCCCCCGGAACACGTCGCGGCGGGCTTCGGAGAGTTGGACGATGTCGGTGACATCGTCCGACGTTTCGGGGTCCGCCCCGGCCGGGGAACGATAATCCAATCGCGTGGGCCCGCCCGAGCCCGCGACGAAGGCAAAGCCGGCCGCGACCGGGCCGTTGCCCACCCCGGCGGAGCCGGTCGGCCGCAGGTCAAACACGATCTGCCCGCTGTCGGGCGCAAGGATGCCGGCGATGAGGTGGAGGAGCGTGGTCTTCCCGGTGCCGCTCCCGCCGACCAGGGCCACCTGCTCCGCCGAACCGAGCGTAAAGTCGGGCACGTCGATCACCGGGACCGTCTGCCCGTCCGGGGCAATGAACTGCTTTTTCAGGTTCAGAAGATGCAGCGCCATCGACTCGACTCCACTCCGCCGCCCCGGGGAAGGGCCGCTCTTCCAGATGCAAGTGACTGGCATTAGCGTATCGATGTCGGGCGGCGAGTCAACTGAAAATCGCGTCACCCGCGGAGGGTGGCGACCCGAGCGTGCGGCCGCACCACGCCGCGATCCACAGCCGATCCTGGCGTCGGAGCAGGGCTATCGCATTTAGGCCATCATCACCTGTAACAGGAACTCTTGGCTCCATCCGCAGCATTGCTGCTTCGTACGAATGCCGAGCTTCAAGTCCTTTCCGTTCTTGTTCTTGACCGAGGATCGCTTGAGCTTGTTCAGAGCGATCCGCCGCAGGCGGGAAAAGTTCTCGGCTCCGTTCGCCACGCGGATTCTGCTCTGGTCCTCTCTCATGCTCACGTCCAAGCACCAGTGCAGGCCGTTCTCCACGCCCCAGTGGTCGCGGATGCCCGCGGCCAGGAACTCGGCGAGCGAGTTATTGGCCCCGCCATGGCTACAGATGTAGTACCTTCGCTCGGTGCTGACCTTGCCGCTCAGATCCCCAAGGTCCTGCCGAATCGACTCGACCACCACGATGCTCTTGAGCCCGGGCCACAATTTGAGGATGTCCTCTCCCAGCCAATGCACTTCGTCAGTCACCCAGACTCGCCTGGTTTCGACGCGGCCGTGGCTGTTCTTGTCCTGGAACGACTCGTGGTAGCCGTGATTCATCCCCTTGAAGCGATCGAGAAGCCCTTCATCCAGCAACGCGGTGACAGCGGCGAAGAGAGTCGGTTGGTTGTCTTTGACCGCCAGGAGATAGTCGCCCTTCTGGCGAAGGATTTGGGCCGCGATGTCGCGTTGGCAGCCCATCGCGTCGATCGTCACCGTGCTCCCGGCCAGGCTCAACATGCCCAGTAGTTTGGGGATCGCGGTGATCTCATTGCTCTTGGTGTCAGTGGCCACCTGGCCCAGCACCACGCTGTTCTTGCTGACGAACGCGCTGACCAGATGCACCGGCGTTTTACTCCACGCCCGCTTCCAACTCCGCCGCAGCGTCTTGCCATCGACGGCGATGAACACGCCGCCGGCGTTGGCGATCAGGCTGGAGGACCACTTCATGAAGCATGCTTCGAAGGCCAAGGGGTCCAGAAGGCCAAACACGCGGTCGAAGGTGTCGTGGGACGGGATGCCGCGAGGCAGGTCCAGAAAAGTCTTCGAGCCAGTCCTGGTTGAGCAGGCCCCAGGCCGCCACCGCGGCCCAGCCTTCACAGCCGCAGAGCACCGCCATGATTGCGATGCTCAATACGCTCGCCAGAGGATGAGAGCGATTACGGGATCGGGTGTCGCGGATGCCTTCGAAAAAGCGCAGCAGACCACGGGTCGCTTGTGGCGTCCATGCTCAAGCTCCTTTCGTCGATTAGCACTACAGCGCGACCTTCGCTCAACGGAGGAATGCGGCCGCGGTAAAGCCTTCTGAGAAGGAGGTCAAGGATGACCACGGATGAGATTGCCGGCCTCGCGCCGGCGTTCAGCGAGTACCTGCGTTCGTTTCGCCCCTGTTTCCCTTACACGCCGTCGTTCCGGCACCTGGGCACCTATTGCCGCGGGCTGGTGAGCGATCTGGCTCGAAAAAGCGTCGAGCCGATCGCCTTGGCGGCCGGCTGCGCGGCCCGCACGCTCCAGCAGTTCCTGACGGATTACGTCTGGGACCACGACGGCGTGCTCAACCGCATCCAGCGTCGCATCGTCACCGACCACCTGCCGGCCCCGGGGCAACCCGCGGCCGACGAGCTGGGCGTGGTCGGCCTGATCGACGAGACGTCGGTGGCGAAGAAAGGGGACATGACGCCCGGCGTCCAGCGACAGTATTGCGGCGCCCGGGGCAAGGTGGAGAACTGCATCGTCACCGTCCATCTGGCGGTGAAGCACGGGGCGTTCCTGGGGATGCTCGACTCGGACCTGTTCCTGCCGGAAAAGTCGTGGGACCTGGACCGCGAGCGGTGCCAAGAGGCTCACATCCCCGAGGAGATCGGCTACCGATCCAAGTGGCTGATCGCGCTGGAGCAGGTCAAGCGGGCCGTGGCCAACGGCGTCCGCTTCGACTGGTTGACCTTCGACGAGTGGTACGGCGGCAAGCCCGAGTTCCTGTTCCTGCTCGAAGAGATGGGCATCAATTACGTCTGCGAGGTGCCGGTCAACTTCATGTGCTGGGGGGCAATGCCCAAGTGCCGCTCTTCCCAAGCCCCCTTCGCCGCCAAGCGGGTCGAGAACGTCGCAACGGTCGGCAAGCCTTTCCGGGGGCAATGCTGGAAGACCTTCGAAATGGCCCGCGAGACCCTTGGCCCGCAGGTCTGGAAGGTCAAAGCGGGCCAGGTTCATCTTCAACGGGACGGGAAGCCCACCGACCGGACGTACTGGCTGATCGTCGCCAAGAACGTCCAGACCAAAGAGGTGAAGTACTTTGTCTCCAACGCTCCGCCACAGACGGCCCTGATCAAGCTGCTTATGGTCGCCTTCTGCCGATGGAAGGTCGAGCACGTGTTCCGGCTGGCCAAGACCGAGGTCGGCTTCGGGCACTTCGAGGGAAGGAGTTGGAAGGGGCTGCTGCGGCACATGATCCTGTGCCAACTGGTGATCTTGTTCGTAGCCGAGCAGACCGCTCGGCTCCGGGGGGAAAAATCCGCTATTGACGATGGAGCAAACCGCCCGGGCGTTGAACGTCGTGTGCCGCCGCTGGCAGGCGCGTCGCCGCAACTCGTCCGAAGTTGAGCACGTTTCGCGGGTCATCAAGTACCATCAGGCTCGGAATCAAGCCGCGAAACAATCACGGCTGCGGACGTTCAAAATGCAAACGTAGCGCTGTAGTGTTAGGTAAGTGTTGCTGCGAAGCTTCGCGACCGAAAAAAGCAGGCTAACACGCTCGGGAAGAGGGCGCTACCGAACATCTTACGAACACGTTTACGCCAAATGCGATAGCCCTAGGCGCGTGCCCCCATGGCTGCCCATCGCGTTGACGCTCCGTTCAAGCGCGCGTACGATCCGCCGCGACCGATCTGAAAGAGGAGACGAATGGCGAATCTTGACCCGAATCGACCGGTGACCCCCGACCCCAGGCTCTTTACCGCTGCGTCCCGTTACACCTCAATGATTGACCGTGGAGCGGAGTCGGGGGCGGCGCCATGGGGCCAGCCGGCCTACGGCCCGGCGCCGTCGATCATCCCCGGCCGCGGGCCGATCTCGATGCCCATGGCCATGCCCGGCCCGCAGAGCGGCTACCGCTATACCCGCGAGATGACGCTGGAGGAGATGCTCCTCGAGAACCGCGTCGTCTTCCTCATTGGCGAGATCAATCACGTCAGCGCTTCGCGCGTCATTATGCAGATGCTCTACCTGCAGAGCGTGAAGAAGGACCAGGACATCAACCTATACATCAACAGCCCTGGCGGGGTGGTTGATGATACCCTGGCGATTTATGACATCATGCGCTTCCTGACGTGCGACATCGCCACCTACTGCATCGGCCGCGCCGAGAGCGGCGGGGCGGTGGTCTTCGCGGCCGGAAAGAAGGGCAAGCGGTACATCCTCCCCAACGCCAAGGTGATGATTCACCAGCCGTTCGGCGGGGTCTACGGCCAGGCGGCCGACATCGAGATCCAGGCCGAGGAGATCCTCAAGACGAAAGAGACGCTGATCAACATTCTCGCCAAGTGCACCGGGCAGACGCCCGACCGGATCCGTGACGACAGCGAGCGTGACCGCTTCTTCGACGCGCCGACGGCCGTGAAGTACGGCATCTGCGACGAAGTGCTCGGTGAAGACGCGCCGGCCGCCCTGGCCGAGGCCGCTGTGGACGGGACCAAGCCCAAGGACTAACGCCGGCCGCATTTGGGAGCGAACATGACTCAAAACACACTGATCCCGATCGTCATTGAAAAGTCCGGGCGGGGCGAGCGCGCGTATGACATCTACTCGCGGCTGCTCAAGGACCGAATCGTGATGCTGAACGGCGCCGTGACCGACGAATCGGCGGCCGCCATCATCGCGCAGCTCTTGTTCCTGTCGAACGACGACCCGAAGACCGACATCCAGTTCTACGTCAACTCGCCGGGCGGCAGCGTCTACAGCGGGGTTCGGCATCATCGACACGATGAAGTTCCTTCGGTGCGACGTCGCCACGACCTGCATCGGCATGGCCGCCAGCATGGGCGCCGTGCTCCTGTCCGCCGGCACCAAGGGCAAGCGCAACGTCCTTGAGAACAGCCAGGTGATGCTTCACCAGCCGCTCATTGGCGGCGTCCTTCAGGGCCCGGCGACCGACCTGGGGATCGAAGCCAAGCACATGCTGCGGCTTCGCGACCGGCTCTATAAGATGATGAGCGACTACACCGGTAAGAGCCCCGAGACCATCCACCGCGACTTCGATCGCAACAAGTGGCTCTTCGCCGAAGAGGCCGTCGCCTATGGTTGCGCCGATCGCGTCCTGGACCGGGCGCCCGAATCAAAGGCGAAGCCCCAGTCGGAAGACGAGCCTGGCGAAGACAAGCCTTAGGGCGTGGCGAAGACCTTGCGTCGCTCCTCGCGTGTGGGCGGCATGGCCAAGAGCGGCAGCGCTCGGCGGCCGTGCCGCCCACGCTCTTTTTAGGCGTGCGACGGATTTGCGGGTACGCTTTCGCCAAGCGACGAGGCCGGGCATAAGCTGACGCGTCGCCCTCCGGGGAAGCGGTGAAGGCGGCCGATCGTAACGCGGACGAGCATGGAGACGAGCAATCTGAAGATCACAACCCCCCGTCGCGTCGCCAGCGTTTTGCTTGTGACGCCGCTGCTGTTGCTTTGCGGCGGCTGCGGCCTGATCTTCGGGGGAAACCGGCCAAGCGAAGCGAATATTGTTCTCCGAAAGGAGAATCAGACGCTGCGCGACAAGGTGAAGACCCTTCAGCAGCAGCACGAGACGGACGTGAAGGCGCTCCATGCCGAGCGCGAGCATACGCCGGGGCTGGCCACGCTGTCAGCCGATCGGCTCGACCGGCTGTATACGGTGCATGGGCTACAGGTCGGCCGCCTGACCGGCCCTGTCCCCGGCGGCCGCCCGGACGGCGCCGCCGCCGGCCTGAAGGTGTACGTCGTTCCGACCGACGCCTCGGGCGAACCCCTCAAGGCGGCCGGGACGTTCACGGTCGAGGCATTCGACCTGGCCGACCGCGACCGCCCACGGATCGGCGTCTGGCCCTTCGACGCGGCCGCCAGTCGAGCCGCTTGGAATGGCGCGTTCCTTGAATACACCTACGTCCTTCGCTGCCCCTGGCAGCAACCGCCGGAACATGAGGTGATTACCCTCCGCATCTCGTTTGTGGATGAGCTGACGGGCGGTGTCTTCCACACTCAGTCGGAGGTCCATGTGACCCCAGCCCCCCCGACCACGTCACCGGCCGCCACCTCCGAGCCCGTCACGAAAGCTACCGCCGGCCCGGCCCCGTCGCCGGACGCGCCCAAGACCGCTCCGTGACGGCAGTCGGCACTGGGAACGCCGACGTCCCCGTCGGCCTTTCGCGTCGAGCCGAAGACGACTTCAGGTGGAGTTCCAGATTTAGGTTTCTGGAATTCCCCACAAATATTTACCGCACCCGCCAGGGCCCGAACCGCCGTCCCACTTGCCCCGGACGGCGCGCGGCCCTAATTTCGTCCGTCACGCCATGAGTGAAGCCGGACCGACGATCCCCGCGCCCCCGCCCGAACGAAAGCCCAAGGGCAAAGCGCTGACCGCGATGGATCAGTACGTCGCGTTTAAGAAGCAATACCCTGGCTACGTCCTGTTCTTCCGGATGGGGGACTTCTACGAAATGTTCTGGGATGACGCGAAGATCGCCTCCAAGGCGCTGGGCGTCTCGCTGACCAGCCGCAACAAGGGGGCGCCGGATGAAATCCCGATGGCCGGCGTCCCGTTCCACGCCGTCGAAGGGTATCTGCGGAAGATGATCGCCGCCGGCTACAAGGTTGCCATCTGCGAGCAGATGGAAGACCCGGCCGTGGCAAAGGGCGTCGTGAAGCGGGATGTCGTGCGGCTCATGACGCCCGGCACGCTGACCGACGACCCCCTGCTCGACGGCCGCACCGACAACTTCCTGGCGGCCGTGGCGTTCCAGATCACCCGGCGCGACGGGTATCGGGCCGGGCTGGCCTGGGTGGAGCTCTCGACCGGCGCCTGCGTCGCCGCCAGCGGGTCGGAAGGGCAGATGCTCGACGAGATCGCCCGCCTGCGTCCGGCGGAGGTGCTCGTCCCCGAGTTACCTAGCGGCCGCCCACATGAGATCGCGGACCGCATCCAGAAACTCGGGGTCAAAGGCGTCACCACGCGTCCCGGCTGGCACTTCACCGCCCATCACGCCCGCGAAGAGCTTCAGCGGCAGTGGCAGGCCGCGACGGCCGGCGGCTTTGGCTTCGCCGACGACGACCCGGCCGTCTTCGCGGCCGCTGCGGTGCTGACCTACCTTCAGGAGACCCAGAAGACCCCGCTCGGCCACCTGCGGCCGCTCCGGCGGCACTCGGTGGACGGGCACGTCGCGATCGACCCCGCGAGCTGGCGCAGCCTTGAGGTGGACCGAACCATGCGCTCCGGTGGGGCGGAGGGATCGCTTCTCAGCGCGATCGACCGGACCCGATCCACCATGGGCGGGCGGCTGCTGCGGCAGTGGCTTCGGACGCCCCTATGCGAGATCGAGCACATCGCGGCCCGTCAGGCGGCCGTCGCGGCGTTCGTCGCCGCGCCCAAGTCGCTGAAGCAGGTCAGTGACCAGCTCGACTGCGTCTGCGACATCGAGCGGATCATCGGCCGCCTGGCTGTCGGGCGCGTGGGGCCGCGTGACCTGGCGGCGCTATCGCGGTGCCTGTCAGCGCTCCCGAGCCTGCTGGAGACGCTCTCGGAGATGGATGCGGCGAACGAGGTCGCGCCGGAGTTGCTCCAGCTCCGCCCTTTCTGCGATGAACAGGCGAAGTACCTCGCGGGAGCGGTCCAAGGCGACCCGGCGGCCCATCTTCGCGACGGAGGCGTGATTGCCGCCGGGTTCGACCCCGAGCTCGATCGGCTCCGCGAGCTGGGCAAGAACAGCCAGCAGTGGCTCGCGCGGTACCAGTCCAAGCTGGCGGCCGATTCGGGGATCTCATCTCTTCGCGTCGGGTTCAACAAAGTCTTCGGCTACTACATTGAGGTCACCAACACCCATCGCGACAAGGCCCCCGCCGAGTGGACGCGAAAGCAGACCACGACCAATTCCGAGCGCTACATCACCCAGGAGTTGAAGACGTTCGAAGACGAGGCGTTGACGGCGCAGGATCGGGCGGTCGCGCTGGAGCAGGCGCTTTTTGATTCGGTACGGCAGGCGCTGCTGCCGCGCGTGGCCCACTTTCAGGACTTGGGGCACGGGCTGGCGCGCGTCGATGTTATTTGCGGGTTGGCGACGCTGGCGGTCGAGCGGCGCTATTGCCGGCCGGCGGTCGTGCCGGAGCGGGTTCTGCACCTCATCGACGGCCGCCACCCGGTCCTGGAGCAGCAGCTTGGGAGCGAGTTCGTCGCGAACGACACGCACTTTGGTGAAGAGGATTCTCTCGCCCTAATCACCGGGCCGAACATGGCCGGCAAGAGCACCTACATCCGGCAGGTGGCGTTGATCACGCTGCTGGCGCAGGTTGGCAGCTACGTCCCGGCGGCCAGCGCGACGATCGGGTTGGCCGACCGCATTTTTACCCGGATCGGCGCCAGCGACGAGCTGCATACGGGCCAATCGACGTTTATGGTCGAGATGACCGAGACGGCGAACATCCTGAACAACGCGACCGATCGAAGCCTGGTGATCCTGGACGAGATCGGCCGCGGGACGAGCACGCTCGATGGGCTGTCGCTGGCGTGGGCGATCGCCGAGCACATCGCCGGCGAGGTCCGCAGCCGCACGCTCTTTGCTACGCACTATCACGAACTGACCGACCTGGCCGAAAAGTTCAAAGGGGTGAAGAACCTCAACGTCGCCGTTCGCGAGTGGGAGGACCAGGTGATCTTCCTCCACCGCATCCTGGAGGGCGGGACGGATCGCTCATATGGGATCCACGTCGCCCGGTTGGCCGGCGTCCCCAAATCGGTGCTGGCGCGGGCGAAGCAGTTACTGAACGAGTTGGCGGTGCAGCACGTCGGCCAATCCCGCGCCGCCAAAGGCCGCCCGCCGGAAGGGACCTCGCAGCTCCAGTTGTTCGCTGACCCGGCCAAGGAGGTCGCGGCCGAACTGGCGGCGATCGACTGCGACCAGTTGACGCCGATCGCCGCACTGGATTTGGTCCGGCGGTTAAGAGAGCGGCTTTCGCGATGAATCTCTGACGTGAGAACTCTCCACGGCGACTGTCATCACGCCGGGTGCGATGCCCCACGCCTGCGTCGGCATGCTGTCGCGCCTCTTAAGACCTGCCGGGCCGTGTGGATGAAGACATGCCCTCCGCTTCCACGGGCATGCCGCCCCGTGTCGGATGCCACTTGGGAACGCCGACGTCCTCGTCGGCCTCAACGCAAAAGGCCGACGGGGACGTCGGCGTTCCCGGGGGGACCGGCTTGTCTTCCGCCCCGTGCCGGTGTCGCGGTAAACCTCATGCCGACACTCTGAAGCACTACAGGGGCTCCAGTGCCGATGCCCGGGAGTTGGGCGTAAGGGGCCAGGGCTATCGCATTTGGCGTAAATGTGTTCGTAAGATGTTCGGTAGCGCCCTCTTCCCGAGCGTGTTAGCCTGCTTTTTTCGGTCGCGAAGCTTCGCAGCAACACTTACCTAATCGACGAAAGGAGCTTGAGCATGGACGCCCAAGCGACCCGTGGTCTGCTGCGCTTTTTCGAAGGCATCCGCGACACCCGATCCCGTAATCGCTCTCATCCTCTGGCGAGCGTATTGAGCATCGCAATCATGGCGGTGCTCTGCGGCTGTGAAGGCTGGGCCGCGGTGGCGGCCTGGGGCCTGCTCAACCAGGACTGGCTCGAGACTTTTCTGGACCTGCCTCGCGGCATCCCGTCCCACGACACCTTCGACCGCGTGTTTGGCCTTCTGGACCCCTTGGCCTTCGAAGCATGCTTCATGAAGTGGTCCTCCAGCCTGATCGCCAACGCCGGCGGCGTGTTCATCGCCGTCGATGGCAAGACGCTGCGGCGGAGTTGGAAGCGGGCGTGGAGTAAAACGCCGGTGCATCTGGTCAGCGCGTTCGTCAGCAAGAACAGCGTGGTGCTGGGCCAGGTGGCCACTGACACCAAGAGCAATGAGATCACCGCGATCCCCAAACTACTGGGCATGTTGAGCCTGGCCGGGAGCACGGTGACGATCGACGCGATGGGCTGCCAACGCGACATCGCGGCCCAAATCCTTCGCCAGAAGGGCGACTATCTCCTGGCGGTCAAAGACAACCAACCGACTCTCTTCGCCGCTGTCACCGCGTTGCTGGATGAAGGGCTTCTCGATCGCTTCAAGGGGATGAATCACGGCTACCACGAGTCGTTCCAAGACAAGAACAGCCACGGCCGCGTCGAAACCAGGCGAGTCTGGGTGACTGACGAAGTGCATTGGCTGGGAGAGGACATCCTCAAATTGTGGCCCGGGCTCAAGAGCATCGTGGTGGTCGAGTCGATTCGGCAGGACCTTGGGGATCTGAGCGGCAAGGTCAGCACCGAGCGAAGGTACTACATCTGTAGCCATGGCGGGGCCAATAACTCGCTCGCCGAGTTCCTGGCCGCGGGCATCCGCGACCACTGGGGCGTGGAGAACGGCCTGCACTGGTGCTTGGACGTGAGCATGAGAGAGGACCAGAGCAGAATCCGCGTGGCGAACGGAGCCGAGAACTTTTCCCGCCTGCGGCGGATCGCTCTGAACAAGCTCAAGCGATCCTCGGTCAAGAACAAGAACGGAAAGGACTTGAAGCTCGGCATTCGTACGAAGCAGCAATGCTGCGGATGGAGCCAAGAGTTCCTGTTACAGGTGATGATGGCCTAAATGATTACCCTGCGTAAGGGGCTCTTCTTCGCGCAGAAGGTTTGACAGTTCGGGCCCTGTCAACATAAGTTGGCCGCCCGTGGGGAGCGGGCACAAGACGGGCCGGCGCGGGCCGTTCAAAGCAAGAGAGTAGGGGGCGTTCCCGCCGTTTTGAAGTTCTTCCTTGAGCGTTGGGTGGGTCGGTCGGCGACGAAGTCGATCGACGGCCGCCACACTCCGCGCGGGTACGAAGCCACCCCGCGCAAGCAGTCCCTTGTTGAGTATCGATTCGACAAAATGTTTCGACGCCCGTTGAGGCCGCGGAGCGGCCGACGTCTTGAAAGGGCACACGATCATGCGAGTCTTCATGCTCGGCTGGGAATTCCCACCGTTCATCAGCGGCGGGCTTGGGACGGCCTGCTATGGGCTGACCAAGGCGATGTCGGCGCTGGGGACTGATGTCATGTTCGTCCTGCCGCGGCCCGTCTCGACCCCTTTTTCGACTCATGTGCGCCTCGTCAGCCCGCGGCCGGGTTCCCCTCTGGCGGCGCCGACCACCGACTTTCGGATGGACGAGTTCGACCACGTGACCTTCCGAGCCGTCGATTCACAGCTCACTCCCTACGAAAGCGCCAACGATTACAACGCGTTCACGCAACTGGAGGGCGATCCGCTTGCGCGGGACATAGCGGCCGCCCGAAAGGCGACGTTCTTTACCGTCGAACCGGCGGCGCCCGGGGAGGCCGCGACAACCGGGGCGGCCGTCGCGGCCCGGCCTGATCCGCCGCTCTCGCCGCCGACGGGCAGCGTCTATGGCGGGGATCTGTTTGCCGAGGTGCAGCGCTATTCGACGCTGGCATCCGAGGTGGCCCGGCAGGAGTCCTTCGATGTCGTTCATGCCCATGACTGGATGACCTTCCCGGCCGGACTGGCGGTGGCGGGGATCAAGGGCGTTCCGCTCGTGGTGCATGTCCACAGCACCGAATTCGACCGCTCCGGCGTGCACGTTGATCAGCGGATCTATGACATCGAGCGGCGCGGCATGCACGGGGCGATGAAGGTGATCGCCGTCAGCCACCTGACGAAGAATCAATGCGTTCAGATGTACGGGGTGGACCCGGCGAAGGTTGAAGTCGTCTACAACGCGATTGAGGCCAACGGCGTCGGCGGCGGGCCATTCGACGAGGAGCAGTACGCGATCCACGGCGACGAGAAGATCGTGCTGTTCCTCGGCCGCATCACAATGCAGAAGGGCCCGGAGTACTTTCTGGCGGCCGCCAAGAAGGTGCTCGAGATCATGGACAACGTGAAGTTCGTGATGGCCGGCAGCGGCGACATGATCCGACGCACGATCGAGATGGCGGCCAGTATGGGGATCGGGCACAAGGTCCTGTTCACGGGTTTTCTTCGCGGCGTTGATGTCGAGAAGGTCTTTCGCATGGCGGACCTCTACGTAATGCCAAGCGTCTCGGAACCGTTCGGCATCGCTCCACTTGAGGCGATGAGCCACGACGTCCCGGTCATCATTTCGAAGCAGTCGGGCGTCTCGGAAGTGCTCCAGCATGCCCTGAAGGTTGATTTCTGGGACGTGAACGAGATGGCGAACAAGATCATCGCCGTCCTGAAACACCCGCCGCTGGCGAGCACGCTCCGGCAGCATGGCTCGTTTGAGGTCCGTCGCCTGAGCTGGTCCGATGCGGCCCGCACCTGCCAGGGCGTGTACGAACAGGCCATCGGGATGATGAGCGGGAACTGACCGTGTGGGGCCTCATGTCCCTCTGGCCCCGGCTTGACCATCTCCCACGTAGCGCCGCAGTCGTAGGGCGTTCGGCGCTCGGCCCGGCCCCTGCGACCCCAGCACGTCGCTGCGATTTCCCCTGCCCGGTTATCGGGCCCGATCGCGTTTGGCGCGAAGGCAACCGTATTCGACAATAGAGCTTCCCACCGATCGTTCGGAGGGATGGTGGCGACGCGTCGGAAGCAATCCGCCCAGTTGAAACTGAGTCTCAACGAGATATACTCAAGGGCAGTAGTAAGTGGCGAGCTTCAAGGCAGTTTGATCGAAGCTGGGCCTGGCCGAACCGGGCGAATTGCGTAAGTCTTTGAATCACTTGGGTTTGGCATCTGGAGTCGGCGCTATGCAAAAGGCATGTGCTGTCGCGTGTGACCTGTGTGGCAACCCGGCCGCCTGCCGGCTCAATCAGCTTGGCGTCGGGTGTCGCGGCAATGTGGTGGCGGTTGGCGGCGATTCTGAGCTTCGACGTCGCCTGCTCGAGATGGGTTTCTGCAACGGCGCATCGGTCGAAGTGGTTCGACGCGCGCCGATGGGGGATCCGATCGAGTTCCGGCTGCGTGGGTATCACCTCTCCTTGCGGAACGAACAGGCCCGGCACGTGCAGATCCTCCCGACCTGAGGTCCGCATCACCTTACCGCTCTTTCCGTCGGTGAGGCGTTCGCGGCCGGCGAGAAGGGCCGCAGTGTAAGATCGATCGCCGTTTGGCGAGCTTTGCCGAATGACGCCCTTCCGTCCGCCCGATGATCGACTACAGCGCCTGGAAGCGCCGTAGGGCGCTGCTTGTATGGCCTCCTGCTGTGACCAACCTGAAACTTCGTCAAAGCCGTCGGCGCCGAGCGGCCGCTTGACGATCGCGTTGGCGGGCAATCCCAATAGCGGTAAGACGACGGTCTTCAATGGCCTCACGGGCTTGCGCCAGAAGGTCGCCAACTACCCCGGCGTGACAGTCGAAAAGAAGACCGGCCGCTGTCGCCTCGCCGATGGCTCGTGGGTCGATGTCATCGACCTTCCCGGCACCTACAGCCTCATCAGCCGTTCCCCCGACGAACAAGTTGCGATGGAAGTATTGCGCGGCCTTCGCGCCGACACGGTTACGCCAGACGTGATCGTCGCCGTGGTGGATGCGAGCAACCTGCAGCGCAACCTGTACCTGGTCAGCCAGCTCATCGAGCTGGGGCGGCCGATGGTGATCGCGCTGAACATGATGGATGTCGCGGAGCGCCGTGGGCTCGGCGTCTCCCCCTCCACCCTGCAGCAGGAGCTGGGCGTTCCGGTCATACCGCTGGTTGGCTACAAGAAGCGAGGGATCGCCGAGTTGAAGGAGGCGATTGCCCGGGCCGCCGTCGCGCCGATGCCCGAGTGGCCGCTGCCCCAGGCGATGAAGGATGAGCTGCTTGTCGTCGGCGGCGGCCTGGCGATCCTCGACGGGCGTGATGAGACGTCGCTCCCCGTTCCGGCTGTTCCCCATGCGGGGGGCACATCCGGACCGGCCGCCACATCGGGTGGCACGGCGGGCGAGCCGCCAGTCGTCGCGGCCCCAGTCGTCGCGCCTTGCGCCTGGATCTGCCGGGACGACTCCGGCCGCCGCCTCGACCGCTACGCCGCCATCGCCGAACGATTGCTCATCGGCGATACCGCCGGCGACCTCAGCGAGATCGCCCGTCGCAAGCCTGTCTCCGAACTTTTGGGCGGTGCGACGGCGCGGCTTCAGGCCATGGGGATCGACCCCATGCAGGCGGACATTGAAGCCCACTATCGCTGGATCGATGACGTGGCCCATCGGGTGGTGAAAGGTGAAACCCTTCGCACGTCGGCCGCGATGGCGACTCCGGGAGAGCGGCACGCGTCAGACGCCGCGTCTGTGACGCCCTTGACAGCTCAGGCCTCGACGGCTCAGACCTCGACGGCCCAGACCTCGACGGCCCAGACCTCAATGACCCGGACCTCGACGGCCCGGCCGCCGAAGAACCTGACTCAGCGGGTCGATGCGATTCTCATCCATAAGGTGTGGGGACTATTCATTTTCGCGGCCATCATGGGCGCGCTCTTCGTCAGCCTCTTCTGGCTCGCCAAGCCGATCATGGACGGCATTCAGGATGGGATCAAGCATTTCGGTGACTGGTCCACCAGTCACCTGGCCGAGGGGCCGCTGAAAGACCTGCTGAATGACGGCGTCTTCGCCGGCGTGGGCGCCGTGGTCGTCTTCGTCCCGCAGATCGCGCTGCTGTTCATGTTCCTGGCGATCCTTGAAGACAGCGGTTACCTGGCGCGCGCCGCGTTCCTGATGGATCGGCTGCTGAGCAAGGTTGGCCTGCACGGGAAGAGCTTCATTCCGCTCTTGAGCAGCTTTGCATGCGCCATCCCCGGCATCATGGCGACTCGGACCATTGAGAACCGCCGCGAGCGACTGGCGACAATCCTGGTCGCCCCTTTCATGAGCTGCAGCGCCCGGCTGCCCGTCTACACCCTGCTGATCGGCGCCTTCTTCGCGAGTTACGGCTCCATGACCCAGGCGGGGATCATGCTCGCCTGTTACGCGCTGGGCATCATCGCGGCCGCCGGGACGGCGTTCATCTTTAAGCGGACGCTCACCAAAGGCCCCGCGACGAGCTTCATTTTGGAATTGCCAAGCTACAAGCTGCCGCAAGTCTCGCAGGTGGCCCGACAGGTCTTCATCAATACCCGCGCCTTCCTCACCAAGGCGGGGACAACGATTTTCTGCCTGAGCGTCATCCTCTGGGCAATGGCCTACTACCCCCGCCTTCCGCAGGGACGGATCGATTCGATCAAGGGCGCCGTTGCGTCAACGGGCGTGGTCGCGGCCGATCTGGAGAAGCGCAGCAGGACGCGATCGGCGCGGCCCAGTCGGAGCATTCGATCTCCGGCCGCTTCGGCCACGCCATCGAGCCGGTGATTCGGCCGCTCGGTTTTGATTGGAAAATGGGCGTTGGCCTGGTCAGCGCGTTCGCCGCAAGAGAGGTTTTCGTCAGCTCCATGGGGATCGTCTACAGCGTCGGCGACGTTGACAAAGGCGCGACCACCGACCTGGCGGCCGCGATGCGTGCCGACCGCTATCCCAGCGGCCCGCGCCGGGAAGCCTGTCTGGACGCCCCTGGTCGCCATCAGCCTTCTCGTCTGGTTCGTCCTCGCCATGCAGTGCATGAGCACCCTCGCCGTCGTCCGCCGCGAAACCGGCGGCTGGGGCTGGCCGATGTTCATGCTTGTCTACATGAACGTCCTGGCTTACGTGATCAGCCTGGTTGTGTTTCAGGTGGGGTCGCTGCTCGTTCCGACCGCGTAAATTGCCATGATCGCCGCGCCGCCGTCCGCCCCGCTCATCGCCGGGCGCGTCTCGGGGGCACGCCGTGCGTGCCCGACAAGAATGGGCCGTCACTTCGTGGCGGGGCTCAGGATCCCCTGGACCTTCATCCACGCCTCGCAGCGTTGGGGCCAGGCGGAGCAGGGCTTTTCGGTGGGGCGGAGGCCGAAGCCGTGGCCACCGGAGCTGAAGATGTGCAGTTCGGCGGGGACACCCGCCCTTTTCAAAGCCAGGTACATCGCGGCGCTGTTGGCGGCCGTAATGCCGTCGTCGCTGGCGTGGGCCATGAACATCGGCGGCGTGCGGCCGTCAACCGGGAACTCGGGGAGGAGCTTGTCCTGGGCGGGGGTGGTCGTCGGCGTTGCGTCAACGGGGGCCGTCTTGCCGTCGGCGGCCGCCGTCTTTGCGGGCTTCTTCGCGTCGGCGACGAGCCACGCGGGGTAGACCAGCACGCCGAAGTCCGGGCGGCAGCTCGCCTTGTCGGCGTCATCCACGGCTTCATACGCGCGCTGGTCGAAGTGGGTGCAGGTCAGCGCGGTGAGGTTCCCGCCAGCCGAGAAGCCGAGGATGCCGATGCGGTTCGGGTCCAGGCCCCATTCGCCCGCTTTGCTGCGGACCAGGCTGACGGCGCGCTGGGCGTCGCTCAACGGGATCTGATGGGTCGGGTCGCCGTGGCGGGTCGGGACCCGGTACTTGAGGATAATGCCGGTCACGCCGATCGAGTTGAGCCAGTCGGCGACCTCGGTCCCTTCAAGGTCCCAGGCAAGGATCGAGTACCCGCCGCCCGGGCAGATGATGACCGAGGCGCCGGTGTCCTTCGCCTTGTCCGGCCGGTAGACCGACAGCGTCGGCTTGGAGACGTCCGTCAGCCGCGCGACCCCTTTCTTATCGTTGGGGTTCTTGTCCAGAAAATGCTCGGTGCCGGCGATCCCCTTTTCCAGCGGAGCGGCCCCCGGCCAGACGTCCAGAGTCACCGCCGGCTCCGCCGCCCGCGCGGATGAGAGGCAGACGCACAGCGCACAAAGAACGGCCCCGATCGCAAAGCGGTTGGATTGGCTCATGATCCCCTTTATACCGCGCCCGCTCCCCTCCGGTTGACTACCCGCCCCCGCGACCATTGCAGTCGATCGTAACTTCCTCATCCTTCACCTTCATCCTTCCTCCCCCCTCGACCACTGCCGTCGATCGCGGCTTCCTCATCCTTCACCTTCATCCTTCACCTTCATCCTTCATCCTTTCCTCCCCCCCCCTCTTGCCCGGCGGCCGATTCCCCATACGATGCCCCGCTCGAATTCTTCCCAGGAGCACATCATGAAGATCGCGGTCATGCCCGGCGACGGCGTCGGAAAAGAAGTCATCCCCGAGGGCCTGAAAGCCCTGAAGGTGGCGGCCCGGAAGTTCGGGTTTACTTACTCCACGACCGACTACCCGTTTGGCGGCGAGCATTACCTTGAAACCAAGCAGACGCTCCCGGATTCGGCTCTGAAGGAAATCGCCGCGCATGACGCCATCCTGTTTGGCGCGGTCGGCGTGGACCCGCGCGGGTCGGCCCAGATCCCCCAGGGGATCCTCGAGGCGGAGATCCTGCTGAAGATGCGGTTCGAGCTCGACCAGTACATCAACCTGCGGCCGACCCGCCTTCTCCCCGGGGCCCCGACGCCCCTCAAGAACGTCGGCCCGGCCGATATCGACATGGTCATCGTCCGGGAGAACACCGAGGGGCTTTACTGCCAGAACGGCGGCTTCCTCTACAAGGGGACGCCGCACGAGGTGGCGAACCAGATCGAGGTCACCACGCGCCGGGGTGTCGAGCGGGCGATCCGATACGCCTTTGAGTACGCGACCTCGTTCGGCCGCAAAAAGGTGACGCTTGTCGCCAAGACCAATGTCCTTCGGTACGCGCACAATCTCTGGCTCCGGGCGTTTGAAGAGGTGAAGGCCGAGTTCCCGAAGATCGAAACCGACTATCATCACGTTGACGCCTGCACGATGTACATGGTGACCAAGCCGAAGATTTACGACGTGATCGTGACAACCAATATGTTCGGGGACATCATCACCGACCTTGGCGCCGCCATTCAGGGCGGCATGGGGATGGCCGCCAGCGGCAACCTGAACCCGACCCGTCAGGCGGCCAGCATGTTCGAGCCGGTGCATGGGTCGGCACCCGATATCGCGGGCAAGAACCTGGCCAACCCGATCGCCACGTTCCTGTCGGTCGCAATGATGCTCGATTTCCTGGGGCAGCCGGCCGCGGCCGCCGCGCTCAACCAGGCGATCCGAGACGTCGTCGCCGACCCGAAGCACCACACCCGGGACCTGGGCGGGACGGCTTCGACGACCGACGTCGGCGACGCGATCTGTGTGAAGCTGGCGTCCTAGAATCCAGGTGGATTGCCCGGTTGGTCAGCAGCCGCTGGCCGGCCGGGATCGAGCCGCGGCCGTTTGGGCCGCAGGAGCCTTTTGATGAATATCGCCCTTATGCTCCACCACGGCATTCGGCCGACCGCGGCGAACGAAACCATGAGCCATCCGCACGTGGAGTTGCTCGCCTCAACGGCCGCCGAAGCCCGAACGCTAAAGACCATTGCGGATCAGCTTGCCGCCTTCGCATCGGTGCCGTTCAGTTTTCATGAAGTGGAGTCAATCGGCGCGACCCAGCACGGCGCGATCCTGCGTGTGGCCCTCTGCGAGCGGCCGACGACGACGACGCCGACGAAGGCGGGGTAAGGTCGGCGCCGCCGCTTGGGTAAGGCGACACGGCGCCAAGTGGTCAAAGGATGGGAGTCGCCGTGTCGTGCCTCCCGATGCGGGCGGTGACGGGAAGGTGAGAGATCAACATGGCAGATACGCAAGACAAGTTTGAGAAGCTGGTCATCATCGGCTCGGGCCCCGCGGGCTGGACGGCCGCCATCTATGCAGCGCGCGCGAACCTCGAGCCTGTGGTCTACGAGGGCGCGCCGACGGAAGAGAACCGCCTCCGTGGGACCCTCCCGCTGGGGCAGCTCAATCTGACGACCGAGGTCGAAAATTTCCCTGGCTTTCCGGACGGCGTGATGGGCCCGGAACTGATGCTCAAGATGCGCGAGCAGTCCGCCCGGTACGGGACGCAGATCCGCACCGAGGACGTGCTGTCGATCGACCTGTCGCAGCGCCCGTTCACGATGCGGGATTCGGCGGGCGAGACGGTCCGAGCGCATGCGGTGATCATTGCGACCGGCGCCAGCGCGAACTACATCGGCCTTCCGAGCGAAACGGCGTACAAGAACCGCGGGGTTAGCGCATGCGCGGTCTGCGACGGGGCGCTGCCGCGGTTCCGCAATCAGGATCTGATCGTGGTCGGCGGCGGGGACTCGGCCGCCGAGGAGGGGAATTACCTGACCAAGTTCGCGAAGACGGTTCACCTCGTCCATCGCCGCGACAACATGAACCGGGCGAGCCGGATCATGGCGGATCGTCTTTTGTCGAACCCGAAAGTAAAGCCGGTCTGGGACTCGGTGGTCGAAGAAGTGATCGGGGACGAGGAGCGTGGAATGACCGCCGTGCGCGTGAAGAACCTGAAGACGGGCGATGCGTTCGAGATCGCCGCGCCCGGCATGTTCGTCGCGATCGGCCACACGCCGAATACAAAGTTCCTCGACGGGCAACTGGCCACGGACGAGAAGGGCTTTGTGAAGCTGACGGACCCCGCCCGGACGACGACGAGCATTGACGGCGTCTTCGCCGCCGGCGACGTCGCCGACCCGACGTATAAGCAGGCGATCACGGCCGCCGGCATGGGGTGCAAGGCCGCGCTGGATGCCGAGCGGTGGCTGGCGGCCCAGGGGATCGATTAGCCGGCGGCGTCGATGGCAGAATCGGGCCAGTAAGTTCTGAGGCAGGTACGGGGCCGCCGGCGGGTCCTCACCGATGGTACTTGGGTGCGGCCGCTGCATCGGTGCATGTAAGGCTTCCTATTGCCGGCCACGCAGCAAGCATGCCTCGCAGCTACTCATTGCCCAAGTCCCGCCACCTTCGACTTCCATCGGAATTCGACGCGGTATACGCTTCGAAAACGCGCGACGCGCGCGGGCCGCTGACGGTCTACGCCCGGCCGAATGACCTGGGCCACCCCAGGCTGGGGATGAGCGTCTCGCGGAAGGTGGGGATCGCGGCCCGCCGCAACCGGATCCGGCGGCTCCTCCGCGAGGCGTTTCGCCTGATGCAGCACGACCTGCCGTGCGGCTACGACCTGGTGGTTGTCGTCCGTGCCCACGAGCCCGCGCTGCTCGCGGATTATCAACGACTCCTGGCCGCGTGCGTGGTGCGTCTGCATACGACGTGGTCAAAGCGCCAGGCGACGCCGCCATCGCCTTCAGTCTTGCCGTTCAAGGCTACTCCGCGTCCTCGCTCGAATGATGAGTGAGGCAAAGAGCCGGGACGAACCGTCTACGGACGCGCGGGCACCGGCGGGGCAGGGGCGAGCATCTGCTCGGCCCGCACCTTCACCTTTTGCAGGCGCTGACGATACAGCTCGTCCAGGGGAGGCGTGATCTTCAGCGATTCAAGCGAGAGGCGCAGCGCATCGCGGACGTTCGGGGGCGTCGCGTCCAGAAGGTCTTCCGCTCGGTTAGCGAGCTTGGAGGCGACCGTCTGTTGCTGGGCGGGCTCTTTGGCGATGGTTGCGCGGGCGAACTCGGCCGCCTCGGGGTACTGGCGACTCAGCAGCAACGAATCCATCAGTTCCTTCACCAGCCCTTCGGTGGTGAGGGCGGGCCCGCCCTGTTCCCGCCAGTAGTCCAGCGCCTGGCGGAAATAGGCGGCCGCCTGCACGAAGGCGGCCGTCGCCGGTTCAGGCTGGGGCGCGCCGACGGCGGCATTCCGAAGGTAGCTGTTGCCGATCTGCATGAACGTCTGCCCGATGTTCTCACGCTGGGCGGCCAGGTCATCCAGGGCGGGCGGCGTCGCCTTCTGGTCTTTGTCGGCCAGGGCCAACAGCACCGAGAGCCGCTGGTTGAAGGCGTTCTGCTTGCGAAACTGTTCGGCATAGTCGCGAAGCTGCCGATCCGTCGCGGTCGGCATCAGCGCGACGAAGACCTCCATCGCCTTATCGCGGACGGAACGGTCGGGCTCTGTCGCGGGGTCGGTGTATCGATAGAGTTCGGCGTGAAAGGCGAACGAGCCCACCTTGGCGAAGGCGTCGAGCGCGGCCAGCCGCACCGTCGCTTCAGGCTCGGCGGAGAGCCATCGAATGACGCGGTTGTCGGTCTGCGGGTCGGCCAGTTCCCGCAACCCCTCCAACGCGGCGATCCGGGTGCGAGGCGTTTCGCGCAGATCGAGCAGCTCGAGATAGAGCTTCTGGACGCGCGAGTCGCCCAGCGGGACCAGCGCCCCGACGGCCGCGGCCCGCGTGTCGCCGTTCGGGCTCTTGATCAGGTTCTGCAACGCCGCCGTCACCGACGCGACGAGTTTGGGGTCCTTGCGGATTTCGGGGCCGAGCTTTCGCAGCGCGTCACAGGCCGCCACGCGAACGCGTGTTGACGGGTCGGCCAGCAGTTGCATCAGCGTCGCCACGGCGCGCGGGTCACCGAAGGAGCCGAAGTCGTCGATCAAGGCCGCCTTCACACCCGCGTCCGGCTCCTGCGCGAGTTGCGTCAGCATCGTTTCGAGCGACGCGCGATCGTTGATCGTGCCAAGGGTTCGGGCAATCTCGGCGCGGACGTCGGCGGAACTGTCGCCGATCATGTCGCGAATGCGGGCGAGGTCGGTGGGGTTCGCACGACCGCTGGCGAGCGTTTCGCGGAGGAAGATTCGGACGCCGACCAGCCGCGGGCCGGGCGACTCTGAAGCGAGCAGGAGCCGCAGCGCTTCGGGGCGCTGGGGCTTATCCACCATTTGGTAGAGCCGCTGGAGTTGGTCCGCCACCTCGGGTGGCATGGGCGGCCGCTGTCGTTTGACACGGTCGAGCACGCTCTCGCGAAACTGGGCGTTGGTTTTTCCGGCGAGCCCCTGGCCCCAGGTTCGCCAGGCATCGGCGTCGCGACCGTAGGCGCGGGCCCGGTCATCTCGGCCAGGGCATCGCAGGCGGCATCGCGGACGATGCGCTGGCGGTCGTTCAAGAGCACGAGCAGCGCGTTGGCGGCGCGGAGGTCCACCACACTCCCCAGCCCGCGCGCCGCGGCCGCCCGAGCCGCGTGGGCGACCGCCGGATCGGGCGAGGTCGCAAAGGCGATCAGTTGCTCAAGCGCCCGTCCGGTATCGTGAGCGCTGGCCAGCGCGTAAGCGGCCGCTTCGATCGTCTCACGATCCCCGCCGAGCAGCCGCACCAGCAGGTTAACGGACTCTGGGGTGGGAGACGCGTCTTCGCCCAAAGCGCGGGCGACGGCGAGCGCGGCGCCGGGGCTGTTCGCCGACCGCAGTAACAGCGCGCGGGCCTCGTCGGACTCGCGTGCGAGGAGCCGACGGGCGGCCTCATCCCGATCGGACTGAGGTTTCGCATTGTCAGTAAGGGTTGCCGCATCACCGAGTTGGATCCGGCGAAGGCGATCAGCGGTAGGGGAGGCGAAGGCGGCGGGGGGTGCTGGGCTGACGGCGGGTGCGGTCTGCTGGGCGGGCGCTGGGCGCGACACCGCGGCGGCCGTGGTCAGCGCCGCCAGCATCAGTCGTCGCCGCTGGTGTGGGGAAACCCGGGCCACCGTCACGCCTTTTCGCTCGTTGCCTCACTGCGGCGCTTCGGCAACCGCGGCGGGGACGCCGGTGCGAACCCGTCCAACGACGTGAACCGCTCGCCTCGCCCGACCGTCTTGCCGTCCGACGTCCCGCCGGAACCGTATCGCGGCCGCCATTCGGCGCCGTTCATCCCGCCGCTGACACCGTCGGCCCGCCCCCGAAGTCTATTATCATCGACCTCAGGAGGGTACCGTATTTTGTCGTCGCGCGAAGCGCGGCGCTCCCGCGCATTCGTCAGGTTCTTGACGAGGAGAGTTGCCCGTTTCTCGCTTTCGAAAGCGCGACATCGTCCGGCCGCCGGTGACCAGGAGGGGGACCAATAGCCTCGGCAGGGGGGCCATTGATACCGGTAGCGAGCCGGTGTCGCGCCCTTTCCAATCGCAAAGTGAGCGTTTCGTCATTGAGGCTGTACGAGTGGAGCAAAAGGGGCGGCCGCTTCAGCGTCTATCCCGCGTCGGCGCGGCGGGCGGACTACTGCCCGCCCGACTTGCCAACAGCCGTAATCTCCCACTAAAATATCGTCCCGGGTGACTCGGCTTGGCGTCAATGGAGCGCTGGGCGACGGAGCGTATTCCACAGCCGCAGCGCGGGCCACGGGCCGACAGGTCGTATGAACGACTGGGACGATGCCGAGCGACGGGTCGAAAGGGCACAGGAGCTGTTCGAACAGCGCCGCTGGCCCGAAGCGCTGGCGGAGCTCCGCGCCGCCACAAGCATCAATCCTTACAACTCGTCCTGGTTCTTCAACATCGGGCTCACCCTCGACGAAATGGAACGTTTCGACGAGGCGATCGACGCCTACCGCCAGGCCCTGGAGATCGACCTGAACGACTTGCAGGCGATCAACCATCTTGGCATCGACCTGCACCGCGTAGGCAATTTCGACGAAGCCCTTAAGACTTTCGCTCGCATCCAGGCGATTGACCCGTCCTTCGAGCCGGCCTATTGCCATCGCATCCTGACCTACAGCGAGCTTGGCGACCACGAAAAGGCTGAGGAGATGTTCTACCTCGCCCGGCTCTACAAGGAGCACTGCCCCAACTGCTACTACAACGTCGGCTGCTCGCTGTACGACCGCGGCCTGTACGACAAGGCGATTTACTGTTGGCAGAAGACCCTCGACCTCGACGAGAGCCACCCCGAGGTACAAATCCGGATCGCCGAGGCGTTCTGGGGCAAAGGAGAATTCGAGGCGGCCCGCCAGCACTACCTCACCGGGCTTCGGCAGGACCCGGGCAACACCGAGACGCTGCTCGACCTCGGCGACCTGCTGATGGAGATGGGCCGCACGGAGGAGGCCGGGGAAAAGTTCAGACGGGCGATCGAGCTGGCTCCGGAAGAGCCCGCCGGCTACTTTTGTCACGGCAACTGGCTGATGCGCCTCCTGTCGCCCGACCGGGATGAGCAGGCGATCCTCGCCTTCACCAAGGTGCTTCAGCTTGACCCAACGTACCCCGGGGCGCACCTTCGCCTGGGGGAACTGTATCACCGGCGCAGGGCGCTCGGCGGCGGGGTGCACGGCGACGCAATGCTGGCCCGCAAGCACCTGCGCGCGGAGCTTGTCCTGCGGCCGCAGGACCCGCAGGTGCTGCTCGACCTGTCGAACCTCCTCGTGGATACCGGCCAGACCCGCGCCGCGGTCGCCTGCCTGAAGCGGCTGGTCGGGCTTGACCCAGGGAACGTGGACGCCTGGCAGAACCTGGCGGTGTCGCAGTTCATGGTCGGCCGCTATGAGGACGGGATCGCCAGTTGCCACGAGGCGCTCACCCGCGACGCCGGCAACGCGATGGCGATCTACAACCTCGCGCTCGCTTACGAGCACCTCGGCCGCTATGAGGACGCGCTGGAATGGGTCCGTCGCGGCCTGTCTCAGTCGCCCAAAGATGTCTCCCTCCAGAAGCTCGAACTCCGCATCCGGGTCCTCCGCTGGCGCGACTGGTCGATCCGCATCCTTCGCGCCCTCCTGTTCACGCCCCCACGCCCCAGCACAGGCCTGTTCCACCTGAAGAAGTTCAGGAAGGGGAGGGGGGATGGGGAGTGCTGAAGGCTGAATGCTGAATGCTGAAGGCTGAAGGCTGAATGCTGAAGGCTGAAGGCTGAATGGGGAATTGTGTCGTAGGGACCGCATTGCGGTCCGCTCGGTTGCGGTTAAGCGACCTATGACCTTCTTGAAATCCGCCGGAGCCACGCAGCGGATCGCGGTGCGGTCCCCGCCCGGATTGCTCTACGGTTCGCCGCCGCAGTCGCGATCTGATTCCCGTCGCATTCTGTCTTCCCCCATTCAGCATTCAGCATTCCGCCTTCAGCATTTCCCCCACCCCTTTCGTCCGATAACCGATTTCCCGTTACGCGTTGTCCCGTCGAGGATTAGGTGATATGCGGGGTTCTTGCGGTCCGTCCGTCCCATAAGTGGGGAAAGCGGGGGGGATCAACCGATAGCAACGCCTGTAGCGTCAAGCCGCGTGCGTGATTCCCCGATGATGAATGGGGCGCGCGGACGGCCGGGGCGCTGGCCCGATCGGTCGTGGGAACGCGATCGCAGTTGCCTCTCCAACCCTCGGGATCGACAGGACGGAAGACTGATGTCGCACGCTATTTCGTTTCCTGAAGCCGCCGCGATCCACGCCCCGCGCGAGGAGCGCCCGTCGGAAATGATCGCCGCGCCGGTGCTGAAGGCCCGCCGCGTCCCCGCGCTCGACGGCTTGCGCGGCCTGGCGATCCTGCTGGTCCTGCTGGACCACATGGTCCTCTGGAACCGCAAGAACTTCAGCAGTGACTTCGTCGGCTTCGCGACCTCGGGCTGGGTGGGCGTGGAACTGTTCTTCGTCCTGTCGGGGTTCCTGATCACCGGCATCCTCTTCGATACCCGTAACGACGGCCGCTACTTTCGGAACTTTTATGCCCGCCGGGCACTGAGGATCTTCCCGCTTTACTTCGTTTCCGTCTTCGTGATCCTGGCCGCCTTCCCCGTCGCGGCGCAGTTGGCCCGGATGGCGCATCACCTGGGCAGTTCGGGTGGTACGTCGCGCATCATGACCTGGGGCAGGAGCGCGCAACAGCATCAGATGTGGCTCTGGTTCTACGGTTCCAACATCGCTCAATCGTTCCATAAGTTCGATTGGAGCGTCTGCGGGCACTTCTGGTCGCTCGATGTCGAAGAGCAGTTCTATCTCGCCTGGCCGCTGGTGATTTTTTTCGGTGGCGGCCGCCGCAAGCTGATGAGCATCTGCGCCCTGGTCGCCGTCACGGCGATGACGCTCCGGGTCGATCTTGTCCGCGAGGCCAAGGGGCTGATCGACGTCTACTACTTCACCCCTTGCCGGCTGGATTCCCTGGCGATCGGGTCTTTCGTAGCGCTGGCCGTGCGAGGGAAAGACGGCGTTCGCCCCTGGGTTGAGCCGGCCCGTTGGGTGACGGCCGCCTGTGGCGCGGCGATCCTCGCCCATGGCTACCAGAGCGGCGGCTTGAGCCACTATGACCGCCTCGTCCAGGCGTTCGGGTTCACGGCCGTTTCGGCTTTCTTCGCGGGGTTGCTGGTGCTGATCCTCGCCTCGCCGTCCAACGGCGTGGTCGCGGGGATCCTTCAGGACTCGTCGCTGGTCTTCTTTGGGAAGTACAGCTACGGGATCTATATCTTCCACTATGCCCTGATGACGGCGGCGACGGCGATCCTGCCGCCGGAGCAGTTCGCCGAGGTGATCGGCTCGCATCTGGCGGCCGCACTCATCTACACCGCCGTCGCGCTCATCGCGACGCTCGGGTTAGCCGTCCTAAGCTGGAACCTTTTCGAGAAGCGGCTGCTCGACCTCAAGAAGCACTTCGAGTACGGCGATCGCGCTATCGCCCAATCCATGCAGGCGATCGAAACCGTCGAAGCCCCCGCATCGGATCCGGAGTCGATCCCCCTTCCGTTCGTCGAACAGCCGGCCGAGACAGAGACCGAAACGCTGCCGATGCGGCAGGCGGCGTAGGGCGGGTCGTTCCTACAGCATGCCGAGAGGCATTAAGATATGCGACAATAGAAATGCCCACGAGAGTCACCTCGCGGGCATTTCTGTTGTCGCCGCTGATTTGCGCATCCCAGCGAAGGGCTGAACGACCGACTGTTCGGCATCCCGCCAGCGATGGGCCGTATCCGGCTCGAACGGATGACCTTCCCCTTGTAAGGGGGATGCTCTAGCCAACTGAGCTAACGGCCCGCCTGCCCACGGAAGCTTGATCGTCCGTGGCATCGCCCAATACGGTATCGACCCTCGCCCGGCCCGTAAAGTCGGCTACGCGACTCCATGTTGTACCGAAGTAGAATTGTCACCCCTTAGCCGAAGTAGAAGTGTCCCCATCGAGGCTGGGTTAAACCTGGCGGATGGAGCTTCGGATGTCGGTATCGGAACGGGTTCGTTTGGAGGCGATGGGTCGGTTGAAGCGAGGTGACCTGACGGTTGCGGAGGCGGCGGAGTTGATGGGGGTTTCTTTGCGGCAGGCGCGGCGTGTGTGGAAGCGGTACCGGGCGGAGGGGGATGTCGGGCTGGTGCATCGTCTGCGAGGGCGTGCGAGCAACCGGCGATTGGCGGAGGAGGTGGGTGAGCGAGCGGTGAAGTTGCACCAGGAGAAGTACGCGGACTTCGGTCCGACGCTGGCGTGTGAGAAGTTGGCGGAGTCGGGGTTGGTGCTGTGCCCGGACACGCTGACGGCGTTGTTGAAGGAGCGAGGGCTATGGGAGCGTCGGCGGCGTCGGGGCAAGCACCGTAAGCGTCGCGAGCGTCGTGCGAGCCTGGGTTCGATGTTGCAGATGGACGGGAGCCACCACGACTGGTTTGAAGGGAGGAAGGGGGCGGGGAAGTGCGTGCTGATGGTGGTGATCGACGACGCGACGAACCAGACGTACGCGAGGCTTTACCCGGCGGAGACGACGGAGGCGGCGTTCGACGTGGTGGGTCGCTGGATGAAGCGTAGGGGGCTGCCGCGATCGTTGTACGTGGATCGTCATTCGATCTACCGGGACGACGATCACCCGGAGAAGCCGACGCAGTTTGGGCGTGCGATGAAGGAGCTTGGGGTGGAGTTGATCTGTGCGCACAGCCCGCAGGCCAAGGGTCGTGTGGAGCGTCGCAATGCGGTGTTCCAGGACCGTTTCGTGAAGGAGCTGCGGCTGCGGGGGATCAATGACATGGCCCAGGCGAACGGGCTGCTGGAGGGGGAGTTCCTGAAAGACTTGAACGGGCGTTACGCGGTGAAGGCGGTGGACGAACGGGACCTGCACCGGCCGCTGGATTCGGGGCTGGCATTGGAGGAGGTGCTGTGCGTGCATGAGGAGCGAGTGGTTGGGCATGACTGGTGCGTGCGTTGGCAGAACCGTTGGCTGCAGATCGGCGTGGAGCACGGTGGGTTGCGGCTTGCGGGCCGCCGGGTGCGCATCAAGCACCTGGCGGACGGCCGGTTGATGGTGGAGCACGGAGGTCGGAAGCTCGGGTTCACGGAGCTTGCGGGTCGGCCTGCGGCCCCGAAGCGAGCGAAGAAGGCGGCGGTGAACAACCGGAAGTACAAGCCGAGCGTGGATCATCCGTGGAATCGTGAGTCGGCGGTCGGACGGCGTCCGCTGGTAAGCCCCGCTCCGGCTGCGCCTGCGCGTGGCTTACCAGCGGGTGGGAAGAAGGCAGGGTGACATTTCTATTTCGGCTTGCGCGGTGACATTTCTACTTCTTGACAACATCGGCTACGCGACTCCATCCGCTACTTGATCTGCTGAAGTTCCTCGGACGTCCATTGCAGGTCGCCGCGATCGCTGGTGGCCTTGCGGATCCGGGCCACAACGTCCGGCTCGATCGGCTTCCCTTCGTGGCCCCATTCGCGGCGGATGTAGGTCAGGACCGAAGCGATCTGCTCGTCGTCGAACGCCTTGAGCCCCGGCATTTCCAGCTCGACCGTCTTCTTGCCGACCTGCAGCGGCCCGTGCAACCCGTTCAGAACAATCCGGGTGACGCGTTCCGGCGCGCCGAGGACCCACTCACTGTCCACCAGCGGCGGGGCGATACCGTCCTGCCCCAGGCCCGACGGCTGATGACACTGCGCGCACGTCTGGCTGAACAACACCTGGCCGGCATCGAACCGCTTTTGCTGGGCGTCGGTCAGCGGCGTCAGCGGGGGGGTGGTGTCGCCCGGCTTGTTCGGCCAGCTCATTGGCGCCGAAGCCTTTGCCGCCAGATCCGAGATCTTCTTATCCGGGCTGCCAAGGAGGCTGGCGAGGGCGGCCGGTTCGTGCGGAAGCCGGACCCGCCGCGGCGGCGCTTTCCCCTTGCCGCCGGGCGTCAGCGCATCCAAAATCCCGCCCAGGAGCACTTCCTGCGACGCGCGGGCGGCCGCGGGCTGCGCCGCGATCAGGGCGATCAACTGTTCGATTCGTTCGCTGCTCCGCGCCCGCACCACGCAGCCGGCAAGTTCCTTCAGCAGCAGCTTGCGACCGTTTACATCGCAATCCGCGAAGGTCGGGTCGGTCATCACGGTCTTCGCCAGATCCAGCTCGCGGCCGCTGGACGCGTTCAGAGCGGCCGCTCGGAAGATCGGGTCCGCGACGTTGGCCGCCAGAACCCCGTTGGCCGCCTTCAGGACGGTTTCAGGCATGTCCGGCGTCGCGAAGACCAGCACCTGCAACTGGATCTGGGGGTCCGGGTCCTTGCCCAGCGTCCCCAAGGCCTCGACCAGATTGGCCCCCGTCTTTTTGCGGATCATCAGCTCTCCGGCGCGCAGCGCCGCTAGCCGGACGCGCGGGTCGGTGTCGGCGGCCGCTGCGGCCGCGACTTCATCTTCCAGCTTATCCATCCCCTGAAGGGCCCATAGGGCATGGATTTTCGCCAGCGGCGACGCATCGGCGCCTTTGGCGGAGATCAGTTGCTCCAGAAGCGGCACGGCCGCCTTATCCGATCGTTCGACCAGCAGCCGCTGGCTGGTGTCGCGCCACCAGCCGTTCGGGTGCGAGAGGTGCTTCACCAGTTCGGCGGTCGTCGCCTTCGACAACTTCGGGAAGTGCCCCAGCGGGGCGGCGTCGCTCACGATGCGCCAGATCCGCCCGCGATGGCCCCCGTTGTTCTCCAGGTTCCGCTGCTTCACCTGGTCGCTCAGGTACGCACTGATATAGGCCTTGTGCTGAACGACGCCGTGATAGAGATCAACGAGGTAGATTGCTCCGTCGGGGCCGCTATAGAGGCTGACCGGCCGGAAGCGCTCATCGGTGCTGGTGAGGAAATCGACGCCGTCGGTCTGCACCCCCGTGGCCTTCAGCGTCACCCCCTTCTCTTCGATCACCTGCCGTGAGACGAGGTTGCCCGCCGGCTCGCAGACGAAGGCGTTGCCACGAAACTCGGCGGGGAAACTTTCCCCGCGATAGATCGTCGGGCCGCACGAGGCGGTCACCCGCTGCAGCTTTCCCTCGTCATTCAGGTCGGCCGTGTAGCCGCGATTGACGCCGGGGTTCACCCGAGAAGGGAATGTCGCGTTGCTCGCCACGGCGACATTGATGCCCGCCGGCGATCCGATGTAGGGGTTGTGCGTCAGGTATTGGGCGGGCACGAAATCCGCCCGCAGCATCGAGCCGTTGGTGTTGTAGAAGAGGCGGCCGACGTCATCCTGAACGATGCCCCACTGGCCGCGAGAGATTGTCGTATCCCGCGGGAACTTCCCATTCACGAATCGGAAGCGGGCCGCCCAGTTGGCGCTGTAGCACCAGTTGTCGATCCCCCAGACCAGGCCGTTCGCCATGTGCTCGGGGTTGGGAGCGCGCGAGGCGTAGTCCGTGAAGATCGTGGTTTTCTCATCGCAGGCGCCGGTCCCCTTGGTGTCGCGGCAGAAGTAGATGTTCGGCGGCTCTGAGACCAGCACCCCGTCCCCCGCCAACCCAATCGCCCGGGGGACGACCAGCTTGTCGAGAAAGACTGTCCGCTTGTCGAAGTGCCCATCGCCCTTGCTGCTCTCCAGCCGGGAGATCCGCGCGACCGGGTCCAGTTCGCCGTTGCCCGGAAGGTCGGGCATATACCCGCGCAGCTCGTCCACATACATGCGGCCGTCCGGGTCGAACGCCAGGGCGATCGGCTCCTCGACCATCGGTTCGGACGCCACCAGCTCGATGTGGAACCCGGGCGGCAGCTTGAATGTCTTGAGCTCTTCCTGCGGGGAAAGGACCGGCGCCGGCGGGATGTGGTCGATATGATACGTCGGCCGCTGCTTTGACAGGTCGCCGCCCGGCGCCGCCCGTAGCGCGGTCGTCGCACCGCCGCCCGCGACTGAAAGTGCAAGCGTGACCGCGACGCGCCGCACCGCACGATTCATCCCATTCGACTTTTTCCGCATAACGCCTTTACCGTGGAAAAACGTAAAACGTTGTACGTCGCGGGCTTTCGATGACTTTGGCGCACGCGGCGACCCGCCCGTGCGTCTATTCCTTCAAGTGCGGCCGCACGACTTCGGCGCGAATCTTGTAGCCCTCTTCGTTGTTGTGGAGCCGATCCTTCAGGTACAGCTCGGGGCGCGGCTGGCCATCCGGCCCCAGCAGTGCGTCCCACAGCGGGATGAAATCGAGGTTCTTCCCGGATTCCGTGTACGCCTTGATCAGCGCGTTCGCCTTCCGCTGCCGTTCGCGCTGCGCCCAGCGCGATGGGCTGGGGTTGATCTCGAGATAGGCGATCCGCACGTCCGGCAACTCCGCCCGGACCACCTCGACAAATGCTTTGAAGTCGGCAAGGACTTGCTCAGGGGAGCGGCCGCCGTTGATGTCGTTGTTGCCGGCGTGGACGACGATCATTCTCGGCTTGTAAGGGATGACGATCCGGTGGGCGTAATAGAGCGAGTCGCCCAGGTATGACCCCCCAAACCCGCGGTTGATGACTTTCTGATCGGGGAAGTCGGTCGCAAGCGTCTTCCACATGCGGATGCTCGACGAGCCGATGAAGAGAACTCCCCCGGTGGGTGGCGGGGCCTTCCGATCAGCCTCTTCGAATTTCTGGATGTCCTTCTCGTAGTCGTGGCTCGGCGAGGTGCTCGGCGTGACCGTGACCTCGGCGGCCGCCTCCGATCCGAGGAAGCCAGGGATCAACACGACGTGCGCCGACCAGGCGACGCACCCGGCGACGAGGCAATAAATCACTGCGGGGCGAGCCCAATTCACGGCTTCCTCCGTAAGACGCGCCCAGGCCGCATCGCGACCCAAGCCGGTTCAGAGTAGTTGTCGAATGACGTCGCACATCTTCTGGACCCACCGCAACGCTGTCAAAGGAAGGATTCCGCCACTCTCGAAGGGGAGTGGCCGTCTCTGTAAGCGATCTCGAAACTCTTAACCTGGGAACGCCGACGTCCCCGTCGGCCTCTCGCGTCGATGCCGACGGGGACGTCGGCGTTCCCAGAGTGTGCCAGTTCAGTTGTCGGGTCGTCCAAACCGCTTGCCCGATAAGAGCGCCACACCCGCGGGAAGAATCCGCCGCCCCGGACGCTTGAACTCACCGGCTCGATCTCTATAATGCCTCACGCAATCGGGAGCTTTGCCTCGTTCGGCGGCAACCGGATGCAAACCGATGAAGGGCCGTTGGCGCAGTTGGCTAGCGCGCCAGCATGACACGCTGGAGGTCACAGGTTCGAGCCCTGTACGGCCCATTCGACACAACCTCTGTCCGATCCTCAAGTACGAGCAGCCTTCTCCACTAGGCCGATGGCCCATGGCCGCTTTCGACGCCGCAGTATGAGCGGCGGAACGCCCCCGAGGTCCGATTTGAGGGCGTTGTTTCAGGTCGCCAAGGCTTCTTCGATCTCACGGGCCAACTTCGGGTTACGGACGTGGTGAATCGCGGACTCCAGCGAGGCGTTGACCGTCGCGACGACCTCGGCGTTCAAGCCTTCTTCAGGGCGGATGATGTTGTTTTGAGCCAGCCAGTAGCTGACGTCACACCATGCCCACAGCGGCGTCCCTTCGCCCAGGTGGCAGACCGGCGCGGGGAAGTTTCCCGGGCCTCGCTTGCCCGTAATGTACTGATGCACCATTTGGCGGTGACGTCCGATGCGGCGGCCGATCTCCGCCTGTGTGACGAGGTCGCTCTCATCGACCCGCAGAATGACCGCCCCAACTTTCGCGCGACGAATGTCACGGATCGCTGTCAGAATAGCGTCCTTTAGGCACGTCGCGGACCGGGAAAACTCCGCATAGAGTCGGCCGTACTGGATGCTGAAGGTGGCATCATCACAGCCAGCGTCGAACAGGGCGTCGGTGACGGGGGGCGTCAGATCAGCCACCCCTTCGATCACCAATGCGAATTCAAATTCGCGATCGGAGTCAGCGGGGCTCATTGGGTTCTCCAGCATGCGGGCAAATCAATCTTCGTCGTCATCCGGCTCGCGATGAGGGCATGAATCCACAGCCCTGCGAATCTGCCGCCCGTGGTTTTCCGGTACCCGGGGTGTAGACCAAACCGAGACGATACAGCCGGACCTGGAACTGAATGGGCAATACAGGTGTCCCCAGGCATGCCCGTTGGACAGCTCGACCCTCCATCCGCACGTCTCAGCGTATCGAATCGCCGCCTCGATCGACGGCTTCTGGTGCCTCGGTCTCCCCATCGGCACATTATTTCCTTCGCTTTACAGTTGTCAATCAGATCGGTTGGCCGCCCGTCAACCTGCGCCTGGTCAGGCAACCCGCTCGACCAGACTGTGACTGTGGAGGCGACGCGGGCTTGTTGCTTTTCGCCAGGCCTGCCTGTTCAAATCCTTTCCGATCACAAGCAACGGATTGACCAACAGGCTCGAATGGCGGGAGATGTCGCACGGGTCGCGGTCCTCTGGCGATCCGTACGGGCAGAGGTTGGGCAAACGGTTCGAAAGGCCAGGACGAGCCACCTATATCCTGGAGCGCCGGTCAAACCGGTGGGTCGCGGTTCACTCTCACCATTTTCCTTGAGCCGAGTGGCCCTCGCGAAGCCCGGCCCGCGCACGCCTCCTCCTTCTCCATCAACGCCGGCCGCCGCGGTAAAACCCGAGCTCGTTTCAGATGATTGTCGTGCCCCGACTCCTCGCCGTAAGATAGGAGCAGGGAGCACTCGCCCTCATCCGAGACGCACAAGGGAAGCGGCCGATGGAAAATCAGTTTTCAAATCAGCCGGTTGCGGCCGCCGGAAGGTTAGCCGATCTCGCCGTACCGGTGACACTGGCCGACCACTCGGCGGGACATGTCCTGGCGCCCATCACGCTGGTGGAATACGGCGACTACGAATGCCCCGGTTGCCTCAATGCCGAGCCGATTGTCTCCTGGTTGAAGATTCGGTACTCGGATCGTCTGCGGGTCGTCTTTAGACACTTCCCACAGAACTCGGTCCATCCCAAGGCCAGTGTCGCCGCGCTCGCCGCCGAGGCCGCGGCCATCCAGGGGAAGTTCTGGGAGATGCACCGCCAGTTGTTCCGCCATCAACGCGAGCTGGCCGACCTGGATTTCACCCACTTGGCGCTACTGTTGAACTTAGAAATCTACCGCTTCGAGCGCGACATGGACGCGGCGGCCGGTGAACGAAAAGTCCGGCTCGACTACGACGGCGGAGTCGCCAGCGGTGTCCGGGGAACGCCCACGTTCTTCATCAACGGCCGCCGCTACACCGGGCCCGTGACCGAGGCCACGCTGGCCGCGGCAATCGAGGCGGCCTAGCGGTATACCGCAAAGGGAAAATCCGAAGCACGAAACCCGAAGGACTGCCGAGGGGGAAGGTAAGAAATTGGATGGAAGCGACTCTATCCCACTGACCGTTTCAGGCCAAATACTCTGCCGACTTCGCCAATCGGACAGCGCTTCTTAGTGGGCCGCTCGATCCAAATCAGCGGGTACGCGCGCGAATCAAAGTGCCGCCGGTGCCCTCACCGGCGGTGTTCCCGAGCGCATAAAGAGCCCGCCGGTGAGGGCACCGGCGGCACGTCGGATGGCATGATCGCGTACCCGCAACGATGCGTGGACCAGGCCACCATGAAGTACAAATCCGTGCCGATCAACCGGTCGTTACTTTCACGGGTTTGAATCGCCCTTCGAGGATGGGCTCGCTTTTCACCCCGAGCCAGTTCTCCAGAACGCCCGCATAGACATCTCGGAAGTCGGTGGTGAACTTCAGATCCCCCTGGTCCAGATCGGTCATGCTGGGGTGCATGCCGAGCAGGCCCGGGCAGACGGCGCCGCCGGCGAGGAACATCGGGGCGGCCGCCCCGTGGTCGGTCCCCTGGCTCGCGTTCTCGTGAACGCGGCGGCCGAACTCGCTGAAGGTCATCACGAGCACGCGCTTGCCGTGGCCGTGCTGGCTCATGTCCCGCACGAAAGCCGAGACCGCGTCACTCAACTCCCCCAGGAGCGCTCCATGAGCGACGGCCTGGTTGGCATGGGTGTCGAAGCCGTCGTGGTCGAGGTAGTAGACGCGCGTCTTCAGGCCGGCATCCACCAACTGAGCGACGGTCTGGAGCCGGCGGCCGAGACTCGTCTGCGGGTACTTGATGTCCGTCTTGTATTTCCGCACGGCATCCTGCACCTGACGGCTCGATTCCAGGGCCGATGCCGATGCCTGATGCAGGAACGAGAGAAGGTCGCCGCGCTCCGGGCGGGCGGCGCCCACTGCGGCGCCGATCGTTCGGCGGAGCGAGGCGTCACCGTTGTCCTCCAGGCGGAACGCATCGACCGACTCGAACGACCCGGCGCGAAGATCATGGCCGACCAGCGCCAGCGGCAAGCGCGGTGCCCCGGCCGCCAGGTGTAAGGCGGGGACATCCTGGCCCGGCGCGGCCGCGGCCGACCCGGGCGCCGCCGCCCGGGCGTCCAGATAGCGGCCGATCCAGCCGGTGTCGCTGAACCCGGCGCCGTGCTCGCCCACCTCGCGGCGCACCGTCTGCCAGATGTCCATCGACGAGAAGTGCGACCGATCCGGCAGCGGGTAGCCAACACCCTGAACAATGCCAAGCCACCCCTTCTCCAGGAGCGTGGAGAAGCCGCCCATCGAAGGGTGAAGGCCGACATAGTCATTGATCTTGCGGACCTGCGCCGTCGGGACCCCCAGCAGCGGGCGGCTGCGCCGGTAGACGTCGTCGGCGTACGGGATGACGGTATTCAGCCCGTCGTTCCCGCCCGACATCTGGACAACGACCAACACCGTCTCCCCGCTCGCCTGTGCCGACGCCTCGGCGGCACTGACCAGGAACCGAGGAGCGCCCAGCGCGGCGATACCGGCCGTTGAGAGAGACAGCTTAAGGAAGCCTCGACGTGAATGGCGGGCCGACATTGCAATCCCTTCTGTTTACCGTTTCTCAGGCAAGCTGAAACTCGGGCAGCGCACTGATCGAATGAATCACGCGGCCGAACGTTCGGTCCCGTTCGCCCGGCTCCCCGGCGAGGCTGACCAGGGCCGACCGCGCTTCGGCCGGCACGGGGACGGCCACAAGAAGCCCCAGCAGATGATCGACGACCTTCTCCGGCCGCGTCTCGTCGCCCGCGACCGCCGCCAGGTGGCCGCGATCGTATCGCGTTTCGCCCGCCGCCAGGATCTGGCCGACGAGGTTCGTGCGGCCGAGCAGGGTTGAGGAGTTCACCCACATGCGGCCGCCGTCCCAACCCTTGACGTTCGGGGGCTGAAACAGGGCCAGCCCCAGCTTGGCCACCCCGCGGGCGAGGAGCGTGAGGCTCGTCGTCGCGCCAAGCGACCGAAGCAGGCCGACCGCCAGCTCGACCGGCGACTTGATCTTCCGGCCGATCGCAGCTTCGGAAAAAAAGAGGTTGCTGCGGAACAGGGTCGCAAGCACGGGGGCGATCTGGAAGTCGGCCGCCCGGAGCTGTTTCGCGAGCGGCTCGACCAGTGCGTCGGGCGCGGCCGGCTCGTCGCAAACGAAGAAGCGAAGGAGCTTTCGTGCGATGAAACGGGGCGCGGCCGGCTGTTCCAGAACGACCCGCACCGCCTCATCGCCGTTGAAGTTGCCGCTGCGGCCGAGGAATGTCTTCACACCGGTGTCGTGCTGCGACGAATCGAAATGGAACCGGTCGCCCAGGATCTCCCAACCGGTGAACGCCCGCGCGAGCTCCTTGATATCGGTTTCGGTGTAGTGGCCCACGCCGAGCGTGAAGAGCTCCATCAGTTCGCGGGCATAGTTTTCGTTCGGGTGAATGCGGCGATTGCTCGTGGAATCGAGGTAGTTGAGCATCGCCGGGTCGCGGGAGATGCCGGAGACCAGCGACTCGAACCGCCCGCGCCCACCGGCGCGAAGGAGCTGGTTCTGATCGAGCATCATGCCGAGTTGGGTCACCTTCGAGGCGCTGGTGGCGAAGTGGCCGTGCCAGAACAGCGTGAGCTTCTCCAGGAGCGGGTCGTTGGTCCGAAGCATCCGGTAGAGCCACCAGCCCGCGAGATCAGTCACGTCCGAGGTGGTGGCGCGCTGGGCCAGCAGGTCGCTGGTGGAGGTGAAATCGTCTGTCGGGAGCTGAGGTGTACACAGGCGATGGATCGTCGCGGCCATGCCTGCCGTAACCGCCTGATCGAGTTCGGAGGACGTCGCCCCGAATCCGGCGCGGCGGTAGAGGTGCGCGGCGAGCGGCCGCCCCCAAGGGCGCTCGGCCGACGGCTCGAACGGCGCCCAAGCCCAATCGGGGTCAACATTCGTCAAATCGGTTGGCATGGCCAATCCAGTTAAATCGCTCGAAATCGGGAGACCCCCGTTTTTCGCCCAGAAAGGGGAGACTCCCCTTTTTTCAGCGCACGTCAAATGTCAGGTCGATGTCCAGGTGGATCGACTCCTCTCCCGGGACCAGGCGGATGACCGCCTGCTTCATCGCGGCCACGACCTCCTGGAGCGTCGCGATCTCGGCCTCGGCCTGGGAGCGCTCCTGCCCCTTGTCGAGCATGTTCCGGGCGACGAGGCGATCGTGGTTCTGGCGGATCAGTTCCGCGATGGGGGCGGCCGTCAATTCGATCCGCGTGTTGTCCGGCAGCGATTTCGCTGATTCCGGGCGGTGGGTCAGCTCGGCGAGATCCTCGGCCAGCCCGCGCGTTGTTGAGAGGATCATGTATTTTGGGGAGATGACCAGCGCCGGTGAGAGGTTGAGATAGGTGTCATCCTTGGCGGCCGCCTTCATGCCGGGCGCTGGAGCGGGGGCGGGGTTGGCGGCATCAGGACGCTCGAAGGCCGCATACTGGATCTCGGCGTCGCCACGGGATTCGTTCTGAATCTCGAGCATCGGCCGCCCGGACTGGCCGTTGCCGATGTTCGAGAAGGCGACGAGCGATTGGAAGCCGACGCGGAAGGTGCGCCGCAGCGACTGAAACTGCCCCGGCTTGACGCTGAAGATCAGCGCCGCGCCGGAAGCGGCGTCGCCGGCGTCGCCGCCTTATCGAACGCCTGTTTGGCGACAACGAACTGAAGCTGCGGATTGACAGCGCCAAGCACATCGGCGCTGAAGCTCTTCCCGCCGAACAGCGTGCTGAGTTGGCTGTCCGCCTGGGCGAGCTTGGTGGCGACCGCCTCATCGAATAAGTCAGGCCCCGCCTGCCACAGTGCCGCCAGGTCCCGGTACGTCGTCACCGACAGCATGACGTCCTTGGGAAGTAGCGGAGGGGCGGCGCCGTCGGGCGGGGTGGCGAAGAAGAACTTCCGCTCGGCCGGCACCCAGGCGCGATCGGACGGGGCGGCGATCGAGAGCCGGGTGCCCTCCGCGCCCACCCATGCCGAGGCGGTGACGAACGGCGCCTTCTGGAGCGTCGGCGCCAGGCCTCCGAGCAGAAGCTCGGCCGCCGGGTTGGGCGACTTCTCCTTCGTCGGAGAAAGCAGCGCCCCTCCCATGCCGGCGACGCGAAGCGGCTCGAGTCGCAGGTAGGCCCACGCCGACGGCGGCGTCGCCTGGGCGGCCGCCGCCCGGTGGGTTTCAGCGAACGCGGGGTCCTCCGACAGGGCCTCGCCGCCATCGAGGTACGAATCGGCAACGGCGCGCGCCAGTTCGGGCTTGTTGCTCATCAGCAGCCACGGGCCGACATCAGCAATGATCGCCTCGCCCGCCTGGTAGGCGGTGAAGTCGCGGTAGGTCTTGGACGAGATCGGGTCCGGCTGTCCCTTGTTCTGGGCGTCGCCGCGGGCGAGTTCGAAGAGGGTGTCGCGAAGCCTGTCGCTTGCCTTCATGTCGGCCGGGCGCGTCAGGATGACGATCCCCTTGCTGCTCGGTTCGAACGCGAACACGATCCTTTCGCCCGCGATGGTTTCCACCGCTTGACGCCACGGCATCCCCGAGCGCCGCTCGACAACGCCGACAACTGCCAAGAATTGTTGAAACTTCTGGTCGCCAATCGCCTTGCGATAGGCCTCGGACCCTTCAAGCACCTTGCGCAGCGGATGATCGGCGATCGCCGCAAGGGTTTCCTTCGGGCGGTTGATCTCGGCGTAGAAAAGCGTCGATTTCGGCAAAAGGTCGGCCGCCGTCTTCTCGGCGCGGGCGACGGAGAGATTTCCGAAGACCGTCATTGCCGCCACCAGGGCGCAAAGGCGTTGCAGGCAGGACATCATATCGCTCCGCGTAGAAGCTTCCGGGTCGTCCGTCGTGATTCATTTGAGAGCCGACTCGTGTGGGTGGGGATCGGGCTCGGCTGGTTTAGTAGCAAAGAAAAACGCGCAGCGATCCAGCTGAAGTCGCCGTTAACACTGTTAGATGGAGCCCCGGGCCGCCCAAACAGGCCCACGGCAAGCGAATTATTGGAGGATCCGAGAGCGCATGAGGATGACCAGAGTAGGCTGGAGAAAGCCCCATTCCCGGAGCGAGCCCGCTTGTGTCCTGGGAGTTCACCGGGTCATTCCCGCAGTACGCATACAGATCCACCCCGCCCGCCTCCCCCGACGGGTCGCGGGTGAGCCAGCGGTGCTGGGTCGGGCTGTACTCCCGGTTGGGGGTGTGGTAGAGCCCGGTCTCGGCGTCGCGGTACATCCCCGCCAAGCCGAACGGGCAGGCCCCCGCGGCCGCTCCGCTCGCGGAGAGTGGGTTGCCCCACAGGTCGTACCGGTAGCTCGCGGCCACCTGCCCCGTCGAGGCGTCCACCAACGCCACGATCGTCCCCGTCGCGTCCGCGATCGTCGTGTAGACCGCCGGGGCGCCGCCGGCCGCGTGGGTGTAATCCGTGATCCCGATGAGGCCTGCCTGTCCCCAGGCGTAGGAGCGGAGAAGGTTGTTGTTCCCGTCGAACTCGGCGACGAGTTGGTCCCCTTGCCAGGCGTAGCGGGTGATGCTGGTCGGCAGGCTGGACCACGTGTTGGTCGGTGTAGGTGTTGACGCCGTCGGAAAGGGTGTTGCCGTGGGCGTCGTACTGGTTGGCGGCGTACTGGTCGAGGGCGTTGGCGGCCCCGCGAAGCCGATCGGGCAGGCCCCCGCGGATGACCGTGCCGCCGCGCATGACCTTCACGTCCTTCAGGGCGGCCGGGGAACGAGTCGGGAATGAAGAGCTATGTCCCCTTGAATCCACCAACAATTTGAGACTGTCCCGTGCCATCCTCGCGAACCGCGACACCGGGCGAAAATCAACTAGGCTCTGTCTCAAAATAGTAAACGGAAGTATCTCTGGATCATTGCCAGTTGAAGCATCCCGTGGAAATTAACCGCCAACTTCTCGTAGCGGGTCCCGATGCGTCGGAACTCCTTGAGCCATCCGACGCACTGTTCAATCACGCCGCGCCGGCGATACGCGACGCGGTCGAATCGAACCGACGGGTCGTGCCGCGCGTTCTCATTGTCCTTGTGCGGAATGACCGGCTCGATCTTCTGTCCTTTCAGCCAATCCCGCAGTCGCTGAACGCTGTAGCCTTTGTCACCGGCCAGTTTCGACGGTTTGTGCTTTCGCCGTCGCTCCTTCCGCCGCCGCCCGATCAGCGTCGCGACCGCTTGGCCGATGACCGACTCGGCCCGGGTCGAGTCGTGAACCTGCCCGGCCGTGACTTCGACTGCCAGAGGCGTTCCCGCCCCGTCGGTGACGAGGTGGAATTTCGTGCCGAATCCACCGCGACTGCGGCCCAGCCCATGATCCTGTGGCTCGTCGGGGTAACGCTCGAGACTTTTTTTCAGCGCCGGCGGCCGCCCGGGCGGCACGCACGTTCGAACCGTCAACGGCCCACAGTTCCCAGTCGATCAGCCCCGCGGCGTCGAGCTTTACTTGCAGGGCTTCGACGATCGCGGCGAAGACGCCGGTCCGTCTCCAGTGGCAAAAGTACCGGTGCACCGTCTTGCAGGAACCGAAGCGTGGATCCAGGTCGCGCCACGGGCAGCCGGCCGCCAGAATCCAGAAAATGCCATTGAGGACCAGCCGTCGGTCCTTGGCGGGCCGGCCGGTGCGGGCCGTGCTCCGGGGGATCAGCGGCTCAACCAGTTCCCATTGCTCGTCCGTAAGTTCGTGTCGCTCCATCTGTGCCCACCTCCTTGGGGCATCAGATCTTAGGCAGCTACCATGGTTTCGAGACAGAGCCTAGCTACGTCGTGCGCCGTGAAGAGAAGGTGTGGAGTCTAGCGGGTGAAAGTCCCGTCCGGGAAATAGTCATTGCACCCGGTAGCAGTCGAGACAGTCGCGAGGGCAACCGAACGGCTGAAGCTCTCGACGGAAAGGGCTGTTTAGCAGCTCCGCGAGCTTGCAGGCCGGAACACAAGTGAAGCGCCATTGAGGCCCCGAAACAGTTGATGCGGAAGCCGACCCAGCGACGTAATGGGGAAGGCCGCCGCCGTCAGTCGCAAAGCCGGAACCCAAGCCGGTGGATGACATGGATCTGACGGTTCCGCCGGGGTAGAGGCGACGGCATGCAAGGACAGATTCCAGCATCAACACTGGAAGTCCCAGCGATGAGGATGCCCATGATCTTCAACTGGCGGCCCGCGAGGGCATGAGCCGGGTCGTATGGGATGGCGGAGAGGCCCGTAGTACCGACGAAGCGGGTAATGACCGTGGAGGGAAGGGGCCTCAGTTGAAGGAGTGACGGACGAAGCATCAACGGCGCACGAGGGCACTGCCTTTCGGGGCTAACACCTCACCTTGCGTCAGGCGACGCGGAACCCGTCAGACGGGTCGGCGAAGGAATGAGACTTCCGTGTGCCGATCGTGGTCAAATCCTTCTCCGAGAGCCGGATGCGGGAAATCCGCACGTCCGGTTCGATGAGCGGGACGTGGAAACGGAGCGCTCTGCGCCACCGCGCCACGTCTCGACTCTCCCTACGTCCCAGTTTCACTCCTTTATTTATAGGAGACACGACAGCATTTGAGCGTGAAGGATGTTACGAAGCTTACATTTGTGCGCACCCTGATCACAATGTTTGTCCGGCGGGCGATCGTCGGTGTATCAGCTGGTACGCAACCGTAACCAATCAGCCTACGCTATGTTTAAGCTTTGCAACATCATCGTATTTTGAAGACTGTGTAATAGGAATTGCTCTACGTTTTCATCAAATTAGCGACTGTGACCTTCTAGGCACGGATGCCAAATATTGTACAGACCGTGTGACTGGCATGCGATGATAGTGAATCAACCTGAGGTCATTCTCACTTCATGAATGTTCGTCTTCGGCGGCACAGCACCCAGATGGCACCGAATGACGTCAAGCATATCGACTGTGGCTCAGGAGTAGCGAATGATAAATTATCGACCAAGATAGTTCCTCCGGAATTTGCGTCGTCTGATGCCACCAGACCTAAGAACAACTGGACATTTTGCCCGCTCCATTGTGAGACATCAAGCATGCCCGTGTTAGTAACGGTCGAGTCGGCAACGTATTGGTTTTCAAGTTGGAACATTGCCGTGTCATTGATACCGACGCTCAGGAAGTCGTTAGGGCTAAGTCCTTTAAACTCGAAGTCAAGTGTCAAATACCGGGCATCCGACGGAATAGCAAGAGGTACCCATGCATACGATGAGGAAGACGTTGGTGCAGCCGCACTAGCTTTTCGCCCTGCCAAGGATGATGTTCTATCCGATGCTACGGCCGGACCGGAGATACCGGGTGCCGCTACTAGCTTAGCTAAAGTCACCTGAAGGGAAGTGCCAACAAACGTTCCATTGAGGGAATACCGTTCGTACTGAGCCTGAACACTGTTTTCATATTGAATTGCCCCGACAATCTGGGTCGGGGTCACGCCAAACAGACCGCCTAGAGGGACCAAATCATTCTGATCGGCAACGGTAGTCAGTTGCGCATTGCGCGTATCCAGCACATGCGCGGCATCGGCAATGGTTGATTTAGAGAGATCGTAACACTTCAGCCGTCTGCCGGCCTTGACGCCGGTTGGGTCTTTAATATTCGCAATGTTCGGTTGGTGTACGGGTTGCGCGATCCGTTTCCGCCGGGTACATAATGCGGGATACCGCCCGACACCCAACAACTTCCCGACCTGAACACGATCCTCGAGGCCGCCAAGCGCGGCGACCTTACCGAGGCCCTGGCCAAGGTGCTGCCCCTTCTGGGCGCCGAGGCCGTTGTCTTCTTCGCCTTGGCCATGGCGCAGCATGTCGCCGGTCTTTCCCCGGCCACGCCGCCCGCCCCTTCGCCGTCAACGCCGTCAGCCATGGTGCCCGTCTACCAGAAGCCCCCGACTCGACGTCGCGCCAAGACGCCCGGCGCCAAGCAGGGTCATCCCGGCAGCCGACGCCCCGTCCCGCCCAAGATCGACGCCCACATCGACTGCCGCCTGCCTTGCTGCCCCGACTGCGGCGGTAAACTCGCCCGACGCGGCCGCTCCCGCAGCCGCATCATTGAGGACATCCCACAAGCCATCACGCCGGTGGTGACCCAGTACACCCTCCACCGCGACTATTGCCCGGCCTGCGACAAGGACGTTGAGCCCGTCGTCCCCGACGCACTGCCCAATGCGACGCTGGGGCATCGGGTCGTGGCCCTTAGCGCTTACCTGCACTACGGCCTGGGCGTCACGCTGGCCAACCTCCAGGACGTGCTAAGCACCTGCCTGGCCACGCTCGTCTCGGCCGGCGGGCTCGTGGACGCCTGGCGTCGCCTGGGCAAGGCCCTGCTCCCCTGGTACCTGCAGATTGCCCAGGAGGCCAAGGCATCGGCCGTGCTCCAGGCCGATGAGACCGGCTGGCGGGTGAGCGGGCAGACCCACTGGCTCTGGTGCTTCTGCAACGGCCACTGTTGTTACTACATGATCGACCGCGGCCGCGGGTCGCCGGCGTTGAAGAAGTTCTTCACCGAAGCTTTCCAAGGCACGCTGGTGCATGACTTTTGGGCGCCGTACGAGGCCGTCTGCGCCGAGGAGCACCAATACTGCCTGCCGCACCTGCTGCGCGAGCTGGTGAAGGTGGACGAGCACAACCGCTCAACCGAATGGAAGGCGTTCAGCAAGCAGCTCAAGCGGCTGGCCCGCGATGGCATCCGCCTGCGCAAGCGGCCGGGCTTCACCCCCGAGCTGTACCGTTCTCGAATCCGCCTGATCCACCAGCGTCTGTGCGCGCTGGCCGACACGCCCTACAACGACCCCGATGCACGGCGGTTGGCCAAGCGCATCAGCCGCCACCGGGACCACCTGTTCACGTTCCTGGACAAGCCGGAGGTCCCGCACGACAACAACCACGCGGAGCGGCAGATCCGCCCAGCCGTGATCATCCGCAAGAACAGCTTGTGCAACCGCTCGGAGCAGGGGGCACTCACGCAGTCGGTGCTGATGAGCATCTACCGAACGCTGAAGCTGCGAGGGCGTGACCCGGTGCCGACGGTGGTCGCGGCGTTGCGAGAGTGGGTCACGACGGGGAAACTGCCGCCGCTACCACCGGCTGTCACGGCAGACGGCTGAAGTGTTACGAGAGATCAAATTCTCCGTTGGGAAGCGTGGATTGTAGGTAAGCATCCCCAGACTGTGAACCCGAGCCACCATTCTCAATTGCCGCAGCATATCCCAATTGACTGAGACTAGGTGCTCGGACGGTACGGTCATACCAGCTGATTGGATATCCGTGAAAGCTGTTCCAGTACAGAAGCCCGCTCTTTCCATACTGATTGTTGGGGTCATAATTCAGTACAATATTCGTCGCCGTCGGATAAAGATTGCCGAACGCGGATATATAATTATCGACGGACACAGTCGAACCGGTTGCCGGCAGCGCGCCTATAACATAGGTAAATGACTTCGAGCCTGACACAAATTGATTCGCAATCGACGCTTCGTCGAATAGGGTATCTTGAATTTTAAGGTTCGGCTCATGAGCATGCAAAACATTGATCGCTTCCGAATTGACTAAAGTACCAAGGCTGTGCCCTACAAAATGGACGGAGTTCGTATAGTTCGCGCCAAGCGTCGCGACAAGTGCCTGACCCAGCCCCGCTCCCTCGTTGACCGTTCGGGACGTCGCTAAGGGCAGATTTGGAAGGAAAGCCGCGGTTTGCGAGTGTGCATCGGTACCCCAATCCCACGCTACGATATTCTCGGTCGGATATTTGCTGTGTAGATCATTGGCCAGTCGCGAGGAACTCCACACACTCGGATCACTCAAAAACCCGTGTGTGAGAACGATAGTCGGTTTGGTCCGATCGATCGTTCCGTTTGTCTTGAACGTGTTGCTCGCCGAGTCATACACCTCAAGTTGCTGTGCAGTCGCTACGTAGGTAGTTATCGTGGCGGCAACCGGAGCCTGTGTCGTTTTTGCCAACGAAACCGTCGGTGTTTGTATAGAAAACGTCGAAGACACCGCGCCGGTGTACGTCGGCGGCCCGATCGGCTTTCCATTGTTTGTCAGGTCTAGATCATACGCATTTTTGAATGTAAGGGTGTTTCCCGGAATTCGCGTGTTAGGGCCGACGTTAAATTGAGTCGTCTGGCCCGCTACGCTGCCGACGTTTAGGTTAACGGTCGCCAAGGGAACTAACCTTAGGCCACCGGTCACCGTGCCCACGGGCCCTGAAGTCGCTGTGATCGCAACGGCTTCCCCAAACGTTGCGGACGTGCCACCTAGGGTGATATGTGCGTTCGAGGGGCCGGAGCTGAACGCAGGATCAGGGATGATGCTGTTGATCAAAGTTGGGCTGCTCGGTGCGGTGCCGGAAATGCTCAGATCGAAGCCGGCGCCGAAAAGCCCATTGTTCGAGGTAATCAGGGACGTCGAGCCAGTCGTCGTATGCTCCTCAAGGTATATCGGAACACTCAGGGGACTTCCCGAACCTGCGGCGTAATACGGTGTTCCGGCGACGTAACTATAATCAATCGATCCTGCGCACAGGGCTCGATGACAGCATAGAAGCTACGGCAAACGGAACTGAAGCGATTGCGGCAGATTCCCAAAGGCGAGGCGCGAGCCCCTCCTGCGTGACGTAGAATACACATTCGATTTGGAAACTCCCATGGGTGGTACAACCGCCTTTCCCTCGTGGGAGGCCCTGTCTGGGAAACCCCGCGTATCAACGCTGGAATCTGAATATCCCCGGAATGACCGCCCTGGCCGTAGAACCTTAAGTTTGTGAACAAGACGTGTCAAGTTCCTCGTTCTCGCTCATGTTGTCAAGAAGTAGAAATGTCACCGCGCAAGCCGAAATAGAAATGTCACCCGGCCTTCTTCTTCCCACCCGCTGGTAAGCCCCGCGCAGGCGCAGCCGGAGCGGGGCTTACCAGCGGACACGTCACCACCGCCGTCTCCCGATTCCACGGATGATCCGCCCTCGGCTTGTACTTCCGGTTGTTCACCACCACCTTCTTCGCCGGCTTCGGGGCCGCCGGACGACCCGCCAGCTCGGTGAACGAAAGCTTTCGCCCTCCGTGCTCCACCATCAACCGGCCGTCCGCCAGTTGTTTGATTCGCACCCGGCGGCCGGCCAGCCGCAACTCCGCGTGCTCCTTGCCGATCTGCAACCAACGGTTCTGCCAACGCACGCACCAATCATGCCCAACCACTCGCTCCTCGTGCACGCATAGCACCTCCTCCAATGCCAGCCCCGACTCCAGCGGCCGGTGCAGGTCCCGCTCGTCCACCGCCTTCACCGGGGACATGATAGGGGGACGCAGCTAGAATCAGGCATCAGGAAACTAGCCCCGTCCCCGTGTAATTCCCTCCTGTGCTGTATCAACGACCGTGAGTTCAAAAACGCTCCATCCAAGTCCTTGAATTCATCAAGATTATTGGCTGCGCTGTCACGGTCTGCGAGAATGATATCGTGAGACATTTTTTTCAAAGCGTTACTCATTTGGGACCTCGAACCGTGACGAACGCGGGCGTTCCACTGTCACCATAATGGGTCCAAGGGGGTCAAAAAGGGGCCACCTCCCAATTTGACGCCCGAGCGGCCACGCGGGGAGGTGGCCCCTTTGTGACCTCCGTCGCCGGATGCTGCCGACGTTTTTCGAGCCAGGCTGATGCTCCGAACCGCGCAAGTCGGTTGGCGGATTGTCTTCCACGTCCTCGGTTGCGGCGTCGGCCGCCAGACGATTTTCTAAACGGACGAGGGCCGCTCGGTGGTTGATCGGGTTTTGGCCCGCGCCCGTTGCGCGCCGTCAGATCGTGACCCCGGCGCTGCATCGCCAGGATCCAGGGCGGCGTCTCGGTGAGGTATGCGTGGAGGTAGCGGGCGCGGGAGAAATAGTAGAGGGCCAGGCTCCCCTGGCCGAAGATCGCCACCGCGATCAGGATGCAGTACATCCCCATCATGAGCTGCGTCGCCATCTCACCCGCGGGGCCGATGAAATCGGCGAGGGAATCTTCGGCCGGGAGGCTTTTCAACTCCTGCATCATGCCGCCGCGCTGGATCCAGATGATCTGCCAGACCGCGTAAACGATCAGCAGGCAGGCCAGTACGAGCTGGTTCTTCCCCATGACGCGCAGCGCGTCGCGATCCATTTTCGCCAGGCGCGAGGCGGCGCGGAGTTCGACGTAGGCGATCGCCACCAGCCCGCCGCCGACGCCCACGCTCTTCCAATCCGTGATCCCGGTGAGGAGCGTGATCCCGCCGAAGATCGCGATCGTCCAGCCGTCAAACTGCGCTACGGAGATCGCGCGACGAACCTTCTTCAATGACTTGCGGGCCTTCGCCAGTTGAGCGATGTGCTCGGGCGACAGGTTTGCCGTCCCCGTGACGGGGATGGCATACGGCACCCCAGGCTGCCCGGTCGGGACGGAAGGTGGCAACGGTGGCGCGGTCAGGGGAACCTCTTCGTGTGCGTTGACTCTGGCCGCCCCTACTTCGCCGGCGCGTCATGCGCGGGGGCCTCGGGCTGCAGGTGCGAATCAAAAAAGTCGGAAACCATCTTCAGGACCCTGGGCTCGGAGAACCCGTCGCCGTGCCCGGCCCCTTCCAGCACTTCGAGGTGGCATTCGACGCCGGCCGCCGTCAGGGCGTCCGCCAGGATCCGGCTTTGGCCGACGGGCACCAGCTTGTCCTTGTCGCCGTGCATGATCAGGAACGGCGGTGCGTGCTTCGAAACGTAGGTCAGCGGGTTGGCCTGGGCGACCAGTTCCTTTCTGCGATCCGGGGCGCCGCCAAAGAGGCGGGCGATCGCCGTGACTTCCGGCGGCTGATGAGGGATCTTCTCCGCGTCGTCCTGCTCGAAGAAGCGCGACATGTCGGTCGGGCCGAACCAATCGCACACAGCCTGTACGCGGCTGCTCTGATCGAGGTTGCCGCCGACCGTCCCTTCGATGTCTTTAGCGTCGGCGGCCGTCCCCAGCAGGGCGACCAGGTGGCCACCGGCCGAGGCGCCAAACGCGCCGACGCGGTTGGGGTCGATGTGGTAGGTCGTGGCGTGTGCCCGCAGCCAGCGGATCGCCCCTTTGCAGTCTTGGATCTGGGCGGGAAAGATCGCCTCACTGCTGAGCCGGTAATTCAGGCTCGCCACGACGTAGCCGCGCCGGGCGATCTCGGCGCCGACGCCGAACGTTTTATCGCCCCCCTCCCAGCCGCCGCCATGGACCCAGACGATCAGCGGGCGGGGGCTGGCCGGGGCTTCTGCCGGCAGGTAGATGTCAAGCAGGTTGGCGGCGCCGGGCGCATCGCCGTATTTCAGGTCGCGCTCGACCCGAATCCCAGGCGGGGCGGGCGGCGCTTTCGGGGAGGGCTTGACCGGCCGCGTGGCGGGCGGCTCGGCGAAGGCTAGGGGCGCGCCGCCGATCATCACCGTCATGAGGCAGAGTCGAGCCGCGAGAGATCGGAAGTTCGGCCGCATGCGTGTCGCCTCCAGGAGCGGGAGTCGGTTGGGACAGTACGTCTTGGCGGCCTATGATCGCCGATCGGGCGGCTCGCGGGAAGACTGCCGGGTGGAAACGGATCGGCCGCGTGTGGCCATTCATGTTGGCACTTCCAGAACGCGGAACCTCGGAACGCCGACGCCCTCATCGGCTCAGGGTGAAAGGCCGACGGGGGCGCCGGTGTTCCCCGAGAGCGCCGATGTCGCTTTGTGCGGGGTGCAGGAGGCGTGCCGAAAGGTCGGTCACAGCGGATCGCCCGGCCGGGGCTGGCTGTCGATTCCCGCTCGGCTGCTGGCCACTGCGTCCGTTCGCCGGTAATCTTGCATTCGAGCATGTTCGACGAACCGGATGAAGACGCGGCCGAGCCTTCGATCGACCCGAAAGAGCGCGCAAAGAAAAGACCGACGCGTGCCGCTCGCACGCTGAACTGGCCGCCATCTTCGAAGGGCCTCGTAAGTCCGATGCCCAGCTCAACACAAGCCTCGACGCGGAATTTGCCCGCGGCGGCCAGCGCCGGATCGCGAAGTTAGATAAGGCCAAGGCCCCCGGGAGCCCTGTCCTCCCCGCGACGGCGGCCGCCGACGCGGCGGAGTTGCTGGGGCTCGCCGCGGCGCACCAGCTGCCCACCGGCGATTACCACGTCCACCGCCGCCCTGGCGAGCTGATGATGTTCCGCTGGTTGGAGGGCGGACAGGTGGAGACGTTCTACCAGCGGCTTCAGGCTCATCTGGATGCGGCTCTGGAAGGGTATCGCGAGGACGAACGCCAGGCCCACGCGTGGAAGCAGAGCCCGGAGATGCTCGCCTACCTCGAAGCGCTGGACGAGGCGAAGGTGGATATGGCTGAATGGTACCTGCGCGAGCCGATCCGCCAGTTCGGCCTGTTCGTCCTCTCCACGCAGACGGCGGACGAGCTCAACATTCAGTACCTTTGCGAGCAGATCATGGGCGTCCCCCCGGTCGAGCTGGTTGGCCGCGCCTCCGCGCCGCCGTCGGACCCGACCGAGCAGGACCTGGCTTGGTTTTTTAAGCTTTTCGCGCTCCGCGGCCACGTCGAGGGTGTGGAGAAGATGCTCTTTTTTTCGTATCTACAGAAGACGGATGATACCCTTGAATTCTGATGCCGTGCAGGGCGAAGGACGCCGCCCTTCGAAAACTGCTCCCGACTAAGGAGGAATGGATGCCCACTGTCGCTCCGCAAGATGTTCCGCAGCCCGACGTTGTCAGCTCGTCGGACGTCGAACGGCTGCTTGCTCTTGGCAAGGTGAAACAGGCCGTCGAGCGTGCGAAGGACGAGCACAAGGCACAGCCGACGCCCGAGACGGAGCGGCGCCTCGTCGCGGCCTATGTCGCCCGCATCGAGCAACTCCAGGCCAAGGGGATGTCGGAGGAGGCGGGCAGCCTCATCGCGTTGGTCACCAGTCGCTTCCCCGCCCAGAAGCACCAGCTTGACGGCCAGCGAACCCGCAACGCGCTTGCCCAGGGCCTGTTGGGCGAACTGTTCGCTCCATTGGCCGACCCATCCACGCCGCCGGAACGGGTGCGCGAGCTCGAGCAGGTCATTCGCACCAAGCTCACCGATCTGCCGGGGCTTGCCGCGTGCGCAAGCCTCCCGCTCGACCATCCGCTCCGCCTCGCGGCCAACGCGCTGTGGCAAGCCTTTCAGGCGGTCACTTCGCGCCCGGTCGAGGAGGCGGAGGTCGCGCTGTCGATGGTGAGCCACCGCAGCCCGCTTTCAAACTGGAAGTTATTGATCAGGGGCATCGCCGCCTTCTACCGGGAGGACGATGACGCGGCCCGGCGCTTTCTCAACGCCGTCGCCGAAGATTCGGCGGTCAAAGGCGTCGCGCGGATGATCGTCGGCTTGACGAACGGCGTGATGGAGAAGGCGGGGCGGTCCGCGGTGCTCTGCGCCAAGCTGGTCCCCGCTGAAGGCCCGCTTCGGTCGGCCCTGGCCCAGGTTGACCGCGCCCTTTCCACCTGCGACGAGAGCCTGCTGAAGCGGAGCGTTCGCGACGCGCTGGAGCGTTGCCAGGAGGTCCGGCCAAGCCTTGCAAACCGTCTCAAGCAGCACATCCACGCCTCATGCGCCGTCGTCGGGGTTCCAACGGACCTGACGTCCCGACTCGTCCGCGACGTCCCTGTGGATGCCTACTACTGGCGGCTGATGGCAAAGGCCATCGAGATCAGCCAATCATCGCCGGTCGCCGCCCTCTACTGGCACCGATTCGTGAAGACCGCAAGCGTGGAAGGGCTGTTCGCCGAGCGCAGCCCCGAAGCGGCCGCCGTCTGGGCCCACATCGGCTCGTACCTGGCCCTCTTGCGGCCCCGCGTGCTCGAGAGCGAGCGGAGGTTGATGGAGAGCGAGTTCGCCGCCGGACGATTAAACGTGAACATCCCCGGGCTAAAAGGCCCCCTTGTGACGCGCGACGACATTAACGACCTCACCGATGCGCATTGCGCCTTCGCACGCTCGACCGAGCTCAGCCCCCGCGTCGAAACGTTCCGGACGTGGTGGGCCCAGGCCGAGAGATCTCGCGCGTCGGACAAACAGAAAGAGGCAATCGCTTCCGCGTGGCATGACTTCGCCCCCGCGGACGGCGAGGCGCTGCTTCACCTCGCGGCCCTGGCCGAGGGCCGCAATGCCCTCACGCTCGCCGCCAAGTGGATCGCCGAGGCCGAGCGGGTTGACCCGATCAACCCAAGCGTCCGCCAGTCCCGCGCGCGGCTGACGCTGTCGATCACGTGGCGGCATTTCTCGACCCAAAAGACGCACCTGATCGAGCAGGACCTCGTCGCGCTTCGAGTCACTCCCCGGCATGCGCGACGGGGACCCGGGGGCGGCCGTGGAGTGCATTCGGGCGTCTGGCACGCGCAGCGGGGCGATAAGCCCGCGGCCGCCGCCAGCTTCGACACCGCGCGGCGCCAGCTTGGCTCGCTCGCCGCGTCGGCCTTGCTCGACCTGCTGGCGACGACGGCGAAGGTCGCCCGAAACGACAACTGGCCCGATGCCGGCCCGGAAGCTGGCCTCCCCGCCGTCGAATTCGCCCAGGCGGCCGCTCGGCTTGCGAGGGTGGCCGATCTGATGTCACTCGGCTACGAACGCCCCGCGGCTTGGTCCGCGCCGCTGCGCGAGGCGCTGCTCGTCCGGCCGTCGCCGATTTCGATCTCGGATTTGCTGGTGATTGCCAGGAGCGAAGTCGAGGACGGGGATTTCCGGCTCTCCTATTCCGCCACGACGGCGGGGCTGCTGCGGTCTGACGCCCGGCGACCACGGCGGAGTTCCTCTTGCTGCGGGCGCGGTGCCTGTCGGAGGGAGCCATGCCGGAGCGCGCCGCCCAGTGCTTCGCCACGGCGATGCAGATGGCCCGTGCCGCCCATGACCAGGCGCTTATCGCCGCCATCCTTGCCGAGACGGAGCGCGCCGGCCTCCGGTTGACGGCCTTGAACGCGTCGGCGGCGCCGCTGCCGCCGGAATTGGTCGCCCAAGTTGTCGAGAAGGAACGGCAGGCGGAAAGCTTCCCCGGACGCGCCGGCAGTGCTGATTCTCATCTCGTCCCCGAAGCCGTTCGGCTCGCGTATCGGTCCGGCCGCGACAGCTTCGGCGGCGGCGTTGACGGTTTCGATGATGACGATGACGATGACGATGACGATGTTGAGGATTGGGGCGACGAAGCCGACGAGAGCCCTTCATCATTCGATGAAGCCCTTCGACAGCCGAACGCGAGCCGAGGGGGGTCTACGGGTTCCACCGCGGGACTATCGGAGCTGGTCGAACTGCTCGTCGGCGCGAGCGGCTTATCGAAGGAGGAGCTGGGCAAGGACCCCCGAAAGCTCCTTGAATTGATCGCCGGGCTGCGGCCGGGGCAGGCGGGGCTCGACGGGGCGAGCGGCGGCACCGGTAAACGAGGTAAGAACAAGCGGCGGGGGAACTAAAATGGGCGAGCGAACAACCAGTTTCAGTCACGCCGACGCGCTCCAGTTCTTCGCGCTGACCGAGGGGGCGTCGGCCGAAGCGATTCGCAACGCGTACCTTGAGAAGGTGCGGCAGTCGCCTCCCGACCGTGACGCCGAAGGGTTCGAGGCGGTGCGCGATGCCTACGCGGTCCTGAAGGACCCGGCGTCCCGCGCGAAAGCCGCCGTCGATGCATCTGCCCCGGAAGCCCCTCTGACGTCGATCCTCGACGCGGCGCCGGCAAAAAGGGCGTTCGTCGGCCTCCAACTGTGGATGGACGCGCTGAAGGAGAAAAGGCCTTGACTGATTTCGACGCCGCGACCGAAGAGGGATCCCCTCCTTCACAGACCGATCATTCCACCATTCAGCGCGACAGCCTCGACCAAGGCTTTCAGCAAGGCCAAACGGCTCCCGGGAGCGACGAAATCGCGCAGTCGGCTCCTCCGCCGGAATCGGTGGCGATCACCGACCCAGAGGATGTGGTCCCTCACGGCTCCGACGAGCCGTCCCCGGTGACGCCGCCCGATGATGCGATCACCGAGCGCGCCGCGTTACGCGGCCGCCTCGTCCGGCAGTTTGAAGCATGGCTGGATGAGATGCTGGTCGAAGAGCCGCCGCCGCGGGGGATCCCCGATTCGATACTTGAACTCGCCACCCAGCAGGCGGCCGCCAGCCCCGCCCAGGGGATGGAGAGCGACCTCTACGGCGTTTTCTCGGCGTTGACGACGTTGAGCGGCGAGGTAAGGCTTCAGGGCCGGGCGTTCAAGCAGTTGTCCGATACACTCGCCACCGTCCCCGAACTGCCGACATTGCTGCGACAGGCCCAAGCGGCGCAGGAGAGATCGGCCGCCGACCTTCTGGACGCACTCGCCGCGGCCGCGCCCGAGCCCGACGCGGACGCCCTCAACGCATCGACCTCGCAGATCGCCGAGCTCCTCATTGACCTGCACGATCGGCTCGATCGCGGTGTGCGGGCGGCCGCGCAGGCCATCGAATTCATCCAGCGCCCCGACCGCCGCGGCTGGGCGTGGCGCGTCGCCGGCGGGCCGGTGGTGGTCGAGCAGGCGACGCGGCCGGCGGAAGGGCTGCGTGACGCCGCGGCGCTGGCTCTGGGCCGCCTGCAGTCTTCGATGCAGGAGTGGGGCATTCGCCCGATCGGGAAGGTCGGCGAGTCGTTTGACCCCGAGCGAATGACGGCGGTGGACGTCCGGGCCGTCGAAGGCGTCGCGGATGGCACCGTCGTCGATGTGATCCGAAGCGGGTATTTTTTGAATGGGGGCCTGAAGGCGATCGCTCGAGTCGCGGTCGCCCGGGCGAAATCGGCCAACTAGGCCTTGAGGATGATTTTATGAGCGAGTCGGCCGAACCGATTGTCGGGATTGACCTCGGGACCACCAACTCCGAGATAGCGGCGTTCATTGATGGGAAGTCGCAGATCATCGGGAGCCAGGACCGCCTGATGCTCCCGTCCTGTGTCGGCCTTTCGCCGGCGGGTGAGCTGCTCATCGGCGAAGCGGCGCGGAACCAGATGCTGCTCTACCCGGAGCGCACCGTGCGCAGCGTCAAGCGGCTGATGGGCTCCGATCAGGCCGTCAAGCTCGGCGATCGAACCTTCTCGCCGCCTGAAGATCTCGGCGCTGATCCTGCGCGAGCTGGCCTCCTGGGCCCAGCGACGCCTGGGGCGCCCGATCAGTAAGGCGGTGATCACCGTCCCCGCGTACTTCTCCGACGCCCAGCGCGCCGCGACGCGCGACGCCGTGGCGCTGGCGGGGCTGGAGGTCGTCAGGATGATCAACGAGCCGACGGCCGCCAGTCTGGCCTACGGCCTCGCAGGCGACGTCGGCAAGACCGTGATGATCTATGACCTGGGCGGCGGCACGCTTGACGTCTCGATCGTCCGCATCGATGGCGATGTGACCGAGGTCCTTGCCAGCCACGGGAACAATCATCTTGGCGGCGACGATTTCGACCAGAAGCTGGTGGACCACCTTTTGGAGGTGTTCCGCCGCCAGCACGGCGTGGACCTTCAGAGCGCCAACCCCGGCGGGTATGCGCGGCTCTGGTTCGCCGCCGAGGCGGCCAAGCGGCAGCTCAGCGCCGAGCCCTACGCGACGGTGCGCGAAGAATCGCTCATGGTCGTGGACGGGCGGCCGCTGAACCTCGAGGTGGAGATCTCCCGCGGCGTGTACGAGGCGATGATTCGGCCGCTCCTGGAGCAAACGCTCGAAAGTGCCTCCAAGGCGCTGGCTGACGCGGGGATCCCCGGCCCCGCGCTGGACGACATTCTGCTCGTCGGCGGCTCGACGCGAACCCCGCTCGTCATCCAGTTGTTGGAGACGCTGTGCGGAAGGCCCCCGCGGCAGGATTTGCACCCGGACTTGTGCGTCGCCCTCGGCGCCGGCGTCCTGGCGAGCAGGCTGGCCGGGCACGACGTCCAGCGACTGCTGATCGACGTTTCGCCGTACTCCTTCGGCCCCAGTTACCTGGGCGAGCGCGACGGCCACGGCTACCCGCATTGCTACCGGCCGGTCATCAAGCGGAACACGCCCCTCCCGGTCACGCGAACCGAAGAGGTACTTCACCGCATACGATCACCAGACCGAAGTGCAATTGGAGATCTACCAGGGCGAGGACCCGGATGCGCTGAAGAACGTGCGGATCGGGATGTTTACGGTGGAAGGGCTGCAATCGAGGGCCGGCGCGAACCCGGTCCTCTGCCGGATGCGCCTCGACCTGGACGGCGTTCTCCACGTGACCGCCATCGAGAAGGAGACGGGGCTAAGCAAGCACGTTCAGTTCGCGGGCGCCACCCGCCGTCAGGACGAGGCCCAGATCAATCGCTCCCGGGCCGACCTGGAAGAACTCTTCCGTGGGCGATTTGGAGGGGCCGAGGGGGACGCCGGCTGGGGAGGCGAGATGCTCGAAGGGCAGACGGTCGAGAAGGAGGCCGGCGCCAAGGAGGTGGGCGACAAGGAGGTGGGCGACAAGGAGGCGGGCGCCGGCAAGGCCCCCGACGCTCGGCCGCCCGCGGGGAGCGGCACGGCCGAATCCACCGAGCTGGTTGAGCGGTGCAGAAAGGCGATGCCTTCCATGCATGACGAAGATCGGGAAGAGGCCGTGAACCTGACGGAAGAAGTCGTCAACGCCGCGCAGGGGGCCGATCCGGCGGCGCTGGCCAAGGCGTGTGAGTCGCTCCGCGAGTTCCTCTTTTTCGTCGAGGGGCGATGACGGACCCGCGGCCGCCGATCGCATTGAAGTGCCCCGTCTGCAACGCGGGGTTTCGTGACGCGTCCGTCTGCTCGCGTTGCGGGACCGACCTTGGCCCGTTGATGCGCGTCGCGGCCGCCGCGTTCCACGCGCGTCAACGTGCCCGGGACGCGCTGCGAAACGGGGATCTGCGGTCGGCCCTGCGCTGGTCGGCGTCGGCCTGGGGCGCCCACCGTGTCGGCCCCCGACCGATCTCCTCCCCTCAAACCACAGCAACGGAATGAGCGGGCACCCCGAACTTAACACGACAGCGTTGGTTGGCGATAAGACCTGACGAGCGAAATCCGAAGCAGGAAGAACCAAGGAACCCAAAGAGGGCCGAAGCGGAAATCGACTCGTCCGCTTGCACTGGTTTCTTTCGTTCCTCTTGGTCATTCATTCGGATTTGGTGCTTCGGAGTTTGCTTTTTCGTCGTGCGGCCATCCACAAGGCAGCGCTGTAGTCTTAAGTCGCCTTACAGTACGCGCCCGCGAGAGGCTCGCATCAGGTGAGGAGGGCGGGTGAGGGTCAGGCCATTTCGGGCGGCCCTGGAGGGTCGATTCGAACGTTGAACGCGCCAGCATGGATAACCAGGCCTGTGTCGCTTCGCGACATGTGGACGGAGTCGAGCCCGTAAAAGACCTGCTTGCCCGCGCGCCGGTTCGCGATGAGGCCGCGCATCCGCAGCAGGCCAAGATGGTGGCTGACGGTGGGTTGGGGAAGTTGAAGTTCGGCGCAGAGACTTCCGACGTTTCGTTCCCCCGCGGAAAGAATCATCAGGATTTTCAGCCGGGTGCCGTCCGACAGCAGCTTGAACAGCGCGGCCAGGGGCTCGAGGTCCTGTTCGGATACCCCGGGTCCAGGTTTCACCATTTCGCCAATCTCCTCGGCTCAATCAGCCTCGTACCCCGGGTCGCCCGCTGCGAGTGTTGGATCGAATCCGCATTGCTGCGCTGCCACCCCAACCGGTCCGAGCCGTTTGAGCGGATGATACGGCCTTCAGGCGGAGCCAGTCAAAACGCGTATACAGATTTTTGTGATGGCGGCCAGAGGTTCGTTCCCAGCTCCCCAAGCGTCTCGCGGAAACCCGGCCCCATTTTCGACGCGCCATGCGGCCCCCGCACCTTGACCCAATTCGGCCGCCGGTTAGAATCACTTCTCCTTCGATCCGCGCCGCCGATCGAAACGACTGACCCGGGGCCATGGTCTAACGGGATGACGACTGAATCGCATTCAGTAAATCGGGGTTCGATTCCCCGTGGCTCCATTTTTAGACGCAAAATGAATCATTCTACCTCGATCGAGGTGCAACTCCGTGGCTCTACGCCACAATGCCAATACGCTCAAGCAGGCGTCATTTCGTAATTCGGTGGGCAGAATTCTCGGCTTGCGGGTGCGTGGATCGGGTTTTGGCGCGTGTCCTTGTGACTCTTGCTCATAGCTGCCTCCCTTGGCAAAATGTGTGCGTGCGAGAAGGCTCCGGTGGTGTCGGAATGCACTTAACGATTAACAACGAGCAAGGCAGCATTGAAGATTTTGGACGCCCAACATTCCAGCATGTCGAGCGCGCGGCCAACTGACCGAAGGTTGATCTACGGGGAAATCGTTCCGATCATGCGCTGGGCGGGCAGCAAGCGGAAGAGCCTGCAATCTCTGGCTGCTTTCTGGAGCGACAGGTTTGAGCGATACATTGAGCCATTCGTCGGCTCCGCGTGTCTTTTTTTGAAGATCAAACCAAAGTCCGCGATCCTGTCCGATCTGAACTCGTCTTTGATTGATACCTATCGGGCGATTCGGCGCAAGCCTCGTGTGATCGCGGAACGCCTCTACGCGCTCCCGCGCAATTCGGAGACGTACTACAGTATTCGTAAGCAGGTCAACACTGTTACTGATCCGACAGAGCGCGCCGCGTTGTTTGTCTATCTGAATCGAAACTGCTTCAACGGGATTTATCGCACGAATCTTACCGGTGAATTTAACGTACCATTTGGTGCCGATCAGGGCCAATATCCTCGCGTCTGCGATTTTGACACTACCGCAAAACTGCTAAAAAGCGCTACGCTCATGGCCTGCGACTTTGGAGCCACGCTACGTCATCTGCGCAAAGACGATTTTGTCTATCTCGATCCACCGTTCGCTGCAACGGGCGTCCGCACTTTTGTGGAATATGGTAAGCGGTCATTTGCTGAAGACGACTTGGATCGCCTATCGCGTCATTTAGATCGTATTAACTCGCGCGGCGCGTTTTTTCTCGTGTCATATGCTGACTGTCCGCGAGCTCGGGAAATAGCTCAGAATTGGAATTGGAAGGCCATCGAGGTCCGTCGGCAGATTGCCGGTTTCACCTCAAAGCGGAAGGTGGCCGGCGAATTGCTCATCTCCAACCTCGCCATGCCGGAGGCCGCATGAGTAAAGAGGCCGCCCATGTTATTGGCGTAAAACTAATCAAGATCGACGATCTTCAGCCCAACCCGCACAACCCACGCCGACTCTTCGACAAGCTCCCGCTGCAAACACTCCAGGAATCGATTCAGCGTGTCGGCGTGCTGGTGCCCCTAACCGTCTATCAAGATTCGAAGACCAAACGGTACGTCATTCTCGACGGGCAACGGCGGTGGATGTGTGCCAAAGCGCTCAACTTGGAGAAAGTTCCGGTCAATGAAGTCGAGGAGCCGACACTCGTTCAGAACATCGTTACGATGTTCCAAATCCACAAGCTTCGCGAAGATTGGGAGTTGATGCCCACCGCGCTCAAACTCGAACTCTTGATGAACGAGACAAACGACTCTAACAACAAGCGCGTCGCTGCCCTAACCGGTCTTGACGAAGCAGTTGTTGTACGCTGCAAGAAGCTGCTGTCCTACGAGAAAAAGTATCAGGACATGATGCTTGACCCGAATCCAGAGCAACGAACAAAAGCTGACTTCTTCATAGAACTCTATCCAGTCCGGCACGATCGCAATGTTCAGAAATTCGACTGGTTTCAGCCCGTAAAATTTACCGACCAGATGATCGAAAAGGTGGAGGCTGGTGGTCTGCGCTCGGTGACCGATTTCCGAATCGTGAAACAGCACATCAACAACGCGGTTAAGGCGAATCGCGTGCAGACAATCTCAAAGAAAATGAAGGAGTTCGCCGAGACGCCGAAGGCGAAGGTGGACGAGCTAGAGGTCCAGAGCGCAAAGTCTCAAGCGTTGGCTCGCACGCTGACAAAAGACGTTCGCAAACTGATGGAGCAACTCGACGACATCGATGTGGACGCGATGTATGGTGAAAAGGATCTGTGGGATTCGATGGAAAAGCTGATGGGGCAGCTCCGGACCCTGCTGCTCAAGGCAGACCGGAGACTACGCGAGTGAGAACACCACGCCCTCCTGGAACTGCGATAGATGCGCGTCGCCGTTCGACATGGCAGCGGCGTTTTGCCAGCTACTGGCAAGGCGTAACAGAGGATGGCATTCTTGATTGGCTCAATTTATTTGAGATGCGAGACCGCGATACCGCGGCAAGGTTGCTTGATGCTGTCGATTTCGTGAATGCGGGGCAAGTTCGTGCCGCTTTTCAGTCTGTTCTAAGCATTCTTCCCGGCTGGCACATTGATCCGAATCGTCGTAAAGGAAAGTTCGTCTTTGTCGCCTTCTCTACGAGTGCCGGAGAGAGCGGCGACAACATGCTCCACCAATTCCGTCTTGCCAACAATCTGAATCACCGCCAATATGACCCACTCTTCATCGGCAGAAGCGACCTGCTTCGCGCAGGCCTCGGCGCTGACGACACAGTCGTATTTGTTGATGACTTTGTTGGTTCGGGAAACCAAGCAGTGACCGCTTGGGAGAAGATGTTTCAGGAACTGACAACCGAAGTCGGCAATGTCTATCTGGCGACGGTCGCTGCTTATCAAAAGGGTTCCATTGAGATTAAGAACAAGACTCGAATCCAATTGCTTGCGCACCGGACGCTTAGCTACCGGCAAAGCCTTTTTCACACCACTTGCCAGCATTTCTCCGATCAAGAAAAGCAGCGCATCCTTCACTACTGCACGACTGCTTCGCGGAATCACCCCCGAGGATTTGGCGACTGCGCTGGCAATTGTGCTGTATCATCAGTGCCCGAACAACTCACTTGCCGTTTTTCATGCGTCGTCAAGAAACTGGGATCCGCTCTTTCCACGTAGCTGAGAGTCGGGCAAGCACGGGCAGCATCCTCCAGCCTTGGCATCTCCATGACGTTGAGCCATACTGATCTGGTCTGTCAACGCTGCCATTTTGGCCGTCCATCCACGAAATTCGCTCAAAAACGCGGTTGCGAGTTTCACTGGTGTCCCGCTGGCTCCATAGCAGCGGGACGGATTGAACTATCCGTCCCGCTGGCGTTTGATCCAAGCCTCGAACTTTTCCCATCGCGGATCGTTTGCCTCTGCTACGGATGCGAATTCGGTGCGTATGTAGGCCAAGTCGAGTTCACTGCCATGTGCCGCAAGCAGATCTTGGATATCTGCCTTATCCTGCGGCCTGAACGCCACCAATTTCATCACAATTAGCCCTTCAACTGCGCAGATCCGAACGGTTTGACCCAAGATTCCCGTCGAAATGGCCCGGTCGAGAACATGCGAATAGACCGGCAGGACCGGACGCATAAGATCGACCAGCACATCTCCAAAGCAGACCGTCGTCAATCCGTCGTCCCGAAGTTCAATGATGTTGCGCCGCACGTCAACGATAAAACCGCAGTCGTTCAGCGCGTCAAAAAGGCCAGACATGGCCAGTTGTGGAATGCTCAATAAGACATCAATGTCGGCTGTGGTGCGTACCCGCCCGTGTTGAATTGTGGCGATACCGCCGATGATCGCATAGCGAACGGATCGGGCATCGAGCGTATCGACCAGTAATCTAACCCTACAGCGCTGAACAGCCGTAAAACCTTGCCAAAAAAAGAGAAACCCGAAGCACCAAACGCCAAAGAAGCTGAAAAGAAGACGAAGCGGAAAACGACTCTCCGTCCGCATCCGCTTTCATCGGTTTCCATTCTTTCCGCTTAGTCATTCCTTCGGATTTCGGGCTTCGGATTTAGCCTTCTTCGTTACGCCGCGATTCGCGAGGTAGCGCTGTAGTGCTAAGCGCCTGTTTCAGCGTTTGACCGCTGGGTGGCAAGGAATTGTCGGTATTGGACACGGAATTGCTCCCGGCTGGTTCGCCGCGCCAATTCCGCACGCCGCCGACGCTCCTCGGCTTTAACACCCGTCGGCGATATTGATCGGGCAAAGTCCAGCAATTCGCAAAGCGACTCGAAGCGTTGGCTGGGCGTGCGCGCGCGGTTGAGGGCGATCTGTTCATCAATGCTTCGCTGGAACATTTTGTTCTCCGACATCACCACAAGAATAGCAGACTCTCCACCCGAACGCTCACACGGCGCTTAGCGTTGTCACTCCAATCTATCCGTCATTTTGGCACTGAGACTCCGAAATTCGCTCAAAAACGCGACTGGCAGTTCTACTGATATCCCGCTGGCTCCATTCGACTGGCATGCATAATAACGACGGTTGGTAGAATCGCTTGACAGGGGCAAGCGTTTCCTGCCCTGTTAGGGATGAGAGCCGGAGCATCTCCGCTGCGGCTGCCCAATCGCGTGGCAGCAGCCCAACTTCGTCAAAGCTTCGTGAGCTTTTTCCGCCAAGAATTTTCTGCGCCAGCTGTATCATGTACCAAAGGTCGGGCAACCCAGCATCGATTTGAAAAAGGTCATGAGCCAATCAATGAGGGCTGATGGTATCTGCCATCAGCCCCCGTCACTTTCGGTTCATACACGGCGGGCGCTCGCTTCAAACCGCCGCCGTCCTTTGCCTCTTGCAAAGCCAGAACCCGAGGATCGGGAGCATGACGAGGACCGAAGCCGGTTCCGGCAGCGATTCGGCGACGAGGGAGCCATAAGTAACGCCGCCAAAACCGCCGACGTTGCTTACATATACTATGCCCGCGTCTTTGAAGTTGAGCGATAGCTCATTGCGTTTAGCGATCCCCACGTTGAAGCGAAGCAGCCCCTCGCCGTCCGGCGATGTATCAATGACGTTCGTAGCAGCAGTGATGACGCCATTGAGAGTGGTGAATGTGCCGCCGGAGAACGTCCACGCTGCGGTATCGAGCGGGAGCGAGCCTTCATTGTTGATCAGCGTATCCGGCATCGTGTAGATGATGATGTCCGACGGCTTCCCGCTGCCGCTGTACGAAAGCCCCAGCAGCTCCCCGGTCACAGTCCCCGCGATGGTACCGCCCGCAGGGGGAGCACCGACGTTATCGAACGAGAACGAGGCGTCATAAATAATTGATGCTCGGGACGGCGTGGTGGCCAAGACGGCCGGGCCAACGCGAAAGCCGCAACCGCCAAGACCCAATGCGAGTGACCCATCTTTCTCTTTCGTCTGCTTTTTTTGATGCGGTTGAGCCGCATGCCTTGCCGGGGAAACGTCTGTTTGTCGCCGAGCCGTGCCGGCAGGCCGAAATGCCCCCGACGGCACGACGCTCAAAAAATTTCTCTCCTATGGCTTGTACCACAGAATCCGCGTCATACAAGAACCGGTGCAGTAAGGGAGCGGCAACGATCGGGAATTATTGCCTGCATGCAAGACCCCATCGTTACAGCCAAGGTTGCGACTCACTGAGCACCCATCTGACCATACACCGAGGCTGTCAAGGACGCCAAATTGGCGGGCCGCAGGCGAGATCCGCTCAAAAACGCGGTCGGCAGTTCTACTGGTGTCCCGCTGGCTCCATATTAACGGGACGGTTTGAACTTCAGGTTTGAACTGTCCCGTTTTTTGTCGCGACAATAGGGGGCGCTGGTGGAAAACCAGCAGCGGGCGTTCCCGGATTGCTCAATGACTTTTTATCGCTCCCCGGGGGACGACTAACCTTCCTGACATCAGTCTATTTGCGCCAGTAATTGTTGGCGGCAGCGATGGTCTGGAATTCGATGGCCACGACTTGGCTGGCCGCGATGAGGCTGTCCGGGTTTGTAGCGTAGTTCGGACGCCCACCTTTGAGAACATCAAGATCCGGTTGGATATTGTGGATCATATGGCGAGCCATGGTGACGGCGAGCGCACGCCCCTCCTCCGGGGTGGCGGTAATGGCTCTCCGCCAAACCCGCTGATCCTTGTGTAGGCCTCACCCGAACGCATGCAGCACACGAAGCCGGAAGTGGGCGAAGTTGCTCATCCCGCACGCCCGCCACAGGATCGCCCGCAGGCCTCGGTTAAACCCCTCCGTGCGGCCGTTGCTCGAACGGGCGACAAAGTAGTTGGTGATCCCGCCCATCCAGTTCTCCACCATCCGGTAGAACGGCTCCAACGCCTTGAGCCCCATCCGCCGACCCCGCTCGCACCAGGCCTGCAACCAGACGGCCGCCGTCTCCTGCCGCCGCACCCGGCCGTCCTCGAAGATCTCCCGCAACGCCTCCCGGTGCCGGTAGAGCTTGTCCAGATCAGGGAAACGCAGCTTCAGCCGATCCAGTTCCTTCCGCTGTTCCGGCCGCAGGTTCTCCTGGTTGGTCAGCCAGAGCCAGCGGCTCCCTTTGAGCTCTTTGGCCTGCTCCGCGGGCAGGGACCGCTGGATCTCCCGCCGCGCGTCGTTGAGCCGGTCCTGGAAGTTCTTCATCACGTGGAAGCGGTCGATCGTCACCCGCACGGCCTCCCCGAACACCTCCCGCGCCCCTTGGGCGTAGGCCTCCCACATGTCGCAGGTGACCTCTTGCAGCTCCGCCAGCAACCCCGACGCCTTACCCCGCTCCAGCCACGCGACGACGGCCGCCTTCTCCCGCGACTCCAGCACGTCCAGCACGCGGCCGTTGGTGTGGTCGATCAGGACGCAGCAGAATTGGCGGTGCCTTTTTTTAAAGACAGCTCATCGATCCCCAGCGACCGCACCGGCTGAAGGGCGGCCGCCGGAGGGCGTGTCCGCAGGCGTTGCAGATGGTCGTAGTACCACCGCTCGGCCGTCTTCTCCGGCACGCCGAAGAACCGTGCGGCCGTGGCCACGTCGCCGTGGGTCGCGAGGTCTGTGAGGCGGGAGAGGAATCGCTCGGTCGCGTGGGCCCCTTCGGCCAACGCCGGGTGACGCGGGGTGAAGAACTTGCCGCAGCGGCCGCAATGGAACTGCCAGCCGCGGACGATCAGCTCGGTCCGCCAGCCGCCCAGCGGCAGGTCCAGCACGTGCCGGTCATAGCAGGCATGCCGGTCCCCGGTGGCGCAGCGGCAGTCAGGGCAAACGCCCAGCAGGTCCGTTGGAACGACCGTCAGCGTTCGCGTTTTGGTCGAGCGATCTTCCGTCGCCTCGACCACCTCGAACCCCTCAAGATCCAGCAGCCCCGTGAGCGTCCTCAACCTTTCGTCCAACCCGAGTGTCGCGTCCATGCGAAGTCCTCCGTGACTTCAAGAGCCGTTTTTCCATCACCACAACATCTGGTGGATGATAACCAAGCGTCAGCGGTTTTGGCGGAGAGCCGCGGTAATCAGCGTTCCACCGGGGACAAGAACCAGTTCCGAATCCGGCACACGATTCATGTTGACCTCTCCGGGCCTAAGCCCTGTGCGAAGTGTCGCGGATATGAGACTCGCCCCATTCCAGCGCAAAGTCGGCGACCTCTTCCCAGCCGGCCTGTCCGAGCGTGAAATGCGTCCGCTCCGGAAATTCTTTGTAGGCGGTAACCGCCGTCGATTTACCGTACAGTTTGAAGTTGGCCTCCACCACTGACTTCGGCGATACGTGGTCTTTTCCCCCGGAAATCAGCAGCAGCGGAGCGCGATCGTTGTTGTGAAAATCCACCGCGGTCGCGGCATGTGGGTTGAAATTCGCAAGTGCGCCTTGGAACAACATGCGGTCGGGTCCCGGGACGGCATAACGCCTGTAGACCGTTAGCGATTCCTCCTCGCCCATGTCGTTCGTAAAGGCGTAGTGAAACTGCTCGGGCGTCAGCGGCTCCGCCCGATGGACGTTTGCCGGATTGCGCAGTGCCGGGAACGACACCCTCAGTGTCGAGAACGGCAGGAAGATAATCCCCTTGACGGGCGCCGGAGCGATCGCCACGCCAGAGGCGCCCAGGCCTCGATCAAGCAGTATTTGCGTAATCAAGCCCCCGAAGGAGTGTCCGATGATGATCGGAGGGCCAACTAACTCACTTATGATTTTCTCGTAGTGTTCAACGACCTCGGTCACTCCCAGGGTTGCAATCGGTGACGGATCGCGCCGCAACTCGTCGATCGGGACGTCCATGCCCGGCCAGCTCTTTGCGACGACCTGATACCCCTTGTCGGTGTAATGCTTGACCCACTGTTCCCAACTCAGTGCGGTCATCCAGAGGCCGTGTATCAAGACAATAGGGTTCGATGGCCGTGGCATGCGAAAGCTCCTCTCACGGTGTCGGTTGGTTCTGGCAGACTTCCAACCTAAAATTGAGACGCGAGGTATCGGCAATCGTTCGGGCCCGACTGGTCCTTTTTTGAGCGGTCGGGCGGACTACGAGGGTACGACTTCAACGACGAACTTGCCGGTAGAACCTTTCGTGGGGACCGCGCCGGTGTAGGCCAAACCGGCATCTTCCAGTGAGACGATTCCCTTGACAAATGTTTTCAGCTGCCCCCGATCCAGCATGCGGCCGACTGTTTCGAGCTGATTCCGGTTCGGCTCCACAATGAAATACGCCGCTCTGACCTTCGGATCATTGTTGACTTCATCGTCAGCGGCAATCGAGATGAGGCGTCCGCCCGGTTTAAGCACGGCTGCCGAGCGCTCGCGAATGCCGCCCCCAACAGTGTCGAAAACGACATCAACCGCGGCGAGCCCGTCCTCGAACCTCGAAGCCCTGTAATCGATGACGTTGTCGGCTCCCAGGGCTCGAACGAGCGGGATGGTTTCACTCGAAGCAGTTGCTACCACGTAGGCCCCGTGGCGGTGGGCGAGCTGCACGACAAACAACCCCACCGCTCCAGCTCCGCCCTGAACTAACACGCGCTCGCCCGGTTGAACCGCCGCCCGAACGAACAATCCCTGCCAAGCCGTCAGAGCGCTGATTGGCACGGTGGCCGCTTCGACATGGGAGAGACGTTCCGGCTTGAGAGCGATGCTCGAAGGAAGGGCGACGCAATACTCCGCGACAGCACCTTCCCAGAACCAGTCGTTCATGCCGTACACCTCCTGCCCCGGCGCGAACGAGGTCACCGCATTTCCCACGGCGGCAACGATGCCTGAAAACTCGTGGCCTGGAATCGCGCCTCGGCGCGGTTCGCCACTCTTAACATGCGAGGTCGGATACCACTTAAGCTCCGTCGCAATCACGCCCGCGGCATGAACTTTGACGAGAATCTCGCCCTCGGCCGGCTGTGGAGTTGGCACTTCTGCTAGCGAGAAAGAGAGGTCGTCCAACGTTCCATCATATCGTATTGCCTTCATCACCTGCTCCCGAACCGGCATTCAGTACCTCAGCGATTCGAGTAACGCCGCAGGTAGTTCGCTCGATGCTCACCGGTTCTTGCGAGCAAAAAGATGATCCTCGCGCCAGCCGATGTCAAGCCGCAGTGTGGGGGTCACTTCCGAAGCCCGCGGTCTACGAGGAGTCGGTAACTAAAGGCGCCGTTCTGACCGACAATCCGCAAAAACCGTTCAAAAACGCGATCGCGAGTTTCACAGGTGCCCCGCTGGCTCCAATTCACCTCCAAAGCCACCGTTTTGCTTCAAACGCACCGCGTTTGCCGTTTCGTGGGCCGTGCGCACGAGCGACGCTCCGGCCGAAACCACGCACTGGCTAGTAGCCGCGTTTGCGAGACGTTCAAACCCACCGCCTCGCGCGCACCCGGTAATCCGCGTATTGTTGACCGAACTTCGACAGCAGGGCACGTTCTTCCGGAATGATCTGAAACCGGGTGATGAACAGCACGAACGCGGCCGGTCCGAGCAGCGCGAGCGGCGATGCGAGATAGGCCGTCCAGGCAAGGAGGAGGCACGCGAGGCCGACGTACATCGGGTTCCGCGTGTATCGATAGATGCCGACTGTTACGACCGACGAGGCGGCCGCGGGGGTGACGGGGTTGATCGTTGTCCGGGCCCGGCGGAAGGCCAGCATGCCCGATGCCGCGACCAGCGCGCCGCAGACGGCGAGGGCGCCTGCGATCGGCAGGCGGACGGCCGCCGTGATCTGGAGGATCGGGCTGAAACGCGCGATCGCCCACATGGCGGCCGCGATGAGCAGGGCGACGATCGGCGGGGGGATCTTGTGATTGAGTGCGTTCATGAGCGGGCGCCTTTCAGTTATGGAAGTCCCGGCGCATCTTAGGCCGCCCGGGGTCATCAGCTTTCGAGGATCGCTTCCTGCCGCTCGTGCGTGAACTGGTTCATATAAAGGTCGCAGTAGTGGCCGCGTCGGCGGATGAGCGAATGGTGGTTGCCGTCCTCAATGATGCGGCCCTCCTCGACGACGAGGATGCGGCTTGCCGACCGGATCGTGGAGAGGCGGTGCGCGATCACGAAGCTGATCCGGTCGCGCAGGATCCGGTCGATCGCGGCCTGGATCGCGCGCTCCGTCTGCGTGTCCACTGAACTGGTCGCTTCGTCCATGACGAAGATCCGCGGGTCGGCGGTGATGGCGCGGGCCAGCGAGATCAGTTGCTTCTGACCGGTCGAGAGCTGGTTCCCACCCTCGCCCACCGTCGCGTCGTATTTGCCTTTTAGCAGTTCGATGAAGTCGTGCGCTTCCGTCAGTTTCGCCGCCCGGACAACCTCCTCGTCGGTCGCGGTCAGCTTCCCATACCGGATGTTCTCTTTCACCGTCCCGCTGAACAGGTAAGGCTGCTGCAGGACCATTCCCAGGTTCGACTGGAGCCACTGGAGCGACCGCTCGCGGTAATCGACGCCGTTGATCAGGATCTGGCCCGAAGTCGGCTCATAGAAGCGGCAGGCGAGGCCGACGATCGTGGTCTTGCCGGCGCCGGTCGGGCCGACGATGGCGATCGACTCACCCGCGCGGACGAACAGGTTGAACCCCGCGAGGACCGTTTGGCCCCCCTTATACGAGAAGCCGACATCGCGGAACTCGATCGAATGCACCCGCGCGTCCATCCCGTCGATCGCCACGTCGGGGCTGGCCGGCTTCGCGGCCTGCTGGCGAACCCGCTCGATCACCGCGGGTGAATCCTCGATCTGGACGTCTTCGTCCAGAAGGCTCTGGATCCGCTCGGCGGAGGCTTGCGCGCCTTGGATCTGGGTGATCGAATTGGTCAGCTCCTGCACCGGGAACTGAATGAAGAAGACGAGCTGCAGGAAGGTGGCCAGCGCGCCCAGCGACAGTTGCCCGTGCATGACGCCTACGCCGCCGAACTTCAGCGCCATCGCCGTGCCGATGCCGCAAACCGACAGCATCATCGGCCAAAATAGTGACGCGTAGATCGCGTTCCGCACCGCGTGGTCGTACATCGCCTGGGTGAGGCGCGAGAATTCTTCGGCGTCGCGTTCCTCGCGGACCATCGACTTGCTCGTCCGTACGCCGACGATGCCCTCGTTGAAGGCCGCCGTCGTCTGCGAGTTGGCCTTGCGGAGGGCGCGCGAGGTCTTAAGCAGCCGAACCTGGAAGTATCGGCTGATGACGACCAGCATCGGGGCGATGGTGATGACCACTAATGCCAGGCGCCAGGCGAGCAACGACATCAGCAGCACCGCTCCGCCAACCGCGCAGACGCCCCAGGCGAGGTCGAGGATCGACCAGGCCATGACGCGGGAGAGGTTCGAGCAGTCGCTGGTCATCCGAGCCATCAGCCAGCCGACGGCCTTGCGGTCGTAGTAGGAGAAGGGGAGGCGCTGGAGCTTCCCGAAACAAGTCTGGCGAATGTCGTAGCTGATCGCGACGGTGATGCGGCCCGCCACGGCGATGAATGTGAAGATGCAGACGGAGAACCCGAGGATCACGGCCGCATAGATCAGGATGTAGTTCCGCAGCTCCGCCGAAGCGCCCCGCTCGGTCACGGCGTCCACAATGCGGCCGGTCAGGAACGGCAGGCACATATCAAACGCCGAAACGCCCGCGCCCAGCCCCATCACCGCGAAGATCTTCGCCCTGTGCGGCAGCGCGAACCGCAGCATCTTCCGCCATAGGGCGAAGTCCATCTTGCCGGTGAACACGTCCTCTTCCATCGCTTGCGCGCTCACGTTCACTCCCTCTACCGCTCAGAGCGATGGCCCGGCTGGCGCTACCGGCTCGGCGGCCGCGTCGTCCGCCATCTCCATCCGCAGGTCTTCGGCGAGCACGCCCTGGATGTACCAGAGCCGGCGATACAGCCCATCCTGCGCCACGAGCTCGTCATGCGTCCCGAGCTGGGTGATGCGGCCCTTCTCAAGGACGGCAATCTGGTCGGCGTGCATCAGTGTGGAGAGGCGATGCGCGATGATGATCACGGTCTGGCGGCCGCTCTGGCGACGCACCTGGTCGAGGATCGCGACTTCGGTGTTCGTATCAACGGCGCTCAGGGCGTCGTCGAGGATCAGGATCGGCGCTTCCTTCAACAGGGCGCGGGCGATCGCGGCCCGCTGGCGCTGGCCGCCGGAGAGCGTCACCCCGCGTTCGCCGATCATCGTATCGTACTTCGCGTCGAAGGATTCGATGGTCTCGTGAACAGCGGCCGCCTTGGCCGCGAGGATCATCTCGTCGTCGGCCGCCGCATGGCGCCCGAGCTTGATGTTCTCCCGCAGCGTCTTGGAGTAGAGGAATGGCTCCTGAAGGACCACGCCGAACTGCTCGCGTACCTTCTTGCGGCCGAGTGATGTGAGTTCGACTCCGTCGAGCGTGATTGTCCCCTCATCGTAGTCGTACAATCGCAACAGCAGGTTCACGAGCGTCGATTTCCCCGCGCCCGATGGCCCCAGCAGCGCCAGCGTCTTCCCGGCGGGGATGGAGAGCGATACGTCCCGCAGCACCCATTTGTCGCCATGTTTGAAGCTGACGTGCGAGAGCTCCAGGTCCCCGCGCGCCCGGCCCGGCAGGGCGGCCGCCGGCGCGGGGGATGACTCTTCGGCGACGGACAACACCTCGTTGATTCGCCCGATCGCCACCAGCGTCTTGCCCAGCTCGGTCAGGACGCGGCCGACTTCGCGGATGGGCCAGATGAACATCTGCGCGTAGGAGACGAACGCGATCATCGTGCCGATGGTCATCGTCCCCTTAGAGGCGCGCCACGCCCCGAGGAAAACGATCGTCGCGAACTGGACGAGGCAGAGCAGGTCCGAGGTTGACCAGTAGACCGCCATCACCTTGAAGAGCTGCCAGTTCTTATCGCGATAGTCGCCGTTCTTCTTCGTGAAGCGGTCGATCTCGAACTCCTGTCGAGCGAACGCGCGGACCACGCGGATGCCGGTCAGGTTTTCCTGGAGGGTCGCGGTCATGATGCCCTCGGCCTCCTCGGTCTTCTTGAAGACGCCTTGGACTTTTCGAAAGAAGAAGATCGCGAAGAGGATGATGACCGGCATGAACGCGGTCGCCGCGAGGGCCATCTTCCAATCCAGCCACAGCAGGATCGGGAAGCCGATGGCGATCCGCGAGCACGCCTGCGCGATCTGGATGACCTGCTCGCGGTAGAAGAGGCGGACGGTATCGACGTCGCTCGTACATCGCTGGACGATGTCGCCTGTCTGAACCTTGTCGTGCCAGGACATCGGCAGATGGCCGAGGTGCCGCGCCAGACGGTCGCGAAGCGATCGGGCGATCGACTCGCTGGCGATGCCCGAAAGGCGGCCCTGGAGGCTCATAAAGGCCGCGGCGGCCGCCGTAACCACGGTCGCCGTGAGGGCGACCAGCGTCAACGTCGGCCCCGTCCCCCAGGCGTTGCGATGATCCGCGAGGAACCGGGCGGGCGCCGAGAGGTTCGTCACGGGATGATCGACGATCACCCCGTCGATCGTCGCACGGGTGATCAGCGGCGTGAGGTAGAGCGTCCCGACACCGACGAACATCGCCACCAGCGCCGCAACGTAGCGGCCGCGATGGCCTTCCATCAGCTTCCAGAGCGTTCTGAGGTTTTTCGGCGGTATCGCCATAGAGGATTGCCGATCGCGGACGAGAAGCCTCGTGCCGGCTCTCACAAACTCCGCCGTACGCGCGCAAGACGGCCTCGTGGGCCGCTCCATCTGAATCAGCGGGTGCGCTCGCGAATCAAAGTGCCGCCGGTGCCCTCACCGGCGGTCTTGCCGACGACGCAAAGGGCCCGCCGGTGAGGGCACCGGCGGCACGTCGGATGGCATCGCCGCATCCGCAATCTTGCCGGAACGGAGCATGAGGTTGTCGCCGTCACGAGCCCATTCCCCCGTAAGACGGTCGAGCCTAACCTTTTTCGACGGGAGAGCGAAAAACATCGGATTGATCCTCTGGCAACCCCTTCGTAAATTTGCGCTCCCGGGCCTCACTCCCCGTTCGACGCCAGTGCAATCAATCTTGCGATCGTGTTCATGTTCCGAGCGGTGCCGGCTTTCGCGGCCGGGATCTTGAGCTTGGATTGTCCCATCCCGCCGCCGTAATAGACGTAGATCTCTCGAACGCCCAGACGGAACTCCTCATCAACCGCGCCGCGGGCCTGCGTCAGGGCGTCGATCGGCGGCGGCCCGTCGAGAAAGATCGCGGCCGTCTGATTCGCCGGAGCGGTGGGGAACGGGTTTGCCACCAGGATCGCTCGCATCTCGGCTGCCGTTCGAACGACGACGGCGACGGGCTTGCCCGCGAATTGGAGGAGGCGCGCTTCGATCGCCGCTTTGACAGCTTTTTCCGAAGCGTCGCTGGTGAAGATCACGTTCCCGCTGGCGATGTAGGTTGTGACCGAGGCAAAGCCGACTTCCTCGCACATCGCCTTGAGCTCCGACATCGGGAGCTTCCCCGTCCCACCAACGTTGACGGCCCGAAGCAGGGCGATGTATCGGGTCATGTTGACGAAGTAAAAGTCGGCGGCCGCGCGCTCCAGGCCATGGGCTTAAGCCAGACACGCTCCCCTGGGAGGTCAGCAATCGATAACTGAAACAACTTGAAAACGTCAAGGCGATGGGCCGCAGGGGTGCGAGAAAGCGAGTGGCGGGCGTTCCTCAACTGTTCAGACTTCTGTACCTGTGAACGCCGAGGTCCTCGTCGGCTCAACACAAAAGGCCGACTCGGACGGCGGCGTTGCCAGGAAGGGTTGAGCGCCGCCCTGTGGCCACGATATCTTTTGTGTTAGGAATGGGCTCAGGTGACGTGGTCGGCACCGGTGATGCGGTCGAGACAGGGGTGCTCGGAGGCGGCATGGGTGATCAAGTGACGAAGCGTGTCGCACTGGTGACGGGAGCCTCGCGCGGGCTAGGGTCGGCCATCGCCCGGGAGTTGGCCAGCCGAGGCGTTGCTGTCGCGGTGAACTACTTCGGAAGCGCCGAGCGGGCGGCCGCGGTTGTGGCGTCCATCCGCGGCGCCGGCGGGACGGCCGAGGCCTTCGGTGGGGACGTTCGCGACGAGAAGACGGTCGCCGAGATGGTCCGGTCGGTCGAGGCGAAGCTCGGCCGCATCAGCATCCTGGTCCCTAACGCGACGGGGCCGCAGCCGTTTATGAAGCTCGAGGCACTCAACTGGCGCGCGATGCTGGACCAGCTCGAGTTCTTCGTCAAGAGCCCGATGCTGCTGGCGCAGGCCGTGGTGCCGGGGATGAAGGCGGCCCGGTTCGGGCGGATCATCCAGATCGGATCGGAAGTGTTCGAGAAGGGCGTGCCCGAATTCTCGAACTACGTCTCGGCGAAGGGGGCACAGCTTGGCCTGACGCGCTCGTGGGCGATGGAACTGGCGGCCTTCGGCATCACGGTCAACCAGGTCTCCCCCGGATGGATCCCAACCGAGCGGCACGCCGGCGATTCGCAGGCGTCGAAGGACGCCTACGCCGCGGCCGTTCCGTTGCGTCGGATGGGCAAGCCGGAGGACGTGGCGGCCGCGGTGGCGTACCTCGCGTCCGACGCGGCCGGCTTCATCACCGGGCAAAAGCTGTCGGTCAACGGGGGGAACAGCCTTGAGTAATGCCGGGTGCCGCCACGGAACGGCTCGGCCGCCGCGTGGCGGGCTACGTCACTCAAACCTTGGTTTTGTCTTGGAGGGTTCCCTGATGCACCGCTCGACTGCTCGCCTTCGGGCGTCCGCGTTGTTTATGGTCGGATGTGCCGCGGCGGCCTGGGTCGCCATGCCCTTCCGTGCCACGGCCGCGGAGAGCCCCAAGGCCGCCGACGCGCCGAAGACCGCGGCGGCCGCCGGCCCGCATCAGGAGTCGGCCACCGGGATCACGCACGCCTTCCTGGCGCTGGGGGGCGAGACGTACATCATGAAGGAAGACGGGACGGTCGCCTGGACCTACCCGGCCAACACGCGGGACGGCTTTGTCCTGCCGAACGGCAACGTGCTGCTCGCCGTCTCCAAGAACAAGGAGTTCCCCGGCGGCGGGGCCGTCGAAGTGACGCCTGCCGGGCAGGTCGTCTTTTCCTACAAGGGGACGCAGTCCGAGGTGAACACCGTCCAGGCGCTGGGCGACGGGCACTACATGCTGACCGAGGCGGGCGACAAGCCGCGCGTTTTGGAGGTCGATAAGGAGGGGAAGATCACCCACGAGGTGGCGATCCAGGCCCAGGTGGCCAATCACCATCTCCAAACCCGGATGTCCCGCAAGCTGGCCAACGGCAATTACCTCGTCCCGCAGCTTCTGGACAAGATGGTCCGGGAATACACGCCGGAGGGGAAGATCGTCTGGGAGGCGCACACGCCGGATGAGCCGAAGGAGAGCTGGCCCTTCACCGCCATTCGCCTTGCGAATGGGAACACCCTGGTCACCTGCACGCACGGGCTGCATGTGGTCGAGTTCGACAAGGAGGCAAAAATCGTCTGGCAGCTCACCAACGCGGACCTGCCCGAGGCGCTCCTGAAAGACCCGTGCGGCGCTCAGCGGCTTGCCAACGGAAACACCGTCATCTGCAGCTACGGCCAATCCACGCCCGGCAAGGTGAAGTTGCTCGAGGTGACCCCGGAGAAGAAGCTCGTCTGGACCTACACCGACGATAAGAAGCACGGGATCCACGAAGTGCAGATCCTCGAAAAGGGTGGGACGCCTTCGGAGGCGACGCCGTTGAAGTGACGTCGGAACGTGAGGGAGGCAATCGGTGAAGGCACAGGCGCTCCCTCTCGAGACAACCGAACATCGTGCTGTAATGAGAGCGATCAAACGGGCCGCGCCCGTTAGGAAGCGGTCCCCAACCCCTCCTGCTCAAGCCGAGCCGGCGACGGACGCCCCGCGGCCGGGCAGCCCAACCGCTCCCTCACCACGGTCGCGGCTCGCGGGGCATCGCGCGGGTGAACGAGCCGCACCCGCGCGGAAGCGGGACTTGCCACACGCGAGCGGCGGCCGTTCGTTGAACACCAGTCGCCGAGAATGGCCACCGCCCGCTAGCTCGCCGGCGCGGCTCGTTGAAGCGGTCACGGGTCTGATTGCCCAGGAGGAATGATGTTTCGCAATACGATCGGCTTGGCCAAGCTTTGGACGCTCTGCGCGATCGTCGCGTTGACGGCCGCGCGTGCGTTGGCGGCCGACGCGCCGACGCGGCCGCCGAACATCCTGTACATCATGTCCGACGACCATGCGGCCCATGCCCTGAGCTGTTACGGCAGCCGCATCAACAGCACGCCGAACCTGGACCGGATCGCGAACGAGGGCGTTCGCCTGGACCGCTGTTTTGTCACCAACTCGATCTGCACGCCCAGCCGCGCCACGATCTTGACGGGCAAGTACAGCCACCTGAACGGCGTCCCCGTCTTTAACCGTTTTGATGGCTCGCAGCCGACGGTCGCAAAGTACCTTCAGGCGCGCGGCTATTACACGGGGATGCTCGGGAAGTGGCATCTGGGGAGCGACCCGACGGGCTTCGACAAGTGGACGATCCTCCCCGGGCAGGGGGCCTACTTTGACCCGACGTTCATCGAGCCGGGCGGCCGCCGGGTCGTGAACGGCTATGTGACGGACATCATCACCGACATGGCGATCGATTTTCTGAAGGAGCGGCCGAAGGACAAGCCGTTCTTTCTGATGTGCCACCACAAGGCGCCGCATCGATCGTGGGAGCCGGACGACCGGCATCGGGCGATGTTTGAAGGCAAGACGATCCCCGAGCCGTCCACCCTGCGAGATGACTATTCCACCCGGACCGACGCAATTCACGAGAATCGCCAGCGCGTCTTCGACGACCTGACGCGGCGCGACCTGAAGCTGACGCCGCCGTCGAACCTCGTCGGGCCGGAGCGGCAGCAATGGCTCGGCGTCAAGCCCACCGAGGTGGATACGGTCGTCAACGGCGTGAAGAAGACGCTGACCGGTGAAGCCCTGAACGCCTGGAAGTACCAGCGCTACCTGCAGGATTACCTCGCCTGCGTGCAGTCGATCGACGACAACGTCGGCCGCCTTCTTGACTGGGTGGACAAGAACGGATTGCGCGACAATACGGTGATCATCTACACGAGCGACCAGGGCTTTTTCCTGGGCGATCACGGGCTGTTCGACAAGCGGTTCATGTACGAGCAGTCGCTGCGGATGCCGTTCATCGCGCGGTGGCCGGGCGTGATCCACCCGGGGGCTGTCTCTGATGCGATGGCGATCAATGCCGACTTCGCGCCGACGTTCCTGGAGATCGCCGGAGCCCCGCCGGCCGCCGACATGCAGGGGCGCAGCCTGGTGCCGGCGATGACCGGCAAGCCGCCGGCCGACTGGCGAACGAGCATGTACTACCGGTACTACCACGACCCGGGCGATCACAACACCCGCGCCCACTACGGCGTGCGGACATTGACGCACAAGCTGATCTGCTTCTGGAAGAAAGATCAGTGGGAGATGTACGACCTTCGGAACGACCCCGACGAGCTGCACAATCTCTACAATGACCCCGCCCAGAAGGAAACGGTCGAGCAACTGAAGACCGAGCTGTATCGGCTCAAGAAGGAGCTGAAGGACGACGATCAGTTCGCCAACGAACAGCCGGTAAACGGCGTGGACGGCGGCGTCGGTGGCGGCGTCCGCCGCGGGGCGGGCCGGGCGACACAGCCGGCCAGGCCGGCGCCGAAGCGCGAATGATCGCGCCGGTTCTGCGAAAGAGCTTGAACGCCGGGTGACGCGTCGTCGCTCAGGCTCGCCGAGGGACACCATCTGGGGGCGGCGCGATTCTCGGAAATCAGCGGATGCCCCGGATCGACGAACCACTCACTCTCGGCTATGCGCCGCGACCGGCGAGGCGGCCATGGTCAAGGCTGGCCGTGGGGTCGTTCGTCGTCGCGATCCTAAACTGGGTTTGCCCGTTCATGGCGGGGACGACCGGGGCGTCGATCAACGGATCGGCCCGGCCCTGGCGATCATGGCTTTCGGCGGACGCGCAACTGATGTTCGCGGCCGCGACACTGATCGCGAGCGCCTGCGCCGTGCTCACTTTCTTCCGCAGGTCCTACCGCCGGCGCGGGGTGGCGCTGGCATGGGTCGCGCTGGCATTGAGTGCGGCCAAGATGGGCCTGGCCTCGTCACCGTGAACGTGGCGGCCGCATGGCGGACGGCACGTCATCCTTGCCTTCTGAAAAAGCGGCATCGCACGGCCGATTATCAACGCACTCACGCATACCCAAGCGGCTCGATTCCGACGACTTCGCTGTGGTTCAAGCGGTGCAGGCCCCCGCGGCGGCCGACCCAGGCGCCATCCGCGGTGGGGTTGAAGCCGGCATGGATGAGGAAGGACCGAACCGTCCCCTCGCCCACACTCGCGCCGTCGGCGGTCCGGAGGTTGGCGGCGACTTTTCCGAGGTCGATTTTCACTTTCACGGGCTCGTCGGGGTTCATGCGGTCTCCGTAGAATTGGCGGGTCGGGCCGGGATCATATCCGAACACTTCGACAGGGGAAGTGATCGGCAGAAATGAAGTACCGGTAGTAGTTAATCCGCCAAATCGTGTCGTGCGCCACAACGGGTTGTGCTGTCCGGCTTACAGGCTCGAGGGTTGAAGCACACCGTTCTCGGCGGGCGAGGCCGATGTGGGAGGTGACCGTTGACGGCATTCAAAGCAGCCGCTGGGTCTGTCGGGGCGGGTCAATCCTCAACTTCTTGGGAACGGATGACTGCACCCCACTGGTCTGACGCGGAGGTGGAGGAGCGCCAACCAATTAAGACCGGCGCGGCCACCCGGTCGGCCGCGTGGACGGCGACTTCGCGGCCGCTTTGAACCGGGCGAGGTTTTCCTGGTGGTGGCGGGCGTCGGGCTCAAGGCTCAGGCACTTTTGCACCAGCTTGATGGCCTGATCGTTTTCGCCGCGTTGGAAGTAGACCTCGGCGAGCGTGTCGATGATGGCGGTGTTGTCCGGTTCAAGGCCCACCGCCTTTTGAGCGCGGGCCAGGGCGGTGTCCAGGTCGCGGTGGCAGCGGCTCTGGAACCACGCCGCCAGGTTGTTGGCCGGCGCTGGCGGGGTAGTCGCGGAGGAGCGCTTCGTAATAACCGAGGGCGCGGTGATAGAAGGCGTCCGCCTCGGCGGGGTGTTTGAGGTCCTGAAGGTCATCGACGAGGTTGATCAGCGTGTCGGCGTCGCCGGGCCAGATCTCGAAGAACGTGCCCGCCTCCTTCATCCCTTCGTCGATCTTTCCGGCGCGGAACAGGCCGCGGGCGCGATCCGCGTGGACGATCGCGGGGATCGTCAGGTTGGCGCTGGTTTCGACGAAGGTGACGCCGGGGCGGAGGTTCTCCAGGAACGCATGCTCCCATTCATCGACGGCCTCAAGAAAGCGGCCGTCGCCGTGGGCTTCATCGCCGGCGCGGCGGCGGGCATCGGCCACCTCCCAGGAGCGCGGGTCGCCCAGCCGGACCAGAAGCTCGCGCTGGTGGGCCGCCTCGGGCTTGAAGCCGCGGCGGGCGGCCGCCTCCAGCAGGGCGTGCCGGAGCGTCTCGTCCGAGAGTGCGGCGTAATCGACGGCCGCCACGATGGCCTCGCCTTTGGAGACCTGGCCGGAGCGGCCGAGCGCAAGGCCATAAAGATAGCGGCCGACGTTGTTGGTTGGGGCGAGCCCCACGGCGCGGCTGTAGAGCGACGCCGCGGCGGTCCAGTCGGACGCGTCGGCGTGATAGTCGGCGCAGCGCCGAAGCGTGTCGGCGTCACCGGTGAGGCTTTCGAGCTGTGCGTAAGTCTTTGCCGCCTTCTCGGGCAACTTCAAGACGGCGTAGGTTTCGCCGGCGAGAAGGAGGCGCACGTCGCGTTGGGCGGCCGGGAGCGACGTCCCTTCGGCGACGGCATCAGAGATCGTCGTCTCGACCTCCGCGGCCGTCAGCTCGCCACGGTCGAGCTGGCGCAGCCGCCGCAACTTGGTCGCCGCGTCGTCATCCGGGCCGCGGCGGCGGAGGATGGGCCACCACTTGGCGGCGAGGTCCGGATGATCGAAGCCCCCTTTCTCGAAGAGCGGCTCGATCGGCTCGTCCAGCTTGGCCCCTTCAAGGGCGGCGGAAAGCCATGCGTCGATCTTCGCCCGTGGCTGCGACGTCATTCGCGCCACCATCAACAATGACCCCAGCGTCGCGGTGTCAACTCCGCCGGACGTCCCGCTCGCAACGCCGTCGAGAACGGCCGCCGCCTCCTGGGGGCGGCCGGCGAAGTGGAGCGCCTCCGCCGCCTGGAGCCGCAGCTTCGCCGGCCCGGTCTCCGTCAGCGTCGCGTGGTCCGTGATCGCAAGGACATCCTTGTAGCGCAGTTGAAGCGACAGGTATTCGGCCAGCGCGGCGAAGTCATTCTGCTTGCGGAGGATCTCGACCGCCGCCGCGGGGCGGCCGTTCAGCAGCAGGATCTCCACCGCCGAAGGGTATCGGTCACGGTCGGTCATGCCGACCTGAACGACCTTGGCGACCCATCGATCGACGGCCGCCGTGTCTTCGGCGAGTCGCGCATACCCGACCAGGAGCGACAGGTCCTCGATCGACCGAGGGGCGTCAACGGCGTTGTCGCCCGTCAACCGGGTTTCAAGCCGCTTCCAGTCGCCCGCTTCGGCCAGCATCGCTTCCGCGAGCGAGACGGTCGTCCCCGGTGTCGGCACCGAGGGCGCATCGTTCGCGGCTTTGGCGGCCTCCGCCACATTGCCTCTGGCGCGAAGGAGATAGATCAGTCTCGTCGTGGCGTCGGCCCCTGGATGGGCTTGCGTCGCGACTTTTCTCACTTCTTCGTCGATGCGGCCGCCAAGCAGCACAAATGCCGCGCGATCGCGCGCGGCGGCCTCTCCTTCGTTGGCAACCGCATCAAGGAGCTTTCCGGCGACCTCCACTTCACCGCCGGTGATCAACTGTTGGCAGACGGCGCGCGACATGGAGGAGAGCGCGTGCAGGATGGCCTCTGAAGAGCGGCCCTCAGGCTCCGCCCGATACAACTCCAAGAGGACGCGTGCGCCCGCGACGCTGTTCTGCGCCAGCCCTTCGATGGCCGCCTGCTTCTGTTGCGCGTCACCGGCCAGATAACCCTGCAAAAGGTTGGAGACGATGGGCGGGGTATCGGGGCGCAGCCCGAACGCGAGGCTGCGGAGCAGCGACCGGGCGCGGCCGGCGACTTCCGGCTCGGGCGACTGGGCGGCACGGCGGAGCGCCGGCTCTGAACGGGGGGCAAGCTCCCAGAGCGATCGCGTCGCCCGTTCCCGGGCATCGGCGTCGTCGGATCCCAGCTCGGAAATGGCGCGGTCAATCGCGGCGTCGGAACTGGCAGGGGAAGCGGCGACCGACGTGACATCGGCCGGCAAGGTGGTGGGGGCCGGAGCGGCCGATATCGAGCCAGCGACCAGGCCGAGCGGGGCGGCCGCGACGGCGAGAACGATACGAACCCACGCGCTTCGGCTTTGACGTTGTGCCATGACTGCCTCGCACATCCAGCGCGTTGCGGGCCCGGTTCGTTCAGCGGGCGCCGGCATTGTGCCACGCCCCGAACGATCGGCGCAAGCTTGATCCCGAGTCGAAGAGAGTGTCGCCCTTGGCTAACCCCCGCTGCTTTGCCGCGGTTCGATGCCGGGTCGGTGGCTCAAGCTGCCGCGGCGGCGGCGGCGGCCTTGGCTTTCTTCTCGTCGCTTTGCTGCTTCAGCAGGTTTTTTACCTGGAGCATCGTAATCACCCCGAACGCCAGAGCGGCGGCGCCGCAGACGAACAGCGCAATCGCCATGCCGACCGATTGCCCGCCCAGATTGCTATCGGGGTCGGCGAACCAGTGGCTGGCGCCCAGCGCGAACATCGACACGCCGATGGTAAGCAGGATCGGGATGATCGTGCGCCGATACCCGAGGCTCTTGTAGTTGGGCAGATGGGCCCGATTCACGTGCGGGTTATGCCCCAGCGAATCGATCGGCGGCGGAGGGACGATCACCGCATCGTCGTCGAAGGCCGTGTCAGTCGGCTCGGCGTCATCGGACGAGGGTGCGGCCGGGTCGGCAGGCGAGGAGGCACGCTGCGGCGGCCCCGGCGGCCCCGGCGGCCGCAGCGGCGAGGGAGCGGGGGCGCTGGGGGCCGCGGGCCGCATCGGCGTCGCAGGGCGGGCCGGCCCGCCGGACGGAGTCGGGCCGGCGGGGCGACCCGGCGTCGCCGGACGAACCGGGGATGGCGGCCGCGGGGCGCCCTGCATCGGCCGCGGGGCTCCTGGAGCCGACGGTCGCGCGGCGCCTTCGGCCGGTCGCGCGGCGCCTTCGGCCGGTCGCGCGGGCCTCGAGTCGGCGCGGATGCAGCGGGCGACGCGGGGCGCGGCGCCGCCGGTCGCGCGCGGGCGCGGCCGCGACGGCAGAGGCCGTTCCGGGAGCCGTCACGCCCGGAGCCGAGGGGCGCGGCGCGCGGGCGCGCCGGCGGTCGATGGAGCGGGCGAAGCGCCAGGAACAGCCGGTGCGGCCGGCCGCGGCGCGGCGGCACGAGGCATCGGCGCTCGCGGGGCCGGGGCCCGGAGGGACCGGCGGCCTGGGCTGGACGAGCGGCCGTTCCCGGCCGCGGCGCCGATGCGGCCCGTGGCGCCGATGCGGGTCGCGGTGCGGCGGCCCCAGGCGTTGGCGGCAAGGGGCTCGGTGGAGTGGCGGCGGGGTGCTGGGCGATGCCTTCAACGTGGGGGCCGACATCGCCGATGTGCGATTCAGCGTTCGGGTCGTGGGCGGCGTCGTCCCCGCCGTGTACGCCCGCCAGGGCGGCGGCTAAGTCATCATTGCTGCGTTGCGTCATCGTCCGCGCTCCCCGCGCCCGCCGGTGAACTTGAACCATCGCCCGGCCCGACGCGACTTCCGCCCCGTCGGGATTCTAACAGTACGCCAGTGCTTCGGAAAACGAACAACCTGAATTACTCACGACGGGGTGTGGCGATCTTTCGTGGCGATATGCGTTTCTGACGCCAGAACATGACACCCGAACGCAACGCCCCGGCCGAATCGGACTGGGGGCCCGCCGCTTGATGCCACAAACGCGGCCACACCCCTCACGACGCGTGCGACGGTTTCTCCTGGGGATTCACGTCGTACACCGCGACATCCCCCGGTGCATCGGCCGCTCAGTCGCCGAGTACGGCGACTGCCCGCTTCCTGACGGGCGCGGCACGTTGGCGGCATTCCGCGCGCCACGTCGTCGGGGTGCCGCGGGCGTCAGTGCGTGACAAGAGCGATGGCCAGGCCGTCATACCCCTTGGAGCCGACGGTCTGAAACGCGGTCGCGCTCACGCGTCGCTCGGTGGCGAGCCGCTCGTTGAAGCGGCGAATGCCTTGCACGTTGGGGTCGGCGCTCGCCGCGTCCACCACGGCGCCGCTTCGGACGACGTTGTCCACGACGATCAGCGTCCCCGGCCGCGAAAGGCGAACGGCCCAGTCAAAATAGTCGGCGGTGGAGGGCTTGTCCGCGTCAATGAACACCATGTCGAACGGGGCAGGGCCTTCGGCGGCGAGTTTCGGCAGCGTCTCGATCGCCCGGCCGAGGCGGATATCGACGACCCCGCTCAACCCCGCGGCCGCGATGTTGGCGCGGGCGACGTCGGCGTGCTTCTCCACATATTCCAGGGTGATGAGGCGGCCGCCCGGCGGCAGGCGCGGGCCAGCCAGATGCTCCCATAGCCGCCGAGCGTGCCGACCTCCAGGATGTGCTTCGCCCCGATAAGCCGGGCGAGCAGATGGAGCAGCTTCCCCTGATTCGGCGCGACGTTGATCGGCGGCAACCCGGCCGCGGCGCTGGTTCGCAGCGCGTTGTCCAGGGCGGGGTCGGGTGGGATCAGTAGATCGTTGAAGTACGCATCGACGGCTGTCCAGCGATCCTGGCTCACAGGGCCTCCCTTGTGACGGTCGGCGGGAAGACGCCCACGAGGGCCTTTCCGGAAAGGGATGGCAAGAACGTTTAGCCGCCGCCGACCTGCGGCGTGGAGCCTACCACTGGCGGGCCTGGCTCGCGACCTTCATCGGCAGGCCGAACAGATCGATGAACCCGCGGGCGGCGGTCACGTCGTACCCTTCCATGCTGAAGCTGGCGAGCTGCGGGTCATAGAGCGTGTGCTTGCTCGTCGCGGCGATGGCCATCGTGCGCCCCTTGTACAGCCGCACCCGGGCGACGCCGGTCACTGCGGCATTGGTGTGGTCGATGAACGCCTGCAACCCCTCCCGCAAAGGGTGGAACCATTGACCATTATAGACCAGTTCCGCGTACTTCAGCGCGACTTGCTGCTTGTAGTGAAGCGTGTCGCGCTCGATGGTGATCTGCTCGAGCGCCTTGTGCGCTTCGTAGAGGATCGTGCCGCCGGGGGTCTCATAGACGCCGCGGCTCTTCATGCCGATCAGGCGATTCTCGACCAGCAGCGCTACGCCGACGCCGTGGCGGCCGCCGATCCGATTGAGCTCGGCGATGAGGTCATGGCCGGCCAATGCCTTGCCGTTTACGCTGGTGGGGTTGCCGGCTTGGAAGCCCACTTCCACGATTTCACTCTCGTCCGGCCCCTTCGCCGGGGGCACGGTCATCGTCAGGCACTTGTCCCAGTTGGGCTCCTGATCCGGGTGCTCGATCTCGGCCCCCTCGTGGCTGATGTGCCAGAGGTTGCGATCCTGGCTGTAGATCTTGGTCTTGCTGACCGGGATCGGGACGTTGTGCTTTTCGGCGTACTCGATCGCGCTTTCGCGGTCGCGGAGCTCGAAGCTGGGGTCTTTCCACGGGGCGATGATCTTCAGGTCAGGCCCCAGGGCCATGTAAGTCAGCTCGAAGCGGACCTGATCATTCCCCTTGCCGGTGGCGCCATGGCCGACGGCGTCGGCGCCGGTTTGCCGGGCGACCTCAACCTGCTTGGCCGCGATCAGCGGCCGCGCGATGCTCGTCCCAAGCAGGTAATCCTGCTCATATACCGCATGCGCCCGAAGCATCGGGAAGCAATATTTCTCCGCAAATTCCTGCCGAAGGTCCATGACGACGACTTCGTCCGCGCCGCTCTTGTAGGCCTTGTCCTGAATCCCCGACAGCTCATTCCCCTGCCCCAGCTCGGCCGCAAAAGCCACGAGCTTGACGCCGGGGTATCGCTCCTTCAGCCAGGGGAGAATGACGCTGGTATCCAGCCCGCCGCTGTAGGCGAGGACGATCTTCTTAGGGGGCTGCTGTGGGATGCTGGCCATGGGGCTCCGAAAGTCTGCCGGACAACAGGTTGACCCCGCAAATCGCGCGGGGCAGGGAAGCGGCGCAGTATACGAATTCGATTCGAGGGTGCCACGGGTGGAATTGCTAGGGGAGGTCGCGCGCGAACGTTTATGTAGCGCCACAAGGGGGCCCGCTCGTCGGCGAAAACAAGACGGATCGACAGGCCGCTATTTGCCCCCGGCCGCCGAGCGGATCTGGTCGAGGCGTTGACGGAGGGCGTTGCGCTCGTCCGTCATGGCCTGAAGCGCGGCTTTGAGCTGCGCGTTCTCGGCGGTGAGGCGATCGACGTCGGCGCGGGCGGTCGCCAGGTCGGATTGGGTGGGGCGAGTCGCGACCTCGGCTTCCAACTGGCGGACATGCTCGATGGAAGGGCGCGTGGCGGCGACAGCCCGTTCTCGGGCGGCGGCCGCTTCTTGCTCGGCGGCGCGCTCTTTCCGGCGGCGTTCCTCGGCCTGATCGTTGTGCCGCTTGATCGCGTCGATGTCCGGGCCGGTTTGGGCGAGTGCCCGCGACGACATGCCTACGCCGGCCGCGAGGATAACCGAGAGAGCCGTGACCTTAGCGTGCTTCATCGCGTATCGCCTCCGTGTGTCGTCGCGCAGTGCCCGGAAGGTTTATACCAGATCACATGCCCCGCGGCGTCGGACGCGTGTGGCGCTGCTGGCGACGGGTGTGGCCAACTTTGTTGTCATTCCCGGCACCTTAAACCTCGGAACGCCGACGTCCTCGTCGGCTCGACGCAAGAGGCCGACGGGGACGTCGGCGTCCCCAAGGAAGTGCCCGAGCCCTTTTCTGTGCCGTGCAGGCGGCTTGCCAAAATAGACTGCCATACCCCCGGCGACAGAGAGTCCTCCGCGAGCCGCGCCCGTCAGGAAGCGGTTCTCCGGCCCTTGCGAGCTGGGCCACGCTGCCGAAGGAAGTCGCGGCCTCGGGCACTGACCGCTTGACTCACGATCGCGGGTTGCGGGAGCTTCTCCCAATCCAGCAAACCTGGAGATGGCCCCGGTGTCCGGTTATCGTCCGATCTTTGCTCTGCTCCCGCGGACTGATGCCGTCGGTTTTGCTCGTAACGCGCGGTCAAAGGAACACCCATGTGCCGATCGCCCCTCTCCACGATCTCGCCGCGCGTCGGCCGGGCGGCCGTATTGCTGAGCTGGGCGATGGCCTTTTTCGCCCTGGCCGCTGCGTCACGGGCGGACGTGGCGACTCGAAACGTCGATTACCGCGTCGGCGGGAAAACACTGAAGAGCGTTGTCTTTCACGACAACGAGATCCCAGGGAAGCGTCCGGGCGTTTTGCTCGCCCATGAGAAGGGGAGCGAAAGTGCGGCCGCCCGCATTCAGGCGACCCGAATCGCGCGCCTCGGGTACATCGTGATGAGCGTGGATCTGTACGGCGACGCGTTCGAGCCGAAGAGCGAGAAAGAGGCCTTCGAACAGGCGGCCCTTGACGCCGCCGATCGCTCGACCGTTCGCACCCGTCTGGCCACGGCGCTCACTGCCCTCACCCGCCAGCCGCACGTCGATCCGAAGCAGATCGCGGGCGTCGGCTATGGCATCGGCGGGGCGGCACTGGTCGAGCTGGCCCGGACGGGCGTGGACCTGGAAGGGGTCGTCCTGCTTCATGGCCGGCCGCTGCCGGCGTTGCCGAAGGATTCGGCACAGATCCAACCGACGATGCTCCTGATCGCGGGCGAGTCTGATCCGAGCGTCCCCGCGGAAAGCATCAAGGCGTTCCAAGAAGAAATGAAGCGTGCGAAGGTGGAATGCATGGTCGTCCGCCTCCCCGGCGTCGCCCATGACTTCACCGACGAGGCGGCCGGCAAGGACATCAAGTCCGGCGCGGCCTACGACGCGGCCGCCGACCGAACGGCATTCGAAAAGGTGACGGCCTACTTGGCCGATGAAGTCCCTCCCCACTGGGCGGCTCGAATCGCGGCCGCCCCTTCAACCCCCGCAGGCAAGGCGGCGGGCACGGGACAGGCGACTGCGTCAGGGAGCGGCGCACGAGAGCCCGGCCGGGCGCGGGTGAGTCGCCGGCGAAATCAGCGCCGGCCTGGCCGGACAGCGTCCCCAAGAAAGTCGCGGCCGTGTTGAAGACCGTCGATGAGACCGGCGATGCCCCCGAGGGGTACGAAGGCGGCCGCACCTTCGGCAACTACGAACACCGTCTCCCAGCGGCCGACCATTCCGGCCGGCGCATCAAGTACCGCGAATGGGACGTCAACCCCCATGTCCAGGGCGTGAACCGCGGCGTCGAACGCCTGATCACCGGCTCGGACGACAGCGCCTACTTCACGAGCGACCACTACGAACACTTCACGAAAATTCGGTGAGCCCTATGCAACCCGACCGACTGATCCAGGCCCAGATCGCCCCGGCGGGCGAGTTGCGCGACCGCCTGCTCGCCGAGGCGGGCAAGTCGGGCGGAAGCGTCCGATTCGTCCGCGGCCGCAAGGCCGCGACCGCGGCCGAGTTCTTCAACGAGATCTCCGCCGCTCTGCAATTTCCCGACTACTTCAGCGAAAATTGGGACGCCTTGAACGACTGCGTCCACGACCTGGCTTGGCTGCCCCCGGGCACGCTGACGATTGTGTTCATCGACGCTGACCGGCTCCTGGCGGCCGCCCCGGTGGAGCAGTTTGCGACGTTGAAAGACCTGATCGAGAAAGCGACCGCGACCCACGGCCAGTCAAAGCGCCCGGCCCGGCCGCTTAGGGTCATCCTCCATGCGGAGCCGGGCCACAAGGAGGCCCTGGCGGCCCGATGGCCCGGCATTGGGTAGCAGGCACATTCCGTGTGACGTTCGCCGGGTGACGAAAAAGCGGACAGCACGAGAGGCTTCGGAGCGACAGGAGCTAAGGGATCTCTTTCAGCGATTTTTGCGGCGACCGCATGTTTTGGATCGTGGCGAGTCTTTTGACGACCAACCGAACGATTCGAAAATCAAGGCCGGTCCGGCTGGACGGTATCGTAAGACCCGATAGAATTTATTCATGCTGACGGCCGACCAAGTTCATGATGAGGTCGATCAATACGGTCGGCGTCTTGCTCAACTCTACGATGACGTCCGTCGGTGGGTGACGACTCGTTACCCGAACGCTGTGATTGGTGGTACGCCGGTCGATCTTTCCGAAGAAGCCACGGGCGTCTACGGAGTGCGTTCGCTCGATGTCGCAGTTCCGGAGCTACCGGCAATCCGGTTCGTGCCTCGCGGCATCTTCATGGTCGGCGCCCACGGGCGCGTTGACGTCCGAAGCCGCTTGGGACGAGAAGTTCTCGTGTGGCTGGAACCTGGCGGTCCATCACCGCGGATGGGTACTGAATTGGGCGATGAGTCGGAGCACGTAATCAGTCGACCACTCTTCCCTGGCATCGCGGAGGGTTGGGCATGGTCCGATTCGAAGGGGAACACCGTGCTGCATCTTGACGAAGACATCTTCTGGAACCGGCTTTTAGCCCCGCTTATGGAATGACGGGCTCTCGCGTTCGATCCGGTTGTCGCCGATCCAGGAGACGCAGTCGCGCGGTATGCCCAATCCCCTTGATCTGATTTGGAGAGCCTACGGGATAACGCTCGACGCATTCGGCGTCGTCCGCAGGTCGCTTTCGATTGCCGCACCAGAACGTACGGCAGTGTTGCAGGGAAGCCAGTTCGCGAAGCCCGCGAGTAACCAGAATATCCTTGATGCTCTTGATGCGGCCCAAGAAGAGTTGGACGATCAGACGGTGATGTTCCTGTACGCAACCTTCGAAGCGACGCTTCGTGACCACGTCACAGATCAAGCTCCTCTGCTGGCCACATCAACCCATCCAGGGCCCCAATTTGGGCCGAACCTTGAGGCGTGGTTTACCGAATTCTGCAAAGAAACCCGCATGGATCGGGTCATTACACTTTTCGAGCCGTGGGCTACCTCCACCGGCATTGCTCAAGCGGGCACAATTCGAAAGTATCGCCACTGGCTCGCTCACGGAAAGCGGGGCGCCGCGCCACCGTCTGTCCTGCCGCAGTTTGCATACAAGCTCACTGACCAGCTTTCTGAAGTCATGCGGCCTCGCATGACGAATTCTGTCCGCCACAGGGTACGCGTTGATCACCCCGACTCGACGGAGCGATCCGCCGTGGTGGCGCCATCGTCGATTCTCATGCTCCTATTCGGCGGTTTGACGGCCCCCAGTGCCGTAAGCCGAGGCCAGTAGGGACCGCATCGCGGTCCGCGCGGCACCTTCTCGACCGGCAGGGCGGCTCGGATCGACGCATCGGCAGGCCCCCTGGCGGATCGTGGTGCGGTCCGGGAACTCACTCATTTCTTCGCTTCCTTCAGCGCGAACAGATTTGACCCCGTCGCGACATACAGGGTTCCATTTGCCGCGATCGGCGAAGAGAACATCTGGGTGCTGAAATCGATGGTCCCCAGCGGTTTCTTCTCCTTGCCCGCCGCGAGAACGGTCATCACGCCCGATTCGTTGATCCCGTAGACCTTGCCGTCGGCAACAAGTGTCGAGCCCCACACGGCGGCCTCGGTGTCGTGGTCCCAGAAGGGGGCGCCGGTGTCGGCGTCCATGCAATAGATCTTGCCGCCGAAGTCCGCGACGTAGAGCAGGCCATCGGCGATCGACACCGTCGAGGTAGACCTGCGGATCGTGTCGTTGCGCCAGGCGATAGACGCTTTCGTATCGCTTCCCGCGGCGCTGACGGCGATGCAGGTCAGCGCGCCGGGGCGGTCTTCCGTCTGGTCGGGGTCGCGGCCGACGGAGACGTAAACATGATCTTTGTAGATCACCGGCGTCGAGATGATCTCGCTCGGGCCGTCGGCGTCCTTGTACGCGAGCGGCTTGCCGGCCTTGCTGTGACGTTCCGGCGGGTTGCAGTCGATCCGCCAGCGTTCGCGAAGGGTGGGAGCGCCGTCCAATCCGGGCGCCGGCTCGGGGTCGAAGCCGTAACAGAAGCCGTCGCCGCCGCCGAAGACCAGTGTCGGCCGCCCGCCAACGACGCCGAGCGCGGGCGAGGAATAGTTGCAGTTGAAGGTGCGGCCGCTGATGCCTGCGGTTTCCCGGCCCAACAGCTTGCCGGTCTTCTTGTCCAGGCAGATCAGCGCCGGCGCCCAGGGCGCCGGAATGTGCTTGCGCGTCCAATCCACGCCGTTCGACGTTGTCACATACAGCTTGTCACCGACGATCAGCGGCGCGCTGCTGGAGATCTGGTAGGGGTAAACCCCCAGTGCGTCCCGCATATCATAGCGCCACAGGATGTCGCCGTCGGTGGGGCCGGGCTCGATCGGCTTGGCCTTGGGGTTGTCGATGTCGGCGGCGTACTTCGCTTCGTCCTTAAAGGGGCCGTCGTTCCCGTTGGCCATTCCGGCGGCGTCGAGGCAGAGCACTTCGCACCGGTTGGTGATGACGTAGACGTGGTCGCCATCGACGGCCGGTGACGAGCAAATGCCGACTTCGGGGTAGTCCTGGGCCTTGCCGGCCGCCAGCTTGGGGGCCACCAGTTGCCAGAGGAACTTCCCTGTTGCTTCCTCAAAGCACATGACAACGCCGAAGTCCCCTTTGAACTTGGGGTCGCGCGGCGTGGCGTTGTTGGTGCCGACGTAGACGCGGCCGCCCGCAACCACTGGGTTCCCGTAGCACTGGGCGCCCAGCCGGGCGACCCATTTGACGTTCTGGCTGGAGGCGGGATCGATCGACCCCTCGCCTTCTTTGGGCTTGCCGGGGACGGCGGCCGCGGGAAGGCCTTTCTCCGCCGAGGCCATGTTGCGTGTCGCGTCGTGCCCCCAGGTTGGCCAATCTTCGGCCATCGCGGGGGCTGCGGCGGCGAGGGCCAGGGCGACGGCCGCCACCAGCCGAGGGCTGCAACGCGGCCGGGGGAATCCAAGGGGCCGGCGGGCGCTGGAGTCGAGGGGCATTCGGTGCGTCTGGTCCATGGCGTGGTTCATCGGGGAGCGGTTCATCATGGTGTCCTTACCTAATCGAACGGCGGATGGTACAAAGACCGGCGAGGGTCGTCACGCACCACTGCGAGCCGCTGGTGGCAGGCGCCTGCACCCACAACCGAGAACTGCCGCGGAGGTAGTAGGGAACATGAATAACAGCCGTCGCCGCGACGACATCCACGATCGCTACCCCATCGGCCGTTCCCTGTTGACCCTCCTCATCGCCGGCGTCGGCGCTGTGGCGTCGGCCCGAGCCGCGGACGCGCCGGCCGGGCACGATTGGCCCCAGTGGCGTGGCCCGCACTTCGACGGGACGGGTGACGCGGTTCACCTGCCCGAGAAGTTCAGCAAGGACGAGAACCTGCTTTGGTCGGTCAAGCTGCCCGGCCCGAGCAACGGGACGCCGATCATCTCCGGCGACCGCATCTTCACCACCGCGATCGACACGAACCGCAAGATGCTCGCTTTGGCGCTGGACCGCGCGACGGGCAAAGTGGTCTGGCAGGAAGAGGTTGGCCTGGGCCTGATCCACCCCAAGGGAGAGAACGACGTCGTTTCCCCGTCGCCGACGACCGACGGCAAGACGGTTGTCTTCATGTACGGCACGGGAGACATCGTCGCCTTCGATCGCGACGGCAAGCGGCTCTGGGCCCGCAATCTGCAGCGGGATATCGGCGAGTTCAACATCAACTGGATCTACGGCTCGAGCCCCACGCTCTACAATGGCCGCCTCTACGTGCAGGTCCTCCACACCGATACGCCTTACAAGAACACCGAGTACCCCGACGCGAAAAAGTTCGACGGAGATCCGCCGTCCTACCTGCTCGCGCTCGACCCGGCAACCGGCAAGGAACTGTTCCGCCAGGTGCGGCCGACGAACGCGGTCAAAGAGACCAAAGAGTCATACGCGACGCCGATCCCGTACACCGGCCCTTCCGGCAAGGAAGAGATCCTATTGGTCGGCGGCGACGCCGTGACCGCCCACGACCCCGCGACAGGAGCGGAGATCTGGCGCTTTTCCGGCTGGGACCCGGCCCGCGAGCCCTACTGGCGGCTGATCCCATCCGTGGTTGCCGGCGACGGGTACATCTTCGCCTGCGCTCCCAAGAACGGCCCCGTCATGGCGATCCGCGACGGCGGGGCGGGCGACGTTTCCGCGACGAACAAGGCGTGGTTCAGCAACGGCAAGCAGATGACCAGCGACGTCGCGGTGCCCCTCTTCTACAAGGGGAAGCTCTACGTGCTGGGGACCAACAACAAGAAGCTCCAGCGTGTCGAGCCCAAGAGTGGCGAAGTCGAATGGACGGCCGAACTCGGCGGCACCGATGTCTTTCGCGGCTCACCGACCGGCGCGGACGGGAAGATCTTCTGCATCAACCGCTCGGGTGATATCTGGGTTGTCTCGCCGGAAGATGGCAAGGTGCTCAACAAAGCGTCGCTGGGCGCCAAGGGCGCGTATGGTTCGATCGCGGCCGCCGACGGTATCCTTGCCATCCGGGTGGCCGATACGCTCTACGCGTTCGGGCCAAAGTAGCCCGCTTGTCGGGGGGGGTTTGCCGCGGCCGCCGCGTTCGCGATCGGCCGAAGATTCGTTCGTTCCGCCCGGTGGGAGCCCCGTCGAATGTCAAAACTCTCATATGCGAGCCCTGCGGTATCGGAGAAGGAACTGCCCTGGTGGCGGCAACTGACGGGCTACCACTGGTTCGTTTTTCTGGTGGCGTCGGCCGCATGGTTCTTTGACTGCCTGGATCAGCGGCTCTTCTCGCTGGCGCGGATCCCGGCGTTGATGACGCTGATGGGCCAGCCGGGCAACAGCGTGGACGTGCAGTCGTTCGGGAAGGTCGTCACGGCGTTCTTCCTGATCGGCTGGGGCGTGGGGGGGATGATTTTTGGGTCGTTGGGCGACAAGTACGGGCGCGCCCGGATGCTGACGATCACGATCCTGACCTATTCGGTCTTCACCGGGCTCAGCTTTTTCAGCCGGAGCCGATTCGACTTTACATTGTTTCGGTTCATGACGGGGCTGGGCGTCGGAGGCGTGTTTGGCCTTGCGGTCGCGCTGATCGCGGAGACCGTCCCATCCGGGGCCCGGACGCAGTCGCTCGGGTTGCTGCAGGTGCTGTCCACGATTGGCAACATCGCCGCCGGGCTGGCCAAGATGGCGCTGGCGTCGTTGGAGAAGAACCATCTGGTGGAGAGCGGCCAGGGTTGGCGGTGGATGTTCCTGATCGGTGCGATCCCCGCGGTGATGGTCGTCTTCACGGCATTTTACCTGCGGGAGCCGGAGTCGTGGCTGGCCGCGAAGCGCGCCGGCCGCTTGCCCAAGGGGAACCTGTTCGCTCCGTACGTGAATTTGTTCAGTGAGAAGCGGTGGCGCCGAAACCTGATCATCGGCTCGCTGATCGCTTCGACCGGTGTCATCGGCCTCTGGGCAATCGGGGAATACGCGCCGGACATCCAGAACTCGGTCTTTACGAGTTATTACGATAAGAACATCGCGTCCCCGACCGTCGCCGACCCGTCCAACGCGGCCGCCGTCGCGTCGGCCAAAAAGCAGCATGGCGCGGAGGTGAAGGAGCACGTCGATAACGCGATCGCCAACGCTTACATCCTCAACATGCTGGGCGCCGGCGCGGGCATGTGGCTGTTCACGCGGGTGGCGCTGGCGATGGGGCGGCGATTTGCGTTCCTCGTTGGCTTCTCCGCCGCACTGATCGTCACTTTCCTGGTCTATTGGAAGATGAACTCCCCGATCGACGCCTACTGGATGATGCCGCTCATGGGGGCGGCGCAACTGGGCGTCTTCGCGGGGTTCTCGATCTACCTGCCCGAGCTGTTCCCAAGCTCGCTGCGGAGCACGGGCACGAGCTTTTGCTATAACCTGGGCCGCTTTGCCGCGGCGGGCGGGAGCTTCTTCTCGGCGACCCTGGCGAAAGGGGTCTACGGTGGGTATCCATCGCCTCTGCCCTCCCGCTATTCGGCGATGACAATGTGCGTGATCTTTCTGATCGGGCTCGCGGCGCTCCCCTTCGCGCCCGAAACCAAAGGTCAGCCCCTCCCCGAGGACGGCACGCCGCCGCCCGCTCCGCCGATCGGCGACCTTGGCCACGAGCCCATCGTCGGCGCCGCCACCGGCGGGGCTGTGTTGGTTCAGCCTGAACTGGAGAGCGAGTGTGCGTGCGTTAGCCACTCTGACCATCGGGCGGTTGCATTTTAGGAAGGCATGAGGGGATGCTCTGAACGGCCCGTAGGCGTGAGGGCGGGAGATGCCTTCCGCCCGGTAGTGTTCGTTCGTCGCAAGCCCAGCCGGTTATCCCTGGGCGAGACGGATGCCTCCGGAGCTCGCTTCCGTTTCACCGGCTGGCTGAATTATCGGCAGGCGTCCCGCGTGTCGCAAGCGGGGCTTGTTTCAGTGACAGCTAGGCGGCCGGTCGGTCCGCCTCGCGGCGTTTCTGTCGTTCCTGCCGAGCCTGGTTGAGCTTGAGGTCGCGGTCGGCGTGGATCTGCTTGTCCCGTCCCGCGAGCATGTCGGCGGGGGTGACATAGCCGACAGCGCTGTGGAGGCGGACGGCGTTGTAGTGGGTGACGTACTGGCCGACGAGTCGGCGGGCATCGTCCAGCGACAGTGGCGTGCCGGGGCGGATGCACTCGGTCTTGATGGTCTTATGGAAGCGTTCGAGCTTTCCGTTGCTCTGGGGGTAGTAAGGGGAGGTCCTGACGTGGGTCATGCCGCAGATTCGGATGAACTGCTTGAAGTCTTTGGCGATGAACTGGGGGCCGTTGTCGGAGATGACGCGGGGCCTGGCGTCGGGGTACTTCTCGCGTGCCCGCTGGAGGAGCAGTTCGATCTGGGGCTCGGTCATCGATTCGTGGATCTCGAAGTGGACGATGGAGCGGCTCATGCCGTCGAGGAGGCTGGCCAGGTAGTAGAAGGTGCCGGCGATGTTGAGGTAGGAGATGTTGACGTGCCAATGCTGGTGGGGCTTGAGGGGCTGTTGGAAGCCGGTGCCCTTGAGGGAGGGTGAGCCGTCGAAGGCGTCAATGCGTCCGGCCTGCTTGAGGACACGGTAGACGCTGGAGGGGCTGACGGCGACGACGTCGGCGTCGAGCATCATGAAGGTGAGTCGGCGGTAGCCTTCGAGGGGGAAGCGGGCCTCGAAGTCGAGGATGGCTTGCTTCTCCCAGTCGAGTAGCCAGTGGTCGCGGGGGACCCAGGCGTTGTGCTCGTTGACCTTGCCGTAGCGAGCTTTCCAGTCATAGAACTTGCTGGTGGAAATGCCCAGCCAGCCGACGAAGCGGCCTGCGGGCAGCTCGGTCTTGGCGGCCCAGCGGTTGACGAAGTCGATGACCTGGTCGCGGTGATCGTGAGCGGTCCAGCGGCCGTTCAGATCAGGCCAAGACTTTTTTTAAGCTCGACGTGCTCGCCCATGAGTTCGGCGAGGACTTCGTTCTTCTGCTGGATCCTGGCTTGCAGGGCCGCAATCTTCTCGGCGTCGGCGTTCTGCTGACGGGTGCTGGCGGCCTTGGTCTCGAAGACGGCGGCGCCGTCCTCGAAGAGCTTTTTCTGCCAGAGGTAGAAGAGGGTGGGCTGGAGGTCATGCTTCTGGCAGACGTCGGAGATGGGGGCCTTCTCGACGAGGTGCTCGCGGAGGATGGCGAGCTTCTGGGCTCCGGTAAAGTGGCGACGTTCGTTGGGCACGGGTGTTTGCTCCATCGGGCACGCTCCATATTTAACGCCGATGATAGCACTCTCCAGTTCCGACTGGGGCAACACAGGGCAGGCCTGGCCGCGACGCACTGATGATCAACGACAGTGCTAAAGAAAATACGTTTTAACCACAGATGAAGACAAGATGAACACAGATGGGAAAGGATGAAGGCGAAGGATGAAGGATGAAGGCGAAGGATGAAGGAATGCCGGGGTCTTTCTTCATCCTTCATCTTCATCCTTCCGCCTTCCCTTCTTATCTGTGTTGCCTCATCCGCCCGACAACATCACTTCCCTCCTACATCCAGGCAAACCGCTTCGTTCTTGCTTCGGGCATAGATGCGGCCGTTGGCGACGATCGCGGCGGACCAGCACTTGGTCGCGATCGGCTGGACGCTCCCGATCTCCTTGTATGCCGTCGGCGTCGCCTCGACGAGCGAGATCTTCCCCGTGTCGCTCTGAACGAGGATGCTCCCATCGATCAGGATCGTCCCGCCGCCCGAGCCGAAGCCGGGGTGGCTCCACATCTCCTTGCCCGTTGCGATATCGATGCAGCGGAGCGGGGCGCTGCCGAACTCCTTGAAGCCGAAGATGCCGTAGACGTAGCCGTCCTTCTGCACCGGCGTTGACCAATGGCTCACGTTCTGACCCGGGGTGCGCCACAGCTCCTTGACCGCGAATTTGTCGCCGCTGGACGCAACCTGCACGGCGGCCGCTCCGACTTCATACCCGGCCGAGCAATAGACGATGTCGCCGTTCTTTCCGCCGACCACCGGGCTGGCGGCCGTCGATACGGCGTAGGGGAACGCGTATCGCCACAGCTCGGCCCCGTTGTCGGCACGAACCGAAACCAGCCCGCCCGTCGCCGGCGCCTTCTTCCCCTTCGCCTTCAGCGGCGGGCCCTGGGTGAAGAAGATCACCTGCTTGACACCGCCCAGCGTCGCTGGCACGGGCGAGGCGTGGGTCATCAGTTCCGATTCGACGCCCCAGACGCCCTTGCCGGTCTTCTTATCGAACGCCATGAGCGACTGGCCGGCGGAACCGCCGGCGACGTAAATCAGCTCGCCATCCAGCACCGGCGACGCCGCGCAGCCCCACTGAAGCTTCTGGCCGCCCGCTTCGGTCATCAGGTCGTGCTTCCAGACCACCTTGCCCGACGCGGCACTCAGGCAGACGAGCTTCAGGTTCGTCCCCAGGATGTAGACGTTGTCGCCATCGATTGTTGGGGTCGAGCGCGGGTTGCTGCCGCCTTGCTTGTCCTCGATCGTCTTGTCGATCACGGTGGACCATTCTTCTTTGCCCGTGTCGGCGTTCAGGGCGACCGCGACTTCGTTCCCGTCCCGCGCGACGAAGATGAAGGCGTGCTTGCCGGCGACGGCAAACGTGCCGAACCCTTCGCCGATCGGCGTCTTCCAGACCTCCTTCGGCCCCGAGCCCCAATTCTTGACGATCCCGGTTTCGCTCGAAACGCCGTCATGGTTCGGGCCGCGATATTGGGTCCAATCGGCGCCCGGCGCAGTCGCGGCCGCCGTGCCGAGGAGCAGGCCGAAGGCGGTCCCGGCCAAGGCACGCCGTGCCCAGGCCGAGCGAGCAAGCTTGATGTCAGTCGAAGAAGCAAAGCTCATGCGTCTGGGTCCTTTCCACAGAGTCGTTTCAGTTGCGCAAGCCCTGGAGCAGCCGTGCGGCAGGCGCCGGGCGGGTCGTGTCAGGTTATACCTTGCGATAGCGTTCGACGTCGCCGTTTGTTGAGCGGGCTCGCTCGCCAGGCTGGGGGCCCTTCTTGGCGACATCCGTTTCGAACGCGAGGTTTGTGTGAAGGCGCTTGCCATCGTGCAAGGTGCCTTCTCCGACGCTTGTGGGCCTCCTGTGTCGTCTGGCCGGTGACGCAGGCGCTGGTCGCGCGGTTATGATGCGGTGCGTTGGTATCCCCCGTTTTCCCCCGAGCGGACGCGCTCTTCCGAGGAGGCCTCTGTGGGTCGTTTCGCCTGTTTGTTCGCGATCGTTCTAGCCCCGTTGAGTCTCGCGGCCGCCGCCCCGACTACGGCCCCGACGACTGCGCCCAGTGGGGCGTCAACGACGGCTGCCGCCGTTTCAATCCCCGTCCCCGCGGACCCGCGAGTGACGATCGAGCTCGTCGCGCAGGAGCCGCAGATCGTGACGCCGACGGGCATTTCCGTGGACTCTCGCGGCCGCGTCTGGGTGATTGAGAACAACACGCATTTTCGCCCCAAGAGCTACAAGGGCGCGCCGAGCGATCGGATCCTGGTGATGAGCCAGTTCGCTCCCGACGGCCGGGCCGGCCTGATCGAGCCATTCGCGGACGGGCTTAAAGATACGATGAGCCTCTGTGTGCGGCCGGACGGCCGCGTCTATGTCGTCTGCCGCAACCAGATCCTCATCTACCAGGAAGGGCCCGACGGCAAAGCCGCCGCCGAGCCGAAGCCAATCGTCACCCTCGACACCAGGGGGACCTACCCTCACAACGGGTTGAACGGCATCACCTTCTCGAAGGACGGGCAGACGATCTGCTTCTGCCTCGGGCTGAACGCCGGTTACCCGTACAAGGTGATCGGCTCGGACGGCTCGACGCTCTCCGGCGGTGGCGAGGGGGGAAGCATGTATCGCGCCAGGGCCGACGGCAGCCATGTGGAGCGTATTGCGACGGGCTTCTGGAACGTTCACGACCTGACCTTCGACCCGGCGGGGCGGCTATTTGCCGTTGACAACGACCCGGACGACCGGCCTCCCTGTCGCCTGCTGGATATCGTGGAAGGGGGCGATTACGGCTGGAAGTATCGAAACGGCCGCAAGGGAGTCCATCCGTTCACGAGCTGGTTCGGCGAGCGCCCCGGCACGCTCCCGATGATCAGCCCCGTCGGCGAAGCCCCTTCCGGCGTGATCTGCTATGACGGCGGCGGGCTCCCCGGCGACTATCGCGGGCACCTCATTGTGACGAGCTGGGGCGATCACGTCATTCAGCATTTCGCGCTGAAGCCGCAGGGGGCCAGCTTCGTATCCGAGCCGCAAACGCTGGTGCAGGGCGGGTATGAATTTCGGCCGGTGGGTATCGCGGTGGCGCCGGATGGGTCGCTGTTCGTATCGGACTGGGTGGATCGTTCCTACCCGGTGCATGGCAAGGGGCGCGTGTGGCGCATCCGGATGAAGGCGCCGGGCGCGGCGGCCGCGAATGCGACCGCCGCCGAAGCGCCCGACCCGGCGGCCGTCGCGCTGCGCACCCGGCTGGTCGCCTTGCCGCCGGGGCACACCGAGGACTTATCGGGCGTAATCAAGAGCACGGCGGCCCAGTCCGACCCGTTCGTGATGTCGGCCGCGATCACGGCGCTGGCTCGATCCAAACCGTTCACCGATGGTCTTGATGGCGGCGTCAACGCGACAGGCTGGGGGGTTATCCAGGCCCTTGCCGCTCGCCGAAGCGCCCACCCCGGCGCGACGCGAGTGATCCCCGCGCTGCTCAACAACGCGTCGCCGGAGGTGCGGTTTGCGGCCCTGCAGTGGGTCGGAGAGGAGCGGCTGGCCGAGTTCGCCTCAAAAATCCCCGATGCGCTGCGGGCGGGCGTTGTCACCCGTGAGGTGCTGGTGGCGGTGCTCGCCGCGCAGGACAAGCTCTCCATGCCGCCGCAAGAAGATGGGAAGCCGCCCGCCGAGCGGTCGGGGCGGCAGCTCGCGGCGAAATACGTATTTGACGACTCGCTGGGCGCGCCGGTGCGTCAGTTGGCGCTGCAGCTGGCCGACCCGGCCAGCCCGATGCTGGCGGCCGATCGCCTGAAGAACGCGATGGGCGCTCTCGGCATTGAGGCGGTGCGCACGCTCAGCTCGCGCGAAGACGAGGCATCGCAGGCCGTCCTACGCGACGTCGCGTCCGACGCATCGGCCGACGTAACGCTGCGTCGCGAGGCGCTCCTCGGCCTCGCCCGGCCAACGGTCAAGACGTCGCAAACCCAGGCGGCGCTGCTCGCGATCCTGAAGGATGGCCCGGAATCGCTGCGGCCGGACGCGCTGCGCTCCCTCCGCGGCTTCCTAGGGCCGAACGAAACCAAGCGCCTCTACGCCCAGGCCGTCGAAGCCGCGGGTACGACCGATCCGCCGGCCCATCGATCGATTGACCTTTCGGAGCAGGCGCTGCTGGCCACCAAGACGACGCCGGGCCTGTTAACGGATGCGGAGCGGAATCAGCTTCTGGGCTTGGCCGGCCGCAGACCGCGGGGGACGGCCGCCTGGCAGGCGGCGCTCGCCACGGGCGGCGACCCGGAGGCCGGCCGTCGGATCTTCTTCCACCCCAACGCGGCGCGGTGCTTTGTCTGCCACGAGATCGACGGCCGCGGCGGGCATGTCGGGCCGAACCTGGGCGGGATCGGGCGGACCGGCGGGCGCAACCGCATCATTGAATCGATCGTCGAGCCGAGCAAGGAGATCGCGCCGCTCTATGTGCCCTGGGTGATCATGCGGAAGGACGGCGACGCGGTGACCGGCGTCGGGCTGGAGGAAGACGCGCACGGGAACCTCACCGTGACCGATTCCACCGGGACCCTGGTCAGTGTGAAGGCCGAGGACGTGGCCTCCCGGCGGATGGAGAAGATCTCGATCATGCCCGAAAACCTGCCGGATGCGCTGACGAGGGAAGAGTTCCGGGACCTGGTCGCGTTCCTGGAGAGCCTGAAATAGGGGGATCGACGCGGTGGTCGGGCCGGGTCGTCCGCACGCGTAGCAGGCGCACTCCGTGTGCCGTCCGCGAGCCCGCGCGAGGGGTCGGCCGGGCAGGACCGCGTGACGGAAGGGCTACGACGGGCGACCGATACCGGCGAGTCGTACGACGGCGTGACGGGCGGACGGCACACGGAGTGTGCCTGCTACAACGGATGGGCCCCCGGCGATGGCACGCTTCACGCCGGCAGCTTGATGCTGCCGTCGTCGAGGATTTCGAAGCCGGGGTTCCAGGCGACTTCCCAGGGATGGCCGTCGGGGTCGGCGAAGTAGCCGGAATAGCCGCCCCAGAAGGCGTCACGGGCGGGCTTGAGGAGCTTTGCGCCGGCGGCGACCGCCTGCGCAATCACCGCGTCCACCTCGGGCTTTTCACGCACGTTGTAGGCGAGGGCAAACCCGCCGAAGCCGCCGCCCTGGGAACCGCCCTGATCCGGGAGACAGGCGTCCTTCGCCAATTCACCGCGGCCGTAGAGGGCGAAGACGAGGCAGCCGACCTGGAAAAAAGCGATGTCGTCCCCGCCGACGCTCGATGCTTTCCAGCCGAGCCGTTCGTAAAAAGAACGACTCGCCGGGACGTTCGCCACGCCAAGGGTCACGAGGCTAAGTCGTTGTTCCATTGCTTCACCCTGGAAGTGCCTCCGCGGCGTCAAGCCATTGCCTTCTTGACTGCTTCCTTCACCGTCTCGAGCGACTTCAGCGACGCCGTCACCGGGTGATTCGGGTCGTCCTTTCGCTCTCCTTCGTACTCAATGAACACCCCGCCGGCGTACTTATTGGCGAGCAGGAACTTCACCAGCGCGTTCACGTCGAGGCTTCCCTCGGTGGCGGGGACGTCTTCCCATTTCCCGTCGCCGACCTTCTTGAAGTCCTTGAGGTGGATCGCGTAGAGGCGGTCCTTGAAGGTTTCCACCGCCCGCATCGGGTCTTCGCCGGCGCGGATCAGGTGGCCGGTGTCGGCGCACAGGCCGATCATCTTGCTGTGGTCCTTGATCGCCTTCTGGATCGTGTCGATCTTCCCCCAACGATTCTGCGGGCCGTGGGGATGGATCGCCACCGTGATCTTGTATTCCTCGGTCAGCTTGTCGAGCCCATCGAACGAATCGGGGTCGGGGTCGCACGAGAGGTTGGTGAAGCCGTAGCTCTTCGCCAGCTCGAAGAGCTTGCGATTGGCCGCCTCGTCCTTGGTGAAGCCGACGACGCCGTAGGAAAGGGCGGCGACGTCGGCCGCCTTCAGCTTCTCCGCGACGCTTGCGGGGCTTTGGGCGGCCAGGTGGGCCGGGAAGAGCTCGACGAAGTGGAGCTTCAGGTCAGCGTGCATCGCGGAGAGCATGTTCTCGAAGGATCGCTTGCGGAGGGTATAGCTCTGGAGGCCCATCTTGAGGCCGCCGTACCCGTCGCCGCCCGCATCGGCCGCGAATAACTGGGGGGCGTTCGCCAGGAGCCCGCCTCCGGCCAGCGCCACCGCCGCGGCAGCGCCACCCTTAAGGAACGAGCGGCGGGACGGAACGGCAGTGGAATTTGGCTCGCGTGACATGTCTCTCCTCGATTCCGGATGGTGGTCGAACGGCGATCAGCAGGTGACATTCGACACCGCGAAGCCAGGATTTGCAAATAACGCCCAGCCCGGCGAGGCAGGACCAACCTTCCGGCCAGCGGTCGCCGGCAAAAGCCCACATTCTACGTCTTCGCATTCTTGGCGCTCTTCCCTTGGCGTCCCTGGCGTCTTGGCGTTCAACTCTGTCTTCAACCAAGAGAATTGGAGAATTGAACGCCAAGACGCCAAGGCGGAAGCGCCAAGAAGGAGCGGGAAGGGGGCACTCGTCCTTTCCGACCACGCGTTCCGCAGTTGGGTCTGTTCGCGCCGCATTGCCGGCTGCGGAACGACAGCAAACCGGGGGCGCGCGTTCAGGGACCGTTAATTTAGCGAACCGGTTCTGCTGGAGCCGTGGTGGGCCCGGCGGGCTGGGTCGGCGGTGCGGCCGCCGTGGTGGGCGATTCCGCCGGCGGGGTCGATGCCGTCGGGGCCGAGGGCTCGGTCGTCGCGGGCACCGGCGTCGGGGCTAGCGGAACGGCTGGGGCCATCGGCACGGCCGCCGGTTCGGTCGTGGGGGGCAGTGATGGGCCGGCGGGGCTCGAGGGGCCGTCGGCGCGGGCGGCAGAAGCGGCGATGGCGCGGTCGATGGGCTTGTCGGCTGGGTTGAAGGGAAGATCGGCAGGACGAAATCGGCCGGCGGCGGGCCCGGGGGAACCGGCGCTGATCGCGTTGATCAGGTCGCGACGGCGTGTCGAGGCGCGGCGCAGGTAGCCGTCGAACTCTCGACGGTCGTCCGAAGAGGCGTCATCGAGGCGGGCCTGGTTGGCGCGGAGCCAGGTCATTGCTTCGCCGAAGAAGCGGCTAAATTCGTTCGGGTGCTCGGCGAGGAAGCGCCCAACCGTGCGGCGCGTGTAGCCGAAAGGCTTCAGCATCGGCGTGATCACCTCGTCGGGGGCGTAATAGCGGAGCTCGACGTATTCGTAGGTCAAGGCCGCCTGGAGGTACGAATCGATCGCGCGTTTGGCGGCCGCCCGCCGATCGGCCTCCGAGGTCGAGGGGTCGGCGTAAATAAGGAAGTCGGTATCCGCCTGGAGCAGGTATTCCTGGGCCAGCAGCGTATCGATCTGACCGCCGTAGTCCTGCATCCGGTTGATAAAGAAGGCCGGGTTGCGGACGTGCCGTTCATATTCGGCCCGCGCGTCGCGGCTGATGCGGGCGGCGAGGTCGAACTCGCGGCGCGCGTTGGCGAATGCGGTGCGGTCGATGACCTTTGAACCGACAGACACCACGTTCGCCTCGGCGGCTTTCGCGCCCGGGCTCGCAGTCGATTTCTCGAACGCGTGGTTTTCGGCGTCAACCGCCCGCGTCCATTCGTCATTCGCCCAGTCGCGCAGCTCTAGGCCGGGCTTCACGTCCACGATCCCCTGACCGAGCTGCGATGGCTTCTGCTTGCCGACGGTCATCAGGACCTGGGCCCGCTTCGCGTAGTTGAAGCCGAGGGCGAGCGGCGAGACGCCGTCGGGGTAGGGCTCGTATTTCTTCAGGTATTGAAGCTCGCTGCCGTCGTTCCAGTCCGCGTAGATGAACAGGACGCCCTGAACGCCCTTTTGGTCGAGCTTGCGGGCGGCCGCCTCGTCCAGAACGATGACGCGGTCAGCGCCCTGGGGCGTCGCCGCGGATGGCGGGGGGGCATCCGGAAGCACGACCCCGAGCTGGGCGGCGGCCGTGGCGAACTCCGTCATTCGGGCGGCCGGGACGATGACCTGCGCCTTCAGGTCGGCCGGCCGCGGCGTCTTTGCCGCGAGCAGTTCAGGCAGGATCTTCCCCTGCGGATCCAGGACCGGGTCCAGATGGCGGCGCACGGCGCCGGGCGACTCCTGCCGCGGCTCATGGGCCTTGGTCTCTTCGCGGACGCGTTTGATGTAGTAGACCTTATCGCCGGTGGTGGTGCCGAGTTTCTGGGAGTAGATGCCCTCGATGGCGAGGAGGATGTTGACGTTGTTCGGCCGCGAGGCGTCGCCGTCCTTCGCGTAACGGACGGCATCAACGATGTCGCCGTACTTGTCCACCAGGCTCGCCCGCTGGGCGCTGATGTTGTAGGCCTTGTTCCAGATCTGGTAGATCAGGACTGTATCGAACTCCGGCTGGAGGAGGCGGATCCACTCGATCTTGGTGTCGAAGTCCTCCAGGTCCTTCTCATTCTTCTGCGATTCGCTGCTGATCCAGAGGAACATCACCAGCGGCCCGCGAAGCCCGCCGAGCAGCAGCGCCAGTGAGAAGCTGTTCATGCTCCCGAACGAGGTGGTTGCCTGGCGCGCCGACCCAGCCCCCTCGGCGGCCGGGGCGTACGGGTTGTTGCTGTTGGCCGATACCTGCAGCGCCATCGCCCAGTGCCGGGCGATCGCGGAGACGATCAGGCCGCTGATCAGCACGGCGACCGTCGCGGCGCGGCCGGCGCCGCCGCGTCGGGCGGGCGGGCGGCGCGGCCCGGGCGCGGGCCGTGTCGGCTTCGGGGTCGGGGCGGGTGTGAGTTCGGGGGTGCGTTCGGGGGTGCGTTCGGCAGTCGTCACGGCGCCACCTCTTTACGCTTGAGGATCATGTAAGTCAGGAAGATCAGCGGGATGCCAAACCCGAACGTCGTCCCCGTCGCCGAGAAAATCTTCCCGGCCGGGATGCTGATGCCGCGCTCGATGTCCTCGAAGATCGGGAAGGAGCCCATGTTGGGCAGGATCTCGGCGACCGTCCGCAACGTGGTCGAGAGGGCCTCCAGCGTAGACGTCACGGCGTGGGCGCTCGCGGGGTTCTTGATGTTCAGCACGGTGTTGGTGATCCCGCGCCCCTCGCCTCGCCCCAGCGCCGGCCCAGCTCCTCCACGGCCCAGCGGCCCATGAGCATCATCAGCGTCAAGACCACCGCGATCGGCCAGGAGAGGAACGTGCTGCAGAAGACCGAGATCACCACCACCAGGATCGACAGCAGCCAGAGGACGAACAGGCTCTTGAACAGGTTCAGGGAGAAGGTCCGGTCGGCGGTGACCAGTCCGACCGACGGCGTGGTCGCCGTCAACCCCTGGACGCCGAGCCACTGGCCCGTTGTCTTGCCACGGATCAGGACGTCGAAGTCTCCCCCTTCGAACGCGTCGGCCGGGACGTCCACGAAGGTGGCGCGGCCGGTCGCGGGGATCAGGGTGATCGGGTCCGAGGTCTTGCCGGTCTTGCGATTGAGAATCTCGATGGTCGCTTCGGAGTTCAGGGTGCTGGTCGCGTCCAGATCGCCCGCGCGCTCGACGTTGAGCTTCACCTGAAGGGCAATCTTGCCGTCCCGGGCGGGCGGCACGTCAGCATGCTCGAAGCGGAAGTCCGCGACCGACCCGCGGCCGTCCACCTGCCCGCGGACCTGCACGCCGCGCGGGGTGATGTTCGACAGGAAGCTGGGCGACGCCGGCGGCACCGGCTCATCGAACCCGACGTTGGACGGCTCGATTCGAGGCGTGGGTCCGGCCTGCGGGCCGGGCTCCACGAGCGCGATGACGATCGGGCTCTTCCCAATGCCGTATTCGTAGGTCGGGGTGAGCGTCTGCATCCGGATGTAGAAGTGCCGTGCGCGAATCAAATCTTCCAGTGTGGCGGCCGCCAGCGGCTGGGCGACAGTCTGCGACCCTCCCAGCGCCTGTGACCCTCCCATCGCCTGGGAGCCCCCCGGCGTTTGTGGCCCCGCCGACGGGGCGGTCGTCGCGGAGGCGTGGGGGACGGTGATCAGGTTGTTCCCCGTCACCTCCTGCTTGCCCAGCGGATGACGATCGGGGTCGAGGATTTCGAACGAGACCTGCGGGGTCAGCGGCGCCTCTTTTCCGTCGGCGCCGGGCTTGTCGTCGCGGGCGTAGGTGCCGGTCTTGATATCGTGCTCTTCTTCCGCCGTCGCCGGATGCTGATTCAGGCGGATCGTCGCGATCAGCAGGACGGGCTTGCCGGCGTTCGCGTGGGCCGCGATCCGATCGGCGTCGTCCTGGGTCAGGGAGAAGGGGACCGACACCGACTGCTGCATCGCGCCGGCAAGCCAGCGGAACTCGCCGCCGTCGTACGGCTTGGCAAGCACTTCGAGCGATGCGGGGAACTCCAGGCTCTTGGTGCCCAGCAGGCCGGCCCGCTGGAAGTGGCGGTAGGTGGCTTCACGTGCCGGGTCGAGCCCGCCAGCCTGGAGGGCCGTGTCGATACGCGATTGCATCCGCACGGCGCGCACGTACAGGTAGCCGTAGGTGAAGAGCCCCATGATCAGCAGGATGACGCCGGAAACCTGCGCGAACCCGACGACCTTCCCGATCACGATCTCGAACCGGGTCGTCGGCTTGGTGACGATGGTGAAGATAACGCGGCTTTCGATCTCCTTCGGCAGGTTCGTGCAGGCGAGGATGATCGCCGTCGCCACGACGATCAGCCCGGAGACGAACAGGCAGGACTTCACCGTCTGGCGCAGCGCGTCCTGTTCGTCGGTCGCGTTCTGAAGCTGGGAGACGATAACCACCCCCACGATCGCCAGAGGGGCGATCAGCAGGATGCGCTTGCGGATCGCCTCGGTGTAGCAGACGGACGCGATCGCGATCACGCGGCGGGGCGAGAACCGGGCGAGGTCCAGGATGCCCCAGATGACGCCTATGACGACGATCAGGGCGCCGATGATCACAACGGGGCTTAGGAGGGACATACGGCCTCCGTGCGAGTGAGAAGGTCTGCCGCGATCATGCTCTTCCTACGCCGAGGGTCCCCGATCGCCGTGGCGATCGGTCAGGGGCGGTCACACGCCGTATCGCGCCGTGATGTTTATTTCGAGAGGTCGGGCGTTTCAACGGCCGCCGGATGCCGTGCCCGCGCGACCGCGTATCAAGGCTGCGACGTCGGCCCGGGCTTAGTCGTCGAGCCGTTGGCGGCGGCCGCCGGGGCGCCGTTGCCGGCGGCGCCGTGCCCGTTTGCGCCGGCTCCGTTCGCGCCGGCCCCGTTCGCGCCGGCCCCGTTCGCGCCGGCCCCGTTTGCCCCGTCGCCGAGCAACTGCGGTGAATTCTCGCGGACAATCCGGATGAACAGGTCTTCCAGCGTGGTCGTCGGGTGCGTGACGACGGCGTCGTTGAGCCCCATGCGGGCCATGAACTGACGGAGCTCGGCGATCTGCGGCTCGCTCATCCCGCGCGTCTCGATCTGCGTGACGTCCTTCACCTGCACCAGGTCGCGGACGTCGCCCAGCGTCTGCATTTTACCTCGGAACAGGATCGTGACGCGATCGCACACGTCCTGCACGTCGGCGAGCAGGTGGCTGCAGAGCAGGACCGTCTTGCCCTGTTCCTTGAGCGACAGGATGAGGTCCTTCATCTCGCGCGTGCCGATCGGGTCCAGGCCGGTGGTCGGCTCGTCGAGGAGGATCAGCTCGGGGTCGTTGATCAGCGCCTGGGCGAGGCCGATTCGGCGGGCCATCCCCTTGGAATACTCGCGCAGCTTGCGCTTGCGGGCCTTGGAGTCGAGCCCGACGATGTCGAGCAGCTCCGGCACGCGGCGGTTCAGTTCGGCGCGGGGGATCTTGAAGAGGCGGCCGTAGAAGTGAAGCGTCTCTTCGCCGGTCAAAAACCGATAGAGGTACGACTCTTCCGGCAGGAAGCCGATCTTTTCGTTGATCGACGTGCTGCCCGCCGGATACCCCAGGACCGACGCCGAGCCGTACGTCGGGAAGATCAGCCCGAGCAGCAGCTTGATCGTCGTGCTCTTGCCCGAGCCGTTGGGCCAAGCAGGCCGAAGACTTCGCCCCGCTTGATCGTCAGGTCCAGGGTGTCCAGCGCCGTCACCTTGGGGCGGCCCCAGAAATCCTTGTAGACCTTGGTCAGTCCCTCGGTATGAATCGCGGGAGATGCCGCGTCAACGGTTGTCATAGTGTCCCGGAGGTTGATTCTCAAACCGGAGGGCCGCACGGGCGCGGCACCCCGACCGGCAAGCTCGGAGCAGTCGCCGCGGAATCTCGCCGGCCGAAGAGGTGACCGCTTGTGGGCGGGCCGCTTCGCCTGAATCGTGCGGGCCGGGGCTCGCCAAAGCCCACGCGCCCCATTCAAGCCAACAGTCGCCGACTCAACGAACAACCGTCGGCGTCAATCAACGGATTGGCTTGAGGCGGGGCTTGCTGCGAGACTTGCGGCGGCGCTTTTCGCTCGGCTTTTCGTAATAGGCGACGCGCTTGATGTCCTTGGTAAGGCCTTCTTTCTCACATGCCTTCTTGAACCGGCGGATCATCTGCTCGGCGGTTTCGTTGCCCCGCGACTTCACTTTAATCATGGAACGTTAGTCCTTTCTTTGCACGGTCTGTTCGTCGTGTTCAGGAGTCGGCCATTCCGCCCAACGCTGTCAGTCGCGCCGGGCTTCGTCACCCGATGAACCGCCGAACGCCGCGCCTACCCTCCACCGCGATGACAGGCTGGAACAGGCGTTCGCCTGCCAGAGTTGGGTCATCGCCGCCGCCAAGGCTGGATTGCCGCTCGCGCGATCCTCGCTCGTCGTGCCGACGGCACCACGCCGCGAACTTGTTCGACGAGCCGAACGAAACGCGAGCGGGCCTTTCCGAACGCGAGGGGGTTGTTTAGTCTAACAGCCGACCCTGATTGTTCAAGCGCGTCGGGAGTATCGCGTCGCCGTCGTGCGCCGGCCGCGACCGCGTGGCTTCGACATGTTGTAACGACGCTCCGCAAGGCCCGTCGATTCAGGGGCCGGCTCGCCGGCCCGCCGATGCAAATCGCCGCGCACGCGCTATTTTCGCTGTAAAGCAAACCGAGCCATTGGCTTATGATCCTCAAGGCCCACATCCTTTCGCTCCGCGTCCGCTATCCGGAGGTGGACGCGATGGGGTACGTACATCACAGCCGCTTTTTCCAGTATTTCGAGCTGGGGCGGGTCGAGCTTCTACGGGACTCCGGCCACAGCTATGCCGATCTGGAGCGGCAGGGCGTCTTCTTTGCCGTCGTCAAAGCGGAGTGCCGATTCCGATCTCCCGCCCGGTACGACGAGGAACTGACCCTCCACACCCGCATCACCCGGTCAACCCACGTCCGGATCGACCACGCCTATGAACTGAAACGTGGCGCGACCCTCATCGCCGAGGCTACAACGACCATCGCCTGCGTCGGCCGCGACGGGCAGCTTCAGGCCATCCCCGAGACGCTGCGGCCGCCGGAATAAACCGCGATCGTTTCCGCCAACCAAACCGACGGTTTGTCGCCGGTAACATTTCTGGCATCGGCTTTATCGGGCCTTGGCGACCGGCCAGTGAATTGGGCTGCCAGCCTTGCTGCGTCAGTTCGCGCCGCGGATCGCCGATGAGTCCGAAGACGACGCCGATTCGGCGGCCGCCTCTTTGTTCCCAGGCAGCCGCAGCGGTGGCCGCGTCTTTTTGCCCAGGTTCGGTCGAATGCTAACCCCGATCCTCCAGATCAAACGATCCGATGGCCCCGGCGCGCTCGCGCGCTACACGCTGACGCCGGCCGAAGTCGCCCTCTGCGCCGAGATGGAGGCGGCCGTCGCTTGCCTGCCGCCCCGGAGCGCCCTGTCGGCCTGTCATCAGGCCGTGGCGACGGTCGGCGCCCGACGCGGCCTCGACCGATTGCAGAGCATTGCCCTCTGGACGCGCGGAGCGCTGCGGATGTTTGAGCCCAGCATGTCGGCGGCCTCGCCGACCGACGCTTCGCAGTACCTTCAACGACTCATCGCCGTGACGTTCGAAGAGGCGGCCGCCGCGGCGCGGCCCAACGGCGATTTCAGCCCGTTCCTGATCCACATCGGCAGCGGCCCGCCGAGCGTGCTGCGCTTCCCGGATGCTCCGCGCGGCGACGACGGCGACGCTGACTCCAACGAACTCATGGCCGACGTGCGGCAGGCGGCCGCCAGACTGGGCCTCTCCGTACATTCTTACGCGATCGCCTCGGTCCAGGCGCCGCCCGGCCCGGCTCGGCCCACGAGAACCGTCTTCGTCGAAGGGGCCGATCGGGTGGCGGCGAGCGGTCACCTTTACGCGCAGGGCTTCACCGCTCCGTCGCGGCTGGGCCCATTCGAACCGTCGCAACCGTTCGAACGAATCGGCGATGCCCGCAACCTCTTCTCTCGTTGAACGAAAGCCGCCGCCGTCCCGAGCGAACGGCCGCCGCGCCTCCGGCCACCGCCGCGGCTATATTCAACCTGACGCGTGATACCCCTTCTTTCAAACCCGGTCGCCCTCGTCTGCCTGGCAATTATCGTTCTTGGGTTTGTGCTGTCGGTCATCGTCCGATCGCAGCGCCCGCGGACGCCTCCCTCGCCGTATCGCCGCAAGACGTCGCTCTTCTCCAAGGATGAGCGTCGCTTTTACGACGCCTTGCGCGTTGCGACGGCCGACGGGTACCTCATCTTCGCCCAGGTACGGCTAATCGATCTTGTGGAACTCCCGAGAGGGGCCGCCGGCAGCCCCTACTGGTATGGAAAGGTCCGGCACAAGCACGTGGACTTTGTGCTGTGCGACCCGACGACCGCCGCCCCACGGATCGTGATCGAGTTGGATGGGGCGTCGCACGCGAGCGACATCCAGAAAAAGCGCGACCTCGAAAAGGACACAATCCTCGCCGAAGCTGGGCTTCCGTTGCTCCGCGTCGCGACGCAGAAGGGCGCTTACAACCCGCGACAGATCGCGGCCGAGATCGATTCCCGGATTCGCGGGCGGCCCGCGCGTTAGCCGGATCAAGGCGGCCACCCGCGAGCCGCTCCCGCGAGGAAGCTGTCTGCGGCCGCTCCGGGTTGGGTCGATTGCCGGGGGTGCCTCGCGCGGATGGGGCCCAGGCGCTTCCTGACGGTCGCGGCTCGTTGGGGGCGGTGGCGGTTAGCCTTGCGGCGGCGCGGGTGGCGGGGCGTACCCTTCCGGCTGTGCGTACTGGGTCGCGATGGATTGCCGATTCAATACGATGAACGTGAAGACGCCGAGGATCGTCCCAATCGGGACCGACAGGCAATTGAGCCCCGCAACGATCAGGCTGAAGACCTTTCGCCGCCGGCGTTTAATCATGACCCCCGACACGATGGTCGCGATCCCCAGGAGCCAGCCGAGACCGACCATCGCGGACCCGAACCCGACGAAAAACCAGCCGATCATGGGCGGTGGAGTAGTCGGAGAGCCTGACGACACCACGAACCCGCTCGACGAAGTGGACGCCGAGCCGCCGGAGGACGTGTACGGAGGGACGACGGTCGTCGTGTAGGAATAGTTGATCGCGCCTGACGCGCCGGGCATCGTGGTCGGCGGGGCGGCCATCGTCGGGGCCGGCGTCGGCGTCGGCGTCGCCGTTGGGGCCATGCCCGGGGCGCCGTTCAGGAACATGACGCCCATCAAGATGTAGAAAATGAAGAACGAGGAAAACGCGATCGTGAGCCCGCCAATGATGTAGTGGAAGAGGGATAGCAGCTTAAGGTGGTCGTTGTCCCGGCTGGCGAGGTAGTAGGTTTGCCAGTCGGACTGGCCGGCCGCCGCACCGGTGCCGTACGGGATCGACTGAACCGGTGTCGGCTGGCCATACGGGCTCGGCGGGATCGACATAGGGGCTCCATTCGTTCAGACCGGTTGCCGCTGTCGAACCGCCGCGATTGTCGGCCTTCTGCCGCGCACCGCCGCGACGACCGGGCGCGTTCGCAGGCACTCACGCACGCCTCATCGCTCCAGCGCAACCAGATCTTCAAACGTTTCGCGCCGGCGAATCACCTTATACGAATCGCCGTCCACCAGGACTTCCGGCAGACGCGGCCGATTGTTGTAGTTGCTGCTCATCGCGAACCCATATGCGCCCGCCGTGAAGACGGCCAGGAGGTCGCCGCGGTCCACATGCGGCAGGGCCGCCCCTTGGCCAGATAGTCGCCGCTTTCGCAGATCGGCCCGACGACATCGACCACTTCGCCGTCGGTCGGCTCCATGAACTTCGAGTCGGCCGCCGGGACGTTCGCCGCGTCGGGCTTCACCGGCCAGATGTGGTGATAGCTCTCGTAAAGCGTGGGCCGAATCAGGTCGTTCATCCCCGCGTCCACAATCACGAACTGCTTGCTGCCGCCCGTCTTTCGGTACAGGACGCGCGTCAGCAGGATCCCCGCGTTCCCCGCGATATAGCGGCCGGGCTCGAACGCGATCCGGTACGGCTTGCCCCGCAGCAGCGGGATCAGCGCCTTCGCGTGCTCGGTCACGGGAAGCGCCTGGTTGGCCCGCTCGTAGTTGACGCCGAAGCCGCCGCCGACGTCGAACCATTCGATCTTGTGCCCCCGCTCGGTCAGGCGGTCGATCAGCGCCACGACCTTTTCGACCGCATCGACGTACGGTTGGATCTCATACACCGGCGATCCGATGTGGATGTGAATGCCACCGATCCGCAGGTTCTTCAGCCCGCGATAATGCTCGAAAACGCGTTCGGCGCGCTCAATATCAACGCCGAACTTCGTCTCCTTCTTCCCGGTCGTCGTCTTCGCGTGGGTCCGGGGGTCAACGTCCGGGTTAACCCGAATCGCGCCGACCGCCTGCTTCCCGATCGACGCCGCAACCCGATCGACATTCTCAATCTCGGCCTCCGATTCAAGGTTGAACGCCGCGATCCCGACGTTGATCGCATCGCGGATCTCTTCGTCGGTCTTGCCGACGCCGGCGTAGATCATCTTCTTTGGGTCGCCGCCAGCCGCCATCGCGCGGAAGAGCTCGCCGCCGCTGGTCACATCGAACCCGCACCCCTCCTCCGCCAGGACTCGACAGAGGTTGATGTTGCCGCAGCTTTTGATGGAGTAACAGATCGTAGCATTGAGCGGCCTGAAGGCGTCCGCGATCTGCCGGTAATGGTGGAGCAGCGTCGCCTTGGAATAGACATAGGTCGCCGTTCCCACCTCGCGCGCAATGCGCTCGGCCGGCACGTTTTCGCAGTACAACTCGCCATTCTTGTATTGAAAAAAATCCATGGGCTGTTCAGAAGGGTCAGGGGCCAAAGCAGGTAAGGATTCTTGTTGGTCACGCTCCCGCGCGGCACGCGGCCGCCGCGGTGAGGCATTATACGGTCATTCGCCACCGTCAGTGCCGCTTTGTCCGCAACGCGGTCAAAGCCGTCTCGGTCGCCGTGATCTCCCGGGCGAGGCCCTTGATCAGGTCCGCCGGCCCCGCGTGCGGCAGGACCTCCCAGGTATAGGTTTCAATTTCGAGGTGAGGCGCGTACGAGAGGCGATCGATCGCCGGCAGCGCCTCGTGCAGCGACGGCCGCGTGGTCCCCAATGAGCCAAGGCGGTCGGCGTCAACCGGAACGTGAAAATGCACCCGCCAGGACTCGGCCGCCAGGAATTCGGGTGGCGGGTTGGCGAGGAAGGCGTCCGAGAGGTCGATCAGCCGGGAAATCCGGCCGTCAACCGACCGCGCCAACGTCTGGTGCAGGTAGCGTGGTTCGACGTATTTGGCCAGGGCGGCGCGGCCTTCGGCATTGTTGGCGGGGTGGTCGAGTTGGATCGCGCAGCTCAGGTGGGCCTTGTTGATCCGGATGCCGGCCGCGTCGATCCGGGAGATCGCATCGGCGATGTTTTCGTATTCGACCGCCTGGTGGCAGACGTCGAAGCAGAGGCCGATGTGGGCCTGGACCGCGTCGGTCGCCCCCTCGGCGGCGGCCGCATTGCGAAGTCGGCGGAAAAAGCCGATCGCCTCATCCGTCGTCTCCAGCAGACAGAAAGGCTCCGGCTCGATCGCGAGCCGGATCATCTTGCCCGTCTTCTGATGGATGGCATCGAGCTGCCGGGCGACAGAAATGACTTGGCCGATGCAGGTATCGACAAATGACCCGGGATGGTCGAACCCATTGAACCCCAGGGGCAGCGTCGAGATGCTGCCATCGGCCCCGTCCGGGAGCAGCGCCGCCAGGACCTGGGCGCATTTGATGGTGTACTCGGCGCGCTGCGGCTGCGACCAGTCGGGCAGATAGACGTTCTCCTTGACCCGGGCGCTATGGAAATCGCCGAACGGGAAGGCGTTGAGCGTGTGACAGGTGAGGTCGCGCTCCGTCAGGCCGTTGGCAAAGCGTTCGACGCCGTCCGGCGTTGAAAGCAGTTCGTCAACGACCGGCTTGGCCAGCCAGAGCCCGGCCGCCAGGCGCCCGGCGACGATCATCGCGATCGGCAGGGTGTACCGATCCAGGCCAGCCTCCACCTCGGCGACCGTCCGCCCCGGGTGTACGTTGGTGCAATAGCTCAGCGGCAGGGTGCTCATCGACATGGGGGCGCTATCGTGGAGCGGACGGTCATCCGATGCAAGTGGATGAGAAGCGCGTGGTAGGATTGCCTAGATTGAGGGCGCGGCGGTTGCACCACGGGCGTCGTTGGTTCGGACTTACTTTTCTTCCGCTGCCGCTCTACCGGTGCCGATGGTTCCTTCCGGCTTCGGCTCGTTCCCCTGGCCGGGTAGTCTCGCCTGCTGGCCATTTTGTGCGGCGTTTGCCTCCCGCTGATCGAGTTCGGCCACCCATCTCTTCACGACGATGGGCAATCGCTCCACCACTTCCTTGCCGAGAAGTACCTCATCGACGTACCCCATGTGCAGCATGTCGATGATGCGGCAAAGGTACGAACGTCCGCACTGCCACCATGTAAAGTGCGAATCCACAATCAACAGGTGTTCAACGGGGATTCTCGCGTGTTCTTGAAGCTCTTCAAGCTCCATCCCGTCCAATAGGGTTTCGTACACCCCATCGGCCACCCGACTGCCGAACGTCGTCGTGTGGTAGTATTCTTTAATTTCCCAAATGGCCACCGGGTTCACCACGGCGGGGAACATCCGTCCACACGGCGTGCCAACGTCCGCAACGGCTTCCCGTCGTGGGTGATCGTCGTCAGGGAACGGGGGTCGAGATCGCAATCGTGGGCGCCGGCGTTGGCCTTCACCAGAATGTTCACGATCCCGGTAAGAAATGCGTTCTTCTTTTTCTTCCCCTTCTGCTTGTTCATCGGAAGGTCCGTGGCCATCCGTTCGTGCTTCTTGCACAGATCGTTGAACACCTTTTCGGCGCCCTCCGCATCCATAAGACGCGGTTCCACCTGTTTGTTCAGAACGTCGGCGCGGTACTGGAAATAATCCAGTAGTAGTTTCCCCAACGGCGTCGGGGTCTTGTTGTCCGGGGTGATGTGGTCGGTTCGCAGCTTCAAATTGAGCAAGGCCAGAACCATTTCAGCCAGCGTGGGCACCCGGATGGTTCCCTTACCCTGGACGGTGTAGCCCACTTCCTCTGAGATGGACCGGACGTGTGCCCAGAACGATTTGTCTTGCTTCGTGAATCGTGCGTCGGGCGTCATTCCTAGCCTTCAAATCGCTTCACGAACTCGATTAAGGTGACGCCTAAGGCTTCGCAAAGGGACTTCAATTCCAGTAGGTCTAGTCGCTGCTCGCCGGACTCGTACTTGCTGACATAAGACTGCGGCTCGCCCAGCTTTTCAGCCAAGTCGGTTTGGCGTAAACCCTTCTCCGTGCGCAACTTCCGCAGCAGTTGGGCGAACCGTACCCGCTCATGGGTCGTGCCGGCTTTCGTCACGTCGAAGAACCTAGATGGGCTTGACCCGTATTCAAATTTCGAATACGGTTTGCCGCGGCGCTGGCGTCGTCTCGGAGTGCCCGCATAATGCAATATCTGGAGCCCGCATAATGCAATATCTGCTGTTCGGTGAGTCGGTCGCCCATTCCGTCAAGCCGTTCAAGTCGCAGTTGTTGAAGTGGATCGGCAACAAGCAGCGGTTCGCACACGAAATAGCTTCTTACTTCCCAGTGACGATGGGAACGTATTTTGAACCGTTCCTGGGAAGCGGTGCCGTCCTGGGCACCTTGGCCCCGGAACGTGGCGTAGGTGCGGACGGGTTCAAACCACTGGCCGAAATCTGGACAACGCTTCGGCGGTCTCCTTCCAGCCTCAAGCGGTGGTATTCGGAACGCTGGCACCAATTCAAATCGGGGGAAAAGGTCGAGCAATACGAAAAGATAAAGGCGTCTTACAATGCGGCTCCGAACGGTCCCGACTTGCTTTTCATTTGCCGTAGTTGTTACGGCGGCGTGGTTCGTTTCCGGCAACGTGATGGGTACTGCTCCACCCCCTGCGGCGTACATGATCCGATTCACCCCGATAGCTTTGGTGGCCGGGTGGACGTATGGCACCGTCGTACCTCCGGTTCGGAATTCGTACATGCCCACTACGAAGAAACGATGTTGCGGGCCAAGCGAGGGGACGTGATTTACTGCGATCCGCCGTATACCCACAGTCAAACAATCCTGTACGGCGCCCAGGCGTTCAGCTTGGAACGGCTCTTTGAAGTGACGGCGGAATGTAAGGCACGGGGCGTGAAAGTGGCGCTGAGCATCGACGGCACGAAGCGAACCGGAACGCACCTTTGCGATTTGCCAATCCCCGATGGGCTGTTTGAGCGGGAGATCTTCGTCAATTGTGGCCGGTCGATGCTGCGACGATTCCAGATGGCCGGGGAGTCGTTAGAAAATGAAGTCGTTCACGATAGGCTCCTTCTCACCTACTGACAGAACCAACAATCCCATGTGATCAATCACCGAAGAAACATACGTTCGCCGTGGCGGCACGAATGCGTGCCCTACGGCGCCGGCTGACTGGTCGGCTGCGTCGTCGGTTCCTGCGGCAATACGCCTGCCTGAACGGAGCGCGACGGAAGGCGGTCCAGGTCGAGCAATACCCAGTCGCCGTCGGCATGGACGGCCGCCAGCGGGATCGCGCGAAGGGCGGCCGGTTGAAGGGCGCCCAGCGCCCGGCGGGCGTCGGCGATGCGCGCGTCGAACGGCGCGAAGTAGCTCGGCGCTTTCGCGCCGTAGACCCATTTTTCGTCGTCGCCGCCGGCCCTGAACTTCTTGCGGGCTGGGGCGGTGGTGGGGTGTCCGCCGCGCTCGACAATCAGGTAGGAGACGCCCATCTCGTCGCGCAGGCGCAGCAGCGGCCCCACGTCGGGCGAATAGAGCGCGTCGATGACGGCGTTGGCCCGCTCACGCATGAGCAGGGCGTAGCGGCTGTGAAACGCCTGGTGCGTCTCGCGCCCGACCAGGATGGGTCGCTCCGCGACGTAGGGGACGTCGTCCATGTCCGGCGGCCAGCCGGCGATCCGCGTGAAGGCGGGGAGCTCGTGGATGTACTCATACATTGAGGCGTGGCTCTCGGCGGAGTGATTCAGCCCGGCCGCTCGCACCGAGCGGGAATCGATCAGGAAGAGAAAGGCGAGGAACCCCCCGCAGACGATCGCGACGACCTTCGACCGCGCCGCCGGGACATCCGCCGGCCGCGCAAACCGGAATGGAAGTGTCGCGATCCCCACCGGGACGACGATCACCGCGAGCACGGCGAGCGGGTAAGTCTGGTAACGCGCCGGCAGGTAGAGATAAGGCGACAGCGGGATCGCGACGAGATGGGCGATCAGGGCGGCCGCCGCGAGCAACAGCAGCCGCATCGCGCGGACGTCTCGGACGGCCAGCGTGAGATATCCGTAAGCACCGACCAACGCGAACACCAGGATCGGAAGCGTCTTCAGCGGCTGGGCGAGGATCGACTTGCCCCCTTCCGTCGGCGCGCCGAGAGCGCCTAGCACTGGTCGGACGTACCCCTCCAGATCGATCCGGGAGAGCATGGGCATCGGCCGGTCTTCAGCGGCGTAGCGGCCGCCGGGGCCGACCTCGGGGAACTCGGCGACATCGGACGATCGCAGGATCTGGCCCCACGGCCGCATGGCCATCTGGGAGGGGAGCGAAACCAGGGCCGTCACCACCGCCGCGGCAACGACGACACCAATGCGGCGACCGAGTGACCAGTCTATCGCACGCCCGCGCGAGTGGGGCGGGAGCAGCAGAAGCCACGCCGCCAGCCCCAGGCCGCAGGTGACCGATACCGTCGGGTAAAACGCCGCCCCCACGCAAACGACACAGGCCATGACAATCGGCCTGCCGGTGACAAGTGCCGCCGCCGCCAGGGCGTAAAGCGGAAAGGCAAACCCCCGCGGCAGCCCGCCGCCCAGCCGGTCGAGGAAGAGCGGCGCGCCCAGGCAAATCGCGGCCGTGGCCCAGCCCACCAGGCGGCCCTCGAGCCGGCTGGCGGTGATCCCGGCAAGGCCTGCGAAGCCGGCAAGCAGGACGTAGGGGAGCACCTTGCTGAACGAACGCGGGTCGATGATCTTCGCCGCGCCGAAGTAGAGGCCTTTGAAGCCGATCGGCATGCAGTCGAGGTAATAGTCGGCGATGACGTCGTTCGGGAAGAACTCGCGATCGACCGACCGCAGGAAAGGCCAGATCTGCTGGCGGGCGTCGTCGTTGAACTGAAGCGGGTTACGGGCGGCGGCCGCGTTCCAGATCGCCGGCAGGGCCATGATGACGACCAGCGCCGCCATCAGCGCCCCCGGCCACGCCGCCGCTCGCCGCGGGGCATGCCCCATGGCCCCGGGAAGGACAGCGCGGGCAATCGGGTCGATCGACGTCTGGGGCGTTGGCGGCGGGTCTTGGGTTTCCATTGGCGGAGCAGCTTACCCGTTGAGCCGGCTATTTCTACGAACACCACCGGCTTCACGGCCCCGCAAGAATCAGCGGACGGGGCTCGGGGACAGCTCGTCCGGCGGAACAGCCGATCCGGCCGGGCCGTCAACGCAGGGTATTGGTATGGTCGAGCGCCCCGAAGCGGCGGTTGCGGGTTGAGAAGGAGTAGATCGCCTCGTGCAGCTCCGAAACGCCAAAGTCCGGCCAGAGGACGTTGCTCACGAACAATTCGGCGTAGCTGATCTGCCAGAGCAGGTAGTTGCTGATGCGCATTTCGCCGGCGGTGCGGACGAGCAGGTCCGGGTCGGGCATGCCGGCCGTGTAGAGGTGGTCGGAGATGGTCGATTCTTCGATGTCCTGCGGGCGCATCTCGCCGGACTGGACCTTGGCGGCGATAGCCCGCACCGCGTCGGTGATCTCGGTCCGGCTGCCGTAATTCAGCGCCAGGACGAGCGTCAGGCCGTCGTTCTTTTCCGTCTCGGCGAGCGTTCGATCGACCTCTTCCAGCACCGGCTCGGGCAGGTGATCGAGGCGTCCGATCTGACGGAAGCGGATGTTGTTGTCCATCATCGTCCTCCGTTCGCTCCGGAGGTACTCGATGTACATCTGCATCAGGAACGTCACTTCGTCGATCGGGCGCTTCCAGTTCTCCATCGAGAAGGAATAGAGCGTCAGGTAATCGGGCCCGCCTCGCTCCTTGCGGAGTCGGGCACATTCCGTGACCACGTCCCGCACCGTTCGAGCGCCCTGTTGGTGCCCGCGGATCCGCTCCAGGCCGCGCCGTACGGCCCAGCGGCCGTTGCCGTCCATGATCACCGCGATGTGGCGCGGAAACTTGTGAGCGGGAATGTCGGCGATTCGGTCGGTCATCCGGATCGGCGATTGTGGGGGGGCGGGTAGCGATTTGCAAGCCGGGTTGAACCGCTGAAAAATCAAAGAGTTGCGTCGCGCCGCACGCCGCGGAGCGCCGCGCGTGCCCGGGCGGCGAGAGCGCCGCGGACGCGGGCTCATCCGCTTATTGCAGCGCTTGTTGAGTTTCGCGGGCAACGGCCGATAATCGTCAACAGGGAGTTGTCGCCCCGCTTCCGCCTCTTTCGAGGATTGCTGTGGCCGTTCTGCACGGACAACCCAATGCGCGCCTTCCGCAACCGTCCAACAGCGAGATGGGGCGGATTCTAGGCCTGCAGGTCCCGGTGATCGTCAAGCTGGCTGAACGCAAGCTCATGCTGTCCGAGGTCATGCGGCTGGGGACGGGCGCGATCATCGAGTTCGTGAAGAGCAGCAGCGAGCCCCTGGAGCTCCTGATCAACAACAAGCCGATCGGCCTCGGCGAAACCGTCAAGGTGGGGGAAAACTTCGGCCTCCGGATCACCCGCATCGGCGACATGAAGCAGATCATTCAGGCGATGGGGAGCGATCGCCGCTAAGCCGACGACGCCCTGCGACTTCCAGAAAAATAGGGCGTCGTTGACGACGCCACCAGTGGTCCATTCCAGCTAAGATTGCTTGTGCGCGGCGATGCCATCCGACGTGCCGCCGGTGCCCTCACCGGCGGGCGTTTTGTTCGGTCGGCAAGACCGCCGGTGAGGGCACCGGCGGCACTTAGATTCGCGACGGTATCCACTGATTTAGATGGAGCGGCCCACCAAGGACTTGCGGCGTGGTGAACCACGCCCTACGTTTTTTGGAGCGAATCGGCCAGGCGGAGCGCGATCGCCATCGCATCGTCCCGTGTTGTCGTCTTCCCCTCCAACTGCGCGTCATACACCGTGTCGAGGATGGTTCGAAAAACCGGCCCGGGCTTCAGGCCGGCCGCCGTCAGGTCGTCGCCCGTCACCAGCGGCGGCGGCGCGACGTCCTCCCTGGCCAGCTCTGCTAGCCGCGTCTGAATCGCCGCAACCTGCCCGGCCGCCAGCGGACTCTCGAACGCGACGAGCAGCTCGACCGACATTGCCGCCGTCGGGCGCGCCAGGAACCGCTTCAGCGCGGCGACGCCGGGAAGCTCCGGCGGGTCGGGCTTCAGCAGCAGCCCAAGCCCCTCAATCGCCCCCTGCACGTCGTCCGAAATCTCATTGCTGATCTTCAACGCGCGGCGCAACGCCTGAACGAAGTGGGTGGCGCTGGCCCGGTCCAGCAGCGTGCGAAAGCCGATCCCCGTCGGGAGCGACCACCAGGCCTGTTGAAGCACCGCGGCCGCCAGCGCCAGGCCGAAGGGAGCGTCGCGCCCCGGCGTGAGCCGCGCGAAATGCGTATTGATGTCCCGGCCCCAATCGACATCGCCCGGCGGCGCTTCAAGGAAGCGAAACAGGACGACGTTCAGCCCCAGGTCCCCGAGCAGCCGCCAGGCGAGGGCGCGCGTCGCCGGGACGAGCATCATCCGCATCTCCTCACCGATGCGCTCGGGGCTGATCCGCGCCAGGCGGGGCCCGTGCCGCCGAATCGCATCGCCCGTCGCGGGGTCGATGGCGAACCCGAACCGTGCGGCGAATCGGACGGTGCGCAGCAGCCGCAGGTAATCTTCCGAGAAGCGGAGCTCGGGGTCGCCGATGGCCCGGAGGCGGCCGGCGGCGATGTCCTCCCGTCCCCCGACGTAATCAATCACCTGATTCTCGATCGGCCCCTCTCGAAGCGGATCGAGGAACAACCCGTTAATCGTGAAGTCGCGCCGGCGGGCATCCTCTTCAGCCGTCGTGTAGCGGACGGCCGACGGGCGCCGCCCGTCGAGGTAGGCGCCGTCCGACCGAAACGTGGCCACCTCGATCAGGCTGCGCCGCTGTCGGACGAGGATCACGCCGAACGCCGCGCCGACGGCCTGCGTGCTGGAGAAGAGCGAGCGGACGCGTTCGGGCGGCGCGTCGGTCGCCACGTCGTAATCCTTGGGCTCGCGTTCCAGGAGCAGGTCCCGGACGCACCCTCCCGCGAAATAGGCGACATGCCCCGCTTCGCGCAGCCGCCGAACGACGGCAAACGCGTCGGCGCGGTCGCATGCTTTGCCCGCGGACGGCGAGGCGCTGGTCTCGTGGAACGGCTGGCCCATCGGCCGGGGAGAGTACCGCGCGCCAGGCGATCCCGCGAGGTTTGGCGGCCCAGCCGGCGTCAGAACAGCAGCGGCTTGCCGAGCTTACGCCGAATGACCTGGAACTGCCCCATGTGCATCCCCGCGTGCGACGCGAACATGAGCACCAGGTGGCCCACGGTCGGCGCCATCCGCCGCATCGACTCCGGCGCCGGCTGGGCGAGCTGGGCGTCGTTCAACCCTTTGATCCACTTCGCTGTCGAAGCGCTGACGGCGTCATAGACGGCAAAAAGCTCGGCCTTGGTCGGGAAAGCCGACGCATCGTCGATCGTGGCTGTCGCCCGGGTAAACTTGCTGGCAAAGCCCGCCGGAAGCTCCGGCGCCGCGTCCGGAGTGACGCCATGGATCATCATCGCATCGGCCGCGATCAAATGGCCCAATTGCCACGCCGCATGGTTGGCCGCCGGCGTGGGTCGGACGAGCATGTCGGCATCCGAGAAGTCCGCAAGAGTCATCTTCAGCATGCCGACAGCGCCGGAGACGACCTCAGCAACGGTGGTGTTCTGGAACATGCGAGGCAATTTCGTGGAATCCTCGGCCGCGTCAAGCCCGGCCCGGCCGGCGTCCACTGCCGCTGCGAACATGCCGCGCCGCCTCGGCGCGCGTTCGACCGCGTAACTTGCAGAAGTTAAAGAGCTTGCGGTCGCAGCGCGGCTGCGTTCGGCGTTGCGTCGCGTCGGCTAACCTGACCGGCCGCGGCGTGTCTAGAATGAGGTAACGACGTCGCCGCGTTGTCCAGGCGACGAGAGGAGCTTGATCATGAAACGTTTACTTCTGGGTGGAGCGGTTTTCGGCCTGCTGAGCGCGTTTTCTCCGGCGATGGCCTTGGCGGATCATGGCCGTGGCGGGGGTGGCCGTTCGGAAAGCGTGGGTCGAGGGTACAGCGGCGGCCGCCACGAGTTCGGTGGCGAGCGGCACGAATACGGCGGCTATCATCATGACTACGGCCGCTCGAGCTTCTCGCTGGGCTTCGGGCTGTATGGCGGGTATGGCTGGGGCGGGTATTACGGTTACGGCGGCTCGTATTGTTACCCCGGGTACGCGTACTATCCTTCCGTCACTTATTACGCGCCGACATATTACGCGCCGCCGGTGACCTACTACCCCGAGCCGGTCTACGCTCCGAACTATTACTACAGCTCGTCCACCTATTACTCTCAGCCGGCGACTACCGCGCCCCCGACGAACTACGCGCCGCCAGCCAATTATGCCCCACCGGCCAACTCCGCGGCGCCAGCCACGAACGTAGCGCCGCCGCAAGGCCCAGCCACATCCGCTCCGGCGACGGCCAGCCCCTCGTACTACGCGCCGACCGACACCTCAACGAGCTACTACCAGTCGAACGCGGCTCCCGCGCCGGCGCCCAACAACCCGGCGCCGTCGAGTTACTCATATACCTACTACCGATCCGACTACCGTCGGTAGCCGTGCGAAATCGCGGTTGACCGCCCGCGTCGCAAGAGCCGGGATGATCGATCCTGCTGATCCGCCAACGGATCAGCATGGGTCGATCGGCCCGGCTTTTTGCTGCGCCACCTCTTGAGTCAACGGCGATGATTCCCCTATGGTGACGCCCGTCCGACACCGGCCAGAAACCCCGCATGGGTCGCCGGCGCGGCGATTCACAGACGGAGCAGGCGATGCGAATTGTGCGTTTTCTCTCGGGCGGAGCCGAATACTTGGGCCGAGAGATCGACGAAAAGACGGCCTACCCCATTGAGGGAAAGCTGCTTGGCGGGCCAGACGGGTGGAAGGTGCTCGACCGGGCGCTGCCGATCGAGAAACGGCTCTCCCCCTTCGTACCCACCGACATCCTCTGTATCGGGCTGAACTACCGCGAGCACGCGGCCGAGAGCGGGTCGTCGATCCCGGTTCACCCGATGCTCTTCATCAAGTCCAGCAACACGCTGAATAACCCGTTCGACCCGATTCTGATCCCGCGCCGCAGCGATCAGATCGACTACGAGGCGGAGTTGGCAGTAGTCATCGGCCGCACGGCCAAGAACGTGTCGCGTGCTGAATCAATGGACTACGTTCTTGGCTACACCGCGGCGAACGACGTCTCGGCCCGCGACTGGCAGCGGGAGAAGTCGCTTGGCGGCGGGCAGTTTGCCCGCGGGAAAAGCTTCGACGGCTTTTGTCCGCTTGGCCCGGTGCTGGTCACGGCGGATGAAATCCCACACCCCAACGCTTTAAGAATTCGAACGCTGCTGAACGGGCAGGTCATGCAGGACCACACGACCGGCGACATGATCTTCGACGTCCCCAGCCTTATCCAGAGCCTGAGCAGCACGATGACGCTGCGCCCCGGCGCAGTCATCCTCACGGGCACTCCGCAGGGCGTCGGCTTCGCGCGGACGCCGCCCGTTTGGATGAAGCCGGGGGATACGGTGGTGGTCGAACTTGAAAAGATCGGCCGCCTGGAGAACCCCATCGGCCGGGAGGAATAGGGTGGGTCAAGTCGGATCGCGGCCGATCGCTGGCCGAGCGGGATTGCACCCCCGGTGTCGAGACGCGCACGGCAAATCTGGGGGACAAAAAAAGAAAGGTGCTGGCCCAAGCGGCCGCACCTTCCCTGGCTCAATGGAGAGCGTGTATTGTCTCGGCGCCCCGAGTGTTAGTAGCTCGAATAGGCCTTGCCGGCGCTGTCGGTGGTCACGGAGCCTGTATCGGGGGTGATGGTTCCGGCGGTTGAGTCGTAGATCCAGCCAACGCCGGGCCCGGCCGCCGTATCAATGCCGTTGGCGCCCTTGTATTGTCCGACAGTGATCGGCGGGATCATGCGAAGGTACGGGCCGTAGATGACCCCGGTACTGGTGTCTTTGGCGGTGGCGACGTTGGTCCCGGTCACGTCGCTGAACTTCAGGAGAAGGTCGGCGACGCTGATCGAGCCGCTGGCGGTCGGGAATGAGCCATTGTGCTCGGTCTGGTACATGTCGATCGCGTTCCGCAGGATCGAGACGTTCTGCATCACGGCCGAATCGGCCGCCCCGGCGCTGCCGCGGCTCATGCGGGGGATCGCGATCGCCGCGATGATCCCGATGATCACGACCACGATGACCAGCTCGATCAGGCTGAACCCGCGGCGGGCGGCACGGACGGCGCGACGCGTGCGAGGCGCTGGGGTTCGAGCGTGACGGGAAGGGACGTTTTGCAGGCTTTGCTCGACGGACGGCATGTCGGAACTCCTCTGAATCCAGGAGAAGGTTTCGCCGGCTCCTATGTCTACCCTTGAAGCATCGACCGTCGTCGCCACCCGCTTAACACGGGATCCCTATTCCGGTGCTTCGATTCGACTGGAGAGCCGAAATCTGACGCGCAAAGCGCCAAATCCGAAGGAACGCAGAAAGGTGAAGGAGGAAACCAAAGGCGATCGGCCGGGAGGGTTGCTACTTCGACCCAATTGAGTTCGGCGTGGTTTTGGAGTTCGCGGCCTTCGACGCGTTCTCGTCAGTGATCGGTCAGCGACGCGATGGACGGAGGGGCGAGACGCAGTTCCACGGACGCCGTTCCGCTCGTGAAGAGGGCGCTGCGCTCTTTCACGCCCGAAAGCGTGAAGCCGTCGATCGACTGCCCGGGCACGAGGGTCTTCCCGTCTACCATCGCCAGGCCGCGGGTCATGGCGCCGCTTCGGGAGCTCATCACGGCGGTAAGGTGATGGCGGCCGCGAAACTCGGCGGCCCGGTCCACCAGAGGGATGACCGGATTGGGCAGTGGAGGCGCGGCGGCCACGGCCGCTGGTGGCGCCCATCGATCGCTCGGCGTGAAGGCATCCGGGACAGAATCGCCCGAGATCGCTTCGGCCCGGGCGACTCCTGAGAGCCGCGCCGCGAGCGACGGCGCGGGCGGGGCCTGCGGGACCGGCGTGGTCGGCGTTTTCGCGGTGCGATCGTTGGGCCGAGTCAGCGTCGTTCCGACGGCGACAGGCCCCTTCGAGCCGGCCGCAACCGACCCCGAGACGGCCTTCGACGCCGTCTGAGCGCGGTCCGCCCCAAGGGCCAATAACGCTACCCCAAGGATGCCGCCCCAAATTTTCCGTTGCGTAGTCGTCTCCATCGCAAGCTGACAGACAATAGAAATCCCCGAAAATCAAACCCCGCCCCCAACCCGGCCGCCAAAAAAGGGTCAGAAGGTATTTCTTCGGAAACGAAACACCTCCAGACCCCTTTACGTAGGAAAGGGGTCTGGAGGTATTTTATGAGGCGGCTTCGAAATACCTTCTGACCCTATTAAAGTGCGGAAATACCTTCTGACCCCTTTTAGCGTGTCGCGTAGAGGAGGATGTTGCGGAGGAGGGCTGTGGCGGAATCGGGGTCGTAGCCGAGGATGCCGTCAACGGGCTCGCCGACCAGACCGGTTGAAAGGTCTTCGCGACTGAAGATGACAATGGCGCGGTCCCCCTCTTCGATTGCGCGGAGTCGGGACGCGTTCAGGCGGCCGGTCAGTCGCGTGCGGGCGAACTGACGGTAGGCCACGGCGGGGATCACCGCGCGGGGCAGGTTGAAGAGCTCGTGGGTCATGGGGAGCTCGGAACCGAATGAGCCGGGCGTCCCGCCGAAAAGCGTCGTCAGCTCCGCGTCGGCCGCATCGGCAAACTCACGGGAGCCGCCAGCGGCGTCAACCACCAGTGTGCCCCCGCCGGCGACGAACGTGATCAGCTCATTTCTTTGCGCCGCCGTCAGCGTGAAACGAGTCGTCCCGGTGAGATGAGCGACCTTGATCGGCGCGGGAGAGGTCTTCGGCACCCCGGCCGTCCCCGTGGCCGCCGCGCGTCGGGTCAGAAGCCCTTCGCCGAGCCGCATCGGAATGGTCTCCACCCCGATCGACAGACGGTTGCGCATGAACGCGTCGAGCCTCCGCCACCCCCCCGGCTCGGGGTCGGGGTTGTCTCCGACAAGCAGCCGGGCCACTCGAATGGTCCGACTGGCTTTTCCGATCGGCCGCTCCAGGAAAGTCTGGCCGCGGTATCGCAGGTTTCGCTTATCGATCGCGTAGACGAAAATGTCCGTCCCAAGCTCGAAAGAGCCTGATTTGGATCGAAGCACGTTCGCCTGCCACGCCTTGCCGGCGTCCCCCGGGAGCAGGAGCATCAGCTCGCGCGCGCCATTGCTCACCCCTTGGATCGTGACGTCCGCTGGCCACCGGTTGGGGCGGAAGACCGTGTCGGCCAGTAGCGGATGCGTGGCCGGCAGCGGCCGAAATTCGCGCCCGAACAATCCCTTCGCCAATAACCGGACCGATGCGGGGAAGGCATCTTTCACGGCGGCCGCAAGCGGCTGATCCGCGTTGAAAACGATCAGGCCCCCGTCCTCCACGTACTGCTTGAGCTTTGCCTCTTCTGTCGGCGAGAAGCTCAGGCCCGATTGCCCGCGATGTACAAAATGGGCGCGTCGTGCCACGTGTCGATCGGCGTCGCGAAGTTCACAATCTGCCAGTTCAGGCGAGCCTCCAGCGTGTGCCCGGCGAATGCGGCAAGGTTGGCGATGTCGCGGTGCCGCTGGTTCCAGGGGGCGTCGAACGGCCGCGTCGAGCCGTCGTCGCCGATGGAATAGTCAAGCTTGTTGGCCACCAGCGGCGCGCGGCCGTGGGTGAGGAACAGGAGGGCGAACGCCGTTTCCGTAAGGCCGTTTGCCGCGCCGCCCTGGCTAGCGTCCCAGGAACCCTCTGGTTGCTGGTGGGCCACCAGCTCCGTCGAGCCGCGGACATACCAGTCGGTCGTCCCGATCATGTGGTAGCCAGACGCGGTCCCGATCCGCTCGACGCCGAACCACGTGTAGTTGCCGGCGACGTCGTTGAAGTGCGCCGCCATCCAGTTGATGCCGTGCTGGATCTTCGCGTCGTAATAGTTTCCGGTCGGCGGCGGGACTTCATTGCCTCGGAGCATGTCGGAGATGATGAAGAGGCTTGCGACACCGGCCGCCGTCATCGACGGCGTGCCGGTGCCGGTCGGCTGTCCATAGTCCCAGCTCCCATCGTCACATTGATCGCGACGCCACGCGTCGTTCATCAACTTCCAGACCTCGGGAGCGACCGGGATGTCGGCCATCGCTCCCGACCAGAGCCCCAGCACGCCGTACTGGCTTACGCTGTGGTCGATGCGATCGAGGCTCGCCATGTCGGTGGGGATGTCCGGGCCCGGCTGACCCGCGTAGTAGCCGAACAGCCCGCTGGACGTGCCGCTCCGATGAAGGCTGGCCGAAAGACGCCGGACGTCCGCGAGCAGATGTGCCTTGCTGTCCGCGGACGACAGCATCGACCAGACCTCGCACCGGAGCCCCAGTGAATAGACACCGACGATGTCCGCCTGCTTCAGAAAGTTGATCGCCTTGACCATCCGCGGGTCCGACGGGCTTTCGCCCGCGCTGAGCAGCGCAAAGACGGCAAGCGACGTGAAGCCGCCCCACGTGTCTCCCTCCATCGTCACCCAATTATGCCCGAGGCGGCCGCTTGAGCTGCTCTCCTCCCATGCACCGGTCGGCTTCTGAATCGACCAGAGGAATTTCACCCCTCGCTTCACGCAGGCGTCCACCTCATCCGCCGTCGGCGTGACCGGCGTGGCTGGAGGCGCGGTCGCCGCGCCGGCCGTCCGAGGCGCAAAGAGCATCCCAACGACAACGATTGTAATGGCCTGCAAAGCCCAACGCGTCGTCCGGCGCTGATACCGGGACGACCCACCCAAGCCAGGCACCCCGACTCGCGATCGATAATGATTCATGGCTCTCCGCGAATCCGCGCGACCGCTTTCGACCGAGCGGCGTCTGTGTTCGAGTGTGTGAACCCGCTTGATTATTTCCTTCCCCTGCTCGCCTTACAACCCGTGAACCAGCGCCCTGCTCCGGTGGGCATGACATCTCGCCTGACGCGCACCTTCGAGCCTTGTGCGAAACCGGGCGGCGTTTGACAGTAGAGCGTGCGGCTGGTTAAGGTCAACTCGGACAGTCGCGGTGGAGGCGACGGGGCTGCGGTGGGAACTTCACCAATCTTTAGAAACGGTCTTCAGCGAGAGCGATTCGCTATCGTGAAGAACTCTTTCCCTTCGGGTGACGGCTCGGCCGGGCGACAGGCTCATTTCTTTCAAGGCGGGAAATCAAGGCTGCTTCGACTCGCTCCTCGCGCGGGGCCTTTGCGCCGGTCTTCTCATTGGCCCTCCGCGACGCCGCTTCCCGCGAGATCCGGCGGGTCTGGTCGATCGCACAGCCTAAAGGTGGCGTGAAGCGCACGACCAGCGTCCCCCGAACCGCCTCCCCAATCGAGGCGCTTGAGCCGCGCCAGTTGCTCAGCGCCAACGCCTCAATGTCCCAGGAGACGACGGCGACCGAGCGCCAGTCCGTGGTCTTCGACTTTACCGCATCCAACGATTCCGCCGACGCGCAGTTCTCCGGCAGGAGCATCAACTGGGGCGACGGACAAACCGAGAGTTTCGCCAGCGAATCCGTTACTCCCGTCCACACCTACGGCGGGCCGCAATGAAGGCCTTCATCTTCCCCATTGCGGCCGCTTCGTTTGCTTGGGATCCCGTCAATCGCGAGTTCAAGATCCACCTTGGTGCGGCCACGGATAAAGGATCAGCATTTAAAGAGGCCGCAATCGATCTTTTGTTCGGAGGTGCCGGTGGCTTAAGCGGCAAAACTTCCGTCCGTTGGATAAGGGAAATGAAACGGGGAAATGAAACGCGGACGCAGCTAGTTTTAGGATTCTAGCTACGTCGTGCGCCGTGAAGAGAAGGTGTGGAGTCTTGCGGGTGAAAGTCCCGCCCGGGAAACAGTCATTGCACCCGGTAGCAGTCGAGACAGTCGCGAGGGCAACCGACCGGCTGAAGCTCTCGACGGAAAGGGCTGTTTAGCAGCTCCGCGAGCTTGCAGGCCGGAACACAAGTGAAACGCCGTTGAGGCCCCGAAACAGATGATGCGGAAGCCGACCCAGCGACGTAATGGGGAAGGCCGCCGCCGTCAGTCGCAATGCCGGAACCCAAGCCGGTGGATGACATGGATCTGACGGTTCCGCCGGGGTAGAGGCGACGGCATGCAAGGACAGATTCCAGCATCAACACGGGAAGTCCAAGCGATGAGGATGCCCATGATCTTCAACTGGCGGCCCGCGAGGGCATGAGCCGGGTCGTATGGGATGGCGGAGAGGCCCGTAGTACCGACGAAGCGGGTAATGACCGTGGAGGGAAGGGGCCTTGGTTGAAGGAGTGACGGACGAAGCATCAACGGCGCACGAGGGCACTGCCTTTCGGGGCTAACACCTCACCTTGCGTCAGGCGACGCGGAACCCGTCAGACGGGTCGGCGAAGGAATGAGACTTCCGCGTGCCGATCGTGGTCAAACCTTCTCCGAGAGCCGGATGCGGGAGATCCGCACGTCCGGTTCGATGAGCGGGACGTGGAAACGGAGCGCTCTGCGCCACCGCGCCACGTCTCGACTCTACCCCGTTTCACGTCTTTATCCCGATTCCCGGAGTGAGTGACATGATTGGCTACTATGGGGACGCGGTGTCTGCGATCGGCCACGGCCTTGACCAAATTCTCGAAGGAGATAATGTTAAAACGAGCATCTTGGATGCTCTGGGGCGGGGAGACGAGCCGACGTATGGCCCCGATTTTTTCCTAGGGCCGGATTGGTCCAAGTCGCATCTCGAAGCAGACGGCTTTTCAGATCTCGCAGAGGCTGGTTATCCAAACATTAAGGAGTGTTGCGGTGGCGTTAGATAAGCCTTTGGTTCGTACGGTGGCGACAGTATGCACTATCGTCATCTTGGGTGCCGTTGTTCTGGTCCATTTGACGACGACCAGCTCCCGTCGGTCATTGGCCAAGCAGCCTATTGGGGAGAAAATCGACACTGCATTGGAACAATCGTGTAAGAGGGCGCGTTTTGAATACAAGTCTCCTGATCCGATGGAGTTCTTAGCTGAAACTTGGCCGTCAATTGTCAAAGATCAGAGGACAATATCTATTGATCTTTTCGGCGTGGTTTTAAATGTACCGAGTGATTGCGAAACTTTGATATTCGCGTCAGACGATAGCGATCTCGCGTCGGATACTGATGTCGTAGTATCCGGTGGCACTACGAGCTCAAGTAACCCCAGCACGACTCCGTCCGTCGAGTGGACCTCCGTTAAGATCAGCAGTACTGAGTTCAGAGTTCCTGAACAGCGTATCGTTACGGTTCGCTGGAAACGCCATGATCGCGTAGATAAACCAATTGTTTGCCTCATCCGCAATGAAAGATTCGAATTTGCTGTCAGCCTACTAAACTCCGTAAACGAAATTTCTGCTGATCGTGAGATTCTTATAGCCGCCGGTCGTGACGCTAACAGTGAAAAGACAGGCCCGGTTGGGACCGCTATCGAAGAGGCGACTTCGCAGTCGGAGGCTAGATCCGCTATCGAAGCGTCGCAAATAAATTTTAGGTTCCTAAGCGACGAAAACCTGCTCAAAAAGATTGCGGGCGCTAGCCGAGCCGTATTGCGGAAATCCGATAGGCTTCAGGAGGCGGTTGAAAATGCGTTTCTCGTTTTTTTGAGATCGGCGTACTCAATTCAGGCGGGTTCCATCTACAGACTCGATAACGCGAATGGCCGAATTTACCTGATGCCGGATAACCAGCACGATTTCAAGCGCTCCTACCGACTTCTCGTTTTTGGAAAAACCGGCATTTGCAAGTGGAGTGGATCGCTACGAATTTCAAAAGAAGAAAGCCGAACCGATGACCTCAAGTTGTTGAGGCTGATCGTGCCTGCGGAAAATCCTTCTCCGAGAGCCGGATGCGGGAGATCCGCACGTCCGGTTCGATGAGCGGGACGTGGAAACGGAAATGAAACGGGGACGCAGCTAGTTTTTGGATTCTAGCTACGTCCCCGTTTCACGTCTTCCCCGTTTCACGTCTACCGAGGCCTGCGGGCGATCCTGTGGCGGGCGTGCGGGATGAGCAACTTCGCCCACTTCCGGCTTCGGGTGCTGCATGCGTTCGGGTGAGGCCTATACAAGGATCAGCGGGTTTGGCGGAGAGCCGGAAAATCGTGATTGAAGGTGCGCCTCGGACAACCGGGGCGAATCCGAGTCACATACCTCGTCCGATCACAATAGGTACTGGCTTATGAATGAACTCGAAATGATAGGTTGGAAACCCGGTTTAAAGACGGTGTCTTTAATCCAAGCGATCAAATCCCACGCTGGTATTTCTTTGATTTCCTCTAAACAACTTGTCGAACAATTAATTGTTGGCCAAATTGTAAAGATCTCGTTCGATTCGTCGGAGACGAGGGATAGGTTCAAAGGAATTGCTGAGGAACTTGGTGCCATTTGTCGGTAATAGCTTGCCGCGGAAATGAAACGGGGACGCAGCTAGGTTTAGGATTCTAGCTACGTCCCCGTTTCACGTCTCCGTTTCACGTCTCCCGGAAGCATCGGTGACACGAAGCGCAATCGGGCGGCCCAGCGCGTCATAGTCATACCGGCGGTTGGCATTGACCGAGTCGTTCCCGTTATTGACGGTCTTGACGGCCCGATTCCAAGCATCGTACGTGACGGCGGCCGACTGGGAGCCGCCCATGCTGACCGTCGTCGCGGCATCCGACGATGCGGACCCCAAGCCCCCGAAGTCGTTGTACGTCGATTCCGTGGGGTCTGCCGACGCATCCAGCAGGTGGTGAGCGCAACGAATCGGGGAACATGCCCGGCAAAGGCACGTTTCCCGGCAAAGGTTTGAATCGGTTACTCCACGGGCTTTAGTGAATCAAGGAACTCTGTGAAGGTCTTGGTGAGCCTGTAGGTATTGCCACCTTCTTCTGACGATCCCTTAAACGCGTGAGCGTCGTCCCAAAAATAGACGCCAGCGCTTGGACCTTCTGTGCCAAGAATAAACATCCCTGTTGCTCCCAGCGCGATCACAAGGAATCCAGTCGGCATCTCTGGGCCGAATTTATTCAACCAAAACTCACTGTTGAATGTGCGTTCCTGCTGGTCGATACCAAGGAAAATCTCTACCAAAATGCCCTCGTTCAAGTCCTTGACGAAGCAAGCCATCGAGTCCAACTGCCCTCCGTTGTTCTGAATAAAAAACTCCTTGTAATCGCTGGGAAGTACCAGTTGATTTCTTCGCTCGAATGCCTCGACGGTTGAGGTACTAGCGCCACCGAAAGATTTTAGGGTCGTTAACATGGCTGCACCTTAACCACCGCCGGCCCGGTCGAGTTGGCGGCCGACGCGAAGTAGGTGTGGCTGCCCGCGTCCCCTTCCTCCCGGGAGAGTACCCTGTCACCCGGTTGAACCTCTTCAATCGCACGGGTGACGAAGCCCGCCGCGTCTCGCGCCTCGACGCGGAAGTTGTATACCTCAATGCCGATGGCGTCGAGCCCCCAGTGATGCTCTACACCCTGCACGCCGCTGGACGGGTATGCCGCAGAGAGTGGAGTCGCCCGGACGGCGTTGAGCGAATCGCTGCCAAGCCTGGAAGGAAACGTCCCGGACGACGGAAATGCCTTCCGCTGTCGTATATGTAATTCCGCCTTCAGCAATGAGGAGTAAAACGGGGACGCAGTAGTTGATTTTTCGCCGGGAGTAAAACGGGGACGCAGCTAGTTGATTTTCGCCGAGTGTTGCGGTTACAGGCCCGTGGACCGGCTTGATTATTTCCTTCCGCCGCCCGCCTTACAACCCTTGAAGCTCTGGCCCGCGCCGGCAGGGCACGAACGCCGGGGCACGAACGCCGGGGCGGCGATCCCAGCGACGTGAACGGTTCGTCATATTCGTAGCGACGGCGTCGGCGCGATGCACGGCACGCGCGCAACCACAAAAGAGGGACGGCCTGCCGCGGCAGGGGCCGTTTGAGGCGGCGGCGCTCCTGGCGTCGCCGTCACTCCGGCGGCTCAAGGAGGCGTTTCACTTCGGCGTCGATCTCCAATTCGCTGCGGCCTCGTTCCCGAAGCAGGGCCGAATGATTGGAGATCGCCGGCCGCAGGTTCGGATGCTCATGCCCCGTCCGTCGGGTGAAGCTGGTGAAGACCGAGACCGTCCGGCGCATCAGCGGCTCGGCCTCGGAAAGTCGGTGGGCGGCCTGAAGCAGTCGGGCGAGGTTGTTCAGGTCGGTGGCGACTTCGGGGTGATCTTTGCCGTAGCAGGACTCGTCGATCGCCAGCGCCTGTCGAATCAGCGGCTCGGCTTCGGCGAGGCGGCCGGTCGCCTGGAGCAGCACGGCCAGGTTATTCAGCGCCACCGCCACGTTGGGGTGCGAGGCGCCGAGGTTCGCTTCAAAGATCCGCACGACCCGGCGCATGAGGGGCTCGGCTTCGGCCATCCGATGGTTCGCTTTCAGCAACTGGGCGAGGTTATTCAGGTCTGTCGCGACTTCCGGATGGTCTTTGCCGAAGTTCGTCTCGTCGATTGCGAGCCCGCGGCGCATCATTGGCTCGGCCTCGGAAAGCCGGTTGGTGGCTTTCAGGATCTGGGCCAGGTTGTTCAGGTCGGTCGCGACCCGCGCGTCGTTCTTGCCGTAGACGGCTTCGTCGATGGCCAGCGCGCGCCGCCGCAACGGCTCGGCGTCGAGCATCCGGTTGGTCGCCTGCAGCAATTGCGCGAGGTTATTCAGCCGCGCGGCTGTATTCGGATGGTCTTTTCCGTAGCAGGCTTCGTCGATGGCCAGCGCCCGACGCATCATCGGCTCGGCCTCGGAGAGGCGACTGGTAGCCTCCAGTAGAAGCGCCAGCCGGTTGAGGTCCGAAGCGACTTCCGGGTGCCCCTTCCCGCAACAGGCCTCGTCGATTTCCAGGGCGCGACGCATGAGCGGCTCGGCTTCTGTCAGGCGGTGCGTCGCGGTGAGCAGGGACGCGAGGTTGTTCAGGTCACGAGCGACGTTCGCATGCCGGGGGCCGTAACTCGCCTCGTCGATCGCCAGGGCACGGCGCAGCAGCGGCTCTGCATGATGGAACGCGGCGCGCTGGCAAAGAGGCGAGCCCAGTTGCGTCATCAGCTCGGCGGTCTGGCCGATGATCGATCGGGCGTCCGCCTCGGCGACGGCGGCCGCGATGTGGGGCCGGAGCGCTTCCCACTTCGGCCAGTTCCGCACGTCCTGCACGTTCCCGGGCGTGGCCGCCGATAGAAGGCGCAGCGCCAGCGTCGGCGAGTCGGCCGGCGGCTCATCCTCGGTTCGCCGCCACGTCGAACGGACGTTGGCGATCCAGCGGCCCTGTCGAGGCGGCGCCTTCTCGGGCCGCGCGCGGAGCACTTCCTGCACGACCGAATGCACCGAGATCGCGTCCAGCTCGTTCGACCATCGGACCAGCCCCAGGTTGGCCAGACGCGCAAGCGTCTCTCGGGCATCTTCCTGCGAGGGTCGAGAAAAGCTGAATCGGCGACGAGCCATCGCGGTGGCCTGACGGCGGATTCGCTCCGCCTCCTTTCCTTCAAGCGCGTAGAGCGGCACCGGTTCGGGCGCACACCAGGAAAGGAGGCCGAGCATCGCCATCTCATCGGGAGAGAGTTGGGCGAGCGTCGTCTCGCAGGTGATGGCGGCGGCAAGGGAGCACCTGAGCCCGCTTTCGGCGTGCCAGCGGGCCGTGGTCGCCGAAAGGCTCTTCCAGGTTTGCAAGTACTCCCCGAGGCTAATGCGGGCGTTGGCGACGGAGGCGCCGGCCAACTCCATCGCCAGCGGCATTCGCTCCAGGGCTGCCGCGAGACTCATCGCGTCGGCCGTGTCGGTCGGCGACTTATGACGTTCGCGAGCGGTTCGGTCGAGGAGGAAGCCCACGGCGGCCGTCTCATCCAGGGAATGAATTTCGATCGGCTCGATTCCGCCGCTCCACCGCGAGACGCGGCCGGTCAGCAGAACGTGGCCGCCGTACAGCCGGGCCAGCATGGCTTTGACACCGGCCGCCGCTTCCGGCGAATCAATGTTGTCGATGATCATCAGCCAGCCCGGGTGGTCATGAAGCCATTGCAGGGTGGCCGCCAGCCGGATCGACTCCACGCGCGTCTCTTTGACAGGCAGGTCGAGCCTAAGCGGGTCGGACAGGCCCGCAATCGCCGGCGCAGATCGACCGGCGTAGCCCCCGAAACGAAGAACAATCCGGTGTAGATCGATTCGTGGTGCCACGCATACTCCACCGCGAGCCGGGTCTTTCCGACCCCGTTCGGGCCGTGAAGAGCCATGCCGGCCAGCGCGTTGATGGATGACTTCAGATGGGCTCGCAGATCAGAGAGTATGCCCTCGCGGCCTTTGAAGAGAATCCCCAGCGATCGGTAGGGGAGGTATACGGGTTTGGGGCGATCGGCGAAGGGCTCGGGCCAGGGCTCTTCCATCACCTTTTCGCACAGGGTGTCGTCGGTGTCGAAGGGGTTGAGCTCGAGGCCGAGCCGCTCGAGATAGGTCAGGTACTCCGCCTGGACGGCGGGATGATCTTCTGTTCCCGGGGGAGCGGGTGACGCGGGGTATGTTTCATCGGCAACGTAGATCGACAGTTTGCGCTTGTGATGCAGGGCGAAGAACAGATTCCACTGCGGCTCGGTCAACCGGGAAAATGCGGGCGGCAGCATCTCGGCGAAAGGGGCCGCCTCTTCGGCCGAAGGGATCGCCCCCGAACGGGCCCCGATCAGGCAGATCACGGCAAAACAGTCGTCGCGGATAAAGGCCTGGGCCCTGGAGAGCGGCGTGCCCGTCCCCAGGCTCTCGGGCAAGTCGTCATAAGCCAATACCTCGAGCCCGCGAACTTCGAGGCATTGCTTGAGTTCAGCGATCGCGAACGCGAACTCATGGCTCACCGAGGAGACGTAGACCCTGTCGTTGCGCTTTTCGCCCACTCAAAACCCGTTGCAGGAAGGGTGGCGGCGGAGCCCGAGCCCGCCATCGGCTCGGTCCGGTTAAAATTGTAAGGGGCGCTATCTGTTGCGGCAAGAAATCGAGACTTTGCATGGGTCGGGCTCCGACGCGAGAGGCCGACGGGGACGTCGGCGTTCCTTGAAAGTGCCCGGGCCTTTTTCCGCGCCGATACAGGATCGTGCGCCCAAATCGACGGGGGCACCCGAATCGCCATCGTGATGGGTGATCGCTCTGCCTTGCATGCGGCGCCGGATCTCGATATTATCTTCGACCCGCCCCGAGAAGGGCTCCGGTGTGCTCGGATGGCGGCCGATGGACTGTTCGGAAGCGTCGGAAGAGCCCCGGTCGAGCGACGGCGCGACGACAGTCAGGATCAGACGCAGAGAGACATTGACGGTGACTTATGGCACATAAAAAGGGCCAGGGCTCGACCCGCAACGGCCGCGACAGCAATGCACAGTACCGCGGCGTGAAGGTTTACGGCGGTCAGACGGTGACAGCCGGGTCGATTATCGTCCGCCAGTGCGGGACGAAATTCCACCCCGGCTTTAACGTTGGCGTCGGGGTCGATTACACGCTGTTCGCGTTGAAGGCCGGTACGGTCGAGTACCAGGGCCGCAAGGTGCATGTCCGTTTGCCGGTCGCGGGTGCCGCCCTTGCAGCGGCTCCGGTTGCCAGCGCGCCGCCGGCCGCCGCGCCGGCGTGACGTCCGGTTAACGTCGCGTTCCGCGATCTCGGCTTCTTGAATAGATGAAGCGATGAAGCCCGGTCGAGTCGACCGGGCTTTCTCGCTTGGCGTAGCGTTGGTGGTCGCGCGACGGCGACTTGCGGATGTGGCAAAGCCCCGGCAGGCCTGCCGGGGCTTTGCGATGGCGTTACATGTCGGGTCGGCCAGGGCCGATCAGGTGAGCGTGAACGTCGCCGAGCTGACGACGATGTTGTTGGTCGTGTCGGGGTCGTTCAGGGTGTTCGACGGGTCGATGTTGGCGATCAGGAACTTTGCACCCGTGCCGATTGTGCTCGGGAAGGTAAAGCTGATCTTCACCCGGGCGCTGCGGCCGGCGGCGATCTTCACCTTCTTGGCAAAGCTGGCGATGATCGGGTCGCTCGCATCCAGCACGTTGTCCGGCGACGCGACAACCGTGATCGGCACAACGTTGTTCAAGGTGCTATTGCCATTGTTCGTGAGCGTCAGCACTTCGACGGCCTTGCCGCTGGCCGTCAGATGGCCGGTCGGGAGGGTGGCCGAGCCCGAGAGATCGACGAATGGCGCGGCGATTTGGACGAACGTGCTCGACGTCACGCTGTTGTTCAGCTTGTTGATCTCCTTGATGACGTTCGTCGGGTCAACCACCGCGATGAGGTAGAAGTTGCCGTTGCCGATCGCCGTCGGGTAGGCGTACTTGATCTTCACGCTGGTCGCGTGGTTGATCTTCAGCTTGAGCTTCACGTTCTTCGACCCGACCAGCGTGTCGTTGGCGGTGAAGGTCTGGTTGTCAGACAGGTAAAGGTTGACCTTGATCGTCCCGACGGCGGTCATGCCCACCGTGTTGATATTGGTGATCCGCAGCTTGGCCGTGCCGGACTTGCCGCTGATGACGGCGGCCGGAAGCGCGCTGATGAACGCGGGCACCAGGTCCGGGCAGTTCGGCGGGCAGACCGTGAGGGCGAACGTGCCGATCGACGTTCCCGCGGCGATGGCGTTGCCGGCAGCGTCCTTGATCGCGCCGGCGGGGGTTGTGACCGTGTAGGTGCCGTTATCGGACGGGCTGAGCACGCCGTTGGGGGCCGTGATCTGGTAGGTGACAACGGCCGACGTCCCGCTGCCAAGCACGCCCACGGGGGTCGCGGCGAGCGTGGCGCCGCTGGGCGTCAGGACGTTCAGATTGCCCACGCTGACCGTATTCAGCCCGACGTTGTCGGCCAGGGTGACGGTGAAGGTGTACGTCGCGGCCCCGGTGACCGGCGGGGTCTGCGTCGCATCGACCGACGCGGTCGGCGGGGTGGTGTCCCCCACGACCGACGGGGTGGTGGCGATGTAGACGTTCTGAACGGTCGTGTTGTCGTTGGCGGTCAGGTTTGAGGCGGTCGAATCGAAGACGACGAAGCCGCCGTTCGCGCTGACGTTGGGGTTGTTCGACGGGCCGTTGGCGGCCGCTCCGCCGACGCCGGTGCTCAGGAGCGTCATCGGGCCGGCGAACAGGTCACGGACGAAAATGTCGCTGGTCGCGCCGTTGCCGTCCGAGCCGACCAGGTTCGTCGCCGTGCTGCTGAAGGCCGCGAAGTGGCCGTCCTGGCTGATCGAAGGCTGTACGCTCGTCCCGTTGGCGCTGGACGTGCGCGCCTGGTTGATGCTCAGCAGCGTGGTGGTGTTGCTTTGGGTGTCACGAATGAATACGTCGTCCGCGTTGTTGTTGTCGAGCGGCGTGAGGTCGCTCGCCTTGCTGCGGAAGAGCACATAGCGGCCGGTCGAGCTGACCGACGGGCTGATCGATGCCTTGTTGCCGGCGGTGCCGCTGGGGGTCACGCTGATCAGCGTCGTCGTGTGCAACTGGGTGTCGCGCAGGAAGACGTCGGTGTTGCCGTTGGTGTCGGTATTGCCAACCAGATTGGTGGCATCGGAACGGAAGGCGACGTAGCGGCCGTCGGAGCTCATGGAGGAGTCGTACGACGTGTTGTTGCCGATCACGCCGGCCGTGCTCTGGCTGATTAGCGTCGTCGTATTGGCGACCGTATCCCGCATGAAGATATCGTTGTGGGCGTTGGAGTCGCCGACGACCAGGTCGTTGGAGAAGCTGGTAAAGGTGACGAACCGCCCGCTGGCGCTGATCACCGGCTCACCCGAGAAGCCGTCCCCGAAGCCGTTATTCGGCGTCGCGCTCACCAGCCGGGTGGTCTGGGTCTGCAGGTCGCGGATGAAGACCTGGCTGACCGTGCTGTTGTCGTTGGCGACAAGATCCGTCGCGAGGCTGCGGAAGACGACATAGCGCCCGTCGTCGCTGACCTTTGGCTCGAACGAGTCGTTGTTGCCCGCCACGCCGCTCGTGTTGACGCTGACCAGGGTCGTGGTGTTCGTCTGCAGGTCGCGGATGAACACGTCCTGATGGCCGTTGGTGTCGGTGGCGACCAGGTTCGACGCGCTGGAGCTGAAGACGACGAAGCGGCCGTTGCTGCTGACCGAGCTCTCGCCGCTGGGGCCGTTACCCGGTCCGGTGCCGGCGAAGTTCACGCTGACCAGCGTGGTTGACATAAGGCGCCGCTCTTCGAGAGGCTCGATCCGGGCAAACGCCGACGGGGTGGCAACGGCGGCAGCCCGACGAATGAGAGCCCGGGCTCGATGGGCGGATTCCGAGCCGAACAGGGAGGGAAGCGTGAGAGCGCGCGCCATAGGAAGTTCCTTGCAATGGGGTGTGCGACGTCAGCGAGACCGCAATAGCTCCGGCCTTGCGCCTGGCCCGACCAATCGAGCCGATCGTGTCACTGGTCGTTATCGGTCATATGGGCCTGATCGTTCGACACTAATGTATCGAGGCAGGCAAAGTGGGGCGGGGCCCTCCTCACACTACAGCGCTGAACAGCCGTGACGCCTTCCCAAAAAATGAGAAATCCGAAGCACGAAACCCCAAGAAATCTGAAAAAAGCACGGCTCCTTACGCATCCCCTTTCATCGGTTTTCTTTCTTTCCGCTTGGTCATTCCTTCGGGTTTCACGCTTGGGAATTCGCCTTCTTCGTTACGCCGCGATTCGCGAGGTAGCACCGTAATGCTAAGACGCGGCCGGGGCCAAAACATTACACTGCTCCGGTGCTTTCCCGTCGGCGCTCCGCCGCCGAGCCTTCAATCGGGCCCAGTGCCAGGAGCTGATTCGCCTGATCCGCTCCGCAACACAGCATATCAGGTACCTGAAAAGCGGGTCCGCGTCCAGATGCTTCATCGCAGCATTTGCAGCGAGACTTCGACGGAAGGAGGCAATGCGCCTCCCGAACACGCCGAATCAACCCCTGAGCTCGTTTTACTTGGCGGGAATTTCGTTGATCGTGTTATGGACCTTACATTTGGAGGTGGTTCCGTCCGCATATTTCATGTCAATGTCGATCGTCATTTGCATGACGGGGCGAAGGTCGTCGATTTGCAGAAAAACGCTCCGCCCATCGGGCAGGAGCCTCGCCGATTTCACTTTCACTTCATCGCGGCCGACTTTGCCGTCGCTGGGCTTCAGGTCGGGCGAACCGTAAGCCGAGCTCCACCGGTAGTTCCATTGCTCGATCGCGAACGACTGGTCGTCATTCGCCGTGTCGCGGTCCAACGGGTCGCTGAAGTCAAGCTCGATCCCGTCTCTCTGAATGTGAATGCCCGTCGGCATGTGCAGCGGCTTACCCGTATAGCGGACCCGCTGGAAGCAGCCATCCCGCGCACCGTCCGTCTGCCACCCTTTCAGCCCGCCCAGGTACAACTGCCCGTCGGCAGGGTTGAACCGGGCACGCATGACGCCGGAATCAAACTTCAACGGGAACTGGGTCACGCCGCCCTGGACCACATTCCCCACCGTTTCCGTCATCACCTCAAAGAGCGTGCATTTGCCGTAGCTCGTGTGCAGCATTTGACCCTCAAGTGGCCCCCACTTCCCTCCGGTGACCCAGACCTGCCCGCCGCTCGAATTGTCGGCTTTCATCGGCACCCAGCAGATCGGCGGGTCGTAGTGGCTGGGCACGACGAGGCTGGCCAGCGCCTCCTTGTTCGGCAGTACGCGCGGGTCGATCACGAAGCCGTAGAACCCGCCCGGCTTGACGAGGTTGATCCGGCAGGCGGGGACCCAGTGCCCCTCGTTGTCGCTGAAGGTCAACTCATCGGCCGGGCCCATCCCCTCGCCGTTGGGGGCCCGCAGGCCGGAGCAGATCGGCTCAACGGTGCGGCCGTCGCGCGAGACCTTAAGGATCGTCCCGTACGTCCGCTCCCCCGGCTTGACCCAGTTGCCGCCTCGGGCCAGATAGAAGTTGCCGCCCCGATCCACCTGCAGGTCCAGGTTAAAGGCGTGATAGACCGGGAGCGTCACGAAGTTATTGCAGAAGTTCTCGTAAAAGTCGGCTTCGCCATCGCCATTGAGGTCGTGGAGCCGAGTGATCTGGTCGCGGCCGAGCACATAAATGTCGCCATCGACGATCTTGAGCCCCAGCGCCTCGTAAAGGCCGGCCGCGAAGCGCGTCCAGACGATCTTGGAGCTCGGGCCGGTCAGGCCGGCCGCGATCCAGACGTCGCCATTAATGGTGCAGACGGCGGCGCGGCCGTCAGGGAAGAAGTCGAACCCGCCCACGCGCATCCAGCTTTGCCAGGGGTTTTGGTCCGGAAGAGGGATCGTCTCCACCACGTAGGCCGCGTCCGGTGCGGCCGAGGCGGCCGGTCGCGTCGTGGCGACCGATTTGTTCCAGAGCGGCAAGCCGCCGTGGGTCAACCGGGTGATGTCGGAGACAGGCCCGTCGCCGGCGCGGGCGGCATGGATCGCGGTGTCGAGAGAGGTCCGTAACGAGCGGCCGAAACGGATCTGGAATGTGACTGGCGGCGCCCCGGGAGCGGCCGCGGGGACCATCATGCTGACCCGCCCGCCCGCCGACACGTCCAGGGTCGCCCCGGCCGGCGCACCGGCGACCACGACGTAGCTGACATAAGGCCCCGCCGAGACCTCCGCCACGCTTCCGTCGCACGGCCCGGACGGTATTTGGGCGCCGTCGCCTGATTTCGCAGGCCCGATCACGCCGCCGCGGCCGTCCACGTCGCAGATCAGCAGCCGCCGAGCCGGCGCCGCCCCGTCGATGCGGATCGTCCGCGTGAAGACGACGTTCGAGCCCGCCTTATAGCTTCCTGGCATCTCCAGCACGCTCGCCTTGCCGACGTTATAGGCGAGGATGACCTGATCCCCATTTCGATAGAGTCCGCTGTAGCGAGCCTGGTCTTCCACGAGCGGGCCCTGATGGTCCGCCCGCGGGTCGGCGAAGTCGGCCTCGGTCGCCGAGGCCCAACCGGGTGCCATACGCGTGCGGAACTGGATGTCTCCCTGGGTTTGAGCCGGGAGGCTGCCCTTGTAGCTCCCGATGTTCGTCTTCGAGAGGTCCAGGAAGCCGCCCGTCCACCCGGCGGAAAACCGCAGCGTGTCGGCGTCGAAGCAGACGGTTGAGTCGTTCCCCACCTTGATCGCGATGCCTTTGGCGGCAAGAAGGTCCAGCACGGGCTCTTTGGGCTTGGGGACGGCCGCCCGCGATGTGGGGCCGGTGGTCGGGCGGCCGCTCGCTTTGGCGACGGTGCGGCCGGTCGGCTGTGAGGAGGCCGTTGAGGCTTTCGTCGTTGAACGCGTGGTCGGTAGCGTGGCGGGAAGCGCCTTGATGACGCTGTATTGAAGGAACGGGCCGTAATCCATCAGCATGCCCGGCGCAGGGCCGCGGCGGGCTGGCTGGCCCTTGTTTCCGAATCCGTCGAGTTCGCGGGCTCCGCGGGCGTCGTTGCTTCACGGCCCTTCTCAGCGGCGAAGGCGAGGCCGCCCAGCAGCGCGGTCAGGCAGACAAGGGTGACCAGGGAGGCACAGGGCCGACGAATCAGGGTCATGAGGGGGCCTTCCACGTCGATTCGCGGAGGCCCGCGAGGATCGACAAAACCGAGGCGTTAGACCGGGAACGTCGATGCCCTGTCGGCGTTCCCAAGCGGCGCCCGGGTCGCTCGTCCGCGGTCAACAAGGATGCTTTCCTCCGCCCGGGTGAGAGCTCTTCCGAGGGGTACTGATCTTCGCCATCGGGCGTTGCCGCGTCGAGCGGCCGCCGGTTTCTTGACGCTCGCCCGCGTGCCCGTTGATGATGCGGCCCATGCATGTCGCTTCAAGTGCCGGCCGCCGCGAGCCGCTGTCGCCGCGGGGCATTGCCGCCACGATGGCCATTCTGGTCTTCGCGATGTTGGCCGGAGGGTGCGGCGCCGATAAGCCCCCCGCGGCGGGCCCGCTGGGCCGCTACCCGATGTCGCCCGCTCTCAAGGCCCTCGCTGACACTCACGCCGAAGCCGCCTCGGATCGAGAGGAGCGGCTTGCCCTGATGACCTGGTTCCTCAACGGCGACCCAGGGATCGCCGTGATGTGCAGCATTCTCCCCGATGGCCACGTGACGACGTACCGCTACCTCCATGACGCGGGCGCGATTCAGGACAGCCGCTCCCACGAAATGGAATCAGCCGATCTTTCGCGGCTCTTCAGCACCCTGAACGCGCTGCCGGGCCCCAGTCGCCGCCGCTGGAGAACGTGGTCATCGTCAGCTACCGCCACGCCGGCGACTGGGTCACCCGGACCTACGACCGAACGACCCCGCCCGACGCGGTGGCCGACCTGTTTCGGTTGGCGAATGCGCCCGTCAACCCGCCGGTTCGGTGAATCGAACAGCGGAAAGAGGCGTTGACGGAACTTCATTCCGAGCTGAAGAACCTGTTGGCGCAACTTTGGCCGCGGCAGCGCCGGTCGCGGCGCCGACTACTTCAACCGATTGGCAAGTGCGCGCCAGTTATTGCACGACCAAACCAGCGACGGGGGCATGTCGCCCACCGGCCTTCCGCTCTTGCACAGGTCGGCAAGCTTCCTCGCGGCCTTGGCGACGACCGAGTTGTGATTCACGCGGGGGCCTTCCTTGGATTCATCGGTCTTCCCGGTGTGGAGAAACTCGATCCAGTTCTCCAAACGGTCTTTGGCGAAGATGAACACGACGCGGTCAAACTGCTCCCGCGTGATCTGCTCACGCTGCGCCTCGCGCCAGAAGTGTTCCCTAAGCGAGTCACCGTCGGCGCAGTCGTCGTCGCAATCGGCCAAGACCATCAGCGTTGTATGGCCGCCCGCGTTAAGACACAGTCTGGTGTGGCATTTCGGCGATTACTTCCTTCCTGCCGCCGCGAGAGACTATCCGGATGTAGTTTGAGCCTTGCGGCCGAACCCAGCTCGGCTTGATCGTTCTGAGGAGCTTGTTCATGAACACTTCATCAATGCTCGCGCCTTTCGCCCCTTCGCACAGGCAGATCAACTCTGTTCGACTAACCATGGGCCCATCCCCGCGCGATCGCTTCGCCGGCGGTCATTCCCTCGGGTATCCTCAGCGCCCCGATCCGCGTCGGCGACGTGTGATTGTCTCGCCATAAGTAACGCCCGTTGGCTTCACCGGAATGCGAGAGGACTTCGGGATGGTGCGAGATCAGGATCAGCTGATGTTCCTCGTCCAGGAGCTCGCGGATGGACAATACCCAGGGCTGCAGCTCGGACAGGCCTACAAAGTTGTCGGGCTCGTCGATATACACGGAGCGCGCGGCGCCGGTCTGGATCGCCGCACGCACCATGTAGAGACCGATCAACCCCCTCTCCCCGTCGGACAATTGCTCGATAAACAACAGTAACGGCTGGCCGCCTGTCGCCGAATCGAAACGCAGTTGAAGAGCCTTGGCATTCAGCCCCACGTCAACCAGCTTGAATGATCGAAAGTCGGGCCAAACTTCCTGCAATGCGTCCCGCAATGCGTCCGCCCATTCTTGTTCCTGATACAACGTGCGATACCATGAATTCAGGTTGCTCAGTGAAGCGTTCGGATGCTTCGCTTCGGCTCGACTTTCCCTTTCGATGTCGCGGGGGTTAGGGCGCAGGATCAGAAGGTTCGCGAGATCCTCCTGCAGCAGCGGCAAGCTTGCCGATACCGCCACGCGGCTGGATCGCGGATAGCGCCGTCTGTCGCCAGTCCAGCGGGAACCCAGTCTCGTGACCATTCGACGTTTGAAATCGCACGCTGTCCACATCGCGCTCGAACAGCACCTGTCCGTCACACAGGGCCTTCTCATGGATGACGCGTGGCCTTTCGATGTCGGCCTTCTGTTCGATGTGAATCGCATACTCGAACGCGTGCCCGCCGACGAACAGGCTCAGCTCAAACTCCTGCACTTTGCTATCGAGCCATCGGGTCAGCTCAAGATGGGTCACGTCACGGTCTCCAGTGCCGCCGAGCACGCCCTCGCCCGTGCCCAGGGTTCGGATAAGGCTCATCGCATCGAAGACCGAACTCTTGCCAGCCCCGTTTGGCCCGCACAACACGCCGAAAGAATCGAATTCCACTTCAAATGCGACCAGGCAGCGGAAGTTGTTCACGTAGAGTCGCGTGATCATGCCCACATCTTAATCGTTCCGACGACGACGTCAACCGGTGGGGGAAGCATGGACCGATCGGGAGCTTTTGCTCCGAAACATCACACTGGTCATCCTGGCTGGCGCGGCTATCATCCGTCGGCGCAGTTGCCCGCGCGGCGCCGGTCAACCTTAGTCCAACGCCGTGAGTCTGAAGGGCTTTTGCAACTCGTTCCGCATGGGCTCCGACAGCATCAACCCGCCGACCGAAGTGACTCCCGTGGCCGGGGCGGCCGCGCCGGTCGAGCAGACGCTGCTCTTCAAGCGGTCGCGGTTCACCAGCCGCCTGCCGGTGGGGCGGCTCTACACCGCGTCGCACTGCTGGCTGGCCGCCGATGGCGAGGCGCCGGGCGTGTTTCGCGTTGGGTTCACCAAGTTTGCGACGCGGATGCTGGGGGACTTTGTCGAGCATGGGTTTTCGGTGAAGCCGGGCGAGGCGGTCACGGTCGGGCAGACGATCGGATGGGTGGAGGGGTTCAAGGCGATTACGGATCTCTTTTGTGTGCTGGACGGGGAGTTCGTGGCGACGAACCCCGCCCTGGAACAAGACATCACCCTCAGCGACTCCGATCCGTACGGCAAAGGGTGGCTCTATCAGGCGCGGGGCACACCAGAGGCCGGGGCGATTGATGTCCACGGCTATGCGGCGATCCTCGACCTGACGATCGAGAAGATGCGGAAGTCGGCCGGGCAGCACGGGGAAGCGGCCGACATCGGCGATGATGAAGCTCCCCCGGCCCCGAGCGACGAGGCGTGCAATGGATAAGACTCGATACGTCATGGTCGGCGGCTTTCTCGGCGCGGGGAAGACCACCGCGATTCTGAAGCTCGCCGAGAAGTTCCGAAGCCGCGGCTTGCGCGTCGGCCTGATCACCAACGATCAGAGCGTGGGGCTGGTGGATACGGCGATGCTGGGGTCGAACGGCTTCGACGTGGCGGAAATCACCGGCGGCTGTTTCTGCTGCAAGTTCAACTCCCTGATGGAGGCGGCCGACACGCTCTCGCGGGAGGCGCGGCCCGACGTCTTCATCGCCGAGCCGGTCGGAAGCTGCACCGACCTGAAAGCGACCGTCGATTACCCCCTGCGGCGCCTGTACGGCGAGGGGTACCAAGTCGCGCCGTTCAGCGTGCTGATCGATCCCGTCCGGGCGATGCGGATTCTGGGCCTGGAAACCGGGAAGAATTTTTCGCCCAAGGTGACGTATATCTATCTGAAGCAGCTTGAAGAAGCCGACCTGCTGGTGATCAACAAGACCGACCTCCTGTCATCGGAAAAGCTGCGGTCGCTTGAGGCGGTCCTGAAAGAGCGTTTCCCAAAGGCGCGGGTGCTCCGGATGTCCGCCCGAAGTGGAGAGGGCCTGGAGGCGTGGCTCGGCGAGATCGACACGGCCGCCGCGGCGACGGTTGGTGCGATGACGGTCGATTACGACCTGTACGCCGAGGGCGAGGCGCTGCTTGGGTGGCTGAATGCGACGGTTGAAATTGCAAGCGACGGCCCATTCGATGGGAACGCGATGATCGATTCGATCGGCGAGGCGCTTCGCGCGCGGTTGGCGGCGGAGGCGATCGAAGTCGCCCACCTGAAAATGACGTTGACGCCGGATGAGGGGACAGACCTTGCGGTGGCGAACCTGGTGAGGGGTGACGGCCGCATGGAACGAGCGTACTCTCTTCAGTCGCCAACCGAGTCGGGCGAGCTGATCCTCAACCTTCGTGCCGAGGCCGACCCGGAGTTGCTCCGGCGGATCGTATTGACGGCACTCGAAGGCCTGACCGCGGAAGGCGGGCTGCGATCGGCGGTCGAGCACATTGAGGCGTTTCGGCCGGGTCGCCCGACACCGACGCATCGGCTTGCCAACGCATGAGATAGAGCGGCGAGTGACGCTAAACGCCGGCGCCGGCTTATGGTACAACGAGAGCGTTATGACGACCCCGCCGGCCCGTATCCTTTATTGCCATTGCGCCTACGCGCAGGTCGTCCCCAAGGCGGTGAAGGAGCAGGTCCTTCAAAAGCTGGCCGATTCCGGCGTCGCCTTTGACGCCGTCGCCGACCTCTGCGAAATGTCCGCTAAACGCGACCCGGCGCTCGGGCGGCTGGCGAGCGTTGGCACCGGCTCGGACGCCGGGCCGCTGAAGATCGTCGCCTGCTATCCCCGCGCGGTGCGGTGGCTTTTCGCCGCGGCCGACGCGCCGCTTTCGGCCGAGGCGGTGCAGGTCCTGAACATGCGAACCGAAACCGCCGAGTCGGTGGTGGCGGCCGTGCTCAATGACGCGGGGCCAGTCGCGTCGCCTCCGCCGGCCGCGTCGAACGGACATCCGCACGAGCCTGCCCCGGCGCGACCCGATCAGGAGCTTGCATGATCGCCGTTTCCGCACCGGCACTTCGTGTCGTTCTCTATGAGGGCCCAGGGGCCGCCGCGCTCCCGCCGGGCCCGCGGTTCGAGCTGATGCGGCTTCTGCTGGAGAAGGGGTATCAAGTTACCCGGACGAGCCCCGGCGGCGATGTCAGCGCCGCCGACGCGGCCGCCACGTTTGTCGTCCTGGGCTGCTTCGCCGGCCAGACGCCGCCGACGGCGTCCGAAGACGGCCCGGTGCGACTCCATTTCAGGGATATCTCCGGGCTCTCAACCGCGCAGGCGTTGGAGCAGGTGGACGCCGTTCGCGGCGGAGTGGATGGGTCGCGGCCGGGCGGGTGGAAGCCCTGGTTCCCGGTGATCGATTACGGCCGCTGCACCAACTGCATGCAGTGCCTGAGCTTCTGCCTGTTCGATGTCTACGGCGTCTCGACGGAAGGGAAGATCCAGGTCCAGAAAGAGAACAACTGCAAGACGGATTGCCCGGCTTGCTCGAGGGTTTGCCCCGAAGTCGCCATTCTCTTCCCCAAGTACAAGTCCGGCCCGATCAACGGGGACGAGATCAATTCCGAAGACCTTCGCCGCGAGGCGATGAAGGTTGACATCAGCTCCCTCCTTGGCGGCGATATTTACCAGGCCCTTCGTGACCGAAGCGCCAAGGCGAAGAGCCGCTTCAGCAAGGAGCGGGATGAGGACCGGGCCTTGAAGGAGCGCCGGCGCTGCCTCACCAAGCTGCAGCAGCAGATGGCGGAGATGGACATCCCGCCGGAAGTGCTTTCGTCGCTCCCCTCCCCGGATCAGATCCGCGTGAAAGCCGAGCAGGCCCGCCAGCGGGCGGCCGATGTGCTCGACGCGATGCAGGCCCGCGGCCAAAACGCGCCGGCCTAAGTTTACCGCCCGAAGGAACCGGAATGCTGCTGACTTACGGCAAGCGAATGCTGACCGAGCCCGACACGCGGGCGCTCTGGAAGCTCGCCTGGAACTTCGGCGTCAAGGGGATGTGGTCGGTCCAGAAGTACAAGGCACGCCTCAAGCGCGGCGAGCACTTCCCGCCGTTCCTGTTCATCTCGATCCTCAATAGCTGCCAGCTCCGGTGCCAGGGATGCTGGGTGGATGTCGAAGCGCCGCGGAAGCAGATCGAGCTGGAAGACTTCAACCGCGTCGTCAATGAGGCCAAGGCGTACGGGAACCGCTATTTCGGTATCCTGGGCGGCGAGCCGTTCCTCCACCCCCAGCTCATGGACATGCTGGCGGCCCACCCGGACTGCTATTTCCAGATTTTTACCAACGGCCAGACGATCACCGATTCGGTTGCCGCCCGCCTCCGGGAGCTGGGGAATGCGACGCCCCTAATCAGCATTGAGGGGAGCGAAGTCGTCAGCGACGAGCGTCGCGGCCGCCTGAATGTGCTGAACAAGACACTGGCCGGCCTCGCCAACTGCCGCAAGCACAAGCTCATTACCGGCGTCGCCACCAGCGTCTGCAAGACCAATATTGACCTTGTCAGCGAGGCGTGGCTGCGCCGGCTGATCGACATGGGCGTGCATTACGCCTGGTTCTACACCTATCGCGTCGTAGGCCCCAAGGCGTCGCCCGAGCTGGCGCTGACGCCGGAGCAAATCCTGCACGTCCGGCGGTTCATCGTCGAGATGCGGTCGAAGCTGCCGATCGCTATCGTTGACGCCTACTGGGACGACAAAGGCGGCGCGCTCTGCCCGATGTCGAACGGCGTCAGCCATCACATCGGCCCCGGCGGCGATATCGAGCCGTGCCCGATCATCCAGTTCGCGACCGAGTCGATCCACGACAAGAAGAACATCTACGACCTTCTGAACGGCTCGGCGTTCATCAACGACTTCCGGGAGACGGCGGCCAAGGCGACTCGGGGTGCGTTGTTTTGGAACGCCCGGACCTCGTCAAGGCACTCGTCCAGAAGCACGGCGCCCGCGACACCACCCAGCGGGGCACGGCCCTGGCCGAGCTGGATACCTTCACGCCGCGGAACAGCCAGCACAACCCGGGGCACGAGATCCCGGAATCCAACTGGATGTACCGGTTTGCGAAGAAGCATTGGTATTTCGGGTTTGGGGCGTACAGTTGAGGGACCGGACCGCGGGTTGGAGAGTATCAGGCATCGAGGGCGCGGCCGACCGCCAACTGCAAACAGTTGCCGCGTACGGCAACTGCCCGCTCCCTCGCGGTCGCGGCTCGTTAGGCCAAAGGCGGACAGTTCGTAGCGATCAGGAGCATTGAATGGAGATCCCGGTTCTGAACCTTCCGCGGCCGGTGCCGAGCGAGCGCGTCCGCGAGCCGCAGGACACGATCCCCCAGACGCGGCCCGAGCGGGAAGAGATCAAACGGCGCCTCGCCCGCTACGTGCTGGATGTGAACCCCGTGCCGCCTCTCTCCTTCGCCGAGCTGCGCGTCCACGCCGACCGGTTCACCGAACAGCATGGGATCGACTCCCGCTATCGGGACTACATCGCCGTGGTGCTCAATGGCGAGGTCTGGCGCGAACAGTTGGCGACGGTGCCGTTCGAGCGCCGGCTCCTGCTGCTCCCCAAGTGCCTGCGGATCGAAGACAAGTGCCCCGCTCCGTTCGATGACTTCGGGCTGCTCTGCAAGAACTGCGGCCTCTGCTCCATCCAGGACCTGCAGGGCGAGGCCGAGCGGCTGGGTTACGCGGTGCTCGTCGCGGAAGGCTCGGCGCTGGTCATGGCGATGATCCAGACGGGCAAGATCGACGCGATTGTCGGCGTGAGCTGCCTGTCGGTGCTGGAGAAGGCCTTCCCGTACATGGAATCGGCCGCCATCCCCGGCGTCGCCATCCCCCTGCTTCAGGACGACTGCAAGGACACCACGATCGACATCGACTGGGTCTGGGACACGATCCACCTGACCAGTGACGACACAACCCGCCGCCTCGACCTCGACGGCCTGCGCAAAGAAGTCGAACGCTGGTTCGAGCCGGCCGAGATGACCCGTCTCATGGGCCCGGCGCGCACCTCGACCGAACGCGTCGCCCGCGAATGGCTCGGCAAGACCGGCAAGCGATGGCGGCCGTTTCTGGCGGCCTGCGCTTACAAGGCCATCAAAGACGATCCGACCGCCCCCATCCCGGATGGGCTACGAAAGCTATCGATCGCCGTCGAATGCTTCCATAAGGCGTCGCTGGTCCACGACGACATCGAAGACGGCGACGCCCTTCGCTACGGCGAGAAGACCCTTCACGAAGAGCACGGCATTCCGGTCGCCCTGAACATTGGCGACCTGCTGCTGGGCGAGGGGTATCGGCTGATCGTCGAATCCGACGCGCCGGCGGAGGTGAAGTCGGACATGATCCGTATCGCCGCCCTGGGCCATCGGACGCTCTGCCTCGGGCAGGGGGCGGAGCTTTCCTGGGCACGTCGGCCGCAGCCGCTGACGCACCTCCAGGTGCTCGACATCTTCCGGCAGAAGACAGCCCCGGCGTTCGAAGTCGCATTGCGCCTCGGCGCCGCGTACGCCGGCGTGAATGAAGACGTCGCCGAGATCCTCGCCCGCTACAGCGAAGCGCTGGGGATCGCCTACCAGATCCGCGACGACGTGGACGACCTCGCCCCAACGGGTGAGCCGGACGACATTACCGCCATGCGGCCGTCGCTCCCGCTTGCCCTTTCCTACGAGCGGACCAAGGGGGACAACCATGCCCTCTTTGAGCGCCTCTGGGCCCGCCAGGCCACGGACGCCGACGCCGACCGAGCCCGCGCCCTGATGGCCGAGATGGGCGTCGCCGATCGCTGCCGCGGGTTGCTCGATTCCTACAAGGAAGAGGCAATCCGCTCCCTGGTGGACCTGGAGCACGCGAGCCTCAAGGGCCTGCTTCGCCGCGTCATCGGAAAAATCTTCAGCGTCGAAGTCAAAGGATGGTGCAGTGAGTTTGAGGCTCGAAATGCTGCAGGTAGCCCGGTTGTCGCCCAAGCTGCTGGGTGAGGCGGCCGATTCTGTCGCCGCCTTTATCCGCGGCCAGCTCAACGACGACGGCGGCTTCAAAGACCGCGCCGGGCGCAGTGACCTCTACTACACCGTTTTCGGGGTTGAGTCGCTGGTGGCGCTCCGCGCCGATATCCCATCCAAACAGGTCGCAGGCTACCTCCGCCGCTTTGGCGATGGCGAAGGGCTGGACCTTGTCCATCTCGCCTGCCTCGCCCGCGGCTGGGCGGGCTTGCCCAAGTCCCACGCAGCCGAAATCCCCGCCGACCGGCTGATCGAGCGGATCGAGTCGTATCGCTCTCCCGACGGCGGCTACAACGCGACAAGCGGCGCGCCACGCGGCACGCTCTACGGATGCTTTCTGGCGCTGGGGGCCTACCAGGACCTTCACCGTGACCTGCCCCATGCGCAGACGATGGCCGCGAGCATCGAGGCGCTGCGAACCGACGACGGCGGCTATGCGAACCAGTCGGACTTGCCTCTGGGCCTGACCCCCTCCACGGCGGCCGCCGTTACCCTGCTCCGACATCTCGGCCGACCGGCCGACCCGTCCGTCGCCGCCTGGCTCCTGGCACGCTGTCGTCCGGAAGGGGGGTTCTTCGCCACCCCGATAGCGCCCATACCAGACCTGCTCTCCACCGCCACCGCCATCCACGCCCTCGCCGGACTGCAAGCCGACCTGGAGCCGATCAAGGAAGGGTGCCTCGACTACATCGACAGCCTCTGGACCAACACCGGGTCCTTCTATGGGAACTGGGCGGAAGAGGCGCTGGACTGCGAATACACGTACTACGGGCTGCTGGCGCTGGGGCATCTGAGTCTGTGATCGAACGATGCCGTCAGCGGAGGGAGCGTTTCGGGGGTGTCGTGATTGCGTTCGTTGCGGCGAGAACTTTTACGGCGGTGTCGTTCGTGCTCTGCTACGGCGGAACCCCGCGATCGATTTGCTTTGTGTTCAGGGCGTCGGGCTCTCCGGCGCCGATGACCCCACCGTTCTCGAATTCGCGGCCGGTAAGGGTCCCGTATTGCTCACGCACGACGTCGCGACGTTGGTCGGCTACGGCTATGCGCGAGTTGACTTGGGAATGCCGATGGCAGGCGTGTTGGAGGTAGGCGGCTCCCCCCGATTCGTAGAATCCTCGACGATCTTCTACTCGTCGCCGAGTCCAGCGAGCCAGCGGACTCGGAAGGCCTGGTGCGATACCTTCCGCTCTGACCGCTGAACGGCCGCGGGCCGGCGGCGAGATGGCGTTGGGGTGGGGAGTAAGCGTACTACCTCTTAGTGAGTGTATTAGTAAGCGTACTCTCGTCGAGCCCGGGTCGCTCGGCCGCTGACCCTGACACCCTTTGTTGGTTGACATGACCTCCGCTCAAGCAGCTTTGAATGGGAACGATCGGTTCGACTCGCATCCGGGCGCGGCGGAATCACTCGCCAACGCGCGGCGATACCTGCTTGCCCAGCGCGCGCCCGGGGGCTTCTGGGAAGGGGAGCTTTCGACCAGCGCCCTCTCGACCGCGACCGCGATTTTTTCGCTGTCGCTCTATTCGCGCATGCGCCTTGGGATGGGGACGGCGGGGGCCGAAGGCGCCGCGATCGAAGCGATGGCGGCCAAGGGCGTCGCGTGGCTGGTCGCGAACCAGAATGCCGACGGCGGGTGGGGTGACACGGTCGTCAGCTTCAGCAATATCAGCACCACGGCGCTCTGCTGGTCCGCCGTTTCGGCCGTCGGCGAGACGCCCACCGCGCGCGACGCCGTTGCCCGCGCCGCCGCTTGGCTGACTTCCCGCGCCGGCAGCCTTGAACCGGCGGCGCTGGCCCGAGCGATCATCGAACGATACGGGAAGGACCACACCTTCTCCGTCCCAATCCTGACGATGTGCGTCCTGGCGGGGCGGCTGGGGGAGGAGCCGGCGGCATGGGCGTACGTCCCGCAGCTTCCGTTCGAGCTGGCGGCCTGCCCGCAGAGCTGGTTTCGGTTCCTCAAGCTACCGGTGGTCAGCTACGCGCTGCCGGCGCTAATTGCCATCGGCCGCGTGCGGCACGCGAATCGGCCGACGTGGAACCCGATCGCCCGAGCCGCCCGCGCGATGACGGCGGGGCGGGTAATGAACGTGCTGCGGCAAATCCAGCCGAAAGGCGGCGGCTTTCTGGAGGCGACGCCGCTCACCAGCTTCGTGTTGATGAGCCTATGCGGTGCCGGTGTGGCCGGCCACCCCGTCGCGGCCGAGGGGGCCGCGTTCCTCATCCGCTCCGTTCGGCCGGACGGAAGCTGGCCGATCGACACGAACCTAGCGACATGGGTGACCACGCTATCGGTCAACGCACTCTCCAGCGCCGACGACTGGCACGCGGTGCTGGACGTCGAGGCCCGGCGATCGATCCTCGACTGGCTCCTGGCGCAGCAGTACCGCGTTCGCCACCCCTACACCGGAGCGCCGCCCGGCGCCTGGGCGTGGACCGATTTGCCCGGCGGCGTCCCAGACGCCGACGACACGGCGGGCGCGCTGGTCGCGCTAGCGCGGCTCGCACCGGAGGCCGGCCCGACCGCGCAGATGACCGACGCCGCCGAGGCGGCAGTGGGGTGGCTGCTCGACCTCCAGAACAGCGATGGCGGCATCCCCACGTTTTGCCGCGGCTGGGGCAACCTGCCGTTCGACCGGAGCGGGGCCGACTTGACCGGCCACGCGCTGCTCGCGTGGTCCGCGTGGCGGGGCGGCCTTGCGGCGACAACCGAAGCCCGCATCCGTCGTGGCATCAGCCGGGCGCTTCTCTACCTCGCGAAAACGCAGCGGGCCGACGGCGCCTGGCTGCCCCTTTGGTTCGGGAATCAACGCGCGGAAGGCGATAACAACCCCCTTTACGGCACCGCCCGGGTGTTGATCGGGCTTCAGTCGATCAGCGCCGCCGACGCGCCGCACGCGGCGACGCTCGCTACCAAAGCGGCGCGGTGGCTGACCGAGGCGCAAAACGGTGACGGCGGCTGGGGCGGGGATCGCGGCGCTCCCTCCTCGATCGAGGAGACGGCGCTCGCCACCCACGCGCTCCGCGGCGCGGCGGCCACGGAAGCCGGGGACGCGATCGACGCGGCGATTCAACGGGGGGCCGCATGGCTGATCGAACGAACAGATCGCGGTCAACGGTTCGAGCCCTCGCCGATCGGCTTCTACTTCGCCAAGCTCTGGTATTTCGAAAAACTCTACGCTCCGATCTTCACGGTCGCGGCGTTGTCGAGGCTCGGCGAGGGCCGTCAGTTGTCAGACAACCGAGCCCCGCCGCGTTCATCAGAATAGCCGCTCGGTCGCGGGCCGGCGGGAACAGCATTGCGACACAAACGCCGCAAGGGGCATTGGGTACGAAGCGTTGCACGCTTGGGGTAGGATGCACTGCCCCCGACGTGGGCCGCGGTGCCGGCGGTAATGCGGCATGACCAACGGGCCGAAATCCAAAGCACGAGAATCGAAAAAATGACCAGAGGGTAAAGGAAGAAATCAAACGGAGGCGCCCGCATCGGTTTCTCCTTCTCCTGGCTTAGGCTTCTTTGAGAGATTTCGGAGTTCCGATTTGAACTGTTCACAGGGCTGTACGGCAGTCGTCGCAAACCGGCTAAGCACAGGAGGGGGCGACAACTCAGTTGGCCGCCCGGCACCAGCATGAACGCAACCCATGCATCCGAGACGGCGGCCGCGATCAGCGCAAGCGTCGAACCGAAACTCGAAACTCTTACTGCCTCGACGGACGGCCCCGCCCCGACGCCGACGGAACTGGCCGGCGTGCTCTCGCTTTATGAGCAGGGGCAGGTGCTGTCGGCGTTCGAGCTGTCGCGGCAGTTCGGCCCGATCGCGCAATGGAGGGGCCCGGCGGGCCGCCTCCTGGCGGGGCGGCTGGCGAACAACCTCGGGTCGCCCCGGCTCGGCAGTTCGCTTCACCGGCTGGCCTATCGGGAGTCCCCCGACAACCCCGACGTGATCTATTACTACGCCCGAAACGTCTTCGAGCGGCGCGGCACACTCGAAGCGTGGGAGTTCCTGACCGCGCATGAGGCCCTCCCCTCGGCGACGACCGAAACACGCGCCGACTGGTACTCGCTCCACGGGCTGGTCCTGGGTTGGCTGAGGGACTTCGACGAGGCGACGGCATGGCTCGACCGCGCCCACGCCCTCTGCCCGGAGCGCCCCTGGCCTTGGATCGAGCGGGCCGACCTCCTGGAGCGGCAGGATCGATACGCCGAGGCACTGGCGGCCGCCCGCAAGAGCCTGGAAATTCGGCCGTGGTATCGGCCCGGGGTCCAGGCGGCCGCCCGACTGCTGCAACTGATGGATCGCGACCGCGAGGCGCTGAGCCTCCTGGTCGAGGGGTGCGAGCGGCTTCAGTCCGGCCCGGTCGCGCTTCAACTGGCTTCCCTTCAGACCGAGCTGGCGATGCACGCCGACGCCAGGGCAACGCTCGATCGAGTGGTCGAGCTGTCGCCCCTGCTCGACCGGTATTTCGCCAAGTACCTTGCGGCGCGGCGGTCCGACGCCGCCTACTACTGCGGCGACATCGCGGCCGCGATCCAACTGGGGAGAGAGTCGGAGAACGAGTTTCACAAAAAGGTCGCCGAGACCCTGGCGGCCGGCGCCGGCCAGGGCCGACGCGCCCTGCTCCCGGTGCCGTTCGTCCGCCAGCATCACTTGACCTGCGCGCGGCGACGCTTTCGGCCATCAGCCGCTACTGGGGCATGCCGGCCGAGCACCTGGATGTCGCGGAGAAAATTTGTTTCGACGGCACGCCGGCCCACAACGAGCGGCAATGGGCGATGGATGCCGGGTACGTCACCCGCGAGTTCAGGGTCACTTGGGAGTCCGCGGTGGCACTGATCGATCGGGGCGTCCCGTTCACGCTGACAACCGTCGAGCCGACCAGCGCGCACCTTCAGGCGTGCATCGGCTACGACAGCCTCCGCGGCACGCTTCTCATCCGCGACCCGTTCCTGCCGATGTTCAGTGAGTTTGTCGCCGAGCCGCTGTTCGAGCGGTACAAGTCGAGCGGGCCGCGCGGGATGGCGATTGCGCCGATGGCGCAAGCGGGGCTTCTGGATGGGGTCGATCTGCCGGACGCCGATGCGTACGACGCCTTTCACAGCCTGCAACGCTCGCTCGTGCGTCACGCGCGGGCGGACGCCGGCGACGCGTACGGGCGGATGGCGCAGCGCTGGCCCGGGCACCGGATGAGGTTGGTGGCCCGCCGCACGCTCGCCAGTTACGACGGCAACACGATCGACGAGCTGGCCGCGACCGAGGCGCTGCTCGGCCTCTTCCCGGCCGACCAGGGGCTGACGCTCTTCAAGCTCGGCCTGCTCAGAACGCTCGGACGCCGAGAGGAGCGGGTGCGGCTCCTGCGCGAGATGGCCGCGATGCCCCGTGCCGACGGGGTCTTCCGGTCGCGGCTTGCCCACGAGTTGCAGAACGACTCAAGGCAGCATCCCGAGGCGATTCGCCTGCTCCGCCGCACGTTGCGGTCGATGCGGCTCGACGCCGGCAGCTACGCCGTCCTCGCCGGGGTCCTCTGGGAATCGCTTCGGCGGGAGCAATCGCTCACGCTCTATCGATTCGCCACGTCGCTGGACGAGAAGAACTCGTCGTTCGCGCGGAGCTGGTTCGTCGCGTGCCGGTACTTCAAGTGGGCCGACGAGGCGATCGCGCTGTTGCGGCGGCGGTTCGATCGCGCCGGGCGGCGCTCTGCGCAGCCCGCCTTTATGCTGGCCTGGGCGTACGAAGAGTTGAAGCTCCCCGGCGAGGCGATCGCAGCGATCGACGCGGCCCTGGCGCTGCGGCCTGACGACAGCGACCTGCTCCTCCTGGCGGCGAATTATCACGCCCGATATGGCGGCTTTGACAAGGCGGAGGCCTTCCTCGAGCGGCGCGGGACAAGTGCCGGGCCGGCGCATACCTACGCGCTTCGGCCGAAATCGCCCAGTTCCGCGGCGATTCCGCCCGGTCCCTGGCACTGTGGCAATCGGTGCTCGTCGATGAGCCGCTGGCGCTGGACGCGCACCGCTGGGCGGCGCGGCTGCTGGCCGAGCAACAGAGCCGGGCGGCCGCGTTGAGCCATATCGAGGCGGCGTGCGCCCGGTCCCCACACAGCCTGCCGCTCCAGATGCTCCGGATCGAGTGGAGCCGCGACGCCGAGCCCGAAGCGCTGGAGCGGGTCGTGCGCGGCCTGCTCGAAATCGAGCCGGGGGACGCCTGGCGCGGCGCGAGCTGGCCGCGGCGCTGCTCCGCCAGCAACGCGGGGACGAAGCGCTAATCGAGGCTGAGACCGCCGCGCGGCTGGACCCGGTGAACCCGTCCAGCCCGTTCTATGTCGGCAAGGTCTACGTTCATCTGGGCCGGATGGATGAGGCGAAGGCGGCGTTTCGCAAGGCGATCGAATTTTCGGTGGACGCCGAATTCGCTGTCCGCGAATTGCTGGCCTGTTGTCAGTCGATCGGGCAGCGCAAAGCCGAGCTCGCGTTTGTCAGAAGCGAACTGAAGCGGCAGACGATCTTCGGCGATGGGTTGCTGGCGTACCGGTCGCTCGCCGCCGACGCCCTTAGCTCCGACGAGCTGCTTGCCCATCTGAATGAAGCGCTCGAGGCCCGGCCTGACCTCTGGCACGCCTGGGCCGCGGTGCTGAAGCAGCTCACGGCGATGAACCGCCTGGACGAGGCGATCGAGTGCGGCCGCGCCGCCTCGCAACGGTTCCCGTTACTCTGGCGGCTGTGGGTCGAGCTGGCGGCATCGTATCGACTCCGGGGGGAGGCGCGAGGAGATCGAAGCACTGAAGCAGGCCATCCTGCTCAACCCCGGCGCCTCGTACGCCGCCCGGATGCTTTCCGAGGCCCACGAGCGCGCCGCGCGCTTCAACGAGGCGCGGGAAGTCCTCGAACAGGCGGTCGCCCGCTCTCCGCTCGACGCGTTCAACCACGGTTGCCTTGCCGACGTGCTGTGGAAGCTCGGGCGGAAGGAGGAGGCCGTCGAGCGGGCCACCCGCGCCGCGGACCTCGACCCGGACTACACCTGGTGCTGGGACGCACTGCGTCGATGGACGGCGGACCTGGGCAACGCCGATACGGCGATCAAGATCGCCCGCGAATTGACGCATCGCCGCGCCGGCGAAGCCCGCTCGTGGCTCATCCTGGCGCGGATGCTCGCCGGCCCCGCGAGCGCGCCGAGCGCCTGGAGGCGGCGGAGAACGCCGTCCGCCTGAGCCCGCGCTTCGTCGAGGCGTGCGACCTGCGCGCCATGACCCTGACGGAGATGGGGCGGTTCGACGAGGCCGAGGCGGCGTGCCGTCCCGAGGCGTTTGGCGCGGACGTGCCGCCCGAACTGCGAGGGCGTCTGGCGTGGGTCGCTTACCGCCGAAAAGACCTGACCCGCGCGATCGCGCTGATTCGCGCGCAGCTCGAGGAAGACCCGGTTTATCACTGGGGCTGGTCGCAGCTCGCCGACTGGCTGCGCCAGTCGAAGGACAAGCCCAGATGGCGCAACGCGCTGGAAACCATGGCGAAGATGTGGCCGCACGACGCCAACGTCCATTGCCGTCTCGCGGAAGCGCGGTCGGACAACGGCGATCGAGCCGGCGCCAAGGCCGCCTATCGCAGGGCGGTCGCCCTTGCGCCCAACGACGACACCGCCACCAGCCACCTCGTGGACCTTCAGATCGAGGACAACGAGCTGGACGAGGCCGAGCGGACGCTCGCCCTCCTCAAGGCGCATTGGCCGGGCGCCTATACCTTCAAGCGCGAGATCGAGCTGGCCGCCAAGCGCGGCGATGCGAGCTTCGTTGTGCAAGGCGTCGCCAAGCTCGCCTCCATGCCGATGCGGAAAGACCTCTGGCCGCTCAAGTCCGCGATCGACGTTGCCCGGAAGCTGGGCAAGGCCGACGCGATGCGGGAAGCGTTGTCGGCGGTGGTCGAACAGCCGGGCGTCCATCCCTACGTCGGCGAATATCTGATTCGAAAAGGCCTGGAGCGACGCGATCGGCCGACCGACTGCATACCGCTGCTCGACCGGCTCCAACCATTGGGGCAACTGGGGGTGGAGGCCATCGCCGCCTGGGTTGCGGCCGCCGGCAGGTGGGCGATCAAGGATGTGAAGACGCCGATCGGGCGGATGCCGATTCTCACAGATCCCGCAACGATACGCCTGGGTGCGTTCCCGGCCGCTCCGTCGGCAGATTCGTCTCCGGCGGGACTACCTCCGTGGGAACGTCAAGCTGTGGGGCACTACCGGGTACGCCTTCCACACGCTCCGCGACTACCGCGCGGCGATCGACTGGCTGGCCGACTGGCGGGAGCGCAAGGGCGTGGAAGCCTGGATGCTGGTCAACATCGCCGAGCCGCACCGCGCGCTGGGCAATGTGGCCGAGGCCCACGCGATCTCCGAGCACGCCATCACCCTCGGGGACGAACAATCCCTGGCCCACGGCATCCACCTGCTCTGGCTGGCCTGCGACGCGACCCTCGCCAACGACCTGGCGGCGGCCGAGCCCCTGATCACCCGGGCCCGGCCGCTGATCGAGGGCGACACCTATCCGCGGCTGGCCGACATCTTTGATGGCGTGCTAGCCCTCCTGCGGAATTCCCGTGACCGCGCCGTGACCCTGGCCGCCCGCACGAAGATTCAGACGGCGATCTCGAGCTACCCGAACTTCCGTAAGGACGACGAGGTCCGTCGTAGCGTCGATCGGCTGCTACGGCACGTCGCCGCCTCCGGCGTTGACTGGCGGTCGCGGTGGTGGTGCTGGCGAACCCGGGTCGGGTGACCGGGCTCGGCGCTCAGCCCGGGCGGCCGCTCACTTGGACGGCGAGCTGACCGCTTTCGCCGGTGCCGCGCCCTGCGTCGCCACTTTCCGGCGGAAGACGGTATCGCCGCAGGTTGCATAGAGGTAGCCGCGGTTCTCGCCCCCGAAGGCGGTGCTCGTCAGCGGGCCCTGCTTGGGCTTGGGGAGGATGCCGAGCAGTTCGCCGCCGGGCGCGAAGATCTGGATGCCCAGCGCGGTCGTCACATAAACGCGGCCGTCCACGTCAACCGTCATGCCGTCGCCGGAGGCGTTGTCGGGCTTCTTCTCCGGGGCCTTCATCGTCATCAGGGGCTTCTTGTCGGTCAGCTTGCCGTCCGGCTCGATCTTGAACGCCCAGACGTTCAGGCCGCCGTAGTCGGAGACATACAGCGTTTTATGGTCGGGCGAGAGGCCGATGCCGTTTGGCTTGTTGATGCCGACGTCGGCCGCACTGCTCTGGTGGGTCGCGGGGTCAATCAAGGTCACCTGCTTCTTGCCCGTTTCCGTGAAGTAGATCTGCCCCGCGTTGGTGATGACCAGATCGTTTGGCGCGGCGCCGTCCGCCAGAACGGTTTCCTTGCCGCCGGGGAGTTCGTACGAGACGACCTGCTTTCCGCCGCACGCGTAGAGCTTCCCGTCGGCGCCCATCTTGGTGCCGCTCCGGGCGGCCTCGATCACCTTCGTCTTTGTTCCATCGATCGCAACTTTGAAGATGCCGGGCGGCTTGGCCTTCAGGTCGGAGAAGTAAAAGTTGCCTTCGGCGTCGCAGCTCGGGCCATCAACGAACCCGTGGCCTTCGGACACGATCGTCCAGTCCTGGCCGGGGATCAGGATCGTCGAGAGCTTCGAAGGCTCTTCGGCGGCGCCCGCCGATGAGAATGTGAGCCCGATCGCGGCCACCAGGGCCCATAGCGCGGTGAGTTTTGTCGTCATGCCGTTATCTACCGCCGATATCGCTCGCCGTGGAGGCGTTGGCATCCGTGGCATCGTCGTGTCGGCTGCGGGCTGCGCGGACGCCGATGAGGGTGTCGCCATCTTTTGTGTTGGAACTGCCTTCGCATTTCTTGGCGCTCTTCCCCTGGCGTTCTTGGCGTCTTGGCGTTCACTCTGTCTTCGATCCGAAAGAGTGAACGCCGAGACGCCAAGGATGCCAAGGCAGAAACGCCAGGAGGGATCGAACGAAAAAGAGGTTCTTTGGATCGCCGCCTGCCTGGGAGGACGGCCACCTCCGCTCATGTATCGATGCGCTAAGATCGCTTGCGGTCCGGCCGATGGCGCGGATAGAGTCATTTCCGAGGCGATGAATGTCTCATCCCTCGACGCCCCTCCACCCGGAGCCTCTTGCGATACGCATCCAGAGCCGTGGCTTTCCTCGTCGGTTTGATCGCTTTCACCGCGACGCGGGCGGCCGATGAAGCGATGAGAGTCCCTCCGCCCACCGTAACCGCGACGCCCGCCACCGGGCCGACGACAAGGCCTGTGGCCTCGGCCGATCAGGCGCTCATCCAGGGGTCGTGGCGTGTGCTGTCGATCTCCGAGAACGGAGCGCCCGGCCCCGACATGACCGAGAACCCCATGTCCATGCGGTTCGAAGGGGACGTCGCGAGTCTGATCCGCGGCAGCCGCCAGAAGGATTCGACGTTCATGCTCGACGGGTCGAAGGCCCCCAAACAGCTCACCCTGACTCCTAAGCCGCCCGGCGACGAAGCCAAGCTTCACCCGTCGATCTACGAACTCGCCGGCGATCATCTCAAGATCAGCTTCCGTCATGGCGACGAAGGGATGACCGTCCCAACCGGTTTCCAGCCCGCCGAAGGCGTGGTGGTCATGACGCTTGAGCGCGACAAGGCCGCGGCCGCCGGCCCCTCCACGCGGCCGTCGGACGCCCGGTAGATGCCGTCACTCCCGCATCGCCCTCACCGCGCGCATCCCGCTTCCGCACCGTCAGCGATGTCTCGAGAGGCCTCTGGATGAAACAGCGAAAGGGCGACGCCAAAGAGCTCCGCGAAACCGCCCGCCCGGAGGATCTGATCGTCCCCATGGCCCGACCCACGGAAGGAGACACCGACTGGTTCGTACGCGATCGCTTCGGCCTCTTTGTCCATTGGGGGCTTTATTCGCTCCCCGCCCGCCACGAATGGGTTCGGCACAACGAGCAGATCAGTGATGAGGCCTACGACCGCTACTTCCGCCGCTTCGACCCCGACCTCTATGACCCCCACGCCTGGGCCGCGGCCGCCGAGCAGGCGGGCATGAAGTATTTCGTCGTCACCACCAAGCATCACGAAGGGTTCTGCCTCTGGGATTCAAAGCTGACCGACTACAAGGCCCCGGCCAGCCCCGCCGGCCGCGATCTGTTGCGGCCGATGGTCAACGCCTTTCGCGAGCGCAACCTGAAGGTCGGCTTCTATCATTCCCTGATCGACTGGCATCATCCCCACTTCGTAATCGACCCGCACATCGGGCCCTATCGCAGCTCGCCGAAGCGGCTGAAACTGAACGACGGCCGCGAGCAAGCCAAGTATGCCCGCTACCTGTATGGGCAGGTGCATGAGCTGCTGTCCGAGTTCGGCAAGGTGGACGTGCTCTGGTTCGATTTCAGCTACCCCAAGCCCGACGGAAGTGGTAAAGGGCGTGAGGACTGGCGGAGCGAAGACCTCTATCGCCTGGTCCGTAAGCTCCAGCCGCACGTCATCCTGAATGATCGGCTCGACCTCCCCGGCGACCAGGGCTTCGATGTCAAGACGCCAGAGCAGTTCCAGCCGCGCGAGTGGGTCAAGGTGGATGGCCAGCCGGTCGTCTGGGAAGCCTGCCAGACCTTCAGCGGCTCCTGGGGGTATCACCGGGACGAGCAGAGTTGGAAGAGCGTCGATCAGCTCATCCAGATGCTGATCGATACAGTGAGCAAGGGGGGCAATCTGTTGCTCAACGTCGGCCCAACCGGCCGCGGGGAGTTTGACGAGCGGGCCCTCGCACGGCTCGCCGGGATCGGGGCTTGGATGCGCCGCCATGCCCGGTCGATCTACGGTTGCACCCAGGCGCCGGCGATCTTTCAGCCGCCCCAGGATTGCCGCCTGACGTACAACCCCCAGGCGCGGCGGCTTTACGTGCATCTGTTCGCGTGGCCGTTCGTCGAGCTTCACCTGGACGGCTTCGCCAGCCGCGTGGAATATGCGCAGCTTCTGAACGACGCGTCGGAAATCCCCATCAGCTCCCGCGCGGAAATGCCGAGCGTCCATGCCAAGGAGCCCGAGCGCCGGGAGACGCTGACCCTCCGTCTGCCGGTCCAGAAACCGGACGTGGCGGTCCCGGTCATCGAGCTCTTCCTCAAGTGAACCTGTCTTGTCAGGCAAGGCGTAGGCGGAGCGAATGCTCGCCGAAAATCGGTTTGCGAAATCGAGCGGCTCGAATAGACTTAATGACCGATTCGTCGCGAACAAGGTCATGCTTGGCCGCGCCGACCGCACGTCGTCTCGCATCAGAGCTTGGCCCCCGTTCAACGTCGGCAACCGCCGGTCCGGCCGTCGCCGGCGGGGCGGAGGGTCGGTTTCATTTCATTCGATCGGTCGCGGAGAGCGTATGTCCCGACGCAGCTCAGGCAGGTTTCGGCAGGCCGGCTTCACGCTGGTGGAGCTGCTTGTCGTGATCGGCATCATCGCGGTGCTGGTGGCCATCCTTCTGCCGACACTCTCCCAGGCGCGTGAAACGGCGAAGCAGACCAAATGCCTCAACAGCCTGCGGCAGATCGGCATCGCCAACACGATGTATCTCAACGAGTTTGATTGGAACCTTCCGTATCGATGGGGGTGGGATCCGAGCAACCCGAACGTCCCCCAGCCGCCCGCGCCGTTCGACAGGCCGTATCGCTATTGGATGCACCTCTATCCGCTGGGGAAGTTGTTCGCGTCGCCCAACCCCGACAGCGGGCTCTATTCGGCGGCCGCCATCTGCCCCAACGCCGCGTTCGCCTGGAGCTACGGCTCGGTGAATGCTCAGAACGGGTACAACATGTCCCTCTCGTACGGGATGAACACCGATCAACTGGACGGCTCCTACCCCGCCAACGGCAACCCGTCGGGCGGCAACACCGGCTCACCCCATTACCTGGTCGGCTGGCGCAGGCGGCAGGTGATCGCCCCGGCCGAGAAGATCCAGTTCGTGGACGCGCTCAACAGCGTCGCCACCGGCGGCAGCCCGCCGTATACGACGCGTTATTTCCTCCCCGGCTGGGGCGAGGACTACGCGCCAAACATCACGAATGCCGTCGCCAACCGCTCCAACGTCCTCTGCTATCGCCATCGTCGAGGCGCAAATGCGCTCTTCTTCGACGGGCACGCGGAATGGCTCGGCTATGACTTCCTGAAGGTCGATCCGGCCGACCCGATCACCGTCACCAACAACACTCGCCAGTGGAAGCCGAAGAACAAGTGACATGCGGCACCGCCCGGCGCCGGGCGAAGCAGGGAGTGTCCGATGAAGCTTCATCAACCACGTAGCGGCCGCCACGGCGGGTTTACGCTGGTCGAACTTCTCGTCGTCATCGGCATCATCGCGGTGCTTGTGTCCATCCTGCTCCCCACCCTCAGTAACGCGCGCGAGTCGGCGAAGCAGACCGTCTGCATGAACAACCTGCGGCAGATCGGCATCTGCAACAAGATGTACATGAACGAGTTCGCCGACTGGTACATCCCGCAGCGGTGGGGCTGGAGCCCGTCTGCGCCGCCCGCCCCGCCGAACCCGCCGCCGCCGATGCCCGCCAGCGGGCTCGCGCGCGGGTGGCCGAACGTCTATACGCTCGGGAAGTTCTTCAACACGAAATACGATTTTGAGAACAACAGCCGCTACCCGGTCGGGGCAATCTGCCCGAACGCGACCTTCGCCTTCAGTTACGGCAACCCGAGCACGTCCAACGGCTACTACATCAGCCTGTCCTACGGGATGAATAACGACCAACTCGACGGGGGCTTTCCGCTCAACCCCGATTTTCTCGGCGGGAACACCGGCGCTCCGCACTACCTTTCCGGATGGCGGCGGCGTCAGGTGATCGCCCCGTCGGAAAAGATCCAGTTCGTTGACGCGATCGGCAGCGTGAATTCGGGCGGCAACCCGCCGTATTCGACCCGCTACTTCCTCCCCGGCTGGGGTGAGAACTTCGTCTCCGACCCGACCGGCCTGACCAGCAGATCAAACATCGTCGCCTATCGGCATCGACGCGGCGCGAATGTCCTCTTCTTCGACGGCCACGTGGAGTGGCTCGGATACGATGCGCTGAAGGTCGATCCGGCCGACCCCGCCAGCGTGACCAACAACACGCGGCAGTGGAAGCCGCGGATGAAGTAGCCGCGACCCGCAAACGCTTCCACCGTTCGCTGGAGAAGGTCGCCGCCCACATTGCATTCTTTGGCGTTTGTTCCCTTGGCGTTCTTGGCGTCTTGGCGTTCGGTTTCGTCTTACGAAGAAAAAGTGAACGCCAAGACGCCAAGAACGCCAAGGGAAGAGCGCCAAGAAAGAGTTATCTGCGACGGCCCTTTCCCTAAGGCGTCACCTGCTCTTGCGCTGAACACGCCGGGTCAGGCCATTGTGTTTGTTCTAAGATCCGTTGCCCCTACAATTCCGCTGAAGCGGCGGCGGAGGCGTCGGTGTCGCGGACTATTTTCCGCTACGTCTTTCGGTCGCAATCGACGATGCGTCAGCAGTGCCCGTTACCCAACGCAACATGAGCTTTGACACCGAGATCGCCCGCCGGCGCACCTTCGCCATCATCTCCCACCCCGACGCCGGCAAGACCACGCTGACCGAGAAGTTCCTCCTCTACGGCGGCGCGGTTCAGCTGGCCGGGTCGGTCACGGCGCAAGAACCAGCGGGCCGCCACGTCCGACTGGATGGAATTGGAGCGAAAACGCGGGATCTCGGTCAGCTCGACCGTTCTTCAGTTCGACTACCAGGGGTATCGCGTCAATCTGCTCGACACGCCCGGCCACAAGGACTTTTCGGAAGACACCTATCGCGTGCTGACTGCCGTCGATGCCGTGGTGATGGTGATCGACGCCGGCAAAGGCATCGAAAGCCAGACCCGCAAGCTCTTTGAGATTTGCCGGCGGCGGGGCGTCCCGATCTTCACGTTCATGAACAAGCTCGATCGGCCGACGCTCGACCCGATCGCGCTGCTTGACGAGCTGGAGAGCGTGCTGGGGATCCACGCCTACGCGATGAACTGGCCGCTCGGCACCGGGCCCGATTTCCGCGGCGTCTACGATCGCGTCGGCAGCCAGGCGCACTTCTTCGAAAAGACAGCGATGAACGCCTACCGCGCGCCGGTGACGGTCCATGACCTGTCCGACCCGCAGGTCCGCGAGAAGCTTTCCGACGACGCCTACGGCCGCGTCGTGGAGGAGCTGGGGATGCTCGACGGCGCCGGTGCGACGCTCGATCGCGAGCAGGTGCTCGCCGGGAAGCTGACGCCGGTCTTTTTCGGCAGCGCGGTCAACAACTTCGGCGTGCAGTTGCTGCTCGATTCGTTCCTCGAATATTCGACGCCGCCTCGTTCCCGCCGCGCGGGCGGGCGCGTGATCGAGCCGGACAGCAAGGCCTTCTCCGGCTTCGTCTTCAAGATCCAGGCGAACATGGACCCGCGGCATCGGGACCGCATCGCTTTCGTCCGCGTCTGCTCGGGGAAGTTTGAGCGCGAAATGGTCGTCACCCACGCCCGGACGGGGAAGAAGGTGCGGCTCAGCAGCTCCCACAAGCTCTTCGGCCGCGAGCGCGAGACGGTGGACGAGGCCTTCCCCGGCGACGTCGTTGGGATGGTCGGGCATTCGGGCTTCGGGATCGGCGACACGCTGACGGAAGACCCCTCGATCGTCTACGACGAAATCCCCCGCTTCGCGCCGGAATGCTTCGCCTATCTGCACGCGGCCAGCACGTCGCAATCGAAGCAGTTTCGCAGCGGCCTTGAACAGTTGCTACAGGAGGGGGTCGTCCAGGTGCTGACGGTAAAAGACTCCGTCCGCGCCGAGCCGCTGCTCGCGGCCGTCGGCCCGCTCCAGTTCGAAGTTGTCCAGTACCGGCTCCAGTCCGAGTACAACGCCGAATCGCGACTCGAGACGGCAAGCTGGGACCGCATGCGCTGGCTCCAACCCACCGCCCCGATCGCCGCGCTGGAAAGCACGCTGCCGTCCGGCACCAAGCTCGCCTTCGACGGCGAACAACGCCCGGTCCTCCTCTTCCCCAGCGAATGGGCGATGGCCTACTTCCAGAAGCTGAACAAGGACGTCATCCTCTCCGACGTCCCCTTTGGCGCCGGCGGCGTCCCGACGAGTCTTGCGGCGACGGCGGTTTGAAGACGTTCTTGGATAGCTGCTGGCTTATTGTCCCCAGCCAGTCGGCTTCGGAAGGTCATTTCGCGACGCCGGGCCGACTCGACCATTCCGCGAATTCTGGCGACGCCGCGAAATCCTTGTACTCGTCCAGCGTAGCGATCTTGCTTTTGGAGAAGTGGATGTGGGCCGGGGATTCTTCCGCCCGAATCAGCGCCTTCAGGGTCGCCTGGTTGTCCTTCTCGATGAGCGTGATATGGATGTACTCGAAGTAGGCCTTCTTCCGATCCGGCTCGGCTGCGATGAGTCGATCGAGGCAGCGCTTCGCCGTGGCGTAATCGGCTTTCTTGGCGTAGGCGGTCGCGCGGTAGAGGTTCAGCCCGGGGTCGCCGCCAAGCGACTTGTCGAGCCGGTCAACGGCCTTGAGCATCTCGTCGTATTCCCCGCTCAGGAACAGCCCGTCTATGGAGACAAGCAGCGCGCTTGAATCGTTCGGGAACTTTTTCAGGTACTCGGCGATCGCTTCGGGATAGGCGGCCCCGCCCACGCGCACCGCGCCCATAACCCGCATGAGCGCGAACAACTTCTCATTCTTCAACGATTCCGGAAGCGCGTCGTAGGCCGTCAGGACTTCGGCCCCCTTCTGCGCCTTGGTCAGGTTAATCAGGCTCATCACATCGTCTCGGTGCGCCACCATCTCACTGTCCCGGCCCAGGAGCCGGGAGAGCCCGCTCGGAGGCAACGACATGAGAATGAGCCGGTGCGCCGTCGAGGACATCGCCTCGCCTGTGGACATCAGGTCGATGTCCACGATCTTCATCCGCCCCGCCGGGTCGCGCTCCAGGTGCAGTTCGTGGTAGTTGATCCCCGATTCCAGCTCGACCCGAAACAGCGCCGTGAGGTGCCCCGGCGTCCCGCGGATGCGGAGGAACCGGTATTGGTCCCCTTTCTTGATTGCTGACTTGAAGTTCGAGGCGAGCGACTTTCCCGTCCCGGCCAGGCCTGCCCGGAAGCCTGCCATCTGGGCCGAGTTGACGTTCAGGCCGGCCAGGACAATGTCCCCAAAGCGAGCGTTGTCGAACGCGTCGGCGATCGCCGACCCGTCCCCGTTCGTCACGGATTCCGCAATCCCCTTCGCCAATGTTGTCGCCTGCGCGTAGGCGGCCGCCTGTTCCTGAGGCGTTTGGGCGAACCCTGTGCTCGCAAAAGCAAAGGCCGTAACGACGCAGCTCATAGCCCAGACTTGGGTTCGCATGGCGCCTCCCTTGAAAGCCCCGATGAATTCAGCGGCCGCCCCTCGGCGAGAGCGGCGAATCTAACTGGGTCCTGCCTATCCGGCAACCAGAGATGGGTCAGGGCACCCGGTCAGTCCGCCATCGCCATACTGATCGACGCCCGGTACTTCCCCGCCAGCGTGATCAGCAGGGCGGCCCGGCCGTCGGCGGCGATCCGCGGCTCCAGCTCCACCAGATGGGTGGGCTTTTCGTCCACGTCAACGAGGTTGGTGACGATCGCGGGGCGCTTTCGCCGGTGTAGGCGAGCAGCACGAGCCGCGAGGCGACCCGCGCGATCGCCAGCCGCATCACCGGGACTTTCGTCGCGGCGCCGTTGTCAGTCACGGTGACAAAAACGTGCTTGTCGGCGGCGATCGGGCTGTCCACGACGACCGGCGTCACATGCTTCAGGAAGATCAGGCCGACGGGGAGGATCTCCTTATCCACTTTCGCGATCGCGTCCGCCGTCAGGTGGGCGTCGGGGACGATCATGCCGCCGTGTTCGTCGATCTCCAGGGCGACCACTTTCTTCACATCGGGGGAGATCTTCAGGCCATGGTCGTCCAGCCGCGATGCCGCTTCGACGAGCGTGGCGGCGAGCTTCTCCGCTTTCGAATGTTCGACGCGCTGGACCTCCTGCGCGGGGAGAAGGTGGGCGGAAGCCAGAATTGAAAGAAGGGCGAGACTTATCAACCAGCGCGTCATGTCATGTCTCCAGAAGTTCAGGAATTCGCGGCCGTGCCCGTCCAGAGGCGGAGGAACTATGACATGGCGATGGCCGGCGATCCAGTCGCCGGATCAATCGGCCCCGGAGCGGCGTCCGGCGTTCGGGACGCGGCAAGGCGCCTCGCGAAGAAATGATCAAACATAAGCAGGAAGCCGCCTTGAATGACGACGCCCGTCCCATGGCCAGCAAGCGCGGCTCGGCCCCCCGGCGTAGTCGCCAACGCCGACCAGACGAACAGGGCAACGCCGATGAGCACGTAAAGGATGTCCAGCTTGACGTTGAATCGCACGAACCCGATCGCCTTCACCTGGCGCGCGGCCTCAGCGCAGGGGTCGATCGGCTCAACCGGCCGCTTCTTCGCGGCGCGGAGGCCAAGGCCGGCGAGCACGGCATCAATCGCGCCCCAGATCAGGAATTGCGACGCGGCGGCCGACGCAAACACCTGTAACGGCGTCGCGGCGCCATGCGCCGACGCCGCGACCATCGTCACGCTCCCCGTCAGAACGCCGAAACACCCCCACGCGACCAGGAGTTGCAGGAACCGCGATTCTGTCCGGGCGAAATGGCTTTGCATGGCCCATGATAGCGGCCGATCCGTTACCCAGGCCTCGGGCGGGCGCGGCGCGTGATACAATTGAAACCAGAGCACCGCGAGTCAGTCAGGTCACGATGACGTCATTCACCCCTTCTCCCCGTTTCATCCGAGCGATCGAGCAGATCGACGCCGCGAATGGGCAGGACCCCAATCAGGCCACCTTCGACGGCCGCATTTATCCGGCGGAACTGATCTACGGCATGCGGATGTCGGTGTGGCTCGAGCGCGTGGCGCCGGACGCGTCGGAGCCGCTTCGCCTGGCCGCCCGATGCCAGCACCTGCGGCGGTGGGTGATCCCCCGCGCCAGCTATCCGATGACGCGTGCGGGCTATCACCTCTGGCGAACGACGCTCGGCCGCTTCCACGCGGACGAGGCCGCGAAAGTCCTCCGCGAATGCGGCTATGAGGAGGAGACGATCGCCCGGGCCCAATCGATCATTCGTAAGGAGCGATTGAAGGCCGACCCCGAAGCCCAAGCCCTGGAAGACGCCGCCTGTCTGGTCTTTCTCGAAAACGATTACGTTGATTTCGCCCGCGCCCACGACCCGGGGCGCGTCGTCGAGATCCTCGCCCGCACCTGGAAAAAGATGTCCCCCACCGGCCATGCGGCCGCCCTCGACCTCGCAGCCACGCTCCCCCCCGCCGAGCGAGCGCTCATCGAACAAGCGTTGACGATCGGCTAAGCCGGAAGCGGCAGCCAGCACGTCAAGGCGTAGCGTCCGACGGTGTCTGGTGAACCATCCGAAGCAAATTTGCGGGTACGCGGGGATGTGATCCGACGTGCCGCTGGTGCCCCCACCGGCGGGCTTTGTGTGCGGTCAGCGACACGCCGGTAAGGGCACCGGCACTCTCATTCGTGCGCCGCACTCCACATCTTATATGGGACGAGCCACTGAGACCGTCAGGCGTTGGAGCAGGGCGGAGGTGGACGTTTCGCTCCCTTTGACCGTTGCCTCGAAGAGGCGGCCGGGCGTTGGAGTAGAGGCGAGTTCGACGGGGCCGCCGTAGAGGCCGGTGGCGACCGACTCCAGATCGCCGCGGATGGCGGCGAAGGTTTCGGCGGAGTTGGGGGCGGCGAGTCGGTCGTTGATGCGGAGACGGAACTCGTCCGTGCGGATCGAGAACTTTCCCCGCAGGGCTGGAAGCTGCTCCAGCGCCCCCGCGGCCGAGAGCGTGGCCCGCAGCACGGCGCGGAGACGCTCGGCGAACGTGACCGCGCCGGCAATCGGCTGCTTTCGCACATACAGCAGCCCCGTCCTCCCCTCCGCGTGATCCAGGTGAATGTTCGCCTCGTGCGAAACCAGCACCGTCCCCGGGCCGTTGACGACATGGGCATAGTCGGCCACGTCGATCAAGAGGTGGTCCGCCAGCGCATGCCCCTGGATCAGCGCATGGAAGGCATGGACGATCGTCTCGGGCGTGAGGGCCGAGGCGTCGCGGACGAAGAACTTGACGGCGAGTTTGAACGAGTCCATTGAGCTTGATCGTTGAAGGAGTGATTGAACGAGTCGGCCGAGGCCGACGCCTGGGAGTCCGCCGCCTGCGCGACCGTGGTCTACACGGCCGCCGCCGCGCCGGCGGTTAGAACGTTCATCGACTGCTGATACTTCGCGTGGGCCTTGTGGGCCGCGTCGATGAACAGGTTCGCCTCTTCGACCAGCTTATGCACCGTGTCGGTCGTGTACCGCGGGTCAGGCCCGTCGGCATGTCGCGCGAACAAGTAGTTCGCGAACTGCCCGGCGTGGTACGGGTCCCAGAACAACTTGGTATCGAAGAAACGGGTACGGAACTCCTCGACGATCGTGTCGGGGCGGGTTGGGGCGTCAAGCAGTTGGAGCTGAACCAGCGTCCGGGCCGCCTGGATCATCGCCCCGTAGGCCATCGCCTCCGCCTCCCGGTGCTTGCCATCATCGAGAAGAAGCTGCGCCTCGAACGCCTTACTCTCGGCGTCGGTGAAGCCGAAGTCGGCCAGGGTGACCACCTCGCCGGCGCACTCGCCGACGCCCAGGTCGCCGATGGTGAACTCGCGCGGGTCGCCCCAGTCGGCATAGAACGAAGCATCGACCGCATGCGCCGGGACCTTGGTCAGGTCCTCCAGCATGGTCTTAAGCTCCTTCTTGCCGACCCGCGTGCAGAAGGCCTGGAACGTCTCGGCGCCCTGTCGCTCGGCGACGAAGCGGCCGGTCAGCCGATCGACCACGGTTGGGATCGCCTTCGACGGGATCGACCCAATCGCCAGCCCGTACGACCCGCCGTTCTCCCGCCATTTCCCCCCGATCATCACTTGGAAGTGGGGGACGGTGTACCCGCCAATGTTGCGGCTGTTCCCATAGAACCCCAGGTCCGACACGTGATGCTGCCCGCAGGAATTAAAGCAGCCGCTGACCTTGATATGCAGGTTGCGGATGGCCGAGTCGAGATGCGCGCTCTGCGCCGCCAGCCGCGTCCGAAGCTCGCCGGCGAGCCCCCGGGACGAGGCGATCCCGAGCTTGCAGGTGTCGGTCCCCGGGCACGCCGTCACGTCCACGATCGTGCCGGCGCCGGCCTCGGAGAGCCCAAGCGCCTCAAGGTCGCGATAGAGCGCCGGGATCTCCTGCTCCTTCACCCAGCGCAGGACGATATTCTGCTCCACCGTCAGCCGAGCGTGCCCCGACGCGTACTTTTCAACCAGGTCGGCTAAGGCGCGCGTCTGATCGGCCGACGCGTCGCCAAGCGGCAGCGTGACCGTCACCACGGCGTACCCCGGCTGTCGCTGGCGATAGACGTTGGTCTGGGCCCAGCGGTCGTACGCCTCGCCCAGCTTCTTGCCGTTGATGCTTGGCTGGACGACCGCCGCCGCCGTGGCGAAGCCGGCCGCCGCCGGCGCTTCTTCATAGAGCGGGATCGCGTCGAAGAACTTCCGCCATGACGGGTCTTCCGGCATCGCGCGGCGCTCTTCCTCGACGATCCGCTTGAACTCGTCGATCCCCAGCTTCTGCACCACGAACTTCAGTCGGGCCTTCTGGCGGTTCTTCTTCTCGCCCAGCCTCGCAAACACGCGGCCGATCGCCCGCGACAGCGGCAGCAGCTCTTCCTCGCCCACAAACTCGTACATCAACTTCGCCTGGTGCGGCACCGCGCCCAGCCCGCCACCGACGTAGACCTCAAAGCCGCGGACCGTCTTGCCATCCACCTCCCGTGTCGCCGCGATCCCGCCGAGGTCATGGATCGAAACCAGCGCGCACGCCTCGTCGCGGCAGCCGGAAAAGGCGATCTTGAACTTGCGGCCGAAGTCCTGCGTGTCCGGATGGCCGAGCAGGTAGAACGCCACGGCGTTGGCATACGGGCTGACGTCGAACGCCTCGGTATGGCAGACGCCCGCGAGCGGGCAGGCCGTGACGTTTCGGACGGAGTTGCCGCACGCCTCACGCGTGGTGATGCCAACGGCCGCCAGGCGACGGAAGATCGTCGGCGTGTCTTCGATATGAACGAAGTGGAGCTGGATGTCCTGCCGGGTGGTCACGTGGCAGATCAAGTCCGAATACTCTTCGGCCAAATCCGCCAGGACGCGAAGCTGCTCAGGGTTCAGCGCGCCGTACGGGATCTTGATGCGAAGCATCCCCGGCGCGTCCCAAAACGTCTCCGGGCCCTTGGTCAGCGTGGAGTAGGGGAGCGTCTGCTGGGCAATCCCATCATGCCGGCGGCCGTTGTCATACCGCTGGCCATACGCGCCACGCCGGAGCCGCGTCTCGGCGAACACCTTCTCTTCGATCTTCCCCTGCTTGCGGAGCGCGATCTGCGCCTCGAAGCTGTCGATCTCCCGCGCCCAATCTTCCGGGATGCGGGGCTGTAAAATGTCTTTCCAAGTCGTAGCCATGCTGATCCAAGCTCCTCGCGCGCCTCACACCCAAATGAACGAATCGCTCCGGCAGCCGATTCTAAGACCGTCCCTATAGGAAATCTAGGGATTCAGCGGTTTGTCATCGATCCAATGGTGTCGCAGTGTACCATTTTGGCCGGTCCGATACAGTGAACGAGGTTGGGCAACGGGCTTGGCGGCCGCCGGTCGCACTAAGAACGCTAACGTTCCCACGCGATACTCACCGTCGAACGTCAAACCTGGCCCGACACGTCGCGTCGGCGGCCGCGGAGCCTTCCATTGATGACCCGGACCTCGTCGATCCGCACAACCCGGCGACACCCCTCCAACCGCAGGCCGGCGCCTACGGAGGGTCTGCACGGGAATGGAGCACTGGCGCTTGCCGGCCGCTTCCGGACGCCGCTCATCCTTGCCGGGCTGACGCTCCTGACCGCCATCGCCTTTGCCGGTGTCTGCCAGGCTGGATTCATCAACTTCGACGACAACCAATATGTCACGGCCAACGGGCTGGTTCAGCAGGGGCTCACGCTCAACGGCATCAAGTGGGCCTTCACGCACGAGTTCCTGAAAATCTGGCATCCGCTTAGCCAGATCTCCTTCATGGCCGACTTTTCGCTTTTCGGCCTGAGCCCGCTCGGCTACCACCTCGAAAACCTGCTGATCCACATCCTCAACGTCTGGCTGGTGTTCCTCATCCTCAGCCGCGCGACGGGGTCCGCCTTGCGGAGCGGCGGCGTGGCGGCCGTCTTCGCGGTTCATCCGATGCGGGTCGAGTCGGTCGCGTGGGTCTCGGAGCGGAAAGACGTCCTGGCCATGCTGTTCGGCCTCTTGGCATTGATGGCCTATGTCCACTACGCCCGCAAGCCCTCGGTCTGGCGCTATCTCCCGATCCTTCCCGCGATCGCGTTAAGCCTTCTTGCCAAGCCGATGTTCGTGACGCTCCCGGCTGTCTTTCTGCTGATGGATATCTGGCCCCTCGCGCGCGTCGGTCCCGCGTGGCAAGGTGACACCGCCCATCGCTGGCGACAGATCGGGAGGCTCATCGGCGAGAAGATACCGGCCGCCCTGGTCGTGCTGGTCTTTTTCGTCCTTTTGAAGCACTTCGTCCCACCGCCGCCAGCGGCCGGGCATCACAGTGATACGCTCTGGCAGACCGCGACCCAGCGGACCGACAACGCGTACGTCTCCTACGTTCGGTATATCGCTAAGACAGTCGTCCCCTGGCCGCTGGCGACGCCGTACCCGTTGAACGCCGACTGGGGCCGGGGGACGATCACCGCGTCGATCGCCGGACTGCTGCTCGTCACGGCCTTGTGCCTCTGGCAGGCGCGCCGGCGGCCGTGGCTGCTGGTGGGGTGGCTTTGGTTCGCGGGGACGCTTTTCCCCACGATCGGCGTCGTGTCGCAGATCGCGTTTCAGGCGATGGCGGATCGCTACTCCTACTTTCCGTCGATCGGCTTGCTCATCATGGCAGGGTGGTCGATCCCCGACCTGAGCGGTCGCTCAAGCCGAGTGCGCGGGGCGGCCGCGGGGGTGGGCGCCGCGGTTCTAGCGAGCCTGACGGGGCTGACGATCGTTCAGGTGGGCTATTGGAAAGACAGTATCGCCCTGTTTACCCATGCGGCCGCAGTGACCGAGCGGAATGACTTCGCGTGGTATAGCCTCGGCAACGCGTACTTTCAGGAGGCGGGGGACGCCGCTCGGTCGATCAAAGCTTATCGTGAAGCGCTGCGGCTGCGGCCCGATCTGGCTTCGGCGCACGATAATCTCGGCTTCGTCCTGTCGCGGACCGGCCGCGTCCCCGAGGCGATCGAGCAGTTCGAGGCGGCCGTCCGCATCGACCCAGGGTGCGAAGAGTGCTTCAACAACATTGGCGCGGTGCTCGTGGCCGCCGGACGCTTGCCGGAAGCCGCGGCTCGCTTCCGCAGTGCCCTGGCCGTCAACTCCCACTATCGCGACGCCCGGCTCAACCTGGCTTTCGCCCTGATGAAAGATCAGAAATGGGGCGACGCGCTGGAGGCGCTGACGCCGCTGATCGGGCCGAACTCAACCGACATTCCGGCCCTGCTGGCCGGCGGCCGGGCGTCATTTTCCGCAGGGAATTTTCAGGCGGCGGAGGCGTACTACGGGCGGGTGGTCGATCTCCAGCCGGAGTCGTTCGACGCCCGTTATGGTCTGGGCAGTGCGCTGGCGATGCAGGGACGGACCGACGCGGCCATCAACGAACTGCGGATTGCCGTGTCGTTACGGCCGGGCGACCCGTCAGCGCGCCAGACCTTGAATCAGATGCTGCGGCCCAACGGCAGAGGCCGAAGTTGAGCGTATTCGGCGGGTCAGCCCATACCGCCACGGCCCGAGCCACCCGAAGGCGCCCGGTTGACGACGAAAACGGGTCGGCTGTGTTGATCGGCCGATACGGAGGGACGGGAGGTTTACTCTCCGTCCTCTTCGTCGTCTTCCTTGGCGACGGCGACTTTCTTCCGAGGCGGCGGCCGCCGCTTGGAGCCTTGCGACTTGAGGATCGGCGCCAGAAATCGCCTTCCGGCATGTCCGAGCCGGAGGCCTTGATGAATTCGGCGCGGGCGGCGTTAAATTCATCGCTGTACGGGAGGATCTTCCCGCCGATGAGGTGGCGCGATAGAGCGGCCTTGAGTTGCTTGAGCTGATCGTCGCTTAATGCGACTGGCGGCTGCTCGGTCGCCACGTTCCCGCTGCTGCGGGTGTACTTCAGCAGGGCGCCGAAGAGTTGCTCGGCGTCAGCGTTCTTGAACGTCCGGTCCTGGAACCCGGCGACGATCTCTTCGAAAGCCGTCGTATAAGGCAGTTCGTCCCGTGCCACCCCCGCGGCGTTGTACAACTCCTGCAGGTGTTCCTGATCGATCGAGTTCAACTTCAGCGGGGGCTTCATGCGCGGCTCCTGTCGTCGGTCTGCGGACACGAAACGCCCAGGCCGAATAGCGGCCCAGGCGTTCAATGACTTTGCCATTATAAACTTAGGCAAGCTTGGCGGGAAGGCTTGCGGCCCCATAATGGCAAATTGACCGCGAAGTCCTTCGCACCGACAGCAGGCACGCCATATCGCGCCGCCGAAGCCCCCTTGTAGCAGGCACACTCCGTGTGCCGTTGCCCCCTGGCCGAGCGCGCACGGACTCCGCTGGACGACGCCATGCGATGGTCCCGCGCCCGCGCCCCGTCACCGCGGCCAATGTCCCCCAATGCCCGAACCTGTCCGTTTCGATCTCGACGCCTTCACACGATACGATGCTTTCATGTGGTTCGACCTCCCTGACGCGCCCCCTGACTGGGCAATCGCCGCGCGACATCTCGCGACCGTCGATCCGGTGATGGCAAGAGTCATACGGAGCGTCGGCCGCTGTACCCTCGGGCCGCGTCGGGACTATTTCGTCGTTCTTTGCAAGTCGATCTTCAGCCAGCAGATTTCCACGGCCGGCGCCGCCACGCTCTTCGGCCGCTTCCGGGACCAATTCCCCTCCCGCCGGCCCACGCCGGAGAGGGTGGTCACGTTCGTCCGCGCGGCCGACGAGGCGCTCCTCCGGTTTTGCGGCCTCTCCCGGCAAAAGCGGGGGTACGTCGTCGATCTTGCGCAACATTTCCTGGACAAGCGGATCCCGACGCGTCAACTTTGCCAAATGGACGACGAGTCGGTGATCGAGTCGCTGGTGCGGGTGAAAGGGATCGGCCGCTGGACGGCGGAGATGTTCCTGATCTTCGTTCTGAACCGCCCCGACGTGCTCCCCATCGACGACCTGGGCCTCCGCGAAGGCGTCCGCGCCGTTGACGGGTTACCCGAGCGCCCGACCGGCCCCCAGGTCACGGCTCGCGCGGAAATCTGGCGCCCGTGGCGCACCATCGCCACTTGGTACCTTTGGCGCCGCGATTCCTAGGCCGCGGTGGAACAGCACGGCGGCGTCGTCGCGGAGAAATAGTAGCAGGCACACAGGTGTGTGGTCCGCTCCTGCATTTCGGGACCGAAGAGCGAATCGATGAAACGAATACCCCCGGCAAGAAGAGCCACGGCACTCGGAGTGTGTTTGCTATCGGGCGAGTCGCGTGACGAAAGCCGGTGCGCTCGCGAATCAAAAGTGCCGCCGGTGCCCTCACCGGCGGTGTCATCGACCACGCAAAACACCCGCCGGTGAGGGCACGTGCGGCACGTCGGATGGCATCGTCACGCACCCGCACTCCTGCATGGAACGGACCACTGGGTGCGAAAACGATTACGAATGGATATTCACGCTTACAAACAGGCTTCCGTCAAGAAAAACAATTACGGCGGCGGGGTTTCTCACGGATTTGATTACGAAGGGTAGCACGCGACGAGCCGGCGGCACTGGGCCTGCTTCGTCAGCTCGACTTTGCTCACGGTGGGTGACGGCAGGAGGTAAGGTCCCGGGATGCAGGGGGTCACGCACCCGCGAGAAGAGACGCGCCGCCCAACCAAGAGCCTCGCCAAAAACACAACCGACCTGCCAGCGTCTGATCGCCGGCAGGTCGGTCGTCGCCGGAAGGCGTCACGGAAGCCTAAAGCGAGTGTCGGCCTCACTTCAACTCAACCGTCCAATACGCGTTATCCAGGAACTGTTTCCAGCTCCGGTAGCGCTCGTCGGCCAGGCGGATGTTAATCACCGGGCTGCGCTTGGGCTTGATCGGCTTGGTGATCAGGTGCATGTGCGCCTGGTCCGGCGTGCGGCCGCCCTTCTTGACGTTGCACTTCACGCAGCAGCAGACGATGTTCTCCCAGTTGCTGCGGCCGCCCTGGCTCTTGGGGACGACGTGGTCCAGCGAGAGTTCGGTCGTGGGCATCTTGCGGCCGCAGTATTGGCACTTGTTGCTGTCGCGGGCGTAGATGTTGCGGCGGTTGAACTTCACATCCTGCTTGGGAAGCTTGTCGTACCCGAGCAGGCGGATGATCCGCGGGACCGCGATCTGCAGCCGCACCGTATGGATCCAGTCAAAACTGGCTGGCTCGAACTCGGCCTTGAGCTGGCTGAGCTCCGTCCACTCCGAGAAATCGAGGTTCTGCCAGCGGCTCTGGCCGTCCTCGTCGGTCTCAATGTGGATCACCTCCGCCAGGTCCCGGCAGAGCAGGGAGAAGGCGCGGCGGACGTTCACGACCCGGATCGCCTGGTAAAACTTGTTCAGTACCAGAACGTTCGCGCCGAGCGCCGACGGAGCGGCCGCGGACGCGGCGCCTGCTGGCGAAAGCCCTGGGGATGCGAACCCGGTGCCCCCGTTCGGGTGGGGGCCATGGAGAGGCGAATGAGAGTGGTCGGTGTCCTGGTGCATGAGACCGGGTCCGTTTCCTGTAGCGCTGTCACGGCGACCGGCCGAGCCTGACTCGCGTCACACTTCCTCCGGCGGCCGACAAAACGTGACGGCGAACCGGGCTAGACGGAAGAGGAGCGAAGAACATGACACAGCCCCCGTGCCCAAGCGTGCGGCGAATTCTAGCGGGCGAATTTCCTAAAGGCCAGTGTTTTCAACGCGGCGCCACGCCTACCGTCTCCTTAACGAACCCGTGACTGCCCGGATCGAAGCGTTGCGCAAAGAGAGGGTTAGCAAATGGCTTCATCCCGATGGTCGCACGGTGTGGCTTGCTTGGCGGCCGTACTCGTTGCTGTCGCCGGTCCTCTCATTCCGCGGCACGCGGACGCCGCAACCGCCGAGTCGCCAAGCCCGGTCGAGGCGTCCCTTCTGGCGGCCGTCGATGCCCCAAAGCCTGGCCAACGCTTCTCCATTGGCGTCCTTCTGACGACGCGGCCGGGGTGGCACACCTACTGGATCAACCCCGGCGATTCTGGACTTGCCACCCGCGTCCGCTTCACCGCCCCCAAGGGGTTCGAAGTGGGCCCGCTGCGGTGGCCGGCACCCCAGGCATTTGACCAACCCGGCGGCTTCGTCTGCTATGGCTATTCCGGCACGGTCCTGTTGACCGCGTCCGTCGCCACACCGCCGGATTGGGCGGGGGGCGACGCATCCTTCACAGCGGACGTCTCATGGCTCTGCTGCGAGAAGGTCTGTCTCCCGGGCTCGGCGAAACTGGCGCTGCATCTCCCCTCGGCCGGATCTCCTGACTTGTTCAAGACGTGGTCGGAGCGCATCCCGAGGCCGCTGGGGGCGACTGATCGTCAGGCGATGGTGGTGACCCGTGTCGGAGAGCGAATCAGCCGCTACGAGCTGCCGCTCGTCCTGCCGGCCGGAGCGTCGGAACTCCATTTCTTTCCAGACGCCGACGAGGCTGTGAAAGTCGGCCCGGGCGTCATCGAGCAGGTTAAGGATCGGGTCACACTGCGGTTCTCGGCCGAACTGCTGGCCGGCCAGTCCCCAACGCGACGCGAGAACCGAGGGGTGCTCACCTTCAGGCGGGCGGATGGAGTGATGACCGGCCTGGAATTCGACTTTCCGTCGCCCGGCCCTGTCGCAGCGGCGACGCAACCGGCTCGCCGGGCGGCCCCGTAAGGGGGGGCTCGGCATCGGCCGCCAACGGGGCGGCCGAGCTTTCGTAGCACTCATATCAACCCCGAACCCTTTGACGCTGACACCCCAACCCAGGAGCTGAACCATGCGATTGATGTCCACTGCCGCCGCAGGATTGATCGTGGGCCTCGTCGCCTTCACCGCGTTTGCGGCGGAAAATTCGGGCCTTCACATTGGCGACGCAACGCCCTCCTTTTCGCTGACCGACCAAAACGGCAAGACGGTCAGCGGCACCGATTTCGCCTCGAAGATCCTGGTCGTCGAATGGGTGAACCTGGAATGCCCCTTCGTCCAGCGGCACTACGACGCCCAGACGATGAAGAAGCTGGCGGAGAAGTACAAGGACAAGGGCGTGGCGTGGGTCTCGATTCACACCGGTGGGACGGCCGAAGCGGACAGGGCCTGGGCGGCGGATCAGCGGCTGGCCTACCCCATCCTGACCGATAAGGAATCGGCGGCCGCCCGCGCCTTCGGCGCCCGTTCAACCCCGGACCTGTTCATCATCAACAAGGATGGCAAGCTCGCCTATCAGGGCGCCATCGACAACGACCCCCGCGGCGACAAGACCGAAGGCCGAGTGAACTACGTCGAAAAAGCGCTGAACGAACTCCTCGCCGGTAAGCCGGTCAGCACCCCCGAAACCAAGCCCTACGGATGCGGAGTGCATTAATCCAAGGATGAAGGGACAAATCAAAGGATGAAGGATGAAGAAGAGGAAGACTAAGGGAACGTTTCGAATTACGTCCTTCTTCATCCTTCACCTTCATCCTTTCCCCTGCTTCCCCATGATCAGCAGGGAAATCGTAAGGGTCTGGAGGGTGAGGGCCACGAGGATGATGGCGTCATAGGTGAGTTTGTCGCGATAGAGGTAGGAGAGGACCAGGGCCGCCAGGCGCAGACCTGGACGATGCCGGCCATCAGTTTGCTCACGGAGAATTCGGGCGTTTCCTCGCGGCGGTGCTTGAGTTCGTCGAGGATCTGCTCGGCGAGGTGCTCCAGGCGGCGAAGGTCCACGGGGGTGGGCAACGGTGCGGGGGTGGGAGCGTCAGGCGCGGGCTCGGCGACACGGCGGGGGCGGCGGCGGATCTCGCCGTCGGGGATCGGCTCGGCCCGTGCGGATGGGCCGCCGCGTGGGCTTGGCGTGAGAAATGTCTGCGTCGGCTCTGGCTCGCTGGGGTTGGCCATCGGTTCTTCGGCTGGGATGGGAAGGGGCGCGGGAGGAGACGGTTCTAATTCTTCGGACGGGGTCGGCGACAACGCCGCTTGCGCTTCATCGACGGGCTGATCGTTGGACTGCGCGTCATCCGGTGCGACGGTGGCCCGCGAGGGGAGATCGGGGGCGACTTCCGGCGCTGCGGGGGTCTCGGCGATGGGCTGCGGCGGCGGTTCCGGGGGCGCTGGCGGCGACGGGGCGGGTTCGTGCGCGGCGGCCGCGACCGGGGTGGTGGGGGCGATGGCGGTGGCGGAGGCAATTGCGGAGGCGGACGACTGTCGAGCCGCCGTCACCGTTCGCCCCTCAGCGCCGCCGCCACCAAACAACCCCTTCTTCATCAGGTTAGCCATCGCCTCGCGCTCGGCCTGAAGCTCGGGCGGCCGCTCGTCATCGGGCGTTTCGGCGACGTTGGCACGCACCTTCGCCGCGGCCTCGCGGGCGGCCTGTCGAGCGGCTTCGCGCAGGGCCTCCGGGGAGGCATGGGGCGAGGCGAGGCGCGCCGCTTCGCGGGCCGCCTTGGCGCGGAGGATAACGTCTGGCGGCGAGAAGCGGGGCTTGGGCGGAGGGGAGGGGTCGGCGCCCGCCGCGCTGGCCGGATTGACGGCGTGCTCGGGCGATCCGGCCGCCACGGGGGTGCGGCCGCCCGGGGTCAGCTCCGGCATCGGGGGGCTGTTTCGGGCGATCACGTCGGCGGCGTCAGCCAGTGTGACAACCGTGAAATCGGGCTCGGCGACAGCGGGATCGCGAGCGGCCGTCGAGGCGGGGAGGGAGTCGTCTTTGAAGAGGATCGTCCGGCAACCGGCGGCCTTCCCGGCTTCGATATCGCGCGGGGCGTCACCGACGACCCAGCTTCGTGCAAGATCGAGCGACAGTTGCCGCGCCGCCTGAAGGATCATCCCGGGCGCGGGCTTGCGAAGCTCGCTTTCCTGCGCGTAGCGGGGGTCGATGCCTTGCGGGTGGAACGGGCAGAATTCGTGGCGGTCGATGATGGCCGCGGGGTCCTGGTCCGCCAGCATGTCGTCCAGGCGGGCGTTGACGCGGTGGACATCGTCCTCGCCGAACAGACCGCGTGCCACCCCGCTCTGGTTGCTGAAGATGACGGTGGCAAACCCCATCCGCCGGACTCGCGCGATGGTCTCGGCCGCCCCGGCGATGAGTGTGACGTCGTCCGGGTTGCCGAGGTAGCCGTCGTTTGCGATCAGGGTGTTGTCGCGATCAAAAAAGACGGCGGGACGAGTCATAAACCGTTATTTCGTTGAAGGGTCGATGTTCGCGCGACGCCGTTCGCCCCCGAGCACCGGCCGGGGGCGCCGCCTTGGGCATTATGACGAGCCCGCCGTGCGGGGCAAGAACGGGCCCGCGCCGGCTCATCTTGCAGCGGCGTTGAGGACCCGTGATCGGGTGGCCCCGTGAAAGGCATCGTCCGGACGTTCAAACATTTTGCGCTGAAAGCGGCCGGAACCCTCTTTGCACGGCGATCCCACCAACGAAAGGTGCTTATGCCCACGAAGAAGAAGCCTGCTCGCGGTGGCGTCAAGAAGTCTCGTTGCTGGCCCGGCTTTGAGCCGGTGGCCGGGAAGAAACCGTTCTCGAAGGGAAGCTGCAAAAAAGTGAAGAAGTGACCGCGCGATCGCAGCGGCTGACACACGCGATAGCTGTCTGGGGGGACTGCTTTTCCGCGAGCCGCGCCCGTTCGGGTGCCATGTCCCACGCGAGCGTGGGAGATGGCACCCGGCGTCACTGCCAGGCACCGTCAGGCGCTTTCTGGCAAGCCACACCTCGCTGGACGAGCCCCCACGTTCGACCCTGTGCATCGCGAACGGACTGGCGTTAGGATCGCATCAATGAAGCGGTTGCTGATCGTCGCGAACCCTGACAAGCCCAATGTCGCGGCCGCCGTTGCGGAACTTCAGGTCTGGCTCAAGGGTCGCGCCACCGTCGTCGGCGTTGAGACGGATCACACGCACGACCTCACCACCCTAGGTGTTGATTTCATCCTTGTATTGGGCGGGGATGGGACCCTGTTATCGACCGCCCGACGCCTTGCCGGGCGTCAGATCCCGCTGATGGGCGTCAACTTCGGCCGCCTGGGGTTTTTGGCGGGCTTCACGCCCCAGAACTACCAGTTTTACCTCGCCCTTCATCTTGAGGACCGGCCCGTCACGTTCGAGCGGGAGGATGCCTGGTCGGCGGGGCTGCCGATTCGCCCGCGGATGATGTTGGAGGCGTCGGTCCTTCCGGCGGGCATCGATTGTTCCTGCTCCGACGTACACGGGCTGCAACAGTTGAGAAGTTTCGCCGCGACGGCCCTGAATGACGCGGTCGTGACAGCCGGGCCGCCGTTCCACATGATCGAGATGGAGATCACCGCGGACGGGGAGGCGGGCATCCGCTACTTCGGCGACGGTGTCATAGTCGCCACGTCCAGCGGGAGCACCGCCTACAACGTTTCGGCCGGCGGCCCGATCATCAATTCCGACGTCGAAGCGTTCTGCATCACGCCGATTTGCCCGCACAGCCTCTCATTTCGGCCGGTCGTCGTATCGACGCAAAGCACGATTCAGATCACCGCCTCGCGGGTGAACGAGGGGACCACGCTCTTCTGCGACGGCCAGGCCAGCACGAAATTGCTGAAGGGGGATCGGGTCATCGTCCGCCGAAGCGACCATAACGTGCTGCTCGTGGAGAACCCGGACGCCCGGCGCTGGCGGAGCCTGGCCGAAAAGCTGAATTGGGCGATCAGCCCCAAGTACAACGACGAGCGCTGAGTCGAGTGGGGCGGCGCTCGGGCTTCGGCGGGCCGCATGGGGCGGCGCTGGCGGCACAACTCTCACAGACGGGCCATCGCGCCGAGTGATCTCGGCCCACAAGGAGGATTTCAGGGTCTGAATGGTTATCGGACGAGGTAACCTCTCGGTCATCCCACGGTGGTCCGTTCGGAGGTGCCTGATGCGTCTGTCGTCCAAAGCAGGGTGGATCGCGTTATCGTTCATGTCGCTGATCGTCGGCGGGGCCGCCCGCGGGCAGGTGATCTACGAGCCGGTGCGTTATCAGTATGGGGTGGAGCAGACCTTCTATTATGGTGGGAGCGACGCGCGGGTCTTCGAGCGAGCGGCGGCCGCCGCTGGGTCGGGGCGACGCGGGGTGGAGCCGTGGTCGGGTCGGTTCGGCCTCAGCTTGCTTCAGACAGGCTTGGCGAGCCGGCCGCCATCTATTTATTCCGATCGATTCCCGTTCGAGAACGCCGCGATCTATGGGTACACGCCGAGCCTCGCGCGGGACGAGGCGAACGCGAACGTGCCGCGGTATTTCCGGAAGGCGGACCTCCTGCGATCGGCCATTCGGGCGGCCGACGGCCGCTCGTGGGTCGTCCCCGCGGATGCGCCTGCGAGCGGGAGCATCGACATCCGATCGGCGCGCACAGCAGCGCCCGCCGTTCGCCCCGCGGCGCCCGCGACCCAACCCAGCCCGATCCTCATCATTCCCAAGAGCCTCCTGAATCGCCCGCCGGAGGATTCGCTCCTGCTGGCGGTGTCTGAACCTGGATCCCGCTGACTGACCAATTCTGAGCGCGAGCTGTATCGATCGCCTCGTTTTCGCGCGGTCCGGAAGTGTCCGACATTCGAGGGTAGCTTTACGCAAGGTTCGGCCCGGAACTCATTTGCGAGCGATTTTGGCGATCGCGGACCGCTTGGCACCTCCTTCGCTCTTGCCGGTCAGAGCAGTCAACCCCATGAATTGGGGCGACTGATTCGCTGGACAGATCATGTCCCGCGGGGCGTGATGTTTTTGCGCACGCTCGTTCGGGACGGCAAGCCTCGTTTCCTCCTCCGCCAAGCCGCACACCACCAACCCTCCGGTGTGCGGCTTTTTTTACGCGCCCGGTCGCACTTCATCCGGGGGCGGCGATCCAGCTTCCGCAACCCCAGCTTCGACGGGGTGGGCGGGTGAAACCGCCGCGATCGTGACCCCCGCTCATTCGATGGGGAATGCTTGACAGGAGTGGAATAACCTCATACCGTACCGCTCCTTTGAACGCGGCGGGCGATGACCCGCCGCTGCTTTTTCTAGACGTATCCCTCTGGCACTCGTGGGTTTAGGTGACGCGGGGGGCCACGATTGGTTTTGAGGTGGAACTGCCGGGAGGTGGGAGCGAAATGGGGGCATTCGCACCCGCCCGTCCTTCGGCGATCAGGAGTCTGTCATGCTTCCCGTCCAAAAACACAGCAAGGCACGTAAGCGTAAGCGCCGGGCGCACCACGCCCTGAAGCCGATTCACTACGTCACCTGCCCCCAGTGCGCCAACACCAAGCTCCCGCATTGTGCCTGTGACAACTGCGGGTATGTCAACCCGAAGCTCGCCCTGCAGATGCAGGCCCCCGACGCTTCGTGACCTTCGGAACTGTCCCGAGCGCGGCTTCGGCGAAGCGGCCGGGCCTGAACGAGTGTTAGCAGGAACGGCCCGCCGCCCCAGGGGGCGGCGATCGTTTTCACGGAGGCTTCAGTGCGAGCTGCGGTGGACGTGATGGGCGGCGACCGCGCGCCGGCGCAATCCTTCAGGGATGCTGGGAAGCCGCGTCGATGCTCGAAGGCGACGACCGCATCTTCCTCGTCGGCGACGAGGCGATCATCACCGCGGGACTTGCGGCATCGGGCCTCTCGCCGGAGGCGAGGGCCCGGTACAGCATCGTCGCCACCACCGAAATCATCGCGATGGACGACCCGCCGGTCGAGGCCATCCGCAACAAGCCCGACAGCTCGATCTCCGTCATGTGCAAGCTCGCCAGCAAGGGCGAGGTGGATGTGGTGATCTCGGCGGGCAACACCGGCGCCTGCGTCGCCGCGTCGCAGCTTCGCATGCGGATGCTCCCCGGCGTGAGCCGCCCGGGCATCGCAATCATTCTTCCGACGTTTTACGGCCCGGTGGTGATCTGCGACGTGGGGGCGAATATCTCCCCTAAGCCGCGGCACATGCAGCAGTACGCGATCATGGCGGGGGCCTACGCCACCGCCGTCGCGGGGATCGAGCAGCCCAGGGTCGGCCTCCTGTCGATCGGTGAGGAGGACGCCAAGGGGACGACGATGGTCAAAGAGGCGCGCAAACTCATGCGTGACGAGCCTCTGCTGAACTTTATCGGCAACGTCGAGGGGCGCGACCTGTTCAAGGGCGTCGTGGACGTCGTCGTCTGCGACGGCTTCGTTGGCAATATCGTCCTGAAGTTCACCGAGGGGCTGGCGGAGGGCCTGTTCCAGACCATCGCCGCCGAGCTCCAGCACGCGACGCCGGACCTCGTGAAAGCATTCCAGCCGGTGATGGATAAAGTCTTCGCCAAGCACGACTGGCAGGAATATGGAGGGGCCCCGCTGCTCGGCGTCGGCGGCTACTCCCTGATCTGCCACGGGCGGTCTGAGGCGCGGGCGATCAAGAACGCGATCCGGGTCGGCAAGCAGCTCGTTCGCAGCGGCGTAAATCAGAAAATTGTGGAAAAGATCGCCGCGAGCATCCCGGGCGGCGAAGAATAGGGCTCGCCCTCGAGAGCTGGTACTGAGAGAGCCGACCGGGAAGGATCTGACTGGGAGAGAAGTGGCTGGGCGGCCGGTCCTTCCGGGGCTGTCCGATATCGATCGTCGCTGTGGAAGCGTGCTCGGAAAGCCGTTTCATCACCCTCGGGACGTCATCCGAATCATGCCTCAATACGGAGCTATCATCGCGGGAACGGGGAGCGCGGTCCCCGAACGCCGTCTGACCAACGACGATCTGTCGAAGATGGTCGATACCAGCGACGAATGGATCGTGCAGCGCACCGGCATCCGCGAGCGTCGGATCGCCGGCCCCAATGAGACAACCGCGAGCCTGGGCGTCTCGCCGCCCGCCGGGCGATCGAAGCCTGCGGGATTGACCCGAAGGAGATCGGGCTGATCGTGGTGGCGACGATCACTCCGGAGATGGTTTTCCCCTCGACCGCCTGCTTCATCGGCGCCGAGCTGGGCCTGTCGGGCGTGCCGGCGTTTGACATGTCGGCCGCGTGCAGCGGCTTCATCTATGCCCTGACGACCGGCGCGAACTTCATCAAGGCGGGGCAGTGCAAGGCGGTGCTGGTCATCGGGTCGGAGACGATCAGCCGCATCACCAACTACAAGGATCGCAACTCCTGCATCATCTTCGGCGACGGCGCCGGCGCGGTCGTGCTGCGGCGCGACAATGACCCGAAGCGCGGCCTGATCTACAGCACCCTCCACGCCGACGGGCTGGGGGGCGACGTGATGAAGTGCATCCCCGGCAGCCGCTTCCCGATCAGCGAATCGATGATCGCCGAGGCGCGGCACTTCATGGAGATCCGCGGCCGCGAAGTCTACAAGTTCGCCGTCAACAAGTTTGAAGAGCTGATCGAGGAAGCCATCCGCGCGTGCGAGTTGACCAAGAGCCAGGTCAAGCTCATCGTCCCGCACCAGGTCAACCAGCGCATTATCGAGAGTGCGATGCAGAAGCTCGATATGCCGCTCGAGCAGGCGTTCGTGAACATTGATCGATATGGGAACACGTCGGCCGCCAGCATCCCGCTGGCGCTGGACGAAGCGTGGCGCGCCGGCAAGCTGTCGGCGGGCGATGTGGTGATCTTCGTCGCGTTTGGCGCGGGGCTCACGTGGGCCAACGCCGTCGTGCGGATCTGACGGGGCGCGGGCTTGGGCGGACGCCCCATCGTCGGCGCGGCGCGGCAAGGCTTCTTCGGGAATAACGACGCAAGGGCCGGCGACGCCCGGGCTGACGAGGTGGATGTGACGCAGGACCTGTCAAAAGCAGCGCTGGGGACCGCGGGTCGGGATGCCGTCGGGCAGAATTTCAAGGCGCTGTTCATTCTGTGCCCGGGGCAGGGGGCGCAATCGGTCGGAATGGGCAAGGCGCTGTTCGAGGCCTCCCCGGAAGCCCGAGAGATTTTTGAGGCGGCCGATCGGGCCCTTGGGATGGAGCTGTCGGCGATTTGCTTCAACGGGCCCGCGGAGCGGCTGAACCAGACCGATGTCAGTCAGCCGGCGATTTACGTGACCAGCGTCGCCAGTTACCGCGCCGCGGCCGTCGCGGGGACGTTCAGCCCGGACGCCGTCACCGCCTTTGCCGGCTTGAGCCTCGGCGAGTATACGGCGCTGCACCTGGCCGGAGCGTTCTCGTTCGACGAAGGGCTGAAGCTCGTTCAGAAGCGCGGCCGCTTCATGCAGGAGGCGGCCGTCGCGCAGCCGAGCGGGATGGTCGCGCTGCTGGGGGGCGACCGAGCCGCCGTCGCGAAGCTTTGCGAAGAGGTGGCGGGCGGTGACGTGCTCGTGCCGGCCAACTTCAACGCGCCGGGCCAGATCGTCGTCAGCGGCACGCAGGCGGCCTGTGATCGCGTCCTGAAGGCGGCCGAAGGGGCCGGGCTTCGAGCCACCGCGTTGAACGTGGCCGGGGCGTTTCACAGCCCGCTCATGCAGCGGGCGGCCGATCGAATGGAGATTGAGCTGCGGCACGCGGCGATCGGCCGCACCGAGCGGAACGTCTATGCGAACGTGACCGCAAGCCCGCACGGCGATGTCGATGAGATGAAGGAATTGCTCGTGCGGCAGATTGTGTCGCCGGTGCTCTGGGAAGAGACGATGGTCCACCTGATGGGCGCTTCGGACGCTCGGTATGTCGAGCTCGCGCCCGGCCGGACGCTGTCGGGCCTGGCGAAGCGGATCAACCGCCGGCTTGCGATCGAGGCGCTGGCTGGTTGACTGGCGGCGCGCGAACGACTCGCCCGCCGCGACTCGACTCGCGCCCGCCGCGATTCGGTTTGCGCCCGCCGCGGATGCCGGCTGGAAGGAAGAAGGAGCTACCATGACCGAAAAGCGGGTCGCAATCGTCACTGGAGGGTCGCGCGGGATCGGCGCGGCGATCGTCCGGCGGCTGGCGGCGGACGGGCTGCATGTGATCGCGGTCGCCCGCAACGTGGAGAAGCTGAACGAGGTGTGCGCCGCGGCCGCCAGTGACGGCGGATCGGCCGAAGCGATGACCTGCGACATCGCCGACCCCAAGGCCCTCACCGCCGTCATCGAGCAGGCGGCCGAGAAGCACGGCCGGCTGGACGTGCTGGTGAATAACGCCGGCATCACCAAGGACGGCCTGATCCTCCGGATGGACGACGAGGACTTTGATTCGGTCATCGACACGAACCTGAAGAGCGCCTTCGTGGCGATCCGGTCGGCCGCCCGGCAGATCATGCGGTCAAAGTCGGGCCGCATCATCAATATCAGCAGCGTGGCGGGGGTGGTTGGGAATGCGGGGCAGGCGAATTACTCGGCGAGCAAGGCGGGGCTTCTGGGGCTGACCAAGTCAGTCGCCAAGGAGCTTGCCGGCAAAGGAGTCACGGTGAACGCGGTCGCGCCCGGGTTCATCACGACCGACATGACCGAGGTTCTCAGCGAGCAGATCAAGACGACGGTCAAGACGGTGATCCCGCTGCGCCGCTTCGGCGAGCCGGGGGAGATCGCCGCGGCGGTCTCCTTCCTGGCCAGCGCCGGGGCGTCTTACATTACCGGCCAGGTCCTGTGCGTGGACGGCGGAATGGTGATGTAGCGCGGGGATCGTGACGTGGGGCGATTGCGAAGCAACGATCCGACGCGTGGGCCGACGGCCTTCCGCGGCCGGCGTGCGGCCGGAGGGTCGCTCGACGCCGGATTGCAAATGACTTGGGTACGGCTATAGTTTTTCCTCCCCGGGCCGCGTTGGCTTCGGGCTGGCCCAGGCAGGGTAGGTGGACAACATCATGGCAGAAGACATCGATCAGAAGGTCATTGAAATCGTCAGTGAGCAGATGGGCGTCGATAAAAGCGAGATCACGCGCGAAACCCATTTCATCAACGACCTGAACGCTGATTCGCTCGACACCGTAGAACTGGTGATGGAGTTCGAAGACGAATTCGAGCTTTCGATCCCTGACGAAGAGGCGGAGAAGATTCAAACCGTCGGCCAGGCGATCGATTACATCAAGGGTCATTCGTCCAAGTAAACCGCTTCGAGTGCCCCGTGGCGGGCGGCGGGCGATCCACGGATGTATGGCACGCCATACGCCGGGCCTCTCTGATCGCCGATGCTTGGCCACTGGGCGCCTCATCTTATGAACAAGCGCCGCGTCGTTATCACAGGTCTCGGTGTCGTCACCTCCCTCGGTGAGACGGCTGATGAATTATGGGAGAATGTCTGCGCGGGCAAAAGCGGCATCGCCCGCATCACGCGCTGGGACACGACCAACTACCCGGTCAAAATTGGCGGCGAGTGCGCCAAGTTTGACCTGACCTCCTACGCCTCGGAGGCGGCTCGCCACAGCGATGAGAAGCTCCAGCCCAAACGCGTGGATCGCTTCTCCCAGTTCGGCATGGCCGCCGCGCTCACCGCCGTCAAGGACGCCGGGCTCGATTTTAAGACGGAAGATGTGTTCCGCTGCGGGGTGATCATCGGCAGCGGCATCGGCGGCATCGAGACCATCGAGGAGCAGAACAAGATCCTCGTCTCCCGCGGTGTCAGCCGCATCAGCCCGTTCACCGTCCCGCGGCTCATGGCCAACGCGGCCAGCGGGAACGTTTCAATCCTCTTCCACATCAAGGGCCCGAACACCACGGTCTGCACGGCCTGCGCCACCGGGTCCAACGCGATCGGCGACGCCGGGCGCCTGATTCAGCTCGATCATGCCGACATCATGATCGCCGGCGGGAGTGAGGCGGCGCTGTCGGAACTGGGGCTGGCGACGTTCATCGCCGCGCGGCCCTCTCAACCCGCAACGAGGACCCGCCGAACGCCAGCCGCCCGTGGGACCGCGATCGCGACGGGTTCGTCATGAGCGAAGGGGCGGGCGTCGTGATCCTCGAAGAGTACGAGCACGCGAAGGCCCGCGGCGCTCGGATCTATGCCGAACTGGTCGGTTACGGGATGAGCGGCGACGGCTACCACATCACCGCCCCGGACGAAGAAGGGCGCGGCGCGGCCCGCGCGATGGACCTCGCCCTGAAAGATGCGGGCGTGTCGGCCGACAGCGTGGACTACATCAACGCCCATGGCACCAGCACCGGCCTGGGGGATCTCGCTGAGGCCAAGGCCGTCAAGATCAGCTTCAAGGAGTCCGCGCGGAAGGTCGCCATCAGCTCCACCAAGAGCTGCATGGGGCATCTGCTGGGCGCCAGCGGCGGCGTTGAGGCCGTCATCACTTCGCTGGCCGTGCATCGGAACCTGCTGCCGCCGACCATCAACCTCGACAACCCCGACCCCGAATGCGACCTGGACTTCGTCCCCCACAAGGCGCGGGACCGAAAGGTCGTCTACGCCATGAGCAACAGCTTCGGGTTCGGCGGGCACAACGCGTCATTGCTGTTCAAGAAAGTTACCTGAAGCGGCCGCCGAAGGCGTCAATCCGTAGAAGACAGGACGGGGTGCGGGCCGAACAGCCCGCACCCCGTCCTGCTTTGCGGCTTGTGCAAGGGTTCCTGGAGCAGCCCACGCGCAGGTCAATCATCCCCGCGAAGCGCCCGCCAGATCTCTTCGGTATCAATGCTCACCCGAACGCGGACGACGCCCCGCTGGTAATCCACCTTCGTGGTTGACGCACGGCGGAGGGTGGCGGTGATCTTTCGGTCGATCGCCGGGTCGATCTTCGCCGCCTGCCCGAGGGTCGATGTCTCGTTCAACGGGAGTTGATCCAGCTTCGCGCGAAGTTGCTCCAGTGCGGTGGCTTCGGCCACCCGGGCGGTCTTGAGGCCGCCGCCGGTCGCGGAGCTATCGACCTCCACAACCCGCCCGACCCACTGCGGCGCGCTTCGTGGGAAGACGACCGCCCCGCCTTTGACCGCCGGATCGCGCGGCGGGCTTGCCACCCCGTGACCGATCGCGGGCGCCATGTCGCGGTAGACCTGATCCCGGATGTCGCCCCACCCCTTGGAATCGTCCGGCGCCGGGCCGAGCTGGTTGCGGATCAGCGCTGACTCGAAGCGCCGGCCAGAACTGTTCCGGAGGGGCGGAAAGCGTCAACCGGACTTCAAGGTTGTCGCCGAATTCGACGTTTGTCACCGGGCGGCCGACGATCCACTGCCGCACCTCGGCGATCACGCCCTCATGGGCAAAGGCCGAGTCGAGTGACGCATTCGGCGCCGATCGAGATCGGCCGCAGGCTTTCAACGACCCGGGCGACGGCATTCAGCCGTGCGCTGTTGAGGGCGTCACGCCGATCCGCCTCGGCGACGCTTCGCCAGCCGGGCCCGGCGCCATCCCGCGGCCGCACGCGTTCCAGGTTCGCCGATCGCGTGCTCTTCCCCAGCGCTGAGAAGGACTGCCCCTTCATCGCCTCGATTCCGCGTCGCAGATCCTCCGCCGGGACAGGAAGCTTGTCGGCGTGCGTCTTTGCGATCGACGACAGAACGTCCGCCAGATCCGATCCGCGAACCTCGAGCAGGAGCTGGCAGGTCTGGTCGTCCACCCATCGGGTGCCGCCGCGCTGGCGGGCATCCTGGATTACTTTCAGAAGTTCTTCCGCGCTGCCGGCTGTTCGATCGACGAACTGGCGAACGGTCAGGCCGGGGGTGAGGGGGGCGTTCAGCACGTCGTCCCGAATGACCTCCCGTGCGTCCTGGGCGGCCGCGTCGAGCTGCGCCCGCCCCGAATCGACCACCGTCGGCTCCGTCGAAGCGGCCGACGCCACCTGCCCGGCCGAACCGAGCAGGAGCATGACGCACAGGACAGAAACCGCTCGGACGCTTGACATGGGTTAAACCGTTCCTCAACCGGCAGCTGGGATTCGCTACCCTTGAAACCTTTTCCAGAGCACAGTTTACGTTCATCGGGACGATTTACAGCCGAACCTCTGCCAATCAGACAATCATGGGGTTGCCCGGTTAGCGAATCGTACATCATGCGGACGTGGAATCCCGGCGTAGAGGGAGGAAGTGCCAAACAGTCTTTCGTGGGGCACGCATCGCGTGCCGCTCATCGCCTGCCGCCGGCTTAAGGAAAAAATTCCATGAAATGTCGCTCGGAGTGACCGCAATTGGGGGCGGGTGTGGTGCGGCACGCGATGCGTGCCCGACAAGTAGGGCTTGTGATTCGGGTGAGGCCCTGTGCCGGAGCCAGCGAACGGCCTGCTCAGATCCCGCGCTCGTAGATCGTCTTCTTCAAACGGTCGCTGTAGGCGTACGGTCCGTCGATGTCATCGATCATGACAGGCCGGTCCTTCAGGACGGGCTTCAGCAACATTTCCCCCGACATCAGCTCGCGGCAGGAGATCTGGCCTTTCTGAAGCGGGATCGCCAGGTAAACGTCGTCGTCGATCCGCTCGTGCAGCAGGACATACCCCTCGGGGAGGTCGCGCTTCGCGTAGACGCCGCGGACAAGCGCGTCGAGATAGCGGACCTCTTTTTCCGGTGGGTTCCGCTTGACGGTCGAGCTGCCGCCGCACAGTTCCTTCGCCTTGTGGAATGCCTTGAACCAGGTATCGATCTGCTCCGGCAGCGAGTTGTAGGGCGACACCTGCACATCCGGCGTTTGGATATCGATGTGCCGCTCGAAGGTCCTGGCGCCCTTGGCATAGGCGATGAGCATCGACGAGGTCCAGTCGTGGTACTCGTGCGTCGAGAAGCCGATCGTGTGGTTCGGGTAGCGGTTTTGCAGAAAGTCGATCTGGTTCATTTCCAGTTCGGCGTCTTCGGCGGGGTAGATCGAGACGCAATGGTTGATCGCGAAGGGGATGTTCCGGTTGGAGAAGAAGGTGACCAGATCGTCGGTGTCCTTGAGCGATGAGCCGCCGGTGGAGGCGATGACCGGCTTTCGCGTCTTGGCGATCTTTTCGATGAGGAACCAGTCGTTCAGGTCGGAGCTGGCCAGCTTGATGATCTGAATCCCCAGCTCCACGCACAGATCGACCGACTTTTCGTCGAAGGGAGTGGCCATCGGCAGGCAGCCGCCCTTGCGAATGGCATCGACTAGCATCGCATACTCTTTGCGGGTGAGCTGCGTGTCGAGCGTCTTCTTGACGTAACGGATGTCCTTGCGATCGCGGAAGTCCTTGTGGATGAAACGATCGACATCGCGAAACTGGAGCTTGATCGCCGCGCGAACGTTGTTGAACCGGACGAGGCGCGTGTAGTCCGACACGATCTTCAGGCCGCGGTTGACATCCCCGAGATGGTTGTTCGCCATCTCCAGGACAAAGAGGTCTTCAAAGATGTCAGCGTTCATGTCTCTCTCTTTGCGACGTTAAGGACAGATCCCGCGCGCTCTTCTGGGTTGCTCGCCTCGAGGTCGCCCACCAGGCCCTGGACGGCCGCCGTGAGCAGGGTCAGGGTGTCGATCGAGGCGACGGCATCCTCGGGCACCCCTTCGGGCAAGCCGTAACCGTAGGTCGCGGCGATGAACCGCATCCCGTTTCGCCGCGCGGCGTCTGCGTCATCGGTTGAGTCGCCGACGAAGACCGCGGCCTGGGGCCGAATCTGGTAATCGCGCACCAGTTGCTCGACGGCCGCCGCTTTGGACGCGAACGCCGGCGTCCGCGAATCGCGGCAGAGCGTTCCCGCCAGGTGCTCCGATAAGGCAAGCCGATCAAGGATGCTGCACGCGGAGAATTTCGGCTTGTTCGTCACGACGAAGCATCGAATGCCGATTTCCGTCAGTCCTTGTACGACGGATATCGCGCCGGGGTAGAGCGTTGACAACTGCCAGCCGGTGGTGTCGTAGCCCCGGCGGAAGGCGGCCTCGAGCAGCGCCAGCGTTGCGGCGTCGGCCGCCCCGGGGACGTGCCGCAGCGCGAGCCGGAAGACCGTCCGCACCGGCGGGCCGATGAAGGGGCGTAGCGCTGGCAACGTCACGCCTGGCAGCACCTCCGCCAGCGCTTCGCGGGCCGAATGCTCGATCCCCGCCGACGAGTCGATGAGGGTGCCGTCGAGATCGAATAAGACGTTCTCAATCTTCAACGGCGATGCCCCTATTCTTCGTACGGGATCAGCAGGTTGCTCTTGAGCTCTTCCCGGTCGAGGAAGGGGAACATGTCCTCAATAGGGGCTGTGACCATGCGCCCGTCGGGGAGCTGGCGCGAGCTGAGGCGGGGCTCGAACGCCTGCCCCTGTTCGAGCACGACATCCGCCAGGAACGGGCCGTCGCCGCCGATCGCGCGGTCAATCAGCGGGGCGAAGTCGGCTTGGTCGATTCGGAGCGTCGGGATCCCGTAGGCGGCCGCGATCCTGGTCATGTCCGGCATCGAGACGCCGCTCTGTGGCCCGGAGCCGACCTGATTGCCGAAGAAGTTCTTCTGCGTCGTGCGGATCGACAGGTAGCCGCCGTTGCTCAGGGTGAAGATCTTGATCGGCAGTTGATAGTGAACGACCGTCTGAAGCTCTTGCAGGTTCATCTGCACGCTGCCGTCGCCGGCGAGACAGATGATCCGCCTCCCGCCCCGAGCGATCGCCGCCCCGATCGCGGCCGGCAGGTCATACCCCATCGAAGCGCAACCAGAATTGGAGAACATCCGCTGCCCGGCCTTCAACTGCCCGACCTGGAACGGCACGATACAGGCGGTCGCATCCCCGCAGACGATGATGTCATCGTCCGCCAGGCGGCTGAAGAGCACTTCAACGAAATGATACGGGTTGATCGCGCCGTTGAACTCCCTCTGGCGGGGCAGCACGGGCGGGTACTTGCGGACGCGCTCCTTGCACCACGCGACCCAGCGGGCATGGCGAGCGACATCAGGTGGCCGGGCCGTCAGTTGGCGATCCATCTCTTCGAGGAAGATTTTCACGTCGCAGTGGACCGGCTGGTCGATCGTGAGAGTCGGCTTCTTAAGCTCGGCCGCGTCGATATCGACCATGATCTTGTATGCGTGTCGGGCGAAGGAGCTCCAGTTGTAGCTGACCTGCCGGATCGGAAGCCGCGCGCCCAGGACGAGCAGGGCGTCGGCGTTCTGGACGGTGAAGTTCCCCGCCCGGCCGCCAATCGTCCCCTGGCGGCCGGCGAACAGCGGGTCATCCGATGCGATGATGTCATGCGTCCAGGCCGTCGCGACCGGGATGCCCAGCTTCCGCGCCACCCGTTGGAAGACTTCGATCGCGTTCCCGATCCGCACGCCCGACCCGGCGAGGATCACCGGCCGCTGGGCCGTCGCCAGCTTATCGATCACCCGCGTGACGGCGGCCGCCACGGCGCTGTCATTCCACGTCAGGGCGTCGTCGGTCGGGTCGTACGGCTTCAGCGACACCGGATCGACCTGCGCCGACTGCACATCAATCGGCACATCGATCCAGCAGGGGCCGGGCCTGCCATGCTCGGCGAGGTAGATGGCGCGTTCGAGGTGATACCGGATCGTCGCCGGATCGATCACCATGACGGCGTACTTGGTGATCCCGCGCACCATTTGGACGATATCGATCTCCTGGTCGCCAAGCTGCCGCAGCCCCGGGATAGCATAGCTGCCGACCAGGGTCTCGCGCTTCACCTGGCCCGAGATCACCAGCATCGGGACGGAGTCGGTCCAGGCCCCGTAGACGCCGTTCAGGGCGTTAACGCCCCCCGGCCCGCCGTCACATTGACCGCGCCCAGAGTGCCGCGGATTCGCGCGTAACCCTCCGCGGCGATGGTCGATGCCTGCTCGTGGTGGTTGCAGATGTAGCGGATTCGCGGCTCGGTCCCGAAGGCGTTGTTAAGGAACATGGCGCCGCCGCCGGTCACCATGAAGACGTGCCGGACCCCATGATCCGCAAGCGCCCGAGCGATGTAGTCTGCAACGCGCATAGTCACGATGTACCGTCGGGGCGGCCGCACCCAATTGGCTTCCGCCGGCCGCCAAAGCCGGGCCGGGAATGAGAACGTGGGCGAATGAGGATTGGAATAGCGCCCAGAAAGCGAACGGTTAAGGCTCCGAGCCGCGGGAGGTTGTCGCGGGACAACTGCCCGGTCCTCTCCCCACTGCCGGCGGAGATGTTACGAACCGATCCGAGCGGCCGCAAACCGCATCGTCCGTTCGATCGCCGCCAGGAGCTGGACGTGCTGCGACAAGCCCAGCTCCGTCATCGCGCGGCTGACGCTGGGGACATATCGAGCGGCCGCCGCCCCGGGCGTTGGCGGCGTCAGGATTCGATAGCGGCCGGCCGGCGTCATCTCGGCGATCAGCTTCGCCAGGTCCCCAATTGTGATCGGGCTGGCCGAGCCGACGTTATAAGCTCGACCGGGCACGCCCCGGGAAAGAATCGTCCAGAGCCATACCATCAGATCCGATGCGTACAGGTAAGACCGCCAGGGCGTCCCGTCGCCGCTGACCACGATCTCCCGCCCCAGGACCGCATCGCGAATAAAATTCCCGATCGCGAAGTGAGCGTCGAGCGGCAGATAAGGCCCGACAAAGGCAAAGCAACGGGCAATCGTCACTTCAAGCTCGTGCTGGTTCGCATACGCGCAGCACAGCCACTCGGCCATCCGCTTGCTCTCGGCATAGGCCGAGCGGACATCGGTCGCCTCCGGCCCGCCGGCGAACGTCTCGTCCACGTGCGACATCTCTGGCGGCTGGCGGCCGTAGATTGCGCCGGAGCTGGTCAGCAGAACCCGCCGAACCTTTGCCACGCGCGCAAACTCCAGAACGCGCCGGGTCCCGGCAACGATCGTGTCGGACATTCGGATCGGGCTCGCTTCGTTCAGTGCGGCGCTGGCTTCGGTGGCCGCATGAATTACGAAGTCAAACTCGCCGGGAGGGAAGGCGAAGTCGGTTACGTCCCCGCTGATGAAGGAGATGTCCGGCCGCGAGGCGAGATGGGGCGATTTAGCGGCGAACCGCGACGGGTCGCGGGAAAGAACCGTCGCCCGCGCTCCGAGCTGAAGGCGATCGTTCGCCCACGCAAACGACTCCAGGAGCCACGTGCCGAAGAAACCGGTGCCGCCGGTGATAAAGAGGCGGCCCTTGCGTAACGATGCCCAGCTCTGGTTCTGATCCAGAACGGCGTCGAGGTCGTCGGCAAGGGGATGTGCGGCCATGACAGCTGCCGAGCGGCCTGGTGAATATTCCGCTTCATGTTGCGGTTGCGATCGGCGCTACCGCCGTCGGGACCGCGCGGCGGTCCGCCGCGCGGCGGTCCGCTTAAAAGTTCGATGCCGCCCTAGCGGTTGAGCGAGCGACGCGGACCGCCGTGCGGCCCCTATCGGAAAGAGCGACGCCGCGGAGCGCGTTAACGCGGCGACCCGACGGCGGGCGCCGCCTCGGCCTGTTCCCTGCAGAAGCCGCGGATCGAATCGGCCATGTAATCCAACATCGCCGGCGTCAGCCCCGGGTAGACGCCGACCCAGAAAACCTGCCGCATCACCATGTCGCTGTTCGGCAGGTCCCCCACCTGGCGATACTTCACATCCTTGTAGGCCGGCTGGCGGACGAGGTTCCCGCCGAAGAGGAGGCGCGTGCCGATCTTTCGGGATTCGAGGTGCCGGGTCAGCGCCTCGCGGGTGAACGGGGCGGATGTCTTCACCGCGATCGGGAAGCCGAACCAGCTCGGGCTGGTGTTGGAGGTCGCCCTGGGAAGCGTCAGGAACTCTTCGACCTCCGCAAGTCTTTCCCGCAGGGCGGCGAAGTTGTCGCGCCGGGCCTGGATGAACGCCGGAAGCTTCTTCAGTTGCGCGACGCCGACGGCGGCCTGCATGTCGGTAAGCTTCAGGTTATAGCCGATGTGCGAGTAGGTGTACTTGTGATCGAACCCGTGCGGCAGCTCGCCCAGTTGCCAATCGAACCGCTTGCCGCAGGTGTTGTCTTTCCCCGGGTCGCACCAGCAGTCGCGGCCCCAGTCGCGGAAGCTTTCGACGATCCGTTTCAGCCCCGGCCGATTCGTCAGGACCGCGCCCCCTTCGCCCATGGTGATGTGATGGGCAGGGTAGAAGCTGACGGTCGCCAGGTCGCCGAAGGTGCCGCAGTGCTTGCCGTCGAAGGTCGAGCCGACAGCGTCACAGCAATCTTCGATGAGCCACAGGTCGTGCTTCTCGCAGAAGGCGGTTACGGCCGCCAGGTCGAACGGGTTTCCCAAGGTGTGCGCGACGACCACGGCGCGGGTGCGGTCGGACCGGGCGGCTTCGAGCTGGCTGACGTCGATGCTGTACGTTTCGGGCTCGACATCGACGAAGACCGGGACGAGCTGGTTCTGGAGGATCGGGTTGACGGTGGTCGGGAAGCCGGAGGCGACGGTGATCACCTCATCGCCCGGTTGCAGGGCCTCGTCGCCCAGGAGTTTGCTGGTCAGGGCCGAAACGGCGACCAGATTGGCGCTCGATCCGGAATTGACGAGCGACACCGACCGGGCGCCCATGAACCGGTTGAAGTCGGCCTCGAACGTCGCCGCGAAGCGGCCGGTGGTGAGCCAGAAATCGAGCGACGAGTCAACCAGGTGCCGAATGTCGTCAGCGTCGAACACGCGGCCGGAGACCGGAACAGGCGACACGCCGGGCACGAACGCCTTCTTGCGGAATTGCAGGTCGTGGTATTCGCCGACCAGGTCGAGGATGCGAGCCCTGAGCGACGCGGGAGTGGCTTCCATAATTGGGTCTTTGGGGCGACGTCTCGCCCCTGTGAATCACTCGCCCGCGAAGAAATCGCGATACCAGGCGACCGTCCGTTCCAAACCGTCTTCGAGCGAGAAGGAAGGCTCCCAGGCAAGCATTCTCCGGGCTTTGGCAGCGCTTAGGTATTGGTAGCGGATCTCGTTGCTCGCCTCATTCTGAACGTCCGGTTCGAGCGACGAGCCCATCGCCTTCAGGATGCGGCCGACGAGGCTCAGCACGTCAACCTGAAGTTCGTTGGAGAAGTTGAACGCCTGCCCGCGAAGCTCATCGGTCCGCGCCGCAAGCTGTTCCGCCAGGTGCATGTAGGCGGCCGCCCCGTCCTCGACGTAGAAGTAGTCTCGGATGAACTTCCCGTCGGAGCGGACGATCGGCCGCTGGCCGCGCAGGACCGAGCGAATCGTCCCCGGGACGATCCGATTCCAATTCAGGTCGCCGCCGCCATAGAAGTTGCCGCAGCGCGTGATCGCCACGGGGAGCGAATACGTCTTGGCATAGGTCGAGGAGATCAGGTCCGCGCACGACTTGCTGACGTCGTAGGGATGCTGCCCGTGCAGGGGCGTTTGCTCGTCGTAGGGAAGGTGCTCCTGATCGCCGTAGGCCTTGTCGGACGAGGCGACTACGATCTGCCGCACCTTGGGGCTGCGACGGGCCGCCTCCAGAAGCGTCCAGGTCCCGCGGATGTTCGCCTCGAAGGTGGAGACGGGGTTTCGGTTGGCGATCCCAACGGTCGTCTGGGCGGCCAGGTGGAGGAGGGTGTCCACCTCGTACTCGCCGAGCAGCCGCTCCATGGCGGCCTGGTCGCAGAGGTCGCCGCGCATCATCTTCACGCGATTGGTCAGCCCGGTGCGAAACAGCTCCGACTGCGGCACCCAGTCGCGTACGAGGCAGACGACGTCGGCACCGGCATCAAGCAGCCGCCGGACGAGCCAGCTCCCAACGAGCCCCGTCGCGCCCGTCACCGCCACCGGCCGATCCTGCCAGAAGAGTTTGTTCAGGTCAGAAGACATTTTTTCTTGTCGGAGCGCACGCCGGCCGCCGCTCGTCGGGCCGCACCGCGTGCCGCTCACTATGGGGCTGGCTGGCCTCTTCCGTTTCCGGGCGGCCGCTCCGGCACGCGATGCGTGCCCTACCAGACTTTCCAGGGCGCCTTTCCGCTGTTCCAGAGCTCATTCAGGTGAAGGTATTCGCGGTAGGTGTCCATCGCAAAGAAGAAGCCGGGGTGGCGGTAGGCCATCAACTGCCCGTCGGCCGCGAGGCGTTCGAGGGGCTCGCGTTCGAGGATGGTGTCGTCGCCGTCGAGCAGATCGAACACCTGTGGGCTGAAGACGAAGAACCCGGCATTGACCCAGTTTTCCGCCTGCGGCTTCTCGGCGAAGCGAGTGACCTGCGAATCAGTGGCGATGTCGAGCATGCCGTACCGGCTGGTCGGCTGGACGGCGGTTACCGTGGCGAGCTTCCCGTGGGATTTATGGAACGCGATGAGCTTGCGGACATCGACGTTCGAGAGGCCGTCGCCGTAGGTGACGATGAAGTACCGTTCCTTCTCCACGTAGCGGCGGATCCGCCGCACCCGCCCGCCGGTCATCGAATCCTGGCCGGTGTCAGCCAGGGTGACGCGGAAATCCTGCTCCATGTGGGCGTCGTGGTAGGTCACCTGGTGCTGGCTGCCGAGGCTGATCGTGAAGTCGTTGGTCATCGCCTCGTAATTGAGGAAATACTCCTTGATCATGTTCCCGCGGTAGCCGAGGCAGAGCGTGAAGTCTTTGATCTGGTGATGCGCGAAGAGCTTCATGATGTGCCAGAGCACCGGCCGCCCGCCAATATCCACGAGGGGCTTGGGCCGATACTCGGTCTCTTCGCGAAGGCGGGTGCCCAGCCCGCCGCATAGGATGACGACTTTCATTCGATCTCGCTTTAACGAAGCGGCCACCCGAACCGATCTCCGAAACGGCAGGGGGAACGATCATTGCCGCCAAGTTTTAACGTTGGATGAGCACCGGAGAACGGCACCCCCACGAGCCGCGCCCGTTACGAAGCGGGCGGTCGCCGTACTCGGCGACCAAGCGTCCTCTCGACCGTGCGATTATCGCTTCCACGAGGCGATGCTCACGCCGCTTCGGCTAATCCGAACCGGGCGCAGCCACTGGCCGGCTCAAAGGTTAAGGAACTCGCGAATGTGTTGATCCCAGACCTTCTGGGCCTGCGGGTCGTTCAGCGGCAGCCGCAGTTCGTTGATCACTTTCGTGCCCAGCCCGATCGCTTCCCGCCAGCAGTCGGTGCAGGTGCTGTCGAAGATCTCCTGGCCGAACGCGTTCTTGAACGGCGGCTTGGCCAGGTGGCCCGCGACGCGGCCGCACCGCTTGCAATGGACTTGCCCCTCGCCGACGGCAATCGCCGCCGGTTTCGCGCCCACGAGTTCGGGCGCCGCCACGCCCAGCTCGGCGAGCATCTTCAGCATCTCGGTCTGCGGCATCATATCGCCGCGGGCGTTGGCGAGCTTCACGCCGCGGGTGAGCCGGTCGATCGCCTCGTCGCGCCTCCCCAGCTTCAGGAGGGCCGTGGCCGAGAGCTGATACGCGCGGCTGATGTTCGGATCGAGCTCAATGACGTGATCGAGGCTCGACAACGCATCGGCGTACAACGCCGCGTTGAGGTACTCGCGGCCGAGCGAAAAGTGAGCGACCGCGTTGCTCGGGTCGTCGCTGGCCATCTTGCGGAACTGGTCGATACGCAGGTTGGTTTCCGACACGCTTGCTCCTGTTCGTCTGCTTCAGCGCCGCCCAAGCCTTCTCGCCTCGGCATCGCCAAGGGCCCAATATAGCGACAGCCCGAGCCGCAGCCCACCGGACGCCGCTCCCCCGGCGGACGGCAGTCGCCCTCGGTACTTTTGGCGACAGGGTGGCGTGAGGGGGCTTCAGAATCGCAACATTGCCTAATCGAGTACAGTGATCTCAGACTTTCGCTTCCTTGGACCACATCAGGTGCAGAATCTCGGCGCGGCTGGCCGGGTTCTCCTTGAAGATGCCCCGCAGGGCGCTGGTGACCATCGTGCTACCGTGCTTCTTGGCGCCGCGGATGGTCATGCAGGTGTGGGTCGCCTCAATGACGCAGGCGGCGCCGATCGGCAGAAGCTCCTCCATCAGCGCGTCGGCGATCTGGGTGGTGAGTCGCTCCTGAACCTGCGGCCGCCGGGCGTACCCCTCGACCAGGCGGGCCAGTTTGCTCAATCCAACCACCTTCCCGTCCGGAAGGTACGCGACATGCGCCCTGCCCGTGAACGGCAGCAGGTGATGCTCGCAAAGGCTGTGGAACTCGATGTCGCGCAACAGGACGACTTCGTCGTACCGCTCATTGAAAACCGTCTTCAGATGCTCCCGTGGCTCCGTGGACAGGCCCGCCATCAGTTCGCCGTACGCGCGGGCGACGCGGTTGGGCGTCTTGAGCAGCCCCTCCCGGTCCGGGTTCTCCCCCACGGCAAGCAGGATCTCACGCACGGCACGTTCGATTCGGGGAATGTCAACCCGGGCATCGACCAGGTTATTCGTCTTTGGCTCGCTCGGGTCTTGGGCATCGCTGTCGTGGTCGAATGACGAGCCGTGGTTGCGCGGGAAAGGCATAGGCGTTGGGCTCCGGAATGGGGCGTTCCTGTGGGTTGCGGGCAATCATAGGCCCGATCGGCCGCGGCGGGCTCGACTTGGAGCGGCCGATACGGCCGCGGCTCTGTCGTGGATGTCGCCGCGAGGACGCTTTACGATCCGTCGTCACGCCGTCGCGGTGCCGGCGCATTGTTTTGGTGAGGTCAATTCGGCGCAGTTCGACGTGTGTCCCATTGACCGCACCGTCCCGCTCGTCTACCTTCGGGAGGGGCCTAGGCAACATTTGGTTATTTTGGGGTCTAAAGATGCGCACGTTACTCGTGTCCGGGATGGTCATTGGGTCGATCGCCGGCGTTGCATCTGTCTCCCAGGCCGCGACGCCGACGGATTACGAGCAGTATGCCCTCCAACTGATCAACCGCGCCAGAGCCAACCCCAATGCGGAGGTCACTCGACTGTCGTCGCAGACCTGGGGCGACGACCCAAGCCAAGTCCCCGGGACGCAGTTCCCCAAACCGCAAACAGCCAATCTCAACGAGGGCCTGCCGGCCAACACGATTTCAGCGGCCGCCAAGGCGCCACTTGCATTCAATGTCAATCTGATTCAGTCGGCCAGGGACTACAGCAACACGCTGTTAACCAACAATTCGGTGCTGGACCACAATTTTGGAGGTACGACCCCGGACTCCCGTGCCCAGGCGGCGGGGTATAACGGGACGGCAAGCGAGAACCTGTCGATCCAGCAGTCCACCGTCACGCTGCCCACCACTCAAGGGCTGCTCGACGCGATGCATAACGGCCTTTTCGTTGACAACAATACGGTCGGCCGTGGTCATCGAAAGAACTTGATGAACACCACGTCCGTGGAAATCGGCGTCGGGATCGCGTCTTCGGCGACCTATGCCCCGGGCGGCGACCACTCATTCCCCAACGCGGTCCTCCTGACGGAGGACCTGGGCAATCCGACCAGCGCCGGCCCCTTCCTGACCGGCGTGGTCTTCAACGATAACGCTCATACCGGCTTCTATGCCCCGAGCGGCGAAGGCATCGGCGGCGCCACCATTCGCGCCACCGCCATTGCCGGCGGGGCCACGGCTCAGACGACCACCTGGTCCAGCGGCGGCTACAGTCTCCAGCTTCTTCCCGGTACGTACACCATCACGGCCGCCGGCGCATTCGGGACCGCCCCGCTGGGCACCGTCACCATCAGCACCGCCAACGTGGAGGTGGATGCCATCAATCCGACTCCCGAGCCGTCTTCCCTTAGCCTCGTGCTTCTTGGCACGGTGGGCCTGCTGCGTCGGCGCCGGGTCGCTCGGGGGTTATAAAGGGGTCATCTCGTTTTCTCCCGTTTTGTCCGCTTTCCGTCGCGCTTCGCTGGCGGCGCGACGGACATCCGCCGACAGGCGGAGCGCGGCGCGGAGCGGTCTGAAACCGCTTCCTTACGGGCGCGGCTGGTGGGGCCCGGCTTCCAATTCGCCAAATTGATTTCGCTTGCTGCACGCTTTAGGATCAGGCGTTGCGGCGGGGCGGCCGGATGGTCGATTGAGCGGATCGGGCAGACTCCGTTTGATCGCGGCGGATTCGGGAAGGATCTCCTCTCGTCAGCGTGGTTTACGGAGATGTTGATGGTTCCTCGGCGCAAGACGCGGCAGGTGACGGTCGGAGACCCAGCCCACGGGTTCGTGCGGATCGGGGGCGACGCGCCGGTCTCTGTGCAGAGCATGACCGCCGGCTTTACGTACGACATCGACGCCTGCGTGGCCGAGATCAACAAGCTGGCGGCCGCCGGGTGCGATCTGGTGCGCGTGGCCGTCCCGGAGAAAAAGGACACGCAGGCGCTCAAGGAGATCCTGCCGCGCGTGTCGGTCCCGATCGTGGCGGACGTGCATTTCCACTTCAAGCGAGCGCTGGAGGCGATCGAGGCCGGCGTTCACAAGATCCGCCTGAACCCCGGCAATATCAACGACCGCTCCCAGGTGCGGGATGTGATCCAAGCCTGCAAGGCCCGCAAGCTCCCGATCCGCGTCGGCGTGAATGAAGGCTCGATCATCGAGCGCAAGGACAAGCAGAAGCGGATGAAGGAGCTCGGCGGCGTTTTCTCCGACGACAAGCACGGCCACTTCCTCGCCATCATGCTGACCAAGCTTGAGGAATACCTGGAAGTCTTCCATGAGGAAGATTTCCACGACATCGTCATCAGCGCTAAAAGCATCGACCCGCTGCTGGTGATCCGTGCCTACCAGGAGATCAGCGCCCGGTTCGACTACCCGTTGCACCTGGGCGTGACGCATGCAGGCCCCAAGGAGACGGGGACGATTCGCAGCGTCGTCCCCCTCGGGCACCTGCTGGCCAGCGGCATCGGCGACACCATCCGGATCAGCTATGCGAACGACCCGATCTACGAGGTGGAAGACGGGCTCGAGATGCTCTATGTGCTGGGGCTGCGAACGCGAATTGGGGCCGAGCTGATCGCTTGCCCGACCTGCGGCCGCATCCAGGTGGACCTTTTCAAGCTCGTCCAGGATGTCCGCAAGCAGCTCAGTCAGGAGATCCGCCTGCCGATCAAAGTCGCGGTGATGGGGTGCATCGTCAACGGGCCGGGCGAGGCGGAAGGGGCGGATGTTGCGATCTTTGCCGGCGATCGCGTTGGCATCATCTATGTCCAGGGCGAGTGCGTCGCCCGCGGGATCCCCGAAAACCAGATCCTTCCGACCCTGCTCGACGAGTGCCGCAAGTTTCAGGCGAAGGTGGAGCGCGGGGAGGCGAAGCTCGGTGAGAAGAAGGTGGATATCCTTCCCCCTGACCCCATCGGCGAACTGGGGAGCGGCTGGGAGAAGATCGAGAAGGAAAGGGCCTTCTCTCTGCCCGTCGTTCGTTCCTGAGCGGGCCTTTGCGTGAGCCACTCTTCGCGGCGACAGGCTGGCTCCAGCGCCCCTGCCGAACCCGACCGATTGCGTACGATGAAACTGATTTTTAGTACCGCCGGCCGCCCGATCGAGGATCTTGCCGCGGCGCTGGGCTCGGCGCGCGAGCTTGGGTTCGACAGCGCCGAGGTTGAGTGTCGCGACCCGCGGCGGCTCGCCAATCCGTCGGCGGCCCTCGCGGCCAGTGTCACGTCCGGGGTCGCTATTTCCTGCATCACCACGCCCGTCACCTTTTCGCGCGACCGCGCCGCGGACCTTCGGGCGGCCGACGAAATTCGAGGGCTGATCCTGGCGGCCGAGCGCGTTGGCGCGACCCTCGTGCAGATCGGCGGTCCCGCGCCGCGGCGGGCCGGCGGGCTGTTCGGCCGTCTCCGCGATGACAGCGCCTCCGCGGTGGCGTTAGAAGCGGGCAACTGGATGCTGCCGCTGGCGGACATCGCCGCGACCCACGGGGTGTCGATCGCCGTCCGAAATTCCGGCGCGTTTCAAAAGACCGCGGCCATGTGGCTTCTGCTGGACCGCCTGGAGCATCCCGCCATCGGATGCGGGCTTGACACGTTGGACGCGGTGCTGGCGGGTGAGTCCGCGGCGTTGTGCGTCCCGACCCTGAATTCGAAGGTGCTGACTGTCGCCGCCCGCGATGCGACGATCGGCCCCGATAGCGCGGTCCTTTGTGAGCCCGGCCTGGGGAACGTCGGCGTTGAGCGGTTCATCTCCCGCCTGCATGGGATCGGCTTCGCCGGCCCCGTTGCATTCACAGCCGTCGGCGGCGCGGGAAAGGACGCGGCCGATTCAGCGGCGCGGCTCCGGCGGTGGGTCGCCCCCAGGGAGCCGCTGGGAGCGGGGAAGGGGCGCCCGCACGTGGCGCTCGGCGGCAAGACGGCGTAAAGGGGCGAATCGCGGCATGGACTGGAGGCGTCCGGGCGGGGCGCGGCGTGGCGGGGCCGGGCGCGGCGGGGCGGGAAAGACGGCTCCGGAATCGAGAAACCCGCCGGGTAGGGCGGGTTTCGTCCGGGCGATGGTACTTGCGTCGCGAGTTATTTTGTCGCGGCGGCGTGAAGGCGTTTCACCTTTATCGCCTTCATGCCTTTGGGCCCATCTTCGTGTTCGTACTCCACTGTCTCGTTCTCTTGGAGAGTCTTGAAGCCCTCTCCCTCGATGACCGAGTGGTGGACGAAGATGTCCCGGCCAGCATCGGACAGGATGAAGCCGAACCCCTTCTGATCGTTAAACCACTTGACCTTACCGGTGGCCATTGAAGCCACTCCTTTCAGACGTGAGTCGCGACAAAGATGTGATGATGTCGCGGTGCATGATGGGGGGGCGGATCACAGTTCGCCCCAACTGACTGCGGCGTCCGAGCCCCGCTAAGCAACCCCTCACGGGGATTCGTCTCGACGCCGAAGAGACGCGGCTGCCCTGCAAGAGAATAACAAGGCGCTTCAGGAATGCAAAAATGAATACTGTGAGCTGTCAACGCCTAAACTGGACTAAATAGAAAAGTTATCCACATTGCGCTACGTCAAGCGAAAAACTTTTGAACTCGATTCGCTCGCTGTGGGAGAAGCGGGGATCGATCGTATCCGGCCGCGACGTCGCGTCCGGGTCAGCGCGTGCCACCAGCGCGTAAGGACCGGACTCGGCACTGTATAAGAAAAAGCGTTTCAGCAGTTTTGCGAGTTCAGAAGTGTCCTGGGAGCTTCTCGGTAAAAGGGATCGGCATCACCGGGCTTTTGAAATTTTTTGCGGGCGGTACCCCGCCCCATCAGTTCTGCACAGCTTATCCACACCACGGCGGTGCCTTGATTTCCGGCGAGCCCGTCGGGATACTTCGCAAGGCGGCCGCTCCATCCGGGCGTTAGGCCGCTCCACCCTGTCCGGCGGTTCCAACGGTCCAAATGAATCTGCTTGAAACTACCCAGCTTATCAAGACCTACAACAATCGACGTGTGGTGGACGAAGTCAGCTTCGTCCTCGCCCAACAGGAGATCGTGGGGCTGCTGGGCCGCAATGGCGCCGGAAAGACGACCACATTTCGGATGATCCTCGGAATGATCGTCCCGGATAGCGGTGCCGTCGCCTTCGACGGGCACGATATCACACACTTGCCGATGTACAAGCGGGCCCGTCGCCGCATCGGATATCTTTCCCAGGAGCGGAGCGATTTCCGACGGCTCACCGTCTGGCAAAACTTGCAGGCGATCCTCGAAACGCGGCCGATGACGCGCCACGAGCGCAATCGACGCGCCGAGACGCTCCTCGCCCAGTACGGCCTCACCAAACAGCGCAACCAGCGGGCCGAAACCCTGAGCGGCGGCGAACGTCGCAAGCTGGAGATCGCCCGTGCTCTGGTCACCGACCCGAAGCTCATCCTCCTCGACGAGCCCTTCGCCGGCGTGGACCCAATCGCCAAGGAAGACCTCTCCCGCGAAGTCCGACGCCTGAAGGATGAGTTCCACAAGACGGTCCTTATCACCGACCATGACGTGGCCTTCACCCTGCGAGTCGTCGATCGTGCGCTGATTATTGATGACGGTAAAGTCTTCGCTGAAGGCACCCCACGCGAGATCATCAACAACAACGCGGTGCGAACGGCCTACCTTGGCAACACGTTCCGCGGCGACGAATTTGATTGACCCGGGCTCGATACCGCCGACCGCCTTCTGGCGCCTTCCATTGTTCCGCCCTTTTTAGCCGCCTGCGAGCGGTCGCCCCGGTTATCATTCCAGACCGCACGTGGCGACCCGTGTGCCGGGTTCTCCGGCACCGACGGCACCCGTTTCAGGAGATGATTATGTCGTGTCGGCCCGATCTTCGGCGAAGCCGTTTCACAGCCCTGGGGCTCGCGCTAGCGGTTGTTGTTCCCGCGGCCGGCAGCGTGTTCCACGCCTCGCGCGCGTTGGCCGACGGAGCGATCGCCGCGACCGAGCCAACGTCCCAACCGACAACCCAGCCGGGCACACAGCCCTCGGCGGCGGTCAAGGTCTCGGACGACACGCGCCGGCTGCTCGATCAGGTTCGGGACGCCTATCGTGCCGCGACCACGCTCCACCTGAGCGGCTCGATCCATGCCGAGAAGGATATCAACGGCATGAAGGGCTCCAACTCGGCCCTGTTCGACGCCTCCTGGCAGGCGGCCGATGCGGGGGTCGGCAAGCTCAGGCACTCGGTCAAAGACACTTCGATCGACGCCAAGGAAGAGAAAGAGGACACGATCCTCGGCTCGACCGGCGACAAACTGTACGTGTTCAACGTCGGCCGCAAGCTCTATCAAGAAATGGATGCTCCCAAGGCGCGCCCCGCGGCCGGGAAGTTCCCCAGCCCCTTCGGCGAGTTGCTGACGCTGCAAAACCCGTCGCTCCTGCTGGCGGTGACGGACGACGCGGCCGCCGAACTGCTGGACGGCACGATCGCCGCCGAGATCGCTCCCGATGTTACCATCGACGGCGTCGCCTGCCCCGTCCTGAAGCTCACCGCGAAGGAAGGGGACACGTTCGAGGGCGCGTTTGACCCCAAGACCCATCTCCTGCGGCGCGTGACGTTCGATTCCAGGACGGCGGCCGATCGGGCCGGCAAGACGGAAGTGTTGAAGGATGAGGTGGTGATCGACTATCGCGAGAGCGGGCCGGCGGCGGACCTGAAGAAGGAACAGTTCGCATGGGCCCCGCCGCGCGGAGCGCGCGACGCGGCCGCCATGGCGGCCGGCGCCGAAGCCGGTGGCGAGGCCGCCCCCGCCAGCGCGCTGGAAGGGAAAGCCGCGCCCGGCTTCACCCTCAAGGGAATGGACGGCGCGGATGTCTCGCTGTCAGATCAAAAGGGAAAGGTGGTTGTCCTGGACTTCTGGGCGACTTGGTGCGGCCCATGCCGCGAGTCGCTCCCGCACCTGAACAAGCTCTACGAATCGAAGAAGGACAAGGCGTTCATCGCCTTCGCACTGGACCTGAAAGAGGAGAAGGATGAAGTCGCCGCCGGGATTAAGCAACTGAAGTTGACGCTGCCGGTCCTGCTGGACGCTCAGGGCTCGGTCGCGCAAAAGTACCTTGTCAGCGGTATCCCGCAGACGGTCGTCATCAACAAGGATGGCACGGTCAGGAAAGTCTTCGTCGGCTCGGGCAATGACGAAGCGATTCAAGCCGCCGTCGCCGAAGCGATGAAATAAAAGGGGAGAAGCCCCGTTTCTGCTCTCATGCCGCGCGGCGCACAGCCTGGCGGGGGATGCGAAGGGTCGCGCGGGCGTGTGATTTGGCCTTGCGGGCGACGGGTGAGGCGGCTTTCCTCGGGTGCTTTTCGGCCAGCAGGGCGAGGTGACCGAGGACCGATTGCAGCAACAGATGGCGGCTCATGGACGCTCCCTTTCTTCGCTTTCGCGAAGCACAACATTCAGGATGACGGTCGTTGGAACAACACTCCCCGTCCGAGCCGCCACGACCCAAGCACGTTGGCTTGTATCAGGCCATGTCGCCCGATCCGATGAGATGCGCGAGGGAGCGGCCGCTGTCGCCGGCCCGCCCTCCCGTCTCTTTGGATCGACCGAGCGGCCTTGAAAACTTCACCCCTTTCATCCCGCGGCAACATCCCGCATCCTTAGCCGCCGCATGAACCTGAACCAGTTGGCGATCTTCAAGGCGGTGGCCGAATCGGGAGGTGTCGGGAAAGGCGCTGATCGGCTCATGATCAGCCAGCCTGCCGTCTCCAAGCAGCTCCGTCAGTTCGAACGGGCGCTGGGCGTCACGCTTTTCGACCGGCTCCCCGGCGGCATGCGGCTGACGGCGGCCGGCGAGGCGCTCCTCCCGTTCGCAAAGCGGCTGTTCGCCATCGAAACCGAAGCGGAGCGCGCGCTCGATGAACTAAAAGGCCTCCGACAGGGCCGGCTCGCCATTGGCGCGAGTATGACGATCGGCGTCTACCTGCTCCCGGACCGCATCGCCGCGTTCCAGAAGGCATTCCCCGGCATCGAAATTCGGTGGGAGATCGGCAATACGGAGCAGATCCAGCAGCTCCTCGCGGATGGCGCCCTCGACGTCGCGTTGACCGAAGGGGCCGCCGATCGGCCGGAGCTGCAAGCGGAGGTCTTTCGGGCCGATCAGCTCCTCCCGGTGGTGAGGCCCGATCATCCGCTTCTTAAACAGAAGGGGCTGGCCGCGCGCGACTTTTTGGCCGAGCCGCTGCTGATGCGGGAGGTCGGGTCGGGCACGCGGCTGGTCGTCGAGCAGGCGCTGCTCGCCCGCGGCTTTGCCGCCCGGCCGGCGATGTCGCTGGCGAGCACCGAGGCGATCAAGCGCGCGGTGGCGGCCGGCGTCGGCGTCGCGATTGTCTCCGAGCTGGCCATCCGGAATGAGATAGCGAGCGGGCAGCTCGTGGTGCTCCCCCTGAAGGACCTGAAGATCGAGCGGCCGCTGCACCGCGTTGAACTCAAAGGGAAAGACCGCAGCGCCACCGCCAAGGCGTTCATCCGATGGTTCGACGCCCTGGAAGCCGCCTTCCGCGGCCGGCCCGCAAAGCGCTGACGCATCCGCGGCGGACGTCCCAGTGCCGGACAAAGTGCGCGCTTCCTCAATGGCGTCGCTCGTTGACGCCGCGCCGCGCCCCGCGAGCCGCGACCGTTTGGGAGTGGTTGGGCCGACTGGCGCGGGGTGTCCTGGGCGATCGACCCTATCCCCGGAGCGGCCGCAGACCGCTTCCTGTTCTGACGGGCGCGGCTCGCGTCGGCGCCGCGCACCGCCCGGCACGCCGCGCCTGTGAGGAGCGGGTTCTCCGGCCCTTCCGGCTTTCGCCGCGCAGCCAGCGGACGCCGTGCGACGTCGCGAAGTAACCGCTCCCTTCTTCCCGAGGTGCGAAGGTGGCCTGACACGGGCCTCGTTTCGTCCTTTCAAATTTGACGACTCGATCGCGGCGTCCGAGCGGCCAACCTTGCAGTGCTAAGATCGCCGAGCGTTGGCTTGGAGAGTTGCCGTCATGTATCACGAACTGACCGACCGTTTCGTTGTTTCATCGTCCCCGGAGAAGACGTGGGCGTTCTTCTCCAGCGCGGAGAACCTGCCGGCGATCACGCCCCCCTGGCTCGCGTTTTCGATCCAGACGCCCAAGCCGATCGATATCCGTCTGGATACGGTCCTCGACTACACGATTCGGTGGTCGGGCCTGCCGGTGAGATGGCGGACGAAGATCATCGAGTGGTCGCCCCCGTACCGCTTTGTGGACCTGCAGATCCGCGGCCCCTATGCGATGTGGCACCATCAGCACACGTTCAGCGCCGCCGCGGACGGAGTGCTTTGCGAGGACCGGGTGATCTACCGCGTGCCGTTCCCGGTCGTGGGGCGGCTGGTGCACGCCGCCTTGGTAAGAAAGCAGTTGCTGGAGATTTTCCGCTTTCGGCGGAAGGTGATTGGGGACCGTCTGGGTTGGGTTCGGGCCGCACAGGCGGACGTTGAAATCGGCCCGTTGTGACCGAGACGAAGGGGCTGTGCCGGGCGGATCGCGACGGGTGGATTGGCTTTAATCTTCGAGGTCTGGGAGTGCTTCGTCGGACAGCATGTCGTCGGGGAGCGTGATCTCGTCGCCGAGTTCTTCGATTTTCTCGGCCGCGGGGACATCGGCCGCGTCTTCGAAGTCGTCAACCGGGGGCTTTTGCGCCGCGGCGACGCCGGCCTCCTTGCGAAGGATGTGCTTCACCAGCTCGAGGCGCTGGATCACCTGCTCCATGGAGTCGGGGCGCTTCGAGGGGCTCGTCGCGACCATCTCCATGACGAGGTTTGACAACGCGGCCGGGACCTTCGGGTTGAGCTGCTGGGGCGTGTCGATCCGGGCATCCACCAGGAAGCTGTTGTCACCCTGCTTGTTGACGGTGTAGAGCGTCGGGATCGTCTTTCCGCAGACCGCCCAGTAGAGCGACGCGCCGAGGTTGAAAATATCGGTCTTCGCGTTCACCGGCTTGCGGGCGACCTGCTCGGGGGAGATGTAGTCCGGGGTGCCCTGGATCCGCTCCTTGACTGTGCCGGACTTGCAGCTCTGGCCGAAGTCGATCACCTTCACCGACCCATCATCTTTCCGCATGATGTTGTTCGGCTTGATGTCGCAGTGGACATAGCCCAAGCGATGCATCTCGTTCAGTCCGTTGGCCGCCTGGATGAAGATGTCCACAATTTCGATCAAGGCGCGGGGGAGGTGCTCGTCGAGGGCCTTGCCGTCGAACAGCTCCATAACCAGGAACGCCTCGCTCTTCTGCACGAGCAGCTTTTTCAGCACCTTGCAGTCGAAGCTTTTGCGCAGGTTCGCGTGGTTGAAGCGGTGGCTGATTTCAAACTCATTCTCGACCTGCTCGATGAATCGCAGGTCTTTTTCTTCCTTACGCACCACATGCTTGAGGGCGTAGATCCGCCGCGTGGTGGGGTCCGAGACGGCAAAGATGGTGCTCCGAGCGCCCTCACCAAGGCGCTGGATGACGTCGTATTGGAGAAGTTTCTCTGCCATGAACTTGGATTTCCACGAGTGCGGCCGAACCGAACAGTGCGCCTCGACTTACGATACGCGCCGTCCACAAGCGAACGCGGTCCAAAGTCGCCCGGCGAAAATCGAGGCGCCCGGCGCGCCGCATTCGCTCAAAGATCGAGGCTGCCCGCCAACCGCCCCGGGCCTCACAAACCCCCAGATTCTTTTAACATACGGACGCCCCCTCTATTCGTTGGGCGAGTGATGCTTACCAAGCCTTAGCGTAGGTGAAACCGAGGTGAAGATCAAGGATTTCCAGCCGGGATGAGGCCGACGCGCTCGGTGATCGCTGCGAGGCCTAAACAGAGACTGAGGCACTGGTTAGACCTGATTCGCTGGGGGCTGGCGAACGCGATATTGCGGTGGGGTACAGATGACGATGATGCCATCTTGCACTCACTCGTTCTTACAGCTTTAGAGAGGTTGAAGACGGGCGGAAGCGGCCGCGTGGCAGGGAGGGTAAGGATGGGTCAGGGAAGCAACTGCTCCCGAAACGCGCCGCGGGGGAAATAGCGGCCGATGCCGGCGGGGCTTTCCTTGGCCTCCACCACCCAGATGTGGTCATGGTCGATGCGAAGGCGCCGCTGCAGCACGTCCACCAGCATCTCCAGGCTTCGCATCTGGGTGGGGGTGGGGAAGTTATGATCGAAGTCGCCCACCATGCAGACGCTGATGCAGGTCGGGTCCATCCGGTCGATCCCAATTCCGCGGCCGGCGGGCTGCTGCTGGTTCCAGCGCTGGGCGATCTGAATCTCGCCATCCGCGCAACCGTCCCCATTTCCGATCACAAAATGGTCGGGCGGACCGGCTTCCCCGACCGGGACCGGGCCGGTCACGGCTTCAGCCAGCGTCGCGGCGTTGCCGGAATTGGTCTGGCTGTGGTGAATGAAAATGTACTTCCAGCGCTGCCCCGGGACGGGGGCTTTCGTATCGAAGATCTGGTCGATCGCGTTCGGCTTGTCGGTTGCCAGCAGACTCCGTGAGGAGTCCGGCGACAAAGGGGCGGGGCGAATCGCAAGCAGCAGCGCGCTGGTCAGCGACATCAGCGCGACCAACCCTCCGAAAACGTAGAGCTTTCGACGGCCGTCGGCACCCATCTCAACCGACGTGCGGGGGGCGCGCGTCAGATCGGCCGCCCCGTCTCGTGGCTTGAGACGCGAGCCCAGAGCAGGTCGTGAATCGGGGTTGGCCTTTCGCGTCTTGGGGATGGTTTTCACAGCTCTGCCAGGTTAGAGGGCGGTGGGGGCCAAGTGCCCATCCGGCCACCGGACAAATGCGTCCGATAAAAACCGTCCGGGCTCCTCTATCCTCTTCATCGGCCACGACGGCCTGGCATTCGTGAAATTTCATCCCCTCTTTTCCGGCGGTTCGTTATGGGGGGCTTACATGCCCCTAATCTTCGGCGTCATCTCGGGTTGCGATTGTGCTGCGGGCCGTGGGCCCAGCCCGGATGCCCAGCGTGCGCGAGCGTCGCACGCGGCCGTGGCGAGGTTCGACCGGGTTTACGCTTAAGCCCAATAAAAACGGCACATGCGAATGCACGTGCCGTTTCGAATCGCGTAGCCAGGCGGCGAAGCGTTACCGCCGGCCTTGATCGTAGTACCCGCAGTAGTAAAGGAACCGGTTCTGGCTCATCACCGGGATGCCGTATCTGGACGCTTCGGTGATGACCGACAGGTACGCATCGTGGGCGGCCTTCATTTTGTCGGCCTTAGCCTGGAGGTCGGGCTGGGCCGCTTCTTCCGCTGTCAGCGTCGGCACCTTCGGCTCGATCCCCATCACGATAAAGTCAACCTCCGGACCGATGTCGTTCGTGAGCTGGGCGCCCCACTGGAGCACGAGCCGCTTGATCGCCGCTGTGTCGGTCGATTTCGGCTGCTCGTTGTTGCTCAGGTCGAAGTCGCCGTAGACGAGGAACTTGTACTTCGTGTTCTTGTCATAGACGAGGTTCGCGATCAGGTCGCCCTGAGAGATGACCTGGTTCGGCTCCTGGTGGATGATCCGGCACTCCGACGTGTGGCCGGGGCCGACGCTGATGACCAGGATCGAACCCTTGCCCTTGGGCAGGTCGCTCTCGTACTTGTCCGCGGCCGCAGCCCCGCTCTTTAGACGAATCGCGTTGATCGCCCGCTGATCGGCATCCGACATCGACTCATTCAGCCCCGGGATACCGGTGACGCGGTCATACACTTCGAACGTGAGCCCCGGAGCGATCTGATCGCCCGCCCCAAGGTTGATGTAGCAGAGGCCATTGCCGGGCAGGTTGCTGATGGCGCCATCGGCGACGCGGAGGGCGCTCTGCTTGGTGTCTTTAGCGGTCGGGTACTGCTTATAGACGGCGATCTGGTTGGTCAGCCGCGTGTTGGATTTGGTGACCGCGGCGAGGTCGGCGTCGCGCTTGGCCAGGTCCGCCGTAGCCGTGACGACCTGCCCCTTGAGCGTCTCGAGCTGTTTGGCCATTTCGGACACGGCGTTATTCAGCGCGACCCCCTGGGCGCCGCGAAGCTGATCGACATCAGCCTTCACCTTCGCGGTTTCGGCCTTGGCGTCGGCGATTTCCTTGTCCTTCTCACCAAGCTGGCGCTGGTGGACGCCATCGCGCGAGGCGAGCGTCTCGGCCGCCGCCTTGGCCTGTGCTTCCAACTGAGTTGACTTGTCCTTCAGGGATTTGGCGACCGACGACCAGGTCGCGAGCGCTTCTTTCAGGCTGGCGGGCCGCGACTTCGCGTACTGTTTGGAAAGCTCTTCGCCGGTCGCCATCAGTGCGGCCTGCCCGTCCGTGATCGCGGTCTGGGCAGGGGTCGCCGTCCCTTCGATCGCCTTCGCCAGTTCCGTGCTTTGCTGGTTGGCGACGGCGATGACAGAGGGCAGATTGAGATCGCCGCGCCGCGTCTTCAGCCGATCGTATTCCGGGCTCGCCAGGTCCTGGTCCGTGGCGACTTCGGAATACTTCTTCTGGCCCGTTCCAGGTCGTCGCGGCTCTTGGTCAACTCGTTGTTGATCGTGAAGCAGAGAATGGTGGGGACCAGCGTCGTGATACAGAGAACGACGACGGTCGTGATAAGACCTGCACGGGACGCTTGCGGGGGGACGGCGGCGGCCATAGGGGGACCTCCAGGGGTGGAACTTCGGTGCGTGCCCAGGCGTTCAAATCAACCGTTCGGATTTAGAAGCCGGTGGACGTCCGGCCAAAAGGAAGGGATCGTCCGACACGGATTCCCGTGAAAAAACGGCGCTCGCGGGACCGCCATCAGCCCGTCCAGCGCTCGTTGAGTTAATGTACCGGCCTGTTATCCATACGGTCAAGGTTTTCGTTGGTTTGTTCGATTGTCGCCGTACAGCGCGCCGACTGCCGGGTGCTTCGCTCTCTGCGAATTGATCGCGCGCTCCCGGCGGCCGTAAGATCGCCTCGCCAGACGCCACCATGCCGAAATCCTTCTATATCATCGACGGGCACGCCCAGATTTATCGTGCGTATCATGCCCCGTTCCGCGACCTCACCAGCCCGACCGGCGAGCCGACCAAGGCAACGTTCGTGTTCACGCAGCGGATCCTGAACCTGATCGACGAGCGCAAGCCGGACTACCTGGCCATGGTGATCGACAGCGGGGACGAAACCGTCTTCCGAAAGGAATTCTTCCCCGAGTACAAGGCGAACCGGGCGCCTCGACCCGATGACTTTCTTCCGCAGGAGCAGCGGATCCTTCAGATCGTCCGCGACGCCGGCATCCCGATCTTCGCCAAGCCGGGCTTCGAAGCTGACGACCTCGTCGCCACCATGGCCCGCAAGCTCTGCAACAAGGGGTATGAAACGTTTATTGTCTCAAATGACAAAGACTTAAGGCAGGTGCTGAACGACTGCACCCGCATGTACGACCCGTACGACGGGACCGTGACCGACCCGATCAGCATGGAGGCCAAGCATGGCTATCGCCCCGATCAGGCGGTGGATGTCCAGGCGCTGATCGGCGACGCGATCGACAATGTGCCGGGCATCCCCGGCGTCGGCCCGAAGACGGCCGCCAAGCTCATTCATAAATATGGGTCCGCCGAGGCTGTCCTCCAGCATCTCGATGACCTGACTCCAAAGCTGCGGGAGAACTTTGTCGCCTACGCGGATCGGATCCCCATGGCTCGGCGGCTCGTCACGTTAAAGGACGACGTCGAGTTCGAATTCGACCCCGAGGCCTGCCGCTTCGCCGGCTTGAACGGCCCGGGCTTGCGCCGCCACTTTGAGGAACTGGCCTTCTGGGGGCTGGTCAAACGGCTCGGCCTGCCGGGGGCGGCCGAGCCGCGGCCCGCAGCGGCGCGACGGGATACCGCCCCTTCCGCGCCGGTCGTCGCGGCGCCGACGGCGCGAAAGGGACCGTCGCGCGCCCCTTTCGGCCCGAGCCTCTTTGGCGACCTCGACAATCCTGTGGCCCCCGTCCCGTCTTCGGAACGGGCGGAGGGGGCGGAGGGGGGGAGGCTCTGGCCACGGAAGCCGCGGTAAGCGGCGGTGAAGCTGCGACACTTTTTGCCCCGGGCGACCCGGCCGCCGACCTGGAGACCGGGGCGAGCTGCAAGTACACGCTTGTCCAGACGGACGAGCAGTTCCAGGCGTTCCTCGCCGAGCTTCGAAGCCAGCGGCGATTCGCGTTCGATACCGAAACCGATGCGCTGGGGGCGATGAACTCCAACCTCGTCGGCATGAGCTTCAGTTGGGGGCCGGGTACCGGCTACTACGTGCCGGTCTGTGGGCCGGCGGGCCAGGCGGTGATCCCGTGCCAGCGGGCGGTTCGAGGCGATCCGGCCCATCCTGGAGGACGAGGCGATCAAGAAGGTCGGCCATAACATCAAGTACGACCTGCTGGTAATGCGAGTCGCCGGCGTGACGGTGCGCGGGGTCGAGATGGACTCGATGATCGGGGCGTTCCTCGTCGATGCCGGCCGCCTGCAATACGGGATCGATCGGCTGGCGGCCGACGCGCTTCGCTTCCGGAAGGTCGCCACGGTCGAACTGCTGGGCAAGGGGAAGTCCCAGATCAACATGTCCCAGGTGGATCTCCAACGGATCGCATGCTACGCCGCGGAGGACGCCGACATCGCCTTGCGCTTGCCGACTGGGTCGAGCCGCAACTGGCCAAACTGCCGGCCGTGAAGAAGCTGGCCGATGACGTTGAGATCCCGCTTGTGGATGTCCTGGCCGAGATGGAGTTCAACGGGATCGCGGTGGACCCCGCCATTCTGAAGGAACAGAGCGCCGTCCTGGGGGAACGGGCGGAGGCGCTGCACCGCAAAATCCAGGAGGCGGCCGGCACCGACATCAACCCCGATTCGCCGAAGCAATTGGCCGAACTGCTGTTCACCAAACTCAAGCTGAAGGTCGTCAAGCGGACCAAGACCGGCCCGAGCACGGACGTCGAGGTGCTGGAAAAGCTGGCGAGCGTCCACCCGGTGCCGAAGCTGGTGCTCGAGTACCGAAGCCTGGTGAAGCTCAAGAACACGTACCTGGACAATCTCACCGAATACATCAATCCAAAGACAAAGCGGATCCATGGCAACTTCAACCAGACCGGCGCTGCGACCGGCCGGTTGAGCATGTCCGACCCCAACCTGCAGAACATCCCGATCCGCACGGACGAAGGGCGACGCATCCGGCTGGCATTCGTTCCCGGGGACCCCGTTAACAACGTCCTTCTGACGGCCGACTACAGCCAGATCGAACTGCGGATCCTGGCGCACTTCACCGAAGAACCGGCGCTGATGCGTTCGTTCGAGGCCGACGAGGACGTCCATCGCACAGTGGCCGCCGAGGTCTTCGGCGTTGCCCCGGATCAGGTCACCCGGGAGCAACGCGGGTACGCGAAGACGATTAACTTCGGGATCATTTACGGAGTCAGCGCTTTCGGGCTTTCGCGCCGGATTGAAGGCTTGTCGGTGAAGGCCGCGGGAGAATTGATCGCATCGTATAACCGGCGGTTCCCCCGGATCCAGCACTTCCTCGCGCAGTGCGTGGCGCATGCGCAGGATCATGGGTACGTTGAGACGATCATGGGCCGCCGCCGCCCGCTGCCGGAGATCAACAGCGGTGTCATCACGATGCGGAACGCCTCGGAGCGGATGGCGATCAACAGCGTCGTCCAGGGGTCGGCGGCCGACCTCATCAAGATCGCCATGCTCAACCTTCACCGCCGGCTGAAGCGCGAGTCCAGCCGATCGAAGATGCTTCTGCAGGTGCACGACGAACTCGTCTTCGAAACCCCGGCCGACGGGGTCGAGGCCGAAGCCGCGATCGTCCGCGAGGAGATGGTGGCGGCCGGGCGCCAGCTAAAGCTCAAGGTGCCGCTGAAGGTCGAAGCGGGCTGGGCAAAGAACTGGCAGGAGATCAAGTAGGGGGGCGATCAGGCCCCCTCCGCACGGCGCAGCCGCGACGGTTGGGGGGTTTATTGGGTGTAGAGGCCTCCACGGGCAGCGTAGACTTAGACCATGGAACTGGAGCCCTCGTCGAACGATCAAGACGTTCTCCCTGAAAGCGATTCGCGCCCGGCGATGCCCGTGCCGCCGCCGGTGATGCTGCAATCGGTCGCCGACGTGCGGCTCACCTGCCGCGCAGGGCTGGAGCGGGCGCTGGACGGGCTCTACGTTTCGCTGCTCGAGTTCGAGAGGGATGACGTCCAGCTCCCGCGGCCGTCGCCCATGCTCGCGAAGGAACGGCCGCGAGTGACGCTCCCGCCGCTGGTGCTGGGGCTGCGAAATGAGGAAGAGCGCGAGGAGCGTCGAGCGCCGACGATGGCCGAAGCGGCGGTCCGCCGGTACGAGGCGCGGGCCCGGTGTACGCGGCCGCCAACTTTTCGATCCGGTTTGACACGTTGGAGAAACGGTCCCCCGACTCCGACAGCATGCGGCCGCTCGGGATCGGCATCCGCTCGCTGGGGGAGGCGGAAGCCAAATTGATCGAATCCGGCATTTCGTTCGTCCGCCAGCGATCGATCAGCCCCGGCTACGAGTCGCTTCTTCTTCAGGACCCGGCGGGCAACTGGCTGGAGCTGATCGAAATTCGACCGGTATGACGTGCCGATCGCATGCCCGAACGATAGAGTGTCGGCGTGTACGCGGGAATCCCGATCATTGGCATTGTCGGCGGGATCGGAAGCGGGAAATCGTTCGTTGCAAAAATCTTCGGCGAGCTGGGGTGCCTGGTGATCGATTCCGACGCGCAGGCGCGCGCCGCCTACGCCGCCCCCGTTGTTCAAAAGACGCTGCGCGAGTGGTGGGGGGACGCGGTGTTCAACGCCGACCAGTCGGTGAACCGCGCGGCCATCGCCCGGAAGGTGTTTACGTCGCCGGCGGAGCGCGAACGGCTTGAGGGGCTGATCCACCCGATGATCGCCTGTGATCGAGAGCGGGTGATGCGGGCCGCCGTTGGCCGAGGCGAAGGGGCGGCTGAATCATGCCCAGCACAAGAGAGAGCGGCCTCGGACGCAGCCGATCCGCCAAGGGCGCCGATCGCGTTCGTATGGGACGCCCCCCTGTTGTTCGAAGCGGGGCTAGCCCCTTCTTGCGATCGGATCGTGTTTGTCCACGCGCCCCGGGACGTACGCCTGACGCGCGTGGCGCAGGGGCGGGGATGGTCGCCGGAGGAGCTGGAACGCAGAGAAAATTTGCAATGGGGCCTAGACAGGAAGCGCGATCTATCCGATGATGTCATCACTAATACCGCCGAAGCGGAAGACGTCCGCCGCCAAGTCCGGTCTGTGCTTTCCCGAATTCTCGCTCGATAATCGTGCCGCTTCAGCCTATTGTTTCTTCTAAACGGCGGCTCCTCCTGTTGGAGCGCCTCGGTGAGGAGTGCGGCCGGTGGGGTGAGATCGCACGTTCGTTGAGCCCGCCTGTTCTATTTCCCTGACACGCTTGGCTAACGGGATTGTGGCGCTATTGGCGATTCCGTTGCGGGGTCGAAGCCGTCTGCATCACCGGACCGCTGCGCGGGCAAAGGTAGCGCCCGTGAAAACTTGAATAAGCCCGCCAACGTTTGTCGGTTGCTCTCAATCATCCACTATCGAATTTGATGACCACGTGACAGCACAGAGATTACGGCGACGGGCCGCTTGGCTCATCGAAATGGGGCGCTGGGTTGCCGCCGGCGCATTGCAAATGCGGAGGAGCGCGCGGCCCGACCCGTCGTTGATCGAAACAGAGCGCTCACGACAGCGTCTATGACAAGTGAGTGAGCGTGTGTGACACGCCCGGGTGAATGTGACACGCGTGCATTCGACACGCCCCACGCGGTAGTTCGCGTCGGCACGACCATGACGGTCCGCCGAAGCAGGGCGATGACGCCCGCTTTCGCTACGGATTCTCGATCCCCCGGGCTGTGGTATGATCGGCCGGCCGTGCCTTGGGCGCAATCTCATCCCCGGGACGTCTGCGAGCCTGTAAGCCGCTCGGATTGACGTTGATTCTCCCGCACCACTCGACCATCAAGCCAACAATTAGACCCTTTTACTTTCTGGAGGCCTGACCCAATGGCCAAAACAACCACGACCCGAACCCGTCGAACTCCCCGCGAAACGCCAGCCGCCGTCGCCGAAGTGGCCACAGCGGCCACCGGCGACGCCCCGGACGCCATCGCCGACCGATCTCCCGCCCCCGCCGAGCCGAAGCCTGCCGCCGAGCGGCCGGAGCCTCGCGCCGACGCGCCGAGCCCCGCGTTGAACGGGTCGAGCCGCGCATCGAGCGCCCGGACCCCCGGACGGAACGCCCGGAGCCTCGACCCGAGGCTCGCGCCGAGCGGTCCGAGCCCCGTCCCGAAGCTCGCCCCGACCCGCGCCAGCAGGATCGCCCCGACCCACGCCAGCAGGATCGCCCCGACCCGCGCCAGCAGGATCGCCCCGACCCGCGCCAGCAGGACCGCAACGATACGCGTCCCGACGGGCGTCACGACCCCCGCCCCGAGCCGCGGGTCGATCGTCCGTTCGTCCGCCAGGACCGCGGCGATCGTGACAACGGGGGCGGCCGCCCTATTGACAGGGCCGATCGGCCCGAGCCCGTCGTCCGTCGCGAAGAGCCGGCCGCCCCGTCGGGCCTGTCGGAGGATGTCGCGAGCTTCGACGCCGAAACCAACGCGAAGTACGAACAGGTGAAGGGCGGAAAGCTCTACATCAAGGACTTGCAGACCATGGATATCCATGGCCTGCACGAGATCGCCCGCCAGGAGGGGATCCAGGATTACATCGGGCTGAAAAAACAGGATCTGATCTTCCAGATCCTGCGGAGCCGCATCCGCCAGAACGGCCTGATGTACGGCGAAGGCGTGCTGGAGATCCTTCCGGACGGCTTCGGTTTCCTCCGCAGCCCCGAGTACAACTACCTTCCCTGCCCGGACGACATCTACATCAGCCCGAGCCAGATCCGACGCTTCGGCCTGCGGAACGGCCACGTGGTGCAGGGGCAGATCCGCCCGCCCAAGGAATCCGAGCGATACTTCGCCCTGCTCCGCGTGGAAGCGATCAACGGGGAAGACCCCGAGCGCATCACCGACACCGGCAACTTCGAAGACCTCACGCCGCTGCACCCGAACCGCCGCATCACGCTGGAGGCCGACCCCAAGGACCTCAACATGCGGATCGTGGACCTGGTGACGCCGGTCGGCATGGGGCAACGCATGCTCATCGTCGCGCCGCCGCGAACGGGCAAGACGGTCCTGCTCCAGAAGATCGCCAACAGCATCAGCAAGAATCACCCCGAGGCGGTCCTGATCATCCTGCTGATCGACGAGCGCCCGGAAGAAGTGACCGACATGGAGCGCAACACGAAGGCCGAGGTCGTCAGCTCGACGTTTGACGAGCCCGCGTCGCGCCACGTGCAGGTGGCTGAAATGGTGATCGAGAAGGCCAAGCGCTACACCGAGTTCGGGAAGGACGTCATCATCCTTCTCGACTCCATCACCCGCCTGGCCCGCGCGTACAACACCGAGATCCCGCACTCCGGCAAGATCCTGTCCGGCGGCGTGGACGCCAACGCCCTGCAGAAGCCCAAGCGCTTCTTCGGCGCCGCCCGTAACATTGAAGAGGGCGGCTCGCTGACGATCCTGGCGACCGCGCTGATCGACACCGGCAGCAAGATGGACGAAGTGATCTTCGAGGAGTTCAAGGGGACTGGTAACGCCGAGCTTCACCTGGACCGCCGCCTGGTGGACCGCCGCACCTACCCCGCGATCGACATCAACGCCTCCGGCACCCGCCGCGAGGAGCTGCTCCTGGACAAGAAGGAGCTGGAGCTGGTCTACCGCCTCCGCCGCGTCCTGAGCGACATGAACCCCGTCGAAGCCGTTGAGCTGCTCAAGGGCCGCCTGGAAAAGGTCCCCAGCAACGCCCAGTTCCTGATGTCGATGAACCTGGACTGATTCAGCGTGCGCATTGATCCACGAGCCCCACGACTCCTCCCCGTCCGCAACCGGAGCCCGAATCCGGTCAAGGAGAAATCAGTCATGATTACCGGTTGGAGCCCCGCCGGCGGCCTTGACGAGGCCGATCAGGCCTGGTTCGAGAGTGACGCGGCTTCTAACGATCTGGCGATCCGCGAGATTGACGCGGAGGCGGCGCGGCACGGCCTTGTTCGAGTCAATGAGTATTGGTTGCAGAAGCACCGTGCCGCTGGCGGCACAGTGGTGCGGCGCGGATTCTGCTACCGGCCGGAGCCGACCGACCTGGTCCAACGGGTCGAAGATCGTCGGAGCAAGGGTCGGGTGCAATTTTCTCCCGCGTCGCCAGCGTAGGGCGTGTTTCACCACGCCGCTCCACGATGTTGGCGTGGTGGACCACGCCATACGCTGGAGTTCCTGGTTCGAAGATCTCGGCGGACGCCCACGCCTCATGTGCCTCGGCGATTGCCGTACATCAGAACGTGGAGCCGCGGGCAAAACCGGAAGCCGCGCGATTTGCAAACTTCGCTCAGCCAGGCGGTTCGCGCGCTCAGGATGTCGGCGTTCACGCCTTCGGGCATGAGCAGCACGTCGGCCGGGGACCAGCCTTTCAGCTGCGCGAGCAGTTCATCGATCTCGGGCAGATCGGCCGGATCGGCGACGACGAACTTCAACTGGAAATCGGGCGAGGTGTCGATAAAGCGCTGGATCACGGCGACGTTCAGGCGCGCCCGCTCGTGGGCGGCCGCGAAACGGCCGCCTTCGCGGGCCAGCGGTGTCGAATTGGAGAGCTTCGGCGAGAGCGAGGCGAGATCGATCGGGACTGCTTTGAAGACCGTGGCGGCCGTCTCCACCGTGATGTGATATTCCCTCGCCTTTAGCTCCACGCACAGCGCTTCAAAGTCAGCCATGATGACCGGTTCGCCCCCGGTTAGCACCACGTGCCGCGCCGGGTAGGCCGCCACACGCTCGACGATCAACGCCACGCTCGCCTCCTCCCCCTCCGGGGACCAGCTTGCATACGGCGTATCGCACCAGACGCAACGCAAGTTGCACCCGCTCGCCCGAACGAAGACCGAGGGGACGCCGGCAAGCTTCCCTTCCCCCTGGATTGAGTAAAAAAGTTCCGAGAGTTTCATCAGGGTATCGTGGCGGCCGCCGCGGCCGAGGGGACATTGGTATGATGCGCGGGCATCGTCGGTCATCGGAAGGAGATCGTAAACACCACCGTGTCCGCAATGGCCTTACCTGTGCGGTCCCGGAGCGGCTCGAACCACCAGTCGTGCATCGCAATCAGGCAGGGCTGATCGATCTCGTTGCTGCCGCTGGAATGTTGGATGTTCACGTCCGCCACTTCGCCCGTCGGCTTAATCGACACGCGCAAGGTCACGCTGGGGTTGCGGAGCGAGTAGCTGTCGATCATCCCGACGATGGGGATATCCGGCCGCTTCGTGATCACCTTGCGGCCGAACTTCACCGCCAGGTGGCCGTCCTTGAACGTCGCGGCGCCAATCTTTGAGAAGGGGTCGGACTCCGATTCGCTCATTTGGCCGGGGTCGCCCGCGGCCACCGGGGCGCCAGGGCGGCGGCCGTCGCCGGTGGCCGGGCGGCTGGGGCCAGGCAATGGCGGGCCGGCCGTCGTCACGGCGACGCTGGATGCCGCGGGGCTCGGCTGCGACGGCTTCGCGGGGCGGGCCGCGGTGGCAGCCCGCGCCGAGGCCGATGGGCTGGGAACGGCCGCTTCACTTGCCGAGGTTTGCAGCGACCGGGGTGGGGCCCCGTCCCGCACCGGCCCTGCCAGGGCCTGGAGCGGGGCCGGCGCGTTGGCCGCGAGGATCGGCTTCGGGGCCTCGGGCAGGTGCAGGTCCGGCGCGGGGGTGACAATCACCACGGCCATGTCCGGCTGCTTTTCGCGCGGCAGCGGGCGCGTCGCGGGGAGCTTGTCGGGGGCGACGCTGGGAACCGCCTGCTGCGCGATCGTTTCCCCCGCGGTTCGGCCGGGCGTGACGCTTGGGCGCGTGACCGGGAGGCGGAGGTCGCCGCTGGCGGATGGCTCGGCAATCTCCGGGAGGAGCTCGCCCGTCTCGCCCGATTCCCCTTCACCCTTCTTGCCGGCGTCGCCAGCGGTGGCCTGTTCGATGGTCGCCCGCGGCTTGACGACCAGCGCTCCCAGATGAAGCTGCGGGTTTGGGTCGAGTGGGGGCTTCACCTCCGGAAGCATCGCGATGCGCGTCAAGGTCGGGGCCGGCAGCGGCGCTGACGAGGCGAGCGCCGTATTATCGCTGGCGTCCTTGCGGGCGGCATCCGCCTTGGCGACGCCCTCCTGAGGCGCGTTGGAGGTCTCTTTGGAGGGCGGAACCGGCAGATCGATGAGCGGCGCCTTTTCAACCGCCGTCTCCGCAGCGCGCGCGCTCTGACCTGGGGAAAGTTCGGCAAGAGGGTCATCGAGTGACGGCGTCTCTTCGCTGGGTCGCGCGACCGGCTTGCCGCCGGCGGCCCCGGCGGAAGACGCGGCCGCCGCCGGGTGCGCATCGCCACCGCCCGAGCCGGGCAACCCGCCGTGGCCGCCGTCGCCCGCGTTGGCCATCGGCGCCGGTCGGACATGGGCCACCCGGCCCGCTCCGGACGGATTGCGGCTGAGGGCGGCCTGATCCTCGTCCCCTTCGCGCGCCTGCAGGGGCTGCGCCCCTTCGGAGCGGTGACTGCCGATCCCCGTACCCGTCCGTTCTCCGATCTCGTCGGGGAACAGATCCACCTTCGGCTCCGGCTTCGGGGGCTTGGGCTTTGGCGGCTCCAGCTTCGGTGGCGGCGGCAGCGGTCGAGGGGGTTCGGCCGGCGGCTCGGCCGGCTTTGGAAGGGGCTCGGCCGCCGGCGCCGGAGGGGTTGGCTGCGCCTTGGAGGGACCGGGCACCGGCGGCTTCAGCCCCAGCTCGGCCGCCGTGGCGAGGGAGATGGTGATCGGCCCACCGCGGGCGGGCCGGGGGCCTGTACTGGATCCGATGCGCTCGCCGCCGGATTGCACGCGGAGGACATGGGATTCACGAAAGGCGGCCGCATGAAGCGCGACCGAGCCTGCGAATGCGACGAGGATGGGAAGATTTCGACGGTACATCCGCTTGGCGTTGGGTCGTCCACGGCGCGACATTGGCGACCGGTCGATCTTAGGGAGGAATGCCGGCGGTAAGCGGCCGCCCAAGAACAATCCCCCCCACCCTGATAATTATCGGCACGGTGGCCGCCAAATCCCATCATGGACCTATGACATTTCCGCCACGTGGTTGGATGGGCGGCACGAGCCTGGAGCCACGGAAGGCACGGATGACTCCGATAAACTCATTGCCGTTCGTCGCCAGCGTCGCCGCGTACGAAGGGACCGCGCGTCACACTTCGACGTCGATCGAGTTATTCCATCAAAGAGGGCTCGGCCACGGCGGGCTCGTGCGCCGGACCGGCGTGGAGGTGGAGGTACGCCATCGCTTCTTCGACTGAATTGGCCACGCGCATTGCGGTGAGGGCGCTGCGCTTGATAAATTGTTCGTCCACGCCGTGTTCGAGCATCGCCAGGAGGGGGTCGTAGAAGCCGTTGACGTTTAGCAGCACGATGGGCTTGTCGTGGTAGCGCAGGAACTTGCCGACGAGGATCTCAAAGAACTCTTCAAGCGTGCCCAGGCCCCCGGGAAGGGTGATGAAGGCGTCGCCGCGGGATTCGAGCAGGGCTTTACGCTGGCGCAGGGTTTCGGTGACAACCAGCTCATCCGCGAGGCGGTCGGCGCATCCTTCTTCGACCATCAATCGCGGCGTGATCCCCGTGGCCTTTCCGCCGGCCGCTCGGGTTCCGCTGGCGACGGCGTCCATCAGGCCCAGGTTGTTGCCCCCATAGACCAGCCGCCAACCGGCCGCCCCGATCGCCCGCCCCAAATCCGCGGCCGCCCGAAAATAGACCGCATCGACATGGCGGCTGGCGGAACAGTAGACGGTCACGGCACGGATCATGTCCGCCGAGTATCGAGGGGCGCCACGGTCGATTCAATCCTGTCGGACTTGCATTCTTGGCGATCTTCTCTCGGCGTCCTTGGCGCCTTGGCGTTCAGTTCGTCTTCGAGCGAAGAAGAGTAAGTGAACGCCAAGACGCCAAGGGAAGGAACGCCAAGGAGAAAGCGGAGAGTGGAGTCGCCGCTTCATGTGTGGTGACGAGGGCGGGGAAGCTCACGTCGGCGACGCGTCTCCGAGATATCCCTTCTGACGGAACGCCCCGATCGCCTCCTCGACGCTCCGAAACACGCGCGTCGCGGTCTCGGTGATGAACGGGCTTGGCGTGCCGCGGCTGGCCCAGACGACGAAGACCTCTTTGCCCCCTTCGAACGCGTGATGCAGCTCGCGCTCCACCCCGCTCGACAGCCCTGGCTTGCCGTTGGGCAGCTCGGGGACCAGGCTGACGATCATGTCGGACTGATCGATCATCTTGAAGTCCCGAGCGTAGATCTGGCCGAGGATGTCGCCGCTGATCTGGGCGACGTCGGCCGTCTTCAGCAGCACCGGCCCGTCGGCCGCCTTCGCCTCGAAAAAGTTCTGCCCCTCCTGCATCGCCTTCAGCGCCATCGTGTGCAGGACGAACTCATCGACGTCGCTCGGGTCGAACGTGATAAAATGCTCATTCAGTGACTGCTTGAATCGCCCGATCTCGGCCAGCGTGTCGGGCAGGTCCATGACGTGGCTCATCGGGAAGCTGGGGTAGACCTTCTTCCGGTTGTTCTCGAACAGCAGCCGATAGACGGATTCGGTGGTGGGGACGTCCCGCCCGCGCGAGATCATGAAGAAGTGGCCATACCCGCGGGTGATGTTGGCGATGATCTCGGTGGCCAGCGTCTCCTCTTCGCGCCAGACCATCAGGTCTTTGAGCGAGTGGTCGATCTCGTGGTCTTTCATCAGCCGGTGATGGACCGATTCGACGTTGTCCACCAGCGTGAGGTACAGGTCGGCGTTGAACGCCTTGATCTGGTCGAAGTCGAACGCGGCGAACAGCCCATGCCGCCAACGGAACGTCGCGTGGGTATTGACCAACACATGCTCGTGCCGCTCGGCCGCCCGGAGGATCTCTTTGAATACCGCCCGCCGGAGCGTATTCAGCCGCGTGATCGGCAGGTTCAAGATGCGGCCGGCAGGGACGTCGGGCGCCTCCTCGTACATCATCTGCCCGACATGACAAACCTCCAGATCAAACCCGGCCGCCTGCGCCTTCTGCTTCACCGCTTCGAGGTAACGCCCCTTGTCGATGCCAACCTGTCCCGTAACGATCGCGCACATATGCCTCTGCTCCGCAGGCCCGCCGGCAAGGGTATTCCGCGGCCGCCCGTTAATCCACGGCCGCCCGGAGTCTCCAGCGGCGCCGCCACCGCGTTGTGCTCCCGGTTGCGGGTGCGGTATAGCCCGGTCTTGGCGGCGCGGGTCGCGAGTGGCCCGCCTTGCAATCCATCAAATCTCCGCGACGCCGAATGTGCTTGCTACCGTCAACCGACCGCCGCCGCTTCGGTAGTAGGGGGATGCGAAAGATCAGCCTTCTCCTGCTTCTCGTCGCGTTGTCCGCCTCGGCCGCTCGGGGCGAGGAGCGTCATCTGCTTTACGTCGCCACCCCGGGCATTCGGGCCGACCTGGAATACGGCGGGGTCGGGCTGCTCGTGTTTGATGCCGATCATGACCACAAGCTGATTCGCCGCATTCCGATCCCGGCGCTGGGCGACCCGAAGCACCCCAGCGCGGTGAAGGGGATCTGCGCACGCGCCGTTACAGGGCGCGTCTATGTCGCCACGCCGAAGGACCTGACCTGCCTCGATCTCCTGACCGACAAGGTTCTGTGGGAGAAGGCGTATGACTCGGGCTGCGACCGGATGTCGATCTCGCCCGACGGCAGGATCATCTACGAACCGACGTTTGAGAAGGACGATTGGCACGTGCTCGACGCCATGAACGGCGACGAGATTGCCAAGGTCTCCCCCAAAAGCGGCGCGCACAATACGGTCTATGGCATCGACGGGAAGCACTGCTATCTGGCGGGGCTGAAGAGCCCACTTTTGACCGTTGCCGACACGGCGACGCACACCGCCGAAAAGACGGTCGGTCCGTTTGGGAATAAGATTCGCCCCTTCACGGTCAACGGCCGCTCGACGCTGGTCTATGCCTGCGTCAACGATCTGCTCGGCTTCGAGATCGGGGACCTGACGACGGGGAAAGTGATTCATCGCGTTGAGGTAGAAGGGTACGAGAAGGGCGCGGTCAAGCGGCACGGCTGCCCGAGCCATGGGATCGCCCTGACCCCGGATGAGAAGGAGGTTTGGCTCAGCGACGGCCACAACCAGCGGGTCCACATCTTCGACAACACGGCGATGCCCCCCAAGTGGGTCGCGAGCATCCCGGTGCGGGATCAACCGGGGTGGGTCACCATGAGCATCGACGGCCGCCTGGCATACCCGTCAACAGGCGAAGTGATCGACGTCAAGACACGGAAGATCGTCGCGGCCCTGGCGGACGAGAAGGGCGGCCCGGTCCACAGTGAGAAGCTGCTGGAGATCGACTTCGACGGCGACAAGCCGGTCCGGGCGGGGAACCAGTTTGGGGTCGGGCAAGTGAAGTGAGTTGCGGGAAAAGAAAATTCGAACGTCCAAATCCGAAAGAAGCGGGAGAAAAAACAGAAGCAGAAAAAGCAAAGGGGTCGGTGGGAACGGGACGGTCGTCTTCGTTCGCGGTTTCTGCTTCTTTGTTGCTGATCGATCGTTCTTTCGGGTTTGGTGGCTCGGATTTCGGGTTTACCGAAATGCACGGCGCCCTCGACCCGGCAGAGCGGCCGGTTGAGGGCGTCGTGTGTATTTGGGGCACGGGGTGGTGTCACCCGACGGTAAGGGAATCAAAATTCCCGCCGTTGGCGCCGATCGTGGCGAGCTGGATGGTATTCGGACCCGCCAGAAGTTGGACTGAAACGGTGACCACGCTCCAGGTGGACCAGGAGCCGGTCGCGTTGAACGCCAGGCTGGGTGTGATGACCACCCCGTTGACCTTCAGCGCCAGCGGCCGATTGGTTGAACTGGCATAGCGGAAGCTCAGCTGGGTCATACCGCCGGCGGCCGAGACGACATTCCAGGTGATCGAGTCGCCGGCCGCGTTCTGGAAATCGGCGTAGCCGGTCCCGCTGTAACCGCCGTTGGCATGAGCCTGGACGGCTCCGACAAGCGTGGCCACTTCGGCTTCGTAGACCACCGGGCCCGCCGTTGGTGACGGAGTGGGCGTCGGAGTCGGCGTCGGCGTCGGCGTTGGGGTGGGTGCCGGCGTGGGGGTTGGTGCCGGCGTCGGCGTCGGTGTAGGCAGCGGAGTCGGCGTCGGCGTTGGGGTGGGTGCCGGCGTCGGCGTGGGTGTAGGCAGCGGAGTCGGCGTCGGCGTGGGTGTCGGCAGCGGAGTCGGCGTCGGCGTGGGCGCCGGAGTGGGATCGGGAGTGGGAGTCGGCGTCGGCGTGGGCGTGGGCGCTGGCGCGGGGGTTGGGGCCGGTGTGGGATCGGGCGTCGGAGTCGGCGTAGGCACCGGACTCGGGGTTGGCGTGGGTGCCGGAGTCGGAGTCGGCGTAGGCGCCGGAGTCGGAGTCGGCGTAGGCGCCGGAGTCGGAGTCGGCGTGGGCACCGGACTCGGGGTCGGCGTAGGCGTCGGGGTGGGATCGGGCGTCGGTGTCGGTGTAGGGGCCGGCGTGGGCGTCGGAGTTGGCGTAGGTGTCAAATTCAGGGGAAGAATTGAGAAATGGACCGTGATGGCTCCGCCCGCGATCCCCGCGGCGTTGGGGCCGCTGAACGGCGTCACCTTCAGCGTGTTCGCGCCGGACGGCGCGAGCCAGGTGTTGTAGGCGATCCCCGCAAGCGGGCCCGAGTCGCCGTTGATCGTGTAGGGCGCGAGGTTGTCGATCGAGGTGTACGCCCCGTCGTCGAACCGGACGCTCGACGGCAATCCGTCCACCGTGGCGCGGATGCTGATATCGGCCGTGCCGAGCTGCGAAAGATCGACCGTCTGGCCCTCCACCAGCGGGCCGATGTCCTGGCCCGTGTCGGTGTTGACCAGCGTCAGGGCGGTGACCTGCCCGACGGGCGTCGGGTTCGGCGTCGGTGTCGTCGGCCGCACGTTGCGGATGATGTAGACGCCGTCCTGAAGGTCGTTGTTATAGGCCTCTTCGTTCCCGATCACGTATGCGTTGGGGACAACCGTCCCGTCGGCGTTGGTCAGCGGGTAACACCGGAACATTCGCTGGAGGTTCGCCGGCTTGATGAACGTGTTGCGGAAGTCTTCGCTGTAGACCGTCCGGTTTTTTTGGGCGACCCATGTCGAGTAGAGCCCGAAGCTCGCCGCGCCGGGATCGAACGTGGTGGACCCCTTGGTGTGCGGGGTCATCGTCTGCACGTCGGCGGCCGGTACGGTGAAGAGCTGCTTTCGCTGCAGGCGCCCGAGCCCGACTTCGTGTAATAGCCCAGCGTCAGGGCGGGCGACGCATCCCCCGTAAAAGCCGCGATCGGGACGATCGAGACCGCGCCCGGCCCGGCCTTGCTGAACATCGGGGCGACGACCTCATCGTTCGCCAGCGGCACCGCGTCTAGCGTGGACTCGGCCGGGTTGGAATCGCCCGTCCGCGACGTGATCTGATACGTGTCAAAGATCCACTGAAGCGACGGTTCGTTCGCCCCCTGCAAGCCCGCCGTCCCCAGCCCGCGCAGCGCCACGGAAATCACCGGGCTGGTCAGGCTGTCGCTGGCGATGCTCAGCACCGCCCCCTGCGGCCCGATCGCTGTCGGCACGAAATCGATGGAGATGGCGGCCGATGCGCCCGGCGCCAGAACGACGCCTGCCGTCGGCCCCGCGGTGATGTTGAATTCGCTGGCGGCCGCCCCGCCGATGGTAAGGCCGTTCGCCGGGATCGTGAGGGTCGTCGTGCCCGGGTTCGTGATGTTCACCGTCTGCGACGGCGACACGGTGGTATTGGCCACGCCCCCGAACACCAACTGACTGACGCTGGCGGCCGGCCCCGACGCGGCAACGGAGAACATCCGCCGCCCCTCCAGTCGTTCGACGGACGATCGACGATGAGACGATCGAACTTTACCCTTGCGCACGTCTACCTGCCCTTGGCGTCAGCCCAGTGAAGGAGCCCCTTTTTTCCACACGAGGCGGCCGCGTCCCGAACGCGATGCGCCAGTGAAAGCAATTCATTACGCATGTCCGGCGGTCAATTCAGTTTGAGCAAATTGGCGGGCGAGGTTGACGCTGCCGGTTATTCGGTCTCGCCCCGGACGAATGGGACGGAGCGGCCGCTAGAACGCCGCGGGCGGCTTTGCTACTTTGACGAAAGGGCGAGTTTCCGCAGAGGTGAAAGTATGTCGAATCGACGCCGTTGGTTCCGATCCGTGGCGTGGGCGCCGGTCGTAGCGGCTGTTCTGCTCCTCGCGGCCCTCGACACGCGGGGGGACGTGCCCGAGGCGACGCGCCGCTCACCCGTCAACCAGACCTTCCAGTTCATGCGGACGGGGGCCTGCACCGCCTGGGCAAACGGGGATAAGACCAGCGCCACCGCCTACCTCTGGGCCCCTGAACAATGCCGGAAGCTCCGCGGCCTGGTGGTGATGTGTACCAACGTGCCGGAGCATCGGCTTGCCGGAGACCCGTTGATTCGCGACGCCTGCGCCGCCAATGACCTGGGGATCGTCTTCTGCGTGCCGACGTTCATGAACTTCAATGCGAAGAACGATCACGCGACGGCGGCGGCCTTCTTGCAGCAGCTCCTCGACGGGCTCGCGGAACGATCGGGTTATGCCGAAGTCGCCACCGTCCCCTGGCTGCCGATGGGCGAATCGGGGCACCTGTTAATGGTTGACGCGCTGGTCGAAGCCAAGCCAGAGCGATGCATCGCCGGCGTCTGGATCAAGAACTCCCACCTGCCGCCGAAGAACCGCGTGACGCCGGCGCTGGTGATCTACGGCACGAGCCAGGAGTGGGATCAGGAAAAGATCGATATCCGCACCCGCTGGAACGACACCAAAGCATACGAAACGATCCTGACCCAGCGCCAATCCCACCCCGACTGGCCGCTGAGCTACGTGATAGACGGCGGCAGCGGCCACTTCGATTGCTCGCAGCGGCTGACCACGTACATCGCCCGCTACATCGACGCGGCCGCCCGGGCGCGCCTCTCCGACGACGGCAGCCCCCAACTGAAGCCAATCGCGATCGACAGGGGATATCTGGCCAACCTCCCCGTCCCGGGCCACGAGAATCACCCCGCCGCGCCTTTTCTCCAAACGCCGGCGGCCGCCCGCGGCGTCCCCTGGTTCTTCAACCCCGCGGCCGCCGAGGAGGCGCAGGCGATCGCACGCATCAACTGGAAGGCTGAAACGCAGTTCGTCGATTTCGCCGATGCGGCCGGCCACGCCATGCCGCTCAACTTCCGCGGCATCCCCACCTTCGCTCCTGAGACCGGCCCCGACGGAATCACTTTCACCCTCCACGGCGTGACGCTCGACAGGATCCCCGACAACTTCGCCGCCGCCGGGCAGCCGCTCGCGCGAGCGCCGGGCAGCCGACGATCGAATGGCTCTGCGGCCCGATCGCCCCTCTCGGCAATGACACCTTTCAGATCGCGCTGGACCGCACCTGGGGCATCACCGGCCCCTACCTCGCCGTCCGCCACAAAGGGACCGACACGATTCGCGACGCCGTCCTCCCCGGCGGCATCCAGCTCCACAAGAACAGCGAGGGAATGCCCCAGACGATCACGTTCGACAAGATCCCCGATGCGGCCGCCGGCGCCGCTTCCATCCCCCTCTCCGCCAGAAGCGACGCCGGGATGCCGGTGCGCTTCTACGTCATCGCCGGGCCGGCGATCATCGACGGGGACAAGCTCGTCCTGACGAAGATCCCCCCGCGGACGAAGTACCCGGTTGAAGTCACGGTCGCCGCCTGGCAATGGGGCCGCTCGATCGAGCCAAAAGTGAAGACGGCCGAGATCGTGAAGCAGACGTTCCGAATCCTCGCGCCGTAGGTCACGCATTGCGTGACGCGGAACGGCCGCGGCGCTGGCGTCGGCTGGGACGAAGGGGCGAGGCGATCTCTCGGCGGTGAACCAACGAGGCGCCCCGTAGGGCGCGGTTCACCACGCCGTCACCCCTGGGGGGCGTGGTAAACCGCGCCTTACGAAAGCGGGGAAATTCATTGGATCGCGCGGCTATTGCCTGATCTATAGACATGCCCAAGGGGCGGCGTAGCTGACGGATTCCCCAACCTTCCCAAAGCCGAGCGATTCGTAGAGCGCGATGGCGGCCGTTTGGGTGGGAGCGACGCCGAGAAGCACCTGGCGGAAGAGGGAACGGGCGCAGATCTCCAAAGTTCGGGAGAGCAGGAGCCGGCCGATCCCCTTGCGGCGATGGGGTTCGGCGACGAAGACCTCCTGGATCGCGCCGACATCGCCGATGGCGAGGACGCCGGCGCTGCCGACGGCATGGCCGGCGGCGTTGATGGCGAGGAGGGCGTCGTAGTGTGGGTCGTCCAGATGGAGCATGGCGGCCTCGGCGACCTGCGGTTCGACCGATTCGGCGGCCGCCTCGGTCGCCAGGGCCTGCGCGTGCCGGAAGCTGGCCCGCGCGGGAAGAATCGTCACGGGCGGGTCGGTCATGGCGGCCGCCGGCGCAGCGCCGCCGGGTCGCGCGAAGGCCCATGTGACCTCGCGTTTCCAGCCGATCGCCGCCAGATGGGCTTCGAGTGGCGCGGCTTCTGAAGGGGCGGCCGCTGGGTTGACCGAGATTTTGGCACAGCGGCAGCCGGCGACTTTGTAGTGCGTCTCGATCGCCTGGACCGCAGCGGCGGCCGCCATGCCGCGGGGGAGCCGTGCCTCCATCACCCGGTTCGCGTCCCACACCCGGCCCAGCGCCGGGTTGACGATGGCGGTGCCGACGTCGAGCGTCGCCTCCTCCCCCAGGTGGCGAAACCAGTGCAATTCGGACCGATGGAACAGGCGAAGCAGATCGGCCGGCTCAGACGAGGCGATTCGCTGCAAGACGGGGAGCGGCATGGCGGAAGTGTACGCGCCGGGATCGGTCAGGGGGCAGACGGAGAACGTTTCACTGGGGCACCGCAATCGTGACGGAGCGGTCGGTCCCGGCGGAGTAGTCGTTTAGCGGTGTTGAGCGGCGCGACTCGGGACGCCGACCGCTCCCTCGTGGCCCCTCACGGTCTCGGCTCGCGTGGCGGTCTCTCCGGCGCGAAACATCATCGCCGATGGGGCATAGCGAAGCCGTTCCTATCCGCGGCGCTCCAGCCGGATGTCCACCTCCCGCTCGACGAACGTCCATTCTTCCGAGGCGCGAAGCGCTGCCAGCATATCGTCGAAGGCGTTGGTGTCGGCCCGGGCGAAATCGAAAAGGGTGATGAAGTCGAACGGCTCACTCTCCCCCAGGTCGCGGCAGTGGTGCAAGCGGCGGGCGACGGCTGGCAGGTACTTCAGGCCGATCGTGATGTGGCGGGAACGTTCTTCGAAGATCGCGCGGCGCTCGTCCTGCGTGAGCGCCCACCACTTCGCGCTCTTTCGGATCGGGATCAGGGCGGCGCGGTCCGCGGTGGGGCGGCCGAGCGCGGCCTGCTTTTTGACCAGCGCCTCTTTCTCGGGCCGCGTCACGTAACGTTCGTTGCTGGTGACGCCGCGGAGGGCCCACGCCGCACCGCCGGGCGTCGGCGGTACGGCGCCCAGGGTAATCTCGACCCGCTCGGCGGCCGGAAGCGCTTCGCCCGCGACCGCCTTGGCCGACAGGATCGACCAGCCGCCCGCCGGGCCGCCAACGAAGCTGAATAACCGCGGGCTCACCGCCGCGCCGGATGATGGCCGATCGGCCGCCGCGCCGACGCTTGTCGCGCCGTCGCCGGCGACCGCGCCGCCGAAGGCGAGCATTCCGGTCAAAAACCCTCGGCGCGTCCAGGGGCCTGGTTCGGACGCGGTCATGTCAGGGGTGTCGCCGACATCGCCGGGCATGGGTCACCTTATTGTGAGAGCGCCTCAGATTGCCTGCACTCCGTACGTCTCTTCCCCATCCACCCGCTCGATTCGCACGCGCGCCAGATCCCCGGGCAGGGCATGCGTGGACTTAAAGCGGACGGAAAAATATCGCTCGGTGCGTCCATGGCGTGTATGGGGGTCGGGGATCGAAGAGGGACAACGCCCTTCCCCATCGTCGAGTTCAACGAGTAGCTCGGCCGCTTCGCCGATGAATTGCTTGCGGAAGCGAAGGCTATGCGCCGCCGCGATCTCGCGGAGGTGTGTAATCCGGTCATTCACGACGGGCCCGTGGACGAAGTCGCTCTTCCATCGAGCGGCCGCCGTGCCGGGGCGGGGTGAGAAGGGGAACGCGTGAATGTGGATGAACCCGGCCGCCTGGGCGACCTCGGCCGTCTGGGCGAAAGCGGCGTCCTCTTCGCCGGGGAAGCCGACGATGATGTCGGTCGTCAGGGCGGGCCGGTCGAAGGACCGGCGGACGCGATCGATCATCGTTAGATAGTCGTCCCGCGTGTACTGGCGGTTCATCCGCCGGAGCAGCGCGTCGGACCCGCTCTGGAGCGGAAGGTGGAAGTGGGGCACCACCTGGGCATGGGAACGAAGCACGGCGACCAGATCGTCCGTCAGATCGCCGGGCTCGAGGCTCGACAGTCGAAGCCGCCGCAAACCGGGGACGCGCGCGCAGAGGGCGTCGATCAGGCCGGCGAGCGGGGACCGCTCGGCCGGTGGCTGGCGGCGACGCAGCGCCGTGGGTTGGCCGTACGCGCCCAGGAAGATGCCCGTCAGCACGATCTCGACGTGCCCGGCGGCCGTCAGGCGCCCCGCCTCCTCCACCGCGTCGTCAATCGGTTTGGACCCCAGAGATGGGCGAAGCCGGGGGATGATGCAGTAGGTGCAATGGGCATCGCAGCCGTCCTGGATCTTCAGGTGAGCGCGCTGGCGGCCCGCCTGCCGCTCGCCGAGCAGGGGCAGGCCCCACGTGCCCTTGGAGGGGGAGATGGGCCCGGCGGCCGCCGGCGAAACCGTCATTTTCTCGTTGACTTCGGGCCCGGTCGAAGATTCAATAACTCTCGACGATTTCCCTCCTGGAGACCCAGCCTGATTGCCCCAACCCGCGTCATCCGCCCCTTTTTTAATTGGCCCATTCGAGTGGTGCGGCGATGCGAATGGTGGCGGGGAGCCTTGGTCTGGCTCCGCAGGGGGCGGGGTGCTCGTCGGCTCGAACCGCCACTGCCGAATCAGTCGCAACAGATCGGAGGCGACGTCGTCATGGTGCCCGATGACGGCGTCCACGCCGACCAGCGCCCGGGCGGCCGCCGGATCGCTTGTGGCCCAGCAGCCGGTGACAACCACTCTGGCCTTGCGAGCCGGCGTCGGAACGGGCGCATCAAAGGGGTCGGTCAAGGTCCGATCGACATGGGACGGGTCATCGATCGTCTCGCAGGACCGGCCGCCACTGGACGTAACGCCGGTGAGCTGACCGAGGCTGACGCGTCGCGGCGCGAGACGGGGCTGGGCTGGCGTTGGCAGACTTGCGGCGCGTCGGGTCGCCTGGCGGCTCTTGCTGGCGGCCTGAACCGTCACGCTGCACGTGTTGATGATCCTCAGGTCCGCTTCAGCGGCGGCCGCCGGCAGCAATCCCTGCTGGCAGAGCAGCGCGGCGATCTGTTCGGTCTCGTATTGGTTGACCTTGCAGCCGAGCGTTTGAATGCTGAACGTCTTCATAAAGGATGCCCCGGCCGCATGTCGCCGATCTGGGCCGTGAACGATCTTACGGCGATCGGCCCCGTCCCCAAACGCGGTCGTGGGGCGTTGACTCACGATGGAGGCTGGGAGTGACGGTCGGCAGGCATGGTTCTCGGACGTGAGGGCGCGGCGGTAGCAGCCAAAGTCGGCCGGAACCGCCGCGTTCAACAGTTGAGCGTCGAACGATTTGACGTTACACCATAGGACTGAGCAACCGGCGGCCGTCGGTCCCCTTCGATCGGCCGCGTGCGAGGGTTTGTCGAGGGTTCCCGTGCGGCCGCGAGGGCGGTTGCCGGAGACCGCCTGCTTTTGACCGCTGTTGCTTCCCGAACCGCTGTTGTGATCTGTCGTACCGCTCCGCCCGGGCGCGTGCCGGCTAATGGAGCGTTGCCCGGATGGCCCGCCGCGGAGCGTCGGGGCAATCGGGCGAAGCGTCGTCGTCAACGTGTCCGTCGAAAAAAATCGCCGGAAAGCCCGAGCCGGTTTAGGCAAGGCCGCCGAGAAGTTGCCCGCACCGCCGCCGGGACGTTTGGGCCAAGCTGCCGGACAAGTTTCGGGGCAAGCCGCCAGAAAAGTGTCCGGCAAGCCGCCGGACCGTTTTCGGGCAAGCCGCGGGGGAAGTTGCGGCCGCTGGCCTGCCCGATCGCGTGGGGTGTCGTGAACCGCCTGAGGAACTGACATGGCTAACGCCCGTTTCGCATGGGGCCTGGAACTGGGGAACCGCGCGCTCAAGGCGGTGAAGCTCGCCCGAGAAGGGGAGACGATCAAGGTCGTGGACTACGACGTGATCGAGCACGAGCACCTGCTCTCCAACTCCGGCGACAACCGCGAACAATTGATCGCCAACGCCGTCGCCGCGTTCGTCCAGGCTCATAACGTCAAGATGACGCCGGTCGCGATTGGTGTCAGCGGGCAGTCGAGCTTCGCGCGGTTTATCAAGCTCCCCCCGGTGGAGCCGCGGCAGATCCCCAACATCGTCCGGTTCGAAGCCATCCAGCAGATCCCCTTCCCGCTCGAAGAAGTTGAATGGGACTTCCAGCTCTTCCAGGACAAAAGCTCACCGGACGTGGAGGTCGGCATCTTCGCGATGCGCAAGGACCTCGTCAGCCAGCACATCAAGTACTTCACCGATGCCGGCCTTGATGTGGTGACCGTGCAGATGAACCCGCTGGCGGTCTACAACGCCATGCGATTCGACGAGCGCGTCACCGGCACGACGATGGTGATTGACATCGGGTCGGAGAACACCGACCTGATCATCGCCGAAGGCGAGAGCGTCTGGCTTCGCTCGATCCCGATCGGCGGCAACAACTTCACCGAAGCGCTGGTGAAGTCGTTCAAAGTGCGATTCGAAAAGGCCGAGGAGTACAAGCGGAACGCCGCCACCAGCAAGTATGGCCGCCAGATCCTCCAGGCGATGCGGCCGATCTTCGCGGACCTTGTCGCCGAGATTCAGCGCTCGATCGGCTTCTACTCCTCCGTCCATCGCGACTCTCGGATCGACAAGGTGATGGCCCTTGGCGGCACGTTCCGGCTCCCGGGGCTTCAGAAGTACCTTCAGCAGAACCTCCAGCTTGACGTCCAGAAGATCGACCGGCTCGGGAACGCGCCGCCCTCGGACGCGAAGATCGCGGCCGCCATGAACGAGAACGTCCTCTCGTCGGTCAGCGCGTACGGCCTGGCCCTGCAGGCGATGGACGCGGGCAAGATCAACAGCTCGCTTCTGCCGGAGATGATCCGCCGCGCCAAGCAGTGGAAGGCCAAGAACAAATGGTTCGCCGCGGCGGCCGCCTGCTTTGTCGCGGGGACGGGCCTGGCGTTCGGCCGGCTCTACATCGACCGGGCGCAGTTCAGCTCGAGCAACGCGCAGCGCGCCCAGACCGAGATCGACGACACCTTCCGAAAGGCGAGCAGCCTCTCCAAGCAGTGGCAGGACGTTCAGAACGCCGGCGAGGCCGAGCGCAAATCGATGGCCGACGTGCGGGGGCTCACCAGCTACCGCGACCTGTGGACCAACCTGTACAATGAGATCGAGGGGACCATCCCCGCCCCCGACCCCAACTGGCTGGACCCGGCCAAGCGCGGCGAGCGCAAGAACCGCAAGCAGATCGTGCTGGACGACATCGAGAGCGCCTACTTCGCCGACCTCAACCCGTTCCTGGCAATGGACAACAAGACGTTTGTCCAGCAGGCGGTCTTGGTGGGCGCGGGCGCGGCGGGGCGCCTGGCATGGTCTCCGCCCCCTCGGCGGTCGCGTCGCCGCCAGACCTGCCGGCGACGTCAACCGAGGGCGGCCCCGATGCCGTGGCACAGGCCGCGGCCATTCCCCAGCGCGGCTTCCTCGTCACCCTTCACTGCATGACCCCCTTCAGCAGCGGTCAGTCCAAGGGGTACGACCTGATCAATACTGAAGTGATCGAAAAGTTCCGCAAAGCGGACCAGGACCGGATGAACGGCGCCCGCGCGCCAACGCGCCGGCCCCGCAGTACAGCATCAAGCGCGTGCTGATGGCCCGCGCCGCGCAGTCGATCAACGACCCCGAGCGACGCAAGGAACTGTATGACCGGCAACTGATCCGTCACAACGCGACCGCGGCGCCCGGCACGGGGATGCCCGGCACGGGGCGCCGGGCACGGGGGCGCCGGGCACCGGCGTGGTCCCGGGCAGCGGTGTGATCCCGGGCGTCACCCGGCCTGGCTCCACCGCGTTCCCCGGCGCCACCGGCGGCATGCGGCCGGGCGTCGGGCCCTCGTCCGGCATCCCAGGCCAGGGCGGCGCCGCCAGCCTCCTGCCCCCGGGGATCACCATCCCCGGAATGGACGGCGGCGACAACGGCGGTGCGGCCGGCGCCGACGCGATGAAGCTGACCGACCCGATCACCGGCGAATCGATCGACGACGATTGGGATGTGACGATCCTTCTCGCGGTGGTGGTTGACCCGCCCAAACCCGCGCCGCTCCCCGAAACACAGCCGGCCCCGGATGGGCAGACGCCCGCGGCCGCCCCGCCCACCGACGCCACGACGCCCGGCTCGGCGACAGCCACCCCGGGCGCGACACCGGCGCCCGGGGCCGCTCCGGTGGCAGGCGCCGCTCCGCCGATCCCGTGACGGCTTGAGGCTGGCGCGCCGAGCCCTTCCCTCGCGGCCGGCGATTCATCGCCCGCCACGCCGCAAACGCCGTGTGGCGGTCAATCGTCAGGGTCGTTCCAGAGCGTTATCGAGATCGAGTCATGAAAAAGTACCTCGAAATCATTCAAAAGCATCTTATCGCGGTGATCTGCGCCGCCGTCGCCGTCGTCGCCGTGATCGCTTACTTTGTCCCGCTCGGGGGCATGTATGCCGATTTCACCGCCGACGTGGGCAAGCGCGCGAAGGTCGGCGAGCAATTGTTCTCCCTCGCCCATCAGCAGCGCCGCCCTTCCGAACTTCGACAACGCGCCGACGCCGACGCCGCTGAAGGTCTTCCCCAACGCGGTGATGATCGAGAACGCGAACACCGCCCGGACGAACCTCGGGAAACAGGCGAGCGATGCCCTGGAGTACGTGGTTGAGCTCAACCGAAGCGGGCATGAGCTCCTTGTCCCCGCTTCGCTCCCGCGCGTAGCCAGCGACAAGCCGGTCTTCGACTTCCGATTCCAATACAACGAGATGATGAACCCCGGCGGCAAGCCGGCGCCGTTCGATCGAGCCCACCCCGAACGCGGCCCCGTCAACCTGATCGAGCTGTTGCGGGCGACCCAGCCCGCCACGCAGCAGGACATCCAGATCGCGATGGGGAAGAAGTGGAGCGAAGAGTTCGAGCCCCGGGTGATCCTGACGAACGGGCAGCCGGTGAACCGGGACAAGCTTGTCCAGGAGTTCATCCAATCGACGCAGGAGTTCGTACCTGACTTCTATAAGGATCGGGCGGCCCGAAGCCCCATGTACATCGAGCCCGAAGCCCTCACCCGCGCCGAGCACATCGCCCGGACCGACACGCCCAGTATTGAGGAAATCTGGTACGCCCAGATGATGCTCTGGATGGAGCAGGACGCCTGCCAGGCGATCCACGACATCAACATCGCGTCAAGGTCGGTCGCGGACTCGCCCGTCAAGAACCTCGAAAGCCTTCTGATCAAGCAGAAGTTGGAGATGTACTACACGTCGGCGAACGCCGCGGGCGCGACGCCGGGCGCCCGGTGGCGCCCGCGCCGGTCGCGGATCCTTCGAGCGCCGCCCCCGCGCCGACAGTGGCGGGCGACGCAACTTCCCGGCTGTATGGCGCGTCGGTCACCGGCCGCGTGTGCAACTCGATGTACGACGTCACTCACTTCTCGCTGCAGCTCGTGCTGGACGCGGCGCAGGTCGAACGGTTCATCAAGACGCTGGAGAACGGCCGCCTGATTACGGTCCTGCGCATGGACATGCAGAACATCGACACCAAGGCGTACCAGGCCCAGGGATATTTCTACGGTGACAGGCCCTGCGTGCGCGTAACGCTCGACTGCGAAGCCATCTTCCTTCGGGACTGGACGGTGCGGACGCTGCCGACGGCAACCGCGACCGGCGGCACTCCGAAGGCTCCGCCGATGCCTGTCGAGGTGCAGAAGGCGCTGGGTATCACGCCCGCGCCGACGACCCCGGTGGCCAGCGGCGGGTAGCCCCTTTAGGTGCGCCGGGCGCCACGACGCGACCTCCGCCGCATGCGCCAGCGCGGCGGAGGGGCTTTCGGGTGGATGAAACGGATCTCCGGAACGGGCCGAGCGAGGGGAAGGGAATCAGGCGGGGCGGACGTTGGAAGGTGCATTATGGAAAAATACCTCAAGATCGGCGAGCAATATATCGAGTGGATCGCCCTGGGGCTGGGGGGCTTGTTCCTGCTGGGCATGGCGTACTACTACGTGCTCAGCGCGCCGGTCATGCAGCCGGTCAAGATTGGCGCCCAGCCGAAGGCCCTCTCGCCCAGCGACATCGATCACGAGATCAACGCGACCGTCGCAGCGCCGCTCAAGCACGACGTTGACAGCCGCGTCGGCGTGGAGTTCAAGATCCCCGAGGTCAAGGCCGAGCTGGCCAAGGGCTTCCAATTTGACATCCCGGCCCCGAAGGCGACGCAGATCGCCGGGCCGATCAAAGCGTCAACCGGCGGGATCAAGACTGCTGTTGTCGCCGTCACAATCCCCAAGGCCCTGCCGCCCGCCGAGCCCGTGAAGGACCCGGCCAGCCCCGACGTCGCGGCCGTATCGATGGGGGTGTCGATGCTCGATATCCCGCCGGCCAGTCCGCCGCTGATCCTGGCGACCGACCCTGCCGCCGCCGCCGCGCCACCGCCGCCGGTGCCGCCGGCCCCCGGCGCTGTCCCCGCGACCGACTCGGTATGGCTTAGCGCCTCGTTCCGCGTGAAGTCGGCAGGGATCGCGGCCGCTTTCAAAGACGCGCACATTCCGCCGGAGCTGGCGCATACGAGTTTCCTTCGCGTTGTCGTCGAGCGCGAGGAGCAGCTTCCCGACGGCAAGTGGGGCTCGCCGGTCGTGATCCCCCACCCCATTGGCCACCCGCTGCCCGAACTGCCCGCCGAGACCAAGCCGATGGACGACAAGATCGCCTATAAGACTTGGGTAAGCGTCAGCGCCAATGAGCTGGACCTGATGCAACCCGCGTTCTATACCGTGACGACGCCGGGAAGCGACGCGTGGTACCCACCGGGGGGGCCGAAGCCGGACCCGGCCGCCGCGCCCGCCGCCCTCCCCGCGCCCGCTCCGGCCGCGCCGTTTCCGGTCATGCCGGCGACGGTTCGTCCGGCGGTGCCGGCTTCCGAAGGCGCCCGTCCCGTGCCTGGGGTTGCACCACGCCGCGCGCCGCCCGCGGCCCCACCCGCCCCGCCCATGGCCCCGGGCGCAGCGCCTGGCGTTGCCCCCGCCGCGGTGCCCGGAACGTACCCGCCCTCCAGTGCGGCCGCCGCGTTCGGCAACGCCGCGGGTGCGACAGGGTCCATCTTCAATATCCCGGGAGATCCCGCGCCCGCGGCCCCGGCCGCCACGCCGACGCTCGGCGCAACAGGGGCGCCCGCCGCCGACTTGACCCCTGTCGAACCGGGCGAGTTTGACCCGGCCCAGACGCCGGATGCCCAGATCATCATCCACGACACTTCGGTAAAGCCGAGCCATACGTATCGCTATCGCGTCGCCTACGCGATCAAGAACCCGCTGTTCAACTACAACATCGGTGCCGAGAAGGATCGATCGGTCCTTGCCGTCTGGAGCCAGCCCGGCGTTTGGACGAACGAGATCACGACGCCTTCCCGCTACACCTTCTTCGTGAAGCGAGTGGACCGGAACCTGAAGGACGAAAGCCTCTCGACGGCGACGTTCGATCTTTTCGGCAAGGTCGAGGGCAAGTTGAAGCCGATCCTGAACCAGGCGGTCAACTCAGGCGGGGCGATCGGGCAGACCGGTTGGACCGTCGTCGATATCCGCTTCGACCCGCGCCTCAAGTTCCCCAACAATCGGTATGTCCTCGTCGCCGACCCCAACGGCAAGGTGTATCGTCGCGACGAAGACCACGACAAGCAGAACCCGGACTATGACAACCTGAAGAACCTCGCAAACAACGCGGCCGCCGCGGGAAATTGAGCCGCGCCGCCTCTTCCCGTGGGGCGTGGTTTCACCACGCCGTCTGGTGTCGGCGGTTAGGAAACGCGCCCCCGGTTTATTCCATCTCTTGATATTCCCATCGCCGTCGGCGATTTCCCGGTTCAACCTGCGGCGACACGAACCGGTGATTGGGGCGATGAGTCGCCGAGTAGGGCGACTGCCCGTTTCTTTACGGGCGCAGTTCGTCGGCGGCGACCGCTCCGTGGCCTCTGCCAGAAGACCCGAGCCACCCAGGCATTCACCGCCGCTTGTCACCCTCGGTCCCCACGGATACAACGCGGCCATGGGCGAGCCGAAAACTGTCGAGAGCGCAGCCACCCCCGGGCCGATCACGCCGGAGGAGGTCCGCCATGTGGCACGCTTGGCTCGGCTCGAACTCGACGATGCCCGGGTCAATCGCTTCACCTCCCAGCTCGAATCGATCCTCCATTACGTGGACAAGATCAAGCGTGCCGACGTGACCGGGGTCGAGCCGATGGCTCATGCGGTGCCGCTCCACAACGTTCTTCGCGACGATGTCGTCGAGCCGAGCCTGTCGGTCGAGGATGTCCTTCGGAACGCTCCGGATGCCGAGTACCCGTTCTTCAAGGTCCCCAAGGTCATCGGCGGTGGGGATGAAGATTCCGCAGGATGATGAAACTCCCGCACGTCGCTAGCGCCTCTGGCAACCCCTCGCCGCCCGGTTAAGCTCATCCGGACCTGCGGCCGCCGCACTCCTCCACGAGGGGCCACGATGACGACGAATGACGACCCGGCGATGCTCGTTCCCCCTATCGCCGCTGCGCAACCGGCCACCCCACGACCGACCGGCGTCTTCGCCCCGATCGGCCGCTCGCTGCTCTCGCTACGGTCGCTGCTGGCCATCGCGATGGGGCCGGTGATCAGCCTCGTGGGCCGCTTCCAGCGATCGCCGCTCTACTTCCGGATCCTCCTGGCGATGGTCTTGGGCGTCGCGACGGGCGTCTGGCTGCGCCAGAACGCCGCTCTTCTGCGGATCCCGGCCGACCTCATCATCCGGCTCCTCGGGGCGCTGGCCCCGATGCTCATCTGCTTCGCGGTGCTCCAGGCGCTGATCCACGCGAAGGTGCGGGGCGGGACGGCGGGGCGGCTGGCGCGGCTGCTTGCGCTGAACACCGTCGTCGCGATCGTCATCGGCCTCTGCGTCGCGAACCTGGTGCGGCCGGGGGAACGCTCGGGCCCTCACAACATCCCCAAGGAACAGCGGCACGACCCCGGCCCCCTCGAACAGTTCCTCGCGCAGGTTCCGGACAGCCTGGTCCGCCCGCTGGTGGATAACAACGTGATCGGGGTCATCATCGTCGCCGGCGCGTTCGGGATCGCGCTGCGGACGCGAAAGCACCAGCCGGTCCATTCCATCGCGGACCTGGTTGACATCGGCTTCGACAGCATTGTCACGGTGCTCCACTGGGTGATCGCGCTGGTCCCCATCGCGGTGTTCGGCATGGTCGCGTCCACCGTCGGGACGCGGGGGTTCTCTCCGTTTGTTGATCTGGCATGGTTCGTCGTCGCGGTGGTGGCCGGGTTGTGCTTGCAATCGGCCTGGTATCTCGTGCGGATCCGGCTCGGCACGTGGGTGCGGCCGCTGCATTTACTCAAAAACTCGAAGGACGCGCTGCTGATGGCCTTCAGCACCGACAGCTCGTCGGCGACGATGCCCGTCACCTATTCGGTGCTGCGCGACAAAGTCGGCCTGCGGGATGATTCGGCCCGGATGGGCGCGCTGGTCGGGACAAACTTTAACAACGACGGGACCGCCCTCTATGAGGCGATGAGCGCCCTGTTCATCGCCCAGCTCATCGGGCGGCACCTGTCGTTCCACGAGCAGTTGCTCGTCATGCTCATGTCGATCGTCGCATCGGTCGGCGCGGCCGGCATCCCCGAGGCCGGCACGGTCACGATGCTTCTGGTCCTGCGGGCCGTGGACCTGCCGGTCGCGTATGTCCCGCTGCTCCTGACGGTGGACTGGTTCCTGGATCGATGCCGGACCACGGTGAACGTGATGGGGGACATGAACGTCAGTTGCATGCTCGACGGCCGCGAGCGGGAGGCCGCGGCCCCGTATCCCGCCGCTCCGGCCGCCGCGATCCCTTCTGCCTGAGATGTCGCAGGCGGCAGCGCCCCGTTTCAAAACGGGCGAAATGCCATAGCCCCCTTTGCTCGCGCGCCTTTGCTTCATAGACTTCTGAAAGTATGCCCCAGCTCAGTTTTGACATTGGTGCGGTCATTTCCGGAACGGCTCGCCTGACGGACGGGCAGGCGCTGGAACTTTACCAGCGCGCGTCACTCCACGACCTGGGCCAGTGGGCCCACGCCGTCACCCAGCGGCTTCACCCCGACGATTACCGTACCTACGTCATCGATCGGAACATCAACTACACCAACGTCTGCACCGCCAAGTGTACGTTTTGCGCCTTCCGCCGCGATCACGAAGACGCCGACAGCTACACCCTCACCTACGCCAAGATCGGCGAAAAGATTCGCGAGCTGGTCGCCATCGGCGGCACGCAGATCCTGATGCAGGGGGGCATGAACGACGCGCTGCCGATCGAGTGGTACGAGGACCTGCTTCGGTTCATCAAGTCCAACTTCCCGACGGTCCACATTCACGCCTTCAGCCCGCCGGAGTTCATCGAGTTCGAGCGGTTCTTCAAGATGGACGTCCGCGACGTGATCCGGCGTCTACACGCGGCCGGCCTGGACACCATCCCCGGCGGCGGCGGCGAGATCTTCACCCCGCGCGTCCGCCGGCGCATCGGCATCGGCAAGTGCACCGGCGACGACTGGCTCCGCGTCATGCGCGTCGCCCACGAAGAGGGGATGAACACCAGTTGCACGATGCTGATCGGGCACATCGAGTTCGTCCGCGACCGGATCGAGCACATGGCCGCCCTCCGCGACATGCAGGATTATGCGGCTGCCGTCGCCGTCGGCCGGGGCGAAACCCCGGCACGCTTCACCCACCTTGGCGACCCGGCCGCCGCCATCGAGCGTGCCCGCGGCCGCTGGCCGGCCGTCTTCGCCCAATCCATCGACGCGACTTTGAACGGCGCCGCCCGCGGCACCGGCTCATACACCGCCTTCATCCACTGGCCCTTCCAGCGCGAGAACACCCCGCTCGGCCGCGCGAAGGAGTGGGACGAGGCGACGTACGGCCCGTTTGACGACAGCACCAACGAGGACATCCTTCGCGGCCGCGTCGTGCGGATGGCCGGCGCGGACGAATACCTGCGGTTCCTCGCGATTGCCCGCCTCTATTTCGACAACATCGCGTCGCTGCAAAGCTCGTGGGTGACGATGGGCCCGAAGATCGGCCAGCTCGCGATGTTCTTCGGCGCCAACGACATGGGCAGCGTGATGATGGAGGAAAACGTCGTCAGCGCCGCCGGCACGACCTACAAGCTGGAAGAGCGTGAGATCTGCCGCCTGATCCGCGACGCCGGCTGGGTTCCCGCCCAGCGCGACCAGTACTACAACGTCCTGAAGCGCCACGACGGCCCCGCCTCCCCCGACCTCCAACCGCTCGCCCACCCACCCGTCCGCGACGTGCGAAAGATCGACAAACAGTTCATCGGCGCCGCCCCGGGCCTGGACGACGGCAGCGATCGGAGCGTCCGCGTGCAGTTGCCGCTTCTGGGCGAAGGGCGCTGACCGAGCCACAAAGGGGGGAAGCCCATGAGTCTCACGTCCGTTCAAGATGATGCCATCCCTGTAGCCCGGGTCGATCTCCGCGCGTTCGGGAAGCGCGCCGCGTCGGCGTTCGTCGGCTCGGCCGTGGCTTACCTCATCCTCCTGGCCTGCGGCGAGATCGCCCTTCACCGCCTGCCGCCGGGCCAGGCCTTCGTGCTCGCGGCGCGGGTGGGGTGCGGCCGAGGATGTGGCGATGCGTGTGGGGTTCCTGACGGCCATTCAGTTGTTTTTCACGATGGTCGCGTTCGGCGCCGTCCGCCGATCCCTCGGCCGCCTGCTGCGGGCTTCGATCTTCCTGATCTTCGCTCCGGTGTTGCTTCTGGCCGATACATCGTCGCATCTCGCGGTGGTGCGGACCGAACAGGGGTTCATCTTCGTACGCCGCTATCCGTTCGCGCCGACGACGATCCGGAACGACGCCTTGATCGGCGTTGAGGTCAGGAAGAGCAAATGGGCCCGGCGCTTACCGTCGAATGGCGAAAGCCCAGGTCGGCCGAGGCATCGCATGTCACGCGCTGCGAGAGCGTATGGCGGGACGACCCTCGTTCCAACGCGGTGCTCGACGATCTTCAGACCGCGCTAGAGCAGGCGCAGACTTACGGCGCGACCACGCCCCCCGCCACCGCTCCATCCGCAGCCCCGAAATGACCGTGCATGGTTGAGCGCTTTTCGAGTCCTCTCTCCCCCCGGTTTTACGGGGGGAGAGGGAAGGGTGAGGGGGGCTCCCGGAAGACGGACACGCTGTAGAAAACGCAAGATTCCTGTGCTTGGAAGGCCCCCCTCGCCCTAACCCTCTCCCCCGGGATACCGAGGGTGAGGGGACCGCAAACGCGTCCTCGGAGGCGCCTCTTCACAGCTATTGGGCCTCTCCATCCAAATCAGCGGGGACGCTTGCCATCAGAGTGCCGCCGGTGCCCTCACCGGCGGGCGTTTTGAGTGGTCGGCAAGACCGCCGGTGAGGGCACCGGCGGCACGTCGGACCGACACCGCGCACCGGCAACCTTGCGTGGAACGACCACAAACGGAATCCCACTCACCAAAGACGGAAGACTACACAAGAAACGGTGCCTGCCACCGTTATCTAGGCGGTGGTGACGGGGGTGAGGGCGGCGAGCCGTTGGCGGGCGATGTCCATATAGTCGATCGGCCCGTCTTTGAACAAATGGACTTCGGCGTTGCGCTCGATGCCGATGTATTGACGCCCCTCGGCGGCGGCGGCGACGAGGAAACTGCCGCTGCCGAACGCATTGTCCAGCACCAGGTCGCCGGGGTTGGTGTAGGTACGGACGAGGTAACGCCCCAGCGCCACCGGCTTTTGCGTCGGGTGCCAGACGGGCCCTTCGCTCTCGGCCGTCTTGAAGTAGACGACATCGGTCGGGTAGCGCTTCCCCTCGCTCGACACCAGCACCGGGTCGAACTTGCCGTAGCTTCCGGTCAATTGGTTCTTGCGAACCCCTTTGCTGTAGGCCTCGCCGTCCGACAACTGGGGGTTGTAGGTCGGCTGCCGCTGGTAGAAGACGCAGACGTCTTCATGCCGGCGCAGCGGCTGCTTCTTCGCGTTGAGGAAGTTCGTCGGCTTCGACTTGACCCACGTCAGCTTGTACTTGAACAGCGCGGGGTTGCTCAGCATCAGCTTCGCAGTGAACAGCCCCTGGCTGGTGAGCACGATCGCTCCGCGCGGCTTGATCACTCGCTCATATTGCTCCCAGAGCGGTGCGAGCGGGATCAGGCTGTCCCACCCGTTCTGGGTGGTGCCGTAGGGAAGGTCGCAGAGGATCAGGTCGATCGACGCGTCGGGGATCCGCGGGAGCCATGTGAGGCAGTCGCCTTCGAGTAGCTGATCGACCAGAGGCGATAGCATCCATGCTCCGGGAGAAGACAGGCGTCAGCGCTCCGCTCTGGCGGCCGGTCTCGGGGGCGACAGGGGCGGGGCCATGCTGAATTTGGGAGCGCTTTCCGACCGTGCCTGCCCGGCCTTGGCGAGCAGCTCGCCGCGGCTGTTCACCTCGAACCGCTGGTGCAGCGCTTTCACATAATTATGGACCGTATGCGGGCTCAGCTCCAGCTTCGCCGCGATCTGCTTCTCGCTGGCGCCGGCCAGAAGTTGCTCGAGCGTCTGGGCGAGGCGGGGCGGAAGGTCGGTGCTGGGCTCTTTCGCGCGGCGCAGCACGTCGCGACGCCATAGCCGACCCAGCTCGACATGGAACAGCCGCACAAGGCGATGTTCGCGGCCGCTGAAGGGGCGATCGCCCCATTCCCGGTGTAGCCCCAGTTGATCCACCGCGCCGGCGTGGGGCAACGCCATCTGCGACAGGACGAACGTCCCACCCCCGTGCATCCCGTGCTTGGGCCGGACGGGCACCACCTGGACCGATCCGTCCCCGGTGTCGGCCGCCGGCGCGCCGCCAAAGGTCAGCCAGAAGCTTTCCGGGCTTTCGCCCGTTCGCTCGGTGTGGACATGGGAGAGGGCCCCTTCGGAGTCGATGACCCAGCCGATGTCATGCACCGTCATGTCCCCTTGGCCGCTCCCGCGGGCCTGGCGGAAGTGGACCTCGGATGAGACGACGATGCTCACGGCGAACATGCGGCGCAGGCTGGTGATCATGTGCGGCCGCCACTTTTGCGGGTCGGCCCCCAGCTCACGCACCTCATTGATCAGTCGAAAGACTGCCCGAACTTCTCGCACGCGCAGGCGTGGCGGCTCGGTGCGCGGGGGGCAGGCGCTTCGCTGGGCAAATCGGTGCGGGCGTTCGTTGTCATGGTGCCGTTCCCCACGCTGACGGCGTGGCCGTTCGAAGCTACCCGACCAAAGCCATGCGACTGCTTGATGTGCGACAGATTGTTATGGCGTTGCCCGATCCATGCAAGCCTATCGACAGCGAAAGCGAGCGCGTCCTTCTCGCCCGTGCTTCGGATCGACTGAATTCAGTGACACGCGACACAGAAGCCGGTGCCCGGGCTTACGAAGCGTTAAGAGGGGTGGCCGTTATTTGCAGCGGGCGCGGTTCCCCTGTATTTTACGCGGGTCGGGGTCGATGCATTGTTCGGAAGGGCTTCGGGCACGTTATCTGGCGGTCAGGCTGGCGGCTGGTGCCATTGGTTGGGCCGTCGCCGGTCAGCAGGCAATTCCGCTGCCCGATTGGGCGGCTCGGCTGATTTGGATAAGGCCCGAGACACACCCTTCCTCGTTTGAAGAGCCCGACGCCCCGTCCGCGCCAGTTCCGGCCCAAGTCATCCGCTGGGGTGGGGCAAGCGGACGGAAGCGCCGGACGAGCACCCTGGCCCATTTTGGGCCGTTGGGCACTGGCTTTGGATCTGCGGCCCTGGTCCTACCGCTTTCCATCCGAAGCCACGGCTCGTCCATCCGACACCTGACCCCTCTGGAGCCCCTCGCGTGATTTTCGATTCTCTCCTTGGCATGTTCGGGATCGACATGGGCATCGACCTCGGCACGTGCAATACGCTGGTCTGCGTCAAGGGCGAAGGGATTGTCCTCAACGAGCCGAGCGTCGTCGCCGTCAAAAAGGGGACCAACCGGGTCCTGCAGAATGGGAACGCGGTGGGCCTGGTCGCCAAGGAAATGCTCGGCAAAACGCCTGGCAGCATTACCGCCATTCGCCCGCTTAAAGATGGTGTGATCTCGGACTTCGAAGTCACCGAGGCGATGCTCAGTTATTTCATCCGCCGTGTCGGCGGCCGCAAGCATTTCATCGGGCCGCGCGTTGTCATCGCCATTCCGTCGGGGATCACCGCGGTCGAAAAACGGGCCGTGCTGCAAAGCTCGGAACGCGCGGGTGCCCGCCGCACCTTCCTGGTTGAGGAGCCGATGGCGGCCGCCATCGGCGCCGGACTGCCGGTGACCGAACCGACGGCCAGCATGATCGTGGACATCGGCGGCGGCACGACCGAGGTCGCCATCATTTCGCTCGCGGACATCAGCGTCTGCAAGAGCGTCCGCACCGCCGGCGACGACTTTGACGAAGCGATCGTCAACCACATGAAGAAGACGTACAACATGGCCATCGGCGAGCAGATGGCGGAGCGGATCAAGATTGAGATCGGCTCGGCCAGCCAGCAGGGCGACAACGAGCCGAGCATGGAAGTCAAAGGCCGCGACATGATCTCCGGCCTGCCGCGAAAGACGATGGTCACCACCGAGGAGATCCGCCAGGCGCTTCAGGAGCCCGTGACGAACATCATCGAAGCGGTCACCCAGACCCTCGAGCAGGCCGAGCCGGAACTGGCGGCCGACCTGGTTGACAACGGCATCACCATGGCCGGCGGCAGCAGCCTGCTCCGCGGGCTCACGAACGTCATCAGCAGCGCAACAGGCCTTGACGTGCGCCTCGCCGAAGACCCACTCACCTGCGTCGCCCGCGGCACCAGCGTTTATCTGGAGAACCTCGAGCTCTGGAAAGACACGATGGAAAGCGACGCGGATGACCTGTGAGGAAATGCTGAAGTCGGAATGCGAATGCTGAATGCTGGCTGGGAGTGCCGGCCGCGGGCGCCGGATTGGCGGGCGGGGGCGGTGGTTTGGGGCGGGTGGTCCGCTGTCATTGGCACGCAGTGCGTGCCTGAAGAATTCACGCATGTCCGCTGTTCGTTTTAATCACGTCTTTTCGGTCCTGATGGCCATCGCGGCGATCAGCGCGTTTGTCATTCCGGCTCGAATCACGGATCGGGCGGTGCCGCAGCTTCAGGTGCTGTTGACACCGATCTCGGCGCCGGTGCGGTCGATCGCCGGGGCGATCTCTTCGCGGGTCGCGCCGGTCGAGGTGGCCGACGCGCGGCCGGATGAGGTCATCCGGCGTCAGAACGACGCGCTGGCCCAGGAGAACGTGAAGCTCCTTCACGACGTGGACGACCTGCGTCGCATCAATGGCGAACGGGAAAAGGTCGGGAACATTCGAGATCTCTGCACGCCCGTCCCGGTAGTGGGGACCGACTCCGGCCGCGGCGACTCGCTTGCCGTCCGCGGGTCGAGCCTCGACGGATTGCGGGATGGGATGTTCGTCCTGTTTGAGAACGACATCGTCGGCACGTTGCAGCGATCGGGCATTGGCGGGGGGCAGGTGAAGCTGGTCACCAGCACCGGCTTCAAGGCGACAGCCTACTTCGGCGCCTTCCGCGACGATGATCAGGGGAAGCCGCATTTCGTGCGGCTGAATCGCCAGCCGGTCCTGGTCCAGGGGGCGGGCGCCAGCGGCATGATCTGCCAGATGATGACGATGGACGAGGTGAAGCAGTCGCAACTCCGCCCCGGCGATTGGGCCGTGCTGGAAGACATGGACTGGCCGGCCAAGCTGCAGGGGCGCCGCATCGGAAAAGTGTCGGAAGTCCGCCAGCGGAAGGACGCCGCGCTGTTCGCCGAGATTCACATCAAGCCCGCCTCGGACCTTCAGCGGCTGCGCGAAGTGATGGTCCTCACCCGTTAGCGCCGCGGCCCCGGTTCACCCATGCGATGGATCTCGTATTTCATCCTGACTTATGTCGTCGTGGCGATGCAGATCGCCCTGAAAGACTACGTCGCCATCTTCGGCGCGTCACCGAACCTGGTTCTGCTCGCGGTCGTCTTCATCGCCCTGCATGCGCCGCGGGACGCGGCGCTGCTCGGCGCGTTCATGCTCGGCCTGGCCCAGGACTTTCTGGGCCTCCACCCGCCCGGCCTTTATGCCTTTTCCTACGGCGTGGTGGGGATGCTGGTGGTGGGCCTGCAACAGGTCGTTCACCGCGAGCACCCCGTCTCGCATTTTGCCGCGACGTTGCTCGGGGGGATCATCGTCGCCGTGGTCGTCAGCCTGCACGGCTGGATCCATCCGGCGATGAGCGCGTCGATCGAGAACGGCATCCCGCTCGCGGCCGTCCGAGACGGGGTCGGTTCGCTCTTCCTGTCGGCGGTCTACACGGCGATGCTCGCCCCGCCCGCCCTGTGGCTCCTCGGCCGCACCCGCCCACTCTTCGCCTTCCCAAATCGCCGGCCACGCGCCTGGGGTTGAGCCCGCGCGTAAACCGCCACCGAATGAAAAAAGGACGACCGGGGTCGCCGGTCGTCGTGGAGATCCTCACATCATCTGTGGATGGCGCTTACTTCAGCAGGTCGTTCAGCAGCCGATCCGTGGCCACGTTCAGCTTGTGGTCGTCTTCATACGAGCCGTCGGCGATCTGGGACTTGATTGAAGCGACTTTGTCCGCCCGGATGTCATTGGCTTTCAGGGACTTGAGCAAATGACTGACGCCGGAGAGTTCAAGCTTGTCCGCGCCGCGGGTGGGGGTTGACGTCGGCGTGGTGGTCGCTGGGGCCACGGGGGCCGACGTTTTTTGAATGTTCTGGGCGGGCAGGTTGCCGCCGACACCGTTAATCGAGCTCATCTGTTTGCTCCGCAGTGTTGGGCCGGGCACCCGTCTGGCACGACGCTCGGGCTCGGCATTGCCTTGATTTGGCCGGCGACTCCGTCGCCGCGGCCACGCCTCCTCCATGGAGGTCGTTAACCCTGCTATCGACGGAAGATCCGACACAACTTAACGACCACGCAGAGCTTTGCAAAGAAACCTAAGCTCTGGCCCAATAGTCTTTTAGGTAAATCTGTGACCCTGGTCGCGCAAGTTTATCCCTTAACCCCGTCATTTTTTGCACCGATACATCTACCCTATTTTATCTATATCACCTGTTTTGACCAACCGTTAAGTCCGTTAAACGCGCCAGGGCAATTATTATGGGACATAGGCTAGCGCACGACACTTTTGCCGAGCAGGATGCATTCGGTCAGCCGAGTTGTCATCACTTCATTGCGGTAGATCAGCGGAAGCAAAAATCGGAAGTTTTGCTGTGGGCCGCGAAGGTACTCGCCGAGCGTGGTGCGCCAGCGCGATCGATACGGCTGCAGTGCGTCCTGCAGATGCCGCTCTTTAAGGGCTTTTCGCATCGCGTCGGCGGCGAAGATGGCCGACCAGCAGTTGGGGTAGATGTCCTCGGTGCAGGCCGAAAAGAAGCCGCCGGCCGGGCCGACCAGGAGCGTCCGGTTGGCAACACCCTCGTGGGCAAGGGCTCCGGCGAGCGGCAAATCGATCGACTCGGCCGCATCAAGCGGCAGTTCGCGGTCGTTGAGCAACCCGTGGTTGCGCAAGACCTGCGCCCAATGATTCAGCAACTGCGTCGGAGGGACGCGGCCGGCGGTGTCCATCCGTTGTTCGACGGCCAACTGCATGCCCTTCGGGCCGGGCAGAAGCCATCCCCAGCAGAGCGTATCCATTAAATTGAGGCTCATCGGCATGATCGGGCGCGAGCCCAGGTCCGCCCAGCGAATGCCCGACAGCTTCAGGAACGTGTAGCGGTGCATGACGTCACCGCCCCAGCCATCGGGGAGGCCAAGCATCTTATGCTGCGCGTCGGAGAGCATGCCGCCGACGATCAGCGCCGTAGCTCGAAGCTCGGACTTGCCGTTGAAGGTCACGTCCAGCCCGGTCTCGTCGAGGCGGCGAAGCTGCAAATCTTTCGGCTCCAGCGTCTGCACCCCTTCGGCCTCGGCCAGCCGCGCGAATTCCGCCGCGACGGCGTGGGACTGGGCGACATGTGCCAGGCCCGACTTGCTCCGGTATTCGCTCTTGGTGGCCGGGTCGTCGGATAGGAACTGCGCCCCGTAGATGGTTGTCATTTCGAGCCGCCGACGCATCGGCTCGAGCATGGGGCTTAGGGAGAAGAGGGCGGGGTTGATCAGCACCAGCCGATCGATCGGCCGCTCATCCGGGATCACGGCGTGGGTGACACGAACCTTCCCCCCCTGCGCAAGAGGGCCGCGGCCAGATAGGCCGACGGGTGCCCACCCACCACCAGCACATCCGTCGTCGGGATCGGCTTTGCCGCCTTGACGGCGGGCTTTCGAGCCGGCTTGGCGGCCGCCGATGGGAGCGACGTTCCGGCCGGCGTCGGGGGACTGCCGACTGCCGCGCGACCGCGCGATTTGCCGTTCACGCCCGGCGGCCGCACATCCGGAGGTGGCGGCGAGGCGCCCAATTTGGCTTTTGCGGGATTGATTTTCACAGGTGAACCGCATCATACCCCGTAAATTGCGGGCGCGAAAGCGACATGCGCCCATTGAATTGCCCGATTTCTGATCGCGTTCCACGTGTCGAGCGCCATCGGTCGTCACTGCCTTGCCTCGCGGATGCCGGCGCACCTCGTTCGGCTCGACAGACCCCGGCACAACCCTTGCTGGACGATTTGGTGAAGTGAGAGTCGGTTTTCAACAGGGGTTGTATCGCGCCCTTCAGGGGCCAATGGAGATCCTCATGGTTCGCATCCTGATTACCGGTTTGATCCTTGTCGCGGGTGCTCTGGTGAGCACGGGCTGCCATGCTGAAGCGGGCGTCGATAAGACCGCCACCAGCCTGACGGCCCCGCGGTAAACAGCGGCATCGGCACTGCGCGCGGCCTTGTCGCAAGGTCAGTCTCCCGATAGGTTTTGTGGTATGCCTTCCTGGCCGTGCGCAGTGCTCTTTGATTTTGACGGGGTCATCGTCAACAGCGAACCGCTCCACTTCCAGGCGTTTCAGGAAGTCCTCGCGGCCGAGAACTTTGATCTCACGGAAGAGGAGTATTTCGGCACCCTCATCGGGTTTGATGATAAAGGCGCGTTCCGCCAGGTCTACGCGAAGCGCGGCCAGCAGCTTAGTCCTAAGGTCTTCCTCTCCCTGATGGCCCACAAGAGCGAGGTGATGATGGACCTGATCCATCGTCGCCGCCTTACCGCGTTACCGGGTGTCGAAGAATTTGTCCGCGACCTCTGGCGCCACTGTCCGCTGGCGATCTGCTCGGGCGCACTGCGCGAAGAAATTGAAGTCATACTGGAAGGCGTCTGCCTCCGCGACTGCTTCTCGATCATCGTCGCGGCCGAGGATGTGACCGTTGGCAAGCCCGACCCCAGCGGATACCTCCTGGCGATGAAGCAGCTCTCCGAGAAGACGGAGCGTCTGCGCCCGGGCAAGGACAAAGCGCTTAAGCCGGCCGACTGCCTGGTCGTCGAAGATGCGCTGTCGGTGATCCAGTCCGTCAAACAGGCTGGCTTCCCGACGCTCGCCGTCACCACCAGTTACTCCGCCGATCAGCTTAAAGGTGTGGCCGACTGGGTCGTCGCCACCCTGAAACCAGACGAGGTTCGCGCGAAGGTGAAGCCTCTCAAGCTGCCGCGCTAACCCCGCACTTGTCGCGTGGGCCGGCGCTTTTACTTTCTTCCCGCCTTGCCCTACCCTCCGCCCGCCATGGCGACCGATCTCCCTTTCGATACGCTCCTGGCGGGGCGCGACGCCGTACGCGGCCGCCAGATCTCCGCGACGGAGTTGACACGCCTCACTCTCGCTCGAATCGAAGCGATCGACCCTTCCGTCCAAGCCTTCAACAGCACATTCGCCGACCGCGCGCTCGACCGTGCCAAAGCCGTCGATGCCGGCCAAGTCACCGGCCCCCTCGCGGGCGTGCCGATCGCGATCAAGGACAACCTCTGCACGCGTTTTGGGGCGACCACCTGCTCCTCGAAAATGCTGGAAAACTTCCACGCGCCGTACGACGCGACGGTCGTTCAGAAGCTGGAGGCCGCCGGGGCGATCATCATCGGCAAGACCAACCTCGACGAGTTCGCGATGGGCAGCTCGACCGAGAACAGCGCCTTCCGAACGACGCGCAACCCCTGGGACGCGCGAAAGGTCCCCGGAGGATCGAGCGGCGGCAGTGCGGCCGCCCTCGCCGCCGGCATGTGCTGCGCCTCGATCGGCTCCGACACCGGCGGCTCGATTCGCCAGCCGGCCGCCCTTTGCGGGCTCGTCGGGTTGAAGCCGACCTACGGGCGCGTCAGCCGCTATGGGCTGGTCGCCTTCGCCAGCTCGCTCGACCAGGTGGGCCCGTTCGGATGGACCGTGGCCGATGCGGCCGCGTTGCTGAACGTTCTGAGCGGGCACGACCGCCGCGACAGTACCAGCGCCCCCCAGGCCGTCCCGGATTACCTTGCCGACCTCAATCGCCCGATCGAGAATCTTCGCATCGGCGTCGCGCGCGAGTTCGACCTCACCAGCGGCGTGGACCCGCGCGTTAAGGCCGCCTATGACGCGGCCATCCGCGCCTATCAGGCGCTGGGCGCCGAGATCGTCCAGGTATCGCTTCCACATACCGAGTTCGGGATCGCCGCGTACTACGTGATCGCCCCGTGCGAGGCCAGCAGCAACCTCGCTCGCTACGACGGCGTCCACTACGGCCACCGCACCAAGGCGCCGGTCAAGGATATCCTGGAGCTGTTCAGCAAGAGCCGCGCGGAGGGGTTCGGGGAGGAGGTGCAGCGGCGGATCATGATCGGCACGTACGCCCTTTCCAGCGGCTACTACGACGCCTATTACGTCCGGGCGCTGAAGGTCCGGCCCTGATCAAGCGAGATTTTGATACGGCGTTTGAATCGTGCGACGCCATCGCCTGCCCAACCAGCCCGACCCCCGCCTTCGGCATCGGTGAAAAGAGCGGCGACCCTCTTAGCATGTACCTGGCCGATGTCTTCACCGTCACCTGCAATATCGCGGGGATCGCCGGCATCAGCCTCCCGTGCGGCTTCACCGACGACGAGAAGCCGCTGCCGATCGGGCTGCAGCTCCTCGGCCCGGCCTTCGGCGAAGAGCGTTTGCTCCGCATCGCGCGGATGTACGAAGGCGCTCATGATTGGAATGAACGCAGACCTAAGTTGAGCCAATGAGACGGGAAAATCCGAAGCACCAGATCGGCTACACTCAAGCGGTAGTGACCGAAGAATGCTTCGCCGGAGGATGAAATGAAGGTTCAGTTTCAGGCCGATGACGTCCGCCTTGATGTGAACAAGAACGCATCCGGGCAGCTCGCCCCGTCGCTTGCTTCGGCCCGCAACGGCCTCATTCTCCTTGAGCTGACCCGGTCAGAGTTGGAGGCGATGCTTCTCGCCTTTGCCCAGGCCGGGGCGGCCGAGCAGGGGGTGAAGGTCGATTCGGTCGAACTCACGCTCTCCGCGGCCGGCGAGCGCGCCGTCCAGGCAAGCGTCCGGGTCAAGGCGAAGAAGGGGTTCATTCCCGTGACGGTGACCGTCAACGGCCGGGCGGATGTGGATGAGCGGCTCAATGCCACCGTCTCCGGCCTCACCTGCCAGGGCGAGGGGATGGTCGGCCCTATGGTCGCCGGAATGATCGGCGCCAAGCTCGCAGGCTACAACGGCAAAGCCTTCCCGCTGGCCGGCGATGCACTAAGAACGGTTCGCCTCGGCGGGTTGAAAGTCGAAGCTGGGGACCCGCTCCGCGTCTCGGCGACGTTCAGCGGGTAGTCGTGAGCGGCCGCTAGCCGAAGGACGGTGCGGAGTCGTCAGGCGGCAGCGACCGTCGCTTCTGGCACGATCGGATCGCGCCCGGTCGTGATTGAAACCTCGGCTTCGATCCACCGGCAAAATCTATGGCGGCCGCCCCATCTTCCAGACCCACCTGCGACGACGCCCCCGGCCGCATCGTGCCCAGGGTGAATCCGAAGCGGTGCGAGAACAAGGGCCCTTGCGTCACCGCGTGCCCGTATGACGTTTTCGAGACACGGAAACTGACGTCCGACGAACGGGGAGCCCTCTCGTTCACAACACGCTTGAAGGTCTGGGTACACGGAGGCAAGCAGGCGTTTGTTGTCCGTCCGGATGCGTGTCACGCCTGCGGCTTGTGCGTCCCGGCATGCCCTGAAAACGCGATCACCTTGACGAAGGTCGCGCCCTGCGCCGACGATTGATCGGCTGGCGCTCGCGAGCCGCTGGCTTCCAGCTCGAGAAAAGGGGTCTGGAGGTGTTTTGACGTGCCTTACGAAGCAGGCACACTCCGTGTGCCGTCCGCCATTTTTATCGAGCGCGGCCGAAGACGGGGCCACGGCACACGGAGTGTGCCTTCTACCGGGGCAAAGATCGGCGGCCTTCCGCAGCGAAATACCTTCTGACCCCTTTACGGGTTGCGGAGCAGGTGCTGGAGGCGGGCGGCGGCCGGGGTTGCGAACTGGCGGGGGTAGAAGATGTAGTTCAGGTCCTTTGCGGCGGGGTCGGGGATGATGGATTGTGCTGTCACGGGGCCATCGGAGCGGACCCACGCGAAGGCGTAGTCGAGTTCTTTGAACATCCGGGTGAGGCGGGGGATATCGGCTCCGGCGAGGACCTCGATCAGCAGTGTCGGGCGATCGCGGCGGATCGTGTCGAACATGCCGGCGAGGACGTCCGGCTCGGTCGATTCGGTGTCGATTTTCAGCAAGTCCACACGGGGGATGTTCTGTTCCCGCACGAAATCATCGAGCCGCACCGCCGGGACATCAATGCGGGTGCGGTTGGGGCGATGCTCGCCATTCGTGCTCGTGTCCGAATCGAACGGGTCCTTCGGCAAATAGAGCGGTAAGGTGCCGGCCGTGTCCCCGACCGCCGCCGACACCACCTGGGCCCGCAGGCCGGGGTTGATCGACGCGAGCCGGCGGCATTTCTCCGCCAGCATCGGGACGGCTTCAAAGACCCAGGCGCGGTTCCCGGCTCGGGCGGCGGCCGCCAGAAGGCCGAAGTAGCCCAGATACGCCCCGACGTCAAAGATGACCTCCGAAACGCCCGCCAGTTCATAGAACAGGCGGACCGATGACCGCTCGTACCCATCCCAACCATCGTACTTGAGGAACTTGCTGCAGATATCGCGCTGGGGCTCCCACTGAATCTCCGCGCCGTTGGGGAGCTTGATCACGAACGGATCAACCAGGGGAAGCTTCCGGTCGAAGCGGGCGTACGCCTCGGGCGCCATCACAAGGCGGCCGGCCGCCCGGGCCGTATGATTGACGGCTCGATTGCTCAGGATCTGTCGAAGCAGCGACACTCGGTCCTCCAGTTCAGATGCCTTGATCGAGGCGCGGGCGCCGCCAGTGCGACAACGGTGCGACGCCGATTTGCTGGTCAGAGGTGCGCCACCTGCCCACTGTCAACACTCCGCTTTTCGGCTTCGATGATCTCAAGCCCCGCCACCGCATCCTCGGCCGTGACACGCGTCGGTTTGACCCCGCGGGTAACGCAGTCGATGAAGTACCGCATCTCACCGACGTAGCCGTCGTCGGTCGAGACGTCTACCGATTGCTGCTTCCCCTCCGCGAAGAGACTCAGCGCCGGTTTGCGGCCGATGTCGAAGTCGGCGGTCGCGCGCTCAAAGTTCACCGTGTACCGCATCGAAAACCCAAAGCCGTCCGCCATCACCCACGACCCCTCGGCCGCGATCACCCGGTCGTCGCCATAGAGGTACTGCGTGGAGATGTGGTCGATCTCCGATGTCGCCTTGCGATATCCGCGGCTGAAGACCGCCCGCGGCTTGCCAAAGACGTGATAGACAAAGTCGGTGTCGTGGACGTGCAGGTCGAGCAGCGCGCCGCCGGATAGCTCTCCGTTGCGGAACCACCCCTGGGGCAAGGTGCTCAGGCGGCGGAAGGTCGCCGATCTCACGCGGCCGTACCTCTCGTCAACCACCGCATCCTTGAGCCACTCCCATTCGGGCCAGAACCGCATGCACATCGCGGGCATGAAAAACCCCGTGGCCGACGCCGCCGCCGCGGCGATGGTTCGCGCCTGGTCGATCGTTCGGGCCATCGGCTTTTCGCACAGCACGTGCTTGCCGGCCGCCAGGGCCTGCGGGACCAGGTCCACATGGGCGGGCGTCGGCAGGCAGATATCGACGATGTCCACGTCGGCGTTGTTGATCAGCTCGCGTGGGTCGGTGGTCCCTTTGATCCGGTCCATCGGCAGCGATTGGGTCCCGCCGGAGCCGATGTTGCTCCACCCGCCCGACAGATCGCCGGCCGCCCGACGCGGGTCGGCGTCGCACACCGCTACGACCCGCGCTTCGGGGAGCTTGGCATAGGTGTCATAGTGCATCCGTCCCATAAACCCCAGGCCGATGATCCCGATGTTTGCCACATTGCACCTCTGCCGGACAGAACGTTGCCACTCGACCGGGCTCGCCGCGATTTGACCGTTCAGGGCGATCATAAACGTCGTGCCGCCGAGGCGATAGAGGCCTCACCATCCACCTCGCGGCCCGCCGGGACGTTGCGTTATTTTGGGATCCCGCCGCAGGCCTCGCCCCATCCCGTCCGATAGACCTGAAGAGCAGCAAGGATTAGGCGTGGCAATCCGTTCCCGCGTTCGGTTATGCAGTCGCTGTCCAACAGCGTCTGTCCGCGCACCTTTGTATGAGCACCCTGATTCAGACATTGCCGGGCTGGCTCCCGTGGCCGGTCAGGGGACTGCCCTCCATCGCGCGGGTCGCCGTGCCTCCGCGCCGCCAGGTCGCCGAACGTTGGGCGAAGTGGCGGTTGCTGCTTGGCGTGGCGGCGCTGGCCGCCTTGGGGAAGATCGTCCACGAGCCCTGGCGTGACGAGGCTGATTCCTGGATCGCCGCGCGCGATGCGACCGGCCCGGAGTTCCTCCACCTGTTCGGCTACACCGGCCACCCGCCGCTCTGGTACCTGATCCTCTGGCCGTTCGCCCGGCTCGGGCTCCCGTTTCAGACGCAGGCGGCGATCCACCTCATCATCGCCGTAGCGGCCGCCGGCGTTCTGCTGTTTCGGTCGCCGCTTCCAGTCCTGCTGTCCGGCGGGTACCTCCTGTCGCTCCAGTTCTGTTACCAGCACGCGGTCATCTCGCGCGGCTACGCGCTCATGCTGTTGTTGTTATTCGCGTCGCTTGCCGTGCGCCCGAGGCGTCAGGATTACCCAGCGCGGTATGGGGCCCTCGTCGGTCTGTTATTCGCAACCGAGGTATTTGCCTTCCCGATGGCGGGCATTCTGGCGGCCGAGTTTGTCTTCGAGGCGTTGCGTCGCGGGCGGCGCGAAGGGCGGGCGGCGATCGGCCGCGGGACGCTTGTCGCGATGGGCTTGATGGTCGCCGGCGCCGGACTGACGGCCCTGTCGCTGCGCCCGATGCCGGACGCCCGGGCTTTGGCGCTCAACGCCCACCACAACCCGATCGCTTTCTGGGAGCGACTGACAGAGGGGTTCGCTCCCGTCGGCATTTATCCTGGCCCGATGGGCGATGGCGGGCCGATGGCGGCCGCCGGCGTCCTGGCGGTCGTGGCAATCCTCGCGACGGCGCGGGTGGTCTCCCGATCGACCACCGCCCTCAGCTTTCTCGCCGCCACGATGGCCTGGTTCTACTATCTGTTCGCCTGCCGCTACCCCGGCTCGTTCTGGCATTCGGCGTTGTTCCTGCCGGTCGTCCTGGCGGCACTATGGATCGCCGCCTCCGATCACGGCGGCCAATGCTGGCGCTCGCGGCGACAGGGCCGTGATGGAATGGCGGCGGCCGGCCCATGGCGCCGAGCCGATGCGTGGTGCAAGGCCGCGCTTTGCGTGTCGCTGATCGTCTCAATCTGCGGGACGGTGAACGCCCTCTGGTTCGACGGCCGCCACGCCTACTCCGGCGGAACGCGGATGTCGCAGTTCATCGTGAAGCGCGGGCTCGTTGACTCGACGATCGCCAGCGATTGCCCCAATACGGCCGAATCGGTCGCGGCCTACCTTCCGCGAACGCCGTTCTGGCTCCTGCCGCAGGATCGCCGGTCGCGCTACCCGCTGTGGAACCGCGAGTACGAGCGATGCCTCGCCTGGGAAACCCGCGCCCCAGCGCCCCGCGGCCGGACCTCCAGCGCTGGCTCGCGGAATGCCGTCGCGGCCATCAGAAGCTGCTGTTCCTCACTTCCGACCCGATGCCCGAAGGCCAGTTTCGCGACGTGCGGCTTCTGAACCAAAGCTGCGGCTGGGCGGAAAGTCTGTACCTCTACGAGCGATTTGACCCACCCTCGTCCGGTCGGGTCGATCTGCACTGACCACCCAGGCGTTTAAGGCTGGGTTCAAATCCTCCTGGCTCCACTGAGCGGGACGAGTTTTTCGTCCCTCAGCAAATCGAAGGGTTTTCTCAGGGAAAACTCTAGATTTTCGCAGTTCAAACGCACGGTTTCGAGCATAATGCTCAGAATCGTGCGTTTTGCGTTGTAGTCAGCGTTAACCCACCGCTCCTTCAGGGATTGCGAGAGTTCAAACGCTTTGATCGCCAACTCCGCCACTTCGCGGTCATCCCGGTCGCTTGATTCCAGTTGCACCCGTAACGCCGCCTGCCGGTCGTGAAGCTCCGCACGCTTGGACGCGTACTCCTCCGGCGTGATCTCGCCTTCCATCCGCATTTCCAGCAGCGTCGAGAGCTTTGCTTCCACCTGCTCGTGCTGCCGCTTGATCTCCTCACGGTGCAGCTTGTTTTCAGCCTGGCCGGAGTGGGCACGGGCGCGAATCACTTCGACGAACCACTCCCGGCTTTCCGCATCTTCGACGCGGATGGTCGCAAACAGCGCCAGCAATTGTTCATCGATCTCGGCTTCCGTCAGCCGCACCTTCGGATGGTCGCCGACCGAGTAGCCCGAGCAGCGGTAGTAGCTGTACTCACGCTTCGTGCCGTTGGGCGACGTCTTGTGCTTCTTCTCACCGGTCACAATGCGACCGCAGTGGGCACAGGTCATCAGGCCACCGGCATACGTCAGCTCCGGTTCGCGGTAGACCTTGAAGTCAGCGCCGAACTTGTCATGCACCGCCTGAAAGGTCTCGCGGTCCACAAGCGGCTCAAACGTCCCCTTGTGCCACACACCCTGATACCAGACCTCACCGATGTAGCTGCGATTGTGCAGCAGCCGGTGCAGCGTCGATTTCGTCCACTTCGGTTGCCGGTCGGTGTAGATGATGCCCTGACGGGCGAGCGTGTCGATCAGCGTTTCGAGGGTGAGCGGTTGAAAGGCGAACAGCTCGAAGATCCGTCGGACCTTCGGTGCCTGGATGGGATCAAGCTCGACGATGCTGCGGCCATTGATGCGGACGAGGCGATAGCCGTACTGCCGTCCGAGCGGCAGCCCGTTTTCAACCCGGCGTTTGTGACCGGCACGAATGTCGGTGGCCTGCTGGTCGGTCTGGTAGGAGGCAAAGACAGCGCTCATTCGTCGCTGCATCCGGCCGGCGGGTGTTTCGGCGGTGGGTTGATCGGGGAAGAAGAGCGGCACGCCGGTCGCTTCGGACAGTGCCTCAAGCTCAGCCCAGTCAGCGATATTACGAGCGGCGCGATCAATTTTAACGAACAGCATTCCGGCCAATCGCCGCGATGAACGTTTCACATAAGTGGTGAATTCGCGGAACGTCGTCCGCTCTTCGCGCTTGCTCGCCGTCTCAGCGATCTTGAACAACTTGATGACCGTGCCGCCCAGGCGGGCGGCGAAGTCATTGAGCCGCTGCTCCTGATCCTCAAGGCTGAAGCCCTCTTTCTTCTGACGAGCCGATGACACGCGTGCCCAGGCGACGAATTGCTTGCTCATAAAATCATCTCCGCGACAGCACATCCATGAGCGTGCTGACGCGGAGAATTATAGCAAGCGCCTCGTCAGAACTGATCGCAATTCCGCTGCGTTTTCCCCACAAATCCTGAGTTTTTTGAAGAAGTGTTGGCGTCACCCATGCCGGTGTCCCCGGCGGCAATTCCGCGCGGGCCGCGCGGTGGGGAAGATGGTCTTGATGATTGGATGAGACCATGACGAGTGGTGATCGCTGTTAGAAGTCAATTTGGCGCGAGGCACCCTCAGGGCAAAAAGCGGGGCGAGCAAACCGACTCGCCCCGCTCCAAGTACGACGTCTGTTGATTACGCACTTTGCTGTTTGGCGTACTCGTGTACGGCGAGCAGCGCCAGGATAACCAGGCTCAAAACAAACTTGCCGATGAACATCATGAAGATGTGTGCCATGTTCACCTCCTTTCTCATTTCCGAATAGATCAACGTACGGGCGGTCATTCCCGATCCAGATCACGACCCTCGCGATTGCGGTCATCGCGGGCACCCGCGATTTCCACACGACTCTCCAAAGAGCCGCGCTCGGTGTTCAGGCCGTTATCGCGGGGCTGATCCTGCTCCGGCCGGTAGCCGCTCCATCCGCTCGGGAAGTCCGGATACATGACCTTGAAGAGTTCGTCCCGTCCCTGGACTCCTTGCCTTTTCAGATCGTTCCAAAGCTGTGACATCGCAGTTCCTTTCATTGTGTGCGAGGCAGATCGAGCGCTCAGCGCGATCGCTCAACGTGGCACCGAGCTAGTTTTCGATGGCGCGGAAGTTTTCGGCCGTGTGGCGTTGCAGATTGACGGCGTCGCTCAGATCCAGCGCTCGTCTGCGTTCGTTCCACGCCACGTAGGTCGAGGTGAAAAGCAGAGCCAAGCCGCTGTAGATCAGGTAAAAGCCGATTGGCCGGTTGAGGTGATACACGCCGTAGGCCGCCCCCAGGACAAGCAGCGGTTCGAGGCGCTTGATCGTCCCTTCGCTAAGGAACGGCAGTAGCCGGCACAAATGTGGGGTGCCTGTGTAGTAGGTGTGGCCGTCCACCTTGTTCTTCCATCGCCGATACCAGTTGCCGGTCTGATGTACGAGCCAGAAGAGCACGTAGACGCCGGCCAGATATGCGATCGGACGTTTGGGATCGTGCGGAAAGCAGAACAGGGCCGTCTGCGCGATCAGCACGAAACCGAGGAATCCCTTGCGACCGATGTACCGGAGACCGAAGCTGTGGTGCAGGAACGCCTCCAATGAGAAAGCCGAAGACATCACGGTTGTTGCGATCACGTCCCTGAAGGTTTGGACGTTCGCCGAGGTTTGCTGCGGTGTCTGAGTCATACGATTCTCCAAAAAAAACAGACTTACATGGGCGCGGAGCTTCCCCGTTGGCGGCTCTCGCCGCCTTGCTGCCATCCATCCGGAATGTCAGCGGATCACTTCTGAGAGAAGGTACAGGACAGGTGCGGACGCCCTGTGGCGTGGAAGCACGCACCGTTAGAAAAAATGATCGAGTCGATCAGGTACTTGTTGGCTGGGCCGCCGGTCCGCAGTTTTGTAAAGGCGCTCGGCTGTACGGTGTATTCGAAGATTTCGCTCACGCCGCCGGTCGATTGCGACCGTCCGTGAAACGATTCAAAAACATGGGCATCATGGCTGTTGCTGACATTTACCATGTACTGACGGGATCTGCCGATCATTTCAGCCGCCCAGAGGTTCGTGACGGAATCGCCATTCGCATGGAAGATTCGGGTATTGAGATTGCCGAGCAGGCTGTCGGCCAGGGCTTTGCCCTTCTCCCCGCTGCCCAGAATCACGTGGTAGTTGGAAAGGTTTTGCGAGAGAAGTACCGTCGACACGCGCGCGGCCCGGCACGTCGTCTGAAACTGCTGGTCATAGCTCGAAACGATGAAATTCTGTGCTTCGTCGCACCACAGCGCCACCGGCCGTGGACTCTGGTTGACGTTCCGCCGCTCAATGTGCTTCTGAAAGGCGTGCTTCCAAAGTATCGCGGCAAACAGCCCCACGTCGGCGTACTCTTTCACCGGAAGATCGACAACCAGCACCTTGCCCTCTTCGATCGCCGCCGGCGTGATATTTGTGTCCGTGCAAAATAATTCACGCAAAATTCCACGATTCAACACATCCACCATCGAGGTGAAGGTCGAGACAATGACCGAGCGAGTTTTGTCAGATAAATTGCTGAATTCCGTCAAAAAGTAGTCAGTTACGATCTCGAAATCGTGGCGTTGACGGGGTGTTTTTTGGCGCTTGTCCGCCTCCCCGAGGCAGCGAAAAAGAAAGCTGTCCTTCTGCCAATCGGGATCACGGAGTTGTGATGGCGAGGTCGGAGCCGACAGCACCAGGCGGTACAAGTCGGGAACACTCACTCGTCCTTTCGCAAGAATTATTAAATCTACGAGATTCCTGAGCAGCTGACGAAGAGCCCGCTTCCAGTATCCCTCGTCTTCCTTGCCGCCACCGCCATTGCCGGAGTTGCGGTCTGCAATCTCCAATAGCGAAGAAAGCAAGGATACGATATTCTCGGTGTGGCCCGCGCCATCGCCTGTCCTATTCAGCTCGTAATTGATGGGATCGAAGCGGTATTTCCCCGAGGCGTCAAAGCGCACAAAATCACGTAGCCGGCCAGTATCCTGGCAATATTTTTGCCATACGGACGCTTCGTCACTCTTGGCAGCCAGTACCAGCACCCCGAAACCCGCTCGCAGATACGCGTGTGCGAGTGCTTTGCCGCTTCCGGATGACTTTCCCGACCCGGTAGCGCCGAAGATTGCAACTCCTGCAAAGGCGTCATTCAGCGTGAAGGCGTCCTTCTTGCTCCACATCACCAGCGGTTGTGCCGAACGCCACTGACCTGCTTTCGCCGCGTGAACAAGTTCGTTTGATCGTCGCCAGAATGCCATGAGACACCGCCTTTAATCGTGAAGGGAGGAGTCCGCGTAGCGCCGGCGACTACGCGCCGGCCGTATCGTTCAAGACCTTGCGGAATGTATCCAGGGACAATCCCCTGGTCCGTGCCTGGCGGGCACGCGAGATCACATGCTCCAGTGTTTCGATGAAGGATTCGAGCGTGAGCCCGCCGACGACCACGGTGACGCTCTTGCCGCCGCCGAGTTGCACCGTCATCCGGCTCGGACCTTTAGCGCTTTGCGGTTTGCACTTCTTGGCAGATTTGCGCGGGCCGCTGATCGCATCGCGCGTCAGTTGGCCGCCTGCCGCCTGGGTCGCGAGTTCGAGTTGCTTCGCCACATCGGAAATGCGCGAGATTTCGTAAGCGGTGCTGAGAGGGATTTTGCCATTGGCCACATGCTGCTGGATCGATTCAGGAAGTTTCAGCAGTGCGAGCAGGCGCGACACGGTCGCGTCGCTCAAGCCCAGCTTGGCCGCAATTTGAGTCGCCGACGCGCCACTGCTTTTCATCGCGGCGTCAATCGCCTTGGCCTTTTCGAGCGGGGTCAGGTCCTCCCGCTGGCAGTTGAGCAGCACCTGCGTGAGCGTGATATCCACCGCTGCCACGTCACCGTCCTCAATCACAGACGGGATCGTAAGAAGCCCGGCAGCGTTCGCGGCCCGTAGACGGCGGGCACCATCCCAGAGGTAGAGTTTGCCCTCCCGGCGGCGCAACAGGATCGGGACCTGAACTCCATCAGTCCGAACGGTGGCTTCAAGGCCAGCCTGGGCGGCTTCGTCGAAATGCTCTCGCGGCTGCGTGGGGCAAATGATGCTATCAACCGGCACGTTTTGAAAAGTTCGCTGAGACATCGGCAGTTCTCCTGTTGATACGGAGAATTATGCCGAGCGACAAACGTCTCCCCGTGGCTTCTCACCACGCGCGCGAACAATTCCCGCCGTTGGCGGGGGAAGAAGGCTGTTTCGCCGTGACACCTTCACGACGGGGAACCGTTGATTCGAAGAAACGGACGTGCCAATATCGAAGGCACAATGGTGTCGCAAGAAACGAATTCTGATCTTCTTCGGACGAAGTTGGTCCGCTGGGGCCAGCAAGTGCATCGAATTTTCGACGGCGGCAACCTAAGCCTTTTTGCCGGTGCCGGGGTGGACCTGCCCCGTGAAACCCATATCACCGCCGAACTCCATCAATCTTCGCCGGAGGAATTCCGCCGCGAGATGAGCAGAGCCAACGCGGGCGGCTTCGTGAACATGGACGTCAATCCGGCACCTGGCAGTGCCGCCGGGCGCGAGGACGCGGAGGTATTGACGCAATGGCTGTCCGATCGAACGCGGCCGATGCTGGTTCTAGCGCCGTTCGGGTCGGGCAAGTCGGTCCTGATGTCCACGTTCGCGCTGGCGATGGCGGATCGACTGCGGCTCGCGCCGACCCACGCCGAGGAAGATCAGGCCGCGTTCGACATATTGCCGGTGCCCCTGCCGGTCCGCTTGCGCGAGTGGGTCCGCTTTCGCGCGGGCTGCCCGCAGCAGCGCAGCACCGACGCATGGCGAAGCTTCCTGCTTGAATCGATTCGCGAGTTTTCGTCCGACTCTGCGTTGGAATTGCTGACCACCAAGGAGTTCTCGCACCTGCATCACACCGGCCGGTTGGTCTTCCTGTTTGATGGACTTGACGAGTTGCCCGCCTCGGGGCCGTTCGAGACTTCGCGAGCCGACGTGCTCGCCTTATTGCGCGAGTATTCACCGCAGTTTGCGCTCACTTCGCGCGACGGCTACGAGGCCGAGCGCGACGCACTCTTTCACCCGGCAAACCGCAACGTGCATCGAATACGCGAGCTGACGGCGCTGCAGGCACGCCAGTACATCGGACAGTTCTTTGATGGACGCCCTGCCCTCAAGAACCGAGCGCTTGACGCATTTGCTCGGCCGCGTCCCCCGATCGATCCCTACCTGCGGCGTCCGCTGTTCCTGGCCAGCTGGTGCGACCAGTTTCCGCAAGACGGGAGCACCCCGTCCGATTCGATCGAGTTACTGATGCTCGGACTATTTCGCCGGATCATCGCCCAGCGTTTGAAGGCGTTGAGCCTGGATGAATGGGGCGAGCGGCCGGACCCAGAGGCCGCCGAAGCGTGGGCCGATCGCTTGGGGCCGGTCCTTTGTGCTTTTGCCCATCGGGAGTTTAATTCCAATCTATCCTTGGTCCAGATCTCGCGTTTCCTCAACGAATCGTTCGGTCAGGATCCTACCTCAAGCCAGGCGGATTCGATTCGGCTGGCCTGCGGCGTGGGTTTGCTCACGCGACTGCCCAACGGAGAATTGTGGTGCCCCCGACTACCTTTGACTCAGTTTCTGGCTGGACGCGCCCTCGCCCAACTTGCCGCAGGCGCGCCCGCTGCGCAGCGTAGGTACATTCACCTGTTTCGGATCTGGACATACCGTCCGGGAGCCCACGATTGTGTCGCAAACGCATTCGAGCTGTTGGCAGCGTCGTCGTTTCGTGAACGCGCCGCAGACCTGGTGCGCTGGCTGCTCAATGTCAGCGACCACGAACCCTACCGCTCCGCGGAGCGACGCCAAGCCATTCCGAACGGCACGTCCGACGATTTGGTGCGTCCCGCGGCATGGTTGGCCCTCGCGCTCTCATGTCGCGGCTTTCCAGAACTTGTAGAGTCGTGCGCCACCGCGTGCGCCCGATCTCTGATCCACCTGCCATCGGCCTTTGCATTGGCACCCGCATTCATAACTGAAGCAGGGCTGCGGCACCTCGTCTCTGCCTTGGTGACGGGCACTTTTCATCCTAGTGCGGCAGAACGAACACGACTGTCGCAGTCCCGGCCGATTGAGGCAGTTGCAGCGCTGGCCCGTTCACAAGACGCTGCCGATCTGATGGATCTTTGGCTCGGTCAGCAGAGCCGATCCCGCGATGCCGCCCAACGCGAGCGGTGGCGGTATGCGATAACAGGTGCGGCGACGCGGGTGGACCCTGAACAGGCGGCACCTATCGTCGAGCGATTGATGACCCGCTGCGCAGCTTCCGAGGACGATCTTGAGCAATTTCAACTTGAGGACGCCGCCAGAAACGCTGCGGGCCGTATCGCCGGCGATACCGTACTTCAGGTAATCGAATCCTGGATGAGTCGTCGAACAGGCATTGTCGATTCGTTTGTGCAGAGCCTCTGGTCAGGCCCCATTTGCGCGGCTGCGGGAGCCTTGAGCTTTCACGACGTCGTTGCGGCGATCGAAGATTGGTGCCGGCGATGCGCCGATTGCGGCGATCCGAAACAGACGACGGTCTGGGTGAAGATGATCGCGGCCGCAGGGGAACGTATCGACCCTAAGATCGCAGCGGAGATCACCGAACGATGGATTCAGTATCGGTGTCACGCTCGGGGTCCCGAATCACTGGCGGCGTGGGCGGTGGCGATCGAGGCTTCCGCCAAGCACATCGAACGCAAGGCGTCGGGCACGGCGGTTTTGCGGTGGCTCGAATGCTGCGAGGCGAGCGGCAACGAGAATGAGCGATCCTCTTGGCGAATTGCCATCAATGAGGTAATGAAACACCTCGACCCCGCCGCTGTCGAAGCGGTCGTCATGGGGTTGGCCACGTCGTACGATGAAGTCTGCGATGAAGCGCACCGTTCGCGCTTGGCAATCGCGGCAGAATACGCCGGGGCGCAGGTGCCTGAGGCGGAGGCCGAACGAGTGGTGGGTAGTTGGAGCGTCCTGTTCCATGAACGGTTGGGGACGGCTCAGTCCGAATTGTGGCGTCACGCTGCCCTTGGCGCCGCGAGGCGCTTGCCGGAGCACCGAGCCGCAGTCTTCATCGAAGCGTGTCTTGACCGATTCGACCCCAACGAACATCCAGAAGTACGAAGCATGCTGCGCGAAGCGATTATGGCCGCGTCGCGCCGGGTCGACGAACAATCCTCCAGAAGGATTTTTGACCGGCTCGTTCGCGAAGTTGACAACCGCGAAGACGGGTCGGACCGAAAGTGCTTGCTCTTGGCCGCCCAGACTGTTGCCGAGCGTATCGACGGACGTTCTGCCGCCTTCATCGTCGAGTTTTACATGAGTAGAGGTGTTGAATGGCGCGGCGTCGTGCCGTCGAGCCTGTTGGTTGCAGCTCGGGTGCCAGAGGCGTTGGCGACACAGACGATCGAGAGGTGGATGGCGCTCCACGGTCGGACCGCCGATAAAGACCTTCGATCGCTCTGGACCTTTGCCATCGAGACGGTTGGCGCACAAGCGCGGTCCCTGCATCGATTGACCGCAGTCATCGACCTCCTGCTGCAAAGGGGATGGCGACGGCTTGCCGTCGAGATCGCAGTGAAGGTCGACGCGGCGGTGCTTTGGGTGCAGCCGCAATCTAATTCCCAACAACAAGGCGAGCCGGACTCATTACAGTTGGCGGTCCGCTTGCGGGACGACGATGGGGTCGTGCTCGACCCCAACCTGATCTTGGCAACCCCTGGCCTCCGTGAGCTCATCCAGCAACCGTTCACCCTTCCCGAGGCATATACGCCGCAGCAGCAATACCAGCGACTCAAGGCGGCTATCCGCGCCCTACGGCCTGAGTTGACGGGCTTTCCCGACGGGAAGACGGAGCCGGACCAGAAGAACCGCAACAACTGGCTGAAGTTCTTCCGCGATCAGCTCGACCCGCAGGCCGACCGCTTTCAGTCCGAACCGAACAAGCCCTGGCTTGTCAGGCGAACGGCGTTCGACGAGCAGCTCGCTGACGAGTCGATTCTCAATGAGTTCATTCGCACCCGCGACACGCTGAAAAAACGCCCGCCGAGAAAAAATCCGTGATTCTGCCGATTTTTCTCTTGGTCGAGACCCTTCGTATTAGCCTTCCCCGCACCCTCTATTTGACACTCACCGGTCGCTGACCATCTCCGTTTTCAATAGCGGAAAGGCGGTTTCCTGGCTGACACCCTCCATTGAATGACGTGCTTTATTTGGTGTGCCTGTCCGAGACACCTCGGATCGGTCCTGCCTGAAAGCGGACCGCCCTTTACTTCGAGGTCCAATGGCAGACCACACGAATCCCCGGCGCGTCCCTTGCGAAATCGTCACCCACCATCCGGCGCTCAAGCCCGACGCCGAAGAATTCCAGAGGACGCGGGACGAGTTCGAGGAGGCGCATTTCCCCGAGCCTGAGAAGCTCGACGCCTATGTGCGCGAAGTCCAGAAGTGCTACGTCGAGTCCCGTGCTGCGGGCATGATTCGCGCCATCACGGGAATTATGCTCGACATGAAGGGCAACCGGACGAATGTCGCCGACGAGCTTTTCATCGACCCCACCGCGATCAGCGTGGCCGCAATCCACGGCGATCTTGGGGGACGGCCGCTGGGCAACATGTTTGGCGACCCGACAGCACTGGCTCTGCTGGTTCAGCGACACCCGATTGTCAGGCGGCAAATGGGTCGGGCGGGCTTCATTGCAGCGGCGGAACTCACGGCCAAGCTCATCGGTCGCTCCGTCGCTGCCGACGTGCGGTTGCACGAGGTCCACTACGAGATGCTGTGCCGCATCCTGGTGGGTGAGCCGTTGGAGAGCCTCGCCTTCGCCAAGGTGGTACCCGATTGGTACAAGCGGGAGCAGCGGGCCGAGATGAGCGTCCTCTTCACCCGGCTGATCGACCCCGCTCAGGCCACGCAGCACGTTGACGCCTTACGTCGGACATGGAACAGCATCTTTGTTTACGTCTGGAGCACCGTAGAAGGCCTAGGAAGTGAAGACCTCTGGGCCGCGAGCTGACCGGAGTGTATTGGTGGTGGGAGGGTGCCGATCGTCGCGGAGGATTCGGCACCCTCTCAGCCGCCTATCGAAAATCGAAGTTCGACCGACCAACGACTCAACTGAGGTCGACTTGAACGTCCTTCAGTTTCGAGAGCGCCGAGTCGAATGAGGCGACGGCCATATCGTCGGCCACGGCGGTCGCAGCGATGGTGCAATCCACGAAATGGAGCTTACCCGTCGCGTACCGGATCAGCGCGTCGAGATGTACCGGCAGATGAGCAATCTCGACGCCGGGACTCGCGATCAACGCGCCAAGCACCCGGCCGATTTCGTCCCGCGGATGTTTGTAAAACGACTCCAGCACAAAGACGCATTCGGCGAGAACCGATGGAAGTACGACGAGCGTCAATTCGCCCCGGTCGCAGGCGGCGAACAAACGGGCGGCCACGGCCGCGTGCTTGGCGTAGTCCTGCGTCAAGTGTCGAACGATCAGATTCGTGTCCACCAGTCGTCGGCTGCTCATCAACGCTCCGTGCGGCGCGCCGCCTTTGCGGCCGCGTCGCGAATCTGATCGAAGCTCATCCCTTTCCCCTTGCCGCTCGCCAGCGCTCCCTTGAGGGAGTTCGTCCCCGGATGCACACGAATGGTCGCATGGTCGCCTTGCACTTCGTATTCCAGCCTGTCACCCGGCCGGATGTTCAGCGCCTCGCGAATCTCGCCGGGGATCGTCGTCTGGCCTTTGCTGGTGACTGTCGAATGCCGCATTGGAGTATTCCTTACTTCTGTCAGATTCCTTACTCATTCATTTTGCCTTACATTTTCTCGGTTGGCAAGCATGAACTCTCGTGTGACTGCCGATCTACCCCGGATAGACGACTCAACGAGCGCCGATATGAAATGCCGGGTGCCTGTCCGGGGATGTCAGTTCTTACGAGTCAAGACGCGCGTCGCCGCTTCGTGCCCGACCGATTTCCCGCGCTTCTCGGCAGCTTTCGCCCTCGCAGCCCAATAGACATCTTCGAGCTTCTGAAAATGCTCATACTCCTCCGCCGACATCATCACCGCAACGCGTTTGCCCGCCTCGCAAATGCCAATCGGCTCTACCTTTACCAGTTCAAGACACTCATCGAATTGATCGCACATATCCCGTGCGGTAACCTCACGCATCCCCTGCTCCAGGCTTACCTTCGTTCGCCTTGGCAATCCGCATGAGACGACGTTTCTCCGCCACATATGCCATTACCGCCTCTTCCACCACTTCCCTCAGTTCCATGCCTCGTGCTTCAGCAATCGCGGTCAGAATCCTTGCGTCGCCGCGCTCAAGTTCAACCTCTACGCTTATTCTATAATCCATGTGCTTTCCCCAAATCCGTTCGCTTTCAGTTCCGCAAGGGCGTCATCGCCGCGTATTCCGGCAGCATGATGACCTGAATCCCTGCTTTCACCCCGCGTTTGTGCATCTTGTCATCGGCCGTCACGACAGGTACACCGTGCAGTTGTGCCAAGGTGAGGTAGAAACAGTCGGGAAATCCATGCTTAATCTGAAAGGACAGGTCCACAGCCGCTTGCCAAAGTTCCTCATCCGGAGTGAGGCACACACTCTCCAGCTTAATCGCCAGTTCCAACTTGTCGCGTGCGGCGCGTGCGTCCTTCGCCGTAATCACACCTTCGAGGAAGTTCCGCATGAGCCCAGAAGTCACTTCGAGCCGAATCAAAGATGGAGCGACGATTGTCGATCCGCTCTCAAGAAGTGCCATTGCTTCCCGAGTCAGCGGCTCGCGTAAGAACCACTTCATGGCAACACTTGCATCCACGACGATCATAGACCGCCATCACGCATAGCTCGTATCATAGGTGTCGAGTCCGGCAGCTCGCCATGTTCCGCGTACATCTCCTCGTGGAGTTGCCTCAACGATGCAATCAATTCTCGTTTCGGCCGAAGCGCTTCCTCCGTCAGCAGTTCTCGCAGCTCGCCTTCAAGGCTATGACCATTCCGCTTTGCGCGGCGTTTCAGCGAGAGGATGACCTTTTCGTCCAGATTGCGTACACGAACTTCTTTCATGGCTTTCTCCGTCTCATGGTTACTTCGTAGAATTATGGCACGGGTAGCACAATAGCGCAAGTATGTTGTTATGATCCCATACTCTCGATGTGTTCCCATCTCTGTGTTAGTGATAAATAACATCCTTTGTTAGCACCGACTTGACCGATTCGCCGAACTGTGTCAGTCATGACACATGACAGATACAATCTGCACGATCGAAGACGAAAAGGCTGGCAACGGGGAAATGTCCCGCGCCGTCGCATTGACCTCCCTCTATTCCCCCTCATTGAAACCTCCGTTGGTCATTGCCGACGCGGGACCGGCTGCGTTGACAGCTTGGGACGATTTCTTCGCCGCGACGATCCAAAATCGCCACACGCGCGCAGCGTACGCTCACGCGTTGAAGAGCTTCTTTCGGTGGCTCGCACCGCACGCGGTGCCCATCGAGCGCGTGACGCCGGGCATGGTCGGCCGATACTTCAGCGAACATGGCGGCAGCATCCCAACGCGCAAATTGCATCTGGCCGCGTTACGCGCGTTTTTTGATTTGCTCTGTATCCGCCACCTCGTCATCTTAAACCCGGCGGCCTCCGTCCGTGGTGAGCGATATCAGGCGGTCGAGGGCAAAACCCCCGAAATCAGCATCGATCAGGCCCGAACATTGCTCGCGTCACTGAATACCACGACCGCCGTAGGGCTTCGTGATCGCGCCATTATTGCGATTCTGATTTACACTGCCGCACGCGCCGGGGCGATCGCGAAGTTGAAGGTTCGCCACTTCGTCAACGACGGCACGCAGTGGACGCTACGCTTTGCGGAAAAGGGTGGAAAATCGCGCGAGATTCCGGTCAGGCATGATCTTCAGCAGTCTATTCTCGCGTACACAGAAGCCGCCAATATTGTGGCGACCGACCGTGACCTGCCGCTGTTCCGCTCGGCAGAGCGCCGAACCGGGCGTCTCACCGCCAACGGTGTCACAAACATCGACGTCTGCCGCATCGTAAAACGCCGCCTCGCAGATGCGGGGCTACCGCCGCAGTTTTCTCCCCATTCATTTCGCGTAACAACAATCACCGATTTGCTTACCCAAGGCGTCCCGCTGGAAGACGTGCAATATCTAGCCGGTCACGCCGATAGCAGGACTACCGCGCTTTACGACCGTCGGCAAAAACGTGTGACGCGCAACGTGGTTGAGCGGATCTCAATCTAAGCTTGGCGACACCGGTGCGTTGAGCCACAACTTTCATTGCGCTAACAAGCTAAAGGCTGTCCGCTTGGTACGGGCGGATCATCCGGATTCGGTTTCGCAATGCCGGAGTGAACCGCTCGGCATCGGAAGCACTGGCTAAATACCCAACGCTTCCCATCTCAAAATGCGGAACCGTCGGGCACGACTCCCTGATACCATCCCTTCGTGTCGCTGCCGTTGTAGCCGAGTGCTTCAGCCATTCCAGCTTCGATGAAGATGGGAGCGCGAGGGAGAGGTTCGCTGGCAGCCGAAGCGGAAAATAGTCGCGGTGCGACGGTCGTCTGACGGACGGTCGTCGGCAGCAGGTTCAAACTGATGTTGGATGCCGCAGGATCGATCGTGAATTGGCCGGGGATAAAGTTGAGCGAGTAACGGGAATCGCTGACGCCCAAGGTACCCTGCCCGATATCGCCAAGGTAGTTTCCTACCTCCGTATGTGCGACAACGAGTGCGAGAGAGCCGCTCAACGCACCAATCGGCCCGCTGTTGACGGTATAAGTGAATTGGGGAACGGGTTGCCCGAAGATGCCTGTCGCATCATTGGCCCGCACGGCGATGGTTGCCATTTCATATGCCCCGATGTCTGGCGCGAGTCCGGTGCCAGCGGCATTTGTTCCCCGGAGAATCCCACGGCCGTCTGCGGTACCTGTCAGGCTCGAATTGCCCGCGTCAATCGCCACGCTTCCTAGCAGCAAAGCCATTGTCGCCGTCGGTCCACCGTAATTGCCGAGCGATCGTAGCACTGCGCTGATATCGGTGCCCAGCAACCTATCCGTGGTTCCGTTGCCGACGAACCCTCCGGTAAGACCGCTCCGGCCGTAGAGATTGAAGCCGTTAGAGATCAAACTGCCAGCGTTGCTGTGATAGTCGGATTCTGCGCTAGCCGCCTGGTTGCCGCCCAAGATAGTGTTTCCCACGCCCAGGGTGGCAGCGCCCCCCGAGCCATCATTGTAAATGCCGCCGCCAGCGCTTGCGGCCATGTTGTTGGATACCGTGCTGCTATTTATGGTGACCGACGTGGAGCCTCCAGATGTTCCTTGATTGTAAATCGCGCCGCCGTTGAGCGCCGAATTGCCCGCCAGTGTGCTATTTGTGATGGACACCACACCGCCCGCAAAATTAAAGACGCCACCGCCCACAGCGTAGCCTCCGTTGGTCGCGGCATTGCCGGAGATCGTGCTGCTGTCAATGCTCAGCGGCGCAGTGCCGCCGACAGCGGCGTCGTTGCTGATGCCGCCGCCTCCGTATACCGTTGAGTTATTGGCAATCGTGCTGCGGGTGATCGTCATCGTCGCATTTCCCCCGTAAGCCGCGTCATTGAAAATGCCTCCTCCGAATAGCGTTGACGAATTTCCGGTGATAAGGCTATCGCTCAAGCTCACGGTCGCCCGTTTCCCCTCCGTGTAAACATATAGCGCGCCGCCCCAACCGCTGGTATGCGTGCCCGTCCCGTTGCCATTTGCCATCGTCAAGTTATTGAGGTTGACCGTGATACCACTGCTGGTGCCGTCAATTTCCATAACGCGCGACGTGTGCTGGCCGTTCAGGATCGATCCGTTTGCGGCGTCGCCGTTCAGTGTCAGGCTTTTTGCGATGGTGATTTGGCTGTTGAGGCCGTACGTCGCGGCGGCCAGGTTGACTGCGCCTCCCGCCGCTGCCGCGTCAACGCCGTTTTGAACCATGCCATTCGCACCCACGTTGACAGTCGAGGCTACGCCTGAAAGCGTACTGCCGCTTTTCAAGGTGATTGCCGCGTTCAGGTAATCGGTGGGCGCATTGAGCGTCAGGTTGCCGCCACTGGCGTTGCCGCTCGCGTTGATCGCGCTGGTAACGGTGATGCTGTTGTCAGCCTGGAGTGTCACGTTCGTGCCGTTGAGCGCGGCCACAAGATTTGTCGGATCGATCGTTGAGCCCGTCAGGCTTGAGCCGCCCCCTGTGACGACGTTCATCGTGGCCGGATCAAGCAGCCAGGTGCCCGCACGTCCGTGATGGGCCGACGCGTCCACCGTTCCGGACATTGCTAGCTGCTTCCCAGAGGTCTCGACCATTCCGCCGTTGCCTGCTCCCGATCCGCCCTTCGCTTCGATCAGACCGCCAAACGCAGTCTGGGAATCGGACCAAACAGACACCTTGCCACCGTTGCCAGTGGTGACGGCGCTTGCTGAAACTACCGCACCTGCCTCGACGGTAACGATGGATGCCGTGGGCGTAGGTCCTTTGCCATGGAAGTCACCGCCGATCCTGATCGTGCCGCCACCAGCATCGCCGCTCGCATCCAAACGGCCGCCTTTTGACAGCGTTACATCGCCCCCCAACATTTCGATGAGGCCGCCTTTCTGACCGCTGACGTAACCCGATGCCTTGAGCGTCCCAGAATTCCGCACGTCGCTAAGAGTGCTGCTCGTGACACTCTTGTAACCGGTGCTGCTGTCTGCAAGCAGGGTGATCTGCCCAGACTGGTTGCCGGCCGTATCGGCTTCGATCAGTCCGGTGTTGTTAATCAGGCTCGTGACGATGCCAGACGCCGCCGCGGCCCTCAAAGTCACCTGGCCGCCTTCGGCCGCAATCGTGCCGTTGTTTTCCACCAATTGCCGAGCGACCTGTTCCGAAACCGCGAGATTGATAAGGCCATCGCCGTAGGGGTCAACAGTGAACGTGTCACCGCTTGCCAGACTCACCTTTCCGAACCTTGCTTGAATGGACCCGTTGTTGACGACATTGGGGGCCACCAGCGTGACGAGTCCCGCGTCAGCCACGGTGATGCTGCCGTCGTTCACGACGCTTGCGCTAGGGCTTCCGGCAGCAGTGAAACGGTAATCACCCGCCATGAAACGGGCGTTGCTGATATCGCTCGTCGATGCGAGCAAGCTGCCGACAGTTACCTTTGAGTTCTTGCCAAACAGGATGCCGTTTGGATTCAGGAGCCAAATCTGTCCGTTGGCCAGAAGCTGCCCGTCGATCGCTGACGCGCCTGAATCATGAATCCGGTTGAGCGCAATGGCGAACGCTGAGGGTTGCACGAACTGAACGGTGTCGCCGGGGTTTAGATTGAAGCTGTTCCAGTCGATTGCCACGCGCTGCGATGTCTGATCGATGGTGGTGTGAGTACCGCTGGAATGGATCCTCGCGGTGCCGCCCGACACGACCCCTCCCGCAGGTGACCCGTAGGCGAAGTTGCCGCCGAATAGGATCAGGACACCGCAAAGCACGGATGCGGCTTGCGCCGGCTCCAACGGCCAATAGTGCGACTCATGCCTTCCGTCTGGTTCCTGCAACATTCATCTATGTTAGAGCGAATCAGTAAACAAATCGTTAAAAGCCGGTCCCGCAAAAGCCGAATAGCGATATATCCCGGCGCATGATGCTCGGCGGACATGTAACGTGTTCCAACCATCAAGTTCCGTTACTGAAATTCAAAAGATAGCGCGCAGTTGCCACCCAGACCGCCATCAATTTCCATGGAATAATGCTGCGGATTCCCGTCAACAGCGGTCTGGCCGTCCGAGCTTGTGCTGTTATCAAAGCACGAGGATGAAGTACCCGGAGTTGCGGTGGTGTAGGGCCCTACACTACAAGGAGGCGAGCTACTTCTGCCAGCCCAGCAGACCCCAGTATTGCCGGTCACGTACGTAGCAGTTACCTGGCCCGACTGTGGCAGTCCGTCGTCTATTTTTCGGTCAATATTATACGCAGTCTGCACCGCAAAGGTCGGTGTGGAAGCGACATTGCAAAAACTGCTAAATCCCGTGATCGCGGATATGCCATAATAGTTTATGCCATTTTTCCCCGGCCTATACCACGCACCCGGTCCTCCACTCCAGACATAAACGCTCGCACCTCCGCCAACCCTGGCGGCGGGAAGGAATCCCGCAAGCTCGACCGGCCCGGAAACCCATCCAAAGGTATCAGGCGTAGCATTGCTAAAACCGCCGTCAATCAGCCCCGCGTGACTCAGATCGATCCAGAAACGAACGGGCTCGCCCCCAGGACAATATCCTTCTGTCCCGGAAATCGCAGACCACCATCCCTCGATGATCCCGTTGCCGTCGCCCTGCCCGGGATTCGGGCCGCGCGGCTGAAAGCCAAATCTCGTCGCAAGACGGCTTGAAATGTCACCGGGCAGAGCCAGGTATTTCATCTGGAAGGTGTGCACAGCTGCTTGATAGCTCTGTATCTGGGAAACTTGCGCGCGTACCTGCGCGGCTCGAATGAGGTCCTTACCCATGAGCACGCCGCCCATGAGAAGACCGACGATAATGAGTGCGATCGAAAGCTCGATTAACGTGAAGCCGCGCAAGGTCCTGGATGTCATTGTCACAAAGTACGCCCCATCTGGTTAAAATAGCGTTAATGGCCGCAATCGCTCATGGAACGATGATCCCGGTAAGTGTCGTGCGTCCCCGTATGTCGGCCGAGCTGATGACTTCGGGTCCATTCGCTATGTTCGCTGTCCCCGCCTACCACTCGATCGCGTCAATCACTACGGAGTTTTGGTCCGAGCGCAGCTGGGTAGCGCGATCCGCCTCCTGTATCCAGGGCACGCGATGACGCGTGAGGCCCTGATAAAGCCGCACCTGTGGCCGCGCTTCCGCGTTGAGGTTGCGGCCTTTGATGTGAATCGTCTGGCGGCCGCAGTAAAGCGTGATGCCCTTCGACGGATCGAATTCCATCCGTTCGATCCAGCCATAGCCAATCGCCAGGATTTCCCCCGTCTTCTTGCGAAGCTCTAACATCACGGCCCGGTCACGCTGCCCACGCATCCACCCGAACGCTCCGAGATCCTCGGTGCCGTCCGGCCCGGAATCGGCGGCGACTTCAGAATCGTCCTCGTCTTTGCGGCCGAGGTACTTGGACAGAACCCTATCGCTCATAGAAAACCTCGCGGCTATCCGTGCGCGCTGTCGGCGTCAGTTCAGGCGTCCGCTGCATCCGTTCCATCATCATGCCGCGCTCGCGTCTGGCCTGCTCCTGGGCGAATTCCGTCGCCGACAGACGCTCATCGCATTGGCCTACCGCTTCCAGTAATCGCATCTTGTCATCGGTGTACACGGTTGCCTTTTCCCGGCCGCGGGAAACCGACACGTAGAACTGCTCGCGTGAGCTGGCGGGAAAGGATTCGGCCGACTGGCCGATGATCACGCGATCGACCGTTGAGCCTTGAGAGGCATGGCTCGTGACACAAAATCCGTGAGCGATATGGCCGAAGTCCTTATCGAGCGTCCACCCGTTGCCGAGCAGAATGTCCCCGCCCGCAGTGAAATCCTTCACTTTGAAGATGGCACCGTTGTTGAGGCGGTGGAGGCCGTCCTTCGTTCTGCCGTTCTTTGTGAGCCGCAGCAGATCGCCGGGGGCGACGGAGATCGTCCCCTTGCGATAAGTTTGGAACCGCTCGGCCTGATCGAGCGGCAGCACCGATGCGTCGGCGGTCAGCCGATCACCCTTGCGAAAGCCTTTCGCATTCTGGTGAAACTCGATGACATCGCCTTGTGCGTAATTGACCACGTCCGCCCGCTCGCCGAGCGTCAGATGGGCGTTCTGAAGCGAGACGAAGGTTCTTTCCTCGCGGCCGATGATCGGCCGCTCTTCCGGATCACCGATTCGATGCCGGCGCTTCAACGCATCGCGAATCTCCTGCGTGATCCTATCGCCTTCGGCGTGGGTCGGTGAAATGACCAGCGCCGACTTGCCCGCGCATACGCTTTCGACATATTCATTTGCCAGCAGCTTATAGCGTTCCTCTTCCGGCGCTTCCTTGACCCATCCGAGATCGGCAAGCTGCGCGAAGCCATCCTCCGTCCGGCCTTCGCTGAGCAGCTGCACCGCCTGCTTGTACGCGCCTTTCTGACGCTGGATATCGCGGATTTCTGCCGGAACCAGCCCGGCTTCAGTTTCAAGCAGACGCAGCGCCGCTCCGCGTTCGACTGAGCCGTGCTGGCGGCGATCGCCGGATAAAACGAGCCGCGCATTCTGCTTTTCGGCGAGATCGAATAGCTGCGCCGTCGTTTTCACACCGAGCAACCCCGCCTCATCCACCCAGATGACCGCGTCCCTGACCTGATCCTGGAGTTTCTCATCCTTGAGCAGACGTGCGACGGTGTCGGCGTCCTTAAAGCCTTCGGCCGCCAGAACCCCGCGACTTGCTGCCGCCGAGGGCGCGAACGTGAACACCTTCGTCTGAGCCGCTTCGATGGCTTCGACCGTTTCCTGCATCATGGTGGTCTTGCCGGTGCCAGCGGTACCGCGAATCAGGATGACGCGATCGGTTGATTCGAGCGCGTGGCGAACAGCGCGACGCTGGCCTTCATTGAGGTGTGCCCGCTTGAACAGATGCGTGCCGCGTCCGAGCGGGCGGCACGCGCCGCGCCCACGCCTGGCAAAGTCGAGCATGCGCGATTCTTCGGCCAGCACTTCACGCGTCGTCGCAAATCGCCGTCCGTCGCGCTCGGCGATCATCAGGTCGTGCGTCTGAGTCCGAAGATCGACCGTTTGCAGTGATGCCTCTCCGACGGCTCGCTTGAGCGTTTCAGCCAGGAACTCACGTTCCGGTATGACTGACTTGCGCTCAAAGCAGTGGTCAGTCGCGAGTCGCATGGCATCGTCCGCTCCGCGAACTTTCTCGGCAACGCGCCCACGCCCTATGCGGTTTGTGACGTTTGCGATCGCCGATCCCTCATCACTGGATAGGCGTTGCCGCCACAACTCACGAAGGTCGGCCATCGACAGATTCTTCTGCTTCCGCTCCCGCGTCTTGGCTCCGAGTGCTGATTTCTCCTCCGCCGAGGTGATGCCCTTCTGCCGTGCCTTTTCTTCGATCAGCGTGGTGCGGCGGGAGAATTTCGAGAGCGTCGCCTTATCAAACCCGGCAAGCTCCCATCCCTTTTTGCCGCGCTCAACGCCCAGGCCCAGATCCTGCATCTTGCGCGCCATGCGGACGTGAAACCGGCCCTCAAAGTAAGGCGCGTCGCGCTTCAGCTCGCGAAACTGGCCCGCCTTCCAGCGCTGTTCGCGCTCGTCAAACGTGACGTTATGGACAAAGCAGTGCGCGTGCAGATGCGGGTCGGGCACGCCGTCAACCGGCCGTGATGTCAGGTGCGTGAATTCCGCCCACACCATGTTGCCGGTCGTGCGATCCTCGTTGGCACCGTCCAGACGCACGCGGGTTTTCATTTCCGCTTCCATTTCGGCCATCGTCTCGCGCACCGACTCCCCGAAGGCGTCCATGATCCGGGCATCGCCCGTCAGCGCATACACCAGCGACACGCTTTTAGGCACATCAAACGTGAAATCGTAGCCGATGGTGCGATCGCCTTTGCGTCGCACCGTCAGAGGCTTTCCGGTCGCAGGATCGCGGTTATCGCAGAGTGCGTCCCATTGCGCACGATCCACTTTGCCCGCAAGTCCCAGGCGTGTGGCTCCCGCCCCGCGCCAGATGCCAGCCAGCTCCTGCCCTTCGGTGTAATAGTCCGAGGTCGAGTAGTAGCTCTTGGCCTGTCCGGCGGAACTGTTCTGGGTGATTCGCAGCATCGTGCAGCCTATCACGATAACGGTTGAAAAACGGTTAACGGCCGTAACCGCGGATTGAGTTTTTGGGTCGGCATATGGTCCGACGGGCAGTCGGACGCGGGGCGATTTTGTTTGCGCTCAGAGGCTTATCTCCGATCTTTCAGTCAGACGCGCAACGCACGGCCAATCGACGGGCACGCTAAAGCCGTCGCCGGTCCGCTCAAGCTGCCAAAGCCGCGTTCCAGAAGGTGGAATCCTTCGGCTTTTCGCTTGCCCGGTGCGCTCAATCCTTTCGCCCCGGACTTTCCGGCTTTGCTCGCGCGTGCCGTAAGGCCGCGAAGGTCGCGGTCAGAAACAGAGCAGAAGGAGAACCATCATGAGCAACGCAGAAAAGAACGAATCGACCGCATCCAAGGCACCGAGCCACATCGCCTACCAGGTCCGCGACCGCGAGGGCGGCAAGGGTTTCTTCACCCGCATCGGTGTGGCTTGGCCGCACAAGGACGGCAACGGATTCAACATCCAAGTCGAGTGCATTCCGCTCGACGGGCGCATCACGCTTCGCCTCGCGACCGACAAGAAGGACTAACTCATCACCGAAACGGGCGGGCCAGATGGCCCGCCCGCCATCCTTGGAGGGACACACAATGACCGACAGCATTATCCTCACTGAAGACGAATTCGACCGACGCTACGAGCTGCTACCCAACCATCTGAATCCCAACGCCTCATGGGCAACGGGCATTGGCCCAGGCTGCCTCTTTGAAACCGACGAAGACGAGTGATGGAGGCAATTTCCAACACTCCGTTCACCCGCCCGTGACGCCGTGCGGCTCACGCTCGCGCACTCATCCGCGTATCTGGCGGAACGTGTCCAGCACTTCGGCGGCGTGTCGCCGACCCCACGGCGTAAGCGAGTGTTGTGCCGCGTGCTCCAGGGCGCTATCGAAGAGGTCGAGTTGCGCGTTCGAGCAGGTGACGACGCGCCGGACAATTTCCGCACGGGCGGCGACAGTGTCCTTCGACAACAGATTAGTGGCCTCGCCGAACGCCTTGCCCTGTTCGTACCCGGTTGCCACTTCGGTGATAAAGCTCAAAAGTCCCATTGCGAACTCCTTGCATCCGTTGGATGCGGTTCAAGGTTTCCGATGGGCGGCACTTTAGTTTTCTTCTCGATCGATCCCGTGGCGTACGGCCACAGCCTTCATTTTTGTTCGGCAATGACGTGCCGGGTCCGATGTCAGCCGAGCGCATAGCCCGCGCCCATGAAGCCTCGAAAGCTCCCGAAGCGGGCGACCTCCAGGATTTTCAGGTAGGCATACAGTTCCATCGCCCGCAGCCGCTTCGCTGCGTCCACGAGCATGCTGCTGTGTTCGAGGAAGTCGCGTTCCAGTTCGTCGAATTGCTGGGGAGTGCATTGCTGCACGTAGTCCGAAAGCGCCGAGCAGGCGACCTCGCGCTGAGAGTGGATGATCTGCCGGAAATGCGCGTGTTTCACGCCCGAAACCAGCATGCCGCCAACTGTTGACAACAATCCCATTGTGCGCTCCTGACATCCGAAGATGTCGTAAAGGGTTTTCGTTCGGGCGGCACTGTAGTTCTCTCACCAATCGATCCCGTGGCGCAACGCCACACAGTCCGTTTTTCGTGGCGATGTTCTGCCAGAGCACTTCATTCATTCCGAACGCGGGGAGATTCCCCACACCCCTTTGACGGTCAATTCGCACACGCCGGCCGCATGCACAGGCCGAAGCCACAAGTCGATGTGACTGGCCAATGCGACAGGCCGAAGCGGCAAGCCTGCAATAAGGACCGCCTTTGGCGGGCAACTTTTCCGCCGCATCTCATGGCTCTAAGCCTACGCGCCCGTGCTCGCTGTCAAGGAACTACTCCATGAGTACATGGAGCCTCTTCTCCGACGGTTCCTCCTTGACCGCTGCGCTCGGTCGCTCCTGCCCTCCGCCATCGAGGTGCGGCGGGTGAGTGTGGTTGTTCCACACAACCCAATGCACGCAGTTTGTGAAACTCACACGGAGAGGCTTTATGTCATCGTTCGATCTCTATCAGACCGTCACCGATCAAATCGTCACCATGCTGGAGGCGGGCGTTGTCCCCTGGCGTTCACCGATCCTCGGCCGCTCAAAGGCCGGGCATCCGAAGAACCTCCACACCGGCAAGCAATACCGGGGCGTCAACACGTTCCTGCTCGCGTTCACCGCCTTCGCGAAGGGTTACGGCTCTTCCTACTGGATGACCTACCGACAGGCGATGGAACGCGGCGGGAATGTCCGCAAGGGTGAGAAGTCTTCAATGGTCGTTTTCTGGAAGCAGTACGAGACCAAGGACAAGCAGACGGGCGACCCTGTCCGCGTGCCCGTGCTCCGCTATTACAACGTGTTCAACGCCGAGCAGATGGAAGGCATCGAGATCCCCGACGCGGTAAAGTTCGAACCGCTCGACTTCAAACCCATCGAATCGGCCGAGCAGCTCGCAGCCGGTTACCTTGGCGGGCCGGCCGTTGGCCATGACGGCGGCCAGCAGGCGTTCTATCGTCCGGCAACCGACACCGTCCACATGCCCGACCGCACCCGGTTTGCATCCGTCGAGGAATATTACTCGACGCTGTTTCACGAGCTGTCGCACTCGACCGGGCATAGCTCGCGGCTTGATCGCAAGCTCGACACCTCGCCCAAACCGTTTGGATCACCCGACTACGGCAAGGAGGAGCTTGTCGCGGAAATGTCCGCGGCGTTCCTTTGTTCTTACGCCGGCATTCAGCCGACCGTGATCGGCAACCAGGCCGCCTATCTCGCGGGATGGCTCAAGCAGCTCAAGTCGGACAAGAAACTTGTGGTTTCCGCCGCCGGTCAGGCCCAGCGTTCCGCCGACTGGATTCGCGGTGAACGCGGCGAGACGGAATAAGCTTCGCTCAGAATGTCGCCGAATCGCTGCCGCGTCTCTTAAATGACGCGGCAGTTTTCGTTGCCAGGGCGGCATCGATGGCGGAGGCGTTTTGTTGCGCTCGGCGCGCGGGTAAGACAATCTGCGGAAAGCATATCGGCCAGTCGCCTTTGCGCAGGCAATTGCCTACTGAAACCTGAACGACAAGGCGCAAAGGCCCGCCGTTCCGTTTCCGTTAACCGTAGAGCTCGTCGCATAGGTAAGCGCGGTCGAGTCATAGCAGGTCGTGGCCGTATAGCCTGAAGCACCTGCCACACCGTTAGACTGGGCAATAGCGCCTGCATTCAGGTAGTTGACCTGCGTGGTGCCCGTGGTCGGGAAACCATCATCCACCTTTTTGTCGATCGTATAAGCCTGCAATACGCTCATCGCGGGCGTGCCGCTTAGTACACCTGCAGCCACCGAAGTGTCCAACATGCCTACCAGCCCGTAATAGTTGTAACCGGCGGACTCATACACATAGAAATAGTTGGCGCGTCCAAGCTTTGCCGCCGGGAAGCAGGTGGCAAGCTGAGTTGAGTTAGGGCTTGGGGCGGCAGTCGGCGTGATAAGTGAACCGGTGCCCCCGAATGAGCCTTCGATCAGATTGAGGTTCATGCCGTTGGCATAACTCATATCCGACCAGAACATGCCGGTTTCACCGCCGCACTGTAGAAAACTGTTTATGCCCGCTTCACCGTCAAGCAGGCCGTTGCCATCGCCTTGTCCGGGAAGACCGGAACGTGACGTGAAGCCAAAGGTCTGCGCCACGCCGTTATTCATGTCGCCGGGGATCGCACCGTATTTGTCGCGGAAGGTGTTGACCGCCGTGTTGAACTTTTCCACCTGTGTGATGGTGGCCCGAATTTCGGCCGCCCGGATGAGGTCCTGTCCAACCAGCACGCCGCCAACGATAAGGCCGATGATCACGAGCACGATCGAAAGCTCGATAAGGGTAAAGCCCGCGTTCACAGGGGCTCGACGTAGGCGTTGTACTGCGGCGTTCGAAAGGTCAGGCATCCTCGATCCATAGCATTTCATCGTTCTGATGACAACGGCTTTGTCGATCTTCAATCGTTTGAAAAACGGGCGCTCCAGCAATTCCACAGCGGGTTGCGCCGGCACGATGATCCAGCTCGATGTTGTAGATCGTCATGAGCCCTCTGGCCCTGGCGGTCCGGCGGCTGGATCGCCGCGAGCATGATTAAGCCGCTGATCTACTTCCCCTATTGCACACACCGCTATCGCAGCCAGTGCTTTTTGCTCAGCGTTTACGATTTTTCAACCATTGCGTGACATACTGGCCACACCGCCCGCCGAAGGCAGGCGACTCAATTCAGCAGGGGGACATTTATGCCGCGCAAGAAACGACAATCGAACGCCGCCGCCATCGTCGAGGCGGCCCAGGCCGACACCGGCGCCAGTGCTACGGCGATCGCCGAACCGGAAAGCAAGGAGTCGACGGCGCCGATGACGCGTCCGGAGTACATCGACGGACCGCCGGTGAGCGAAAACGGCGACATCATCGCTCCGCGCAATCCGGAGGCGAAGAACTGGGGCGATCCGTACAAGGCGATCTTCACGAGCACGCAAAAGGGCTTCGAGATGGGCGAAAACCGCCGCTTCAAGCAGCGGGTGTTCAAATTCAAGGAAAAGCCCGACGAGCAGGTGATCGCGGCGCTCAAGGAAAACGGCTTCACCTATCGCGCCAGCGAAAAGGCATGGACCATCCAGGCCAATCCGGATACGCGGAGGTTATCGGAGGAACTGGCCCACGAATTCGCCGGCCAGGCCCAAGGCATGGGCCGCTGATATGGAGTCGGTTAAATTCTTTAAGCGGTTCACCGACAGCCAGGAGATCGGCCGCGACATCACCGACACTCAGCTCACCGTCTTCTACGACAACGGCAAGGACGTCGGCCAGTGGCGCCAAGACCGCTCGACCACGGTGGGGATGGGCTCCATCCTCGCCGCCGATGATGCGGAAATGGCGCGGTACTGGTTCACCCGATTGACACCGGCTAGCCGCGCTCAGGCCCGGCAGACGCCGCTGTCGGGAGTGCCTACCGAGTATCGACGATGAGGCGCCGTGATCCCGGCATCATTTCAGGATGTTGCATGGCCGACGCCATGCTCGACGTCCGGGGCGATGAGCGAACTTCAGAAAAGCACCGGGCGGCGGTCGGGTTCCACCATCCAATGAACCCATGACCTTATCAACCACCTGGCATCGCCATATGACTCAACAATATTATCCACAGACCGAACGCGCCGGCAATCACTGCGAGAGCGACACCAATGCCTGCGATCCAGCGCCAATTTGATCGACATCCGCCGACGCACCTAAACGCAAATCCCAGCACGATTGCAGAAAGCGACGGAACTATGACGACCGCAGCGACACCGACTCCAAACAGCAACTCAATTGCCGAATACATGATTGCAAATGTTCCGGCAACAATGGTTCCAGATGCAATTAACATATGAGATCTCGATTTCTGATCGACCATGCCGCTACAGTATGTCGCGACTGTTGTGTATGCAATCGGAATCGGAACGGCGGACATCGGATCACGAGAGCGATAACCCTTTGTCCACAATATGCGCCTCGTAAAATAGCGGCACCTCGGAGTGTCCGATCGGACCGATTTTGGTTCCCAGATGGGGGATCGGAGTCGCATCATTCAAATTTGACAGCACATGCCAAACAATCGATGCGCTACTCTGGTCGATGATTCCGTTCGTCGGCCCCTCTCCCCACAGATTCATCGCGTATTCACCCAATGAAGAAGACGGGAAGGTATTAAACGGTGAATGCTGATAATACACCTCGACATAGCTGACATTTGACGGAATCACGATCTGCGGATCGGCGGCGACTTCTTCAAACTCAAGATACTGATCGACTAATAGATTTGTCTTCGGCGAAGCGCTGAACAGTCCTTGAACAAGCGTGATTTTCGCCCCCGGGTCCGGCCCTGCGCAAAAAAAGACTCGAAACGCCCGCGTTTTCGTATAATCAGAGAGTTACCAGGCTTTCTGACACGTAGACGCAAGGAGGCGTTTCGAGTGAACAACAGTACACGCAAAAAGTTGGACCGACGCAAGCGGAGAATCGCGAAGCGACTGCGGCCACGCAGCTTCTCGGCACGAGCCAAGCCGATGTTCGCGGCCGCCAACGTCCACTACGACGTGGCCGGCCGCACCCGCGCCATCGGCCACGGCGGCATCGGGTCGATCCACCTGCTCGCTCGCAAGGTCGGGCTGATCGACGCGATCGATCGCGACGTGCGACTGCTCAAGGTTCACCTGCCCTATCACGAGTCGGACCACGTCCTGAACATCGCCTACAACGTGCTGTGCGGCGGCGACTGCCTGCAAGACCTGGAGCTGCTCCGCAACGACGAAGGGCATCTGGACGCGCTGGGGGCCGGCCGCATCCCCGACCCGACGACGGCCGGCGACTTCTGCCGGCGGTTCGAGTCGGCGGAACAGGTCAACGCCTTGCAGGAGGCGATCAACTCCGCTCGCGTCGGCGTCTGGAAGGAGCAGGACGCGTCGTTCTTCGACGTGGCGACGATCGACGCCGATGGCACGTTGGCGCCCACCGACGGCGAGTGCAAGGTCGGCATGGACATCAGCTACAACGGCGTCTGGGGCTACCACGCGGCGGTGGTGTCGCTGGCCAACACCAAGGAGCCGCTCTACCTGCTCAACCGCCCGGGCAACCGCCCCAGCCACGAGGACGTGGCCGCCTACCTGGACAAGGCCATCGCCCTGACGCTGGGGGCGGGGTTCAAGGCGGTGCGGATGCGGGGGGACACGGACTTCAGCCAGACCGCCCACCTGGACCGCTGGGACACGTTGGGGAACGTCACGTTCCTGTTCGGGCTGGACGCCCACCCGAACCTCAAGCTCAAGGCCGAAGCGATGGCGGAGCAGTGTTGGTCCGAACTGAATCGCCCGGCCCGCTACGAGGTGGCCACGGCGGAGCGGGCCAAGCCCGAGAACATTAAGGAGCAGGTCGTCGCCGAGCGGGGCTTCCAGAACCTGCGCCTGGCGGCCGAGCACGTGGCGGAGATCGACTACCAACCGGTCAAGTGCCACAAGGCCTACCGGCTGATCATCTGCCGCAAGACCCTCGACGTGGAGATGCACCAGAGAAAGCTCTGGCAGGAATACCGCTACTTCTTCTTCATCACCAACGACCGTGCCACGCCGGCAAGGGAACTGGCGCTGGAGGCCAACCAACGCTGCGACCAGGAGAACCTGATCGAGCAGCTGAAGAACGGGGTTCACGCGATGAAGCTGCCCAGCGCCGACCTGGTGAGCAACTGGGCGTACATGGTGATGGCGAGCCTGGCCTGGAGCCTCAAGGCATGGTGGGGCCTGATGCTCCCGCAGGCCCGGGGGCGTGGCCGCCAGGCCCGCGAGCGGCAGAGGCACGACGTGGTGCGGATGGAGTTCAAGCGGTTCGTGAACGCGGTGGTGAGGCTGCCCTGCCAGATCCTCCGTAGCGGGCGGCGGCTGATCTACCGGTTGCTGTCGTACAGCCCATGGCAGGAGCCGCTATTGGCTGGCGTGGCCGCGTGGCGTACCCGGGCACAACGTTGACGAGGCGAGAAGTTGATGCCGGGGTCAGGATGCCCCGGTTCGGCGAGGCCTTGTGGACGAGGCGACACGATGCACAACGACATGTCGGACGCGGCCGGGGGCGAAGCGGCGTCGCGCCCCCAACGCGGGCGGTTTGGCACCGCGGGGGATACGCTTGTTTAAGGACAGTGCCAGTGTTGCTTTGTTTGCCGGATGGGGATCGAGCAGCGTTTCTCGAATATAACTGCCCTCAAGGGTGGCGTCTTTTATACCGTGTAAATCAAGAATGGCTTGGTTCACGACGACTGCGCCGCGACTATGACCGATGAAGTGCATATCAACAACGTCACCTTCGTGGGCGGCCGCCAATTTGTGTGCCTCTGTCACTACTTGCGCGAAAAGCGTATTTCCGGCCGCGATCGCCATACCTGGCGCTTTAACATTGCTCGTCAACACCCAGTTGAAAGGGATCACTGCGTTGTAGTTCGCTTTTAAGGCATTGCCACGCAAATCGTTCGCCATATTATCTTCCCAATACGGCACTGATGTGATCAGGTCTCCCAATGGGATGTACCCGTGTGACACGACGCCGAGAACGAGTTTTTGAAAGTACGCCGTGTTAGACGACCCTGGCGCTTCCGCGAGTTTCCCGTCTTGATTGGCAGCCACGATGATGTATTCCATCCGGATATCTGGGGGGAGACTCGTCCCCGAAATGAGTGCGGCCGAGTGAACGCCAACGGTCAGATCTGAGGGTCCAAGCGTCGTGGACCCCAGGTAAACATGCGTTCCAGTGCTCAGAGAGTCCGTGCTTGAGCGATACACGTCAAACCTCAGTTGCTGTGTGATGCTCTTTCCGGAGACAGAATAATTCACGGTCACGCTCTTGGCATTCACGGTCGTAGCTTTTATCAACTGAACCAAGGGCAGTGTCAGGGGCGGAGTAATTGTCACCCGATATGCTATGTTTTCGTACGCGGGACTCGTCCCGGGGACCGTGGCGGTTTCGAGAACGTAATAGCTTCCGGGCGCGGTGCCTTCTGGAATCGTCGCCTTCATGTTCCATAGGAAAAAGTGATAGGACAAGATGTTTATACTGCTTGAGCCCGTGCCGATCAGAACTTCTCCTTTTGGCGTTTCAAGATACATGTGGGCAGTCACGCTGCCCGTCACGGTTCTGTTGGTCGGTCCGCCGAGCAGCTCGTACCCGGCTTGGAGTCCAAAGGTTCCGCCAGCGGCAGCTTGGAAGATAGAGCCAAATGAATAGCTCGACGTGCTCGGCGCAGTCCCTTTCGGCTGGCTGTATTTCGATTCCGCAGGATGATTCAGCCAGCGATGCGGACCGGCTCTGTCGAAGCCCGCCAACCCGAGCCCGCGCTGAATGACGGGGGTCGAAAGAAGCGACATACCGCTATGTTCCGCAAGTAAGGACATGTTTGATGCGCACCCGCTGTCGTTCAGGGCGTCATTCCGAATGTTGCTTACACTTGCAGACAGCAACGTCCGAGCCTCGAGCGGTTCAATATATATGCGTGCGGGTCGAGAAATCCGATGCTTCTGATAGAAGGTCGCGACAATGTTCCGAATGGCACGCAAGTGTGCTCCTTTGTAGATCGATCGTCGTCGGAATTGGCCCCCAGTGAAGCACGCCCAATCGCTCGGTATGTGATCGGCACCCGCCGCCGGTCAGGCCCGATGTTCCGCCGACTGGACTTGCGGGTAGTGCGACACAAACCCGTAGAGAGGGCCAGAGTGACATCGTCACCCCACCATCGACGCCGGCGGACCTCGCCAGCGTTTCTTTGGACCTTCGTTGCGCGTTACATCTTTCCAACCTCACGGCTGCCGCTCGTAACCGGGCTTATGATCGAGGCCTAACTCCCGGTCCTCATCGTCGGTGGTCAGACCCGCGCCCCATTTGGCGCGAAGTGCGCCGTTGCGGCGTGCCCAAGTCTCGGTCTCGTCGTCGTGAGCCGAAGCAGTACCGTCACTGGCATTACCAATCGCTGTGAGCAAGTCACCCAGCATCATCATCTGCAGGTTCCTTTGTGCAAGCTCATACCCGCTGCTGGCACTTTTGCGGACCCATTGAACGCCTAGCTCCTTATTCATCTTGGTCCCATCACCGTCGATGTAGGTGAGGCCGAGGTTCAGCATGGCTTCGGGCGATCCGCCCTGCGCCGCCGCGTAATACCAGCGGTGGGCCAGACGATGATCTTCCCGAACGCCCCAGCCGTTGGCGTAGATTAGCCCCAAATTGTACATCGATCCAGGATCGCCGGCCGCAGCCGCCTTGGCGAACCAGACCATTGCGTTCTTGTAATCCGGCACGTTCTGACGGGTATAAAGCACGCCGAGTTCACGCATCGAATCGGGCAAGCCGGCATCGGCCGCCTTGCGATACCACCGCATCGCTTCGACGGGATCTCGAGCTACCCGTTCACCCGTCGCGTAAAGACCACCAAGCGTGTGCATGGCGATGGCATCGCCCGCGTCCGCGGCGTTGCGCCAAATGTCCAGGAGCGGCGCCCGCGCTACGGTCACATTGATCGATTCTTTGTCGTGGATCACAACGACCTTGAGCTGCTCCCCCACGGCACCCGAGAGTCGGCTCGTAGCGTCGGCCAGCTTTCCCACCGTGGAGGCGGCGAACTTTTCGAGTTCCGTCATCGGGTGGGCCGCATCGGCCTGGGCGGGCTCGATGAACTCAATGATGTCGCCTTCCTTGATACCGGCAACGTCGCTCGGACTCTTGCGCATGACGTGCACGACCACAACGCCGTCTTTCGTCTGCACCATGACGACCCCGACGCCGCCTTGTGCCGAAGCGGCTGGCCCCGCCGCATGCGCTGAAGTGGGAAGCAGTTCGAGAACCAGATAAACCGCGATGAGCGCACACCTGGGAAAGCCGAGGAACTGGTCGCACGAAGCACGCATTACGTCTCCTTTGTTGAGGGAGAGACCAGGTTAATCGAATTTGGTGGCACGCGTAGAGATGGTCCGGGATGACGGATCGATCGCTGTCATCATGAAAGACCACAGGCTACGACCGACGCTCTTCAAGGCACTCGGCTAGCAGCTTCAGCACGAGAGCCAATCGGTCGGTGACCCCGAGGCGGTGATAGACCCGCTCAAGGTACGTGCGCACTGTCGGAACTTTCAGGCCCATCTCGGCCGCGATTTCCTTGTCGCAACGGTTGAGCAAAATCAGCTCGACGATTCGAGTTTGCTGCGGCGACAAGGCCATTCGTGACACGAGCCGCCGCCATTGGGCGGGAGGAATTGGGAGTTTGCCCGCGGTCAGCATCGGCCGTGCCCCAATAAAAAGAGCGTCGAACCCGAGCCGCTCAGACAAGGCCCGCCAAGGCCTACGAAGAACGTGCCCAGGCCGACGCCCCTTGCGGGGCGCGGCTCAAGGCACTGCCTCTTCGTTTCAAACTTGGCGGTTTAGTCTGAAGCAGCGTCTTGACGCTCGCGCGTCAATTTAAGTTGTCGTCCGGTTGGCTGGTGCCAGCCGAGCCACAGCATCGTACCCGATCGCGCCCATCCGGTGCCAGATCAGGGTCGTGGTGGTGGACGGTGATGGACGGAAGGGAGAGAAGGCGTGGCCAATCAAGGGGCTTTTCGAACAAGCCGGAGATTCGCGGACGGGTTTACTAATTTTCAACCATTTCGTGACATACTTGCCAGATGGCCTGCCTGAAGCAGGCGATCCATTTCTCCGGGGGGAAGCGTATGCCACGCAAAAAGCGAGAACCGAAGACCGCCGCCATAGGCGAGGCAGCTCAGCCCCACACCGGCCCCACAGCAATGACCGTCGGTATGGGTGCTGTTCTCGCGGACGATCATGTAAAAATGGCGCGGTACTGGTTCACCCGAGTGACACCGACCAGCCGCGCTCAAGCCCGGCAAACGCCGCTCGCGGGCGCCCGCGGGGAGCCCAGTCGTTGAAACGCCGCTCGTGCCATGGCGCAGGCGGCGACCTGCCCGGTCAGCTTCAGCTTGACTGGAATCCGTCTCCCCCAAGGCAGCCGCACCGATCCCCGAAACCGTCGTCGGAATCGACATGGACGGAGCCGGTGCAGGTTCTGCGATGGGATTTTGACGCCACCTTTCCGGAGCCGACGCAGCAGGCGGTGGACGCGGGCATCATCAGTGACGATGACCTCACGCCACAGCGTATCAGGGCAATGCATGACGAGCATGAAAGAGAGCTTTCTGCGGCGTTACGGGAGATGGATGCCCTGGCTGACGCCCGCCGTCGCGGTGTCGATCCTGCTACCGGTCAACGGCCCATGAATAGCGCCGGAGAACTTCGCCTCAGCCGTCTGCTTGAAAAGGAGTCATGCCGGCTCGATCGCTGGTGGGAGAATCTGCTGGGCGTCTATGCGGAGGTGTTCGGGCAAAACGCCGCAACGGCGTTTGGCCAAGCCGTCCGGGCACGGTACGCAGGCGTCGAAGTGACCGGACCTCAGCCACCCCGTGTTGAGTATTCTGCGCCCGCCGAAACGACCCAGAGACCAAGCGTCGATGTACCCATTCTCAGCCGTCCCCGGCCGCGCGAGGGCAACCGCGTCCTCGCACGGCTTCCCGTGCCCCAGCCCCTTCCCTCCGCCGTCGCCGCAGGACATTTCGGCATTGGCGATGACGGCAAACCGGTGCGTCCTTCTGCCCGGGAGGTACGCGAGATAACCGAGCAGCATGCCAAGAAGATGATCGATTTACTGGATTCACTGGCCGGTGCATCACTGAGCGGCAAACAGACGCTACTCGAATCATTTCACAGCGCCGCCCAGGCCTACGCCGACGACTTCGGCTCGCCTGCCGCCGGGCGGCTGGTCGCCTATGTCCGCAGACAGGCGGGTCTTGAAGTTCCCGCTCGCCGCGGACGCTAATCCCGCCACAGCGGCAGTGCTACCGGCAAAGATCCTGGCAGGCCGCACCCTACCCCGATCGCTTAACGACTTGTTAGGTTTTTACCGGTATCCTATACGACGTTTGTAATTCACTTCGATTGGGGGATCAGATGGTAGAACGCCCGCCGCCGACGGACAAGCAGCAAACCGTCGAAACGCTCGCCGAGGCATTGGAGGTGACTCCAAAGTCCATAGTAAAGCAGCTTAAAATATTGTCCGGAAGTTTCGCGCCGCAAGGCCTGGTACGGTTTCAGAACATTTTGATTCCTAAGCAGCATGTTAGAGCGGCCATAGAGACTGGGCTAATGCCGCAAGCCACATTCGACGCCATCGTCGCGGACTATCGCCTCAATCGCGTCCCCGACGGCTTTCTAGCCAAAGGTGGTGTCTACAGTGCTGCACTTGCTCTGACCGGCCGCGAAGTCATCAGTAAAGACTTTTTGACTCACATGTTTGATTCCTTCGCCGAGCAACTCAAAATCCCCGGCACTGAAGATCTGAGCTGGTCCCATCCCGACGGGCGAATGTTCCAAATACCCAGATCGGAATTTTTCTCCTACGTGCGCCGCACTGACTACACAGGTCGGCAACACGCCGCGCTAGCCGTATCGCCCGCGGCCGCCCGCGTGATCGCGGGCCTACCGCCTGTCGAAAAAGACGTTCGACCCCAACCCCGGCCCAAATTCACAAGCTCAGTCGCACCCCTCGTCAAAGAAACCCAACGCAGGGCGGCCGAGCAGATCAAGTCACAAGCAGGTGGCCCAGGAGCGCACGACGATGGGGCACGCCCGCACCCTACGCCCAAATCCGCAAATTCAGTCGAAGCGCTTCTTGAAGAGAATAGCGGCAAGGCGGCAGGCGAAGCGCAGTTGCGAGCAACTGGCCCTGGACCGCACGACGAGGAGATTCGACCCCGCCCTAAGCCCAAGACATCCAATTCGATCGCAGCCCTCTTGGAAGAAAACCGGCGCAAGGCGATGGAGCGAGTCGCGTCGCGTCCCGCTGGAAAGCCCGACAACGAACGCGGCGGGCGGTAGACCTCTTCGGTCCCCCAGCCTCATGGTGAATTATCGATGACAGCCCGGATGTGGGGTGTTAATGCTCTCGCAGAGGAGAGGCATACGCCATGTCACGCAAATTCTGCTGCTTTGTTCTGCTGCTTCTGGCCATGGTTCCCGAGGCTGCTTCGACCTCATATCTGCCGCTCGTCATTGGTGCCGTTTATGATCATCCCGGTGCGAGCCCGCAGAGTGTGGCCCACGCGTTCGGCTGGTACCAGATTGCCGCCCGCCAGCACAATGCGGAGGCCGCGTTGCTCGTGGGCACCTGCTATCTGACGGGTCGCGGCGTCGCCTTTGATCCCGAGCGGGCGATGCGATGGCTTGAAGTCGCGGCCGCCGGAGGGGAGCCCCGTGCTGAAGCCGTGCTGGGCAACGTCTTTTGCGGCGGACTTCCCGGTATTCGCAGGAATCCCGCCCTGGCCCGCTTCTGGTGGATGCGGGCGATCGCCCACGGCAGCACGGAAGCACGCGACAATGCGTCGGAGCAATCCTGCACGTCGCGCGATCCCGCATTGCCCCTCCCTGGGCACGATATCTGAGGGGCCAGCGAGCGGTGTCAATCCAACCGCCAGTTCTGCAAGATCACTCACGGTTGGCCTCATTGGAAGCGGAATGAGAGGTTGCAGGCGACCGTGGCACCGTTGCCGTTGGCGGGCGACCCTGTCGCGTACATGCCCGTCGCCGAATCCGAGCAAGTGGCGCTCGTATAGCTGCCAAGCGCGGCCGATTGCGAGGCCAGGATCGCAATGTTGCCAACCCCAAACCCGCCGCTTGTTCCCACGTAGTTGGTTTGCACTGAGCCAGCCCTCGGCAAGCCATCATCTACCTTTGAGTCGATCGAGAATGCTTCGGCGGCGGAGAGCGACGGGCTTGAGTTCAAGGCTCCCGCAATCGGCGGATTGTTATTGGTGCTGGAGAGAGTCGCTAGCCCGTAATAGTTAAAGCCGCCGCTGCTATAGACATAAAAGTACGATGAGCGGCCGATCTTGGCGGGCGGCAGGCAATGGCCTATTCCAGTCGTTCCCAGGTTCTTCATCGCCTGCAAGCCAAACACCGTGCCCTGAAACTGGAGAATGCCCACTCCTCCGACCGAACCGTAGCTGCCTTCGATAAGATTGAGATTCATGCCGTTTGCGTAGCTCATGTCCGACCAGAACCACCCCGTCTCGCCGAGCCCCTGCAAGAGGTTCGATGGCGCACTGGTATCCCCATTCAAATTGCCTTCGATCACCCCGTTACTGTCCCCTGACCCGCCTACGCTACCACGGCTGCTGCCGGCGAAGTCGACGGTGGCAAAGCCGTACGTGTCTGCGGTCCCAAAGGACATGTCACCCGGAAGCTCGCCATATTTGCCGATAAACGTGTTCTTCGCGGTGTTGAACTTTTCCACCTGCGTGATCGTTGCTCGAATCGCGGCGGAGCGTATCAGCTCCTGACCTACGAGCACTCCGCCCACGAGCAAGCCGATGATGACCAGCGTGATAGACAGCTCGATAAGCGTAAAACCCGTTTCTTGCTCGGCGCGCTTCATTGGCTCCCCCGCGACACAATGGCCATGGAACCTATCATCCTGTGCCATTTGGGCCAACGGAATCTGCTGGGCAAACAGCCCGACCGTTCTCGCATCACCGTAACTTGGATGTTGAATGTGCATACATGCATGCAAGCAATATTGATTGTCAGACATCTTCCCTAAGCAGTGCTTAGGAGCCTTTTTCACGGTGAAAACTGGCGTAAATCAGTGCCAGCCAGCTTGCTGACCTGCTTGCAGGCCAGAAGTCATGTCGGCTTGCAGGCATGAAAGCCATCATGCCAGACCGATGACAGGACAGTCGGTTGGATTGCCTGCCGTCTGTCTTGCCATCCTGCTGACACGACAGCATGACATCTAACAAATGTGATTGCTTCACATCTTGCCAGCAAGAAATCTCACTGGCACGCCATCATTCCAGCTCGCCAGCCGGACAGCTTGAAATACTGCTTGCGCTCATGCAGGCAAGCATGCTATCTGTAAAGCATGATCATCGTCGTCGCGAATTCCAAAGGGGGGGTCGGCAAATCGACCTTCTCCGTTCACCTGGCGGCCTGGCTGCACGAGCAGGGCCACCGCGTGACGCTCGCCGATTGCGACACGCAGCAATCGTCATCGGAATGGATTCGCGAAGCCGTGCCCGAGGTCAAAGCGGTCCGGCTCGACAATCCCGACGTGATCCTAAACGACTTGCCGCTGTTGAACGCCGACACCGATTACGTCATCGCCGACGGTCCCGGCAGCCAGACCGAAACCAGCCGGGCGCTTTTGCTCCGGGCCGATCTTGCCATCGTGCCATGCAAGGCATCAATGCTGGAGGTAAGGGCGCTCGCCAAGGCGACCGAGGTGCTCCGCGTTTCCCAGGACATCCGATCCGGCCTGCCCAGGGCCGTCATCGTGCTGAGCATGGTCGGCAAGAACTACCGGCTCACCGCCGACATGAAGGAAGCGGCCGCGGCGCTCAGCCTTCCGCTGGCATCGCGTGCGATGATTCTGCGCCAGATTTACGCCGACGCGCCGGGGCAGGGGGCCGTGGTCTGGAATATGGGCTCGCGCGCCCGCGATGCGGCCGAGGAGGTCGATCAGATCTTCAGCGAAATTCTCCCCGATGCCGTCAAGCGCCGGGTTTCCCGCTTCTCATTATCGCAGTAGAGGAAGTTATGGTGGACCGCCGACCACTGACCGAGGGACTCAAGCCACCGACCCAGACGCCGGCGATCGACCCGCAGCTCGAGCGCGAGTTCGTTCACGGGAAGAAGACGCCGGCGCCGCCGGCACCGGCCGCACAGTCACCCCATTCCCGGGTTCCCATCAGCACGCGGATACGCTCGGAATATGCCGATGCGCTCAAACGAGCCTCACTCCAGCGACAACTTGAAAAGGTCGAGCCGAACACGCTTCAGGACATTTTGGAGCAGGCCATCGAGCCGTGGCTCAGGGACAACGGTTATATCCGGTGAACGCGTTGATGATAGCGGCTGGTGAAAACCCGGATCGCGATCGCTTATGCTGAGCGGTGACCCGAGCGCGAGTCGGTGTTTTGACGCTCCGTGATGACGCGACTGGCGTTCTCACCCACCTCAATGACACTATCGGATACAGATGAGCCTGACGGAGCGCTTGAGCGTGCTTCTTTGAGCTTCGGCCTTTGAATCGGAGCTTCCATCGTCCGCATCATCACTCGACCCGTAGCAAACGCAACGACCGCGCTAACACATCCGCCAACTAAAGCGGCGAGGCCGCCCCACCGAGAAGCGAGTTTCCCGCCGCCAAAGCCAGCCATCATACCGAGGATATACTCCATGATTTAGCCCCCAAATCAGGAGATCATATAACGCGGCGCCGTCTACGTCGAGTTACAACTATGTGACATGCTGCTCCAAGAATCAGTCGATATTCGCAATAGCGGTCGAGCGGGGCACCAAACGGCCAAAGTTCCGCCGACGGAATAGCCAACTATACAGAGGGATCTCCGGCAACTCGATCTCAAGTGTTTGGAATTGACCGATTTTAATGTCGGGTGTTTCATAGACCGCGCTTCGACAGCCGTCGATCTCGAAAAAAGCTTCATGCCTCCCCGGAGTCGCCAGGTCAAAATCAGATGCAGTCCCAGGCGCGGGCGGGCTAAGTTCGCCCCGTAAGACCCCGTCAATGAAAATACGAACGGTAAGAGCCGAACCGAACCATCGGTCGGGGCGTTGGACCCGTATAAAGCTCCGCGATTGGGACATAGCTCATCCTTTGAGAGTCAGCAGCCCTCGGATCACGAGATTTCCCTTGCTGTCGTGATAGTCTCCGCTGTCAATACTCTCGTCCTCAAACCATTCCTTCGCGACTTTCGTCGCGACATAGCCAAGCAGGAGCCCAACCGCGCCGCCGGTTAGCCCGGCGAGCACCCCGAACGCCGATGCGAGCTCATACCCTGCGGCAAGCCCCACTACCTCGTCCAAGCCGTATACCACAAGCTCCGTGACTTCCGACTTATGTCGGTGCGTCGGAGTCAACGTGTATACTTCGAAGCCGGTGCGGAAATGGACGCCGAACGTGAGTATGACGTTGTGCCTGTTCTTTTTGTAACCCGAAATCTCCCAACTCACATTCTGCCCATCTGCCAGAGTAAGATCCCATTTCGGCATGACTAGTCCTCCATAGTGCCGTCTCAACGACCAAGTGGTAGAACGAACTTCGTGCGACGCAGGCCGCCCCGGGTGCTAAGGCAATTTGATATTCGCATATCGCGTTGACCTGTCAAGCGCGAGGAAGGGCTTCGGCTCTCCCCTGTGCACGGCTATGGAGGCCCTCGGCACCGGCTTCAAGGGGTGAGGCGGCCAAGAGCACAAGCCGCTCGGTTGTCAGCTGACGTCGCTCACCAGCCCAGGCGGCAGCGACACCGGAGTCACGTCCACGAAGGGCAGTTCTTGCTGTCGACCGGCGCCTTTCAGGTGATATGACTTTACGAATGCGAGTCGATCGCCGTTGAACATGAACTTGATGTTCACGAAGTAGACGCCGTCAGAAGGGCTGCGGTAGAGAAACTCTTTTTCCAGTAGTTCACGCACGCCGCGCTGATACGTCCGGTCGTTGATCCCGTGATCTTTGGCGACGTACTGATTGAGCTTGATTTCGTCCTGGCCCGGGTTGGCCCGCATTTCGTGATAGACCAGCTCGAAAACCTGAATGCCGGTCTTGGACAGGCCCGCCGCCTGCTTGATGCCGTCGAGGAACAACTTGACGAACCGGGTCGTGTCAACTTCCTCTTCCCACCAGAAGCCCAGGCCGCCGATGCCTTTCAACTCGCCGGTGCTGTTATCAACGATGACGGAACCCTTGCCGCCGGGCACGCTGATCCGCTTCGTCCGCGTAGGCAACCCGTTGGTTTGCGGCACGCTGGGGTTGGTGCGATACACCGGAAACCCGCGCTTCGTCGAGATCTGGTTCGTCGGAACCTCCGCAATCTGGCGCTCTACCGTCATTTTCGCTCTCCATATTTGTCACTAAACAGACAGGAGCATGGCAGTTAAGCGTCAAAAGCGCAAGCTGTTTTTGACGGTCCACCGACCGATCGTGACGGTTGACCGCACGAATGTGTCGTTTCGGATCGAGCGAGATCAACCGGTTAAGCCGTTCCCCTTTCTTATACTTAAAACATCCCTTGACTCGACACCGCCGCCGCGCCACCAAGTGAGCGCCGTAGGTGGCGGGGTCGTAGCTCCCACTTGTCAGAACGGCCGGCCCTGTGGATAAGTCTCGGCAGGAGCACGACATTGGGCCAGACCGCCAACGCCTGCGCGTGGGGAGAGAACCGCTGCATTTAACCTACAGTGTCTCCAATGGGCACAGTCGTGCCCGGTTGTACTCCAATCCGCAAGCGATCCCGAAAATTACGGTGTAGAGTTCCCTCGCCCCAAGGACGTATCAGATTGACTTGAAAACGACCCGCTAGCAGATTGTTATTGGAAATTCTCGCGTGCTCGTCACTGGTCATCCGCTTCTGACGCTTATCCGGAGGCATGTTCTCCACCCTTCGACGATCGCTGTGGGTAATGAACTGGGCAAATCTAAGATCTAACCATTGGATTGCACAACCGCTAGCGATGAGTCGCAAACGAAGGTCGCGATCCTCATAGCCCCATCCTTGCATAGATTCGTCATATCCGCCGACACGGAGAAAGTCGTCTCGATACATGGCCAAACGTCCCTTCGAATTCGAAGGCGCACGACCATAATTGGCTATTGCGCGCGGGTCGCGACTCATCAACTCGTTTAGATGGCCCGCAAAACCGCGTGGGAGAAAATTGTCGGCGTCAACGTTGCATAGTACAGGACCATCTGCAGCGAGAAAGCACACGTTTCGAGAGTGTGCCATGCTGTAATAGGTCACGTCTTCCAAGCGTAGGTAGACAAGTTTACTGGACTCGATGAAGCCCATAGCGTTTTCTTGGATCCAATGCCCCAGACCGTCTCGTGACCCGTAGTCGAGAAGAACAAACTGGGCCGTTGGGTAATCATCGTTCTCTATGATGTTTCGGAACAAGGTCTGCTTTACATGATCCAGCCGATTCATCGCGGTCATACAGAACGAGATCCGATGATTGGTTAAGCTCATTGGAAGATGTCCTCTCCGTGAAGAGTGAATGACCGATAGCTGAGCCTCTCTGTCCATTCCACCAGATATTCCCAATTTTTGGCTGCGGTGTGATCGAGCTGTCTGGCGAGCAGCTGGCTCAAGAACCAGTCGCAATAGTCACTCAGATACTGGTCGTTATTTTGCAGGCGATTGTTCTCAACACGCTCAAACAAGCTTAACGGACGAGAATCAAATCGACTGCTAAGAGGGATGAAAAGCTCCGCGTGCCCGGTAAACCAGCTGCGAGCATACGCGTAAACCGGCTTTTGAAACATTAACCGGGCTTCCATTAGAACTGTAGAGTTTGCACCAGCAACGGCGCTACACTCTGATAGAAGCGTCCGTAGATCGACGTCGGCGCGAATTACGCAGGTATTGGGCAGTTCGTTTACGGAAGGGGATGCTATGTCACTGGCTTTGCCCCGCGGATGGGGCTTGATGACAAGCTGGTACTCTTTTGGCAGGCATTCGCGAAAATGAATCAGGAGTTCCGACCAGCTTGATACCCTGAGATCCCATTGATTTACTCGGTCGCCAATGAGCTGGAGAGGCCAGAGGACGAAGGGCTTCCGAATGCGGTCGGGACATTCGCGGGGCTCAAACTTCAGCCATCGAGCTCTCGTTTCACAGCTCCTTTTTCGTTGCGAATCGCTGATTGTGCGAAATATCATCCGCGATAAGGATGACTCCCAACAAAAGCCCAAAGGGTCTGCGTGGAGAGTCTGATAGTGTGGAAAAAACCCGTCTTCGCTGCAGACCGTATTGATATCCTTTTCGCGGCACATCGCCTGGATCGCGTGACGGTCAACAATGAAATTCCCAAGAATAATAAGGTTGGGGCTCGCGCCTGCCCGACTCAGCATTTCCTTGAAATGCTTCTCGGTCTTTATCTTCTCACCGAAGAAGTTGCACCCGCCGCGCGCGTAATAATGCTCAAGCCAACATCCACCGTAGGGGCTCGTGTAACCATAGCTTTTTGTAAAACGAGTATTCATGTCAATTGTCCTACGGCTCCGCATGGCGGCAATTTTGGTATTTTCCGCCTTCCGCCGCTTTCGGCATCAGGAAGATCATCCCCTTTCACGTCCCTTGAAGGTAACGATCAACAGCTCGAATTACGTCCTCCGGACGGATCATCATCATGCACTGCGGTATTTTCAGACCAGGCCGCGCCAGCACCGGACGCTCACAAAGGCCCGCACGATCCTTTTCGTCTCCGTCTCCGACCGGCTGACATCGGCTCTTCCAGCAGCCCCCAGTCGCGCAGCACGGTAGGTAGCCAATTGTGTGTAAGAATTGGTGGCCCGGATAGGCCTCCCAATGAGGGGCTTCGCGTCCGCCCGCTACGACGACGCACGGACGCAGTCGTTTCTCCAATCTGGGCACGGCTGCGGCAAGATGCATTGCGAACGTCACCGGACTAATGACACCTTGGGCGTGATGAACGAGACGGATAAATTGTCGAATCGTTGTTCGGCCGACCAAGTTGAACACTCCTTTCAGCTCGGGGTGCCAGTGCCCCCTCTCACCGCATTGGACAAACTGAACCCGACCCTGGAAGTGGTCAACGACGGCCTGATAATAATCGGGCGACCACCATTTCGTGGTATAGTCATACTTGCCACCTGCCATTAAAATCCAGAATCGCCCTTTATACCCCCACATTTCGTTCAACTTGATTCATCCACCCCTTTTCTTGCTCCGAAAGATGGATATCTCCGGCAAACTGCGTAACAGGGATAGGCAGCTTTAATTGCGATTCCAGATACTGGGAGTACCCGGCAAGGAAATGCACGGGCCTCTGGTTACTTTCATTTACAAGTGGATAGTGCATCTCAATAGATCGCCAAGGCTGATCATCCTGCGTCCGAACAGTGACGTACGGGTTGTTTTCCCAGATTTCCGGACAAGATGTCTCCACGGCGGTCTCGAACCGATTCGGATATGAGTAATGTAAATCACGAATCGTCGCCGTCAGCATCAGGATATCGCCGGGGCTGAGAAAGCTGCGGAGCAAGAGCCGCTCCTTTTTTTGGTGCGAATTGGTCGGGGCTGGCTGGCTGTCAACGTCGTCCGGCGAGCGTTGTGCGAGCGATAAACGTCCGGGATCCCGGTCGTTCGCTTCGAAAGAGGTCGCGGAGTAGCTCTTGCACTTTCGGCAGATGGCGCGATGCGGAACTCCGCCGTACAGTCCCAATGCGCATCGCACGAAGTGCTCTCGATCGAGCGCGACACCGTGGACACACGGCACCGCAACAACGCGTGGCAAACGTTCGACTGTCACGTGGCAGTCCCTCATTTCCTAAGTTGACGACGTCATAACAAGAGATGCCACAGTCTCAGGTATCGACGGGGTAAGCGCGAACCCCGCGACACTTTCCCAAGCCTCAACGCTGGCCGAACGCGCGAACCGTAGCGCAGAGCCGCTCGTTCTGGTTCACGCGGTCGATTTTATCTTCAAATTCTGAACAGTGACGAAACCGTCCGCGCGGACATCCGTAGGGGAATAGACCGCGATGCTTGCCCGTGCCGAGAAAATAGTTGCCGAGAAATAGTATTGACATCCTTCGGCCGCCTTTTTACGGTAGGGCACGAGTCCTGTTCAATATCATTGAAGCATGCCATTGAGCTGGAGTCAACTCGGTCCGAAGCTCTGGAAAAGTCTACACTTGTGGGCGGCAACAGCTCAACTTCGAGGACCATTGGACGATGTCGCGGTACGCCGATGGCTCGACCAATTCGCGCGTGAGATACCTTGTGGTAGATGCAGACGGCACTGGCTTCGGTTGGTGGGAGGCAACCCGATCGTGCTCGATCCAGCGTTAAATTTGAGACGCTGGACATGGAAGATGCATAATTTCGTTAACGCGGACTTGGGAAAACCGCAGTTTGATTGGGATTCTGCGTGTCGTGAGTGGGGTTGGGAACTGATTACCTCTCTCAGCGAAAACGTGTTCACCGCTCGTGCCGGCTGCCCTCGGGACAAGGTTCCTGATTTGGAATCCCCCGAAGACGTACGGACGAACGTGTCAACTACGGACTGCGTGTTTGCGAGTCCGACGCTCAGGGCAACGATCTCGTGTTGCAACTTGGGGCTATACAACGGTGCTCCGCATGTGGCGGTGTGTCGTCAATGTAGTCGTCGGTCACCAAAACCGAAACCGCGTGTTTTGCAGCGAGTAAATGCTCGGATGATGTGACGTTCACACGGGAAAGTGGTCCGGCTTGCGGAGTTTCGGCAAAGTGCCAACAACTCTGCACGCTCTGGCTGCCTTGCTAAAAGGCGGGGTCTCGATGTACAAGAATGTCTCCAATACCGATCGCCCGGCCGAGATGAACCTCGGGGTCCCCACCGGTGCCGGGACGGAGGCTCTTTTCAAAATCCCATTTGTGGACCTTACGTCCGAGTCACGGCGGGACCGCGGGCCTGTTCCGTCGCCTTTTGAAGGGGACGCGCGGTATGAAGGTTTCTTTTCGCGGCTAGCGCGCGTGCTCAGCCGCACCTCTCCCAGGCACGTTCTGTTGGTGTGTGATCGAGGGGTGGCCCATCACCTCGTTCTGTATGAATTCGCTTCGCGCTGCGTCGCGGGGACCTACAAACAGCTGGCGGGGAGGCGCATCGTTCAGGTGGATTGTCAACGAGCTTTTTTCTCTTCCTCAACCGAGTTGATCGATCGAGTCTTCGCAACGGTAGCGTTGCAAGCAGAGGTGATTCTTGCTGTCGATGGGTTCGTTTCGCTTCTCAAATCTCGCGGAGATCGCCGTGAGCAGCTGACCGGCGCCTTCGCGTTTGCCGCCCGAGCGCAGTGTCGAGCTATCGTAACCCTGACGCCGCGGGAATTCGAAGAGTCTTTCGCTGGTGAAGCCGATACGGATGATCTTTTTGAGATCGTCCAACTTCATGAGCCCGAACCTGATGTCACTTATAGAATTCTTCAGTACGTCTCGAAGGGAATGGAGATCCAATACGATTTGGCGATTGAAGCGACCGCTATCCGGCGCACGGTAGCCCTTGCGGATAGTTATATTCTACATGAAAGACTTCCGCAGAAAGCGATTAAGCTACTGCGTTCACTGTGTGAGGATCTGCAGTTCGATCGGTCCCAAGGCCAAGAGCTTTCAAGGTTCATCACCGAGCGAAGGGTGACCGAGAAGGTCGCCGAAATGACTGGAATCCCGTTTGACACGCTGGCCGGCGAAGGCGATCAAATCGATTACGTTGCGAGCCTCTCGGAATTCGTTGTCGGTCAGGATTATGCTGTTCGAGAGGTTGCGAACGAGTTGGCGCTCATCAGAGCCGGGATGGTCGAAGCGAATAAACCAGCTTCCGTAATGCTCTTTGTTGGGCAGACGGGGACCGGGAAAACGGAACTCGCTAAAGCTCTTGCGACAATCTATGCCTCGTCGAGGCGTCTAAGGACATTTACCCTCGGGAACTTCTCGGAGGCTCACAGCATCTCAGGCCTCATCGGGGTCCCCGCAGGCTATGTTGGCCACGAACAGGGCGGTCGTCTCGTAAATGAGCTCAATTCAGATCCGTATGGTGTATTTCTTTTGGATGAAGCGGATAAGGCGCACCCGGATGTCATGCAGCCGTTCCTGAATCTCTTCGATGAAGGATGGCTCTATGACCAGAGGGGCGTCAAGGCATCCGCTAATCATGCAGTGTTCATCTTGACGACCAACGTGGCTCAACGACAAACCGCTGAGATGTTTAGACAGGGTAAGTCGAGGGATGATATTTTACTGACTGTTAGGGAATTGCTTTCTCGCACAAAGCATAGCAAGTCAAATCGTCCGGTTTTTTCGCCGGAGTTTCTCGCGCGGATAAAGCGAGTCGTCTTATTCAATCCTCTCGATCTGGCCGCGATGAAGTCGATCTCGAAGCTTTTGACTCTTCGTATTTGCCGCGATTGGGAGATAAATCGCCAGAAACGACTCGTCGTACCGGAGTTCGTGGTCGAAGAGGTCGCGAGAGAAGCTTACCTCGCGAATGAAAAGTCGGAAGGCAAAGAGGGTGGTCGGATTGTTCGTAAACTCTTAGCGCAATACTTGGAGACGCCGATTCAAAAGGCGATCAGCACACATATGGGCGTGTATCGCGCTTGCGATCAGGTCATTATCACCGCGGACGGGGCGTCAATTGGCGGTCACAATGGGTCGCCATCGTTGAACTCCGTAGCCGTGCATTTTTCAAACGCCGAAGGCGTGCATCCGGTCGTGGTCTAGAACCGACCGCCTTGAGTCATCTACGCTCTCGGTCGGTGCTGCGTAAACGATGGGTTACTTTCGGAGATCCTCATGAGCGAATCATCGGATGGCGCCGACCTTCGGCTGATCAAGGGTTCCGGGATGGTATTGGAGTATTCCGCTGATGGCGACGGCACTTACACGCCCTTGGACTTGGACCGGAATGCGCTCGCCGACAACTCCGACGGTGGGTGGAAGGAAGTACAACCCGACGGCTTCATTTTGTATTATGGGTGCCCTGGTTCCAGCAGTTCGAGTCTTGGCAGTTCCGGTTCTAGCGACAGTAGCTCCGACTCATCGTCGAGCCCTAGTGGCTCATCGACCCATTCCAGTCACCCGTCGAGCCACCCCAGCCATCACCCGTCGAGCCACCCCAGCCATCACCCGTCGAGCCATCCCAGCCATCACCCGAGTCATCCCAGCCACGCGTTGACCCACCCCAGCCATCACCCGAGTCATCCCAGCCACGCGTCGACTCACCCCAGTCATCACCCGTCGAGCCACCCCAGTCATCACCCGAGTCATCCCAGCCACCCGTCGATCCACCCCAGCCATTCATCTGTCGGCCCTAGCAGTGAGCTATCCTCTAGCTCCTCGAATCCTTCGAGCTCTTCAAGCTTGCCCAGTTCTTCGCCGTCGTCGAGTTCCCCGAGCTCATCGTCCGACTGCTCTTGCGGCAGTGTCGGGCCGGTGACGGCGATCGGGTGCCAACGAGGATTGTTGGCGCCTGATTACGCCGTGCCCTACCTTGGCGTTCCAGTGGACGTACCGCAATCCGAAGGACAGGCGCGTCAACCCAACCTTTGCACCATAGACCAAGAAATCGCGTATGGTCCTGCGCAGATGCCCGGCGGGATGTTCCAGTTCAAGTCATGGGTGGGGTCGGGGGTTTTTTCTTTAGATGGTCTGCCGACCGCGATGCAGCGGGGCGTGGAACTCGCCAGAGCACGGGCGCACGGTTACATGCTTCCGCTGCGAAACAGCGGGAACAACTGCGGCGTCTCACCCTTAACCTGTCAGATCGACCCTTCCACGGGCAACCTGCTTGTATCCATCGTGCTGCCGTCGGCGGGAAGCAGTTCGCCGCCTTTGCGATTTTTTTACAATTCGATGTCGACCGAGGACAGTGAATATGGGTTTGGCTGGACCGGGCTTTACCGCCAAAGAGTCGCACCCGTTGGGAGCTCCTCGTCTTCGTCATCGCCGTCCTGCTACACGGGCCTGCTGCACAAGATGGAAAATGCAGCCGGCAGCCGATGGACAATCCATCGCGAGGACGAGCAGAATTGCTGCGGTGTGGTTACCGCCATCGACGACCCGTTCGGTCGGACAACGCAGTTCAGTTACTCCTCCGGACGTTTGACACAGGTAAAAGATAGCGCCGGTCGGTCCACTTCATTCAGTTACGACGGCGACGGCAATCTCAGCGAGGTTCAGCTGCCTGATTCCGACGCGAGCATAACACTTGGGTATGACAGCGAGCACAAGCTGACGTCGTGGACAAACCCTGATAGCGACGTCACTCAATTCGAATACGACTGCTGCCGGCGCATCGATAAGGTGACAACGCCCGAGGGCGAGTCGACGCAGTTCCACTATCCCAGCGACTCGTCCCGCGTCATGATCGACGCGTTGGGGAATACGACCCACTTCTCGCTCGACGCCTCTGGGAACATCACGCAGGTGGCTCAGCCCGAATCGGTCAGCCTCATTTTCGGTTTTGATGACCATCAACGCATCACGGTCTTCGCGGACGGGTTGGGCAATACCACCAGCTTCGAATACGACACGATGACCGACAGCAGTCGGCGACTCTCATCGATCCAACAACCGACAGGAGCGTTCTCGTTCGCCTATGACCCGGACCTCGGACAGGCGACCAGCGTCACGGACCAGAACGGTAATACCACCCACTTGGAGTGGGACGGATCCGGGAACCGCACGCTGGTCACGGATGCAGAGACCCAGGCGTGGAACTACGGGTACAACGGCGACGGGCAACTCGTTTCTCTTCGCGATCCGCTAGGGGGCACTTCAAGCTGGACATACGACGGGAATGGCCAGCGTGCGACGGTGCAGACGCCGCTGGGGCATGCGACCTCCTTCGCTTACAACGACGCCGGACAGGTCACTCAAGTCACGGACCCGCTTACTCACTCGGCCTCCTACGACCGTGACGCGCTGAATCGGATGACGTCGATGACCGACGCCAACGGCAACGTCACTACATACACGTACGACTTTAACGGCAACGAGATCCTTAGGGAGAACCCTCTTAGCAGCTGGCATAACCAATATGACAGGGACGGTCGGCTGACGCTGGCGACCGACCCGAACGGCCACAGCACGTCGTATTCGTTTGACCAGGCATTCAACCAAACCCAAGTGTTGAGCGCACAAGGCCGAAGCACCACCTTCAGGTACGATGGACTCTACCGCAACACGCTGACGATCGATCCGCTCGGGGACCAGACCAGCTACGAATACGATGCGGCGGGGAATCATACCCTGATGATCGACCCTACCAGCCAGCCCTGGCAGAGCGCGTTCGATGCGGGCAATCGGATGACCTCGTTGACAACGCCGCTTACCAAGACCACCCGTTATGACTATGACGCGGTGGGGAATCAGATAAGCGTGACAGACCCGTTGGGGCACAGCTCTAGCAAGGGCTACGACACGGTCCTGCGCGTGACCTCCAGCACCAATGGCTTGGGGCAGGTGACCTCGTACGGCTTTGATGCGGCCAACCGGCAAACCAGCGTAACGAACCCGGCGACGGAGACGACGACGTTGGGTTACGATCCGGACAGCCGGCCCACGACCTCGACAGACCCGATGGGGAGGACGACCTCTCACGACTACGACGCGGCAGGCCGGCGTACCCTGACGACGGACCCCAACTCCGTTAGGACGACGATGGCCTACGACCCGATGGGCCATCTGGTATCGACAACCGATCAATTGGGTCACTCGGTCAGCTACGGATTTGACGCCGCCAACCGCCAGACGCTAGTCAGCAACGCGCTAAGCCAGTTGACCACAACCCAATATGACCCGGCCAGCCAGGTGACGGCGGTAATGGACCCTCTGCTCAACCGCGTGAGTTATGCGTACGACAAGGACAACCTGCGCACGCTGGCGATCGATGCCGTGGGACAGAGGACATCGACGGTCTATGACTCCGCCGGACGGGCGACGCTGGTCATCGACCCCAACACGCACCAGACAACGACCGCGTACGACCCCGCCAACCGCGTGACCGCGGTGACAGATGCGCTGTTCAACACCACGAGGACGATCTATGACGCGGCGGGACGGGCAACGCTCGTGCAGGATCCGCTGACGCACGCCACGACCACCGCATATGACGACGCCGATCGGGTCACCGCGGTGATCGATCCGCTGGGCCACAGAACGACAACCGCTTATGACAACGCCAACCGGGTCACGCTGGTGACCGATGCCAACGGCAACAGCACCACGACGGCCTACGACGCGGCCGGTCGGGTGACCGCGGTGACCAACGGCGCGGGCGAGACGAGCAGTACCGAGTACGACCCATGCGGCCGGGTCACCGCCGCGATCACCCCGCTGATCGAGACCACCAGCTCGCAGTATGACCTAGGCGGGCGGGTTACGCTCGTGACTGATCCCAACGGCAACAGCACGACGACAGCCTATGACGTTGCCAATCGCGTCACGGCAGTGACCGATCCGCTCTTCAACACGAGTCATTACAGCTACGACAACGCGAATCGTCGAACGACGACGTCTGACCCCCTAGGGAACACCACCACGACGCAGTACGACGCAGCCGGCCGGGTCACGGCGGTGAGCGGCCCGGCGCCGGCGGGGACGACGACCACGGTCTACGACGCCAACGGCCGGGTGTCCGTCGTAACCGACCCGGTCAACCATTCAACGACGACCTCTTACGATCCGGCGGGTTTGGTCACGGCGGTGACTGATCCCTTGGGCACCAGCAATAAGGCTTACGACCCGGTCAACCGTCTGACGCTGTCAACCGATGCCAACCGACACTCGACGACCACCCAGTACGATGCCGCCGGGCGGGCGACGATGGTCCTGGACCCGATGCACTTTGCCACGACCTCGGTCTACGACGACGCCAATCGGCTGACGAGGGTCACCGATGCCAATGTTCACTCGACAACAACCGCTTACGATCCGGGCAACCGTGTGACCGAGGTGATCGACCCCCTCGGGCACTCGACCAGCACCAGCTATGACAAGGCGAACCGTGTGACGATGGTCACCAACCCGGTGCCTGCGTCGACGACCACGCAATACGATGCCGACGGTCGCGTGACCGCGGTGATCGACGCGATCCACTTTGCCACGCGGGCCCAATACGACGCTGCGGGACGGGCCACTCTCGCGACCGACGCGCTGAACCAATCAACAACCACAGCGTATGACGCGGCGGGCCGGGTCACGCTGGTGACGCGGCCGCTCGGGTTGGCAACCACTACCGCCTACGACGCCGCCGGGCGCGCCACCCTGGTCATAGACGCCAGCCACCATGCCGCCACCACGGTGTACGACACCGCCAGCCGGGTGACCCGGTCCATCAACGCGCTGCACAATACGACGTCCCATGCCTATGACGTGGCTTCGCAGAAGACGATGCTGTGGGACCCGAATAGCTATGCAACGACCTTCGCCTACAACGGCGTGGGGCTGATGACGGCGGAGATCAACCCTCTGGGCGGCCTGCGCAGCAAAGCCTACGCGCCAGCGGGCAATGTCACGCAGAGCCTCGACCCGCTCTGCCGGGCCCAATTACAGCTACGATGCCAATAACCGTCTGACGCTGGCGGTGATGACCGATGGCACCACGCATAGCTTCGCATATGACAAGGTCGGCAACCGCACGTTCATGTCCGATCCGTCGGGCACGACCACCTACAGCTACACCCCTCGCAACGAACTGGCGGGGAAGGCCCTGTCGATCGGCCGCGTCCTTTCCTACTCCTATGATGCCGGCGGCCGCCGTACTCAACTGGCCGTCAACGGCGTAGGCAGCTTCACCTACGAATACGACGCGAAGAACCAGGTCACTTCGGTGACCAACCCGCAGTCCCACGCGACCAGCATGCAGTATGACGGCCTGGGCCGCGTCACTCAGCGGGAGGACGCGGCCGGGGCATCGACCAGCCTGGCCTACGACGCGGCCGGCCGCATGACCACCCTCTTGAACGAGGCCTGCGGGACGACCGTTTCCGCATTGTCGTTCGCGTACGACAACGTGAACAACCGCACCCTGCAGATGGAACTGGATGGCACCGTCACCTCCTGGGCCTACGACGCTACCAACCAACTGACCCGCGAGCAACGCTCGGGTGTCAACGGTTTTGATATCTCCTACGCCTATGACCCGGCCGGTAACCGGGCCCAACGCACGGACAGCACCACACGCACCACCAACGGCTACAACCCCGCCAACTGGCTGGGCACCGAAGTGGTCACGAGCTACGACTGGTCCGACGCCGACGTGGGCGGCGCAACGCCGGCCGGCTCCAGCGGCCTGAACATCGGCAGCGGGGCCTGGACGGTCAAAGGCGGCGGCAGCGGCCTTGGGTCGCTCCGCGACGAGTTCCACTTGGCCTACCAGGCCGCAGTGGCCTCCGCCACGCTGACGATGACGGCGCGGGTGATCGGGTTCGGCGGTGGAACGGGGGCTACCGCCCGTGCCGGGGTGATCTTCCGTGGCGACACCAGCGCCACCGCCCCCTTCGCGATGATGTACGAGCAGCCCGACAACCAGGTCGCCTTCGCCTGGCGCACGGCGTCGGGGGCGACAGGGTCGGCCACGGCCCTGACCGGCGGCACCAGCGCCACCAAGTACCTGCAAGTCCGCCAGTCGGCGGGCGGGGTCTACGGCGGGTACTACAGCACGGACGGCGTCACCTACACTGCCGTGGGCACCCCCGTGACCCTCACGCTCGGCTCTACCACCCTGCTGATGGGCCTGGCCGTCACTGCCGGAGTCACTACGGGCACAACCCTCGCCACGGCCGCATTTGACCACGTCACCTTCACCCCCACCATTCGGACCACCACTTACGGCTCGGACGCCGCCGGCAACCGTACCTCGGTCGCCGACTCCCTCGGCACCAGCACCTATGCCTTCGATGCCCTGAGCCAGCTGACCAGCCAGCACCCCGTGGCCGCCTCGGGGCCGGCCGCCATGACCTACAACGGTGACGGCCAGCGCACCCGCAAAGCCCCCTCTGGCGAGGCGGCGGTCAACTTCATCTACGATCACAACAACTTGCTGCAGGAAGTGGATGACGAAGATGAGACCCTTCGGGTCTATACCATGACCGGCGGGGACGGGTACGGCGACCTGATCAGCGAATACCAGGAATCCGGAGGAGGCGGAGAGTACTATCACCAGTTCGACGCCAACGCCAACACCAACGCCATCATCGACCAGAGTTGCTCGGTGCCCCAGCAGTACCGCTACCAGGCCTTCGGGCTGCCCATCCCATCCGACGGCAGTGGAGACGGCGGCTTCGGCGGCTCATCCCTGCTGTGGGGCGGGCAGAAGGGGTATTACTACGACGCCGACACGCAGCTGTACCTGCTGGGCGCCGGCACCACCGGCCGCTGGTACGACCCCGCCACCGGAAAGTTCCTTAGCGAGGACCCGACGCGGCACGCCAGCGGCGATAACAACCTTCAACGCTATGTGGGGAACAACCCGGTCAACCAGGTCGATCCTAACGGGCATGACGACGGCGATCGAATCGCCACACTTCGGGCGTTAGCCATCCAGCAGTTCGCACAAAGCATGCCGGGGTATGACCTGCGAGATAAAACGCTTGATCAACAAATACAATATTACAACGAGCACCCCGATGGTCCCTTCGCAATGCAAGTGAATCACGCGGTCGATAGCTTGTTGGGAGAGGGCGCGGAAGGGCTTCCGCTGACTCTTAAGCCGCTCGGGCCTCCGAGGCCAGCGCCGGAACATGATGGCGGTCGTATCGGCGTTAAACCTCATGCTGATCAGTCGGTCGAGGTGATACCGAAGCCTATACCTGAAAAGCCGCCTACGAACCAGGCGGCGGCAGTAAGTGCGGTCGTCGCACGCGTTCAAGGGGCGGCCGAAGCCACAGTCGGCGTCGCCGGGATGAGCGCCGGGTCCGGTCTGGTCGCGGGCGGGATAACGACTCTGGATCCGGCCATGATTTTCGTCGGAGCGCTGATCTTCATGAAATCCGCCGAGATCGGGGCGACGGGAATTCGGCACATCGTCAGCGGATACGACGGCCCTCCAACTGCGAGCGCTGGCGAATTGACTAGCAAAGTGCTCGGAAAAGTTGGAATCCCATCTGTGACAGCGAACGACATGGGAGCGGCGGTCGACCTCGGCGGCAACGCTGCAATCGCCCTTGACGCGGCATACAATCTGCCCAAGTTGTTCCGAAAGCCCGTGGGGACAGTTAAGGATCTTCCGAACCACCCGGCATCGACGAGTGGTGACGCGCCAACAGCGGGGGAACCAGCGGGTGCGTCCGTTCGCGCCCGTCCGGGGGTGCTTGCGAAAACGAAACAAGTTGGCGAACCGAGCGTGCCGGCCGCAGATGACGCAGCGGCTCCGCAGCGCATTGTAAACAAGTTGAATGATGCCGACGAAAGTTTATTTCGTCCTAAAGTGCTTAAGGACTTAAGCATCAAAGACGGGAAACTCTTCGTCCGCGGAACGGCGCTTCAGACAGCCGGCGGCCCGAGCGTTGAGTTCGTCGTCGGCAATGATGGTCAACTGGTCTTTGGTTCTCGCCATCAATATTTGGCCAAAGTCGCCGGCGATAAAGCGTCTGTACAGGCGGCAGGGCGCATGATTGTAAAGAGTGGAAAAGTCACGTACGTTGACAACGCATCTGGTCACTTTCTTCCCACGGAGCAAGAAGCATTGAGATATCCGGAGATACTGCGTAAAGCTGGCCTGGATCTCAAAGGAGCGATACTTCGTATCTATGTTGCAGACCCGTCCAACGCATCTGGAGCGCGAGTAGCTCAGGAGGTCATCCTTGATTAATGAATCTTCACCATCGGAACTCAACATTAGCTCGCTTGCGAACGAAATCCATGACAGCGCATGGGCCGAATCGCCTGTGAAACCAATTGGCCGAGCGTTTCTTTCGAAGTTTTTGCATAGGCTCGAATCAATCAATGAAGTAGAATTCATTACTCGCTGTTTCTTGTCGTTTGAGCGAAGCTATTGTATTGCACTGCTACTGTCTGCACCAGAACTCTGGGAGCCGCTGACGCTCGAAAACTGGAACAGACTGGCAGCTGAAGCGTCGCCTAGGCCTCAGGTTGCTCGTTTTGATGTAAGCGGCAGATATTCTGATGTAGAGTTTTTTGTTAAGTGGCTGAAGCTTGACTATTTAACTTGTGCTTTCGAAAACAACTTGTTATCTGCGACGGATAAGTCGCGCATAGCCTTGTATTGCGAATCTAATGCCGGGTCACTTACGGAATACTCCGACGATAGAAGTGACCTTGACGGCGTCGTCCTTTGCTCCTCTGACCGTCTGACTGCCTACCGCGCCAAGTTAATACGCGCTTGCCCAGCATTGCTACCTCGTTTCGACAACGAGTCTTCGCTCCAAGAGTATGCACACGAGAGATTGATTAGTTGCTCTTTAGACGTTGAGGAGTAGTGTTAGGTTCGCTTAAAGTTGGCGAGGTACACTAAATCACCTTGCGCGAGTGCGCGCAGTCGGTACATCGATTTTCGCGATAGGGATTGAAGAACGAGAACTTCTTCCACAGGATGGGTTTATCAAGAACTCAACCAGGAAAGGAGTCTCGTATGTCCAGGATGGTCGGGCGGGTGGATGGCCGCGTCAAGCGGGAGCTTCGCAGGCTGCGGTGCAGGACCAAAGACAAAGGCTTGGCCGCACGATGCCAGATCGTGCTGCTCTGGGGCGACGGCGAAACGCGTGCGAGCATCGCCCGGGCTGTGGGTTGCTCGATCTCGTGGGTCGGCCGGGTGGTCGGCCGCTTCCTCGACCACGGCATCGCCGGGCTGCACGATCGTCGGGAGGACAACGGCCAGCTCAAGCTCGACGAGAAGTTCCTGGCTACGCTTCGGCGGATCGTGAGCCAGCAACCCGATGATTTCGGCTACCCGCGGCCGACCTGGACGCAGGAGCTGCTCGTTCTGGTCATGGCGGATCTGACGGGCGTAAAGGTACATGTCGGGACGATGAGCCGAGCGTTGAAGCAGATCGGGGCTCGGCTGGGCCGGCCCAAGCCGACGGTCGGCTGCCCATGGCCGGCGGCCGCGAAAAACAAGCGTCTGGAGGAGGTCCGCCAGGCGGTCCAGGGGAAGGGGCCGGAGGATTCAGCGTTCTACCTCGACGAGGTTGACGTGCACCTGAACCCCAAGATTGGCCCCGACTGGATGAACCGGGGGGAGCAGAAGGTGGTGGTGACGCCGGGGCAGAACGCGAAGCAGTACGTGTGCGGCGCCTTAGACGATCGATCGGGGCTGATCGAGTACGTGACGGGCGAGCGGAAGAACAGCCTTCTGTTCCTGTCGATGCTGGAGAGGCTGTTGGAGGCCCGGCCAACGGGGTTGATCCATGTGGTGCTGGACAACTTCAAGATCCACAGCAGCCGCCAGGTGGAGGCGTGGATGACGCAGCATGGGGATCGAATCCGGCTGCACTTCCTGCCGCCATACTGCCCGGATCACAATAAGATCGAGAGGAAGTGGCTGGACCTGCACGCGTCGGTGACGCGGAACCACAGATGTCCGACGATGGAAGAGCTCATGACGGAGGTGGAAAGGTGGCTCAAGGCCCGTAATCGTGAATGCGAACGTAAACGCTACGAACGCGCGGCGTAGTCAGGTACCGCGCGACACGAATCGCGCAAGGTCATTTAGTGTTCGGATTCGCTTAGCTGCGCCGTACGCCGTGAAGCGAAGACGTGGAGTCTTGCGGATGAAAGTGCCGTCCGGAAAATAGTCGTTTCACCCGGTAGCAGTCGAGACAGTCGCGAGAGCAACCGACCGGCTGAAGTTTTTGACGGAAAAGGCTGTTTGGCCGCTCCGCGAATTTGCTGCCCTGAACCCAAATGAAGCGCCGTGAAGCCCTCAATACAGATGGTGCGGAAACCGACCTAGCGACGTAATGGGAAGGGCCGCAGAAGTCAATTGCAAAGCTGGAATCCAGGCCGGTGGATGACATGGATCTAACGGCTCCGCTGCGGTAGAGGCGACGCCATGCGAAAACAGATTCAAGTATCGACACGGAAAGTCCGAGCGATGATGATGCCCACGAATTTCGACTAGCGAACAGGATGCGACGGATCTGGCGGGGATGAGGAGAATCGATGCCTCGCCCACCTCGAAGCCGGAGCGAGAGAGGTAGACGGAGCAGCTTCTGCCGAGCGGTGGCGCAGCGGCCGGGAGTGTCATCAGTAGCGAGGCGAAACTGGAAGCCATCTGAAGCTATCTCCGATGTAGCGAGCAATCTAAAGCGACGATGCGGACTGCGAGCGAGGAAGAATGTTGCTCGAACGTCAGGGTTGTCGCTAAATTTAGCCCCGTAATCGATCGAATCGTCATTTCGAAGCGGTTCAGAACATGCAGCTTATCGATGGTCTCCAATCCCAGGTTCAAGCGGCCGTGGCCGATGCTCGGGAGGGTCAACTTCTTGAATCAGAAGCTAAACTGCGTGACGTGATCCACTCGGATCCGTTCCACGCCCCGGCCCACCACAATCTCGCCGTCGCCCTTGTCGAGCAGGGCAAGAACGCGGAAGCGATCGAGAACTTTCGCCGTGCGATTGAATATCGACCGGGCTATATCTCCGCTCACCTCAACCTGGCGGGCGTCCTTTCGACCGCTGGGCAGAAGTACGACGCAATCGACCATTATCGACGCGTGCTGGAATTGCAGCCCGACTCCGCGGCCGCCCTCAACGGCCTAGGCCTCGTTATGACGGAAGTCGGCAGACCGGGAGAAGCGGCCGTCTGCCTCAAACAAGCGATACGGTTGCAACCCGAAATGGCTGAAGCCCATAACAACCTTGGGCTTGCGCTGGCGGACTTGGCGAACTTCCCAGGAGCCGAAGCCGCCTTCGACCAAGCGCTTCGCCTAGACCCTCGGTCAACTGAAGCGCACACCAATCTCGGCACCACCTACGGTCAGCAAGCACGCTTCCAGGAGGCGCTCGCCAGCTACCAAGTCGCGCTGTGGTTGCACCCTGACTCGGTCTCAACCCACTGGAACCGCTCGCTGGCATGGCTCAGTCAGGGTAACTATGAGCAAGGCTGGCACGAGTACGAATGGCGATGGCGGCGGAAAAAATCTCCGATGCGTCCCTTCGACAAACCGCAATGGGACGGCTCGAGCCTGGAAGGCAGAACTATCCTGCTGTGGAACGAGCAAGGGTTGGGCGACACGCTCCAGTTTGTCCGCTACGCGCAGGTCGTGAAACAACGGGGTGGTCGCGTGATTGCCGAGATGCCGGCACCGCTGGCCAAGATCCTGCCCTCATCCGCCGGTGTGGACGAGTTTTATCCCGAGGGGGCCGAGCTGCCGTCGTTTGACGCGCACGTTCCCCTGATGGGCCTCCCCCTGCGCTGTGGCACGACCTTGAGCACCATTCCCAACCGGGTGCCCTACCTCACCGCCGATCCCCATCGCATCGAAGCTTGGGGGCCAATACTCGCCGAATTGACGGGGCTTAGGGTGGGTATCGCCTGGCAGGGCAATCCTAACCACCAGTGGGATCGTTACCGCTCCGTGCCGCTTTCCGCTCTCCTCCCCCTGAATGAGATCCCCGGGGTGAACCTGATCAGCCTCCAACGCGGCCCCGGCAGTGAGCAACTCCAACCTTTTTCGGCCCTTCCCCCGATTGTGGTCCCTATCGATCCGAAGCTGGACGCTGCGGAAGCGTTTGCCGAGACGGCAGCGCTCATGATGCATCTCGATCTGGTCATTACGGTCGATACGGCGATTGCTCACCTCGCCGGCGCGCTGAATGTGCCCACATGGATAGCACTTTCGAAAATCTCCGATTGGAGATGGCTGGTCGATCGATCCGATTCGCCCTGGTATCCCAACGTACAACTTTTCCGTCAACATGAGTTGGGCGACTGGAAAAGCGTGTTCGAAGCCATGGCCAAGATCTTGCGTTCGTCAGGCGGATTCTGCGGCGAGACCAGCGTTCGCAAATCCGAAAGCACCACAATTGTCAAAACCCCTGGCGCACGTCGCAGCTCAGTTGCGGTTGTCACGTTGGTGACGACGCCGGAGTACGATCAACTGGCTGGAGTCACACTACCGAGCCAGCGCGACTATGCGACAAGAATAAACGCCGATTTTGTCCTTTTGAACGGGCAGGTTTATCCCCATCCTCATTACGACAAATGGCAGATCTACGATTTGCTCGAAGTTTATGATCGTGTGCTGTTTCTTGACGCGGATGTGATCGTAAGGCCCGACTGTCCGGACCTGTTTGCGATGGTCCCCACTGACTGCTTCGCCGGCGAGAACGAGCTTCAGTCTTTCCCCGGTCAAGCCAATCACCTCAGCGAGTTTCTGAACGCGGTGGGCTTAGCCCAGTTACCCTGCCCCTTCTACGTCAACGCCGGCGTGATGGTCGCTTCGAGAGAGCACCGACACGTCTTCAGGCCGCCCGAAATGATCGTCTCGGGCGTTGCTTGGCCCGAACAGAGCCATTTGAACGCACGCCTCATCGGCGAAAACGTACCGATACACCTGCTCCCGCCCAGCTTCAACGACCGACATCGCGAAGGTGAGTATCTGCGTCAAAGTTTCATTCTGCATTACTCGTGCATGCAGGTCGATCAACGCATTGAATCTGCCAAACGCGATTTGCTAGGCTGGCGGCGCCTCTTCCGCAGGGAATGAGATGACGGTAGGATTCGAACCCAATCGGTAGTTTGAAGATAGATCCGAACGCTGTTATACGACCTGTCTGACCGCTCCGGCACAAGCGTGACGCCGAAGCGTGCCGCCCGTGCCGCGGCCGACTGACACGGAAGATGTAGCGACGGAGTCTGATTCACGCCACCGGTTGGACTGGTCCAGAAAACGCGATTGCCTCCCGAGATGGTCCGCCGCTAAAACTTTCATTCAAGTCGGGCTGGGTTTGATTCGACCGCGCTTCTGCGGACGCTGAGGGATCTGGCAAGCGATAAATCAGTAGAGGGTACGATCGTGGAAGTCATCGGAGGATCTCATGACGGCGTGTGCGACCGGATCACCAAAGCGTTGTTCCTCTATACCGTTGCGAAAGTCACACGTCGCAGTGCATACTTTTCTTGGCCCAGCAACTCCCGGTGCAATTGTCAGTTCGAAAAGCTGTTTCAAACGACCCTTCTGACCATCGCGGGGGTTTGCCGATCCGAAGGACAGCAAATTGATGGAACGCTACCTTCGGTGCTTCATCAGATCGAGCAAACTCGCCAGACCCCGATTATCCAACTCGGAGATGGGTATCGAGGGCACAACTATGACGATTTCGACGCGGTCTTTTCACCTAGCGAAGAAGTCGATCAGAAGCGCCGCCGCTTCCGCATCGATCACTGGCGTGACCGGATGATCGGTGTTCACATCCGACGAACTGACAAACGCCGCTGGGGAGGTCTACCCGGCGACGGCGAATACATGGCTGCCCTTGATGCCCTGCTCGAACAACGGCCTCACGCTGGCATCTTTCTTGCTTCGGACGATGTTCGCTGCCAAGCCGCTTTCCATCAACGGTACGGCGAGCGCGTCATGTCTTTTCCAGTCCGAAGCTTTGACCGCGGTAACGAGGACGGGATCATTGATGCCGTTGTCACGCTTTATCTGCTGCGGGCCACCGAACTCGTCATCGGCGGCAGCTACAGCGGCTACTCGCTTTGCGCCGGCTGGGATAATGGCCTCATCGACCTGGGCTCAGAGAACAACTATAATGTGGATTGGCTTGGCAAGCCGATCCGCCGACCGCTTCCCCCGCTTGGGCCTACTGCTGCGAGGGCCGTTGAATCGCATCGCTCCAAAACTTACGTTCAGAAGAATCAGTCCCGGCGCATCGGGCTAGAATGCTGTATTCTGTTCTTCTGCCATCGTGACAATCCGGTCACGAGGCAGCACTTGGAGATTCTTCGATCGGTAAATCCATACCCGGTCGTTGCGATCTCGCGCAATACGGTCCGCCCGGTGCCGGGATCAGCTAATCTTCAACCGGAAGATGAGGGACTATCCGAAAACGGGCGATCGTCGGTGGACATGAGTCTGTATGCCTGGTTCCGTCATCGCGGCTTGGACGCCGAGCGGTATATTTGTCTGGAATGGGATACGTTGGCGACCTTGCCGGTGCGAGAATTCTACGAGGAAGTTTGGAATGAACCGGTGTCAGCAGCAACCGTCATGTTGCCTGAGAACGACCCCCATTGGTACTGGTTTCGGCAGATGAGCCGGCTTCCCGACGAACTGCGGCAATATGCCGCTGGCCTCGTTCCGTTCTGCGGCACACTTCTTTCACATTCTGCGCTGTGCGATGCCGTCTTTCGGAAGCCGATCCCTGCGGATGTCTTCTGCGAATTAAGGCTGGGCACTCTGTTGCGCTACCAGGGCTACCCGCTGACGTCGTTGCCTGAAATTCGCCGCAGGACAATTTCATATACAGAAAAACTAATTAACGTTTCAACTAGCGGGCCGGCAATCTACCACCCTGTCAAACGACTGGTCTCATTTGAGGCAGAGATGCCGTGTGCTACTGCGAAGCTATCACCCGCTGAAACACAGGTTACAACAATTGCTTACCCACCGACGTTCTGCATGAAGGCTTTGTTGATAAACGGCGATCATGATACAGCAAGACTTCAAAGTGCGAAAATCCGAACTTCCTCAGTGGGGCTATCATTTGAACGAGTAGCTGCCAAAATTGTTTCCGATCGGCGCCAGGGCTGTCTTCTATCCCATATGGAATGCGTTCGAATCGCAAAGCTTCGTGAATGGCCTGAAGTAATCATCATGGAAGACGACGTGATTTTCCGAGACTGGGATTTGTTTCCCAAAGCTCTAATACAGTTGGCAGAAGTAGAATGGGATATCTTTTGCCCATATGATTGGTATAACACCGACGACCGGAGACCCGCAAAGATTCGCGTCGTTCGAACCGGCGGCACAATCTGCAGGCACTTCGTTATGGTTCATAGCCGATTTTACGAGCAGTTTCTCTCCCACATGCAAACGTATAAAGGTGCGAATGACCGAGCGTTCATCAACCGACCCCATGTTCGACAGTTCGTCACATCGTATAACCTCGCGGGACAGGACGGTGGTATGTCTTTGATTACAGGTACGATAAAGGCCGTCCGCTGGCATGCCTGATTAGCGCAATGTGCATATACGAAGCGGGAAACGAGTATGATCTTCTACGGCACTCCCTATAGTATCGAAAAGCGGCTCGGTCGGGCTTACAACACATTCATGGTGTTGCTTCCTCAACCGATGGATTTCGGATGCCTGTCTGATGGTGATACAATGTTCACAACCCCTGATTATGGGCACCTGATTCAGCGTGTGGTCGAGGAAACCCCCGCCTGTCGCTTGTTTTATGCGCGCGCAACCGCATCGCCTGCCCTTGGCAGCGAGATGCTACAATTCAGTGTGATGACATCCGTCGGCATCGCGAGTACGGTAGACGACTGGCTGGGTTGCACGCTACGGCGGTTCGAGACGTACCCCGAAACTCGGTCCCCGGCTCGGGCTTCCTGATGCTGATCCGCAAGGATCTCTGGTGCGATGTACCTTTCAGAGAAGGTGGGATGCTGGATGTGGACTGGGATTTTTATCGACGGGCGGTAGCCAGGGGTGAACGCGTACTGTTGATGTTGGGAGTCTATCTCTACCATTGGTATCGTGGTGGCGACCGTGAGGATGTTACCCATCTCAAATGAACAAATGAACAAGGGTGATACTCGGGACGCTAGGTCTGCATCAATGACGTCGATCCACTTGACCGAGAGCGAGTAGAGCCGATCGGTGGCTTGTTTCGGGCAGGGACGAATATGAGTACGGCCATTCAGTTTACCGCACAAAACGGCGAAGACCGTTGGATGTGGGAACACCGAGTTGAGTTGTGCCTCCCTCCCTACGGAGTCTATGTGGAGGTGGGGGCAGCGGATGGACTGAAGTTTAGTAATACGTGGTGGTTGGAGCAATTGGGATGGAAGGGCTTGTGCATCGAGCCCGATCAGCGGTTTGAACCTCGCTTATCGTTAAACCGCAAATGCCTTATTGAGCATTGTGCTATTGGTAAGGAATATGGCACGGCGAGCCTCCGTTTGATGAGCGATCCAACTCTTTCCGGGCTCGTTAGGCCTGGCTTCCCCCGAGTCAACGTGTTGGTTGTTACGCTCGACCATCTCCTTCGGAAGCATGCGTTGGAAAGCGTTCACGTTCTCAGCATCGATACCGAGGGAACGGAGCTCGATGTCTGGAACTCGTTCGACCATAGTAAAGTCCGACCGAACGTCGTGGTGCTCGAATGGCTTACTCGTGGGCTTGTCGAACACTCCGAGCGCGTAATTCAGGCTCTTCGCTCATCCGAATACGAACTCGCAGTCACTCTTGGAGCGAACCACATTTTCGTCCCGAGCAATCAGCGGATCGGATAAGGTGCCGACCCGTAGGCTCTAATTAACTAGTGGACCGTCTCAGGCACCACAATTCGAGCCCCGAATCGCACGAACAATCTCTATCCCTCGCTTCCAAAAGGAGTCGCGATCCGAGTAATGTCTCCCTGCCGTACTGAGTGCGTGCGGACACGGCAATTCCTCAACATTCATTAGTTGATGTACATCCCCGAACGTCGGCGTCAGAAAGATTTTGCGGTCACTAAATGCGTGAATAGCCAACGCGAGGACCATGTCATCTTCACGAGGGTGCGGAATACCGAGCCTACGTTGAAAGCGCGTCAGATTGACAAGTTCTTCAGATCGCACACAGTACCCGCGAACAAGCATGTCTACTGGAATAAAAGCTTCTTCTTGGCGGGGCACGTTCCTTCCATCGTATTTTTCGCGTACCAGCCTGCCGATTTGCCCAAGTGCCGCCGCCTCGTTGAAGTGCTCCATCGCCGAAGTGAAGTGTTCTATGGCTTTGACGCCCGGGAGCATGTCATCGTCGTGAAAGTACGTATATTTATGAGTGTAGTTGGCCGACGGTATAAATCGCGTAAACGGCCCATAATTCTCGCGGAAGCGGTAGACGTTATCCGCCTCCTTTAACGTTTCGCTCTCAAGTGCGAACTCTCCTTGGCCGGCCTCGCAGATCGTAAGGGCGCAGTCTATCGACTGCGCTCTGAATCGCTCGATGATCCGTTTCACATTCGCGGGCCGCTTCCAATTTGTGATTACGACCTCAACGTCGCGCATTTAGCCCACCTGAATTTTCCGCCTCCCGCGCATGGCGACCTCCGAAAACCCGTCCAACGGACGTTCACGGCTGAATTGCGCTGCGTACAGAACGTGTGCTGAAAAGCTTAACGCTGCTAAAGAGCCGTTCGGGAATGCGAGCCAGTTCCAGTTGCTTTCGACATCAGCTCTTACGCAGCGGCCATGCGCCACCGGGTGCGACGCTCGTAATTGTTGCTGGTCAGCACGATCGCCTGCCGCTTCTCGTAGCGCTCAGCGATCACCTGGAAGACCAGGCTCGTCTGCGTGGCATCGAGCGAGAGGTTTTCCACCTCGTCGATGATCAGCAGGCTGGGCCGCACGAGGTTTTTCAGCTCTTGGTGCAGCCGATTTTCCTTCGTGAGCTTGGTGAGCCGGCGGGCCAGTTCCACGGCGCTGTCCGGGTTCAGCTCCTTGGCCTTTGCCTCGACGAGGGTGTTATCGATCACCAGCACGAGGCCGGGCACGAGATCGTCGGCGCTCTTGCCGCCGGCATGGCTTTTGATTTCATTCTGCTGCCTGTCAGGCATTTCCGATGACAGGCGAGCGAGCTTGCCGGCCAGCGCCGACACGGCGTCGGAGTCGGTACCACCGGCCTTCACGTAATCGAGCACCTGCTTGAGCGATTTGGCCGGCTGACGAAAGGGGACCACGGCGTCAATGATCACAAAACGCGTCTTCGACACATGTTTCCCCGGTTGCGCCCGAGTCATGCCTTTGGGCGCATCGGCCCCGATAACCCGCACGCCGCGGCCATTCATCTGCTCGAAGTAGTTGCTGCTCCTGATCGACCGCATGAAGAACACGATTTCGACCGGCTTGACTTCAGTGCCGGTGGCGATCATGTCCACGGTGACCGCAATGCGCGGATTAAAGGAATTCCGGAAGGCAACGAGCACGTCCTCGCCGGTTTTGCCCTTAATCTTCTCGTAGCGGACGACCTCCCGTTCCTTGCCATCGGGATCTTTTACCTTGTCGGTGACGCGCATGACGCCCGTGCGATAGGTAATCTTCTGGCAGAAGTCGTTCCCTCGACCGAACTCCTCCCGCACGATGCGGACAATGTCGTCGGCGTGCGAATCGTCCTTTGCGAAGATAATCGTTTTCGGCACTTCATTCCGGCCGGGGAATATTTCGGTGAACAGCCGATCCCGGAAGGCCTGAACCACGGTGCGAATCTGGTCCTCGGCAACAACGGCACGGTCGAGATCATCAGCCGAATACGGCAGATCCTGATCCAATTCTTCCTGCCGTTCAGCGCGAGTCTTGCGGCTACGCTTGCCGACAAAGAAGCCGGCATCGACCTTCGAGCCTTGTCCGGTGATTCTGGTTATGATCTCGTACACGTCATACGGCACGTTCACCCGGTCGGCCACGGCCTGCTCGTGCGTGTACTCCATCACCAGGTTCTGATTGAAGAATCCGATGGTCTGTTTGCTGGGGGTGGCGGTCAGGCCGATCAGAAACGCGTCGAAGTATTTCAGTACGTCGCCCCACACGCTGTAGATCGAGCGGTGGCATTCATCAATGATGATCGCGTCGAAGAACTCTGGCGGAATTGCCGGGTTGTATGTGATTGGCACCGGCGGCTTCTTGAACGCGCCAGGGCCCTCGTACGCCGACCGCTCTTCGTCTTCGTCGGCGAGATCCGGTTGCCCCGTCAGCACCGAATAAAGACGCTGAATCGTCGTGATGATTACCCGGTTCACCGGATCGAAGTGATTGCGCCGGGGAAAGGCGATATTGTACAGCTTGTCGAACGTGTGCCGTTCTCCCGGCGGCTGGAGCTGCTGAAATTCCTTGAGCGTCTGGATGCCAAGGTTCGTTCGGTCAACGAGGAAGCACACGCGGCGTGCGTGACCGTATTTGATCGCCCGGTACGAAATGTTTGTGGCGGTGAACGTCTTTCCAGACCCCGTGGCCATCTGAATCAGCGCCTTGGGTTTGGCCAGACTCAGCGACTTCTCCACGTTGACGATCGCGGTGTGCTGCTTTGGCCACAGCCCGTCGGCGGGCACTGCGGGCATTTCGCGGAGCCAAGCCCGCAAGGGCTTCTCTTCCTGCACCATCTCGCGGAGCGTTTCAGGGCGATGGAACGCGAAAATGTCGCGGCTGCGAGCGTGCGGCTCCATCCAGTTGGTGAACTGGCTGATTTGGCCAGTTGATTCGTATTGGAACGGCAACGGGCGGTGCCATGCCGGCAATTTCGCCGCCAGGCCATCCGCATAGCTGGCCGACTGGCCCTCGACACCCTTAAGCGTGTGACCGACGGGCTTTGCCTCGACCACGCCGATCGCCTTGCCATCGACGTACAGGAGGTAATCGGCCTGACCGTGGGCGCCGGGGAATTCGGTGACCGCCAGCCCAGGACCAGCACCAAGATTCATGTGTTTGAATGTCTGGACGATCCACCCCGACGCCTTTAAGTGGGCATCAATCAGCTCGCGAGCTTGTTCTTCCGGCGTCGGCATCGTGGGGACCGTGTGAACGTGATGCGATTATCGGCGACAACCATCCCTTCTGCCAGTGGTTGCGGTGCAAAAGTTCTCCAATGCGTTTTGATGCGCGGCCCAAACCACACCGGCGTGTTTCTCGTTGCACATCGCACCGCATTCGGGTAGTGTGGCGCCAGTTCATTTGCGATCGGAGCACCTGTGGTCAGCGGCTATCTCACCACCTCAACCGTTTCAAAAGTCACGGGAGCAAGTTTACGGGTGCTTGACTATTGGGCACGCACACGACTGCTTGCGCCTTCCGGACAGGACGCCCAAGGGAAGGGAACGCGTCGCGGATACACCTTCCAGGACTTGGTGGCAATCCTGACCATAACGAAACTTCGCGAACGCAACTGCCCCCTTCAGCAGATCCGAGTTGCCGTCAAGTATCTCAAAGCAAACTACCCGAAACTTGCTACCTCCGAAGCCCTTTCCCGGCTAACGCTAATCACGGACGGCAAAGAGGTGTACCTGCTGACGGACGAGCAGCAAGTAATGAACATCGTCACCAAGCAATGGGTCTGGAGCGTTCCGCTTGGACTGCTCATCAGCGAGGCCAGTCAAAAGGTTAAAGCGTTGCCGCAGGAATGGCGGGAAACGGTGAAAGTGTCGGGTCAGTCGTTCCACTTATTGGTCAGTCAGGATGCCAACGAAAGCGGCTATTCCATCGAATGTCGAGAATTGCCAGGATTGCTTGAGCACGTCACGACGCCGGATCAAGCACCGGCAAAGGCTAAACAGACGATTGCGACGCTGCTGAAGGTTCCGAGAGCGCCGGCAGCGGCGAACCCGCGCCAGTCAGGGCGAGGCGGTTGCGTGATCGGGAGAACGGAAGTGGCGAATACCGACCTGATCGAAAAGCTCGCATTTGATCGCTCGCCGAACTTCTTGCGAGCGGGCGATCCTGCGCTTGCAACTGCTCCGGGATACGGACACGTGTTTCGCCGTGCTACCGCGGAGCCAGGGCTGTTGGGCGTCTACACATTACGTCCGACTAAAAGTACGGCCAATACTCCCGCGATTCCAACGCTCTACGTTTGCCACGCTCAAACAGAGGGTGAGGCCGACCGCATCCACCAGCTCGTCTGGAACCAAGATGTCGTTCCCTTTCTCATTGTTCAGTCACCCCGAAACTTCCGACTTTATTCGGGCTTTGAGTACGATCACAGGCCGGAGTTTCAGGCACGCAACCTTTTGCGGGAATTCAACACTGCCGCAGAATTAAGCGACGCTGGCTTTCACGCTGATGCAATTGATGACGGGACGCTCTGGCGACGCTGGGGACGACAGGTTCGTCCTGAATCACGCGTAGACTGGCGGTTGCTCGACAATCTGAAAACACTCGACAGGTGGCTGCAAAAGCACGGACTGAAATCCGAAGCATCACATGCGCTGATCGGCAAATACGTTTATTTATACTATCTGCGACACCGCGGCATTCTTTCGGACAGAAAGCTGGATTTATGGCAGATCCAGCATTCACAGGTATTCGGCCGAACTGCCAATGTCGCCGGATTAAGAGCGGTAACTGAGCAGCTCGACGCTTGGCTGAACGGGGGCGTCTTTCCCATTGAATTTGGTAAAGGTGGAGCTCCCTCTGATGAGCATGTACAGCGTGTAGCCGCAACATTCGCTGGCGATGATCCTGCTGAGGGTGACGAGTGGCAGCTTCATTTAGACTTTCAGGCGTACGATTTTTCGTATATTCCCATTGAAACCCTGTCGGTCGTCTATGAGCAGTTTCTTCACGCGCCGGCGGCGGGAGGGCGTTCTCGGGGCAAGGATGCCGGAGCTTATTACACACCGATTCCCGTTGTTAACTTCATGTTGGCCGAGATGGAGGACCGCCGCCCCTTGCAACGCGGTGTTCGGGTGCTCGATCCGTCGTGTGGTTCGGGAGCATTTTTGGTCCAATGCTACCGACGACTTATTGAGCGTGAATTCCCTGCCACGGGAACGCCGCCGCGTCCCGTCCAGCTTCGCGAGCTATTGCAGCGGAGCATTTTTGGTGTCGACCGGGATGGCGACGCGTGCAGTGTCACCGAGCTGTCACTCGTGATGACATTACTCGACTATTGCGATCCGCCCGACCTCGAAGACGGTACGCGTTTCAAACTGCCAACGTTAAGAAACGAAAACATCATTGAGGAGAATTTTTTCTCCACCGAACGGGATTGCTGGGAGGCGTTGGGCCGTCGGAAATTTGAGTGGATAGTAGGTAATCCCCCATGGAAGAAACTCAATCCTAATGAGTTAAGTCGCGACGACCAGCCCGTATGGGACTGGATGCAGGAGCAAGAGGCGCGGGGCACGCCGATCGGTGCAAATCAGATTGCAGAAGCTTTCGCATGGGAAATCAAGCGATACCTCGCTGACACGGGTCATGCGGGTTTACTGTTGCCGGCGATGATCCTGTTTGAAGAACATTCGCGCGATTTCCGGGCCAAGTTCTTCCGACAGTTTCAAGTGTACTCCGTTGCAAATTTTTCAAACCTCGCGGAAGTTCTTTTTGCCGGCAGGTCGCGTGTACCCGCAGCGGCTTTCTTCTTTGGGAAGCGGGAAGAGACTCTTTCCACTGCCAATGCCGAGAGCATTTCCACATACACGCCCCTCGTGGCCAATCAGGAGCCGACACGGCCCGTTGTAGAGAATAAACGCAACGAAACGTGGAGCCTCCTTCTGAATGCGAGCGAAGTTCGCGACATTCCGTTGTCTGACGTATTTGAAGGAAATGCCCTACCATGGAAACTCGCGACCTGGGGAACACATCTTGACGCTCGGCTGCTCGAAAAGGTTGCTAGTCGGTTCGGCACGTTGCGAAAAATGGAGGCCGACAAAGTACTTCTATTGGCCGAAGGCCCTCAATTCCGAGCCCATTCTTCGGGTCACCTCAAATTTTGCGATGAAGCCGTAGATAAAAAGCGATTAGATACTCAGGTTCTGAAGCGGTTGCGTCGTATTTTCGCTTTTCCGGGCCATGCCATCGTAGAGAATACGGATTTCTATATTCGTCGCGGCCAAATCACCGGTCTCCCGGTTTGCCGGCCGCCGCATGTTATCGTCAGTGCGGCACGCAACTTTGCTGTCTACAGTGAAGAATATCTACTGGTGCCGCCCCGACAAATCGGTATTGCCAGCCCGGAAGAGGATTCTGTGCTCCTCAAGGCAACAACCTTGTTTTTAAACTCTGATTTTGCCTATTACCATCAGGTACTGACTTCAAGCCAGTTGGGCATTAAGCGTCCGGTGGCCACTCTTGATTCATTGCGCGACCTGCCGACGCCAATCCCCGAACTATCACGCGCGACCCTTGAGAGTTGGTCGGCGCTGCATGATCGTCTTGTTCTGGCGTCACGCCGACAGTTTGCCCGCGAAGGTGGCAGAGACGCCACGCTCTTCGAGCCGGCCACGCCTAAGGGCGAGAACATGCAAGACCTTCTCTTGGAGCTAAACCAGCTCGTTAACGAATCGCTAGGCTTTCGGCCCGGGAGCGAGCCCTAGTCGAGGACCTTGTCCATGTACGGCTGCAACTTGATGATGGCAAGCTTGGCAAAGTGGCCGTTGACCCGCCTACGACCGCGCACCTCAGGCGATATGGTAAGCGTCTGAAGTCCGAGCTTGACGTGTTTCTCGGTGATGAGCTTCCCAAACGCTATGACGTCAACATCGTTCACGACGCCTACACCGGCATGGTGCAGCTCACCTTGCTGAAGCAAGATGAGCCAACCAATGTCGATGTCTTCGCAGCGGACGACGAAACCGCAGTCGAACTCGAAAAAACGCGACAGCGCTTGCGCCGCAAGCACGCGCAATGGGTTTATTTCAATCGTAATTTGCAGATCTTCGACAGTCGTCGGACCTATCTATTCAAACCGATGCAACGATTCCACTGGACGGAAAGCCAGGCCATGTCCGATGCGGCGGAAGTCATTTCCCGCACGCTGGCACGACGGGGGGATCGAACTTGATAAACACCGAAGCCCAGGACATTGATGACGAATTATCCGCTGACGCACCCGACATCCGCGGCGTGTTTGTAAGCCGAGTGCACCAAGTTCTTCAAGAGGGATACTCGCGGCTGAACGCGAAATCACACCAAGCAACTGCGGAGCCGGCCATTACTGGAGAGCTTGTACGGTCCATGAAGTCGTATCTTCGGGACCTTTCGTCGCCAGAATGGGCGGACCATTTCAGCGTCCACGATGATCCGCCCGTCAATGACGACATTCGCTTTGGCAAGGATCGACACCGCATTGACATTCGCGTAGATGGAGCAAAGCCTCGCCCTGGGGCTTCCTTTGCCTTTGAAGCAAAGCGGCTAGCAACCGGATTTCCGGTCGCCAAATATGTCGGCGACCAAGGGTTAGGCTGCATTATTCGCGGCGATTATGCACGGGACGAGAATGATGCCGGAATGATCGGTTACGTTCAGGAAAAGGATGCGAATCACTGGGCTGGCGAAATCCAGAGCGCGATAAAAGCGGATCAAGGAAAATTTCAGGTGAGCGAATCTGGTTGGTGGGCCTCACATAGCTTTTCGAATGGCCCTGCGCATTTGTTTCGCTCGATTCACTCTCGCGCAACGGTAGGCAGAGAAGTGACCATTTACCATTCACTTTTGTTCTTTGGGTAACTTCTAAATTGGCGGAAGGACGTCAACGTGTGGTCGGATAAGGAAACCCATCAGGACTGTCTTGGTTACCGCACTTACGTTGAGGTTTTGGCAAGAGTGTGCACTCACAAGGACCTGGCGCCGCTTACCCTGGGGATTTTCGGCCCATGGGGCAGTGGTAAGACCAGCCTGATGGAGATGCTTCGTCGTCACATTGACACGACCAAAGGCGATAAAAAGCGGAAGACCCTTTGGTTCAACGCTTGGATGTATGAAGGTCGCGAAGAGGCCCAAAGTGCGCTCATTCACGCGCTTCTACGTCTGCTTCAAGAAGATGTAACAATCGGCGGTGAAGTCAAACAGCTATGGGACAAATTGAAGAGCGGCGCGAGCGTTTTAAAGCTCGGCAGAGCGATCACGAAAAGCGTCATTACCATGAGCCCGGACCTTGATGGTTTTGTTGACGCTTTCGACAAGGAATCCGGCCGCATCGCCGAGACGATGGAAACCTTCGAGACGGATCTGCGAAAGCTCATGCAGCTGGTCCAGATCGATCGCATCGTGATTTTCATTGACGACTTGGACCGCTGCTCAAGCACCAAGGTCATTGAGACATTTGAAACCATCAAGCTATTTTTGAACACTCCGACTTGCACGTTCGTCATCGGTGCCGACGCGGAAAAGATCAAGCACGCGGTCGGCGAAGTGTATGGCGTCGCTAACGATAAGCAGAGGCAGAAGGATTACCTCGAAAAAATCGTGCAAATTCCATTCGGTATTCCGGCGCAGGATTTCAGAGACATCGGCTGCTATGTGGGCATGCTTATCGTTGGCCAGCACCTCAATGAAACCGCCCTGAAACAATTGACCGACGACCGGCGACGATTTTACGACGCCAACGATTTGAATGAGGCATTTGCCACATGGACACAAGAACGGCCGATCGTATTCGAGGGAGGCCTCGCTCCAGTTACCAGGGAGCTTGCCGCTGTTCTACCCTATGTCGACGTGCTCGCCAGAGGACTGCGCGGCAATCCGCGACAAATTAAACGGTTCCTCAACATATTGTCGCTTCGTCAACAGCTCGGCGAGGCGAACAAGCTCGACACCAAGCCGGATCTGCTCGTCAAATTCGCGGTGCTTGAATACGCTTGGGACGATTTCTTTTCTGCCTTAGTTGAAAACGTTAACGCGCAAACCGGCACGAGCGAGCTTCTTGGACAACTCATGACCGCCGCCGATACCGAGGGCAAGGCGGCTGCATCCGAGGTTCTAGCTACATATCTGAAGGAACCGGGCCTCATAGATTTTCTGAGCGCCGCGCCGGCGATTGACGGCGAAACAAACCTTCAGCCCTATCTATTCCTGGCGCAAACTTCTCTCGGCAGAAGCCAGAGCGTGGGAATCGTCACCATCGACGAGTCCACCAAGTCGTTCGTCAAGGCGATTGAAGGAACCGACCCGATTCCGTCGCGTGCTGCTGCGAAGAAGGCTGCTAGGATTCGGCTGTTGCCGGCACGGTCTTCCGACAACTCACCACCGACCTGGCCACGGCAAAGGATCAAGCGTCGATTGCGAACATTTTGGGCGCGCTGGAGGTCATCGCTACCGCACAGCCCGATTACTTTAAGCAGATCAGTAAGGCGTTTGAAAACTTAAATGACACTAATGCTTCTACAGCGCTTGCGGCCTCCACGCTCATAAACGCGGCGGAGAAGGCTGGTGTGCAAATCAATAAAACTCTCAAGGATCGGTTTACCGGCAGCTCTCGAATCGCCGATGCCCTTTCGAAGCCGCGGACGCATGCAAAGCGAGGAGCGTGAGAGCTATGGGAACATCCAAGCCATTTCCAACACCGAGCGGCGGACCGTGGACGCCGCTGAAGAACGACATTTCCGATTATCTGGACGGCTATAAAAAAGTAACGCCCAACGACATCGTCCGGGGCACTATCCAGGCTTTGGGTGGACTCAACGTTCCATCACCTGGACGAGCTAGTTCCACTTCTGACCCCGTAAGTTCGGGCGGGGGACGTGCCGGTGGTGGTGGAGGCGGCGGTGGCGGAGGAGGCGGTAGCCGCGGCGGGGCCGCTGGCCGAAGCAGTGTTGGGCGAGCAGCATCCGGCTTGGGCGGATTCGGCGCCGCCGTTCGCGATGGAGGTCTGGAAGCGGGTCTTCATGCGCTTGGACTCGACGAACTTCGCGGGCGGCCTCCTGCGGAAGTGGTTGACCGCATCGCCGACCATCTTGCTCAGGGTGCAGATCCCACGCAATATGATCTCCTCACTGACGCCCTAAAGACAGCGATTCAAGAGGCGGCAGCACTCGGCGAACGAAATGGCTTCAAGGACCTGGATTCCGCCCTTCAAGGGTTTCTGGAACGCCACGGCGTCCAGGGACTGATTCAATCCTACCTCGCAAATTACGTCTATGGCCGTGTTTGGACGGCGGTCGAAAATCACGTGGAGATGAAAACCGAAGGTGGCGCCAAGGGCCAGGCCATGAGCATTGCGGTCGGCAATGCTTGCCGTTCCCATGTCGAGAGCCTCATTCAGGAAACTAAAGATGCCAGCCGTTTTGAGAATATCGATTGGTTTGGCCGTGACGGAACCAGGCTCGGCAACGAACTTGTTTCGGAGCTTGAGGATCGCCTAAAGGCGCAATGATGGAGGGGCTCTGATGAGAATCGTGCGATATGTCGGAAAGGGCCGTGGGTTGCCGGCCGAATACAAGAACGCCATCGCTAAGGGAAGCAGGACCACGGTCTTTAACAATCTCCGCGATGGTCGAAATGTGACCGTCGAGATCAAGCTTGACGGAAAGGCGATCGAGTTTACAAACGACCCGCTTACGCGAGATTTTCTTGATCTCGCAACCCTCATTTACATTGCCGACGAATTAGAACTGCGTAAACGCGCCAAGGACCATTGGAGCAGGCGCTTCGACATCATCGCGCCCGTCAAACACCCCAAGCGCTGGGAAAAACATGCTTTGGCCTTCCAGAAGATGCTGGCAACCCTCGCCGGTGATGCATATGTTTTCACCTGGTTAAAGAGGCCGAAACTTGATTCTCTTGGACATCATCGCAAGACGTTGCCTACCGGATTCGATGCTGTCTGCCTGTTCTCGGGCGGGATGGATTCGTTCCTCGGTGCATACAAGCTTCTCACGGAAGGGAAAAAGCTTTTACTCGTCGGACATCAAGCGGACACCATGGCCGCGCCGGCACAGAAGGCACTCGCCCGGTGGCTACAGGAAAAATTTCCTAATGCGTGTTGCCTCGTTCAGTGGCGCGTCGCCTATTCAAGGACAAAAGAGCACAAATTTTCTTTGCGTCGGCCTACGGCGCCGGAAGACAGCCATCGGCCACGCTCCCTTCTCTTCCTCGCCCTCGCAGTATCGATTGCGAATGCGACCGGAGTGAAGACCATTTACCTTCCCGAGAACGGCTTGATCGCTATCAATGCACCTCTCCAAAAGAGCCGGGTCGGGACGTTAAGCACCAGAACTGCGCACCCTCGCTACCTGGGCGAACTCGCAGATTTCCTGCGCAACATGGGGATTTATACCGGGGAGATCAAAAATCCGTTTCTCTTCATGAGCAAGACGGACATGGTGCGCAAGCGAAAAAGCCTTGCTACGCCCCTCGTCCGGTCAGTCTCTTGTTCAAGACCGAGCAGATACAAAGATCGGGGCGTCAAGCATTGCGGCTACTGCGTACCCTGCATCTATCGCCGCGTCGCTATGATGGAAGCAGGCCTTGACGCAAAGACCGACTACGCTTTCTCCGTTTTCGACGATTTGCCAGAGATGGACGTACTTAAGCAGCTGGATTTTCGGGCACTCGTTCGCTGGGCGGAACGTGTTCAGAACGCGACGGCATTCGAAAGGGAAATGATGGTCCTTTCCCATGGAAGCTTTCCGATTACTGCCGCAGAACGGTTTGGACCCCATGCAGCGGATTCATATTCAATTTGGGGCGATATGCTGCGGGACTGGTCCGCGGACTTTCTTGCGAAGCTTGACTCAGCCGCAGGGCCAGGCGTCAAACGAACGCTTGGGCGGCCCGTGAGTCGAAAGAAGGTGCATGCGTGAAAGCGTCTCTCTCAAGCAGCCTTGGGCAAATCTCATTGCGTCGGGCCAAAAGACCATCGAGACCCGTCGTTGGGGAACCGACTACCGCGGGCAGCTTCTCATCGTGTCATCGAAGCGACCGAAGATCGAGCCCGTTGGTTGTGCGGTAGCTGTCGCGGAACTCATTGAGTGCCGTCCGATGACGCTGGCCGACGAGAAAGCGGCATTGTGCGAAGTGTACGAAAATGCCGTGGCCTGGGTGTTCCGCAATGTGCGACCATTGAAACCATTCCCGGTGAATGGGCAACTTGGGATCTTTGACGTGGCCGTGCACGAAGACCTGCTCGCGACCGCGCCCGACCGGGAACTTTTCCTTACCCTCTTCGAGGAGCCGCCACATGGTTCGCAAGGCCGGGCTAAACCCTGAGATTGTCGCTGCTCTCTACAAGAACTACCTGGACGAAGCGTGTGAAGCGAAAGTGTCGGTGCGGAACGGACGCTCATGGGAATTGGCGGCCTACAAATGTTTTCCTGATATGGGTGAAGCAATAACATGGGCAAAAGCCCAAATGAAGAAACTCGGCAGCACACACAAGTCTGTGAGGCTTAATGTCGTCAATCGAACGCATCGCCAATGGAAGCTGGCATCTCTTCGTAGCTCCGGCCGACGGGTGTAACATCGTTGCGGGAACGTCGCATTCGGGCAATCAAGAATCCCTCAGCGAATATTCGGCCCACGTCTTTTCATGGCTGCCAATGCCCGTTCATTCCCGCCGGGCTTGTCGAGGCTATCGACCATTTCACCCAGCGAGTTGACTTCCGTTTCCGTTGCTTCCATCGCACGATCAGAGGCCGGAGGCGTATCTGCTTTTCGGCGGATGCGGGTGGTGATCGGTTCCGCGGCGGAACTGTGCTTCTGCCGGACACGCTCTGGCGTGGACTCGAAGGTGTTTGCCGCCCTGATCGCTTTGATGCGCGTTGCGAGTTCCGAAATGCTCGGGCCCTCTTCCTTGCCCTCCTTCGGCGACACGCCGGAAAGGCTGGCTTTGAGCTGGTCGCGCAAGTTTGTCAGTTCGCATCGGTAATCCTCGTGGATGAACGGCCTTCCTAGCCTTGCCTGATAGTCGCGGAGTTGGCCCTCGGCAATAGCCATGTCTTGTCGGATGCCATCGCACGCGTAGACGTAGCCGCTGGATAATCGTTCCAATGCGTTCAGAATCGCTCGCGGTCCCTGGTGCTCCCGGGAAAGCGTGTCTTGGCGCGTCGCCTTGCCTTCAAGATACACTTCGGGCGGGAATTGCGGGCGAAGGACCAACCCAAAGCGCAACCCGCGATAGGTGCCGAGCGGGATTCGGGTCGGCTCAGGGACGCGATTGGGCAGACTGTCGAGCGCGGCGCCAAGAACAGCGGGAATATCTTCGCGTGGGACACTCCGACCCCTGATGTCGATGTCGTCACCGGCGTGAGCATTCGCGGTCGCCCCGTCCGACGACAGATTGGACAATCGCTCGGTCATGCCCGCGATGGACCCCGGCAAATCGCGCACGCGGCGACGGGCGACGAATTGTTCATCGAGGTGGTTCTTTTTCAGCACAGAGAGGCGTTGCAATTCGGCGTCGGCCTCGGCGAGCGTCAGTACCGCGGGATTTCCGGATGCAATCGCCTTCACCTCGGCATAGGAGAGTTCCTGGCCGCCGATATCCTCGGCTCGGCGGGCGGCGTTGTCGCCGGTCATGACTTGAGAGATAAATCGGGCCTTCGTCTCCAAGGCTTGCCACATATAGGCGTCGAACGAGCCTTCGGTGACGTAGCGGTGGATTGACACTTCCTTGTTCTCGTTTCCCTGGCGGAGGATACGGCCGTCGCGTTGCTCAACTTCGGCCGGTTTCCACGGAGCATCGAGGTGGTGCAGCGCCACAAGGCGCTTCTGCACGTTGGTGCCGGTGCCCATCTTCTGCGTGCTGCCGATCAGCACGCGCACCGAGCCATTCCTGACCCGTTCGAAGAGCGCCTGCTTCTTCGCGTCGGATTCCGCGTCACCCATGGCCGCGATCTGCTCGCGGGGGATGCCGTGGGCGGCGAGCTTCCTGATGATCTCCTCGTAGGGCGAATAACCCCAGGCTGTCGGATTGACTCCCATGTCACAAAAGATCATCTGCGTACCGCGCGCGGCGGCTGTTCGAGTCCAGATGGCTGCGACGTTATCCACGAGGCGATTGACCTTCGATTCCGGGAAATCGGGGGCCGTGGCCGACAACATGCGCGCGTCGGTGGCCAACTTGCGTCCGTCGGTCGTAATGGCCAGGGCGTTGTCCACCCTCGGGTCCACATTCTGTGAGCGGAGGCGCTCGTAGCGTTCGACCAGTTCCTGTTGCAGCGCGCGCTGCTCGTCAGACATCGGGCAGGCGATGACGATCGGCTTGCCTGTCTCTAGGGCCGGCCGCGGCAGGTTCAGCATCTCGCCGGTCAGCACATCCGTAAAGGCGCGGAACATCTGCTGAAGTTCCGGCAGGTTGGTGAAACGGGCGAACCGACTTCGCGGGCGCAGGCCTGCACCGTCCGGTGTGATTTCCATCGTGTCCACCACTTCGCCGAACGTCGCGGCCCAGGCATCAAAATGCTCCAGACCACGGCTTGCCAGCCCTTCGGGGTCAAGAAAGCGTTGCATGGTGAACATCTCGACCATCGTGTTGCTGATAGGCGTACCGGTGGCGAAGGTGACCCCGTGGCCGGGATGCTGCTCACCCAGGTAACGGGCTTTCATGTACACGTCGAAGGCCCGCTCGGAGCCGCCGGTCTGGATGCCGGCCACCCGCTCCATCTTGGTGGGCGTCTCCAGGTTCTTGAAATAATGGGCCTCGTCGACGAAAACGTGATCGACGCCCAGTTCGTCGAACACCAGCCCATCGTCCTTCTTGTCCTCGGCGAGCAGATCCTTCAGCCGCTCGGCTCGCCCCGCCTTCTGCTTCTCGATGGTCTTAATCAAATTGCGGTTCGCGCCCTTAGCGGCGGCATGTTCACGGAGCAGTTCGTCATATTCGGCGATCTGCGCCAAGAGGAACTTTTCCTGATAATCCCGCGACATGCCGATCCGCTCGAAGCTGCTGTGGGTCACAACGATGCCGTCCCATTCGCCGCTGGCGATTTTGGCCGTGAGGAACTTGCGCCGGTCGCGGCTCAAATCTTCCTTGGCGGCGACCAGCAGCTTGGCGTTGGGGTAAAGCTGCATGAACTCGCGGGAAAACTGCTCCAGCAAATGGTTGGGGACCACGTACATCGGTTTCTTGATCAGCCCCGCCTGTTTCATCTTCATGCCAGTTGCGGCCATCGTGAACGTCTTGCCCGCACCCACCACATGGGCAAGCAGCGTGTTGCCGGAACTCATTCCCCGCCACACCGCATCGCTCTGGTGGGGCCGAAGCGTGAGCGCCTGATTCGTCCCCGGAAAGTCGAGGTGGGAGCCATCAAACAGGCGGGGACGCAGGTTGTTATAGGTGTCGTTGTAAAGCCGCACTAACCGCTCGGTGCGTTCGGGTTCATTAAAGACCCACGAACGGAACCGTTCCTTGATGCTCTTTTGCTTTTCGCGGGCGGAGAGGGTTTCTTCCTGGTTGACAACACGTACTTCGCCGTCACCGTGATCGACGGTGTCATAAATTGTCGGCGTCTTCATGTTGAGCGCCAACTCCAGAAGCGAGGTGCCGTTGGCCCGCTCGGTGCCGTATTCGGAGGTCGCGGCCACCGATGCTTTGGCGGCGTACTCCGCTTCCAAACTCCAGACGGCATCTTTCTTCATGTGGGCAACGCGGATCGAAGACCGCTCGACGTGGAATAGCTCGGCCGTGAAAGCTTCGATGTCGCCCTCCGGTATCCACGGAGTGCCCAGATTGGCGTCGATGTCACCGGGAAGCACGTCTTCGGGTTGCACCGCCCGGAGCGCATTGGCATTGCGGGCGTACTGAGAACCGGCGCGTTCGGCAGCGACGAGTTTCGCGCGCACGTTGCCCGAGAGATAGGCGTCGGCGGTTTGCCAGGTTCGGGATTCCGGGTCAGGGAAAATCAGATCGCCCAACTCGGCGACAATCTGAGCTTTCGACTTGTCGTAGAGCGTTCCGATGAACGGCAGATCCACCATGCCGCGTTGATTCAGGGAGACCAGCAATCCTTCCTCGGCGCTGGAAACATGCGTGATGGGCGGAGTCCTGCCCACCACGTCGCGCACCATGATGGCCGCTCTTTTCGCCTTGCCCGTGGATTCGTCGTAATCCTCCAGCGACATGACCAGCATGGCGTCGGGGTCTTCCCGGAATTTGACGAGGTTCGGCATCCGGCGAATAACATTGCCATCGGAGGTTTCCCCGAAGGTCGTCTTGTTGACCGGGCCGTAGGCTAGGTCAAACCGGTCATACGCGCGGCCCAGTTCACGGCGGGCCTCATCACGGTGCGATTCGGGCCAGCCTTCATTCTGTGATTGCAGGACACGCCGGGCGCGGTCGCGTAACCCCACCAGTGCGGTCAGGCGTTCGCCGATCAGCGTTCCGTACGAAGTAAGCGTCCTGCCGCCATGAACGACGGGTACTCCCTTTCCGTCCTGCAATTGATAAATCACCCGGCCGTCGCCAACGAAGAAGCTGCCCTCGCCGATGTAGCGTTCGGGCGGCGGTGGTGCAAAGAGCGGCGCCGGTTCATCCTGGGCCGTCGAGGCTTGTCCTGCGGAGAATTGGGGCAGTCGGTCTACTGCATCCTTCAATCGCGGGGCGAGATCGCCGGCACTTACGACGCTGTAACCTTCACCGCCGTAGAGCGTGTCTTTGCGGGTCCAGGTCCCCAAGACCATTTCCGGGTGGTTGAGAAAGTAGCGGTTGATGGGAACATCCATGCCTTCAATGGAAAGCGGTCCCACGCCCAGCCATTCCCCATCGACATGATTCGCGGGTTCTCCGGCGGCTCGTTTACGCAGGAATACGATGTCCGTCACCACGGCCGTGCCTTCCCGCTTAAAGGCATCGCACGGTAACCGGATCGCTCCGACGAAATCGGCCTTCGACGCGAGGTACTCGCGGATGGCTGCATTCTGCTTATCGAGCGTGAAATGGGTCGTGACGAGTGCCATCACGCCAGCGGGCTTGAGGGCATCGACGGACTTGGCGAAGAAGAAATCGTGCAGGGAAAGTCTTTGCCCCTGGTAATCGAGCTTCAGATCGGCAAACGGGACGTTGCCGACCACCGCGTCGATGCGATCCTCCGGCAGCCGCGTATCGCGGAAGTTTTCGATGTGGATATCATGGTCAGGGTGAATCGCTCTGGCGATCCGCCCCGAAATCGAGTCCATCTCAATACCGATGAAGCGTGTTCCCGGACGACCGTAGCTCATGAAGTTGCCGGTGCCGCACCCTGGCTCCAGAATCGTGGCGTTGTCGGGTACGCCCAGGCGGGCGACGGCCGCGTGGATGGCGGTGATGACGGTGGGTGACGTGTAAAAGGCGTTGAATGTCGTGCGCTTGGCGCTGTCGTATTCGGCGGGCGAGAGCAGCGTTGCCAGTTCCTCGCCGATTGTCTGCCAGCCAGCGTCCTTGTACCTGCCAGTCACGGGGTCGGGAAAGATCGACAGAGCAACCGGACCGAAGCCGCAGAAGCGTGCGAGCGCGTTTCTCTCTTCCGAAGTCGCAAGCCGCTTTTCCTTCTCGACATCCTTCAATGTGCGGATGGCCGTGAGGACGTCGCGTGCCTTGGCCTTCTCGCCGCTGGCGATGCCGCCGTTGAGAGGCGTCGCCTCGTGGCCGGTGGACGCGCTATCCGTCGTTGCTTTGGGTGCCTCGGGAGGCGGCCGCTTATCGGTTGGCGCATACTCGGGCAAGGGATCGAACAGGCTGGAGCCGACCGGCGAACTTCTTACCCGTTCGACATATGATTGCGGACGAAGGCTATTGCCGCGTCGAGCGGCTCCTCCTCGTCCGGAAGCGACGCGGGCAGTAAACGCTCCTCCAACTCGTTGAGCGCCATTTCCATCGCCTCGCCCTCGATTTGGCTCAGGTGGCTGCCCGGCCTCGTTTGGACGAGTGTCTCCTTCCAGGTCTCGTGGCTTTTCTTCAGTTCGCGGGACAAGGTTTCCAGCGTCGGTAGCAGTTGATGCGTTTGACGCAGTTGTTCGTACAACTTCCTCTGTTCCCTCAGTAATTCGAGGGTTATCGTCTTGTACTGCATGGTTTTCTCCGTTGCGTGTCGCCGTTGCAGATCGCGGCGCTCCACCTGAGCCATCGAATGTAATTGGGAATAGACTGGAGGATTGCTCCCACGTCGACCGCTTCTTCGGCATACGTCAACCGCATGCTTCTGATCGCCGTTTGCGGCCTTCGGCTCGCCTCCGTTGATAGCATTCGCGCTTCTTCTGGTTCTCCATATGCCCCTCAAACGAATGAATGTCCCCCAGAAACTCCGGTAACCCTTTCATCAAGATTAACACGGAAATGTTTACAAAGTCTTAATGCGAAGATGGCGCGCCGTTGCCGCAGGTGCTTCATTGCTGCCCACATATCAGGTGATGAAGCCGACGCGACGGAACCCCTCCCTCTGACTCCGGCTCAGGCTCTGAAGCGCTACTGATGTGAAATCCGCTGCCACTGGCCCTGCCCTCACCTTCAGTCGGGGCCGCGGCCCATTTTATGCCGCTACGCGGCGAAGGTCCGCTTGAACCCCGACCGAAGGCGATGGCGACGGTGACGAAGCGAAGAGCAGGACGTCTAGGTCCTCCTGCCCCGCCATGGGCATGAAGCGCGGTGTGCTCGTGCCGGGTCGAAAACCAGCACGCTGCGGGCCCAAGATCGAAAGGTCAGAGACGCTGTGCGCGTAAAAATGTCGGCGGTTGAAGAAGGAGGGGGGGAACCTTCTTCGGGGAATGCCGCCGACGGTTGCAGTGTAATGCCTCGCATCGTCAAGGCAATGAAATGGTGCCCACGTACAAGCAGGCGGAATTGCGGTGACCGGAGGATGGACCTTGGATTAAGACGAACATGACCGGCAGGAGCGGAAGATGAAGCGGGCAAAGCGCGAGGCGGAAGACCTTGAAGACGTGATCGCCAAGGAATCCGACACCGACAGGAAACGCCGGATGTTGAGCGAGTTAGAAGACCTTCAGGCTACAGCTCGTCGGCTGAAGCGGAAACTGAAATAGCGGCTCTACCAATCGGTGGCCTGCTAACGGAGTGAAGCAACGTCCCGCGTCATTTTGACGCTCAACCCGCGAAATCCGCTCAAAAACGCTGTTGGGAGTTCTACTGGTGTCCCGCTGGCTCCATTCAAGGGGGACGGTTTGAACTGCGTTTAGACCGTTCGAACTGGATTTTCTCCGTTACGAAAATCGATCACTGCCCAAAATTGACCACCGCAGAGCAGCGGTAGTCACCGTCCTGCGATACTTATAGGGTGTAGACTCATCGGATGCAAACGCCCAAGCTTTGCATCGCATGAAAAGTGACGCCATCAAGCATTTTGGCCAACACATACGAAGCCTGCGCGAGCAAAGGGGGATTAGCCAAGAAGCCTTAGCGTCGAGAGCAGGAATTCATCGCACTTACATGGGAGGCGTCGAGCGCGGCGAGCGCAACATCTCTCTCAAGAACATCATTCGTATCGCTGAAGCCCTCGGTGTTTCCCCGAAAGCGCTCTTCTTGGACCCCAAGGAGCGCTGATGCCAAGCCCATACGAGAATCAGCCCGAGTCAACGTGGCGTGGTATTACCGAGTCGCTGCTACAGGCGCATCCGCTTATGTTAGCGGAGCTGCTGGATGTGGCGCAGACAGCTTGGGGACTGCTTTGGCAGACGACCGTCGGTACTGGCGCGGTGGCCGCGCGGCTTGCGGACCTGCGGGTTCCGGCGACGATCGTCGGCTACTTCTTCGAGGTGCTATTCTCCCGGGAACTACAGCGACGCTCGCCGACTCTGTGGCGCGGCAACCAGTCCAAAGACGAGAAGGACGTGGTATATCTTCCCGACCCTGGATTCTCGATCGAGATCAAAGCATCTGGCCAAGCTGGATTCAAGATTTATGGCAACCGAAGCTACGGGCAAAAATCAGAAAACGCATTGTTGGCAAAGAAGGAGAAATCCGGCTACTACATCACCGTTAACTTCTTCGATCAGACACTTACGCTTGTGCGCTTCGGCTGGATTGATGCGACCGATTGGGACCCGCAGGAAGCGCCGACTGGCCAAATGGCCGGTCTAAAATCAGCCGTCTACGGCGGGAAGTTGGTTGCATTGCCTGGGGCTTATAGACAACACACACCGGTCCGCCTACTGGATGGTGTAGGCGATTCCACTGCGTTGCAATTCGCCGAAACGGGCATTAACACGATCGGCGATCTAATTCGTTACCAAGGGAAGTTGCCGCCTCGACTGGACAAGATTAAGGATCGTAACGCTTCTTTCCTGATGGAATGTGTATAAAACTCATCCGCCCAGTCGCTAAACAAATAGGCGAGAATGCCGTTCGGCGAGGCAACGATCGATACGGTTAGCCGCCATCTCGCAGTAATCAGCCCTCAGTTCGATGCCAATAAAAGGCCGGCGATGCTCGAGACACGATACAGCCACAGTACCCGAGCCCATAAACGGATCTAGAATCAAATCTCCTTCATCCGAAAATCCGGCAATGATCCGGTTGATTAGATCAAGCGGAAATTGCGCTGGATGATTCGTTCGCTCCGGCGAAGCCCGATCCTGGCCGGAGGTGACCTTGGCAATCTGCCATACATCGGAGGGATTCTTCCCGAGCGTATTACATCGCAATTTTCCATTCTTTTTCTGGTGAGGGTACTTCACGTCTGGGTCGCGAATGGCATCAAGGTTAAAGGTGTATTCCGCAGTGTTCTTCACGTACCACAGCAACTTCTCGTTGCGAGGCGATAACGACGCCTTCGCCGCCACACCAGCCCCATAGTTCCAAACGACCTCCTGCATCAGGAAAAATGGCGATTTGTCCCAAAGAAGATACGGCAGCGGAACGGCCTTTCCCCGATCAGCAACCGAAACGTAGCCGACGTTCAACCAGAACGCCCCGCTCGCTTGCGTGACACGGTGAATCTCGCCCATCCACGCCTCACACCACGCGAGATATTTATCAAGGGGAAGAGGCTTTTCGTATTCCTTTCCGATATTGTAAGGCGGGCTCGTTACTGTCAAAGCAACGGATTGATTCGGCAATCGCTTCAACAAGTCAACGCAGTCTGCGTGATAAATGGCGTATCCGACGCCTTCGCAAAATGGCTCTCCGAGAACTTCCTTAACCCGTTCGAAATCGGTGGTCGGCAACGACATTGCGATACTTATAGTGTTCACCTCAAGCAACGTCAAGAAGTGTCGCGCGGCTCGTGCGAAACTTTCACCGCCGACCAAGCCGACAACCGCATCCCGCTCCGTTCAAATGAACCGTAAGTTCCCAAGAATCGCGACAAAATGACCGGCAACCTTCGAAATTCGCGTAAAAACCCGGTTGCGAGTTCTATTGGCGTCCCGCTGGCTCCAATGACCTCGTAGGAATCTGGGGGCACCGGTTGCTCCGTGCTTATCTACTCTCGCATCAATAACTTACGGCGGATCTATAGGTTCAATCGCTCTGCCGCGTTATCGTTGAAAATAATGATTTGCGCGAGGTAGGGAGCGAGAATTGAACTTCCCAGCTCTTTCAGGCCATTCGTACTACAGGAACTATCTCTCAGAGGTGGCAGCCGTTCGTTTGCCGCGAAGTCGCCCCATGCCTGCCGTCATCGCAAACCAGACCGCTTATATCGGGGGACGATTGAAGCAGATCAAGTAGGACAAGAAGCCGGTGATCGCTGCCGCCGCTCCTGCTCAGCGCGAAGCCGACTCGATTCGGCGGGAGCGTGGCGCGGTCGAATGCCTTCACCTCTTGAAACTATTATTCGGCGCACCTCGCCGGCTTTGCCGGCCCACGATATCACCCTTTCGTATCCCTCAAGAGATTGGCGATACCTGCGTTGCTTTTGTCGTGCCACTTGGCTTTCCGTCATCAAGCGTTCTCTTTCCGGTCACATTCATCATTCGTCGAACATCGGGCGATCTGCCTTGATCGCTCTCCACTGTAAGCGTAAAGTTGCGCCAACGATGACGGGACTGGAACTACTATCTGCTTTCAATAAACTAGGCCTAAAATCGCTGGGCGGCGTATGGAAGATTCTGGCCGAGATTGTGGATCAGGGAATCCAGACGCATAAACAGACAGATTCTGCTCTGATAAAAGCCAAGTTAAACGCCGTCGCAGCCAAATTGGGCGGACAGGAGCGAACATTAGATTATTTGGTTGCGGCCCTAACTGATGAGCTAGAGCCTCCGCTACGAACCGCCATAGAAGAGCTTGCCTACGCCGTGCAACATCCCGACGATCCACCTCTTCACATCAAAGAGGCCATTGATCAGTTCGCCGCTCGCTTTTCGAGCCTTGAAGACTTTCGGGTCTGGGCGGAACACGAGTTTGGCGAATTTTCCCTCGCTTTGAGAGGGCACGAGACACGCATCAAATCCATGGAGTTGCAAAGTCAAGCTCGGCGGATTGGCCCAGCCGAAAAACAGTACCTGAGAGAGCGGTTTCCAGAGGGATTCCCAAAAGAAATCCTAATCACTGCACAGTTGGGTGATGGTGAGGCAATGGGATTGGCTGTTCAATTCTATGAGCATCTTTCATCTCGTGGAATGAAGACGTTGCCTATCGGGGAAACTCCGTTCAAGCCGCAGGATGCTGGACAGGTTTTCGTCGATGCCGCAGATACCCCCGCGCGGATCCGCGTAAACCGAAAGAAGTTTCGCTAAACTGTTTTCAATTCGATGACGTTATCGCCGTCATTGCTCATTGTAAGTGTTGTCTTTCCCAATCCGTGGGCATGCGAGCCGCAGCATGAGTGACGGACTGTCAGCCCGGAAAGCAGGCTCTGCGGCAATTTGGCTGGAAGCCTTCGAAATTCGCTCAAAAACGCGGTTGGGAGTTCTACTGGTGTCCCGCTGGCTCCAATCAACTTCGCGAAGACGGCATATGTTTTGTGGCATCTACATTATCAGTTGCGGCCAATAGTTTATGGCATGCGTCCCGCTTCAAACGCTCCGCAGATGCCTCGTCGAAAACAAAGACTTGCGCGTGGCGGTGAGCGGGATTTGAACTCATCTCTTTTGCCGCTTACTTCCTCAGAGTTTCGTGCCGAAGTGACTCTTGGACGCTACTGCGCTTGCCGGGCACCATGGCGGAAGGACACGATCGTCACTCGTTCTTTCACTTCGTCTACCGTGTAGAAGACCAAATAGTTCGCCTCAAAGACCATTCGGTAGATGCTGGTCCCGTGCTCGCGGGACTGACGCTCGTCGAGCGTGTGAAGGCGAGGCATCAACTCCAAGTCGTCGATGCCTTCAGCAATCGATTCGACCAGCGGGCCGCATTCATTGGAGCTTGGCGATCAATGGCAATGAACCGGATTTGACGCTCGATTTCGGTCCATGCTTCGTCAGCAATTTCGACGATGAAATGTTTCATGCGGGGTTGGAACCCAGATCAAGCCCCAATTCGCTGGCGAGTTTTTCAATGGCAGCACGAGCAGGACGGGTGCGCCCTTCCGCTGCGTCAGCAAGCCCGCGCTTAATCGAAGCCATGACTTCAAGCGCCTCAATTCTCTCCGCCATTTCATCAAAAACACGGGGGGCCATGATGACGCCCTTTGCCTCACCGTTGACGGTTAGAACCTCGATAGCCCCCGTTTCTGCCAAACGGTCCAAATGGGCTCTCGCGTTAGCCCGGAAATCACTTAGCTTGCGAATGTCGCTAGTGCGGATCATGGGAAACCTCGAAAAACGACCATACCAAATTTAGTATCCTGCTAATCGGCCTAATTTTCCAATCAAATCTTCGAATCAACGAGCTTTTCTGAATCAAAGATGCTCCAAGCGCTTCTCTCCGCTGCCGCAAGGTCAGCCCACTACTGCACTACTGGCCAGGGCTGAGCGACTCCTCCCAATCAAGCTGGCAGGCAAACCCCGAAATCCGCTCAAAAGTGCCCCGGGGCACCGATGCGGACGGCACAAGGAATGTGCCTGTCACCTCGTGTTTCTTCGTTCGGGGAGCGTTGCGTTAGAATTCAACAGGCGCCCCGATTCCGCCGTAACGGAGAGACGATGCCCCCTCACTTCGCCTGTCTACTGGTCCCCTTGCCGCCACTGCTTGCCGCCGGAACCGGCGTGTCGGCGATGCCGGTGATGATCCTTGTCCTCTGCCTGATGGCGATTGCCTATCGATATTACAGCGCCTTCTTGGCCGCCAAGGTCGCGGCGCTGGATGATTCACGGGTCACGCCGGCTGTCCGGCTGGACGACGGGCACAATTACGAACCGACGAACAAGTGGGTGCTCTTCGGCCATCACTTCGCCGCCATCAGCGGCGCCGGGCCGTTGATCGGGCCGGTCCTGGCGGCCCAGTTTGGGTACTTGCCGGGGCTGCTCTGGATCGTGATCGGCGTCTGCCTGGGCGGAGCGGTGCAGGATTTCCTGGTGCTGGCGGCGAGCCTTCGGCGCGACGGGCGAAGCCTGGCGAAAATCGCCTACAGCGACATCGGCCGCACCGCTGGGACGGCCGCCACGATCGCCATCCTCTTCATCCTCATCATCGCGCTGGCGGGGCTGGGCAAGGTGGTGGTGATGGCGCTGGGGGGCGAAACCGTCAAGTTCCGGGTGGGCGAGCTTCGAGTCGGCGAGGAACTCAAATCGACGCCCGGCCCCAACGGGACATTCGACTACATGGTGCCGGCAAATGCGACGCTTCAGCGAGCGGATGGCGCGACGACGTACGAGGAGCCGCTGATGCTTCGGGCGAAGTCGGCCCTGAAGCCCGGCCTCATCATGCCGGGCGCGGCGACGTATACGCTGCCCGCGGGGATCGTCCGCCGCACGCGCGGCTCGGCGTGGGGGACGTTCACGATCGCCGCCACGATCCCGATCGCGATCTTCATCGGGCTATACATGTACAAGATCCGCCCCGGCCACGTGGTCGAGGCGTCGCTCATCGGGGCCGTACTGACGCTGGGGGCCACCGTCGCGGGAAGCTGGGTGGCGACGCATCCAATCGGGGAGTACTTCACGCTGACATCAATGCAGGTCACGTATGCGATGGCGATCTACGGGTTCGTCGCGTCGGTGCTGCCGGTCTGGTTCTTGCTCGTCCCGCGGGACTACCTGTCGAGCTTTCTCAAGATCGGGACGATCGCGCTGCTGGTGATCGGGACGCTCATCGCCAACCCCAAGTTCGAAGCGCCGGCGATCAATCACGTCTTCATGTCGGGCGGGCCGACGGTGACCGGGACGATCTTCCCCTTCCTGTTCATCACGATCATGTGCGGCGCGATCAGCGGCTTTCATTCGCTGGTGAGCAGCGGCACGACGCCGAAGATGGTCAAGAAAGAGGGGGACGCCCGGATGATCGGCTACGGCGCGATGCTGATCGAAGGGCTTGTGGGCGTGGTGGCGATCATCGCGGCGTCTTCCCTGCCAGTGCGGGACTATTACGCGATGAACACCGACCTGGAAAAGGCCCCGGCCTTCCACGATCGCATCCTGGCGGTCGCAGGAGCAGGCGGGGTGGAGCACATCGGCGATTACGAGCGGCTGACGCAGGAATCGCTTCGCGGCCGCACCGGCGGGGCGGTCACGCTGGCCGTCGGCATGGCCCAGATCTTCTCCAACTCGATCGCCCGCTTCGGCGCCGGCGCGACCTCGGCCATGGAATCGATGTGGAAGTACTGGTTTCACTTCGCCATCATGTTCGAGGCGCTGTTTATCCTGACGACGATCGACGCCGGGACGCGCATCGGCCGCTTTTTGGTGCAGGAGGTGGCGGGGAAGATCCATCCGTCGCTGGGGCGGTCTCGGTCGTGGTTCAGCGCGATCCTCTGCACGCTGATCGTGGTGGGCGGATGGACGTACTTCCTGAACAGCGACAACTTCGCAACCGTCTGGAAGATGTTCGGCATTGCCAACCAAACGCTGGCGATCATTGCGCTGACCGTGGTCACGGCGTGGCTGGTGAATGAAGGGCGTGCCCGGTACGCGTGGGTGACGCTGATGCCGTTGCTGGTCGTGATGACGACCACGTCCACGGCCGCTGGGCGCACGCTTGCCGGGCTGATTGATGGCATCCGAACGCAGCTCGGCAACCCGGCGGGCGCGGATCGCTCGATCGCGCTGACCAACGCGACCATCCAGGCGGGGCTCATCCTTGCCATGCTCACCTGCACCCTGATCGTTCTGGCGGCCGCCGCGCGCCGGATCTGGACGGTCTTGGCCCGGCAGTCGCCGGCGCCGGCGTTCGAGCCCGCGATGGCGACCTGATCGCCACCGCGGCCTGGCCGTCTTTTGCGGCGATCGCACGCTTTCGTGTGCGGCGACATCAACTGGAGATTGCGATGCTCGGTCGTCGAGTCCGGCGACTGCCGGCTTCCTGACGGGGCAGGGTAGTTGTGGGGTCTCCTCTTGAGCCGTTCCGGGCCATATCGCAGATGCGCGAGGAGAGTATCCGAGGCGCCGCCGGTGCCCTTACCGGCGGGCCTTCTGCACGGTCGGCAACACCGCCGGTGAGGGCACCGGCGGCAATTATTCGCGGGCGGTAACCCGCTGTTTTCGATGGAGCGAGCCGCTGGCCGGCGACACCCTCGCCCTCTTTACGGCAGTCCGCGGCGGCCGCCGGCCGATAATTCGAGAGATGCGCGACCCCGTGGAAAAACTGCGATCCGGCATCGCCTTGCAGCAGCAGGGGCGGGCTGCCGAGGCGGAGGCGGCCTATCGTGAAGTGCTGGCATGCGGCCCGGCCAACGCCGATGCGATGCACCTGCTGGGCGTGCTGCGGCATCAGGCGGGCGATCAGGAGGACGCCCGCCGGTTGATCGGCCGGGCGATCGCGTTGAACCCGTCGGCCGCCGTTTATCACAACAACATGGGCGAGGCGCTTCGCGCCGCCGGCAAGTTGATGGAGGCGCTGGTCGCCTACGCGAAGGCGATCGAGCTGCGCCCGATCTACCCCGATGCCTACAGCAACCTGGGCCTGACGCTGGCCGACCTGGGCCGGCCCGCTGACGCGCTCCCGATGTACGCGGCCGCACTCGAGCAGGACCCGGCCCACCCGCGGGCGCGGTGGAACTTGTCGCTCGCGTTGCTGCTGCTGGGCGACTGGGCCAACGGGTGGCGGCAATACGAATCGCGCTGGTCGTTCCCGGAGTTCCCTTCGCCGCGGCGCTCGTTCGATCGGCCGCCGTGGGACGGGTCGAGCCCGGCGGGCCGGACGATCCTGCTCCATTGCGAGCAGGGGCTGGGCGATTCGATCCAGTTCATTCGCTTTGCGTCAACCCTGGCGGATCGCGGCGCGCGCGTTGTTGTGGAGTGCCCGGCCGCTCTGACAGGGCTCGTCAACTCGGTGCGCGGCGTCGCCTCGGTGGCCACCAGTGGCGGGCCGCTTCCGGCGTTCGATTGTCATGCGCCGCTGCTGAGCATGCCCCTCTTGCTCGGCATCACGCTCGACGCCGTGCCGGCGGCCGTGCCCTATCTGTCAGCCGACGCGCCGACCCTGGCACGCTGGCGAAATCGGCTGGCGGCCCTCGGCGATGACAATCTGCGCGTCGGCCTCGTCTGGGCGGGGAGCCCGACGCACGGCAACGACCGCAACCGCTCGATCGCGCTGAGCGATCTGGCCCCGTTGGCCGGCGTTCCCGGCGTAACCTTCGTCTCGCTACAGAAAGGGCCGGCGGGCGCTGCGGCGACTGCCCCTCCCGAGGGCATGCGGTTGATCGACCTCGCGCCGAGCTGCACACGCTGGCCGACACGGCGGCCGCGATGCGGGAGCTCGACCTGGTGATTTCGGTCGATACCGCCCTCGCACATCTGGCCGGCGCGACGGCCACGCCGGTCTGGGCGATGATCCCGTTCGCCCCCGACTGGCGCTGGCTGCTCGGCCGCTCCGATTCCCCCTGGTATTCGACGATGCGCCTGTTCCGCCAGCCCGCCGCCGGCGCTTGGCGGCCGGTCGTTCAGCGCGTCGCCACCGCCCTGGCCGCCGAGGCCCGCCGGAAGCGGCCCGCGCGGGCCGCAGGCTGACCGCTTCCTTCCCTTTGGGCGATCGCCTGTGGTAGTGTTCGTTCGTGGCGAATTCCTGAACGCGAGCGGACGAAAGGGGCGGCCGACCGATGCAAGGCGGGCGCAACACTGACCAGCCGGGGGAGTTCTCGCTGTCGGCCCGGCCCGCGTTGGGGGCGGCTCTCCTCTTTGCGATCGGCATCGGACTGCACGCAGCGCTCCCTCCCTGCCCGATTGCCTGGCTGGCCGCGACGGCCACCCTGACGCTTCTTTCCATGGCGTTCGCGCGGCGGCCGGTGCTTTGTTCACTTTGCCTCGCCGCGGGCGTCGCCTTCAGCGGCGTACTCGCGGCCCAGCTCGGTGAAAGCTTCTTCCCCCGGCGCCATATCAGCGAATTGTCGGGGGAGACGCCGCGGCTGGGGGAGTTCGAGCTTCAGATTGATGAGCCGCCGCGAATCATTGCCAACCCTTTCGACCAGCGCCGGGCGATGCCGCCGCGCCAGGTGGCCCTGGCGCGGGTGACGCGCATCCGGGCCTGGGGCGGGTGGGCGCCGGCGACCGGCGACGTCCAGCTTCAGATCAGCCAGCCGCACCCGCGACTGGCGGCCGGTCAGACGATCCGCGCCCTGGGGATGCTCCAGCGGCCGGCCGCCGTTATGAACCCGGGCCAGTTCGACTGGGCCGGCTACTATCGCGCGCAGCGAATCCTCGCCACGATCTCGATCCATCGCCCTGACAACCTGCGGATCATTCGGGAAGGGCGGGCCTCGATCCTCACCCGCGCCAGGGAACGCGTGCGGCAACTTCTGGCGGACGGTTTCACGTTCGATCGCTCGCTCGACCATGCGCTGCTTCGGGCGTTGCTGCTGGGGGATCGCGACCCGCAACTCCGCGACGTGCAGGAGCAATTTCAGGCCAGCGGCACCAGCCATCACCTGGCGGTCAGCGGTCTGCACGTGGCGGTGATGGGCGGCATCGTCCTGTTCATCTGCCGCGCCCTGTGCCTGCGGCCGCGGGTTTCGCTGGGCGCGACACTCGCCTTCGTCATCGGTTATGCCTTCATGGCGCTTCCCTCCCCGCCGGTCATTCGGGCCGTCCTGCTCAGCGCCGCGTTCGGGCTTGGCACGCTGGCGCGGCGGTTGAACCGACCGCGCCCAGCTCCTATCGGTCACGGCGCTGGCGATGCTCGCCATCGACCCGATGGAGCTTTACAACGCTGGCTTTCAGCTCGGGTTTGGAGCGGTGCTGGGGATGATCCTCTACGGGCGCCGCGTGGCGGCCCGGATCAAGCGCCGCGTGACGGACCGGGACGTTGAAGTCGCAAGCCGGTTGTCGCGGATGACGACCGGGGCGACGGTCCGCCGGCGCGTCAAGCAGTGGCTGATCGACGGGTTCGCCTACGGACTGGTCGCGTGGGCCTTCTCGGCGCCGGTGATCGCCTATCACTTTGAGCAGCTCAACCCGTGGTCGATCCCGGCCGGGATCTTCCTGGCGCCCATCGTCTTCGTGGCGCTGGTCGGCGGGATGGCCAAGGTCGTCCTGACGGCGCTCTGGCCGCCGCTGGCGGCGGTGTGGGCGTGGCTCGCGTCGCAGCCGGTTGAGCTCACGCGATGGCTGGTCGGCCTGCTGGCACGCCTCCCTCACGCCGACATCGCGTGGCCGCGGCCGTCGGCCGGATTGATCGCGGCGTACTACGCCCTTTTGCTCCTGCCGTTCGTCCCCGGCGCCCTCGCGCGATTCCGCGGGCGGCCGAAGCCGGCACCGTTGCCTGAAGGCGAGAGCCCTCCCCCTCGCTCAAAGAGATGGGCTCGCCGTGCCGTGATGCTCGGGCCGGTCGCGGCGCTGGCCCTGTTTGGCTCGTTGCCTTTCGTCGGTGGCGCAGCGGCCGGGCGATGTGGCGCAGGCGGCCGGGGAACTTCGCATCACGGTGTTATCGGTGGGGGCGGGGCAGTGCGTCGTCGTCGAGCCGCCGGGCGACGAAGTCTACCTGATTGACGCCGGCTCCAGCTCGCTGGCCGACCCGCTCCACAGTTGCCTTGCCCCGTTCCTGCGCCATATCGGCAAGCGGCGGGTCGGGGCGATCTTTCTCAGCCACGGCGATTTCGATCACATCGGCGCGGCGGCCGAACTGGTCACCGGATATGAAGCGCGCGACGTCTTCACCAGCCCCCACTTCCGCCGCCATGCGCCCGAGAGCGCCCCGTGCGAGGCACTACTCGATTTGCTCGACAAGGCCGGGCGCGGCCCGAGGTTGATCGTGCGCGGCGATCGGGTGGCCCTGCCCGGCGGCGCGGTGATCGACGTCCTGTGGCCGCCGGCGGACTGCGACTTCAACTCCAACGATACCGGGCTGGTCTTACGCCTGCGTTTCGGCGGCCGCTCAATGCTGTTCCCAGCCGACATACAGTCGGCGGCGCAGCGTGAGCTATTGGCGGCCCCCGGTGGGCTTAAGAGCGACATTCTTCTCGCACCGCATCACGGCAGTGGCGAATTGACGACGACCGACTTCGTTCGGGCCGTCTCTCCGACCGTCATCCTGAGCTCCAATGCCCGGTCGCTCACGAACAAGCAGCGGGACTTCGAGACCATGATCGGAGGGCGCCCGCTGCTGCGGACGAGCCGGTGGGGCGCGATAACGGTGACGATTCGGGCCGACGGGTCGCTTCGCGTGACGCCTTTCGTTGACGGGGCAGGCCTCCCGACGGCGAAGCAAGGCGTCACGATCGCCGCGCCGCGCGCATCAAGGTAGCAGCCACACTCCGTGTGGCGTGGCCCTATTCATGAAGGTGGAAGAAAGGCGCGGACGGTACGCGTGTGCCTGCTACCGTGCGGCCGGCCCTGTGGTGGGCGTCGCGGCTGGAGCGTGCCGCAGTACGATCAGCACATCCACCGGGGCATCGGCGCCCGTGTCGGCGTAGGGGGATGCCTTTTTCGGATCGGCGAAATGATTGACCGTTTTGTCGGCCGCCACGTCCGAACGGGGAAGGGCCGCGGTGGCCAGGGGTGTCGTGGGCGCGTCGGCCGTCACGGGCCAGCGCTCGACGGTGACCGTGCCGGGGTTGCCTCCGCCGCGGCCGTGGGCGATGGCGTCGGCGATCGCCTTCTCCGCCTGGCGCGGCGACAGGCCCGCACAGGCCACATCGCCGGTCGGCAAGAGCTGAATGGTGCCGCGGTCGTTCAGCCGGACCATTTCTTCTTTCTGACCGCCCGGCGCGACGAGGTCGCGGTAGGTCACGCGCAGGCTCTCGCCCGCGCGGAGCGGTTCGTCGGATGTGCCGGGCGCCCGCAGGTCGTGGGTTGAGCGAGTGGCCTCCAATACCTGGTTGACCCGCTGTTCCAGATCGGTCGGCGCCTTCGCCTTCTCGCGGAAGCCCAACTGTTCGACCTCGAACGACGGGGCGGCCGGACGCGTCGTGGCGGCCACCGCGGAACGCAGCACCATCGGGTGATCCGATCGGGTGATCGCCGACTCTTTTGCCGCCATCTGTTTGAGCTGTCGCTCCGCTCCGGCCGCTTTGAATGTGGAATCGGCGGCCGCCTTGTCTGCCGAAGCCTTGTCTGCCGAAGCCGTGCCCGTGGAAGCCTGGTCTGTGGAAGTATGGTCTGTGGAAGTATGGTCTGGGGCCGCAAGCGAGTGGTCAGGCCGTGATGGGTCGGCGTCCGTCTCGGCGTAGGCCATCGCCCACTGCGACGCGTTCGGCTGATTCAGGCTTTTCGCCAGGGCGATCGCCTGGCTCTCGGTCATGCGGCGATACGTCGTGTTTTGCTCCGCGCCCTCCGCCGCCATGGGCGATGCGTCGGCAGGGGCCGGGGCGGTGGCCGCTTCTTTGCCGGCGAGTGCGACCGGAGCGGCGGCCGCGGCAATCGCACCCGCGGGGGCCTCGCCGGGCCCGCCGAGCGTTGCAGGTCTTCGGGCGCATCGCTCGGCTTGGCCGACGCGCCGCTCGACTTGGCCGATGCGTCGCTCGGCTTGGCGGACGAAACGATCGGCGCGGCCGGCCCGTTGTCTCGCTTGACCAACGCCGGGGCGGGCGAAGGGGGCGAACCAGCCGGCCGAGCGGGCGCTTGGGGCGACATCCGGGGGCCTGGCGACGGCGCCGCTGCGATGGCGGGCTGCGGCTGTGCCGCGGCGGGGGCCGCTGTCGCAGGGGCGGCGGCCGCAGCCGGCAAGGGTGCGGCCGCCCGGGCGATTCCGCTCGGCGTCACGCCGCCCATTACCTGGGGCGCACTGGCAACATTGCGGGCCACGGCGTCCACACCGCCGATAAATGGTTTCGCCGTACGATCGATGGCGCGGGCGTCAGCGCCCAGTGCGTCTTTAGAGCCGGCGGCGGAGTCTCGCCTCGCGGCGGCGAAGGCCGGGCTGGCCGGGGCGAAGGGAAGCGATTCGTTTGAAGAGCCGGCCGCCCGCGACATCATCGTGTCAAGCTGAATGCCGGCGGCCTTGAGGTCGGCGGCCGCCACCACAAGCACCATGCGACGGCCCGTCGTCTCGGTGGCGCCGAGTGCCGCGGGTCGATCGGGCGACTCGTCCTTGGCCATCGCCTTCCGGTCGGCGGCCGGCGCATCCAGGGATGCGGGGTTCGACCATGCATTAAACGCGTCGCGCGCCGCCATGCCCATGGCGACTCGCACCGGCTCGGGGGCCGCAGTCGCGCCGGCGACGGGAAGGGGCAGGATCGGCGACGCGTCAGTTGTCGCGGAGGCGCCGATCGCAGGGGATGCGACAGGAGATGCGGCTGACGGCGGCGCGGCGGTCAACGCCGCGGTGGGCCGCGTCGTGGCGTCGGCGTCTCGCGAGCCCGCCGCGCCGATGCCGGCCACGGCACCCATCGGTTCGGCGGGGCTTATCGGTGAGGCCAACGCGAACGGGGCGCGTGGCCCGCCCGGGCTGGGGGCCAGATCCGGCATTATGGACTGGGTCGATGGCACGTCGGCGAGGGGGGTTGTGGTTGGCGACTCGATCGGGGAAACGGCCGGGCCTGGCTGGGTTCCGAGCACGAGCGAGCCATGGCGGGGCGGGAGTACGAAGTAGACGGCGACGCCGAGGCCGGTCGCCAGCGCCAGCACGGCCGCCACGCCGCGATACTGCGTCCAGAAGCCGATCCGCATGGCGCCGCTTTCGGCGGAGCCTGTTTCGGAGTCGAGCAGGACGGAGCGCTCCAGTTGTGATTGGAAGGCTTCCGCGAGGTCTGGCGGGGCCGACTCGCGGGGGAGCCAGCGCAGCAGGTCGCGCGACACCTTCATTTCGTCCAGGAGCTTGCGATGCTGGGGGTGGGCTTCAAGGTGGCGCTCGATCTCGGAGCGATCGATGGGGCCCAGGTCACCCTCGACATAGCCGAGGAGCTTGGCTTCGGATTGTTCTTGCTGATTCGGGGACATAGTCACGCAAGCGACGAGGCCCGCCGTGGGGTGCGGGGCCGAGTTACGAGCCCGCACGCGGACCTTCGCCACCCGGGCCTAGTCACTTCTCTTTCGAATCCTTCAGGTACGGCCTGAGCTCGTCCCGCAGCGCGAGGCGAGCCCGGAAGAGCCGGCTTTTCAACGTCCCCAGCGGAAGGCCTAGGATGTCGGCCATCTGCTGGTAATCAAACCCTTCCACGTCCCGCATCACCAGCACCGCGCGGTAATCGGCATCCAGCCGGCCCAGGCCGGCGAGGATATGCTGGTCGCGTTCGCGCCGCTCGAGGCGTTGCAGCGGCTGTTCCGCGTTGCTTCGCACCTGCCCGTCGCGCCCCGTGGCCTCCTGGGAGGCCCGGTCGTAGAGGCCTGCGGCCTGGCCGTCATCGCCGTGGCGGCCGCCGCCGCTGGGGCGGTCGAGCGAGAAGACACGGTTCTTATGAACCTTACGCAACTGGCTGATGGCGAGGTTCACCGCAATGCGAAAGAGCCACGTATAGGGCGAGGCGTCGCCGCGGAAACTGTCGAGCCGCATGAGCCCGCGGGTAAAGGCCTCCTGCGTCAATTCCAGCGCCTCGTCCCGATCGCCGACGAGGCGAAGGACGGCGTTGTACAGGCGGTCCTGGTAGAGGACGACGATCTGGCCGTACGCGCCGCGGTCGCCTCCCTGCGCACGACGAAGCATCGCCACGTCGGGGCGGAGGGTGGACGGCTCGGCGGGCGGGGCGGCGCCGGGCGAAGGATCCGGGCCCTGGTTCAGGTCCGATGCTTCGTCCGCGTCGTGATGAGTTCCGCTCAAGCTCGACATCGGTTTGGACGCGGGAAGGGAGGAAAGGTTCCGCACAAAATCCACAGGGCGGACCGAACGAGAAAGTTCAGGGTTCATCCCGGATTTTCGTGTCAGGTGCATCGGGCCATCCGTGGCCCTCGGCTGGGGCCTGAGTATGCCAAGGGGTCAGGGGGCAGTCAACGAAGCGAGGTTCGAAGCGGAAAATCCGAAGCACGAAGGGTGATTCAAAAGGGAAATCCGAAGCACGAAATCCGAAGGAGGCAGAAATTGAAGAAAACCAAAAAGAGCAAACGCGGCCCCGCGCACCCGTTCGCTTTTTTCCGCTTGGTCTTTCGGCTTCCTTCGGATTTCGGATTTCGGTTTCGAGCTTCGGATTTCCTGGCTCCAATCTCTAAACGCCATCCCCACCGCTCGGGCGCACCGTTCCCAGATTTCAGAACTCGCCCCTGTTTGTCCCCCTCGCCGGCGATCTCTACCATCCCCGACATGGCAACTGAAACGCTGTCGGAGTTTGTCCAGTTCCTCGACAAGCAGGGAGAGCTGACGCGCGTGACGGCGAGGGTGTCGCCTGTCCTGGAGATCGCGGAGATCGCCGACCGGGTCAGCAAGTCCCCCGCGCCGCACGGGCATGCGGAGCTGGACCGGCATCCGGCGGCCGCCCTCGGCGGCAAGGCGCTGCTCTTCGAGAACGTCGAAGGCTCCGACATCCCCGTCGCGATCAACACCTTCGGCAGCTATTGGCGAGTCAACCAGGCGCTGGGCACCGATAACCTCGAAGCGCTGGCGGCCCGGGTGCAGCAGCTCGTCAAGCCGGACATCCCCAGCAACCTCATCGAAAAGATGAGGAAGCTGCCCGACCTGCTCAAGATGGCCAGCTACCCGCCGCGCCTCGCCCGAACCGGGATCTGCCAGCAGGTGGTGCTTGAAGGAGAGAAGGCGGATCTCACGCGCCTGCCGATCATCCAGTGCTGGCCGCTCGACGGGGACCTGCAATCCGGCCAGGCGTTCGATCCGGCGGCCGCCGTCGCCGCGGCGAAGGTGCAGACCGGCACCGGCCGCTACATCACGCTGGGCGGCATCCACACCCGTAACCCCGAGACGGGCGATCGAAATATTGGGATGTACCGCGTGCAGGTCCATGGGCCGCGAAAATGCGCGATGCACTGGCACATGCACCATGATGGCGCGCGGCATTTCCGCCTCTACCAGAAGCGCGGGGAGAAGATGCCGCTGGCGATCGTGCTGGGCGGGGAGTCGATCCTCCCCTATGCCGCCACCGCGCCGCTGCCGCCGGGGATCGAAGAGCACCTGTTCGCCGGGTTCCTCAACGGCGGCGGGATTGATTTGGTCCGCTGCCGCACCAACGACCTGGAAGTGCCTGCGAATGCCGAGATCGTGATCGAGGGGTATGTGGACCCGACCGAGCGGCTCATGGAAGGCCCATTTGGCGACCATACCGGCTTCTACTCGCTTGCCGACTGGTACCCGGCGTTCACGGTGACCGCCATCACCCACCGCAAGAGCCCGATCTACCCGACGACGATCGTCGGCAAGCCGCCGATGGAGGATTACTTCCTGGGCAAGGCGACCGAGCGCGTCTTCCTGCCTCTGCTGAAGATGCTGGTGCCCGATATTGTCGATTACTCGCTGCCGATCAGCGGCGTGTTCCACAACTGCGCGTTCATTAAGATCCGCAAGGAATACCCTTACCAGGCTCGGCGAGTGATGCACGCGATCTGGGGTGCGGGGCAGATGGCCTTCACGAAGTACATCGTGGTCGTGGATGAGCACGTCAACGTGCATAACGAACAGGACGTGCTATTCCATTTGTTCAGCAACTGCGACCCGCTACGCGACACTGAGATCGTCCGCGGCCCGGTGGACATCCTGGACCACGCCAGCCCCGACCTGGGGGCGGGAAGCAAGATGGGGTTCGATGCGACCGTAAAGCTGCCGGCGGAAGGGCGCGTCCGGATGTGGCCGAAGGAACTGGAGATGGATGCGGCGACGAAAGATTTGGTTAGCCGCCGCTGGCGCGAGTATGGGATCGGGTGAGACGCGGGGAGTATGGGCCTGCGGCCCAATCATGGCCGACGCAAGGCGTTCGGCTCGCGGAGTGCGTCGGCTACTTCGGGCGTTCTCTGGCGGATTGAGCGGCCGCGGACGATCATAGGGAACAGATCACCCCGATCGTCCGATGGAGCAAGCCACCTGGAGGCTTCAATGACCGGCGCGATGTTGGTGGATGCACACAGCTCGGCTTGGTTCGATACGTGGGTCAATGGCTTGGCCTTTGCCGGACTGATCGTCCTGTTCGTGCTGTTCCGAGAGTTCTTTGTCCGGCGTCGCCGCTCGCAGTATGAGCGAATCCAAAATCTCGCCCGCCCGCCGGCGTACCCGTCGCCCGTCCCGCGCGGCGCCAGCCATTGCGGCCGTTGCTCCTCACCCATGGCCCCGCTCGCCAGCTTCTGCGCTCGCTGCGGCGCGCCGGTGACTGCCGCCGCGTCGTACCCCGCGATCGCGCCCCCCAAGCCCCGAGCCGCCGGCTGGCTGATCTTCCTTGTTTTCGGAATGATCGCGCTCATCGGCTTGGCCGCCGTCGCCTTCCTCTCGACCAGCAGTGCTATGCACCGAGAGCCGACGCCCCCGCCGAATCGCATCATCTCCCCGAGGGATTGGTAGCGGAAATGGCGGCGATACAGATCACAAGATGTTCTGGAGAGTCGAACTTAGCACTACAGCGCTGAGCAGACCTAAAGCCTTGCGGACCGGAGAAGTCCGAAGCACGAAATGTCAAGGAAGCTCAAACGAAGACGAAGCGGGAAACGCCGCGGTCGCTGCATCCGGTTTCTTCTTAGCCCCTTGCTCATTCCCTCGGATTTCGTGCTTCGGATTTCGCCCTTTTTCCATGACGCCGCCGTACATGGGTAGCGCTGTAATATTAGCCGGGTCGCGAGACTTGTAGAATGGACTTCGCTGGGTCCGAAGAGGAATAAATGGCAGATAGGAACGCCAATACCGTCGGCGCATACGAGATGAAGACCCATCTTGCGGAGTTGTTAAGGAAGGCCGAGGCGGGCGAAGAGATCACCATCACTCGGCACGGGCAGCCCGTGGCGATGTTGGTACCGGTGCGGCGACACGCCGCATCGGACCCGTGACGAGCCGCGGTAGCACAAATTCAACAATTGGGGCGGGGCTTGAGCCTGAACGGGCTCACGGTAAGGGAAATGATTGAGGAAGGCAGAAAATGAGCCCGGCGTTCGTCCTCGACGTGCCGTGACGCCGGATTCTCTCGGCACACAAGCTTTTTGAGTCGGCTTCTGCGTTTCGCGATATACTACGTCTTCAGGATTCGCCCCCGTCGGCAGGTTGCCGGAACTGGGGTGAGGCAGCCCCCGACCGAAAGCACATCGTGTGGATATTTCGACCTGTTGTCCGCTGGGGCCCTTTGACGGGGATCGCGATCGTCGCGGCCGTGACGATCGCAGGGTTTGATCGGCTCGGTGAGCGTGTGCTCGCGGACGAAGCTCCGGCGACGTTTCCCTCGGCGACGCAGCCTTCGACCACGCAGCCTTCGACCACGCAGCCTTCGACCACGCGGCCGACGCGGCCGCCGACGGTCGTTCGGGCGCTGGGCGCGAAGCGCCGAAGCATCCGCTTTCCGAGACGCCGAAGGATGTCGATGACCTCCGCGAGATCGAGCGGAAGGTGGAGGGGGTCCTCAAGCAGGCCAGCTCGGCGACGGTCGGCATCATGATCGGCGGGTCGCAGGGGAGCGGCGTGATCATCAGCCGTGACGGGTATGTCCTAACGGCGGGCCATGTGGCGCAGGAGCCGGGCGCGATGTGACGATTATCCTGCCGGACGGCCGCCGGTTGTCGGGCAAGACGCTGGGCGTGAATCGAGGGATTGATTCCGGGCTGATGAAGATCACCCAGCCGGGCGAGTGGCCGTTCGTCGAGATCGGCCGGTCGGGAGATTTGGTCGCGGGGGAATGGGTCGTGGCGCTGGGGCACCCGGGCGGCTTTCGCAAGGATCGGCCGCCGGTGCTGCGGCTGGGGCGGGTGCTCACGAGCAGCAGCACGCTGATCGGGACCGACTGCACGCTGGTCGGTGGCGATTCGGGCGGGCCGCTGTTCAACCTGGACGGGCAGGTGGTCGGCATCCACAGCCGCATCGGGGAATCAACAACCGCCAACATCCATGTCCCGATCGACTCGTTCACGCTGAGCTGGGATCGCTTGGCGGCCGGCGAGGCGTGGGGCGACCGCCTGGCGTTCCTGAATCGCGGGCCGGTGCTCGGCGTGGAGGGGGAGCTTACCGAGAAAGGCTATCGGGTCGATTCGGTGGCTCCGGACGGCCCGGCCGCCCGCGCCGGTGTGAAGGTGGGGGACCTGATCACCCGGATGAATGACGCGCCGGTCGATGACAGCCACAGCCTTGGGATGATGATCGTGCGGCATCGGGTCGGAGACAAAGTGGGGCTGAAAATCGACCGCGACGGAAAAGAGGTTCAGGTCATCGCGACGCTGGGGAAGAGCCCGGGGTAGTGGACAAAAAATCGAAAATACGAAGGAAGCGAAGAAGAAGGATCAGGAAGAAGGATGAAGGATGAACGTGAAGGATGAAGGGATGAAGACGGGATCCCATACACCTTCCAGCTTTAGCGCATCTCCCTCTTCTGATCGCGTCATCCGCGGCTTCGGGTTGACTCGGCCCACTTCCTCGGCATCTGGCGTTAGAGCGTCTTACGTGTTCTTCCTTCGCACCCGAATGGTTGCCGGGCGTGTCGCACTGTTGAGGATTCTAATGACCTTCCGAACTCGATCCGCTTACCTCGCGGTTCTCGTCTGTCTGGCGGTGATGGGGTCTTACCCCTCGGTTTCGACGGCGCAGTTCTTCCGCCGCGTGGACAAAGCGCAGACCAAGGGGGGCGATCCGGTCAAGGCGGCTTTTCACGAGGTCATTGGTCTGGCCAGCAAAAGTGCCCTGCTGATCAAGTGCGACGGCAAGGCGGCCGCTCTGGGGACGGTGGTGGGGGCGGATGGATGGATTGTCACCAAGGCGAGCGAGATGCAGGGGCACATCTACGTCGTGCTTCCGGGCGGGGACGAGGTCAAGGCCCGGCTGGTTGGCGTTTCTGAAGCGAACGACCTGGCGATGCTGAAGGTCGAGGCGAAGGACCTGACGCCGGTCGAGTGGGGCGACGCGAAGGCGACACAGGTGGGCCAGTGGGTCGCATCGCTGGGGGCGTCGGCTGAGAAGCCGGTGGCGGTCGGCGTGGTGAGCGTCGGGCGGCGGACGATCGTCAACCGGGGCGGGTTCCTCGGGGTCATGCTCGCCAACTCCGATGGCGGCGTCAAAATTGTTGAGGTGGTCCCCGAAGGGCCGGCGGCAAAGGCGGGTATCCATGTGGACGACGTGATCCTGCGCCTCAACAACCAGGCGGTGACCACGCGCGAGGGCTTTGTCGCGGCCGTTCGGGCGTACACGCCGGGGCAGGGCGTCACGCTGGAACTGCGCCGCGGGGATAAGGAGATTGACGTCCAGGCGACGCTCGTCGGCGCGCTGGCGGCCGCCTCGCGGTCCGAGGCCATGAACCTGATGGGCGGCCCACTCAGCACGCGGAATACCGGCTTTCCTGCTGTCCTGCAGCACGACACGGTGCTGCTTCCCGAGCAGTGCGGCGGGCCGGTGGTGACATTGGACGGCAAGGCGATCGGCATCAACATCGCCCGGGCCGGCCGCGTCGAGAGTTATGCATTGCCGGCGGACGTGGTGGCGGGCCTGATCGACGATCTGAAGTCCGGCCGCCTGGCGCCCCGCCCGACGATCAGCCCCACGACGCGTGACGTGACAGAAAACACGCCCGCCCCAACGACACGCGAATCGCGGGAGTAAGCCCGCGCGTCTGCCCGCCCTGGGTCGCGTGACGTGGGTCGCGCGGCTGTGGGCGCGACGGTTGGTTCTTGCATTGTTTAGCCGGCACGGCCTGTCCGCTATATTGCCGGCGGCGACGGGGCGATCGAAGCCGTGCTTATAGCGGTTCGATGCGCTGGGCTGCCGTCACCCTTATGGAAGAAGCTCTACCTTCCGATCCCGATACCGAATCGTCTGGCCTGGCCAGGCCCCCGCCCAACCTTCGGATCACCCTTTGGGGCGTCCAGGGGAGCTGCCCCATCTTCCCCACGTCCGACGAAATTCGCGCCTATGCCCGCCGCGTGGCTGTTTACACGGTCGAAAAGGCGCTGGCCGATCTGGCCCGCCGCGCCGACCAGGGCAATTGCGGTGCCGACCTGTTGCGGAGCCTGGCCGCGCCCGAAGCGGCCGCCGCCTATCAGGAGACGCTGGGCCTGCCGGACCTCCCCGTCTACGGCGGCGAAACAACCTGCGTGCAGGTCGAAACCGCCGAAGGGAACATCCTCCTTCTTGACCTGGGCACGGGGCTGCGGGAGTGCTCCAACCGGCTGCTCAAACGATGGAAGGGCCTGGAGCGACGGGAGATCTTCGTCTTCGGCTCGCACCAGCATCTCGACCATCGGATGGGGCTCACCTTCTCAAGCCTCTGCTACGAGCGGGAGCGGCCGTTCACCCTGCGGATGCACGGTACGCACGAATTTCTCCGCGCGCTCGACGAGCGATACGGGATGTTCTCGCACACGCTGCACCCGACGACGCACCTCGACGACCCGCTCGACTGGCGCATGATGTCGGCGACGTTCATCGGGACAGAGCTTCGTCGGGAAGGGGCGGCCGCCGACGGATCGACCCCCCCTTGGGACGTGAAGCCGCTTTCCGAGCCCGTCGCCATCGGCGCCACGCGGGTGACGGCGTTCGAGGTCTACCACGGCCCGACGCAGTGCCTGGCGTACAAGGTGACGCACGGCGGGTCGAGCTTTGTCTTCTGCACCGATCATGAACTTCGGCACGGCGACGACGCGGGCGACCCGAGACAGGTGCGGAGCCAGGCGGCCGAGGAGGAACTGCTGCGGCAATGCCATGGCGCGACCGCCGCCTACTTTGACGGGCAGTACTTTTTAGAGGAGTACCTGGGGCGGAAGGCGATCGGCGCGTCGCCCGCGATGAGCCGCATCGACTGGGGGCACGGGTGCGTCGAGGATGCCGTTCGGCGCGCGATGCAGTGCCGGATCAGCCGCACGCTGATCGGCCACCACGACCCGGAACGCCAGTGGGACCGGCGCGTCGAGAGCGACCAGCGCCTCCTGCGCGACAGCCTGGCGGCCGGCCTGCGAGTGGAGCTGGCGAAGGCGGGGGATGTGATCGAGCTGGCATGAGCTCCCAATCCGAAACCCGAAGCACGAAACCCGAAGGAAGAAGAAAACGGAAAAGGTTGAAAGGGGAGGCGCGGAAATCGAGAGCATTCGGTGCGCCGTGGCCTTAAATGCAAAATGCATCATTGCCACAGATGAAGGCAAGATGAACACAGATAAGAGGGAAGGATGAAGGCGGAAGGTGAAGGATGAAGGGGAGACGGATAGGAGGGAGACGGATAAGAGGGAAGGATGAAGGCGGAACGTGAAGGATGAAGGGGAGACGGATAAGAGGGGGACGGATAAGAGGGAAGGATGAAGGCGGAAGGTGAAGGCTGAAGGGGAGACGGGCGCCGATTCTTCTCCCCTACTTCATCCTTCGCCTTCATCCTTCATCCTTTCGTCTTCACCCCAATGATTCCGCGGCGATCGACGCCACGATTCGGCTCGCGGTCTCCACCGCGGCCAAGCCGTCTTCCACCGTCACTTCGGGGATCGATCCTTCGCGGATGGCGGTGACGAAGCTCTTCGAGCTCGGCGCGGAGCGGCTCGATGTCGTCTATTTTCAGTTCCTCGACGTGGACAATGTCGGCGTAGTTGAGGCCCGTCAGGTCCTCGATCTCGCCGGCGCGGATCCGGGCGACGGCGTCGCGGATCGCGTCGAGGTTGCCGCTGCGCCGCGCGACGATCCCGTACCGCTTCTGATAGTCGAGCGAGACATAAGCGTCGGGCGAGAAGACGCGCAACCGCCGCTCGGTCTTCAGCGCCAGGCGGCTGGCCGTGACGTTGGCGACGCAGCCGTTCTCGAACGTCAGCCGGGCGTTGCAGATATCTTCCACTTCGCCGATGACGCTGACGCCGGTCGCGTCGATCTTCGCGACAGGGCTCTGGGCCAGCCGCAGGACGATGTCGATGTCGTGGATCATCATGTCGAGCACCACGCCGACGTCGATGCTCCGGAACGTCAGGGGGCTGATCCGTGTCACTTCCATGAAGCGGGGCTTGATGCCCAGGCGCGTCATCGCGCGGATGGCGGGGTTGAACCGTTCAATGTGGCCCACCTGAACCGTCGCGCCGCTCCGCCGGGCCGCACCGACAATCCGGCGGCGTCGGCGACGTCCTTGGCGAGCGGCTTTTCAACCAGGCATGCGACGCGGCTGGCGAGGCATCGCTCGGCGACGTCGGCGTGGAACTTGGTTGGCACGGCGATCGTGACGGCCAGGGCCCGGCCCTCGCGCCCGCCCGGGCCGTCGTGCGGGAGGACGTCGTCCAGCCGGGTGAAGGCGTTGCAGTTGTATTCTTCAGCGACGGCGGCCGCCGTCTCGGGGTTGGCGTCATAGACGCCGATCAGCTTGACCTGGGGCATCTGCGAATAGACGCGGGCATGCAGCCTGCCCATGCGGCCGCAGCCGATCACCGCGACCGGGATCGGGTCAGGCCAGTCACCCCCGCCCGGCGGCAAAGAGCGGCCACGCGAAGCGAGCGGGGAGGGAGTGGATGAGCCGGTAGGGGCGTTCGATATCGACACGGCCGCGATGGTAGCAACCGAGGCCGCGGTTGTCGCATCGGGACGAGCGCCGTCGGGTTCCCGTATCGCACGTATCGCCTGCCGCCGCGACCCCTGGTTCGACGTGAGGCCGCGGGCGGCTTCCGGGAAGGGTCGTCAGACGCCCGCGGGAGCTTCGGCGGCGCCGTTCATCGGCCCCTCAAGCGTGGCGGGCGATGGTTTCGCGACGGGTGGTGGCGCGGCGGACAGAGGAGTGCCGATATCGGCCGTTCCGTTCGTCGATGCCTCGGGGCCAGCCGGGGCCGCGGGGGTGGTGAGCTGGACGACATTCCCCGCCAGGTCCGACGCTACTTCGGGGAGCCGCATGCGGAAGCTCTCTAAGTAGCGGCCGTTGCGGCCCTGATCGCGCTGGCGCAGGAATTCGATCATCCGCTTCACGTGCGGATTCAGCGCTGGCGTCGATTCGAACTCCGCCATCGCGATCGAAAAGGGCTTGCGGCGAAGGAACAGCCGCCGGACGGCATTATCCAGTGCGGCGATGTCGTCGGGGGTGAAGCCCGCCCGGGCAAGCCCCACCTTGTTCAACCCGCGCACCTCGTCCTCGCCGTCCACTTTCACGAATGGGGGGACATCGTGATGGATACGCGATGCGCCGCCGAGATAGGCGTGCTGGCCGACGGTCACGAAATGATGAATCCCCACCAGCCCCATCATCGACACATAGTCCCCCACGGCGACGTGCCCGGCGATCATCACGTTGTTGCTGATCACGCAGTGGCTGCCGATGCGGGCGTCGTGCCCGATGTGGCTGTTCACCATGAACAAATTGTCGTTCCCGATGACGGTCACCCCGCCCCCTTTTTCCGTGCCGACGTGCAGCGTCACGGCTTCGCGGAAGGCGTTGCGGTCGCCGATCTCCAGACGGGTGGGGGCGCCCTTGTACTTCTTGTCCTGCGGGGCGGTGCCGATGACCGAGTTGGGGAAGAAGATGTTCTCGCGGCCGATGGTCGTGTGGCCGACCACCGTTACGCTGTTCAGCAATTTGCACCCCGGGCCGATCGTCACATCCGGGCCGACGACGCAGAACGGACCGATCTCCACGCCGTCGGCGATCTCGGCCTTGGGGTGGACGACCGCCTGCGGAGAGATTCGCGGCTGCTCGTCGGAGAAGAAGCGGAAGTTAAACAGGTAACGGAACCAAGCCGGTCGCTTGGTGGGCGGGCTGTGCTGAGCGGTCAATTCAACGGGTTTAACGGTGTTTGGTTCCATCGGTTCAACCGGGGTGCCCGGCACACACGCGATACAATCCCTTTCGGTCCCACCGGTCAAGCCGGGAGTTGATGTCTCGCGCCGGCAACCGCAAAGGCTACACCGGCTCCGCATCGACAAGCATGAACTTGATATCCGCTTCGCACGCCAGCTTGTCTTCGACAAAGGCCTTGCAGCGAACATGCCCCGTGCGGCTCTTTACTCGGACCGCCACCGCTTCCAGGATCAACTGATCTCCGGGCACCACCGGATGTCGCATCTTAACCTTATCCATGCTCAACAGAATCGCAAGCTTACCCGTGTGCTCGAGTTTGGTGCTCAAAAGCAGCCCCCCGAGCTGCGCCATCGCCTCGACGATCAGCACGCCAGGCATGATCGGCGTGCCGGGGTAATGGCCCTGGAAGAAGATGTCGTTGAAGGTGACGTTCTTGATCCCCGTCGCCTTGTAGTCGCCCACGATCTCCAGGACCCGGTCCACCATCAGCATCGGATAGCGGTGGGGGAGGATCCGCTGGATGCGGCGGATGTCCATCTCCGCATCGCGGTGGACGAGGGATTGCCTTTGCGTCGAGGCTTCGTGCTCGAGCAGGCGCTTGGCCATCAGGTGGTTCAGCTTGTGGCCGCTCTTGCTTGCGATGATGCGCCCGCGGATCGGGCGGCCGACGAGGAACAGGTCGCCGATCAGGTCGAGCAGCTTGTGCCGGGCGCACTCATCGGCAAACCGAAAGGCGTTGTCCACTGGCCCGTCCGGCGCGATGACGAGCAACTCCTGCGGCGTCAGATGCTTGCCAAGCCCGCGAGCCCGGAGTTCCTTGGCTTCGTTCTCAAAGACGAATGTCCGGGCGGGGGCGATCTGGGTGGCGAAATCGTCGTCCCCTAGCCGAAAGCTGACGGTTTGTCGCCCGACCGGCGGAGGCGCCTCAAACTCGTACATGATCTCAAGGCGGTCGGTCGGCCCCGGGAGGGCGGCGATCGTTGCCCCTTCCAGGGTGACCTGGATCGGCTTCTTAATGATGAGCGGCTCGCGGCGGGCCTCTTGTTCGACGATCCCGGCTTCCTGAATCGCCTCGACAAATGGGCGGCTGCTTCCGTCCCCGCCCGGCAGCTCCCCGATGTTCCCTCCGGAGACGCGGACCACGGCATTGTCGATCTGCATCCCCGACAGGGCCGCCATGCAATGCTCGACGGTCTCGACAAAGAGCGTCCCGTTTCGCAAGCACGTGCGCCGAGGGCGGTTAAGCACGTTTTCGACCAGGGCGGGGATGGTGGCGACCTTGCCATCCTGCTCGCGGACGAACGTAATGCCATGGCCCGCTTCGGCCGGGGCGAAGGTCAGCGTCGCAGTTTCTCCAGAGAATAGGCCCGGCCCGACCAGCGAAGCCTCGCGTGAAATTGTCCGCTGCCGCTCATTCACCACGCGTGCTACCGCCCGCCATAAGTCGCCTCGTCCCACGCAAGCCTTTCCGGGCTTGCCAAGCTGTCAGAGTATACCGATGCGGCCGCAAACTGAAACACGCCGTCCTGTGTTTCCGCCGCGGATGCGCGCTCTCCTCCCGCAAATTAAGCCGCGGTCGCCACGGAAGATGCGAGGAGCGATACACAATATCGACCCGGCGCCCGCGCCGTGGCAAGGCGGCATTACGGCGGAGATCGGATGTGGACTCTCCGGCCGATTTACACCGGCGGCCTCTTCAGACGAGCGGTCATTGGTGTACGCGTTTTAGCACTACAGCGCTGATCAGGCATAGAGCCTTGCGAACAGGAGAAATCCGAAGCACGAACCTTCCAAGAAGCTGAAACGAAGACGAAGCGGAGAACATCGCAGTCGCTTGGATCTGGTTTCTTCCTTATCCGCTTGCTCATTCCTTCGGATTTCGTGCTTCGGATTTCGAGATTTGCCATGACGCCGCCGTACATAGCTAGCGCTGTAGTATGAGGCGCTTCAAGGCCGCGGCCGCGATTCAAACTCTAGCGAGGTTCCCCACATGGGGCTCATTTCTGTTGGCGATGCGAAGCCCGAGTACGACGTGATCATCGTCGGCTCCGGCGCGGGCGGCGGGCAGTCGGCGTACACCCTGACGCTTGCGGGCCTGAAGTGCCTCATGCTCGAGGCCGGCCGCAGCTACGACCCGGTCACGGAAACGCCGATGTTCAACATCCCCACCCAGGCCCCCCTGATGGGGGAGAGCACGCCCGACAAGCCGTTTGGCTTCTACGATGCGACGGTCGGCGGCGGCTGGGACGTGCTGGGCGAGCCTTATACCCATGCCCCTGGCCCGCTCCATGAGAAGTTCCAGTGGTGGCGCCCGCGCATGCTGGGCGGCCGCACCAATCACTGGGGGCGGATCTCGCTCCGCAACGGCCCTTACGATTTCAAGCCCCGCTCGCGCGACGGGTTGGGGTTTGACTGGCCGATCGCCTACGAAGACCTTGACCCCTACTACACCAAGGTCGAACTGCTGATCGGCGTCTACGGGACGAACACCGGGTTTGAGAACACGCCGGACTCGCCCGAAGGCATCCTGCTCCCGCCGCCCAAGGGCCGGGCCGCCGAGCTACTCTCGCAAAAGTACGGCAAGAAGCTGGGGATCCCGGTTGTGCCGATCCACCGCGCCGTCCTGACGACCCACCAGGATTACATGCACGCCCCGCAGAAGCTGCACCCGGGGAACGCCTGGGCGCAGAAGATCGTGCGCGAGGCGATGAAGGATCGAAACGCCTGCTTCTGGGCGACGCCGTGCGGCCGCGGCTGCAACGTGAAGGCCAACTACCAATCAACAACGGTCCACCTGCCGCCTGCGCTGGAGACCGGCAACCTCGACATCATCTCCAACGCGCACGCCCGCGAGGTCCTGGTCAACAAGGAGGGGAAGGCGACAGGCGTCCTGTTCATCGACAAGACCACCGGCAAAGAAGAACGCGCCCGTGGCAAGGCCGTGATCGTGGCGGCCGGGGCGTGCGAGTCGGTGCGGCTGCTGCTTAATTCGCCCGGGAAGGGCGCTTCAGTCGCCAATTCATCCGGTCTGGTCGGGAAGTACGTGATGGACACGGTGGGGGCGAACCTGTCCGGCCGCGTGCCGATGCTCGAGAACCTTCCGCCGCATAACGAGGATGGCGCCGGCGGTGGGCACTTCTATGCCCCCTGGTGGGGCTACCAGCGGCAGAAGGCGGGCAAGCTCGATTTCGCCCGTGGCTATCACATTGAGATGGGCGGCACGCGCTCGATGCCGGGCGGCAGCAACCCCGTGTCGGACGACCTGACCGAAGGAAGCTACGGCACCAGGTTCAAGGAAGACGCCCGCCGCTATTACGGCACCCACATCGGCTATGCCGCCCGCGGCGAGATGATCCCCAATGAGAACAGCTACGCCGAGCTGGACCCTGAGGTGAAGGACAAGTGGGGCATCCCGGTCGTGAAGTTCAACTGGAAGTGGAGCTCCCACGAGATCAACCAGTGCCTGCACGCCCGCCGGACGTTCGCCGAGTTGATCGAGTCCATGGGCGGCACCGTCAGCGGCGGCAAGGACTTCACGCCCGAGAACAGCATCGAGCGCCCGGGGAGCATCATCCACGAGGTGGGCGGGGCGATCACCGGCGCCGACCCGAAGAAATCGGTCTGCAACGGCTTCGGGCAGACCTGGGATGTGAAGAACCTGTTCCTCTGCGACGGCGCCCCCTTCGCCTCCAACGCCGACAAGAACCCCACGCTGACGATCATGGCCCTCGCTTGGCGCGCCTGCGATTACCTGGTGGACCAGGCGAAGAAAGGAAACCTGTGAAGACGTTCGACGACGCTGCGAAAGAGGGCCTCGCCAAAGCCGCCATGCGGCCGGTGCCGCTCGGAGTCCCCGGCGCCCCGCGACATGTCTCCCGCCGCGAGGCGATGCAATGGGTGGCGGCCGCGCTGGCCGTCGCCGCGATGCCCATCTCCGAGGCGGCGGCCGGCAAGGCCGCCCAATTTGACACTGCCCTTCCACCCCCGACCGACCCCAACGCCCCGCGCGGTTACGGCGTCGATGCGGACCTGATCAAGCTGTACGAGCCCGGCTCGTTCTGGCCGCTCACGTTTACCGACGCCCACCGCCAGACGGCGAAGGCGCTGGCGGATGTGATCCTTCCGGCCGACGCATATGGCCCTGCGGCCAGCGAATTGGGCGTGGTGGCGATCATCGACGAGTGGGTGTCATCCCCTTACCCCCACACGCAGGCCGATCGCCCTGTCATCCTGGAGGGCCTCGACTGGCTGGCGGCCGAGTCGCACAAGCGGTTCGGAAAGCCCTTCGACCAACTCGCGGCCGCCCAGCATCGGGCCATCTGCGACGACATCTGCTACATAAAGAAGGCGACGAAGGAATTTAAGAAGCCCGCCCACTTCTTCAGTCGCTTCCGCTCCATCGCCGCCGGCGCCTACTTCGCGACGCCCGAGGGCTGGAAAGCGATCGGCTACGTCGGCAACGTCGCCCTCCCCAGCTTCGATGGCCCACCCCCGGAAGTGCTGGAGCGGCTGGGCGTGTCCCAGACAATCGGCTGACCGTCCCACACTCCGATGCCAGCGGCGGCCCCGCTGACCGGCTTTACCCTACAACGCTGATTCGGCGATCAGGCCTTCCCGAATCAGAAAATCCGAAGCACGAAATCCCAAGGAAGCTGAAAAGCAGACGAAGCGGAAAACGATGCTCCGTCCGCATCCGCTTTCATCGGTTTTCTTTCTTTCCGCTTGGTCATTCCTTCGGATTTCGGGCTTCGGATTTTGCCTTCTTCGTTGCGCCGCAGTTCGCGAGGTAGCGCCGTAGTGCGAGTTGTCCTCCGTTGACCAGATAGCGCTGTAGTGTTCATCGGCTGACAAAGAGAGAGGATCGTCATAAGTGATCCCTGGGCTAGTCGTACATTCAAGGGCTCGTGTCTTTGCGGAGGCAGTTGCGAGATTTTTTTAACTTGGACCTGTGCGATTTTTCCGTTGGGGTGGGCGTGGACTGGAGCGGGCGCGTTTACTATTCCTTGCTGGACGTTGCCTGTAATTTTATTGTATATTGGCTGAACAAGGGTTCACATGACCATTCCTTCAGTCAGAAGCGCAGAATCCCATAACAATCTAAGGTTGCGAACGTATATCTTCTTGGGCTTAGTCGCTCTATCGGTCATCTTGCTGCTGCTGAAATTTTGGATCGCCAAATTTCCAGTTGTCCAGAATGTGACTGACCTTTCAGTGATGTCGTCAACGTATCAACAGTTGGAAGCTTCAGCTGGAATACGCGGTACTCACTTCGCGGACTTAGCCAGTCACATTGACTTTAATTATCGCGGGAGAATGTCAAAAGAGCAGGTCACGCATTATCTCGGCAGGGGTCAAACGGTTCAAGCAGCGCCTGGCTTTGACGTCCTGGTGTACCCGTACAACCGTTTTGGACGCGAGGATTGGGCCGTGTGGGTCTTCTTTGACAATGGCGTTTTTTCCCATTGCGGCTGGAATCAATACCCGGCCCCGTCCTCAAGGCCAACTACTGGACCTTGACACGCGACTTCAGACTGCCGATTCGGGCAGTCGCGTGGAAGGCGCGTGCGTCTGCTCAAAAACTTAATTGAGTATGGGCACGGGTCTTGAGCAATATTTTGACGACGATCGGACGAGAAAAAGCGTGCGTCCTGAAGCCTCCTCCGGTTCCAGCCAAGCCCGGCCCACCACGCTGACGTTCCCGAGCGGCCGCGTGATCACGTACGATTACGGCACGAGCGGCGGCCCCGACGACCGGCTCAACCGCGTGACCGGAATTAAGGACGGTTCGACAGTGCTTGCAGGATATACTTACTTGGGACAATCATGATCATCCGCATCGACTATCCCGAAGCTCAATCCCGCCTGGACCTGTGGGGCGGGGTGAGCGGCACGTTCGCCGGGGTCGACCGGTTCAACCGGGTGATCGACCAGCGCTGGACCTCGACGAGCTCGGTCGAGTCGCAGAACAACGTCACTACGACCCCCGCCGACATCGACCGCTACCAGTACGGGTACGACCGGGACAGCAACCGGGTGTGGAAGAAGAACGTGGTGGCTGACGCGGCCTCGGTGCCGCTGGACGAGTTTTACACCTACGACGCCCTGAACCGGCTGGCGACGATGCAGCGTGGGACGCTGAACGGCACCCACACGGGGATCACCGGCACCCCCGCCCTGGAGCAGGACTGGACGCTGGACCCGACCGGGAACTGGCGGGGGTTCGTGAACAAGACGGCGGGGACGACGGACCTCAACCAGGCACGGGGCGCGAACCCGGTGAACGAGATCACGAGCATCTCGGCAACGACGGGGCCGGCGTGGGTGACGCCGGCGTACGACGCGGCCGGCAACACGACCACGTTCCCCCAGCCCGACCCGACGCGAGGGTTCACGGCGACGTACGACGCGTGGAACCGGATGACGGCGGTGAGTGACGGCACGACGCCGGTGGCGAAGTATGCCTACGACGGGCGGAACCGGCGGGTGGTGAGCCAGAGCTACACCGGCGGGACGCTGACCGAGACGCGGCACGCCTACTACACGAGCGGTTGGCAGAACATTGAGGAGCGGGTGGGGTCGGCGACGACGCCGGACACGCAGCACGTGTGGGGGTTGCGGTACATCGACGAGCTGGTCTGCCGCGACGATGCCACTCCCCGCCGGATCTACGCCTGCCAGGATGCGAACTTCAACGTGACGGCGCTGGTCGGCACCTCGGGCAGCGTCCTTCAGCGGTTCGTCTATGAGCCGTATGGAATTCACATCGTGGCGAGCGTAAGCTTCGTTCCAACGAGCGACCTATACTCCTTTTCTCTTCGAATGTCAGGTCGGCCCCTTGACGCGGTATCGGAGTTGTTTTATTTCCGAAGCCGATTTTACATTCCTGGTCTGGGAAGGTTCCTAAGCCGGGACTCTGCTGAATATGTCGATGGTGAAAATCTGTATGAATACACCTTGTCTGATCCCATATCACTTGTGGATCCGACGGGTGGTCGCCCGCAGCCGCCAACACAACCTACCTCCCAGCCAACTACAGGTCCAGCCCCGTACACGCTTCCAAAAGATCTCAAAAAGCTTGAAGATGAGTTTGAGAAACGTGGAAGTTGTGACAAGATAGATGATTGCAAGCGGCCCGGTTGGGTGCCGAAATGGCCTTCGGATGACGATGCTAAGAAGCTAAACTTTCAGCACGGCGACTATGCTAGGACGATGCCGCCCGCCGCGACCTTCCTGAATCCGGACCTCAAAGGAAAATGTTGTCTGACCGCTTGTATCCTGGCTGGAGAACTTAAACACATCCAGAACATCCAGAATACTTACAAAACGATTGAAAAACTGATGCCCGGAAACATCCTCGGGCGTCGGGGGGCTGCGAATGCATACTATGATGCGCTTCGACCATGGACGGAGACAGAAGCCGCCACGGAAGCGTTAAGCTGTCTTGCTCAGGCAGCAGGCGCAAAACAGGTTGGTAGGATTAAATGCACAGAAACTCCTGATGAGATACAAGACGTGATTGCCGGCCTCGAAAAGTTGGCTCTCCGCCAAACCCGCTGATCCTTGTGTAGGCCTCACCCGAACGCATGCAGCACACGAAGCCGGAAGTGGGCGAAGTTGCTCATCCCGCACGCCCGCCACAGGATCGCCCGCAGGCCTCGGTTAAACCCCTCCGTGCGGCCGTTGCTCGAACGGGCGACAAAGTAGTTGGTGATCCCGCCCATCCAGTTCTCCACCATCCGGTAGAACGGCTCCAACGCCTTGAGCCCCATCCGCCGACCCCGCTCGCACCAGGCCTGCAACCAGACGGCCGCCGTCTCCTGCCGCCGCACCCGGCCGTCCTCGAAGATCTCCCGCAACGCCTCCCGGTGCCGGTAGAGCTTGTCCAGATCAGGGAAACGCAGCTTCAGCCGATCCAGTTCCTTCCGCTGTTCCGGCCGCAGGTTCTCCTGGTTGGTCAGCCAGAGCCAGCGGCTCCCTTTGAGCTCTTTGGCCTGCTCCGCGGGCAGGGACCGCTGGATCTCCCGCCGCGCGTCGTTGAGCCGGTCCTGGAAGTTCTTCATCACATGGAAGCGGTCGATCGTCACCCGCACGGCCTCCCCGAACACCTCCCGCGCCCCCTGGGCGTAGGCCTCCCACATGTCGCAGGTGACCTCTTGCAGCTCCGCCAGCAACCCCGACTCCTTACCCCGCTCCAGCCACGCGACGACGGCCGCCTTCTCCCGCGACTCCAGCACATCCAGCACGCGGCCGTTGGTGTGGTCGATCAGGACGCAGCAGAATTGGCGGTGCCTTTTTTTAAAGACAGCTCGTCGATCCCCAGCGACCGCACCGGCTGAAGGGCGGCCGCCGGAGGGCGTGTCCGCAGGCGTTGCAGATGGTCGTAGTACCACCGCTCGGCCGTCTTCTCCGGCACGCCGAAGAACCGTGCGGCCGTGGCCACGTCGCCGTGGGTCGCGAGGTCTGTGAGGCGGGAGAGGAATCGCTCGGTCGCGTGGGCCCCTTCGGCCAACGCCGGGTGACGCGGGGTGAAGAACTTGCCGCAGCGGCCGCAATGGAACTGCCAGCCGCGGACGATCAGCTCGGTCCGCCAGCCGCCCAGCGGCAGGTCCAGCACGTGCCGGTCATAGCAGGCATGCCGGTCCCCGGTGGCGCAGCGGCAGTCAGGGCAAACGCCCAGCAGGTCCGTTGGAACGACCGTCAGCGTTCGCGTTTTGGTCGAGCGATCTTCCGTCGCCTCGACCACCTCGAAGCCCTCGAGATCCAGCAGCCCCGTGAGCGTCCTCAACCTTTCGTCCAACCCGAGTGTCGCGTCCATGCGAAGTCCTCCGTGACTTCAAGAGCCGTTTTTCCATCACCACAACATCTGGTGGATGATAACCAAGCGTCAGCCGTTTTGGCGGAGAGCCGAAAAGTTCAGGAACAGTTTTAAGGATCAGCTTAACGGTGAAAAACCCGATCCGAAGAAGTATGCTAGATGAAGATGACCTTGCTTCGAGGTGGACGACGTGCGATCCTATTCGAGATTGGTACTGATTTTGAGCCTAGCGGCATTGACATCCGGATGCGGCGCAGGTGGCAGGCCGCTCGCACAGCCGGGGGTTGACCCCCATTGGAAACAATACAAGTTATCGCTATCGCAACCGGATGGGGCAACATCCGTGGAGTATCGGCTTTTGATTCGGATCCCTCCGTCTTCTCTAACGACCTTTCCAGCAACAGACCAATTGGTTATCGCGACTTCCGAGGGAGGCATCGAACGAACAGTTCAGCGATTGGCCGACTTACGTGGGTGGGTTGACCTTGAGCGGCCAGACATCGTGCTTTCCTTCGTTCGCTTGCTGACAGACGATCACACTAGGTTGTGCGGCATCGAAGGATGGTATGGTTGGGAAATTTTAGAAGGCGGTCATCTTTTGGGCCGTACAGACGGCCGTTGCGATCTTGATCTCCTGACTAAGATTGGCTGGCATCCGCCCGAGGTTGTTCGTGAAGGGAAGGGATGGCGCATCCGGCGCTTTATTATAACCGAGCAAACGATCTCAAGCAGGCGGATTTTCGAAGTTGAAGAAGTTTTAACAGAAGACGGGCACTTATCAATAGAATCCGCACGTGTGGCTTTCGAGGGAAGACTAACTAGCGTGCCTCCGATCGTTCGACTTTGAACGGGATACTACCGGGTCGGAAGTGGCGTATTTTACGAAGCCGGCCCATCGGACAGCAAATGCGATTTTCTGGTGTACTTCAGTTCCTCTCCACCGCCGCCTTCGAGCGGCTCAACGACGCACCCGCCACCGGCGCCGGCAGCACCGGCCCCCTCACCGCCGGCGCCAACCCCAAGGCCCGCATCAGCTCCAGCGCCACGTGGTACGATGGCATCTACCGGCCCTTCGCCAGCGCCAACTACGGCGCCATCGCCAGCTTCTCCCGGCCCGCCACGCCCCCCGCCTCCAGCGACACCGTCTTGGTCAGCACCACCGCCTACGATGATGCCGGCCGGGCCTGGCCGAGCACCGACCCTCGCGGCATCGAAAACCGCACCACCTTCGACGCCGCCGGCCGGACGCCCCAGACCATCGAGGCCAACTCCACCACCATCGCCGACGACACGAACCGCACCGCCAACTACACCTATACCCTTTCCAACCAAGTCACGTCGATGACGGCGATCAACGCCCGCACCGGGGACCAGACGACCACCTACTCGTACGGCACGACTCTTGCCGACAGCGGCGTTGCCCGAAACGACCTGCTTCGCCAGACCGCCTACCCCGACACGTCGGGAATGGGTTGGGCCACCCTGACGCCCGACCAGTATGCCGCCCTGACCCCCGACCAATACGCCGCGCTCGGCGCCGATATCGCGACCGACGTCACCACGGCTGCCTATAACCGCCTCGGCCAGCGCACCACCTTCACTGACCAGCGCGGCACGGTGCACAGCTACGACTACGACAAGCTCGGCCGGCTGACTGCCGACCGGGTGTTGACCGTCGGAAGCAGCACCGACAACGCGGTTCTCCGCGTCTCCACCACGTACGAAGTACGGGGGATGACGCAGACGATCACCAGCTATGACAACGCCGTGGTCGGCTCCGGCACCGTCCTGAACCAGGTGAAGCTCACCTACAACACCTTCAGCCAGTTGTCGAAGGAGGAGCAGGCTCAAAGCGGCAGCGTCGGCGGTGGGACGCCGAGCGTGCAGTACGGCTTTGCTGACGGTTCGTCGAACCAAATACGTCCGACGACCCTGACCTACCCGAGCGGCCGCGTGATCACGTACGACTACGGCACCAGCGGCGGCCCCGACGACCGGCTCAACCGCGTGACCGGAATTAAGGACGGTTCGACAGTGCTTGCAGGATATACTTACTTGGGACAATCATGATCATCCGCATCGACTATCCCGAGGCTCAATCCCGCCTGGACCTGTGGGGCGGGGTGAGTGGCACGTTCGCCGGGGTGGACCGCTTCAACCGGGTGATCGACCAGCGCTGGCAGAACAACGTCACGACGACGCCCGCCGACATCGACCGCTACCAGTACGGGTACGACCGGGACAGCAACCGGGTGTGGAAGAAGAACGTGGTGGCGGCCGCGGCCTCGGTGCCGCTGGACGAGTTTTACACCTACGACGCCCTGAACCGGCTGGCGACGATGCAGCGTGGGACGCTGAACGGCACCCACACGGGGATCACCGGCACCCCCGCCCTGGAGCAGGACTGGACGCTGGACCCGACCGGGAACTGGCGGGGGTTCGTCAACAAGACGGCGGGGACGACGGACCTCAACCAGGCACGGGGCGCCAACCCGGTGAACGAGGTCACGAGCATCTCGGCGACGACGGGGCCGACGTGGGTGACGCCGGCGTACGACGCGGCGGGCAACACGACCACGTTCCCCCAGCCCGACCCGACGCGAGGGTTCACGGCCACGTACGACGCGTGGAACCGGATGACGGCGGTGAGTGACGGCACGACGCCGGTGGCGAAGTACGCCTACGACGGGCGGAACCGGCGGGTGGTGAGCCAGAGCTACACCGGGGGGGTGCTGACCGAGACGCGGCACGCCTACTACACGGATGGCTGGCAGAACATTGAGGAGCGGGTGGGGTCGGCAACGACGCCGGACACGCAGCACGTGTGGGGTGTGCGGTACATCGACGAGCTGGTCTGCCGGGACGATGCGACCCCTCGTCGGATCTACGCCTGCCAGGATGCGAACTTCAATGTCACGGCACTGGTGAGCACGGCGGGCAGCGTGCTTCAGCGGTTCGTCTATGAGCCGTATGGCGGGGACAGCTTGGAGACGGCGGCTTGGGCCGCGACCGCCGACGGGTACGTCTGGCGCGTGAGATTCCAGGGTGGGATACACGACGGTGATGCGGAGTCTTATCTATTTAGAAATCGGTATTTTGCGACTGCAATCGCAAGCTGGCTGAGCCGAGATCCCATATATATTGTTTACCAGACGAATTTGTACCAGTACGTTGAAAGCCGACCGCTCCAGCTTCGCGATCCGTTGGGTACGGAGGCGATGACAGACGAAGACTGCTGTGCGAAATATTTCTCGGATTCCGGCCAACAGAGTGCCGGTCAAATCGTTTGTTGTAGTGGAAAGGCAGTTCCGTGTTTCAACAAGAAACTCGTCTCTGAGAGGTTTCACCTTCCGGAGTCCAGCATAGGCTTCATTGGAAAATGTGTGCAGCAACATGAGCAGACACACATTTCCGAAGTTAAACCCGATTGTTCAAAGGTCAAAGACTGCACCATGGCCCCCGCACAAGTACAGAATGGAAACGCCTATGAATGCAGAGCCTATACTAAAGAGGTCGAATGCCTTGAGTCTGAAGATCCCTGTCCTAAGGACGATGAAGAATGCAGGAAAGCCGTCGCAGAAAGATGGCGCCGGGTGAACTGGTACAAAGAACAGAATTGCACCGCCAAAAAAGAAGATAAGATCAAAGGCCCTCCTGAACCGAAGGACTGGCCCGGCCCTCCCTGGATTCCAAAAAAGCGGTGAGCGCGGCGAAGCAATACAGAGTTAGAAAGTTAGTATGCTTATAAAGTTGAACTACGAGTTGCCTCGAAGATGGTTCGACGTTAGCACAATATTGCGCTGTTTTTTACAGATGTGCGTGTTCATAATGGTTGCCCTTGAACTCTGGACCGCTCGATTCCCGAGGAAAATCACACGAGGCATGAGCAACTCTATTAGTTTTTGGGTTTCTCTTCTGATTATATACGTCTTGTCGTTCGGATTTTATCATAGGTCAGAGTTACGAAAGAAAGCCCGAATATTTGCTGGCGGGCTAACATTGCTTATGGCATTCGCCATCCTAATTCGGGAAGATTCAGTAGCGAATATCTGTATCTTTGTAAGCGGTCCGTCGCTAAACCGGTTTATCTCCGAGCGAGATATGCCAACCAGTGCATCGAGAGGCGCGGTAGTGGCTCGGTGGGTCGGCCTGTACTATGTTAAGAGCGATTTAAAACAAGGGTTCTGCGATTGGATTAACTCTGGGGAGATCGACGCGCATTTCCATCGCAATGCAAACGACAGCAGATGGCAAATCCTTGATGGACGCCTGTATCCGGCCTGTTCGGGTGACCCATATTAACTAAGTTGGCCAACGCGTAGCTAGGGAATCATGATCATCCGCATCGACTATCCCGAGGCAGCGTCCCGCCTGGACCTGTGGGGCGGGGTGAGCGGCACGTTCGCGGGAGTGGACCGGTTCAACCGGGTGATCGATCAGCGTTGGACCTCGACGAGCTCGGTCGAGTCGCAGAACAACGTCCCCACGACGCCCGCCGACATCGACCGCTACCAGTACGGGTACGACCGGGACAGCAACCGGGTGTGGAAGAAGAACGTGGTGGCTGACGCGGCCTCGGTGCCGCTGGACGAGTACTACACCTACGATGCCCTGAACCGGCTGGCGACGATGCAGCGTGGGACGCTGAACGGGACGAACACGGGGATCACCGGCACCCCTGCCCTGGAGCAGGACTGGACGCTGGACCCGACCGGGAACTGGCGGGGGTTCGTGAACAAGACGGCGGGGACGACGGACCTCAACCAGGCACGGGGCGCCAACCCGGTGAACGAGATCACCAGCATCTCGGCAACGACGGGGCCGGCGTGGGTGACGCCGGCGTACGACGCGGCGGGCAACACGACCACGTTCCCCCAGCCGGACCCGACGCGAGGGTTCACGGCGACGTACGACGCGTGGAACCGGATGACGGCCGTGAGTGACGGCACGACCCCGGTGGCGAAGTACGCCTACGACGGGCGGAACCGGCGGGTGGTGAGCCAGAGCTACACCGGGGGGACGCTGACCGAGACGCGGCACGCCTACTACACGAGCGGTTGGCAGAACATCGAGGAGAGGCTCGGCACCGCCACCACGCCGGACACGCAGCACGTGTGGGGGTTGCGGTACATCGACGAGCTGGTCTGCCGGGACGATGCGACTCCCCGCCGGATCTATGCCTGCCAGGATGCTAACTTCAACGTCACGGCACTGATCGGGACTTCCGGGAGCGTGCTTCAGCGGTTCGTCTATGAACCGTATGGCGGAGACAGCGTTAGGACGGCGACGTGGGAACCGACTTCAGAGAGATATCTCTGGACGTTTCGCTATACGGCCTGTGAGCTCGAATACCGATCCGGGACCTACGATTTACGGAATCGCTGGCGGCACTTGGCATTGGGCGGCTTCCTTAGTCGAGATCCTATTGGTGCCGCAGCAGTAGGGTCGAATCTATACGCCTATGCTCAGTTGGCACCAACACTGTTCTCCGACCCTAGTGGTCTGATTCCATTTGATTGCGCGTGTGGTTGTTTGCTTCCGGTTCCCCCAGAAGGATATCGTGCGATAAACATTAGTGTTGTAGGTGACTGCGTATGTACATACCATGGCCCAGCAGACTTCAATGAAATGCTTGGTTTTGTGATGAGGCTGTCGGCCGCAATAGCCGCTTGCTGCAAAGAAGTTTGTGATGAGGAAGCATTCAATATTATGCAAATGCAAATGCCGTCCGGGAATTTAATGATCCCGTGCCTTATCGCCTTTATGGTACAAGCCTATGGTGAGGATGCGGCTGAATGCGAATGTGAGAAAGGAGATCCAAAAACCAAAATTCCAAAGCAAAAGCCGATTTTACCAATAATGAGGCTGCCTCCTGGAATGAAGCGCTAAACTTAGTGACGATACGAACGCAGGTGATGGCTCTTTCAGCAAAGAAGATCTACGGATATGTCGCTTCCATTTGGTCCAAACTTCGTAGATCTAGTACTTCGAACGTCGATAAGTCTGTGTTGGTCCAGCCTGCCGAGATCGCAGCAGACAGAGAATTTCTTGGAACTCGAAATTCGTAGAGTATTCGGTAACATAGTAAAGGACTTTCGAGTTAAGCCAAGCGATTACGGTGGCGGATGCTCCGAGATGGGAATATCCGAAACGCCAGACCTCGCCCGTGAAAAGACCAAACGTCCTACCGACTTCTTGGCACGAGCTGCCGCCGACCTATTTTCGCTTAATTCGGTCAACAATCTCATCCGGCATGCTTTTGCGTTATGTTACCACCACGCTCGAATTGAGCACCGGACTCAGCAGGGTGTAGAAAGGGAAATGCAGAGGCTGCTTAAACGAGCACTTGAAGATTTTCATGAAGACCTCGTTTTTTTTGGCACGGAGTCTGACTAAAGCCCCGGTGACGCCAGACTATGACGTGTGGAATCGGACCGACGGGCCTCGGCTCGGACAAGGCTAGCTCGGTAAATCGACAAATGGTGACCCGGCCTTCGGCTTCGCATTCGGCGGAATCCTCGCGGTCTCACTTTTTGCTTCATCTGGAGCGTCATGATCATCCGTATCGACTATCCCGAGGCTCAAGTCCGCTTGGACCTGTGGGGCGGGGTGAGCGGCACGTTCGCGGGGATCGACCGGTTCAACCGGGTGATCGACCAGCGCTGGACCTCGACGAGCTCGGTCGAGTCGCAGAACAACGTCACTACGACGCCCGCCGACATCGACCGCTACCAGTACGGGTACGACCGGGACAGCAACCGGGTGTGGAAGAAGAACGTGGTGGCTGACGCGGCGTCGGTGCCGCTGGACGAGTACTACACCTACGACGCCCTGAACCGTCTGGCGACGATGCAGCGTGGGGCGCTGAACGGGACGAACACGGGGATCACCGGCACCCCCGCCCTGGAGCAGGACTGGACGCTGGACCCGACCGGGAACTGGCGGGGGTTCGTGAACAAGACGGCCGGCACGACCGACCTGAACCAGGCGCGGGGCGCCAACCCGGTGAACGAGGTCACGAGCATCTCGGCGACGACGGGGCCGGCGTGGGTGACGCCGGCGTACGACGCGGCCGGCAACACGGCCACGTTCCCCCAGCCCGACCCGACGCGAGGGTTCACGGCCACGTACGACGCGTGGAACCGGATGACGGCGGTGAGTGACGGGACGACGCCGGTGGCGAAGTACGCCTACGACGGGCGGAACCGGCGGGTGGTGAGCCAGAGCTACACCGGGGGGACGCTGACCGAGACGCGGCACGCCTACTACACGAGCGGTTGGCAGAACATTGAGGAGCGGGTGGGGTCGGCGACGACGCCGGACACGCAGCACGTGTGGGGTGTGCGGTACATCGACGAGCTGGTCTGCCGGGACGATGCCACGCCGCGGCGGATCTACGCCTGCCAGGATGCGAACTCCAATGTCACGGCACTGGTGAGCACGGCGGGCAGCGTGCTTCAGCGGTTCGTATATGAGCCGTATGGGGCATACAGCGTGAGGACGGTAGCGTGGGGCGCCACGACCGACAGCTACGCCTGGCGCGTACGCTTTCAGGGGCTGTTGGCCGAATTGAACATCGGCGGCATCTACGCGCGACACCGGGATCTTCACGCGGCACTTGGGCTATTTTTGAGTCGGGACAAGATTGGTTATATCGATTGCATGCATCTCTATTCATTTGTCTGCAACAAGCCAATTGGAGAACTCGACCCAAGTGGGCTCGTAACACTGAATGTACCCGGAAGAATCCGTCGAATGCGGTGCAGTTTCCTTGCCCTAGCTCGGTAATTGCCAATTGCGACAGGCTGTGCAAGAATGAGGGTTTCAAAGGGGTTAATTCGGTAAAGACGAAATGTTATGAATGGGAAATTGACAATTGCTATGGTATGGTTGGTCAAATCACGCATGAGATCGCAGATTGCGATTGCGACGACTGGGACTGCAAACTCATAGCAGACACTACATATTGGGAGAACGGCGTAGCTGTACCCAGCGCTCATCTTTGCATCTATAGCTGCAAAGGATTAGGCGGTCGGGGAGGTAACGTCGGTAGGCCGTTTAAGGTATCGACGCCGTGTCCGAATGGCACAGACTGGGTAGCAGGAGATTGGACGCCGCCTTATGATAACTTGCCCCCTGACGTCCCCGGGATGGGTGACTACGGCGGCTCGCATTCGCGGCCTGACCCACCAAACTACAGCAACTTGCCCCCTGACGTCCCCGGGATGGGTGACTATGGTGGCTCACATTCGCCGAAATAAGTCTTGCGAAGAGGAATGAAATGCATCGCCAAGGGTATTGTGCCGAAAGAAGTTGCCATTCTATTTCCCAGGAGGCGAACTTTCAGGACATTGGGATCTCATACCGGAGATAGCAGCGATATCACTCGCGCTCGCAGAAGAAGCCCTAGAGCGCTGTGTTCCACGACAAATTGTTTTCTTCCCGTCATGATCTGACGGAAATTTTGCTTTTTGAAAGATTGTATCTTAAGAGTCCTAGCAATCTTTTCGTTGGTGCTGCACCATGAGGCTACTAAGAGAATCGAAGTGGGTGAAAGTATACGAAACGAAGTTCGGAGTTGTTTTGGATTCGAAGTACCGTACTTTTCGGTGTGACGTTCGAGGAGCAGAATTCATCGCAGAGTGGGTTAACTCTGATCAGAATACGCGAGATGATATGGAAGCGGCGTTCACCTTCTATCCTCTAGATGATGCTGCTGGACTCGACGCAATTCTCGCGTTTGTACGTCGCTCAGACGCTGATCGAGCCGAGCGAATGCTCAACGATTGGACAACGAATTCTCGCGACATTTCTGATAGTCAAAATCGCTTTCTGCTGGAACTCCGCTCATACCTAACCGATCAAGGTGAGCCGACCGAACTGATCGGTGAAAACCGGTGGTTCACCATTGTAGGCAACGATGCCGGATATACTGTTCAATCGCGTCTTACCGCAATTGAACAGATGCCAACTGATGCCGAGTTGGCGGAGCTCCAGCGCAACGCTAGATCACCGGCTTACGTTCACGCAATCGGTCTAGTTCGGCGATGCACTTTTTTGATCGCGCCTGATTCGGCTTTCGATGACGGAGGACTCTGAAGACCATGGACGACCTCGCGGTGTCCGAGCAAAACTGGGTTTGGAGAATACTTAAATTCGGTCGCCGGACATGGCGCAGAAGGTAGGTACTGGGCGGCCTGTCGCGCGGTTCGGCGGATTAGTGACGCCCTAAAAATGGATCGCGCGATCCGTACGCGACTGGAGCATCGCATCAACAGTCGAATCGGCGTGGAGACAGGCAGCCGGCTAGAGTCTCACGAAGTCAAAAAATGTGGGTTGCCGGCTACCCTAGTGTCTCCGGCGGGGCAGACACGGAGCTGACCACAACATCGACCTCTGGCGAAGCTTCGGGCATCGAGGTGAACCTTGTAAGTAGCACCGCAGAAAGAAACGTCATCGTCGGCCAACTGCGCGCTCACGTGCCAAAACGAGCGAAAAGGCCCGGTTTCCGTGCGATAGCCGGTTTTTCGATGTCTGACACGTGTCAGACACCGTAATCGATCATTCGTCGTTCCTACTTACCTCTATACGGATTCGATTCGGTCATGCGGCGCCGCTGTGATGAGCGCGGATGCAGGTAGTGCACCAGCGCTGGCAGGACAACGTCACCACGACGCCGGCCGACATCGACCGCTATCAGTACGGCTACGACCGAGAGTCCAGCCTGACCTGGAAGCAGAACTCGGTGGAGACGGCGCTGGACGAGTACTACACGTACGACGCCCTGAACCGGCGGATGGGGCTCAAGGCGTTGGAGCCGTTCTACCGGATGGTGGAGAACTGGATGGGCGGGATCACCACCTACTTTGTCGCCCGTTCGAGCAACGGCCGCACGGAGGGGTTTAACCGAGGCCTGCGGGCGATCCTGTGGCGGGCGTGCGGGATGAGCACACTGCCACTGAATCAATCCGCCTTTTCAACGCGGCGGAGCCCGGTACGATGGGGGGCCGGCCCGGTGGAGCTGGAGGAGAGAGGGCATCTTGACTTACGTGGCAGAGTCGAACGACGCAGCTTCAGGCCTTCGCGGCCGCATTGGGTCGGGGGATGCGGTGGTCGGCGTGATCGGGCTTGGCTACGTCGGTTTGCCGCTGTCGGCGGCGTTTCATCGGGCGGGGCTGCGGGTGCTGGGGTTCGATGTGGACCCGGCGAAGATCATGGCGCTGCGGGCCGGGCGGAACTATCTCCAGCATCTGGGGGCGTCGCTGGTGGCGGACATGGTGCATGACGGCCGCTTTGAGCCGACGGATGATTTTTCGCGGCTGGGGGAGGCCGACGCCATCCTGGTTTGCGTGCCGACGCCGCTGGGGGCGCATCTGGAGCCGGATCTGAGCTATGTCGAGCGGACGGCCGACGACATCGCCGCCACGCTGCGGCCGGGGCAGTTGGTTGTCCTGGAAAGCACGACCTATCCCGGCACCACGCGACAAGTCATGCTCCCTCGGCTGGAAGCGAAGGGGCTCCGGAGCGGCGTTGACTTTTTTTTGGGGTATTCGCCCGAGCGCGAAGACCCCGGCCGCAGGGATCACACGACGCAGTCGATCCCCAAGCTGGTCGGCGGGTGCGATGCCGTCAGCGGTGAACTGGCGGCGCAGCTTTACCGCCGGGCGATCGCGGAGGTGATCCCGGTCAGCAGCGCCGAAGTGGCCGAGGCGGCGAAGATCCTCGAGAACGTCTATCGCTCGGTGAACATCGCCCTGGTCAATGAGATGAAGGTGGTGCTGGACGCGATGGGGATCAACGTGTGGGAGGTGGTCCGGGCGGCCGCCACGAAGCCGTTCGGGTTCCAGGCATTCTGGCCGGGGCCTGGGCTCGGGGGGCATTGCATCCCGATCGACCCGTATTACCTCACCTGGCGTGCCCGCGAGGTGGGCGTCGCGACGCGCTTCATCGAGCTGGCGGGCGAGGTGAACCGGTCGATGCCGGCCTACGTGATTCAGCGGCTGACGCTGGCGTTGAACGATCGATCCAAGTCGGTGAAGGGGAGCCGCGTGCTTGTCCTGGGGCTGGCGTACAAGCCGGACGTGGATGACGTGCGCGAAAGCCCCAGCTTCGAGCTGATCGAGCGGCTGCAAGGCCTGGGGGCGTTGGTTGATTATAACGACCCGCACGTCCCGGCGACGCATGCGATGCGGCACCACAACCTGCGGATGTCGAGCGTGCCGCTGTCGGCCGCGTCGCTGCAAAGTTACGACTGCGTCCTGGTATCGACGCATCATAGCGCGTACGACTGGCAGATGATCGCGGACAACGCGCGGTTGGTCGTTGATTCACGGAACGGCACCGCAAATGTAAATGGGCGGCGCGATCACATTGTGAGCGCCTGACGCGTTTACCGCGAGCGCGCCGGCGTCGGCAGGATGGGCGTCGCGACGACTCGGATCGGCTCGAACCCGATCGCCGGCGGCGGCGTCGTCTGCCACGCGGCCGCCCACTCGTCCCAGGTCACACCGACCGGTGCAAAGGGGCGGAGTGAGTCGTCGTCGTGGCTCAGCGGCGTACGATGGTCCGTTGCCGGGTCGTCGTGCCGCCAGGTGATCAATTCGCCGGCGCGAAGGTCCCAGCCGTGCCGCGGGCCGACAAAGGCTTCGACCTGTTCGGCGACGATATCGACGGCCGCCATTCGATAGACGCCTGCGAGGCCGCGCGCGATGAGGGTTGCCTCGGCCTCGGGCAGATGATCGACCCAGCCCCTTCGAGCCAGCGAGGCGATCAGGAACCCTGACCGCTGCTCGAACCGCAGCTCGGCCGGGCCGCCCTTCAGGCGCGGGCAGAGCAGGTCAACCACAATCCGGGTCACGCCCAGCCGCACCTCGCCGACCGAAACCGGGCATTGCACCCAGTAATGCTGCCGCGCCAGCAGGGCGACCAGCTCGCGCTCGAAGAAGTGCCGCACCGCCTGACCGACATGATCCAGCAATTCGGCCTGATGGTGGAGGCGGCCGAAGTTTGCCGGCGTGATCCCGCCCGAGCTCTCCTCGGCGGCGGTGATACGCGGGCCCGGCCGGGTGAGGCGGCGCAGCCGGGCGAAGATCCGCGGCAGCGTTCCGGAGTGAAAGCCCGGGCGCAACAGTCGGGCGAGGGTTTCCCCGTGGCTGCCCACCATTGCCGGCCGCAGCACGCGCGGGCGGTTGGCGGCGTAGAGCCGCCAGTTCTCTTTCAGTTCCCAGGCCAGGAAGCCGAACACGCCCGGGATCAGGAAGATGATCGGCACCGCAATGGCATGGGCGCGGCCGGGTCGAAAGCCGAGCGTCTCGAACGCCTTGGCGAGGATCCATTCGTTGGGCAGGATGATCTTGTGGGACACCGTGACCACGGGGACGTGCTTCAGCGGGTTGATCTGCGGCTCAATAAGAAGGTTGATCGCGAACCGGGCGGCGTAGGCGATGAAGAACCAGACGAAGCCGGCCGCCGCTTTGGCGGCGAGCGCCCCGCGTCCCTGATCGGAGCGAAAGCGCAGCCATTCATCAACTTGATAGATGACCCGATCGACCCACTCCAGGAGCCGCTGGAACGCGGCCATCACCACCGCGAAGACGTCGGCGATGATGACCAGCGTCAGCCGTTCCCAGGCGCGTCGCACCGCGTCGATGATGGCCCGCTCGACGATTCGACCGGTCGCGGAATTAAGCAGGGCTTCGGCGATGACGAAGGCCACCGCCGAGCCGGTCCTGGCATCGTGCGCGGGGAACCGCAGTCGGATGATGCCCCAGACCGCGGCCGCGATCGAGAGCGGCTCCAGGCCGTACCGAACCACGGCCGCTGTGACGGGGCTTTGGATCAGCGCCCGCACCCACGGCCGCCGGAGTACCCACCGTGGCGCGTCCCGCAGGGCCCAGACGAGGAGTTTGGCGAGCCCGTACGCAAGGCGGCCGCACGAGGCGCGGAACGCCGGCCAGTTCAACATGCCCAGCAGGAGCAGGCCGAGGAGCAGTCGCGTCAGCGGCGTCGAGAAGGAGATCTGCACGCCGGCGGTCTTCTCCAGCAACAGGCCAACGGTGTGCTCCAGCCCTTTGAGGATGAGGTAGGCGCCGCCGAAGGGCATCAGGAGCGTGCGCGTCAGAACGCGGCCGGGGGGCGTCGCGAAGAAGATCGAGCTCGCCCGCTGGAAGAAGCGAAGGTAGATCTCGCCGCGCCGGTAGACACCGGCGAGTCGCTCGCCCAAAGCCCGATCGGCGAGAATGATCTGATCGCCGCGATAGAACTCCCTCACGCTCGTGAGGTCGTGCAGCTTCATCTGGTTGCGCAACAGCGCGTCCCGCAGGTTCCCCATTGCGAAGAAGCCGCGTTCAACGACGCCGTCGAGTAGCTCTTCGACGAGCTTGTCACGGGCCACGCCTTCGGCGGTTGACCCGGGGTGTACGGCGGCCGCCTCGAGCGCTACGGCGACGGCGGGGCGGAGGTCCGAGCGGACGCGCTCCTCGGCGTGATGCACGGCGGCCGACAGCAGCCGGTTGAGACGCGCCCGCGCCGCCGGCTCAAGACGGGCCTTGGCGACGCGCCACGATGCCGCCCGAAGATGCTTGCAGACGAGAACGGGCTTCTGTCGAGGCACCGGCCGCAGCAGCGGGGAACGGCCGAACGCAAGCATCCAGTCGATGACGCTGACCAGATAAAGGTCCCGCTCGTGATCGACGCAGACCTTTTGCAGGTCGTAGAGAAGCCGCCCCTCGGCGTTCCACCAGCCGCCGGCGGCCGACGTGAGGAGGGGCCCAGCGCGTTGGACCAGTCGCGCGCGTTTGTCTCGTCCAGGTTCAGCGCCAACGCCAGGCGGCCGACCAAGGCAGCCAGGTCCTCCCGAGCGCGTGTGTGGATCGCGCCCGCTCCGTCGCGTGTCAGCCGATAGGCGCGCATCCGGAGGGAAGCGGCGCGGACGACATTCCCCAGATTTGATGCCGCTTCGGCCCGTTCAAGCAGTGCGGCGCACCGTCGCGGGCTCTCCTTCGGTCGGCCGCCAGAAAACAGGCGGCCCAGCCATCCGCCGAGGACCTGGGCGTCCGGAGGGTTCGAGCCCCCATCCGGCGGCTCCCAGTCGCCGCTAGCGGTTTCCCAACCGCGGGGGAGATCGGCCGCCCCCTCGGGCCGAGTCTCCCGGAGCAGTTCGTCGGCGTCGAAATCTTCAGTGATCAGCGCCGCGAGGGCGCTTCGGTCATCAATCGAGGGGAAGAACCCTCCGAGCCGGGCGGGGTAGAAATAGCGTAGCTCCAGGAACACCGCGGCGAACTCGCGCCACGCGACGGCGTCGTCCGCATCGCCGTGGATGTACCGCTCGCGCTCCAGGACGAACCTCGCCTCGGCAAAGCGGCTGCGGCCGACGCGTGCGATCCTTTGTCGAGCGTGGCCGATCGCGGTGGGGGGCGTCGCGTCGAACATCCCGCCCCACATCTCCGGGGAGGCTGCGTTGACGGGTGCTCCTGTCCGCCCCGTTAACGCCGCCCAGACCGTCGCATCGACGCGGGCGTGGAATAGGAGCGCCCAACAGCGATTGAGCGCGTGGGCCGGGCCGTCGTCGTTGTCGGCGGGGGTGGAGAGATCGTCCAGGGCAATGAGGGTGATACAAGGCTCGTCCGGGAGCCCACCGGGAAGGGGAAGGTGTTGGCGGGCTGCGATCTCGACGAGCCGCTGGCGGGGAATGATGACAAGGTGGGCGTGCGGGAGCCCGATCGACTGGGACTTCTGGCCCATCCCATAGGCGACGACTCGCTGAATGAACCAGGGTGATGCGAGCGTGGCGGAGGGCTCAACCGCTCGCAGCCTTTTCTCGAGTGTGTTCCCCTCGTCGGATCGTTCGTCGTAGCTCGATCTCGTCATGTGCCGCTGTGTTATAACCGCGACAGCGGGGTTCCGCCTGTGTTCGAGAGGCGGTCCGTCCGGGCCGACGGCGATTCAGCCGTTCGGCGTTCAGTTTAAGGAGAGACGCGACGATGCCCCCCGATGACCTGCTGAACGACGCGCTTCGGCTGCGACGCGCGACGGCGGATGAAATCATCCCGCTTCGTCACGCGGCGCTTCGCCAAGGGTTGCCGCGGTCGGAGGCGATGTTCGACGGCGATGATGCTCCTACCTCGCGCCACTACGCGGCGTCTCGTGGGGCCGAAGTGATCGGCTGCGCGACGGTTCACTGGAATGAATGGGAAGGGCGCCCCGCGTGGCAGCTTCGGGGCATGGCGACGGCGGACGGGTTTCGGCGACAGGGGATCGGCCGCCATTTGCTCAGGTTCCTGGAGGAAGACCTGGCGAGCGACTTCCCGTCCCCTGTCTCGCTCTGGTGTAACGCGCGAACGCCGGCGATCCCGTTCTATGCTGGGCAGGGGTGGGCCGTTCGGTCGGCTGTCTTCGATATCCCGACCGCGGGGCCGCACGTAAAGATGTTCAAATCGTTGAGCGAGAACGTCGGCCGATGAATGGTTTTGGGTTCGGGGGCCACTTACATCTTGAAGCTCGCCCCATTCGCCCCGACGACGTTCTTGCCGAAATAAGAGATCAGCGTCCCGTGGCCGGTTGTCAGGTTGATCTTGAAGGCCTGTTCGGAGCTGTTCGATAACCCATAGAGCACCCCATTGGCGAACCCGAGCCCAAAGACCTGGTTAAAGCCGATGTTGCCGATCACGTAGTACTTGCGATGGGTCAGGTCGATCTTCACGAGCTGATTGGCGTTGGTGCTGAGGTAGAGGTTGCCGGAATAATCGAACGCCAGATCCCCGGCCGATGTGTTCCCGCCCAGCGTCCCCAACAGGGTGTCGCGCCCGCTGGCGGTGTTGATCGTGTAGACCCCGTTGCTGCCCGAGGCGTAAAGCACGCCGGTGGAGGAGAAAGTAAGGCCGTTGACGAAGGCTCCGACCGACCCGACGCGCGAAACCGCCGCCGTTGACGTGTTGATCTTGTACAGGACGCTGGTCCGATCGACGCCGTAAAGCTGGCCGCTCTTGTTGAAGGCGATGTCGTACATCACGACCGGCATCTTGCCGAGGATGATGGTTTGCCCGGTCGTCAGGTTCAGCTCGAACAGCCTGCCCTGGCTGTCGGCGGTGTACATCAGCGGGGTCGTGGACATGAGCGTTCGGGACTCGAGCGACTCCACCATCGGCGCGGCGGGGGTGGCGCTTGTGGAGATGCGACGCGGGGCGGGAGTTGATCCGAACATGTTCGTCCCTCCGGAATGTTTCTGAAAAAGAGGCAAGAAAGGTGACGCGGTGAGTACCTACCGGCTCGCCGGGGCCAAATCCCCGTGGCAGCCACTCGAAGTGACGACCGGCAACCCGTCCGATCGGACTGGACCGATTGTAAAGGCTCCCGCAAAAGCATGCAAAAGAAAACCGCCGATGCGGCATACCGGCATGACGGCAATCTGGAAAATCCGTGTAACACTTCAGCCGTCTGCCGGCCTTGACGCCGGTTGGGTCTTTAATATTCGCAATGTTCGGGTGGTGTACGGGTTGCGCGATCCGTTTCCGCCGGGTACATAATGCGGGATACCGCCCGACACGCAACAACTTCCCGACCTGAACACGATCCTCGAGGCCGCCAAGCGCGGCGACCTTACCGAGGCCCTGGCCAAGGTGCTGCCCCTTCTGGGCGCCGAGGCCGTTGTCTTCTTCGCCTTGGCCATGGCGCAGCATGTCGCCGGTCTTTCCCCGGCCACGCCGCCCGCCCCTTCGCCGTCAACGCCGTCAGCCATGGTGCCCGTCTACCAGAAGCCCCCGACTCGACGTCGCGCCAAGACGCCCGGCGCCAAGCAGGGTCATCCCGGCAGCCGACGCCCCGTCCCGCCCAAGATCGACGCCCACATCGACTGCCGCCTGCCTTGCTGCCCCGACTGCGGCGGTAAACTCGCCCGACGCGGCCGCTCCCGCAGCCGCATCATTGAGGACATCCCACAAGCCATCACGCCGGTGGTGACCCAGTACACCCTCCACCGCGACTATTGCCCGGCCTGCGACAAGGACGTTGAGCCCGTCGTCCCCGACGCACTGCCCAATGCGACGCTGGGGCATCGGGTCGTGGCCCTTAGCGCTTACCTGCACTACGGCCTGGGCGTCACGCTGGCCAACCTCCAGGACGTGCTAAGCACCTGCCTGGCCACGCTCGTCTCGGCCGGCGGGCTCGTGGACGCCTGGCGTCGCCTGGGCAAGGCCCTGCTCCCCTGGTACCTGCAGATTGCCCAGGAGGCCAAGGCATCGGCCGTGCTCCAGGCCGATGAGACCGGCTGGCGGGTGAGCGGGCAGACCCACTGGCTCTGGTGCTTCTGCAACGGCCACTGTTGTTACTACATGATCGACCGCGGCCGCGGGTCGCCGGCGTTGAAGAAGTTCTTCACCGAAGCTTTCCAAGGCACGCTGGTGCATGACTTTTGGGCGCCGTACGAGGCCGTCTGCGCCGAGGAGCACCAATACTGCCTGCCGCACCTGCTGCGCGAGCTGGTGAAGGTGGACGAGCACAACCGCTCAACCGAATGGAAGGCGTTCAGCAAGCAGCTCAAGCGGCTGGCCCGCGATGGCATCCGCCTGCGCAAGCGGCCGGGCTTCACCCCCGAGCTGTACCGTTCTCGAATCCGCCTGATCCACCAGCGTCTGTGCGCGCTGGCCGACACGCCCTATCCAAGAAAGGCTTTCGATTGTCAAGCCCGTTTCAAGGGTGCAACACCTCTTCGGGTGTGGCCAATCTTTGTGGCCTTGGGCTAATATACGCGTGGCTCCGCCCTTTGATGGCAAGGAGGCCTCATGGACCGCGACGCAGTCAAGCGTGCGCTCAATGAACAGATCGAACAATCTCTGGAGAAGGCATTGGACGCGGTGGAGCACGCGCCGGATGGGAGTTGGATCGCCGCCAGCGAGTGGCAGGTCCGCGAGATTTTCCAGAAGCTCATGAGCGAATCGTATCAGCAGATATTGCAGGCCCGCATGGATGCCGCCCCTCAGGCGGCTTTTTCCCCCTCTGGATCAGCGAAAGCTCAAAAGCAAAGGAAAGCGTCTGATCAGCGTGCTGACCGCCGACGGTGAAGTGCGTCTTTGTCGCAAATACTTCTGGTCCAAGGCGTGTGGGGGCGTTTGTCCGGCCGATGAGTTGTCGGGCGTCGCCAAGTCAACCGTTTCGCCGGGTGCGATGGAATTGTGTTGTCTGATGGGCATCGGGCAGGACTTTGCCCAAGCCAGCGAGGACCTGAGGCGTGTGGGGGGCATCGGCACAAGCAAAGAGCGGCTGCGGGCCATTGTCGAGGGCACCGGCCAGGATGTTCGAAAGGTCCGCGACAGCGGCAAGTTGGCTCCGGCATGGACGACGCCGCAGGCGAAGCTGGACGACGGCACGAGCCGGGTCTACACCGGCATCGACGGGGTGATGGCGCCGACGGTGACCCAGGACGAAAAGGACAAACGCCGGAAAAGGCACGTAGAGCGTCGAAAACAGCGGGAAAAAGCCGGGTTGGGCAATGCCAAGCCCCTACCCCAGCGGCGTGTCGGCAGCGATGAGCGTTACAAGGAGATGAAGATCGGGGTCTTCTACGACCAGCCCAAGCAACGTCGCCATGTGTTCGTCAGCGAAAATGACGGCAAGGCTTTCGGCAAGCTGCTGGGCCGGCATGCATCGCTGATCAACCTGGAAGCAGCCGACTGCGCCTTGTCGCTGACTGACGGGGCCAAGTGGATCTGGCGTCAGGTGGTCACCTGGCTGGTGTGCCTCACGGCGGTGCTGCTGGACTTTTACCACCTGGCCCAGCATGTGCATGAGGCGGCTCGATGTTGCCTGGGCCAGGGCGAGAAAGCGCGGGCCTGGGCCAATGCGGCGTTGAAAGACGTCAAGCAGGGCGGAGCCAAGGCCCTGTTGGCCACCATTGATGCCTTGGACAAACAGGTGCGTGCTCCGCACAAGAAAAAAGCCAGGCGACGTGAGATGCTCGATTACCCCACTGCCTTGGCCAAAGGCTGGGATATCGGCTGAGGCCCACCGAAGCGACCTGTAAGACCCTGACCTTGCGGCTGAAACGGCCGGGAATGAAATGGGACCGCGACCATGCTGCGCAGATGATGAATCTGATCGCCATGCGTGAGAGCGGGCAGTGGAAAGCCTACTGGACTCAGCGAGCGGCGGCGTAAGGCCACAAAAGATGGTCACACCCCACCTCTTCCCCCCTTCGCACAGGGAAGAGGGAAGGGGGTGGGGGCGTGGGGGCGGGGACTGGGGCCTCTGGCCCCGCCCCCACACGCTTCTGACTCGTCTCACTCCGCCTCGTCGCTTCCCTCCACCGCCTCTCCCTCCTCCAACCCGCACGCCCCCTTCACTCCATCGCGCGCTCACTCCAACCACGCTCGCTCGTCCAGTCACCGGCTTCGGGCTCTCGTACGGCCCATCTATCCATTCGTGCTGGCCCCTCTCGAGGCGGCACATGATCTCGTCCGGTGCGGGCGGCCCACTTACAAAAAGGCCTGCGACCCCGGAACTACCAGGCCGCGGCCATAGGGCGTTCGGGCTGGCCCGAACCCGGACGAGAACACTGCTTCAACCCCCTCACCTGCTGTTCGCTTGACCCCTGCGGCTCTGACTCGCTCCGCGACTCCGGCTCACCCGGCCGCCGGTGGCCCGCCTCCGTGTAACACTCCCCATGGCGGCAGCACGCGAACCCCACCCGGCACAACGCATGCCCCACCGCGATGTACCCCCGACTCCGGTCCTTCTTCCCCCCGTCGGTCCTCCGGTCGAACACCTCCTTGAAGTACCCCCCATGACGCACCGCCCCGTGCGCCGCCTCGATGAACGCCCACTTCAGCACCCGACGGCCCGCGTGCCCCACATGCCGCCCCAGCGGCGTCGACTCCGACTCCTCCCCGCTCTCGTCAGCACGCGGCGCCAACAACGCGTAGCTCGCCAGGCGACGCGCGTCCTTGAAACGGTTCACGTCCCCCACCTCCGCCAGGATCGTGTACGCCAGAACCCAGCTCACCCCCGGCAGGCTCCGCCACAGCTCCCCCTGCGCGTCGGCCGCAACCTCCCGCCGCAACCACACCGTCGCCTCCGCGATCTGCTTGCGCAACTGCTTCAGCAGCTCCAGCTGCCCCGACAACGCCCGCCGCGCCGACACCCGCAAGCCCCCAACCTCGCCGGCCGCCAACTGCCCCAGGAACAACCGCCCCTTCTTCCCGAACAGGTCCCCGAACCCCCGCGTCGACACCCCGTGACGGTGCAACGTCGCATGCACCCGGTTCTTCGTCTCCGTCTGCTGCTTCACCAGCGACATCCGGTAACGCAGCGTCTCGCGACGGTCCCGCACCGGCTGCGGCGCCAGCCACACCTCCCACCAGTTCTGACGCTCCATCGGCAGCTCGCTCAACAGGTCCGCGTCCGTCCGATTGCACTTCGCGATCCCCCGCGCCTCCCGCCACGCCGCCACCTTCCGGCTCGATGCCAGACGCGCGCTCAACCCCGCCGCCGACGCCTCGTCCGCCACCCAACCCCACCCGAACGTCCCCTCCATCACCACCGTCACGCCCCCCGGCCACGACCGCAGCTCCCGCCGCAAAGCCTCCCGGTCCCCGTGCTCCAGCCGTTTTCTCCACACGATCACCCCCCGCTCGTCACGGGCCGAAGCAATGCTAAAATCCTTGTGCGTGTCAATGCCGACCTGCGCGACCCGCATATCGATTCCCATGGCCGTCTCCTTGTTTGAGCCCAACCGGATCCTAGTCCGGCAGGGGGCAGCCTTTCATGGGATTACAACGACCCCGATGCACGGCGGTTGGCCAAGCGCATCAGCCGCCACCGGGACCACCTGTTCACGTTCCTGGACAAGCCGGAGGTCCCGCACGACAACAACCACGCGGAGCGGCAGATCCGCCCAGCCGTGATCATCCGCAAGAACAGCTTGTGCAACCGCTCGGAGCAGGGGGCACTCACGCAGTCGGTGCTGATGAGCATCTACCGAACGCTGAAGCTGCGAGGGCGTGACCCGGTGCCGACGGTGGTCGCGGCGTTGCGAGAGTGGGTCACGACGGGGAAACTGCCGCCGCTACCACCGGCTGTCACGGCAGACGGCTGAAGTGTTACGAATAGCGAAGGCGATGGCCATACTGAAGAATTGGAACCTCAAGAAACCGGTAAGAAATCATTGCTAGCAGTAGTGTCAGCAACAATGAAGCCAAAGTGATCCCGGCGTCACCTAGCGTTCTCATCTGGGGCGGACCATTTCGCAGATACCCATACAGAATCCCGCTCACAGCTTGGTGGAACATGTAGATCCCGTAAGATCGGTTGCCGAGCCACACCAACAGTGACGAGCCGAGCAGTCGATGTAAATTAGGCTCGATGCCGGCAAAGGCGATGAGTATGAACACGAAGTACAGGCCCGCCAGCCAAAGGTGATTGAATGGGCCAAAGACGCCTGGTTTCCAGGTTAAGAGGCCAGCACCGACAAGCGACGCGAAAAAAATCGCTAATACCAGCCGCCTACGCGCCTGCACGGCCGAAAGAAAGGGGCGCCACCGCACGAAGATGGCCAATGATGCTCCCGAAAGGAGCGAATCCGCCCGCCACGGCGTGTTTACAAATGCATGGAAACCGGGCGATGCCCAACGAAGCAGTGGCGCGGCGAAGGCGGCGACCAAGCAACAGGCGAGCACGATCCGACGTGGAAAGAAGTAAATCAACAGAGGAACGAGCAGGTAGAACTGTTCTTCGACGGCGAGCGACCAGGTTATTCCGAGCCAATTCGCTCCAAATTCCCTCCGAATCCCCATAAAGATATTCTGCGTAAATGTTGCATAAGACCAAAGCGGCATCGGATGGTTGAAAAGCCAGTCGAATCCGGGAGACGGGGGCATTGACGTTACGCGAAAGCAAGCGAAGCTTCCAAGAAGAAGGAAGTAAAGGGGGAAAATGCGGCAGGCGCGACGAACATAGAAGACACGAAAATAATTCGATGAATTGCGATGGTCTAAAAGAATTCCAGCGATTAAAAAGCCTGATAGCACAAAGAACAGATCGACGCCGCTCCAAAACTGACCGGAGCCTCTGACGAAGAGCTTGAAGACCCACGACGTATAAGCCGCCTGGCACGAGAAGTAGTGCCAAACTAGAACGAGCGATATTGCGACTCCACGTACACCATCAAGTTGAGTGACTCGCCTCATACAAACAGTATAACCGAGCCGCCTGTGTCGGCACAAATCGGTCCGTCGCAGGGCACTTCATGTCGGTTGATTTTCGTTCCCTAGTTTAGACTCCGGCCCGCTCGCGCTGACCATCGGCGGAATGACTTCGGCTGACCTGACGTGCGAACAGGGCGAACGACTAAAAGCGGGAATTCGTCGCAATCTGCGCTTCTTGAAACGGCCTGTCGGGCGGATGCAGCGACTTCAGTTCCCGATGAACGATCCGCTCTGGGTTGCCGCCGTCGCCGCACGGGATAAGTCGCAGGACCTTCTGACGGCCGCCCATTACGCGACGTGCCGCAGCGGCGTCGGGGTGAAACCTGCCAGATGAACGGAACGACCCTCGCGATAATCGCGGCCGCAGGCTGTCGAGTTGCCGTTACGAACGACGCGGGCAGTGTGTGCGCTTCGGCAACGGCCACGGCTGGCAACGAGACGCACGTTGCGACCTGTTTCGATGGCGACGGGCCCCAGAAAATGAAGAAACTGCGGAGTAGCGGCCGCCACGGTTTCCGCTTTCGCCTTGTTTGCGGCCCATAAAATTCCGGACTTCAGATTTGGCTTTTCCGAACGTTTTTGCAGCCGGAGCGGCGGCGTCGTGTTAGTGGACGGTGTTTTCCGGCTCCGTCGTCGTCACCGGCTCCTTGGCCAGATGCGGGCGGCCGTACGCCTCATCGTCGGGGAACAGGGGCCGGTAAACCTGAGGCGTGGGGACCGCGTCGGTCCCGTCGGGGCGATACAAGGCCTGGCCGGCGGCACGGTCGGAAATGAAGCCAATGCGGTAAAGCGTCATGCCGGTGCTGGTCGGCCGCATTTCGACGCTGGTCACGGCCGCGCCGGGGTAGTCGCGGGAGAAGGCGGCCCGCACCGCCAGCGGCGCCATCGACAGGCGCGTCATGTTCGCGCTTTCCTGCTGGGCGGCCGCCTGGTGTTCACCGGCCATGACATCGTCTGAAACCGCTGGCATCGGCGTCTTCGGGTTGAGCATCCGCTCCGAGTACCCTTCCCGGCAGCCGGCGGCGAACAGGACTGAGGCACACACCGTCACCGCCAGGGTAAGACCGCGGGCTCGCCCGATCGCGTTGCTGAACATCTGCGCCTCCGAACTCGAACCAGTTGATCGACGACCGCCCTGCGGCTCTGATCGTACCGTCCGTCGCTGGCTGATGTAGGCGAAAAATGCGGGTGTCCTACGGTATGCTCTGATTCTCCCTGTTCTACGAAGACAATTTGAATGATTTCATCAGACTCCCCCAGCCCACCCGTGATATCGACGCCGCTCGACGCCTTCGAGCGGTTGGTCCGCAATCGCCGGGCGACGCGTCACTTCCGCCCCGGCCCGATCGACCGGGCGCTGCTCGATCGACTGGTCGAGATCGCCCGCTGGGCGCCCAGCGGCTACAACCTCCAACCGACCCATTTCGTGGTGGTGATCGATCCTTTAACCCGCGAAAAGCTGGCGGCCGCCTGCATGGGCCAGGATCCGGTGCGGGAAGTGCCCGCCGTCATTGTCGTGACCGGGGCTCGACGGGTGGCCGCCGAGCACTTTGAGGCGGTCTTACAGATGGACCGCGCATCCGGCGCGACCAGCGACGCGTACGCCGCGGCCTTGCGAAAGTACGTGCCGCTTTCATTTTCGAAAGGCTTTCTGGGCGTCGGCTGGCTTTGGAAGGCGACGTTGCTGCCGATCGTGCGGCTGTTCACGCCGGTCCCCAGCATCCCCGCCGTCCACAACAGTTACTGGCTGGCGAAACAGACGATGCTGAGCGCGATGAACCTCATGCTGGCGGCCGAGGCGGCCGGGCTCTCGACGCTGCCGATGGAAGGCTTCGACGAGGCGCGCGTTCGCCGCGCGCTGGGCATCCCGGCGAGCCAGGTCGTTACCCTGGTGATCGCGATTGGCTATGGGATCGCGCCGTTGGGTGAGAAGACGCGATTGCCGCTCGACCGTATCCTTCATCATGATCGCTGGTGACCGGCCGCCGGGGCCGGCATCATGACCGGTGGCAACCGGTCGGCAGGGCCGGTTGGCCCAGCTTGACAGTTGCGGCCGGCCCGCCGACGCCGGATAATTCGCAAACGTCGGGAAGATCGGCAGGTTATGCGTCGCCGGGGTTGGCGGCGCGGGCCTGGATTGAATCTCTTGTCCCGTCGTGTTTTGCACAGCGGAGCGTTTGAATGAAAGCCTTTTCTTCGTCGTCGCGGTTCGCAGCGCTGTTCACCAGCCTTGCCGTCTTCGCGGCGATGTTCGTCGCGGCCCCCGTCGCTTGGGCGGCCGCCCTTCCCGTATCGGTCGATCTGACGAGCCTCCGGGCGATCCAGAAGTACACGCTGGATGAGAAGGCCGACGACAACGCCTACCTGCTCGTCAGCGGTATCGCCGCCGGAAAAGAGTTGGATGCCCGTCTCCCGGCCGAAAAGAGCTTCGAAGCCAATGCCAAGAAGGTGGCTGTGAGCGAAAAGCAGCCGCTGACCCTCTGGAAGGGCGAGTTGAACGACGGCCAGTTCGCGCTGGTCACGGTTTCCCTGCTCCAGGGCGCGGGGACGGATGCCGCAAAAGCGAAAGAATACTCCGAGAAACTGGCCGCCGCCGAGAAGGCCGTCCCCGAGCGGGCAAAGGCCACGCTCACCGCCGACGAGTTCAAGGCGCTGGCGAAGGGGACTCTGAAGGCCGAGAAGGGCGTGATCGGCAAGGTGAAGGACGTCCTGTCTCGCGAAAAGAAGACCGACCACTACGGCGGCCTGTTCAGCATCCTGATCTGGAACAACGGCGGCAAGGTCGTCAAGCGCCTGGACCCGGTCGGGCTCACCTTCGGTGAGCACTTCGGGACCGACGTGAAGATCTACACCAAGATCAAGCTGACCCGCCAGAACGTCCTCGTCCAGGATGAGAAGGGCGAATGGTCCGAACAACAGCTCCAGCCGCTGAGCGACAATGCCGACGCGGTTCGGGTGAAGATGCTTGAAACCGAGATGGTCGCCGTCAACGGCGAGCAGACGAAGCACGTCACCGATTACTCGGCCGAGGTGAAAGTGGCGGCCGACGGCAAGGCGCTGAAGTGGAAGCTCGGCGGAGAAAACGCCGGGATCGACGAAATCCACTCGTATTGGGATTACGCCGAGTAAACGGCCGATCCGGCTGCTGACCCAGGTCTGATATCAAGGCGTCGAGCCGCGCGTTTGTGCGCGGCTCGACGCCTTTCCTTTCTGAGATTCCAGTCAACCCTTAGAAGGCGACGGGTAGAGCGTGGCTGACCACGCCGCCGCGTGTCTCGCGGCGTGGTGAGCCACGCCCTCTCTGCTTTGCGTGTACGACTCCGTTCGACCGCGACGTGACACGGCCCCCGCTTGGCAACGGCCACGCCTTTCGGGCATGATGCGTTTGGGCAGGGACGCTGGCCAACTTCTCGGTCCTTCTTTCGACACGTTGCCGATCCCCACGCCCGCCTTGCGAGGCGCGGGTATGAGCGACATTTCGGACTTCTTCGCCAAACGGAAACGGTATCAAAACGAGTACTTTGCCTGCCCGGGCAGCACGAAGACGGTCATGATCTCCAGTTTCGTCTGGTGGACCGAGTTGATCGCTTTCAGCCTGCTTAAGCTCGGGTACAACGTCCTGATCGCCGAGCCGTGGTACTACTTCTGGACTGACGACGAGCACTTCGCCAATTTCGACCGCTATTTTGACCGCTGGGCCCGGACGCTCCGGAAGTTCAACGTGCAGCTCGTCATTGGCGGGAACACGACCGCCATGGTCCCGCATCCCCGCACGAAAGAGCTGCTGCACCGGGCGGCCGGCGTGCCGGCGGTCCACTATTGGTGGGATGAGCCTCGGACACAGCCGCCGATGTCGCGCCGCGGGCTGACGCCGCACGACTACATGGCCGCCATGCGCGACGCGCGAACGCTCAACGTCTTCTGGGACGCCGACGTTCGCGAAGAGATGGAGCGGTTCCTCGCGCTGGACAATACCGCCCATGTGCCGCTGGGGACGACGCCCGAGTTCTGGGAGACGACCCGGGTACCGCTCCGCGATCGCCCGCTGAAGCTGTGTTTTCTGGGGAACAACCACGACGAAGGGGATTGGGTCGCCAAGGCTGACCCGCAGGTCGTTCGATGGGCGAGGCAGGTGGTCGAAATCAAGCTGGCCCAGCCGGACAAGTCGATGGCTGACTGCGTGGAGACGATCGGCGGCCCGGGTGAAGTTCGAGGCAGCACGGCCCGGCGGCCGTACGAGCTGGCGGCCAACCTGAAGGACGAATTCGAGCGATGGGGCATCCTCGGGGGGATCCTGCTTCAAAAAGTACGGAACGTTGCGGTTCAGGCCGCCGCCGAGCACCTGAAGGAGGGGCTGACGCTGATTGGCAAAGGGTGGGAGCGGCTGGGCCTCCGCGCCACGAAGGAGCACAGCGGCGTGCCGGGGGCAAAGGACTACTATGCAAGCTCAAAGGCGTCGCTGAACCTTTTCGGCGGCTGCGTCCATGGCGGGTTGCCGTTGCGGCCGTACGAAATCGCATCGAGCCATGGGTTGATCTTCACTCGGTATAATCGCGAACTTCCGTCCCTCTATGAGCCGGGGAAAGAGTGCATCGCGTTCCAGTCCGCGCAGGAGATGACGGAGAAGCTGGACCGGATCCTGTCGCGCCGGAAGATTTTGAGGCAGTCGTCGAGGCCGGCCGCCGCAGGACGATCGCCGAGCACACATGGGAACACCGAATGCGGACGGTCCTCTCGATTGCGAAAGACCGGTTCGATCTGCCGTGGTAGCAATCGTCGCTGCCGATGCGTAGCGAACTGATCCACAGCCAGCCGCGCTAGGATTCGCGGCGGATGCTCGCTACGATCGAGGCCCGACGCATCGAAAACGTAGGGCGTGGTTCACCCCGCCACCGGGTGATGCGGCCTGCGAACCCCGCCGTCAATTCGTCTGTCGTGTCAGGTGGGGCCTGGGCCCCTCGTGACGGCTCGGGTTTTCGGCCTCCGCTGACAATAGTCGTCCTACCGTGTCGATCGACCCCCGACCCAACCTCGACAAACCGCTGGCGCCTGCTCGACAGCGGCAGGCCCGGGCCGAGCCCGCGAGCCATAGCGAAGTCGCGCCACCAGCGTCGGCGGCCCCCAAGCCTAGCCGCGATCAGGCCCGCCGCATCTCGCTGCCGATCCGCCAGCAGGAGGCGCGGCATCGGCGTGTCGGGCCGACCACCGATCGCGTCCGCCGCGATGGCAAGTTCTTTCGCCTCGGCGACGAGAAGTTTTACGTCAGAGGGGTCACGTACGGTCCGTTCCCGCCGGATGCCGCAGGGGAGCAGTTCGCCCCGCCGGATGAGACGCGCCGAGACTTCGAACAGATCATCGCGCTGGGCGCCAACTGCATCCGGGTCTACTGCGTCCCGCCGCAACGGGTTCTCGACCTGGCGCAGGAACTGGGCCTGAAGGTGCTGGTGGACGTCTGCTGGCCGAAGAACCTCGCGTTCGTGGACGACCCTGACGTGGCCCGGCAGGCCCGGGCGGCCGTCCGCCATACCGCGCGGGCCTGCGGGAACCACCCGGCGATCTTTGCGCTATCGGTGGTGAACGAGATCCCGGCCGAGCTGGTCCGATTCATGGGCCGGGCCCAGACCGAAGCGTTCATCGACGATCTCGTCGCCGTCGCCAAGGCCGAGGCGCCACGCTGCCTCGTGACGTTCGCCAACTTCCCGACGACCGAATACCTCAAGCCGCGGTGCGTCGATTTCGTCTGCTTCAACGTCTACCTCGATAACGAGACGGTCTTCCGCAACTACCTCGCCCGGCTACAGAGTTTGTCGGGCGAGCTGCCGTTGGTGCTGGGCGAATATGGGGTGGATACGGCGCAGACCTACGACGAGGCCCAACAGGCGGAGATGCTTCGTTCCCAGGTGCGGTCGGTGTTTGACGAGGGGTGCGCCGGGACGTTCATCTTCAGCTACACCGACGACTGGTGGGCCCATGGCTACCCCGTGGAAGACTGGGCATTCGGGGTGACGCGGCGCGGCCGCGGCGAGGACGGCCGCCGCCCGCCAAAGGTTAGCTTCGAGGCGGTGCAATCGGTCTTCCGTCGTGCGCCGCACGTGGCCGACGGGCCGCTGCCGCGGGCGAGCGTCATCATCTGTTCCCTGAACGGCGAGAGCACGATCGAGGCTTGCCTGCGCTCGATGCGGAAGCTCCGGTACCCCGACTTCGAGATCATCTTCGTTGACGACGGCAGCGCCGACGGGACCCAGGGCATCCTGAAGGGGTTCCCGGACGTCAAGAACATTGTCCTGCCCCACAACATGGGGCTGTCCCATGCCAGGAACGTGGGCCTGGCCGAGGCCACCGGTGAGATTGTCGCCTACACCGATAGCGACTGCGAAGCGGACGAGGACTGGCTCTACTACCTCGTCGTCGCGCTCAAGAGCGGGAAGCACGTCGGGGTTGGCGGGCCGAACCTGATCCCCGATGACGGCTCGTGGGTGGCGGATTGCGTGGGCCTCTCTCCCGGCGGGCCGACCCACGTGATGATCGACGATCGCACCGCCGAGCACGTCCCCGGCTGCAATATGGCGTTCTATAAGTGGGCGCTGCGGCAGGTGAACGGCTTCGACCCGCAGTTCCGCTCCGCCGGCGACGACGTTGACATCATCTGGCGGCTCCAGAACCTCGACTACACGATCGGCTTTTCACCGGCCGCCCAAGTCTGGCATTACCGCCGCAATACCGTTCAGGCCTACCTGAAGCAGCAGCGTGGCTACGGGGCGGCCGAGGCGCTGCTGCGCTACAAACACCCCGATCGATTCAACACCCTGGGCGCCAGCCATTGGCGCGGGCGGATCTACGCCGGCGACGAAATCGGCGTGCGCGTCGGTGGCGACGTGATCTACCATGGCCTGTTTGGGACGGGCCTCTTTCAGACGATCTACCGGCGCCAGGCGTCGCTCGTCGCCATGATGTTGATGAGCGTCGAATGGCACCTGTTGAGCGCATTCGTTGTCATCCTGGGGCTGGCGTTGCCTCCGCTGCTCTGGGTGGCGCTGGTCATGTTCATGACGCCGCCGGTCCTTGCCTGCATCGCGGCCGCGCAGGCGCCGCGGCCGCGACATTATTCATGGATGAGCCGCCCGCTGATCGCCTGGCTTCACCTGCGGCAGCCGATCGCGCGGGGATGGGCGCGCTATTCGGTGCGGCTGCGCAACAAGGTCATGCGGCGCGAGGCGAGCGGCTATCGGCGCGGCCGCCGGCTCCCGTTCGATCCGACCGATGCCGACACGCTCCGCTATTGGCACACCCGCCTCGATCGCTTCGCACTGCTGGAGGCGCTTAAGGTTGAACTACGCGCGACGGGGTGGCGCGCCCGCATCGACAGCGGCTGGAACGGGTGGGACCTTGAGGTGTACGGCAGCCGCTACACCAAGATCCGCATCACGACGGCGACCGAGCATCATCATCACGTGGGCAACCTCACCCGCGTCCGGGTGCGCCCGTTGATGAGCACCTTCTGCCTGGTGCTGATGGCCGCCTGCTCGCTGCTGGGCGCGATGCTCCTGCTCCAGACCTACCTGTGGCCATTCAACCGAACGGCCGTGCTGATCCCGGTGGTCTGGTGGACGATGTACCTCGCGAATCGTTGGCGGGTGACGACGCCGGTCCTGGGGATGGTTGACCTGGTGACGGAGCAGGCGGGCTTCTGGCCGGTCTACGCCAGCTCAGGCTCGGACCGAGGGAAGCCGGCACCGGGCCGCCTGACGAACGACGATTGGACTGAAGCGCTGTCGCCCGCCATTGATGATTCGCGGCCGATCCCCGAGATGCTCCGATCGGCTGCCGAGCCGCCGCACCCCCGCAAGGCCGCCGCCGCGGCAACCGCGATCCCTTCGCAATTCTTGGCGCCGGAGCCGGCCGATGGCGCTGCCGCTGGGCTGGTTGCGCCCCTCAATGAAGCGGTCGCCGTCGCCGACGTTGCCGACGCGGGATCGGAGGCGACGAAAGACGGAGGCCGCGTGCTGATCGATGGCCCTCCGGTCCTGGACGTCGCGATCCCTGACGCCGCTCGCGAACCGGAGGCTCCTGTAGCCCCTGCGCCACCGGCCCAAAGCGAGGCCGTCGGCGACAGAGAGCCGGGCGCCGAGAGAGAGACGTGCGCGGAGAGAGAGCCGGGCGCCGACAGGGGGCCGGCCGCCGAGATTGAGCCGGCCGCCGAGATTGAGCCGGGCGCCGAGATTGAGCCGGGGGCCGAGATTGAGCCGGGGGCCGGTGGGCCCGTGCCGGCCGATCCCGGTGGGGGCGAGTCGCCATCGATCGCGTCGGCCGCCTAACATGATCCGGCCGTCCAGGCCGAGGCTTCGAACTTCGCCGGCGCCGCCATGGCGATGCGTCTAACGCCGACACGCGATCGGCCTCGGATACCGACTTCATGCGTTTTCTGCTCCGTTGCCTGAGCTACTTCAGACGGGACGTGCCACAGATTCTGTGGTCGCTCCTGCTGATCTTCCTTGCGACTTTGGTATCCCTGCTTCAGCCCTTCCCACTCGCGCTCTTGATCGACTCGGTCTTTGTCCAGCGCCCGAGCGACGCATGGCAGCACCGGCTGCTCCTGGCCTTGATCCCTTCGAGCAAGGTGGGGCAGATTGTGGGGCTGGCGGCGCTGACGCTCGTCCTGACCGTCGTCGGCGGCCTTCTCACGATGGCGCAGACGATGGCCAGCGTCCGCGTCGGCTATCGCGGGCTCACCCGCGTGCGCTGCGACCTTTTCCGTCAGCTTCAGCGCCTGAGCCTCGCCTATCACCACTCGCGGCCGCAGGGTGACGCGATCTATCGCCTGGGGACGGACACCTTCGCCTTCCAGACGCTGCTTAACGTCTTCGTCGGCAACCTGCTGGTCAGCTCGGTGATGCTCGGGGTGATGACGTGGATCATGTTCTCGATGAACTGGCGGCTTGCGGCCATCTCGCTCGCCGTCGTACCGTTGCTCACGGTCGCCCACCAGCGATCACAAAAGGCGCTGGTCCGAAAGTGGGGGAAGGCGAAGGAAGTCGAGACGGCGCTGACGACGACGATCCAGCGCTCGATCGCCTCGATCTGGCTCACCCAGGCCTTCGGCCGCGAAGAAGATGAGTTCGGCACGTTTCGTCGGGCGGTGAAGGATAGCGCCAGTGCGATGCTTCGCGTTCATTGGCGGGAGGTCATTTACGGGTTGTGGGTCGCGTCGATCCTCGGCCTGGGGACGAGCCTGATTTTCGGCTATGGCGGCTACCTGGTCTGGCGGGACCAGTACGGCACGCGGCCGCTTGGCGAGGCGGGGATGACGGTCGGCAAGCTGTACGTCTTTATCACCTACCTGGCGCAGTTCTACGCCCCGCTCAACCGGCTGACCGGCAGCGGCGGTACGCTCGCCCAGGCGGCGGTGGGGGCGCGGCGCGTCTTTGAAGTGCTCGACAGCGAGCCGCTCATCCGCGACGCGGCCGATGCGACGCCGCTTCCCCGCCAACCGCGGCTGCTTGAGTTGCGGAGCGTGTCGTTCGAGTACCGCCTCGGTGAGCCCGTGCTTCGCGACATCTCCGTCAGGATCCCGCCCGGGCGGATGGTCGGCTTCGTCGGGCCCAGCGGCGTCGGCAAGAGCACGCTGCTGAGCCTTTTCCCTCGTTTTTATGACCCGACAGCAGGCTCGATCCGTCTCGACGGCACCGACGCCCGGCGCGTCCGGATCAAGGACCTGCGCCGGCACATCGCGCTGGTGCTCCAGGATGCCAGCCTCCTGCCGGGTACGGTGGGGGAGAATATCGCCTATGGCCGCCCCGACGCGTCGGACGAGGAGATCCGCGAGGCGGCCGCCCTCGCCGGGGCGGCCGAGTTCATCGAATTACTACCCGACAAGTACCAATCCGAGGTGACCGAGAACTCGACCAACCTCTCCGGCGGGCAGCGGCAGCGACTGGCGATCGCCCGGGCCCTGCTGACCGAGGCGCCGATCCTCGTGCTCGACGAGCCGACCAGCGCCCTCGACGCCCAGAACGAGCAGATGATCGTCGAGACGCTCCGAGGATTGAAACGGCGTCGGACGATCGTCCTCGTCAGCCACCGCCTGAGCACCGTCGCCGATTGCGATGAGATCTGCGTGATGGACTCGGGGCGGATCGTCGAGCGCGGCACGCATGACGAGCTGCTCGCCCTGCGCGGCGCCTATTACCAGATGGCCCGGCACCAGCTCAAACTGCCCGATGACCCGGCTGAAGCGTCGGGCGGCTGGGAAAACGGCGGCGTGCGTCCGATCAACGGGAAGGCGCCCAACGGAGCGTTAAGCGATAACAAAGCCACTGGCGGCAACGCGCCTGATCGCCCCGCGCCCGAACACCCCCCCAGGACTGGCCCATCGACCGGCGGCGTCACGCGTATTGAATGACCGAATGGACGTCCCGGCGGCCGATCTTGTCGCGGCCGCCGAGCCCTGCGAGTTCAATCAGGACGGCCACGCCGGCGATCGAGCCGCCGAGCTGCGTCACCATATCAACGCATGCCTTCATCGTCCCGCCCGTCGCCAGCAGGTCGTCCACGATCAGCACCCGCTGCCCCCGAATGATCGAGTCGGAATGCATTTCGAGGGTATCCGTGCCGTACTCCAGATCGTAGGTCTTGGAAATCTTCTGATGAGGCAGTTTGCCCGGCTTGCGAACGAGCACGAACCCGGCCGACAGGCAGCAGGCGACGGCTGTCCCGAAGATGAACCCGCGACTCTCCGCGCCGACGACGAGGTCGATGTTCTTCCCCCTGAACGGGTTGGCCAGCAGCTCGACCGCCAGGGCCAGCCCGGACGGGTCGGCGAGCAGCGGCGTGATATCGCGGAACAGGATCCCCGGTTTTGGGAAGTCCGGGATGGGGCGGATGAGCCTCTCAAGCGGTTCGATCGCGTTGACCATGAGGCGATTGTAAGCCGCTCGCTTGCGCCGCGATAGTTCGTGGCGATCGGCCGCTCTTTCTGTAGAAAGGGGGGCCGAATGAACCGCGCTCGTACACGCGTTTTTGCCCGCATTTGTGCCCGCCGACGGCTCCTCATAAAGGGGGTGGCGGCGACGCTTCTGCTGATCGCGTCATGGGCGCCGTATGTCCTGCGGAACGCGTACGATTATGACCTGATTGCCCAGACGGGCCTCCATGCGCCGGCGGCCGCGACGATCTATCTCGCGCTGGGGGGCATCGTGACGCTGGCGCTCGGCTTCTGGGTCGTTGAATCCGTCGCTGCCATCTACTCGCTGGCGTCACGCGGGCTCCCGGTCCGGGGCGCCGTCAAGACGATCTCACCCTACGGCTCGCTTTTCCGCACCCGGGCGACGATCGCCTTTAAAATCGACGGCGCTGAAATTCGCGCCAACGTCTCGCTTCCCAAGCGAACCCTGGCGGCGACGCCGGTCGGGATCGTCTACGACCCGCGCGACCCGCGCCGGTGCGAGGTGGTCGAGCTGCTCGGCTTCGGGACCGCGGTGTGAAGGTCGAGCATTGCCAGGGCGTTTCAATCAGGAAACCGGCGGCCGGCCTTCCAGAACATCGCGCCAGAACGAAGGCATGCCACGGTACGCGGCTCGATAGGTTTCTTCCAAGGGGACATTGACGTATCGATCGGGGCTCAGGAACAAGGGCATTTCCGGGAGGTCCGCACCGACGGCCGCATGCTCGATGTAAGCTTCAATCCTGGCGCCGGCCGCGTAGGCGGCCAGTGTCAGCGGCTCGGCCGGGGGGAGGTCGTAGGGATGAGCCGCCGAGCTCAACTGTCGAAGGATCGCACCGTGTATTCCTTCCGGATCCGCGCGGCCGGGCGGGAAGAGGTCGATGACCAACAAGTGGATTCCCGCCTCCAAGGCAAAGACTGCTTTAGTCACAAACTCGTTCAGGTGGGTGACGCGATCCTTGTTGGCGGGCGAAACGATTTCAATCAACGCGATGAGTTGGTGTCCACTTACGTGGCGGACAGCCAGGGTCCGCGGCTTCATGACGCCGGAACGGACAGTTTGCGTCCGCCGCACACGCGGTGGCGCCTCGGCAAGCAGTATTCCTTGCGAGGAAGGGGGCACGCCGGGCGATGCTCGACGCCGGCGCCGTCGTGGAGAGTCAGGATGTCAGCGATCGTCTCGCCCGCGTGCTGCTCCGCCAAGGAGTAAAACCCCGGCGGCAACAGCCCCTCATTGAGCGCCGTATTGATCTGGGCGATCCAGGTCGTGTGGAAGCTGTGGAAGATGCCGGCTTCGACAAGCGTCCAGTCGTTTATGGGCATGGTCGCGTCTCCCATCAAATTGGTCGCGTTCGATCGCAGTTGCAGCGTTCGCATGCGACGCAGATGATAGCGGCGACGATGGCATGAGCTCAACCTATAAAGGGCCCATCGCGACGCGTCGAAACGCGTCGCTTCTCGTGTGGCCACGATCGCACCGACAGCCGTTCGAACCGCTCAGTCCTCCCGGGGCGGCCGCGGCTCTGGCGGTGACATCGCGTCGCGCAGCTTGTTCAACGCCTCGTGCTCGATCTGGCGGACGCGCTCGCGGGTCAGCCCGATCCGCTCGCCGATCTCCTTGAGCGTCATCGGGTCTTCGCCCTCAAGGCCGTAGCGGAGCTTGAGGATGCGGGCGGCCCGCTCGTCGATCGCGTCGAGCAGTTCGCCCAGGCGGCGGAGCTGGTCCTGGCCGGTGACTTCTTCGTCGGGGGACGGGTTGTGGCTATCCGCGACGATCTCGTTGATCGTGAGTTCGCCGTCGTCGCTCCCGGACTGGGTGGGGGAGTGATAGGCCTTGACCGCCTGCGTGATGATGCCCAGCTTCTTGGGGCTCATCTTCAGGTGAACCGAAACTTCCGCCGTTGTCGGCACGCGGCCGAGCCGGTCCTCCAGCTCGCGCATCGCGTATTTCAGCTTGGTCATCATCTCGACCATGTACGCTGGGATGTGGATCGGCTGCACGCCGTTGATCAGCGCTCGCTTGATCGCCTGCTTGATCCACCAGCTCGCGTAGGTGCTGAAGCGGCAGCCGTTCTCCGGGTCAAACCCTTCGACCGCCTTCAGCAGGCCGATGTTCCCCTCCTCGATGAGGTCGGGCAGGGAGAGGCCGCGATTGATGTAATGCTTGGCGATATTGACCACCAGCCGCAGGTTCGAGCGCACCATCCGCTCGCGGGCTTCCATGTCCTGGTGATGAATGATCCGCCGGGCGAGCTGCTTCTCCTCGTCGGCCGACAGCAGGGCCGAGTCATTGATCTGACGGAGATACAGTTGCAGACCGGATTGGACGGCGACAGTGGCCATAATCTCCTCGTTGCCCCTACTGACAGTGCTGATCACGCCCTTTTTATCGGTCCTGCTTCGATCCGGGCGGCCGGGCGAGCGCCCGCTCCGGCGCAGGTAAGGACGCCGTTCACTCGATTCGATTGCAGGGATGCCGGAGCGACCGGCCGCAGCCAATCGCCAGGACGACCCAATACCCGAGTGCTATCGGCTGCGCGCGGAGGGGCCTTTGGGTCAAACTGGGGCTTTAGCGAAGCAGGTAAGTCAAAGCGTTATGAACCGAAAAGGCCGATCGGCCAGAGGTTATCGACGCGGCGCCCCGCTAGGGGCGGCGGCGTTTGCGGAATGCGGGCGAGGGGAGCGTACGCATTCGTGCGACGTTACCACGCCGCTCCACGCGCACCATCCAAAAGTGGACGATTTGAAGCGTCGAGAGCCCGGAGCCCCGGAACGTGGGAAGACATTCACGCGTGGGAGGGAAACGTCCATGGTCGGCGCGTTCGCGAGGTAGAGCACGCAGTGCGGCGCGATACGCGGTGGAGGGCGCCGGTTACAGCCCGAGCTCGGTCAACCCAGGGTGGTCAGCCGGACGCGGCCCCGCTGGCTGCCACAGGAACTTCCGGTCGGCGGCCGCGATCGGGACGTCGTTGATGCTCGCCTCGCGGCGACGCATGAGCCCATGCTCATCAAACTCCCACTGTTCGTTCCCGTGCGACCGGTACCAGTGGCCGGAGCCGTCGTGCCATTCGTACGCGAATCGGACGGCGATCCGGTTGTCGTGAAACGCCCACAGCTCCTTGATGAGCCGATACTCAAGCTCCAGGGCCCACTTGCGAGTGAGGAACTCGACGATCGCGGGGCGGCCGCTGAAGAACTCCGAGCGATTGCGCCAGCGGCTGTCTTCGGTATAGGCGAGGGAGACGCGCACCGGGTCGTGCGTGTTCCAGGCGTCTTCGGCCTTGCGCACTTTCTCGGCGGCGGTGGCGAGCGTAAACGGGGGGAGGGGGGGTCGCGTCTCCATGAGGTTCCTTCGTCCGGGGTCGGTGTCGAATGACGGCGGTTCACCCCCCGGCAATGGCGCCGAGAATCACATACGGCTCAACCCCGGCGACGACCGCCTCGGGCAGCGGCGCGTCCGGGCTCTCGTGGGACAAGTCTTCCCCACACGCGAAGAAACGAACCAACGGGCGCCGGACCTGGGTCACATGGTCCCGCAGAGCGCCCGACAAGGTGGGGAACCGGGCTTCAATCGCGCCGAGCAGGCGGCGCTGCGTGATCGGCGCCTCGACCTGAATCGTCACCTCGCGTTCGAAAGAAGCGAGCGAGCGAAGATGTGCCGGGAGGATAACGCGGATCATGGTACGACCTGCTTCTTACGCGAGCGTCTGAACTTCAACCGACACGACGGCCGGAAGGTCCCGGACGATCGGCGCCCAAGTGTCGCCCGCGTCGGCCGATGCGTAGACCTGGCCACCGGTGGTCCCGAAATAGACGCCGCACTGGTCGAGCGCATCGACCGCCATCGCGTCGCGCAGAACGTTGATGTAGCAGTCGCTTTGAGGGAGCCCGCGGGTGAGCGGCTCCCACTCTCCGCCGCCGGTGCGGCTGCGGTACACCCGCAACTTCCCTTCCGGCGGGTAATGCTCGGCGTCACTCTTGATGGGGACGACGTAGACGGTCTCCGGCTCGTTGGTGTTGACATCGACCACGAAGCCGAAGTCGGAAGGGAGGTCGCCGCTGATCTCGCGCCAGTTGGCCCCGGCGTCGTCGCTGCGCATGACGTCCCAGTGTTTCTGCATGAACAGAACGCCCGGCCGCGACGGGTGCATGGCGATCCGGTGGACGCAATGGCCGATGTCGGCCGTCGGGTCGGGGAGGTACTTGGAGTAGAGGCCGCGGTTGATCGGCTTCCAGCTTGCGCCGCCGTCATCCGTTCGAAACGCACCGGCCGCCGATATGGCGATGTACATCCGAAGCGGGTCGGTCGGGTCGGGGACGATCGTGTGCAGGCACATCCCGCCCGCGCCCGGCTGCCATTTCGGTCCGGTATCGTGCCCGCGCAAGCCTGACAGCTCGGCCCAGTTCCGCCCGCCGTCGGTCGATCGGAACAGCGCGGCGTCTTCCACGCCGGCGTAGACCGTCTCCGCGTCGGTCAGCGACGGTTCGAAATGCCAGACCCGCTTGAACTCCCACGGATGCGGCTTGCCGTCGTACCACTGATGCGTCCCCGGGATGCCGTCGTATATGAATTTGTTCCCGACCGGCGACCAGGTCTTGCCGCCGTCATCGGATCGCTGAACCTGCTGCCCGAACCAGGAACTGGATTGCGAGGCATAGATTCGGTTCGGGTTTACGGGCGAGCCTTTGAGGTGATAGATCTCCCACCCGCCAAAGAACGGGCCGTTTACTGTCCACTGCTGGCGCTTTCCGTCGGAATTGAGAATAAAGGCGCCCTTCCGCGTGCCGACCAGAACCCTGACCTCGCTCATGGCAGTCTCCCTTGTCGTTCCGGACGCCGGATCCAGATCGCCGATCGCTGACGCTCCAGCGTGAACCATCGAAAGTACGTGAAGGCTATCGTCCAGCCCGGTTGCGATCCAGCGACATCCTGGACGACGCCGTAGATTCTCCGAACCGGCTTTGCTCTCTCGCGGGCCGTGAACGGAGAGGAGTTTTAAAAGAGTCGAATCGGCGAGGCCCGAAGTGACACGCCTTCACCAGATTTTCAGATTCTCTTTCAGGGGTTGGACGGTCCATCGACCGAGCCCACCCCCGAAGCGGCACGGCCGGCCACTCCCCCAGTCATCAGTCCCCAGCCGACCAAGGCGACACACGACACGACCCGAAGCCCGGCCCATAGGCGATCGGCGATCAACGCATACCCAATCGAATGCGTTCCCGCCGGGACCTTCACCGCTAGCCGGCTGTTCGGCGCCACGCGCGTTTCGGTCGCGGCCACCAGGCGGCCGTCGATCGTCAGGCGATTCCACGGGAAGGAAAGGACATCCGTAACGACCCAGCCCCCCTTCGCTTCCTCGTACGGAATGTCTGTGACCGATCCAAACGGGCGGCCGTCGCCGGCGGCCGGGCGGTCGATCAGACGGATGCCGCCCCACTCGGTTGTCGGCAGATGGTAGAACTTCTGGTCGTCATCAACGATGGCGTAGTCCTGCCGCGCGTAATACGTTCTTGGCAACTGAGCGAAAGAATCGGGTGCGGCCGCCCATTGGGCTTCGGCGGTCGCGGGAGCGAGCGTCCGGCCGGCGTGGACGAGCTTCGTGATCAACGCGGCCGCCGCCAGCACGGTTGCAATTCCCCATACGCAACTCGACACCCTTGCGGATCGGCCTGGCGGGCGTGGCCAGCCACGCCCCAAGGGAGCGCCCGTACGTCGTTCCGAGCTCCGTTGTTGACTGATCCCCAAAGCCGCGGCGAGTGCGATCAAGAGCGTGAGATTCAGGTACGTGACGAACCGATAGGCATATTGAATCACCCCTGCGGCCGCCGCCGGCACTTGTGACGACACAACACGCGAGGACGAGATCAAGAGCAGCCCGCCGAAGAGCAACCATGACATTCTGATGATCGCCTCAAACGGCGAAGCCGGCGCGCTGCTCGTTCGAGCGCGCCTCGAAAAGCCGCTTCGCCACGCCGCGACAGAGGTCCATGCGGCCGTAAGGAGCAGCGGCAGGCTCAACGGCGCTTCAAGGTACGGCGTGGCGACAAACCCCACCGACAGCAGGTCTGAGTTTGGCGAGCCATCCGGCAGCGGTGCGAGGCGTTTCGCGAGGGCGTCATACTCCGGGATGAAAATCAGGCGATTCACAAGACCGGAAACGAACAGCCTGGAGCCGAACCGAGCCGACGCATACAACCAGGGAGAGAGGGAAACTGCGACGAAGAGGCCCAGGAGCGCCAAATTCCACGTCCGGCGTCGGATCACCTGATGCCTCTCCCGGTCCGACAGCGGGACCGCGGCCGCCCCCGGCCGAGCCGCCCCCGGCCGAGCCAGCGACCGAGCCAGTGGCCGAAGCCGCAACGCGGCCGGAAGAAGGGCCGCCAGCAGCAGCCCCCCCACGATGGCCGTGATCGCGTGGGAGCCGGCGGCCAACGCTCCCAGCAACCCGCAAAGGAGCCCCAACGCGACCCGCCATTGCCGCGACGGGTGGACCAGCGCGAGCCCGCCGGCGGCCGCGGCGCTTAGAAGGAACGTCGTGCCGAAGAACTCGGCCAGCGCGCCACGGTGATAGAGGTTCGTCAGCGGGTAGACCGACCAGGAGACCATTGCCGCGGCGGCGAAGCCTTGCACGGCTGACCCCCGGACCGCCCGGAACAACCTGTAGACCAGGGACGCCTGGATTGCCCACGCAACTACACACCCGAGACGCACCGCCACCCCGACGCCCGTCAGGATGGAGAGTGAGCCCAGCATTGGAAAGAGGATCGGCGCGTAGAAAACGGGGACCGGGTCGCCAACCAGATGGGTCGGGCTTAGGACCACGGGCGGCACGCCGTGGTCGGCGATCCAGCGGCCGGTGTACCCGATCGCCCAAAGCGCGTTCGTCCAATCGTCAACATGCGGCGAGAGCCCCGGCCGCAGGAGTTGGCTCATCGGGGCCGATACGATCAGCGCCAACACCATCGCCCGAGCCGTCCGGCCGCGCCATCCGGAGAAACGCGCACCGGGGGAAGGATCGTCGGTCGCCGCATCGCTCGCCTCGGGCACTGGTCGGTTCATGCCTCAAACGCTAGCCAAAACGATCCGCTACAGCGAACCCTCGTCGCCTCGCCGCTTAGGCTTTCGCGGCACAAGCTGCTGCGCCACGCTCTGACACAGGCCAATGAAAGTCTGCTCGGCCACGGATAGCTGGCGGCCGACCAATGTCCCGATGCACCAACTCCGCCTCAAACGGCCTCCGGGCGCCGGGAGCAGGACGAGCGACTTCTCGGCCACCTCGGGCCGGGCGACCCACTCGGCTAAGATGCTGATGCCCAACCCCAGCTTCACCAGTTCCTTGATCGCCCCGATGTCCCCCAACTCGATCGGATCGCGCAACGGGACGCCGAGCTTTAGAAAATAGCGCTCGACGATCCGATAGCTCGCGCTGTTGCGGCCGTACAGCACCAGGTGCTGGTCGGCCAGTTCCCGCCGGTCCACCTTCCCCGCGATCGCCCAGGGGTGAAGCGGGCTCACCAGGAACTGCATCTCATCCTCGAACAGGTCGTGATATTCCAGCTTCTTCTGACGCTCGGGCTTGATCATCAAGGTCAGGTCAACCGTCTCGTTCAGCAGGTGCTCCACCATCACGGGCGAATCGCCGGGGAGGATCGCCAGCGTGTAGTCGGGGAAGCACTCGCGAAACTCGCGGAGGGCTTCGGGGATCACGTACTGGCAGGCGGTTGCCGACGCCCCGATCCGAAGCCGCCCCTGGCCCGGCCGGGCGGCGTGGCGGACGGCGAGCGTCGCTTCCTCCAGCGCCGACAGGATTCGCCTGGCCTGATGGGCCATTTCGTGCCCCGCCGGGGTCAACGAGACGCTCCGGCCCTCCCTTAGCAACAATGGGCAACCTGTGGCGCGCTCGAGGCGGCCGATCTGGTGGCTGACCGCCGACTGGGTGAGAAAGAGCCCCTCCGCGGCCCGGGTGAAGCTTAACTTCTCGGCAACGGCGAGGAAAACGCGCATTTGATGCACATCGAACATGCAGTCTCCATGAGTCAGATCGATCAATCCTATCTTCCGAATGAATTGGATTCATGGGTTTCAAGCCGCTAATCTTCCGCACGTCGGTGAGGCGTAGTGAGGTGTCGCGGGCCGGAGCGGCCGGCGACAGAAAGTGAGTGAGGAGCCGACAACGCCGCGCGGTGACAGGCCTGCAAGGCCCAATCTTCACCGCCGCGGCGACCTTGGAGTGGTGGCTGGCAGAATTTCGTTGGCCCGGGCACCGTCCTCTCGACCGATCGCGACATCAGCAGGCTCGACCGACGTTCGGATCGGCTTCGTGCCCTTGCTTGATTCCGCGCCGCTGCTTGCGGCGGCGGAGCTGGGCTATTTCCGCGAGGAACGCCTGGCGGTCACGCTTCACCGGCAGGTGGGTTGGGGCAACGTCCGTGACAAGCTGGTTTACGGACAGGTTGATGTCAGCCACACCGTGCTCGGGATGGCGCCGGTCAGTGTCCTCGGGCGGGAACGCTTCGCCGAACGGGTGGTCGCCCTCATGAGCCTCGGGTCCGGCGGCAACGCGATCACGCTCTCGAAGCGGATCACCGACGCCGGCGCCTGTTCGGCGACCACGCTGGCGAGCTGGGTGCGTCAACGGCGCGGCTCGGCCGATTCCACGCCGCCGGTCATCGGCTACGTATTTGGGTGCTCGACCCATCATTACCTGCTCCGGGAGTGGCTCGTCGGCGGCGGGATTGACCCGGATCGGGATGTTCAGTTGTGCGTCCGCCCGCCGCCGCAGATGGTCGGTCAGCTCGCACTGGGCGCCCTCGACGGGTTCTGCTGTGGCGAGCCGTGGAATACGGTCGCGGACTTGACTCATGTCGGCCGCGTGGTGGCGGCGACGGTGGATATCCTCCCGTCGCACCCTGAAAAGATGCTGGCGGCGAACCATCGCTGGCTCGCCCGCAACGCCGAAGCCGCCGTGGGCCTCGTGCGGGCGGTGCTTCGTGCGTGCGCCTTCTGCCACGACCCCGCGAATGCCGGCCGCGTGGCGGAGATCCTGTCGCGGCCGCAGTACCTGGACGTGCCTGAGGCTTCGCTCCTGACGAGCCTCTCCCGCCGCCGCGGTGGGACGGCCGGCGTGCCCGGCCCGGCAAGGGCGCTGGCAACGGCCCCGAACTGCGACCCGGCCGGAACGTTCGCCAGCGCGACCCAAGCCGCCTGGCTGCTTCGGCAGATGATCCGTTGGGGACATCTGCCTCGCGATACCGACGTGATCGGCGCGGCGCGTCGATCCGTCGAGACGAAGTTTTATCGCCGTGCGGCCGAGTCGCTCGGGATCGACTGCCCCTCTGACGATTTTCCGCCCATGCGGCTGCGGTCCGGCTGGTTCACCGCCGAATCGGAGTTGCCGCCGCTGGTCGGGCCGAACTTTCTCGATCAAAACCCAAGACCGGGCATCGTCGTGGATCGAAGTGCCTCCGCTAAGACGGCGCGCTGACGGCCCGACCTTCGAACCTCGCTCTTTCTCAAAGGAATCGTGCCATGACCTCTTCGTTGTCCACAACCCAGGCAGGGCCGGGCCAGACGCCCGCGGCGCCCGGCCGCTGGCAGATGCTCAACCTCACCTGGGTGGCGTTCTTCCTCACCTTTGTGGTCTGGTACAACCTCGGCGCCTTTAGCACGACGATCGCGCGGGTACTGCATCTCACGGCCGAGCAGTCCAAAGTCCTGCTTCTCTGCAACCTCGCCCTGACCATCCCGGCCCGGATCGGCATCGGGATGCTGGTGGACCGCTTTGGCCCCCGCAAAGTCTTCACGTGGGTGCTGCTGTTCGCGTCCCTCCCCTGCCTGGCGATCGCGTTCGCAAACCAGTTCTGGCAACTCGTCGTCTGCCGCCTGCTGATCAGTTGCGTCGGCGCGGGCTTCGTCGTGGGCATTCGTCTGGTCGGCGAGTGGTTCGAGGCGCGTGAGATCGGAATGGCCGAAGGGATCTACGGCGGCCTGGGGAACTTCGGCATGGCGGCCGCGACGTTCGGCCTTCCGCTGCTCGCCAAGGCCTTCGGCGATGACAACGGCTGGCGCTGGGCGACGGCATTCAGCGGTGTGCTCTGCATCGGCTGGGCGGCGGTCTACTGGCGGGCGGCGGTCGATGCCCCGGCCGGCCGCGCCTACAAGCGACCGAAGAAGCGCGGCGCACTCGAAGTCACGTCCAAAGGTGATCTCGCCGGCCTCGTCCTGATGCAGGTGCCGATGGTGCTCTGCCTCGGCATCACCGCGTGGCGGCTGGTGCTCGTCAAGTTCATGCCCGCTTCGGTCAGCTATGTCATCTACGCGCTGCTCGCCGCGCTGCTGGTGCAGCAGGTCATGAAGATCCTGAGTGTCAATCGATCCGTCCTGGCTGGCGAGCCGGTGCCGGAGGACGAGCGGTACTCTTTCACTCAGGTCGCGATCCTCTCGCTCTGCTACGCGGTCACCTTCGGCGGGGAGCTCGCGGTTGAGCAGATGCTGCCGGCCTACTTCGAGAAGATGTTCAACGTCTCCGTCGCTATCGCCGGCGTGATGGGGGCGGGGTTCGCCTTCGCCAACTTCATCGCTCGCCCGCTCGGAGGGATCCTGGGCGATCACCTCGGCCGCAAGCCGATCATGATCGTCACGCTGGCCGGCTCGGCCATCGGCTTCTACGCGATTACGCGGGTGAACGGCCAATGGCCGCTCTGGGCGGCAATGACTGTCGTCATTGTCGTCGGCCTGTTCCTGATGGCGGGGAACGGGGCGAACTTCTGCATCGCCCCCCTCATCCGCAAGCCGCTGACGGGGCAGATCGCGGGCCTGATTGGCGCGTACGGCAGCGTCGGGAGCGTCTGCTTCATGACGATCCTGCTGCTCACCAACCCGACGACGTTCTTTATCTCCATGGCGGCGACTGGCGTGGCGGCCTTTGCCGGCTGCCTCGCGCTCCGCGAGCCCGGCACGCGGCCGACGCGCGGGTTCGAGCCGACCGTCGCGCCGGAGGTGCTGCTCGGCGACGCGCTACCGGCCTAAGCCGCGCTCCCAGTCGCCGCGCGACCCGGAGCCGTCCGAAACCGCCCGTCGCGGCGTCCAACGAGTCGCGACCGTGAGGGAGCGGTCAGGCCGCTTGGCCGCGAGACGCCCGCCAGCGTCGGGGCGCGACATGGAGCGGTCAGGCCCCTTGGCCGCGGGTCGTCCGCCAGCGTTGCGGCGCGACATGGAGCGGTCACAAACCGCTTCCTGACGGTCGCGGCTCGCAGGGAGCCGTCACCCGAATCAAAGTACATCATCCGTCGAGATTCCAATGAGCGTTGAACAATTCACGGACGAGCAGAAGGGTTACCTGGAAGGCTTCGCCAGCGGCAGCGGGCTGGCCAGGTCGCTGTCGCTGGCGGTCTTGCCGACGTTTGCCGCGACGCTGGGCGTTGCGCCGGGTCCCAAACCTCGGGAGACCGAGGGGCACCCCGTGGGCGCCGACGGCGCTGGCCGGCTCGCCCAGGATCGGGTGCTGGCCTCTGGGAAGAAGCTGTCCCTGGAGGAGCAGGCCAAGCGAAAGCTGAACGGCCTTGAAACCTGGGACCTGGTGATGCAGCACGCGCGGGACGGCCGCTACCCCAAGGGGACCGACGTCTTCATGATCAAGTTCCAGGGGCTGTTCTACGTCGCCCCCGCGCAGGACAGCTTCATGTGCCGGATGCGTTTCCCCGCCGGGATTCTCAGCTCGCATCAACTCCGGGGCGTCGCGACCATCGCCGAGCAGCATGGCGGCGGCTATGCCGACGTCACCACCCGCGCAAACCTGCAGATCCGCGAGATCGGCGCGAGGGGGACGATCGACACCCTGATGGCCCTGGCGGACCTGGGGATCATCATCCGCGGCTCCGGGGCCGACAACATTCGCAATGTCACCGCCAACGCAACCGCCGGAATCGACCCGCGCGAGCTGATCGACGTCCGCCCGCTCGCGAAGGAGATGCACTACTACATCCTGAACCACCCCGAGATGTACGGCCTGCCGCGGAAGTTCAACATCGCGTTCGACGGCGGCGGGCTGATCAGCGCCCTCGAAGACACGAACGATATCGGATTCGTCGCGGTCACCGTCGGTGAGGGGGAAGCCGTCCCCGCGGGCGTTTACTTCCGAATGCAACTCGGCGGGATCACGGGCCACAAGGATTTTGCCCGGGACAGCGGCGTGCTCCTGAAGCCTCAAGAGTGCGTCCCGGTCGCGGCGGCCGTGGTCCGCGCCTTCATCGAGCACGGCGATCGGACCGATCGGAAAAAGGCGCGGCTCAAGTATGTGCTGGACCGGATGGGCCATCCCCAGTTCCTGGAGGAGTCGGAGCGTCACCTCGGCCGCAAGCTCACCCGCTTCCCGGCGGAAAAGTGCCAGCGCCCGCCGACCCAGTCCGGCCATGGCCACATCGGCATCTATCCGCAGAAACAGAGCGGTCTGCGATACGTCGGCGTGCATCTGCCGGTCGGCCGGATGAAGGCCCGCCAGATGCGCGGCTTGGCCGATATCGCCGACCGGTACGGCTCGGGCAGCATCCGTCTCACCGTTTGGCAGAACCTGCTTCTATCCGACATCCCGGTGGACCAGGTGGACAAGGTTCAGCGCGAGATCGAGGTCCTGGGGCTCAAGACCTCCGCCACTGGCGTCCGCGGCGGGCTGGTCGCATGCACCGGCAATGCAGGATGCAAGTTCGCCGCGGCCAACACCAAGGCGCACGCGTTGCAAACCGCCGATTACCTGGAATCGAGTATCGAGCTGGACCGACCGGTAAACATTCATTTCACCGGCTGCCACAACTCTTGCGCTCAGCACTTCATCGGGGACATCGGGCTGATCGGGACGAAGGTCGCCGTCGGGGATGACATGATCGAGGGGTATCACATCTTTGTCGGTGGCGGCTACGGCGACCGTCAGGAGATCGGCCGCCAGGCGTTCAAAGACGTCGTCGCCGCCGACTGCGGACCGACGATCGAACGAATGCTGCGGGCCTGGCTCGACCGCCGCGAATCGCCGAACGAGTCATTTCAGTCATTCGTCGCCCGGCACTCTCTCGAAGCCTTGAGCGACGTTTTCGCAAATATAGCCATCGCCGCGCCGGCCCAGCCCACCTGAGGAGCGAGCGGCCGGCGCGCACGATCGAGTCATGACACACCGCGAACGGGAAGAAGGAAGATCGCAGATGACAGGCAGACAGATATCGCAACGGCGCCTCGCATGCTTCACACTCGCGCTTGCCGCCAGTGCCGCCGTGGCCCGCGCCGACGCGCCGGCCACGCCGCCTGCCTATACGCCGGTACGCTGGAACGAGGACTATTCGTACCTCAAGAACGCGCCGGCTTCGGCCGACCCCCTCGACAAGTTGAAGTACATCCCGCTGAACGACTCGGGCGACGTCTACCTGTCGCTCGGCGGGCAGGCCCGCTACCGGTACGAGTACTTCAACAACGCCAATTTTGGGGTTGGCCCGCAGGATGATGACGGTTTCCACCTCACGCGGCTGATGGCCAACGCGGACCTGCACCTTGGCCCCAACGTCCGCGTCTTCGTCCAGGGGATCAGCGCGTACGAAGACCAGCGCACCGGCGGGCCGCGCCCGCAGGACGCGAACGAGCTCGACCTCCACCAGGCGTTCGTAGACCTCATCCTCCCCTTCAGCAACGATAACTCGACATCGCTGACGCTCCGCGGCGGCCGGCAGAATCTTCTCTACGGCGCGGAGCGGCTCATCTCCCCCCTCGACTGGACCAACACCCGCCGCACCTTCGACGGCTTCAAGGCGTCGCTGAAGCTCGGCGACCAGACGATCGACGCGTTCGCCGTTGAGCCCGAGCTGATCCAGCGCGAGCGCGTCGATTACCCGGACGATCACGCCGTGTTCGCAGGCGTCTACGACACGATCCTGCTCCCGGCCGTGCTCCCGCATGCCAACACGCGGCTGGAGCTCTACGGCCTGTACCTCGGCCTCGCCGCCCGCGGCGCGAAGCCGGCGTCGTTGCCGCCGATCGCCGCCATCGGCGTCAGCTCCGACACGTATACCGTCGGCGCGCGGTTCTACACGAACCCCAAGCCCTTCGACCTCGACGTCGAGGCCGACTATCAGTTTGGCAGCTACGGCAAGGGAGGGATCGACGCCTGGTCGATCGCGTTCGAGGGCGGCTACACGTTCGATCAGGTCGCCTGCACGCCTCGGGCCTATTTCGGCTTTGACGCCGCCAGCGGCGATCGAAACCCGACCAACCCGGATCACCAGACGTTCAATCAGCTCTTCCCGCTCGGGCACGCGTACTTCGGCTTCATCGACGTCATCGGCCGCCAGAACATCATCGACCCCCACCCCGGCGTGGAATTGACCCTGCTGGAGAACAAGCCGCTGGCGAAGAAAGTGACGCTCCGGACCGATTACCACGTCTTCTTCCGCGAGAGCACCAGCGACGCCGTCTACAACGCCGCCGGCGGCGTGCAGCGGGCGAGCGGGGCGTCGGACGAGGCGTTCATCGGCAGCGAAGTCGATCTGTTGCTCAACTGGCAGATCGACCGGCACACCAAAGCCTACGTCGGTTACAGCCACTTTTTCAGCGGGACCTTCATCCACGACACCGGCCCCGGCCAGGACATCGACTTCGCCTACGCGGCTGTCCAGTTCACGTTCTGACTCGCGCGTCCGGTGCGTGGCAAGAGTACAGCCGGTTCGGCCCGGCACGCGGTTTGAGATAGGGGCACGCAGTTTGAGATGGCGGCAGCCGTCACGGCCGCCATCCTCGAGAAGCGCTCGGATCAAAGGAACCTAACGATGACGATGGTTATTTCTCCAGATCAGGTTCAGGGATCGACTGGGGCCGCCACCGCCACGCCACCGGCGGCCGTCGCGCCTCCGCCCGCCGCGCAGCGACCCTCGGTCCCGACGATCCCCGACTCCGCCCCCTTCACGGCCGTGCAACGCGGGTGGCTGAACGGGTTCCTGGCGGGCCTGATCGGGCAGTACGTGCCGGGGTCGCAAGTCGCTGCCTCCGGGGCGGCCGCGTCGTCGGGGACGCTGACCGTGCTTAGCCCGGAACCAAGCGAGGCCGAAGCCGAGGAATTCCCCTGGCACGACCCGGCGATCCCCATGGACGAGCGACTGAAAATGGTTGATGGCAAGCCCCAGCCGCGGCGGCTGATGGCGGCGATGGCGCAGCTCGACTGCGGCGCCTGCGGCTACCTGTGCCAGACGTACGCCGAGGCGATCGCCGACGGAAAGGAGAAGGATCTCACCCGCTGCACGCCCGGCGGCCGCGACACGTCAAAGATGTTGAAGCAGCTTGTCGCCTCCGCGCCCGCCGCCGCGCCGGCACCGAAGGTTGTGGCGGCCGGCGAGATTACGGTCAAGGGGGCAGCGGCCACCGCCCCCACCACCGGAGCGCCGACCGCCCCCACCTGGGATCGGAACAACCCCTTCCCGGCGCGTCTGCTCGCGTCGAAGAAGCTGAACGGCCCCGGGTCCACGAAAGACACGCGGCTGGTCATCATCGACCTCAAGGGAAGCGGTCTGAAATACAAGGTCGGTGACGCGCTCGGCGTCTACCCGGAGAACTGCACTTCACTCGTCCAGGAAGTCCTCGAAGCCCTCGGGGCGACGGGGGCCGAAGACGTCTGCGGCTGGGACGGCCAGCCGACGAGCCTCTACGAGGCCCTGACGCGTGACTACACAATCACCCGCCCGTCGCCGAATTTGATCGAGTTGCTTACCGAACAGGCAGCGGACGCGACCGAGAAGGCGGCCCTGATCCAGATTCGCGACGACGATAACGGGCCGCCGGCCGGCTTGCAGATTGTCGAGCTGCTTCGGCGCTTCCCGTCGGCCAGGGTGACGCCGGACGCGTTCGTCACCGCCCTTTCGCCGCTGGCGCCGCGGCTCTATTCCATCTCCTCGTCCCTCCTTGCCTGCCCCGACCAGGTTCACCTGACGGTTGGGGCGGTCCGCTTCGTCAATGAGGCGGGGGTGAAGTGCAAGGGGGTTGCCTCCACTTTCCTCTCCGATCGCGTCCGGCCGGGAATGAAGGTGCGCGTCTTCCCGCACGCCTCTCACAAGTTCGGGCTCTGCCGGCCCGACACCGCCGCGATCATGGTCGGTCCGGGCACCGGCATCGCCCCCTTCCGCGCCTTCCTTCAGGAGCGGGCCGCGACCAACGCCCGGGCCGCGAACTGGCTCTTTTTCGGCGACCAGAAGGCGGCCGGCGACTTCCTCTACGAGTCGGAACTGAAGCAGTATCAGAAGGACGGCGTCCTGACCCGGCTCGATCTCGCCTTTTCCCGCGACCAGGCCGAGAAGGTTTACGTCCAGGATCGAATGCGTGACAACGGAGCGGAGCTCTGGGCATGGCTCCAGAAGGGCGCTCACTTCTACGTCTGCGGCGACGCGAAGCGGATGGCGTCCGACGTGGACAAGGCCCTCCGCCAGCTCGTCGCCGACCACTCCGGCATGCCCGCCGCCGACGCCGACCGCTACGTCTCCGAAATGGTCCGCGCCGGCCGCTACCAGAGGGATGTGTACTGAGGAAAGGCTGAAGGATGAAGGTGAAGGATGACAAGGAAAGCCCGAATTCAGCCTCCCGCCTTCAGCATTCGTGTTGCTTCATCCTTCGCCCTTCCCCCTTCATCCTTTGATTCACCAGGTGGCGGATGAAAGAAGTCAAAAGCCTTTGCCCGTATTGCGGGGTCGGGTGTGGCCTGTTGGTCAAGTCGGATGGGGTGCAGATTCAGAAGCTGCGGGGGGATCCGAACCATCCGGCTAACTTCGGCAAGCTTTGCCAGAAAGGGGCGACGGCGGCCCAGACGATCGATGTCTCGTCGCGGCTGCGTGTTCCGATGATTCGAGATCGGCGGGGGGAGGAGGCCGCGGCGGTATCGGCCGGCGATGCGGTTGGGCATGTGGCGGAAAGGCTCACCGCGATCGTGAAGGCGCATGGGCCGCAGGCGGTCGCCTTCTATCTGTCCGGGCAGATGACGACGGAGTCGCAGTACCTCTTCAACAAGTTCGCCAAGGGGTTTCTCAGAACGAATCATGTTGACAGCAACAGCCGCCTCTGCATGAGTTCGGCCGCCAGTGGGATGAGCTTGTCGTTGGGGAGTGATGGCCCGCCGGTCAACTATTCCGACATCGAGCTCGCCGACACCTTCTTCTTCATCGGTTCCAACGCGGCCGCCGCCCATCCGATCACGTTCGGGCGCGTTCAACGGCGGATTGAAAAGGGCCGGGCGGAGTGCATCGTCGTTGACCCGCGCCGCACCGCCACCGCCGAATCCGCCAGCGTTTATCTTCCGATCCGCCCCGGGACCGATCTTGCCCTGTTGAACGGCCTGTTGCACCTGCTCCATCGCGAAGGGCGCCTCGATCAGGCTTTCATCGCCGGCCATACCGAAGGTTGGGCCGACCTCGAAAAGATGCTACGCGACTACCCCCCGCACCATGTGGCGGCCGTCTGCGGCATCCCCGTCTACGACCTTAAGCACGCCGCCCACATCCTCTCCAAGGCGCACAACCTCATCACCTTCTGGACGATGGGCCTGAATCAGAGCACCGCCGGCGTGTTCAATACAAACGCGGTGATCAATCTTCATCTGGCGATGGGCCAGATCGGCCGCCCCGGGTGCGGGCCGTTCAGCCTGACCGGCCAGCCCAATGCCATGGGCGGCCGCGATGTCGGCTACATGAGCCACCTGCTCCCCGGCCAGCGGCAGATCGTCAATCCGGACCACCGTCGCCGAATGGAGCAGCTTTGGGGCATCTCCGAAGGGGCGATCTATCCGCATGCGGGCTACGACGCCGTTGGCATGTTCGACGCCGTCGCCCGGGGCGAGCTGAAGGCGATCTGGGTCGTCGCGACCAACCCGGCCGCGTCGATGCCGAACCTGCCGCGCGTTCGGGCGGCCTTGGACAAGGCGGAGTTTGTGATCGTCCAGGATGCCTACTACCCCACCGAGACCACGCGGTACGCCGATGTCTTACTGCCGGCCGCGGTGAACCTGGAGCAGGACGGGACCTTCTGCAACAGCGAGCGGCGGGTGTCGCTGATGGAACAGGCGGTCATGCCGCCCGGCGAGGCCAAGCCCGACTGGTGGTGGTGCCGGCAAGTCGCCGGCGCGATGGGCTTCACCAAGGGGATGCAGTTCAATTCCGCCGCCGAGATCTTCGACGAGTTCGCGCGATCCACCGCCGGCCGCCCCAACGACCAGAGCGCGCCTGTCCCACCAAGTGCTCAAGCACCGCGGCCCCCAGTTCTGGCCGCACCCGGCCCTGGGCCGCATGATGCCGCGTCGGTATGAGGATGGCGTCTTCTGCACCCCCAGCGGCCGCGCCAAGTTCTTCGCCCGCCCGTGGCTCGAGCCGGAGGATTCTCCGGGTGCCGATTTCCCGCTTCTGCTCACCACCGGCCGCGTCGCCGGCCAGTGGCACACGCGGACGAAATCAGGTGTTGTGCCTGCGCTGAACAAGCTCGACCCCGAGCCCTACCTCCAGATGAACGCGGCCGACGCATCTGAGCTCGGCATCAACAACGGCGACCGCGTCGTCATCCGCAGTCGCCGCGGCGCCGCGAAGACCGTCGCGCGGTTAAGCGGCGAAATCTCCCCCGGCACCGTCTTCATGCCGATCCACTGGAACGACCTATGGGAGGCCGGAGCGTCCACCAACGAAGTCACCACCGACGCGGCCGATCCGATCAGCAAGCAACCCGCCCTCAAATACTGCGCCGTCTCCGTCCGTCCGGTCGGCTACAACGAGCCGATCCGTCTGAAGGTGCTGACGGGGGCGGCGGTGACGACCGAGCTGTGATCAACGGTGCCGATCTGAGGGTTCAGACTGAATACTCATAAGCGATTATTCGCGGTAAGACACTGGCGTCCCTCGCCGCCGGTACCGGGGTAAGGGGGTCTTCGGATTCACGAGAACCTCTCGGTTATTTAGAACAGAGGTATGCCCGACCCACGCCTAATCCGGTTTGCGCGGGATCTGCGTCGGCAAAGCACAGATGCCGAACGCCGCATCTGGTCATACCTGCGAGGCGGCAAACTCTCGGGGTATAAATTCCGCCGGCAACACCCTATTGAACCGTACATCGCGGACTTCTATTGCGTCGAAGCGAAACTGGTGGTGGAACTCGACGGTCGGCAGCACAGCGAACCGGCTGCGGTCATTTACGATAAGGTCCGGACCGAATCGTTCGCGGCTAAAGGCATTCATGTGATTCGCTTCTCGGATTTCGATGCGCTGACGAGTTCCGAAGCCGCGGCTCGAACGATTCTGCGGGAAGTGGAACGCCTCCTGGACAAAAGACCCTCACCCTAACCCTCTCCCATGCGTACATGGGAGAGGGGACAAGAGGGCCAGCCAATTACTCCCTCTCCCATGTATCCATGGGAGAGGGTTGGGGTGAGGGTCTTTTTCCCCAAGAGCCAGGGTTCCGCCGGGCGCCGCCGTTCAGATTTTTCCCGGATGCCCTGTTTTCCCCGCCGCCGTACGCTTGCATTCATGGCAAGCGACCCCCAAAAAGCGCTTCGAACCCATCTCCTCGAGCTGCTCGGCAAAGGCGGCGCGCACGCCGACTTCGCCAGCGCCGTCGCCGATCTGGACGCGAAGCATCTCAATCAGAAACTCCCGAACGTGCCGCATTCGGCGTGGGGCCTGGTGGAGCACATGCGGATCGCGCAGGCGGATATTCTGGCCTTCAGCCGCGATGCGCGGCATCAGTCGCCGAAGTGGCCGCAGGGGTATTGGCCGACGGTCGAGGGAACGGCCGCAAAGTGGGCCGAGTCAGTCACGTCCTTCACCGCGGACCGCGCGGCCTTCATCGCCATGATTGAAGATTCAGACGCCGATTTGCTCGCTCCGTTCCCCCATGGGAAGGGGCAGACGCTGGCCCGCGAGGCGATGCTGCTGGCCGATCACACCGCATATCACCTGGGGCAGTTGATTATCGTGCGGCGGGGGCTGGGGGCGTGGTCGGAATGACGTCAAGGGTGTAGCGCGTTTTCTTGGCGATCAGGCTACTTTGGAAAGCCCCTTCGATTCCCAGTAGGATTCCCAGAGTTTACTGTAGTGCAGGCATCTCAACGCGGCCATGTTCTCGGCCCGGAGCCCGAGCCATCGGGGGTTGTTCAGCTTGAGGCGTTTGCCGATCATGTTCTTGCAGGTGCCTTCCACCAATCCCGATCCGATCGGCAGGCCCTTCGCCAGACGCGTTCGATACCAGAGGCTGTCGCGGTTGTGGCCCAGGTACCCGATTAAGCCGTCGAGGGCGTCTCGCGACTTTTGATACGAGGCCGCCGCACGGTCCCGTTCCAGGTTCTCGATGAACTTGGGGCCTTCGAGTCGGATCAACTCTTCCACCTTCGACGCGGCCCACTCTTGGGTCGCGGCCGAACCGATGCCCAACATCTCCCTGGCACAGCCCTGTATTTTCTCGCAGACGTGGTACACATCCACCACCCAATCCACCTCCAACACCGCCTTGAAACGCTTGGCGGCTTCGTCCCAGATCCACCTCGCCCCGTCGGCCAGCACGCTCAATCGCGGCGAGTTGCGCAGCCCCAGCCGATTCAGCATCGCCTCCCACGAAGCGCCGACCTGCTCGCTGGCCGCGATCGCCGCCCAGGCCAGCCGGCACTCGGGCTTTTCCAGCGTCCGCTCTTTCCATTGCTCCGGTTCGGCCGGCTCGGCCTTCTTGCGTTTGGCCAGCACGCTGACCCGCATTTCTTTCCACCCTCGGTCGTTTTTACCTGTACGCCGTCGGTGTAAAACTCCAGTTCGCCTTGAGCCCGGGCGATCGCTTCGACCGGCACGGACGCCTCGCCCAACCACTTTGCCGCCTCTTCCCCCTCCTTGTTGCAGACCCGGCGGATCACATCGTCACTCACCTGAAAATGACAGAGTTCCGCCAGCTTCTCGGCGGCCTCGTCATACGAGGAGCCCGAACCGGCCAGCGTCACCATCCGTCGCGCCTGAAGACTTAGCTTGTGCTCCGAGGTCATCCCCGACCAATCGTCCCACGGCACCGCTTTGCAGTCGCATTCCCGCGAGGCGTAATACCGCCGACAGACGGTCAAATCCCCCAGGCTCGTGACATAAGTCTTGGGCAGAAAACCGCGGTAGCTCATCGTGTTGCCGCAGACTTTGCTACAGGCCCCTTTTTTTGCGCCTCGGAATGATCCGACGCTCAATTCGAACATCTTTCTTAGTGTGTCCATCCCCTGACACTTGCCGCCTGCTCCACCGTCGCCATTCCCTGGCCGTGCTTGGCGTCCCGCGCGGCTTGCCGAATCGCTTGAAAAGCCAGCACCGCGTGTTCGGCGATAATCCGTTGATCTCCAGTCAGTTCAGCCAAATCCATTGGGCCTCCTTTGGTAAGACTGGCTCCGTTTTACAAATCCGCCAAAAATGCGCGCTGCACCCCCTCAACGATTGCAGTACGCCGGAACGGTGGATTTTCGCCGTTTGTCTGGTATATTGTGGCTCTCTCATCCGGGCTGCCGCGATTGTAGCAAAGCAGCTCGGTTCACTATCGAAATCAGGGTAGGTGGCGGCAAAAAAGAGCTCTACCGAGCGCGGCGGTCTTGCCGCTGCTGGAGGTGGGCTGGTTTTGCCGGGGCGTCGGGCCGCACTGTTGTTCTCTCAAGCCAACCTTCCTCATGAACTATCGATCGAACCGCCACACGCCTGGCACTGGGGGCGTTGTGCGCCCTATGGGGCCGACCACTCCTCGCGCCCAGCGCGACTGGGAGAGTCCCCGCCGCGTCGCGCCCGGGCTTTTTGAGCGCCTGGAGCACCGGCTCTTCTACTCGGTATCGACCGACCCCAACGGCTGGACCGTCATCACGCCCGAGCGGGGCGACCGGGTGATATACGTCAGCAGCTCGTCGGGGAACGACAACAACAGCGGGCTTTCCCCCGCTGCGCCTGTCGCCAGCCTGCACGCGGCCGAGGCGATGCTGCGCGACCATACCGGTGATCAGATGCTGCTGCGACGCGGAGATACCTGGCACGATTCGTTCGGCGTCTGGCGATTGAGCGGCCGGTCGGAGAATGAGCCCATCGTGATCGGAGCGTATGGGAGCGGCGCTCGGCCGCTGGTGGGCACCGGGACGTCGCCAGCCCTGATGTGCGGGATCAGCTCGGCGGCGGAGGTTGATCACTTGGCGATTGTCGGCATTCACTTCGAGGCGGACGGCCGCGACCCATCGTCGCCCACCTATGTCGGTGGGACGGGCGGAGTCGGCTTGCAGTTCACGGCGAAGATGGATGGGCTGCTGATGGAGGATGATGTAGTCCGAGGGTATGGGACGAACATCAGCATCGGAAACTACTTTGGCCCGATCCGCAACGTGACAATCCGGCGGTCGATGGTCCTGGATGCCTACTCCGTCACCAGCGCCCACTCCGAGGGGCTGTTCGCCGACGGCGTTCAAAACGTCACCCTGGAGGAGAACCTGTTCGATCACAACGGCTGGAGCGAACAGGTCCCCGGCGCTGTGGCGACGGTCTTCAATCACGACGTCTATCTGACCAACACCACGACCGGGGTGGTCGTCCACGGGAACATCTTTGCTCGGGCCTCAAGCCACGGGCTGCAGCGCGCAGCGGCGGGGACATCCAGAACAACGTCTTTCTGGATGACCCGATCGGCATGTCATTCGGGCTGGTGCGGGGCGCCCGGTGACGCCGGGCGGCGTGAGCGGGGTCATCAACGGCAACCTGTTCCTGGGGACCGGCACGATCAACGGCCAGGCGCGCGGTATGGCGATGGAACTGGGGAACCTTCGCCCGGGGTCGCCGACCATCGTCAGCAACAACGTGGTGGCGGACGGAACCGGCTCCGCCTTCGCCGCCATCATGCTGGAGTATGGAAGCACCGTCAGCAATCCGGCTGACGCCGTGGGGATCAACGATCTCACCATCGACTCCAACATTGTCTATCAGTGGGACAAGGGGCTCGGCATTCAGGATGGCCTCCGACCCGGCGGCAGCGGCGCGACGGGTTTGAATGGATTGACGGTCCGCGACAACGTCTTTCAGAAGATCGCCAGCCCCGATGTGGTCCAGCAGGGGAACGCGCTGGACAGTGCGGCCGAGACGTTCACGGGCAACCAGTACGGCGGCTCCGGGGCCGACGCCTCGCTCGGCGTGGTGCAGTCGCAGGCGGTTTCCTGGAAGCGCTGGGTCGCCCGCGTGGAGCCGAGCGCCGATGCTTCGCTTGTCGCGTACGTCGAGCCCTCCCGCTCGGCGGCCGCTTACAGCGCGTCGCTCGGGGGCGGCGCGACCGACTCCGCCTTCCTGGCCGATGCTCGCGGGCAGTCGTCCCAATCGTGGAGCCCGCAACTGACGTCCGCGGCGCTGCTCAACTACGTGCGCGACGGGTTCAACGTGTCGGGTCAGCCGGCGCGGGATTGGCGGATCCCCACACCCCCGACGGCGGCGGCCGCTTTCCCGAACGCGAACCTGACGACGGATGACACGTCGTTGACGTTCACCGTCACCTATCAGGACGTCAAGCCGCTGGATCTGACCAGCCTCGGGGATACCAACTTCACGATGGTCAATGCGCGCGGGCGCATTTCGCGACGACCCTGGTCGGCGTGACGGGGAGCGGCACGGGGCCGGTGGTTGCCACCTATCGGCTGGCGGCCCCCAGCGCCGCCTGGCGCACCAGCGATTCGGGGAGGTGGTCGCTTGACCTGGCCGCCCAGCAGGTGAAGGGGACGGATGGGTTCTACATGGCGGATGGGGTCCTCGCGCGGATGAGCCTGCACGTGGCCAAGGCCCCCAAGCCGCCCGAAGTCAAAAAAGTGAGCTTGCACAACCGCAGCCGCTACGCGGGGATGAGCCTGGCGGTTCATTTCTCGTCCGATGTCGGTTCGACGCTTGCGGCCGCCGACTTGGTTCTGACCGACGCTGCGGGCGGGGTCACCCCGGCGGCCTCGCTCGCGATGACCTATATCGCGTCTAAAGGCACCGCCGTCTGGACCTTCCCGGGCCTTACGAATGGGGCGCTGCCGGCAGGTGTATACCACGTGAGGCTGGTCGCGGCGAAGATCGCCGATGCGGCCGGGCGACTGCTCGACGGCAACCGAGATGGGGTCGGCGGCGATGACTTCGTTTCATCGAAGGGCTACCGCAGCAAGGGGTAGCCACAGCAGGCCCCGGAACTGCTGCCGCTGATCACCACGCCAGGGTGGCGCAGTTCATCCGCGCTCGCGGCGAATACGCGTCCCATGACGGCCCGTCCGGCGATGCATCAAAGAAGTTTGCACGCGCCCTCTACGCAAGCTCGCGGCCCGTGAGGCGAATATCGTCGATGAGCCCGCTGTTGAACATACCCTTCCCACTCCAGGCCTCGCTCAAGGCGCGAAGTTTGCGAAACAACCTCGTCGATGTGACGCGGCCCGCGGCCGCGCATTGAGGTGATCGATCGGCGGTTTCAGAGCGAGGCCCCTGTTCGTTTGCCGCAACAAAGAAGGAGTTGGATATGAAGTTTACTTCCAGATCACGGTGGTCGGGCTATGTCTTGGCGATGGCGATCGGGACCGCTGCCGGCATTCCCACGTTCGTGGCATCCCCGGTCGTTCACGCGGCCGACGAGGAAAGGATCAATGTCGAGAAGCTTCCCGAAGCGGCTCGCGCAGCGCCGTTGGCCGAGACGAATGGTTCCCACGAGGTGGAGTTCTATCGTCTGGGGAACAAGGAGTACTCCGCCCACTACACCAAGCCGTACCGGCTGCGCCTTGAGACCAAGGTGTCGGAGGCCGGGCAAATCATTAGTCAAGCCGAGACCAAGCATCAGCCGGAGTTGAAGGGTGGCGCCGAGATGGAGTCGGCCCGCGCTCAGCTTGCGGCCGAGAACCAGGCGCGTCAGGCGGCGGTTGCTCGGGCCAATGACGTCGCGACGCGCGATCGCGTCGTCGTCGTCCCCGCTGTCCCCGCGACGGCCGTTCCGATGACCGGCGCTCAAGGCGACATCTACGACCGGTATGCCGACCGCGACGCGTACTATCGCGAGCATCAGGCGGAGCTCGAGCGGATGGAAGCTGAAGCCCGTCGAGACCGCATCGCCAACGAAGACCCGCGCGACATCAGCCGCGAGTGGGACGCCCGCCGGATCTTCCCGGAGCCGACCGATCGCCTGCCGGGCAGTGTCGCTCGGACCTTCAACCAGGAAACGATCGGATGCCGCGACATCAACTACTATGAATATGTCGCTGGCGATCAGAGCTTCTACGCCGTCCACTACACGACCCCCGGCGGCCGCCGTACCGAGGCCCGAGTGGACGCCAACGGAAAGCTGTTGGGCAAGCTCGACCTGAATGACACTCAGGTTGCCCACTACCGCGAACGCGAGCGCGATCTTGGCTCGCACTGGGCGGCTGAGGCTCGCCCCGCCGCGGCGGCGGAGCGTGGTCGCGTGCCCGCCGCCGCGGCGCCGACTGAGCAGCCAGTGAAGATCTCCGCCAACGATGCGCCGCGGGCGATCCGCGACGCGGTGCGCAGCCAGGCGAAGTCGGAGAAGGACGTCGAGTATTACCGGAACTCAACGGCCGGCCGCTCGGGTGACGATTACATCGTCGGCTTCACCGATCAGGCGGGTCGTCGTCTCCATCTCCGGATGCGGAGCGATGGGACGATCATCGAGCGGACGGAGCTGAAGGACGGCGTCGAGCGGCCTGTCCGTTAGAAGGACTCGGTCGATCTTTGTGAATAAAGCGGCGTCCGAAGGGCTTTCCTTCGGACGCCGCTCTCGTTCTTCCTGGGCTTGTTGTCGGTACGGCGGATCAGACCAGGATGGGCTTCTTCGCCTCGGCGGCTTCCTCAACCTGGATCAGGTGATACTCGTAAGCATCGACCAGCGCCTGCCAGCTCGCGTCGATCACGTTCCCGCTCACGCCGATTGTGCCGAAGATTTCCTTTGTCTCGTCCCCACGATCCCGGCGGCACTCGATGACGACCCGCACCTGGGCGGCCGTTTCGTCCTTGGAGTTAATGACGCGCACCTTATAGTCCGTGAGATGGACGTCGGCGATCGCCGGGTAGTGGTCCTTCAGCGCCTTGCGGAACGCGCTGTCGAGCGCGTTGACCGGGCCGTCCCCTTCGGCGACGCGGTGCTCCACCTGGTCGCCGACCCGCAGCTTGACCGTGGCCTCCGAGATCGGCTCGTTGTTGCTCGTCCGGAGGATCACCACACGGTAATGGTCGAGCTCGAAGAACTTCCGATAGCGGCCGATCTCTTTCCGCAGCAACAACTCGAAGCTTGCCTCGGCCGCCTCGAACTGGAACCCGGCGTTCTCGAGGTCCTGCACGCGCTCCAGCACCTTGCGGAGCGTCGCCTTGTCCGATTCGATATCGAACTTTTTCCCGGCCTTGGCGGCGATGTTGCTCGCGCCGGACATCTCGCTGATGAGCACCTTGCGGCTATTCCCGACGCTCTCCGGCGACACGTGCTCATAGGTGCTCGCGTCTTTTTGGACGGCATGGACGTGCATGCCCCCCTTGTGGGCGAAGGCGCTGCTGCCGACGTAGGGCTGGCCGGCGACGGGGTTGGTGTTCGCCGTCTCGTAGACGAATCGGCTGGTCTCGGTCAGGCGGATGAGGCTCCCGCCGTCGAGGCAGTCGAAGTCGTACTTGAGGCGGAGGTTCGCGATCAACGGGATCAGGTCCATGTTCCCGCAGCGCTCGCCGACGCCGTTCATCGTCCCCTGCGCGTGCGACGCCCCGGCGCGGATGGCGGCCAGCGCGTTGGCCACCGCCAGGGCGGCGTCGTTGTGCGGATGGATGCCGATGGCGACGCTCGTCTCGCGCCCGACGGCCGCCACGGCGTCGGCGATCAGCTCGGGCATCGAACCGCCGTTGGTGTCGCAAAGGCACAGGACCGATGCGCCCGCCTCCTGCGCCGCCAGGAGCGTCTGGAGGGCATAGGCGGGGTTGGCCTTGTACGCGTCAAAGAAATGCTCGGCGTCGTAGACGACCTGGCGGCCGCCGGAGCGGATGAATCGGACCGAGTCGCCGATCATCCTCAGGTTCTCTTCAGGGGTCACGTTCAGAACCGTCTTCACCTGGTATTCGCTGCTCTTGCCGACGAGCGTCACCACTGGCGTCTGCGCGTCCAGAAGGGCCTTCATGCCCGGGTCTTCTTCCGCTCGAACCCCGCGACGGCGGGTCATGCCAAACGCGGCGACCTTGGCATGGCGGAGCTTCAGGTCGCGCACCTCGGTGAAGAAGGCCGCGTCCTTGGGGTTGGAGAGCGGGAACCCGCCCTCAATGTAATCGACGCCGAGTTCGTCCAGCTTCTGGGTAATCACCAGCTTGTCGTGGAGCGAGAGGTTGAAGCCTTCGCCCTGGGTGCCGTCGCGTAGGGTCGTGTCGTAGATCTCGATGCGTCGTTGGGTTGCCATATTAAGTTCCCGCCGGCCCCGGAGGCCGCCGGCCCGGGCGACCATCACCCGAACCACCATGCCCGCTCGCGTGCCGGTCCCTCCAGAGACCGTTCCACTCCGTCTGAACAGTTCGGCCGCTATTTCGTCAATACGAAGGCCCTTGAAACGAAAACGCCCTGCCGGAGGGGCAGGGCTGCGTCATTCCAAGGTGAAAACGATCAGCCCTACCCGGTTATGGGGATGCGAATAATCGCGGCCGTGATGATCGTCGTTGAAGGCATCTCGAGGAGCATCATAGCCGTTGCCCCAAAAACGTCAATTGCCGGGAACGCGTCGCCAGACCGCGATGCCACACGCCGGGTGCGTCAACCTCTTCCTCTAAAAGTCGAACAAACTCCCCTGTTGATGCCTTTTCTTGGCGCTTCTTCCCTTGGCGTTCTTGGCGTCTTGGCGTTCATTTCAAATTCCTGTGAGGCGGAGTGAACGCTAAGACGCCAAGAACGCTAAAAGAAGAGCGCAAGAAAGACCGGAGCGGAGTGACGTCGGCTCACGGCTTGAGTACAACGATGCAATGATTGAACGAGCGCGCACGATGGCGGTTGTCTGGCTGGCCGCGGCTTTTTTCGCAACATTGGCACACGCGGCCGACCTTGCGTCGCCCCAGGCGGCCGCCGAATCGCCTCTGGCCTGGCCGCCGATCACCACGACCGCCCGGCCGTGGGTCTACTGGTGGTGGATGGGCTCGGCCGTCAATGACGCCGACGTCTCCCGCGAGCTGGAGCGCTATCATCAGGCCGGCCTGGGCGGCGCGCACATCATCCCCATCTACGGCGCCAAGGGTTACGAGGCCCAGTACATCGACTATCTCTCTCCGGCCTGGATGGCGGCGATGAGCCACGCCGTCACCGAGGCGCGCAAGCGTGGAATGGACATCGACATGACCACCGGCAGCGGCTGGTGCTTCGGCGGCCCCAACGTCCCTGAGGCCGAGGCGTCAATCAAGACGGCCACCAAGGCGACGGAGCTGGGCGCGGGGAAGCATTTCAACCAGAAGCTCGACCCTCAAACGCTGATTGCGGTCTTCGCGCTGTCAAAGTCGGGCTCAACGATCGACCTGACCGCGAAAGTGGAAGACGGCCGCATCGACTGGGCCGCCGACGGCGGGGGAGCAACGATGTATGTCGTCACCCGCCGCGTCAGCAAGCAGGTGGTGAAGCGGCCGGCGCCGGGCGGGGAGGGGTTTATGCTGAACCCGTTCTACGGCGATTCGATGGCCCACTATCTCAACCGTTTCTCCAAGGCGTTCGACGGCTACGAAGGAGCGAAGCCGCGAGCGATGTATCACGATTCGTACGAGTATGTCTGCGACTGGTCGCCCGATCTCCTGGAGGAGTTCGCCTCGCGCCGTGGCTACGACCTGAAGCCCCACCTGCCGCGGCTTTTCGGCCCGACGGCCGCGGGAGGGGCCGACGCGGCCCGTCTCAAGTGCGACTATCGCGAGACGCTGTCCGACCTGATGGTCGAACATTTCGCGCCAACGTGGGTCAAATGGTCGCACGGCCACGGCTTTGACACCCGGTATCAGGCGCACGGCTCGCCCGGCAACCTGCTCGACCTTTACGCCCTGGCCGACATGCCCGAGACGGAGATGTTCCAGAAGGACCGGGACCCGCTGGTGACGAAGTTCGCGTCATCGGCCGCCCATGTCGCCGGGCGCCCCCTGGTCTGCTCGGAGACGGGCACCTGGCTGGCCGAGCATTTCACCGAAACACTCGGTGAGATGAAGGGCCTGGTGGACGAGTTCTTCGCGTCCGGCATCAATCACATTTTCTATCACGGCTGCTGCTACTCGCCCGACGACGCCGCCTGGCCCGGATGGTGTTTCTACGCTTCGACGGAGATGAACCCCCGCAACTCGATTTGGCACGACGCCTCGTCGCTCAACGCGTACGCCTCGCGCTGCCAGTCGATCCTTCAAGCAGGGCGGCCGGACAACGACATCCTCCTCTATTGGCCAATCCACGACTTCTGGCAGAGCCCGGACGGGCTCGTGCGACAATTGACGGTGCATGCCAACGAATGGCTCGGCGATCAGCCCATCGGCCGAGCCGCCAAGGAACTGTGGGAGCACGGCTACACATTCGACTATGTCTCGGGCCGACAATTGGGCGTGGCCACGGCGAAAGAGGGGGATATCGTCCTCCCCGGCGGCGGGTATCGGGCGATCGTTGTGCCGCGGGCCGAATATGTTCCAGTCGCGGTGATGGAAAAGGTGGTGTCCCTGGCGGAAGGGGGCGCGACCATTCTTTTCGAAGGGCGACTGCCGGCCGATGTCCCCGGCCTGGGGGATCTGGCGGCGCGGCGAACCGCGTTTCACAAGGTGGCCGACCGAATCCGCCTCAACGGCAAAGAGTCGGACGCCGTGCGAACGGCAAGGGTGGGGTCGGGTCGGGTTTTGGTCGGGGATCTTCGGCAATTGCTCGTGGCGGCCGACTTGCCGCGGGAGGCGCTGGCGGATCACCCGGGTCTGCTCTTCACCCGCCGCGCCCACGAGCAGGGGCGGCATTACTTTGTAGCCAACCACGGCGACAAAGCGGTTGACGGGTGGGTCACGCTTGCGACGCCAGCGGAGTCGGTCGCGATCATGAGCCCGATGACGGGCGTGGTCGGCGTTGCTCGGGTGAAGCAGGTCACGCGGGGGCGGCCGCAGGTTTATCTGCAACTGCGGCCGGGGGAGTCACTGCTCCTCCGCACGTTCACCGATCGAAAGATCGAAGGCCCCGCATGGCGCTACGAAGAAGCCGACGGCCGCCCGACCGAGATCACCGGCACATGGCTCATCACCCCGGTCACTGGCGGCCCGCAACTTCCCGGAGCGGTAATGGCGAGCAAGCTCAAATCGTGGACCGAGTTCTCTGACGTTGAATACAAGCGATTCGCCGGATCGGTCGTCTACTCGATCCATTTTGACGCCCCGCCCACCGGCGATGCCGCCGGCCGCTGGAGCATCAACCTGGGGGCGGTTTGTCAAAGCGCGCGAACGCGCCTCAACGAGAAGGACGTGGGCACCGTCTTCGCCGCGCCGTTCCGCGTCCTGGTCGATGGGCTGAAGGAGAAGGACAACGTGCTGGAGCTCGAGGTGACCAACGTCTCGGCGAACCGTATCGCCGACATGGACCGCCGCGGCGAGAAATGGAAGTATTTCCGCGACATTAACGTCGTGGGCCTCGACTACAAGCCGCTCGACGCCTCCGGCTGGCCCGCCCACGACTCCGGCCTCCTCGGCCCCGTCACCCTTCGGCCCGTCGGCGAGATGAAACCCGATTGATCCACGACGGCCCTTCTTCTGCTTTCTTCTTCATCCGTGTTCATCTTGTTTTCATCTGTGGCAGAACGCCCTTTCTTGCCTTCGATCCATGACCTGGGATTTCTCGACGCTTGCCGATCATCTCGAGGCGGCCGTGCGGCAGGCCGAGGCCGAGCTTCGGCTGGAGCAGGCGGTTTACGGGTTGGACACGCGGGACGAACTGTCGCTTCAGGCGCTCCTGGCGTCGCGGCTGGCCGCGTTCTATTCGGTCGCGCGCGAGGTGCACTACCCGTCCAGCTTCGGCCGAAAGCTGACCCACCGCCAGCGGTGCGACCTGGTGCTCACGCCGTTGGGAAAGCCGCTGCGGCTCGACCGGGCCGCGCCAACGCTTTTCGACCCTCCGCCCGAAGCGTACGCCTCGGCCGAAGCCGCGCTTTGGCTCGAAGTGAAAGTCGCCCACCAGTTCCGCGAAGGAGGCGCGCCGCACGGCCGCTACGGCGCCCAGTGGCGACAGGCGGTCGTGAAGGACCTTCAGAAGATGGAGGCCGAGCCACTGATCCGCGCCGCGGGGCTGGTGCTGGTCGTCTTCAACGAGTCGCACGAGGTGCTGGCGAAGGACTTGGAACTGTTCGAGGACGTCTTGGCAATCAAAGAGGTCCTTGCGGGCTTCCGTCAGGTGCGGAGCGTCCCGATCATCGAGCGGATCGGGCACCGGCTCTGCACCCTCGCCGTATGGCCGACGCTGCAACGGTGACCGGACCGTCGGTAAGGCAACGGCACATTCTTTGCTGCCTACAGAACATGCTAAAGCCGGACGACAGCCGCGTGGCTGCTCACCGTTGAATGGCCTCAGTTGGCCTTAAGTCGCAGGCCGCGCCGCTCGGATGGTGATTTTTGTTTCGGCCGACGCCGCAGTTGAAAGGAGACCGGTCATGCTTTCGCTCGCAATCATCTTCTTCGTCATTGCATTGGTGGCCTACATGTTCGGCGCCCGTGGAATGGCCGGCATGAGCGCCGGGATCGGTCAGACGCTGCTGTTCATCTTCCTCATCCTCGCCGTGCTCTCCATCGTGGCGGGGCTCATCAGCGGCAACGGTCTGCATCTTGGGTTCTGATTCGACGGTAGCGGAGGGGAGGCTTTATAACTGCGGGCGATCGCTTGAAGCGGCGACGCCCGTTGCTCGGTCAGCCGCGAGACCAAGGTGCCGCCGGTGCCCTCACCCGCGGTGTCACCGCGGAGCAAGTGCTCGTCATGAAGAGCCCAGACGCTCAACCGCGATTCTGCATTTAACGTTTACCGAGAGAAGCAGAAGAGCCCGGACGGGTCAGCCGTCCGGGCTCTTCCGCCTATTGGGTCCGCATTGAATTAGACCAGCCCGCTCAGCACCTTGCACCCTTCGGCCAACTTTTCGTCCGGTGTCGCATAGCTGATCCGGAAATGTGTATCCCGCTCGGAGAAGACATTCCCCGGGATGACGAGCACGTTGTTATCGATCGCGCGGGCGACGAAGTCGGTCGCTGTCGCGCCGGCCGGCGCCTTAGGGAAGATGTAGAACGCTCCTTCCGGCTTCACGATCTCGAACTTCTCTTTAAGCCCCGTGACCACCAGATCGCGCTTCCGCCGATAACCGGCCACAGCGTCGGACATCGGCACGTCCAGTGCCGCCAAAGCGGCGTACTGAAGCGGCGACGGCGCACAAACGAATGTGTATTGCTGGAGCTTCGTCATCTGCGAAATGACCGGCTCGGGGCCGGCGGCATACCCAAGCCGCCAGCCGGTCATCGCATGGCTTTTCGAAAAGCCGCGGAGGATCACCGTGTTTGCGTACGTCTGGGCGGCCGACGGGAGCCCCCGGGGCAGGTCGTACAGAAAGGGCTCGTAGATCTCGTCGGAAACGATCAGCAGGCCGTGGCGCGTCGCGATATCAACGGCCGCCCGAACCTCGGCCGCGTTCATAACCACGCCGGTCGGGTTGCTGGGGCTGTTGAGGATGAGCAGCTTTGTGCGCGGCGTGATCGCCGCTTCCACCCGATCCGCCCGGAAACGGAAATCGGGGTAGCTGTCAACGGCGACCGGCTTGCCGCCGGCCATCGTCATCAGGTGCTTGTACATGACGAAATACGGATCGAGGAAGATCGCCTCGTCGCCCGGATCGATCGTCGCCATGATGACCAGGAATAGCCCGCCGGAAACGCCGCTGGTGATCAGCACCTCCCCCACATCTCGGCCCATCTCGGTGGAGAGGCCCGCCCGGAGTCGTTCACGGAGCGGGGCGATGCCCTGGGTTTGGGTATAGCGGTTGTGGCCGGCGCGGATGGCGGCCGCGGCGGCCTCTTTCACGTCGGCCGGGACGTCGAAGTCGGGCAGCCCGATCGAAAAGTTGATCGGGTCTTTCATCTTCGCCGCGAGGTCGAACACTTTGCGAATCCCCGAAGCGTCAACGCCATGGGCTCTGCGGGAGATGAGGTCGGCCGGGTCGCGCATAAGGCCCTCCAGGCACAAATAGGACGGAGGCACGAGCCGCCCTGAAGGCTCAGGGCCTGTTCGTGCCTCCGGATGAATCGGTCAAACCGGCCCAGCGTCAAAAGAGACGGCGGGCGACCGGGTCGATTACTTCTTCTTCGCGGCCGGTGCGGCGCCCTTGGCGGCCGGGGCTGCGCCCTTGGCCGCGGCGGCACCCTTGGCGGCCGGAGCGGCAGCGCCTTTCCCGGCGGCGGCGCCCTTGGCCGCGCCAGCCCCCTTGGCGCCGGCGGCCGGGGCAGCCCCGTCGGCGGCGGCCTCTTCCTTCGCCGGCTTGGCGGCCAAGGCCATCTTCCGGTGCCCGACCTTGGGCAGCCCGAACACGCTCTTCGCCTCGGTCCAGCGCTCTTCGTCCTTCAACTGGAGCAGGCGCTCGTAGCGGTTGAGAACGTTGCGATGACGTACCAGCGAGCTGGCGCTCTTCAGACTTGGGTCCATTGACATGACGTTTACCTCTTCGACTTTCGAAATTCGCGACGCCGTCGCTCGCGCCAGCGTATTGATCGTGAAATCCGCGGCGGCGTGTTCAGTGCCGAAACGCCTCGCCGCCAGGGTCACCCCGCGCAAGGGACCGAAAGGCGTAGAATCATATCGACATCTCGCCGCCCACACAACGGCGCTGCGCCGCGCGGCCCGCGGCGCGGGGCTGTCGAGGCGAATCTTCCTGCCCCGGCAGCAGCCGCAACCAATGACCATCCCACCGCTTGTGATTCGGCCGCGTCGTCCGACGCTGGCCGCCGGAGCCGGGACCAGCGCCTCCCAAATCAACGACATTTGTGTAGAGTGGCAACCAATGCGCGCGACGCCGGAACGGCCGGTCACGTTCGACCCGCCGCCTTCCAGAAACCGCTCTGTCACCCACCGACCTGCGCCGCCGCGAGGACAAAGACAGGCTGGGTGCCCTGAAAAACCGCCGAGTGCGTGTGAGGCGCCAGACCCCGGGCCGGAGGCCAGATGAAGGGACAGATCCGCAGCGTCGGCGCGAAGGCCTTCATCACCGGGCTGTGCTTCATGGCCGCCATGGCACAGGTTGCCCCGGGGCAGCAGACGCGACCCGCTCCGACGACCAACGCCGCTGGCCCCGCCACGCGGCCCGCCCTACGAGAGTTCCCTCCGTTGCCCTCGGAGCCGGGCACGCCCCGCGACGCCCTGAAGCTCTTCGCGGCCGCACTTCGCGATGGAGACGAACAGCGGTTGCGCCGCGTCGTCATTCTTGGCAATGAGCCGGCGGACGGCCGCATGCTCAACGCGATCGCGCGGATGGCCGCCGCTCTGGCCAGGATGAATCAGGCCGCCGTTGACGCATGGGGCGAATCGGCCATCTCGGGGCTTACCGGCGACTCGCTGACCCACTTCGAACGGACGCTTGCCCGGATTGATGCCGCGGACATATCCATCGACGGGGAGAAGGCAACCGTCCGCTACGCCGACGCCAAGGACGCGCCGTTCGAACTCCGCCGAGTCGGCGGGCTCTGGAAGGTGCCAATGGGCGAACTCTCCCAAGGGGCGGACCCGGCGACGCTCGATCAGCGATTGGCCGAGCTGGACGGCCAGGCGCAGATCGTTGCCGCGCTGACGGGTGAGATCGCCGCCGGGAAGTTCCACAACGCCGACGCCGCCCGCGAAGCGTGGCGCGTCAAGATCATGCGCAGCCTCTCCGACCACCCCGGCGACCGCGCGCGGGCCAACCCCGCCACCCGCCCGACGACGCAGGCCGGCGCATAGGCCGACCGCTCCTGGCTGACACGTTGCCGGTCTTCCGTCCTCGAATGTGGCAAGGAACCCGGCCCTCACCCTCGCCCGCTCCCATGAATACATGGGAGAGGGAACCGGTGCGTTGGCTCGTCCATGCCGCAATGAGTCGGACGAGGCCAGATACCAGGTCTCGTCGTGTCGGACGAACTCCGGGCGGCAGCCGTTCACCGCGACATCGTCCTCGATCTGGGCCGGCGCGGCCGACTTCAGAACGCTCCCGCATAGCGACATTCCCGGCCACGACGATGAGCTGGAAGGCTTCACCCTCATCGACCCGTCCCGATGCTTGTTCGTCACCAGCTCGCGGATGAACAACGTCTGGCCCGTAGACGTTCAGATCCACGTCCATCGCCGACCGGTCCACGCGATGCCCAGCGAGCCGCGACGGTAACGGGGCGATCGGCGCACGCGCCGCGCGATGTTCGTTGGCGAGCGATGCCCGTCCGACGGCGCAACGGGACCGCTTCCTCACGGGCGCGGATCGCGGGGGCGGTCTGCGGCGTCTTGCCTATTTGTTTTTTGCGCTGGCCGGCTGTGACGCTGGGGGGAGCGGCGGGTGCGACGCCGCATCCAGCAGACGGCCGAGGGCCGCGGGGTCGCTCGTCGGCAACTGGCAGGCGAAATGTTCGCAGACGTAGGCGGTCGCGCGGCCGCCGATCGGCTTGAGGGGCTTCAGTGCTGCGGCTTTGCTCGTCAGGAACGCTTCCCCTTCGCCGCCGTCCATGGCGAGTACGACCGCATCGGGAAGAAAACGGCGGCCCACTTCGCGCGACAATGCCGACAGATCGGCCGCCCCGGGCGTCCCGGCGAGCACGACCTGTTGCGGGCGGGCGCGGCGAAGGGCCGCGGCGTCGAGCAGCAGCGGCAGCGCCGTCGGCGTGGCGGCTGTCCGAGGGGCGAACGCCTGAAAAATGGCATCGGCCCGATCGGCATACGCAGCGTCATCCAGCATCCGCGACAGCCGGACCAGATTTGACGCCGCGACGGAGTTGCCCGCGGGCTCGGCGCCGTCCTCATCGTCCTTCGCTCGAAACATCACGTTCGGGTCCGACGCGTCGCTGGTGAAATAGCTTCCCCTGGGCGCCAGAAGCGCTCATCCTGCCGCTTCTGGAGGTCCACCGCGAGCCGCAGCCACCCCGGCGACAGCGTCGCCTGATACAGGTCGAGCAGGGACCGGATGTAGCACGCGTAGTCGGCCAGGAAGCCGACGCCGCCGATCTGCCCGCCACGCACGCTGCGGGCCAGGCGGCCGCTTTTCACATCGAGCGCCTGGGTCCGAATGAAGTCCGCGGCGCGTGTGGCGGCCGCCGTGTAGCGGGGCTCGCCCAGCGCCGCGCCGGCTTTGGCAAACGCGGAGATCATCAGGCCGTTCCAGGCGACGATAGCTTTGTCATCCCGCATCGGCCGCAAGCGGCCGGCCCTGGCGACGAGGAGGCGACGGGCGGAGAGCGTCAGCCGTCGTTCAGCCTCGACAGGTTCAAGGGCGAATTTGGCGGCCGTTTCCTCCATCGGGTGGCCAACGTGCAGAATGTTCCGGCCCGCCAGCGCCTCGCGCGCATCGGGCCCGGTGTTCCCAAAGCTCGCGACGCCGTACCGAAACGCGAACAGTGCGGCGGCTTCCGGGCCCAGCACCTTGTCGATATCGGCTGCCGCCCAGGTGTAGAACGCCCCTTCCGCCTTGCGATCGGGGTCGGCGGGGTCAACGGCGCTGTCGGCATCTTCGGCGGAGAAGAATTCGCCGGAAGGGCCAGTCAGCTCGCGCAGGACGTAGTCGAGCACGTCGCGCGCGACGGTCGCGAAGTGCGGATCATTGGTCAACTGGTACGCCTCGACATACAGGCTGGCGAGCTGCGCCTGGTCGTACAGCATCTTCTCGAAGTGGGGGACAAGCCATGCGGCGTCGGTCGAGTAGCGGTGGAAGCCGCCGCCAAGGGCGTCATGGATGCCGCCCTTGGCCATCGCGTTCAGCGTGGTGAGCGCCATCTCGCGCCTGCCGCGTCGCCGGTGCGGGCGCCGTAGCGGATCAAGAATTCCAGGTTCGACGGCTCGGGGAATTTCGGGGCGAGGCCGAAGCCGCCGTGCTCTTTGTCAAACACGGCCGCCAGGCGCTTAGCGGTGACGGCCTGGGCATCGGCCGCGATCCTGCCGGCGGCGGGGCGGGATGTGGCGGCCGCCGCTTCGCCGGCGGCGTAGGCCTTCATGCTGGCGGTGATTCCGTCGGCCGAGTGCGCCACGGCGTCATGGTCCGCTTTCCAGGCTTGCGCGGCCCGGGCCAGGAGCGGCTTGAGGCCGGGGAGGTCGTCATGGGGCTCCGGTGGGAAATAGGTCCCGCCGAAGAAGGGCTTGAGGTCCGGCGTCAGGAAGACGGTCATCGGCCAGCCGCCGCTGCCGGTGGTGGCCTGAACGAACATCATGTAAACGCGATCGACGTCCGGCCGCTCTTCCCGATCCACTTTGATCGACACGAATGAGTCATTCAGCAGCTTGGCGACGACGGGGTCTTCGAACGATTCGCGCTCCATCACGTGGCACCAGTGGCACGTCGAGTAGCCCACGGACAGGAAGATCGGCTTGTTCTCGCGACGCGCCTTGGCGAACGCCTCCTCGCCCCAGGGATACCAATCGACCGGGTTGTGAGCGTGCTGTTGGAGGTAGGGGGAGCTTGCGTGGATCAGGTGATTCCCCGCGGCCGGTTGAGTCGAAGGCGATGCCGCGGCTTGAGTTCCCGAAGAGGCGCCGACCAGGAGCGCGGCGGCGATGACACAGCGAGAGCGGGCGCAGATCGCGGAGGGGAGTCGGCTCATCACACGGTTGTAACCCGCGACACGAATAAGTTCGACAGCAGGACCAGTTCAACAAGACTTGGCTGCGGCCTTTTCGACAAAAGCGCTGAAACAAACGTAGGCCGTGGTTCACCACGCCGCGGTGCGCGGTGGCGTGGCGAACCGCGCCCTACGATTTTTTTCGGCGACAAAATCGCGGGCGCGGGGCAACACAGATCAAAGTGCCGCCGGCGGGAGCACCTGCGGCACCTCAAGCTCACGAGCGAATCGGACACATTCGATAGCACGACCCAGTCCTCCAGGGTGGGCGTCGCGGCGCAACCGTGTCGGGCTACGAGGAAGGGCTCCGTCGTTTGCTGGTGTGGCGGGTCTTGGTGGGCCGCGTCGCTGGAATGACTTGTGTGGGCGGTGCGGGCTCCATGCGCGCCGTTCGCAACTGGGCCACCCACGCCTGTCGCCAGGCGGGCATTGCGACGTCAGGCTCCGCCCATACGCCCCGCCTTTTTCGGCGCGCTTCGGACTCGGCCATCTCGAGTAGCGCCCCCATCGGGTGACTGATCCGCCGGTCGGCGAACGCATGACCGTCGCGGATCAGGTCGTAGTTCAGGTGGTCCGTGTCAGTCAGGAACAGGCTGGCGAGCGCTGAGCCGTCTTGCGAGCGGGATTGGGGGGATTCGAATGTGATGGTGACCGACCGGCCGCGTGCTCGGGCGTCCAGATATCGGACCGCTTCGAGGGCGGCCGCCGATCCGGTCGGGGGGCCATCCACCCCCAACAGGCGAACCCGGATGGTTCGCGCAGACCCCGTCCGAACGTCCATGGTGACCGGATCGACAACGGCGACGACAGTCACGGTTCGACGATCGAGATCGGCGAAATCTGCGAGATCGGCGAGATGGTCGGATCGTGCGCCCGCGTGGCAGAGCAGCACCGAACACGCGAGAAGCCCCGCCAGCGCCGCGGCGCTGCGCCGCCGCAATGTCCGCTTTCGCAGGGCGCGTCGCACGGGATCGACCCGCGGAGGGGCGGGGCCGAAGGGGAGAGCCACCCGGGCATCGACGACCACGGTGCGGCCGTCGTTGGCGGCGAACAGCTCCTCAAGCAATGGCTGCGAACGGTCGGAGCTTGTGTGGCCGCGTCGTGGGGTTGGGTCGGCTCGGAACGGCATACGGGGCGGCCGACGCATCGGCCGGCCGCAATCCTAAGCCGGCGTCGGGCGCGGCGGATAGCGAAATCCGTCGCATCGGGGGCCGGCGATGGCCGGCGGTCAGGCGTGGGGCGTCGATCCAAGGTCAAACGCGTCATGCACGATCTGCAAGGCGCGAGCGCCGTTCTCGCGGTCGATGATGCACGAGATCTTGATCTCGCTGGTCGTGATGTTCTGGATGTTCACCTTCGCGTCGGCCAGCGCCTTGAACATTCGCTGGGCCACCCCGGTATGCGTTCGCATGCCGACCCCGACCACGCTCACCTTCACCAGGTCGCCCTGGTAGGTGGCCCTGGCCTGGCCCAGATCGGCGACGATCCGCCCGACGACGGTCTGCAGGTCGCGCAGCTCCCCATGCTCCACCGTGAAGCTGATGTTCGCGGTGTTGTCGTCCATAACATTCTGAATAATGTCATCCACCACAATATTGGCGGCGGCGATATCGCCGAAGATCTTGGCGGCGATCCCCGGCCGGTCAGGCACGTTCTTGACCGTGACGCGGGTCAGGTCCTTTTTCAACGCGGCGCCGGAAACGACAATGTGCTCCATGTGGGGTGCCTCCGAGACGATCCAGGTCCCCTCGTGATCGTTCTGGCTGTTACGGACGTGAAGGGAAACGTTGTACTTTTTAGCGAACTCGACGGCGCGGGTCTGAAGGACCGACGCCCCAAGGCCACTGAGTTCCAGCATCTCATCGTAGCTGATCCGGTCGATCTTCCGGGCGTTTTTCACGATCCGCGGGTCGGCGGTGTAGATCCCGTCAACGTCCGTATAGTTCTCGCAGACGTTCGCCTTGAGCACCGCGCCGACAGCGACCAGCGTCGCGTTGCTCCCGCCGCGGCCGAGGGTGGTGTAGTCTCCCTCGGGCGTCACGCCCTGGAAGCCGGCGATGATCACGATGCGGCCGGCGTCGAGCTGCTCAAAGATTCGCTTTTCGTCGATCGACTGGATCCTCGCCTTGGAGAACGCGCTGTCGGTCACCAGGCCGATCTGCCCGCCGGTGAACGAGATCGCCTCGTACCCCTGCGCGTGGATCGCCATGGCCATCAGCGCGATCGTCACCTGCTCGCCGGTGGCGAGCAGTTGATCCATCTCGCGCTTGGGAGGGGTCTTTTCGCAGCCGCCGTAGGAGCAGACGGCCTGGGCGAGCTGAATCAGGTCGTCGGTCGTGTCGCCCATGGCGCTAACCACCACGACAACCTGGTCCCCCTTCTCCTTTGCCGCGATCGCCCGCCGCGCCGCCCGGTGGATCCGTTCCGCGTCGGCGACGCTGCTCCCGCCGAATTTTTGAACGATCAAGCCCAACTGGTCCCTCCGTCATGGGAAAGCGGGGGATTATAGAGGCGGCCGCCGTTTCCTCAACGCCGGCGGGAGGAGCGGCGTCGCATGCGAAACCTTGCCGCGGCAGGATAGATCGATTTAACGTGACGATGGCCCGAAGATCAGGTATTCTCCGAATGATCGGGGGGCGGCGGGCCGTCCATCACACGTGCAGAATTGTCAGGCGAGAGTCCCAGACGCCCTCTCGGGCGGCTTCAGGACTCGATTTTCCGGCGGGAGAGCGACATGCTTCAGCGTGGATTCACCTTAGGGCTACGTCTGTCTGATCGGGTCTGTATGGCCGCTCAAAAGGCGGCGTCTTCCCTTGTCGAACCGCTGGAGGCCCGAACGCTGCTGACCGGTGCGCCGGTCGTTCCGCACGTGTTCAGTTACCCCTCATACCTTCTGAACGGCGGCGGCCCCGTGCACCGCGCGGGGACCGCCGGCCCGCAGGGCTTTTCGCCGGCTCAGGTTCGCCAGGCTTACGGGGTGAACGCCATCCGCTTCGGAAGCATCGTCGGGGACGGGACGGGCCAGACGATCGCCATCATCGATCCCTACGACACCCCAACCATCCAGCGCGACCTCAACACCTTCGACACAGCGTTCGGGCTTCCGGCGCCGCCCAGCTTCGTTCGCGTCGCCCAGGACGGCAGCACCAACTATCCACCCACCGACCCCAATGCCGACCCCATCACCGGTAGCTGGGAAGGGGAGACGAGCCTCGACGTCGAGTGGGCGCACGCCATGGCCCCCAAAGCGAACATCGTGCTGGTCGAAGCCCTTGACGATGTGAACGTCTTCACCGCCGTGGACTACGCGCGGAACCGGCCCGGCGTGTCGGTCGTCTCCATGAGCTTCGGCAGTTCCGAATATGCGACCCAGACGCAGGATGACGCGCACTTCCTTACGCCGTCCGGACACGCCGGGGTGACCTTCGTCGCCTCGGCCGGTGATGCCGGCGCCTACGACGACAGCGGGGCCCAGGCCCCCGATTACCCGTCCAGCTCGCCGAACGTCGTCTCCATCGGCGGGACCACCCTGAACCTCACCGCCAACGGCACCTATGCCAGCGAGAGCGGCTGGGGCAGCGGGGCCAGCAGCCCGGTCAACGGCGGCGGCGGCGGCGGGATCAGCAACTTCGAGAACCAGCCCGCCTACCAAAATGGCGTCGTGACGCAGAGCAGCTCCTTCCGCACGTCGCCCGACGTCTCCTTCGTCGCCGACCCGCAGTCCGGCGTCTCCGTCGTTGACTCCTTCGACAACGGGAACGCGACTCCCTGGGATGTCGTCGGCGGCACCAGCCTGTCGGCCCCGTGCTGGGCCGGCTTGATCGCCATCGCCAATCAGGGGCGCGTGGCCGGCGGCAACCCTGTCCTGGACGGCTCGGCCGATACGCTGCCCAAGCTGTATTCGGCCCCCGCGACGGACTACCACGACATCACGAGGGGCAACAACGGCTACGCGGCCGGGCCCGGGTATGACCTGGTCACCGGTCGCGGCACCCCCAGAGCGGACATTCTCGTCCCCTATCTCTCGGGCTACTCGGCCTCTCCCACGCCGACCCCGACGCCCACGCCGACTCCCACGCCCACGCCGACCCCCACGCCCACGCCATCGAACGACAACTTCGTCAACGCGACGGTACTGACAGGGAGCCAGGCGTTCATCAGCGGATCCAACCTCAACGCGAGCAAGGAAGCGGGCGAGCCCAGTCACGCCGGGAACATCGGCGGAAAGTCGATCTGGTATTCCTGGCAGGCGCCGACCAACGGCGTGGTCTCGCTCTCCACCTTCGGCAGCAATTTCGACACGCTGCTCGGCGTCTACACGGGCACCAGCGTGTCGGCCCTTACGACAATCGCCAGCAATGACGACGGCCCGGGCCTTGGGACGGCCAGCAAGCTCAGCTTTAACGCGGCGGTCGGGACCGTCTATCACATCGCCATTGATGGTTACCAGGGGTACACGGGCATCGGCCAGGGATCGGTCTCGCTCTCTCTCTGAGACCGCGACGAGTACGCCCTCCCCCACGCCGACCCCTACTCCCACGCCGACGCCTGTCCCGGTCGCTCCAAGCAATGACAACTTCGCCAACGCCAGGGTGGTCAGCGGCTCGTCGGTCACGGTGGCAGGGACCAACGTCGGAGCGACGAAGCAACTGGGCGAGCCTGCCCATGCCGGGAGCCCGGGCGGCAAGTCGATCTGGTATAGCTGGGTCGCCACGGGGAGCGGCACGACCAGCATCTCTTTGGCCGGCAGCGCCTTCGATGCGGTTCTGGCTGTCTATACCGGTAACTCCGTTAACGCCTTGACCCGCGTCGCCAGCAGCTACGGCGGCGGGGCGCCAGTGCGCGTCAACATCACGACCGTGAAGGGCCGCACGTATAAGATCGCGATCGACGGGAAGGTGTTCGCCGGCGGGGTGGTTACGTCGGGAGGGACGCGCCTCACCATCAGCGCCCCGGTCACCGCGAACGTCTATCGGGCGTCGGCGACGGCGATCGTGCCGGGCTGGGAGATCTCCCGGAAGCATGACGCCTTGCTCGACTGAGCGGCCGACGCCCGCCCAATGGGCCTGATCGAGGTCCAAGAAGATCCCGCCGCGAAACCGTTCGCGGCGGGATCTGTTTTTCGACCTTCTCAATTTGCCCAAGCGGCTACTTTTTGCTGCCGCTCACCGCGGTTTTGCGCGAGTCGGCGACGGCCTTCCGGGCGGCGTCCAGGGCGGCCAGGGCCTGGGTGACTTTGTCCTGGGCGGCGGTGACGGCCTGATCGGCCGCCTGATAGTCCGTGTCGGTCTTGGCGGCTTCATCAACCTGGGATTTCATTTCCTCGAGTTGCTTGCGGTTGTCGATCAGACGCTGCTTGGCGTCGGCGATCTTGACGTCGTTGTCGATCGCATCGGCATCGATCTTCTTCTTGGCGGTGACGGCCTTTGTAATTTCGGCGGCCGCGGCGGCGATCGCATTGGGGTCGGACTTGGGGTCCGCATTCAGTTCGGCCAGCCGATCCTTGGCTGACTTTTCCGACGCCAGCGCGGCCTTGTAAGCCGCGGTGTTATGCGCGGCTTCCATCGCCGGGCCGGTCGCGGCCTTGATGTCGGCCGTCGCTTTATCAAATGCCGCCTGGACGGCGGCGAACTGTGGGTTCGTCGTTTTGACGGTGGCTTCGACCTTGGTCCGGGCGACGGCAAGGGCCTTCTTCGCCTTATCGAGCTCAACCTGGGCGTCGTTCACGTCCCTGCGTGCTTGCGCCATGGGGGACAAGGTCGGCGGGGTTGCCGGCGTCGGAGCGGCCGACACAGGACGGACGGCCACCAAGCCACTCAACAAGCCAGCGGACAACGCCGCGGCCACCAGTAGTGAGCAGGTCTTCATCAGGGTTCCTCCAAGCAGCGGAAGGGACGTGGGTTGATTGAATGAGGCTTGACGTTTCAAGCACTCTCGCTCCGGCCCGGATTATAACAAGGCGCCTCCGCCACGACAGGAATTAAACGAAGTCCTTGCAGCGGCCTGAAAGACGGGAGGATTCAGGCGCTCGCCCCGGCCCAGCGCAGGCCCCGGCCGCCTGTCTTACCGTGGCCGGGCCGTTCAACCGCCTGTTTCGAGAAAGGGTTGCCCTTGTGCCTGCGACGCGGCGTCGGTACAGATCGCTCCATGCCGACCCAACCGCCGCGACGCGATGCTCCGGCTTACGATCCGGAGGCCATTGCGGGCATCTATCAGCGGCTCGACCTGTGCGCGCCGGCGCCCTACACGCGCGGCGAGTACGCCAGGCGATTTCTTTGGGAAGTGGCCCAGGGGACGATCTTTCGTTATTCGTTCCGCGGGGCCTACCGCTGGCGCGCGGCGCTGCTCCGCCGCTTTGGCGCACGGCTCGGCAGACATGTTCGCATTCGCCGCACCTGCACCGTCATCCATCCCTGGCTGCTTGAGGTTGGCGATTGGGTGACGCTTGGCGATGCCGTGGAGGTGTATAACCTCGGGCCGATATTAATCGGGAGCCACACCACCATCAGCCAGGGGACGTGCCTGTGCGCGGGGACGCATGACTACGCTCGGCGCGATCTGCCGCTGGTTCGGCCGCCGGTGACGATCGGCAGAGGCGTTTGGGTGGCCGCCCAGGCCTTCATTGGCCCGGGCGTCACCATCGGCGACAACTGCGTGATCGGGGCTCGTTCGGTGGTCACCAAAGATATCGCGCCGGGAACAGTAGCGGCGGGGAACCCCGCCCGAGTGATTAAGCCGCGCCCGATGGCCTCGAGCGTCCCCGGCCTGGATCGGCGCGCCGAGCCAACCGGCTAACGACCTGGCGAAGCCTCAACGACGCGGTCACGGGATGGAGCGACGCCCGGCGCGTCCGTCGCTGGGCTGGAAGCCAAAGGATGGGCATTGACCGGAGGATGCGCAGCGACCGGCGGATGCGCATTGACCGGCGTTGACTTTGCTCCTCGGTCTTCAGATATGTCGGCGGGCGAAAGCATTTGCCTGCGTCGCAACTCCGCCACTTTGAGCGTAACGAACAATTCGTAGCAGGCGATGAGCAGGCAATACTCCAGCCCCGGCCGGCCGTCCAGGAAGCCCATGTTCAGGACGTACGTCCAGAGGAAGCGGCCGAGCCATCGGCCGGGCAGGAACGGGTAGACCTTCGACTTCAAATATCGGCGTCGTTCAAGCGGCGTGCCGAAGAACGCGTCGGCGCCGCCGTCGTTCGCGGCTCTTTCCGGCCCGTCGCCATAGACCATCAGCGCGGCTTCGAGAGTCGAATATCGATTGTGCTTGCCAATCCAGTCTTCAAGGCCCTTACTGAAATTGAAGTGGAGGTAAGGCTTGCTCAGGCGTCCGACGCGGCCGCTGGTGTCTTCACGCTGGCCATGACCATAGTCGCGGAACCGCATGCGGCCTTTGTGGAAAAGCCGCATCTGGTAGATCGGGTAACGTCCCTCGGCGAACTTGAGCCAGCGGCCCATGAACATCAGCTTGTGCGGCACATAAAAGCCCGCATCGTCCGGCCCTGCGCCACGACCGCAAGCATCTCCTCGACCAGCGCCGGCGTAAGCCGTTCGTCGGCATCAAGGTGAAAGACCCAGTCGTGCCTGTGGTCAATATGATCAATCGCCCAGTTCCGCTGCTGGGCGAACGACTTGAACGGGTTCGTGTGAAGCGTCGCCCCCATCCCGCGCGCGATGTCGACGGTCTCGTCGGTCGAGCCCGAGTCCAGGACATGAACGTCGTCACTGAAGTCGCAGGACCGGAGGCAGTCGGCGATGTTCAGCGCTTCATTGAAAGTGAGGACAACCACCGAAACGTTCGCACGGGTGGGGCGAGGGGGTGAGGATGGATTGGCGAGCACTTGCGTCGCACACATGGGCGGGCCGGTCCGAGTGTCGGTCGTGGGATCGGTCGGGGTACAATCAACCTCCCCCGGAAGGCGGTCTTCCACCATCGCAAGCCATGCGCGGACGCACGGCACGCTCAGATGAACTTATCGGTGACATCGTGTCAAGGTCTGAACAGCGGCGGGCCGCGCTGGTAGCCCACGGCCGCCGAGCGCGCAGTGTAAAAGCCGCAGTCACCTCCACCTGACGACAGTCGGCGGGGCTAACCGCATGAGGGGGGCAGAGTTATCGAATCAATGAGCCCCGCGCCCCCGCCCCTGCGAAGCGCGCGACGGCCGCCCGGCTTCGCGTGACATCATCCGCCAGAGCGCTCCCGTTTCGTTGCCCGACGAAAGAACAAAGCGGGCCGCACCGCCCGTGCCGCGCGGCATTGGGCCGTCGAAGGCTGCGTAGGGCCATTCATCGCAGCTCAGTGCCGTCAAGGGCTGCGTCGGGCCGTCAAGGGCTGCGTCGGGCCGTCAAGGGCAGCGCCGGGCGGTTAGCGCCGGCGCCCGGCTGTCAGCTTTGGACGGTCGCCATGAGCGGCCCGTCCTGCACTTCGACCTGCTCCGCCCGAAGAAGCGTCCGCGTCTGATAATCGTGGCCGACCTGATGAAACTCGACCTCGTACGTCATCGAAGGCGCGAACCAGGTGCTGCGGACGATCCCGATCTCGCCCCGGTTCAAGCTAAGTTCGGGAATGTCCTGAGTGAGCCGCACGAAATCGTCAATGTGAGGTTGACGCATAAAGCCTCCGCCGATGTGAATCCGTTCACCTCTCCGTCCGAACTCCGCCAGACGTCAAAGCCCGGACAACTGTCACAAACCAATCTAACGCGCGCCCTGAACGCGGCAAGAACCGAAAACGGGAATTATTTGCCGCACCACACTTTTTGCCAAGCACGGCATTTGCCGGTCGCGGTCGCTTCGTTGGGTCGGCGTTGTGACATCCGACGCCGCGTCACGCAGGGCCGCAGCATTCTCGAGGGCGGCCGCTAGAATCGGCCATGCTCGGAAGTTCCGCCGACTTCGCCAACCGCCTCCTCGCCTGGTACGACCAATCCCGCCGCGACCTCCCATGGCGCGTTGCGCGGGCGGCCGACCGCGCACCGGACCCGTATCACGTCCTGGTCAGTGAATCGATGCTGCAGCAGACCCAGGTCGCGACCGTCATCCCCTATTTCCACCGGTTTCTGGCCCGCTTCCCGTCAATTGCCGATCTCGCGAGCGCGCCGGAGCAGGACGTTCTTCGGCTCTGGCAGGGGCTCGGGTACTACTCCCGCGCCCGGAACCTCCAGGCGGCCGCCCGGTTTGTGGTAGGCGAGCTCGCCGGGCGGCTGCCGACCAGCGTGGAGGGGCTGCTCCGTTTGCCCGGAGTGGGGCGTGATACCGCCGGTGCGATCGCCTCAATAGCGTTCGATGTCCGAGCGCCGATCGTTGACGGGAACGTCGTCCGCGTCCTCTGCCGGCTCGACCGCATCGAGACGCCTCCGCGGGATCGTCAGACACAATCGCTCCTCTGGCGACGGGCCGAAGAGATCCTGCCGGATCAACGCCCTGGCGATTTCAACTCCGCGCTGATGGAGCTCGGCGCGACGGTTTGTACTCCACGTGCGCCGCAGTGCCTCATCTGCCCCGTCCAGGCCCATTGCGCGGCGGCCGCCGCTGCGCGCAGGGTCGAATCCCCACCCCCAAGACAGCGAAGCCGACGCCCCATCACGAACGACAGACGTTCTGCATCCGCCGCGGCGCGCGCTGGCTCATCGAGCAGCGCCCGGCCAAGGGCCGATGGGCGGGCATGTGGCAATTTGTGACCCTCGACCCCGCGGCGGGGACGGCGCTCCCTGTTCCAACGGGTACGCCGCGTCGCATCGCCGAGGTGACGCACGCGCTGACGCATCGCCGGTATCGTTTCACGGTCTTTCAGTGCATTGCACGCCAAGAGGGCGCGCCCGAGCCGGCGGCCGATGTCCCAGGCCCGCCGCGCCGATGGGTCACGCTCGACGAGTTGTCCGATTACCCGCTGCCCCGCCCGCACGTGAAGATCGCAGAGCTTTTGCGAATGGAAGGATGAAGGATGAAGCGGAAGGATGAAGAAAGACAAAAGCGTAGCGCCTGGTCCCTCCTCTCTTCATCCTTCATCCATCATCCTTCCGCGCGCGAGAGTTGCCCGCCGCCGGGCGGGCCCTATACTTCGGGCCTTCACCGGCCGGCTTGGCGACATGAGAAGGATCTCTTCCCAGGCTGCCGGCCGGCCGCTGAAGGGACCATCGACCTATGCGAACTTTGTCTCGCCTCTGGAAGCGCGGCCTGCTCGGATGCGGTGTGATGGGCTGCGCGTTGACCGGGTGTGTCGAGCAAACGCTTTCCGTGGACAGCAACCCGCCGGGGGCAATTGTCTACTTGAACGACCAAGAGGTCGGCCGGACGCCGTTCGAGACGAATTTCAAGTGGTATGGGACGTACGACGTGACGCTTCGCAAGGAAGGGTACACGACGCTCAAGACGCAGGCGAAGGTGATCGCCCCGGCGTGGAACTGGATCCCGCTGGACCTCTTCGCCGCGCTCTGGCCGACGACGTTTATGGACAAACACGACCTTCAGTTCACCCTCAAGCCGCTGTCGGAGACGGAGGTAGACCCCGCGCGCCTCGTCCGCCGCGGCGAGCGCCTTCGGACCGAGCTCGAATCCGGCGTCAGCACCCGCGGGCCGGTGACCCGCCCGGTGAACACGCCGCGGCCCGCGACACGGGTCGCCCCAACGGCAGCGGACAAAGTCGTGCTGCCTCCGCCCGCTCCGTGACCGTTGCCGCTCTTCGCTGCTGTCGGGACCGCACGGCGGTCCGCACGTCACCTGCCCAAACCCGTATAGGGACATCGTTCGATCGATTTTGGACGCGGTGTGGCGGACCGCAATGCGATCCCTACCGCGGTTCGATCGCGCGGCTGCAAACACGATTTTGCGTTATAGGCAGCGTACACGCCTGAAGTGCCGGGGCTGCTTGGTTGAATGAGCTGCTTCGGGAGGCGGCCGCTCGCCAGCCTGACTCGCGGCTTATCCGGAACTGCGCGTCAGAAGCCGACGACTCCGCCCCTCACGCCGCCAGGACGGCCAGCGGGATCGAAACGGCCGATTTATTGTTCGACATGACGACCGTTTCCCACAGGTCGATCGATTCGAGCTTGTAGCGGAAATCCACCTCGGCGCCGGTTCGGCGGAGCAGGTCCTGAAGGGCCAGGTCGGTGCGCCAGCCGAGTTTCGTACAGAGAGGGCAGAGGAACTTTTCGACGGCCGCGATGAAGCGGTTGGTCGATTGGAAGTGGTTGACGATCACGATGCGGGCGTCGGGCTTGGCGACGCGCTGGGCCTCGCGGACAAGCTTGATCGGGTCGCTTACCACGCTGATGACGTGGCTGATGAAGACGTGGTCGAACGTGTTCTCGCCGAACGGGAGGCTAAGGGCGTCGGCCTGGAAGACGGTGACATTGGGGATGCCGCGCTCTTTGATCTTTTTTCGGGCCTGGGCGAGCATTCCCGCCGAAAGGTCAATGCCGATCACCTTCCCCTTGGGCGGGTAGAAGTCGAGCGAGCCGCCGGTGCCGATCCCCAGGTCCAGGACCAGGTCCATGTGCCTCAGGTTCATGTGCCCGATCGCGTCGGCGATGCGGCGGCGGACCAGGCGGCCGAACGTGACGTCATAGAACGTCGATTGGATGTCGTAGATCTTCCGCGTACTGGCTTCCTGCATGATCGCGGCCTTCCGTAACCAAGCCTGGCGTTAAGTCTGATTCCCTGCCTTCACGCCACCGGCTTCAAACCAAACCAACGGCAAGCGTCAAGATCTGAGCGCGGCCCTGACGCGGGGGTCACAATCTAGAAGTATTCAGGGGTTTTGCCAAGAGCGCATTTATGCGCCTCGCCTTCGCTTCCTCGCGGAGGGCCGAAAATTCGGAAGCCTCGCCCGGAAATAAAATTGGGGCAATCCTGTGCCATTGCAAAAGCGAGGAGCGACTCTGCCCGATGAGGATCGAGCCGTCACCTCGAGACGCCAACGCCACAGTGCGCAACGTTTGACACCGTGAGGCTGGTGTGGAAGATGCGGCCCTTCTGGCCCTTGAGTCGGAACAGGTTGCCCCGTTTACCGCGCTCGACCGCTGTGACGCGGCCTCGAGGGCAGGCGCCAGCGTCGGAATGGGCCACAGAGGCGGGCGGCGGGGCCGCAGGCGGCGGCGGTCATTTACGACGACCGGTGAGCCGGTTGAGTTGATTTTCGGACCATAGGAGACATTTCGGATGCTTCTGACCAAACACGAGAACGAGACTTTCCAGAACCAGACCGTCTACATCAGCGGCCAGGCGTTCATCAACTGCACGTTCGTCGCCTGCACGTTGATCCTGCGCGAGACGATCTATCACCTCCAGAACTGCACGTTCGAGCGCTGCAACTGGCATGTTGACTGGGTCCTGATGTGGGGCAGCGCTGAATCGGTTCGCGAGATCAAGGCGCTGGTGAACCTGATCGAGCAGGCCCAGATCGCCCAGCAGCAGCAGCCCGGTCAGGGCGGCGCTGAGACGTCGGCCGCGATGCCGGCCACGGCCGGCACCACGCCGTTTGCGTCCTAAGCCGTTCGCGTCCTAAGACGTAACGCCTCGGCCCAACATCGCAAACGAGGTCGTCAAGCCCACCTTGCCCGGGTGGGGTTGATTCGACCCTCGCGTCCCGCACGCTGACTCAGAGCCGTCCGAAGCCCTCTTTCCGCATTGCGCGGGGAAGAGGGCTTTTTGTTGCGCTCGCCGGGTGTGCCGCCGAAAAAGGCCGATTGCAATCGTCCCGGGCGGTGTCATAATCCGAGAGCGGAGTCGATGCTCCGGGCCTGCCCTTCCTCAGAACGCCTTGCCGGCGAGCTGAGAGTTCGGCAGGCCGTGAGTGTGGAACGTTCGACGGCCGGCGCTCGCTGCGACGCCTCCGGATCGCGATTGATGTTTGCCTTCGTGTCCCGCTGACGGGGTCGAGGAAGCGTTTGACCCCGTCATGATGTGTCCCTCTTCGCCGCGGCCTGCGCCGGGCGCCCACCGCGGGCCACCTGTCACCGGCGGGCCGCTTAGCTGAAAGGCGGTCTTTCCATGCCGGGCCCCCAGTTTTTTACTCCCAAGTCCGTCAAGCCTTCTCGGCCCAAACGCCGATTCACGCTCGCCGAGGCCAACAAAACGCTTCCCCTCGTCCAGCGCGTCGTCCGCGACATCGTCCAATCCCACGCCGAGGCGACGCAGGCTAAGTCAGAGCTTGAGAACTTGTCGTCGGTGGCGGCCGGTGGCAAGGAGCATCTGGCGGCGCAGAACCGCCTTGAATCCGCCATGCGGCGCATTGAAGACTTTGTGGATGAGCTGACCGAGATCGGCTGCGAGTTGAAGGACTATCAATCCGGCCTGATCGACTTCATCGGCCGCCACGACGGGCACGATGTCTGCCTCTGCTGGAAGATGGGTGAAGGCGAGATCGCGTTCTGGCACGAGTGCGATGCGGGATTCGCCGGCCGCCAGCCTGTTTCGTCGCTTCATGAACGCAAGATGCCAGGCGTAACCTCCGAGTCGTAGGCTTCGCTGTCGCGGCGACGGGTCGAACGCTTACCGCTCCGCGATCAACAGTTTGGTCCCCCGCGATCCTGTGACGCCGGGCTGGCAACCGCCGGCCCGGCGTTACGGCTTTCGCTTGACGTGATAGTTCCCCTTCTCGCAGCCGACGACGAACCGTTCGACGGCCGCCTTCAGGTCTTCCCACTTCTGTCGAATCTCGTCCGCCTCTTCGAGGTCGATGCTGTTGTCCCCTTCAGTTGACTCCGTAACGGCATCCAGCAGTTCGCTGAAGTCGCGCACCATTCCCCGGGTTTCGGTGAAGATGGTTTCGTCGGCGCTTTTGCGGACGTCGGGAAGGGTGGGGTTGGCGATGTAGAAGCCGCCGGCACAGTTGCAAAGCCAGCGGACGAGGCGGATGTCCTTGGTCAGGTCATACATCTCGCGAACCCGGTCGAGCGGGTTCTTTGCGCCGCTCTGTTCCGGGTCGCCGCTCTCGGCGGCCGGCTCGCACCACTTGTAGACGAGGGCGGGCGACACCTTCAGCGAGGCCGCGACCGCCTTGACACCGGGCTCATCGACAGCTTGACGAATCACCTCGTACGATTTCATGGCGGCGATTCTAACCGCCAGTGCGATGGCGCGGCAAAGCAGGCTCGGCGGGGATGCGCCGTGCGCCGCGGCGTCATGAGGCGAAGCGCCGGGGGCGGCGCACGATCGGTTCAGGAAGCGTCTCGAAGACGGTGTTCGGCAGCGGGGCAAGATTACTTCTTGGCGGCCAATTCCTGCTTCAGGCGAGCGCGCTCCATCTGGTGAGCGCGATCATCGGCCGCCTTCGGGTCGGCGGTGCGGCGGGCCTGTGCTTCGGCGTACTCGGCGCGGGCCGACTCGGCGTCCAGGTCGGCCGGCGCCCATGCGGCGTTGGTGAGGAGGGTGAGGTGGTTGTCCTTCATCTGGGCGATGCCGCCATCGATCAGGTAGGTCTGCGAGCCGCCGCCTGCCAAATCGATCTGGAGCGGCCCCAGCCCGAGCTTCGTCAAGAGCGGCGCGCGATCGGTCAGGATGCCAATCAGCCCATCGTGCGCGGGCATGATGACCTGCGAAACGCTCGCTTCCAACAACTGTTGCTCCGGGGTCACGATGACGCACTGAAAAGCCATGAACAAGCCCTCAAATCCTGGCGACGTTGAAGCGTTCCGACCCACGGTGGCGCACGACGCAGGAGGCCGCCGCGTGCCCAAACGAAGTCTACGGGTCGGCGCGGATCGCGTCAATTTTGCGGCGATCATCGTCGCCAAAGCGCCCAGCGGGCCGAAGTCTTTACCCGTGCTGTCGGTGGCAAACGTGACGCAGGGTTAAACAACGACTGCCAAGAAGGCTAACTAAATAGGTCGATTCACTTTTCGCGCCCAATCCCCAACTCGGAGCTACCTGATGCGGTTCGCGTCCTCTCGTCTGCCCCATCGTGGCACACACGCGTGGCGGTCCCTCGGCCGAATGACATCGCTGGCTGGTTGCGCGCTGGTTCTCCTAACGCTGACCCATCCCGCGGCCGCCGCCAAGGCGCCCAAAGGCCCGGAATCGGAGGCGGCCCAGCTTCAGGCACTTCCCGGTTTCCAGGTTGAAGTGGTCATGCGAGCCGACCCGGCCAAGCACGGCTCGTGGATCAACCTGGCGAAGGACGAGCAGGGGCGCCTGCTCCTCGGCGGGCAGCGCCGCCAGCCGGTCACGCGGCTGACGATCGAGGACGGCAAGGTCGTGAAGGACGAGGACCTGAAGCTCCCGATCACCGAAACCATGGGCCTTTTGTGCGCCCTCGACAGCCTCTTTGTCGATGGGTCGGGCAAGGGCGGGCGGGAAGGAAGTCTATGGCCTGTGGCGCTGCCGCGACACCCATCACGACGGCAACTATGACCAGTTTGAACTGCTCCACGAGTGGGAGCACGGCGCGGGCGAGCACGGCGCTCACGGGATCGTGCTTGGGCCGGACAAGAAGCTCTATATCGTCGCCGGCAACTTCACCGGCGTCCCGGCCGACATCGCGCCGAGCAGCCCGCATCGCAACTACGAGGATGACCTGGTCCTGCCCCGCGCCGAAGATGGCAACGGGTTTGGCGCGGGCAAGAAGCCGCCGGGCGGCTTCATCGCCCGGATCGACCCGGACGGGAAGAACGTCGAGCTGTTCGCATCCGGCCAACGCAATACCTACGACATCGCCTTCAACACCGACGGCGAGTTGTTCGGCTTCGACAGCGACATGGAATACGACTGGGGTACGCCCTGGTATCGGCCGATCCGCGTGTTTCACGCGGTCAGCGGCGGTGACACAGGGTTCCGCGAAGGTACCGCCAAGTGGCCCGACTACTATTCCGACAGTCTCCCGGCGGCCGTGGACGTCGGGCTCGGCTGCCCGACGGGCGTCGTGTTTGGCGCCGGCGCCAAGTTCCCCGCCAAGTACCAGCGCGCGTTTTACGTTCTGGATTGGACCTACGGCCGCCTGATCGCAACCCACCTCACGCCCGACGGCGCCAGCTATAAGGCGACGTGGGAAAACTTCATCGCGCCGGCGTCGCTCCACGCCTCGGCGGGCAAGACTCCGCTGAACCTGACCGACGTCGTCATCGGCAAGGACGGGGCCCTTTACTTCACCGTTGGCGGCCGCGGGACACAGGCGCTGCTCTATCGCGTGACGTACACCGGGTCGGAGTCAACTGCCCCAGCCGATCTTCATGACCGGGACGGCGCGGAGGCCCGCGCGTTGCGTCACCAGATCGAGGCCTTCCAGACCACTGCCGACCCCAAGGCGGTCGATTTCGTCTGGCCGCACCTGGCAAGCCCGGACCGCTTCATTCGTTACGCGGCGCGAATTGCCATCGAGCGTCAGCCGGTGGTTCAATGGAAAGCAAAGGCGTTATCTGAAAAGAACCCCGGCGCGCTGCTCACCGGCCTGCTCGCCCTGGCGCGGGTCGGCGGGTCGGACGTGCAGCCGGAGATCCTGAATGCGATGGCTCGCCTCCCGATCGCCAGCCTGTCGGACGAGCAGCAGATCGAGAAGCTTCGGCTGATCGAAGTGACGGTGGTGCGCCAGGGGAAGCCGGCCGCCGAAGCCGCCCAACGGCTGATCTCCGAGCTAAGCCCGGCCTTTCCGGCCAAATCGCAGAACATGAATCGAGAACTGTGCCAGATCCTTCTTGCCCTGGACGCCCCTGACGCGGTCGCCAAGACGATGAAGCTTCTGGAGAACGCGCCGACCCAGGAAGAGCAGGTCGTCTATGTGCTGGCGCTGCGAACGATCAAGAGCGGCTGGACGCCGGAATCGCACCGTCAGTACCTCGCGTGGTGGACGAAGGACCGTGCGAATATCAAGCACGCCGATGACATCGTGAAGTGGTTCGACGAGGCCGGCCGCCCGTACGGCGACGGCGCCAGCTTCAACAACTTCGTCGCCCACCTCCATGCCGACGCCGTCGCGTCGCTCACGGCGGAAGAGAAGACCGAATTTGCCAGCGTGATCTCGGCCTACAACCCCCCGGGGCCGCGCAAGCCCAAGGCCGCCGACAAGCCCCGCACGCTGGTCAAGGCCTGGACGACCGCCGACCTGGCCCCGCTGCTGCCCGAGGTCAGCCACGGCCGCAGCTTCGCCAAGGGGAAGGCGGCGTTCGAAGCCGCGCAGTGCCTTGCCTGCCACAAGTTCGGGAATGATGGAGGCGCGGTCGGCCCCGACCTCACGGCCGTCTCCAGCCGCTTCAAGCGGCAGGATATCCTCGAATCGATCACAGAGCCGTCGAAGGTCCTCTCCGAGCAGTATGCGAACACGACGGTCCGGATGAACGACGGCGACGCGGTCGAAGGCCGCATCGTCGAAGAGACGGCCGACAAGGTCGTGGTCCAGACCAACCCCCTGGCCCCCGACACAAAGGTGACTCTGAAAAAGGCCGACATCAAGAGCCGCGCGCTCTCCAAGCTCTCGCCGATGCCGGAGGGCCTGCTGAATTCCTTCAAAGAGACCGAGATCCTCGATCTGATCGCCTACATCGAATCCGGCGGCCGCAAGGACCACCCCGATTTCGTGAAGTAAGTGACTGGCGGCTTTCGGTCTTGGATCGCTCCACCGTGGAACAGGGCTCCCCTTACCGGGAGCCCTGTCTCGTCTAGGACGTTCGTTGTGCCAAACCGCCGCCGGCGCGACGCGCGGCCCCAAAAGCGAGTAATCGGGTGCGCCTATCTCTTACCCGACCGCAGCTTTGCCATCTCGGCGGTCATGTTCGCCAGTTGCGGGCTGATGTCGTCCCGGGGGATCTGGACGTCAATCACCCGGACGTCGGTGCTGCCCAGGGCGCTGCGGATCGCGCCGTCAAGCTCGCCCTTGGTCGAAGCCCGGGCGGCCGTGCCGCCGCCAACCAAATCGGTGATCTTGCCATAGTCCCATTGGCTGATCACGTTGAACGCGCCATCGCGGATCTTGCGCATCGTGCCGTACCCTTCATTGTTCAGGATCAGCACGATGGGCTTAAGCCCCAGGCGCACCGCCGTCGAGAGCTCGGTCCCCGTCATCTGGAATGCCCCATCGCCAACGAGCACAAACGGGCGCAGGGCGGGGTTGGCGGTTTCGACGCCGATGGCGGCCGGCACTGCGAAACCCATTGACAGGTAATAGGCCGGCGCGATGAATTCCGCCCGGCGCCCCGTGCGTATTCCGACCGCTCCGAAGATCGCGTCGCCCACATCGCTCACCACGCAACTGTTCTCGTCGATGTGGAGCGACAGAACGCGGAGGACCTCCGTCATCGTCAGCCGGTCGGTCAATTCGCTTTTGACCAGAGGCTTCGGGTCGGCATGCGGGCGCGGGTGCTTGAATCGCTTGGGCTTGACGCAGGGCAGCGCGTTTTCAACCGCCCGCCTGTCGCGGCCGGCGGCCGGTGCGTCCAGGCAGGCCGCTTCCTCAAGCTGGGCCAGGTAGTCATCGAACCGCACGCCGTCATACTTGTGGAAGCCGACGCCGATGCTCTCCGTCGTGGCGAGAACACTGCGGGCGCGATCCAGCCTGGCGGTGTAAATGCCCATGTTCATGTCGGTCATGAACGTGCCAAGCATCAGCACGCAATCGGCCTCCTCGACGTATTCGCGGACCGTCGGGTCGCTGCTCATCGCGCCGCCGTAGACGCCAAGGTAGAGCGGGTGATTTTCGGCCACGGCGCTTTTGCTGAGCAGATCGGCGGCGATCGGGATGTTCAGCTTCTCGGCGATGCGGATGGCCCGATCGACCAGGCCGAAACGGTGCAGTTCGACTCCGGCCAGGATGACCGGCCGCTTCGCCGCGGCGAGCATGTCGAGCGTCTCGAACAGCGCGGCGCGGAGCGTCAGCTCATCCGACGGCAGGGGTGAGATGCCAGCGGGGATGGCGATCGGGATTTCGCGATCGACCATGTCGTGCGGCACTTCGATGTAGACCGGCCGCTTATGGGCCAGGCAGGCCTCGACACACCGGACGATCTCCCCGGCGGCCCGTTCCTCATCGAGCAGGACGCAGCTCGCCACGGTCACTTCGTCGTAGACGCGACGCTGCGTCTCAAACGTCTTCACCTTGTGATGAAGAAGCGGGTCCTTTTCGCGATCCTTGCGCCCAGGCGCGCCGCTGATGACGACGACCGGGGATTTCTCGGCGTACGCACCGGCGATCGCGTTAAGAACGTTCAACCCGCCGACGCAGTAGGTGACGCACACCAACCCGATGCCGTTTAGTCGCGAGTAAGCGTCGGCCGCGAAGCCCGCGCCCGGCTCGTGCGTCATGGTGATCGACTGGATCGCGCTTTGCTCGAGCCATGCGAAGGTTGGCAGAGCAAAGTCACCGGGTACGCCGAACGAGTGGCGCACGCCTCGGCGGTGGAGGTACTCGAACAGGAATTGGCCCATCGGCATCCGCGCCGGGAAGGGGGCCAGAGGGTGGAGGACGCCCTGTTCCGGGCCCGGCGGCGAAGGGGCTCTGCTTGGGGCGGTAGGCGAGCGCGTCCTGCCGGGTCGGAGTCGGTGTGGGGCGTTGCCGCGGTGAGACCGGCCGTTCCCGTGATGACCGTTGGAGCCTGGGCCGGAACCAGCGGCCGCGACCGAGGGGGCCGACACCGAGGCGGGATGGGCCGATTGCTCGCTGACCGGCGCGGAAGCACCAGTGGCACGTCGTGGACGCATACAACGCCTCCAAATGAAGGTGTCCGGACGGCTAATCAGATGTCAAATTCATTATACGATCGGTGGATCGCCGGTGTCGTTCACCGATTTTGCAATAACATGCGGTCCGATACGAGGCGGGCGAGGCGTCGCGTCCGTTTGTCAAATTGCATTCTTGCAGGCCGATGCGGGCCTAGGATTGGGCGTTTTTCGGACCGCGACCGCGCCGGTTGAGCGACCTGTTCTTCGAAATGCCTTGGGTGATACGCCACCCTCGGCCGGACAGCGGGCAGCAAGGAGTCTTTCGTGAGCAAGCTGACGGGTACCGTTCGGGGAGACGGCATCGGCCGCCGGGCGTCTTGGCGTTGGGGCCGATGCGAACGGGGCGGGGCCGAGCCCAGCGAGTTCGACGGGTCCTGGCCGGAGCCGCACGGCGATCGATGCGGGCGGGAACACTTCGCCGCCTGGGACCGGCGTTGAGGCGTTCGGCCGCACGACCCACCCCGAGCCCGAGGCTTTCGGCGCCTCGTCGGACCGGCCCAGGCCCGGCCCTCCTCCCGACAAGCAGGCTCCGTCGCAAGACGGGAAAGCGGAAAAGGGGGGGAAAGCGGACGGCGACGACGCGAGCAAAGGAGAAAAGCCCGGAGCCGAACATCAACCCGCTGATGGAAACCGCGCGGGCGGGAAACCAGAGGAAGCGAAAGAGGGATCAAAGAACGAGGGCGACCCCAAAAAGTCAACCGCGCGGCGGCGGATTGTCTGGGTCGTTCTCGGCGTCGTTCTCGTTGGTGGGGCGGTGGGCGGCCTTTTCTGGTGGCTCCATGCGCGCCAGTTTGAGACCACAGACGACGCGTTCATCGACGCCCACATCGTGCCGGTGGGCCCGAAGGTGGCGGGCCTGGTCGCGCGCGTGCTGGTTGACGACAATCAGCCCGTGAACGCGGGCGACCTGCTGGCCCAGATTGACCCGCGCGACTTTGACATCGCCCTCTCGAACGCTCGGGCAGGCCTTCTGGCGGCCGAGGGGAAGCTTGCCCAGGCGGAGGCACAGGTGATCGTCGATCAGGCGTCGGCCGGTTCCGCCCGGGCCGACGTCATCGTCGCCGAAGCGAAAGCGGCGACGGCCCTCTCCGACCTGAAGCGCTATCAGGCGCTCGACCCGCGCGCTACCTCGAAACAACAGCTGGACAACGCGGTGTCGGCGGAACGGACGACCGCCGCATCCGTTGACGCGGCCCGCAAGAAGGTGGACGCGGCCGAGGCCCAGGTGACGTTTGCCCAGAGCCAGGTGCAAACCGCCAAGGCCGACATCGAGACGGCCAAAGTCGCCTTGAGCAACGCTCAACTCCAGATCTCCTACACGCAAATCAGAGCGCCCGAGGCCGGCCGCGTAACGCGACGTGGCATCGAAGCGGGCCAGTACGTCCAGGTTGGGCAGGCGCTGCTTTCGATCGTGCCGAATGAGGTGTACGTTACCGCGAACTATAAGGAGACCCAGCTCGATCGGATGCGCCCCGGGCAAAACGTGACGATCTCGATCGACTCCTTCACCGAGCGGAAGTATCGCGGGCATGTGGACACGATCCAGAAGGGGAGCGGCGCCCGATTCAGCCTCATGCCCCCCGAGAACGCGACCGGCAACTATGTCAAGGTCGTTCAGCGGGTGCCGGTGAAGATCGTGTTCGACGAGACGCCGGAGGACCTGAAGTCACTCGCTCCCGGTATGTCCGTCGAACCGAAGGTGCGAGTCCGTGATTGAGCGGCAAGTGCCGTTCGTCGTCGCACGATCACAGCAAGGAATCAATGATGAAGCGTCTGATGGAACGGGTGCCCGCCGTTGCGGTGTCGGCCGCCATGGTCGCGATGAGCGGCTGTACCGTTGGCCCTGATTACAGCCGCCCGGGCATGAAAGCGCCTGGGGCATACGGGGAGCCAGGGGCGCTCGCCTCGACCACTGTCCCGGCGAGTACTCGACCCGCAGGCCCGATGAGCCGCATCACCACACGCCCGGTGCAGGTGACCCAGTGGTGGTCAACTTTTGGCGACCCACAGCTCGACTCCCTCATCGACCGGGCGATGCGGGCCAACCTCGACCTGCGCCAGGCCGAATCGCGCATTCGTGCGGCCCGCGCGCAGCGAACGATTTCCGGGGCTTCCGACTATCCCACCCTCAACAGCGGGGGCGGCTACAACACGGAACGCGGGTCGAAGAACATCACCATCCCCCTCGGAGCCTTTGGTGGTGGCGGGGGGAGCGGTGGCACGTCGGCCAAGGCGGGCGGCCGCGCCCGCACGCCGGAACAGGATCGATCCGGTCCGCCAGTATCGGCCGCGTTGCAAAGCCCGTTCGGCGGCGGCGGTTTTCCGGGCGCCGAAACAAGCCTCTACCAAGCCGGTTTTGACGCCGCGTGGGAGCTCGACGTCTTCGGCGGGATCCGCCGCGACATTGAGGCGGCCGGCGCGGACTATGAAGCGAGCGTCGAAGACCGCCGCGACGCCATGGTCACCTTGCTGGCCGAAGTGGCGCGGGACTACATCACGCTGCGCGGCTTGCAGCGACAATCCTCAATCGCGGAGGAGAACCTCCGCTCGCAGCAGGAGTCGCTCGGCCTCACGCGCGAACGGTTTGAGAAAGGGTTCACAACGGAACTGGACGTCGCCCGCGCCCAGGCTGAAGTCGCCGCGACGGCGGCCTCCTTGCCGGCCCTTCAGATCGCCACCCGGCAGGCGATGCATCGGATCGCGGTCATGCTGGCTTCGCCGCCGCAGGCGCTGATCGAAGAATTGTCTCGCCCCAGCCCGATCCCCGTGGTCCCGCCCGAGGTGCCGGTCGGCCTGCCATCCGACCTTCTCCGCCGCCGGCCGGACATCCGCCGGGCAGAGCGGCAGCTCGCGGCCGCCACCCGCGGGTCGGCGTGGCGACCGCCGACTTGTTCCCCAAGTTCAGCCTCACGGGCTCGTTCGGGTTTGACTCCACTCAGCCCCGGCACCTGGTGGACTGGAGCAGCCGCTATTTCCTGATCAGCCCCGCCGTCAGTTGGCCGGTCTTCGACGCCGGCAAGATCCGCGCGAACATCGACGTGCAGAATGCCCGCCAGGCCCAGGCGGCGACGGGCTACGAGCAGGCCGTGCTCGTCGCGCTGCGCGACGTGGAGGATGCGTTGATCGCTTACTCCCAGGAGCAGGTCCGACGCCAGTCGCTTATCGAGGCCGTTGACGCCAACAAGCTGGCGGTGCGCCTCGCGAACGATCAGTACCGCCAGGGGCTCGTGGACTTCTTGGTGGTCCTGGAGGCCCAGCGGTCACAGTTCGCCGCCGAGGATGCGCTTGCCCAGAGCGAGCGCGCGGTCGCGGGGAACCTGGTGGCCCTTTACAAGGCCCTCGGCGGAGGTTGGGAAGTGCGCGTCCCGGACGCCGCCAGCGCGGCGGCCGGGGAGCCGTAGTTGGATGGGCGAGATTTTGCGAGCCGCGCCCGCAACGAAGCGGTTGGGTCGCGCGGCCGCTGAACGCCGGCGGACAGCGCAGCATGAGGCGGAGCGGTCACAGACCCGCTTTCTCACGGGCGCGGCTCGCGTCGCTGGCTTCTGGCCGCCCCATTTTACTAAACCGCCCCCAGATCTGGCGCTTCGATTTGCCGCTTCGTCGCTCCCTCTCTACCATGCCGCTCCGGCGGCCGCGACGGTCGCCGATGGAGAGGACTTTCGCATGTTCATTCATACCGTCTATTTCTGGCTGAAGCCCGGCACGCCCGACGCCGCTCGCACGCAGCTCGTTGAAGACTGCCGGACCTATCTCGGGAAGGTGCCGACCGTGCGGCACCTATGGTCCGGCGTCCCCGCCATGACCCCGCGCGAGGTGGTCGATAACACTTACGGCGTTGGGCTGACCGTCGTCCTGGACGATGTCGCCGGGCACGAGGTCTACCAGGAGCATCCGCTCCACAAGGATTTCATCGCCCGCAACAAGCAGCATTGGGATCGGGTTCAGATCTACGATCACCTGACCTAAGCCGCCGTCAGACGCCCGATCTGGCCGGGCTTCATCCCGGCGACGGGAGCGAGCGGCCGTCCGCCCCCGCAGCAGCCTTTTTCCCCGTGTCGAACATGATCCCGACCCTTCGCCTTTCCGACGCCGACGAACGCCGCCGCGTTGACGCCCTCCTGAAGCAACTTCGGCTCGACCCGTCCGACGTCGTGCTCGGCCAGGCCCAGGACACAGCCACCGTGCAGGCCATCCTGGCCGACGTCGCCCGGCGCGGCGATGCGGCGATCGTCGATTCCTCCCGCCGCTTTGACGACCCGAGCTTCACCGCCGAGCAGATCCGCGTCCGGCCCGAGGAGATGGCGGCGGCCGCGATGCGAATCAGCCCCGATTCCACCGCCGCACTACGCCGATCGATCGCCCAGGTGCGCGAATATCAGGCCCATGTGATGCCGGCCGCTCCGCCGACGCTGCATCGCCCCGGCGTCGAGCTTGGCCTGCGGTTTACGCCCCTCGACAGCGCTGGGCTTTATTTCCCGGGCGGCAAGGCGTCGTACCCGTCAACGCTGATCATGCTCGCCGTGCCGGCCCAGGTGGCGGGCGTTCAGCGGATCGCGGTCGTTTCGCCCCCGAGCAAATACGGGCGAACCGATCTGGTCCTCGCCGCGTGCCACGAGCTGGGCTTGACCGAAGTCTTTCGCGCCGGTGGGGCGGCCGCCGTGGCGGCGCTGGCCTTCGGCACCGAAACCATCCCCGCCGTCGATAAGATCGTCGGCCCGGGCAATCGCTACGTGCAGCTCGCCAAGCGCGCCTTGGCCGGCTGCGTGGGGATCGACGGCTTCCTTGGCGCCAGCGAGATCCTCATCCTCGCCGACGACGCGGCCGATCCGCGCTTCATCGCCGCCGACCTCCTCGCCCAGGCCGAGCATGACCCCGGAAGCTGCTTCCTGCTCACGCCGTCGGCCAACCTCGCCGCACGCGTTCAGGCCGAGCTGGAGCGGCAATCCGCTTCGCTCCTGCGGACGACCGCGCTGGCACGGGCGCTCCGCGACCACAGCGCGATCATCATCGGCGACTCGATGGATGAGCTGATCACCCTCGCTGACGCCTTCGCGGCCGAGCACGTCAACATCCAGGCCCGGGACGACGAGGCGATCCTCTCGCGCCTCAAGCACGCCGGCGCGGTCTTCCTCGGCCCGTACAGCGCCGTCGCCGCGGGCGACTACGTCGCCGGCCCGAGCCACTGCCTCCCGACAAACACCACCGCCCGCTTCTCCAGCGGCGTCAGTGTGTACGAGTTCCTGAAGCGCAGCAGCGTCGTCCGCTACGACCAGCCCGGCCTCGCCGCCGACGCGCCCGCCATCATCTCCCTCGCCACGGTCGAAGGCCTCGACGGCCACGCCGCGAGCGTCCACGTGCGCACGGAGCAGTGAGAGAGCTCGGCCGCAGGAGGGAAAGAGATTGGCCACGGATGAAGACAAGATGGACACGGATGGGAAGAAAATGCTGAAAAATGCGAAGACAGCACTCTCGTGCATTTCTTCATCCTTCACCTTTAGTGTTCATCCTTTCCCCTCTGGCGTTCATCTTTTCCGCATCTGTGGGAGTCACGCATTTTGTTGTCGCCTCGATATAATCCCTCTATGAGCCCACAGTTCATCCGCGCCGCGGTGCGCGACATGGCCGGTTACACGCCGGGTGAGCAGCCGTCGCCTGGCGAGCGGGTGGTGAAGCTCAACACCAACGAGAACCCGTTCCCGCCAAGCGAGCGGGCGATGCAGGCGCTGGCCGACATCGAGCCGGAGATGCTCCGCCGCTACCCCAACCCCACGGCGGACGTCTTTCGCGACGCGGCCGCTAAAGTGCTTGGGGTCACTCGCGACATGATCCTCGCCGGCAACGGCAGCGACGACATCCTCACCATCATTACCCGGGCCGCCATCGGCAAGGGCGGCCGCCTCGCCTACCCGGACCCAACCTATTCGCTTTACCCCGTCCTGGCCGCCCTTCAGGAGGGCCAAACGATTGGCGTTCCGTGGGGCCCGGCCTGGTCGCTGCCGACGGATGCATTGGTGGCGACCGGCGCCGACGCGATTTACCTGGCCAACCCCAACGCCCCCAGCGGCACGCTCGTGTCGCCGGCCGCCGTCGCCGAACTGGCGACGCGATTCAATGGGATGCTGCTGGTGGACGAGGCCTACGCCGATTTTGCCGACGAGAATTGCCTGGCGCTGGTCAGGGATCACGGCAACGTGATCGTTTCCCGCTCGTTGAGCAAGGCCTACTCGCTCGCGGGGATGCGGTTCGGGTTCGCGATCGCCCAGCCGCAGGTCATCGGCGAATTGATGAAGGTGAAGGACAGTTACAACTGCGACGCCATCTCCGCCGCCGTGGCGGCCGCCGCGATCGAGGATCAGGCTTACGCCCGCCAGACGTGGGAGCATGTCCGGGCGGAACGCGCAAGGGTGACGGCCAAGCTGACGACGTGGGGTTGGACGGTCCTGCCAAGCCAGGCGAACTTCATCCTCGCCACCGTCCCCGACGGCCGCGGCCGCGAGGCGTACGAGGGATTGAAGCGGCAGGGCATCCTCGTCCGATTCTTCGACAAGCCAGGCCTGTACGACAAGATCCGCATCACGATCGGCCAGAGCCAGGAGAACAACGCCTTGCTCGCCGGCATCGAGCGCCTCGCATCCGGCGCCGATGAGAAAGCGGCGTGAATGAAGCGATAACACCCCCGGGAGCCGCGGGACGACTCGACCGAGTTCGTCGAGGTCCGTAACGGAGCGGTCGGCGTCACTGGCGGCTCCGAACGAGCCGCGCCCGTAAGAAAGCGGGCAGTCGCCGTACTCGGCGACTGATCTATTGGATGTGCGGTTGACGCCCGCCTGCGGCGGGCCCCGCTTCCTCACGGGCGCGGCTCGATTAATGCGATTTACAAACGCGGCTCGCAAGCACCCGCTTCGACGATTGCGCTGAAACCAGGACCCCTATGCCCGATCGCACCGCCAAACTCTCCCGCCACACGAACGAGACAAAGATCGAGCTCGCGCTCAATCTCGACGGCCGCGGCAAGGCGTCGGTGCATACCGGCGTGGGGTTTTTCGATCACATGCTCGACCTGCTCGCCCGTCACAGCCTGATCGATCTCGACGTCGCGGCCGAGGGGGACCTGCAGGTGGACCCGCACCACACGGTGGAAGACGTCGGCATCGTTCTCGGCCAGGCGATCGAAAAGGCCCTCGGCGACAAGCGCGGCATCCACCGCTACGGCTGGGCGATGCTCCCGATGGACGAGACGCTGGCCCAGGTCGCCATCGACCTCTCCGGCCGCCCGGCATTCGTGTTCAACGTCGAGTTCACCGGCGACACGATCGGCACCTTCCCAACGGAGCTCGTCCACGAGTTCTGGAAGTCCGTGGCGACGGCCGCCCGGATGAACCTGCACATCAACGTCGCGTACGGCTCGAACAATCACCACATCGCCGAAGCGATCTTCAAGGGCGCGGCACGAGCCCTCCGCCAGGCGGTGACGTTTGACCCGCGGAACGACGGCGTCCCGAGTACGAAGGGGTCGCTGGTGGGGTGATGAGTCGCTGGGATGAGTCAGGCGGAGCTCATGATCGACCGGGACGCCGAACTGCTTCAATCTTTCGTCGCCGGCCGCGACGTTCCGTGCCCCGCGTGCGACTACAACCTCCGCGACCAGGTGACCGGCCGCTGCCCCGAATGCGGCGAAGCCCTTGTCCTGCGCCTCGGCTCAGCGGAGCCGCGCCAGGCGGCCGCCATCGCTGGCATGGTGATGCTTTCCGCCGGAGCGGGGGAGCCACAGCGCGAGCGTGAAGCCGAGGGTGACCAAAACGATCGACGTCAGCGGCCGCCGGCGAAGGAGGGCAAAGAGCGCCAACGACCGACGCCGGGCCGCAATGAGTGCGGCCCGGCGTCGGGAGTCTTTCATGATGGTTGGGCGTTGCTCGGCTGTCACCGAACCCCCGGTCGTGGGCCTTGCGGCCGCCCGAATCACTTCAACTCATCAAACGTCCCCACCTTCGGCAGCGGGCCGACGAGCGGGGCGGCGTACTGGATGAAGGCGTCGGTGATGTTGTTGCCGTCGGCGATGTAGGACGGGTCCAGGTGCTTGGTCTCCCGGGCGACGTTGCGAATGGCGGTGAGGAAGGTCTCGATGCCGTAGTCGGCCCCGTCCTTGCGCCGCATCGCGACCGAGCCGCCGTCCTTGTTCGCGTCTTCGGCGGCGAAATGGACAGCCGTCTGGCCGACCAGCCGCGCCTCGCGGGCGTCGATCTCGCTGACGAAGCCGGGGAAGCTGCGCTGCAAGTAGCCGAAGGTGTCCGCCCGGACGCGGAGCTTCTTCCCGCCGGCGGGCGTCAGCTTGCGGGTGATCAGGCCGGCCAGGTAATCGCCCAGCGCGCCGGTGCCGGAGAGCTGGATGTTGCCGTGGGCGTCCTTTTCGAGGTTGCTGCTCATCGATTCCGCCCAGGTCTTGCCGTCGGGGAGGCTGATGCCTTCGCTGGCGGCGATGAGGCAGCGGCCGCGTTTCTGGTAGACGCGGTCAACGTCGGCCAGGAACTTCTCCTCGCTCATCGGGGCTTCGGGCACGTAGATCAGGTGCGGGCCGTCTTCGGGGTTCTGCCGGGCCAGAACCGACGCGGCCGTCAGGAAGCCGGCGTGGCGGCCCATGATCACGTCGACCTTGATGCCGGGGAGCGAGCGGTTGTCGTAATTGTCGCCCATGATGGCGGCCGCCACGAACTTGGCGGCCGAGCCGTAGCCGGGGGTGTGGTCGTGGACGCGAAGGTCGTTGTCGATGGTCTTGGGGATGTGGAAGACGCGCAGCTCGTGGCCGGCCGCGTTGCAGAGCTCGCCAACGATGCGGGCGGTGTCGGCCGAGTCATTCCCGCCGATATAGAAGAAGTAGCGGACGTTGTGCTTGATGAAGACCTTGGAGATCTTGTCGCAATACGCGGCATCCGGCTTGTCGCGCGTTGACCCAAGGGCGGCCGCCGGAGTCTGCGAGACCCGGTTGAGCAGGTCGTCGGGAACGTTGTTGAGATCGATGAACTCTTCGTTCACGATCCCGCGTACGCCGTGCCGCGCACCGAGCAATTTGTCGATGAACCCGCGGCCAAAGCTCGCGACTTCGCGGATCACCCCGACGAGCGATTCGTTGATGACCGACGTCGGCCCGCCCGACTGACCGATGACGGCATTTCCCTTGAGCGAATTCGGCATAATTGATTCCCTGTTGTTGGACGGGCGAGTGTATTGGTTTCAAGGATCGGTTCAAGCGCAAACCGAGGACGCCGGAAATACCTTCTGACCCTTTTTCGGACGCCGTAAAGGGGTCAGAAGGTATTTTCGGCTCGCAGGAATACCTTCTGACCCTATTTGTTCAGCATCGTCCGCTCGATGAACCCCGTGTCGATCTCCCCGCTGATGAAATTGGGGTTGTCCATGATCTGAAGGTGCAGCGGGATCGTGGTCTTGATCGGGGAGACGTGGAATTCGGACAGGGCGCGGCGCATCGTCGCGATCGCTTCGGTGCGGGTGGGGCGGTGGACGATCAGCTTGCCGATCATGCTGTCGTAATTCGGGGGGATGGTATAGCCGGTGTAGACGTGCGTGTCGAGGCGGACGCCGGGGCCGCCGGGGAGGCGAAGCTCCTCAATGCGGCCGGGGCAGGGCGCGAAGTTGCGCGTCGGGTCTTCGGCGTTGATGCGGCACTCGATCGCGTGGCCAACCTGCTTGACGTCGCTCTGCTGGAACGGGAGCTTCTCACCGGCCGCGATGCGGATCTGCTGTTTAATGAGGTCGATGCCGGTCACCTGCTCGGTCACGGGGTGCTCGACCTGGATGCGTGCGTTCACTTCCAGCAGGTAGAAGCTCTGGTCCTTATCGACGAGGAACTCGACGGTGCCGGCGTTGGTGTAGTTGGCGGCCTTGATCAATCGGACGGCCGCCGCGCAAAGCGATTCGCGCACCTTGCTACTCAGGACGGGGCTGGGGGACTCTTCGACCAGCTTCTGATGGCGGCGCTGCAGTGAGCAGTCGCGCTCCCAGAGATGGACGGCATTGCCGTGGTGGTCGGCGATGACCTGCACCTCGACGTGGCGGCCGAACTCGATGTACTTCTCGATGTAGACCGTCGCGTCCTTAAAGGCCGACTCGGCCTCGGCCTGGGCCTGGCGCAGGCCCGACTGGAGCGACACGTCGTTATGGGCGAGGCGCATCCCGCGGCCGCCGCCGCCGGCCGCCGCTTTGATGATCACCGGGTAGCCGATCTCGCGGGCGAGCTTCAGGGCCTCCTTTTCGTCGTCAACGGCCCCTTCGGAACCGGGGACAGTCGGGACTTTGGCCTTCTTCGCCAGGCGCTTGCACGCGACTTTGTCGCCGACGGCCTCCATCGCTTCGACGGTCGGGCCGATGAACTCGATCTTGCACGCGCGGCAGACTTCGGCGAAGTGCGCCCGCTCGGAGAGGAACCCGTAGCCGGGGTGGATCGCGTCAACGTCCGAGATCTCGGCCGCGGCGATGATGCGGTCGATCTTGAGGTAGCTTTCCAGCGCCGGCGCCTTGCCGATACAGATGGCCTGGTCGGCGAGCTTGAGGTAGGCGGCGTCGGCGTCGGCGGTGGAATAGACTGCCACCGTCTGGATGCCCAGTTCGCGACAGGCGCGGATGATCCGCAGCGCGATCTCACCTCGATTGGCGATTAAAATCTTGGAGAACATGAGTTGGGGGCACCGCGCCACCAGGGGAGCATGCGTCGGATTGAAGAAGGTTCTTCCCCTTCTTCTTTCGCTCCTGCCTGGCGTCGCCGGGGCCGTCGTTTCCTTTCAGATGCCGGCAAGGGCTCGATCGGCCGCCGTTCACGCCGGTTTAACGAGGAACATCGGCTGCTCCGCCTGGACCGGATGCCCGTTCTCGACCAGCACCTTGACGATTGTGCCGGTCACGTCGGCCTTTTGAACAAAATAGTTCTTCATCGCCTCAATGACGCAGATCTCGGTCTCGTCTTTGACGACGCGGCTGCCAATGTTGATGAACGGCTTCTCACCCGGCTTGGGGGCCGTGTAGAAAGTTCCGACCATCGGGCTCCGCATCGGAATGAGCCCGGCGTCTTCCTTCGGCGCCTCGGTCGCCGGGGCCGTTCCGCCCGCCGGCGCCGGGGCGCCGGGGGCCATCGCCATCTGCGGAGCAGGGCCGGCCGCACCGGTCACGTAGGTGGGCCCGCGCTTGATGACCACGCGCCGCCCCTCTTCGCGGAGGTCAACGGTGTTCACGTCATTGGCCGCCATGAGCTTGATGATCTGCTCGAGCAGCCCCGGGTCCATGGGGGTGCCGGCCGCCGGCGACGGGGAAGGTTTCTTCTTCGTGGTTTTCTTTTCTGCCATGTTTCGTTGTCTTGAGTTCCGAGCGCCCCCGGGTCTCCAAAAACCCTTCGTCGCGGGCGGCCTACGTGTGGCGAGAAGCTGGCGATCGCCCCGTACCAGAAAGCGCCGCGGTCTCTCGCCCTGCCACGGCCCAACTGTATAGCCGCGCTGCCTTATCCTGCCCGCGCCGCAGGCAACGGGGTCACTCCATGTAATTCTGTTCGAAGCTGCGGTCAAGCGTCGAGAGCAACTCGCACCCCGAATGCGTGATCAGCACGTCGTCTTCGATCCGAACCCCGCCTTCGCCGGGAAGGTAGATCCCAGGCTCCACCGTCACCACCATGCCCGGTCGAAGCTCTTCTTCTCCCCCGTTCTTCCGCATCGACGGCAGCTCATGAATATCGCGGCCGATGCCATGGCCAAGTCCGTGGCCGAACTCTTTGCCGAACCCGGCTTTCTCGATCACGTCGCGGGCGACGCGGTCGGCCTGAAGCGACGTCACGCCCGGCCGCAGGAATTTGATCGCCGCCTCCTGGGCCTCCAGCACCGTCCGGTAGACCTGCTTAATGCGCGGGCTGACGCGGCCGATGACCAGCGTCCGGGTCAGGTCCGAGCAATACCCTTTCACAACCGCCCCCCAGTCGATCAGCAGCGGCTGATCGCGCTGGACGAGCGTTTCCCCCGGGCGATAGTGGGGCAGCGAGCTGTTGGCGCCGGCCGCGACAATGACGGGGAAGCTGCTGCCGCTGGCGCCGCGGCTGCGCAGCTCCATCAGCAGCAGGCCGGCGAGGTAATTCTCGGTCTGGCCGGCCTTGATCTCGCTGCGAATCGCGTCGAAGGCTTCCTCGGCGACGGCGACGGACTTACGGATCAGATCGATCTCGGTGTCGTCCTTCACCTTGCGGATGTTGACCATCACGTCTTCAAGGCCGACCAGCTCGACGACGCGGGGCTCGCGCCCTTCCTTCGACTCGCTCTGGCGGATGGCGGTCAGCGCCGTATTCAGGGCGTCGATCTGGCCGACGGTGGCGAAGTTCGCCTCGAACCCGACGCGCGTCGCCTTGGAATCGACGATCGTCCGGGAAAGCGTCTCCGCCATCTTCCCATCGCGGATCGAAACCTTCAGCCAGGCGGCCTCCAGCTCGGCCTGTTCCTGGTAGCGAAAATCGGTGGCGAGGAAGAAGTCCTTCTCCGTGATCAGCCCGACCGAGTCTTCGCCGGTAAAGTTGGTGAGGTAGGCAAGGTCCGACGGATGGGTCAGCAGCAAGCCGTCAAGCTTGAGCTGCTTCATCGCATCTCGAACGTTCTTCTGGCGTACCTTGAGGTAGGCTTTGGCCCGGCTGACGACTGGCTTGGTCTGCATGCCGCGAATCCGTTGAAAACGGTGAACGTCCGCCAGAAAGAAAGGCTCGTTGACGCTCGCCGACGCCATCGGCCTGCGGGAACGCCTTCCAGCGGCCGATGGCCAATCTTAATCTCGTAAACCCGATGCCCGCCGCAAGAAGCAGGCCTCGCCCAAGGGCTTCGTCCAGGCCCGGAAGCGCGGCACCGTACTGGACGTTATGGCCCGCTGTCAACGTTTCCGGCCCGCTCCCAACGGGGGCGGCTAAACCCGCCGGCAGTCGCTTCGAACAACTCCGCTCGCCCGCCGGTTGGACATCATAGACGGAATGGGTTCGGGTGGCGATGGGAGCGAAAAGGCGGCGGTATCGCCGCCGGCTTCACAAACCGACTGAAACGCAACTTCCGATTTCGAGGTCGTTTCGGACTGACGCGATCTGCCTGGCACCGCCCGAAAGCAAGCCCTCCAGGACGGAGTGACGCCCGCCCGCTTGGGGTCCAGCCGCACCGCCTCCAGGTAAGTCGCTTCGGCCTCGGCGCTGCGGCCGAGGGACGTGATACGGGGACGCAGCTGAAGATGCGTCCCCGTTTCCATCCCTCTTCCCTTCCCACTTCATGTCCGGAAAACCACCGCATCACGGATCAGCTTAGCCAGAACCTTCGCTCGATCTGAATCGACCTTTGACTCCAGCGACCGAACCAGCGACTGCACCTCTTTGGCGGTCGCGCTATGATGACTATCGTAAATTCCGGCGCAGACTCCGAGCCCGATCCCATAAACGGATTCGAAAGAAGGCGAGGCATCAACGATCTTCTGGAGTTTGGCGGCGACAGACATGTCTAATTCGTTCGATCGATTTAAAATCCAAATCCTCGTTAACGCACCTTGTAAGACCGCGTCTTCACTTTTCGGGATGAGGGCCGCTATCGCGTCATTTGATTCTTCAGTTCGATCCATGAACCGCGAATAGTGAATAGCGACGAAGGGATTGTTGCTGTTCATTCCGCTCAATATTTTAGATCGGTCGTTCGGAAGGTTGCTTCTCGTTTGTGACCCCAGGTCCGCGGAGACCGAATCAATCGCCTCCCGAACTCGCGTTCCCCAGTTGTCGGGAATGAGAATTGCGGGCCGATATCTGAAGATGCCTGGGTAGCCGTCGTTGACGCGGCAGATAACGGTCCCCCCCGCACCCCGATAGGGTGAGTAGAGAGCTTCCGAGATCTCGAGCCTGGGTTCGTTCGCAACTGCGTCTGGTACCTTGCTGATCTCTTCAAACCGACCGACACACCGGGGTGGGACAGTCAAGACTGCTATCAGGCGAACATCGGCACCGCGAAGCGCGCGTTGAGGTAGCGGCTCTGCACTCGAGGCAGACCGATCCGTTCCGTCCTCACCATTCGTCAAGCTGGGACTTTCATTGTAGCCGCATTCGTCAGGCTTAATGCGTGCGACAATCCAGGACATCCGCCTTGCGCCATCAGCTGCAACAGCGGCAAGATCCAGTCGGGCGAGATCCCTAACCGTCCGGACATCGCGTCGAACGCTCTCCCGATCGATCTGGGTCGAAGGACGAGTCGGCAACGCGACGTCCGTGCAGCCGAATAACAAGACGAAGGACATTAAGGGAATCCCTCGCAACTCTGATACCGTCATGACGAGCCTCGACTTACGTCAAATGGAGGATTGCTTCCCCGCCGGCCGTCAACCACTTCGAATTCTCGGCACGGCCAAGCTCCTCGTGGGAATGTAAAAGGGGACAGCCTCAATTCGGATCGCCGACGGTACCTGAGCCGTCTCTGGCAATTGGGATTTCCCCGCCGTGCGTCGAACCTGTCCCGCACCTGATTTAAGACCGCGACGCCATCGTCGATGGCGTCGGCGGTCATCTGGCAACCGTCCTGCTGCTGATCATAACTGGACGTGTGCCGGTTCACAGGGCCATCAATGCCGGTCCCTACCGCTGGATCGAATCGGAAAACTTGGCGGCCGAGGATGTCGTAGCCGTCGGGTCGGGTCCGTCTGGGTGGCCGGCTGGCCGAGAGCGTTACTGATGTTGCTGACCGAGTCGGCTGGGGCGCCGGGCGGTGGAGCGCGGCTTGCGAATTTGGTACAAGTCGATCTTGTTTTGCCCACTTTTGCCCGAAGATCCGGAGGCGCGAAAGAAGGTCTGTCGAAGTACGCTCCAGCGGCGACGCGATGAATCACCACGTTGTTGTGTGTAGCTTCCGGTCACGAGCCTGGGGTATCCACCCACCGAGGGACCACCCACCGCGCTGGCAGGTTCGTGGACGCGGTGACACGCGATGAGCACACTTACTGTAGAACGACTGCAAGATCAGGCGCTCGTCGCGGCCATCAAGCGGAAGGGGGCCGAACTGGGCTTTCATCTCGTTGGGGTCGCGCCGGCCCACGGGTCGGCTTATCGGGACTATTTCCGGCAGTGGATCGACTCCGGCCAGGCCGGCTCGATGACGTGGCTGGGGAAGCGGTTCGAGGAACGAACCGATCCGAGCGCCTATCTGCCGGCGGCCGCTAGCGTGATCTGCGTGGCGATCAATTACTTTGTTCCGCTCGAGCCCGTGCCTGACGCCGAACGCGGCCGCCATGGGCGGCTTGCACGGTACGCCCTCGGCGACGACTACCACGAGGCGATGAAGCCCCGCCTGTACGACTTGGCCGACTGGTTCCGAGAGCTTGTGCCTGGCGCCATGACGCGCTGCTCCGTTGACACCGCGCCGGTGATGGAGAAGGAACTGGCGGCCCGCGCTGGCGTCGGGTGGGTGGGGAAGAATACGTGCCTGATCAGCCCGAGCGAAGGGTCGTGGCTTCTGCTTGGGGCGGTGCTGACCGACTACCCGCTTACGCCCGACGAGCCGGCGACCGACCACTGCGGCACCTGCACCCGATGTCTTGAGGCCTGCCCGACCGGCGCGCTGACGGGGCCGTACCAGCTCGACGCGCGTCGGTGCATCTCCTACCTGACGATCGAGCATGAGGGGCCGATCGATCCGGCGCTGAAGCCGCTCATGGGGGATTGGCTGTACGGTTGCGATGTCTGCCAGGACGTCTGCCCGCACAATCGGAAGGCGTCGGAGTCGGATGCGCCGTTCGCCCGGCCGCGTTTTCCGACCGGGACGCTGCCGATCGACGATGTCCTCGCCTGGGACGAAGGGGAATTTCGCCGGCGGATGCGAGGGAGCGCCATCAAACACATCAAGCTGCCAATCCTGCAGCGTAGCGCTCGGATCGCGGCGGAGAACGCCGCGGGCGCGGCGGTGGGCGGTGGCGTGGCCTCATTGACGCCCGAGTAAGAAAAAAGAGGGCACGCGCTGACGCGCGTGCCCTCTGTGGCAACGTTCCGTTCGCTGATCGTCCGAACGTCATCACCCAACTTGGACCTTGCGCGGCTTGGTTTCTTCGCGCTTGGTCAGCGTAATGGTCAGGATGCCGTCCGCGAGTTTCGCGTTGACGCTCTTCTCATCAACGGTCGGCGGGAGCGCGAAGCTACGGAGGAAGCGGCTGTAGCGGCGCTCGTTGATGAGCAGCTCGCCTTTTTTCTCCTCACCCTCGCGGACGTCCTCGCGCCGTTCGGCGGCGATGGTCAGCGTCTGGTTCTCGAGCGTGATGTCGATCTCTTCCTTCTTGAAGCCGGGGACTTCGGCCTCGACGGAGATATGATCGTGGTCCTCACGAACGTCAACCCCCCACGGCGCCAGGCGGCCGCCGTCGTGGGTCTGGCCTGAGCCGAGATAGCGGTTCAGGATGTCAAACTGCTGGTGAAGGCCTTCGAACGGGTCGGCGAAAACGCCCCGGTTCACTCGTGTCGGCAGTGCCATAGCGTGATCTCCTCTAAAAGAGCCCTTTGGATTACTCCATTGACGATGCACGTAGCGTATAAACAAAGGCAATGCCAGTCTCATGGGACGGTTCCATTGAACGTAAGTCACCGTTAATGAATGGTTTCCGGGCAGCGCGGCCGTCGGTCGCAGTGCGGCCAATTCCTGCAAAAGTGACAGTGGATGCCGCGATGACAGTCAGACCCCCGTTACTCGCCCTGCTGGGCTCGACGGCTTCAGGGAAGAGCGACCTGGCAATGGCGCTGGCCCGGCGTGCGGGGGCTCAGATCCTGAGCCTCGATTCAATGCAGGTCTATGTAGGAATGGACGTCGGCACCGCCAAGCCAAGCGTAACCGAGCGGACTGAAGTGAAGCACCACATGATCGATGTTGTGCAGGCGGATGAAACGTTCACCGTCGCGCGATTTGTCGATTTGGCCGATCAGGTGATCGCGGGAGCGGCCGCGACCAACACTCCGCTCGTCGCCACCGGCGGGACGCCGCTTTACTACAAGGCGCTCTTCGAAGGGCTGTTCGAAGGCCCCAGCGCGGATGCCGCCGTCCGCGCGGCGCTGGACGAGCAGGCGAGCGAAACCCTGGCGAGCCGCCTGGCGGCCGTTGATCCTCAGGCGGCCGCCCGCATTCACGCGAACGATCGCCGGCGGTTGATCCGGGCGCTGGAGGTCTACGAGCTAACCGGCCGCCCGATCTCGTCGTTTCAGACCGACTGGGATGCGCCGGTCTTCCGGCACCCGATCATCTGGGTGGGGCTGATCTGGGAGAAAGAGGCGTTGAACCGCCGGATCAACGCGCGCGTCAAGGCGATGATGGCCGCCGGCTGGCTTGAAGAGACGCGACGGCTCTATGAGCGCCACGGCCGCCTGTCGCAGACGGCGGCGGAGGCGACGGGCTACCGCCAGTTGGCCGACCATCTGGCCGGGAGGATCTCGCTCGACCAAGCCACGGAGGCGATCAAGATTGCCACGCGTCAGCTCGCCCGCAGGCAGATGAAGTGGTTTCGACGCTTCGAGGACGTTCTGTGGCTGCCGGGCGACCGCCCGCTGGAGGAGAACGTGGCGGCCGTTCTCAGTCGCTGGCCGGCACCCGGGTAGGGTCGAGAGCGGCAGGGCGGCTCCCGAGGGCTTATTGAGTGGACGGGCGCGAGCCAGAAGGTCGCGGGACGCCTTCCCCAGCCGCTCGGCGAAGTCCGACGGACTCCCCTTGTTTAGCAGCACCCCCTCCTGCCGCAACCTCGCGTCACGTTGATTACCTTCGTGCGGCTCACCATCAGCGTCTCACGCACCGACAACTCCCGGCGAAAATGCAAATAACGCTTGACCGGCAATTCGGGTCGGCAGCACCACAGGTTATGGCTGGCCTCCACGTAAAACCTTTGCGGCCACGAGCCGCGTTTAGTGTCTGTGGAATATTTTGGGGATACCACCATGTGCGTGGCGGCCAGCCGTTTCATCCCATCTACATGCGCCGCCGGCGCCGCCGGAGCAGCAGCAGCCCGCTGGCAAGCAAGGCGACTGACGCACTGGCCGGCTCGGGCGTGGCGATGCTGATCAACTGCGTCTGGCCGGCGGCCTGCCCCCAGGCGAGGTCGAGGGTCGGGTCAACGCCGGCGCCGGGTAACGGCTGCCACGTGCCGTTGTAGCCCCAAACGCTCAGCTTGGACGGGTCCAGACCAAGGCGGGTCACCAGCGAATGATCGAAATGGATGGTCACGTCCGCCGCGCTGCCCGCGGCCAGCCCCCCTTGGACCGACCAGAGTCCGACGATCGTCTGGCCCAGCGGCATCGCCGGCGCGGCCGGGTCGTTTGTCGCGACGGTCCCGATGGACGGAGCGGCGCCCGTGCCGCCGGACCGATACGTGAGCCGAACCGAGCCGGGCGTCGAAAGGGTTGAATCGGTCCCCTTTCCAGGGGACCAGACGAACGACGGGTAGGACGGTGCGGCCCCGCCCGAGGGGACGCCGGTCGCCGGGAGCGGCGTGCGCGAGGGAAGCGGGAAATCGCCCTGCTGGCCGTTGAACTTGCCGAGGTCCGTCGTCGTTGCGCCGGTGTCGCCGCCACTGGCCGCCTGGCCGATGGTGCCACCCAACGGGAGGCTCGTCGTCGGGCCGCCGAAGCTGCCACCGCGGCCGGGGGCCGGACTGCCGCCGCCGATGGCGCTCGACGTGGCGCCGATCGGCGTTGACGTGCCACCGGTTGAAGTCGGCGTACCGGCGGTGGACGTCGGCGTGACGCCCAAGGAAGTCGGCGTGACGCCTATGGAAGTCGGCGCGCCGCTGGCGGTAGCGGGGAATTCCGGGGTCGCAGGGGTGTAGTGCGTCGTGAGCGGCGTTGTGCCGGCCGCGTTCGTTCCGAGGGCGTTGATACCCATCGCGTTCGTACCGGTTGCGTTGCCGCTTTGAGTGCCGACGGATGGCGTACCGCCCGGTTGCGCGATGACCGACCCACTGCCGGTGCTGGAGTAGTTGGTCAATGAGCCCGACGCTCCGGGTTGTCCACTTGCGCCCGGGGCGAGCGCGACGGTCGTCCCGGGAGCCATGGCCCCGGTTGTGGTCGAGGCGACGGAGCCCGGGTTTGACGCTGTGCCCGACGCGGATAGACCGGGCCGGCCGCCAAGCACCGCGTTGGCGGAAAGGTTGGCCAGGATTGAGGGGGGCGTGACCGGTGTGTTGGCCACGGCGACCGGAACGTATTGCGGCGAATTCATCACCGGCGGCGCGGCGAACGGGTCGGGCGGCCCGGCAACGCCAGGGGCGGCCGCGCCTGCCGTCGGCTGTGTCGGCGTTCCTCCGTTCAGGGATGGGTCCGTGTGCGAACGGCGCCACTGGGACGGGTCAATCCCGGCGCTGCCGCCGCCGGACCAGCCTGATGCGACCGACGAACCGACCTTGCCGCCCGAGCCGGGGTTGATCGAAGGGATTGGGTCAAAGCCTTCCGTGCGACTGACGTTCGAGGCCAACGGGTCGCCGGCGACGAACTTCCGCGGCCCCGCGCCGCCGAACGACGCGTGCGCCATCGGCGCGGGCGGGGCCGAAGACGCCAGCGGCTCGACCGGCACCCGCGGCGCGCCGCCTGGGGCGGCGGTGGTGTTTGATGTCTTCGCGACAGCGGGCGCCCGGCCGCCCGCCGTCTCGGTTGCGGTGGGGGGTTGCGTCGCATCGACCCGCAACGAGGGGAGGCTGGCCTTGATGGTGGGGATCCGCGGCCGCAGGCGCAGATAGGAGGGTAACTCCGGGAAGTGCCCGACGGCCGCCCCCGCGCCGGCGGCCGCCACGAAGACCAAGCCCGCGGCGATGAGCAGTTTCAGCTTTGTCGAAATGATCAACCCGCCCAAGCCGTTCCCCGTGGCGGTCGCCGACGCCCAGGCGACCTGGCCGGCGCTCGACGCCCCGGAGAGGCTTTGGGCCACCGCGGTCTTGGCGGCCGACCGGAGCACGGAATCGGACAGGGTGCGGCGAACGACGCGCGAAACAAGGATCCCCAGCCCGGCCGCCGACAGCGCCAGCCCGCGGCGGGCCAGTCGTTCACCCAGCATCTTGCGCCCGCGGAAGAGGCGCACGCCGAGCGTCGCCGGCTTGATCCCCAGTTCCTTGGCAGTTTCAGCGTACCCGAGCCCGCCCAGGTAATGCAGGACGAGTGGGATCCGGTATTTAACGGGGACGCGGTCCAACTCTTCGCGGATGACGCGGCCGGTGCCTTCGGCATCCAGCGCATCCACCGGCTCGGTGATCTCCGGCCCGCTTCGCTCAATCTCCCGCCGCCGCCGGCGCGTCCTGGAGCGGCGGATATCCACCGACGCCCGCCGGCCCACCTGCTGGAGCCAGGCGCCCAGGCTGTGGATCGTGTCCCCCGCGCGAGGCGCTCCGCCAGGACCAGGAAGACGGCCTGCACGGCATCTTCGGCATCGTGGCGATTGCGGGTCACGCCGTAGCAGACGTTGAAGACCATCGCCCCATATCGGCGGACGACTTCTTCGAAACAGGCCTCGTGGCCGGTCTGCTGGAACTCGTTGAGCAGGTCCTGCGTCGTTTTCCGCAGGCGCGGCGGGACCCATCCCGTCACGGACTCTTCCGCCGGGATCGATTCTTCCACTAAGGATGTCGAGTCAAACCTCTCCATCGCGCCTGCTAATCGAAAAGGCGAGCCGCGGTCCGCGTCACTTCCACCAACGCCCGGCCCCGAGGCGGGGATGCCGACCCGCGAAACGTCGCACGCACCCAGTGTACCCCAAGCCTCGTCCCCCCAAGGCAGTGAGGACTGATGCACCGTAAAGGGAAGACTCGCCCGCTGAAAGACGGCACGCGGTCCGCACCATTACATTCGGTCGTGCGTTTGGGAACAAAATCTTTAAGTTATTGGGTATTCGTAGATTAAGTGAGGAACGGCTCGATGCTGAATTCGAAAAGGGAACTAAAGCGAACGGTGCTCCGGGCTCCGCCAGTCGGCGATCGACGCGCATCGGCCCCTCTGCGCGGCTGACTTTCGCGGTGAGCCAGCAATGGCGCCCGCTGCTTCCCCAGGTTCACAGCGAATCCGACCGGATTTGCCGTGGTCTTCCGCCACACGGGGGATCGCCAATGTATATTTCCCTCAAATCAGGTGCGTGGCCACTTTTGTGGCGTTACACCTTTTCTGATGCGCGAATCGCGTGAAGGTGCCGGGGGTACGTCGGGTGCCACGCCCCACGCTCGCGTCGGGCATGGGGCCGCGTTGTTGACATGCGCCGTCTCAGGAAGAGGAAGAGACGCCCATGTCAGCGGATCGAACGAAGTCGCCGGGTGCGGCGATTTCCCGCCTCCTGTTGGGCGCGGCTCGTTCGGGACGTTCCGCAACGTGATGCTTGCCACCTGATGTGGCCAAGACCCTCGGGCCCCGTCACCGTCCCGAGTTGGCCCTTTTCTGAAGGCGTGTTGTATGTCTGACCGTCGTCGTGCGTCGTTTTGCATCATTCAACCGAGTCGTTTGTTCGCTGAAAGTCTTGAGGCCCGCGCATACTGTGCGGCCACGCTGCTTTCCGGATCGAGGACCCTGCTGCCAACGGCCGACGCCTACGTACAGGGCGGAGCGTCATCGAATGCTCATTTCGGCGCCGCCTCGCAGCTTCTGGTGAAGACGGCCGACGCCAGCCACACGCGCCGCTCCTACCTGAAGTTCGACCTGACGGATGCGCCGCTGGTCGTGTCGGCCGTCCTGACCTTGACCGGCGGAGAAACGCCGGTGGTGTCCGAGCCGTCGGTGGATGTCGCACTCTATGGGGTTCCCTCCAGCAATTGGAGCGAAGCGGGCATCAGCTATTCGGACGCCCCAAGGGCGTTCGGGTCGCCGTTGGCGATCGGCCACGTGAAAGGGACGACGCGCCGGCAGTACGAGTTTAACCTGACGTCTTACCTGCAACAGCAGCAGACCCTGGGCGCGACGCAGGTGACGATCGAAGTCGCCGCGCCCCACAGCACCGCGACGCCGGTCGCCTTTGCCAGCCGCGAGGCCGGAACGGCGGGGCCGCATCTGAAAATCGTCACGGCCGCCGTCCCCTCGAAGTCGATCATCTGGAGCCCGACGGCGCCGTCGCCCGTCACCCGCGCCGAGGCGATCGGGGCGGCCGTCGGCGGGAAGGTCTACGTTTTCGGCGGCTTCGAGAACAGAGGGAGCCAGAACACCCGCATCCCGCTCCGTGCCCGAAGCGACGTCTACGACCCCGCCACCAACACCTGGAAGCAACTGAAGGACATGCCGGAGCCGTTCTCCCATGCCGAAGGGGCGGTTGACGGGGACACGATCTGGTTCGTTGGCGGGTACGTCGGCGACCACCCGGGACCGGGAACGACCGCAGTGACGAAATATGACACGCTGACCGACACCTGGTCGAACGGGCCGAGCCTGCCCCAAGCCCGCGGGGCCGGCGCCTGCGCGGTCGTCGGCCGCACGCTCGTTTTCTCCGGTGGGATGGATCGAACACGAACGATCAACACGCCCCAGTGCTGGGCCCTGAACCTGGACAACCTCAAGGCCGGGTGGGTGCGCATGGCCGACATGCCCACGCCGCGTAACCACCTCGGCGGGGCGGCCGTTGGCGGCGCGTTCTACGCCATCGGCGGCCAACTCGGCCAGGAGGCCGCGGCCAACGTCCGCAATGAGGTGGACCGTTTCGACCTGGCGACAAACACCTGGACGCGCGTCGCCGACCTTCCGACCCCGCGATCGCACATCACCTCGGCCACGTTCGCCTACGAGGGTAAGATTTACGTCATCGGCGGCGAAACCAAAGCATTCACGCAGCAGAAGTCGGTCTACGTCTATGACCCGACCACCAACGTCTGGTCCGCCATCGACGACCTGCCGCTCCCCCGCAGCACGATGATCGCTGGGGTGGTGGCGGGCAAAATCGTCACCGTGACCGGAAACTCCCCCGGCGTCGGCGGCTCGGTCGAAGGGTGGATAGGGCGGCTGATGTGACTGCGCCGACGGATGGATCTCGTCTCCAGGTGCCTCTTTGATTGCGCCCAAAGTAGCAGGGGCACTCCGTGTGCCGTCCGCCGCCTGATCGAGCGCGATTGAAAACGAGCGACGGCACACGGAGTGTGCCTGCTACCAAGGGATCTAGGGCGGACAGGTTTTCCGATGCATGGCGGAGATAGCGCCCACCGGTGGCGAATCTCAGATGAGCGAAGTGATGGAGTCAGAATGGCAGCCTTATCGGGAGCCGCTTCGTGCAACCGTGCTGCGCACCGGGACGATCGCATCGATCGTTGGGGCGGTGATAGCTGTCTCGCCGGGAGGAGCAGTGGCCCGGTAGCCGCTGGCGACGCTGCTCGCGCTCTGGCCCGCCTTGGGTGGCCACTGGGTGGAGGTCGTATACCTTGACCGGGTGCGTCCGCGTTTTCCGGCCGCCCGTCCAGTGCGGATCGGGGTGCGGCTCGCGGTGTGGTTCGCCGGCGGAACCCTCCTCGCCGTTCCTTGGCCGTGTCATTTGGGCGACCACTGCAGAGCTAACAGCCTGCTGTCGATCCGGCACGCTCCTGCCCGTCAATCGGCTAGGGACCTGCCGCCTCACGCCGATCGTATATTGTTTCCCTGGAGCTTGTCGAAGTGGCACTCGCCGGGGACCTGGCGATGTCGCGCCACGGGTCGATCGGGACGGGCCTGCTCTCCGACGACATACACCCCGAGCAGTCGGGGTACGATGCCATGGGCGGCCATGGGCCGCGGCGCTGCTGAAGAAGGCGGGCGAGAGGTAGGTGTCAGAGTCGAACTGACAAGGCCCGAAGGCCTGCTCGCTTTCGAGGCGAGAGGGCTTGCCCATGCCCAAACCTACCGAGTCGAAGGCTGAAGGATGAAGGTGAAGGATGAAGCGGAAAGCGGCGGACCGAGTCGAAGGCTGAAGGATGAAGGCGAAGGAGGAAGCGACGAGTCAGCACCGCTTCTTCTGAATGCCTTCCCGTGACCCTTCGGCTTTGGCCCGCCATGAGCGAGCGAAGCGCGTCGAATGGGGAATGGAGGAATCGGACCTCTCGCTCGCCACCGCACTTGATGAATGAGCAGCGGGGTTACAATCCGCCGTGCGGGACATTCCCCGGGCATTGTTCAGCGGTAGGGGCGGGCGTCGAACCCGCAGCCCGGCGATCGCAGGGCCGCCGTTTAGCAAACGGCGTCAGATAACCGCTTCTGCTCCCTACCGATCCGCTGCCATCAACCCCTTGAACGAAGAAAGCCCCGTCCGCCGAGTTGCCGGCTGACGGGGCTTTTTGCGCCTTGGGCGGGTGACGCTCTCGCCTCAACCGTCCGCGGCGGCCCCGTGCCGGCCGCTCGATCGCGACCCGCTGGATGACTGGCTGCTGGTTGGATATCTTAGGGTCACGACGCGTTCCTTCTTTGATGACATTCCACTGCGGTTCTGATTGGACAGACGCCGAATCAGGCGATTCTCTGACGGCCAATGTTTTTCGTGCGGCAGCGGTCCGCCTTGGCCTCGCCGGGACCCGGCGCATGACGCGGAGCGGTCTGAGACCGCTTCCTGACAGGCCCGGCTCGTTTCGGCGTTGTTCGGCGGAAGGGGGACCATCCGACGAGCGGAGGCTCAAAAAGCCGAGGCGGCCGCATGGCCGCCTCGGATCAATTCAGGTGGACAGTATGGGTGACGATCAGGCCAGCGTGCCCAACTCCATCTCGTGCAGGCCCTTGCCGCTGGGGACCATCGGGTAGACGTGTTCGTTCGGCTCCACGACAAAGTCAACCACCACCGGGCCGGGGTGCTCGAGCATGTCTTTCACCGTCTTGGCGACGTCTTCCTTCCGCTCGCACTTGATGCCGCGGACGCCGAAGCTTTCGGCCATCATCGCGAAGTTGGGGTTCTTCATCACCGTCTGGCTGTAGCGGCGGCCGTAGAACAAATCCTGCCACTGCTTCACCATCCCCTGGAAGTCGTTGTTCAGGATCGCGACCTTCACCGGGATGTTGTATTCGGCGATCGTCGCAAGCTCGTAACAGGTCATCAGATAGCTGGCGTCGCCGTCGATGTCGATCACCGTCTTGCCGGGGCTGCCGAGCTGGGCGCCCATGGCGGCCGGCAGACCGTAGCCCATCGTGCCGAGGCCACCGCTGGTGATCATCTGGCGCGGGTAGCGCCACCGGTAGAACTGGGCCGCCCACATCTGGTGCTGGCCGACGCCGGTCGTGATGATCGCGTCGCCATTGGTCTGACGGTGCAGCTCTTCAATGACGTACTGGGGCTTGGCCTTGCCGGTGTCGTCGAAATAGCGGAAGGGGTACTTCTTCTTCCAGGCGTTCACCTGCGAGAACCACTCGCGCCGGTCGCGGTGCTCGATGTACTTGACGATCAGTTCCAGGCCCATCCGGGCATCGCCAACCACCGCGACATCCACATCCACAACCTTGCTGATGCTGCTCGGGTCAATATCGACATGGATGATCTTCGCGTGCGGGGCAAACGTGGCCAGGTTGCCCGTCACGCGGTCGTCAAAGCGGGCGCCGACCGCGATCAGGCAGTCGCATTCCTGAACGGCGTAATTCGCATAGGCCGAGCCGTGCATGCCCAGCATGTGCAGCGCCTTGGGGTCGTTCTCATCGAACGCGCCCATTCCGAGCAGGGTCGTCGTGCAGGGGATGTTGCCCGCTTCGGCAAGCTTGCGGACTTCCTTGTAAGCGTTGGAGATGATCGCGCCGCCGCCAACGTAGAGGACCGGCTTCTGGCTCTTGTTGATCAACTCGGCCGCCTGCTGGGCCTGCGCCTCATGCTCCGGGTGGCTGGCGGCCATTTTCCGCTTCGCGACGATATGGGCACGCGGGGTGTCGTCCACTTCCTCGGGGCAGAGGCCGGCCGTCACGTCCTTCGGCAGGTCAACCAGCACGGGGCCGGGGCGGCCGGACGTGGCGATGAGGAACGCTTCGTTGATCACCCGCGGCAGCTCGCGGATGTCCTTCACGAGGTAATTCCACTTCGTGCAGGGGCGGGTAATGCCGGTGACGTCGGCTTCCTGGAAGGCGTCATTCCCGATGACCTTGGACGGCACCTGACCGCTGAAGACGATGATCGGGATGCTGTCCATCTGCGCAGTCGCCAGGGGAGTGACAGTATTAGTGGCACCCGGGCCGCTGGTCACGATGCAGACCCCCGGCTTTCCGGTGGCGCGGGCGTACCCGTCGGCGCAGTGGCCACTCGCCTGCTCGTGGCGGTTGAGGATGAACTTCGCTGGCGTGCGATACAGTTCGTCAAACACCGGCAATATGGCGCCGCCGGGGTAGCCGAACATCGTGTCCACCTTGTGTGGCCCGATCAGCATCTCGTGTAGGATCTGGGCGCCGGTCTTTCCCTTGAAACGAGGCTTCGCGGGGGAGGCGGCCGGGATTGTTTTAGGCTCGGTTTGGAGCGTAGACATAGGTTTCTCGCTTCAGGGCGACAAACGTCGCCGATAGATTCACCACGACGGTTCGGCCCCAATGCCCCGGCGGCAACGCCAGTCATCGGGCCTCGGGCCGAGACGTCGGATCAAGCCGGTCAGACACATGCGGAGCATGGCCACACGAGCCGGGCTGGATCAAAAGTTCGGGAAGGGGATGCTAGCGAACGAACGCCAGCCCTTCAATCAAAATGTCGTAAATTTAGGATGCGAAACGAATAAAGAACGGCCCGCGAAGGGCTCGGCGGGGCGGGCTGGTCGCGGCGAGTCGAACGCTGATGAGCCCTAAGCGCGGGGCCTCGCGTTCGTAAGCCTAACTCCCAGCCTACCGTACGACCACCGTAGGTGGCGTCGCAAGATTTGGATTGAAATTGAGTGACTGCATACGGTACGCTCATCGGTCCCCTGTGCCGGTGAGTTGATCCGGCGAGATCGGCAAGCGGACGGGAACATAATCGGCCCAGGCGGCGACGTCAAGTCGGCGCTCACTTCCGCGACCACTCCACCTGGTGGTGGGCTTTCATTCGGCGAACGATTCAGACCCCATTCCGTGTCCTGGCTTGCCCGTGAAACGCGCCGGGCACAGGCATTGCAACGTTTTACCAGGGATTTGTTCCGGCAACGAATGAAGGCGTTGCCATGAAGTCATTCTGAGTTCCGTCAGGGCGGCCGACTCGACGGCCCTGTTCAGGTCAATTGTGGGGCGCGCTGGCGACCGGGTATCTACTCTTTCGCTTCGACAGGGCGGAGACGGCCGTCAGATTCTGATGCGAGACGTTCGCAACGGGGCGACCGGGGTGGGCAAAAAAGGACGGGCTAATCAAATGGCAGTCATGGCACATCGTTATCGCACACCGCATTGCATTGGTCTGTCCGGGGCGAAGGAAGTGGCTCAAACCAAGCCGGATGCGCTGTTCGGGTATGAAATCGTCCGACAGGTTGGGGAAGGAGCCGGGAGCGTTGTCTATAAGGCACTGGATCGCGAAGGGAAAGCTTTCGCGCTCAAGCACGTCGTCCGCACCGGCCCGAAGGACCAGCGCTTGTTCGATCAGCTTCGCAACGAGTACGAAATCGGCCGCAGCATCGACCATTCGTCGCTCCGTAAGTCCGTGGCGTTGCACGTCCGCCGGAACCTCTTTCCTCGACGGATTGTCGATGCCGCGCTGGTCATGGAATACTTTGACGGCATTCCCTTCCCAACATTCCCGGTCGCGACGATCCCCAGGATCATGCGCTGCTTCGCGGATGTCGGCCGCTCACTCCTGTCGCTGCACGGAACGGGCATCGTCCACTGCGACCTGAAGACCGGCAACATCCTGGTCGATCGTTGCGGGAAGGTGAGCGTTATTGATCTCGGCCAGGCCTGCCCGATTGGGACGCGCAAGCCGCGGATCCAGGGGACGCCGGACTTTATGGCGCCGGAGCAGTACAACCGCGACCCGATGACCCGGCAGACCGACGTCTATAACTTTGGGGCGTGCCTCTACTACGCCTTGACGGGCCAGCCCATGCCGACGGTTTACACGGCCGGCCGGGGCGAGAACAGCATCTTGTCCCCGGGGCTGATCGCGACGCCGTGGCAAATCAACACCCTGGTGCCGACGACGCTGTCCGAGCTGACGATGTCGTGCGTTCGCCTCGACCCCAAGCGTCGGCCGGAGATGGAGAAACTCGTCTCTGTTCTGGACACGATGGCCGACGCGGTCGGCGAACCCTGATTTATAACGATTGCCCCGGAACCCCGGGCTTTTTTCCTCGCGGCCGCCGGACCTACAACCCGAGGTCGATCTCACCCCCTCGCGATGAAAGACTGCTACACTGGCGTCTGCGATGGCGAGCGACCGAACCATCCTGCATGTCGATATGGACGCCTTCTTTGCGTCGGTCGAACAGCTCGACAACCCGCTCCTCCGCGGCCGCCCCGTGCTCGTCGGGCACGACGGCGCCCGAGGCGTCGTAGCGGCCGCCAGTTATGAGGCCCGCGTCTTCGGGTGTCGATCCGCACAACCGATGGCCGTCGCCAAGCGCCTCTGCCCGCACGCCATCGTCGCCCCCGTCCGGTTCGGTCGCTATCGCGAGCTTTCCTCCCGCGTCTTCGAGCGATTTGCCGACCTCACGCCGCAAATTGAGCCCTTGAGCATCGACGAAGCATTCCTTGACGTGACCGGATCGTTGCGCCTGCTCGGCCCGGCCGAAGGGATGGCTCGCCGGCTGAAGGAGCGGATCAGGGAGACGACCGGCCTGACCGCCTCCGTCGGCGTCGCGCCCAATAAGTTCCTTGCCAAGCTGGCGAGCGACCTCCAGAAGCCCGACGGGCTGGTGATCGTGACGCAAGAGTCGGCCCAGGCGCTGCTTGAGCCCCTGGAAGTGACTCGCATTTTCGGCGTCGGCCCGAAGACGGCCGCCCGGCTGGAAGGGGCCGGCATCCGGACGATCGGCGACTTGCGGCGCTGCCCGCTTGAGCTCCTGCGCCGCCGGATCGGTGACGAAGCCGATCGATACCAGCGACTGGCCCTCGGGATGGATGAGCGGCCGGTGGTTTCCGATCGAGAGGCGAAGAGCATCGGGCAGGAGCAAACCTTTGGCGAGAACCTGGTCGATCCGGGCGATGTCACCGACGTTATGCTCCAACAGGCCGAGCAGGTGGGGGAGCGATTACGCCGCCATGGGCTTCGGGCTGCGACGGTGACGGTGAAAATCCGGTACGGTGACTTTCAGACGATCACGCGCCGCAAGACGCTGGCCGAACCGACCGATTCGACTTCCGCGATCTGGGCGGCCGCCCGAGACTTGTTTGACGATTGGGCGCGGCGGTCGTTTCGGCCCGTCCGCCTGATCGGCGTCACGGCGTCCGCGTTCGTTGGCCGAAGCGCAGCTTCAACTGTTTACCGACCCCATTTCGGATCGACGGAGGCGGGTCGATTCGGCCGTGGACGCGATCAACCGCCGCTTCGGCCGCGGCGTGATCGGGCGATCCGTCCGAAAGCAATGAGTGGGTCAGGCGTCGGTCGCCGCCGCTCGTCTCACCTTCGCAGTCGGGCAACCAGGGCGGGAGGGATCAGAGGTCGTTTGGCCCAGGAGAACGCGCTCTTGGCCGAGGCGCCTTCTGGGAACGCGGGTTCCTCCAGCCCGTCCAGCATGAAACCGGCCGCCAAACCCGCTCCGATCAACATCGAGAGCGGCCGATGGAAGTAGTCGTGCAGTTCGGGCTGATTGAGAATGCCGGCGCTCTTCTCGGCCCGGAGCGTCAGGTAGTCCAGGATGTGAACCCCGTACACCTGCTCCAGCCGCCCCTCCTCGTTGATCAGTTCGGCCGTCAGCCGACAGCGGCCAGAGTTGAAGCAGGGGTGAGGGATCGAAAAGACAAACCGCCCGCCGGGCTTCAGGAGCGCATACGTCGCGGCGAAGGCGGGCTCAATGCAGGCAAGATCCATCAGGGCCATGCTGCACACGGCGGCATCGAATCGGCCAGGCCCCAGGGTGAGCATCGCGGCTTCGTCGGTCGCATCGATGACTCGATAGTCGATCTCCCCATCGGCCGGCGCCGTCCGGGCACGGGCCTCGGCGATGAATCGTTCGGCCCCATCGAACGCCGTGACCCGAGCCCCCGCCCGCCCCAGCCGCCGCGCGTAGTTCCCATTCCCGCAGGCGATGTCGAGCACATTCTCGCCCGGTGAGACCTTCAGCAATCGGTCCGTCGCCGGCATGATCAGGCGGAGTTGAAACTCGTTCCCCTCGCCGACCTGCGCCGACCACCATTGCGCCAGCCGTTCCCAGACCGGCCGCGTGTCAATCCTCTCGCCCACCGCGCCTCCGGAACGAGCGGTTATAGGGACTTGCCGGGAACGACGCCGTAGAAGCCGATCCCGTCGGCTTTGAGGACGCCGCGCTGGACGAGGGCGTCCCAGATTTCGGTGCTGAAGCCGCGGGGAGGTTGGATGGAGACGATGCTCGTGCTGTTCCCGCTCAGGGGCCGTGGCCCAGTCGGGATTGCTCGTCGAGAGAGGTCGCCTTGAACCGCTTCTTAAATGCCTTGTAGGCGCTCTTCAGTTCCTCTTCGGTGGGCGGCATGGTCGAGTCTCCTGTTGGGCGTTCGATGTGGGTTCGGGGGAAGCCCGCGCGGCGAGAGTTGCTATCCACTCAACTGGAAGTTCCGGACCAGCTCGATGAACATCCGCAGCCCGATCGGGATGGCGGCATCGGTGAAGTCATATCGATCGCTGTGCAGCGGGTAATACTCACCCGCGGCCAGGGGCTCCACGCCGATCAGGAAGAAACAACCAGGGACCTTCTCCAGGTAGTAGGCGAAGTCCTCGCCTCCCATGCTCGGGCGGGGGACGGGGAAGTACCAGTCCTGGCCGTAGGTCTTGCGTGCGATATCGGCCACGTAGGCGGTCATCGTCGGGTCGTTCACGGTTGGCGGGTATCCGACGGACCATGAAAAATCGAGCCGGCAGCCATTGGCGGCCGCGATACCGGCGCAACGGCGCCGGGCCGACGCGGCGATCTTCTGCCGGGCGGCCGCGTTGAGCGTTCGGGCCGTGCCGCGGATCGTCGCGGTGTCGGGGATGATGTTCACCGCTGTGCCGGCGTTGATTTGGCCGATCGTGATCACGGCCGGCTGGGTGGGGTCCATCTCGCGGCTGACGAACTGCTGGAGGTTGATGACGGCTTCGCAGGCCGCCGTCACCGGGTCGATCCCCATGTGCGGGAAGGCGCCATGGCATCCGCGGCCGATGAAGGTCGCGTCGAAGCTGTCCGTCGCCGCCAGCAACTCACCCGGCTTGCTCGCGATGACCCCGACCTTCAACCCCGGCCACCCGTGCAGGCCGAAGATCGCCCGCACCTTAGGCCCGATCCGCCCGTCGAGCACTCCGGCCCGGATGAGCCGCTCCGCCCCACCGCCCCCTTCCTCCGCCGGCTGCCAGATCAGCTTGACGCAGACGGGCAGCTCGGAGCCGATCGCTTTGAGGAGGCCCGCGGCGCCGAGCAGGGTGGCGGTATGGCCGTCGTGCCCGCACGCGTGCATCATTCCCGGGTGGGTGCTTGCATAGGGAAGGCCGGTGGCTTCGGTGATCGGCAGCGCGTCGATATCGGCCCGGAGCGCGATGCAGGGCTTTTGGGTGTCGCCGATCCAGGCGATCGTCGCGGTGGGGGCTTCGGCGACGCCGTCGATGTGGGGGATGCCCATACGGGCGAGCTCGCCGCGGATGGCGACCGCCGTCTTGAACTCGGCATAGCCGATCTCGGGGATCTGATGCAGCCGGTGGCGCAACTCGGCGAGGCCCGGAAGGGCTTTGCCGATCATTTCTTCGATCGCCATGCCAAGCTCCTCTGCCGCCTCACGAAGGATTGCCGACAGTTCAATCCCGACCAATCGCTCCGCGTTAGAACAACTGGTCGAGGACGTTCTCCATCGGTTGCTGAACACACGTGAAGATGGGGGTGTCGCGGAGGGTGTACTTGCTGCTCTGCGTCTCGCGCAGCTCCATTACCAGGTCGAGGAAGTCCTTCGGCTCTTCGGTTTCGAAGGCGACGACAAATTCCTGGTCGTCCAGGCCGAAGCTGTACGTCGTGTTGAGTTTGACGCTCGGGTACTTGTTCCCGACTTTGATGTGGCCGTCCATGATCTCCTGCCGCTGTTCCAGGGGCAGGAGATACCAGTCGCGCGTCTTCACGAAGGGATAGATGAACAGGTACTTTCGCTTTCCGGGGATGATGTGCGTGCGACTTTCGGCCGTGTGGAACGGGTCGAGCTTGTCGATGTACATGCTCCGCTTGGTCATTGCCAGGAACGAGTGGGGCGTGGTCAGGTAGGCGCCCAGGCGCGTCTTATTGATCGCGGTGGTGTGCTCCTGGAACGTGTCCGGCGAGCCGGCGATGCGCCACAGCAGGAAATCAACGTCCGGCCGCAGGCCGACGGTGCTGTAGGTCAGCGACATCAGCCCCGGGCGGCGCTGGTCGAGCACCTTCAGGAACTCGCTGCGGGCCTGGATCTTCTCGTGCTCGCCGAGGCGGCGGAACTCGGGGTCGAGCTTGAAGAACGCGAAATTGACGAACTGCCGCGACACGGCCGGGGCAGCGCCCTGGGCGGGCGCGCCGCTTGGCTGCGGGGCCGAGGGGGAAGGCTGGGCGGGGGGCGTGGCGTGCTGCGTCATAAGTCTCTCCGAAGGTGCGGCCGGTGTCGCGCGGCGCGAGCCCATCTCTTGTTAGACAGCGTCGTGACAGCGACCAGGCCAGGCGCCATCGCTCGTCAAGGCGATCTCCATAGATTAGGGAGACCAATCACTTCCGGCAACAGCGGGCGATGATTCGCGGAGAGTCGGCGCCGACCTCGCTGCCGTCGTAATCGCCGAACATCCGGTCGATCCGCAGGCCGTGCCGCTCGACCAGAAGCCGCAGCTCGCGCGGGAAGAGCCATGTCAGGTCAAACTCGAGCTTCCGGCGCCGCCGCGCGCCGTTCACCCCGAACCACGTATAGCGGAACGTGACCCGCTGGGACTGCGGGGCGTCGCCGCGGCGGACGTCCGTAGTCGCGAAGACGGTCCGATCTTCGGCGGGGAGGTGAAAGATGTACGGGTCGAGCCCCAGCGCCGCCCGCCGGGCGAGCAGTGCCAGGTCGGGGTTGAAGATGTCGAGCCAGAGGCGCCCGCGGGGCTTGAGGTGGCGGACGATCGCCGTCAGGGCCCGGTCCTGATCGGCGAGCGTCGTGAAGGAGAGGAACGTGTTGAAGAAGACGCACACCCAATCAAACCGGTCCCCCAGGTCGAGCTGAAGCACGTCCGCTTCCACAAGCGAGAGCTGCTTTTCCACCAGGCCGACGGCGTCGCGCTTGCGGCGGGCGATGGCGAGCATGTCAGGCGCATAATCGACACCGACCACCCGGTGCCCCGCCTGTGCCATCGGGATAGCCGCCCGGCCGGTGCCGACCGCCAGTTCCAGAATCGACTGACGCCGCTTTGGCAACTGCGACAGGAAGAAGGGGACGTCCCTCTGGAGCATCTCCTTGTGCTCATACTCGGCGTCGTACAGCTCGGCGATGGCTCGGTAGCGCTTTGACATGGCGAGTGCAAGGCCCGGGTGGCCACCGACGGCACGTCCGATGCGGGGCGACTACCGGCCGCTTCGTCGGGCACCGCTCACGATGCGTCGCCTTCGGCCGCGACATCGTCCGATGCGCTGGGGCCGGTCTCGAGCCCGCCGTCATCCTCGCCGTCGGCGTCATCCGGAGTCGCCTGGAGCTCGATGCCGTCGTCGTCGCCCTCCAGGGCCTTTTCTTCAGGCGCGGGGTCCTTCTTCATCAGTTCGCGAAGGATGACGGTCGCGAACGACCCGGCGGGCAGCGTGAAGGCGACGGTGATGAAGCCTCCGTGCTCGTCCACACCTGATTCGAGGTTGACGTCGGTCGGCAGCGCCCGCAGCGGCCGCCGCGCGCCCTTTACCCGCAATTCGCCTGATCGGCGGAAGTCGGCGGCCTTCAAACCGTGTGCGGCGAGGACCTCCTGCTCGACGGCAAGCGACTCACCCGTGGGGAAAGTCATTCGATAGCCGACCAGCGGGCCCGTTGGGCTGATTTCAAACGCGTCGCACCGCGGCTGCTCGGCGGCCGCCGACTCGACGCTGAAGCATGCGCCGTTGTCATGCTTGTAAGCGAGGTCCCCGTCGTGCAGAACATCGAGCGATTCGATCCGCCGCGCGACCACGTCATTGAACAGGCGCGACTGAAGGGCCGACACCCACAGCCGCCGAAGCCGGTCGTCGATGGCGTGGACGGCGGCGCTGGGCCGGTGGGTTTTCATCAACCGAGCCAGGACCCGCCGCTCCATGCCCGAACGGCGGGGCCAGGCGTGCATGGAGGCGTCGTTGTCGCGACGATCGAAGGCGGCGCGGGCGTTAATGGTGTACTTGTCGTCGATCGCCGGGTTCGGGTTGCCCAGGAGCAACTTAAGGACGCCGGGGTTGTCGCCCCGAACGATTGCGGCGCCCAGCTTGTCGTTGTCGCCCCGGCGGCCGAACCGCTGGTTGCCGAAGAAGTTGGGCATCCCGCTCCTGCAGCATCGCCATCACAGGCGTCAGCTTGACCACGCTCGCCGGCTCGACCTCGCGAATTTTGATGGCGAACCGATTGGCGGCCAGGTGCCCCAGCCGCAGCTTGTTGACGTGCCGGGCGGCCCACTGGACGGCGATGTTGCGAAGCTGAAGCTTCATCACCGCCTCGGGCGTGGCCCCCAGGATCGACAGGGTCTGGCGGGTCACCGCCTTGGCGTCTTTCATGCCGGCGTAGCCGATCTCCCGGGTCGTCACGCGGAGGGCGGACGCGATCCGGTCGATCGCCTCGAAGGTGGTGATGCCAACCTTCTGAATCTCGCAATAGACGTGCTCGCCCTCGCCGCTCGGCTCGTACAGGGGGACTTCCTGGACGAAAAAGTCCTCCGGGCGCAGCTTGATCTTGCCGCCGACTCCCGGGAAGTCGCGCGTGAGGTAAGGCAGGTTCATAGCCCGGATTGTAGGGCTGGGCCGCGCGAGCGGAAGAGACGGTCGGCCGCCGATCAGAGATTGTTGAGCCCCGGACGGCTTTGGCGGGCAAACGTCACTCGCAAAGCCCGAAGCGCTTCAACGCCGCGTGGACGCCATGATCGTTGTTTGAAGGGGCGACCCAATCGGCGACGTTCTTAACCGACGGGGGCGCGTTGTCCATGGCGACGGCGACGCCGGCCACCTGCAGCATCGGGATGTCGTTCGCGGCGTCGCCGATCGCCATCACCCGCGCCATCGGCACCCCGTAGGCGTGGGCGACCAGCGTCAACGCGGAGGCTTTACTGACGCGATGGTGCGTGATCTGGAGCAATTCCTTTTCGCTGTGGATCACCGTGACGGTGGGGTAGGCGGCGCGGAAGAGTGTCGCGAGCGTCCCCATCATCTCCGCCGGCCCCAGGAGCAGGAGCTTGGTGATCGGCTCGACGCAGAACGCGTCCAGCGGCGCGACAACATTGGGGCGGAAGAGGCGGCCGGTCTCCGTGACGTACGGCTGGTCGGCCCGGTCGGTGTACCAGCGATCCAGTATCTCACAGCTCACCAGGACTTCGGGGTAAAGATCGCGGGCATGGTTGATCATCATCCGGGTCAGACCGCAGTCCATCGGGTCGTGAAACACCGCCTTGCGGTTCGGTTCGTCCCAGACCAGCGCGCCGTTGTAGTTGATCTGCCACGTATCGAGCTTCAGCGCCTGGTAGACCGCCCGGACGCTCCGCGGCGGTCGAGCGGAAGCGATCACGATCCGCACCCCGCGGCGACGGGCCAGGAACAGCGCCCCAACCGCCCGCGTGCTCACCTGCTTGGTGTCGGTCAGCAGGGTGCCGTCCAGGTCGATCGCGACCAGGTCGATCCGCGGTAGCGCCGGGACCGAACGTTCCACCTCGTCAAACGGAGAGAGCCCGGGTGGCGGGTCGAGCCCCGCCCGGCCATCGGACGGCTGCGACGGCTCATCGTCAAAGGCGGGGGGTTGGCGGGTGTCCAGAGTCATTCGTGCCGGTTCGGGAAGGCGGTCCATGCCTCACTTGATCGGGCGCGGCATTATAGCACTGCCGGAACGGTCACAAAGCGAAGAGGGTGCAAAGCGGGCAGGCCCAATGTGGAGCGCACAACTGTGACGGAACAGGGCTCCTCCCCTCTCCCGGTATGCCGGGGCAGGGATCGGGAGGAAGGCTTCGAACCAGGCTTGCCCGCTCGTCTGCGCCGCAACCATGCCCCCAACCCGCCCTCCCCCGGCGTACCGGGAGAGGGAGAAAAGACGTTTCCACAGATAGGAGTTTCTTGGGGGGCGTGCGGCCGGTCGCGGGCTCGCGATCAGTGCTACCGTACCGGCTCGACCCGCATCGGGGTGAGGAAAACGAGGAACGCTTCAATCTCGATCGGCGCGCCGAGGATCGTGCGGATCGCATCGCGGTAACGGTCGAGCTGCGGCGCGTAGACGGCGGCGCGGGCTTTCACTTCTTCCGGCGTGCTGACGCGGTCGGTCTTGTAGTCTACGAGCGTGATCTTCCGCGGCTGCTGGATCAGCGCATCAATGCGGCCGCGCATCATCGGCAGATCGAGGCTGCTCGGGATCTCGGGCGTTGGCCCCGGCAGGGGCGACGCGGACAGGTAGACCGAGACTTCGCGCATCAGGCCGCCGCCGGCATCCCGATGCAGCTTCCCGAGGTCGGTCCCGGCGAACCAAAGAACTCCCTCGCGATTGACGGCGGCCGCGTGGCCGGGCTCGAAGAGCTGGCGCTCGATCATCAAGTTGATCTGCCGCTCCAGCTCGGCGGGGTCGAGCGGTTTTGACCAGTCGAGGTGCTCCAGGACGGTGTGCGTGGCGGTGCCGCGTTCGGTTGCGGAGATCGGCCGCTCGCCGACCAGGAACGACGGCCGCTCGAGTGACTCGGCGGTGAAGCCGCCTGCCCGGGCGGCGCCCGATGGCGGCAGCGTCGCCTCGCCAGGCGGGTGTGGTGACTCATGCGGCACGGTTGACGTCACCGAGATCGCGGCCCTCGCCGCCGCGATATGGCCGAAGGGATAGCGGAACGTCACGCGTTCGATCACATCGCGCGATTCGGACGTGGCGGGCGTCGGGGCATCGAGCGGGCGCAGGCTTGCGACGCGCTCGAGCAGGGGGCTCTTGTCCGACCGGGCGGCCGGCTCGGAGGGCGAGCGGAGTTCGCTCGGCTCTCGAACGCGGACGTCAAGGATGCCGCCTCCTTGCGGCTGAAAGGCGACCGGCGCCAGCCAGTCGAGCGGCGTGCGGGCCGACCTCACGACGTCGGCCGGGATGCGGCCGGGGTGGTGCTTCCACCGCTCTCGCCATTCTGCGATCTTTTTCTCCCCCTGCGTCCCGATCAGGATCAGGTGCTCGCGGGCGCGGGTCATGGCCACGTACAGGACGCGCAGCTCTTCGGCGATCGTCATGCGCCGCAGGCGCTCGCGGACGAGCATCTGCGGGAAGGACGGGTATCGGATCCGCAGGCCCTCATCGACCGACGCCATCCCCAGCCCCGCGTGGCGATCGAACACGATCGAGCCATTGCTTTGCTGCTGGTTGATCGCTTTGCCCAGGTCCGGAATGATGACGACGGGGAACTCCAACCCCTTGGACTGGTGGACGCTCATGACGCGCACCACGTCGTCGGCTTCGGAGGCGATCGACGGCGCGCCCAGGTCTGATTCCGCCCGCAGCTCACGCAGGAACTGAATGAACCGCCCGATCCCCTGGCGCTGGAACCCGCCGAACTGGGCCGCGCGCTCGTGCAGGTCGAGCAGGTTCGCCACCCGCTGCTCGCCCCCCGGCAGGCCCGATACGTAGGCGAGGTAGCCTGTCCGCTCGTAGATCGCCCAGATCGTCTCGGCGAGCGGCCGCCGATGGGCCATCTCGCGCCACGCCCGCAGCTTATCCCGGAAGTCGCGGAGCGCCTTGGCAAGGTCGTCCGTTTTTTCCTCGGCGTAGGCGAGGAACGCCTGGTGGAACGGGATGCGCGGCTCGGCTGCCGCGTAGGCGAGGCGAACCCGGGCAAGGGCGTCTTCGGGATGCGGCAGGCCGGCAAAGGGGCTGCGAAGAACGGCCGCGAGGGGGATGTCCTGCCGCTGGTTGTCGAGCACCTCCAGCAGCGACACCATGTGGAGCAATTCGATCGACTCGAAGAACCCCGTTCGACTCTCGGTATGGGCGGGGATGCCGGCGGCCCTTAGCGCGGCCACCACGGGGTCGGCTTTGAACCGCATCGACCGGAGGAGCACCACGATGTCGCGGCAGGTGATCGGCCGATACGCCTGCTTTTCCCTGTCGAACACGCGAGAGACGGGCTGATCGTCGCGGCCGAGCAGCCCGCGAACCCGCTTGGCGACGATCAGCGCCTCCCGCTCAATCCGCTCCAACTCGTTGCCGCCGTCATCCTCACTGGCGGCTTCGCCCTCTTCCCCCGCGCCCGCCACGTCGCCGCCCGCCTCTCCCGCCTTCGCCGCATCGCCGGCGTTCGCCCTGTCGCCGCCGAGCTTCGCGGGGAGCAGATGCAGTTCGATCGGCGCACGGAGAAGGTTCCGGGGCCTTGCGGCGAAGCAAATTTTGCCCCGGGCTTGAGGGCATGCGTCTGGTCGTAGTCGATCTCGGCCGCCTGGCGCGTCATCAGCGCGTGGAAGACCCCGTTGATCGCATCGAGCAATGGAGCGCGGCTTCGGAAGTTGCTCTGCAAATCGATCACCTGCCCGTAGCCGCCGGGCCCCGCGGCACGGAAGCGTTGCTCCCGGTCGAGAAAGCGGTCCGGCTCGGCGAGGCGGAAGCGATAGATGCTCTGCTTGACGTCGCCAACGCAAAAGAGGTTCGGCGGGAACGCCGCGCCCACCGCTGGGCGACTTCCGGGCGCTGCGCCATCGGCCCAGCGGTAAAGGCACTCGTGGCTGACGAGCGAAAGAATGGCGTCCTGGATCTCGTTGATGTCCTGATACTCGTCCACCAGAACATGCTTGAACTGCCGGTGATACGCCCGGGCGGTCGCGCTGGGGCGGGGGGCGTCGGCGGCGCCGGGGTTCACCGGGTCGCGCAGCACTCGCAACGCGAAGCGTTCGAGGTCCGAAAAGTCGAGCGCCCGCCTCTCGCTCTTTTCGGCGGCATACTTTGCGCCGAACGCCTCGATCAGCGACAGGAGCACCTTCGCATGCGGCAGCAGCCGCCGCACGCCTTCTCGTAGCTCGTCGCTGGTGAACCGCAGGACGTCGCGCAACGCGCCGCGCTTGATCGCCTCCCGAGGAGCGTCGATCGCCCCCTTGGCGACCTCCTTGTTAGGGAAGGACGAGGAGATCGCTTTGAGCTTGGGCAGCTCCATTCCGAGAAATTCGCTCGCCAGGACGTCGATCCCTTCGGTCTGAAGCACTTCGAGCCAATGCTCGGCGACTCGAGCCATGTTGCAGATTTCGGTGTCATACGCGCCGAACCCCCCGAAGGTGCGAACCAGTTCGAGAGAGGCGTCGCACTGGCGGCGCAGATCGGACAGCCGCTCGCTGATCGAATCGATCCAGTCGTTGCCCAAAACGGATTCGCGGAGCGGTTTGGCGGCCGCCTCTTCCAGCCGTTCACGCGCTTGGTTGACCCACGCCTGGGGGTCAACGAGGCTGCTGATCATCTGAAAGGCGGCGATCACCTCCAAGGCGACGCGGTCGTCCTGGCCTTCGGCGTAGGCGTCCACGAACCGCTGGAAGTCGCCGCTTTCGTCGGCGTCGTAGCGGGACTCGAGCAGATCCCGCGCCGTTTCGTGGCGAAGGAGCTTTGCGTCGTTCTCGTCCATCACGCTGAAGGCGGGGTCGAGCCCGACGAGCTGGAAGTGCTGGCGAAGCAGACGGGCGCAGAAGCTATGGAGCGTGCTGACCTGCGCCTGATCGATCAGCTCCACCTGGCGGTCCAGCCGGCCCGAGGCGTCGCCGGTCTTGCGCCTTCGCAGCGCCGCGGTGATCCGCCCCTTCATCTCGGCGGCCGCCGCTTCAGTGAAGGTGACGACGAGCATCTCGTCCACGTCGCAGCGGAAAGGCTCGGGGGCGTCGCAGATCAGCGACGCGCACCGCTCGGCCAGCATGGTCGTTTTGCCCGAGCCGGCGGCCGCCGAGACAAGAAGGCTCTTCCCGACGATCCGGATCCCATCGCTCTGCGCCGGCGTCCAGTCGATCGCCGGTGGCGCGGTCGCGCCGGCGGCGGCCGAGGCGACAGGCTGAACCGGCGCGAAAAGATCGACCGCGGGCGACGGCTCGGGCCGAGCGCGACGGTGGACGGCTTGGCGGGTTTACTCGGCATCGGCGCTCCCTCCCATGATCGATTCGAAGACCGCGGACCGGTCGCGGGGCGGCAGATGACGGTAGCCGTCGATCTGGGGCTCAAAGCGGCAGACGGCCCGATAGGCGCAGGCGGCGCAGGGCGAGCGGTTGCCGATCCGATACGGCCGCACGTCGATGCGGCCGGTGAGGACCTGATCGGCGATACGGGTAATGCGCCCCTCGGCCATGTCGAGCAATGCGGCGAATTCCCCCGCGTTGAAAGCGTCGGACGATCGTGCGTTGGCGACTTCGCCGTCCTTCTTCAGCCGGACGCACAGGCCCGCCGAGGTCTCTCCCGCCTTAACCGCGCTATCCAGCGCCGCCAGGAAGCCGACGTCGAGCACGCCGCGCTGCTTCGGCCGCAGGTGAAATCGCGGGTCGTCCGGGGTGATCGCGTCACTGGGATGGCTCACATCCTCCAGGTGGCGCAAAAGCTGCGCATGGAACGCGGCCGCCGGGACGACCGGCTGCCCCGTCAACGCCTCCCCGTTGGCCCGGGCCACCAGGAGGAAGGTCAGCAGTTCGAGCGACAGCCCGTAATAAAGGTCATTGATGGAGATTGCCCCGGCGGACGCGGAGAGCTTGTAGTCGATCACGCTGACCGCCGGCAGGCCCTTGCCACCATCCGGCCGATAGACGTCGATCCGATCGATCCGGCCGCTGAGATGAACCTCAGCGCCGGCGGGAGTAGTGGCCGTGTGGGCGCAAGTTTTCGTCCGCGGCCGAAGCTCAATTCCGTCTTCAGGGTCCTGAAGTCGCCACGGCTTTGCATGATCTGGAGCGTTCGGGTCACCATCTCCAGCGTCCGCTCGATGCGACCGAGGATGTACTTGCCCCGCGCACTGCTGAGCATCACCTCGCTTTTCAGTTGCGAAGCGACGGTGGTGCCGTAGTGCCGAATGAGGCGGGCCGCATCGGCCGGGTTGAGGTCTTTCCAGTCGTTGCCGGCTTTGGCGATCTCGGCGGCGATGACTTCGATGAGGCGGTGGTAGACCTGGCTGAGGTCCAGCCCCGTAATCCGATGCTCCTCGCGCGGGGAAAGCCGAAGCCCGTACCGCGCAAAATGCTGAAATGGGCAGGCGGCGAACGTCTCGAGCTGCCGCGCGGTGGCCTGGAGCGGCGAGGAAAAGAGAGCGGCCGCCACTTCCGCCGACAGCTCCGCGCGATTTTCGTAGGTGAGGGCGGGCCAGGCGGCGTTAACGAGCCTGCTGAATTCGCTCGGTTCAGCGGCCGCGCTGGCGTGGGCGAGCCAGTCGTAAAGCGCCGCCCGCAAATCGTCGGCGGCGTTCAACGGTGCGGCACCAGGCGAATTGTCGATGACGGCGGCGGCCGGGCCGGGCTCCGCCTCGCGCGCCCAGCGCATGAGGGAAGTGACCAGCTGCGTCGGCGTGGCAATGCATTGAATATCGCGGCCGCCGGTGGACTCACGCTCGACCGCGCACACGGGCGCACCGGGGACCAGTTCCTGAAGCCGCCGCCAGAACTTGGAGCGTTCCGTCGCTCGCCCCTTGGCGTCGGCCCGCGGCCGCGACAGCACCAGCCGGGCGCTGGCGCGCGTGAAGGCCAGGTAGGCGAGGAACGTCTCGTCGAGCAGCAGCCGGTTCGCGTCGGCCTCCATTTCCAGCTCGCGTGAGTGCAGGGCGCGTCGATCGGTGCGCGACAGCAGCGAGATCGACCCAGGCGGCTGGGGGAACTTCCCCTCGATTAGCCCCATGACGAAGGCGATCTGCGGCTCGGAGGTTCTTGTCCGGTCGATCTGGCCGACCAGCACCTGATCGAGCGTCGGCGGCGCCAGCGCCAGGTCGAACCGGTCCAGGCCAGCGTCGAGGATGTTGATGAAATCGTCCAGGGCGACGGGTTCTTCGCCGAGCAGTTCGACCATCTGGTCGAAGAGCGACACCAGTTCCGTCCACACCTGCTGATGCTCGGCCGCCTCGACCAGGTTTGGGTCGGGTGAATCGCTGGCGTGGTTGACCCATTCGGCAAGCCGCCGCCGCACCTCGAACCGCTCCAGCGTTTCGAAAAGTGCGGCGGCGATGGCCTTCACCGTCCGCGGAGCGGCCGCCCGGGCGATCTCCTGCAACGGCTGAAGGTGCGATGCCACGCGGCGGCGCAGCGCGTCGATCGAAGCGGTGTCGAACTTTTCCGGGCCGGCGGTTTCGGGCCCGTCGGCGGCGAGCTCGCGCTGATACCGCCAGTCGTCGGACGCTTCCCATGCCGTGCCGCCGACGCCGTGCTGCATCAGGTAATTCTCGATCGCGTCGGCTTCCAGCAGTTCGACGCCGGCCAGCCCCGATCGGAGCAGGCACATGACCGCCGGCCGCCTCCAGTCGTGCCGGCTGATCTCGAAGGCTGACCGGACAAACTGCACCAGCGGGTGATGCGCCGCCGGCCGCCGGCGATCGAGGAAGTAGGGGATCCCGTGCTCGCGGAAGCTGCGGTCGATCAGCCCCTCGTAGTCGTTGACGTTCCGGGCCAGGACAACGGCGTCGCGCAGTCTCCCGCCCGCGCGAAGGTGGGCCTGGATCTCCCGGGCGACGCCGTCCACTTCAGCGGCAAGATTGGGGGCCTCGAGAAAAAGAACCCCGATTGAATCCCCGGGGTTGCCTGTCCGCGACGCGTCCGTACGGGGCGCTTCCGTCCGAGCCGTCTCCTGCGCTCCCATCGCTGCGGGGGCGAAGCGGTCTTCCACGCGAGCCAATGCGGCCGCCTGGAATCGTCGCGGGGCGCTCAATCGAACCGGCGGCGCCACGCGCACCCCGGCTTCCCCCATCGCGAAGAAGAGGCGCCGATACGTCTCTTCGGTCCGATGGAACACACTGAACTCGTCCGGCAGGTGATGCGGGTCGGCGATGGTGGGGCTCGACGGGTCGATCGTCAGGTTGATCTCCATCTCCTCGCATCGCGCCGCCAGGCCGGCGAGGAACTGCCGTTCGTGCCGGGTAAAGCCGTTGAAGTCGTCGATGTGGAAGGTCGCCGAGTTGACCAGTTTGCATCGCTTCACATGATCGAGCATCTCGTTCATGCGGCGGAAGGGATCGAGCCGGTCCTGGCCAATGTACGCGGTGTAGGTGACGTACAGATGCGCCAGGTCGCGCAGCTTGGCCTGGAGGGAAGGCCCTTGCTCGTCGGCCGGGTCAGCGCCGCGGAGCCATTCGAGGATGTCCGAGAGATCGCCGGGAGCGCGGCCGGATTGCTCGAACTCCTCGAACGTCGCCCCCAGCTCGGCGGCCAGGCCCGGCCGCGTCGCGGACGCCTTGAAATAGATGAGTTTCTCCCGCTCCCTGATCAGCAGGTGGGCGAGGATCATCTGGCGGCCGAGGGATGTCACCTCGGGGACGCGGGCGCGCCCGCAGTCCGCGGCGATCTGGCGGCCGAGCAGGTCGAACGACAGGATTCGTACTCGGCTGAACCCCCCGGATCGCGCGAGCAACTCCCGCTCGGCCGTGAACGTCGCCTGCTTCGGGACGATCAGGAAGATCGGCCGCCCCAGCGGTTCGGCCTTGATCGACTGGCAGATCCGATCAAAGGTCCGATGCGTCTTTCCGCTGCCGGCGCGGCCAATGACGAAAGTAACGGGCATCCAATCCCCAAGTAAGTCAACGCGACACGCGGCCGCCGGGAACGACTTCGCCGTCGCCGCATCCGGTTACGGGGGGAGCATAACTGGAGGGTCGCCGCCGGGCCAAACGCGAGGCTGGCGAACCGCGCCGAGCGTGGCCGTCTATTTTGGCAAGCCGGCTGCTCGGCACAGAACTGGGCTCGGGCACTTACAGGGAACGCCGACATCTCCGTCGGCCTCTTGTGGAGCCGACGAGGACGTCGGCGTTCCCAGTTCAAGACGTGGGAATGCCAACAGAGTTGGCCACACCCCCGCGACGGCACCCGGGGTTGGTAGTCCGTTCCGAGCAAGTTGCGGGTGCGTGGTGATGCCGACCGAGGTGCCTCCGGCGCTCTCACCGGCGGGCCTTTTGCGTCGTCGGGAACACCGCCGGTGAGGGCACCGGCGGCACTTTGTTCGATTGCGTACCCTCTCATTTCGATGGAGCGGCCCACCAGTGGCTTGTTCCACGGCGCACTTCGCGTAGGGTCCGCACGGCAGCCGGGACGGTCAGGCGATCATCACCCCAACCGATGGCTCCCGTGCGGACCCTACACGGGCAACCCGCCGTTTGTCGCGACGGGAATCTAGGAGGAGCGGTCAGCGACGGGACGTCCGTTTAAGTCATCGGTTCCTGATGATACAAATATACCTCCGACGGACCTTTGCCAGCCAGACGGGATGGGTCGGGGTCATCTCATGCAATTCGCCTCCCCATTCTGGCTGCTCGGCTTTGTGCCGTTCGTGCCGATTGCCCTCTCCCTTCTCTGGGGGCGGCGGCCGCGACGGGATGTGCCGTTCCTCGAACTGTGGCGCGTCGCGCCCGTGGAGCGTAACGACGCCTGGCGGTGGACGCCTCCGAATGTGGCCATCGTCTTCGCTCTGACGGCATTGTTGCTGGCTTTGATCGCGTCCGCTCGACCGAGCGTCGGGAGAGGCTTTGGCGTCTCCAATCGTCCGGGAGGTGCGATAACAATCATTCTGGATCGCGGCGTCACCATGAGCGCGCGGGGGAAGAACGACTTCCGGTTCCGCGAGGCGGCCGACGCCGCGGCAAAGGCGATTCGGGCCACGGTCGGCGAGTCCGTAAGCATCAATCCAGTCTTCATTCCGCCCGATCCGCGCGGGTCGGCTCCGGCGCGCATGACAGTGTCGCAATGGCTCGCCGCCTCCCGCGCAGCCCCGCCAACCCTTGCCGATACACGAGACGCCGTACAGGCGGCCGTCCGCCAGGCGCTCGCCGAGGATCGCGACAGGGCGATCGTCATCACTGACGCATCCGTCGGCGGTGGCCCGCACTTCGCACAGATCGGGCCGGAACCCCCCCTTCGGGATTCAGGCATCACCTGTATCGCGGCCCGTGCGCTTCCCGGAGAGAGAAAGCCGGGCGTGCAGGTGCTCGTGCGTGTTCGCTCGATCGCCGCCGAACCCTCCGGATCTGTTCAGGTTATTGGCTACGACGAGATGCTGCGGCCGATCGAGACAGCCTCGGTTGCCGTCAACCTCAATGGCACGCATGAAGCGGATGCGATCGTGACGCTGCATCAGCCGCCGTTCGCCATCTCGGGGCGACTCGACGTGCCCGTGGCCACCGACAACCTCGACGCCGACAACCGCGCCTTCCTGGTCCGGGAGGTCACATGGCCGCGGGTGGAAGCGGCGGAGCCCGTGGGGGATCTTCAGCGGCTGCTCGATGTCTACCGCCGCGAGCGACCCCCCGGCCGGGCCGGAGCGCGTGGCGATCGCCGGTTCCGACGATGGGTGGCCGCCGGATGTCCGTGGCGTGATCGTTCATCCTTTGGTCGTGGGGTCGATAGGGCGGTTGCGGGTGACCGATGTCTCTCCGCATCCGGTGACGGATTCCGTTCGGGATTGGGCGACTCTGGAGCTCCCTGTCGGCCGCTCGACGAGCGCGCCGACTGGGGCGGGCTGGCGGCCGCTGCTCCGCGCGGGCGATCGGGTGCTGTTGACCGTTCGCGACGGCCCCGCTCGCCGTGCCTGGGTGGACATCGACGTCAACGGATGGTCCGACTCCACCCAGTACGTTGTCTTCTGGTCGGCCCTGTTCGACTGGCTCGGCAACGGGGGCGAAGCCTACGCCGCTCACCCCACTGACGCGTTAGACCCCGCATGGCGCCCGGCGGCGTCGCCCTCGCTGGCGGAAGGCTTAATCGCCGGCGGCCCGGGTATTTACGATCGCGCAGACGGCGCCTTTGCCGCCTTCAACCTTCCGCCGCTTCGGGTGGCTTTGGGATCGAACGTCCTGTTGCGACCGCCGACGACGGTGGGCCCGTTGCTGACGGAGTTTCGGGGGAGTGAGAGTGCGGGGGCCGACCTATCGTCCTGGGCACTGGTCAGTGCGATCGGTTGCGGGATGTTCGCGGCCGCCGCATGGCCTCGGCGGGCGCGGGCGAGTGTGGACAGACGAGCGCGACAGCCGTGGGTTCCTTGACACCCCTCCGGGTGGGCCGTAGCTTTCAAATCGACGCGCCGCTGGTGGGATGTTCGTCCTGGCAACCTGGTCAGAGTCGATCGGATTGCTCGCCGAGCGCATCGAGGAACTTTCGTCATGGCCGAATCGAACCCGCCGCTTGCGGTCTCATCACAAAAAGACGTTCGTATCGTGGAGTTTACGAATAACCGCATCCTGGACGAGGCGAACATCGCCGAGATCGGGCTGGGCCTGAACGCGCTGATCGATGAATCACCTAACCCGAAGCTGCTGCTTGACTTCGGGCTGGTTGACCACCTGAGTTCGGCGGCGCTAGGGATGCTGATCAACGCGAATAAGCGGGTGAAGGAGCGCAACGGGCAGCTCCGGTTGACGAACATCAAGCCGCAGATCTTCGAAGTGTTCGTCATCACAAAGCTCAACAAACTGTTCCGGATCCTCCCGACGCGGGCGGAAGGGCTTTCTAGTTTTTCGCAATAATCGGGGTCGTCTGGTCGAAACCCCTGGCGCGTGTCGATGAACCCATGCTCATCGTGAGATCGATGCTTATCCGGCGGGGCATATAATCACGCGAAGGCCGACGATTTACTGGAGTCGTCTCGTGCGTGGGGCGTACTCTGGCGACGAGCGGCCCGCCTTTTGTTGCTGAGGCGGCCCTAAAGTTGGATTGCGGCGCCGCGGGAACAAGGTTGAACGCGAATGGGCGGTCGGAGTCATCCTGGAAAGCCCGGCGGGCCGGGCTCTGGACCTGCTGCTCATCGCGCTCGTCGCGATCGGGCATCGCTGGCCGGTGCGCGGACTGATCAACCGGGGCGCGAGATGATGGAGCTCGCCTTCGATATCCCGTCCGACTTCTCCGCCGGGCGGGACGCCGAGCGTCGAATCATGGAAATCGTCCGCGGCGCCAATTTCGACCCGGACAGCACCTTTGCGATCCGCATCGCACTGGAAGAGGCGCTGGTCAACGCGATTAAGCACGGCAACGGGCTCGACGCCTCCAAGACCGTTCACGTACACGCGCTGGTGTCGAAGGATCAGGCCGACATCACGATTGAGGACCAAGGCATCGGCTTCGATAAAGACCGCGTCCCCGACCCGACCGCGACAGAGAACCTGTGCCGCCCCAGTGGGCGCGGGATCCTGTTGATCGAATCGTACATGACCTCCGCCCGGTGGGACCGTGGCGGCCGCCGACTGCGCATGATCAAGGAAAATGTGCCTGGTCAACTGCCCCGTCAATAGCTGTCCGGGGGGCCGCCGCGCCGGGCTGTGTAGCGGCCGATCAACCCCGGCGACGCCGGACCTCGCATGATTCCCCTTCGTACCGATTGCCCTCTGCGCTCAACGCCGTACATGAATTGGGCGCTGATCGCCCTCAATGCCCTCGTCTATCTCCTCCAGCAGGTCCCCTTCGGCACACAGCTCCCCTGGTATCACCATTACGTCCTGACCACCCGCGAGCCGCAGTTGCTCAACTACTTCACGTACGCCTTTCTGCACGGCAGCCCGATGCACCTGATCGGGAACATGCTCTTCCTGTACGTCTTTGGGAATAACGTCAATGACAAGATGGGCCACCTTGGCTACCTCGCGTACTACCTCGCCGGCGGCGTCTTCGCCGGAATCGCGTATGTCCTGACCCAGGGGGGCGATACCAGCGTCATCGGCGCCAGCGGGGCCATCGCGGCCGTCACGGGGGCTTACCTCGTCCTGTTCCCCCAGTCGCACGTCACGCTCCTGATCTTCTTCTACATCGTCGGGACCTATGAGATCGCCAGCTTCTGGTTCATCGCCTTCTTCTTCGCCCAGGACCTTGTCCTGAACCACGTCGAGGACAGCGTCGCGCACATGGCGCACATCGGCGGGACCGTCTTCGGCTGTGCGATTTGCCTCACCCTGCTGGCGACGGGGATGCTCCCGCGCGACCAGTTTGACGTGGTCGCGCTGATCAAGCAGTGGAACCGTCGCCGCCAGTACCGGGACGCGGTGAGCAGCGGCTGGAACCCCTATCTGACGCCGGTCGCCCCGGCCCCGTCGGTCAACTTCCGGCGGACGCCGCCCCCTCCGCCCGACCCACGCCAGGCCCAGATCACCGACCTCCGCGCCGAGATCGCCGAATCAGTCGCCAGCCACGACCTGCCCCGCGCCGCCGATCGATACCTAAGGCTGAAGAACATCGACAAAGACCAGGTCCTCTCCCGCCAGGCCCAGCTCGATGTCGCCAACCAACTCGCCGGCCAGCAACTCTACCCCCAGGCCGTCGAGGCGTACGAGCTTTTCCTGCGCCACTACCCCAAGTTCGAACAGATCGAGCAGGTGGAGCTGATGCTTGGCATCATCTATGCCCGCTACATTCTTCAGTACCTCCGCGCCCGCGAGCTTCTCGTCAAAGCCAGCGCCCGCCTCCACGGCGACCGCGAGCTCTCCATGGCCCGGACCGAACTGGCGCAGGATTGAGCCGCTGCTGGCCAGCAGCAGGCCATGAAGGCCGGACAGTGCGGTCTGGCCACTACTGAAATGCAGGGTCGTTCCATGTTGACCCCGCGGGCTATTTCCCGCCGGGGAACTGAAATCGCTGCTCGGCCGCGTCTTGATTGCCGATCTTGATCGCACGGATTTCGCGGATTGTCCAGCCCGAGCCGCTTTGCTCCCAGTCGAGCTCCCACGTGGTCGGGAACTGGCGGCCCGCGAGGACATCGGTGTCCGTCCAGACGACGATGCTGGTCGTCACCAGTCCGCCTTGCCGGCGCGCATCCTCCACCTTTGACGACGCGGACCGCAGCCCGATCGCCTTCACCTTGATCTCCGCTTCGGCCACCAGTTCATCCCGCGAGGAGTAGACGGTCGGCCGCCCCGGGAGGCCGGGGATGGAAAGGCTGACCTGGGGGTCCATCAACGCTTTCACCTTCGGCCAGTCCTGAGTCTCGACTCCTTTGACCAGTTCCGTCGAGCGGCGGGTGCATTGCTCGATCGGCGTCTCGACCAGGTAGCTGGCGATCGCCAGGATCACGCCGAGCACGGCCACGCCGAGCCCGCTGATCTTCAGCCGCGGGTTTGTTCGATTATTCCCGCTCCACCACAGGGCGACGCCGGCGACGACGATCAGGGCGGGAAGCCACCACGGCGGGTTGAAAATCAGTTCGTACATGAGCGGTTAATTGCCTTTCAAGCTCCGGGAGGGGAGCGTCCGATAACGCCGAGAGAGCGACGCCCAAACGAGCCGCCGTCACGCCGGTCGGCCGCCGATGGGGTGCCAGACGTCGGCCCGTCGAGGCGCGGCAGCGTGAAGGCGCTGGCGGCGTCGAGGCGCTGGACGCGTCGGTGGGGACGCTAACGCCGGATGACGATGACCGCAAGATCGCAGACGCTCGACGCCTCGACCCGGTTCATCCTGCCGGACGACGCGCCGTACCTGCGCAATCTCGCCGCGCTCTGGCAGTCGGACCCGGCGCTGGCCCGGCGGCTCGAAGCGACGCACGGGCAGCCCTCGTACCCGGTCCAGGCCTCCCGCGCCGGCGCGCCGACCGTCGCCGTCCCCGCCCCAGCTAGGCCCGCCGTGGCCGGCGCGGCGGAGCGGCCGCTCTTCCTCCACAGCCGCTACGAGCCGCTGGAGGAAGCCCAACGGCTCGCCGACGCGGTCGATGTCCAGCACAACGCGGGCTTTGTCTGCCACGGCTTCGGGCTGGGGTATCACGTCCAGGCCCTGGTTGACCGGGCGGGGGAGCATTCGGTCTTCCTCATTTTCGAGCCGGACCTGTTGCTTCTGCGGACCGCCTTCGAACACCGCGACTACTCGGCCATGATCGAGAAGCGCCGCCTCTGCATCTTCGATCGCCCCGACAAATCGGAGCTGCTGGTCCGTCTGACCCCGCACATGGCGACGCTGTCCCTTGGCCTGGCCACCCTCGTCCACACCCCCAGCTTGCGCGTCGCGCCCGAGTTCCATCAGCAGATGACCGCGTGGCTCGACGAGTACGCCTCGTTCGCCAAGACGAGCCTGAACACCCTCCTGCTCAACAGCAAGCGAACGGCGGAGAACATCGCTCGCAACGTCGGCTGGTACGTCAGCGCGCCGTCGCTCGCGCGGCTCAAGGATCGTTTCGCGGGCAAGCCTGCGATCATCGTCTCGGCAGGGCCTTCTCTCCGGAAGAACAAGCACCTGCTGCGCGAGGCGCGCGAAGGCGCCGTGATCGTCGCCGTCCAGACGACGCTGCGGCCGCTCCTGGAGATGGGGGTCGAGCCGCACTTCGTCACCTCACTCGATTATCACGAGATCTGCACGCGATTCTTCGAAGGCCTCCCGCCGACGATTCGCACCGAGCTGATCGCCGAGCCGAAGGCGACCAGCGGCGTCTTCGCGATGCACCCCGGGCCGCTGTCGCTCCTGGGGAACGATTTCGCCGAGGGGCTGCTTCGGGAAATGCGTTTGAACAAGCCCTCTCTCACTCCCGGCGCGACGGTGGCTCACCTCGCGTTCTACCTGACGGAGTTCCTGGGGTGCGACCCGGTGGTTTTCGTCGGGCAGGACCTCGGCTTTTCCGACGGGCTCTGTTACGCGCCCGGCACCAGTTACGAGGATGTGTGGCGGCCGGAACTGGGCCGGTTCTGCACGGTGGAAATGAAGCAGTGGGACCAGATCGTCCGCGAGCGATTCATCCTCCGCCGAATCCCGGACTACCAGGGCCGCCCGATGTACACCGAAGAGCGGCTCTTCACCTACCTTCAGCAGTTCGAGCGCGACTTCGCCGGCACGCGGCGCCGCGTCATCGACGCGACCGAAGGGGGGGCCGCCAAACGTGGCGCCGAGGTGATGCCGCTGGCCCAGGTCCTGGAAACCTACTGCAGCTCGCCGCTCGATATTGAGCTGCCGCCGCATCCCGGCCTGAACAGCGCTCGGCTGAAAGAGGCCGAAGGCTGCATCCTACGCCGCCGCGATGAGGCCGAGGAGATCGAGCGCATCGGGCAAGAGACGCTGCCGCTGCTGGAAGAGATTCGCGACCACGTCGCCGATCAGCCCCGCGTCAACCGGGGGATTACACGCATTGACGCGCTCCGCGGCCGCATGAACGAACTGGGGGCGACGTACGACCTGGTCACCCAGTTGACGCAAAAGACTCAGCTCGACCGCTTCGCCGCCGACCGAAAGCTCTCGTCCGTGAAGCTCGACCCGCTCGAGCGCCAGCGGCGTCAGGTCGGCCGGGACATCGAGAACGTCCGCGGCGTGCTGGCGGCCGCGAAGCGGTTCCAGGTTCTGATGGACGAAGTGATTGACCGCCTCAGCGACCGGTCGAGCTTCGCTGCGCGAGCCGACGGCGGAGGCGCGCAGCGCGGCGTAATGAGGCCGTCGTGGACCGTCCCAGGCAAGTCTGCCGTGTGCGCGGCGATATGAACTTATGTGCCGCCGGTGCCCTCACCGGCGGGCGTTTCGTGTCGTCGGCAAGACCGCCGGTGCGGGCACCGGCGGCACTTTGATTCGCCACGGCACGCGCTGATTCAGATGGAGCGGCCCACTCGGCGTCCGACTGCCCGCCGATTTCGAGATCGAAACATGACCCAGCTTCCGCCGACCGCAGAACGTTCGCCGACCGCTGAACGTTCGTGGGCCGATCTGGCCCGGGACATGGTGCCGGTGCACGACGTGGCCGACCGCCCGACGACGATGACCGTCGTAGCGACCCTCTCCATCCTCGACGAAGCGGCCCAGAAGAACAGCGCGACGCGCTGTCTGGCGGGTCGTCGCATCCTGGCCCGGGCCCTTGAGCGGCTGTCCCTCACCACTCGCGTCGAGGCGGCCGCGATCCTCTGCTGGGACGATCAGGCCGGGGCCGTTTCCGCCGCGATCGATGAAGTGACGTCGCGGCGCGATTGGGGTGGGACGCTGCTGCTCCGGCTGATTGCGAAGGGCGATCGGCAGGTCCCGCCTCAAATGGCGGCGATCGCGGCGGCGCACCGCTGGTCGGACGGATGGCGTGGCGGGCTGCTTGGGACCTGTGACTTTGATCGCGGTTTCCATGGCCCCTGGGTACATGAAGTGGTCCGCGACGCCGAGGCCGACGGCGCCCTGCTGATCGACGCGGCGTCCGTTTTTCTCGACCCCGCGCTGGTCGATGGGCTGGTTGCGCACGCGGCAGCGCACCCGAGCAGCGACTCTGTTTCACGCCAGCGGCCCCCGGGCTCGCCGGCGCGATCGTCCGGGTAGGGCTGCTGGAGAAGCTGGCCAGCGAGCGGAGCCATCCCGGGAAGCTGCTGCACTATTCACCGACGGTCATCAGCCGCGAAATGCTGGGCGGCGAAGCCTGCGCGCCCGCCCCGACGCCGGTCGCTCGTTCGCTTCACAATTTTGCGATCCGGTCCGATCGTCAGGCCGCTCGCGCCGCGGCCTGGCTCAACGGCGACGGCTCGCCCCCGCCGGACGCCGAATCGCTGGTCGCCCGCGCCGGGTCAACCCGGGCGGTGGATCGGCTGCCGCGCGATATCGTGCTCGAGCTGACAACCCGTCGCGCCACGCGGCCGATCTTCTGGCCCGGCCGTTATCTCGACACCCGCCGCCTCGACATGACGCTCGAGATCGCCCGCCGTGTGATCGAGCAGGCGGCGGAGCTCGATGGCACGCGGCTGACACTGGCCGGCTTGGGCGATCCGCTCCTCTCCCCCCACGCGCTGGATATCATCGCGGCCGCGTCCGGCGCGGGGTTGGCGGTGCACGTCGAGAGCGACTTTTGCGGTGTCGATGCGGGCGTGATCCGCGCCCTCGCGGCGTCGGCGGCCGACGTGGTGTCGGTGCATCTCCATGCGACCAGCGTGGAAACCTATCAGGCGGTGATGGGCGTGGACGGCTATCGCGAAGCGCTGATGAATGTTCAGGCATTCGTCATGGAAAGGGCCACGCGACGGTCTCTGCTCCCCATCCTGGCGCCGCTCTTCTTCAAGTGCGGGGAGAACCTCGCTGAGATGGAGGCGTTCTACGACCAATGGCTCCGCGCAGTCGGGGTCGCCGTGCTCGACGGGCCCAGCGACTTCGCGGGGCAGATCCCCGACCGCGGCGCGGTGGACATGTGCCCGCCGCGACGACGCCCGTGCGCGCGGATTGCCAGCCGGCTCACCGTACTGAGCGACGGGCGGTACGTCTCGTGCGAGCAGGACGTTTTGGGCACGGCGGCCGCCGGCTCGGTCTGGATGAACCGTCTTGCCGATATCTGGGCAGGGCCGGTCGCACGGCTTCGAGCAAGCCATGAACAAAACGACTGGGCGCTTCAGCCCTTGTGCGCCGGCTGTCGCGACTGGCATCGCCCGTAGCGCTAAGACCCGACATGACGGCATTTTCAGTAAGCCCTGTCCCCGGAGCGTCCGATATGAAAGTGTTAGCCGTTATTCTGGCGCGCGCGGGAAGTGCGGGCTTGAGGGACAAACACCTGCTTCCGCTGCTTGGGCGGCCGGTCATCTCCTATACGTTCGACCACGCCGCCGCGGCGACGCGACTATGCCGGGTCGCCCTCAGCACCGATTGTCCCCGCCTGCGACGCCTTGCCGACGCCGCCGGGGTCGAAACGATCGATCGCCCCGCGGCGCTCGCGACCGCCGCCGCCTCGGTCCAGGATTGCCTTCTGCACGCCCTGGACGCCATCGAATCGCGCGGAGCGGCCGGAGGGGCGCCGTTCCGAGCCGACGCCCTCGTGCTGCTGTACGGGAACGTACCGGTACGGGCGGCCGGGCTGATCGACCGGGCCGTGGCCCTGCTCGCGGCGAGCGGCTGCGACTCGGTTCGGAGCTTTTGCCCGGTCGGCAAGTGGCATCCGGCATGGATGTCTCGACTGGCCGGCCCGTCGGGCGATGTCGTCGAGCCGCTGACGCCGGGGAGCATCCACCGGCGACAGGACCTCGACCCGCTCGTGCTGCATGACGGCGGCGTGGTCGCGGTGACACGCAGCTCGATGTTGCGCGGGCGGGCGACCCCCAACGATCCCCACGCCTTCTTTGGCGCCGACCGTCGGGGCTTCGAAGTGGGCGCGGGCGACAACGTGGAGATCGACGCGCCGCGCGACCTCTACTACGCCGAGGCGGTCCTGCGGGAGCGCCAGGCGACGGTGGGGCAACCGGCGGCGGCCGGCGGCCGGTCCCACCAGGCGGGAGTGGCGGCCTGAGTCGGCGGGGTTGGACCGCAGCGAACGCGTAGGCGGAGAGCGAACATGAACGTCATGAAATTCGATTCAAGACTGATTGGCCCGGGCAAGCCGACGCTCATCGTCGCCGAGATCGGCGTCAACCATGACGGCTCGCTGAACAAGGCGCTGGAGCTGGTCCGCATCGCGTCGATCGCCGGCGCTGACGCCGTCAAGCTGCAAATCTTCCGCACCACCAGCCTCATGCACCCGTCGAGCAAGATGGCGGAGTATCAGAAAGATCGCTCCGGCAGCCTCGACCCGATCGAGATGCTCCGCCGCTTTGAGCTGAGCACCGAAGATCTGGTCAAGATCGTCAAGCGCATGCGCGAGCTGAAAATGATCCCGCTCGCCACGCCGTTTTCGACGGTGGATCTGGACCTGGTGGAGAAACTGCGGCTTCCGGCCATCAAGATCGCTTCACCCGACCTCGTCAACCGGCCGCTCCTGGCGGCGGCCGTCAAGCTCAACAAACCCTTCTTTCTCTCCACCGGCGCGTCAACGCTGGACGAGGTGGCCAAGACCGCCGAATGGATGCGCGGCTGGGCCGCCGAATTCGCGCTGCTTCATTGTGTGAGCGGCTACCCCGTCCCGTCGGCGCAGGCGCACTTGTGCTGGATCGATGAACTCGCCCGGCAGTTCGATGTGCCGGTCGGGTATTCCGACCACACCGTCGAGGTGTCGGCCGGCGCTTTCGCGGTGTCCGCCGGAGCGGCGGTAGTGGAGAAACATGTCACCTACGACCGCGAGGCCCGCGGCCCGGATCATGCGGTCAGCGCGGACGCGACGCAGTTCTGCCGCTATGTGAAGGCGATTCGCGAGGCCGAGGTGTTTCGCGGTATGCCGGGCAAGCGGGTTCTGGAACTCGAGCAAGACGTGCGCCTGGTCAGCCGTCAGAGCCTGGTCGTTCGTCGAACGATTCAGCCGGGGGAAACCCTCCGGGAAGAGGATCTGACGGTCCAGCGGCCCGGGACCGGGCTGGCTGCCGCCGAGATCGGAAAGGCGGTCGGCCGCCGAGTGGTCCGGGCCTTGCCGGCCGGCGCCATGCTCCAATGGGACATGCTCGAAGCCGCCTGATCCCGGCATCCCGCGGCGACCGCCTCTACCGCTCCGGCGCACCATGCCGAACCGTCAAACGGACGCACCGCCGAACGCTCCCCGCATTACGGAGCGCCGCCGCATCTGTTTCGTCACCGGGACGCGCGCCGAATTTGGCCTGATGCGGTCAACGCTTCGTGCGATCGCGTCCGATCAGCGGCTGCCCCTCTCCATCATCGCCACCGGAATGCACCTGGACCGTTCTCGAGGGGACGGCCTACGCCAGATCCGCGCTGAGGGCTGGGAGATCACGCGAACGATCCCCTGGAGCGCGGCCCACTCCAGGACGAGAGCGGGGACCGCTATCGCCAGCGGCGTGGCGATGGCGGGCATCGCGAAGGCGTTGGTCGATCTGCGGACGCAGGTCGTGCTGGTGGTGGGGGACCGGGTTGAAGCCTTTGCCGCCGCCGCCGCCGCGCACCTCTGCGGGATTCCGGTCGCCCATGTCCATGGCGGCGATCGGGCGGCGGGCCAAGTGGACGATTCGCTCCGGCACGCGATCACCAAGCTGTCCCACATTCATTTCCCCGCGACGCCCGCCAGTGCCGAACGGCTGCTGAGGCTCGGCGAGGAGGCATGGCGGATCAAGCGCGTCGGGTCGCCCGGCATCGACGGGGTCACCACGCTCGCCGCGCCGGTTGACGACTTGCGGGCGGACTTTGGGGAAGTCCCCCGGCGGCGCTTTGCGCTGCTGTTGCTTCATCCAGGCGACCCCGATGAGTCCGTCGAGTATGCCCGCGCGACCCGGGTCGCCCGGTTGGTCGCGGCAGTCGGCTTTGGTCAGGTTGTTGTCATTTACCCTAACAACGACCCGGGCTCCTCCGGCATCGTGCGGGCGTGGAAGCAGTTGGCCGCCGGCCCTGACTCGCTCGGCGGCCGCTGGGTTTTCAGGCCCGATGTGCCCCGGCCTCTCTTCCTGGCGTTGCTTCGAGACGCGGCCGTTCTGGTCGGGAACAGTTCCAGTGGGATCATTGAGGCCGCCAGCTTTGGCACTCCGGTGATCGACATCGGCCGCCGGCAACAGGGGCGCGAGTGCGGGGCGAACGTCACGCATGTCCCATACGGCGGGGCGGCACTCGCCCGCGCCCTGCGATCGGCATGGAACGATGGGCGCCGCTGCGGTACCCGCGTCGAAACATCTACGGCGCGGAGGGGACCGGCCGCCGGATCGCGAATGGGCTGGCCCGGCTCAAGATCAACCGGCGATTGATGGCAAAGCTGATCGCCTACTGAACCCCTCACGTGTGTTGAAATAGCTGTGCGTGGACAGGCACTTAGCCTAAAGCGCTGAACAGCCGAACGGAGAAATCCGAAGCACGACCTTCAAGGAAGCTGAAAGGAAGACGAAGCGGAAAACGCCCCAGTCGCGTCCATCCGGTTTCTTCTTTGCCCCGTGTTCAATCCTTCGGATCTCGTGCTTCGGATTTCGACTTTTGCGATGACGCCGGCACAGATGGCTAGCGCTGTAGTGTTAGGGGGTGCTCCCGAGGCGTAAATCCCCGTCGCAGGGATCGGCAAGGTCGCCACACTTGGGCGTGTTTCAAGCCGATGAAGGGTGTATCAGGCGTCATGCCGCACGGCCTTCAGCCATGGCAGCGCGACACTGACAGCAAGTCGCTGTTAAGTCCGGTCGCCGGCATCGCGATAAGACATTTGGAACAACGAGGGTTTCCCCTATGCCTCAAGCCGTACTCAAGCCGCTCCCCGCCGTCGGCGACATGCAGTCGCGGGTGCTCGACGCGATCAAAAAAGTGACGGCGATCGCCACGCTGCCCGAAGTGACCGCGAAGATCATCAGCACGGTCGAAGACCCCAAGAGCACTGCCAGTCAGCTCCACAAGATCGTCTCTCACGACCCGGCGCTGGTCACCCGAATCCTGAAAGTCGTCAACAGCGCCTTCTATGGGCTGCCCGGTCAGATTGGTTCGATCGAACGCGCGATCGTTCTGCTGGGGCTGAACGCGGTGAAGAACATCGCCGTTGCGGCGAGCCTGGGCCAACTCTTCCGCGGCGCCAAGCTCTGCGAGGGGTTCGCCGCCAAGGACCTGTGGCGGCACTGCATCGCCGTCGGCGTCGCCGCGCGCGACCTGGCCAAGCAGATGAAGCTCCCGATGGCGGATGAGGCGTTCCTCGCGGGGATGATCCACGACGTCGGCATCCTGATCGAGCTGCAGCAGTGGCCGGAACAGCTCCGTGCGATCTGCGTCGAATCGCAGAACAACGCCGGCAAGTTCTACGAGCTTGAGCGAGAGGTCCTGGGGATGGACCATCAGCAACTGGGGATGGGCCTGGCCGAGCACTGGAAATTCCCCCGCCCGTGTCAGCTTGTGGCCGGCTACCACCATATGCCGACGACGCTCGCCGATCAGAATCGGCTGCTGGTGACGCTCGTCTGCATCGCCGATACCCTCTGCTGCCAGTCCGCCGCCTACGGGTTCAATCTGACGGCCTGTCATCAGAGCCTTGAAGAGGCCGGCCTGGACGACATGAAGATCGACCGCCGCCTGATCGAAAAGACAGCCGCCAATCTGCCGGAACTGGTCAACCTGGCCGGATCGATCTTCGGGTAAGGCCGCCGCTGACGACCTCTTAGCCAAACCTTCATGCAACCTTCAGGCCCGGGCATCGGATCGCCAGTCTGGCGATCGACGGCCCGGGCTTCCTTTACGTTGCGCTAGCTAGAGCGAGATTTGTCGTGGTCACTGGACGGTTCGAGAGAAGGGTTGGGGCACGTACGATGATGCCCTTCGCAGGCACCGAGCGATCCGAAGCGTCGCGATCTGATTTTCGGAAATTCTTCCTCCGCCGTGCATCTCATCCTGTAGTGATGCGACCCTTGGGGGGTGAAAGGGCCGTTTCGTGGAAGTCGGTGGTTCCGCGGAAGACATTGCGTGGCGCGAGACACTCAAGCAGCAATACGTTCGGAATGTGGGCCTGTATACGAAACTCGCGCTGCGCATTTTGCAGAATCGAGACGCGGCCGACGACGCTGTTCACGATGTGTTTCGGGCCGCGATCGAGAATCGCGGGTCGTTTGAGGGCGTAACAAACCTCAAAAGCTTCCTGGCGATGACCGTCCAGCGGCAGGCGCTGCAGGTCTATCGTCGAAGAGGGATCGAACGGCGGTCGCTCCGTACCCGTGAGGAGCACGATCGGGCACGTCGATCGGACAGGCCCCCCGGGCAGGCGATGGAAAACAGCGATGCCGTCCGCTTTGCCCTCGCCGAGCTCGACGACCTCAGGCGACTGATCGTCTCGCTCCGGGAGATCGAAGGCTGGACAGGCAAGGATGTGGCGAAGTTCGTCGGGCTAGGCGAGTCCGCGATATCGCGAATGCTTCACGATTCGTTCGGAAGGATGCGCTCCTCGTTGAAGATGGACGACGCTCCACCGGCGCCCTGACTGTTCGGCAGCGGCTTGGAAGTCGCAACGCGGCCCGCGATGCGACGGCTGCGTCATTCTTGTTACGCGAACGCGCGCCCGGCGTGCGGGCGTTCGAGAGAAGCTGAACTATGGTCTGCGAAACGACGCGCGAACTACTGATCGACTTGGGTGGCGGCGTAGAGAAGCGACGGCGCCTCGCGGCCGCCCTCCAGCACGCGGAAGCGTGCGCCGAGTGCCGTGCGGCACTGCTCGATTTCGACGCGATCAGCACCGCACTGGGCTCTTTCGCAGGCCAGAGCGATGACGTCTGCTTCAGCGAAGTGAAATTCCGAGCGCTGTTCCGGGGCACGCCCGCTGATCTTCCCGCGGGTATGGCGGCCGATGCGGCGACCCCGCGGGGCGGGCACGACGAAACCGACAGCCCTGCTGAGATGAACTCGGGCGATCGAATGACCGGGCCGCCCGAAGGCTCGGCCGCGCGGTTCATAGCGACAGATCAACCTCTCACGAATCACGCGGCAGCGGCCGATGGGTGCGAGGCGTTCGATAGGCGGCAGATGAGCCGGGAATCCGCTCTTACAGGGAAGCCCATGGCTCCGGTGGCACGGCGGTGGTGGACGGCGACTAGGGGGGTCGCCGCTTCACTCCTGCTGGTGGCGGCCGTTGGATATGCCGTCTCTCGGTACGCTTTATCCTGGCGGTCCGGCGGGGACAGTGGCGAATCGGGGAAAGTCGCCGTCGTTCCAGCGCCGCAGCAGTCGGGGCTCCGGGGTTCTTTCGCATCGGCGGGCCCTTCGACGTTGGCCCCGTCAGCAGGCGGCGATCATCCCGCGCCGAATTCGGATGGCCCGGGCCTGGCGGTCCTCACCTCGGCCGACGTCTCCCACCACGTCGCGACGTATGCCCGCGTTCTGAATGATTATGATCACAAGGCGGAGTGGTACGTCGATGTGGATGGGAACACCGACGTCGGCGTTCATTCCGAGCATCCGGCCGTTTCCGGCGGTGTGGTGATCTTCAAGTTGGTCCTGACCAGGGACCACGTGCCGGTCTCGTCCGCCATTTTGGGCGTGGCGCAGGGTCGCGTCGCCGATCTGAAGGTGCCGCTGGGCGGCAACGGCTACTGTCGATACACGCTGGGAGCACCGGCAGACGGTGTATCCTATTTCAACGTACGGGCCGACCTCCACGATTCTCGGGACGCCGCGGTAACGATCGCCTCGCTGGCAACGACTCTGTCCCTGGGCACGGGGAAGAGCGAATCCGCCGGCCGCGTCTCGACGCCACAGGGCCTGTTCGAGCTGTCCATCGCCGTTGCGCGGGCTTCCGTCCCCAACCTCTAAGCACAACGGACGAATCGTCGCGACAGGGCACATTGAACGGAATAAAACGTTATATCTAATGATAGTGTAGGTTAGTGGCTGACGTGGGGAGTCGAAGGCCGGAGGACGTTGAGGTAACCGGACGGCGCTGGTCTCCCCTTTTGGCTTTGAACGGGCGCCCGGAGTAAAAAAAAGGTGGGGTCCGCACCAGCCGTCTCGAAACGCGGCGGAAGGTGGGGATGTGTTATGAATAGACGCCTGTCACACCGAGTTGCAGCCCTTCTTGCCTTCCTTACGCTCCCAATTGGGTTGCCGCGCCTTGGGTCGTCGGTCGAGGCCTCGGACGCGGCGGCCGCGACGGTCGCGGCGTCGCCCGCCTCCGCCACCTCCGCCAGTCCCCCCGGCGGGGCCAAACCAGCCGAGCCGGGGGTTGCCGGCAAGCAGCCCAGCGCCGCGGAAACCGATCTGACCGTGGCGGTCCTCGATTTTCAATCAGCGACGCCGGGCGCGCCCGATGCGGGCCGGCGCGTCGCGGAGATGCTCACCGCGCTCCTGTCGGGGCAGAACGGCTTCTCGCTGGTGGACCGTCCGTCGCTGGATCAGATCCTTCGCGAAAAGGAGATCAAGCTGACTGGAATTGTCGATCCGCAGAAGGGGAGCCAGATCGGCCGCCTGGTCAACGCCGACTTGCTGATCACCGGTGACGTGTTCCCGGTTGAGGATGGGACTGTTGTTCTTGCGAAGGTGATCGGCACCGAGACGTCGCTTGTTGTCGGGGTGATGATCAAGGTCAAGCAAGGGGGCGATCTGTCCGCCGTCGCGACCGATCTATCGGTGAAGGTCGCGGAGAAGCTCCGAGAAAGCGGGCCGCGGCTGGTGTCCCGTCCGGCCGCCGGGCGGGATCCGATGCCCGATCTCAAAAAGCGCCTGGCCGGGCAGAACCTGCCGATCGTCTCCATCACGATCGCGGAGCAATCGATCGGCGTTGGCCGTACCGCCGACCCGGCGGCCGAAACGGAGCTGCGCGCTCTCTTGGTCGGGGCGGGTTTCACGGTCATGGACGCCGCCCACAGCGGGCGGGCAACCGTCGCCGTCAAGGGCGAGGCGATCAGCGAATTCGCCGCCCGTATCGGCAACCTCTTCTCCTGTACCGCCCGGCTGGAACTTAGCCTTGTTGACGATACCGGAAAGATCCTCTTCACCGATCGCGTGACCACCCGCGCCGCGGACCTCTCTGACACGATTGCCGCCAAGACGGCGCTCCAGAAAGCAGGCCACGTTCTGGGCTTAAACATTCTTCGACACTTCGCCGCCCCCTCCAACGGACCAAGCCCCAAATCGCCCGCGACCGCCCCAACGACCCTCCACGCCCCCGAATAACCCGAGACGGTGCCTGCCACCGTTACGGCTGTCGCGACGGGTGACCCTCTTTTGTGGCGGTATCCGGCGGAAACGTCGGGCGTGGTTCACCACGCCACGGCGTGATGCGGCGTGGTAAACCACGCCCCCCATTTGTTTTAGCGCCTTCCTCCAAAACGAGGTGTCGCCACAAAAGACGGCCACACCCGTTGCGACTCCAACGCATCCGCGTATCTCGTCACGTCCGCGGCGGTGTGATACGTTAGGATGGTGGACCGACCTCCGACCCCAACGTCCAGACGCCTGAGCCGCCTCGCCTTGCTGCTGCTCTTAATATTTGCATTCCTGGTCCGGGCCGCGTGGTGCCTTTCCCTGCCGACCAATGAATCGACCCTCAACGACCTGCCCGATCAGCGGGAATACCTCTCGCTTGCTGACAACCTCCTGAAGGGAAATGGGTTGCGGTTGTACGACCCGCGATTCAAGGACGTGGTGTACGCCTATCGGACCCCAGTCTACCCGCTCTTCATCGCGGCCTGCCGCGGTGGTGTTCAGAGCGTGCGACTGGCCCAGGCCGCCATCGATACGTCCACCATCCTGGCGGTCTTCCTCATCTCCCAAGCCCTCCTTCGCGGGCCGGGCCGGCCGTTCTGCGCGCTGCTGGCGGCCGCTCTCGTGGCACTGAATCCGTTCCTGATCTACTTCTGCGGTTTGATCCTCAGCGAGACGCTTTTCACGGCGTTGCTCGCCTGGGGAATGCTGCTGTTGATCGTCGGCGGGCGCGGCGCTCGGATGCAGCCGCCGATTGAGCCAGCGGCCGTGTACCCGGCGGCGGGGCGGCCGGCGTCGCCGGGGCCTGGCCGGGCGATCGGGGCGCTCCTGTGGCTGGCTGGGGGGTTTTTGCTTGCCGTCGCGGCGCTGGTCCGACCGTCGGCCGTGCCGCTGCCCGTCATTATGGGGATCGCCGCGGCGTTCATCGATCCGCTCGTTCAGGCCGTGCCGACGCCCGCTGCCACTTTCTCGCCTGGGGTCGGCATTCGACGGGCTCGCCGGCACATGTCCGTGCCAGTTGGCAGTACAATGCTCGCCGTCACCGTTCTGACGCTGCTCCCCTGGGCGTATCGAAACCATCGCGTCCTCGGGCAGTGGATCTGGACGACGACCAACGGCGGCGTCACGCTTTACGACGGCTTCAACCCCGATGCGACGGGCGCCAGCGACCAATCTTTCGTCCGTTCGATGCCTCAGTTGTCGCAGATGGGGGAGACGGCCCGCTCGCAGTACCTGACGGAGAAGGCGAAGGCCTACATCCGCGCTAACCCGGTTCGGGTCGCATGGCTCGCGGTGCTCAAGTTCGCCCGCACCTGGAGCCCGATGCCGCTCAGCCAGGAGTATGGGGACTGGAAGCACCGCGCTGTCGGGCTTCTCTTTTCCCTCCCGTTTGACCTGTGCATTTTCGTCGGCCTGCTGAGCGCGCGCCTCAGCCGGCCGGCAAAGTTGTTCCTCCTGCTGCCGGCGATGTTTTTCACCTGCGTTCACATGATGTCAGTGGGGTCGATCCGGTATCGCGTCCCGGTGGAGCCTTTGCTGTCCGTCATGGCCGCCGCCGGGCTTTCCGCCGTGGCGAGCGTGGTCGGCATATGGGAAGGGCGGCCGCAGTTCAAACGCGCCGGCGATGCGACCGCCCCCGTCGGTCGCCTTGCCGAAGAATAGCAGCGGAGCGCCGAAGAATAACCGTCGGGGGGCCGAAATCGAATTGGGTGAGCGCTTCCGCGATGGCGCGGCCGAAAGAATTGCCGGCATCCGATCCGCCTCGCCTTACCGATCCTATTCAGGCAGATGTCGCGATATTCCCTTGCATCCGACCGGCTGTTTCACCGCCCATGGCGGCCGGGGCACCCCTTCCGCCCGAAGTGCGGCCGCGTCCGGCGGATCGGCATCCCGATCCTCTTCCTCACGCTCTGCCTCGTCATCGGCGGTTACCTCCGCTTGACCAACTCCAACCGGATGCGGCATGAGGCCGAGGCCTACCTCTCCGGCCTGATCGGCGGCCGCGTCGAAGTGGCGGGAGCGACGCTGTCCATCTTCGAAGGCCTGCGGCTCGACGACGTGAAGGTCTTCGTCGATGACCCCGCCCGCGGGGAAATGCGGCGCACCGATTCGGCCCTCTTCACCGCCCGGGCATTCGTCATCAGTTACGACACCCAGTCGATGTTGCGCGGGGAGCTTGTCGCCACCCGCATCATCGCGGAGAACCCCCATATCCATCTGGCGACGGATGCCCGGACGGGGGACTGGAACTTTCGCCGTCTGGGCGAGCACAATGAGGAGCGGCCCGCCCCTCCCTTGGGCGCGCCGGCCGCCCCGCCCCCGCTGCCGGAACTGCTGCTCCGGAACGCCCGCGTCGAAGTGGATGAAGTCCAGGGCGCGGAACTGAAGCTCCTCGGCTACGTCGCCATCGACGGGCATCTGACCAGCGAAGACGGGCCGGATGGGCAGAAGTACCGGTTCGTTCTCCAAAGTCGCGGCCGCAGCGAGGCGATGGGCCCGTTGGTCAGCGGTTCCGTCCAGATGAAGACCGGGCACATCTCGGCGCGATTGCAGCGGTTCAAGTTCGGGCAGGATGTGCTGTCGCTGCTGCTGGCCGACGTCCGGGCCTGGTGCGAGCGGCATGAACTGGCGGGGGACATGAACATTCCGTCCCTCGATTACACGCCCCCGCGCGACGGCAAGCGAGCGACATTCGCCATATCGGCCTCGCTGGACAACGTTACCCTCGCGGCGCGCCCTGAAGAGTGGGCGACTCCCGCCGAGACCGCCCGCCGGGCTGTGGTCTCAGATGCCTGCGCGGCCGTATCGGCCGCCTACCGCCTGGGCGGCTTTTCCGAGCCGCGGCCCGCCGCCACCGCCGCCCGGGTGCCCGAACCGGATGAGCCACCGCCCCCGCCCCGCCGGACGCCGTTCGACTGCGTGCGGGCGACGCTCGCCGCCGCGCCCATCCGGCTGCGTCATGTCGGGGGGACGTTCCTCTTCACCGACGCGGGGGTGGAGATTCAACGGATCGAAGGGCGGGTCGAGGGGCATCGGCTGTGGATTGACGGTCATGTTGACGGCTACGACCCCGACGCCCCCGTGGCGCTGCACGTCGGCTCCCCCGACGACGAAGACATCAACCTCCCGCCCGAGCCCCGGTTCGTCACGTCGCTCTCCGGCCCCGCGCTCGACATTTACGAGCAGTTCCGCCCCCAGGGGCGATGTCGCCTTCGGGTTGATGTCGCTCGCCCAGCGCCGAGCGGCCCGGTGACGGTCTCCGGGCGGGTTGACGTGCTTGACGGCCGCTTTGTGGACCACGACTTCCCCTACCCGCTGCGGGGCGTCGCCGGGGTGATCCGTTTCGGCAAGCGGCCGGGCACCAACGAAGATTGGGTCTGGCTCGAGCACCTCATCGGGCGCGGCGCGGTCGGCGGCCCGAACGAAAACGCGGCGCTCTCGATCGACGGGACGATCGGCCCGCTGATCCCCGACTCCCCCGACTCGGGGGTTGACGTCGTCGTCCACGCCGACGAGGTCCGGAACGAGCCGCGCCTGACCGAGGCCTTCCCGCCTGAGGCGCGCGCCGCCCTGGCCGTCTTCGATGCGCCGGGGAAGGGAGAGTTCCCCCGCTTTCGCGGCTCTTTCACGTGCAAGGTCCATCGCCCGCCAGGGCCGGGGCTCCGCATGACCCAGGACCTGGACATCGACCTAAGCCAGGCCGACGCCATCTTCGCCGGCTTCACCTACCCGATGCGCAACGCGAAGGCGGTCCTTCGCGTGCGCGACGGTCACGCCGATGTCGTCAGCGCGACGCTCCAGCGGGGCAACACGTCGTTGAAGGTCTCCGGGCGCGTCGGATGGCCGGCGGCCGACGGGCAGTGCGAGCCGACGGCGCTGAACGTCACCGTCCGCAACCTCCCCGTTGACGAGGACCTGCTCGCCGCGCTTCCCGCCGACAGCGCCGAGTGGGTCCGCCGAACGGGCGTCAAGGCGAAGCTCGACGTGGATGGGAAGATTCGCTCTCCCGAGCCGGCCGCCGTCCCCGGCGCGTCGGCGGCCGGCGGCGTGGACGATCAACTCCGCGCCCGCTCGACTATGACTTCGCGGTATCACTCCATAACGGATCGGTCACGCCGGGGGATGGCGGTTTCTTCGTCTCCGATGTCAGCGGGGTGTTGCGCCTTACTCGCGATCGCCTGGAACTGACCGAGCTGCATGGAAAGCGGGCCCAGGCCGATTTGACCGCCAGCGGGCTGGTGGTCTGGCCCGGCGATCGGCCGCGTCTGACGCTCAGTGCTTCCGCGACCGAGCTTCGGCTTGACCCCGCCCTCTACCACCTGTTGCCCGAGCCTGCCCGACACGCGTGGGACGAGTTGCAGCCGCGTGGGACGCTCGACGCGCACATCACCTACGCCGCCGAAATCGGCCATGATGCCACGCCGGCGCCCCCGGGCTGGCCATTCCGCCGGGCGATCGCGATGCGGCCGTTCGAATCGACCTCACCCGCGACACGCCGCTGGCGGGCGGCATCCACTTCGACGGCGATGTCCCACCCGGCCTCCACGCCACGCTCGAACCGCGTGACTTGCAGGCCGAAATCAGATCAGTTCCGTACCGCCTTGAAGGGCTGGGCGGCGCCGTTACGGTGTCGCCCGGCATCGTCATGCTAGAGAACGTGACGGCGCGTCACGGGTCGGCGAGGCTGTCGCTGTCCGGGTCGGGCGTCTTCTCCGCCAGCCCGACCTGGGATCTGCAGCTTTCCGGGCAGGACATCCCAATCGATGACGACTTTAGACATGCCTTGCCCGCGGCGATGGTGCACGGGATCGACGCGCTGAAGCTGACGGGGAACGTGGGCTTCAACTTCAGCCGCCTGCTCTACCGCGCGTCGCCGGCCGACGTCCTGATGCCCGCCGACGGCGCTGTGCCGCCCGCCGCCGCCGCAGAGCCTGACCCGGCGATCGACATTCAAGGCGCCGTGACGTTCGATGGCGTCGGCATCGACGCCGGCGCCCCGGTTGAAGACATCGGCGGCTCGATCCTGCTGGGGGCGACGGTCCGGGGCGGCCGCCTCCAGACCTTCAACGGCTCGGCCGACATCGCCCACCTCTCCATCGCCGGCCGCGACGTGACCGACCTGAAAGCCACGCTCGCCAAAGACCCCGAGCGGCCGGCGTTTGAGATCACGCGCGTCCGCGGGCTTTCCGCCGGGGGCGACCTCGCCGGCCAGGTCGCCCTCAGCTTCCCCGACGACGGCCCCAGCCGCTATGCCTTGGCGCTGGCCATCCGCAACGCCGACCTCCGCGACCTGGCGGGGGAGAGCGATGAGAAGCTCTCCGGCCGCTTGACGGCGAGCCTCGCCCTGGAAGGCCAGTGGGACAAGGTCGAAGCCCGTCGCGGCCGCGGCGACGTGGTCGTCTCCGGCCGCGAGATGTACCACATCCCCCTGATGCTGGGCCTCTTTCAGGTGACCAACCTATCGCTCCCGATCAGCGCGCCGTTCAACAGCGGCGTGGCGCGTTACAGTGTTGAGGGCAAGCGGGTGACGTTCGAGAAAATCGAGCTGCGCAGCGCCAACATGCTGATGACCGGGGACGGAAGCATGGATTTCGGCAACAAGCAGGTCCGGATGAACTTCGTCACCGACAACCCCGGCGGCTTTCAGATCCCTTTTGTGCAGGATCTGTGGCGCAACGCCCAGCACGAGCTGCTTCGGATCCACGTTCGCGGGACGGTCCAGGCGCCGAAGGTCCAGACGAGCAGCATGGGGACGATCTTCACGACGGTGGACGAGGTCTTCAAGGGCGACCCGCCCAAGCCCCCCAAGCGCGACAAGGGAAAAAAAGAGGATCGGCCGTAGGCCCGCATTGCGTGCCTTCGGGCGACACCCCACGTTGGCGGCGTTCAATTGAGCTGAATCTCCACCGCGTGCCGCCCCTGCTCAACCTCGGCCGCGTCAAGCCGCGTCGCGTTCAGCTTGCCCAACAGTTCACCGCGCCGCCCGTTGACAGAGAATGGGATCGTGAACCGCGCCTCATCCTTTAAGTCGGCCCGACCCTCGAAGAAGCGGATCTGCCCGTCGCCGTTGCCGCTCTCGCCGTACGCATGAACGGGCAGCGGGTCCTCGACCAGCAACGGGCGGAAGGATGGTTCACCTCCAAACCACGCCGGCCGCAGCAGCGTGACTTCGTAACCGATCGGGATATCAATGCTGGTCCGCTGCTCCAGCACCGCTCGCCGCACGCAGACGATCAGTCGCTCGCCGCCCGGCGCCCGCCGCTCGTGCAGGAACAGCACCGGGCCTGGGATCCGCGGCCACGCCGGTTGCGGCGCGATCGCCTCCGGGGGCAGGAAGTCGTCCAGCGGCTTCGGCTGCGGCCGCTGTCTGATGAACGGCTCTGGCCATCCCGCCGAGGGGATGGGCTCGGCGCAGATCAGCGTCCCCGCAGGCTCTTCATAGACCGCGCACGCGTGACGCCACCAGATGCGACTCACGCGCTGAAACGCCTTCGGGCCGAGCCGCCACCCCGCGACGCCGACGGCGGCCGCCAGCGTCAGACGCGCAAGCGCCCGTCGCACCCTCCAGCGCTTCCGCATCGCTGGCGCATACGCAATGAGGCCCGATTTCGCGACGGCTTTGCTCACGGAGGTAATGATACCGCCCCATGTAGCAGGCACACTCCGTGTGCCGTCCCCTGGTCTCCAGCAACGCCGCCGTGCGAAGATCGCGGCGAACGGCACATGGCATGCGCCTGCTCCCCGCAGCCCGACCCCGGCTAGAATCCCCGCATGAAATACCGCAGGCTCGGCAAGACCCACCTCAAAGTATCGGTGATCGGCGTCGGCACCTGGCAGTTCGGCGGCGAGTGGGGGAAGACCTTCGCCCAGGACGAGGTAGATGCCATGTTCGCCCGCGCCGGGCGCTCGGGCTCAACCTGATCGACACCGCCGAGTGTTACGGCGACCACCTCTCCGAAGCGCTGATCGGCCGGGCGATCGACGGCCGCCGGGACAAATGGCTCATCGCGACCAAGTTCGGTCACAAGTACCACGCCTACATGAACCGCACCGAGCCGCGCTCGCCCGCCGAGGTGCAGGTGCAGCTTGAAGATTCGCTCCGCGCGCTGCGGACGGATCACGTCGATCTGTATCAGTACCACTCGGTCCGCAATTCCGAGTTCGACGACACGGGCCTTCGGGAGATGCTGCTGAAGGCGAAGCAGGCGGGGAAGATCCGCCACATCGGCACGTCGATCAGCCCGCCCGATAACATCCACCAGACCGACGGCGCGACGGCCGCCAGCGTCGAGACGGTGCAGGTGGTCTACAACCGCCTCGAGCGCAAAGCCGAGGCGGCCGTTCTCCCCTCCTCTATTCGCCAGGATCTCGGCGTTCTCGCCCGCGTCCCCCTCGCCAGCGGCTTCCTCAGCGGCAAGTACAAGCCCGGAGCCACGTTCCCCAAGGGCGACACCCGCCACGACAAGGAGCAGGCCGAGATCGATGCAAAGCTGGCGGAGGTTGAGCAGATCCGCCAGAAGGAGCTTCCGCCCGGGGTTGACATGGCCCACTGGGCGCTCGCCTGGTGCCTCCAGCACGTGTCGGTCGCGTGCGTGATCCCCGGCTGTAAGTCCGTCGAGCAAATCGAATCCAATGCCGCGGCCGCGGAACTGGCGATGGTCCGAGAAGACCATCCGCTGGCGTGGAAGGAGACGTCTTCGTAGGGCACCCATTGCGTCGCATTGCGTGCCGCCGAACGACGCTGGATTGGCGGTTGACGTTGACCGACACGGGGATGGCCCCCGTGGCGGAACGCAATGCGTGCCCTACGAGAAGAGCCATTGAAAGCGTCCGAGAAGCGGGAAGGGCCGACGCTTCTCCGGCGCACTGTGACCCGTCGAAAGTCGAGCCGCCCGCCGTCATCGCGTAAGATGCTCGCGCCGTGATCGGCCGATACTTACTTTGGCGCGTCGTCCTGGGCGGGACCTTCGTCCCGCGGCGCTGGAGGGTGGCTTCGACCCCGGAAGGTGCGGCTTAATGGTTGTGGAAATGACAATGCCCCCGTCGGCAGCGGCCGCCTCGAATGCGCAGGAAGACGCCTCGATCTACGGGATCGGCGCCGCCGACAGCCCGCGCGCGGTAACGGACCTGCGCATCCTGATCGTCTGCGAGCATGCGTCCAATAAAATGGGGGGCGAAGCGGCTCGGCCGCTGCATTACTTCCGGGTGATGCGGGCGCACGGCGTCGAGGCGTGGCTGGTCATCCATGCCCGCACGCAGGAAGAGTTGCGGACGCTCATGCCGGCCGAAGAGTTCGCCCGGGTGCATTTCATCCCGGATACGGTGACGCAGAAGCTGCTCTGGCAGGTCGGCCGCTTCCTGCCGCACCAGGTTCGGATCGTCACGTTCGGGGCGGTCAGCCACTGGCTGACGCAGATCAAGCAGCGGAAGCTCGTTCGCCAGCTCGTGGGAAGCCTGAAGATCGACATCGTCCATGAGCCGATCCCCATTTCGCCCAAGCAACCGTCGGCAATGTATGACGTCGGCGCCCCGGTGATCATCGGGCCGCTGAACGGGAACATCAATTACCCGCCGGCGTTCGCGCACATGGAAAGCCCGGTGGTGAAGTGGTCGGTCCGGGTGAGCCGTTTTCTGTCGAAGATCGCCAACCGGATGGAGCCCGGCAAGCTGAAGGCCGACGTGATCCTGGTCAGTAACCCCCGCACGCGGGATGCGCTGCCGGCCGGCGTCCGCGGCCGCGTGGTCGAGCTGGTCGCCAACGCGGTGGACATGTCCACCTGGAAGCCCAAGCCGCCCCGCGCCCGGCGGGCCCTGCCGGTTCGCCTTCCTGGGGCGGCTGGTGGACTTCAAGATGGTGGATGTTCTGCTCGACGCCTTCAAGCCGGTTGCCGAGAAGTACGGCGCCATGCTCGACATCATCGGCGACGGGCCGGACAAGCCGCAGCTTGAAGCTCAGGCCAAGGCGCTGGGCCTGGGGGAGAAGGTCACCTTCAGCGGGTGGATGGCCCCCAAGGCCGCGGGGGCGCGGCTGGGCGAGGCCGATGTGCTGGTCTTCCCCAGCCTGCGCGAGTGCGGCGGGGCGGTGGTGATGGAGGCGATGGCGGTCGGGTTGCCGGTCATCGCGGCGAACTGGGGCGGCCCGGCGGACTACGTCGGCCGCGACGGCTCGGGGATGCTCGTCGAGCCGACCACGAGGGAAAGCTTCGTCGCCTCGTTGACCGATTCGATGAGCCAGCTTGCCGCCTCACCGGAGCGGGTCGAAGAGATGAGCCGCCTGGCCCGCCAGCGCGCCGAGCGAGTCTTCGACTGGGAGGCCCGGGTTGACGCGCTTCTGAAAGTCTATCGCGAGACCGCGCGGCGGCCGGCCTAGTGCGCTATCCCATCGAATTTAAGGGTTACGCCCGCGAATCAGAGTGCCGCCGGTGCCCTCACCGGCGGGTTATCGACCACGCCGAAACGCCCGCCGGTGAGGGCGCCGGCTGCACGTCGATGGCATCGTCGCGTACCTGCGATCTTTCCCGGAACGTTCCACTACATAGCCGACCGTGATCGCCCCGGCTCGCGGCCAGGCTTTTGTCACCGAGCCGGCGGCCGTGAGCGTCCGACCGTCGGCCGCTATACTGACGGCATGACCACACCCGAAGGGGACGACACCAACGACCGAGCCGATCGCGCCGAGGCTCCCGCGGGCACGGCCGGCGAGCGGATCCCCGTGGCAAGCTGGGCCGCTGGCGAGCCGGAGGGGGCGCCGGCCTCCAGGGCCCATGCTCTCACCTACTCAACGCTTGCGTCCGATCAGTGGGTCGTCGCGGGCCGGTACGGGGCCCATACGACCGCCGAGATGCACGCGGCCCTGCTCCGGTCGGAGCAGATCCCGGCCCGGGTCGAGGGGGCAAACGTCAACGCGCTGGGGATGCACTTCAGCGGCTTCACCGACGTGAAGGTGATGGTGCTTGAGAACGATGCCGAGCGGGCGGCCGCCGCGCTGGCTCGGCTCGATCTGGACCAGATGGAGCCCGCCGAAGACGCAGCCGCGCTCGACGATTCCGGCGAACCGCTGCCGATCGTTACCGTCGCGGCCTTCGAGAGCGCCCGCGGAATGAGCGAAGCCGAGACCCTGATGGTCTCGGTCGGCATTCGGGCGTACCCGACGCCGCTCGTTCCGCGCGGAAATCGGCCACCTGGGGAGGGAAAGCGCTTCATACTCCGGGCGCACGAGGACGACGCCGAGCGGGCGCGCTCGATCCTCGAAGAATCTGAAGAGGAAGCCCGCGAGCAGAACGAACCGCGCTGCCCCAAATGCAGGTCCTGGCGGGTCTACCCAGTCTCGCAGCTCTTCCGCGGCGTGGCGGCCGTCTTCGGCCTGGCGCCCAAGCCCGAGCCCCTCACCGACTGCCTGGCCTGCCACTACCGCGGGCCGACGACGGAATTCTTGCCGGCGGGCGGTGCTTCCTCCCCTATCTCCGCCCAAAAGGGTACGATCCACAAAGAGCCCTCGTAGAAGACGCCGAACCAACCCGCTTGCCATCAGACGGCATCGGCTACGGGCCGCTCGACAGCAAGGAGGCCGGGCATGGCCGGCATGTTCGAACCGAACGGGCGACCCGGGCAAGCTCTCGTTTGGGGCGCCGGGGTTGCTCTGCTCGCAGGGGTGGTGGGGTATTACCTCGGTCATCACCCGCGCGACATCGCGGCCGCTCCGGCCATGTCGGACGGTACGCCGGGCCGCGGGCCGGATTCGGGCTCCACGGCACCGGGCACAGCTTTCGCGTCGTCGTCGGCGGCGGCGTCAACCGATCAAAGGCTCGCCACCCTGCAGCGGGAATACCGGCGATTGGAAACCGAGCTCAATGAGCAGGTCCTCAAGGCCATTCGCGAGAAGGAGAGCGTTTCGACGACACGCCCTTCGAACGAGCAGGCGGCCGCTCGGCAGGCGGCGCTCCCGCAGATGATCGAGCAGCGGGCACGGCTCGCTTCAAGTGCCGGCGATATTCAGTCCCGCGCCGAAGCCGCCCGGCTCGCCTTCGATCGCGGGGAGACGCCGCCGGAGGTTGAGCAGCAGATCCGCGCCGACCCCCGCTACGCGCGCGAACGCGACCGGCTGGATCGGATCGAAGCCGAAATGGACGCCCTTCGCGCGCGGACCGACCTGGACCCCACCGAGGCCGCCAATCTCGCCGCGGACCTGTCCCAGCGCCGCGCGGCGGCCGCCGCGCGCGTTGACCAGGCTCATGCCGAGCTTCGCAAGAGCTATGGCGAATCGGTCGCCGCGTCGATGCAGACCGAATTGTCCGCCGCCGTCTCCGGCCTGGCCCAACTGGACGAAGTCCTCAATCTCGCCGCGGACGATCTGGAGACCGCCGACCAGCTCGCGGCCGAAATCGCGAAGCTTCGCGAGCGGGAACGAACCCTCCGGGACCAGATGGCGGCCCTCTCGAACCAGATGTCGCGCCTTCGGCAGGGGGCCACGCCCTGAGCTTGAGGCCGCCGCGGCTCCGCCATCGCGGTCGCCGCTCGTGAACCTGACGCGGCCCCTTTTGATTTTTTGACCCGCTTCTGCTCACTTCCTCAGTTTCGGCAGTTTGGGCTCACCGGTCTCTATGGCGGAACAGATCACTATCCTCGGCGACGGCGCGATGGCCACCGTCTGTTCAATTCTCCTCACCGCCAACGGCCATGACGTGACGATCTGGGGGGCGTTTGAGGAGTCGATTGAGCGGCTCCTGCAAAACCGGGAGCAAGCGCGGCTGCTCCCCGGCGTCCGCATCCCGCCCGGCGTCCGCCTCACCGCGAACGACGCCGATTGCTTCCGCGGGGCGACGATGGTCCTGGCGGCCATCCCCAGCCAATACCTTCGCGGTGTCTGCAAGCGGCTGGCGCGTTTTGTGCCCGAGGGCGTGCCGGTGATCTCGGTCGCCAAGGGGATCGAAAACCAGACGCTGCTTCGCCCGACGGAGGTGATCGCCCAGACACTAAGTGCCGAGCGCGGCGGAGCGTGGCCGTTGGCCGCGCTCTCCGGGCCGAACATCGCCGCCGAGATCTCGCGCTACCTGCCGGCAACCGCCGTGGCGGCGTCCCTTGACCTGGATCTGGCTCGGCGCGTGCAAGCCTGTTTCTCAACCCAGTGGTTCCGGGTTTACACGAACAGCGACGTTGTCGGTGTCGAGCTGGCGGGGGCGAGCAAGAACGTCATCGCCATCGCCGCGGGCATCCTTGATGGCCTGGCGGCCGGCAACAACGCCAAGGCGGCGTTGGTCACCCGCGGCTTGGTTGAGATCAGCCGCCTGGGCGCCGCGATGGGCGCCGATCCGACGACCTTCGCCGGGCTCGCCGGCCTGGGGGATCTGATCACCACCTGCGTCAGCCCCGAGGGGCGCAACCGCACCGTCGGCGAGCGGATCGGCAAGGGCCAGAAACTGGAGGATGTGCTGGCCTCAATGGACAGCGTCGCCGAAGGCGTGCCCACCACCCGCTCGGTGCGCCAGCTCGCGATCCGTCACGGCGTAGAGATGCCGATCACCGAGGCGGTCCACGCGGTGCTCTTCGAAGGCCTCGACGCGATCGACGCCCTCACGATGCTCATGACCCGCGACCCCAAGCATGAAGCGGGGCCGCAGTGAGGTACGTCGTGTATCGCCCCACAAAAAGAGATCAAAATCCGAAGCACGAAATCCGAAGGGATGACCAAGCGTAAAGAAAGACCGATGCGAACCGTCGAGTCGATTTCGCGTCAGAGCCAACTGTCAATTGGTCGAGCCAGGTTCCGAAAGTCCTCGGCGGGCAGGGCAACCGTCTCCCATTTCACGCTGCGCCGCCGCATGTGGTTGCGGTATTCCGAGAGGTCAACGCCCATCATCTGATACCAGCGGCCGCGATGCTCGAACATGCCTGGCTCGGGCGTCAGCGGCGCGTCGATCCAGTAAATGAACGTCAGCAGCGCCTTGTACCCCTCGCCAAAGACCTGCTCCCACTGCATGAGGTCCACAACGTCCTGCTCCGTCGTCCAGGTCTGGAAGCCCGCCCGGCCCGACTTTCGCGCCGGGCTTGCCGCCCCTTTACGTCAACCAGCAGGTTCGGGCCGGTCTTGCTGTAGACGACGAAATCGAACGACTTCAGCTTCGCGGTGGCGAACAGCGCCTTCTTGGCTTCGTCCACCGCCACGCACGGGATCCCACGCTCCCGAAGGAACGCCTCGAAAGCCGCTTCGTAATGGACGGTGCGATCAGCCATGTGGTCCCCTCGGTGACGCCCGCCCCCTGGTTGCCCGCCGTCGCGCTGAACGGATTCGAAACGGTACGAGTCGCGAGCGCGGCGGTGCGACAGGCGGGCGACGGCGAAGCCTGTCCCAGCGGGGCCATTCTATCGAAAAGTGGGGGGCCATCGCTACATTGGCCTCATGCGCATCATCGCCGGCGAATTTCGCGGCCGAACGCTTCTCCCCCCCGAGGGTGACGTCACCCGGCCGATCACCGACCGGGTCAAGCAATCCCTGTTTGACATCCTCGCGCCGCGGATCGAAGGGGCCGCCGCGTTCGACCTGTTCGCCGGCACGGGCAGCATGGGCCTGGAATGCCTGAGCCGCGGCGCCGCGTTCGCCACCTTCTTCGACGCCGACCGGTCCGCCCTGGCCCGCCTCCGCCGTAATATCGACGCGGTCGGCGTCGCCGCCCGCTCGAAAGTCATCCCCGGCGACCTCTTCAAATGGTTCCGCGCGACCGACCCCACCCCCGCGATCGACTTCGCCTTTCTCGACCCGCCGTATCGCTTCCTCACCGAGCGCCCCGACGACGTGCGCTCACTGGGCCGCCGGCTCGCCCTGATGCTCAAGCCCGACGGCATCGTGATCTTCCGCCACGACGCGGCCGATCAACTCTCCCTCCCTGGCCTTCGTCATTTCGATCAGCGCGCCTACGGTGGGATGATGCTGGAGTTTCTCCAGGCCGACCCGCCCGCCGGCGTCGCCGCGCCTTAGGGACCGCACCGCGGTCCGCCAACGGGTGCGCGAATCGCACGTCGCCCCCAAGCGCCTCGTTCACTCCCCCCGGATCGCCGCCCGCGCCGCGTAGTAGCCGCACATGCCGTGAACGCCGCCACCCGGCGGTGTCGATGCCGAACAGAGGTAGACGCGCGGGAGCGCGGTCTTGTAGGGGCTGAGTACGGATGTCGGCCGCGAGAACAGTTGCGACAACGTGTTGGCCCCACCGGTCACGTCGCCGCCGACGAGGTTCGGGTTATGCCGCTCCAGCGCCGCCGGGCCAAGGACGCTCCGCTGGAGGATGACATCACGGAACCCCGGCGCGAACCGCTCGATCTGCCCCTCCACGGCGGCCGACGCATCGTCGCTCGAACCGTGCGGGACATGACAATACGCCCAGAGCGTGTGCCGGCCCGCCGGGGTGCGCGTCGGATCGAATTGCGTCGGCTGAACGACCAGGACGTACGGCCGCTCACACCGGTGCCCGTCCCAGCACGCCTGCTCGGATTCGGCGATCGCATCGAACGTGCCGCCGAGATGCACCGTCCCCGCCCGCGCCACCTCCGGCGCCGTCCAGGGGACGGGAGCGCTCAAAGCCCAATCCATCTTGAACGCGCCAGGGCTGTACCGAAATCGCTCCAATCCCGCCGCGTAGGCGACAGGCAACCGATCGCCCGCCAGACGAAGGAACTGTCGCGGCGTGACATCGCAAAGGATCGACCGCGCGTCGCCCAGTTCATCCAGCGACCTTACCTCGCGGCCGGTCTCGATGACGCCCCCCAACGACCGCAAGTACGCCGCCATCGCGTCCGCCAGCCGCTGCGACCCCCCGCGCGCGACCGGCCATCCCCCCGCGTGAGCGCTCACCGCCAGCACCATCCCAAACGCGGCCGTCCCGGCGGCGTCCATCGGCATCACCGCATGCGCGGCCAACCCGGCAAATACCCCGCGCGCCCTTTCACCCGCGAAATGGTGTTGCGCGAACGATCGCGCCGAGCGAATCCCATTCAGCCCAAATTGCGCGAGCAGGAGCGGGTGCATCGAGAACCGCAGCGGCCCCAGAAGCTCCGGCGCCAATCTCGGCCAGGCATCGACCAGCGGCTGAAAGACATCCTGGTACGCGCCGCCGTCACTCCCAAGCTGCCGCGCCGTCGCCTCGACCGATCGCTCAATCAGAACCGCCGATCCGTCGTCAAACGGATGGGCGACCGGCGCCGACGGATGGACCAGCTCCAACCCGTGCTCCGACAGCGGGAGCGACGCCAGCATCGGCGAGGCGAGCGCCAGCGCCTGCACGGTCGAGCAGACATCGTGGACGTAGCCCGGCAACGTCAACGTGGCCGAACGGCACGACCCGCCCACCGCATCGGCCGCCTCGCGCACGATCACCGAGCGGCCGTTGCGCGCCAGCTCAATCGCCGCGGCGAGCCCGTTCGGCCCGCGCCGATGACGGCCGCGTCGTATTTGAAACCGCTCGTGGATCGCATTGGTGATGTTCGAACGTCCACTGACGGCGGATCAGAGCGGGATTCGAAAGACCTCATTGGCACATTCGCCATGCGCCGAGGCAAGAGCGATCAGTTCCAAATCCATGACGATCTGCCCTATAGTCGCTTCGAGCTGATGCGCGAACGCCAGGCCTGCGAACTGTCGGCCGGCGTTTTTCCAATCCTGGGCGAGGGCCGCGAAACGGATGTCCTGAGTGAAGAGAAGGCGGCCGAGATCAGCAGCACGTTCAAGGAGGCGTTCGTCTTCCAGGAGATCAGCGCGATCCTCCTGCGCCGTGATCACGTCAACTCCGCGCCGCGCAACTGTTCAGCGACCGATCTCGGCACATGGACATCCAAATACAGCGGCGTCGGCATTCAAAGCCGCCCTGCCGCGCGAAGACGCAGGACGAGCGGTGTCGGCTCCGCCTGCAAACGTGCTTCGTGACTCAGCCGCACTTCATCGCGAAGCTCACCGTCGATCTGCGCCTGATGATCGAAGTAATACGCCATGACGGTATGAGCTTCGGCGAGCGTGAGATAGGAGTGCTGGCGGCACATCTCTTCGGGCGACCACCCGTACGCCAGGTAATCCGCAACGAGTTGCGAAACGCGCACTCGCGGGCCCGTCTAGCCGGGCCGCTTCACCGGCGGGAACGTCTATATGGGGGTAAACAATCTCGGCGGCCATGACCAGTATTGTAGCATCCGGCGGCCGCTGCGTTATCCGGCCGTCGCCGCGTCGAGCTTCTCTTCGGCCTCCGGCTTGCGGATGTACACGGGCGTCAGCCGATCCAGGTCGATGAATTGACCGGCGGCCGCCAATCGCGCCCCCAGCGCCGCCACGACCGACGCTCGCGCGTTCCATCGCTCGGGGGGCGTCTGAATCACGGCCGCGTCGTCTATCGGAATGCCGCCCTGATGGAAGGGCAACCCCTCGCCCAGCAGGTGGACGGGGCGCGGGCTCCGCTGAAGCATGGCCGCCAGGGTGTCGAGATGGGCCGGCTCATCGATCGCCCACGCCTGTGCCGCATCGCGTCGGGAGAGCCGCGCGGTGAAGATCTGGCCCCGCTTTGCATTGAGGACGATCACGACCGTCGTCGCCTCGTCCGGCGCATTTCGAGCCAGGACTTCGACCGTGGGCACAGCGACGACCTTCGCCCCCGTCGCGAAAGCAAGTGTCTTCACCATGGTGATGCCGATCCGCAGCCCGGTGAACGAGCCAGGCCCGGTGGAGATGTAAAGCTCCCGCAAGTCGGCGGGGCGCCAGCCCCGGGCGCGGCAGAGCGCATCGATTCGAGGGATGATCTCGGCCGCGTGCTTCAATCCGTGGGGGAAGGTCTCTTCATCAAGGGCTACCCCATCGTCCACCGTGGCGACAGAGCCGACGCGGCCCGAGGTTTCAATAGCGATTGCGCGGGGCATGGCTCGAATGATACGCGCCGAGCACGCGATCGGCGCGATGGCGCGGGCGTCGGCGCCGAGCCGTGCGGGGACGAGCGCAATTTAATCGTGAAGCGATGCTGCCGGTGTCCCCGAGTGTTGCTCAATCGTGATTTAAGCCCGCGATGCAACGGCGGCCGCCTTGATGAAACCACCGCGGCCGCCAGTGCATGACGCGCGATCGAACCCTAACGCGTGACCGTACACTGTAGCAGGCACACTCCGTGTGCCGTCAGCCTCCGCATCGAGAACTGTCCGCCGCCGCGCCGGGACCGCCGCCGCACCGGGACCAACGCGAATCAACCCATCCGAAGCGTTCGCGGCACGTACCCCATTACCAGCCCGCAGGCGGCCATCATCAGGCCCGCCCCCATCAGATAGAGGCGCGAATGGGGCTCGTAGCAGAGCTGCGCGAACCGGCCGCCGACGGGTTGGTACGGCGGGAGCGGGGCGGGGGGCTTCACGTTGGTGACGCCGAAAGGGGACGTATCACCGGCGGCCGCCACGGCGGCGCGATCGCCGCTAACGGTCAGCGGGAGCACTCGGCTCCCATGCCGAATTTTCTTCATCTGGCGCTGGGCAAGCCGCTCGGCCAGCGAGGGGTCGTTCGAGACGCGGTGCAGAAACTCCTCGTTCGTCGCCACCTGCCGCTGGATGGAGTCCAGGTCGTTGCGGAGGCGAAGCCGCTCGTAGGCGATCCGGCGATTGCCATCGGCCAGTGGGATAATGATGCAGCAGGCGATGAGCCCGATCCCGACGCACAGGAGGGGGATGGTCCACAGCCCGCTGCCGCCGCCGACGCCGGACGCTTCAAGCTCCGATTCGTCCGGGGCGCTCGCGTAGGAGAGGGACTTCTCCCAGTCGCCCGCCGGCGTCGCGGGCACCGGCGACGACGCGACGGCGGCCTCGGCCTCGACCCTCGCCGCCCCGGGACGGCGACGGACGCGCTGTCGCGGCGGCCGCACGTCTGCCGCGAGAGGGGCGGCCGGCATCTCGACTTCCGAAGCGGCGGCCGGCGTTGCTTCATCCGTCGGCAGTGCGGCGGCCATTGCCGCGACCGGTTCAGTAGATGTTTCGCACGACCCGCTTGCGGTCAGGGTCGCGGCGGCCGCTACTTCGATTTCCGCTTTAGGCGCGGCGTCGTTCGACTGCGGGCACGGGGACGCCGCGATGTTGACCACGGCGTCATCGCCAGAGGCCGATTCGGAACCCGCTGTACACGCGACGTTGACTGTCGAGAAGGCGGCCGCGCTGACAGTTTCTCCCCCGGAGAATGTGCTGACGAAATCGTCCTCTTCAACAAACGGCAGCCGCACGTCGCCCACAGGCTCGAACGCCGGCACGGTCATCTCCTCCATCGCCAGGCTCGGGCATTGGGCGATCAAGGCTGCGAGCGGCTCGACCTCCATATCGCCGGCGGCCGCGTCGGTCGCTGACAAGCCCTCTGCGGCCCCGGCTTCTTCGGGAGCGTAGAGTGCGTCGATCACGGCGGCCGAGTAGACCGCGCTTTCGTCGAGTAGGTCGGGGTCCAGTGCGCCGTCGATGAACGCCGCTATCGGCGCTTCACCTTCATCGGCCGCGTCGTCGGCGTGAACAAGCTGAAACGAAGCGACCGCCTCGGGAAGTTCAGGGTCATCGATCGGGTCGAAGATACTCGGCGACGGTCTCGCCGCAGCTTCCTCAAGGATTGATTCGGGCGGGTTGGACTCGAGCGGCCGGGGAGAGTCGTCGGCGGGGGCGGCCGCTTTGGCGGGCGGCGCGCCGTCCGAAGGCGTTAAGAGTTCGATCGTCTGCGAGGGGATGTCGATCGTTTCGGCCTTCGGATGGTCCATCGTTTTTCGAGCGTCGGGGCCGCGGCGCCCGGGTGAGGCGCCGCGGCCGCGAGAGGCTCGTCCCGTCATTTGTTCCAGAACTTGCCGCCGTACTGGGCGCGGTCCCCCAGTTGCTCTTCGATTCGGATCAATTGGTTGTACTTGGCGACGCGGTCGCTCCGGGCCGGGGCGCCGGTCTTGATCTGCCCGCAGTTGGTCGCCACGGCGATGTCGGCGATGGTGCTGTCTTCGGTCTCGCCGCTGCGGTGGCTGCAGGACGGCGCTGTAGCCGTTGCGAATGGCCATGTTCACGGCCGCGAACGTCTCAGACAGCGTCCCAATCTGGTTGACCTTCACCAGGATGCTATTGGCCGTCTTGGTGCTGATCCCCTTCTCCAGGAACTTCACGTTGGTGACGAACAGGTCGTCCCCGACAAGCTGGATCTTGCTGCCGACGCGATCGGTGAACAGCTTCCAGCCTTCCCAGTCGTTCTCGGCGAAGCCATCTTCGATCGACCGGATGGGGTACTTCTCGACCCACTTCTGCCAGTAGTCCGCCATCGCCTCGCTGCTGAGGATCTTGTCCGGGTTGCTCTTGAAGAACTTGTAGCCCTTTTTCTCATTGTCCCACAGCTCGCTGGCGGCCGGGTCCAGCGCGACGAAGATCTGCTTGCCGAACTCATAGCCGGCGGCCGTGACGGCTTCACCGATGACCTTCAGCGCGTCTTCGTTGTCCTTCAGGTCCGGGGCGAAGCCCCCCTCGTCGCCGACGGCGGTGCTCAGCTTGGCCTTGTGGAGCACCTTCTTTAGGGCGTGGTAGATCTCAACGCCGGCCCGGAGCGCGTCGCTGTAGTTGTCGAAGCCCCAGGGCTGGATCATGAATTCCTGGAAATCGACGTTGTTGTCCGCGTGCTTGCCGCCGTTGAGGATGTTCATCATCGGCACCGGCAGGGTCCGGGCGCCGGGACCGCCGAGGTAGCGGTAGAGCGGCAGGTTGCAGGCCTCGGCCGCCGCCTTAGCCACCGCCATCGACACGCCAAGGATGGCGTTCGCGCCGAGCTTGGCCTTGTTGGGGGTGCCGTCCAGGTCGATCATCAACTGGTCGATGTGCTCCTGGTCGCGCGGGTCGAGCCCGATCAGCTCGGGGGCGATCTTGGTGTTGACGTTCTCAACGGCCTTGGAGACGCCCTTGCCGACGTAAATCTTCTTGTCGTCGTCGCGCAGCTCGACGGCTTCGTGCTCGCCGGTGCTGGCGCCGCTGGGGACGGCGGCGCGGCCGAGTGTCCCGTCCTCGAGCATCACGTCCACCTCGACCGTCGGGTTGCCGCGGGAGTCGAGGATCTGCCGGCCTTGGATGAATTCGATGCTCAGGCTCATGTGATATTCGTCCCGTCAAAGGCGATCGATCGACAGCGGGGGCCTGTCTCGACACGATGATCGCGTCGAAACCGCCACCCGGTCGGCCGTCGCGCCGGACTGGGGACGCTCCTTTGTTATCGGACGTAGCGGGCTGAAAACTGTAACGCTGGACGCAGCGCCCAGAACGGGGTCGAAGTCTATGCGCGGGGGGTCGAGTGTCAAACCGGTCCGAGCCGGTTCAATCTCGGCGGCAAAAAGCGTTGGAGTGGGACTGCCCCAAGCCAACCGCCAGGCGTTTTGCGATCTAATTCGTGGCGGCGTGTGGTCGACTCACGCCAGCGTTTCGGCCGCGCCGGCGGCGGGTGGGGCGGGGTGGCCGCAGTGCCAGCAGTTGGTGAACTGCATCTCCACACGCTCGCCGCAGTGGGCGCAGGCCCATGTTGGGCGCGGGGCGTCGGCGGTCGCAGCGTCAGCCCCCGACTCGCTGAGCGGGGGGCCGCCCGGCGGCCGCATCTGGTATGTTCGAAGCACCGGTGCGGCGCGGGAGACATCGGCGTCGTTCACCCAGACCGAAGGAAGGGACTCGCTCGTCAGCGGCAACCCGCCCCAGGTTCCCTCAAGCGCTTCTCCTTGAACGACGGCCTCGATCCCTTCCTCCTGAAGCAGCCCCACCAGGAAGTGGGCGTCCATCGCATCCCGCGCGGTGTAAATGTGTTGCATGGCGGCAGTCTACTCGGCGGGGCGGCCTTGATGGGACGGGGAAAGCGGCCGCCCGCCTGTCCGTCGGAATGCGCTCGTTCAATCCCGCGATTCGGCCTGCGACCCCGTCAAAAACGCGCCGAGCCCGCAACGGTTCAGAGAGACCCGGACGCAACGGTGACGCTTACGCGTTGCTATACACTTTGTGCCGCGGCCGCGACCGCAGCATCTCCGCCTTCCCCCACGCGACCACTTTTTTGAACGCGTCACTGTGGATGAAGGCTTCAAACGCCTCCTTCGTCTCCCATTGGCTCAGAATGACGTAGCTCCCCACGGACGCAACATCTTCGTACATGTGCGAGTCGGTGTGACCGGCAACCGTCTTCAGGTGCTCGATCACATCCAGAAAGCCGCGCTCGAACTCCTGCTCCTTCCCCGCGATCACTTCGTAGTGCATGCCAATCGTTGTCATAAGCGTGCTGCCCGCTCGTGTTCGATAGAAGGTTCCCGGGACGCCGAAGCAGAACGGGACGCCGAAGAAAAACCGGACGCCAAAGAAAAACTTCCGGAGGGGTGGCTCCTATCCACCTCCGGAAGTGCGCCACGGCTCGGAAGCCGTTGAACTCAAGGGTTAATTCGCCCTGTCGGCGATGGGGGCGACTATACTCTTGCCCTCCGACACTGTCAATCAATGTTCGATCGGCAAAAGGAAAATACGCGACGGTCGCAAGCCATTTATTCGCAGATGTTTACGTTGAATTCGCACGCGACAGTCCGGCGACCTTCGGCCACAGGGGAAGCTCTCTTTTCGGCCGGCACAGAACAGTGATTTCTTGCTAGTCGGCGGCCATTTGCGGTCAGGTGCCGGAGTGGTAGAACGGAACTGATGCATCGCGTTGACGTTGTGATCGGAGTTATCGTCCGCGGCGGCCGCCTCCTGATCAGCCGCCGCAAAGCCGGCGGCCCCCTCGGCGGCTTCTGGGAATTCCCCGGCGGCAAGCGCGACATCGGCGAAACCCTCGACCAGTGCCTGGCGCGGGAACTGGCGGAGGAACTGGCCGTCGCCGTCACTCCATACGATGCCTTGCCTTCCCTCGACTACGACTATCCGACGGCCCTGATCCGGCTGCATCCGTACCTTTGCACGCTGACCGACGGGGAACCAAAGCCGCTCGCCAGTGAGGAGCTCCGCTGGGTCACGCTTGATGAGCTGGCGACCTACCCATTCCCGCCGGCCAACGACCGGCTGCTGCACGCCGTCACCCTCCGACTTCGACCTCCGCACGCGGAGCCCAGCCGCTCGCCTGCGCTCGCGCCCGATCCCTCAGCTCTGGACGTTGATTTCCCCGGAGTCGAACGATAAGCTTTGCCGATACGGATCACGTCCCCACCCTGGGACGCGATCAGATGTGCCAGGGCGATTAGCTCAGCTGGCTAGCAGCGCACGGATCACACCCGTGAGGTCGGGGGTTCGAGCCCCTCATCGCCCACTCTTCTCCCATAGCGGCCGCGTAAGCGCCTCCGGTTTGGTCCGTCCAAGTTCCTGGGCTTACGTCGCGGGTTAACCTCCCCTCAAGCATCCCATCACTCCAACCGACAACAGGATTGTTCAAAGTTGTCGATTGCCTCGTCCGCCCCTGATCCCCGCTGATCCGACGGCACGGCCTATGCTCCTGCGACCACCGAGATGAATTCGCCCTCCCGACATGTCGTTAATGTGATCGAACGAAAGCAGCCGCACGCCCCGATTCGATCGGCCTCCTCTCGGACGCCCTCCGGAAGTTGGCAGAGTAAGACCCACCTCCAGCCGGCCCCCTCGGCCGACTTCGTCACGCGACCCGCTCCGGCGGCCGCTCACGCTTCGGTGATGAGCGCAGCGCACGCCAGCCGCGGCTCATCCGCGCTGCAGATCGCGTCGGTCACGCCGGATTACCTTCGCCGCAAGGCCTACTGGGTGCGCGTCTTCGCGGACGCCCGCGTCCTCCAATGGTCGAACCTGAGCCTGCTCGGCGCATGGGCCTGCCTTCCCGTGGTGACGGCGTGGATCGTTTTCGGCGTGATCCGCGGGCACAGCTCGGCGGCCGTCTACGCCGTTGCCGGCGCCGTCACCGCCAGCTTCGGCGCCTTCCAAAACCTGGGCGGCGGCCGCCTTCGATCGATGACGCTCCTGCTCGTCGGCATCGCGCTGACGACGGCCATCGGCTCGCTCGGCCGCTATGCCGGGTGGCCCGTCTCGGTCGCGCTGGCGACAGTCGCTGGCTTCGGCTTCGGGGCCATGACCATGCTCGGCTATGCCGGCTGGTGGATCGGCCTGCAATGGATGATCGGGCTGCTCGTCTACGGCGCCCACCCCGGCGACCCGCCTCACGCCGTCAGGACCGGCCTCGCAGTCCTCGCGGGCGGCGCGACGCAGGTCTTGTTCCTTAGTCTCATCCGCCCCTTCACCGGCAGTTGGATCCGCCCCCAAGGCCAGCCGCCGCTCCAGGCACGCGGCCGGCTGGCCCCGGCGTTCGTCCAAAACATGCACCCGTCCACCGCTGCCGGCCGCTACGCCCTCCGCGCAGCGGCCGCCATGCTCCTGACCACCGTCCTGGAGCATCTTCTGTCGAGCCCCAACGGCTATTGGGCCCCGATGACGGCCGCCATCCTCATCAAGCCTGACTTCCACGAGGCGACGCTCCGCGCCGTCAACCGCCTCTGCGGCACCCTGGCCGGGGCAGTCCTGGTCACCGCCGTCATCGCCGCCTTCCGCCCGCCGCCGCCGGTGCTCAGCCTTCTCCTCCTGGGCGCCATCGGCGCCTGCTTTGCTTTGCAGCGCGTGAACTACGCCTTATTCACCGCATCGATCACGTCCTACGTCGTCCTGCTCTTCTCCCTGATGGGCCTCCCCGAGCCTGTCATCGCCGAGCGGAGAATGTTCGAAACCCTCCTTGGCGCCGCGGTGGCGCTGGTCGTCTCGCTGGTCCCCATCGACCGGGACGAAACGCACGACGGACCGCCCATTCGGCCCGGCCCCCGTGCCTGACCCCCGCGGCCGCCCAAGTTCGGCACACCCCTCCATTGACGCCCCGAATGCGTTCCGTTATTTCATCCCCTCCACCCGTGGAGAGGTGGCAGAGTGGTTGAATGCGCCGGTTTCGAAAACCGGTCTGCCCGAAAGGGTAGCGGGAGTTCGAATCTCCCCCTCTCCGTTGAATGAGGTTCATCAGGTCCAAACGGCGTTTAGACGCTAGGTATTCCCGGATTGGGCCGGTCTTCTACAGTGACCACGTTGTGGGCGTACTGGACGGCGAGTACGTTGTCGGATCCGTCAACCGAAACGAAATCACCGCGATCCGTCAACAAACCCGCACCTCATTCAAGCACCCGATCCTGGGATCGATCTTCGGGGTTTTCTCTGTCGCGGCGTCCTTTCTCTTGTTGCGGGCAGATCCGATTGTCGGTGTGCCCGCACTTTTCATCGGCCTGTACATCCTGTGGGGGGTGGTCCGCCGAAGGAGCGAGCCGTGGATCGTCTTCCGCTTGACGCGGTACGCGTGGGCGTTCCCACTCCCCAAGCCGCTCGGCGACGAAGAGATCGCGAAACTTGCGGCACTGCTCCCGGCCGCCGAACAACTGTTCGCGCCGGGCTACGACCCCAACCGCGGCCGCGGCTTTGACGTCCTGCCGACAAAGCCGTCATCGGGTGCGGATAATGTTTGACGCCTCGACTTTCGCCAGATGGGATCGGTGCTTGGCCTGGCAGGCGGCGGATCCGAACACGGGATAGTCTCGGGTCGCATCTGCCTTCACGGGCCCAGACGACGGCCGCCCTGAAAGGGAGTGAAGGCGGACGCGAATTGAGACTGTCAGACTGTCGGACAGTCTCAATTGAATGGTAGACGATCGCGGTCGTGGGGCGTTGCCGATGGCGATCTGCCGGTGTAGCCGCCGGCAGAGTTGCTTCGATGGGTCAACGAGCCGCAGACCGGCGGAGTTGGCGACCCTGCGCACGTCCGTGGCCAAGGGCCGCCCCTCGATAAGGCGGCATGGTTGTAGGGGGTCATTGCGCGGTTGGGGCTTGAACCCACCAGCGGGAGAGAGGGCGGCCGGGAAGTAGCGTGTGAACGCTCACTCGACTTGACGCTATCCCCTTTTACGACGCCCCTTTCCAATCAATGATTTCATTGAAGGAATAACCTTTCCGGGTTACAATGCCGAAGGAAAGGACGTCGCGTGGATGCTTCAAAAGCCGATCGATTCGCGACGTTCTTGGATCGGTTAGAGAACGCCAGACCTGCGAGCACGCATGACGAAGCATTCGGCCTGATCGCGACCCTCTTGAACGCTGTTGAGGATGAGATGACTTCGATTCCGTTCAATGCTGCGACTTGGCAGACGGACGGCCGCATGTACCCGCCGCAAGATGATGCGGTTCGAGATGTGCCTAGGTTTCCAGGGGTGAAACGGTATCGAAGTCGTGGGCATAACACGTTCATCGGTGGGAACGGTGCGATCGAGATTGCTATTCCGCCGCCTGCTGACGGCGGACAGACGAAGTTTTCGAAGGACGGCGCAGACGGAAAGCCTGTCCAGCGTCAGTAGATGGTTAGGGCCCCATCCGCTCGGCCCGCTGGGCGTCGCGCGAAAGGACGATCATCATGACGGTTGCAACCTACCCGAAGCCTGTCGCAGCCATCGAGAAGAAGCTTCGCCGTCGCTTTCCTGAGGCGACGGTCGAGGTTGATCCGCCAGCCAAGCCGGATGGTGTTTGGTTCATCGACATCAGTAGCGAGGGCCACACGATCGCCGCGCAATGGCAGAAGGGCCGCGGCTTCGGGCTCACAACCAATCCCAGCTCGGATGCTTACGGCGAGGGAGCACATGAGGTCATTAAAGATGATGGCAGCGCGTATCGGCGAATCGTTTCGCTGCTGCTGGGTCGTTCCAACACGTCGCCGCCTGACGCGGTGCGACTCCGCGAGCTGCGTACTTGGCGGGGCATTTCTCAGATTGAATTAGCCAAGATGCTTAACGTTCAGCAGGCCGCCGTCTCGAAGTTCGAGGCGCGGACGGACAACATCCTTCTTAGCACGTTGGAGGCGGTCGTGTCAGCGATGGGAGGTACGCTTCGGGTCATTGCAAAATTCCCAGACGGGATCGAACGGGAACTGCGATTTGGTAGCGAACCCAATGCGATCGTCGATCGCCAGCCGAGTGCTGGCCGAACGCGAGCTCGGAGGGCCAGTGGTCGGTAGTATGCTGAACTTGCTGACGATTCGTTCGTCCGACATTGATCGAGCCGTTCAATTTTACGAAGCGCTCGGGCTTCGCTTCCAGAAGCACTCGCATGGGAACGGTCCCGAGCATTAATGCTCCGAAGACGCGGGAGTAGCGTTCGAAATCTATCCGCTTGAGTTGAACAAGTTGCCGACGATCGACACCCGACTGGGCTTTTCGGTCACATCCGTTGACCTCGCGGCCGCCAAGCTCGCGGAGGTTGGCGCACGGATGATCGTAGTGCCAACTCACTCTGCCTGGGGGCGGCGGGCAGTGATGGCTGACTTCGACGGGCATCGCGTCGAGTTGACATCAAAAGCGACCTAATCCCGGTTCGATAGCAGTCTGAAACGCGCTGGAAGGCGGCCGCGAGGTATCGGGCGATCTCATCCATCCTTGGGTGGGCATCATGTATATTGCCGCTGAAGGCTGTTGATGATGATGGGCGCGCCCGTTCTCGTAGCGCGGTCGATTTCACCATGCTTTTTCGAGGCTTTGATGCGACGTGCGATTGCGATGACGGTGGTGTGTCTTTTTTCGCTTTTAGCATCCGGTGGCGAGCCGCAGCTGACGGAACAGCCGCCGCGGGTCGTCTCGTCGCTGGCGTTTGAGTCGCTGCTGCATCCGAACTGCTCCCACTGCGTCATTGAGGATGCACGCCGCTCAACCGAATTGCGCGGACGACCGGGTGGTTTGCTGGATTGGGGTGGAGGCGGATGGCTACACCAACGACGGCGCGGTGCCGATCCGGTTCTTTCTTAATAAGTACCGAGTGCTGAGCGACGGATGGGGCGTGTTCGTCCATGACCCGGATGCCGGCTACACGCGCGCGTTTATGCCCGACGGCGATGAGTTCCACTTCCACGGCTGGCGAAACGGGGTGACCGTCATGCGGGGAAAGGACGGCACGTTGTACTCGGGGCTGACCGGTATCGCGTTCGACGGGCCGAAGAAGGGCGCCCGACTGCGGCCGGAGGCCGCGTTGGTGACCGATTGGGGCTTCTGGCGTAAGCGATACCCCGCGTCTGTGGCCTACATGATGTACGACAAGTACAAGCCACTGGAGTCGCCGGCCGACCCAAATCGCGAATCGTTGTCCAGCCGCGGCGTCGTTGATCCGCGGCTCCCCTCCGATGCGGAGGTGCTGGGCGTCTGGGACGGGAAGAACGCACGGGCGTACCCCATCGATACGCTGGCCAAGGTGGGAGTCATCCACGACCAGGTGGAGGGCGGCTTGCCGCGGATCGTACTCTGGTACTCGGCGACCCGGACGGCGGCCGCCTTTCACCAGCCGTGGGGAACGTCTGGCATCAAGGGCGATGCGGGTTGGGTCTTCAGTCTCGACCCGCTGGCCGAGGCGGCCCCGTTCGTCGATCAGCGCGTCAAACTCCACTGGGATATCACTGGCCGCGCTGAAGGTGGAGGGCCAAAGCTCGTCTGGATGGATAGCGTCCAGGTGAAGTGGTTCGCCTGGTCGGCAGAGCACCCGGCGACGAGCATCTATGGCAGGTGATGGCGCCGTCGGGTCGGCGACAACGCTGCGCGCGGAACGAAGTTCGCCCCGCACTGCATCGCTGTACCGTGTGCGGCACATTGAAGAGAAATCCGAAGCACGAAATCCGAAGGAATGTACAAGGGGGAAAGGGAGAAACCGGACGAAGGCGGCCGCAACGATTTCTTCTTTCGCCCTATTTGCGTTTCCTTTAGATTTCGGGCTTCGGATTTTGCCTGCTTGATGGCTGTGTCGTTGAATGAGCGATGAAGTGTCAGCGACATCGCAGGCGGACCAGCATTCGTCAGACAAAGCCGCCGTGTTCTAAAACGTGGACGCTCGGAGCATGGCCGAGTCAGGGGAAGCCACGGATTGCGCGGATTCCACGGATGAGAAGTGGATGAAGGACGACGGCCGAGGGCTAAAGGCTGAACGAAACCGCGGCTTCTTCTCCTTAGCCTTCTCTGTTTCCGTGAAATCCGTGCAATCCGTGGCTTAAGCTTTTGAGCGTCTTTAGGCCGTTCAAGGGAGTCATTCCCTTCCCTGCCCCGGCCGGCCCCGGCGATCGAACGAGCGAGCCCGGCCGTTGCTATACCGCGTCCCCTCGCGCCTGGGCGGCCGCGATTTGTTCGATGCGGTCGCGGGGGACGGGGGTGGGGCGGATGAGGCACATATGGCCGCGAATGTCGCGGATCTCGGTTTCGATGCCCATCACGAACTGGCCTTTCCCTTTCTTCGCCAAGCGGTCGGCGGCGTCGTTGAGGCGGGGGCGGAGCTTGTCGCGGGCGCGGGAGGTCGTGAGTTTGCCGGCGAAGACGGTGGTGACGTTGTCCAAAGCGCGATAGTCGAAGTCGCCGGCGTTTTGCGTCGCCAGCATAATGCCCACCCCGGCGGCCCGACCCCGGCGAATGAGGTTGTCCAAGCCGGGTTTCGTCGCCGGCTTGCTGACGGCGGGGATGTATTGGTCGGCCTCGTCGAACATAAGCACCGCCTGGAGCCGGCCGCCGGGAGAAGGAGAGTCGGCGATGTAGCGGCCGGCGGCCGCCAGGAACTGGGCGACCCAGATCAGTCCCGAATCGCCGTCCAGGAATTGGGTGCTGATGATGTTCAGCCGCGTCTTGCCGCCGGCGGGGGCGAGCATCGTCGGCAGGTCAAGCTTTTCCCCCACGTCGCTGAAGAGGCGGCCGTGGGCGACTCGCCGCTCGTTCAGCTTGCGGCCGACCTCCTCGCAATGCTTCTCCGTGTGCGCTGGAAGCAGATCGAGCAGGTCCGGCGGGGGCGTCAGCAACAGGCGTTCGAGGTCGTCGAGCGTTCGTTGCGTGTCGGCGGCGCAGAGGAGCTCGATGGACCGGGCCAGCACCGTGGTGAACATGTCGGCCCGCGCCGCGGAGGGGCCGCAGACGTCGCACAGGATGACGGCGGCCTGGCGGGCTTCCTCCTGCCGGCCCTCCGCTGGGCGTTTCGCCAGGCCGGCGGGGAGCAGCGGCAACACCAGCGGCCGCCCGGCAGGCGCGCCGGGGGTGTAAAGGTGAACGCCGATCTTCTCGCGCAGCGCCGGGCGCCGCCGGTCTTCGTCGGGGGCGCCGGTCTTTTCCCGCCATGACTCCTCGACCGCGTAGGAGGCGAGATCGCCCTTGCGATCAAACAGGGCGACATTGACGCCGCGCTCCAGAAGCATTTCGAGGATGGTCAGGGCGAGGACGGTCTTGCCGCTGCCGTTGGCGCCAAAGATGGCCGTGTGGCGCGTGAGAATTTGCGGGTCGAGCGTGACGTCGGCGGGGTTGAAGCCTTCGGTCGTGCCGATGACGAATGGGCCGGCCGCCGGCGTTGCGGGCGGGAGCGAGAGCGGCGCTGGCGTCACGGGCGGGAGGAGGGGCGGCGGGGGAGTCGGCGGAGGCGTTGGGCGCGGCGGCGACGGAGGTGGCGTTGGGAAGGGGAGCGTGTCGTCTTTCGACCCTTCCGGGTACATCGCGCGCGGCTGCTCTGGAAGTGGGTCTGTTGGTTCTGCCGCCGTCCGGACACTGGGCTTCCTGGCGTCGGGTGTGCGAACGTCAGGCGTGCGAACGTCAGGTGTGCGAATGTCGGGTGTCCGAATTTCCGGACTGCGAACGTCTGGCTTCCGCAAGCCAGCGGCCGCGTCGATGACGGGCCGCGGTGGCGGCTGGACGATCTCGGAGAGCCCAGGAAGGCTCACGAGCGGCCCATCCGTTCGCCGCCAATCCCGAACGACATCCGGCGCATACTTCGCGGCTTCTGTGCCGAGGAACGTCTTCATCGCCTGCATCGTCTGCCAGGCCGGGGCGTCAACGACGGCGAAGCGGTCGCCCGCGGATCGCATCTGGTTGATCTTATCGATCGTGGCCCCCGTCCGCGGGAATTGAGTGCTGCGGAGGACGACGAGCGTTTGATCCGGGCCAATCCGCAATCCGGCGGCCGCGTTGATCTGTCTCATCAGGCCGCCGCCTTGCGCCCCCTTGTCGCAGAGGGCGACCAGCCGCGCCAACGCCGGTGTGCGCGGAAGCTGAACCTTCACAAACAGCGCGTCGCTCCCGCCGCTTGTCGGCGGCCTCGATACGGCGACTTTCGCGCCGGGCTCCAGTTCCGCGCTGGCGGCGTTCAGCGCCCACTCAAACAGGTCAAGCTGGGCGGCGTCGTCCTCGCTGATCGCATGCGCGCCGTTGGTTCGGTACTCGTTCCAGGCGATGCGCAGGCGGTCGGCGTCGGGGTGATCGACGGGACCGATCGGCGGCCGCTCGCCAGGCCAGGGGGGGATGGTCCCGACGTCCGCGCTCCGCAGCTTTTCCCAGAAGCGGTGGGCCTGCTGGAGCGTGGTTCGGATGTCCTGCCCCTTCAGCCGGGCGGGGACATCCTCCGGCATCGGGTAAACGGAGTCCGGCGGGTGGTGCTCCAGGCCCTCGCTTTCGTAGAGCCACTTCACCCGCCGCGAGATGACCTGCCGCAGCTCGAACTCCGTTCTGCTGGCGGTTAATCGGACGGGAGGTGGATCGTTCTCGATGCGGTGGCAATACGAGGCGATCAGGTGCGGCGCATGGGCGTCGTAGGCGGAGTCCAGGCAGCTCAGCAGCACCATGCAGCCGCTCACGTTCTCGATGATCTCGCACGCCGTGCTCATGGCGTGAATGAACGGCTCGTGGTTCGTCCCGGTGATGTCGCTGGCTTCGATCTGGTCCACGCAGACGATCAGCGGGCCGCCGAGGCTGGCGAGGGTGACGCGGGCGAGCTGGGTCAGCAGGTTCATCGGGCCGCGGTCGCAGTTCTTCGGCATCGCGGCCAGCTTTTGCCAGTCGGCGTCGGCGAGTGGCACGCCGTTAAGAAAGCTGGCGACACGGCGCTGGATCGGCTTGCGCGTGCTCTGACGGTAGAGCAGGATCCGCAATGTGTTGAGGTCAACGCCGCCGAAGCGCGGGTGGCCGGCGGCGTCGATCGCCTCGGTCAGCGCATCGGCGGCGGCTGTCACCGCATCGGCCAGCGCGTTGTCGTCATCGGCTTCGCGGAGGCGGTCGATCATGGGCGCCTCCAGGCCGCCGGCGGCGACCAGCCCGTCGCTGATCAAGTCGAGCGCGCTGGGCTGCTGGGGCAAATTGGGCCGCGGGTCGTAAGGGTCGGAAAGGGATCGGACGACCTGTCGGAGCAGATACTGGCGATAGTCGCCATGCTCGCTGGTCATGTGGACATAGGCGACGGCCGCCCCGCGTTCGCCATGAACGCGGGCGCGGAGGGCGCGAATAAGGTGGGTCTTGCCGCAGCCCGCCTGGCCGCGGATGAGGAGAATCTTGCTGACCGGGCCGCGCGGACCTGGTCGAGCGTGGCGAGGAACGCCTGCGCGCTTCCCTGTGGACCTCCTCCACGTCGTACGGGTCGGGGTGCGTCATCTGCGTGCCCTGGGTGACGGAGCCCAGGACTTCGTGCCCCCGCACGCGGAAGACTTCAGCCCGGCAATCAAACGGCTGCATGATGAAGGTCCCCTTATTGCCCGGGTCAGTCACGGACGCGGATGTAATGGTAGGTTGACGCGCCAGCCCGGACCTCAGCTTCGTGGAACTCAGCCGCGCGGTCAACGGGGATGAGGTCCTCGCGCACAAGGTCGATCTGGCTGCCGCCGGCGTCGAGCGTACGGCGCTTGAACTGATCGATCGGAATCGGCTCGAACAGTTGCTCATACCGACGCCACGCGGCGTTGACCAGGACCTTGTCGCGCAGGTTGGATACGCCTGCGCCGCCGTTACGGGCAACATCCGCGACGGCCGCGTGAAGCTGGCGGATGAAGGTCGGCAGATCGACTTCAACTGCCCCGCTGCGTTCGGGCGGCGGCTTGGCCAAGCTTTGGGCGTCTGCCGGAGCCGAAGTCACGGGGCCAGCGTTGTCGGGGGCGTTCTCGTTCTCGGCGGTCAGCCACTGTCGCACGACGGCCGCCTTGAGTTGTGCGGCCTTGGTGATGCCGAGGCAGCCGTTGGCCACCTCGGCCAGAAGCTTGTCGATGTTCGTCGCGGCCGTCCTGGGCTGCCCCAGCAGCGGGCCGACGACCAGTGCCGGGAGTTCACCGCCCGGCAGCTTTTTGAGATGAATCTCGCCGGCCGCCACGCCGCCCGCGCGGGAAAGAGCGAGTTTGACCAGCGCCACCTTCGCGGCGTCAGGCCCCTTGTCCAGCGGCACGTCGATCCGATGGTGGCGGACAGACACGGCGACCGGGAGCAGCTTACCGAAGGCCGCCTGCTCCTTCTTATTTGCCGCCGGAATGGTCAGCCCGGCGGCGAGGGCGGGCAGATCGTAGCTGGCCAACGCGCCAAAGGGGCGGCTTCCACCGGGCCGATCCCGGCGGCCGAGGAATTCCATCGCCCGCCGGGCGCCGCTAGCCGACGTCTTGTAAGTCGGCTTCGCCCCCTTCTTCGCGGCCTCGATTCGCTCGACCTCGCCCGCCGTCACGAGGCGAGCGAGCGTTGACGCGACGGTCTCGGCCGGCGTTGTCGCGGACGGCAGCATCGCCTTCACCCCCGTCGCCACGGCCGCCGGCGTCGCCGCCTTGTCGCCCTGACACCAGAGCCACGCCAGGGCGAGTTTGTCCAGCCGATCTTCAATCACCTGATTCTGCATTCGTATTCGTCCTCGCTACAAGCCGCTCTCGGGCACCACCGGCGACCCTCCGGGCGTTTGTGCCTGCGGCGCCCGCCTCGTTTCCACCGCTTCGGCAATTCGGCCGACGACGCCGCGCAGACGGGTCGTCACATCCTCGGCCAGGAACCGGAGGACGAGCAGCCCGTGCCGCTGCATCAGCCAGTCCTTTCGCCGGTCGCGCCGGTAGGCGGCCGTCTCCTGAAAATGAAAATACCCATCCACCTCAATCGCGATCCTAAGCGATCGGCAGAGCAGGTCGATTTCCGCAGGCCCCGGGCCGAACGGGAAGCCGCCGTCGGCATTGAGCTGAAAAAGGCCGATGGTTCTCGGGTCGGCCTCCAGGGCGGCATACAGCAGGGCCTCGGCGAGGCTGCGGGCGGCCGCGAGTTCGGCGCGGCTTCCGCGGGGCGAACCCGTCTCCGCTGGACGCGCCGCGCGGCTTTCACGGCGGATGTGGCACGGGCGCGCAGGGCGTCAAGCGGTCCACCAGCGCCGCCGGCCGCCCCGGCTTCGACCGATCGGGGGCGACGCGACCCGGCCCGCTGCGCTTCGGTTTCGTTCGCCGCCGCGGGCGCTGTCTTCGACCCGGCAGGCCCACCAGGTTCTGGAGCCGCGCGGTCGTCGCCCTCGCGGGGTTCAAGGTGGCTCTCTTCAGCCGTGCTTGGGCCGCTCTCCAGCACCGCTACGCTATGAGCGTCGAGTGCGGCCTTGAGTCGTTCCCATCCGGTCGGGCTCACGATCAGGGTGAGATCCGCCTCGGGCGTCATTTCGATCGCCTGGACGGCCGCCTGGAGGGTGGAGGCCATGTCGGCCGCCGCCTGGTCCGCGGCCAGGATGACGATCGGCCGGGCGCGGCGGCCCCAGAGCCGCCCGACCTGTTGAAATCGCTCGATGGCGCCCCCGTGCAATCGGGCAACCCCGCGGGCGATGACCTCGGCCGCCTCGCCCGGCTCGGCGGAGAGCAGCGCCCGGGCGGTCAGCAAGGCCACCGGGTCGGCAACAAGTTGGTCGCCCGCTTCGATCTGCCAACGCCGTTCGACGACTGAGCCGGCGGTCGAGGGGACGTTCAGGGCCGCGCGTGCCTGCGCGAGCAGTGCCGCCGCGACGCGTGCCTCCCCTGGCGGACGCCCTCCGCACCACGCGGCGGCCAGGTCCCTGAGGGCGATCGGCTCCTCAACCCATAGCGGCGGGAGCGCCGAACGCGGGTCGTCCTTCCCGCGCAGGCGATCCGCCATGGCCAGCGGGCGGCCAGACAAAAGCAAGCGAGCCTGAACGCGCCCGATGGATCGGCCGCTCCGATCAACAGGCGGCCGATGAACGGAATCACGCTCCAATGTGCCCACCGTGGAACCCCAGTTCAGATTCAGAAAGCAGGCGTCCCATCGATAGGCACGCGTGGCGACGATGACGGGGATGATATCCGCTTCGCCGCGATCCGCCATTTTTGGGTCGTGACCCTCGGTTGCGCGGCGAGTGAGATCGGCCCCTTCTTTTTGTGCCTCCGTCGCCCACTGGGCCGCTCCGTCTAAATCCGCGGGTGCGCTCGCGAATTAAAAGTGGCACCGGTGCCCTCAACGGCGGTCTTGCCGAGGACGCACAAGGCCCGCCGGTGAGGGCGCCGGCGGCACGTCGGATGGCACGGCCGCTCGCCCGCGATCCCGCCTGGAACGGACCTTTAGCGTGATCCCGGCCCCGCCCGCCGCGCTATGTGGGGGCGACGAGGTACTGCACGCTGAAGCGGCCGCGTGCGTCGGTCCAGACCGATTCACGTTCATATCCGGCCTCGGCGGCGAGGGAGGCGAAGCTGTCGAGCGTGTATTTGTGGCAATTTTCGGTGTGGATGCTCTCGCCCTCGTCGAAGTGGGCCGTCGCGCCGTCGCCCAAGTTCACGGTTTGAGCGCGGCTGCTGATCAGATGCATCTCCATGCGGCCGATCAGCGGGTTGTAGAAGGCATAGTGGTCGAACGCGTTGAGGTCAAAGCTGGAGCCGATGTCGCGATTGATGCGGCGAAGGAGGTTCAGGTTGAAGGCGGCCGTGACGCCGGCGGCATCGTTGTACGCGGCATGCAGGACAGCCGGGGCTTTCTTCAGATCGACGCCGATCAGCAGGCCGCTGTCGCGCCCGCAAGTGGCGCGGACGGATCGGAGGAAAGCCAATGCCTCCTCCGGCTCAAAGTTGCCGATCGTGGAGCCGGGGAAGTAGGCGATGGTGCGGGCGGGGCGCTCTTCGTCGAACCGGGGGAGAAAGAACGGGCGCGTATAGTCGGCGCAGACGGGGCGGATCGGGATGTGCGGGAAGCGGGTGGCCAGGCCGCGTGCGGCGTGCATCAGGTGGGCGCGGGAGATGTCGATCGGCACATAGCCGGCGGGGCGCTGAAGGCGATGGAGCAGGAGTCGGGTTTTGAGGCTGCTGCCGCTGCCGTATTCGACCAGCAGCGGCCGCGGGCCGATCGCGTCGGCCATCTCATCGGCGTGGTCGCGCATGATCGCGAGCTCGGTGCGGGTGGGGTAATACTCGGGAAGATTGCAGATGGCGTCGAAAAGCTGGGAGCCCCGTTCATCGTAGAACAGCTTACACGGGAGCGATTTCGGGGATTGGTTGAGGCCCGCGAGAACCTCGGCGCGGACGTCGTCGGCCGCCGGCTCGAAGTCGAGGAGCTGGATCGGCGGCGCGGCGAGTTGGGTTCCGGCGTCGGCCGTGCCAACGTCGTTCGTCTCGGCACCGTTCGCGCCAATACCGTTGGTCCCGAAACCGTTGGTCCCGATACCGTTGGTCCCCGTGCCGTTCATCGTCGGGTGTTGTCTCATACGTCCCTTGCTAAGCGAACCCCGCTGAACTGCCACCGCGCATCCGGCGCGAAAAAGTTGCGATAGGTTCGTCGGATGTGGGTCTTCGACGTGGCGACCGACCCGCCCCTTAGGACGAACTGATTACACATGAACTTGCCGTTGTATTCCCCGAGCGCCCCGGGCGGCGGGCGGTAGCCGGGGTAGGCGAGGTACGCGCTGCCGGTCCATTGCCAGACATCGCCGAACATCTGCTGAAGGCCTGGCCCATTCGCGGCGACGGCCGGGTGGAAGGTTTCGGATTCGACGAACGAGCCGTCGGTCGGATCGAGCGACGAGGACGCGACTTCCCACTCCGCCTCGGTCGCCAGGCGAGCGCCTGCCCAGCGGGCGAAGGCGTCGGCCTCGTAGAGGCTGACGTGACACACCGGCTCGTCGTCGGCCACTTCGCGAAGCCCCGCCAAGGTGTGGTTGACCCAGCGGCCGCCCTCTTCACGGATCCAGTAGAGGGGCGCTTCCCATCCCTCGGCCTGCACCGTCGCCCAGCCGGCGGAGAGCCACCATTCCGGCTTGCGGTATCCGCCGTCGCTGATGAACCGCTTGAATTCCCCGTTGGTGACCAGCCGCGACGCGAGCTCGAATCGGGCCACATACTGGGGATGCCGCGGGCTCTCGTTGTCGAAAGCAAAGCCGTGCCCGTTGTGGCCGATCTCGCGAAGGCCCCCTTCGTAGCGGAGCCACGCGGCGGGCGGAACGGCGTCGGCGGCGCGCGGCGGGCGGGGCACGTACGCCGGCCGCAGCGGGTTCACCCAGAAAACGTGCTTGATGTCCGTGAGCATCAGCTCCTGATGCTGCTGCTCGTGGTGCAGGCCGATCTCCAGGAGTGGCGCGAGCGTGTCGCTCAAGCGGCCATCGGCGGTGGCGAGCAGGTTGCGCAGGTGCTGGTCAACGTGTCGCCGGTAAGCATAGACCGTTTCGACGGTCGGGCGACTCAGCAGGCCCCGGTTCTGCCGACAGTGGCGGTCGCCGATCGTGTTGTAGTAAGAGTTGAACAGGTAGCCGAAGTGGGGGTCGAACTCTAGATACCCTGTCGCGTGCGGCTTGAGCAGGAACGTCTCGAAGAACCAGGTCGTGTGCGCCAGGTGCCACTTGGTTGGGCTGACGTCGGGCATCGACTGCACGACGTAGTCCTCCACCACGAGCGGCTGGCAGAGCCGCTCGGTCAGGCCCCGCACCGCGTTGTAACGGTCAACCGGCGACGACGAACTGCCCAGCCCCGCCGTGCCCGAGCCGGAGGCCATCAGCGCATCTTCAGAGAGCGTCGTCATGGTCGTCATGATGGCTAAGAGTAGGCGCGCTGGGCAGAGTAGGCTTCAATTTGTTGAGGCACGCGACAATCGGCTCCGCGTACGTGGGAAACTGGATAAACCTTGCGAGTGAACCACGGTATTGACGCTGACTGAGTGGGCGCCCCGATGAGATAATACTCCCGCGGCCGCGGTCGGGATGGGGCGCGCGACCCTCAGCGAGGCGGTGCAGAGTCCGGCGATGGCCCGGGCGCCGGATCTGAAATGACGGCCGGCAGTGCCGGGAACCCCTGGCGATTCTCCCCCTTCCGAGGCCGCGCCTTCACCTGAAGCCCGCGTGGCAGGATCAATCGCTCGAGTAGCCCGAACCCGCCCTGAACCAACAGTGCGAGCACGGCCGCCGGCACCGCGCCGAGCAGGATCAGGCGATTGTTGTCCAGGCGGATGCCGGTCAGGATCGGTTGACCGTACCCGCCCGCGCCGATCAAGGCCCCGAGTGTCGCCGTGCCGACGTTAATCACCGCGGCCGTCTTAATGCCTGCCAGGATCGACGGGGCGGCTATCGGCAGTTCGATCCCCAGCAGCCGAGCCCGGGGCGACAGGCCCAGAACGATCGCGCTCCGCCGCAGGCCCGGCGCGATGCCGGCAAGGCCCGCGTGCGTATTGCGGACGATCGGGAGCAGCCCATAGAGGAATAGGGCGACGATAGCCGGCCACGTGCCGATCCCCAGCAGGGGGATCATGAACACCAGCAGGGCGAGGGACGGGATCGTATAGATCACCGCGACAGCGGCGAGGATCACGTGCCCCAGCCGCGGCCGGGCGAAGGCAAGCACGCCGAGCGGGATCGCCACCACGATCGACGCCGCCAGCGAGACCGCCACCAGCAGCAGGTGCTCGCGCGTCCGCGTCAGCAGGGTGCCGGCCAGCGTGGCCTCGCGGGGGTCGGTCCTGGTTTGCAGCGTCGCCAGGAGGAACTCGGAGGCGACGCGCGACTCGGGGGCCTTATTGAGCTTGCTCGCCGCGTTCATGGCGATCATGTGCGGCGCGTCGATCGCCCCTTCGAGCCGGGCCAGCGCGCTGACGAATGCGGGCGCCCGCCGATTGAGATCGAGCCGATAAAGGTAGACAGCCTTGTATTCCGGAAAGAGGCGCTGGTCGTCCTCGAGCACGCGCAGGTGGTAGAAGGCGATCTCGGCGTCGGTGGAATAGAGATCGATGATGTCGGTCCTGCCCGAAGCGATCGCCCGGTAGCCGAGGTCGTGATCGAGGCCGGTTACGCTCTGCTGCGGCAGCGCGTACGCCGCGCGGACGGCGGGCCATCCGTCCTTGCGTTCAAGGAACTCGTTGCTCAGCCCCACCCGCAGCTCGGAGTGCGCTCGCATGTCGCCGATCGTTTTCAGGCCGAGCTTCGCCGCGATCGCTTCGGGAGCGCCCAGCGCGTAGGTGTCGTTAAAGCCGAGCGAGCGCGTCATTCCCACGCCCTTCGTCGCCAGCGCGGCGCGGATCGCCTCTTCGGTCGCCGGGGTGCCGGGGAGCAGCTCCTGGACGATCGTCCCCGTGTATTCGGGGTACGCGTCGATCTCTCCGCCGATGAGCGACTTCCACAGGACCTGTGTCCCGCCGAGCTGGCTCCGGTGGGTCGTGCTGACGCCGGCGTCGCGTCCGAGCTGGGTGGCGAGCTCCCCCAGGATGACGGATTCGGTAAAGACCTTCGAGCCGATAGTGACCGGCTCGGCCGCGTCGGAAAGCGCCGCTGCGGCGCTGAAGATGCAGAGTGCGCAGAAAACGATGGCGGATCGCAAATGACAGCGCATCATCCCCGCGCCTCAACGCGGGCCCGGGATTGCTGAGCGCGCAGGAACAGGGTGACGAAGGGCTCGGCGGGCCGGTCGAACAGGTCGTCCGCGCAGCCCGTCTGCACGATGCGGCCGCCGCGCATCAGGATAATCTGGTCCGCAAAAAACGTAGCCTCGTTCATGTCGTGCGTAACGATGACCACCGTCTTGCGCAGCTCGCGGAAGATGCCGGCGAGGTCTTCCTGCAATTCCGCCCGCACCATCGGGTCGAGCGCCGCCAGCGGCTCGTCGAGAAGCAGCACGTCGGCGTCGAGCATCAGCGCCCGCATTAGTGAAACGCGCTGGCGCTGCCCGCCGGAAAGCTCGGCGGGGTATCGCGACAGCAGATCGGGCGACAACCGGGCAAGCTTTGACAGCGCTTCGACGCGGCCGCCGATCTTGCTAGCCGGCCAGCCGATGTGCCGCGCCATCAGCGTGACATTCGCCATGGCCGAGAGGTGAGGGAAGAGGCCCCCTTCCTGGATCACATACCCGATCCGCCGCCGCATCGACGGAAGGCGCTCGGCGGTAATCGGCTCTCCCTCGAAGGTAATGGTTCCGGCGTCGGGCGTCAGCAGGCCGGTCAACAGCCCCAAGATCGTAGACTTCCCACACCCGCTCGGGCCGATGAGCGCGGTCGTGTGGCCGACCGGCGTGGTCAGCGAAACATCCTCCAACGCCGGAGCGCCGCCATAGGATTTGGAGACCGAAGCAAGGCTGAACATGCCGGTGACTATAGCAGCCTGACCGGGCGAAGACGTTTCAATCCGGTCGGCACGGCACCGCCTGTGCGGACCAGCGAGCCGCGACCGTGAGAGGGAGCGGTCGGCGTCCCACCGCACGCCGTTCCCGCTCTCGGAATGACTCGCCCTTCCGGGCCCGACCGCTCCCTCACGGCCCCTCACGGTTGCGGCTCGCTGGTGGCTTGCTTTTCAAGCGGAAAGACGGCGGCCGTGCCCAGGCCCGACCTGAGCCCGCCGTGCATCAAGCATGTCCGGCCATTTACATGCGGGAATCTGAAGCCGACCATACTCGCATGAGCCACCCACCGCGCCTTGCCGCTGCTGCTCGGGCTTTTGATCGCGGTGGCCGCTCGGGCCGAAGACTCGCCAGTGACGATCTCCGAGGGGCGTACGGATGCGAACGGCGTCCTCGTGCATGAGATTCGCTCGCCCTATCAGGCGGGGGTGACGTCGGTTCGGGTGCTGCTCCCCGACACGCTTGAGAAAGGGAAGGCGTACCCGGCCCTGTACGTCCTGCCTGTCGAAGCGAAGTCGGAGGATCAATACGGGGACGGCCTGCTGGAAGTGAAGAAGAACGACCTTCAGAACAAGTATCACGCGGTGTTCGTCGCGCCGACTTTCTCGCACCTCCCCTGGTACGCGGATCATCCAGCCGATCCGACCATCCGGCAGGAGACGTACCTGCTCGAAGCGGTGATACCGATGGTAGAGAAGCGATACCCCGTTTCACACGACGCGCCGGGGCGGCTGTTGCTCGGGTTCAGTAAGTCCGGGTGGGGCGCGTATTCGCTGCTGCTCCGGCACCCGGGCCTCTTCGGGAAGGCGGCCGCCTGGGACGCGCCGCTGATGATGGATGCCCCCGGCCGCTACGGGTCGGGGGAGATCTTCGGGACCGCCGAGAACTTCAAGGCGTATCAGGTCTCGCGGCTGCTGGAGCTTCGGGCGGCCGACCTGCGGACGGGCCGCCGGTTGATCCTGCTGGGGACAGGGAACTTTGCCGCGGACCATCGCGCGGCGCATGCCCTGATGGAGCGGCTGAAGATCGATCATGCGTACCAGGACGGGCCGCCGCGGAAGCACGAATGGGGCAGCGGGTGGGTGCCGGAGGCGGTCGGCCTGCTGTTGGAAGGCGCGGCGGTCGCTCGCTCCGCGGAGCGGCCGCCGGGGCGGATGGGCCTGAAGGCAGTTCGCACGTTCATGTATCAGATCGACAAACTGGACGAGCCGGGCGCCGTCGAGCGACTGGCCCAAAGCGACTACGACCTGCTCGTGGTCGAGCCGACGGCGACGGTTCGCGGCAACGAGGCGTTTGACATGGCCGGGATGGTCGCCAGGCTCCACGCGGGCAAGGCCGGCCGCCTCGTGCTGGCGTACGTCGATGCCGGCCAGGCCGAGCGCTTCCGCGGCTATTGGCCGAAAGAATGGACGCCGCCCGCGCGCGGGAAAGGGGGACAGCCGAGCTTCCTGCTCACCGCCGACCCGGACGGCTGGCACGACGATTTCCCGGTCGCCTACTGGGACAAGCGCTGGCAGGAGGTCTTTGCCACCGGGAAGGAAAGCGAGGTGGGGCGAGCCATGCGGGCGGGGTTCGACGGGCTCTATCTCGACTGGATTGATGGCTACAGCGACGACGCGGTGGCGGCCGAGGCCAGACGCCAAAACGTCAACCCCGCGCACGCCATGGTGGATTTTATCCGCACGATTCGGGCGGCCGCGCGGGAGGCCAACCCCAGCGCGCTGATCATCCCACAGAACGCCCCCCACCTGATCGACGAAGATGCTCGCTACGCCGACGTGATCGACGGGATCGGGTTCGAAGACACCTGGTTCGCCGGAAAATCGAACACGCCGTGGGGCAAGCCCAGGGGCGGGGACATCCCCAATCGCGACAAGGAAGAATCATCCACCGCGCGACGCGTGGAGCAGTACAAGAAATTTCTTAAAGCGGGAAAACCGGTCTTTACGATCGACTATTGCCTGAAGCCGGAGAACGCCCGAAGGGTCTACGAAGCGTCCCGGGCCGCGGGCTTTGTTCCGCTGGTGACCCAGGTGTCGTTGTCGAAAATAACGGAAACCCCGCCGCCGGCTTTGCCTTGAGCGCCCTTCCGCCCCGCTCTGGATGCCACTCCGTTTTCCGCGCCGTGACTCACCATGCCGGATCGGTCACGCCTTCTCCGGCTCGCGGACATGGACCCACGTATGCACGTGGGGCGCGCCGCGGAAGTACCAGATCATGTTCGGGCCCTCGATCTGCCAGACGTCCCAGACGCCGTCGTTGCCGATGTCCATCTTGGAATAGAAGGCCATGTGGAGGTTGTCGAGGCCGCCGTGCTCGATCAGCTTCATCGCTTCGTCGGCGTCGGGCTTGCGGAACGGGGCGAGCAGGTCGCTCATCACTTGCTTGACGAGATCCTTCTGGTCGGCCGACAGATCACTCATCCCGATGCCGGGCAGTTCGCTCGTGCTGTTGCGCAGGGCGACGGTCTTGGTGCCTTGCTCCTTGCGCGGGTCGGTGTCGAGCAGGGCCGTCTTTCGCTGCTTGCCGTCGAGCGCTTTGAAGACCTCATTGGCGCGAATCGCCTGAAACCAGTAGGCGTTGCCGGGGTGGTTGGCCTTTTCATGGAATCCGTCGGCCGCGTGGCCGTAGAAGATCGGCCCGCCGAACGCCGCGCCGTCCACGCTGTTCCCGTCGCAGCGCCGGGTGACGTGGCGGCCGGCGAAGACGAACTCGAACTTGCTCTTCTTCCCGGCATTCAGCGGGTCGCCCGTCATCTCGCCGGGCTCGCCGAAAAGGGCAATCGAGCACCCGTTGAACCCGCCGACTTCGGCGTTGTCCTGCTCGACCTGCTTCATCACCCGATCGGCATATTCCTCGCTGTGCATGTCGATGAAGATCTCCTTCACCAGCGCCAACTGATCCTTGTCAAGGATCGCGCTGATCGCCTTGTCAACGATCATCCAGTTGTTGTCCACCTTGCTCCGAAGCGGATGATCGAACGGGAACGCGATGAGCGGCCTTTGCTTGTCCGTGAGCGACTTGAAGAGCTGCGCGACCAGCGTCTCAGCCGCCGGCTTGGCGGCCGCCGCCGCCTCGCCTGCCATCGCCCGCTGGAGGCCGGCGGGCGACCAGATCGAAGCGGCCGTCACCGCCGCCATGCCGCCCAGGGCCGCCTTGATGACCCTCCGACGGCTCGGCAAGTCACAGTCGGGGCATTCGGACGAAAGTCCGGCGGGAGCGGGGCGATTGCGATCCATGGCGATCCTCCAGGCAGAGAGAAGTGAGACAGGCCGTAAATTCTCGCTCGACTGATCACGCGGTCAACAAGAATCCCGTTATTTCGGAGCAAAAGAGGGCGCGCTGAATGGGCCGCTCCATCTCAATCAGCGGGTACGCTCGCGAATCAAAGTGCCGCCGGTTGGCATCGCCGCGCACCCGCACTCTTGCCGGCTACGGACCACTCGAGGCGCGTGGCCACCGGCGTCTGTGGTTCGGCGCCGCTCCAGTACCGCACCCGGCGCGGCCGCGTGTCACGGTGTTGAGCCGGGGGCCGCCTGCGGCTCTATCGTTAGTGACGATCGCCAGAGTCGCCGCCGGCTGTGCTCGCCGACGGGAAGACCGTCGGGCTCCCAAAGGCGTCCACGACGAGTTGGAGCGAGTAGGTGTAGGAGTGGTGCGAAGCCAAGGTGCGGGTGGCGGGAAGCGTTACGCTGTACAGCACCGTCCCGTTTGCCTCGGTATAGGTCGTCACCTTCCGCGTGGGGGCGATCTTCCCGGCGACGCCGTCGGCGGTGGCGAGCGTCTGAAGTTCGACAGCGGCCGCTGGCGCCAGGCCGACGAGCGCGGCATAGGAGATCGGACTCAAGGCGGGGAGCGGGGGAAGAGCACCCGCGCCGTTCACGGTTACGGTGGTGGACGTTGTGCCCACCGTGTATTTCGCCGAGTACAGCGTGACCCCGTCCACCGTCTGAACCTTGATCGGGGTCGTGAAGAGAAGGGGTGCGGCGCCGGCCGGAGCATTGCTGATCAGGCCGCTGAGGATGGCGGTGGGCAGAGTGCTGAGGGGGACGCTCTCGTTCCCTACCGGCGTCCCCAGAGCATCAATGCTGATCGTCACCGTGGCGGATGAACTTGAGCTGGTGAGGCGCGCGGTGTAGACCGCCGGCCCTGAAGCAGGGGTGGCGATATCGACCGTCGCACCCGCGGCCGGGGCGTTGATGCCGAGGGCCGCGGCAATGCCCGAGAATTCGGACGTCACGGCGTCGTTGGTGATCGCGCCGAAAGGGGTCGTCGTGTGGACGGGCGCGATAACGGCCACGCCGTTCTGATCCACCGTCAGGCGCTTGATAGGGCCGCCGCCGACGGCGACGCTGTAGGTTTCCACGCCGTTCGAGTTGCCAAGAACGACTGTTGTATTGGCGCCAGGGGCGGATACGTGGTCCGCGGCCGCCAGATTGGTAAGCCCTGTCTCCACGGCGGTTGGCGCCTGACTGAAAAGAAGGGTCGTGGCGAGCCTGAGGTCGTGGTCGCCGCCGTCGCCGCCAGAGCCCTCATGAGCGCCGCCCGACATCAGTCGGCGGTTCTCCAACCTTTCGAAACGGGCGATCGGCCCCGATCGGCCCGCCGACCGGGAATGCGACACCTTCGCCTTGATGAACCGCTTGAGCTGCATAGAGACCTCCGAATTCCTGCCGATCCGTACCCCCTGCGACAGAGCGTTCTAACAACCGGAGAAGTGATCTTGAACCACTGCCTGACCGCGCGATCCAACTTTGACGGTACGGACCCAAGCCGCTCTTACGAAGCCAGAGAGCGCCCTGGCGGGGCTTAAGATGAACTGAAACAGGGGTCAGTGTACGACGTGGGCAACAGCATCAAGCACGCGTCACGGGATGATGAGTTCCCGTGGACGCCGCACTATCCCTCTGTCGAACGGTTGCGCCGGCCGCCATGGAGCATCGCTCACAGAAGGGTGCTGGAGTGGGTATACCAGAATCGACGTGCGCTTTACCAGAGGCCCGCCGCCGGACCGATCGAAAATTCCGAGATGCGCGTCGCGGGTCGCGGCGGGAATTCCGGCGCTCCAAACGCGGGCCATCGCTGCTACGGTCCGCGGATATGGAACCGATGAAGCCGATGCAGCCCATGAAACCAATGGAGCCCATGAAGCCAATGGAGCCGATGGCCCCACAAGAGCAGTGGTGGCCGGACGGCCTTGGCTCACCCAACGCGACCGGCAGCCAGAACGACCTGAAGTACGCCTACTTCTCCAGATCGCGCCGGCTCGCCGTTCAGAAGGACGGGAAAACCACGCTGTACGACACCGGCGAACACCAGATCGGCGGGGTCGCCCAGCAGCAGTCGGGGAGCGATGGCGGCGCAACCTTCACCAGCCAGAACGGGACGGTTCGGTTGAGCGATCTGAAGACGGCCGCGATCTGAAGCATTGACGGCGTACGGATCACTGCTTCGCCGCCTTGTTCGCCGCGCCGGGCTTCCCGTCGCGCATCGGCCAGTTTGGGTCGTCCGCGTGGGCGGCCTTCATGAACGCTGCGGCCGTGGTGACCAGGTCGGGCCGATCCGCGGCCAAATCTCTGGTTTCCGCATAATCGGCCCTCAGGTCGTACAACTCGATTGGCTTGGACGGGCCGTTACGGACCGCCTTCCAGTCGCCCCAGCGGACGGCTTGCAGCGACGGCCCTTCGTGGAGTTCCCAGTAGAAGTATTCACGCCGGGGCGCCGGGCCACCCTTCAGGTAGTCAACGAGGGAGAGCCCGTCGGGGTGGACGGCGGCCGGGATCGGCGCGGCCGCCAAGTCGGCGCAGGTCGGCAGAAAGTCCCAAAACGCCCACGGTTCGTCACTGACGCGGCCGGCGGGCACAACTCCCGGCCAGCGGAAGATCCCCGCGTTCCGCAGGCCCCCCTCGTATAGTTCCCGCTTGTACCCGCGCAGGCCGTTGGCGGCCTGCTCGAAAAGCTTTCCGAGCGGCGAGCTTGGGGCGAACGATGAACCGTTGTCGCCCGAGAAGATCACCAGCGTCTTTTCGTCCAGGTTGAGCTCCTTGAGGAGGTCGAGCATTCGGCCGGTATCGGTATCGAGGCGGGTGACCATCGCCGCGTAGTTCTTCTGTTCCTCGGTCCAGGGTTTGTCCTTGTAGATCCCCTGGTCGTTGATCTGGAAGGCACCGTGCGGCAGGGTCAGTGCGTAGTAGAGGAAGAACGGCCGATCCTTGTTCGCCCGCACGAACTTCATCGCGTCGGCGGAGATCAGGTCCTCGGAGTAGATCGCCCCTTTCCCCTCGATCTTCTCGTTCCCGTCGTTGCCGGGAAGATCAAACCGCTGGTCGTTGTTGTAAAGGTATTTCGGAAAGTAGCTGTGCGCGTGCCGCTGGCAGTTGTAGCCGTAGAAGTGATCGAAGCCGAGCTTGAGCGGGCTGCCGGTCGTGTCGAACATGCCCATGCCCCATTTGCCGATGCACGCCGTGGAGTACCCCGCCGCCTTGAGGAGCTGCGCGACGGTAAACGTCCCCGCCGGCAGCGGCATCTGCCCCTCAGCGCCGATCTCGCGGTTGGCTCGGATGGCTGTGTGGCCGGTGTGCATCCCGGTCATCAGCGACGTTCGGCTCGGCGCAGACCGTGGTGCCGCAATAGGCCTGGGTGGTTCGCATCCCTTCGCGGGCCATGCGGTCGATGTTCGGCGTTTTGATCAGCTTCTGCCCGTAGCACCCAAGGTCCCCCTGGGCGACGTCGTCGCTGAGGATGAAGATGATGTTCGGCTTCCTCGGGGCATCCGCGGCGCGGGTGAAGGAGGCCGCGAACGTCAGCAGCAGGCCGCCCACGAGCAGACGCGTCACGGTGTTCATATATTTTGGTTCTCCGTTTCAAACAGTCTCGAACCTCGCGGATGACCTCATGCGCGTCGGCGTGCGGCATTGCGCGGCGTCGCCACCCACGCGACCCACGCGATTAGCACGCCCTGCAACGGCAGTCGAGCCCAAAGCGCCCAGGTGGGCACGCCCAGGTCTTTGAACTGCCCCGGGCTTCGGGCCATGTACAGATTTGCCGGGAACACGGCGACCAGCAGCGCGATCAGCCCCCAGCCGGCCAGGCGGCGGAGCGGGGCGATCAGCAGGCCGATCCCACCCGCTATTTCGCAGGCCCCGCTGATCAGGACCAGCGCGCGGCGACGGGAAGCCGGGCGGAATGATGCGCTGATAGAGAGACGGCCGGACGAAATGCAGGGTGCCGGCCGCGACGAATCCGACCGCGGCGACCCAGCGCATGGTGATCCTGACAATCTCGGAAAATCGACCACTGGGACGATGTATCGCCATCATGTGGGGCTTACGGTGTTCAATATGGCTCGGCCATGCCGTTCGGTGCGACCCCATCGTAACGGAATGTGCGACGAGACGCCGGATGGGGTCGCCGCTACCTCAAATCATCCACCGCCTCGAGAGGAGGTCGTCGCCGCCGAGGCCTTCGGGCGGCCGCACCGATGCGAAATTGTTGATCCGCCCCCCCCCGCGCGATTGAAACCGTCAGCCGGCGTTGAAGCACTGACCAAGCGGTCGGCGGTGACCGATCGGGGCATGTGGGCCGAAGCCGTTGGGAACAGGCGATCGCTATGTCTATGCAAAACCGACAGAACGCAAAGGGAAGGAGGCGATGGCCCCTCGCGGCCGCCCTCGTGGTGGCGGGGGCGTCGCTCTATGCCGCCCGGCTCCCGGCGGCTCGCGAGCCCGACACCGTCAAGCCGGCGTTCCAGAACGAAGTGACGATCACCGTCGAGGGGGGCGTCCGGACGATCAGGTCCAACGGCATCCCGGACCATGCGACGGGGCCGTTCCCCGGAGCAGGGAACCCCAACACGATCGCGCCGCAGCATTATGAATATCATGTCCCGGCTGACCCCAAGCCGGCCGCCGAGACGACGGCCGTCCGCATGCAACCCTTCGGGGTGGCCGTCAACGGCGTCGTCTTCGACCCTGGGGCGGCCGAGTGGTGGAACGGCGACCGCTCCTGGCAATACGAACCGATGACGCTCGCGCCGCTCTACCTCGGCACCGACGCAAGCCATGCCCACGTTCAGCCCAACGGGGCCTACCACTACCATGCGATCCCCACCGCCCTGGTTTACGCCCTCACCGACGGCAAACAGAAGATGGTCATCGTCGGCTGGGCGGCCGACGGTTTCCCCATCTACAACAATGTCGGCCATGCCAACCCGAAGGACGCCGCCAGCCCGCTGAAGACGCTCAAATCGAGCTACCGTGTCAAGGCGGGTGAACGCCCTAACGGGCCCGGTGGGAAGGGCCCCGGCGGGAAGTTCGACGGGACGTTCGTCGCCGACTACGAGTACGCCGCTGGCACCGGTGATCTGGACGAATGCAACGGCGTCGAGGGCGTCACGCCGGAGTACCCTTCGGGCATCTATCACTACGTGCTGACCGAGCAGTTCCCGTTCATCCCGAGAAAGTATCGCAGCACGCCAGACCCGAGCTTCAACCGAAGGCCGCCCGGCGGCGGCTTCCCGAATGACGGGGGTGGCCCGCCGGCGCCCGGTTTCCACCTGATCCCGCGGTTCGCCGAGCCGCGGCTTTCACTGACTGACGAGGAACGCAAGCAGATCGCGACGCTCGAAGCCGACACGAAGGCGAGGCTGTCCAAAATCCTCACGCCGGAGCAGATGAAGACGATGGAAGAGGCGCGCCCGCCGCGTGGGTTCGGCGGCCCCGGTGGGCCAGGCGGCGGCCCGGAAGACGGTCCGCTCAATGGAGGCCCACCCGACGAACGAGGGCCAGGTGGCGATCCCGGATCGCCCGCCGGTTCCGGGCGGCCCTCAGCACAGCGCCGGCTGCCCGCCGAATGATCGACTAAGGGCGACGTTGATCCGCGAGCGACAAGGCGGGAGCCCGACCCTAGGCTTAACGTTTTTTGAACTGATCATGATTCATTCTTTTTTCGCAGGAGTACACATGTTTCAACCGCGTCGTGCCTCAATCGGATTGGTTGCGCTGGGCCTGTGGGCCGGCATGTCTTTGTCGCCGCTCGCGCATGGCGCGGACGATGCGCCCGCCGGCAATCCGCCGGCGAAGCCTGCGGGTGACGGCGGGCCGGGCCAGGGTGGGCCGGGCGGGCCCGGTGGCCCCGGAGGCGGTGGCGGAGGCCAGCGCCGCGGCCAGGGCGGGCCGCAGGGTGGGATCCACCTGATCCCGCGCTTTGCCGAAGACAAACTTCAACTGACCGATGACCAGAAAAAACAGGTCGCCGACCTCGAATCCGAGGTCAAGGCGAAGATGGCGAAGATCCTGACCCCGGAGCAGATGAAGACGCTTGAGGAAGCCCGGCCGCAGCGCGGCCCCGGTGGCGGTGGCGGCCCCGGTGGCGGCGGCCGCGGCCCGGGTGGCGGTGGCCCCGGCGGTAATGGCCCCGGCGGGCCGGGCGGCGACGGGCAAGGTGGCCCCGGCGGCCCAGCGCCCAGTGGTGACAGCGCCAATCATCCGCAGCGGCCAGCCAACTGATCGTGTAAGGTCTGTCCAGCAGCCTCGCGTGGGGCGCAGTGCCGATTGGCGCGTGCGCTCCACGCTTCTGTTTGTGCGGCCGCCGCCGAGTGCGGCCGCCGCAAACGTCAGTCGCTGCGTGTCGCCGGCTACGCCGCCTCACCTCAAAAGAACCGCAAGACCGTCCTCCCGCGGTTATTTACAGAGAACAGGACCGGCCGGTCGATCGCCGCTTTTCGCCAAGAATGGAGCCCTCCATGCCACGTTCGAAAGCCTTCGGTCAGCTTATCGCACTGCTGATCTCCGTCGCGGCCGGCGGATCGGTGGTGAACTCGGTCGCCGCGCACGATGTCTATGGGCCAGGCGGGCATGGCCCACGTTTGCTCATCATGCCGCTCCCTCTTCCGGCGGGAGGGAGCAATCGATTGCGGATCGTGGAGCGGGCGCCGATCGGCGGCATGGCCGCGGCCGCCGCCCCGCTCGAACTTCTGGCCAACGCTGGGGGCGGGCGACGCGAAAGAGGCTCGCCCCTGTCGGCGACGGCCTTCGATCCGTTCAAGGATCGCGTGAAGGTGCGCTGACGGCGCAGCAGAATGACCAGCCGGGGACTTCGGTAGATTGTTTCAGGCTTCGGAGCAGTTCTGTCGCCGGAAGCGGGGCCAGCGTCGTCGTTGTCGGTGACCTGAAGCTGATCCGCTTCGACTCCAGCGGCGCCTTACATCCATATTTTAGCGGTGGTGCCGGCGACCCGCGCGGCGGCCGCCGAGGCGCTGCGGATCGCGCGCCCGCATCACAACCGAGCTCAGACAACGAAACCCCATCGGCCGCGTTATTGTTACGCGTCGGACTCATGTCGTCGCTAAGTAGCATTGTTCGGCCGCTCCTGGCCGATCGGCGACTTGTATGTTTTGATCTCGTCGCATCCTCGGACGAGGGTCTGCCGAAGGTATTGATGCGAAATGCGATGCTGCTCTTAGGCCTGGCTCTCGCTTTCGGAAATGCCGCCTCCGCGGTCGGCGCCGCGGCGACCCCCACGACGCGGCCCCTCGAAGCCTCTTTGATCCTCAGCGAACGGCACTGCCAGGCGTGCCACGCCGTGACGCCGGAGCAGAGCGGGTGGCTTTACCCCGGGGCTGCGCCGAGGCTGGACGACGTTGCCGGGCGCCAGCTGCCCGAGGCGGTTCGCCATCAGATCCTGTATGGCGGTCGTTCGATGCCCGCCCTCTTCCGCGATCGGTCGCCCGAGCAGCGCGTGGAAGCGGCCGACGCGGTGACGCATTACCTCTTCTCACTTCATCCGGGGCCGCCGCCGCGCGTGCGCCCCGATCGGGCGGCGGTCGCTCGCGGCGATAAGCTGTATCATGCGGTCGGGTGCGTCGCGTGCCACGGGCCCATAGACCCATCGAAGAAGAGCCCGGGAACGGAATCAGCCGAACTGTCGGATCTTTCAACCAAGTGGCCATGGCAGGCCCTGGGAGCCTTCCTGATCGATCCATTGAAGGCACATCCGTCCGGCCGGATGCCGTCGCTGAACCTTACCGACGCCGAAGCGGGCGACATCGCGCACTTTCTCCTGCGCGACGTCAAAGTCTCCGGTACGCTCGAAGTCACGGTCTACGACGGGCGATTGTCGCGCCCGGAAGACATGGACGAGGCGACGCCCGTCAGGTCCCGGCTCGTCGAGGGCTTCGACGCGGGAATGGTCCGAGCCGATCGGCGTCAGGGCCTCCGGTACGCCGCATTCCTGAACGTGCCGGCGGGAGGGGCCTATACCTTTCACGTCACCTGCGACGACGCGTGCCGCCTTGTGCTGGATGACGCGCAACCGGTTGTCGAGCTGGACGCGCGTAGCAACGCCGACCACCCTCCCACCCGCACCGGCCGCGTAACGCTGACGGCCGGATGGCATGCCCTGCGGCTCGATTGCCTGCACCACCGCGAACAGGCAGCGATGAAGGTCGAGTGGGAAGGCCCCGGTATTGGGCGCGCGACGATCCCGGCCGCCAGCCTGCGAACCGAGAAAGAGCCCGTCGTTGAGCCAGCTGCTCTGACGGTTAACCGCGACAAGGCGGCTCGCGGCCGCAAGCTCTTCACCGAACTGCGCTGCGTCGCCTGCCACGAACTGCCGAACGCGCCGATCGCCGCGCCGGCCGGCCTGGCAACGCTGGCGACGCTCCACGCCGACCGCGGCTGCCTCGCCTCGGAGCCGCCGAAAACGGCGCCCGACTTTCGACTGACGCCGGAACAGTGCGCGGAGGCGCGTAAGGCGATCGCCTCGTTGCAACAGGCTCACCTCGACGCGCCGACGCCTGTTCAACCAACTCGCGCTTCGAATGTCCGCCCTGAACTGCTTTGCCTGCCACGCTCGCGACGGCGTGGGCGGCGTGGCGCCGGGCCGCAACGCCTATTTCACGTCATCGGGAGAGGATCGGGGCGACGAAGGCCGCCTCCCGCCGCTGCTCGACGGCGTGGGCGATAAACTGCGTGTGCCGTGGATGACCGAGGTGCTCTTGCACGGCGGAAGCGTGCGGCCGTGCCTGAACGCCCGGATGCCGCAGTTCGGCGAGGCGAACGTCAGGGACCTCCCCGACCTGTTCGCCGCGATCGACCGCCACGCGCGGCCGGTGCCGCCGTCGCCCGACCCGGCGCCGGTGCGGAAAGAGGTCGGCCGCCGGCTCGTCGGGACCGACGGGCTTTCCTGCGTCGTCTGCCACCGCTTCAACCGCCAGCCTGCCCAGGCGATGCAGGTGATTGACCTCATCACCGCGCCGGAGCGGCTGAACGAAGACTGGTTCCGCAGCTTCCTGCTCGACCCGAACCGTTATCATCCGGGGACGCGCATGCCGGCGTTCTGGCCCGACGGGAAAAGCCCGCTGCCAACCGTCCTCGCCGGCGACGCCCAGCGGCAGTTCGCGGCCATCTGGGCCTATCTGGCCGACGGGCCGAAGGCGAGATTCCCCGAAGGCGTCAGCCGGGCCAACTTGGAGCTTGTAGTCGGGGGCGAGGCGATCGTCTATCGCGGCAAGCTGTGGGAGGCGGGGTTTCGCGCCGTGGCGGTTGGCTACCCGGAGCGCGTAAATATCGCGTTCGACGCCGAGGCAAATCGCCTCTCGCTCCTGTGGCAGGGGCGATTCCTCAACGTCGCGCCGCACTGGTCGATCCAGGGGATGGGGAAGATTCGGCCGCTGGGGACGGGCGTCGTCATCCTGCCGCATGGCCCGGGGATGGCGGTGCTGCCGACCGCCGATGCGCCTTGGCCGGCGGAGGTGAGCCAGCCGCCAGAAAAGGTGTTGCCTCCGCCGGAGATGCGATTCAAAGGGTACGAATTGGACGCACTCAAGCGGCCGACGCTGCTTTACACGTTCCGAGGGCTTTCCGTTGAGGATGCGATCACGGGCGCTGAGCGAGAGGGGCAATCGAGCGTCGGCCGCACCATCCGCTTCAATGGCGACGCTCCGGATCGGCTCTTCCTTCGGCTTGGAGCGGGCAAGATCGAGCCGGCGGGGGAGCGGGCGTGGCGCCTGGACGATGCGATCACGCTCCGCCTTGGCGAAGCGGCTGACGCTGCGCGTTCGCAGGCAGGGGGAGCAGTCGGAGCTGATCGTGCCGATCGTCACCCACGCAGGCCATGGCTCGGTGGAGGTGGAATATGCGTGGTAAGCAGATCCTTTGCGGGCTCGTCGCGGCGGCGCTGCTGCTTGGGAGCGGGACCGCGGCCGAAGGCCAGCAGAAGGCGCGGCCGAAGGTCAACCAGAGCACCGATGAGCTGGCGGCCGTCCCCGCCAACGATCGGGAAGCGACGTTCTACCCTATCGTCGATATCCCTTCGGCCCCCGGCGCCGTTGTTGAGGCGGGAAGCTTCGCGCAGATGCCGGATGGGCGCCTGGCGATCGGGACGCGTCGGGGAGAAGTCCTGCTCGTCTCAGGGGCCGACGCCGCAGCCCCGGCCCCCAAACACGATCTCTTCGCCAGCGGCATGACCGAGATCCTGGGGCTCGCGGTGAAGGACGGCACGATCTATGCGACGCAGCAGGGGGAGATCACGAAGCTGATCGACAGCAAGTACACCGGCCACGCCGACCGGTTCGAGACGGTGAGCGACGCATGGGCGTGGGGCGGCGAGCACGAATACACCTTCGGCAGCGGCTTCGACCGGGATGGGGCGATCTGGACCGTCCACTGCCTGACGGGCAGCTACACGTCCGACCGGCTCTTCCGCGGCTGGGCACTTCGGCATTTCCCTGACGGCCGCGTCGAGCCGATGTGCAGCGGCATCCGCAGCCCCGGCGGAATTGCCTTCAACGCCGCGGGCGACGCCTTCTACACTGACAACCAGGGGACCTGGAACGGCGCCTGCGGGCTGAAGCACCTGAAGCCGGGCGGCTTCATGGGCCATCCGGGGAGCTGCATCTGGTACGACCATGCGCCGAACATGGGCCTGCGCCCGGCGGAGCCGACGGGCGGCGAGACCGGCCGCATCCATCTCGATGCGACGCGGATCCCCCAACTCGTGCCGACGGCCGTCGTCTTCCCGTACAAGCGGATGGGGCAGAGTGCCTCGGCGATCATGTTGGATCGGTCGGGCGGGAAGTTTGGCCCATTCTCCGGGCAGTTCCTGGTGGCCGACTACACGCTGAGCATCGTGATGCGTGCGAGCCTGGAGAAGGTAAACGGCGTCTACCAGGGCGCCTGCTATCCGTTTCGACAGGGGCTTTCGACGGGCCTGATCGCGGGCATCCTGACCGACAAAGGCCAGATGTTCGTCGGCGGCTCCAACCGCGGCTGGCCGGCGCGCGGCATCGCCGCCAATGCCCTCCAGCGGATCGACTGGTCGGGGCAGACGCCGTTTGAAGTCCTTGATGTCCACGCCCGGGCCGATGGGTTTGACCTGCACTTCACCGCTCCGGTCGATCCGACGGCGGCGGCCGACGTCAGGAGCTATTCAGTGGACACCTTCACTTACTACTATCACGCCGGGTACGGCAGCCCGGAGCTCGAGCCGGCCGAGCCCCGCGTGGCGGCCGCCACCGTCAGCCCGGACGGGTTGACGGTCCGGCTTACGATCGACAAGCTCGTTCTTGGGCACATCCATGCCCTGCATCTGCCGGGCGTTCGCGATCGTAAGCACGAGCCGCTGCTGCACGATGTCGCGTACTACACGTTGAACCAAATCCCTCATCTGGAGTCGCCATGAGAGTCGGGGCCCTTGCACTGTTGATCGCGCTGCTGCTCGCTCTGCCCGCCGTTGCGGCCGCCCCCCAGAAGCCGCTGAAGGTCTACATCCTTGCCGGCCAATCGAACATGCAGGGGCAGGGCATCATCAAGGCCGACCCGAAGCGCAACGACGGCAAAGGGAGCCTCGAGTTCCTCGTCAAAGACGCCGCGTCGGCCGATCGCTTCAAGGACCTGGTGGATAAGGACGGGAAGTGGGTGTCGCTCGACCGCGTCTGGATCAGCTACCTTGATCGAAGCGGGCCGCTGACGGTCGGCTATGGGGCCACGGAAAAGATGATCGGCCCGGAACTGGGCTTCGGCCACACGGTCGCCAAGACGTATGACGGGCCGATCCTGCTCATCAAGCTCGCGTGGGGCGGCAAGAGCCTTGCGAAAGATTTCCGCCCGCCCAGCTCAGGCGGCGAGGTCGGGCCGTTCTATACGGAGATCATCACCCGCACGAAGGCGGCCCTGGCCGATCTGAAAAAGGCTGACCCGTCCTACGATGGGCAAGGTTACGAACTGGCGGGCTTCGGCTGGCATCAGGGGTGGAACGATCGGATCAATCAGGCCTTCAACGACGAGTACGAGAAGAACCTGGCCAACCTGATTCGGGATGTGCGGAAGGACCTTGGCGTCAAGGCGCTTCCGTTCGTCGTCGCCGAAACCGGGATGACCGGCCCGACCGAATCAAACCCAAGGGCGCTGTCGCTGATGAAGGCGCAGGCCGCCGTCGCCGAATACCCGGAGTTCAAGGGGAACGTCGCCTTCGTCGGCACCCGCGCCTTCTGGCGGCCGGCCGAAAGCTCCCCCTCCGCACAAGGCTATCACTGGAACAACAACGCCGAGACGTACTACCTCATCGGCACGGCAATGGGCGAGGCGATGACGCGTCTGTCAGCCGCACCGCCACCTGTGAAAGAAGCGGCCGCCGCCCCGCAACCGTCCGACACCTATTCGACGCAACGAATTGAAGGGTGGGTCGTCCACGTCAACAAGAAGCTGCTGGAAGACCATCCAAAAATGACGGCCCGAGCGATCGAGTTGATGATTGGCCAGTTGAAGGCGATCGTCACGGCCGTGCCGCCGAAAGCGGTCGAGCACCTTCAGAAGATCCCGCTTTGGGTGAACCCCGAGTACCCGAAGGTCGCACCGCGCAGAGTACCACCCCGACGCCAGCTGGCTTCGCGAGCAGGGCCGCAACCCCGCCATGGCCAAGGGCGTGGAATTCACGAACGTGCGGATCTTCGAGCGCGAGTGCCTCCGCATGCCATGCCTCGTCCTGCACGAGCTGGCTCACGGTTATCACGACCAGGTGCTCGGCTTCGATCAGCCCGACATCCTCGAAGCATATAAGGCGGCCGTCGAGAACAAGAGCTACGACAAGGTGGAACGCTTCTTCGGCGACCCTGCCCGCCCCAATACCTTCGAGAAAGCCTACGCGATGACCAGCGCCCGCGAGTACTTCGCCGAAGACACCGAAGCGTTCTTCGGCCGCAATGACTTCTTCCCGTTCGACCGGGAAGAGCTTCAGAAGCACGACCCCAAGATGTACGAAATCCTCAAACGCGTCTGGGGCGAGTAGGTCACGCATCGCGTGCCGCCGTTGACACCGGACATGACGGGTGCGGCCAAGCGAAATCGTTCCCGCTTGAGCTGCCGCCGCAGCCGAAGAATCGTTATTTGATTCAGTTTTACGGCGTTGTAACCTGTGCTTTCGTCTTCGAACCGCTTCTCACACCATGCATCAATACCGATAGACCCTTCACGAATGCCGCCGCGCATTGGACGTTCGAAACTTGAATTAATTCATTCAGCCCCGTCGTACTTTGAAACCTCAATTCCGCGACTTGTAAAATCGGCAGTTGCCGATTATTGGCAAATCGGCGGTCAGGCCCGCCCGCTTTATTGACGAACTGCCATGTCGCCCCAATCTGCTTCGAATCTTGCGCGGGGGAATCACCTTCGATGAAGGAGGCCTCTCTCCATGCGAAGCTCAAGTGATAATACGACACCGCTCCGATGCGTCGTCCTTGCGTCACAAGAACCATATCGGGAAGAAAGCAGAGCGACTGCTTCCTACCGACTAGCATTGGCACTGATCGGTTCAAACGCAGAAATGCTGGATTCCCAAGTAGAGCGTTTAGATCTGTTCGCGTTTGAAGCGTGGACGCACCGCCATGATATTTCGCGTTGTAAACTTCCGTGGTTGTCTCGACTTGCCAGATGCGTTGCGATCTTCGAAGCTGGTCGAAGCCCGCGAGAAGTTGCGCATATTGCTGTTTGTACTGTAAATCAAAATCGTAGTGGATTTCAGTAGTGCTATCAGAGCGGTAGAAATGATAACCCACCAAGAACCCGACTAGCGCAAGCAAGATGCCGCTGATCACGACAGACGGCATCTGTTGCGAAGCACCGACGAACAGGACCACCAAACCGAGACTGCCTGCCCAGATGTGGAAAAGTGGAGTGTTCATCCGACGTTGGATTTCCTCGAGAAGTCCAGCAGAGGTCGAATCGACGATGGTCGAGGCAATCGCGGATTCGATGGAGTGAGTCACGGAAGCGGAGTTCTGTTGTCCGATACCCGAAAGATGTGGTTGCGCCTGTGATAGCGTATTGCAGTGGTTGCGAACGCCGCCGCCAAGTGTCTTTTGGTAATAAATGCCGTCCATTCCACAGCGAACGTACCGCCGACCGTTGGGATTGACCCCGTAGCGGAACCCCTTCATGCCGACAGACGCTCCAATGCCGCTTTTGGAGAAATCAAGCCGAACACCAACCAAGTTCAAAGAACGATGAAACGACCAACCCATAATTTCCTCCCGAAGTGCGTCAAACTTTACACTTTCTTATGATACTTTGCCATTCGAACCGAGCTAGGGTCAGTTTGAACAAGAACAAAGACGTGGTCCTGTCAAGTGGGCGAATGCCGTAGCCTCAGTCGGGTGGACACCCCGATTGCCCTAGCGCTTCGATCGTCGTAGACTGTCCCCAGGCCGAACTGGTGGGCCGGAGTCGCTCATGCCACTCCGCCAACGTCGATTTCTTTTCGGACTCGACGGGCGTGTTCCCCTCACCGGTTTCGGCGTAACTGAAAGGGCCGACCCAATGCCTGAACAGCAAGCGTTTGAGATAGGTTTCGCAGAAAATCCCGAGCCACGGGTACCTTGTGTTCTCGTCTTGGACATCTCTGGCTCCATGCAAGGCTCGAGGATTGACGCGTTGAATGCGGGTGTTGCGGTCTGTAAGAGCGAATTGCTCGCCGATCCCCTTGCCGCCAAGAGAGTCGAATTAGCCATCGTAACGTTCGGCGGGACGGTGAATGTGACGAACGAGTTCGCAACTGTTGACCAGTTTCAGCCACAGCAATTTTCTGCTGGTGGAGAAACGCCGCTTGGTTCGGCGGTGAACCGGGCCGTAGATCTAGTAAGTGATCGAAAGCATATCTACAGGCAAAACGGAGTTGCCTACTACCGACCATGGATTTTTTTGATCACCGACGGGGCCCCAACCGACCGGTGGGAAGACGCTGCACATCGCGTTCAAGAAGGTGAGCGGCAGAACAATTTCGTTTTTTACAGTGTCGCTGTTGAAGATGCTGATGTCTCGGTACTGAAAAAGCTGTCGCTCCGGACGGAGCCTCTTAAACTCAAAGGGCTCGCGTTCCGAGACTTGTTCCAATGGCTCTCTAGTTCCTTGAGCAGCGTCTCAAAGTCGAAACCGAACGACGCAGTTGCACTTGAGAATCCCACACAAGGCCCCAAGGGCTGGGCCGAAATCCCTGCGGGAGCGTAAGGTGTGGCGGCTTCTAGCAGAGAGCGTTCCAGGTACCTCGCATGCGCGGACGAATACGCCATGTCAGGATAGTCATAAGGTCACGAACTATCCCATTTGCGGCAGTCACTATCTGGTTCTCGCGTGCTCTGACGGGGCAGGCTCCGCCTCACACTCGGACGTCGGATCACGAATCGCGTGTGAAGCTGCCGTCGACGAAGCGTGCCGGTTCTTGAACACAGGAGCGAGCCTCGCGGCAGTGGACCGACCTACGGCGATCTCTTGGCTGCAAGCAATACGAATTCGACTTGCTGCTGAGGCAGAGAAGAAGGGCGTCGAACTGCGCCAACTTGCGGCTACGCTCTTGTTGGCGGTGGAGGGACCAAACACTAGCGTGTTTTTGCAAATTGGCGATGGCGCCATAGTGACATTTGAGCCAACTCCCCTGGGAGCCGGAATTAGAACCGTTTTCTGGCCGCAAAATGGCGAATACGCGAACACAACAAGTTTTCTCACTGATGACAAGTTCGGTGACCTCGCGATGTTCGAACGAAGAGACAAGTGTCACACAGGAATCGCCGCATTCACCGACGGGGTCCAGCTGCTCGCGCTCGACTTCTGCTTGAAGGCCGCGCATAGACCTTTCTTTGAACCATTTTTTAAACAACTCCTTGATGCTTCCGAACCCGACAATCTGCACATCCCATTTCGGCATTTTCTCAATTCGAAACAGGTCAACGACCGCACGGATGACGACAAGACTCTCGTCATTGCAGTGAGGGAATCCGACTGTGCCCATTAATATGTATGATGAGTCTGGTCGTCCCGTACCCCTTGGCCGCGAATTGGGCAAGGGCGGTGAAGGATATGTACGTGAGGTGACCGGAAATGGCTCGATAGTTGCTAAGGTCTACCATAGCTTTCCCGGCCCGGCGCAGGTAGAAAAGCTCCAGCTTTTACCGTCGTTTGCCACCTCTAAGCTGTTGTCAGTATCCGCTTGGCCGACCAATACCTTGTCGGATACTCCAGGGGGAGCGATCCGAGGGATACTTTTACCACGGGTAACTGGGAGAGAGATCCACTTTGTCTATTCTCCAGGACAACGACGTCAACATTTCCCTAAATCTGACTGGTCGCTGTTGGTTCATATCGCGATGAACGCCGCCGCCGCGGTTCAGACAATCCATGAAGCCGGTGCGGTAATTGGTGACCTCAATCAGGGGGGATTCTTTGTGTCGGACGACGGTAAAGTTCGGCTTATTGACTGTGACTCCTTCCAGATTCGGCGTAACAGCAAGACTTATCGTTGCATAGTAAGAGTCCCTCATTTTACGCCGCCGGAGCTTCAGGCAGTTGACTTGAGTGCTGTTGATGCGACTACCTACCACGATTCGTTCGGCCTCGGAATTCTCGTGTTTCACTTGCTGTTTATGGGCCGGCATCCATTTGCTGGCCGTTTCCTTGGAAGCGGTGACATGCCTATCGAGAAGGCAATTGCAGAACGGCGGTTTGCTTTCGGTGAGGCCAGGAGTTCTTACCAGATGGACGTTCCACCAAACGCACCATCGTTACGTCTAGTGCCTTCTGGTCTTGCAGATCTATTCGAACGGGCCTTCCGTGGCGACCCATCTAAGCGGCCGATGGCTCCTGCCTGGTACGAGGCGCTACGGACGCTCAAGGCGTCACTACAAAAATGTCAAGCTGAGGTTTCACATGTGTTCTCTTCGCACCTCAACAAATGTCCGTGGTGTGAATTGGAGCACGGCGGTGGCCCGAGCTTCTTCAGTTTCACATTAGCATCATTCGAGTTCGATCCAGGGTCTGATGTTGAGATTCTTTGGAAAGAGATTGAAGAACTCACTATCGTGCCCGAGAACATCGTAGGCGGAATCGTTTCACCTAGATCGTCCTCTCACGAGCTTCCGGAGGAGGCCAAGTATCGAGCACTCGGGCCAATTGAACCTATTCCCGACATGCCAGAACTCGACCTTGTTCAAGTTCCGAAGTTTCCGGATGCTCCGCAGACTCCTAAGCCTACCGACGACGGCAGCGGCTATGTTGACGAAGATGAGCCATTACTTCCCAATTTTAAGCCTACAAGACTGCCTGCAGAGCCAGCACTGTCTCTTTTGCCCGTACCGAAGTCGCCCGCGATCAAGACAATTGACCACTTTCAGGAACCGAAACAACGAGCACGACGGTCACGCAAAAGATGGGAGTATGGTCTCGTTAAGTGGAGCTCGATCACGTGTACGATCACTGCCGTAATCCTATTTCGTGCAGGGTCGCAAGTTCTCGGCACGTTCATTGGTTTGCTGGGCGGTGGTGCTTTTGGATTCGGGTGGATTATCCTTTGGGCTCAAGTTCATCGAGAGTATCTCGGAGACATGAAGGTCGCAAAGCGAGCGCAGCAGGAATACGACGAACGGGTCCGCGCTATACTGCATGAGCGTGACGCTGAAAGGGTTCGTGTTGAAGAGCTTAACCGACAACGACGCGTTGAATTCGATAAGTCCAAGGAAGATTACGAGAAGTTGCGTGCTGATCTTCCTCGCATCAATGCTGTTGAGCGGCAGCGGTGGCAGGAGCAGTGCGATGAAATTCAACTCCAACGAGAAGCCATTAGGGACCGCAATTCGCGCAGTCTCAAAGAGTGGACAGAACGGACGAGTAAGGTGGCAGCTCAAGCTCGGTCACGATGGGAAATCGAGGTCGCAGAGGTTCGGAAACAGCGGGAAGGCGTTGAACTCGAGAATCGCCGGAGGCGGGAAGATTGGGAACAACGTCTGACGCTGCACAATAGAGCAGTTCGAGCGATAAGGGAATCAAATGAGCGGCGAGCAGAGGCTCGAAAAATGTTTGACCGTGAGTTAAAGCGGCGCGTCGAAGCTGTTGAAGACACCGCGCGTAAGGTTCGAGAGATTCAGCAGCAGTGGGAACTTGAAAGTTCCCGCTACAAGCATGAGATCGACCATGTCATGTCGGAACTTGCGAATGTTCGACAGAAATATTTGGTCCTTAAAGGATCATTTGAGCGGCAGCGCGAACAGCTAATGTCCGGTGCACGTCAGGCTCAGTTGGACGATTTTCTGACGCGGCAACTACTCTCGAGTGCTACGATTCCAGGTATTGGACAGAAGCGAAAGGACACGCTTCTGAGTTTCGGAATCGAATCTGCGTACCACATCTCTGATTCAGGGCTTTCGTTGGTGTATGGGCAGGGATTCGGTGAAAAGCTTATCAACTCACTCTTTGATTGGCGATGTGAATGTGAACGGCGATTTGTCTTTAACCCGCAGCAGCAGATAACTTCACCCGTCCTCGCCAGACTGCAGGTTCAATACCAAGGTGAGCGCAATTCAATTAAAAGCGCGTACCGAGCGGCAGTCGTCAAAGTGAAGGACAAGGTCGCTACTCAGGTGCAATCCGGCGAGCGGGCAGCTGCGAACGCCGCTAAAGCCGTCGCGTTACTTTCGCAAGCAACCGCTGACTTGGCATATGCTCAATCGTATGAGTTTCGATGACCCGTAGGAACTACATCGTTTTCGAGTCTATTATTGGTGGAATCAACGACAAATCTCGGGCAAATGCTGTCTAACGTCGAACCGCCCAGCGCGACCTTCGAAGCGATAACTGAGGGCAAAAGATAGAAGCTGATCCCCACGTGGGCGACCCCTTTCCATGTGGCCGTCTGTGACCGATGAGACCGAAACAGGCTGATTGATGGCGGTTTACTGCGGTTCCAACAACGTTCGATACAGCACGATGCGACCCTTGCCCGCGAGCGGGGTGGGGCCGGGGCTGACGCCGGGAGACATTGGGGGGCCAAGGGAGCGACTCAAGGGTGAGTCCCTCTCAATCAAGCAGACCGTCGAGTCATCAGAGAGATGACGCGGCGATGTGAGCAAGTTGCTCCGGCAGATTATCGCTCGCTGCCACCCTTGAACGGCTCCCCCAATCGGCGGCCGTGCGTGCCTTCCTGGAACTCCTCGACCATCTTCCGGTTGAACGCCGGGATGTCGTCCGGCTTGCGGCTGGTGACGAGGCCGCGGTCGGTGACGACCTCTTCATCGATCCATTTCGCGCCGGCATTGCGGAGGTCGGTTTGGAGGCTGGGCCAGCTCGTCATCCGGCGGCCGCTGACGGCGCCGGCTTCGATGAGCGTCCATGGGCCGTGGCAGATGGCCGCGATCGGCTTTCCGGCGTCAACGAACGCCTTGACGAACTGGACCGCGTCCGGGTTGGCGCGGAGCTTGTCCGGGTTGGCGACGCCGCCGGGGAGCAGCAGGGCGTTATAGTCGTCGGGGTTGGCCTCCTTCAGCGGGACATCGACGTCAAATTTGTCGCCATGCTCATCGTGCTGTGACGCCCTGACCTGCCCCGATGCGGGGGAGACAAGGTCCGTCCCTGCACCGGCCGCTTCCAGGGCCTGTCGCGGCTCCGTCATCTCCACCTGCTCGAAACCGTCCGTTACGAGGATTGCGACTTTCTTTCCATTCAGTTCGCTTGACATGGGGCTCTCCGGATCGTGCATCGTTGGGCTGTCGCCTGGAAGCAGGCGAAGGTTCAAGTGGCTGTGAGCATTTCTTGTTCCACGCGGCGTCTCTCTCCCTCTCCCGGTAGCCCCGAGCCGCGTGCCGCCCCCTCCCTATCCCTCACCCGGCGTACCGGGAGAGGGGACCGGAACGGACCCCTTGAGCTGATGCGGCACCTTCATTGCACCTTGCGCGGCCGAGCGTCGCGGATCGGACAGAATGCAAGATCGCCGATAGGGAGCATTGCCATGGCAGAGACCGTCAGTGATTTCATCGTCGCCCGCCTGATCGAGTGGGGCATTGGGCGGATCTACGGGTACCCGGGCGATGGGATCAACGGCGTCATGGCGGCGCTTCGCAAAGCGGGCGATCGGCCGCGGTTTATTCAGGCGCGGCACGAGGAGATGGCGGCGTTTATGGCGTGCGCGCATGCGAAGTTTACTGGCGAGGTCGGTGTCTGCCTCGCGACGAGCGGGCCGGGGGCGATCCATCTTTTGAACGGGCTCTACGATGCGAAGATGGACCACGCGCCGGTGGTTGCCTTAATCGGCCAGAGCGCCACGACCGTCATGGGGAGCCATTTTCAGCAGGAGGTGGACCTGGCGAGTCTGTTCAAGGATGTCGCCAGCGAATACTGCACGACAGTGACGAGCCCTGCGGCCGCCCGGCACGCCATTGATCGGGCCATCCGCATCGCGAAAGACCAGAATACCGTCACGTGCGTCATCCTCCCGAAGGACATCCAGGAGGAGGCGGCCGTCCCCAAGCCGCCACGGGTACACGACAGCGTCCACTCCGGCGTGGGCGTCACCGTTCCGCACATCATCCCCAAACCCGACGACCTGCGCCGGGCGGCCGACATTCTGAACGCCGGTGAGAAGGTGGCGATGCTCGTCGGCGCCGGGGCGCTGCTCGCGACCGATGAAGTGATCGAATTCGCCGACCTGCTTGGAGCGGGGATCGCAAAAAGCTGGCTTGGCAAGGCGGCCGTCCCGGACGACCTGCCCAACTGCGTCGGCAATATCGGGCTGCTGGGGACCAAGCCGAGCTATGACCTGATGCGGGAGTGCGACACGCTGCTGGTGGTCGGGTGCAGCTTCCCGTACGGCGAATTCTATCCGAAAGAGGGGCAGTGCAAGGCGGTGCAGATTGATATTGACGGCCGCATGCTCTCGCTTCGATACCCGATGGACGTCCCGTTGAGAGGGGATGCGAAAGAAACCCTCGCGGCGTTGATGCCGCTGATCCGCCGGAAACGGGATCGTTCGTGGCAAGCCCGGCTGATCGAGAGCACGCAGGAGTGGTGGAAGGTGGTCGAGGCGCGGGCGATGAACGACGCGAACCCCATTAATCCGGAGCGGGTCTTCTGGGAGTTGAGTTCGCGCCTGCCCGACCACTGCATCCTGTCGGCCGACAGCGGGACGGCCGCCAATTGGTATGCGCGTGACTTGAAGGTGCGCCGCGGCATGATGGCCAGCGGAAGCGGCAACTTGGCGACGATGGGGGCGGCCGTTCCATACGCCGTCGCGGCCAAGTTCTGTTTCCCCGATCGCGTCGCGATCGCGCTGACCGGCGACGGCGCGATGCAGATGAACGGCCTGAACGCCTGCATCACTGTCGGCAAGTACTGGAAAGAGTGGTCCGACCCGCGATGGGTCACGCTGGTGCTGAACAACCGCGACCTGAACCAGGTGACATGGGAACAGCGGATCATGTCCGGCGATGTGAAGTTCGATGCGAGCCAGGACCTGCCGGACTTCCCCTATGCCAAGTTCGCCGAGGCCTGCGGGCTGGAGGGGATTCGGGTCGATCATCCCGACGCGATCGCGGGCGCGTGGGATCGGGCGCTGCATGCCGATCGGCCGTGCGTGATCGAGGCAATCACCGACCCGAATGTGCCGACGCTGCCGCCGCACATCTCCCTGAAGCAGGCAAAGAATTTCGCGTCGGCGCTGCTGAAAGGGGACCCCGAGCAGGGGGGAATTCTTCGGCAGGCGGTCAAAGGGATGGTCGAGTCGATCGTTCCGCATAAGGAGTAGGGGGCCGTTCCTCGAGCTGGAGGAACGCGACGGCACGTTCGGGGTCATGCCCTTGGATGTGTTGTGCCATCTGTTCGGCCGCGAGGGTCCAGTGGGTGACCGGACCTACGCGCGCCGAGGCGGCGGCCACGTGCGTCCCGACGGGTGGAGGCGGACGGTTTCCTCAAGTCTTGGCCTTGGAAATGCCGACGCGTTGTTATGGGGCGTGGTCGCTCCGGCGTTTGGGCGTAGGGCGTATGCGGAAACTACTGGTTACTGGTTCGTCGGGGTTGATCGGCTCGGAGGTAGTCGCCCACTTTGCGCTGCGCGGGTGGGCGGTCGCCGGGATTGACAACAATCAACGCGCCGACTTTTTCGGCCCCGGCGGCGATACGCGCTGGAACCAACGCCGGCTCCTGGCGGCCCATCCTTCGTTCGGCCATCATGAGCTGGATGTTCGCAACCGTGAGGGTGTGCTGGAGCTGATGGCCACGCTCAAGCCGGACCTGATCGTTCACGCGGCCGCCCAGCCGAGTCATGATCTGGCGGCCGCTCGCCCGTTCGATGATTTCGACGTCAATGCCGGTGGGACACTAAACCTGCTCGAGGCGACGCGGCGCTATCGGCCCGAAGCGGTCTTCGTCCACCTCAGCACGAACAAGGTTTACGGCGACCGCCCGAACACCATCCGCCTGAAGGAGCTGCCGACGCGGTGGGACTACGACGACCCGGCCTACGTCAACGGCATCCCCGAGTGCTTCCCGATCGACCAGAGCAAGCACAGCTTGTTTGGCGCGAGCAAAGTCGCCGGGGACATAATGGTGCAGGAGTACGGCCGCTATTTCGGCATGCGGACCTGCTGCCTTCGCGGCGGCTGCCTGACCGGCCCGAACCATGCCGGCGTCGAGCTGCACGGCTTCCTCTCGTACCTGGTCCGTAGCAACCTGGAGGGCCGACCCTACACCATCTTCGGCTATCAGGGAAAGCAGGTCCGCGACAACATCCATTCGCACGATGTCGCCTGTTTTATCGAGGCGTTCTGGGGGCGCCGCGGGTCGGCGAGGTGTACAACATCGGCGGCGGACGGGCCAATTCGGTCAGCATCCTGGAAGCGTTCGACCGCGTGGCGGCCGTCACCGGAAAGCGGACGAAGTTTGAATACCAGGGACAGAATCGCGAGGGGGACCACATCTGCTACATTAGTGACCTGCGCAAGCTGTACGCCCACTACCCGGGGTGGCGGTTAACGAAATCGCTTGATCAGACGATCGAGGAGATCGTCCGTGGATGGCGTGCGCGCCTCGACGGCAAGAGTGGCCGCGTTGCCGCGTGAGGTACAGGGGACCCCGTCCACTTAACGGATGTGACCCCTTTTCCGCTCCCAGCGAGCCGCGACCGTGAGGGAGCGGTTGGGTCGCGTCGGAAGTGACATTCGCAAAGCGGCAATAACTCGCCCCAGTTCGCCAACCGCTCTCTCACCAGACTGTCGAAAAGCCGGTAACAGCGACCTGACGACCGCCGTTTATGAGCGAAACGAAGCATTTTTCAGCGTTTTGGTTTTTCGACAGTCTGTCACGGTCGCGGCTCGCTGGGAGCGTTCCTTTCGCGAGTCTCGCTATGCCCGCGCCTCAAGAACGAGGTTGAACGGGGTCTGGGTGGCGCGGCGGAAACGGGTGAAACCGCCCGCGGTGACGACTTCCTTCAGTTTGCCCTCTCCTGCCTGGGCGCCCAACGCGGGGCCGCTGTGGGCGATCGATGCGGGAACGCAGATCATGGTGGAGGCGGCGTAGAAGACGCGGCCGACGGGGTTCAGGTTCTGCTCGGGCGCGTCGCCCGCGAAGGGCTCCACGATCATCCATGTGCCGTCGGGGGCCAGCGTCTCGTAGACGTGCCGGGCGGCGCCGACGGGGTCGCCCATGTCATGCAGGCAGTCGAAGTGGGCGACGAACGCGAAATCCTTCCCCGGGTAGTCGGTGCTGCGGGCGACTTCGAACCGGGCCCGGTCGGCGACGCCGGCCGCCTCGGCGCGGCGGCGGGCGAGGGCGATCGATTCCGGGTGGAAGTCAAAGCCCCAGAAGGTGCTGTTGGGGTAGGCCTTGGCCATCAGGATGGTGGAAGCGCCCAGGCCGCAGCCAACGTCGGCCGCCTTGACGCCGGCGATGAGCTTGGCCTCGACCCCGTCGAGCGAGGGGATCCATTGGCTAACGAGGTTGCCCGCGTAGTTGGGTCGAAAGAAGCGCTCGGTGCCGACGAAAAGATCATGCGAGTGATCGCACCAGTCGAGTCCTTGGCCGCTGCGAAAGTTGGCCTCCATTCGCGGCACGGCCGCCAGGACGGCGGCGATGATTTGGAAGGCGCCGGGAAGAAATGCGGGGCTGGTTTCATCCGCAAGCGCGAGCGATTGCTCGGGCGGGAGCGTGTAGGTTTGGGTCGAGGCGTCATAGGTGACGTACCCACCGGCGGCCTGGTTGTTCAGCCATTCGCGGACGTAGCGCTCGTGCGTCCCCGTGCGGGCGGCGAGCGCCGCGGGGGAGAGCGGGCCGGCGTTGGCCATGGCCTTGTACAGGCCCAGCCGATCTCCGAGCAGGACGAGGGCCGCACTCATTCCCGCGCCGATGTCTTCCACGGCATGGCCCATGAAGGAATTGAGCTTGTCCGGATCGAGCGCGGGCGGGGGAGGCGGGGGCACGACCGACGCCGTGGATGAATCGGGCATTCGGACCTCTGGCAGGTGAAGGTGTTGAGTCGCGGCGAGGCGCATCTTTTCAAAGGCGTGCGGCGGAAGCAAGCTTTTGCTGTTTTCTTTTTGCCTCCCGGCAGTGACGTGGTGGAAGTGCCGAGAGGCGAGTTGTCGGCCGGGGGCCGCGTCGTCGGCGCTTTTCCGCGGTTCGGCCGAGGCGCACTTTTCTCGGTCGCCCGTTTCGGCCAGAATGCCGACGCTGAATTCGGCCCGCCTGGGACGACGGTCGTCGCAGGCGGTTGCGAGCGGGTCGCGACAGCGCCAAGCCCGCGCTCATTCATTTTCGCGGCGGAAGTCTCCGGCGCGGCCCTTTGCGGGCGAACGGAGCGGAACGGCTCCAAGGGAACGACATGCGGCAGATGACCTACCGGGCGTGGCGGGCGAAAGCTTTGGGCGGCGGCCTGATGACAGCGGCGGTGGTTCTATGGGGCGGGGCAATGACTGGGTGCCGGCAGGACGCGACGAAGCCGGCCGCTCCGACGATGACCGAAGGGCCGGCGATGTCGCAGACGAAGATGGAGGCGCTGATGTCGGCCGACTCGATGATCAGCGACGGCCAGCACACCCGGGACGAAGGCATGCGGATGCGCGCCGACGGAAAGAACGGCGATGACCTGGTGAAGCAGGGCGAGGCGAAGATCACCGAAGGGTTCTCGCGCAAGGAAAAGGCGATGACGATGCCGGACTGACGCGTGCTCTGTATCGTGGCGCGCCCGTGGACTGTCATAAAGAAAGCCGCGCGAGAGAAGGCTCTCGGGCGGCTTTCTTCATCTTTCTAATCGACGGCCCAGGCGGCAGCGGCTCAAGCCGAATCGGACGTTTGCGACGCGGCCGTCGCCTCGGTGCCGGGGGCGGTTGCGGCCGCCACGCCCGCCGGGACGGCCATCTGCTCCTTCGACGCGGAGGAGAGCACCTTCGGCCCGGAGGCGGCGGGCGAACCCGCGGCCGCCGGCGAGGCGGTCGCCCCTGCGCCCGCGGCCGCGTTGACCGCCGACGCCGGCTCGGGCGTCTTCAGGTCGAGCGCGTGCTTCACCAACTCCGCTTCCTCGATCTCGTGCATCTTGATGGAGCCGGTGGCCGGGCTGGCCGCCTCTTCGCGGCCGAAATAGCTGAGGACCATCGGGTCGGGGAGTAGCGCCCGGAGGCGATCGGCCATGAACGTCCAGCCCCCGCGGTTCCGCGGCTCTTCCTGGACCCATCCAACCTCGCGCGCATGGCGGTAACGCGTCAGCGCCGCCTGAATCTCCTTGCGGGGGAACGGGTAGAACTGTTCGACGCGGACGATCGCCACGTCTTCCACCTTTTCCTTTTCGCGTGCCTTGGCGAGCGTGTAATAAACTTTGCCGGAGCAGAGCAGCACGCGACGAACCTTGTCGCGATCGGCGGCGGTGGCGCGGGCCGGGTCGTCCAGCACCAACTGAAAGCTCCCTTCGGTGAACTCCTCGACGCGCGACGAGGAGGCGGCCGAGCGGAGCAGGCTCTTGGGCATCATCAGGATGAGCGGCTTGCGGAAGTTCCGCTTCATTTGGCGCCGCAGCACGTGGAAGTATTGCGCCGGCGTGGTGGGCACCGACACCTGCATGTTGTCTTCGGCGCACAGAGAGAGGAACCGTTCGATATAGGCGTTGGAGTGCTCCGGGCCCTGACCCTCGAACCCATGCGGCAGGAGCAGCACCATCCCGTTCATCAACTGCCACTTCGATTCGCAGGCGGCGATGAACTGATCGATGATCGGCTGGGCGCCGTTGATGAAGTCGCCGAACTGCGCCTCCCAGACGACCAGAGAGCGGGGGTCGGCGGAGCTGAACCCATACTCGAACCCCAGGACCGCGAGCTCGGAGAGCATCGTATTGACGATGGTCAGATGCGCCTGGTCGCTCGTGGAAGGGGTGTGCGACGCGATCGGCGAATCGAGGGTGACGGGCTTGGTCTGGGCGCGGGCGGTGGCCTGCCCGGGCGGCGTGCTCTGGCCGTTGGTCCCCGGCCGCGGCTGCGGCGTGACGCCGGGCTCGGCGACCGCGCCGTCGCCGGCGATGAAGTTCAGCGGCGTATAGGGCTCGCCGGTGTTGTAATCGTTTAGCACGGCATGACGGTGGCTGAAGGTGCCACGCTGGACGTCCTGCCCGGTGAAACGGACAGGCGTTCCCTCCAGCAACAGGCTGCCGATCGCGAGCATCTCGCCGCAGCCCCAGTCGATCCCCTTGCCGCTGGCGATGGCGTCGAGCCGATCAGCCAGGAGCTTCTTCAGCTTCGGATGGACGGTAAAGTCGCCGGGGAGCCGGTTGACCCCTTCGCCGATCCGAAGAAGGACCTCTTTCGGGACAGCCGTCTTGGCGGACCAGTCGGTCGGGTGGCGGTCCATCCCCTTCCAGAGGTTGTTCATGGTCGCGGTGCGCTGGCGAGGTCGGATCTCCTCGGCCAGCGCCAGGGCCTTCTCCATCCGCTCGCGGGCGATCTTCCGCATTTCTTCCAGAGCGGCGGGGGTGGCCTTGCCCTCACGGACAAGCTGCTCGCCATAGAGTTCGCGCGTTGTCTTCTTGGCCGCGATCTCCCGGTACATCACCGGCTGGGTGAAGGCAGGCTCATCCTGCTCGTTATGGCCGTGGCGGCGATAGCACCACAGGTCGATGAAGACGTCGCACTTGAATTCCTGCCGGAACTGGATCGCGAGCCGGGCCGCCCAGATGGCGGCTTCCGGGTCGTCGCCGTTTACGTGGAAGATCGGCGCCTGGATCATCTTCGCGACGTCGGTCGGGTAGGGCGTAAACCGCCCCGACGACGGCGGCGTGGTGAACCCGATCTGGTTGTTGACGATGATGTGGATTGTCCCGCCGGTCCGGTAGAACGGAAGTTCGGAGAGGTTTAGCGTCTCGTGGACAATCCCCTGCCCGGTGAAGGCGGCATCGCCGTGGATCAGGATCGGTACGACGCGGCTGTGGTCCTTGTCGCCGCGGATCTTCTGCTTTGATCGAACGATCCCCTCGACGATCGGATCGACCAGTTCAAGATGGCTGGGGTTGGGGCTTAAGCCAAGGTGGATGACGCGGCCGCCGGCGGAGGGGCGATCGTTCGCGTAGCCCAAGTGATATTTGACGTCGCCGTCCCCCTCGAACGGCTGATGAACGATTGTGTGCTTAAACTCACTGAAGATCACTTCGTACGGTTTATTCAGTACATGGGCCAGGACGTTGAGCCGCCCGCGATGGCTCATCCCCATGCACATCTCTTCAACGCCCAGGAGGGCGCCTTCATCGACGACCGTATTCAGCATCGGGACGAGGGCTTCGCCCCCTTCAAGGCTGAAACGTTTAGCGCCCTGCTGGCGGACGTGGAGGAAGCGTTCAAATTCTTCGGCGGCGACGAGCTGGAACTGGAGCGCGCGGCTTTCCTCGGTCGTGAAGGCCGGGCGGTTGAGGATCGGCTCCATTCGCTGGGCGAGCCAGTCGCGCTGCGCCTTTTCGGAGATGTTGGTGAACTCGACGCCGATGGTGCCGCAATAGGTCTGGCGCAGCTTGGCAACGAGGTCGCGCAGCGTGCCGTCGGTGCGGCCGACGAAGGTGCCCTTGCCGACCTGACGGTCGAGGTCGGCGTCGGTCATGCTGAACTGGGAGAGGTCGAGCAGCGGATGGTGCGGGCGGTCGTGCGAAAGCGGGTCGAGCCTGGATACGAAATGACCGAGCTCACGGTACGAATGCACGAGGTTGTGAACGCCGATCGTCAGGGGCGACGGGCGGGAACCGGGTGAATCGGCGGCGGCGGGGGCGATCCCGCGCCCGCCGGCGAACTCAAACCCGGCGAAGTAAGCCTGCCAGGTCGGGTCCAGCGAACGAGGGTCGCGCTGGTATTGTTCGTACAGGCGGTCGATGTAATCGGCATTCACCTGGTTCGTAAAATCAAAACGTTCCATCGAGATGAACTCCTCGGACAGTCCGGCAGGGGAAAAGCCGTCTGCCGATCACGCTGTGCGCTTCCGACTTAACGCTGGCATCGCCGCGGCGCGGCTGGCCACGGCCGCCGGAATGAGCACGCGGGTCGCCGATCGGCTCGGACATCCTTGCGTGCGAAGATCGTAGGGCGGCCGGTTAATCGAAACTCCCCGGTTGACCGAACTCAAATGTCGGTCCGACTGCACGAAGTGGGTCGCACTGATACAGACACGCCACCCGGTCGAGGGTTGAACGCCCCGATCGCCGCTGTCTCGGCGCTTCCCGCGGCAGGCGACGGAACCCATAGGTCTATCGACCGTCGCGTTGATTCGACAAAACAGACTCGTCGGGCCCGTCCATTCTTCCCACCGAGATCGACTTGGCCGCGGCTCTCCAAATGAAGTCGATTCGCTACAGGGGTAGGGAAGACTGTAACGCGGAAGCCGACCGGATGCCAAGTCGCAAAGACCTCCTTTTGCTTCAAGAAATGGCATTCAAACCCTTCCGGATCCTTGTGGTCAGTCTATGCCGGGGAGGTCGTTTGCGAGAGCGAAACGAGGTCGTACCATCCTGGATCATCCCGCCTGGATCGGTTGAGCCTGTCGAGGGGGGGCCGCCAGTTGCGACCGTTTGGCAGGGTCCGACTCTGTCTTTGGGCGCCCGCCTTGCGCCCCGCGTTGAAAACAGATGGGGTATCGTCCGACTCATACGAGAACATGGAGCTCGCCGTAAAGAGTTGCATTCTTTCGAGTAGCGTAGTTTGTTGAGCTCGCTCCATAACGCTCGGCTTCAGCATCTTTTCGCAAATATGTATGCTTATTGGACGCTCCCCGACCCCTGGAGGTATCCAGTTTGCAGACCACCCGCTGTAGCCGTCAGAACCGCGGTTGAGTCAGGTTGAAGGTTTTCGACGGGTATTGTGTCACAGGGTGTTACGTTCGGGAAAACGCTCCCGCCGGGCCTTTTAACGGCGCGAAAGGATGTCTCAAAATGGAGTCGGAAACAAAAACAGCGACACGCGGCTTTGCTTCAATGGACGCTCACAAGCAAAAGGAGATCGCTCGAAAGGGCGGTAAAGCCGCGCACGAGAAAGGGACGGCGCACGAGTTCACGACGGATGAGGCGCGGGCAGCCGGCCGCAAGGGCGGCGAGCGGGTGAGCGCCAATCGGGAACACATGTCGCGTATCGGGCGAATCGGCGGGAAGAGTTCCGCCGGGAAGCGTCAGAGCGGGAACACCGGCTCGAACGCCCACCCGGGCCAGGAGAATGCAACCCACCCGAGCCAGCAGGCGGAAGGCCATGCTGATAAGGCAAGCCACAACCATTCGCAGTCGCACGCGCACTCATCGACCGGATCCGCCTCGGCCGAGTAAGACCGCCGCTGAACCGTCTGACGCCGCGCTTCGCTCGGTTCTATTCCCCGAGCGAAGCGCCGCAATGGATGTCGCCTGCCCGTCGCCTTCCCGCCCTCTCCCGCCGACCGGTGGCATTTTCCTTAGTCAGCGATAGGATCGAGCCGAACTATCGGAGGTGCTCTCCCATTGACTGCGCCGGCGGGGAGCTGCCCGAGAACGTTCTGCCGTCGCCATCCGATCGATCGATCCAATGGCCAGAGCGTGGGAGGAGTGCCGTCCGGCGTTGGGTGATCTTGATGACCTTGTCGGCCAGTTCTGAGCCCACCCGAGAAACGTCGGTCGAACCGACGGAGCACCGGCGGCCCCATCTAACCTCCCCCGCCTCGGCGCCTTCAGCCGGTCCCGTCGCTTCGCCGCGCGTTCGTAAGTCGAACGGGCCCTCCCACATTCCTGCATTAGACGGCCTCCGTGGGCTGGCGATCCTTCTCGTCATTTGCTTCCACTTTACGCCGGCCCGGACTCCGTTCACCGGCATTCGCCTCTCCCTGTTTCATTTGCCGGCGGCGGGGTGGGTCGGCGTCGATCTGTTTTTCGTCCTGTCGGGCTTTTTGATTACGTCAATCCTGTACGACGCGAAACCAACGCATGGCTACTTCCGCAACTTTTACATGCGCCGAGTGTTACGTATCTTTCCGCTGTATTACGGCGTGCTCCTGGCGACGTTCCTGGTGGTTCCGGTCGTCTTCGCACCGGCCGCCCCGCAGTTTCAGGTGATCCGAGCACACCAGTTCTGGCTTTGGGCGTACCTGACGAACTTTGTCGCAATCGACTGGAAGTGGTTCTCGCACTGCTGGTCGCTGGCGGTCGAAGAGCAGTATTACCTGGTCTGGCCAGCGATCGTCTTCCTGCTGAACCGACGCGCCTTGATGGGCGTTTGCGTCGCAATGATGGTCGCAGCGCTCGGGATCCGGGTCGGACGAGCGGTGGGCCATTGTGACCTTCAGGCGACATACTATTACACCTTCTGCCGGATGGATGCCTTGGCGGCCGGCGCGCTGCTTGCGCTGGCGTCCCGAAGCGGCCGCGGGGTGCAAGGGCTGACCAAGTTCGCGCGGGTCACCGGCCCCACTAGCGCGATTCTCCTAGTCGGGTTGTACGTCTGGAATGGCGAAACCTTCTCGTTCATGGACCCGCACTGGCGGATCCCGACCGTCGGCTTCTCGTTGCTCGCTATCTTCTTCGCATCGGTCTTGGTGTGGGCGATTGTTACGCCGGTCTCATCCCATGCGGGGCGAGTATTTGCGAACCCCGTGCTGCGGTTTTTCGGCAAGTACAGCTATGGCTTGTACGTCCTCCACGGCCTGTTGCATCCATGGATCGAGACGTTCTCGCCGGTCGATCGGATGGCGGCCGCCCTGCCGAAGGTCATCCCGACCGGACCGGCGTTCATCGCCGCGACGTTGATCCAACTGCTGGCGGGGACGGGCATTGCATTGCTGGGAGCGATGCTTAGCTGGAACCTGTATGAGAAGCACTTCCTGAAGCTGAAAAAGTACTTCGAATATCGAACTCCGACGCTTTCGGAGCCGCTCGACCCTCTCGCGGCGGCGTCGAAGGGGGCTTGAATCGGCGTTAAGCCATTCCTTCGGTAAGGGTTCGGCTCCGCCCGTACCTTTGACCAACTGACGTTCGACGTGCAGTGTTTCACACGCCCAGGCTCTCTTTGACGGTTGGCCGCTCTATAGGGTCGAACTGGCGGACGACACGCGGTAAAGTAGTCGCCAGGCGGGGCGAGTGGCCGACGGTCATTCGGGGGGTACGGGAACCTCAACCGTGCGGCCGACGAATAAAGGATAGGCCGGCCTCCCCATTTGCCGGCTTTGGCCTCCAGAGCCGATAGTGACGAACAGGCAGCCATCGGCAGTTTGCCACGATCAGGCAAGATGCGGTGGGCGCTGATCGCCTACGGGCCTCACAACCGACCCAAGAAATGCCGATGGCTCTCGGCACGGGCTCTTTTTGTTCCCCGCGAGCGGGGCTTGAAAAGGGCCGCCGCGGCCGGTCCGACGCTCAAGATCAAAGGCAAACGCCGTCATGCGTGATATATCGAGCATCGTCCTCTGGGCCTACCTGCCGATCATCATGTCGATGTTCGCGTTCATGAAGAACAAGCGACATGCGCTGATCGCTTCCTTCGTGATTGGCTGGCAGTTCCTTCCGATGGACGAGATCAAGCTCCCGGTGCTTGAGTTGTCAAAGCTTTCCGTCTGCTCGGCCGGCAGTTTGCTCGGCGCGATCGTCTACGACCGCGGCCGGCTATTGACGTTTCGGCCCAAGTGGTACGACTTCCCCATGCTGGTCTGGTGCATCTGCCCGTTCATTACGTCCATGCAGAACGACCTGGGGGAATGGGACGGCGGCTCTTCGATGGCGCTGCAGGTCCTTCTCTGGGGCATTCCATACTTTCTGGGCCGCGTCTATTTCAATGACTGGATCGGCATTCGCGAGTTGGCGCTGGGGATCTTCATCGGGGCGCTCGTTTACACGCCGTTCTGCGCCTTTGAAATGAAGATGAGCCCGCAGCTCCACCGGATCGTCTACGGGCATTTCCAGAGCGACTTCTCGATGACCAAGCGGTGGGGCGGCTTCCGCCCGATGGTCTTCATGCAGAGCGGCATCGCGCTGGGCATGTGGATGAGCATGGCGGCGATGGTCGGCGTCTGGCTCTGGGTCAGCGGCTCGGTAAAGGAACTTTACGGCGTGCCGATGATCGCGTGGGTCGGCTACCTGTTTGTCATGACCGTGCTGTGCAAGTCGCTGAGCAGCATTCTGTTCATGTTTGCGGGGCTGGGCGTGCTGTTCTGGGTGAAGTGGTTCAAGAACGCGCTGCCGCTGTATGTCCTGGCCCTGGCCATCCCGACTTACATGTACGTGCGGGCGAGCGGCACCTGGACGGCGGAGAACCTGGTTGAGGCGGCGAAGAGCTCCTTCGGCGAAGACCGAGCCCAGTCGCTCGAAACGCGCATCAAGGCCGAGAACAAGCTGACCGAGAAGGCGATGCTGACCGTGGACATCTACCGCGGTGTGGATCGCGACCCAATGTACGGCTGGGGGCGATGGAGCCCCTATACGCCGAGCTTCGCCCCGTGGCGCGTCGGGGAGTTGAAGCACATCAAGGAATCGCAAGACCCACAGGCCATGTACTTCAAGGACGGGGCGCCGACCGACGGGATGTGGGTCATCACGCTGGGCGTGCTGGGGATCCTGGGCCTCGTGTCCGCGACGGTGGCGATTCTGTTGCCGGCGATCCTGTCGCGTTGGCGCGTCCCTGTGGCGATGTGGGATTCTCCGATGGGCGGGCCGGCGGCCGTGTTCGCGGTGATGCTTGTCCTGCACATGCTCGACAACCTTCTAAACGCGATGCTGAACCCGATCTTCGTCCTGGCCATGGGCGGCCTGGCGGCGCTGCAACTTAAGGGGCAGGCCAGCAGCCCGATCCCGGCGTTGCGATACGGGCCGGCGGTTCCGGTCGGCTTCCCAGCGATCCCCGGCCTGCGCGTCGGCCCGATGGGCGGCCCGATCGACGAGCCCGGCTCGATGCCCGGGGCCGGCGGGGGCCGTTCGCGGGCAGGCGCCAAAGCGGTGCCCGCGTCGCTGCTCGGGCCTAATCCGGCGCTTCGCGCCCAGCGAACGCGGGTCGATGCGCCGGTCGCGGGCGTCGGCCCATCGTCGCGGCCGCACGTTCGGCCCTCCCGCCCGGCGTGACGCGTGCCGGGTGCGAGGCCACGACCTGAAGAGACCGAACCTCTATGCGGCTGCTTGTTGTCATCGTGAATTACCGATCGGCCGGCCTGACGGTCGATTGCCTTCGCTCACTGGCGCCGGAAATCGCGCGCGTGGAAGGGGGCGCCCGGGTCATCGTCACGGACAACGCCTCGGGTGACGATTCCGTGCCGAGCCTGACCCGCGCCGTCGCCGACAACGATTGGGGCGGCTGGGCGATTGTCCAGCCGCTGGAGCACAACGGCGGCTTCGCGTACGGGAACAACGCCGCGATTCGCCCGGCCCTGGCGTCAATTGACAAGCCGGACTACGTGCTCCTGCTCAACCCGGACACGGTCGTTCGGCCTGACGCGCTGGCGGCGCTGCTGGATTTCATGGATGCCAACCCGTCTGCGGGCCTTGCGGGCTCGCGGCTGGAGCACCCCGACGGGGCGCCGCAACGGTCGGCGTTTCGATTCCACTCGGTCGCCAGCGAGCTGGAGGCGGGGCTGCGGATCGGCCTGGTCTCCAAGCTCCTTCAGAATCGGGTCGTCGCGCCGCCGGTCCCGCGGGGGACCGAGCCCCGCCGCGTGGACTGGGTCGCCGGCGCAAGCCTGATCGTCCGGCGGCGAGTGTTTGAGACGGCGGGGCTGCTGGACGAGGCGTATTTCATGTACTTCGAGGAGGTGGACTTTTGCCTCCGTGCCCGGCGCGCCGGATGGCCCTGCTGGTACGTGCCGGCGTCGCGGGTGGTCCATCTTGTTGGGCAGAGCTCCGGCGTGACCGACGTCAAACGCGCGTCGGCCAAGCGCCGGCCCGCTTATTGGTTCGATTCGCGGCGGCGCTATTTCCGCATGAATCACGGTCGGGCGAAGACGTTCCTGGCGGACCTGGCCTGGTCGGCGGGGTTCGCGACGTTCCGCGCCAGGCAGTTCCTGCAACGAAAGCCCGACACCGACGCCGCGCGGCTCTGGCGCGATTTCGTCCGGTACAACTTCCTGGCGCTCCGGTGAATCGCCCGCGATGACCACGACCACCACCGCCAAACTCTCCCACTCCACGCCCGCGGCCGCTCCCGCCGCGCGTCCGGGCTCGCGCGACATGAACCCGGCCGGGGTTGGCTTGTTCTCGCTGCTTCGCGAGGACCTGCACACGCACGATGGCCGCCTGCTCGAACAGGGGTTTTGGGCCATCGCGGTTCATCGGTTTGGGAACTGGCGGATGGGCTTACCGAAGGTGCTACGCGCCCCGATGACGCTTTTATATCGGTTCCTCTTCAAGTACGTGGAATGGACCTGCGGCATCACGCTGCCGTACACCGTCAGGCTTGGGCGCCGAGTGCGGATCTGGCACCACAGCGGGATGATCCTGCACGCCCACAGCATCGGGGACGACGTCCATATCCGGCAGAACACGACGTTCGGCGTCGCCCGGCGCGACGCGCTGCACCAGTTGCCCGTGATCGGGGACCGCTGCGACCTGGGGTGCGGCGTCGTGATCCTGGGTGCGGTGACGATCGGCGACGACAGCATGATTGGCGCGAACGCTGTCGTGCTGAAGGACATCCCGCCGCGCAGCGTCGCCGTCGGGGTGCCGGCGCGCGTCGTCCGCACGATGGAAGCGGCCGCCCCGACCGCCCCGGGCCTTTTTGAGCCGAACCGATCATGACCGACATCGGCATCATCGCAATCGGCCGCAATGAAGGGGAGCGCTTGCGCCGGTGCCTCACGTCGGTGGTGGGGCTTGGGTACCCGGTGGTCTACGTCGATTCCAAGAGCACCGACGGCTCGCCGGAGGTGGCGCGGTCGGTGGGTGCGGAAGTCGTCGATCTGGATATGTCGATCCCCTTCTCGGCCGCCCGGGCGCGGAACGAAGGGTTCGAGCGCCTGCTGCGGACCGCCCCGGGCCTGAAGTACATTCAGTTCATTGATGGCGATTGCGAGGTGGTTGCCGGCTGGCTCGACCGGGCGCGCGGGGAACTGACGCAGCGGCCGGAGGTCGCCGCCGTCTGCGGCCGGCGGCGGGAACGCTTCCCGGGCGCGTCGCTCTACAACCGACTGGCCGACCTGGAATGGGAGACGCCCGTCGGCGAAGCGAAGAGCGTCGGCGGTGATTCGATGATGCGAATCGACGCCTTCCGGCAGGTGGGCGGCTACAACGCGACGGTCGTCGCCGGCGAGGAGCCGGAACTATGCCAAAGGCTCCGCGAGGCGGGATGGAAGATTCTTCGCGTTGACGCGGAGATGACGCTGCATGACGCGGCGATCGCGCATTTTGGCCAGTGGTGGAAACGATCCGTCCGCGGCGGGTATGGCGCGATGGACGTGGTGGCGCGCTTTTCACGCGGCCGCGACGGGTTGTTTGTCGGGCAGGTCCGCAGTGCTCGGGCATGGGTCATCTGGATCCCGGCGGTGGTGATCGGCTCCTTCGCGCTGATGGGAATTGTGCGTGGTCTCCGCTTGATTTCCTCGACTCGGGTCGGCAATGCGGGAGAGGGCGATGTCGTCATTGTAAATGCGATCGTCGTCGGATGGTTTGCCGCCGGGATCGTCTGTGTGCCCGCTATCTACTGCGTTCAGGCGGTGCGAATGGCGGCGCGGTGCCGCCGCCGTGTTGAGACGTGGCGAATCGCCATCGCATACGGTGTGCTCACGATGGTCGGCAAGTTTGCGAGCATTGCGGGGCAGCGTCACTACTGGCGGGATCGCGCGGCCGGACGCAACACGCGGCTGATTGATTACAAGGCGGCCGCCAGCGGGGTGGCCACAGCCTCGACTTCCGTCCGGGCGTAGTCGTCGCGGGTGCTCGACGATCGACGTGCCGCCGGTGCCCTCACCGGCGGAACGGGTGCGCGCTCGGCGACACCGCCGGTGGGGGCGCCGGCGGCACTTGCATTCGTGGCTGTGCCTTTTGCAACTGGCTCAAGCTGGTTGGAATGCCCAGCGAAAGGGCAGCCCGGGGAAAGACGATGCGCGACCCCGATTGGGAAGCCGATCTCAAACGATACCCTCGCCGGCCGTTCCTCAAGGAGCAGTCGATCTGGGCAATCTGGGTCTATCGCTATGGCCGTCGGATAGAGCGCCGTCGGGCGGGCTTGATTAAGAAGGTGGGGACGACGCTCTACTGGCTGATGTTCCGGGTCGTCGAGACGCTGACGGGGATCGGGATCCCGATGATGGTGCGGGTCGGGCCTGGGCTGCGGATCTGGCACTTTGGGAACATCTTCGTTCACAAGGACGTCAGGATCGGGGCCAACTGTACGCTGCGCCAGGGGGTGACCATCGGGAACCGCCGCGACGGCGGCCCGGTCCCGGTGCTCGAGGACGATGTCGAACTGGGGGCGTACGCGCAGGTGCTGGGCGGGGTGCGGATTGGCAAAGGGGCCAGGATCGGCGCGATGAGCGTCGTTTTATGCGACGTCCCGCCAGGCGCGACCGCGGTCGGGATCCCCGCGAAAATCTTGATGCCAAGGGCGGCCGCCGAAGTGGGCGTTCCCGCGTAACCAGTGGATCGTTCCAAGCAAGATTGCGGGTGCGAGGCGTGATGATCCGACGTGCGGCCGGTGACCTCACCGGCGGACCGATATGCGGTCGGCGACACCGCCGGTGAGGGCACCGGCGGCACTTTGATTCACCAGCGTACCCGCTGATTGAGATGGAGCCGCCCGCTAGTGGTTTGTTCAGAGAAATCATGCGGGCTTAGGGTCAGTACGGGAGCCATCGATTGGGGTGAATGATCGCCTGTCCGTTCCGGCTCCCGTGCGGACCCTACATGGGCCACCCGCAGTTTTCGGTCAAATGGTCCACGAGCGGCGTGTGTCTGGCGTTTGGTGTCGATTGCGTACGAAAGGCGTCACCGGGTGTCGAGGAACGAGCAGATCAGCAATGCCGACCAGCACGGAACGTCCGCCGGCCCGGCGGCGGACGGCGCACCGTCGCCGATTGCGTATCTGGCCGCGCGGTTCCCGGCGCCAGCGAAACGTTCGTCTATCGCGAGGTGCGCGCGCTTCGGGAGCGGGGATGGACGGTCCATGCCGTCACCCTGAATGACCCGGCTGAGCCGGGGCAGGCGGCCTTTGTAGACCTGGAGCGCGGGCTGCTGCGGGTCTATGGCACGGCCAAAGGGGCGACGCTGGCGGCCGCCGGGGCCGAGGCGTTCCTGCATCCGCTGCGTTCGCTGGGGACGCTGTTGCTCGCCGCGGCCGATGCGACCTTCCCGGGCGAGAAGGCGTCGCTCGGCGACCGCGTCAAGGGCATCGCCCAGGCGATCGCGGGGATCGGATTGGCGCGTCGCCTTCGAAAACACGGCGTTCGCCATCTGCATAGCCACTTCGCCCACGCGCCGGCCAGCGTCGGCATGTACGCGGCGTGGCAGGCTGCCATCCCGTTCAGCTTCACGGGCCACGCGAACGACCTTTTTCAGCGGCGGGCGCTGCTGAGGCGGAAGTTGTCTCGGGCGGCCTTCGTCGCCTGCATCAGCGAGTGGCACCGCACGTTTTATCGGGCCCTCGCCCCGGAGGGCGAGGCGGAGCCGGGAAAGTACCCCGTCATTCGCTGCGGGGTTGATATCAGCGCATGGCGTCCGGCGCCGATGAAGGAGAATGGCGGGCCGACGTCTCTCGCACAACCCAGGTGCTGACGCTCTGCCGCCTGGTGGAGAAAAAGGGCGTCGATACGCTGCTGCGCACCTGTGACGAGATGGGCAAACGCCTGGCCCGTCCGTGGAGGTTGACGGTCGCCGGCGATGGGCCGGACCGGGCGCGGCTCGAGGCCCTGGCGGCCGAGCTGGGCTGCGCCGAACACGTCCGCTGGCTCGGCGCGGTGGATAATGAATCGGTCCCCGGCCTTTTGGCGGCGGCCGATGTCTTCGCGTTGCCGTGCCGGACCGACTCCAGCGGCGATCGGGACGGCATCCCCGTCGTGCTGATGGAGGCGATGGCTTGCGGCGTCCCCGTGATCAGCGGCGACCTGGAGGCGATCCGAGAGCTGATCCGGGATGGCGAGAGCGGATTCCTGGTCGATGGGCACGACGTGGACGGCCTGGCGGCCCGGATCGCTTCGATCGCCGCCTCGCCTGATTTGCGAGGCCTACTCATTGCGGCGGGGCGGCGGCGGATCGAGTCGGAATTCTCGCTGGAGTCGAATGTCGCGAGGCTCGAACGGGCGATCCTCCTGGCCGCGGCCCGTCTGCGGGGCGGCGCCGAACGCGCAACCGCGCCCGCCCGGGGGTCGATCGGGCCGGGACAGATCGGGGCCGATCCGCTATCTTCGAAGGGAACGACGTGCAAGCCACTTTGAATCGGTCATCCCCCATGAATGACTCATCGCCGGCCGGCGCGGATCCCTTCGCGCACGGCCCTGGATCGTCAGTGAGCGCCGAACCAAGCGTCGGCCGCCGGTATCTGTTGGTCACCCCGTGCCGCGACGAGGCGAAGTACGCCCGGCGCACGCTGGATAGCGTGACGGCCCAGACCGCGCGGCCGGCGCTGTGGGTCATCGTCGATGACGGCTCCAAGGACCAGACGCCGGCGATCCTCCGCGAGTATGCCGAACGGTTCCCGTGGATCCGGGTGGTCACTCGGGCCGACCGGGGCGACCGGAAGCTGGGGGGCGGCGTGATCGACGCCTTCTACGCCGGCTACTCCACGATCAACCCCGCCGACTTTGACTACGTGTGTAAGCTGGACCTGGATCTGGACCTGCCGCACGGGTACTTCGAAGCGCTGATGAAGCGGATGGAAGCCGATCCGCGCATCGGCACGTGCAGCGGCAAGCCGTGGTTCACCGACGCCGCCGGCAGGCATGTGAGCGAGAAGTGCGGGGACGAGAACTCCGTGGGCATGGTCAAGTTCTATCGGACCGCCTGCTTCGAGCGGATCGGCGGGTTCGTTCGCGAGCTGATGTGGGACGGAATAGATTGCCATCGGTGCCGTATGGCCGGTTGGGTGGCGGTGAGCTGGGATGACCCGGCGATCAACTTCGAGCATTTGCGTCCGATGGGGACGAGCCACAAGAATTGGTGGACGGGGCGCGTTCGCCATGGGGTGGGCCAGTATTACATGGGGACGGGGGTCTCTTATATCCTTGCGAGCGCGGCGTTTCGACTGACGCACCCGCCGGTTGTGGTCGGGGCGATGGCGATGCTCTGGGGCTACTTCAAGAGCATGGCGACCCGAAAGCCGCGGTACGGCGACGCGGCCGCGAAAGACGGCTCCGCCGGCGTGAGCGGGGCGGCCGAATTCCGCGCCTTTCTCCGCCGATACCAATGGGAGTGCTTGCTGAAGGGCAAGCGTCGGGCAACGGCAGCGTTCAACGTGGAATTCGCTGATCGGTGGCCGGCCCCGCAGGCTGACCGAATTTAGTTTCGATCGGCTCTATGGGCGGGGCACGGCCTTTGCAGTGGCTGCTCTTTGGTTCCTGCCAGTGGGTGATGAAGTTCGTAAGTGAATGTGGTTCAGAACCTTACGGTTTGGACGGCATGGCTCGGGAGCGGTCATCTCGTGCTTAGCCGCCTCTTTAACAGGCAGTTTACAAGCTTTCTTCGGGTAAATGACGTTGCAATGTGTCGCGATCTTCGCGATCATTTCGGCGGCGCCTCGTGGGTCTCAAACAGGAAAGCGAGGGTTGTACGAGGTGATGCCCGACAACCAGATTCACCTGGTCTGTGTCTAAAGGACTGAATTTCTCCGTCCTGTTTCGTCAAAACGACGACCGTTTTGACGGCCAACACGCCGATTCTGTTCTTAGCCACCGGATGCATTCCGGTTTGCGAAGACGGCAGGGTGACCTGGGTCGTGGGCATCACGCGGGCGAGTGCGGCGACTGCCGTCTCGCATGGCTTGAAGGGTGCGCCCCAAGGTTGTTAAGCCCGATCGAGACAAGGCGCGTGTCGCCCTGGTCGATCATCCGCGTGACGCTTCGTACTAAAGGCAGATATGTATCTTCGATATGGAGATCCATCCTGGGACTCGCCCGAATCCATGGACGCCAGCGGCCCGCCGCTGGCGACCGTGGCGCCGCCGGAGCCCAGAGAGAGCCGGCGGAAGGATTCGCCCTCCACCCATTCGTCCCGTCTGCCGACCATCCGGCTTCACGGGGTGAGCGTGCATGTGGTGACCGAAGGCCAGTCGATCTCCTATGTCATGGAGGCGCTGGCCGAGAAGCGGGGGGGCGTGGTCATTACGCCCAACCTCGACCATCTCCGCCGCTGCGCCTCGGACCTTACCTTCGCCGCCCTGGTTGCCGAGGCGGACCTGGTCGTCGCCGACGGCATGCCGCTCGTGTGGGCAAGTCGGCTTCAAGGGACGCCCCTGCCGGAGCGGGTCGCCGGATCGAACCTGATCTCCACGCTTTCGGCCGCCGCCGCGCTGCACGGCCGCTCGGTCTTTATGCTGGGCGGCGCGCCGACGACGGCGGAAGGGGCCGCGAAAGTCCTCCAGCAGCGGCATCCGACGCTCAAGATCGCCGGCTGCTACTGCCCGCCGCTCGGTTTTGAGAGCAACCCCCGGCAGATGAGCGAGATCCAGGATCGGCTGACGGCGTCCAACGCGGATATCGTCTTCGTCGCGCTCGGCTCGCCGAAGCAGGAACTGCTGATCGCCAAGCTGAAAGACGCGCTCCCCAACGCCTGGTGGCTGGGCGTCGGGAACAGCTTCAGTTTTTTGTGCGGTCACGTGAAGCGCGCCCCCGACTGGATGCAGCGGTTCGGCATCGAGTGGGTGCATCGACTTTGCCAGGAGCCGCGGCGACTGTTTCGGCGCTACGTGGTCGTCGGGCTGCCGTTCGGCATGCGGCTGCTCTACCGCGCCACGCTGAACGGCGTGGGGAACCGGCTCTGGCGCCGGCGTCGCCCGATGACCGACGTCGGATCGCTTTTCCCGAACGCATCGAACGCATCGACAGCCTCCGCGGTGAAGGATGCCGCTCCGGGCCGAAGCGCCTCGTCGCCGGCGGTCGAAGCGGCGGCGGATGTGCCGCCGCGATTTGCCGCGCCCGCGGCGGCCGACGACCGCCTGGAGACGATGCCCCCTATCGCCCAGGCGGATGCGCTGTCGCCGGAACTGGCATTTTCCTCATCGGACTCGGTCCTGGGGCTTGACCCGGCCGCGCTCCTGGCCGCGGGCGGCTTGTCCCGAGGAGCGCATCATGGCTCGCCGCGATTGACGCGGCTGCGGGCGCTGATCCTGTTGGGTGGCTCGGTTCGGCCCAGCATGTTGTCGGCCGCCACGGAACGGGCGGTCCTGGACCTGCCGCTCGATCACAACGGGTCGCTCCTTAACTTCTGGCTCGGCCAGGCGGCCGAGGTGGCCCGTATCGCCGGCGCCGACGCGCTTCCCGTCCGGGTGATGGTAAACCAGAACTCGGCCGAGCCGGTGAGCGCGGACGAACGTTACTACGGCGCCTTCCGCGTCGAGCGCGACCTGTCGGAATATCGCGGCACCGGCGGCGTCCTTCGCGACCTGGCCGCCGATTACCACGACGACGACATGATCCTCGTCGCCAACGCGGCGCAGGTCCTGCTCGACCCGTTCGCGGCGATCGCCGCCGCCCTGGAGCGCAAGTGCGGCGATGTGGCGCTGATCTCCCACGAGGATGGGACGCCGAGCGGGGTGATGCTGTTGACGGTCAAGACCCTGCGGATGATCCCGCAGACCGGCTATGTTGACATGAAGGAGCAGGCGCTTCCGCTCGTGGCCAAGACCTTCGACGTGCGGGTGCTGAATCGCCGCCGCCCGACCGGGCTGCCGATCTGGAACCTTGAGGATTACATCCAAAGCCTTCGCTTTCACCATCGCCGGATCGCGGGCAAGCCGGTCGTGACCGACCCGCTCCAGGAGGATTGGAGCCCCGCCTTCTCGATCATCGAGCCCGGGGCGGTGGTAGACCCGACGGCCCGGATCCACGACTCGGTCGTTCTAAGTGGCGGCGTGGTTGAAGCGGGCGCGGTCCTGGTCCGCTGCGTGGTCTGCCCTGGCGGTGTGATTAAGAAGGAGCAGGCGGTCGTCGATCAGTTTGTTACCGGGAATCGGGTCGAGCGATCGGCCGCCCGGGGGGCCGTGTTGGGCCGGGCGGCGATCACCGTCCCGACCCTTTCGCCGGCCTCGGCGGCGGTGATGACGGCCGCGGTGTGACGCGGCGCCCGGTCGTGCCATTCGCTTCTTCGCGATCAAACGTATGTCCGCAACGCAGGTTGTCATTCCGTCGATAGCGGCCGCTGATCCCAGGGTGTCGCCGTCGGCGCCGGGAAGAGTGCGGCCATCCCCTCGTTCAGCTGGCTTCGAACCGATCGGTGGACCGTCGGTCACGCGGTCGCCGCGACGATCATGGGCCTGTTGGGCGTCCTGGCGACCAACGAGGTCTGGCAGGAGATCTTCCGGATCGCGTGGAAGGACCCCGAATATTCGCACATCTACCTGGTGCCGCTGGTCGCAATGTGGATGGTTTTTGTCCGGCGCCTGCGTTTTCGCCACTGTAAGCCGGCCGGCCGCGGGCTCGGCTTCGTGATCGCGGCCGTCGGATGGGGCGTCATGGCGTTCGGCTACTACCACGGGTTCCAGTCGCTGCGTCATGGCGGGGCGATCCTGGTGGTCCTGGGTTGTGTCGTAAGCGTGCTCGGCAAACAGGTTCTCTTCCGATTCTTCCCCGCCATTGCGGTCCTGGTGTTCATGGTGCCGGCGCCGGCCGACCTTCGGCTGCGGATCGCCTTGCCGCTGCAAACCTGGACGGCCGAGATCTCGCAGTCGATCTTTCAGGTCCTGGGGGTGCCGATCGACCGATCGGAAAACCGGCTCACGATCAACGGGACTCCGATCGGGATCGTCGAGGCGTGCAACGGGTTGCGGATGGTGTTCGCGCTGATCCTGGTGAGCTATACTTTCAGCTTCGGGCTGCCGCTTCAGAACTTCGTTCGCTTTATCGTCGTGCTCGCCAGCCCCTTGTCGGCTATTTTCTGCAACGTGGTTCGAATCATTCCCACCGTCTGGATTTATGGCTACTTTTCCAATGTGCCCGAGGTGAACGAGCATGCGGGCCGGGTGTTTCACGATATCAGCGGCTGGCTCATGCTCCCGATCTCGTTCCTGATCCTGCTGGGCATTCTTCGTGTGCTGCGATGGGCAATGATCCCGGTCATGCAGTACACGCTCGCAAGCTAAGGCACTTTCCTCGATGACGACCAAGCCCCCGGCACGAAGCGGCCTGCGGCTCTGGTCACGAGGGGACGTCGTGCCGGCAATGACGTTTATTCGGGAGGCGCCGGGCCGATAATCATCGAGATATCGGCGGTGTCATTTGGGAAAGATCTCCCGTGTAGCGCCGAAATTGCCGATCTTCAAACGTGGAAGGGTCCCTAGGTCGCCAAATGAAATCGCTTGGCCCCATCATCGCTTCGCCGGTCCTGTGCCTTTCGCTGCTCGGCGGCATTGTCGTCGAGGGGCGGACGCACGCGAAGCCGTCCGATGCCATCCCCTTCCATGACGAAGCCCGGCAGCGGCTCGAAGCATGGCCGCGGGACATTGATGGCGAGTGGACCAGCGTGGAGGAGAAAGTCCCTGACGCCGCCGTGAAGCTGTTGCGGCCGAACGCACTGATCAGCCGCTTCTATGTCAGTACGCAGAACGGCTATCGCTCGGCTAACCTGCTGGTCGTGCAATGCCGTGAGCCCAGCGACATGTGCGGGCATTACCCGCCCAACTGTTATCCGAGCAGCGGCCAGCCGCTTCTGCATAGCGAGCCGCGGCAGTGGCAGGTCGCCGATACAACGATCCGGGGGATCGAGTACCATTTTGCGGCGGCGCGGGTGGGTGACCCGCAGATCTGGGTCTACAACTTTTTCGTTCTGCCCGGCCGCGGGATTGTCCCCGACATGAAAGACGTCCGACAGGCTTCCGGCGACTACCAGCGACGCCACTACGGGGCGGCGCAGGTGCAGGTGGTTTTTAAGGCCGAGCTGTCGCAGGACGTGCGGGATGAGATCTTCACCGCATTAATGAAGGCTAACGTGGGTGTGTTCAAGGTGTTGGACCCGTTCGGGCGTTAGGCTCGTCCGGGCCGGTAATGTGTGGGTGCGGCGGGGCCTGACGATCTTTTGGTGTGCGTCTGTCGTATTGCCCGTGGGTGGGCGGATCAGGCCGCTTTGAGCTCTAACTGGTAGGGATCGAATGAGCAACGACAATCAGTTGATGACGAATCAGGGCTATGGCCTGGGCCTGCCGATGCAATCGGGAGGCTGGGGCGGCCCGATGGGCGCGGCGGCCGCACCGCCGCCGCCCAACCCGCTCAAGAAGATGCACCGCCTTCTTCGGGGGCGCTATATCGTCGCGGGGGTGCTGGCGTCGCTGTTCGCGGTGGCGTTCGCGGCCGCCGGGTTCCTGCTCCCCAAGCCGCAGTACAAGAGCTCGGGGCTCATCGAGATCGACCCGTCGATGCCCAATCCGACCGACGGCATCGACAAGCTGATGCAGATGCAGATGCAGTTCATGCAATCGCAGCAGCTCAAGCTGAAGACCGACCGGGTCATTCAGGCGGCGATGCAAAGCCCGGAATGGACCAACCCGAAATGGACGGCGAAGCGCCCGCTCCCGAGCGAGCCCGGCGCGATGGACAAGTTCGTCAAGAACCTGACCATCGGCGCCCCGCCCCGGACGACGAGCTTCATCGAGGTGGATTACGCCGACAAGGGCAAAGACGCGATCGAAGTCGCCCCCGTGGCGGTCAAAGCCGTGATGAACGCGTACAAGAGCATCTACGGCGACGAGGCCAACGGCGGCCTCGACGACAAGATCCACAACATGAGCGAGGAGCAGAAGAAGCTCGAACAGATGATCTTCGAGCGTCGCAACGAGATCGAGCAGCTCGCCAAAGAAGGCGGGACCGACGACGCTGTCATCAAGGCGCGCGACGAAGAAGTCATCAAGATGGAATCGACCATCCGCGACCTGAACGAAACCCTGAAGCAGGCGATGGACGACCAGGAAGAGGCGACCAAGGCCTCTGGCGGCCGGCGTTTCTCCGCCGAGGACTTCGCCCGCGTGGACGCGCGAATGGCCGCCTACTTCAAGGAAATGGACGAAATGTCCACCAAGGTGGACGCTCTTAAGAACCAGCTCGGCCCCAATCACCCTGTCGTGCAGCGAGCCCAGGTCGATTTGGACTCCTTCAACGCCCGCGTGAATGTCTACCTGGATGAGATGAACCAGAAGTTCGTCATCCGGTGGCGGGCCGACGGGTACGGCGGGGCGCTGATCCCCCGCGACCTGACCAACCTCAAGGCGTCAATCGCCCGCATGTCCGAAATCGCCTCCCGCGAGCATAAGGCCGTCTCCGACATGCGCGGCAAGTCCTTCCGCGTGGCGAAGCTCAACAGCGAGATCATGGAGTTCCACGAACAGGCCCGCGAAGCCCAGAAGTCGCTCCGCGACCTGATCTTCATGCGGGACCACGTCCAGCACATCAAATTCATCAGCTACGGCGACGCGGCCGTGATCGATAAAGACCGCCGCCCGATCTTCGCCGCGCTCGGGTTCATGGGCGGCGCGGGCCTGCCCATCGGCCTGATGCTCCTGATCGGCATGTTCGACAGCCGCTACCGCTACAGCGACGAAGCGAACACCGAGATGCAGGGCCTCACGCTCCTGGGGATCCTCCCCAACCTGCCGGACCGCCTCAGCGACCCGGAGCAGGCCGCCGTCGCCGCCCACTGCGTGCATCAGATCCGCACGATGCTCCAGATCAACGGCGGGCCGGAAGATCGACGCGTGTTCGCGGTCACCAGCGCCAGCCCGGGCGACGGGAAGACCAGCCTCACGTTGGCGCTGGGGCTCTCCTACGCCGCGTGCGGAACCCGTACCCTGCTGATCGACTGCGACCTGATCGGCGCCGGACTCACCGCCCGCATGAACGTGAGCGCGGCCGAAGGCGTGCTGGAAGCGATCGCCAACCGCTCGCTGCTCCCGTACGTCCGCACCACCGACATCGCCGACGTGGCGATCCTGCCGGTCGGCTCGGCCGGGAACCTGCACGCCAGCACGCTCTCCCCGGCGGCCCTGCGCCGGCTGATCGAAGAGGCCGAGAAGCACTTCGAAACCGTGTTGATCGACACCGGCCCGATCCTGGGGAGCATTGAGGCGAGCCTGGTCTGCGCGGCGGCCGACGCCGTGATCCTGACCGTCGCCCGCGGCCAGCAGCGCCCGATGGTCGAAAAGTCCCTGAGCCACCTCACGGCGATTGGCGCCCGGCTGGCCGGTGTGGTCTTCAACCGCGCCCAGGCCAACGACTTCGAACGCAGCATCAGCGGCGTCTCGATGCGGTCGGTCGGCGTGCCGAACACCAGCCGCCCGAACCAGCTCGCCGCCGCCCGGCTTGGGTCGGTCGCGGCGGCCGTCGTGAGCGGCCAGGACGAGACTGAGCAGGAGTGACCCCGCGGCTTTCACCGCCTGAAGCGGGGATGCCGCGCAGGCGCCGGCGGGCTGACGGCCCGCCGGCGCCCGTTTTATGAAGTGCGGCGGCCAGCCCGGGACGATAGACGCTGAGAGTGACAATCTCTCATGGCGTCAAGCTCGATGAGCGTCGGCCGGGCGAGCGAGGTCGGGCGAGACGTCGCCGCTTCGGACGAGATGCCACGCGGCTTGCAGGGAAGCATCAGGCATGACAGTTGCCGAGCGAACCACGCTTTCGACCACGGGGCACCCCAGCGCGGGCGCGGCCGCTTCCGGCGTCGCCGCCGAGGGTGATGTTGTTTTGCGCTATGGGGCCGACGCCACGGAACTGATCGCTCCTCCGCCTGAGCGTCAACAGGCGTTCACGACTCTGCCCGCTCCCCCGGCCGCTCTGGTTCCGGCGGCCGCCACGGATCCCGCGTCGATCGAGGTCGCCGTAACGACGGCGCACGCTCCGGCAGCCCTGGCCCCCAAAGGGGCCGATACCGTGGCGCTGGCGGGAGTGGTGGGTCACGGTTCCAGCCCGCTGGGCGCCCCTTCGGTCGGCGCATCCAGCGGGCCGTCTGTGTTTGGGCCGGCCGATCTGCCGCCCGGTCGCGGCGGTGTCGCCCTCAGCCCCTCCACCCCCCGCAACAGCCTGGGGAACCGGACCATCTGGGGGCTCGATCCGGTTCAGCTTCATACCCGGTATTGGGCATCGCACGGCGTGCAGGTCGTCCGCCAGGGCGAGCCTTCCGAAATTGTCCGCCACGCCGAGCTTTATCTGCTGACCGAGCCCGACTCGCTTGTTCTGTTCAAGCTCGGGCCGCTCATGGACACCCTGAACTGGGTGAAGCCGCAGGTCCTGTTCGTGCGCCTCCACGACGCCCGCGAGCGCGGGTATCGCGAGAACGCGGTAACCGATTCGACGGGGCGGTTCCTCGGGTTCCGACGTGTTTACGCTGCCTCCCATCGGCTGGCGCGGGTCGTCCTGACGCCGGACCGCGAAGTCGCCCAGCTCTGGCAATCGGCGCCGGACAGCCTCAAGGGCTGGCGGCGGCTGCGGCGCTTCTCCAAGCGCACCGAGCGGGCCACGCAATCCATCAACGGCAGCGTTTACGCCAGACTCGACGAGCGCGAAGTCGCCTGGTTCATCCACGATTTGGTCCTCGCCTGGAAGCGGCCGGATTCAACGGTTCTTCGGGCGCGCCTCGTCCGCGAGCCCGGCGCCGCCGGCGCGACGCCGCTCGCCACCGTCTGGCGCGACGCGCAGGCAAAGGTCCAGTCGGGCGTGAAGTTTATCGGGCCCGTCTGGGTCGGCGCGGGGCGGACGGTGCAGGCGGGGAACACGGTCATCGGCCCGGCCGTCATCTGGGACGACCCAGCCCGACGCCCCGTGAACGACGCGATCCAGTGGCTGCAGATCCAGCCCAAGGAGCCGCCGACCGACCCCAACCCGCGGGAGGTCACCCGCCTGGATCGCGCCGGCAAGCGCCTGTTCGACCTGGCGGCCGCCCTGTTCGGCATGGCGATCTCCCTGCCGCTCTATCCGTTCATCCTGCTGGCGATCTGGATCGAGGACGGCCGCCCCTTCTTCTTTGGCCATACCCGCGAGACGCTGGGCGCGCGCGAGTTCAAGTGCTGGAAGTTCCGATCGATGCGCAAAGACGCGGAGAAGATGAAGGCGGAGCTGAAAGCCAGGAACCAGGCCGACGGGCCGCAGTTCTTCATGGAGAACGACCCGCGCCTCACGCGGGTCGGGAGGCTGCTCCGCAAGTACAACCTGGACGAGCTGCCCCAGTTCTGGAACGTGCTGGTGGGGGACATGTCGCTGGTCGGCCCGCGCCCGAGTCCGCGCGCGAGAACCAGTTCTGCCCCGCTTGGCGCGAGGCGCGGCTGAGCGTGCGGCCGGGGATCACCGGGCTTTGGCAGGTCAAGCGGACGCGCCGCGCCGGGTCGGACTTCCAGGAGTGGATCAAGTACGACATCGAGTACGTTGAAAAGCGGACGTTCCTCCTCGACGTTCAGATCATCTACAAGACCTTCGCGAACGTATTTGGCAAGCTGAGCCGATCGTAGATGAAGGCTGGCCGATTTTCGGCGAAGGCTGAAGGCTAGGGATTGAAACAGGGCCGCGCCCGCCTCGGGCGGCCGCCGGTCGTAGTACCGCTTTGGCATTCCCTTCCGCCTTCGTCCTCATTCTTCATCCTTACGCGCTTATGAACATCCGACCCAAGACCAAGCAGCGTCTGGCGATCCTCGTCGGCATCGCGCTGGCGATCGCACTTTGCATCGGGCTGCTGGTGAGGCGCTCCAACGCGCTGTTCGCCGCGATGGTCGCCTCGGAGCGCGCGGCGGGGATGGAAGCCTATCGCAACGGCGACTTCGCCGCCGCGCTGCCCCACCTGTCGCTCTACCTCAACAAGACGCGCGCATCGAGCAAGCGGCCCGAAAGCGCGGACGCGCAGGCGATCTTCGCGTATGGGCGGTCGCGGCAGAACGTCCCCAGCGGGCGGTTTGACCACCTTGTCGAAGCCAAGGAAACCTTCCAGACCTACCTCACCCTTCGACCCGGCGACCTCGACGCCCAGCACGCGCTGCTGACGATCTACACACAGCTTGGGTATCACAAGGAAGCTTCCGGCATCGCCGACGATGTCCTCGCGTCCCATCCAGACGACGTCGAGGCCCTGCGGCGCGGGCCACCAACCTGCTTCGCCAGGCCAGCCCGCCGATGGCGCAGGCGCTGAAGGTCTCAGAGCACTTAAACGCCGTTGCGCCGGCGGACGTGAAGGGCCTCCTGCTGACGCTGGAGCTTCGCCTCCAGCTCCATGCCAAGCCCGCCGAGCTGATCGCCTGGGCCGACCAGCTTCGCCACGCCCATCCCGACGACCCACGGTTCGAGCTGGTGCTGGCGGGCGTGAACCTGCGCCTGGCCCAGTGGTCTCCGTCGCCTGAGGACCTGGCCGCGACCGGCGGTGAGCCGCCGAGCGCCGCCGCCCGCGACGCCTGGGCGGCGGAAGGGCGCAAGTGGCTCCAGGTCGCCGCCGGCCGCACGCCACCGGACGCTGACTTCGTCCGGAGCTTTGTCAGGACGCTCGACCTTAACGGCATGTTCCCGCAATCCCTGGCCCTGCTCCTCAACGCCGCCACGACAATCCACGACCCCGGCCTGCGGCGGATGCTCGTCTCAAGGCTCTGGTACGACGGCTACATCGCCGACGTTATCGAGCAGACGGCGTCGCTCGACCGGGCCAAGCCCCTGACCGACCCGACGCTGCTCGCCTATCGGGCGGCCGCCCTCTACGAGAGCGGCAAGCGCGGGGGCACCGCCGGTCCCACCACCGGTCCGGCCGCGACACAGCCCGCTCCGCCGGGCGCGGTGGCCGAGGCGGACGCCATTGCCGCCGCCCTCCGCGATCGCAAGTCGGATGCCGTCGCACAGGGCTGGGCGCAAGTGCTGGCGGCCCGTTTCAGCGAGTCGGGCAAGACACCGCGCGAGTTGATCGCCCAGATGCAAGCCGCCCTGGGCGCGGATCCGGAAAACGCGGTGGCGTGGCTGATCGAGGGGGACCTCTACGCCGCGCTCGGCGAAACCGATGCCGCGGCCAACGCCTGGGAGGAATCGAGTCGCCGTGCGGCCGAGTGGGGCGTGCCCAACGCCCGGCTGGCCCGGGCTCGCCTGGCGCAGGGGCGAAGCGGTGACGCGCTGGGCTATGCGTGCGCCGCCTTCTTCCGCTCCCCGCATCTGCATGACGTTCGGGCAGTCGCGCTGCGCGCCTGGTTCGCGGTGGTCAAAGAAGAGCCCAAAGAAAAAGTCCGCCCCGGTGAATGGGACGACCTTCTGAATCAGGCGCAGGATGTTCAGCAACAGTGGCCCGGCGACCCTGAGACCGTCGCCGTCTATACCGAGCTGCTTGTTCACGCCGGCCGCCGCGACGCGGCGATCGCCGCCGCCCGGGCGGCGCTGACTTCGGAACCGCCGCCTCCGCCCGAGACCGTCGCCGCTTTGGCGGCGATCAACGTGTCGCGGAAGCTCGGCCTGGACGCGGAAGTTGCGCGGCTCACGAGCAGCGACGCGGCCACGCTGTCACCCGACGTTGCCTTTCGTCGCGCTTTGACGCTCCTCGGCGGCGGCGACGCGGCCGCCGGGCTTTCGTCGCTCAAAAGCTCGCGCGACCGCGCGAACGGGGCGCCGATCTCCGATGGGCCGCGGCGATCGCCGCGTACCTCGACGTCGCGAACGACCCCGCAGCGCTCAAGGCATGGGTCGAGCTCGGCAGTTCCAACCCTGATAATCTGGCGATTCAGACGTCGGCGGCGCAGGCCAAGTGCCGGACGCTCGATCGCGCGTTCTGGGCCAGCACCATCGAGCGGGTGCGCAAGCTCACCGGGGATGAGGGGCACCTTTGGCGCATCGAGCGTTGCCGCTGGCTGCTGGCGGAAGAACTGCCCGCGGGCGGCAGCGCCGCGGCACGGCGGAAGATCGACCAGGGCCGCTCCGAGGCGATTACGCTCCTCACCGACCTTTCCCGGCAGTCGCCGGATGATGCCGAGGCGCATCGGCTGCTCGGCATGGCGCTGGACCGCGATGGGAAGCGGGCCCTGCGCGATCGAAGAGCTCACCTTGTCGGCGACCCTGCGGCCCAACGACCCCCAGTCGGGCGTTGAGCTGCGCGAGCCCTGCATGCCGCGGGGCGCGACGACGCCGCGCGGTCCCAGCTCGAAAAGCTCGTCGCCTCAAACGATCTGATCCCCGAAGCGCGCGTCGCCGTCGCTGGCGAACTGGAGGCACAGGGGATGCTCGACCAGGCCATCGCTCTCCTGGCCCCGACCGCCGCGACGGGGCCGGGAACGGCGCTCGACCCGAGGGTCGTCCCAGGCTCCCAGGCGATGCTGGCCCGGCTCTATAGCCACGCCGGCCGCCAGAGCGAAGCGGCCGCCGCGTACGGTGAATTGCTCCGCGGCCCGCTGGTCGCGCCTGCCGCGTTGGCCGAGGCGGCGGAGTTTTACGCATCGACCGGCGACGCGGCCGACGCCGAGGCGTGCCTCGCTCGACTCGGGAGTTCCGGGATGGGCCGCTCTTCCATTGAAGAAATGCTCGGCCGCTTCCGGGAGCGGTACGGGTCTGAGGCGGACGCGGCGGCCCATTTTGTCGCCGCCACGGCCGCAGAGCCAAAGAACCCTGCCACCTGGATGAAGCTGGCGGGGTTCCAGCTTCGGCACGGCCATCTGCCCGAAGCCGCCAAGGCGGTTGGAGCGGGGTTGGCCGCCTCGCCGGGGGACGAGCCGCTGACCGCCATGAATCACGAAATCGGCCTGTTGGCCGGGGCGCCGGCGGCGAACCCATCCCCGGGGCTGATCGACGCCCTCTCCCGCGACCCGCTCGACGCGGCCGCGAGCGACATGCTTCAGGTCCTGGTCGCCGACGCGGCCGAGCGCGCCGATCCGGTCCGTCTGGCCCACCTGCGCGACCTTGCCGAACGCCGCCCGGATTTCCCACCGGCGCAGGAGGCGCTGATCCTGGCGCTCCTCTCGGCCCACCAGTTCGATCGGGCGATCGAGGCGGCCAATCGCGCCTCGGTGCGGTCGCCGCTGGACGCCGAACCGCTCCGATTGCTGACCGCGGCCTACCTTGCCGCCGACCAGCCGAGCAAGGCCCAGGAGGCAGCGCGCCGCTGGCGGCTGCACGTCGGCGCCGACACGCTCGGCCCAGACCTCGCCTCGGCCGAGGCGCTCTGCGCCTGCGCAAGCCCGACGCCGCCGTCGCGCTGCTCTCGCCTCGCCTGTCGATCGTCACCGGTGCCCAGGATGCCCCTTTAGGCGGCGAACGGCTCGCCCTGGTTGGGTTGTACGCCCGGGCCGCCGCGGCGGCCGGTCACGCGGGCGACGCGGCGAAGATCCTGGAGCCTCGTCTCGCCACCGAGCCCGAAGCCCGCGCAATCTGGGTGGAAATGGCGCCGAAGCTGGGCACCACGGACGACGCCGAGGCCTGGCTGGCCAAGGTGGCGCCGGCGATGACCAGCGATGCCGAGCGGCTGACGCTCGCCAGTGGCTGGTTCGAAGTCTGGCGCAACCTGATCGACCCGGCCGCCATTCGGTCGGCCCGCGACATCATCAAGCCGGTCGCGGATCGACCGGACGCCCCGCACGACGCGATCGCTTTGCTCGCCGAGGTGGCCCAGGAACAGGCGGATTACGACGCGGCCGTGGGTGGCTTCCGGCGCCTGTTGGCCGCCGCGCCGACAGACCCGGACAGCATGAACAACGTCGCGTATGCGCTGCTGCTGCGGGGCCGGGCGGGGGACCTGGACGAGGCGGCCCATCTGGCCGAGCAGGCGGTCGCGGCCTCCCCGGACTCTTCCAACCTCTACGACACGCTCGCCCGCGTCTATGCCAAGGCGGGGAAGCATGACCTGGCCGTCAAGACGTTCAGTTCCGCGATCACGCGCGACGGCCGGAACATCGAGCCGATGATCGGCCTCGCCGACGAATACGCCCGCGGCGGCAAGCCGGAAGAGGCCGCTCGGCCCGGCAACTGCTCTCCCAGATCAAAGACGTCCTCCGGGCGCTCCGCCGCTGTCGTCGCAACTCCGCGAGCAGCTTCGCACCGTCCAGGTGTCGGTCGAAGCGGGAGGGTGAGGTGGGGGAAAGGCGGAAGGATGAAGGCGAATGCTGAATGCTGAATGCTGAAAGGGAGTGTAACCTTCGATCTGTAAATTAAGTGAGCCACCGTCCGCTTCGATCAAGTGTTTACCGGACATTTGACCAAGGAGACGGACGGTGGCTGAGACGAATATCGACGGGATCGTGGATTGTCTGCAAGGGGTTTTCTCTAACAAGGACGGTCTGGCCCAGTTGCTTAAGACCGTGATCGAGGTGGGGATGGCCCAGGAGGTGGCGGCGCACGTGGGAGCGGGTCGTCACGCTCGGGAGTCTGGTCGTCGGGGTTACCGCAACGGGACCAAGGCCCGTACGCTGTTGACGCGAGTTGGGGAGTTGGAGTTGTCAGTTCCGCAGGTTCGGGGCTGCGAGCCGTACCACCCGAGCATGTTCGCGCGGTTCCAGCGGAGCGAGCGTGCGTTGCTGGTGGCGTGTGGCGAGATGTACTTCCAGGGGGTGAGCACGCGGAACGTGCAGAAGGTGCTGCAGGAGATGTGCGGTCTGGACGTGTCGTCGATGACGGTGAGCCGTGTGGCGATGGAGCTGGACGAGAAGCTGTCGTCGTTTCGTTCGCGGCGGCTGGACTACACGGCCTGGGAGTACCTGATGATCGACGCGCGGTACGAGAAGGTTCGTGTGGACGGGAAGGTGGTGAGTCAGGCGGCGCTGACGGTGGTGGGTTTCACAGCGTCGGGGCGGCGTGAAGTATTGGACTGGCGTGTGTGCGACAGCGAGAGCGAGCAGACGTGGGGCGAGGTGTTCCGGTCGCTGAAGGACCGGGGTTTGCGAGGTCTGGAGGCGGTGGTAAGCGACGCGCACAGCGGGATCCGCGCGGCGATGGCGCGTCATTTCCAGGGGGTTGTGTGGCAGCGTTGCCGGGTGCATTACAAGCGTGAGATGGGCCGCAAGGTGTCGTACAAGAAGCTCAAGCAGTTGAACACGGAGCTGGCGGTTGTGTTCGCGGGCGAGAGCAAGAGCGAGTGCCTGCTGCGAGGGGAGGAGATGGCGTGCCGGTGGGAGAAGCAGTCGCCCGAGGTTGCGGCGATGCTACGGAGCGGGCTGGAGGACTGCCTTGCGGTGGAAGGCTTACCGGAGCATCACCGCCATCGGCTGCGGAGCACGAACCTTCTGGAGAACATCATGAAGCAGTTGAAGAAGCGGACGCGTGTGGTTGGCGTGTTCCCGAACAAGGCGAGTTGCGATCGTCTGATCGGATCATTGCTGCTGGAGTTGCATGAGCAGTGGCAGACGGAGGGCAAGGCGTACTTCAACATGGACCAGAGTGCGAGCAATCCTGCGGGCGTGTAGCCTGCGGCGGCTTGGGCTGGCTGGTCCGGTAACTCGCCTACGGCTCGTCACCGGACCAGCCAGCCCAAGCGTGGATCGACGGACGATGGTAGGAATTTACAGAAAAGAAGTTGCACTACTTGCTGAAACCAGATGAGGAAGCAGGCGGTTGTGGGACGGGAAATCTGTCCCTCCGTTCATCCTTCGTCTCATCCTTCATCCTTTTTTATTCGCCGTTTATTCATCCTTCATCTTCATCCTTCATCCTTTCCGCGGTATAACCGATACGAGAATAACTATGGCTATCGACCTCATTAATCCGATCGACCGTGACGCGCTTCGCGAGCAGTACCGCACGGCCAAGCCGGTGCCTTGGTTCAAGATTGACAATTTCCTGGCCGCGGACTTCGCGGAGCAGTGCTATTCGGCCTTTCCGACTTACGACGAGGTTCAGAAGCTGGGGCAGACTTTCACCAACATCAACGAGAAGGGGAAGTTCCAGGTCACCGATCTGACGAAGTTCCCCGCCCCGCTGAAGACGCTGGCCGACCTTCTGAACGGGCAGGAGTTCCGGGAGCTGATCGAGCACGTCACCGGCATCCCCAGCCTGCTGGGGGACGAGAAGTTCGTGGGCGGCGGCCTTCACTCGACTGGCGCCCGCGGCCACCTCGACGTCCACCTGGATTTCAACCTGCTGCGCGATCGGCAGCTCCACCGGCGGCTGAACATCCTGGTCTACCTCAACAAGGGGTGGCAGGAGGACTGGGGCGGCGAGTTTGAGCTGTGGGACGAGGACGTCAAAGTCCGCCACGCGAAGTTCCTGCCCGTCTTCAACCGCTGCGTGATGTTCGAGACCAACGACATCAGCTACCACGGCGTCAACGCCGTCAAGTGCCCCGACGGCCAGGCCCGCAAGAGCTTCGCCGCCTACTACTACACCAGGGAAGCCCCCGCCCACTACAAAGGGGAGTTCCACGACACGATCTTCAAGGCGCGCCCGGACGAAAAGCTCAAGAGCGTGATGATGCCCGTCGAACAGACGAGCAAAGCCGTCTCCAAGTTCTTCCGCGACGGGGCCCGCAAGCTCAAGAAGGCCGTCACCGGCGGCTAAGACCGTCCCCACGGCTCAATCCGAACCACAACGGGCACGACATCGCGATGTCGTGCCCGTTCCGCGTTCCGGCTGACCGTTCATCTGCTCATCCCATTCGCACTTGCGAGCCGATCTCGCATTCCGCGGCGTCTAGGGGTTCGCTTTTCTCGCTGCGAATGCAGAAGTGAACGCCAAGACGCCGAGATGCCAAGAAAAGACACGCCACGCAGAGAGCGGGCGGAACGGTACGCGTGATCGACGCCCACCTTGATGACCATGCTGTTGCGGAACGCTCTGTCTGTCCGAAGGTTCGCCTGGGGCGCCTCCCTTCTCCCTGTTCGTTTCGCATTTCTGGGCGCTCTTCTCCTGGCGTGCCTGGCGCCCTGGCGTTCATTTCGTCTCTGCCGAAGCCGTACGGGAGCCCGCGCCCGATCGGTCACGACGGCGTGACGGCCCGCGCCGTGGCCGAGGACAGTGCTGTTACGGGCGGCATTCTCGGACGTCGGGTGTGAATCTGTTCCGGCCGTGAAGGCTGGGTAAGGCCAGGCTTCGGGGGAGGCCAGAAAAAGTGGGGATTCCAGGCCCCGCAAGAGCAATCCGCCGGAAAATTCGCCCGATTCGTCGGGTATGACGTACAACGCACCACGCTCGACGGAAAAGGCCGCACTTGAGGCACTGGAAGACCGCCGCCTCTTCTCCTCCGTGAGCCTGTCTCACGGGGTGCTCGCCATCACCGGCGGCAGCTCGGGCGCGCTGCATGTGGAGGTTGGGTACAACCCGGCGCACGATACGATTCGCGCCATCGTCAAGGGGCAGCCTGAGCGGGATTTCCCCCTGGCGTCCGTCCGGTCGATCCAGATCGTCGGCACGCCGCACAACGACTCGGTCCTGATCGACTCCCGCATCCACGCGCCTGCGACGATCTCGACCGGGGCCGGCAACGACTGGATCGTCGGCGGTTCGGGGAATGACATCATTGACGCCGGCGCCGGCAACGACGTCGTCTACGGCGGGGCGGGGAACGACGTCATCCACGGCGGCGCTGGTAACGACCGGATCTACGGCGGCAGCGGGAACGACACCCTCTACGGCGACGCGGGCAAGAACCTGCTCTCCGGCGGCGCGGGCAACGACACGCTCTACGGCGTCGTCGGCGTTGACCGGATGCAGGGCGGCCCGGGCCACAACCAGATTCGCCCGACGCCGCCGGCGGCCGATGGGCCGACGGCGCCCACCGTCGGCACCGGCAAGGGGACGACCGGGGGCACCGGAACGGGCTCGACCGGCGGCACGGGCACGGGCACGGGCACGACGAGCGGCGGCTCGACGAGCGGGTCGGGGACCGGCACCACAAGCGGCGGCTCGACGAGCGGGGCGGGAAGCACCAAGGCGGGCGGCTCATCGAGCGGCGGCTCGTCGTCGGGCGGCTCGTCGTCGGGCGGCACCAAGGCCGGCGGCACCCAATCGGGCGGCTCGGTCGGCGCGGGGCCCGGGAGCAAGGGGAGCGGGACGCCGACGGTCGGCTCGGGCAACGGAAACTTTGGCGGCACCGTCGGCGCCGAGCCAGGCCCCAATCCGGCCCCCAGCGCTCGGATTGATGTAATCGGCCAGACGGGGATGGCCGGGCACGTGGTACACGTGAACGCCCTCAATTCGAAGATCTTCAACGGCGACGCGGTGGGCGCCCGGTTCGAATGGGATTTCGGGGACCCCAGCGGGACGTACAACACTCTCGTCGGCTTCAACGCCGCGCACGTGTACGAGCGGGCGGGGAACTATACGGTGACGCTGACGCTGACGGATGTCTCGGGTAAGACGTCGGTCGCGACGTCCACGATCACCATCAAGGCCGACGGCCGCCGGCAGATCTATGTTGACGCGAACGGGAACGACTCCAACAACGGCGCCACGCCGGGGACGGCGGTTCGCACGTTGGCCCGGGCGGCGAGCCTCCTGGGCGACAATACCGAACTGCTGATCCACCGCGACCAGACGTTCAGCCTGGCCGATACGATCACGATCCCGTACAGCAACGTGCTGGTTGACAGTTATGGCGGATCGGCCCTGCCGATCATTCAGAAGGGGCGCGGCAACGGCGTCAATTGCTTCTACACGACCGCGGCCGCTTCGGACGTGCTGTTTCAGAACCTCGCGTTCGACAGCATCTGGGGCCTCGACAGCGTCTACGGCACCCGCAAGATCCCCGCCAAGGGCTTTACCATCGGCGGGACGAACATCGGCGTGGTGGGCTGCACGTTCAACAACGTGACCGATGGGGCCAACTGCGAACTAAGCCCCACCGGCGTCCTGATCCAGGGGTGCTATTTCAGTCAGAACCTGCGGGCCTACGGCATCTGGGGCGAGGGGACCGACCACGTCTACCTCGGCAACACGCTGACCGACAGCAAGCAGGAGCACCTGATCCGGGCCGACTATGACGGCAGCAACGGCACGCCGCTCACCCGCGTCCTGATCGCGGACAACAACCTCTCGCGGCTGAACAACGGCAAGGGGTGCCTGGAGCTGCGCACGGCGTCGTGGTTTTACGTCACCGGGAACACGTTCAAGAACGGGACGCTCCGGGCGGGCCTTCAGGAAGTCCCCAAGTCGGAGTTCCCGACCTGGGCCTCCTGGAAGACCGAGTACGGCGTCATCGAGAACAACACGACCGACAACACGATCTGGAACCTTCGGCCGGGGCTGAAGCATCTGGCGATCCGGAACAACGTGATCCACATGGACGGCGGCCCCGCGCTGCGGCTCCAGGTCTCCAGCCCGGGTTACGACCAAGTGGCGAACCGCCAGACCACCGACGTCCGCATCGACCACAACACCGCCGTCTGCAACAGCACTGGCGGCGAGTTCCTTGAGGTGCTGGGCCACGCGACGAAGCTTACGTTGACTAACAACGTCTACCTCGCCCCGAACCTCGCCGAAGGCGGCGGTGGGACCAGCGGCGCGGTCTTCGTCACCGACAGCGATCTGAGCGGCTTCACGCTGATCTCCGGCAACGTCTGGCCGGCACTGAAGGATTCCGCGAAACAGGCGGGCTTGAACTACGTCGGTCAGTCGATGGGCGACCCGAACGGGTTCATCACCGGTCAGCAGTGGGATAACCTGCCCCAGGTGAGCGGCGACCTGTTCCAGGACTTCACGGTTTCCGAGGCCTACCGCCTTCGCGTGGGCTCGTCGGTTGTCACTCCGTTGTTGAAGGTCGCCTGATGCGTTGACGGGGGGGCCGAGGTCGTCGTCCGATAAAGGGGCGAAACGGTACTGCAGACGTTGCGTTCGTGGCTTGGTGTTTGCCAAATAGGGGTTGATCGCGCACGATGCGGGAGAGAGGCGGCCGAAGGAGTCGGCCGCCGGGTTTGTTCCGCTCAACGGGCCCATGCGGGCCTGTTCCCAGACGCGACTGCCTTCCGGCCGCTCCGGTGGCCGGCATCGGGCAAGTATCAACCGCAAACACACACGCCGCGACCGCGCGCCCATGAGGCGCTGTCATGGCGATACGGACGAACGCATGACAGCCGTCTTCCAATCCGCTCTTCGGGGCATTCTTCATCGCGCCCCTCTGATGAGCGGGCTTTCGCGGATCACGAAAGCCTCCGCGGGTTGGCTGAAGCCGCGGGTGGCCGAGGATGGGCACGTCGCGGAGACGGTGGCGGTCCTGCGGAGCGGGATGCGGATGCCGGTGGACCTCGGGGACTACAACGGCCGCATGCTCTACCTGTTTGGCACGTGCGACCCGAAGATCGTATCGATCTGCCGGGCGCTGCTCCGCGAGGGGGATGTGTTCCTGGACATCGGCGCAAATTACGGGTCGGTGGGGCTCCTTTGCCGGGACGCCGTCGGCGGCACCGGAGAGGTGCATCTGTTCGAGCCGCAGCCCGACCTGTGCGCCCGGATCACCCGCTGTATCGCCGGCGACGCCGGCGCGGGGGCCAAGCCCGTCTTAGGCGTCACGTTGCACCCGGTAGGGCTGATGGATCGGGATGATTCGCTGACCCTGCACCGCAGCGCCGTGCACTCCGGCCGCTCGAGTTTCGTCGCGGCCACCGTCGGCACCACGACCGTCTCGGTGCCGGTGAAGGACGTGAAGACGTTCATCCCGTCCATCGTGAAGGATCGGCCGTTCGGCGTGAAGCTGGACGTCGAAGGGGCGGAGTCGCTCCTGATGCCGCACCTCCTGAAGCTTGCCGGACTGCGTTTCATTTTGTTCGAGTCGAACGTCGCCGACGAGCGTCCGAAGCTTTGGGAGCAGGTGACGGCGGGGGGCCTGCAGCTCCTCGGCGTGCCGCGGACGCTGGTGACGGCAAAGGTGACGACCCTTCGCCGGCCGGAGGACATGGGGGCTTATCACGATCTGCTCGCGGTTCGAGCCGCGCGTCCGATCGAGATCGGAAGAACCCTGGGGCTTTCGGCGCTGGCGCGGGCGATGTCCGAGTGAGTTGACGCACCCGGTTCCGCTCACGGCGGCGATCGTCTGTCTATCGCTGGATGAGCCCGGTCCGAACTCGGTGGTGCGTTTTTTGGATAAGTGGTCATAAGCCTTGAGTTAATCATTATTTGAGCTGCGATCGATCGTGTCGCAGTCGCGACCCCGAAGCGATTCCGCGACCCGCGTGGCCCCGCTTCGCCCTTTGCCGCTTCGTCGCTCACACGTCCGGCCACTTCACTTCGCCGCGGATTTCACTACACTTTGGGCGTCCTGTACCGGCTGCGCCGAAAAGCGGGGGAGTGTGCTGCCGCGGAAACGCGTTGCGCGAAAGTTTCGATTTGACGTCGATTGGGGTGAACCTCGATCGGAGTCGTGGCCTCCATTTGCCGATAAGAGGTGGGAACTCGCCAGCCGCCCTGTGGGCGGCCTGTGGAACGTCGTTCCTGCGCCGCCGCCCGAGCCCCGTGTCATCGAGCGCATCCGTGCCCCGATCGCCCGGTGAAACGCCGAAACTGGCGCTGTCTCAAGGCGAAGGGGCGCCGGCCAAACCGGCGGGCGAGGTCGATTGTTTGACCGGGGCGTTTGATCTGGACGTCCGATCTAGGCGTCTTATTCGAGCGTTTGATTCGGGCGACGGTCACGCGGGCCGAGATCTTTGCGCGTGCCGGCACCGCCGTTTTGATAACGGGATCGAAGGAGCTTATGTCCGCTTCAGTCTCACAACTTCCGTTCCCCGAGCTATCCGAAGCGTCCACCCGTGAGACGATCATTCAAGCCCGCAGGGGGTGGATCGCGGTGGACTGGGCGGAGATGTCCCGCCAGCGCGAGCTGCTCTTCTTCCTCATCTGGCGCGACATCAAGGTTCGCTACAAGCAGGCGGTGCTGGGGTTCCTGTGGGTCGTCCTGCAGCCGATCATCAACGTCATCGTCTTCTCCGCGATTTTCGGGGCGGGGCTGAACCTCGCGTCAAAGCTAGGCTCGCAACTGGGCAACGCGTACCCGGTCTTCGTTTTCTCGGGGCTCATCCCCTGGATGCTCTTCTCCCGATCGATCAACGAAGGGGGCATGTCGCTGGTGAACCAGCAGCACCTGCTGACCAAGATTTACTTCCCGCGGCTGTTCGTCCCCAGCGCCGCCGTCGGCAGCGCGATGTTCGACATGCTCGTCTCGCTCCCCGTCTTCGCCGCGATGATGTGGTATTACCACGTCACGCCGAACTGGGGCGTCCTGCTCCTGCCGCTGCTGATGGCGCTTTCGCTGATCCTCTCAATGGGGATGGCTTACCTGCTGTCGGCCCTGACCGTGACCTATCGCGACTTCCGCTTCCTGATCCAGTTCGTCGTCCAGATCCTGATGTGGGTCAGCTTCATCATGATCCCGGTCCCCGACGCCTGGAACCATAAGCCGATCTACCGGATCGCGTTTGGGCTGAACCCGATTTACGGCATCGTTAGTGCCTATCGCAAGGTGCTGATGGGCCTCGACCGCGGATGGGACCCGTGGAACCTGGTGAGCGCGACCGTCATCTCGCTGGCGGTCTTCACGCTTGGGCTGTTTTATTTCCGCCGCACCGAGCGGCGCTTCGCGGACATTGCTTGAACGGGCCGCCGGCCGCCATGGCCGGCTCCGCACGGAGCGACTGAACACCGGCCAAGGGCTACCGACCGCGATTACGGCGACAATCTTTATGAGCAAGCCAATCATTAGCGTCGAGGGGATCGGCAAGGCCTACTTCCTGGGCCAGAAGGTCGATAAGAACGCGACGCTTCGGGACGCGATGGCCGGGTTCGCCAAAGGGGCGGCGTCGCGCTTCCGCCAGCGCTTCTCCGACGTCGGGGCCGCCGGTGACGCCTTCTGGGCCATTCGAAACATCAACTTCTCCGTGAATCAGGGCGAGGTGCTTGGCCTCGTGGGCCACAACGGCGCCGGGAAGAGCACGCTGCTCAAGGTTCTGTCGCGGATCACCGAGCCGACCGAGGGGCGTGCCGTCCTACGCGGGCGGGTGGCTTCGCTGCTGGAAGTGGGCACCGGCTTCCACCCGGAGCTGACCGGCCGCGAGAACATCTATCTCAACGGCGCGATCCTGGGGATGCGGCACGCCGAGATCAAGAGCAAGTTCGACGCGATCGTGGAGTTCGCCGAAGTCACCAAGTTCCTCGACACCCCGGTGAAGCGCTATTCGTCGGGGATGTATGTCCGCCTCGCGTTCGCCGTCGCCGCCCATCTGGAGCCGGAGATCCTGATCGTCGATGAGGTGCTCGCGGTCGGTGACGCGTCCTTCCAGAAGAAGTGCCTCGGCAAGATGGGCGACGTGGTGCGGCAGGGGCGGACGGTTCTGTTCGTCAGTCACAACATGGACGCCGTCAACGCCCTGTGTACGCACGTGGTGCTGGTGAATCGAGGCAAGTCGTCCGAGCGGCTCGCGCCCGACGAGGGGATCAAGCGCTATCTCGCCTTGACGAGCGAAGGGTCGGACCTGCCGCTGGCGGAAAAGCCGCGCGTTCAGGACAAGCCGCGGCCGCCGGTCTTTACCGACCTGAAGATCACGACCGACAGCGGGTACGACCGGGTCGTCGGCTCGGGCGGCCGCGTCACCTTCGAGATCGAGATCAGCAACTGCTCCGACGTCCCCTCGGCGACCTGCGGCGTGGCGATCTGCAACACGCGCGGTCAGCGGGTGGCGTTCTTCCACACGCTCTATCACTCGGGGTTCCGCTTTCAGGGGAACGACAAAGCCTACCTGACGTGCAGCATCCCCTCGCTTCCGCTGGTGCCGGCGAGCTATCAGGTCGAACTGGTTCTGGCCGACGAGAATAAGATCATCGAGAAGGTGGAGCGCGCCGATCGGCTGGACGTCACCTTCAGCGACTTCCTCGGCACGGGCAAGCTGCCGAACAACAGCCAGGGCGTCATCGTCGCCCCGGCGGAATGGGATGTCGAAGGGACAACCATCACCGAGCGCGTCGTTCGCAGCGAATCGGGCAGTCGGGCGACGGAGCAGGTCCTGATCCCCGAAGGCCGGTAGCTGGGAGGCGCGGCCGCCGCTCGAGCCGCCGTCGCGCCGGCACGCCTCTTTCGCATCCTCCATGAAGATCATTCACCTCAGCACCAGCGACTCGGCCGGCGGCGCGGCGCGGGCGGCTTACCGGTTGCATTGCGGGCTCCGCGGCCTGGGGCATGAATCGAAGATGCTGGTGGGGAACTGGGCATCGTTTGACCCAACCGTCAAAAAGGTGCGGCCGTCACCCGGCCTGGGGCTCAAGGTCTTCCGGTATCGCCGCCGCCGCCAGACCCATCGCGACCTCGCGGGCTATACCCTCATGCCCGGGATCGATTTGTTCAGCGACGACCGGACCGAATACGGCGCCGACCCCGTTCGCGAGGTCGTGGCGGCCGGTGGGGCGGACGTCATCACCCTCCACTGGGTCGCCGGGTTCCTCGATTACACGGAGTTCTTTGCCGCCTACCCGAAGCAAACCCCGCTCGTCTGGCGCCTCGCCGACATGGCCGCCCTGACCGGCGGCTGCCACTACGACGGCGGCTGCGGCAAGTTCATCCATCGCTGCGGCGCCTGCCCCCAGCTGAATAGCAGTCAGGAAAACGATCTTTCCCGCCAGATCTGGCTCCGCAAGCGGGCGAGCCTCGACCTGATCGGCCCGAAAGGAATGCACCTCGTCGCGACCAGCCAGTGGATCGCCGCCGAGGCCCGCCGCAGTTCGCTGCTTGCCCAGTACCCGGTGACGGTCATCCCCAACGGCTTGAACACGGACGACTTTGCCCCGCGCGACAAGGCGTTCGCCCGCGAGACGCTGGGCATCCCGCAGGGGGCGAACGTCGTCCTGTTCGTCGCCGATTCGGTGGATAACGTCCGCAAAGGCTTCAAGTACGTCGCCGAAGCGCTGCGCGGGATGGGTCCGGAGGAGAACATCTTCCTCCTCTCGCTCGGGGTCGGGCGGCCGGAGATCGGCGGGAGCGTGAAGGGGCTGCACCTGGGAACGATCAAGAACGACCGGCTCCTGTCGCTGATCTACTCGGCGGCCGACGTTTACGTGATCGCCAGCCTGCAGGAATCCTTCGGCCAGACGGTGAGCGAGTCGCTCGCCTGCGGAACGCCGGTCGTGGGGTTCGCATCGGGCGGGATCGTGGATATGGTCCGCCCCGGCATCACCGGGTATTTGGCCCCCACCGGCGATGCGGCCGCCCTTCGCGACGCCGTGCTGAAAGCCACCCGCGACGACGCCCCCACCCGACGCGGCATGGCCGAAAACTGCCGCCGCATCGCCCTCGCCGAATACTCCCTCGACGTCCAGGCGCGTCAGTACGCGAAGCTGTACGAGCAACTGATCGCGATCAGAGTGAATCCAATCCTCGATAGCTGACAGACGTTGACGCGTGGTCAGCCGAGCCAGCGCATTTTTGACAAATCGCGGAAGGTGCCCTGGGACCGTATGGCGAACCGCTTTATTGCCGCACGGTGCGCGTTGGCGGTAAGATTCACGAAGATCGACGGGGGAGATGAGTCACCCGATGACTAGGGAAATCACAATCCGAATGAGAGCTCGCGGTGACCATTTCACTGTGGGCATCTTGATTCGTGCGCGTAGAGCGAACGCTTGACGCGCTGCGCGGATACGCGGGCCATCATCGTGGGGAGCCGGTTGCGGACTGGCAAGTGCAATCGCTTAGCGCCAATGGCGAACTTCGTCTCACCGTAACTGGAGATGCGGCCGAAGCAGTAGTTCCCTCGTATATCCGCGGAATTCGTTCGCTTGAGACGGCTTCTTCCGCGCCCGCCGACTTCAGCGACGACGACCTCACGAACGCGGCAGACTGGTGGCTTTGCTCGAAAAGGACGTGGAATCGATCATCATTAGTGCTCCTGGAGAGGAGCCAGTCTCCCCCACGCAGCACGTAGCCGCGAACGTTGACGCTATCCTGCGCAAGAGGTATCGCTACTCCTACGGTACGATTGATGGCCGGCTCGAGGCCCTAAACGCCCCTGGCACCAATGCCTTCAATCTCTGCGACGTGCTGACGGATGAAAAGACGGTGTGTGAGTTTCCAGATTCGTTATACACGATCGCCTGCGGGTCGCTTCGAAAACGCGTCGTGGTTACTGGCCGAATAAAATTCAGTCGCAGTGGCCATCCTGTTTCGATCATTGTCGAAACGTTTCGAGAGCGACCCGACCCGCTGTCACTCCCGCAGTTTCGGGCGGGAGAAGAAATTGACTTGACGGGCGGCACCGATTCGGCGGCCTATGTCAGGGGGATGAGGGATGCCGAATAGCGGTGCGATCTACTGGGATAGTTGTGTGTTCCTGGACCGGCTGAAGCGTCGAGCTGATCGCATTACCGTGTTGGAGGCCATTACTGACGCGGCGGCTTCCGGAGACTTCTTGATAGTCACCTCGTGCGTGACCCTGTCGGAGGTGATCAAGCTGCCTGACGCGGGCCTGACCCTTCCAGCGCAGGTCGCGACGATCGAAGCATTCTTTGAGAACGAATGGATCAGCGTCCGCGTCGTGGACGAGGTCATTGCCAAGGCCGCGGCCGAGCTAAGGCGACTTCACGGCATCAGAACGTGTGATGCCATCCATGTTGCGACCGCGGTTCGATACAACCTCTCAACGTTCCACACCTATGATGGCTTGAACGACGACGGGACGATCAAACCGCGGCCGGCTCTGCTCGCGTTTGATCAGCAGTTCGGCGTGAACTCGAAGATGCGGATTGTCATACCGTCGGATCCAAGGCCGGCCCAATTCCCGGTATCGCCTTAGCACTACATCGCTATTTGGCCAACGGAGCACAAGAAGAACGCCGAAATCCGAAGCACGAAATCCGAAGGAATGAGAAATCGGAAAATAGAAACCGGATTCAATCGCGAGCATTGATTTCCGCTTTGCTTTTGTTTGGAGTTGCTTGAGATTTCGTGCTTCAAAAGACGCGATCGAAGACCCGCGGAGTGTCGCTCCTGCCACGCGCAAAGCCATTTTGGCTGGCTGTCGATGTGCCGGATGGCCCGAATTTGCTGCCCGAGCCACCAAGGACAGTTGACGGAGCCATCTGCGCCCTCGCCCCATCCGGTTCGAGCCGCCAAAGGCGACTTATCTTCGTCAATCGCCGCCGATATCCGTGGTCCCGGTGCAGTCGGCGTTAGAATGGTCGATAAACAAGGTGTGAAGGAGCCCGCCGTTCGAGCAGCGGGCGTTCCTGTCATGGATCGGGTCGATCCGTGGTCGTATTCGGGCGTCAGGCGAAAGTGACACCATGGCGGGCAAGTTGCCCTCAATCTCGGTGGTGACCGTCTCCCTCAATCGGGAAGACTTCATCGAGCAGGCGATGCGGTCGGTGCTCGATCAGGAATATCCGTCGGTCGAGTACGTCGTAATCGATGGCGGCTCGACCGATCAGACGGTTGAGATCATCCGTAAGTACGAGAGCCGCCTGGCACATTGGGCCAGCGAGCCCGACAAGGGCATGTACGATGCCCTGAACAAGGGGTTCGCGAAGACGACCGGCGAGGTGATGGCCTGGTTGAACTCGGACGATATGTACCTCGCTTCGACGTTCCAGGTCGTCGGGGAGATCTTCGCGGCCCATCCGCGGGTGGAGTGGATCACCACGCTCTATCCGATGGTCTGGGACTCCGGCGGCCGCCTCACCAACTGCAAGCGGCTGGAGAATTTCAGCAAGGGAGCCTTCTTCCGAGGCGAATCCATGCGGGGCCATACGCTGACCACGACCAAGTGGATCCAGCAGGAATCGACCTTCTGGCGTCGCTCCTTGTGGGATCGCGCCGGCGGGACGCTCGACGCGTCCTTGAAGCTCGCCGGGGACTATGACCTGTGGGCCCGGTTCCACCGTCACGCGAACCTGTACGCCGTGACCGCGCCGCTCGGCGGGTTCCGAATCCACGGCGCCCAGTTCACTGGAAAGCAGTGGGACCGCTACATTGGTGAATGCCAGAAGGTGCTGGAGCGCGAGGGGGCGAACAGCGCTCGGCCGCGTGGCATCGCCGACCTTAAGCGACGCGCCAGCCGCTTCCTGCCGCGGAAGCTCCGCGGCAACCTGCGATCGCCGGACGACGTATCGCGCTTTATTGTCCACATGGGCGCCGCGGGGGGCTGGAAGCTGATCGAAAGCTGAGGCCCTGCCGGGGCCTTGGTCGAGCTTACCGGCCGTGGCCGGCGAGACGTCGAACGGATAAATGGAGTCGTAATCGCATGGGACTGCCCCGCATCACCATTGTCACGCCGAGTTTCAACCAGGGGCGTTTCCTGGATCAGACGATCCGCTCCGTCCTGGATCAGGGGTACCCCAACCTGGAGTACATGGTCGTTGACGGCGGCAGCACGGACGACAGTGTTGAGGTCATCAAGCGGTACGCCGACCGAATCACCTGGTGGGTGAGCGAAAAAGACAAAGGGCAGAGCCACGCGCTGAACAAGGGCTTCGCTCGGGCCACCGGCGACATCTACGGCTACATCAACAGCGACGATTTCCTCTACCCCGGCGCGCTGCGGTGCGTCGCCGACACCTGGAACCGTGGGGCCAGGTGGGTCGTGGGGTGGGTGCAGCTCCTGGAGGCCGAAGGGGGCGAGTGGCCGCAGCTTCCCGAGGCGACTGGATCTCCGTCGGACTGGTTCGTCTGCAACCCGATCCCGCAGCAGGCGTCGTTCTGGGCGGGCTCGTTCTGGAACGACATGGGCGGCTTCCGCGAAGAGTTTCGGTACTGCTTCGACTACGAGTACTGGATGCGGATCCGCTTCAAGGCCAAAGCGTCGCCGGTACTGGCGCGGCGCTGCCTGGGCTCCTATCGCTTCCACAAGACCTCCAAGACGGTGAGCGAGTGGGACGCGTTCGAGCCTGAGTTCGCCAGGATCCGCGCTGAATACCTCCCGATGATCCGCCCGGCCGAACGCCGCGCGGTGGTTCGGAAGCGGCGCCTGCGCGAATGGAATCGTCATCGGGTCCTGGGGTGGCAGGCGATCAAGCGATCGGACAAAGACGGCGCCGTCAAGCACGCCAGGGAATCGCTCCGGCACGCGTCGCTGGCGACAGAGTCCTGGCGGTTGATGTACTGTGCGCTGCGCGGCCGATAGAGGCTCGCCGCCGAACGCCATGGAGTGACGTCGTACCGTGTTCAAGCGAGAACCGACATCGCCGATGCTCGATAGCGCGTATCTGTCCCCTGGGACGGCCGGCCGCACGCTGCGCGCGGATCAGCGATGGGGCGGCCGCCAAGGCCGGGCTGCCGGCGAGCGCTGCCCCGCTCGTCTCCGTCGTCATGACGGTCTACAACACGCGGGCCTATGTGGCGGCCGCCGTCGAAAGCGTTCTGGCACAGACCTTCACCGACTTCGAACTCATCATCATCGACGACGGCTCGACCGACGGATCGGGTGCCATCCTTCAGTTCTATGCGGCAAGCCATCCGCGCATCCGCCTGACACGGCGGCCGAACACCGGGATCGTCCGCGCGGCCAATGAAGGCATCGCGCAGGCACGCGGGGCTTACCTGGCCCGCATGGACTCCGACGACCTCTGCGTTCCCGAGCGGTTCGAGCGCCAGGTCGCATATCTTCAGGCCCATCCGGGCTGTTCTCTCCTGGGTTCCCGGGTCATGCAGATGGATCCGTATGGATCGCCGGTCGTGGCGAGCGGCCAAAAGCTCACCCACGCCGAGATCGAGCAGGAGCTCCTCCAGGCGGGCGGCGGCTGGGCGGTCGTTCAGCCGTCGGCCATGATGCCGCTCGCCGCCGTCAAAGACGCTGGCGGCTATCGCGGCTCGATTAACATGAGCGAGGACCACGACCTGTTCCTCCGCCTGGCCGAGCGGGGCGAAGTGGCAAATCTCCCTGAACTTCTGCTGTGGTATCGCCGACATTACAACAGCGTCACTCATACGCAGTACGAGCAGGCCTGGGGGGCGAAGGAGCGCCTGCTTCGAGAGGCGCACGAGCGCCGTGGGAAGGCGTTCCCGGTGGACTGGAAATACGAACCGTGGCGCCCGCCCGAGCGGACGGCGCAGTTGAGGGCCTGGGGATGGGCGGCTTTGAAAGCAGGCAACAGGCGCGTGGCACGACGGCACGCCTCGGCGGCCGTCCGAGCCGAGCCGGCATCGGCGGCGGCCTGGAAACTTCTGTGGTGTGCGATGCGCCCGGCAGCGGCGCCGATCCGATTCGTCGGTGACCATGACCAGCGCGAGCCCAACCATCTCGGTGCTGATGGCCGTCTACAACGGCGGGCGCTACCTCCCCGAAGCGATCGAGAGCATCCTCGCGCAGACATTTACCGACTTTGAGTTCCTGATCCTGGACGACGGTTCCACGGAAGATGTCCTGCGGGCCCTTCGCGAGTACGAGTTAAAGGACCCGCGCGTCAAGGTTCGCAGCCGGCCGAACAAGGGGCTGACCCGCTCGCTCAACGAACTGTTCGCCTGGAGCAGTGGCGAGTTCCTCGCCCGGATGGACAGCGACGATGTCGCCCTGCCCGAGCGGTTCGCGCTTCAGGTGGAGGCCTTGCGTCGCGACCCGTCGCTGGTCTGCGTCGGCGGGACTTTCCAGTTGATCGACGGCGAGGGGCGCGTCCTGACAACTCTGAAGCCTCCGCCCGACCATGCCGAGATCCAGCGCCGGCGCTGGCCGGCCACGGGACGATCTGCCACCCGACCGCGATGATCCGCCGCGAGGCGCTCACTCGATTGAAGGGGTATGACGAGTCGTTCAAGACCGCGCAGGACCTGGACCTCTGGCTGAGGCTCGGTGAGATCGGCCGCCTGGCGAACCTGCCCCAAACAGTCCTGAAATTCCGCCTCCATGAAGGGTCCGTCAGCGAGACCAAGCGAGTCGAGCAGCGGACCTCGGCCCGGATGGCGTGCGAACGCGCTGGGCGCGGCGCGGCATCCGCGGCGTCTTTGAAGCCGAGGAGCCGTGGAGGCCCGGGAGCGATCCGGCGTCCCGATTCCGGTTCGCCCTGCAGTACGGCTGGTGGGCGTTCAACAGCCGCCAGCGTCGGACGGCGCTGCACTATGCGATGCAGGCGATCAAGGCCCGCCCGTTCCAGCGCGACGGTTGGAAGCTCTTTGTCGCCGCGGCCGTCAAGCCGATGGGTCGAGCCGCGATTCGCGCGCTGCCCGGGGAAGAGCCCTTCGCCCAACTGGACCGCCCTTTGCCGCGAACGCTTCCGCTTTCGATCATCGTCCCCATGCGGAACGGGCGCCCGTTTGTCGAGAAGTCGATCCGATCGCTGTTCGGGCAGCTTCCCGGGCCGTACGAGATTGTGGTCGTGGACGACGGTTCGACCGACGGGTCGCCGCAGTTGGTGCGCCTGCTTGCCGCCTCGCCGGACGCACCGATCATCCGCGTTGTCCGTGGGCCACAGCAGGGGATCTCGGCCGCCATGAACGCCGGGATCGCGGCCGCCCTGGGGTCGCTCATCTGCCGGTGCGACGCCGACGATCTCTTCCCGCCAGGCCGGCTCGCCCGGCAGGCCGACTGGCTCAACGCGCACCCGGACTTCGGCGCCGTGTGCGGGAGCTTTTCCACGATTACGCACAAGGGCGTCCGCATCGCGGACCTGGAATGCGGGCGCGTTGAGGAAGAGATCACCGAGGAACTGCGCCAGGGCCGCAGCCGCACCCACCTCGGCACATGGCTCATCCGCGCCGATGCGATCCGCGCCGCCGGAGGGTTCCGGCCGTGGTTCGTCACCGCCGAAGACATCGACCTCCAACTGCGGGTGGGGGGGGGTTGCCGGGTTTTCTACGAGCCCATCCCCTCCTACATCTACCGTCTTCACGACGCCTCGATCACCCACACTCAGGCGACCAACGCACGCGAGTTCTACGAGGCGACGGCGAAGGCCTTCGCCCGACAGCGCCAGGAAGGCGGCCGCGACGATCTCCAACTGGGCAACCCTCCGTCGCCGCCCCGCCCCGACCGAACGGCGGAGGGCCGAGCCTCGGGCGCGCATCTGCAAGTGCAGGGAATGCTGGTCGGCGCAAGCTGGAAGGAGCACCGGGCGGGCCACAAGATGAAGGCGCTCGCGACCGGCTTCCGCGCATGCCTCGCCCGGCCGCAGAACTTCAAGGCTTGGAAAAACCTCGGCGCCCTCGCCGTCAAATCCCCCGGCCGCGCCGCCTGAACGCCTCGTGCGTAAACCCGCGCGACCGTTACTCTGGCTCGTTCGATAGAAAATGTCGGGTGCGGCACCCGAATAAGCGCCGCCGGTGCCCTCACCGGCGGTGTCTCCGACCGCACACAAGTCCGCCGGTGGAGGCACCGGCCGCACGTTGGATGACAGCGCCTCGCACCCGCAATCTTGCCTGGAACGGTCCGCTACGACGCAGCCACCCAAAAGGACCGCATCGCCGTCCGTTGCGGGCCACTCGCGTTTACCGAACGACTCGGCCGTGCCTGCCGACTAATCGAGCAATGACGAGAGCGAAAATTGGGGGTCTCTAAGCAGCGCCTCGCGCCCGTCCAGCCGGGCCCGCCGTGCGATGAGCTCCCTGAGCGTGCCTTCGTCCGCCGGGCGGCCGACGCACAGCGCCTGGGCCAAACGACCGTCCGCGGCGATGCCCAACTCGACCAACGCGGGGGCCTCGGGAGCGGCCGATCCGAACGTCACGCGGCGGTCCACGAAGCGCGGCTCGCCCCAGGCACGCAGGGTCAGGTCGAACACCTCGGAGCTGAAGGTGCTGACGGCCGCGTAGGCCTCGTCGGCGCCGCTCATGTTGCGGCCGGCGAGGCTCCCCGTCACCACCGCGTGGTCCCAATGGTCAATCACCCGGTGCTTGCCGAACAAGGGGTCCAACACGGCGCAGCAGTCGCCCGCGGCGTAGATGCCCGGAAGGTTCGTCTGGCATCTCTCGTTGACCAGGATCGCCTTACCTGATGCGAGCGGGGTGTTGCGGAGCAGGTCCTTGTTTGAGGCCGACCCGACCGCTGCGATTGTAAAATCGCAATCGAGCGCTATCGCCCCGGGTGGGGAGATCGACGGCCGCGTGCCGTTGCCGGACCGCGGGCCGTTCGCCGGCTTGCCAGTCGTCGGTCGCCCGTCGGCCGGCGGGATGATCACCCGCTGAACGCGGCCGTCCCCCTCGAGCCGGAGCGGCCGGGCGTTCGGGTAGACCGTGACGCCGTGTGCTTCCAGCACGCGGGCCAGGAACCGACCGGCGGCGCTCCCGGCGACGTTGCTCCACGGGTGATCGTGCGACGCGAGCAGGTCAACGGCAATGCCCATCTGCGTGAGCGACGCCGCCAACTCGACCCCAAGCAGCCCGGCGCCGACGATCGTCGCCCGGCCGCGACCGCCCGCATGCGGGCGGCCGTCGCGGCGGGCCTTGTCGATCGTCGTCTCCAGCGTGGCGATATCGGCCAGCGTCCGGACGTAAAAAAGGTTGGGAAGCTCGGCGCCCGGCACGTCGAGGGTCAGCGGGTTCCCTCCGGTGGCGATCAGCAGCCGATCGAAGCTGATCTCTTCACCGTTGTCGAGCGCGACCGCCGAGCGGGTCGCGTCGAGTCGCGCGACCCGCCGCCCGGTCCGCAGCGCGACGTGATGCGCCTCAAACCACCCCGACTCCATCGTGAACAGCGCTTCGCGCGGCATTTGCCGGCGCAAAAAGGCCTTGCTGAGCGGCGGACGGTGGTAGGGGCGGTTGATCTCCTGCCCGATGAGGGTGATTGAGCCGTCCGGGTCGCGCTGCCGGATGGCGGCCGCCGCCGAACTGCTGGCGACTCCGCCGCCGATCAAAAGATATTTGACGTGAACGTTACTCATGGTGTTCAACTGGAAGAGCGTGCCTGCCAATTGTATCTCGTCCGTGCCCATCAAAGCGTGGAGGGGACAAAAATGAACAAGCTTGCCCGCTTCAGCCGTGCGGCCCTCGCAACCTTCGTCGTCCGAAAGGTCGGGGCCGCCTCGCTCTGATCCTCATTCTGGCGGGCCTGGGGAATAGTCTCGCCGGCGACGGAGTATCCGATGTTGCAATCCGCGGCCGCCGGCTTCGTCGCGGGCGCTCGGACGTCGGTCGCTGATGTTCGACCCGCGGTGAAAAGTTCGACGGCTCTGTCGAACCGGGAAGCTCGATCCGGAGTCATCATGTTCTTCGTGAAGTGCGCTGTCTGCGTCGCAACCTTGTGCGTGGCGTTGGTTGTCGTAGGGTGCGAAGCGAGCGCCGCGACGGGCGCCCCGACAAGCCGGCCGTCCGCGCCGGGCCGGGCCCCGTTCGCCGTGGTGGAGCTTTTCACCTCTGAAGGATGCTCGAGTTGCCCTCCGGCCGACGAGGCCCTTGCCCGCCTGGTAGACGATTCCCGCCGCTCGGGGGTTCCCGTTTATCCGCTTGCGTTTCATGTTGACTACTGGAACGACCTGGGCTGGAGCGACCCTTATTCCTCCGCCGCCTTCAGTGAGTGCCAGCGGACGTACGCCTCGCGTGGCGGCGCCCGGCAGGTCTATACGCCGCAGATGATCGTCAACGGGAAGGGCGGGTTTGTTGGGTCCGATTCGGCCGAAGCGGCAAAGCAGATTCGCCAAGCGCTGGAGCGGCCGGCGGCGGTGCCCGTCAGCCTCGGCATCGCCAGGCTTCAAGGCGACAAGTTGCAGGTCTCCTATGGGTTTGACAACAACCCGCTCCCAGCCAATGCCACCTTGGTCGTGACGGTCGCCGAGCGAGGGGTGACGACGGCGGTGAAAGCCGGAGAAAACGGCGGCCGGTCGCTGCGGCATGAGAACGTCGTCCGGGCGTACGCGACGGTTGCAAGCCCCATCGCCGCCGGCGGCACCGTCGAGCTCACACTGCCCGCCGGTCTGAAGCGAGAAAATGCGTCGGTCGTCGGCTTCGTTCAAGATACAAAGTCGCTGGAGATCCTGGGGGCGAATGCGATCGACCTGGGCAAATGAGCGCGGGGCGGGCGGGCACTCAGCTCGGCTCTTTGCCGCCGGCCGGGCCGGACGGGGGCGTCAGATCGTGGAGGAGCTGGGCTTGTGCCGCACGCCCCTCGGGCGGGTCGGCCGGGGTCAGGCAGCACGGGAAACCGCGGAGATAGAGATACGCCCGGTTGAGCGGGCTTGCCCGCTCGCCGCCGATCAGCGCCTTGGCCCGCAGCGCCTTGAACGATTCGGCATCGGCGACCGTCGCTTGCCGCCACTTGCGTTCCGACGCCGGCAAGGCGGCGACCAACGCTCGCACCGCGGCCGCTCGCGAGGCGAGCGACGGGCGATTGGCGGGGGGCGCGGGCGGCCCATCCAGGCCTCGGGCCTTCAAGTGCTCGTACACGTCGGCAAACTTCAGCGGGTCCCAGCCGCCGCGGACGTAGAAGGTGAAGGCGAGCGCATCCGCGGGGCTTTCCACATCGCCGGGCATCGGGAAGCTGACGAACTGGTATGCCGTGCGATCGAGCGACGCCCGTGCGTCGGGCTTCATCCCGGTCTTCTGAAGGTCGAGGCTCACGGCGTGGGCGAACTCGTGGGCCATGACGGCCGCCAGCTCGTCCTCAGACTCGCATGCCTGCATCAGGCCGCTGTAGACGTAGATATGCCGGCCCCCGGTCGGCACGGCGTTGACCGATTCACTCCCGACCAGATGAAACCGCATCGCCGCGAAGACCGGGTCCTTCGTCTTGGTCGGGTCGGCGGCGGTCGCGCCCGCGACGACGCGCATGCCTAGCAGGCCGAAGTATTCATTCAGCTCGGTGTCGCCTGCGACGGCTGTCTGAAGCGATTCGGTATGGAGACGCTCCGCCTGCTGAACGAACTCGGCGGCCGGTGAAGGGGCGCTCTGGCACCCGCCGCCCAGGCCGAGACTGGCAACGGCCAGAACTGCAAATGAGAACGCTCGGGCTGAAGCGCGGCGAAGCCGGGCGGCCGTTGTCAGATTCAACATGGGGTGAAGGTCAGTCAGGTTCATCAAAAGGCAAAGGGGGCGAAGCTATCGCCGCTTCCCGGGGCGCCAGCGGAGTATAACCATCCGCCCCGGATTGCGCGCCCCGGCGTACCGGATAAAGGGCGGCTGCGTTTCCCGCAAGAAAAAACGCCGGCCGCGGTGTGGGCGCGGCCGGCGTCGCCAGAAAGGGAAGGGAGCGTGTGAAGGGCCCGAACAAGGCCCTGTCAGGCGCCCGCCCGATCAGCCTCCAGGCCACCGGACGGGACGCGTCTGCCTGACACCAAGGATGTACGATTCAGCGACGCGGGCGGCAAAGCGCCGGGAGAACTCGTAGCTCCAGCGCCTCCTGCTTCCGCTTTAGGCCTCGAAAGAAGCTGAACTGTCATAGGCGTCACGGGCCACAGGCACAGAAGTCGCCACTCGGGCAAGATCGTAAATGTCGGCCGAATTCGTGCCGCTCCGCGACATGGGCTAGCGGCTTAACCTTTCGCGTCGTATGGCCCAAGGAAGCGTTCCCCGTTGAAATGGATCAGGTGTGTCGGAGCGTCGGCCACCCACACCTCGGTCTCCCAGGAGATGTCGCCCAGGTACTTCACCATCGCCTTTCGGTTGAGAAGGTTTCGAGGTTTCGTCCCCAATCCGGCGTCCCGTACGTCCTCAGCAGCTCAAGCGTTGACGCCTCGATCTGGTAGACATTCGCGGGGCTATTGACGGCTCTGGGCCCGTCGGGGTTGAGGACCACCAATCCCGCCTGTTCCAGTTGGTGGACCGTGAATCGCCGGACGGTCTCTCGACTGTTGGGAGCGTAGTTCCTCCCATAGTGTTCCGCGAAGTAGCCCATCATCGGAGTGATCCCCATCAGCGGGGCGGTGGCCTGGGCCCACGGCGTGCTCGGTGTCAGCCCCAGCAAGGTGAGAAGAGTCAAAGCCGATCGATCGTTCTGCTGCTCCTTGGGCATCCCCAGAGCGGTCAGTACCGCAAGCGCCTCACCGATCTTCTGTTTCACCTGAAGTAGATTTTTCTTCTTTGCCATACCCATCAATTTCGATTCGATCAGTCGGTCGAGCTCTTCCTGCGGGGGGAACCGATCCCCGATAGTCCCTCCCAATGCCTCGAGCCGCGCCCTGCTTGGGTACTTGATGTTCCGGAGATCGGCGGCATTCACCTGAGTGTGGCCGTTGAACTGGCGAAAGTACTCGTCCAACAGCGTGGAATTGAGGAAAGCGGTCAGGCCCTTGGCCAGATCCATTCCCAGGCCGCCACCCGTTTGATGAAAAAAGTTCACGTGATTTTCGAACCCCACCGCCTCGCACGGGATTTTTAGCGGATCGAAGATCGCCGCGACCAGACGCCTCTTTTCCTCCTTCGCCGAGAATCGTTTCACCAGGACATGAATGGCCGCGGGGACCAGACACCCCTGGCTTACGGGATCGACCGCGATAGCTGCGGGCTTCCTGCCGAACTTTTTCGGCCAGGCGATCCACCCACCCTCAAAATGAGCGGGATAGATCAGTGGAACGCATCCGGGCCCATACTCCTGTCGGAGTTGAGCTCGGGATCGAAATTCCACGACGCGGCCGGTCGAGACTTTGAGGCCGATGTCGTCCAGACTGTGGGTCAACGTGCCCATCCAGTCCGCGATATCAACCGCGGCCTCGTCGGTCGCGATGTGGATGAACAAGTCGGGGTCGCCCGGCTTCACCAGTTGATCGGCCCGCATCTCCCGTGACGTCCCGAGTTCGTCCGGGCCGCCGCTCGCGGTGACGACCACGCTCCCGCGCCGTTCCTGCGTCTTGACGGCGTGGAAAACGATGTTTTCTTGCAAGACGTCGTCATCACTAAATGCCTTTGATCGCGACTCGAAGACGTGAATGTGCCGCAATTCCATGCTTCGCAGAAGTTGCTTGCGGAATGGCTTGAAATAAGGCCCGTTGCAGAAGCTGCGCGGCGTGATCGCGACGAGTTCCCCGCCGTCGTCCAAGAGCTGTATTGCCAAGCCCAGGAACGCCGTGTAGAGGTTCGTCGTTTCGATCCCCACCGCTCGCAGCAAAGAACGGGTTTCGGGATCGGTGTTGATCTTCCTGTAGGGCGGATTGAGGATTGCGGCGTCGTACAACTGCACGGGGCGAAACATCTCTTGCCGCAGCAGCCCGACAGCCGCTTCGATGAAGTCTGTCTCCTCCACGGCTCCCCTGAACCTCACGTGGGCGTCCTGGCAGTGGCGATCGCAATCTCTAAGCGTCGTACGCAGGTAGTGGGCGAATTCGGGGTCAAGCTCGAAAGCAGTTGCGATAATTTCGCTTGGCTTCCCTGGTCGTGCGACGGCATCGGCAACGTAGGCGGCCGTGAGCGAGCCGACCCCCGCACCGGCGTCCAACAACCGGACCGTCTCGCGCCCTCCGTCAAACAAAGAGGCCATATACGCGGCGACGCCCGGCGGCGTTGCATACTGGCCAAGCTGGCTTCGACGGTCGGCGTCCGCCCTGCCGAACGCGTCGATCCGATAGGAATCCACGCGTTGCAAAAGGTTGCCCGACTTAGGAACGTGTGGGACAGGGATCGGCGGGGATGGTATGGCTACAAGGCCCATTGGGAATGGCACAATACTACCCTGCCAGCGATCCGGCCACTTCCCGAACAAGGGGCAGCACGTTTGTCTGCTTATAGCCTAAGATTTCGACGATCGAGAACGTTTGTGACATCCGGGTGCGAAGTCAGTTCGACATTCGATTCGGATCGCCCCCGTCCGTTCGATCACGTCTTGACGCGGTCCAATAAGAAGACGGCCAGGGGGCCGAACATGAAGACGGGGAGCCAGGCCATCAGGGCGGGCCAGTTTTGGGCATCGACGCCGTGGGGCGGGCTACCGGCCAGTTGGTGGGAGAGGAAGACGGCCCCCATGCCGAGCCCCGTCAGCGCGAGGCACTTGGTGGCCGCGGTTTTCAGCTTGCCCGGCTCGCGGGTCATTACGGTGGGGATCGCCAGCAGCAGCAGGATCACGTTCATGATCGGCTGGACGAACCGCCAGTGCTTCACGCGGAGAAGGTTCGCCTGACCGTAGCTACCGGGGCGGGCGATCAGCTCGTCGATCTTGCTTGTCGAGAGCAGTTCAACCCAGTCGCCGCTGCGGTACAGGGCGATCTCTTCCGGGGTGATGTTGGTCCGATAGGCGGCGCAGACCTCGGCTTTGGACGGCTGCGCCGATTCGTCCGGGCCGGAGCCCAGGCCGCTCACCCGCAGCCCGTTGGTCAGCACCCACTTTTCTCCGTCCCAGACGGCCTTGTCGGCGCTGATGCTGCGCCTTGACTACGCTGACGTTACTGGATGGAGGCTGCGCGTCGGTCGCTGTCGGCGTGGTGGGCGGGGCGGGGGCGCCGGCCAGAACAGGAGCGCCGGCCAGAACAGGGGCGCCGGCCAGACCAGGGGCCACGGGGGCGGCCGCTCCTGCGTCGGCGGTCGCTCCGCTCTCGGCCGGCACGGGGGCTGCCCGTTCGATCACGTCCATGAACTCCATCATCGCCGGCTGCTCGTTCTGGGGCGGCGTATAGCGTGCCGCCCGCAAAAGCGAGCGATTGTTGTCCTGCATCCACTGGATCGGATAGGTCTTTGCCTCCCGCGCATGCATGTCGTCGTGGGTGCGGACGAGCTTGGGGATCATCGCGGGGATGAGGAGCTCTTCGTCCGCGATCATCAGCGCGTTCAGGACAACCCCAGCGATGATGATCGGCGCGGCGATCCGCAGCAGCGGCACGCCGGCCGCGAGCAGCGCCGTCATTTCATTGAAGCGGCTGAGCTTGAGCAGGGTGAAGGCGGCCGCCACGACCGGGATGATGCCGGAGAGGTGAACGAAGAAAAGGAAGAACTGATAGAAGTAGTAGTCAAAGATGTCGGCCAGCGTACCGAGGACGGAAGTCACAGCCTCCGGGTCGGTGTTACCCTTCAGGTCGGCAAGCTTGCCGAAGTTGAAGACCATATCCAGGACGATGTACATCCCCACCAGGACCATCAGGCTGATGGCGTAGTTCTTGAGGAAGGTCTTCAGGACATACCGGTCGATGATTTTCATCGCGTGCGGAAAGCTCGGTTTTGCCGCCGGGGCGGTTGGGCCACGCCGCTGGGGGCCGACGGATCGTCGCGAAGGCTTTCGGGCCTGATCGCGCAACGCGGCTGGCGTGGCGGGCTGAGGATAGCGATTGTGGCGCGATCCTCAACGGCGGAAAGCCGGTGTGACGGGGTGACGTTGAACCGAGACCAGCGGCGGCGAAGCTTTCATTCCCCTTGCGGGGCGCCGCATCACGCGCTCCAAAAGAAAGCCGACGGTGCCTCTGTCAAAAGCCGCTTCGAGCAGGTATTAGTAAAAGCAGCCGGCCTCGTCCGTGCCGGGTTGGGACACCGCGTACATTTGGAGGATCCATGACGGTAAGGCCGCGCTCGACATCATTGCCCCTTCGTTCCTGCACGATCGACCGCCTTGAAGGACGCATTTTATTTGACGCCGTTCTGCCAACGCCAGAAGAACAACTGGCCGTGGCGCTTCTAACCGGCTGCGCCAATCCGACGGCCGAAGTGACACTGACGGTTAACGCGGGAAGGCCGACGTGGCCCAATGCAGCTCTGAACGAAGGCATCACGAAAAATCCGATCGACGCCGGCGCCAAACAACCGCTGGCCATCAACCCGAACCTCGTGGACGCCGCGCGGAAGCACAGCGCCTGGATTTGGAACACCAATGGCGGGAACCTGTCTCACGATGAGGGCACGGCCGGGCCGGGCCAGCGAATGGTGGCCGCCGGGTACAAATTTGTCGGCAACGGGGCAACCTGGGCCGAGAACATCGCAAAGGGGGACTTGGTTGACCAGCTTCACCGTAAACTGTTCGCGGACCAGGGAATCGCCGAGCGGGGCCACCGCCGGAACATCCTTAGCCCCGGGGTGAACGAGGTCGGCGTGGGAGTGTTCTCCACGGGCGATACCACAAGGGTCGAGACGCAGGACTTTGCCACGGCCGGCACTGGGAGCTTTCTTACCGGCTACGCGATTAACGACCTGAACAGCAATAACTTCTACGATATCGGCGAGGGCTTGGGCGGCGTCAGCATTACGGCCACCCGGACCACGGACAACCAGGTCTTCACCACTACCACCTGGGACGCCGGCGGCTACACGCTGAAGCTCGACCCAGGTGCCTACGTCGTCACCGCCAGCGGCGGCAACGCCGGCACGCCTGCTCCGCAGACAATCACGATTGGCACCCAGAACGTCGAAGCCGACTTCGTCTCCAGCGCAAGTCAGCAAGCTCGGCCCCCGGTCATCACCAAACAGCCGACCACCGCCGCGGTGAACCTCGGCGCGCAGGCTACGTTGACGGTCGAAGTGCAAGGCAGCCCAATCCCCACCGGCCAGTGGCAGATCAGCACGGACGGCGGCACGACCTTCAACGACATCCCCGGCGCCACAGGCCTTAGTTATAAGGTCACCGCCACCGCCGACGTCGGCACCAACAAATATCGGGTGGTGCTGACCAACGCCTCCGGCACGGTCACCAGCGATGCAACCGGGCTTCAGATCTTCGGCCTGCCTCTGACCATCACCCAAAAGCCGCAGGACCAGACCGTGCAAGTCGGCGGCACCGCCGTCTTCACCGTCGCCGCGACCGGCGCCACCAACTACAAGTGGGAATACAGCAACGGCGACAACAACTTTACCGCTGTCCCCGGCGGCACCCAGCCGACGCTGACCGTCCCCAACGTAACCGCTGACATGTCCGGCAGGCTCTATCGCGTCATGGCATCCAACGTATCGGCCGCGGGGTTCGGCTTCGCGATCCTGAACGTTACCGCGGCCGCCGTGCCGCCCACCGTCGTTGCCCCGCCGCAACCCGCCACAGCTCCTTCCGGCGGCGACGCCACGCTCACGTTGGACACAACCGGCACCCCCGTTCCCGACGTCCAGTGGCAGACCGACGCGAACGTCGGCTCGGCGACGCCCGCCGTCTTCCGACCCCTCGCCGTCGCCACCACCTTCCACGACGTCGCGGGCCTCACCACCGCCACCGTCACCTTCCCGGTCACCGCCGCGGACAACAACGCCCACTATCGCGCCGTGATCACCAACAGCGAAGGCTCCGTCACCACCGCCCCCGTCACCCTCAAGATCAACAACAAGAGCGCCGTCGCCAACGACCTCACGTCCCTCGACACGGCAATCAAGGCCGCCTACACCGCCATCGACAGTTGCCGCAAACAGTCACAGGCGAGGATCGCCGCCCTGCGTAAGGACCTGCGGCGCCTGAAGGCCTCCAAGGCCGTGAGGGGGCAACTTGCCAATGTTGCGGCCGTCGAGAAGTTCAGCCGCGGCACGTTCACGCACAACGCGAAGGCATATTTCAAGGAGCTGCAGAAGCTCGCGTCCGCTGTCGGAACGGCTTCGGCGAAGCTGAAGAAAAAGCCGGCCGACACCACCCTCCAGGCCCGGCTGACCGCGGCCATCGCCGCCCTGCAGGCCCAGGTCGGCAACACCTCGGCGCCGCAGGATTCCAACGGCTGCTCCATCGGGCAGGTGAGCGCCCTGGCTGGCCTGCAGGCCGTCGCGCCATCCGATCCTCAGCTTCGCGCAGGATTTGTACCAGGCGCAAAGCAACGCCAACAGCATCTCCGCGCAGCTCCGCGCCCCGGTGACGATCGCCCAGGACGTCGTCGCTCGACTGACCGCCAATGCACAGGCGTGATCAGATTCGCCGGAAGGCCTTAAGAAGAGCGCAATGAGAGGCGGCCGCCCAGATAGGGCGGCCGCCTTTGTCGTCACGTAAATGTTTTTTTCCAAGGCCCAAGGGTCTGGCACTTCGGCTCGCCGGCCGCCTTTCTCCGCCGGCCGCCCCTCACGCGCCGCTCGCCAGCCGAACGGCGACCTGCGTCGTCAGACGCGGCGTCAGGCGGGGCTCGCTGGGCAGGACGGTCAGCTCAAGGCTCGGCGTGCGGGCCCGGCGGAGCAGTTCGCTGGCGATGGCGTAGACGCGGTCAACCGATATCTCACGCATGCAGACGTTGTCGGTGCAGGCCGAGAAGCGGTGGTTCATCGCGCTGACGCAGGGGCTGCACGCGAGGCGGGCCGAGATGACGTGCGTCGCCTTGCCGATGGGCGAATAAAGATCGGGCGTTTCCGGGCCGAACAGAACGATCGCCGGCAGGTCGGTCAGCGAGGCGAAGTGGCCAGGGCCGCTGTCGTTGGTGACCAACAGGTCGCTGAAGGTGTAAAGCACCACGAGCTGGCGGAGCGTGGTTCGCCCGGCCAGGCAGACCGCTCGAGGCGGGCGGCCGTTGCGGGTCGCAGGGGGGTCGATCAGGGCGGCGACGCGCTCGGCCGCGTCGCGCTCGTCGGGGGCGCCGGTGATCCCGATCAGCAGGTCCGCGTCCTCCTCCAGAAGTCGCATGCCGAGGGCGACGAATCGATCGGTCGGCCACCGGCGCAAAGGGAGCAGATCGCTGGCGTTGGGGTTCAGCAGGACGATCCGCCCGCCGACGCGGCCGCCGGCGGCGTCCTGGACGATGTTCTGAACCGCCGCCCGCTCCTCATCCGTGGGCTGGAACGCCTTGGGCGACCAGTTTACCGCCGGCATAGGGGCTTTGAGCAGCGGCTCATGGTCGGGGCGGGCGTTGAGGGATTCGACCAGCAGGTAGTAAGCGGCCGCCGTGTGAACGTACGGGTTGTGCGCGACCCGGTGGGTCATCAGGTCGCCGCGGTAGGGGCCTTCGGTCGAAAATCGGTGCAGGCCGACACGGCGCGCGCCCCCGTCAGGAAGGCGAGGGCGGCGGTGGCGCGGGCGAAGAACTCCATGTCCACGGTCGCGTCGATCCCCAGCCGCCGAACCTTCAGCAGATGGCCCAGGACGTCGCCCACGAACGTAAATAGGTTGCCCGCCCGAACCGCCAGGATATTTTCCGGCGGGATCAGGTCGAGCACGTCCATGATGGCGCGATTGTTCTCGAACACCCAGAAGTAGACGTTCTCGCGGCCGACCATCTCCACCGCGCGCTCGATCGCCCGGTAGGCAAGGACGGTCGCGCCCTGTTCAATCATCTTGATCAGGAGGATCTTGCGCGGCGGCTCGGCCGGGGCGCGGTCGGTCCCGAGGAAGGCCTTGCCCGCGCGCCCGATTCGGCGGGCGATCGTGAGCGCCATGCACAGCGGCCGACCAAGCCAGAGGTCCAGACGGCGAATAGTGTTTGGGTTCAACTTGGGCCCTTGGTAATCTCCGCCAGGCTCGGCGGGTCGGGCACCGCGGTCGCGGCTGCCCTGGAACGAACGTGCCCGGCGATGCCGGGAATGGGCCGCCTCCGTGCGGCCGAAGATTATCGTTGAAACACCCCCCGCCGACAATACCGCGACGGCCTGCCCGCCGCCCTTTTACCGGGCTCATCCGCGTCAGTGGTCCGGCACGTTGGCGGGATGAGTTGTCGCCGGCGTTTGCGGTGAGCGATCCCGACGCACAAGGAAATAGACGCGACGACTTCTGACGCGGCCGCTCCGCATGTTGACGTTGACGCTGCCGGGGCGTTCCGTGGGGTCGCGTGGTGCGTAGCCGCGGGCCCGGCAGAACCAGTCGGCATGGTCACCAACGTACATCACCTCCGGGGCAGACCGCGGGTCGGGCTTATCGTCGAAATAGTCGTAAGCCGTTGCCCGGAAGCCGCCGCTGGAGATCTGAACGTCCGGGTTCCCCGGCAGGTAAAAGCCGAAGACCCCGGCGTCCCGCTGCGTGTTGCACACGATCGGCAGCCCGGCCCGTCGTGCTTCAAGCCCGTTGCATAACTCTCGCCAGCCGAACATTTCGTCCACCTTCGCCGGCGGCCGCATGTGCAGGGCGAGCAGGGGCTTCCGCAAGGCGAACATCCACTCGGGGAACTGCAGCACGACCGATGCGACAATCGCCACCCACAGCCCGGCCTTTATCCAGTGATATCGGACGCCGAGCCAGCGTTGCTTGACCCATTCGACCGATAATATCGTCAATGGGAAGTAGGCGAACGCGGGCCAGTTGAGTTCCCCCTTCGCCTTGGCCGAAGCCAGCCCAAAAAACAGCAGCGGCACGACGGCCGCCCAGAATAGCACGCCGCGCGACGGGTTCGGCCGCGGCCCCGCTCGGCCGCGCAGGCCCTTCCACGTGGCGATCAGCGCCCCTCCTCCCACGAGCCACAGCAGGGGGTTCCAGATGAGCACCTGCCCGCCGGCATAGACCAGCACCTGCCCGATTGACCGCATGGCCGCCGCCGGAAGGCTCTTCCGATTGTCGCCGGGGCGGGGCGCGGCCGATACGGCGGCGGGGGCGACCAAGGATGCCGGCGTCGTCTGGGGGGCGTGTGTCTGGGGAAGGTTTTCCGCCTGACCCGCGTCGGGCTCGGGGATCGCGTCGGGGCCTTGGCCATTCAAGCCGTGGTTCAGCTGGAATCGGAACGATACCCAACGGTGCTGCCAATTCCATCGAACGACCGGCATGAAGATCAGGAGGGCGAGAATCGCCGCGAGATAGGCCCACGGCCGCCGGAAATGCCAACGTGCCCGAGAATCAAAAAGAAGGGCGATCCCCACCGCGCCCGGAAGCAGGACGGTCGTGTACTTGGAGAGCATCGCCAGTCCGGTGAACACGCCGAACAGGAGCCAAAGTGCGGCCGTGCCCCCGCGGGGCGATTGCGGAGTGCGATCGGCCAGAACGCGCCGCGCACCCGACCCCGCACACCGAGAAGAAAATGGAAGGCGTGTCCGGCGTCACGATCGTGCCAAGCACGACCACGAGCGGCGCGGTGACAAGGATCGCCGCGCACCAGACGGTGGCGACCGGGTCGCGCAGGAGCCGATCGGCCAGCCACGCAATGACCCCAACCGAGCCGATCGAAAGAACACCGTTAAAGAAGCGGACGCCAAGCTCGTTCTGGCCCAGGACCGACGTGGAAAGGCGGATCAGGACGGCGACCATCGGCGGGTGATCGAGGTAGCCGGCCGCCAGATGACGCGACCAGCTCCAGTAAACTCCTTCGTCCGGGACGATCTGCCGAACGGCGTCGAATGCGAGGCGGAAGAGCAGAGCGCCGCCGAGCAGCGCGAAGAGGGAGGCCCTGGGGTGGCGGCGGACGATTCTCCCGGCCACGGATTGGGTGGCCGGTTCGGGGACTGAAGTCGTCGCTGAAGTCATGGATGCGTCTCGGGCGGCCTGGCGATCGCGGGCGGCGGATCGCGGATGGCGTTCGGGTGACACTTGCGTCATGCGGTCGTTTCTACTGGAGCATGGTGTTGCGAAAGGATACGCTCTGGCGGGCGAGGGGGTCGCCGATTTTGCTCGGCTCGCGCCGCGGGCTCGGATGCCGGGCGCGTCGCCGACGAATTGATGATTTCATGAAAGGACGTGTGGCCGGTGCGAATACTCATTGTCGAAGATGACGCGAAAACGTCAGCATACCTCCAGAAGGGGCTCGTAGAGGAGGGCTTCGCGGTTGACGTCTCCGACGGGGGTGAAGACGGGCTGCGCATCGCACTCGCCACCGACTACGACCTGATCATTCTTGATGTCATGCTGCCGATGCGCGACGGATGGTCGGTGCTGGCGGCGCTCCGCAAGGCGGGCAAGCAGACCCCGGTCCTGTTCCTGACCGCGCACGACTCGGTCCAGGACCGCGTCAAGGGGCTGGAGCTTGGCGCTGATGACTACCTCGTCAAGCCGTTCGCCTTTTCCGAGCTGCTCGCCCGGATTCGATCGATCCTCCGCCGCGGGCCCGGCCGCCAGGTCGAGGTGATCCACATCGGGGACCTGGAGATCGACCTCGTCCGCCATCGGGCCAGCCGCGCCGGCAAGCGCCTGGGGCTGACGCCGAAGGAATTCTCGCTCCTCTCGCTGCTGGTCCGCCGCCAGGGCGAGGTGCTGACCCGGACGCTCATCGCCGAGCAGGTCTGGGACATGAACTTCGACAGCGAGACCAATGTCGTTGACGTCCACGTCCGGCGATTGCGGTCAAAGGTGGACGACCCGTTCGAAAAGAAGCTGGTGCATACGATCCGCGGCGTGGGGTACGTCCTTGAAGATCGGGCCTGATCTCGGCTCCGCTTGCCCGCCCACATGGTCGTCCGAAAACCTTCGAGCCTGGCGTTCCGACTGACCGGCTGGTACGCCGGGTCGAGCTTTCTCCTGTTGTCGGCCGCCAGCGCCGTGCTGTACCACGGGCTGACGGTAAGCGTCAACTACGAGGACGACACCAACCTCACCCAGCAGATGGTGATCCTCCGCGACCTGCTGGGGACCGGCCCGGCCGACATTGAAAAGCTTCGCCAGAAGGTCGTTCTGGAGCCGGCGGCGAAGAGCTACGCGCCGATGCTGACGCGCCTGCTGGACGGGAACGGCGCGACCATCATGGAATCGCCGGGGATGTCCCGCATCCTCCCCAGTTCCCTGTTCCCACCGCCGCGCCCGGCCCCGTGCTGAAGGCCTGGGACGCCTCCACCGAGGTGCGTTCCGTTGACGGCGTCCTGTTCCACGTTCTCGTGGCGGACCTTTCGGCCGAGGCCTCTTCGAAGCTGGGCGTGAGCCAGCGCAGGTCGCTCTGGATTACACGGCCGAGCACGGGCTTTTCACCCGTTATCGAAATCGGCTCTGGCTCGTGCTGGGCGTGGGGCTCATCAGCTCCGCCGCGCTGGGGCACGCCATTGCGCGGCGCGGCATCCAGCCGATTCGCCGGGTGACGCGGACCGTCCAGAACATTGGCTCCTCAACCCTCCATGAACGGATCGACGCGACCGGCTTCCCGGCCGAGTTGGTTGGCCTCGCCACGACGCTCAACGGGATGCTCGATCGACTGGAGGACGCCTTTGCCCGGCTGACCCGCTTCAGTGGCGACATCGCCCACGAATTGCGGACCCCGATCAACATCCTGCGTGGCGAGGCGGAGGTGGCGCTGACCAAATCGCGCAGCGATGCCCAATACCGCGAAGTCCTGGGGTCAAGCCTGGAGGAATGCGCGCGGCTGTCGCGCCTGATCGATCGCCTCCTCTTCCTCGCGCGGGCCGAAAGCCCCGCCTCCCAGGTCGTCAAGGAGCCCGTGGACATCGGCGCGGAACTGGGGACCCTGTGCGACTTTTATGAAATCGCCGCCGGCGAGGCCGGGATCAGCTTGACGTTGTTCGGCTCGGCCGGCGTCATTCGTTCGTTCGGCGCCCAACCCTCGCCCCCCGCCCTCACCGACGCCGAGCCCGCCGAAGAACCGCCGGAGACGGCCGGGCCGGTCCGCATCGGCCCGGTCGCCGAACTCGATCGCACGCTCTTCCAGCGAGCCGTCGGGAACCTGATCGAGAACGCCTTGAGCCACACCCCCCACGGCGGGGCGATTGATGTTCGGGCCCGGATCGTCACCGACTGCGGAAGGCCCGAGCTCCGCGTCGATGTATCCGACACCGGCCGCGGGATTCCGGCGGCCGATCTTCCGTACGTCTTCGATCGTTTCCACCGGGTTGACGCCTCCCGGTCCAAGGTGACGGGTGGCGCCGGGCTCGGCCTGGCGATTGTCCGGACCATCGCCACGCTGCACGGGGGCTCGGCGAGCATCGTCAGCGAGCTGGGGCGCGGCACGACAGTGACTCTCCGTTTTCCGCAGTTCGGCCCGACCATGGGCCAGGCCGGCCTTACGTCCCCGCCCCGCGGTTCCGCGCTGGTGGGGGCGCGCTCGAGCCAACCGTCGGCTGAGGCTGGACGCGAGTGGGCCATCGCGTTGGCACTTTCAGAACTCGCAATTTGGGGGCGTCGGCGTCTTGTTCCGCTCGACACGATAGGCCGACGAGGGCGTCGGCGTTCCCGGACTGACCACGCGATGCGACCGCCGCCCGCCGGGCGGTGGCATCGAAACGCCTCAGCCGTTCCAATGCGCTCGATGAACCCCCAGCGACCCAACCCCTCCAACGGGCCCGGCCCGCAACGCTCTTCCGCCAACCAACAGCGCCGCAAGCCCGCTGACGGCCGACGTTCCAACGCGGCTCAACCGCGGGGTCACAACCCCGAAAAGCCGGATCGTTCTCGCGGGCCCAGCGCCCGCCGGCTTCGCAGCGCCGCCCGGATCTGGCCTCTCCCGCCCCTCGTCCGGCGGCCGGCCCGAAGACCGACTGGGCCGACGTCGCCGACTGGTACGATCGCCTCGTCGGCGACGACGGCAGCGAATATCACCGAAAGGTCGTCCTTCCCGGAACGCTGCGCCTGCTGGCGTTGAAGCCGGCGGAATCGGTCGTCGATGTCGCCTGCGGCCAGGGGGTGCTCTGCCGGCTGCTGGCGGAACGGGGCGTCCGGGTCACGGGCGTGGACGCGGCCGAGCCCCTGGTCCGCGCGGCGCGGGAACGCTCGGCGCAGCCGACGGTCCCCTTAGCCCCGGGCGGGCCGCCCGGCGCCGGTGTTAGCCCAGCCCCGCAGTATTTCGTCGGCGACGCTCGCGATCTCTCCTTCCTCCCCGCCGGCAAGTTCGACGCGGCCGCCTGCGTCCTGGCCATCCAGAACATTCATCCGATCGACCCGGTGTTCAAAAACGTCCACCGCCTTCTCCGGGTCGGCGGGCGTCTGGCGCTGGTGATGATGCACCCTTGTTTCCGCGGCCCCAAAGAGACGAGCTGGGGCTGGGACGAGGCGCGGAAGGCGCAGTTCCGCCGCGTGGATCGCTACCTCATCCCGCGGAAGACCCCGATCGTCACCCACCCGGGGAGCGCCCCCGATGTCTATACGTGGACGTTCCACAAGCCGCTTGAGGGTTACGTGCGATCGCTGCGCAACGCCGGCCTGTTGATCGACATGATCGAAGAGTGGCCGAGCCACAAGACCAGCGAGCCCGGCCCGCGCCAGAACGCCGAGAACACGGCCCGGAAAGAAATCCCCATGTTTATGGCGATCAGAGCAATCAAGATCGCGGAGCCAACGTAGGGCGTGGTTTGCCACGCCGCGAGGTCCATGTGGCGTGGTGAACCACCCCCTACTTTTTGTCTTTGTCTTTCCCGAGCAGCCGGTACAGCAGCTTCTTCCCGTAGAGCGTTGTCCGCTCGCGAACGGCCTGCTCGTATGACTCGGTCTCCACGCCCAGCTCCTTGATGCTGACGATCGCCGTCCCCTCCTCGGGGTGGAGGACGACGTACGTGACGAGCTTCTTCAGCGTTTCCGGCGGGAAGTCGGCCCGCATGTGCTCGAAGACCACGAACGGGATCTCCGCTTCCAGCGGGTCCTGCACGACGTCCGCGACGGCGCACGCGGCGAGCAGGTTCCGGACGCGCTGGGGCAGGTCCTCGACCTTCGCCGGCGGCCAGTCCACCAGTGCGTCGGCGAACGCCTGGAGCCGCTTCTTCCCGTCCTCGTCCAGGCGGTCGAGGTTGGGCGCGACGGGGACGACGGTCCCGTCGTCGTCGGGCACGTCGTCGTAAGAGATGCCGTTGATCTGGGCGGCCGTGACCTTCTGCCAGGCCTCAACGCCGGCGAGAGGAGCAGGGGGCGTCGGCGTCGGTGTCGTAGGTGCGGCCGATGGCTCAGTGGTCGCGCGGGTGGTGGATGAGGGCGTCACGTCAACCGCCGACGGCCGCGTTGCGGTGATGGGCGAACTTCGAACAAGGACTTTCGGCCCCGTCGGCGGCTGCTGCCCGCCGAACTCGGCGCCCAGCCCCACCCCGGCCCACGCGAGCAGCGCGACGATGACCCACCCCTTGGATGCCGCGCTGATCCGCTGATTGACGTCCCACCGAAACAGCTTCGCCCCGGCCGCGATGGCGGCCAGGCCGATGACCGTTAATGCGAGCAGGTCGAGCCTCGCCCCGCCAATGCCGTCCCCGAGCGGCTTGTAGCACTTGTCGAAGGCCTGCACGGCGTACTCCCCGGGCAGGAAATGGGCCACGTGGCGCGCCAGCGGCGGGAGCGTCCGAAGCGGCACACCGACCCCGCCGATGATAATCATCGGCAGGAAGATCGCCTGCCCGAGCTGCTGCACCGCCGGCACCGTGTCCGACAGCATCGCGATGATCAGCCCGAGCCCCAGGAACGCGAAGGAGACAAACAAGAACACCAGCAACAGCCCCAGCGGATGCGAGGGGAACGGCGTCCCGAACAGGAGCCGAGCCAAGGCGATCTGCAACAGGCCCCCGGTCAGAACGATCACCACGCGGCCGACCATCGCGCTGACGATGATCCCGCCCATCGCCGTCGGCAGCAGCCGATACCGCCGCCAGACGCCACGCTCACGCTCGGCGACCATCGCCGTCGGCATCCCAAAACAGGCCCCGCCGAGGATCGTGATCGTCAGAAGCAGCCCCATCTCCTCCAGCAGCGGCGGCGTGCTGCTGCGGAAAAAGCTGCCGAACGCGATCAGAAAAAAGATCGGCACGACGTATCCATAGACGATCGCCTGCTTGCTGCGGAAGTTGAGCTTGAGAGAGAGAACCAGGTGAGTCAGAAGTCCGTTCATCGTTTTTCAGCTCGTCTTGTTGTGGAATTCGAATTGAAGGCGGTGCGCGCCAGCCGATCTCTTCCCCGTCCCCTTCAGTCCCGCAGCCGGCTCCCCGTCAGCTCGATGAAGACGTCCTCGAGCGACGGCTTGTGGATGTGGAGGTCCACCAGTTCGTTCCCGGCCGCGTCGAGGTGATGCACCAGCCCCAGCACCGTCTGGCTGACGTCGGAGGTTTGCAATTCGGCATGGCCGTTCTCGATGGTTACGTTCCCGACGCCCCGCACCGATCGAAGGGCGGCCGCATCAAGCGGCCGAGCGGCGGTGACGGTGACGCGGGGTCGCGCGGCGGCGTTGCGGATCAGCTCGTCCGGTCGCCCGCAGGCGATCACGCGGCCGCGATCGACGATCGCCACCCGGTCGCACAAGGCGTGCGCCTCTTCAATGTAATGCGTGGTGAGCAGGACCGTCCGCCCCTCGCTCTTCAGCGTATGGATCGCCCCGTGAAGGTCGCGGCGGGATTGAGGGTCCAGGCCAGTGGTGGGCTCATCCAGGAAGAGCATTTCCGGGTCGTTGACGAAAGCCAGGGCGAGCGCCAGCCGCTGCCGCTGCCCGCCGGAGAGGGAGTCAAACGAGTCGTTGGCCTTGTCGGTCAGGGAGAAGCGTTCGATCAGCTTCTCCGCGTCGATCGGCTTTTCGTAGAACGAGCCGAACAGCCGCAGCGCCTCGCGCGGGGTGATCTTGTCCTGCAACGCGGTCGATTGGAGGGCGACGCCGATCTTGCGTTTCACGTCGTCGGGCCGAGCCAGGGCGTCGATGCCGCAGACCTCGATCGCCCCCTTGTCCGGCCGCCGCAGGCCGACGACGCATTCGAGGGTGGACGTTTTGCCCGCCCCGTTCGGCCCGAGCAGGCCGAACACCTCGCCCGCCTTCACCTCGAACGTGACGCCGCGAACGGCCTCGAAATCGCCGTACCGTTTGAACAAGTCCCTGACGATCAATGTTCCGGGCATAATATCTCGTCTACCGCGGGCACGGCGGAAGCGCCGTCTGAGCCGCACTATCCGCGAGGGAGCGGTCCGCCCGGCCGCTCCACTTCACGGCGCGCTATTGTACGATTCGCCGCCGCCTCGACGAACCTCCGCGGGGCCGACTGTGCGCGTGCTTGCGCGGAGCGAATCGACGTGACATGATGCCGATGGAGCGTTAAGGAAGACTATGACCGTTTCGTACGACATCGTCATCATCGGCGGCGGCCATGCCGGCGCGGAGGCCGCGTGGGCAGCGGCGCGGCTGGGCGCGTCGGTGGCCCTGGTGACGCTCGATCCGGCGCGGGTTGGCCAGATGTCCTGTAACCCGGCGATCGGAGGTCTGGCCAAGGGGCAGATGGTGCGCGAGATTGACGCCCTCGGCGGTTTGATGGGCTTGGCCATTGATGCGACCGGCATCCAGTTCCGCATGCTCAATCGGTCCAAGGGGCCGGCCGTGTGGGGGCCGCGAGCGCAGGCGGACAAATACCGGTACGCCCTGGAAGTTCAGCGGCTGCTGGCCACATGCCCGAATCTGACACTCGTCCCGGGCGAAGTGGCCGAGATCCTGACCGAGCCGGCGGCCGAAGGGCGCCAGGCCGTCACAGGCGTGGCGTTGGCTGATGGCGTTCGACTGGCCTGCCGCTCCGTGGTTGTCGGCTCCGGGACGTTCCTGCGCGGGCTGATGCACACCGGCGAGTCGAAGACCGAAGGCGGCCGCGTCGGCGAGGCGGCCGCTCGGGGGCTCTCCGGCTGCCTGGCTCGCCTGGGGCTGGAGCTGGGGCGGCTCAAGACCGGCACCCCGCCACGGCTGCAACGAGGATCGATCGACTTCGCGGCGTTTGAGGCCCAGCCGGGCGACGAAGCGCCGATGCCGTTCTCTTACCTGAACGAATATCCGCAAGGCGACTCGGCCGCGTCGCCGCGGGGATGGCGGCCGCCGCTGGAGCAGGTCTGCTGCTGGATCGGGGCGACCAACGAACGGATCCATGACATCATCCGCGCGAACCTGCATCGCGCGCCGATGTACTCCGGGCAGATCGGCTCGACCGGGCCGCGCTACTGCCCGAGCATTGAGGACAAGGTCGTCCGCTTCGCCGACAAGGGGAGCCACCACATCTTCCTGGAGCCCGAGGGGCTCGACACGGACGAGATCTATTGCAACGGGATCAGCACCAGCCTGCCAGCGGATGTGCAGGAGCAGATGATCCGGCTTATCCCCGGGCTAGAGCGGAGCCGCATCCTGCGCTACGGGTACGCCGTCGAGTACGACATGGTCTGGCCGACGCAGATCCGCTCGACGCTGGAGGTGAAGACAATCGGCGGGCTCTTTCTCGCCGGGCAGATCAACGGGACAAGCGGCTACGAAGAGGCGGCCGCCCAGGGGTTGCTTGCCGGCGTCAATGCCGCCCTTCACGCCGCCGGCCGCGAGGCGGACTTTGTCCTGCGGCGCGACCAGGCCTACATGGGCGTGATGGTGGACGACCTGGTCACCAAGCCGCCGACCGAGCCGTACCGGATGTTCACCAGCAGGGCCGAGCATAGGCTCCATCTTCGCAGCGACAACGCGGACGACCGGCTCACCTCCGTCGGCCGCGAGCTCGGCCTGGTGGACGACGCCCGCTGGCGGCGATTCGCGGCCACACGAGACGCCGTCGCCGGCGCTCTGGGGCAGTTGAAGGCGCTCCGCGTGGCGGATGTCTCGGCGTACGACTTCCTCCGCCGCTCGGACAGGTCCTGGGCGGACTTGGCGGCTCGTTCGCCCGACGCCGCTGCGATCCCCGCCGATATCGGGCGGCGGGTGGAGGTCACGGCGAAGTATGCCGGGTATATCTCCCGGCAGGACAAGCAGATCGAGCAGATGGGACGGATGGACCAAAAGCTGATCCCGCAGACGATCGACTACGCCGGCGTCTGTGGGCTGCGTGCCGAAGCGCGGCAGAAGTTTGCCCGATTCACCCCCCGCAGCCTCGGGCAGGCCCTGCGGATCAGCGGCATCACGCCGGCGGATGTCACTGTGCTGTCAATCCACCTGTCGCGGTGCGCGTGAAGGTGCGGCCACCTTTCGTGGCAATAGCGGATTTCGTCGGTTTCATCTGATGAGGGAGCCGCGACCCCTCGCGCAGGACATCTTCGCATGCGCAACGCGTCCCATTCCCGCTCTGGGCGTTTCCTCCCCTGGCGTTCTTGGCGTCTTGGCGTTCACTTCGCTTCCAACGGCTCGAAGAAAAAAGTGAACGCCAAGACGCCAAGAACGCCAAGGGAAGAGCGCCAAGAAATCGAATTGGGGATGGAGCAACATGTCTCCCTTCAAGACGAGATGTCGCCAAAAAAGACGGCCACACCCTCGCGCGTGAGCCGCTGTCAGCCGAAGCTTGCCTTCCCGTACCGCTTCCGCTCATATGCGGGAGTGTTCACACCGTCTGAATCAGGCGGGGTTTAACTTACAGATGAAGTTCTAAGCGTTCGGCGGCAAGGCGGCGTGCCGAACGCTCGGGCGCGACGCGACGCGTGGGTAGAGGGTCGAGATGGGCATCCTGGTCACATGTCCGGAATGCGGGAAGCAGTACAGTGCCGACGAGCGCTTCGCCAGGAAGTGGACGCGCTGCGTGGCCTGCGGGGCGATCGTCGTTGTCCCCGCCCAGGGCGAGCAGGCGCCCCCCATCCATCGGCAGGCCCTTGATGAGGGCCCCGGTGACAAAAGTGTCGATGAGGATGCCGAAGACGCCGACGCCGAAGCCGCCGCGCCGGCGACCGACTACCGTCAGATGGCCATGGTCGTCGGCGGCTCAGCCCTGGTGATCGCGGCCACCACGTTCTTCCTGACGCGATGGCTCACGCCCTCGTCCGTGAGCCCGCCAAGCGCCAAGAGCGTGGCGGCCGACGTCTCGCCGGCCCCGGTGCCGCCGCGCCCGCGCCCATCGCGGCGCCGCGCACGACAACCACCACAACTACTACAACGACCAGCACCGCACCGACCACCGCGACCGCTCCGGCCGTGGCACACATTGGGGGATCGGACCTGGTCTACGACCTGCCGCCGTCCGGCTGGACGCTCGCGGCAAAGGGCGTTGACGACAACGTCGTCACCTACTTCGGGCCCCGCGGCGGGCGGGTGCAGTTGACGCTGTTGCAAGCGGGGCCGCTTCCCGACTCTCGCACGGGTGAGACCGATCTTGCCAACCGTCGCCGGGTGATGCTGGCGGGCGGCCAATCGCTGCTCTCCGGGCCGGCGCTTCTGCCCGACTGGCGGTTCTCGGTGTCGATGCGCTGGCTGGCGGATGACGGCCGCGGCCCGGCCGATGGCTATTTCGCCTCCCGTCGGGTCGAGGGGCGGGGGATTCAGATCACTGTTGACAACGTGGCGGCCGCATCGACGCGGCCGGCGAGTCGCCGCGTGCCCCTCGACCCTGACGACGTCGAGCGCAACGTCGCGGTCGGCCAGGCGATGGCCGCGAGCGTTCGATCTGAAAGTGGCCCGCCGACATGGGCGGAGACGGTCATCACCACCCTCCCGCACGGGTGGTCCCTGGCGGCGGCCGCCCTTCCGACGGAGACGAGCGGGCGTTCGCACGAGCTGCTCGGGGAGGCCGATCGATCCCCCGAAGCGACCCGCGCCGCACGCCAGGAGTTGGAGGCCAACTGGAAGGTCAAGAGCCGAGGCGAGCTGCTGAAGATGTTCGAGTTCATTGATGCCGGCGGTCATCGCAAGGGGTTTGACGCGCTGATCCGCCAGTTGACGGGCTTTTCGGAGACGGACCTTGACCAGATGTTCGCCCGTGCCGAGCTTGACCCGGCGACCGATCATCGGGCGCTTGCCCAGCTCAAGGTGGCGCGGCGCTATTCGCGAAAGCTTCGCGGCCGCGGCCTGTTCGGCTGGGAATACACCAATTACATTTCAATTTGCCGGCTCGGCTATCGGGCCGAATACCTCACGCCCACCGAAGCGTGGGCGAAGATCGTCCCGGCGGCCCGGCGCATCCAACAGCGATTTGATTCCTGGGCGGAGCTGGGTGAGAACTACATTGTCGGCCGCGAATACTGGGATGGCGACGCGCCGCAAAGTTATGCTGAACTGCGCGAGGCGTATCGGCGTCTGCTGAACAGCCCGCAGAGCCCGTGGTCCCGCTTCGACTGGAAAGCGGACCTGGGCGTCGTGCCGGTGACGCTGCCGACGACGCGTCCTTCGACGACCGCCGCCACGACGCGCTCGTCGGCCCCCGCGGCGCGGCCGCCGCCGAAGAAGTGACCGGCGCGAGACGGACGACGGGCGCAACGGAAGCGACCGGCGCGAATTAAACGACAGGCGCATCACCCGCGCCCGCCCAAGCCGTCCCCGGGGCAGGCGGCCCCGGCGGGCGAGGCGGTGCAGGGGCCCCATCATGCCGAAGACGACCGAGCAACGCATCGCCGCGCTCCGCGAGGAGCTTAACCACCACAACCACCTCTATTACGTCGAGAACGAGCCGACGATCAGCGACAAGGCGTACGACGCGCTGATGCGGGAGCTTTCGGAGCTGGAGCAGGCCCACCCGGAGCTGCTCACGCCGGATTCGCCGACGCAGCGCGTCGGCGGCGAGCCGATCGAGGCGTTTCAGTCGGTCGATCACGCCGTTCGGATGATGAGCATCGACAACACCTACAGCGCCGACGAGACGCGTGAGTTTGCCGTGCGCGTCCGCAAGGCGCTCGGGGCAGAGGAGGGGGGCGAGCCGGTTCGATACGTGATCGAGCCCAAGATCGACGGCATTGCCGTCAGCCTTCGCTATGAGGACGGGCTGCTCGTTCGCGGGGCGACCCGTGGCGACGGGCGGCGCGGCGACGACATCACCCATAACGTCCGGACGATCCGCTCCATCGCGCTCCGCCTGACGCCGCGCCACGGCGTCTCCGTCCCGAAGACCCTCGAGGTTCGCGGCGAGATCTACATGCCCAACGAGGTCTTCCAGAAGGTCAACGAGATGCGGCTGGCCGAGGGGGCCGAGATCTTCGCCAACCCGCGCAATGCGACCGGCGGCACGTTGAAGCTGCTGGACCCGAAGATCGTCGCGTCACGAAAGCTGCGCTTTGTCGCCCACGGGCTTGGGGAAGTCGAGCCGATGACGTGGGATTCTTACTGGGAGTGCATGCGGGGCCTGGCGAAGCTCGGCGTGCCGCTCACCGAGCACGCCACCCGGGTTGACACGATCGATGCTGTGCTGGAGGTGATCACCGCTTTCGGCGTCGAACGCGGCAAGCTTGCCTACCAGACCGATGGCATGGTGGTGAAGGTGGACTCCTTCCGCCAGCGGGAGGCCCTCGGCACGACGAGCAAGGCGCCGCGCTGGGCGATCGCCTACAAGTACCCCGCGGAGCAGGTGCAGACGATCCTGCACGGCTGCGCCTGGCAGGTCGGCCGCACCGGCAAGCTGACGCCGGTCGCCGATCTCGAGCCGGTCTTCGTTGCCGGGACGACCGTCAAACGCGCCACCCTGCACAATATCGAGCAGATGGATCGCCTCGGCGTGCATGTCGGCGACACCGTCGTGGTCGAGAAGGCGGGGGAGATCATTCCCCAGGTCGTCCAGGTGGTGGAGGAGAAGCGGCCAAAAGGGGCGAAGAAACTCCACGCCCCACACACCTGCCCCTCCTGCGGGGCCAAGGTCGAGAAGGAAGAGGGCGTCCCGGATATTCGATGCTTCAACCCGGCCTGCCCGGCGCAGTTGAAGGAGCGGCTCCGCTTCTTCTGCGCCCGCACGCAGATGAACATCGAGCGGCTGGGGGACAAGCTGATCGATAAGCTGGTCGATGCCGGCCTGATTCGAACCTTCGCCGATATCTTCGGGCTCTGCCGCGAGCAGCTTCAAGACCTGGAGCGTATGGGGGAGAAGAGCGCGCAGAACGTGATCGACTCGATCCAGGCCGCGCGCGATCGGGGGCTTGATCGGGTGCTGGCCGGGCTGGGCGTGCGACATGTCGGCCGCACGGTTGCCTTTACGCTGGCGGAAAATTTCGGCTCGCTCGATGCGTTGGCGGCCGCGACATCGGCGCAGATCGCCGAGGTGCATGGGATAGGCGAGGTGATCGCCGAATCAGTCGCCGAATTCTTTCAGAGCGAGTCGGGCCGGGAGGCCGTCGCCGCGCTGAAGGCGGTGGGGATCAACCCGACGATGGCCATCTCCCGAGCCCTGAAAGAGGGCGCCACGGCGGCCGCCCCCGGCCTATTCGATGGCCCGGCCCCGGCGGCCGATGCGGATCGCCCGCTGGCGGGGATGTCGATCGTGGTCACCGGCACGCTGCCGACCCTCGGCCGCGTGGAGATCGAGGAAATGATCCTCAAGCTCGGCGGCAAGGCGGCGGGCAGCGTCAGCAAGAAGACGGCGTTCGTGGTCGCCGGCGAAGCCGCGGGAAGCAAGCTCGAAAAGGCAGAAGCCTTGGGCGTGCCGATCCTGACGGAGGAAGAATTCCTGAAGAAAATCGGCAGATAAAGGCGGGCTTGCCAAGGAGAAAGGCGAAAGGATCACGGATGGGGGATCTGGGGAATCGGAAAGCTCAAGAGCGGAAGTTCTCGGACGAACAGTCCTGTCATTTCTTCTTTTCCGGCGTGGTCATTCTTTCGGGCTCGTGCTTCGGATTTGGCGGGAACGACCCATCAATAAGAAAGCACCCCGGCATGATACCGGGGTGCTTTCTCAAGGTTGTTCATTCACTCGGACAATGATCAGAGCGGAACGATCGTGGCGAACTGGAAGCTGAACGCCTGCTTCGCCCCAAGCTTCACGGCGATGTTCCCACCGCCCAGGTAGTCGGCGTAGGCGCCGGTGCCGCCGGTGATCTCGAACGAGAGGCTGGTCGGGAAGGGGCTGAACGCCTTCTCGGCCGGGCCGGTCACCTTGAGCGTCACCGTCCCCTTGCTGTTGCTAAGCGTGAGGGTGCCGGCCGCGTGGCCGTTGGCGATGAAGCCGGGGAGGGTCACGAGGCCGGTCAGCTTCGCCTCGCCGACGTCGCCCAGCTTGCCCGAGCCGTTGAAGACGTAGCGGGCGCCGATGTCGGTGGCGGCCGTGGGCGCAAGGGCGTAGGTGCCGGTGGCCGTTCCGTCGATCACCAAAACATTGGGCGTCACGATCGCCGTGTCGTCGATCTTCGCGACGATGAAGGACTTCGCGGCGGGCGTCGGCGAGGGCTTGGAGACGACAATGTGGATCGGGTACGCCCTGGGCAGGAAGCCGCCCGGGTACGTGTGCGTCCCAATGACCGCGAACTCGATGACGTCCACGCCGACGCCTTTGATCGCCGTCGGCTTGACGTACGTCTTGGTGCCGTCGCCCCAGCTGATGCTGGCGACCAGGTTGTCGGCCGGCGCGATCGCATTGAACGTGCCGAGCCTGGCGGTGAACTTTACGCCGGCGCGCTCGTGAATCGTCACGCCGTTGCTGCTGACCGTGGGAGGGGCCACGACTGTGCCGCCCGTTGAGGGCGGGGCCACGAGAACGCTCTCGAGGCTGGCGGACAGGAACTGCCGACTTTCCAGCGATTCGAACAGGACCGGTTGACGGGCTTGGCCCGTGAGCTTCAGTTGATTCCGCGACATGGATGGTCTCCTTTTCGATAAGGCGCAGGGCGTTGTTGAGATCCGGGCGCGACGCCGCGCGACGCCCGGCGTACGCGTACCTCATGCGGTGCGGGGTCAATCAAACCGGGACGAGCGTGAAGAATTGGAAGGCGAAGGTCTGCTTTGCCTGATTCAACTTGGCCGAGATGCTGCCGCCGCCGAAAGTTCCGGCGTACGCGCCGGTCGCGCTTTCGATCGAGAAGCTGAGGCTTGACGGGAACGGCCCGAAGCCGACCTCCGTCGGGCCGATGAGGCCGAGCGTCACGGTGCCGTGGCTGTTCGACAGTTTCAGCGTCCCGTGCGCGTTCCCGGATGCGATGAAGCCGGGGAGGCTGACCGAGCCGGTGACCGAAACGGCGCCCAGGTCGCCGAGGTTCCCCGTGCCTTTGAAGACGTAGATCTTGGGAGCATCGGGGTTGGCGAGCGGGGTCGTGAACGTGCCGCTTGTCGTGCCGTCGATCCGCAACACATCGGACGAGACGATCGCGGTGCTGTCGATCGTCGATACGACAAACGGCGGCTGCGACGGGTCGAAGCTCGGCGCGAGACGACGATGTGGATCGCGTACTTCGCCGGCAGGGGGCCGCCCGGGTACGTGTGGGACGCGATCACGGCGAAGTTGATGACATCGATCCCGGAGACGCCGGTGGCGGTGGGCTTGACGACCGACGTCGTCCCGTCGCCCCAGTGGATGGTGGCGATGAGGTCCGAAGCGGGCGCCGGGAAGCTGAAGCTGCCAAGGTTGGCGGTGAACTTCACGCCGCCGCGTTCGTGGATCGTGACGCCGTTGTAGGAGTTCCCGCCGACGATCGACGTCCCCTTGATCGTGCCGACGAAGATGATGAACTGCGGCGAGGGCTGGCCAGGGATCGGCGTCGGCCGCCCGGTGATGCCGATCGAGTATTTGTAGGTGCCGGGAGCGGCGTACGTGTGCGACCCGCTGACATCGATCGTGCCGGCGGTCGTGACCTTCACGATCCCGGGCGTCTGCGACCCGTCGCCCCAGTTCACCGAGGCATAGAACGTCATCCCCTTGGCCGCCTTGAACCCAACGGCGTCACCCAGGTAGCCGGTGAAGGGCTCACCCGCTTGGAGGTGAAGCGTCTGGCCGTAAGTCTTTGCCCCGAGCGTGACGGGCGCGATGATCGGTGCTGGGCCGACAGGGCCGCCAATGGCGATGTCCGGGCTCGCCGAAAGAAGTTGCCGCCCTTCGATCGCCTCAATGGCGGCCGGCCGTTGCCCGTTCAACCGATGGGATCCGTTACGTGACATGATGATCCTTTTGAGGAAAAAGATAGACAACTGGTGCGGCCGAGGTCACCCCCGCCCGCCGGTCTCACACGCCCAAGCCCGATAACGATGATGGTCGTTTACAGGGAGCCGAACTCAGATGAGTCCGCGCCGTCCCCACGATCTGATAAGTGACGCTCAAGCGGCCGCATCCGCCCGGCCGCCCTTGGAGAGACGGCACCCGCTCTATTCGATATCACGGATTTCCGCCCAAGCCAGAATTCTTTGAACTATTCCGGCCAAAGAAAGGGGAGACTCCCCTTTTTTTCGGGCGGAAAACGGGGAGTCTCCCCTTTCTTAGAGCGCACCATCGACGATCGACCGCACACTGGCGATCTTCGCTTCGGCCGTGGCGCGGTCGGGGGCTTCAGCGAAGATGCGCATGATCGGCTCGGTGTTGCTCGGGCGGGCGTGGACCCAGGCGTTGGGCCAGTCGATGCGGATGCCGTCCTGGGTGTCAACCTTCTCCGAAGCGAACGCCCGCTTCAGGGCTTCGACGGCGCGGTCGGCATCCTCGCGGCGGCAGTCGAACTTGCTCTTGAGCAATTCATATCGGGGGAACTCACCGACCAGCTCGCTGATTGTTTTCTTCGAATCGGCCATCAGTTGGAGGACGTACGCCATCCCCACGAGGCTATCGCGGCCGGGGACGATCCTCGGGTCGATCACGCCGCCGTTCCCCTCGCCGCCGATGATGGCTCCTTCTCGCAGCATCGCCTCGATCACGTTGGCTTCGCCGACCGCCGTCCGGATAACGCGGCCGCCGTAGCGCGCGGCGACATCATCCAGCATCCGGCTGGTTGACAGGTTCGTCACCGTCACGCCCGGCTTCTTCGCCAGGATGTGCCGGGCGGCCAGCACGAGCGAGTACTCCTCGCCGATGTACACACCGTGCTCATCGACGATGGCAAGGCGATCGGCGTCGGGGTCCTGCGCGAAACCGACGGCGGCGCCCTGCCGGCGGACTTCGTTGGCCAACCCGACCAGATTGGCGGCCGTCGGCTCGGGGTCGTGCGGGAAGCGACCATCCGGCGTGTCGTTGATGTGAACCACCTGGCAGCCAAGCTTGTTTAGCATCGTCGCCGTCGCGACACAGCCGGCCCCGTTCACACTGTCCAGAACGACCTTGAATCGCTTGGTCGAGACCCCCAGCACGTCCACCCGTTCCAGGACGCGCTTCACATGCAGCGCGTGCGTCTCGCTGTTGCGGACAGGGGGGACGACGGATTCGATGCGGACGAACTGCGGCTGCGCCGATTCGAAGAGGGCTTTGAGTCGCAACGCCTGATCGGCCGGTAAGGCCGTGGCCTCCCGGTTGAGGAACTTGAGCCCGTTCCACTGGATCGGGTTATGGCTGGCGGTGGCGACGATGCCGGCATCGGCGCCAGTGTGGCGAACCATCATGGCGACGCCGGGGGTGGTGACGACGTCAAGGTCGATCACTTCAATCCCGCTGGCCGACAGGATCGCGGCCGCCGCGTCGCGGACCCATGCTCCGCTGGGGCGAGAATCGCGGCCGAAGGCCACGCGGAAGTGCGTGCCGTTCGCCGGCCGCTCGTTCTCTTGCAGCCACGCGGCAAAGGCGGTCGCCATCCGGCTCACGACGGGCGGAGTCAGTGTCCCGCCCACCGTCCCGCGCAAGCCGGAGACACCGAGCATCAGCGCTTCCATCGAACTCATCCGGGTAACTCCTTGGCAGGCAGGAAACGACCTGTCCGGGCCTCCGTCACGAGACATCTTTTAGCGCTCGGGTCAAACCTTCGAGAGGATCTCCGGCACGCCGCAGCATCAGAGCGGCGTCATTATTCGTTTGCCCAGGCAAGTAACAAGGAATATAGTCTTCGCCCATGAGCCTGCCTCGCACCCTCCTGATCGCCTGCGCTTCGCTTCATGCTCGACGAGCATGTACGAGCGGGCTTCCCCGCGTATAACCCTCTGCTCGATCGGCCTCTCCTCCCGAAATCGTCGGATTACGATCGTACGATCAGCGCAGCCTCCGGCGAGCCAGCCGGCGGCCGGCTTGTCTGAGCGGTCCAAGGGAACCCAATGAACAGGAACGATTTGAATCTGATGCTTCCGAGCCTGGTTGACGCGCTCGTGAGCAGCGTCCTGGTCGAGCCGGCGACGCGCTCGATGCAGCACCTGAACCGCGTCCTGCTCCCCAGCCGCGATGCGATCGTCGAGGGCATCGGCAAGCTCCGGCAACTGATCTTTCCGGGGTACTTCGGCAAGCAGAACCTGACGAACGAAAACCTGCCGTTCCGCACGGGCGAGCTGGTCATTCAGCTCGGCGAACTGCTTTATGAACAGGTCCGGTGCTGCCTTCGGTATCGCAAACAGATCCCCGGGACCGATGGCACCGGCGAGCTTTGCGAGGAATGTGACGAGGCGGCCGCCCGGATCGTTTCGGGGTTTCTGTCGCGGCTGCCCGACATCCGCAAAATGCTGGCGGCCGACGTGCAGGCGGCGTTCGACGGCGACCCCGCCGCCCAAAGCGCCGACGAGACGATCTTCTGCTATCCGGGGCTGTACGCGATTTTCGTGCAGCGGATGGCGCACGAATTTTATATCGCCGGTGTGCCGTTGCTCCCCCGGATCATGACCGAGCACGCGCACGGCCTGACGGGCATCGACATCCATCCCGGCGCTGAGCTCGGCCGCAGCTTTTTCATCGATCACGGAACAGGGGTTGTGATCGGCGAAACGACGCGGATCGGCACGAACGTCAAGATTTACCAAGGCGTGACGCTGGGCGCGATCGCGCCGCAGTTTGGGCAGCAGTTGCGGGGGACGAAGCGGCACCCGACGATCGAGGACGACGTGACGATCTACGCGGGGGCGACGATCCTCGGCGGCGACACGGTGATCGGCCGCGGCGCCCTGATCGGCGGCAACGTCTTCATCACGTCGAGCGTTCCGGCGTTCAACCGCGTCACGGCCGAGCCGCCGAAATTGAAGTACCGCGAGCGACGGGCGAAGTCGATGGGGAACGGTGACGAGTTCGTCCCGGATTTTCAGATTTGAGCCCGGCCGCGTTCGTTGCATCGACGCCTCACGGCCCGTTGCACAAACGCATCATCCGGCATAACCGTAGCGGCGGCGCCAGCCTCGCAATCGCGGGTTTATCGGGCACATCCTCTTGTCTAAGGGTCCGCCAATCCCACGGCACCGGCTTTGTCAGGGGTTGGCCATGCGTGGGCTGAAGATCGTCACGATCGGCGTTGCAGGGGTTTTGCTGACCGCATGTGCGGCGTCGAAGAATTCGGGGGGCCGCGACGCTGTCGCTTCCGGGGCAGGTGGGTACGACGACGCCGTGCAGGCGTCAGCCCTCTGCTTCGACCCGCCGGTCGCGCAGAACAATGACCCGATCGACCTGGATCGAGACAGCCGGGCCGCCTCCGCGTTCCTGGGGTACGATGGCCCAACGGTTGAGCACGTCTATATCTTTACGGATGACCGGCAAGTCGGTGGGCTCGGGTCCGACGCTTACGGCTCGTGCAATTCCTATGGGTCGGGCGATCGTTACGAACGCCGGGCGTTCATCGAACGGACCGGCACCCGCGTCCGATAAGCTCGATTCCCCGTTCCGCCCGCTCGATGCTCCTCGCCTCAATTTCATCGTCAGCGCGTGCGCCGCGCTCAGCTGCACCCCTCGCCTGAACCAACCAAACCGTCGTTCCTGACGTTATGCGGTTGCATCCATTTGCGAAAAATAGAGGTTGAAAATCTTCCGGTGAACGGTCATATTGATTAAGTCAATTTCCCATCGCGTCTTAGAGGCGACCGCCCGAATGCGACCGAGGAAGATATGGCGACAATCACCAAGAAAGAACTCATCGACCGCATCGCCGAGAGTGCGGGGCACCGTCGCGTCCAAGTGAAGAAGGTGGTGCAGCAGTTCCTGGACGAGATCGTCAATGAGCTGGGGAAGGGGAATCGGCTGGAGTTTCGCGACTTCGGCGTCTTCGAAACCAAGCTCCGCAAGGCGCGCAAGGCGCAGAACCCCAAAACGCTTGAGCCCGTCGCTGTCCCCGAGAAGCGGACGGTTAAGTTCAAGGTCGGCCGCCTGATGAAGCAGAAGCTGGGCGACCTTACGGGCGCCGCGATCGACGACGAAGCCGGTGACGTCGATGAGATGCCTGAACAGGCGGGGGGGGATGAAGAGGATGACTCCCACGCGCCCGGAGCGACCGAGGCCCCCACGCCCGCCAGCAGCGAGCACGCTCAAGCCAGCGGCGAGCACGCCGGATAAGAGCGGGCCTCGACAATCACTCGAGCCTCAAGCGGACGCCGCTTGAACCGCTGGCGGCCAGTGCCGGCCCGGCGCTCAAGCCAGTGCTCGGCGGATTTTGAGTGGTGGGGTCGCGTCGGCCCCACACTTGCGCCGAGCAAATCCAGCATAAGAGCATATCTGAGTGGACGCCCCGTCTCACCCTCCTGCCGGGCGCCAGCGGCCCGTGGACGCCCGCGCGGATTGGCTCGCGCTGGTCGCTTCGACGCTTTCCGATCTGCGCAAACAGGACCTGTATCGCGAGCGGCGGATCCGGCATCCACTCGACGCAACGCACATCCAGGCCCCCGACGGCCGGCGGCTCGTTAACTTTTCGTCGAACAATTATCTTGGGCTGACGCATCACCCCACAGTCGTCGCGGCCGCTCGTATCGCACTGGCCGAGCATGGCCTCGGCAGCGGCGCTGCGCCGCTGGTAACCGGCTACACCGCCGCGCACGCTTCGCTGGAACGCCGACTCGCGACATGGAAGGGGACTGAAGCGTCGGTGCTGCTTTCCAGCGGGTATCAGGCGAACCTGGCGGCCGTCCAGACGCTCGGCCGCATCGGCGCCCAGCGAACGCAGGGCGTTCGCTTCATCCTTGACAAGCTCTGCCACGCCTCCCTGATTGACGCCGTTCGCGGCGACGGGGCGGCGATGCGAGTGTTCCCTCACAACGATCTCGCGAAGCTGAATCGCCTCCTGCGCGATGCCGATCCGGGGCAGCTCCAGGTCGTTGTTACGGAGTCGATCTTCAGCATGGATGGCGATCGCGGCGACCTTGCCGGCCTTGCGCAGTTGCGATCACGGTACGGATTTATTCTGCTCGTGGACGAGGCGCATGGCAGCGGCGTCTATGGCGAACATGGAAGCGGTGTGGCGTCGGAACTGGGGCTGAGCGCCGACGTGGACGTGACGATCGTGACGCTGTCGAAAGCGATCGGGTGTGTGGGCGGGGCAATTTGCGGGAGCCGGCTCTTCTGCGACGCGGTGGTGAACCTGGGAAGGGCGTTCATCTTCTCGACGGCGCTTCCTGTGTCGATCGCGGCGGCCGCCGAGGCGGCGATCGGCGTGATGCGGGATGAGCCGGGTCGCCAGCAGCGGGTGCGAGACCTCGCGGCGCGAGCCCGGTCCGCCCTTCACTCCGCGGGGATGACGATCCCTTCAGGCGATTCGCCGATCATCCCGATTGTTCTCGGGAGCGAGCGGGCCGCATTGGAGATCGCGGCGACGCTTGAGGGGGCTGGGCTGATGGTCGCGCCGATCCGGCCGCCGACGGTGCCCAGGGGGACCAGCAGGCTTCGCGTCACCCTCTCCTGTGAGCACACCGATGCCGACCTTGCGCGACTGATCGACGCGCTTCGTGCCGGCCCCAAAGGGACATAAGGGATAGCCGAGGGCGCGGACCGCCCCCGCGAGGCCGTCAGGCCAGGGGCGCGCGATGCACGTCGCCGAGCCCGGCGACGCCCAGTTGTGGGTTGGCCAGGTCGGGAGCGAGATGAACCCTGCGCAGGGTGTTGCCGATCAGGTCGTGAGGAGGCTCGATGTCGGGGAGGCACAGGAGGAGGTTAAGGATCTTCTCGGCGCAGACCAGGCGGTCGTTACCCGGCGCGGTGCCCGCGGCGAACGCAGGCCCGACCGCGGTGGCGGTATGCGCTCGGTCCAGAAGGAAATCGAGCGCGAGACCGTCCTCGGCATGGAGTGTTGGCAGCATAAAGAGTCCCCGACACATCAACGGCGTTGGACCATACCCGAGATGTCAACCTGTGGCGCGCCAGGATCGCCCGTTCGAGCCACGGCGGCTCGACGGGCCACGCGCCACCGGACGAAGTCGGTCCGATCGCCTAGGCGAAGTGAAATTCGAAAGGCCGGCCCTCTTGCTCTTCCCCGGCGGCCCGCTCATCAAACGGGCCGCCTGACGGCCCCATACGTTTGATCTCACCAGTGGCTACGCCGAAGCGCTCTTCGGGTTCGCCTTCATCGCCGCGCACCACCGGTCGGCAAAGTGCGCCACGGCCGCGTGCAACCTCGATTTAACGGTGCCAAGCGGGATATCCAGAATTTCACCGATCTGACGGTAAGGAAACTGGTGGAAGTAGGAAAGGAGTAAAATCTCCCGGAGGTGTTCCGGCATGGTGCTCACGGTCGCCTGCACCTGATGCTGCAGTTCCTGCTTTTCCATCGGCTCGCTGGGCAAGTCCGACGCCGACTGCATCAGGTCGATAAACTCGCCGCTCTCATCGTCCCCGGGGCTGATGGACGCCTGTAGCGGGTTTGTCGGCCGCCGCGCCTGGCTGCGAATGAGGTCGCGGGCCTTGTTCGCGGCGATTGTGAAGAGCCAGGGTCGGAACCGACGCTGCAGGTCGAACGTATCCGCCGACTGATGGACTTGGAGGAATGTTTCCTGGAACACATCTTCCGCCGCCGCCCGATTCCCCAGGAAGCGCACGAGGAAGTGATAGAGCTCGCGTTGGTATCGGGTGACAAGCCTGGCGAAGCTCGCCTTGTCGCCGCTGCGATAATCATCAAGGAGCTGTTCGTCGGTCCTTTCGGTCGCGGGAGTGGCCGAGAGAGAGTGCAAGCCACTCGGACCGGGCGGGAGCGGGAATCGCTCGGGAGGCGACTCGGCATCGATCGATCCGGGCTCGAAACGCTTTTGCTGGAGCGAGGAACGCTCGTCCCCGCCACCTTCCGTCGGATGCAACCGGCCGTTGCTACCATTCCCGAAGGGGCGAGCACCCTGTGAGTCGTGGGGCATTGCGTTCATTGCACGTCTCCAGCAAATCGCAGCAGACCATTCGAGCCCGGCCGCGTCAACTGCAAAACGCGTCAGGTGTTAAGGCACAAGGCATCACGCTCGGGGGCGCTCCGTTCACGCCGGCCCTTGCCACTCGCCTGTCGTTAACCGGTCCTACGGCGGTCAACAGGCACGCCCGGTTTGCTTACGATCGTCGGCGTTCGCCGCGGTAAGCAGGCCGATGCGCCGCGCGACCGGCGTGAGAGCCCCGAATATAAGACACAACGGCAGACAAACAGGGTGAGATTTGGGGTAGCCAGCCACTTGGCACCCCTCAGAAGAGCCTGCTCCGTTTCCTTCACCCGCTGCCGCGCCAGCACGTCCGAAGCCCTTTTCGTTCTTTTCCCGGCCGTTGGCGACCCGGCGTCTTCACCACACCGTAACAAATAGTATGCCTTTCGATACCGGCCTTCCTTCAGCACCGCAGATTTTGGGGATGCTCCCCGCCGAACTTGACGCCGCGGTCGCGGCGTGGGGATGGCCGCGCTTTCGCGGAAAACAGTTGCGCGAATGGGTTTATCTCAAGCGGGTCGCGGACCCCGCCCGGATGACTAATCTGTCGCACCGGGAGCGCGCGGAACTGGGTAAACTTGTTCGTTTCTCGGAGGCGATCCTCGCCCGCCAGCAGTCGAGTGCGGATGGAACGCGGAAGCTCCTGCTGGCTTGGCCCGAGGGGGTTCTTCCCCTCAGTGAGTCGAAGTTTGAACCCACGGCGGACAGCGGTATCTCGGTGGTTCAGCCGCTGAAGATCCTCGCCGCGTCGGGCGAGTCCGCGGCCGCAATCAGCGCGATGTCAGCCGAGACCGTCATGATCCCCGACGGCGATCGCCGGACGGCCTGCGTCAGCTCGCAGGTCGGTTGCCCGGTCGGATGCACCTTCTGCGCCAGCGGCTTAGCCGGCGTGAAGGGAAACCTGTCGGCCGCCCAGATTGTGGAGCAGGTCTTCCGCCTGAACGTGCTGCTGGCCGACGAGACTGCCGGACCACGTCCCGCCCCCATCGCCGGGGCGGCGCCTGATCGCGGGGAACGAATCGACGGTGTCACGCTGACGAAGGCGACGGCGGCCGCCCGTGCGGACCGGATTACCAATGTCGTCTTTATGGGGATGGGGGAGCCGCTGGCGAACTATGCGAACGTTATGCAGGCGGTCCGAATCCTGCACGACCCGGAATGCTTCAACATCGGCGCGCGGCGGATCACGATCAGCACCGTCGGCGTTCCACCCAGGATGCGCCAGCTTGCCGAGGAAGAGCTGCCGATCAACCTGGCGATCAGCCTTCATGCCCCCAACGAGCCGCTGCGCAAGCAGTTGATCCCATGGGCGGAGCACTTTGCGCTGGACGACATCCTGGACGCCGCGCGCTACTACTTCGACCGGACCGGCCGCGAGATCACGCTCGAATATATCCTGCTGTCCGGCGTGAACGACCTCCCCGAGCATGCACGCCAGCTTGCCCGGCTCTGCAAGACACTGCGGGCCAACGTGAACCTCATTCGTTACAACGAGGTGGCGCGCCTCCCCTATCAGCGCCCGTCGGCGGAGCGCGTGTTGGGGTTTCAGGACATCCTGCGAAACAACGCGGTGAACGCGCACGTCCGCAAAAGCCGCGGCCGCGACATCGACGCGGCCTGCGGGCAGCTCCGGCGGAAGGCCCAGGCGGGCGTGGCCACGGCGTGATCCTGAATAACGGTGCGTAATGACGCGCCTTTCCTTTCCCCTCTCCCCCGTAGTTTCGAGGGCGAGGGAACCTGAAAGGGTTCTTGGGCGGCCTATATTCGCGCGCGGTTCTATCGATCGCGACGCGGCTCGTTATCGGCAGGAACATCTATGACGGAGGTCCAGGCACGTCCGTTCCTTTCCGTCGCGGAGATTGGGTCGCGCGTCTGCGACATCATCCCAGAGGTGACCGGCGTGCGGCGCTCGATGGTGCATCCGAGCTCGCGGCTGATTCAGGACCTCCACTGTGACAGCCTCGATTTCACGGACCTCCTGATGCGGCTGGAAGAGGCGTTCGACATCGACCTTGACATGCACGCTCCGAACGCGGCCGCCAAGCATGTCTTTACCCGGAAGCCGTTGCTCGTCTCGGATGTCGCGGAAGTGGTGTACATTGCGCAGGCGAGCCTACGCCGGCCACGGCGGAAGCTGGGGCGAAAGCCGGCGCCGATCGACGCACCGGATCTGGTCGGCACGCCCTTCACCCAACTCAGCGGACGGGCGTCGCCCGAGCTCCGAGCGTCTATTTCACCGTTCGAGGATCTCGGCACCAACGAGCAGTCCGTGCGCATGTATCGACGCCGCGCCGACGGGATGATCTGCCTGCTGGCGACCGGCGGCCGCGTGACGATCGGCTCACCGTATGGCGTTGGCGACGCGGACGAGCGCCCGGCTCATGCCGTTTCGCTCCGGCCGTTCCTGATCGACCGGGAGCCCGTCTCTACGACCGCCTATTGCCGGTTCCTTAACTCGATCGGCCGGGCCCGCGATGCGACGCTGTTGGAATGGTTCGTTCCGGACGCGGGCGACCCGCGTAATCCGTACCTGCTGATCGAGCGCAAGGGCGGCGAGTGGTCCGCGCGAAGGGGCTCCGAACGGCTGCCGATGATTATGGTCTCGTGGTTCGGGGCGAATGCCTACGCACTGTGGGCGAACCGGCGCGACTGGCGGAACTATCGGGGCCTCTCGCCGGGCGATGACGATTTTCTTCCCACCGAAGCGCAATGGGAGTACGCCGCCCGCGGCCCGACGCAGGCAAGTTATCCGTGGGGGAACGAGGCGCCCACTGCCGCGAAGGCGCGATTCGGGCGTCACTCGACCGGCGACATCTGGAGCGCCGACACGCTGCCGATGGCGGCTGTGAACGAGCCGCTGGGCGTGTCGCCGCTGGGGCTTTTTCACATGGCGGGGAACGTCTGGCAGTGGTGCCGCGACTGGTACGCGACGGACGCTTATGCGGGCCGACCGGAAGTATGCGAGGACCCTGTCCAGGTAAACCCCACCGGCTTGCGCAGCGAGCGGGGCGGGAGCTGGGTCGGGCCGGCGGAGTTATGCCGATCCTCCGGCCGCCGCGGCCGCGACCCCGCCGCGCGCGGCCGCTGCCTCGGATTCCGCTGCATTAGCGACCTTGGCAAGCTCTGACCGGCCTATCCGCCCCGCCGGACCGCGGTGCTCCGTCGGCCCCAAGTCGATCCTCACTCAATACAGCGTCGCCGCGGCGGTCATTGTCACCCCAAACGCATTGGTAAAGATGGCGCGGTATCGATAGCCGTGCATCCAGGGCATGACCACAAAAGAGAGGGTGAATCGATTCGGGGCCCCGCTCCGGCGTTAACGTAGGACTTTCCCCCGTTCGAGCTGACCTGCCATTGAATGGACGGCGTCGGGGAACCGTAACCGGCGGCCGAGAACGTGACCGTCTTGCCGTTCGCCACCATCTGGCTGGTCGGCGAGAACGTGATCACCGGAGCCGATTGGACAGTGAGCATCGCGGCCGACGTCGCGACGCTGCCCAGGCTGTTCGTGAACACCGCGCGGTAGAGAAGGCCAGTCTGATAAGGCTGGCCAGGGATTGACAGCCTTGAGCCGGTGGCGCCGGCAATGGCATTGAACGATTTTCCGCCATCCGCGCTGACCTGCCACTGCACGCCTGGCGATGGGGAACCCGTTGCGGCGGCGGTAAAGATCGCGGCCGCGCCGGCGCGAACCGTCACGCTCTTGGGCGCGACAATCACCTGAAGCGGCGCGCCGGAGACGACACTCAAGGACGCCGCGGCGGACGTCGCCGCCGATGCGCCGCTGGTGAAGACCGCTCGATACAGATTGCCCGACTGCCACGCGCTCGCGATGACGGCATAGCTTGAAGACGTCGCGCCGGGGATATCGGCGAACGGAGCGCCGCCCTGGCTCACCTGCCACTGGACCGTCGGCACGGGGTTGCCCGACGCGGCCGCCGTGAACGTCGCCGTCTGACCGGTCACGACCGACTGCGAAACCGGCTGCGACGTGATCCCCAATGGGGCGTTCTCAAACCGCTCGATCGCCTGAAACCACGCGGCCCCCATCAACTGATAGCCGGTGGCGTTCGGGTGGATTCCGTCCGACAGATCGGCGGTGACGACAGCGCCCGAGCCGCTGAGGAACGGGCTGTAGTTGTCAACCAGGATGACCGGCGCGCCGAGGCGCTGGTACTTGGGGATCACCGTCGATTGGAGCAAGTCGTTGTACTTGACCAGTTCCGTGTTCAGCGCCGGGTCAGCCAGCGGGACGATCTTGGCGACGAACAATTCCGCGTGCGGCCGCTCCGTGACGATCTTCTGGATCAGGGCGTCCATGTCCGATGCCGCCTGGGCGGCCGTGTGGTTCGACAGGATGTCGTTCGTCCCCGCCTGCAGCAGGATGAGGTCCGGGTAGATCGCCGGCCGGTCCGCGACGCCGTCGAGCCAGTGGCCGCCGTTGTTTGGCGAGACCGCCGTGCTCGGGCCGACGCCGTCGAGGTTCTGGCTGATGTCGCGCACGGTGTAGGCGCCGTGCCCCTCGTGCTGCGCGTTGTTCGCGTCCTGGAGGAACGTCGAATAATCGTCATGCACCGACCCCACGAAATGGGCGGGCTGTCCATTTTGCGCCAGATCCTGATAGAGCACCGAGCGATATCCGCCCGTCATGGGCGCCGGCGCGGGGATATACCCATAGGTGAGCGAATCGCCGAGTGGAAGAATCGTCAGCGTCGGATTGGCCGCGGACAGGAACGTCCGGGGCTCTAAATGCTCAACTGGGGCGGGCGCGGCCCCGAACGCCGTTGCCTCGCGCCGCCGCGTGCGGGGCGCGCCTGATTGCCGAGGGTCTTCAGGTCGCGTTTTTTCGTTCATGGTGTAGTTCAAGTTGCGCTCTCTACGGGGCTCAGATTCGGGCTGTATAGATTGACCGGCGCGGACGGCGCGCCGCTGCGTAACGGTCTTTTCGGCCTAAAGAGTTCAGGGGCTGGGAACGCCAGCGCCATCGTCGGCTCGACGCATCAGGCCGACGGGGACGTCGGCGTTCCAAGGGAGCGTCGGGGCGCCTTCTGGGTCGCGCTGGCGGCCTGACGGCACAGACGGCTGTATCCGCGCTCGGCCGGCGTTCAACCCCCTTTCCGGCTTTCAAGGCGAGCCGATACGATCAAGTCATGCGTGGCGATAGCCTGTTACCGATCCTTAAACGGCTGATCGACCCTGAGCAGGGAAGTCTCCCTCCCTCGGCGGCGGAAGCGATCCTGAAGCTTGAGTTCCCGGACGCCGATCGAGCCCGCACCGCCGAGTTGGCGATCCGGTCCAACCGGGGCACCCTCACCCCGCCTGACGCGGATGAATACGACGACTACATTTTAGCCGCCGACGTTCTTTCCATTTGGAAGTTCAAAGCCCGCATTTCTCTCAACCCTCGTCCTGTGGCAGAGCCCGGCCTTCACATTTAGTCATTCGACGGCCCGATCGTGATGGTCCCTTTCCGGGTTGTCGGAGCGGTCGCGGGCCGAGGGAGTGTCATCGCCCGCGTAGTGGACGGCCGCGTGGTGGACGGCCGGGTCGCGGGCGGGACGATGTCAATATCGACCACCCCCGTGAAATACCGCCAGCCGCGGCCGAGGAAGACCTGGTCCTTGAGCATCTCATCGATGCTCGGCTTCACCAGCGCCTCAAATCGCGTCTTCTTATTGACCACGACCGCTACGGGCTCGCGGAAATCCACCATCTCATCGTTCAGGTAGACCCGAAACGTCCCGACGTTGTCAAGCGTCAGCTCGATCCGGTTATGCTTCCGTGATGCCTGGGCCGTGAACGTGTTCTCGTAGACGACCATGTTCCCCGAGCCGCGGCGGAACAGGACCCGGTGCTCGGGCCCTGTCGTCACCTCCTGGTAGACCTGAAGCCAGTCAACCCGGTTGAAGATCGTGTCGGGGCGGTTCGACTGGATCGTGACTTCGGTCGGGTATAGCGGGCGCACCCGGGCGCGCATCTTATCGTAAAGCCGCGCGACGATGGCGTCCGTCGGGGCGTGGCCGACGCCCTTGGTCTCCTCATACTCAACGTCGAGCTTCTGTGCCCGCAGCGCACGAACGATCGACCGCGACGTGTCCACCGGGATCACTTGGTCATCAACGTCATGCCAGGCGACCGGGAGCACGTTCCGCATGTTCGTCAGCCGCAGCCGCTGCCAGTCCTGGCTCGCCCCGCCGGCTAATGCGTTGAAGGCGGCGAAGTACGTCGGGTAGTGCAGCCCAAGGTTCCATGCCGCGTGGGCGGCCATCGAATGGCCGATCAGGTAGACGCGGGCCGGGTCGATGTTGACGCGGCCGGCAACGTGCAGCATCGGCTGGATGACGCTGTTCATCCCCGTATAGCTGGGGCCGTAAAGCTCGTCGAGGTTCAGCAGGGGCATCAGCGTCACCGCGTCCGGGTGGGCCGCCAACTCCTGCTCCAGCCAGGTGCGATAGATCTTGATGACGTCATCGGCGGTCGGGCGCGGCTCGGTCAGAAAGGCGTTGGCGGCCGGCAGCTTCAGCACCAGCGGGCAGGCGATCGCCCGGTCATACGTTTTCGGGACGGCAAAGAAGTATCGAACGTTGTGCGGGCCGACGCGCTCGTTGACATAGAAGATCGCGCCCCCCTGCAAAGCGGGCCAATGCATGCGCAGTCGCGTGATGCGGCCGAGGAGGTTCGCGTCCAGCCCTGTGGCCTCGAGCTTGGCGACGATCGCTTTCCGGTCGGCCGAACGAGACGCCTCGAAATACTCCTCAATGAGCTGATGGGCCTGATAGAGGCGCGGGGCATCGGCCGGCCGATAGGCGAACCCCAGCTCGTGGTGATACATCTCCTGAAGGGTCACTTCGGGGATCGGCGGCCAGGTGGGCCGGGTGGCCGGCGGCGCGACGACGGCCATCGGTTCGGGCGGAGGAGCAAACAGGCCGGCGCCCCCGGGCGGCGGAGTGGTCGCGGGCGCCGCGGGCGTCAAGGGTGACGCCGGCGGCGGCGGAATGGGCACTTCCGGGCCCTTCGGCATTGCCGCGCGGGCGACCATCACGCCAACGAGCAGGACGCCCACACCGACGAGCAGGGCGGCGGCGGCCGCCGTGAGCCGGAACCCCGCCGATCGCCCTGTTGCCTTTTGCACGGCCGCGACGCCTGCCATGATGGAGCCCTCCGGGCGCACACGATCACGGCCCGCACCGCGCATTCCGACGGTACGCCGTCGATCGCCTGATCCTGCCGGAAACGTCGAACGGCGAGGGGAGGCGGGGCGGACACGTCCTTCGCCGGCGGCCGCGAGGCATGATTCGCCGCTTATTCTTCGGAAATAGTGACCGATTCCAGCGTATCCCCCTGCTTCACGGCATCGACGACCTCCTGCCCGGTGCGGACCTGGCCGAAGACCGTGTGCTTGCCGTCGAGCCAGTCGGTCGCGATGTGGGTGATGAAGAACTGGCTGCCGTTGGTGTTCGGGCCGGCGTTGGCCATTGAGAGCGAGCCGCGCTTGTGCTTGTTCGGGTTGCCCTTGGTCTCGTCGGCGAACTTATAGCCGGGGCCGCCGGTCCCATTGCCCTGCGGGTCGCCGCCCTGAACCATGAAGTCGGCGATGACGCGGTGAAACTTGGTCCCGTCATAGAACTTGTCGCGCGCGAGGAAGACGAAGTTATTGACGGTGTTGGGCGCGTCTTTCGGGAACAGATCAACGACGATCGAGCCGCGGGTGGTCTTGAACGTGGCGACGAACTTCTTGGTCGGGTCGATCGACATCGCGGGCGGTGCGGGGTAACGCGTGGGCATTGAAAAAGCTCCGGTTGGTGAAACGTGACGGTCGAGGGGCGATTGTAGCCGCCGCGCGGCGGGTGGGTAGGGCCTGAAGCGGGCCGGAAGCACGGTTTCTTACCGGTCGGCGGTTTCTTCCAGCCGCGTCAGGAAATGCCGCGCCATGTCCGACGCCTGCGACTCGGTCAGCAGCGCCGGCCGGTACGTCATGCTCACGTGCAGTTGCTCCCCTAGCGTGGTGACGGTGAAGACGACCGGCACCATCGGCCCGGTCGGGCTGACGCGGATGTAGTCCAGAAGCGGGCCCGGGTGGTAATCGGCCGCCCAGGTGCCGTTCAGGTTTACGTTCGAAACCCCGCCTGCGAGCGGCGTCTCCTTGCGATAGAAGTGATAGATTTTGTCTGTCGGGACGAAGCGTCGCGCGGCCACGGCGGCCATCAGCCAGCCGAGGCTCTCCTGCGGGATCCCCTTGCGGCGGTGAACGGCGTTCTGCGCGGCGACCGATCGGACGAGCCGCGGGAAGCTCCGCAGTTCCGGCGGCCGGCAGACGACTTCGGTGAACCCCAGGTAGAGACCGAACGTCTCTGACAGGTCCGCCTCGGCGTGCGGCCGGAGATCGACGATCGTCGCAACGGCCAGGTTCGGCCGATTTTCGCGTCGCTGCGACGGCACGTATCGATCGCACGCCTCGGCGATCGCGGCGAGGAAGACATCGTTAACCTTCAACCCCTGCGCCCGGCACCGCGCCCCCAGCCGGGCGATCAACCCGGGTTGCGCTTGGGTGAGGAGCACCCGCATCGGGTAATCCCGTTCGCCAAGCGTCTTGACCTTGCGGACGTGCCGATAGCGGAGATGGCGGCGGACGACGGAACAGGCCGTCTCCAGGCTCCGGCACCCTTTGCGGCCGGGCCGAAGAGCCGCCAATACCCCTCGGATGGTTGACGGAACCGGGACGGCCGCGCCCGCGCCGGGTCGAACAGCCGCACGAACCACTCGCGCAGCAGCAGCCGAACGGCGGCGCTGTCCGCAACCCAGTGCTGATAGGTGAGGCCGAGCGTTGTCGTCCCGTCGGCCGCCTCCAGCATGAACGGCCGGAAGGGGGGCTCGGCGGCATCATCGAACGGCCGGTTGATCTCGATCGAAAGGTGCTCCGCCAGTTGCGTCCCCGGAGGGAGGACGCGCAACGGGTATCGCATCAACTCGCCATTCAGCGTGACGTGCTGGAACCGCGGCCCTTCCACCCGCACCCGCCCCAGCCCGCTCACTTCGACCGCTTCCGCCCAGGCGCTGCCGGCGCGTTCGGGATCAACCCTTCCGCGGGCCGAAGCGCCTGGGCCGCGTTGTAAGGATGCACCCTCTCCCAGTCGCGGGCCAACCGCTGAAAGACGTTTAATGGGACTGAAAACGGCGAGGGCGTTGACAGAGAAGGCTCCCTAAGCGGGTCAACGGCCGCTGCGATCGACTAGATATCGAATCCCGCATGCGGTTGACGGTTGAACGCGTCGCGGATCTCCAGCGCCTGCCGATACTCAAACGCGGCCATACCCGAGCCAATCCGGAAGGTTGTCCTGACACCATTGCCGGTACTCGCTCATCGTCTCGAAGCTCCGGTACGGAGCGTCGTCCAGGACAGGCTTGTACGTTCGAATGAACGCGTAACGCATGCGGACCTCGAGAGGCCGGCGCCGCGGCCTCGAATTCCGCAAGCCAGTCGGCCGGGATGTCAACGGTCGGATCGTCCATCAAGAACCGAGTATAAGCCGCTCGGCCCAACGGCAAAAGCTGGAGGAATGCAGGGATGTGACCAACAGCTTCAGCGGGTCGTGTGGCATGCCGCGTCCGGGAGTACGGCGTCGCTTGAGAGAAGCGGCGGCGGCCGATTGAAGAATCCCAGGAGGGAACTGCGGGTGACGCAAAGCCGACGTGCCGCCGGCGCCCTCACCGGCGGGCCAGTTTGCGAACCGAGAGACCGCCGCTGGGGCGGCGGCAACCCTACCAAATCACGAGCGTCCTCCGACATCGTTCTCCAGCCTCGATCCGCTCCTCGACTTCGGCAAGAACCGTCCCACGCGGCGCCGGTACTCCGCATAGACCGCCCCATGAACGCGCAGCAGGTGCCCTTCTTCGCGCACCGACTCCCAGAAGAGCAGCGAGATATGAATTCCGCCGGCCGCCAGCAGAAGCGGGGCGGGGAGCGCGATCATCGACGCCGCCATCATCGTCGCCGACAGCGCATAGATCGGATGTCGCACGTAAGCGAATGGCCCCGTGGCGATGAGGGGGTTCTTTTCGTTCGGGTCGATCCCCATTCGCCAGGCGGAGCCCATCTGCCGCCAGCAGGCCGCCGTCGCGGCGAAGCAGACGGCCGCGATCAGGGCGCCTGCCCAGGCGGCCAACGGTGACGCGTAGAGAGGGCGCAGCCATCCCGGGGGGCGCGGCAGGAACGCCGAGACAAATAGGTGCGCGACCCAGACGCCAACCGCCGGGCCCGAGCGCGCGGAGCAGGCGGCCGATCCGTTCCGGCGGGACGACGTTTGCCGCTCTCCCCGTCTTTCGGCGCAGCCGCCGGACCATCCGCATCACGCGCAGCCAATAGCCGCCGATCACCAGCCCCAGGGCCAGCCAGGCGAGCGTCAACGACGTCGGTTGCATGCCGCCTACTGTACGGAAGCGGCGGCCGCCCGGAAGGCTTCGGGCCGCCCGGTCCCAGCAGGCATTATCGGAACTCACCGGGCCACAGTCGGAGATACGGCTCCGGCTCGATCGTGCCGATGAACAGTGGCGGCCGACCGGTCGCGGCACTCGACCCTTTTGAAAGGCTGTAAGCCCCCATGAACTGGACCCTCCTGTTCACCTGCCTGCTCATCGCGTTCGCCCGTGTCATGGACATGACGCTGGACACGATCCGCACCGTCGCGGTCGTCCAGGGTCGGCGGCTTTTCGCGGCCGCCCTGGGGTTCGCCGAGGCGCTGATTTACCTCCTTGCCGTCGCGAAGGTGCTTCAGAACTTCGACCATTTCGTCTACGCCATCGCCTACGCCGCCGGATTCGCGGCCGGGACCTATCTCGGCATCGTCATTGAGCAGCGGCTGGCGCTGGGGGAACAGATCGTGTCGATCTTCACCCGCAAGGGGGAACTGATGGCGGTCGGGCTGCGGGCGCTGGGCTATCGCGTGACCGAGTTCGACGGCCGCGGCCGCGATGGGCGGGTTGCCGCGCTTTACATCGAAATCCCCCGCCGTCAGGCGATGAAGGTCGTCGAAGATGCCCGGCGGGTTGACGACCGCTGCTTCTACATGATCAACGACGTGCGTGTCGCCCGCGGCGGCTCGACCACCACCCCCCGCCCCCTCACGCTGGCAGCATGAGGACGCGCATCGCGTGCCGCGCCAGCGCCTCCCGTCGGCGTCCGAAGTACCCTCGCAACCCGCTCATCGGGCCGGAGCGGCGTCGCGTGCTCACCCGATCGGACGTCCCGTAGGGCGGGCAGCGCAGCGCGCGATGCGTGCCCTACAAAGCGCCAACGCCGCCGTCGATCGGCAGCAGGTGCGCCGCGATGCCGTCGATCGCGAGCCGCTCCAGGGTGACCGCGCTCGCGACTTCGTACGCCCCAACCCGCGTTCGCCGAAGCTCGACGAGGTGGCCGCCGGTGTCGAGCGCCTCCCCAAGATCGCGGGCGATGGCCCGGATATACGTTCCGCGGCCGCAATCGACCCGGATGCGGGCGAGCGGCCATGCGTATTCGATCAGGTCGATCGCATACACTTGAACCGTCCGCGGCGCCAGCTCCACTTCCTTGCCCGCCCGCGCCAGGGCATACGCGCGGCGGCCGCCGACTTTGAGTGCGCTGTACACCGGCGGGCGCTGCTGAATCGCGCCCACGAATGCTCTCAACGCGGAAACGATCGCGGCGGCCGATGGGGTCGGCGGCGGCCCGCCATTGCGAGCCACCCATAGTGTGGCGGGGGAATCTGGATCATCGGTGGCGGTTGTCTCGCCGAGCCGGACAGTCGCCTCATACTGCTTTGGCGAATCCATCAGCCGCTCGCACGCCTTGGTCGCCTTCCCCACCAGCAGCAGAAGAACACCTGTCGCGAACGGATCGAGGGTGCCGGCGTGGCCGATCTTCGTCCCCTTGGGCAGGAGCCGCTTCACTTTCGACACCACCCGCGCCGACGAGCAGCCGGGTGGCTTATCGACGTTCAGGACGCCGGCGAGAGGGGGAGGGGGAGAGTCCATGCGCGGAGGATACGGGGGGCGGCGGGAATGCTGAAGGCGGGAATGCTGAAGGCGGAAGGCTGAATGCTGAATTCTGAATGGGGAGCGGTCGGAGCGCTCGCGGGGTCCGGCAATTCGCTTCGGGGGTGTGGGAGAAAGGCGCTCTTGTTGAGCAAGTAGATCACATCCAGTAAATTGCGGGCTGGTGACTTTTATGGTCTGGGACAAGCCGGGAATCCTTCGCACATTAAAGAAGCTTCATAAGCAGGGGAAAGACCTCTCCTACAACGCACTGGCCTCGCAGATGCAGGCGCTGGTGTCGGCGGCCGCGTATCACTTTGGGTCCTATCGAAAGGCGATCGAGAAAGCGGGGATCGACTACGCGACCGTTGTCCGGCGGCCGCGCTGGACGAAGGTGTCGATCATCATGCTCATCAAGGCCGCCAAGCGGCGCGGGGAGGATCTGCATTGGTCGGCCGTCACCAAGCGGCCTGACGATCTGGCGAAGGCGGCTTTCGCCAGCCTCCAGCCGCGGCTGTTCGGGAGTTGGGACCGCGCGCTCCACGCCGCCGGCCTTGATGCCGATGATGTCAATCGCTACCGCAAGTGGGACAAAAATCGCGTCGTCTTCGAACTCCGCGGGCGGTGGCGCGACCATGAGCCTTTGAACAGTGGGGCGATCCAGCGCGAGGACCCCGGCCTCCACGCCGCGGCCGTGCGCCACTTCACCACCTACGACGAGGCGCTGAAAGCCGCCCGCCTCGACCCCGCCCGCGTCCGCGAGCGTCGAAGCTGGGACAAGGCCGAGGTGATCCGCGAACTCAAGGCGTTGAAGCGTGCCGGCAATCACCTCTCCGACTCGTCCGTCCGCCGCGAACAACCGGCCGTCTACGGCGCCGCCGTCCGCATCTTCGGCAGCTTCACGGCCGCCCGAGACGCCTCGGGGATCAAATGGAAACGCGAGCAGCGGACGGCGAAGGTGCGATGACCTTTCGCCTCGCACCAGGCGGTGGATCAGAATGGCATGGCGATGGCGACCTCGGCTGATGGTGGCGATCGTCCTGCCGAGGGCCTATATCGCATTCTGCATAGCCCTCATCGCCGAAGGCGACCGGCATCGGCGAGATCCGAACAACTCGACCCGCGAACACGTGTAGATTCAGAGGTGGGGCATGGCTCTTTCGACCTGGAGCCAGCGAATTCGCAGATGGAGATTCCGCGCCGATGAGAGAGGGTACCCCGTTCACGCGCTTCGGAGCGGCCATCGCCGGCATCGTTGCGCTGTCACTGTTCGCGGTCAATACGGCGGCCGGGAGGCCATCCGTCGATTTCGGACGCGATGTGGTGCCGATCCTCTCCGATAAGTGCTACCACTGCCATGGGCCCGATGAAAAGGCGCGGAAGGCGAAGCTGCGGCTGGATACGAAAGAAGGGGCGTTTCGGCTGAAAGACGGGGCGGCCGCCATCGTGCCGGGAAAGACCGGGGAGAGCGAGCTGATCCGCCGCATCACCTCGGCCGATCCGGACGAGGTCATGCCGCCGCCCAAGTCGAACCGGACGCTGACCGCCGAGCAGATTCAGACGCTCAAGGCCTGGGTGGACCAGGGGGCGAAATGGGGCGAGCACTGGGCATTCGTGGCCCCGGTTCAAGCGGCCGCCCCGGTGACGACGCTTCAGGGCTGGTGCCGGAACGGGATCGACCCATTCGTCCTGGCCCGCATCGAGAAGGAAGGGCTCGCGCCTGCGCCGCGCCAGGAAACAGACGCTGCTGCGCCGGGTGACGCTTGACCTGACCGGGCTGCCGCCGACGCCGGAAGAGATCGAGGCGTTCGGGGCCGACGCGAGCCCCGATGCGTACGAAAAAGTCGTGGATCGGCTGCTCGCCTCGCCGCGCTACGGGGAGCGGATGGCGGCCGACTGGCTCGACATCGCCCGCTTCGCCGATACCCACGGCTATCAGTCCGACCGCTACCGCGCCGTCTGGCCCTATCGCGACTGGGTGATCAAGGCGTTCAACGAGAACCTCCCGTTCGACCAGTTCGGAACCTGGCAGCTCGCCGGCGACCTTCTCCCCAATGCCACGCGCGAGCAGCGCCTGGCGACGGCGTTCAATCGCCTCCACATGCAGAACGAGGAGGGAGGGATCGTCGAGGAAGAGTATCGCGTCGCGTACAACATCGACCGCGTGACAACGATGGGCACCGCCTTCCTGGGGCTCACGTTCGAATGCTCCCGCTGCCACGATCACAAGTTCGACCCGATCTCGCAGCGCGACTTTTACTCCCTTTTCGCCTTTTTCCAGAACGTCGATGAATCGGGGCAGACGAGCTACTTCACCGATTCAACGCCCGTCCCAACGCTCTTGCTGCCGACGGCTCAACAGGACGAGCAACTGGCCGAGCTGACGCGCACGGTCGTCGAGCGCGAGGAAGCGGTGCGCTCGGCTCGCGTATCGGATCTGGCGAATGTGCTGAAGTGGCTCGATTCGCGGAGCGGCACACCGCGAGCCTCGGGCTGCGTTGCGTCGTTCGCTCTTGACGAGATCAAGGCGGGAAAGGTCGCTAACGGTGTCGATAAGGCTCACCCCGGCAACGCCCAGGAGAGCCCGGCGATCGTTGAGAGCGGGTCATACAAAGGGGCCGAGCTGGATGGCGAGAACGGGTTTTCGTTCCCGGGGGTCGGGCACTTCAGCCGGTCGGACCCTTTCACGCTGTCGATCTGGCTTCGCCAGGCGACGTTGTCACCACGGGCGGTGGTGCTGCATCACAGCAAAGCGCCGATCGATGCGGGGAGCCGCGGGTATGAATTGCTGCTTGAGAGCGGCCGCGTGGCGTTCGGGCTGCATCACATGTGGCCGGGAAGCTCGCTGAAGGTGGTCACGAAGCAGGTGATCCCGCCGGCTGAATGGACCCATGTCGCAGTCGCTTACGACGGGTCGAGCCGCGCCTCCGGCGTTACGATCTACCTCGACGGGAAGCCGGTCGAGACCGAGATCGTTCGCGACGGGTTGGCGAAAGACATCACCTACGGCGGCGGCGAGCCGGATCTGACGATCGGCCATCGGTTTCGTGACAACGGGTTCAAGGGAGGAATGGTTCGAGATCTCAAAGTCTTCGATCGCGCGATCACGCCCCTGGAGGCGGCCGATCTGGCCGGCAAGCCGGGCCTGCTTGAAGCCTGGGCACGTCCGCCCGGTGACCTGACACCCGCGCAACGCGACGGCCTGACCGCCTATTACCTGTCGAACGAGGCTCCGGCGCTCAAGGAGGCCCGCGCGGCGCTCCACGCGGCCCGGCGCGAGCTTGCGAGGCTTATCGAGCCAATCCCCGAGATCATGGTCATGCGGGAGCTGGCGACGCCTAAGCCCTGCTACATCCTCAAGCGCGGGGCCTACGACGCCCACGGGGATCGGGTCACGGGCGACACGCCCCATTTTTTACCGCCCATGCCCGTTGACCTGCCCAAAAGTCGCCTCGGGCTGGCGCGGTGGCTCTTTTCGCAACAGAGCCCGCTGACCGCCCGGGTCACGGTCAACCGGCTGTGGCAGCAGATGTTCGGCCGCGGGATTGTGGAGACGAGCGACAACTTCGGCAGCCAGGGCGCTGCAGCCGACGCATCCGGAACTGCTCGACTGGCTCGCGATCGACTTTCGCGACCACGGGTGGGACGTGAAGCGAACGCTCAGGCTGATCGCGCTCGGCGCGACGTATCAGCAGTCCTCCAAGGCCGACGCCGAGCTCCTCGGCGCGACCCGGCGAACCAGCTCTTGGCGCGGGGGCCGTCGCGGCGGCTGACGGCCGAGATGCTTCGGGATCAGGCGCTCGTTGACGGCGGGCTGCTGGTTGAGAAGCTCGGCGGGCCCAGCGTCAAGCCCTATCAGCCCGACGGGCTGTGGGATGTCGCCACGGGCAAGCCGCGCTACGATCAGTCGCACGGCCCGGATCTCTATCGCCGCAGCCTCTATAGCTACTGGAAGCGAACCGTCCCGCCCCCCGCGATGGTCGCCTTCGACGCGGCCGACCGAAGCTACTGCACCGCCCGCCGCCAGAGCACCAGCACCCCCCTCCAGGCCCTTGCGCTACTGAACGACGTGACGATGACCGAGTCGGCCCGGATGATCGGCCAGCGGATGCTGCGTGAGGGAGGCGATGGGCTGGAAGCCCGCCTGGCGTGGGGCTTTGAGCTGGTGACCGGCCGGCGGCCGGTGGAGCGGGAGCGCGTTGTCCTGCGGCGGCTCTATTCCGAACAGCACGGCGCCTTCGCCGCCGATCCGCCCGCGGCGGCCGCCCTCCTTGCGGTGGGCGAGTCCAAGCCTGACCCCGCGCTGGACAAGATCGACCTGGCCACGACGACCGTCGTCGCCGAAGCCCTTTTAAGCCACGACGAAGCCGTGATGCGCCGCTAAGCGGCGAGCCCTCTCATTTGGAACGAGCCGCGTTATGCCCAAGTATTGCCGCAACGTGAGCTTCGCCCTGAACCGCCGCGACTTCCTCTCGCGATCGGCGATGGGCCTGGGGGGCATCGCTCTGGGCGGACTGCTGGCCGGCGACGCTTCGGCTCGCGAAGCGGCCGCCGTGCCGAACCCGTTCAGAGGCATCCTCGACGCGCCGCACATCGCGCCGACCGCCAAGCGTGTGATCTACCTCTTCATGAGCGGCGGCCCGAGCCAGCTCGACCTGTTCGACTATAAGCCGCGGCTGAACGAGATGAACGGCCAGGACCTCCCTGACAGCGTCCGCAAGGGGCAGCGCCTCACCGGAATGTCGGCCAACCAGGCGACGCTGCCGATGGCCGGTTCGGTCTTCAAGTTCGATCGCCACGGCCAGAGCGGCGCGTGGGTCAGCGAACTGCTGCCATGGACCGCGAAGATGGCGGACGAGCTGTGCTTCATCAAGTCGATGAACACCGAGGCGATCAACCACGACCCGGCGATCACCTTCTTCCAGACGGGCTCCCAGCTTGCCGGGCGGCCGTCGATCGGCTCGTGGATGAGCTATGGGTTGGGGAGCCTCAACGAAAACCTGCCCGCGTTCGTCGTGCTGATCAGCAAGGATCGGATTGACCAACCGCTCTACGCCCGCCTGTGGGGCAACGGCTTCCTGCCGAGCGTCCACCAGGGCGTGCAGTTCCGCAACGGGAAGGACCCCGTCCTGTTCCTGAAGAACCCGGACGGCATCACGCCGCAGAGCCGCCGCAAGATGCTCGATCGCCTCGCCGAGCTTCAGCGGATCCAGTCCGACGACCTGGGCGACCCTGAGATCAACTCACGCGCCGCGCAGTACGAAATGGCCTACCGGATGCAGACGAGCGTGCCCGAGGTGATGGACGTCTCCAGCGAGTCGGAGAGCACCTTCGCGCTCTACGGCCCCGAGGCCCGCCAGCCGGGGACGTTTGCCGCCAACTGCCTGCTGGCGCGCCGGCTCGCCGAGCGGGATGTCCGTTTCATTCAGCTCTACCACCCCGGCTGGGACCAGCACGGCGGGCTCCCCCGCGCCATCAAGCGCCAGGCGGCCGACATCGACCGCGCCTGCTTCGCGCTGGTCAACGACCTGAAGATGCGCGGGCTGCTCGATGAGACGCTGGTGGTGTGGGGCGGGGAGTTCGGGCGGACGAACTATTCGCAAGGGAAGCTGACGGCAACCGACTACGGCCGCGACCATCATCCCCGGTGCTTCACGACGTGGCTTTGCGGCGGCGGCGTCAGACCGGGGATCACCTACGGAGCAACCGACGACTTCGGCTACAACGTCGCCCAGAGCCCTGTCCACGTCCACGACCTTCAGGCGACGATCCTGAAGGTCATGGGGATCGAGCACGAGCGGCTGACGTACAAATTCCAGGGCCGGTATTACCGTCTGACCGACGTACACGGCGAGGTCGTCAAGGATATCCTCGCCTGACCCGCGATCCGGTTTCGCTAAGGGCACGCATCGCGATGCGGTGCGTGCCCCTGTGCCAACCCCATTCCCGAGAGCGGCGGGTCGATTCGGTTTCAATCGATCAGCGAACGCTGATCAGCTCATCCCCGAGGACCACGTCCACTTCGTTCCCGAGGCTGAGCCACTCGGCCGCGTCGGGATGCGCTTTGATCAGGGCGAAGTATTCGTCGCTGTCGAACTTCACGTTCCGCTGTTTGAGCGACTTGTTGGCGGCGAGCGCCTGTTGTGCGGTGCCGTCGGTCCAGGTGTTCCCGTTCTGGTAGAAGGCTCGGCCCTTCACGACCCGCGCCTGCTGGGCGTAGTTTTGAGCGACGCGATACCCGTACGCGTCGGGTTGGGCCGAAGCGGTGCTGAGGTTGCCCTTAGACGCGCCGCCGCCAGTGACTCCGGCGACATCAACGCCGGCCGCTGCCGCGGGCCGTTTCGAGAGCTCTCCCCACTGATGGCGGCTGTCGAGGTCTAGCTTGCCTTTGAAGTCGTTCACGTCTCTGGCGTTGGCGACGGCTTTTTCCCCGCCACGGAGTTGTTCGTCCTTGGCTTCGGCGGACGCCGAGTGATAACGCGTCGCCGCCTGCTCGCGGACGAGGTCGTCGCGCTCCAATTCGCGGAACGTCTGGGCCGACAGCGGCACGCCGCGCCGCCGCTCGTCTTCGAGGATCAGGTAGGCGGTGTAGGGCGTCACGATCCCGTGCTCGCGGGCCAGGCGGGTGACTTCATCCTTCAGCTCGCGGTTCTCGCCATGGAGGCGGATCTCGTCGAGCAGGAACCCGACACGCCGGGTGGCCCACAGCTGGGGAATGAAGCCATTGCGGGTGTCGTCGGCGGTGAATCGCACGTCTTGCGTAAAGTCGCGGCGATCGCCGTTCAGGGAGCCGCTGATCCGGACGGCCGCCGCCCCATGGCCGGAATAGCGGCCGAAGGCGACGAGCTGCTCGCCCTTGAACAGGTCGGGCAGCGTGCCGGGGTAGAGCTGCGAGGTGTGAATGTCGGCCCCCGTCACGGTCAGTTCCACGTGGCTGAGGACCGGCTCCTTGATCTTGGTGTAGAAGCCGCCGAGCTTCACCTCGAGGTCTTCCTCCGGGAGGACGTACTGGCTGAAGGCGTGCGTCTCGCTGGCGATCCGGTCGAGCAGGTGGGTGTTGACATCGGTCCCCAGCCCGAAGGAGAAGATGCGGATCGGCTCATCGCGCTGGGCCTTGCTCACGGTGCCGACGATCGCGTCCTCGTCGGTCTGGCCGACAGTGGGGCGGCCGTCGGTGATGAAGATGATCTGGTAGGGGGCATCGTCGCGGCGGCGCATATCGTCCGTGTACTTGTCGTGCGGCCGGCGGCTCGGCTTGGCGTCCATGGCCTTCCGCAGCGCCTCGTCGATGGCGGTGCCGCCGATCGGCTTCAGGCCGGCGACGAACGCCTGCGCCTTGGCGACGTTCTCCCGGGACGCCTCGACGCAGCCGCCGAAGAGCGATTCGGCGTCGGTGCTGAAGCGGATGACTTCAAAACGGTCGGCTTCAGCCAGGTTCTGAAGGCAAAACGAGAGGGCTTTCTTCGCCTGCTCGATCTTGCGGCCGTTGTTCTCCGACATCGACCCGCTCGTGTCGATCACGAAGCAAAGGTCCTTCTTCTGCACCGAGCCGGTTGGGGCGGTCATGCCGGGGCAGGCGAGGAGCATGAAATAGCCGTCATCCGAACCGCCGGCCTTGTAGGTGAGCAGGTCGAGCCCGACCTCCTTCTCCGTGCCTAAGAAAAGGAGTTTGAAGTCGGTATCCGGCCGGATGTCGCGCGATTCGTAGCCGACCGTGGCACGGCGATCCCCTTCGCGGTGGATATCAACGCTGTGCGTCGGGCAATAGACGCTCTTGATTGGCTCTTTCCCCTCGATCGACACGCGGATCGACACCTCCTTGAGGGGGCGGGCGCTGAACTTCTCGGTGTTGAGCGGGTAGAGGTATTCGGTGAGGCCTGAATCGGTTTTCAAAAGCTGCGTATACTGCAACTTGACCGGCTTGTGGGCGTGGGGCTCGATCGGGAAAATACGCGCCTTGAACGCGTCTCGCCCCGCATACTCCAGCAGGGCAGGGTCCTTCAGGCGGCGGACGATGTCTTCGTACAGCAGGCGGGCCTTGTCGGCCGGCAACAGCTCGGCGTCGGTCATGTGGCCGTTGACGTCAATCGCGAAGCGGTCGATGTGCGAGCCTACGGGCAGCGGAAAGAGGTACGTTCCCTCCAGTTGCTGGTCGTTGGGGTTGTAGAAGTCCTGATCGATGCTGGTCGTCGCCACGTTGTCGTGGATCTCGACATTCACGCGGTGATAGGTCACTTCGAGCGGGGCGAACGGGAAATGCCCAGACGACGTGACGGGCGGCGGGTTGTGGATGATGATAAAACCGTCCGCGCGGCACCAGGCGGCGCTGAGAACAGACATGATGAACGCGCCCACGAGGCCAAGGGCCTGGCGGTATTGGGAATGCGATGACATGGCGTCAGTCTCCGTATCGGGGACAAATCGACAAAGCGATGCCGGTTGAGGCGCCCGCGGCGCCGGGGGGCTCACCGCGACGCCCGGCCTGGAGGGGCTGGGGATCACCGGCAATCGATTGCAGTCACTTCCGCGTTTCTCCCGACTTAGATCATTCTGGCGGAAGATAGTTTCGGAAAATCCTCGGCCCCGCCGACGGCGGCCCCTTTTGAGAAGGATGCGTGGAACGATGGAATGGATTGATGATGGCGGGAAGCGCGAGGCCCGGCACGAGGCCGGTGAGATTGGGGCGAATGCGGGACAGCCGTCGCCCAGCCGGCGGGTGAGGCGCATCGGTGGGATAGGCATGGGGGTTATCGCGGCTATCCTGGCGGCCGCGTATTCTGCGTCCGCTCTGGCGGCCGACGACGGTTCTGCTGAACTGGCCCACCAGACGCTCCTTGTCTTCCAGGCCAAATGCGCCGATTGCCACTGGCCCGTCACGGGCAAGCCGCTGAACAAGAAGGGGATGCGGAAGATCGACTACATCATGGACCTGTCGAAGGTCGCTTCGTCCAAGCACGTGAAGGTCGGGAAATCGGAAGATTCGGACTTGTGGGATTCCATCTCGAATAACGAAATGCCCCCCGACGACGCCAAGTGCGGCCCCATGTCCGACGCCCAGAAGGCGACGGTCAAGAAGTGGATCGACCAGGGCGCGCCAACCCTTGCCGCGAACCTGATCCCCGCCGACGTGACCCTGCTGGCCGCCGCGGCTCCGACGACCGGCCCTTCCAGCCACGCCGAGGCGCGGGCCAAGGTCAACTCGCTGGCCGACGCGGCCGCCGGGGTGGACCCTGACGGAGACAAGTCGAATCAGAGCTTCTTTCAGCGGCTGTTCCGGCTTCTTGGCAAGTTCCATCCGCTGATCGCCCACTTCCCGATCGCGCTGCTGGTCGGGGCGGCCGTCGCGGAACTCGCCTGGCTCAAGACGCGCCAGCCGTGGCTCCCCGGGGCGATCCGCTTCTGCACGATGTTCGGCGCGGTCGGCGCGATCGGGGCCGGCGCTTTGGGCTGGGTCGATGCGATCCACCACAGCGGGGCCGATAAGACCGCGGTGCCGCTCCTGGGCCACGTGGCGACCCTCGAACTGCACCGCTGGCTCGGAACGGTGGGGGCGATCTGGGCGATCCCGACGCTCCTGCTCTCCGAGCGCGGCTTCAAGCACCGCAGCTCGATGCCCCTGACGATTGATGAGCCGCGCCGCTGGTTCACGATCATGCTCTTCGTCGGTGTCACCCTGATCGGCATCGCTGCCCACTTCGGCGGGAACATGGTCTACGGCGCGAACTATCTCGACTTCTGATCGCCCGGTAGCCCGTCGCGCGAGGGCGCCGAAGGTGGCGGCGTCGGGCAGGGCCCGCATCGCGTGCCGCCGCATCGCCCGTCCGACGGCGAGGGCTGCCTCGCGCGACGGCGCGTCTTGGGGCGATGGAGGTGTGGGCCGGCCTGTTGGGTGTGATCGGACGGCGTCCCCCGTCGGCGGCACGCGATGCGTAATACCGTCCGACGGTTCGTTCTTCCGCCTGGCCGCCGACGTCGAATGGGCCGTCCGCCGGACGCTGCGTTTGCTGACCGACCTGCTGGACCTGCCGGCCCATGTGATCGCCGAGCTGTACCGACAACGCTGGCAGGTCGAGCTGTTCTTCCGCTGGTTCAAGGTCAGCGCCAACTTCAAGCACCTGACGAGCCACAGCCGCAACGGTATCGCCTTGGGCTTTCACATCGCCGTCATCGCCTGCCTGCTGATGTGCCTGCGGACGCAGAAGCCGCTGAGTTCCTACGCCTATAACCTGCTGGCCCTGGTGGGCATGGGGATGGGGGAAGTCGAGGACATCATCCCGCTTTTGGAAAACCGCGAACGCGAGCGACAGCGGGACCGGGCGCGACAGGCGAAGAAGCGGACGCAAAAGAAAATCGCTTGAGCTTCGCGGCCCTTTTACGCCCCCGACCCGGGCGACGCCGCCGCATGCGCGCATTTTCCAACGATCTGGGGCCGACGGTTCGACAACCCTCGCAGTCTTGAATATCAAAGAGCTTCCCGACCGTACGAGCAAGCCAGAACAAAAGTCCGGGACGGTATTACGCGATGCGTGCCCAACGGAATCTTCGATCGGTTGGGGCGGTGGATGGCGCCAAGGCGTCCCGCGTCGGCGGCCCGGATGAGACCTTCCACGGGGCTGGCTCGGCAATCATCCCGCAGTCGGCGCGTTGGGCCCGGCGGCCGTGGTGGACGCGAGTTTGGCGGCCATCGTGTGGGAATAGGCCGTCCCGCGCCATTCGACCTTTTTCGTGACGCACATCTTCAGGGCGCGGAAGAAAATCATCATCAGCATCGGACCGGCCACGGGGAACAAAAGGGCGTTGCGGCGCGGGTTGCCGCTCCAGTGGTAGATCACGCCGATGTACCACGTCATTGTCAGCAGATGCTGGGCCGCTCCCAGCAGCCAGCAGAGGGCGGCCGACAGGTAAATAGCGTGGCCGAAGATGGTCCCCTGCCAGAGCAGGCCGGCGCGGCGACACGATACAAGCCCCACCCCAGCGCGGCATATCCGGAGAAGCAGCAGAGGATCAGGAAGGCCATCCCGGTGAGGATGCGCCAGGGGCTGCCGACCTGGGCGGCGTAATAGATCCGGCTCCACCCTTTGAAGATCGCGTTCAGACTGCTGTACATGCGGACGGCGGCGTATTCGTTGCCCCAACTGATCCGCGGCCGCAGGCCACGGAGCTTCATCTGGTGGGCGATTTCCACATCTTCACAGTATCGATCCTTGACCGTCTCGTGCCCGCCGATGGCATCGTATGCGGCGCGGCTCATCAACATGAACTGACCGTTGGCGAACGACGTCTTGAGGTGCTGCGTGTTATTCAAGCCAATCAGGTACATCGTGCTGGCGGCCCCGGCGGCGAGGGGGATCAGCGTGCTTTCCCAGAGGGTGTGCGTCTCGAGTTTGGGCAGGAGGCTCAACAGGTCAAAGCTTTTCCGTTTGACAACCGCCATGCCGACCTTCAGCGCGTCGGGCTGGAGGACGACATCGGAATCGACGAAAAGCATCCAATCGCCGCGAGCGATCTTCGTACCCTGATAGAGCGCATTGTTTTTTCCGGTCCACCCGGGCCGGGCGGCTCGACCACGTGGAGGACATGCAGCCGCGGGTTACGCGAGGCGATCTCGTCCATGACGGCGCCGGTGTTGTCGGTGCTCCGGTCGTCGATGGCGATGACGTCAAGCCTGGGGTAATCCTGGGCGAGGGTCGATTCGATGCACGCGCGGATTCGCTCCCCTTCATCCTTGGCCGGGATCAGAATGGTGACGCTGGGGGGCTCGCCCTGCATGGGCGTCGGCTTCATCAGCAGCATCCGGCGGCGGCCGGCGATGATAATCTGCCCGTAGAACGCCCACATCAACGGGCCCAGCAGTGAATACAGCAGGAACAGAGCCAGTTCAGTGCGGTATGGCACGCTCGGGGGTTCTCCTGATGAGCCTGGAGTTCAGGCGTCGATCGTCCGTGATCGACTCGCCGCTCGCCTGTCGCAAGGTCGCACTCATCTTCCTCACCGGGCGGATCGCGTCAACCCAGTGAGCCGAAGGCCTCATAGAGGGCGGGCGTGTAGCAGCCGGGGCCCTTGTAGAAATCGTCGGCGGAGACGGGCAGGGTGACGGTCCTGACGGCGGGTTGGACGGTCGGCCTGGTCCGCGCGAAATCGCGGACGATCTGGCCCATCGGCTTGAGGGAGCCATCCGCCCGCCAGAGGCCGAAGAAGCGTTCGTGGGCTTGCAGGTCGCAGGGGGGAAGGGCCAGAGTCGCTCGGTGTAGTCGGGGAAGCACCAGCAGAACGCGCCCAGCGCGCAACCTTCTGGAGCCGCGGGAGCACGCCGGCGTAATACTCGGCCGCGTCTGATTTGGAGGCGAAGTAGGTCCGTCGGGTGCCGCCGTCCCAGGTGCGCTCGTCGCTCCAGCGGCTGGGGGCGTCGGGCCATTGGGTGTTGACGCCGAACTCTTCATAAAGCACCGGCCGCCCGGCCAGCGCCGCCGTCAGCGCGCACGTGAAGGGGACGTAGTCGGGGTCGAGCGGCTTGCGGGCGAGCGGATGGTAGATCGAATAGCCGTGCATGACCGAGATGTCCGTCTCGGCGGCGATGTGGTCAACCCGCAGGCCGCAGTCGCCGTCGATGCTGGCGGTGTGCAGGCCGATCAAGGCGAGGGGGTTCGGGTCCGCGTCGCGGATCGTGCGGACGCGGTCGCGGACCCATTGGCGCCCGGCGGCCGCCGTGGGCGGCTTGCAGAAGAGGTCGGGCTCGTTGCCCAGGCTGTAGCCCCAGATCGCGGGGTGATCCTTCAACGCGCCGCAGACGGATCGCAGTAGAAGGTCCTCGGCCTGAAGGACGAACGGCTCGGTGTAGGTATTGAAGATCCCATGACTCGCGCCGACGTGCCGGGTCAGGCTGACGAGCTGGCGATCCTCGCGCCGGTGGGGCGTGGCGGGGTCGATCAGCCAGTCGGGCGCCCAGTTCGGGCCGCTCATGTGGCCGGTAAAAAACGTCGGCTGGAGCAGCAGCCCGGTTTCCGACGCGATGTCGCAGACGGTTCGCAAGTCGCGCAGCGCCGTCGGGCTGACGGCGTCAGGCGAAGGCTGGAAGCTCTCCCAGAGCAGGAAGAATCGGACATGGGTCAGGCCGAGCTCGCGAATCATGGCGAACTCTTCGCGGACTTCGCCCGCGTCAAAGTCCGACCACCAATACATCGCCTTATTCCGCGGCCAATAGTTGATCCCCAGCAGAAACGGGTCGCCGACGGCCAATCGTCCTCCTTGTTCGGAAAAGCGTGCGCCGCCAAGCATACCGCCAACGTTGGTGCGACGTCGATCACGCTCCAACCGCCGGGTGTGGCCGACTCGCTTTCCGCGCCGTGAAGGAGGCTGGCGGAAAAGGCATGATAAACCGCTGTCCCCGGACCGAGCGTTTGTTCGTCCCGCAATTCTGATTCTTGGCGCTCTTCCCTTGGCGTCTTGGCGTTCACTTCGTCTTCAAGCGAAGAGAAGTGAACGCCAAGACGCCAAGACGCTAAGGGAAGAGCGCCAAGGGGAAATCGGAGGCTCGACATTCCGCGTCTCGCGGGGCGTGGCGCGGGCCGCCGGTTGACGGGTGACGGGTAAAGCCATCGGCACCGGTTTGATCGAAGCGGGCGCTCCTGATAGAAATTCGAGCGGCCGCCGGCTGCGCGCTAAAGACTCGGGAATCGCCACGGCCCGCACCTCCAGCGCCCGCCCATCGGCGGGTAGAAGCGTCGCCCCATGAGCCCCTTCCTTCATATCCAGGACCTCGAATCGCTCTCGGTCGCGGAGTTCACGACTGATGCGCTGATGGACCGACGAGACATGGAGATCATCTGGGCGGAGCTGACGGAGGCGATCGAAAGCCGGGGCCGCCGGCGCTGGATCCTGGACTTTCATCAGGTCGCCTACATCTCCAGCTCGGCCGTCGGCATTTTGCTGGCGATGCGGAACAAGCTGGAAGCCCTGGACGATAGCAGCCTGGTGCTGTTCGGGGTCGGCCCGAAGCTGATGGAGCTGTTGAAGCTCGTCCGCCTGCTCACCCTGTTTCAGATTGTTGATTCTCGCGAGCAGGCCATCGTCTCCGCCTCGGCCCCCAAGGCCTGACTTCTTTGGTTTGCTCCCCAGCGCGGTGTGAGGAGAGGCGGTACCGCCTACCTGCGGCCGCGCCCGCTGAACACCATCATCCCCAGCGCAATGATGACCGAGCCGATCGTTGGGCAAGCCCACGGCTTGGACAGCTCCGTCGGCAGGGGCGCAAGATGTCCGAACAGGATGACCCCAACTCCGACGAATGCGATCACGCCGAGCAGCCGGCGGCTGGACATTGCTGTCGCCAGGAGCAGGAGCCCCGCGAGCCCCCCGTTCCAGCTCCCCACCGCGTCACAGAGGATTTGCGGGACGTACTTCACGCGGAGCGGCTCGAAGCGTGCCGCCGCGGCGGCCGCCGTTTTCGGGAGGTTCGCCACCGCCGGGATGTACGACTCGAGGTGCAGGAAAGAGAAGGCGTCGGCGGCCTGGGTGAAGAACTGCTGCCGCGCGACCGTCTCATTCGCGCGATACCAGACGATGAAGCCGACGATCATCGCCGTCGCCAGCGCGAAGCGAAGCTGGGCTCCGAAGAGCTGGTCAATCGGTGTCGCCCGGCTTCGGCGGCGGCGCTTGGACGGTGTTACGTCAAGCGGACGTTCCATCCACTTCGGCCGTGCATACCCTTCCCGGCCCCCGCCGACCTCGGCGGCTCGGCTGGCGGCCGTCTCGCGAAGGGTTGCCGCCTGGTCTACGAGGTTCTCGGCCGCCGACCACGCCTGACGGTTCGCGTCCTTCTTGCTCATACCGCCGGCCGACAGGGCCTTGGCTTCAATGCGGGCGAGCATCTTCGCCTCGCGCGCCTGGCGTCGCGATTTCACCTTCCCGTCGATCCAGAGCAGGATCGGTTCGCGCCACGCTGCGAATTTCGGGCGGTCCTTGCCCCGCTCCCCGATGCTCCATGTCGCCCGCGCCTGCAGCTTCGATTCGAAGCCGAACAGCGCCTCGTAGAACTCCTCCCAATGCTTGCCGCCGTACAGGCAGACGAACTGGCGCAGGGCGTTCTCCTCCAGCCCTCGGAGACGCATCTTTTTCAGCATGTCCTCGACTGCCTTCAGCGACGCTTCCCGCTCCTGCATGACGACGAGGTCAATGGTGAAATGGAACAGCGCCGCGGCCACGGCGGCCATCAGGCCAAAGAGCAGCCAGGTGACCAGGAGCCCGAGCAGGTGAAGCAGCCCCAGCGCCAGGCCCGCGACGACAAGGTACAGGCACCAATCCTTGATGCCGCTGGTGAAGACCAGTCGCCGGAACTCCGCAAACAGATGCGTCTTGCGAAGGATGCCGATGAGCGTCTGATAGAAGATGACGGTCAGGAACGTGAACCCCACCCAGCCGCCGACGGCCGTCGCGCTGCCGACGCCGGGGATCGCCGACGCGACCGCTGCCCCCGCGCACCCGATGAAGAAGAACCGAATGATCTTCGGCCGCAGCTTTGACCATTTCGAGCCGCTGAACGCTTCGACCGACGCCTCAAGCTGATCGACATGTTCTTCAGTCGGGGAGAAGGGCTTGCCGGACTCGATCCCCAGGTGTTCTTCCAGCGCCGCCACCACTTCGCCCATGTCCTGATAGCGATCTTCCGGCTTCTTGGCCGTCATTTTCAGAACGATCGACGAGAGGACGGGCGAGACGTGCTTGACGACGCGATCCGGGGGGACCGGCTGGGCGGCCGCGTGCTGGGTCAGGATCTCCAGGACCGTTCGCCCGGTGAACGGGGGGCGGCCGGTGAGCAGATCGTAGAGCGTGCAGCCAAGTGAGTAGATGTCGGCGCGCTGATCGACATGGGCGGCATCGGTTGCCTGCTCGGGCGGCATGTACTCCGGCGTCCCCATTGATGTGTTGAGCAGGGTCGCGCCGGCGCGGCTCAGCACATCGCCGATGCTGTTGGCCGGAGTGTCTTCAGCGCCGGCGACTTTCACCAGCCCCAGGTCCGCCACCTTGACGATCCCTTCGCCGTTGAGGAGCAGGTTGTCCGGCTTCACGTCGCGGTGGATCAGCCCATGCTGATGGGCGAATCGCAGCCCCCGCGCCGCCTGGAGCACATAGCCGACCGCCATCGTCGGATCGAGCCGCCCCTCCTTCTGCACCCGCTTGCCCAGGTTCCGCCCTTCGACGAACTCCATGCTGAAGAAGTTGGTCGAGCCGTGCTCACCGATGTCGTGGATCTGAACAACGTTGTGATGGGACAGTTGGGCGGCCGCGTACGCCTCGCGGGTAAAACGGGCGACGAACTGCGGGTGCTTTGCGAGCCGGGGCGACAACACTTTGAGCGCCACCCGCCGGTCGAGAGAAATCTGCCGGGCCAGGTAGACCATCCCCATGCCGCCCTGGCCCAGCAGTTCCTGAACTTCGTAGCCGCCGACTGTCTTGCCGATCAGCTCGGGCTCGGCTGGATCCGGCTCGGCGGCGACCGGTGTGGCGACGGCGCTAGTCGCTTTGTCCGGCGCGGCCGCGGCGATCGCCGTGGCGAGGGCGAGCGTGGGCGCATCGGCGGCCGAGCGGGGCGCGGCGGTGACGTTCCCGTTTTCGACGCTGTGCGATACGCCGTTAGCCGGTGAAGCGGCCGCGAGCGGCGGGGCGAGCGTTTCGCCGACGTCGAATGGCTCGGAGACGCGGTGGGCGGGCGGCGCCGTCTGCTCGGTATTGTGGCTTTCTTCGCGGCGCGACGATCGGCGGCGCGGCTCCGCCGTCGGGGGAGGGAGCGTTTCGCCAACATTGCTTTGCTTCCCCTGCATCGCGGCGGGCTCGAGGGAACGCTGCGTCTCGCGCGGTGAGCGTTCCGTGCCGGGCGGGGTTTTGGGGCGGTCAACCCTTAGGCCCTTGGGCTGCGGCGAAGGCTTGGCGCGCAGGCCGTAGCCGCTCTTCTTGGCTTTGTCGGGGTCTTCCTTGGGTTTGGCCGGCGGGGGGACCTTCGGAGGCAGCGTCCAGGAGGGGGAACTTGAGGGCGTGGTGCCCGGGTCGTCCTCGATGCGGAGGACGTCGGTGCGATTCCACGCCACCAGGATGAGGACCTTCTTCGCGCACTCAGGGCACGCCGGCGTGTATCGGCCGGGAGGGAGGTAGGGGCGATCGCTAATGTGCTTGCAGTACGGACAGCACATCCGCTGCATCGAAAGTCCTCCGGCAAGCGTCGCGGCACCGTGCCTCGACGCGATTCCGATCGAACCATAGCGGAGAAAACAATGCTGTCGAAGCTCTTGCGCGAAATTAGCGCGATCGCCTCCGCCTTGCCCTGTGTGGCCCCCTCGGCGCCATCTCTGGCGCCCGGGCGCATCGCCGGGTTGAGCGGGTGGAAATCTCTGCCAACGCCGGAGTAGGCTACTCCCATGGCAATGACTCAGAAGCCGGCGACGCCGATCTATTTGATCCCGGTCACCGGCCCGAAATTGGGGTCGCTGGAGATCCCCGCTCTGGAGCAGGGCGTAACCATCGGCAGGCACGAGCGATGTGATGTGCTGCTGCCCGTCGATGCCGAAATGGTCTCTCGCGTCCATGCCCGCTTTGATGTCGCGGCCGACGCATGGCGGCTCACCGACCTCGCCAGCCGCTGGGGGACGTTCCTCAACGGCGTCCGGCTTTCGCCCAACGTGCCGTTACCCCTGGACGAGGGAGACCTCATCCGCATCGCCCCCTGGACGTTCTCCGTCAGCCGCCTGCTCCGCCGCGGCGGCGTGGAGAGCGACGCCGACGCGGGCTCGACGACCGTTCACACGTTCGTTTCCGCACCCGATGTCAAGCCGAGGCCCGACCTGACGGCCCTCCTGCTGGAAGGGGCGGCCGCCATCCATTCCGCGCAGTCCGAGAAGGTGCTTGCCGAGCGAATCATGGACGTCGCGCTGCGAGGCACCGGCCTGACCCACGCTGCGCTGGTGCGGCTGGTCAGCAGCGGCGGGCGGATCGAGCCGATCGCCTGGCGCCCCGCCGACGCCGACGGGGGCTTCCAGTTCAGCCGGTCCCTGATCGCCGCCGCCGCCGAGGGCCGTGTCGCCCGGCTTGACGGGGCCGGCGGGGACGGACCAATCAGCGAGAGCATGGTGCAGATGCGCATCACCGCAGCCTTGTGCGTGCCGCTGATGCTGGGCGAATCGCCGGCCGCGTTGCTCTACCTTGATGCCCGCGGCCCGCTCGGCGGATCGGTGCGCGACGACGCCGCCGAGTTCTGTGTCGCGCTGGGGCGAATCGGAAGCCTCGCGCTGGCCAACCTTAAACGGATCGAAATCGAGCGGCGCAGCGCCGAGTTCGAGTACGAACTGAACGCGGCCGCCACCGCGCAGAGGTGGGTGCTGCCGCCGCGGTCGGTCACGGTCGGGCGATTTCGGTGCCTGGGGGAAAGCCGGGCCGGCCAGTACGTCGGCGGCGACTTTTTCGACGTGATCGACCTCGGGAGCGGCCGCCTCGGCCTGGCTCTGGGCGATGTCAGCGGCAAGGGGATTTCGGCCGGCGTGCTGATGACGGCGACGCAGGGCTTTCTAAACGCTTCGCTCTCCCACAGCCTGGACCCGGGGAAGGCGGTTTCGGCGGTGAACCGGTTCATCTACCCGCGCCGCCCGCCGGAAAAGTTCGTGACGATGTGGGTTGGCGTCTTCGATGCGGCCGCCGGGACGCTCCGGTACATCGACGCCGGCCACGGCTTTGGCTTCCTGCACGACGCCGCCGGCCGGTTGACCGCGCTGACCGATGGCGATCACCCGCCCGTCGGCTTCATTGAGGGGCACGCTTACACGCCCGTGACGATCCGGCTGGAGCCGGGAGGGAAAGTGGTGGTCGTCAGCGACGGCATCATCGAGCAGCCCGGCGCTCGGAATGCGGCGGCCGGCCGCGGGCCACACTTTGAGGTGGAAGGCGTACACGCCGCCCTGACGGCGGCGGGTGCGAGGCGGAGCGACGAGATCGCGGCGCTGTTCGAGGAGGTCATCGCCCACGCCGGCACCGACCGCCTTGCGGACGACGCGACCGCAGTCACCGTGCGTTGGTAGTCGCGGGGGGGGGCGCGACTGGCCGTTCGCGCTCACGCGGCGATCGCGGTCGGCACGAAGCCGCCGCCGGCGAGATAGGCCTTCAGGGCGTCGAAGATGTGCGGGCAGATGCCATCGCCGGCGTTGCGGGTGAGGATCTTCATCACCTCTTCGTTCGTCAGGTCCTGGCGGTAGGGGCGCTTCGCGGCGAGCGCCTCGTACATGTCGGCGACGGCGAGGACGCGCGAGGCTGTTGGGAGATGCTCGGCGCCCAGGCCCAGGTGATACCCTTTGCCGTCGAGCCGCTCGTGGTGAGAGGCCGCCATGGCGGCGAGGTCGCGGAAGCCGGCCACCTGCTCCAGCACGTGGAAGGTGTACGCCGTGTGCTTGCGCATCTCGGCCATCTCATCGGCGGTAAGTTTGGCCGGCTTGTCCAGGATCAGGTTGGAGACGCCGAGCTTCCCGATATCGTGCAGGAGCCCCGCGCGGCGAATATCGCGCACCTCGTCGTCGCTCATGCCGAGCGTCCGGGCGATGCCGGCGGCGATGGTGGACACGCCTTCGGAGTGGCGGAACGTCCAGGGGCTTTTGGCATCAATCACCTGCGCGAACCCAAAGGCGATCCGATCGAGCGTGGCATCGTCGGCGGTGAGCATCTGGTCGTCGGGCTCGAAAGCCGTCACCGCCTTGCGCGATTCACCGCCGAAGAAGCGTTCCCAGAAGGGCTCATCACCGCGCAGGGCCTCCATCGCAGCCACCAGTTCCGGGTCGAACCAGGTCCCCCGGCGGTCGCGCGCCATGTCGTAGGCGGCCTCGACGCCCTCGTTGCTCGCGTAGACCTCGAACGTCTGGGCGAGACTCAGAACGCGGCCCAAAAGCGGGATCTGATCCCCGGCCAGGCCGTCGGGGTGGCCGTGACCGTCCCAGTGCTCGTACAGCGATCGGATCGCCTCGGCCGTCAGTTCGGGAAGCTGAAGGTCTCGCGCGATCTTCGCCCCGCGTTCGCAGCGCATCTCGATCACGCCGCGGGCGCCCTTGTGGCCCGACAGCGCCAAGCGCATGAAGCCACTCGCCTTCTCCATCAGCGTGCCGCCGGGAGCGACGATCTTCGCCACCTGGCCGATCGACTTGAGCGGGTTGTCCAGGTCCAGCGCGACGACCGAACGCTTCGTGGCCCGGTCGTCGGCGTTGAAAAGGTAGCTCATCCGCGCGGCGTTCGTCGAGCAGCCCAGGTCCTTCAGGAGCAGGGCGTAGAACAGCGCGGCGCTCTCCTTGCCGGACAGGTGGATTTCGCAGGAGAGCCGCATCCCCAGCAGGCAACTGCGGCTGGCGTGCCCTTCCGGCTGGCCGCCGGTCAGGTCCAGCGCGTAGGAGAGCGCGGCGATGACCTCGGACATCCGGATCTCCACCGCTTCGCCCACGCGACGATTGCGCTTGTGAAGGGACAGGTTGCTCATGGGGTACCCTTTACGGCGTTGCGACCTTGACAACGCTCATCCGGAGGGGCCGCTCGACAAGACGAGCAATCGTTTGCCGGCCGCTCTTATCGGCCAGTTAGCTTCGTCGATCGACAGGAGCGACTTGACGCCGAATAGGCGGCCGCTCCATTGGATACGCGGGTTAGCCGCCGCCACCGCGCGGGTGAACGCGACGGGACCGTCTTTTCCGTTGAAACGGGTCGCAACGGGGAGAGCCACGGCGGCATCCGGCGGCTACTTCTCGATTGGGAGGTTCTTGAACTCGAACGGGACGGTGATGTCGCGCTGTTCCAGCGGGATGCGAATCACTAGTTTACCGGGCGTGGCGGGAGCGGTGGGGACGGAATAGGTGATCCGATAATCGACCTGGTCGCCGACCTCGGTCGCATTGACTTCGGTCCGCTGGAGCGGGTGGCCGGTGTTGTCGAACATCATGATCGACTGCTCTTCGCGCTGCTGCCGCCAATCCTGAACGCTCAGGCCGTCGCGGAAAAGCGTCACCCGGGCGACGATCTCGGTCGGGCCGCACTGCACCTCATGAAGCTGGGCCGTCTGGCCCGCCGTCTTCCGCAGGACGTTCTGGGCCGTCACCAGGTTGTTGAACTCCAGCGGCTCTGAGAGCTCCAGCAGCGTGATCTTGAAGCTCCCCTTGATCCGCAGGGCCACCGCGCCCAGAGGCACCTCTTTCAGCACCGTCCGCATCGACCAGATCGGCGACTCGGGCTTGAAAGCCTGCATCCGCATCGGCTCGGGCGATGGGATCTTCTTCCCCCGCTCGTCGAAGACCTGCTCGAGCCGCGTCTGCTCGGGGTGCTCCAGGATGCGCCACTTCGGGTCGGCGTAAAACGTGAAATGGAGGTCCACGTTACCGGTGCCGGGCGGGTTGGTCTCGGCATCGGTCGAAAAGTTGACCTTCCGCGCCACATCCGTCGCCAAAATCATGAAGGAAGAATCGAACGACGCGGGGCTCGTCATTTCACCGACGACGTCGTGCGTGATGTCGATGCGGCCGGCCTCGTCGTCGCCGCCGCTGTAAAGCGGCCGATAGCCGAACTCGGTACAGAGTTTTCGCAGAGCCGTCCAAAACGGGACTTCGACCAGTTCGACGGTGGTCGCCGGCTTGTCCGCCTGCTGCCAGATCCGCTCCCGGTCGGCGGCGATCGCGATGTGCCCCTGGCGCTCGAGCGCGGCAAAGCACTCCTGGGGCGTGGCATTCATCAGGCGGAGGGTGACGATCGTCGGCCCCAGCCGCTTGGCGGCCGCGATCTGCAGCAGCGCGACTTCGGTCCGGGTTCGGGCCTCCAGGCTGTCTGTCGCGTAGAGGTACTGCCGCAGCCGCGGCTCGGCGATCTGCCCGACTTCCGCCAACGACTCCTGTGCCGACTGGCGCACTTTCCAGTCGGAACTCCCCAGTTGGGCCAGCCAACTTTCGATCTCCGGCGTGGTGTAGACCGGCACAGGGCGCGTGGTGGGAAGGGTAGTGGCCGACGCAACCTCGACGAAAGCCGTCGGTTGCGTTGTCGCCCGTTCGAGGAGGAGAGAGCTTCTGTCGCAGCGGGCCTGCCGCGTCGCGATGGCAATGCCGGCCACGGCGGCAGCGACAAGAACGACGGCCGACGTGCGTACAGCCGTCGCCTCGGAAGCCCGTGTGTGGGGACGTTCGATCGCCATGATCGTTGCCACGCGCCCGAGAAGCCGCGTACGGACCATACGAGCGCTCGACCCCGGGCTGCGTACGAAGCCGACGCCGCGCCCCTACGAGCCGCGACCGTGAGGGAGCGGTCTGCCCCCGACGCCGCGCTGCGTGCGAAACCGACGCCGCGCCGCATACAAGCGGCCGACCTCGCGCCGCTTGAGATTCAAAACGCCGCGCAACGGGACCCTAGACCGCTCCCTTACGGTCGCGGCCCGCTGGTCGCGCTGCCGGTCGCGAAAAAGGGCCGCTCCCCGTCCTTACTTGGCGGGTGCCAGAGCCGCCCGTTTCTGCGCGATCAGCTTCAGCAAGGCGTGCTGCGGGTCGGCGAATTTGGCCGTCCCCTCTTCCATGAGGGCTTCTTCGAGCTTCTTCACGTCCACCTTCGCGTCGATTTCGTCCAGCACTTCCTTGGGTGGAAGCTGGTCCACCTTGCGCGTGTACGTCTTATTGAGCTTCTGGACCGCCTCATTCGTGGCGGGCGGGTTGGTCTGGATATCAGAGCCGGCCAGGGCTTCCACGTACTTGTCCGGCGGGTCGGTCGGCTTCTTGGTGCCCGTGCTGGCGAAGATGATCTCCTGCTTCAGCGCCAGGCCCTTGTCCTTCCAGAACTCCTGGTTCAGCTTCCAGAGCCGCTTGACGTTCACGATGCCGACCAGGCCCTGCGCGGCGGGCGAGAGCGTGGGGACCTGCTTCTCGGTGTAGACGTCCACGCGGCTGACGAAAATGCTGTAAACGCTCTTCAGGCCCGCGATGCCGTTCTTTCGGCGCTGCGCCGCGCCAGACGTTGTCGCGGGCAATCTTGTACTGACGCTCGGAGAAGATCAGCGTGACATTCAGCGTGATCCCTGCGGCCGCCAGCTCTTCCAGGGCATCCAGACCGGCCGCCGTGGCGGGCACCTTGATCATCCGATTCTGATGCCCCTGCGCCCATTGCTTGCCCAAGGCGATATACCGTTCGACCCGCTTGGCGTGCGGGATGGGGGCATGGATGTCTTCAAGGAGCGGGTCAAGCTCGAAGCTGACGTAGCCGTTGTCGCCCTTGGTCTCCTGCCAGACGGGGTAGAACACTTCCTGGGCGTCGTGGACGAGATGGTCGGTCATCTCCCAGGCGATGTCGGAGTCATTCTTCCCTTCGCCGATCAGCTCGGCGATGTCGTCATCGAAGCGGCCGGTCTTGATCAGGTCCGAGATGATGATCGGGTTGCTCGTCGCGCCGCTTGCGCCCAGCGCCCGGTTGGACTTCACCAGCTCCGGGTCGATCGAATCGAGCCAGACCTTAGTACCGGAGGCAACCAGGGATTGAAGAGACATGGCGGATCGGTCCTTTCTTCGTCGTCATACTTCACGCCGAATCGTCTTCCGATTCGTCGAACTCTTGTCGAGATCGCTCTGGGCCGTGAGGCGTTACGCGGATTGTAGCCGCAATTCTCGCGTCGCGGCACCCCGAAGCCCACCCGATTGCGGAATCGCCAGATTTCGCCCATGAAAAAAGCCCCCCGCCGCGAACGGGAGAGCGGCCGTTCAGCACGGCCCTCTCCCGTCCACTTCAGGCGGCAGTGACAAGCTCCGCGGCCTCGATCGCGAGCCTATTTAGCGGGCTGCTTCGCCACGCCGTCGTTGTTCTTCCAGGCGGCGTCGAAGGCGGCGCGGTCGCTGACGAACTCGACGTGGCCATCAAGATACCCCACGTTCACGCCATCGCCGAAGGTCGTGAACTTTTCGTAGATGATCGGCGTCTGCGAAGGGTTTTTCACGGCGCTGACCACGCTCGCCGTCGGGATATAGACGTAACCTGGGGTCAGCTCAGGGTGCTGCGGGTTGGTGAACAACCTCTTGGTCGTCTCGTCGCTGTCGTTTCCTACGTACTTCTTGATGTCGTCTGGCAGTTTCCGCGGCAGTTTGCCGTTGTTCTCGTTCGTATACATGATCACGCCCGTCGAGATCTGGCGCATGTTGCTGGTCGATTGAGCCCGCATCGCCGCTCCGCGCGCCTTCACCATCTGGGGCATCGCCACGTCGAACAGCTTCTGCGTCTTCGTGTCGTCCAGGTTCAGCTTCAGCCGGTCGCCCGCGACTTCAGGGGTCAGCAGGCTGAAAAGCGTGTCGATCGCCGCCGCGTCCTCGGGCTTCTTGCTCTGCTCCTTCGCGGATTGCTTGCCCATCTCGATCGCCTTGGCCAGCAGATCGTTCAGTTTGCCGGCGGCTTCGGCGTCCTTGGCCTGGATCGTCAGGCGCACGGCGGCGCCGCGCGGCATGGCGGCCGTTGGCGAGTCGCCGGAGATCGTCAGCCAGCGCAGCCCCTGCGAGATGATCGTGCTGGGGCCGCCGCCCAGTTGCGGCGGAAGCTGCGGCATCGACATGCCCACCAGCCCGCGGACGGCTTCGGTCGGCAGGAACGCGGCGACGACCGACGCCTTCTCCCCGGCGGCCGCGAACGCTTTCGTCAATTCCGGCCGCTCGGCCGGCGTGATCGTCTTGTACAGCGCCACCTTTTCCGGAGCGCCAACCACCACCGCCTTGCCGACCAGATCGGCGAACGGGAGGTTCATGTTCGTCGGCCCCGCGCCGACGGGGCCCTCGCCGGGCTTGGGGGCCGGTGTCTTTAGCATCGCCGCGATCGCCTTCGGGTCGGCGTCGGGGGTTTCCAGCGGGGCCACGAGCACCACCGGGTTCTTCGGGTCGAGCGTGGCGAGCAGATAGACGGAACGCCCGCCCGCCTTCTTGAAGCCGGCCAGCCAGGCTTTTGACTTGGCCTTGAAGTCGGCCGAATCGGTGTTCATATGGTCCAGAAGCTCCTTGGGCGCGTTCCCCGCCTTCATCGATCCGACGAGCCAGGCGACCATCGCGTCCGGATCGACCGTCGTGGTGTCGAGCCGGGCGACCACGAGCGTCGTCTCATCGACGTATGGCGCAATCAGCGCAACCCGCGGGTCACCCTCTGCCCGGGCAGCGCGAGCGATGCCGAGAAACAGAGACAGCGTCAGGCAACCCAGCAGCCCCGCGCGGCGTGCCGCCGGGCGGCCGATCAATTTCGTCACCATAAGAAAAGCCTCCTCAACTGACTCAACGGCGCCGCGACGTGTGGAGGGCGGCGACACGTGTCACCGCCGGTCAGATGCCACGCCCCGCGTGGCCGTCTCCCCGCGAACCGCTGCGTGAATCAGATCACCCCATCAAGACAATGCTAACCGGGCTTGACAGCACATCCCAGCCCCCATTTCGCGACGGCTGCGCACATTCCGTTCCCACGCGAGCGGCTTTCGATACAGTAACCCCAATGACCACCGCAAGCCGCACCGAGATCGACTCTCCGACCCGCCCGATCGACCGCACCCTGATCCGGGAAGCCTACGAGCGCGACCGAAGGAAGATGACGCTCCATCTCGCCCGTGAATTGGGTCTGCCCGAAGTGGAAGTCATCCGCTCATTGCCCGCCGGCATGGTGCAGGAATTGGATTCAACGCGCTGCGAAGAGTTGATCCGTGCGTTCGAGGCGCTGGGCCCGGTGCATGTGATCCTGAGCAACGCTTCGGCGACGCTGGAAGCGTTCGGCACCTTTGGCAACTTCAGCACGTTCGGCCCCTATTTCAACGTGCAGACCAAGGGGCTCGACATGCACATCCGCCACGAAGAGCTGGCGGCCGCGTTCGCGATCGAAAAGCCGGGGCACATGGACGGCGTCAGCACCCTCAGCTTTCAGTTCTACGATCGCTCCGGTACGGCGGCGTTCAAGGTCTTTTTGACCTTCGGAGGCGCCGCCCCCTCGCCGGAGAAACGGGCCGCGTTCGATGGGTTGCGCAACGGGTTCGCCAAGGCGGCGGCCGCCTCGACGAGCTGATGCGCAGGTGTTTTAGCCCTTGGTGAAAGTGTAAAATATCGGCGCTGGCGCGACGAACGGGGGCCGCTCAAGATGTGCCTCGAAGGTCGGATTGAGGCCTGACGATCACTCGAGGTCAAGACATGAGCGAAGCGTCAACGAGCGGGCAGGAGCCCATCGATCAGGACCGTCGGACCCTGTCGCGGCGCGACCTTCTGGCGACGGCCGCCCTGGCCGGCGCCGGGGCGGCCGTCGGGCCGATCCTCCCGGGCTGCGCGAACATCACGGGCGGCGAACCTCCCTCGCAGCCCGCGGGCTCGTCCGGCACGCAGGGGCCTGGTGGCGGGCTTGTCGGCGTCACCCTCAATGTCAATGGGCAAGACCACCCTCTGCGGCTCGACCCGCGGGTTACCCTTCTTGACAGCCTTCGCGAAGAGATCGGGCTGACCGGGACCAAGAAGGGGTGCGATCACGGCCAGTGCGGCGCATGCACCGTGCTGGTTGATGGGCGAAGGGTCAACTCCTGCCTCACGCTCGCGGTTGCCGTCAGCGCTCGGCAAGTGACGACGATCGAGGGGCTGGCCAAGGGCGAGGAGCTTCATCCGGTCCAGGCGGCCTTCATCGAGCATGACGCCTTCCAGTGCGGCTACTGCACGCCGGGGCAGATCTGCTCGGCGGTGGGCCTGATCGCCGAAGGCCACGCTCACACCGATGACGAAATCCGCGAGGGGATGGCCGGCAACATCTGCCGCTGCGGCGCCTACCCCAACATCGTCGCGGCCGTTCGCCAGGCGCTTCCCGCCAAAGCCTGACCCATGTAACCCGCGATCGACGCTTGTTCGACAGTGCGTCGAGCCCGATCTGGCTGGAGACCCTATGCATCCGTTCAGCTATGTCGCCGTCACCAAGCAGGGGGAGGCGCTGGCGGCCGTTAACGGCGACGCCTCCGCGGCCTACCTCGCCGGCGGGACCAACCTCGTCGATGAGATGAAGCTCGGCATCCGCAACCCGAACAAGCTGATCGACGTCAATGGGTTGCCGCTGACCCAGATCGAACTGCTGCCCGACGGCGGCGTTCGCGTCGGCGCGATGGTCCGCAACAGCGACCTGGCCTGGGACGCGACGATCCGCGAGCGATACCCGCTGCTGTCGGAGGCGCTCTTGTCCGGCGCTTCACCCCAGCTACGGAACATGGCCACCACCGGCGGCAACCTGCTTCAGCGGACGCGATGCTACTACTACCGCGACCTCTCCTCCGTCTGCAACAAGCGCGAGCCCGGCTCCGGCTGCGCCGCGATCGAGGGGTACAACCGCGTGCATGCCGTGCTCGGCACCAGCGAGCGGTGCATTGCGACTCACCCGTCCGACATGTGTGTGGCCCTGGCGGCCTTGAACGCCGTCATCCGAATCGCCGGCCCCGGCGGCGAGCGGACGGTCCCGATCAACGCCTTCTACGTCGCCTACGGTGAGGACCCGGCAAAAGAGAACGTGCTGGCCCCCGGCGAACTGATCACCGCCGTGGACCTGCCGTCGATCCCCTGGACGAAGCGATCGCATTACTTGAAGGTTCGCGATCGCGCCTCGTACGAGTTCGCCCTCGCGTCGGCCGCCGTGGCGCTGGATATCGACAGCGGGAAGGTCCGCGAAGCCCGTGTGGCGCTGGGCGGGGTCGCCTCGAAGCCGTGGCGCTCGGCCGAGGCGGAGCAGGCCCTGGCCGGCAAGCCGGTCGGCGAGCAGGCCTTCGCGACCGCCGCCGAGGCGGCACTTGCCGGGGCGAAGCCGCAGACGTTTAACTCGTTCAAAATCGAACTCGCCAAGCGGACGATCATCCGAGCCCTTTCGACCGCGGCCGCGATGGCGTAGGTGGGCCGACCGTCCGCCGCTCGATCCCCCGCTCCCGCGGAATCACAGTCAGACCAACGCAAGGAAGGCTGCCATGGCCGAAGCAATCGCGACAACCGAGAAGGGCGTTCACACCGAGTCGTTGGTCGGCAAGCCGATGGATCGCGTTGACGGCCGCAAGAAGGTGACCGGCCAGGCCCGCTATGCCGCCGATTTCCCGCTCCGCGAGGTGGCGCACGCGGTCGTCTTCCAGAGCACGATCGCCAAAGGGTCGGTGCGGTCGATCGACGCGGCGGAGGCCCGGCGCCAGCCCGGCGTGCTAGAGGTCATCACGCACGAGAACGCGCCGAAATTGAATCGCGTGTCGATGGAGCACAAGCCCGGCAAGCCGGGGCAGACGTTCCTGCCCGTCCAGGGCCCGGAGATCCGCTACGCCGGACAGTACCTCGGTTTGGTCATCGCGGATTCGCTGACGGCGGCGATGCACGCGGCCGGGCTGGTGAAGGTCGCGTACGACGAGAAGCCGCCCGTCCTGACGATGGAAGCGGCAAAGGCCGAGGCGTTCGAGCCCAAAAAGATGGGGCGGGGGGACAAGTCCGGCCACGATCGCGGCAAGCCCGACGAAGCGTTGGCGGCCGCCCGGTTCAAGGTCGATCAGACGTACATCACGCCTATCGAGAACCACAACCCGATGGAGATGTCCGCCACCATCGCCGCGTGGGAGGGGGATCGGCTGACGCTGTACGACGCGACGCAATGGGTCTACGGCGTCCGCGCGGTCGTGGCGACCTGGTTGGGGTTGCCTGACGATTCGGTTCGCGTGATCGACCCTTACGTCGGCGGCGGCTTCGGCTGCAAGGGCTCGATTTGGCCGCACGTGGCGCTTTCAGCGATAGCCGCCAAGGCGGTCAAGCGGCCGGTCAAGCTGATGCTGACCCGAGCGCAGATGTTCGTCGGCGTCGGCTATCGGCCCCGAACCGTCCAGCACGTCGCGCTGGGCGCCGACGAGCAAGGGAAGTTGCAGGCGATCATCCACGACTGTGAGTCGCAGACTTCGACGTGGAAGGACGAATGGGTCGAGACGGCGACGAAGCAGAGCCGAATGCTCTACGCCTGCCCAAGCGTTCGAACCGTCCAGAAGCTGGTGCCGGTCAACGCGAACACGCCGACCCAGATGCGCGCGCCCGGCCACGCGACCGGCACGTTCGCGCTCGAAGTGGCGATGGACGAACTGGCCTACGCCAGCGGCATCGACCCGGTGGAATTGCGACTGCGGAACTACGCCGAGCGGGACGACGAGGAGAACAAGCCCTTCTCCAGCAAGGCGCTTCGCGACTGCTATTCCCAGGCCGCCGAGCGCTTCGGGTGGGGTCGGCGTGGCCCCAAGGTCGGCTCCATGCGGGATGGCAATGCCCTCATCGGCTGGGGCATGGCGACGGCGACCTACCCGACCAACCAGCAGGAGTCGGCGGCGAAGGTCCAGATCCTGGCGGACGGCCGTGCGATCATCGGGACCGCGTCCCACGACCTGGGGACCGGGACCTATACAATCCTGACGCAGATCGCCGCCGAGACGCTGGGCATCCCGCCCGATCGCGTGACGGTCCAGATTGCCGATACGACGCTCCCCGAGGCGGCGGTCTCCGGTGGCTCCCAGACCGCCGCCAGCGTCGGATCGGCCGTCCAGGCGGCCTGCATGAAGGCCCTTTCGTCGCTGAAGGAACGCGCCAGCGGCGATGACCGCTCGCCCCTGTTCAAGAAGCAAGCGCCCGAGATCGCCGTCGGCGACGGGAGGATCTTCAAGAAGGAAGAGCCGTCAACCGGCGAAGCGATCGGCGATCTGCTGCGCCGCAACGGCGGCCGCCCGATCGACGCCCGGAGTGACGTTACGCCCCCGTCCAAGCCGAGCGAGTCGTCCGAGAACGCCGGCGCGTCGCAAAACCTCGAGCAGTTTTCGAAGCACGCCTGGGGCGCGCAGTTCGTCGAGGTGCGGATCGATCCGGAGCTGAAGGAAATTCGAGTGCCTCGTGTTGTGGGAGCGTTCGCCGCGGGCCGCATCCTGAATGCCAAGACCGCTCGCAGCCAGATTATGGGCGGGATCGTCTGGGGCCTGAGCATGGCGCTGCTCGAACAGACGATCTACGACCCCAGGCGAGGCAAGGTGGTGAACGACAACCTCGCCGACTACCTCGTGCCGGTGAACCCGGATATCGGCCAGATCGACTGCTTCTTCGTCGATGAAAAGGACGAGCACGTCAACCCGCTCGGCGTCAAGGGCGTCGGCGAGTTGGGGATTACCGGCGTTGCCGCCGCCGTCGTCAACGCCATCTACCACGCGACCGGCCGCCGCGTCCGCGAATTGCCGGTGACCCTTGACAAGCTCCTGTGATCGACCCGTGCCCATCGCTCAAGTCGAGCATGCGTTGCGCGCCGTGACAGAGTGAGAGATTGAATCGCTCACCGTCTCTACGCCGTTTTCCGGCGGCCCGTAAAGCCGCGGGATTCGCATAGGGCGCACCATCGCACCTGCGCCGGCCATTTCATCAAAAACAGGTTTACGCCCGCAAGTCAGAATGCCGCCGGCGGCCGTGCGCGATGCGTGTTCCAAGGCCGCCACGGTCGCGCTATGCGTTCTGCGCAAGCAACGCCTTCGCGGCCTCGGCCACGGTCGGATGGTCTTCCGGGTCGAGGTTGGTGAGGAGTGGGAGGATCGGGCCGGTGTCGGCGATGCCGGACAGGCGAACGGCTTCGTGAAGGACGCGGATCGGGTTGATCGCGTTGCGGAGGTCCTCCAGCGGCCGAAAGATCGATCGAATCCGCTCGGCCTGCGTGATGTCCCCGGCCAGCAGTGCGCGGTGCATCAGGACGCTTAACTTCGGGGCGACGCACACGCAGCCGGACGTAAACCCGCCCAGGCGGAAATCGCGCAGATGGACGATCGCGGGCTGCTCGCCGATGCCGCTGATAATGATGCGGCGGTCCACGTGCTCGATCAGGTGGGTCAGGTAGGCGTCATCGGCCGGGTTGTTGCGCACCGTCGCGTACTTGATGCCGCTGATGAAGCCCGCGTCAACCAGTTTCCAGACATCCGAGACTTCGATGTAGCCATCGTGCTTGATGTAGAGCAGGGCGGGGACGCCGGCCGCGTCAACGAACCGCCTGACCCCTTCGGCCACGCCCTCGGACGTCGTCACCCCCACCTGCGGGAGGATCATCACGGTTGGGAAGCGGTGCTTGCGGAGGATGCGCGCCTGGTCCATCGACACGCCAAAGGCCGGGCCGGCGGAGGGGATCACCAGCGTCTGGTCCGCGGCCGCCGACGCTAGGTGGGCCAGCGTCTGGTCATACTCGGAAAGCGGCAGGTGATAGAAGTTGGCATTGCCGCCGTACAGAAGCGTCGTGATGCCGCCGGCCTCAATGTGGCGAATGAGCTTCGTGTTCTCTTCCGGCGCCAGCGACGAACCGGTGTCGCGGCAGAGCGGAGGGACGGCCAGGACAGATTCGGTCAGACGTTGCGGGGTGAGGGATGTAATCATGAAAGCTCCAGCGCAGCGGGGCAATTATCAAATCCGACGCACCAAATCCGACCTTCGGCGCGTTCGGCCGGCCACTTCTTGTCGGCGATGGCGCGGGAACGAGCGTAGGGCGTGGTTCACCACGCCTCATCACGCTGTGGCGCGGTGAACCACGCCCTACGTCCGAGGCCACGGATGACACGATTCAGAGGCGGGACGGAGGATGAGCAGGATCGCGCCTTCTTCCTTTCATCCTTCACCTTCATCCTGAATCCTTCCCACTCCACGTCAGTAGATATCCGGTTCCGGCGTCGGCTTCCCCGCGTGCAGGAATTTGAAATCGCACCCTTCGTGAGCCTGAGTGCATTCCTGGCAGAAGAGCTTGCCGAAGCCGCGGTCGAACTTCGGGGCCGGGGGCGACCAGCGCGCCGTCGCGCGGCAAGTTCTTGGTCGCTGACCCGAAGATGGAGCCGCCGCGCGGGGACGTTCAGTTCGATCAGGTCGCCGTCCTGGATCAGGGCGATTGGGCCGCCGACGGCGCTCTCGGGGGAAACGTGCAGGATGCACGTGCCATAGCTGGTGCCGCTCATTCGAGAGTCGGAGATGCGGACCATGTCGCGCACGCCCTGGCGGAGCAAGGCTCGCGGGATCGGCAGCATGCCCCACTCGGGGATGCCCGGCGCCCCGATGGGGCCGGCCGACTGGAGCACGATGACCGAGTCGGCCGTGATGCCGAGCGACTCATCGTCGATGCGGGCCTTGAGGTCCGCGTAATTCTTGAAGACGACGGCCGGGCCGACATGGTCGAACAGGCGGGGGTCGGCCGCGGTGGGCTTGATGACGCAACCATCGGGGGCCAGGTTCCCGCGGAGCACATACGTCGAGCCGGCGCGGCTAGGGGCTTGTCGAGCGGGAGGATGACCGAATCGTTGACGACTTCGGCGCCGCGGATGTCGTCGCCCAGCGTCTGGCCGCTGACGGTTCGGCACCCCAGCTTGAGCAGCGGCGCAATCCGCATCAGCAGCGCCCGAAGGCCGCCGGCGTCGTAGAAGTCCTCCATCAGGTATTCGCCGCTTGGCCGCAGGTTGGCCACCACCGGAGTGCTTTGCGACACCTGATCGAACCGCTCAAGCGGAAGCGTGACGCCGGCGCGGCCGGCCATGGCGATCAGGTGGATGATCGCGTTGGTGGACCCGCCGATCGCCATGTCCACGGTGATCGCATTGTCGAAGGAGTCGGCGGTGAGGAGGTCGGAGGGCTTAAGGTCTTCCCAGGCCATCTCGACCGCCCGGCGGCCGGTGGCGGCCGCGAGGCGTGCGTGGGTGGAATGGACGGCGGGGATGGACGATGCGCCACTGATCGTCAGCCCGAGCGACTCGGCCAGGGCGGTCATGGTGCTGGCGGTCCCCATGGTCATGCAGTGCCCGGGTGAGCGGGCGATCCCGTCTTCAATGCCGCGCCACGAGCAGTCGTCCAGGTTCCCGGCCTGTCGCTCGGCCCAGTATTTCCAGGCGTCGGTGCCGCTTCCCAGGGTTGTCCCCTTCCAGTTCCCCTTGAGCATCGGGCCGGCGGGGAAGTAGATCGCGGGGACGTTGGCGCTGATGGCGCCCATGATCAGCGCCGGGGTGGTCTTGTCGCAGCCGCCCATCAGGACGACGGAATCGACCGGGTGGCAGCGGATGACTTCCTCGGCCTCCATCGCCAGCAGGTTGCGATAGAACATCGCCGTCGGCTTCATGAACGTTTCCGAGAGCGACATGACGGGGATTTCGACCGGGAAGCCCCCCGCCTGCCAGACGCCGCGCTTGATCTCCTCCACCCGCTGCTTGAAGTGCGTGTGGCAGGTGTTCAGGTCGCTCCAGGTATTCAGAATGCCGACGATCGGCTTGCCCTGGTAATCCTCCGAGCCGAAGCCCATCTGCTTCATGCGCGACCGGTGGCCGAACGACCGCAGGTCGTCCGGGCCAAGCCATCGCCTGCTTCGCAGGCTTTCGTACGTTTTTCGCGTGGGGTCGGGCATTATTTTGTGGCCTGTCGGCAGCGGCGGTATTGTAGGCGGCGCGACGCGGACGGCAATGGTCAGGGGGAAATGCTGAATGCTGAATGCTGAATGCTGAAGGCTGAATGCTGAAGATAAAGTGCTGAATGACGGACAGCGGAAGAAACGGGATCCGAAATCCGAAGGATTGAAGACGAAGCGGGAAAGACGAAATCAGACGAGGCGCGTTCGGCCTTTTTGCATGGCTATTTCTGTTTCCTTCGGAGTTGGGGCTTCGGATGTTCCTCTTTTCTGGCCTAAGAAAATTCAATCCTGAAAGAACACCCCCTCAATGCATCCGGTTCTGATTCTCCTGACGGGCATGGCCGTTGTCGTGGGGGGCGTGCTGGGGCTTCGGATGCACGCGTTCCTGGCGCTGATGGCCGGGGCGATCGTGGTTGCGGCCCTTACCTCCCCCGCGCAGGTCGGGCGCTGGGCCAACTCCAGCCCCTCCACCGCGCGCGAAGCGAAGCGCCTGGCGGCGCAGACGCCGGGCGAGCGCGTCGCGGATGGGTTCGGGAGCACCGCCGGGAAAGTCGGCATCCTGATCGCCATGGCGTCGATTGTCGGCCGCTGCCTCATGGAGTCCGGGGCGGCGGAGCGCGTCGTCTGTTCCACCCGCCGCCTGCTCGGGGATCACAACGCACCGCTCGCCTTTCTCATCTCCGGCTTCGCGCTGGGGAGCCTCATCTTCTCCGATACCGTCTTCTATCTTCTCATTCCGCTCGGCAAGGTGATGCGCCTGCGAAGCGGCAAGGACTACACGCTTTACATCCTTTCGATCGTCGCCGGATCAACGATGACGCATGCCCTCGTCCCGCCGACGCCGGGCCCTTCCACGACGGCCGCGACCCTGGGCGTTCCCCTGGCGGTGATGATCCCGTGCGGCCTGGTGGTCGGCGCGGTCGCGGCGGCCGGCGGTTACGCCTACGCGCGGTTCGCCAACGCCCGGTGGGACCTCCCCCTTCGAGCCACGGCCGGCCTGACCGAAGCTGAACTGCACGAGATCAGCGCGCGTGATGAGTCCACTCTCCCGCCCCTTTGGCTTTCGCTGCTGCCGCTGCTCCTGCCGGTGACGCTCATCTCTACCGGCGCGATCGCCAACGCCGCGAAAGCCTCGGGCCCGCTCGCGCGGGTCGCGATATCCCTGGGGAACCCGACGCTCGCCCTCTCGCTCGCCGCCGCCGCGAGCCTCCTCATGTTAGCGACCGTTAAGAAGCACACCCGCCGCCAGGTGAGTTTGTCGGTCGGCGAGGCCGTTGCGAGCGCCGGCGTCATCATCCTCATCATCGCGGCCGGCGGGGCCTTCGGGTTGATGCTGCAGCAGACGAGCGTCGCCGACTCGATTCAAAGCATGCTGCCCAAGTCACGTTTCGCCCTGATCCCCCTCGCCTTCCTGACCGCCGTGGTCATTCGCACGGCGCAAGGCTCGGCCACGGTTTCGATGATTACCGTAGCAGGGATCATCGCCCCGATCGCGCAGGGTGTGGCGCTGCCGTTCCATCCGGTCTATCTGGCCCTGGCGATTGGCTGCGGCTCCAAGCCGGGCATGTGGATGAACGACAGCGGCTTCTGGATCATCGGCCGCATGTCGGGGTTCACCGAGGCGGAGACCCTGAAGACCGCGACGATCATGATGTCGATCATGGGCGTGGTCGGCTTATGCGTGACGCTGCTGGGGGCGTGGCTGGTGCCGATGGTCAACTGAGATCGCCGCTATTCGTTGCCGGCTTCGTGGGGCACGCATTGCGTGCCGCGGAAACCCTCACCACTTTGCGAGGCGGGAATGTGTTCGACGAATTGCGTTGACCGCAGCGGCGCGCGATGCGTGGCCTTCGCTCAATGACCTGTATTCGAGGGGATCGCCCGCCGCTGTCAGGCGGAAGCAGGTTGGAGGCCGGCGGTGAGCCACCAGGGGGGGCATTCGCGGTAGGGCTTGGCGAGGGCGGCGAGCCAGTTGGCGGTCATCTGGGAGTGCAGGGCGGAGGCGAGGAGGGGTTCGATCTGTTCAAGGCTTTCGTTGAAGGCGGCGAGGCCGTCGAGGAGGGTGTTGATGGCGGCCGACAAGTCGTCGGCGGTCCCGGCGTTGTCGGTGGCCGCGCTGTCGATGGCCGCGCTGTCGATGGCCGCGTTGTCGGCGGCCGCGTCGGAGTCGATCGCGGCGGAGTAGGCTTCGTCTATCGCGACATACGCGGCCCATGCCTCCATTCGCGATTCGATCAGGCCGTAGCGCAGGTCGTCGGCGCGCGGCTCACTGACCGCGTCTGCCCACTCGGGCAGGGCGTCGGCGGCGTCCACCCATCGCTCGATCCGGCGGGAAAGAGCATGTGCGGCGTCGATAGCGGCGATCGGCGAGAGCGTGAATTCGGTGCTCGGGGCGTCCTCAATCCCAAAGAGCCTGCAGCGGCCGATGGCGGCGGCGATCGCGTATGAGGCGGCCGCGGCGTGGGCGTCAGACGCGCCAACGTTTTCAACGGTCAGGAGCCTCGTGAGGTCGGGCAGGCGGACGAACGGGTCAGTGAGGCGAGGAAGCCGGGCGGGGGATCCGGGGGTCGGGAGCGGTTCCAGGTCCGCCAAATGCCAGCGAGGCGAGACCGTGAACGACGAGGCAGCGAAACCCGAAACGTCGGCCGCCGCGTCCCGGGGCGATTGGCGGACGCCGGCTCGGGTGGGCTCCAGCTCACCCTGATGGGCGGACCGAGTGGTTCGGGCCGGCTCCAGGGCTTGGCGGCCCCGGCCTCGGGCGCTTCGGTTTGGTGCGTCTGGGGCGGTCGCCTGGTCGGCTTCGAACCATCGACGCAGTTGTTCCGGGCCGCCGTCGGCGGCCGCCGGGCTCGGGTCGGCAAGGCCGGCCCATTTGCAGCCGTGCTCGCCTCCGATAAAGCCCCATGCCTGGGTATCCAGAAAACGCGCCGCGGAACTCGCGGGCGATGCCGTCTGGCGGCCGGCGGCGCAGGGCCGGTCGGGGGGCAGCAGCGCGGCCGCGTCGGTGTCGAGGATTGTGTAGCGTTCAATCGCTTCGCGGGCCACGGCGCGGACAGCCTCCGGCCAGGTCATCGGCATCGCCGGGTCGATGGGACGGTTCAAATCGTCCGGGGCGTGCGAGGCGGAGGGGTTGGCGAGGCGGGAGGTGGGGAGCAGGCTGGCGGGTCGATGCGTCGGATGGTCGGGTCGAGTCGGCGGTGTCAGGGCGAAAGAGCGGGCGTGGAAGGAAGCGGCGTGGCGGGCGGCCGCTGCGCGGCCGGCGGATGCCAGGCCGCGCCCGCTAATATTCAAGTGATTCTTGCCGCCCAATGCGCTTCCCGTCGCGTCGATGGCGGAGATAGCGATGGCGGACATCGCGACGGCGGACATCGCGATGGCGGACATGGCAAAGGCCGCCGCGGCGATCGGGTCGGCGGCCGCTTCGATCTGTTCCGTCACGGCATGGCTGAAGAAGCAATCTTCAAGCTCGGCCACGATCCGAGCGTCAAACCCTTCCTGGCTTATTACCCGAAGGATCAATGTCGCGCCATTGAAGAGGATCAGCCGATAGCGAGCGATTGTCGAGCCATCGGGAGCTTGTGATGTCGTTCGAATGGCAAGCGGACGGGTAAGCGAGACGGCAAGAAGATGGCGCAGTCGTTCCAGAAGCGCCTCGGCCAGCTCCGACTCGGCGAATGCATCGTCCCCGGCGTCTCCGACGGCTTTGGGGGCGGCCGCCGTCGCGAAGTCGCCGGTCCCGGGCCCGGTTGAGTACGCGTGCGGCGTGGGGAGCGTGTCGGTGTCGGCCAGCAGTGCGGCCACAGCGGCTTCCCCCAGCCACGCCGCCCAGAGCGGGCGCTCGGCGGTCGAGAGCCGAATGTTGCGCAGGACGGTCGGAACGAACGAGGAGGGTACGTTCACGACCATGGGTACGCGGCAGCGCGGATCGAGGTGATTCAGGTTATCCCAGATCGTCACGGTTTGCGTCCAATCGTTCATCGCTACTGCCCTCGCGCGCCACGCGGGCGCCGCTTGCACTTTCAAAGAGCCGATTGCTGTTTCACGGCTCCGACACGCCTGATTATCACTCAACACTTTTCACGACGTTTGAGATTCTCCGCGACACTTCGAATGGCCGCCGATCGGCATCCGCCAATTGACGCCCTAAACCCGCGCCCCAAACGCGAGCCACCCGGGGACCGGCTGGCGGCCGATCCCCGGGTGGTGCTCACGAAAAAGCCCCTTCGGCCTTCTTCTGTTTCGAGCCTTCAAGCATGCTCGATTCCCGCAGGCGCATCTTCGTCTTCAGACGAAGCCAGCGCTGGTAGATGACGTCCCGGCTGACGCCCAGCGTCTCGGCCAGGATCGCCCGCTTCTTCGGCCGGGCCGCCTGGATAAACGCCATCGGCGGGAACGGCTCGCTCAAACCAAGCCGGTTCAGCCAGCTCCGCCAGACTTCCGCGGGGACCTTGTCCCACTGCTCGGTCAGGCAGAAGAGGATGACGCCGTCCATCGCGTCCCAACCCCGGATCCGCTCGACGTCGTCAACGCCGAGCTCGAACCCGCCGCGTGCGGACAGGGAATCGCCGTCGGTCGCGCGACCGTCGGCTACGCGGCCGTCGGCTACCGTGTCGTAGTCGGCCAAGGAGTAGAGCTTCTGCTCCTCCGCCTGGGCGCGGCCGTGGTCGAGGTAGCGGTACCGAAGCTCGACCCGGCACCAGGCCGAGAACCATTCCTTGGTCTGGTCGGCCCGAGCATCCTCGGACAGCTCGCGATCGTACCACTGCTCAAACCGCTCGACCTTGGACCAGACCATGGCCGGGGCGGCGGCGATGAAGTCGAGCGCCCGCTGCTTGCGAAGCGTCCCCTGATGGCCGTGGTGGATACGCCGTGCGGTCTGGATGACAAACGGTTCCAGCTCCTTCATGGCGCGCTCACCTTCGACGGTCATCGGGGGGCGCAGGGAATCTCCCTGCGTGGCCGCGAGCCGCTTAGCGTTTGCCACCTTCAAAGCCAGTTCCGTCCACCGACCCATGACCGTAACTCCCAAGGAGGCCCGTCGCCTCGTCGTTTGCAGCCCGAACCATCCTGGCCGAGCCTCGTCGAATCGCCCGCCCCCCCCTTTGGCTCAGGCCCGGGCGTCGCCGACTGTGTTATACCGAGCACCGCCAATCCATGTTCGTTACCACTCCCAACCGCCTGGAACGAATGACCTCAATTGCCCCGGCGACCCAACACCGACAGGCCGTGAGACAGAGCCTCACCTCAGTAAACGCGATCGCGGGAACTTCTCTGACAGACAGGCGATTTTCTTTCGGCCCGACCCATAGACGAGCCTTAACCTGTTTCGATCGAATAGGTTATCGGCGTCGGGCTTCCCCCGGCCAATAAGGCGGCCCCCGGACGCTGGCGCCGGGGGCCGTTGGATCTCCTCCGAAGATCCGATTCTCGAATGCGTCCCGGCTCAGCGGGGGATTGCCGACGATGAGAACAGAGGTCCCCAAGTGGGCGACGTGTCGTCGGCCGCGTTGTTGGTCAACTGGGCCAGGCCGGTCCCGTCCAGGTTGATCGTGTCGATCTCACGATTGCCGGATCGGGTCGAGGCGAAGACAAGCTTCTTCCCGTCGGGGCTGAAGGCGGGGGTCAGGTCGCTGGCGGCGTTGTGCGTCAGGTTGGTCTGCGCCGAGCCGTTCGCGTTCATGAGATACACCTCATTGTTGCCGTCCCGGGTGGAGTAGAAGGCGATCTTCGAGCCATCGGGGCTGAAGACGGGAGCGTAGTCGTTGCCGCCGTCGGTTGTCAGCCGAGTCAGGCCGGTGCGGTTCGTGTTGATCGAGTAGATCTGGAACCGGCCCTCGTAGTTGGCGGCATAGGTCAACCTGGAGCCGGTGTTGTTAAAGGAGGGCCAGAATTCGATCCCGTTCGTATAGGTCACTTCGGTTACGCCCGAGCCGTTCGCGTTCATGACGAACACGTCGTACTGGTTTCCGCGGCGGGTTGATACGAAGGCGATCTTGCCGCCGTCGGGGCTCCAGGCCGGCTGGGTATCGACAGCGGCGTTGAACGTCAGCCGGGTGACGCCCGAGCCATCAACGTTCATGGAATAGATCTCGTTGTTCCCGTCGCGGTTGCTGACAAAGACGATCTTGGCGCCGTTGGGGCTTAGGCGCGGGAGCGTATCCTCGGCCGCGTTAAAGGTGAGGCGCGTCACGGCGGAGCCGTCGGCATTCATGCTGTAGATCTCAGGGTTCCCGTCGCGGCCGCTCTGGAAGACGATGCGGCCGCCGGTCGGTTCCCCCTTGTCGTCATTGACGATGGTCCCAAGCCCTACGCCGCTGTTTGGGGTAATGGTCGCCCCCGTGGCGCTGGTCAGCTTCACATAGAACGTTTCGTCCGGCTCAACTGTGGTGTCGCCGTTGACCTGAACAGTGAGCGGGAGCGATGTGACACCGGGGGCGAAGGTCAGCACCCCATCGGCCGCTCCGTAGTCGGTCGGGGCCATCGCCGTGCCGTCGGCCGTCTGCCAATGGACGCTGACCGTCTCGGTGGATTTGGCGGAAAGGGAGACGGTGAAGGTGAAGGGCGTCTTCCCGGTGTTCCCTTCATTCAATTTCACGCTGTTGATCAAAACGGTCGGGGGTGGCGCGGGTTGATCGTCGTTGAGGATGGTCCCGGTCCCGACAGCGCCGGGGTCGGCGATGACGGCGTTCGTCGGGTTGGACAGGGCGACGTGGAAGGTTTCGTCCGGCTCGACAGTCGTATCGCCGTTGACTTGCACGGTGACAGGCAAGGACGTGACGCCGGGGGCGAAGGTGAGGTTCCCCTCGGCGGCGGAATAGTCCGACGGCGCGAGAGCCGTGCCGTTGCTGGTCGCCCAGTGGACGGTGACGGCCACGGTCTGCGGCGCCGACAAGGTGACCGTGAAGTTGAACGCTGTCGTCCCGCTGTTCCCCTCCAGGTGGGAGACGCTGTTGATCGAGAGCGTGGGCAGCGGCGGCGGGGCGACATCGTCGTTCAGGATGGTCCCGGTGCCGACCGCGCCAGGGTCTGCCAGCGTCGCGCCCGAGGCGTTTGACAGATTGACGTGGAACGTTTCGTCCGGTTCGACGGTGGTGTCGCCGTTGACCTGGATCGTCACCGGCATGGAGGTCACGCCGGGGGCAAACGTCAGAAGCCCGTCGGCGCCAACGTAGTCCGAGGGCGCGAGGGCGGTCCCGTTCGACGTTGCCCAGTGGACGCTCACCGGCGCGCTCGACGCCGCGGATAGGGTGACGGCGAAGGTGAACGCGGTCGTTCCGCTGTTGCCTTCCAAATGGCTGACGTTGTCAATCGACAGCGTTAGGGGGGTGGGTGTCGGGGTTGGTGTGGGCGTTGGTGTCGGAGTGGGCGTCGGTGTCGGAGTAGGCGTTGGAGTCGGTGTGGGTGTCGGGGTCGGCGTCGGCGTTGGAGTCGGGGTTGGTGTGGGCGTTGGTGTCGGAGTGGGCGTCGGGGTCGGCGTCGGCGTTGGAGTCGGTGTGGGTGTCGGGGTCGGTGTCGGAGTCGGGGTGGGCGTCGGGGTCGGAGTGGGCGTTGGCGTCGGAGTCGGTGTAGGCGTCGGCGTGGGTGTCCCGGAGGTGCCGACCGAGATTCCCCAGCCGAAGCTGGCGACCCATACTTCCAACGTGTTGTAGGGGTTGATATAGACTCGCTCGGGCTGGCGGAACGGGTAGCTTGCCAGTTGCGAGAACTGCGGGTTGGTCGTGCTGGGGCTGTAGTAGAGGCCGTCCTCCAGCGTGGGGACGTAGATCTCGCCGGTGGCGGGGTTGATGGTCGCCGATTCAACGCCCAGATCGGTAAAGATGCGCGCCCAGTGCTGGCCACGATCGGTCGTCTTATACAGGCCGCCCATGCCGTTCCCGTTGCCGCCATATCCGCTGCGGACGGCGGCGTACCAGGTGTTCTGGCTCGCGTCGGTCGGGTCGATTGTGATGTCTTTGGTCCAGAACTGCATCCCCGGCTGGCCGGCCGCCCCGATGAGGGTGCGGTCCGCCCACGTCTGCCCGCCGTCGGCGCTGACAAAGACGCCGCTGCTCGCGGTGAACTGGGTGACGTTGTTCACGGCGGCCCGTCGGGCGGAGTAGGTGGCGACGAGGGTGCCGTCGCTCAAGACGATGACGTTGAAGGGGTGGCCCTGCGTGCGCGGCGGGTTGGCGACCTTGGACCAGGTTGACTGCGGCCCCAGGTTCAGGTTGTTGGTCACGTAGATCCCGCCCGAGGCCGAATGGACCACGGCGGCGTAGAGGCGGTTGGGGTTGGTCGGGTCGAGCGCCGTCCAGACCACCGGGTGGCCAAAGTCGTGAAGCAGGGACCAGCTCGCGCCCTGATCGGTGGACGAGAGCACGCGCCCCGAGCCGCCGTCGATCCGGGCATCGGTCAGGTAGGTGCTTTGATACAGGTCATGCACGGAGCTGCTCGCGGCGTAAAGCGTGCCGGAGGTCGCGTCGCGGGAGACCTGGTAGATCGTGTTCTGGGAGAGCCCGTTGTAGTTGGGGAACGCCCAGGACTTCCCCCCGTCGGCGCTGTGCGCGCCGTTGATGTCGGTGTAGCCGACGAAGAGGTTGTTCGCGTCCGACCAGGTCAGGGAGAGGGCGCTGGTGTCTTCAAGGCCGATGCCGTGATACGGCCTGTGCTGGGGGGTGGGCTGGCCGGCGGGGTTTTCGTCGGCGGGGCTCACGTATGCCTGGTGCCAGCTTTGGCCGCCGTCGGTGGAGAGGTGTACGTAGCCGAAGTCTGTGAAGGCGAGCGTGTTGGGGCTGGCGGGGGAGACGGCGAAACCGAGCGCCTCCTGGCTGAACCCCCAGCCGCGGTCGCCGCCGGCGCCTTGCCAGCCGGTCGCGACGTTGCCGTTGTTCGCCACGTTCAGCACGTCCGCCCATTGTGCCCCGCCGCTGGTCGATTTCTCGATCGTCGGGTTGGAGGCCGTCCCGTCCGTGCCGCCGAGGTAGACCGTACTGATGTCGCCCGGCGAGGCGGCGACGTAAAAGGGGTGGTCGCTGCCAATGCCGCTGTTGCGGGCCGACCAGCCGCTCTGCCCCGCGTCGAGGCTGTAGACGTTTTTGAAGCTGAGTGGCGAGCCCTCCACGTCCATCCCGGGGAAGACGTCGGCCGAACTCCACGTGACGGCATACAGCCGGGCGACCCCGCCCTGCTCCGCCCCGGCGAAGGAGACGACGCTTTCTCCGGCCCCGATCCCGGTCAGGCTGGCGAGCGCGAACGATTGCCCGCCGTCTGATGAGGCCAGCAGGCCGGAGCCGGCGTTGGTCCCGATATAGATATGCTGCTCGTCGGACGACCAGAAGACGCCGGCGATAAAGGCCCCCGCTCCGCCGTTATTGGCGGTGTACTTGGCCGTCCAGGTTGCGCCGCCGTCGCCGGAGAAGTAGAGAGTGTTGTAGTCGGTCGCGATGAGGCGGGCCGCGTTGTGGGGGTCGGCGTAGAGAGAGTAGGCGTCGTTCCCAACTTGGCTCGTCCACGAAGCCAGGGGCGTCCAGTGGAGGCCGGAATCGACGGTCTTCGACGGCCGCACCTGGGTGCCGCCGCCGGCGCTGTCGGTGTAGTCGAGCGCGTAGCGGACATTGGGGTCATTGGTGAACTGGACCTGCGACGCCCGATTCGCCTGAATCTGCCGGAAGTCGGGAAAAGACCAGGAATGCCCCAGGTCGGTCGAATGGAATAGCTCCCCCATGTCGGTTGAGACGAAGACCTCGTTGGGGTTCGAGGGGCTGAAGCTGGGGGCGAACAAGGCCCCGCCCCCGCCGACGCCCACGGAGCTAAACTGCGTCGGGGCCGAGAAAAGCGTTCGCTCCTCGAGTCGCTCGATTGCCGCGTGGGCGGCACAGGCCACCGTCCGTTTGACGGCCGCTGCCCGCATCCCTCCGATTAAAGGGCGATCGGAAGCGATGCGACTGTGGGACGGGTGTCGTCGGATGGCCATGATCCTCTCCTCCGCGCGCAGCCCGAGCGGGCGGCGCGATTGCGCCGCAGGTGACTGGGGGTACGGTGTGACAGGGTTTGAATTGTGCCGCGGGCCGGGCGGTTTGAACGGCGGCCGCCTGCGCCTCGTTCGTCCCGCGACTGCCCCATCATTCGCCGTGTCCAGTTCGCGATCATGCCAGGGTTTGGAACGTTCGACGCCCGAGCCGTTGGCGGTCGCCGGTGCGGTGTTCACATCCCCCGGGTTGGGGGGTACTAACGGTATGGCCCTCTCTCGACGCAGATTCCTTCGTGGCGCCGGCGCAATGATGGCTCTTCCGTTCATGGAGTCGCTCGCGCCGCTGGGCGGCTCGGTCGCGCGGGCCGCGGGGGCGGCCGCTGGCGGTGGCCCGCCGCTGCGGATGGCCATTGTCAGCGTGACCGGCGGGACGGTGCTGGAGTCCTGGCGGATGAGGCAGGGCGGGCCTCTCGCGGGCGCTAAGCTCCCGTCGATCTTGCGGCCGCTCGATTTCTGCCGGGATGACCTTCTCATCCTCAACGGCCTGGCACACAACGGCAAAGGGGAAGGCGTCAACGGGCACGAGCACTGCGCGTTCCTTCACCTCACCGGCGCTCCCGAGGTGAAGAAGGTGGACGGCAAAGCCTTCGCCGGCGTCTCGGTCGATCAGACCGCCGCGCGCGTTGCCGGCTCTGACACCTACCTCCCGTCGCTGGAGATGGGCCTGAGCAACAGCGAGACGAAGTACTCCTCGCGCGACGCGTCGGCGCCCGTCCCCTATGAAGCGAACCCGCGCCGTGTCTATGAGCGCATGTTCCGCGGCCGGCGTCCGATCGTCCCCAATTGGCAGCGCCGGGCCGCGGCGATGGGCGAGGCTGTTCGCCAATCGGCGCGGCCCGGCGCGTACGACCAGTCGGTCCTGGACCTGGTGATGGATGATGCCAAGGACCTTCGCGGGCGGCTCGGCAACACCGACCGGCAGAAGCTGGAGGAGTACCTGCAATCGGTGCGCTCGGTCGAGCGGCGGCTGGGGGCGCTGGAATATCGCCAGAAGCTTGAGGCGGCCGATGTCGCCGCGCCCGGGCCATCGACGCTGAATGTCCCTTCGAACCTGCCGCCCAGCGTCTCCAACATCTGGGAGCGCCGCGACATCGTCCACCGCGACCCGGAACGCCACGCCGAGTACATCGCGCTCATGGCCGACCTGATGATCCTCGCCTTCCAGACCGACACCACGCGCGTCTCGACGCTGGCGATGGGGAGCGACGAGGCGATGTTCCACGGTGTGGTCACGGTCGGATATGAGCGGCACTGCCACACCCTGGAGCACCAGGGGAACAGCGACCGTGTCGAGAACGCCGACCCAATCGCCCGGGAAGCCTGCCGCCAGATCCATGCCTGGTACACCGGCCTTTTTGCCGAGATGGTCCGCAAGATGAAGGCGATCGATGAAGGCGGGAGCAGCCTGCTCGACAATACGATGGTCCTGTACACAAGCTACATGGCCGACGGCGGCCACGGCCGCCACGACTACCCGGCGCTGCTGGTGGGCAACGCGAAGGGCACGCTGAAGACCGGCCGCCAGGTCGATTTTCAGAAGAACACCCCGGTGTCGAACCTCTACGTGGAGATGCTCGAGCGAATGGGCGTCAAGACCCCGGGTTTCGGCGAGAGCCGCACGTCGCCGAATGCCGCGTATGACGGCCGACTGCCAGGGTTGACCTGACAGACAATGCCTCGATCCCGTACACCGCGGATTGCGTGCCGCCGATGCCTGCGATTGGGCGGGGCGCCGTCGCTGGCGGTTCGATCCGCGATCGAACGTGCTGGAATCAGCCGATGGGCGCAGCCCGGCCGCGCGTTCGCGACGGCACGGGGAACGGCGATCGAACGCGTCGCGAAGCGGCACGCAACGCGTGCCCTCCGAAATCATTCTCATGCCAACCGCTCTTTCCTTGTTCGTCGCCGTGGGTCATCAAGGCCAGCGGATCGTCTCGGCTGACGGGGCCGAATGGTCGAACCTTCAGGTGGGCCAGGAAGGGGAGGTCTACCGCGCGGCGGCCGCGGGGAACGGGCGGCTGGTCGCCGTCGGCTCATTCGGGGGCGAGAACCTACTCGCCTCCTCAACCGACGGCGTCACCTGGGCCGTGGCCAAACGGAGCGGCGAGTACAAGCGTTACGTACGGGCGCTCGGCTTTGGGACAGTGGACGGCAAGGGGTTGTTCGTCGCTCCCGGCGGCGACCCGGTGACGGTCGGGGTCTCGAACCCCTTTGTCATCACGTCGCCTGACGGCGGGGAGTGGGGGCCGTATACGCCGATCAAGGGGAGGAACATCATCCGCCGCATCGCGTTCGGGGCGGGGCGATTCGTCGGCGTCGGCGATCGTGGCCGCCGGGCGGCTTCGGTCGATGGGGTCCACTGGGACGATGCGCCGGATGTGAAAGCGATCGATACGCTGGTGGACATCGCCTACGGCCCAATAATCGGCGGCCGCGAGAAGGGGCTGTTCGTCGGGGTCGGTTTGAACAGCCTGCGGATGGTCAGCGAAGACGGCCTGCACTGGTCCGAACGGCAGGTGGGCGAAGAGGGCGAGCACCTGAATTCGATCGTCTGGGCGGGCGACTGCTTCGTCGGGATCGGGCCGCAGGTGTCCTACGCATCGTCCGACGGGGTGAAGTGGACGCGCCTGGAGAGCAAAGACGGCCCGCTCACCGCGACCTGGGGCAAAGTTGCCGGGAAGGGCGTCTTTGTGGGCACCCAATGGCGTGGGCGGCTGCTCCGGTCTGAGGACGGCGCGACTTGGACGCAGGTTTACAAGTCCGAGAACCATTTCGAAGCCGTCGCGTTCTGCGACGGCTAACGAGAGGGGCGAACAAACCCTCTGATCGCCAATCGGGGCCGTCGCCGCTTCACTTTGCTATATTCCGCTCATGTCTGATCTGCCTGCCAAATTGGAGCCCGAGCCCGCGCAACAAGCGATCGAGGAGGATGAAGTCCCCTTTGATGCGTACTGGCGTCTGAGAATGGAAGGCGCCGCCTCCCGGCTGAAGGCGGTCCAAGCTATTGTCACGCATAGCCCGTCGCGCGGCACATTCGCTGAATCGTTGCTGCGAGAAGTGATCGCCGAGTTCCTTCCGCAGCGTTACGCAGCGGCGACGGGCTTCATCATCGATCGTCCGAGGCGGTCGAACCAGGTGGATATCGTCGTCTACGATCAGTTGACCGACTCGCCGGTATTTCGCGACGGCGGGTTCGTTGTTCTAACTCCTGGCACGGCGAAACTGGTGATCGAAGTGAAAAGTTTGCTCGCCGGCGCGAAAGACGGTGGTGAGATCAAAAGGGCGTTCGACAACATCCGCTCGGTGAAGCAGGTCGATCGAAAGGTTCGCGGCTTCGTTTTCGGTTACGGCGGCAACTCTGTCGACACATTTGTCGAGCACGCGAAGACGTGGGGGCTCGGAGCCGACGCCGTGCCGCGCAACGAATGGCCTGACCGGGTGTACAATCTCGAGGAGCAATTCTCGATGGTTCCGACGCCAGCCATGGTAGAGCCCGACGACAGCCTTAGCGAAGACTCAACTCACGGCATCTACTCAGATCAGGCTGTTGTCCGATCGTTCCTGACCGCGGCGTTGCAGGCAATCAATCTCGGCAATGTTCGAGGGTTTTTGTCTGCGGATGCGATCGCCGACCCAAAAACGACGTTTTAACTTCCGAGCATCATGCCGAACGAATCCCCTATCACGATCGTCACCTTTGATACGATCCAGGAGTTCTTCCGGGAGTTGCAAGAACGGCCGCACGTTCACCTCGTCAAGGTTGCCGATCAAGGGCTGGTCCAGCCGGCCAGACGAGGCGGCGGGATCGTGATGCAGCCCATGGTGCGAGTCGTCGCAACAGCGTTTGATTATAAAACCAACGAGATTCTGCGTTGGGACGACACTTGGGATGTCGGAAGTAACGTCGTCAGTCAAGGCGGGAAAGACGGCGAAGGCCGCCACAATGACCCAACCGGCGTTCGGACACGGAACAAGATCATTCTTGAATGCCAGAAACGCAGTCTTCAAGTGGTCCGCGATGATGAATGGAAGCCGCAAGACGTCCTCGACACCCTGGCGGGCATTGGGCCTCGTGGGAAGTGACTCAGTCGCGTCGAAGCGATCGCGTTCCGCGATGGGTCGTGGCCGAGTCGAGCAAGCGCTCACAGAGGGTACGATGGCGCCCGACGACGGGTTGAGCTGCTCGAAGTGCGGGTATGACCTGACAAGCCTGGAGCATTTCGGCAAATGCCCGGAGTGCGGAACGTTCGTCAGCTATTCGAAGATCGTCCGCAGCATCAAACCGAAGCCCACCACGCATCTTTGGTACGTGAATTTGACCGCGTGCTGGTTGATTTCCCTGTTCTGGCTGGCGCGTAGGAGAACGGGGCCGGTACCGGTCTCGATCGCAGTGCTCCTCATTTGCCTTATCATTGCGATGCCAGCGATCGGATTGTCTGAAATCCTCAAGATCGTCCGAGGGCCTCCGTCGGGGAAGAACATGGCCCTTCTCGTCTGCGCGACGCTCGCCAACACTTCGGTTATCGTTCTGCTGATCTGGTCGGTAACATCATGTTGCTGACCCGGTCGATAGCGTGGAACGACCGGCCCACATCGATCGGTTTGGCCTATTTGCTCGGCGCATCCTTCGCGTCCGACATCCCGGCAATCTTGTCCCTCAGGCGGGCGGCCTCTTCGTACTCTTCGTTCTTAATCGCCCGGTCGAGCTTGCGCTTGAGTTGCTCCAGCGGGTTCACCGGCAGCTTGCGGCGGATATCGCGGGCGAAACGCTTCAGCACACGCACCTCGTTGGACTCGGCGTAGGCCTCGTCCTGCCCGAAGCGGGCGAAGAATTCTCGGATGTCGATGAGCCCCCGGTCCACCGTCGCCAATGCGCCCGGAAATCGCCCTCCTTGAACTGGATCGACGCCTGGGCGCGGGCGTTCATCATCGTGATGTAGGGGCGGTATTGCTCCAGCACCAGGCGATCCTGCTCCTCGGCCGCGAACTTATGGCAGAGGTCGAGCACGCGGAGGTTTCGGGCGGTGTCGCGGACGACGCCGGGGAATTCCTCCAGAACGAACAGGCTCAGGTAACGGTGATAGTACATCACCGCTTCTTCCCGCAAGGACTGGCAGGACGAGGGGTTGATCTGGAAGCCAAGGTCCGTGCCGTTGCGGCGGCGGTGGTCGATGAGCTGTTTCTCGAAATAGTCTAGCAGCGATTCACACCCGTGCGGCCGCGTGCCGTCGGGGCGGCCGGTCATCTCCATCTGGAGCAGGCCAAGGTCCAGTCGCATCTGCAACTTCGGAGCGCCGTCCAGGCCACTCACCTTTCGAACGTTGATCGTCCCCGGCTCATAATCCCACCCGCGGAGGACGGGAGTGATGTCTTTATTGGACGCACGGCCTTCCGTGCGCGGCTCAGGGCGAGGCTCGGGACGCTCGGCGCGGTCATGGCGGCTGTGGCGTTCGGAGCGATCATTTCGATCGAGGCGATCGGGGCGGTCGTGCCGATGATGTTTCGGATTGTGCGACGAATCTTCGGGCATCGGAAAGTCACTCCCAACCGGCCGCAGCGACAGAAGGGGCTTTAACCCCGACGACAGCGGCTTCAGCCACTTCTCAGACGATCGAAATCTGTTGACGACGACGAGCCGATTTTAGCCCCCGATCAGGCCAGATCCAAATTCTATTTGAGTTCACATCGGGGCGACATGTAGGGGCTGGCGCCAAGCTCGACCGAAAATGTAGTGGGTCCGGTCATCGAACTCCCATTGGGGCGGCAGGGCGGCGTGCTGGTCTCCACCTGCCAATCCCCGTAGAGTTGAACAGGTTATGAACACGCCTGTCAACGACGACCCACCGACGGGAGCAGCCCCCGCGGCGACCCATCTCCCGAACCTCCTGCACGAGCTTCACACTCAGGCTGACGCCGAGTTCCAGCCGTACGGGGCGGTGGAGGTCGTCAGCACGTTTGGCGAGCCCCAAGCCGAGTATGCGGCGATTCGAAAGGGGTGTGCGCTGATCGATCTTCCGCAGCGCGGCCTCCTCGAAGTGAGCGGGAAGGATCGCCTCCCGTTCCTGAACAACCTGCTGACGAATGAGACGTGGTCGAAGCTGACCAAAACGGGCATGGCCGCCGGAGCGGGGGTCTACGCCTTCTTCTTGAACAACAAGGGCCGCATTGTCGCCGACATGAATGTGCTCGAGCGCGGCGAGCGCGTGCTGATCGAGATGGACGCCCGGATGGTCGAACCCATCCGCGTGGCCTTCGACCGTTATATATTTACGGAGAAGGTTCAGCTTCACAATCGAGTCGGGGCGATTCACGAGTTCGCCCTGCACGGGCCCGGCGCCCGCGGTCCTTGATGCGGCCGCCGGCGGGCATGTCGTCGAGCTGGCTCCGCTCGGATCGACTAAGGCCACGCTGTTCGGGGTTGAGGCGACAGTCTGGCGGGATGACGTGTGCGCCGTCCCTGGGCTGCACCTGATCGTGGACGCCGCTCACGCGCGGACGCTCTGGATGAACCTGATCGCCCAACTAGGCCAGTCGGCCGAGATGGGCCGCCGGGCGTTGCGGCCGGTGGGGTGGGCGGCCTTCAACGCCTGCCGGATCGAAGGCGGCCGCCCGTTTTTCGGGATCGACTTCGACGACACCATCCTCCCGGCCGAAACCGGCCAACTCGCCCGAGCCGTCAGCTTCACCAAGGGGTGCTACCTCGGGCAGGAAATAGTTGCGCGGATGCATGCCCGGAGCCAGGTCGCGAAGCAGATCGTCGCCCTGCGGCTGGAAGACGACGCGCTCCCCCTTGCCGGCGCAGCGCGTATACGACGAGCAACAAAACCAGGTCGGCGGCGTCACCAGCAGCACGATCTCGCCGGTATTGTCGAACGCGGCCATCTGCCTGGCGCTTCTTAAGAAGCCGTTCTATACGCCGGGGACCGTCGTGAGCGTCCCAGCCGAAGGAAGCTTCCGGAAGGCAACGGTTGTCCAGGCACCCTTCGTTGCGGCGCCCTGACCAGCGAGCTGCGAGAGATGTTCCTTGCCGGGCCGGTTTTAGCAAAGCGACAATCACCGTGCTTCAGCATCCGTCCACCTTCCCCGCAAGCCTTCGATCGTCGTTGGACGCCCATGCTGACGCACGATTCGCGTGCGTCGCCGCACCGATGCAGTGGACGGCGTGAACCGGAAGTTTGGCGGGTGGGATCTGTCAGGCTCTGTCAGAACCAACGGCCAACAAAAACCCCATCCGTTGCGGATGGGGTGTCGCGGACAAAGCGGGCGAAGGGATTCGAACCCTCGACGTCCAGCTTGGGAAGCTGGCATTCTACCACTGAATTACGCCCGCATCGGAGCTGACTTCTGTTGAGATTCGTGCGGTCCCGACTGCGCGTTTTCGGCTTACGAGCGCGTATGATACCGCGGCTTCGCGGGGCTGCAAGAGAACGATGAGGGCGTCAGTTTCTGGACAACGTATGGATGTCCGCATCTCTAAATGCTCCTTCTTGCCTGGGCTCCACGAGAAGGTCAGCGCTCGTCCAAACGGATCGCCTCAATCGCTCATCCCAGCGATCAGGAAGCTCCCGTCGTGTCAGCGACTACCTAGGCTCCGATGCCGCGTCGCACTTGATGGTGAACGTGAGCATGTGGGATACAGTCAAGCATGCCCAGGCGATGTCATCGCTCGAGCGGCCGCGCCGAAGTCCGCGTTGCCCGAAGGGACTCTCGGTGGGCCGCTACGCGGCCGCCAGCCGACGCAGCCAGCTTGGACCCACCGGAACATCCGCGGATCGAACCGCTAGCCGATCATCGCCGCCACCACGACGATGCTGATGCCGATAATGATCGCCGCGACGACGATCGCCACGGCGATGTTGTGCTTCTCGGCCAGTTCGGTCTCGACGTCGATCTTCGGGGTGATCCAATCGAACGCCTTGAACCCGAGCAGGGTCAGCACGATCCCGAGCAGTCCGAAGGCGGCCGTGTAAAGCAGGGCCTGCCAGACCGATTGCGCCGGCCAGGGGAGGACGGCAAGGAACCTGCCAAGGCCGATCAGGTCGATGCTGTAGAACTTTGCAACGAGATGCATGAGAGGCCTTTCCGTTGTTCGAAGCCGGCCTAAACCAGGCTACTTGTTGAACACGTGCGGGACGAAACGGCTCGCGTTGCCGGTGATCGGGCTACGGTCTTCCCGGATGCCGATGCCGGCGGCCGTTCCGTCGATCATCCAACTGCCGATCACCGGGAAGTACCCATCCTGCTCCGGCAGGAGGAAAAGCTCCTGGTACACGAAGGGGCCCTGCGAGTGAGGGCCGCCGGTCTCCTGCGCGACCTTCCCGCCGATCACGCGCTGAATGTTGGCGCCCTCGCGGCCGAAGATCGGCTTGCGGACGTGTGGGCCGTCCATCGGCTCGAATGACGCCTTCAAGAGGTAGGGGCTTTCGGGGAACAGCTCGTATAGAACGGGCAAGATCGCCTTGTTGCTGAGGAGCATCTTCCACGGGGGCTCCAGCCAGCGGGTTGTGCGCTCCAGCAATTGCGGGGCGAAGGCTTCCTGGGTCATCCATTCCCAGGGGTAGAGCTTGAACGCCCGGCGGATCGGCCGCTCCTGGAGGTCAACGAAGAGCCTGCGGCCCCAGTTCCAGCCGATCGACTCGACATCGATCGACTCGGTCGTCAGGCCCGCCTGGATCGCCGTGTCCCGGAGGTAGGTGACGGTGATCAAATCTTCGACCGGGTCGGCGAGGGTCGAAAAGTAGACGATGTCGGATGGCTCGTTCGCCGGGAGCGCCGGCCGCGTGAAGGCGTCCCAGCGCTTCCAGGCGTCGATGAGGCGCTCGTGGATGGAATTGAACTGATCGACCGTGGCGATGCCCACTTCGGGGAAGACATCTTTGAACCAGAACCATTGAATCACCGCGGCCTCGAGGAGGGAGGTCGGCGTGTCCGCGTTGTACTCAAGCAGCTTCGGCGTTCGGCGGCCGTCGTAGGCGAGGTCGAAGCGGCCGTAGACGGAGACTTCGTCTTCGGCCCAGCTTCGCACGATGTAGTCGATGAACGGCGGAGGGATCTGGAACCGGTCGAAGGCGCGGCCCTTGATGACATGATCGACGGCCGCAAGGCACATTCGGTCCAGGTCGTAAGTGGCGGCTTCCAGAGTGTCGATCTGGGAACGGGTGAAGTGGTAGTAGGCGCCTTCCGTCCAATACGCGTGACCATCAGGGGAGTGAAATGACAACCCCTGCGATTCAACGCGCTGCTCCCACTGCGGCCGAGGTTGGACAGTGATGCGGCGCATAATCAATGCCGTGGCGACGACCCAGGCGACAGGCTTCACTCGCCGCCGCCCCCATGGCTGGCGTGCCCCGAGGCGCCGAACCCGCCGCGCGAGGTCCCTCCTGACGCGTGGCTTCCGGAGCCGCTCTCGCCGGAAGCCCCGGACGAGCCGTGCTCGGAGGTGCCGACGCCGCTGTCGGATGACCCGCTCCAGCCGCCGCCGCCTCCTCCGCCGCCGCTGAATCGGCGGCCGTAGCGGTGATCGTTCCAGTAGTTGCTCGACGCGTAGCCGTGCCCGGGGTGGTTTGCGGAAGGTCGGCTGCTCGGCGAGCCCGAGCCGTCACCTGTTTCAGAATTGTAGTCAACGCCTCCGGCATCCCCATCGCGGAGGGAGGCGTCCGATCGGACGGAACTCCGCGTCGCCTGATAACCCACCACGCCGGCCCCGGAGCCGAGCAACACGAGCGTGATGGCGGCGCTGGACTTTGTCATGGCGCGAGTCGGCCGCGGCTCGCCACACGGGCGGGGGGCGGAATGTGAAAAACGGTCATGTGGGCGGGGCGGCGTTGCTATCTTCGATCTTCGCCGCCCGACGCCGCTGGCCGCTGAGGAGGTAGACGGCGGCGCGAACGTCGAACAGGGGGTCGTTGGAAGGCTCGATGCCGTCCACGCGGGGGATGGGGTCGAAGATGATGTGCTTTTGCTCGGCCGCGTCGTTGGCGACGGGCTGGGTCAGCGTGATCACGCCAAGCTCGAGCAGCGGGCGGTCTTCGGGCCAGCGGATCGTTGCGTCATCAACGACGTCGCCCGCTTCGGCCAACTGGACGACGAGCCGGAAGCGGATCGGACCGGAGGTGAGGCGTTGCGGGAGCTCGACAAACAGATAGTCGGGACCGCGGGCGGCGGTTGCGGCGGCCGTCAGGTGGTGGTCGCCGGCCGCGGGGAGGATGCGGTAGCGGCCGAACTGGGTTTCGCCCGCATCGTTGACGAAGTGCATCGCCGAGACGCCGAAATAAGTTTCACGGGCGAAGCTCGACGGGGCGGGCTTAGGCGCCTGGACGAAGGCAAGGGCGGCCGGATGGGCGCCCAGGAAGGCCTCCACGGGCGAAGGGCCGCCGGTCGGCGACGCGTTGGGGGCGCTGCTGGCGGCGACGGCCTTCAGGAAGTCGCGGAACTCGTCGGCGGTGCGGGCCGGGAAGGCATCAATGGAGTGGCTCACGATGTCGGTATGGCTGCGCTCGGCCAGCCGGAAGCGGATGGCCATTCCGCGCGGAGCGGCGTTGGGGTCGTTGTCCGGAATGACGATTATCCCGGTGGAGTTAGAGAAGCGGACGACGACCGGCGTGCTCGGCCGGTGCATATGCGGGGCGCGCGTCAGCGAGCGCGCGTCGGGTGACGGGGTGAAGCTCCCCTCGACCATCGCCCCCTTCGCGTGGGCCGGGCGGAACCCGGGGTGGAGGCCGAACACCGTGTCAAACTGGTGCAGGATGTCGCGGCTCAAGGCAAGAACGCGTTCGTCGGTCGGAAGCGGCATCTCTGGTTCTCCGTTCAGCGGTGGGCGATCGGCCTCGACGTTTCCGGCTCGCCCGCGGGGCGGGGCCGGCATACAAAGCCCCGTGCCTCCCTTTCGGCTGACGGGCTGTAAGCCTACGCAGTGGAGATAATACACGCTGGAGGCATTGGTGTAGTTCCGAGGAGGCCGATCAACTTCATTTTTGCGACCGGCCGCACGGCGAGGCGACAGAGCGGGCGGAAACGGGCGCCGACCGCTCAGTCGCAGGATAGGAAAGCCCCCGCTCCGGCGAGCACCTGGCCCGTTCGCGTCTCTATGTTTTTCGAAAAACGTCGGCCACGACCTTCTCGCGGGTCGCTTCATTCCACATCGGGCACGCGCTCTCTAGAATCTCCAGCGGCCGGGCGAGATCGGAACCGCCAGGAGGTGGCGATCGTTGTTTCCGACGCGGCACGAGCGGACGACCCGATGCCCACCCCCTTGGGGGGGGGCGCTTGGAGACGCGGCAAGATCTTTGGAGCAAGGCGCTCATCAGGGCCTCCGATGCCACGTTACGGTTGACGCATATTGAAAGTGGGAGCCTATGGGAAACGGCCTCTCGGTGATCACCGACCCGATCCAGCATGTCGTCATGTTGATCCTGGAGAACCATTCGTTCGACCAGATGCTCGGCGGCTGCGCCGAGCTATCCCCCGGCCTGGACGGTGTGAGCGCGATGTCCCCCCGGAGCAATGCGGACGATGCGGGGAAGGTCTACAACCAGGCGCCGACCCTGGAGCGGCAGATGCTGCTGGACCCGCAACACGATGTCGAGCACGTTGCGACGCAGTTGGAGAACGGGAACAGCGGCTTCGTGAAAGACTTTGCCCGTTCATTCCCCGGGGCGGGCGATACCGAGAAGCGGTTCGTGATGGGGTATTACCCGCTGGGGTCTCTGCCGGCGCTCCACGCGCTGGCGCGGGGGTTCACGATCTGCGATCGGTGGTTCGCGTCGGTCCCCGGCCCGACGTGGCCGAACCGATTCTTTGCCCTGACCGGCACGTCGAGCGGGCGCGTGGGGATGCCGGAGGACGGGAAGCACGGGATCGATCTCCCCGGCTGGTTTGAGCAGGGGCAGCCGACGATCTTCGATCGCCTGAACGAGAAGGCGATCCATTGGAAAGTCTACTTTCACGACATCCCCCAGACCTGCGTGCTGCCGCGCCAGCGCTCCCCTGTCAACGCGGCTCGCTATTTCCCGATCGACGCGTTCTTTCGCGACGCTCGGGGCCTTGAGGCCGACTTCCCATCGTTTTGCCTCATCGAACCGGACTACATGGGCTCGGGCGAGAATGACGACCACCCGCCGCACGACATCATGAAGGCGCAGAAGCTGATCGCCGACGTCTACAACGCGCTGCGCGCCAACGAGCCGCTCTGGAAAAGCACGCTTTTCGTCCTGTTCTACGACGAGCACGGCGGCTTCTATGACCACGTTCCGCCGCCCAGCGCCGTACCGCCGGACGATCAAACGCAGGAGTATTTGTTCGATCGCCTCGGGCCCCGCGTCCCCGCGCTGCTGATCTCCCCGTGGGTGCGGGCGCAGGTCTGCCATGCCCAGTTCGATCACACGAGCGTGCTGAGATACCTGATCGAAAAGTGGGAGCTTGGGCCGCTCGGCCACCGAGCGGCGGCGGCGAATACCATCGGTGAAGCCCTGGATCTTCACGCAGGGCCCCGAACCGACACGATTGCGCGGATCGAGCTTTCGTCAAGTCAGCTGAGCCCTCCAGACCCCGCGCTCGAGGAAAAGGCCGAGGCCACGCTGACGTCGCATCACCTGTCGCTCGCGACGATGCTGCAATACCTGAAGGTGGAGGCCGTGGAAGAGTTGCCGAGGGCCTACACCGCGTTCGCGCGGGGGATTGAGCGGGTCAAGTCGGCATGCGAGTGGGTGCTCCGCTGGCTCTACGGAGAGCGTCGTCACCTGAAGCCGCGGGCCGCCGAGGCCAACCCGGTGGCCGATCGGCACGCGGCGCTGGCAGGGGCGGTGGATCGTTTTCTCCGCTCAAAGCGAGGGCAGGCCATCCCGATCCTGGCAAGAACGATCCGCGACGCCAGTGCGACCGACGCCGAGCGCCGCCACGCCGTGCGCACCCTCGGCACGATGACCGGCCGCCGTTTCCACCACGACTGTGAGCCGGCCAAAAAAGCCGATGCGTGGCTTTGCCGACACGGGCATTGATCCGACGCGTAACGGCGCGGCGGCCGGCCGAGAAACTTGAGATAGAGCAGGGCCGTGCGCTTCGATCGCGAATCAACTCGCAAGCTGCGTCGCGACGCTCCAGATGCCGCAGGCCCCAAGTCGATGTTGAAGCTCGGTGGCCACTGGCTGGTCGTTCCACAGCAGCCGGCAGAATGGCTCGTACCCGCCTCTGTCCTCGTACCATCCAGCGAGGAATGAGAACGCGTAAGCCTTGGGCCGGGGGGCGAGGCGCCGGGACGACTGTCGAGCCACTGTTGTACGGCGGCGCCGCGAGGCGGATAGGCCGCTACGATGGCGGAAGCGATGAGGCGTTCCAACGTGTGCTGATTCGGGAGGCCCGCACCGATAGGGTCTGGCGCTTCCCATCGGGTGACGCTGACGCGCGTTGCGCCGCCGTAGAGAAGAAGATCGCCGTTCGGCTGGATCGCAGCGTTCTGATCGAGAGCGATTACCGCTCTCTGTATGGCGACAGCAGTCAGGTTCATTGAGGTCGATGGGGTTCCGTCGGCGTTCAGGTCGGAATCGACGCTTAGAACCAGGGTTGAAAGAGGCTTCGTCGTCTCCTTGAGCCGAGCAACGGCTAAAGGCAGGACGCTCTCCTTGCCACCGGCGGGGACCACTCGGATGAAATGACCGCTCTTTGATCGAAAGGCGAACTGCCCGCCGCGGACCGTGACATTCCAGGGATCAATGACCTCGCGCCGCGGCCCGCGCCCTCTGGCGCCGGGATCGCTGCAGCCCGCATACAGCAGCAGGCCAGCCCAGAACGCGCGATCGTGGTTCCCCTCGCACAGGATGTAGGACTCGGTCATCGAAGGTCGTCCTCGATCTGGCGCGAGACAGCGCGGCTTCCGGCCCGCTCAGCCTTGATGAGCGAAGGAGCCCGTCCTCAAGCTGTAGTCGGTAAAAGGAGAACCATTCCAATTCTTCGTCCGACGCATTTCCGAGGAGGGAGTCGATAAGATCGAGGCTATGTGTGGTGAGGATAACCTGGACCCCACGGCGGACGGCCGCGAGCATCGCCTTGGCACTCTGTCGGATCGCCCCAGGGTGCATGTGCGCTTCCGGTTCTTCCAGAAGCACGGCCCCTTCGATCGGCGCAGCCAGCTCGAAGGCCTGTTGTAAAAGGAGGTAAATCCCGTCGCCTGCGACGCCGGCAGGCAACGCGATCGACTTGAACACGAGGTAGAGAACCGGTTGGCCTTCCTGGGTGAGGATCTCGATATCCTCTAAGCCCGGAACGAGATCCTTAATTAAGGTCTTCGCTTGGAGCCGTAACCCTCTCTCCACCACACGGGTATAGAGCTCGTAAAGCGGTTTGGGCGCGCTCCGGTCGTGCGTATCGATCAAGCGGACCTGATTCAGCGGGAATGGCGGGATCGAATCATCTTGCGGCGTGAACAATCTAACGGGGGGCTCGGTCGTGACCTCCCACGGCCTTCCCAATGGCTTGGATTCATCCGCTGGCGGGACATAGGACGCGAGGCCGCGAAGCCCACCGTTCTAGGATCGGACCGGTAGACCTGTGTGCGCCACGTTCCCGGATCGTCGGACTTAACGTCCAGCGTAGCGGAGTCGCAGGCTCTGCCGTTCTCCCGGTAGAGAGCCCACCTTTCAGGCTTGAGGACGCCCGGCCTCCTCAGAACCACCTCATTCAGCGCGGCGGGGGAGCCACGCGTTCCGCTGATGTAGATTGCGTCCAGTACAGTGCTCTTGCCGGAATTGTTCGGCCCGACGAGTACGACAAAGGGAGAAAACTTATCCAGCCGCCCCTCCCGGATCCCGCGAAGATTCTGGATGTGAACGGACCGGATCAAGTTGTGTCTCCATCCTCGTCCCAAACGTCCCGGGCGGTCTTCCTGTATACGATCTGAAGAATTGTACCCGCGTTCGCATGACCATGGCGATAGCGCCGAACGGTTTGGCGGGGGCTCCAGCGATGAGCCTCCACGTCAAACAGCGACCGCTCGCGAACCCGATGCGTTGACGAATTTCTGCCCCGTCAACCGGATGAAGACGTCCTCCAGCGTGGGCTTTCCGACGCTAATCGCGTCGATGAGGCCGGGGGCCGCCTCGATGAGTTGGGGGATGAATTCGTGGCCGCGATCGCGTTCGAGCCGTAGGGCGCCATCGACCTCGGCGGCCTCGACGCCGAGGCGGTCGCGCAGGGCGGCGCGGACGCTAGCGACTTGGCGCGTGGTGATGGAGATGACGTCGCCGCCGATCGCCGACTTCAGGGCGTCCGGGGTGCCGCAGGCGAGCAGGCGGCCGCGGTCGAGGATGGCGAGGCGCCCGCAGCGCTCCGCCTCTTCCATCAGGTGGGTGGTTACCAAAACGGTCACGCCGTCGGCTCGCACGTTGGCGATGATCCGCCAGAGGTCGATCCGGGCCGCCGGGTCCAGGCCGGTGCTCGGCTCGTCCATCAGCAGAAGCCGCGGGCGATGCAGGAGCCCTTTGGCCACCTCCACCCGCCGCCGCATCCCGCCACTGAACCCGGAGACGTATTCCCTCGCCCGATCGGCCAGCCCGAACGACTCCAGCGCCTGGCTGACGCGCGATCTTAGGTCGGCGCCCCCCAGTCCATAAAGGCGGCCGTGGCAGAGGAGGTTCTCCTCGGCAGTCAGTTGTTTGTCGAGGCTGGGGGATTGGAAGACGACGCCGATCCCCCGTCGGATCTGGTCGCGCGCCGCGCCGCCGGCAGCGGGTTCGGCCCCAAGGATTCGCACCGTGCCGGCAGGAGCGGGGATGAGCGTGGACAAGATCCGGAAGAGCGTGGATTTCCCGCTGCCGTTGGGGCCAAGGAACCCGAAGACTTCGCCCGGCACGACGTTTAACGAAAGATCGTCCAGCGCGTTTCGGTCCTCGGCGCCGGCGGCGCGCGGGTAGGCGAAGGTGAGGCGCTCGATCTGGACGACAGGCTGGCTCATCGTTCACGCCCTTGGATGCAGAGGGGAACGCCCGGCCTATCCCCGCGCGAGGGTGGGGCAAATCGGGCGATGGGTCGCAACGATTATTGAGGTTCGGCCGGCGGCAATCTACTTCGGCTGGACATTCTCGACGCCGATCGGGCGCGGGGGCATGGACTGCTCGAAGTTAGCCACTTCGTCATTGAACGCACGGGTGCGGCCGCGGCCGATGTCGGGGATCAGCGCGGCGATCAGGACGACGCAGAGAAAGATCGGGACGGCCAGAATAAGGCGAATGAGCCGCCCCTCGAACTTCAGGTGCATGAAGAAGCGGGCGACGAACAGCCCCTTGATCGACGCGACCAGAAGCGCCAGGCAAACGTTCACCAACTCGCTCTCAAACCGCTTGAAGGCGATGGCGACCGTGACGACGGTCAGGCAAATGAGCAGGATGAAGATGGCAATGTAGTTGATCGGATGGTGCGGCTGGGGCTCCGAGTGGCCGCGAGGCTCCTGCGGTTCATGCGTGCGAGAAAGGGCTGGCGATGACTCCATGGGGAGATTCTCCGTCGGGGCCGGCTTGGCGGCAAGCGTTGTTTTCACCATCGCGGCGCTCAGGCCCGCGCCACGCGCAGCGAGCGGCGACCGTGAGGGAGCGGTCGGGCCCCGCACCCGCGGGACGTCAGGCGGCGTTGCAGCCCGCGACGGAGCGGTCTGGGACCGCTTTCTGAGGGGCGCGGCGCTCGGGTGGCCCGCGCGATGGGGGCGAGCCCGGAGCGTTTTCCGCGCCGCGGTCGCGGGACGTGGGTCGGAATCGCGGCCCGTGGCGGAGCGGTCAGAAACCGCTTCCTGACGGGCGCGGCTCGCGGGTGGCGAGCGCGACGCCGCGCGAGCCGGGAGCAATCGGGCCCCGCGATCGCGGGACGTGCGTCCGGATCGCAAACCGTAGTGGAGCGGTCAGGGACAGTTTCCTAACGGGCGCGGCTCGCTGGGGCCGCGATGCCGGAAGGGTGCTTTCCTCACGTAGCACTACAGCGCTGGCCGGCGGTAAGCCCTTACGAACAAGCCAAATCCGAAGCACGAAGAACCCAGGAAACCCAAACAAAGCCAAAGCGGAAATCGATTTCTCGTTCAGCGTCCGCTTGAATTGGTTTCCTTCTTTTGCCTTGGTCATTCCTTCGGATTTCATGCTTCGGATTCTGTGTTTTTCGTCACGCCGCGATTCGCGAGGTTGCGGTGTCGTGTTAGATCAAGTACAGCAGCGGGAACAGGAAGATCCAGACGAGGTCGACGAAGTGCCAGTAAAGGCCCACGTACTCGGTATGGTGGGGGAGCACCTTCCCGCGCATCGCCTGGATCAGAAGCAGCGCCAGGGGGATCATGCCACCGATGACGTGGACCCCGTGGACGCCGGTCAGCGTGAAGTAGCACGCGAAGAACAGGTTCTTCCAGGGGCCGTAGGTGAGGTCGGTCTTCACGTCCGCCGTTCGGACGGAGAACTCGGTCGGGGCGCCGCCGCCGGTCTGTTCTTTCAGGTCGGCCTCGCTCACGAGGTGGATGTCGAACGATCGCTGGTTCCTCAGGTTGGCCAGCGGGAGGCGATAGCCGGTGATAAGCGTCAGGTCGGCGAACTCGTGGACGTGGCCGTCATAGACGGCGATCGCGCCGGAACTGTCCGCGGCGACAAGCGTGTGGTGGGTGAACTTATCGTAGTATTCCTTCGCCTTCACGCCGAGGAAGACGAAGCCGCAAAGGAGCGTGAGCCCGAGGTATCGCGCCGCCCGCCGCGGCTTGCCCTTCTGGCTCGCCTCGACCGACAGCGCCATGGTGAGGCTGCTGAAGATCAGCACGACGGTGTTCAGGCCGGCAAAGGCCTTGCTCAGGACTTCGGCATGCTTGCTGAACAGTTCGGCGCGCCGGACCGGAAGATGACGTAACTCCCCAGGATGGCGACGAAGAACATGATCTCGCTCGCCAGGAAGAGCCAGATCGCAACTTTCCCCGGCCGCGTCGGATCGCCGTGGCTGATGACCGGGTCCGGCGCGTGGTCTTCGGGGGCGTAGTCCGATGGAAGGGCAATCTGAGACACTCGCAGGCTCCTGTGCCGGGGCGGGTCGATCGGCCGCGGCTAGTTCCCAAAACGGATCACAACCTCTTCCGCCGGCCGGGTTGCGGCGGCCGGCGGGACGGTCACGTGAACGATTCTTTCCCCCAGCCGCTCCTGCCAGGCAATGAGCGTGTATTCCCCGGGCGGTACGCCCGTGATTTCAAATCGCCCGGACTCGCCCGTGACGGCGAAGAAGGGGTGATCGAAGACCGCGACGTAGGCGTTCATCCAAGGGTGGACGTCGCACTTCATCTTGAACGTCTCGGCGGCGGCGAAGGTCATGTCGCGCGATGCGCCGCGCGAGACCAGGCCGAAATTGAATTCCGAGTTCGCCTCGCACAACCCATGGTTGTTGTGGGCCGTGGGATCCTCCGAACTGATTCGCAGCACCTGCCCGGTCCGGACCGCCACAACGTGCGGCCGATATTGGCACCCCTCCTGCCCGAGCGCCACCGGCGGTCCGACCGGCAGATCGACATCGGGGGCGTCCTTCAGGTAGACGACCACGTTCCGCATCAGATGCCGGCCGTCCGGGGCGGCGGCCGCGACGATCGCCTCATCCAGAAGCGGCCGATTCTGAACACAGTCGCGGCTGGTGATCGGGATTTCTTTCGCTTCAGGCATCGGCCCGAGCAGCTCAATCACCCCGGACACCACGCCCTGCCCCCGCGCGACCTTCGGCCCGCGAGCCTTCGTCGGAGCGGGGCCTCGATCGCACCCCGAGCCCATCGCGGCGGCGAGTAAGACAAGCGCCGCCGCCCGCACGAACGCTCGACGCCCCCGATGGCGAACAGGGGATCGGCGGGCGGTCACATCTTGTCCATCATCAGCGCGCCGAGCAGGCACGGGAGGTAGACGATCGACGCGAAAAACAGCTGCCGGGCATCGGCTCGTTTGCGCGTGACGGCGCAGATCACACCGAAGCCGAGGAACGCCATCCCCATCAGGAAGGCGGCCGCGAAATAGTAGATGCCGGCGATGCCGTATAACGAAGGCATCAGCGTCACCGGGATCAGCGCGAGGCTATAAACAATAATCTGGCGGCCGGTGGAGACCAGCCGCTCGTCGATAACGGGGAGCATCATGAAGCCCCCCTTTGCGTAGTCATCCCGATAGAGGATGGCGATCGCCAGGAAGTGCGGCATCTGCCAGAGGAACAGGATGCCGAACAGCGCCCAGGCGGTCGGCGTCAGGTCGCCGGTGACGGCCGCCACACCCATCATTGGAGGGATCGCGCCGGGAACCGCGCCGACGATAGTGCAAAGCGTTGTCACCCGCTTCAACGGCGTATAGAGCCAGACATAGCTGGCGAGGGTAAACGCCCCGAGGAGCGCCGTCAGGCCGTTGACAAAGAACGCCAGTTCCACGAGCCCGCAGATGCCCAGGAGCACGCCCCAGGCAAGGGCTTCCGTCGGAACCACGCGGCCGCCGGGGAGCGGGCGGTTGCGCGTGCGCGGCATCAGGGCGTCAAACTCGCGCTCGGTGTATTGGTTGAGCACGCTGGCGGCGGCGGCCGTGAGAGCGGTCCCGAGCAGCGTATGGAGAAGCAGCTTCCAGTTGGACCAGTTGGGCGTGGCCAGCGCGTACCCGACCATCGTCGTGGCGACGACGAGGAAGTTCATCCGGGGCTTGGTCAGCTCGTAGAAGTCGCCCCAGCGGGCCTTGACACGCAAGCCGATCGCCTCGATTGGCGCGGCGGCGGGGGTCGCGACGCCGGAGGCGGCGCCCATCAGGAGCCCGGTCGGGAGTTCGGAGATATCGGTTGCCGGTTTCATGTCCAGTGTCTTTGGCGGCTTATGCCCGCACCGCGTTAAAGGCCGGGGAGCGTCCATCGTCGAGCGTCGGCATCACCACTTGAAACGGCCGCCCGGCCGTGCCGGGCTGGGTGCGGAGCCGAGCAGAGTACATGCGGAGCGTTTTCGCCGCCAGCACGAATGTGGTCATCAGGGCCAACGCGCCGACCGCAACGTGGGCGCTGGCGATATCGGCGGGCTTCTGAAGAAGGACGGTCAGCCCTCCGAGCACGAGCTGGGTGACCAGCAGCATGACGAGCACGACCGCGGTCGGGGCGAGATTGGGGCGGCCGCGATGAAGGCGGAAGACGCGATAGACCAGCGACAGCAGCACGCCCGACACCACGATCGCCCCGATGCGGTGGGCATACTGGAGCCATACCTTGACGAGCAGCGTATGCGGGTTGATCGTGTCCGGGTCGGCGCGGAAGGGGCCGCCGGCGGGCCAGAGGGCGAGCCATTTGGAATAGAGGGAGCCGGGCCGTGCCACACGGGTCGCGGCGGGGGCGGCGGTCCCTGCGGCGGGAAGCGACTCGACAAGCTCGCGCTCGCTGGTTGGCGGCAGCACGTGCCCGAAGGCGAGCGGGAAATCCTGGATCGCCAGGCCGGCGTGGTCGTGACGCATCACGGCCCCGATGATCAACTGGGCGTAGACCAAGGTGACGGCGATCATCGCCCATCGGCCAAGGCGGCGGCCGGCCTCGGCATCCTTGGCGCGGGTCAGGTCGGGGGAATCGATCCATCGCGGCGAGGTGACGAGCGCGAGCAGTGCGGTGAGGCAGAAGAAGGCCTGCGCGAAACAGCCATGGACGATCGCCAGGCCCAGCCTGGCCAGGACGACCCGGAGGCCGCCGAGGACGCCTTGGACAATGACCCCACCAAGAACGGCCGCGGCGAGGCGGCGGACGGCGGGGCGACGATCCGTGAGGAACGCCCAGACGCAGAGTGTGATCGACAGCAGCCCCAACCCGCTGGCGTAGAGCCGATGGACATGCTCGTACCAGATGTTCCCAACCCAACGGCTGGGAGGGAATAGGAACATGTTGTAGCCGTAGCTGTTGGGCCAGTCCGGGACCGCCATCCCCGCGTCGTGGCTGGTGACCAGGCCGCCGATGAAGATCAACGGGAAGGTTGCCGCCGCAGTCAGCAGGGCAAGGCGGTGCAGGCCGGGGTTATAGCGGGGCAGTTCCATTGATCGATCGTACGAGGCATCCGCGGGCGAGGCGGAGTTTTGAAAGTCAATCCAGTCGCTCGTTCCATCGACAACAGCGGGTTACGGCCCGCGAATAGCTGTCGCCGCTGCCCTCATCCGCGGTGTTGCCGACCGCACACAAGCCCCGCCAGTGAGGGCACCGGCGGCACGTCGGATCATGTCGCCGCGCAACCGCCGCCTTGCCTGGAACGGTCCACGAGGCCGTGTGGGGCGCCGATGGCTACCGGTCGCGCGTTGTGACCGCTCGCGCGGCGCTCGGTCTAGTGACCGCCGGTCACGGCGGCGAAGGCTGGCGCCGTTTCAACGACGCGCGTCTGGGCCAGCCAGTCTTCCTCTACCAGCGGGCTGGAGTATTCATACGGGCCGTGATGAACGACCGGTGTCTGTTCAAAGTTCCCATGCGGCGGGGGGCTTGCGGTTTCCCACTCCAGCGTAGTCGCCAGCCACGGGTTGCGGCCGGCCCGCTTTCCCCAGACCCAGCTTCCGATGAAATTCACGATGATCAGCAACTGCGCCGCCCCCATGCCGAACGCGCAATAAGTGATGAAGCGATTCATGTCCAGGAAATGGGCGAAGGTCGGATAGACGGTGTAGTCGTACAGGCGGCGATCCATCCCGCCCAGCCCCAGGATGTGCATCGGGAAGAAGGTCCCGTTGAAGAAGATGAAGGTCAGCAGCCAGTGCAGCTTGCCGATCGGCTCGTTCATCATGCGGCCGAACATCTTCGGGTAGTAGTAGGTGATCCCCGCGAAGATCGCGAAGGTCGATCCGCCGAACAGCACGTAGTGGATGTGGGCGACGATGAAGTACGTGTCGTGGATGTGGACGTCCACCGCCGTGCTGGCCATGAAGATCCCCGACAGGCCCCCAACGACGAACATCGCCACGAAACTGATCGCGTGGAGCATCGGCGTGGTGAACTTGATGTTGCCGCCCCAGAGCGTGCCGAGCCAGTTGAACGTCTTGATCGCCGAGGGGACGGCGATGAACGTCGTGCTGACGGCGAATGTGGTCCCCAGCGTTGGGTTCATGCCGGACTGGAACATGTGGTGCGCCCAGACGATGAAGCCCAGGAACGCGATCCCCGCCAGGGCGTAAATCATCGGGCGATAGCCGAAGACCGGCTTGCGGCTGAAGGTCGCCAGGATGTCGCTGACGATCCCCATCCCCGGCAGGATCATGATGTAGACGGCCGGGTGGCTGTAGAACCAGAAGAGATGCTGGTGCAGCAGCGGATAGCCGCCGCCGGCGATATCGGGGTGCAGTTCACTGTTACCGAGCCAGTTGAAGGGGACGAAGAAAGTCGTCAACTGGTGATGATCGAGCAGGTTCATGAACAGCGTGGCCGCCAGGACCGGCGTCGCCAGCAGCACGAGGATCGACGTGATGAACAGCGACCAGACGGAGAGCGGCAGGCGGAACATCGTCATGCCGGGGCAGCGGAGCTTGATGACGGTCGTGAGGTAGTTGACCGCGCCCAGGATGCTCGAAAAGCCGAGGATAAAGATGCTCAGGAACCAGGCGCTCTGCCCGTCGAAGACGGCGTGCTGGAACGCCTTGAGCGTGACGACCGATGCGGCGAAGCAGAGCAAGAACGACAGGAAGTAGTTCACGGCCCGCACGCCGGTCCGGACGGTGTAGGCGCAGATGTAGCTGTAACAGAGGAACAGCGCCGCGAAGTTCATCACCAGGCCCGCGTCGGACCAGTTGCCCATCGTCCTGGCGACAGGGTCGTGGATCCGCAGGAACATCATGGCGCTCCCCCACGCGCCGGCGACGGTGTCGAAGCCCAGGGTTCGGGCGGTCAGCGGAAGCTCACTTAACGTCGGGTAGGCCGTCCAGCCAGAGATCGGCGGCCCGCCGGGAAGGAAAAAGGCGCTGGTCAGGAGCGCGCCGGCGGGTATCGCCATCCAGAAGGCCACCCCGTTGAGGAACGGGAAGGCCATGTCCGGGGCGCCGATCTTCAGCGGGATCAGGTAGTTCCCGAACGTCCCGACGAGCAGCGGGATGACCACGAAAAAGATCATGATCGACGCGTGCATCGTGAACGTCTGGGCATAGAAGTCGGGCGGCATCTTGATCGAGCCGTCCGCGTCCACCTTCCAGTTCATGTAGCTGGAGAGGATCGGAAGCGGCTTGCTGCCATCGGGCCAGGCAAGCTGCCACCGCACCACCATGGCGAGCAGCCCGCCGATGACGAAGAACATCAGCCCGACGAACAGGAATTGCAGGCCGATCGTCTTGTGGTCGGTCGAGAAGAGGTACCTCTTGAAGAAGCTGATCCTCTCATGATGCCCCGCTTCATGCGCCGGATGCCGGGCATGCGCGAGCGGCGGGTGCAGGTCGATGGGGTGCGCGATTGCGGTCATGAGGACTCTCGAACAGTTTCTTTGAAGCACGGAATGGGCGACAGCACTGAACCGGGCAGTGATGACAAGTGGTTTAATCCACCGAACACCGCGAGTGCCCGCGTAGGGCCCGTACGGGAGGCGTCGATCGGCGTTGAGTCATTCGGCGACATCATGCCTCCCGCGCGGACCTTCGGTTTTGGAGCGGCGTGGCTCCGCCGGAAGGTCCGCACAGGAGCCGGTACGACACCTGAATTCATCTCGTCAACCGACGGCTCCCGTGCGGGCCCTACACCGCACTTTTCATAGGAACGAAAGACCAGGCTCGTGCCCGGGCAATCAGGGCGTCCCCGCCTTGGCGACGACGGCGGCCGCCGGTGCGGCGGGCTCCGGCGCGGAAGCCGCTTGCGCCGTCTCGAACTTTGTATGCCATTCCTCCGGCTCGATCACCCGCAGGGCGCCCTTCATGGTGTAGTGGCCGGCGCCGCACAGTTGCTCGCAGACCAGGTCGAACGTCGCCGGGGTATAGGCCGTCACCTTTGTAAAGCCCGCGGCGCGAAGGTCGGTCACCACGTCGTCGGTGATGATCGAATCCTCGCGCACGATCGTATCCAGCGTTTTCATCTTCTTGCCGGGATGGTCCGGGTCGTCCCCCTCGATCTCCTTGGCATAGCGACGGCCAGTGGCGTCGGTGTTGACCCGCGGGTCATTCTCGGGGATCGCCAGCATGAGCGTCTTAATGTCCGGCCGCTTCTTGGCGGCGGGCGCGCCGATCGCTCCCTGCAACTCGTCCAGCGTGTACTCGCGCCGCGTCTCCTTCTCGACTTCCGCGCTGGTCTTCATCGGCGTGAAGTAGAGGATGCCGCGCATCCCAGGCACCGCGTCGAGCTTCACCCGGAAGTTCGGCAGGAAGAAATCGTGGATCACGTCGCGGCTGGCGAGAGCCACCTCAACCGTGCGCCCTTTAGGGACGTTGATCTCGCGGCCGGGGGTCTTCTGGTAGTCGTCGTCCTTGCCGTCGGGGTCGGAGAAATCCTTACCAAGCGGGTTCACGGATTCGATGTAGTCCTTCAGGATCTTCCGCGCCTGCGCCTCCGGCAGGTAGGCCGGCCCGGGCACATTCGGGAAAACGTAAGTGTCGCTGGCGGGGACTTCGGGCCACTTCAGGTCCGTCACGTGGGGGTACTGAAGATAGCGGCCGATCTTCCCGTCCGGCCCGGGGTAGATGACGTTCCAGTTGAACTGCTGGCCAATCACCAGGATCTTAGCGGTCTTGGATTTGTCGATCGTGTCGGCGTAGCGGTAGTTGTCCCAGACGCGTTTGCTGAAGACCGCCAGCACGATCAGGATGACGGCGGGGATCAGCGTCCAGATCATCTCCAGACGCGTGTTGCCGTGGGTAAAGACCGCCTTCTTCTTCCCCGCCTGATGCCGGTAGCGGATGCAGAAATAGATCATCGCCGCGAAGACGCCGACGAACGTGATCACCGACATCCAGAAGATCACGTTGAAGAGGGTGTCCATCGAGGCGCCGTGCTCGGCATAGTTGGTGGGGAGCCACCAGTCCCGCCCAAACGCGAGGGTGCCCATCATCGGCCGCCCGACGTTCTGGAGGATCGGCCCAACGCTTTCGAAGATCACCGACTCGCTCTCTTTCGTGATGCGGGTATTCGCGTAGCAGGCACGATTCGTCTGCCGTCCGCTTCCCGGAAGCACTTGACCGGCCGCTCCCCGTTCCCGGAGCCACGGCGGGCCGCCCATGGCGTCCGCCGACCATGGTGAAAGATCTATAGCACGACAGAAACCAAACAGCTACGGGATTGCGAGCTTCGCGGCCGCATGCGTCGAAATGCCACAGCCGCCATCCACGCCCCCGAATCGACCGATCGGAAGCGAGAGGCCAATTGTTAAGGGACCGGCGGGCTCCCGTCAAACGGCGTGAGCCCACCGATCCCAAGTTCAAAACCGCCCGAAGAAGCCGCGGCTCAGGCGGGTGAGCCGTCAGCCGAGCGGGGTGGTTGTGCGCGACTCATTTCGGCGCCGGTGCCTTGACGATGAAGTCCGCCGTCGCCTTGTGATCCTTGATCGTGATCTTCTGGGCAGGCTGTTCCTTGTACTTCTCCTGCCAGGCGTGCAGTTCGTAGTCGCCGTCGGTGAGGCTGGAGACGTCGATGGAGTACTCGCCCTTGGCGTTCGTCACGGCGAAGTAAGGGTTGTCGAGGGCGTAAACCCAGGCACCCATCCAGGGGTGGACGTCGCATTTGACCTTGAACACTTCGGACGCCTTGATCGGCTTGAGCGCGTCGCCCTGCGGGCCCGTCTTGCCGACCTGGGCCATGTTCGACGGATCGCTGTTCTCCGGCAGGCTGTGGACGTTATGCAGGAAACCGTCGCTGTTACGGGCCCGCAGCTCCTGGCCGACCATGACCGCGACCACGTGCGGGATGTACTGGCACCCCTTCTGGTCGAGGATCACGGGGTCCTTCGGCGCCGGGCCTTTGACGTTGTCGCCCTTGATATAGACGACGACGTTCTGCAGGTTGTTGTTTTCGTCCACGACGACGCCCTCGTCGAGCACGGGGTTCTTATGGAGCTTGGCGCAGTCGGGGTTCATCGAGATCGGGGCGCGCTTGGGGGCTTTGCCGTCTAGCTTGACGGTGCCAGTCACCTGGCCAAAGCTGGTCGAGCAGATGCCGGCCGCGAGCGCCAGCGTCGATAACAAGAGCGAGGTCTTCATGGGGCCACTCCTTAGGGCGGGAAGAAGGAACACGAGGTCGTCCGAGCCGTTCGGTACGCCTTGGAGTTATAAGCGGTTAGGGTCAGCGCAGTCGAGAAAGACGGCCCGGCCGCCAACGAGCGGCCAACCGAACTTTGCCTCTCTGAATCGAATCGGGCGGGCCTGGTCTGGCGGGTCGCCGTGCGGCCGAATCGATTGCCTCCGCCGGTACGCACAATCATACGTCTACGGACGCCCCGCGTTGAGATCCGTTAGTCCTTAAACAAGCGTATCCCCCGCGGTGCCAAACCGCCCGCGTTCGGGGCGCGACGCCGCTTCGCCCCCGGCCGCGTCCGACATGTCGTTGTGCATCGTGTTGCCTCGTCCACAAGGCCTCGCCGAACCGGGGCATCCTGACCCCGGCATCAACTTCTCGCCTCGTCAACGTTGTGCCCGGGTACGCCACGCGGCCACGCCCGCCAATAGCGGCTCCTGCCATGGGCTGTACGACAGCAACCGGTAGATCAGCCGCCGCCCGCTACGGAGGATCTGGCAGGGCAGCCTCACCACCGCGTTCACGAACCGCTTGAACTCCATCCGCACCACGTCGTGCCTCTGCCGCTCGCGGGCCTGGCGGCCACGCCCCCGGGCCTGCGGGAGCATCAGGCCCCACCATGCCTTGAGGCTCCAGGCCAGGCTCGCCATCACCATGTACGCCCAGTTGCTCACCAGGTCGGCGCTGGGCAGCTTCATCGCGTGAACCCCGTTCTTCAGTTGCTCGATCAGGTTCTCCTGGTCGCAGCGTTGGTTGGCCTCCAGCGCCAGTTCCCTTGCCGGCGTGGCACGGTCGTTGGACTTCGGCGAGCTCAGTCGAGCCGTGATGAAGAAGAAGTAGCGGTATTCCTGCCAGAGCTTCCTCTGGTGCATCTCCACGTCGAGGGTCTTGCGGCAGATGATCAGCCGGTAGGGCTTGTGGCACTTGACCGGCTGGTAGTCGATCTCCGCCACGTGCTCGGCCGCCAGGCGCAGGTTCTGGAAGCCCCGCTCGGCGACGACCTGCTCCTTAATGTTCTCGGGCTTGGCCCGCTCCGCCGTGGCCACCTCGTAGCGGGCCGGGCGATTCAGTTCGGACCAACACTGCTCCGCCATCGCCTCGGCCTTGAGCTTGAGGTTCGGGTGGGCGTCCAGCCCGAACAGGAACGTGACGTTCCCCAACGTGTCCCAGCGGTCCAGGTGGGCGGTCTGGCTGAAGTCCGTGTCCCCCCGCATCCGCACCGCCTTGAACCCCGCCCCCAGCGTCAGGGCGATGGCCTTGTCCAGGTAGGCGGCCACGTCCTCGTGGCTGGGGCGGTTGCCCGGGCGGTTGAGCAGGTAGAGCGGCTCCTTGGTGTTGGCCAGCGACACCACCGCCGCGTGGTAGCCCCAGACGCCGTTGTAGCTGATGTCCATGCCGACCTTGCACTCGCCGTCGGTGGGCGCCAACGTGCCATCGGCGTCGATCGTCGCCACGTCGAAGAACGACGCGTCCTGCTCCTTCCAGACGCCGACGCGAGCGGAGTTGATCGCCTCCTGCAAGGCGTTGACCTGTTCCGCCGACTCGAACCGCCGGCAGAAGTCGCCGGCCGTCGTCGGGTCGGGGATGCGGCCGGCCCCCAGCGCGTCTACACGCTAACTTTTGGCCCCCCTCTCCAAAGAACTCGCCGGGCAGATTGACGAAGATGCCTTGCCGGCGACCGCGAGGTTCAGGGACCTATCTATACGGACCTGAATGCCAAGCTCGATTCGTCGAAGCGCGATACGCTTTGAAGCCAGCGGCTCGCGAGGAAGCCTCTCGCCGCGAGGTCGAACACCAAGCCGCATTCCGAATCGCCACCGTAGCATCGAAACCCTTTACGAAGAGATCCAGCCACTGCGACCCGTCATCTGCTGACTCAGCTCTATAACGAGCATTTTGTGCTGCTTGTCGCGGAAACATTTTCTTGTTGACAATAGGTTTCGAAATACTTTACCTTCCCCGCGCTGCCGATGGGGCGGATTGTACCGAGCCTTTCTCTGAGCCCTTAGTCCCCTATTCCGTAAATCGGCGTGGTTTAAACGCGCATGAATATAGCTTAAAAGACGTGGACGGCGCTCCTCGTCCAATACACGACCCTTGTCTCTCGCAATTCTGGCTTTGCTAATGGGCGAAATTTGTTACCAAGACCAGAAGTCGTAGTTTTAATGACATCACTTCGTCCGGAGGTGAAGCATGCTCAGAAAAGGTCATCCTCTACTGATGGCAGTACTAATTCTGTTCGCTTGTGGATGTCCCGATTCCGCACCACCCTCGCACCCCGGTACTCCCGTGCTTAGTCCGGCAACCGCGCCTACGTCCGCTCCAAAGGGAATTGCGCTGTGTATCGGACTGAATTCTCTTGATCCGAGCCACTACGCTAACTGGGACGGCCGGCTCTTTGGCTGCGAACATGATGCAACAGACATGGCCGCAATCGCGCATCAGAGCGGCTTCGTTTTCTTATCAGGTGACCACGGGAAACTGATCACAAAGAACGCAACCCGCGGGGCTGTCTTGCAGGCGATTCGTGCTGCATGCCGGGCTTTGAAGAGTGGCGATATCTTTATGATATCATATTCGGGTCACGGGGACGAAGTGCCTGACCCGCAGGCGCCAGCGGTTAACCAAGGAATGGACCAAACTTGGTGCTTATACGACGGTATGTTGCTTGACAAGGAATTATATGCCGAATGGTCGCACTTCGCTGATGGCGTTAGGATCTTGGTCTTCTCCGACAGCTGCCACAGTGCAGGCATCACCCGAGCTCCAACCGATTACGTCTTAGACGTGCATCTGATGGGAGCTCCCGCTCTAGCTGATCCCCCTCGGATAGGGGATAGACAGCGGTTGATGCAGCTGAAAGACTCGTTTACGAACTTAGTGCGACGTCACCCGAATGAGACGCTCAAGCTCGTCCCCCCAGAAGTGTCGATTGCTGCCTACGCCGCCGAGCGCACGCGGTATGAAGGGATCGTCCGCGACGTAGAGCGCCCCGGGACACAAATCCATGCATGGGTACTCTCGATCACTGCGTGCAAGAACGAGCAAACGGCGGGCGATCGCGAAACGAATGGTGTCTTCACGATCGCATTGAAACAAGTCTGGAACAACGGGGCGTTTCAAGGCGACTACGTCAAGTTCCATGCAGACATCGCGGCCGCGGCAGCCATACTCCGCCCCGCACAAGAAGCCCAACGGCGGATGGTCGATGCCGACCACGACGCATACTGGCAGCAACGTCCATTCACAATCCAATCGCACTGAGAATCACATCATTCTCCACGGCACTGATACGAGGCTCTATCCCTTCTCTTCAATCGGAGTGATTTATGATCGTGAAGCTTTCACCGTTTGTGCTCCTTGTACTCGTAATAGTCGGTTGCCAATCACAATCGCTGTCCACCGCCCACATGGCCGCCATTCCGGACTACGTCGTGGATGCGGCGAGAAGTGGGGTCACACGATCGCCGAGCACTCTGGATGATACGTTCGAGACGAATTACGAATCGCTCAAGGCGGTCATGGGGAAGCCCGGTTCGAAGGCACCTCCACCGACCGAGAGCGACGAGGTGATGACGCTGCTGAAGACCGATCTTGTCCAGGGCGTCGTCGACGAAGTCCATAATGTGCGAACAAAAGGCGCGCGCTCTACTGATCCTTTGACCGTCTCGGACCAAGAGGTCAAGGCGTTTCGCGAATCTCTCACCAGGTCGAGGAAGACGCTGCTGGCCGACGTGTCGCGTGGAAAGGGAACTACAAAAAAGCTCGATCGCATCCTGGTTGCATATTTCACAGCCTACGCGAACGGCGAGTTCATCGACCGCAACGGAACCGATGTTGCGAAACCTTCGGTGAATGGCGGTGTCAATAACGAGGCAATCACGGGGCTCGTTACGGTGTTTTGGGAAGCATTATTTGACTTCTGGACTGATGTACCCGTGCTCGCCGAGGCCGATCCGAAAGAGACGTATAGCGAGGCAAATGTGAAGTACGTCCCGGCGTCACAGCCTTCCACACCGGAGGATGCCGCGACAACAAAGCTCTACAACAAGTTTTACACGAAGTCATTCGAAGACATCTATTTGACAGACGGAAATAAGATTCCGACCGCGCTCAAGCTTAAGGCTGCGCGGCTTGAGCGACTGGTGGCACAAGGGAAGAAAGGTATAGACGACTTGGAAGCGAAGGCGATCAAATCAGGCTCAAACCTGGCCGGGAAAAAAGCGAGCGCCTTGGCGGCCGGGTTGTTCGGGTTCATCGGCAAAATTAACATTGGCTTTGTGTTCATGCCGGGGTTTTCAGTGGGTGACGACAAGACGCTGATGGAAATTGTTAAGGTTACCGCTGAAGTGGCGACTCGACGCGGAACCCAAGCTGTCTTGTACAAGGTGTGCGAAGATAACAACCTGCGCACACCGGAACTGGATCGTGTCGTGAATGCCAGCTCGCAACTCCCATGACTCGTTGTTCGGGAATGGATAAGGGGGGAATGGATAAGAATGAATAAGGGGACAGTCTCATTTGGTTAACGGGCGCTGCCGAGGCCGTTAAGCTGAAATGATGCCCCGCACCGCTCGCAAGGCTCCCGGCGGAATGATCTTCCACGTCTGAACCGTGGCGTCGGCCGCCAGACGATCTTCGAGAAGGACGAGGGCTACGCGGCGTTTGGGTCAAGGAACCGCAGACCGACACGGAATTGGTCACCCTACGAAAATCGGCTCTCCGCCACATGTGCTGATCGTGGTGTACCAGGTCCTGGAGTCGGTGCGGGCGAAAGTTACGTAACCATCGTCGCCCGATGAAATTGCGCTCCTGGATGGTCCCGCAGCCGACCGCAACCAGTTGGGGTGTCCGAGCCCTCGTCAGCGACTTTGGCGGAGAGCCCGAAAATCCGTAGCCAAGGGTTGCCCTTCCGGCGAGACGACGTGGCAAGAGATGGTGATCGCGCGCGGTTGGCGCTGGAGTCCACCCGGCGGGAGAGAAGGCGACCGGGAAAGAGAATCGTGAAGGCCGCGGAGAAATGAATCAGGTCGAAAATCGGCCGAAACAGCCCCTGCAGCCTCCTCGGCTTGCCGATCCCCGTCAGTTTGCGCATCGCCAGCCCGAGGTTGAACCCGCCGGTGTGGATCAGCAGTCGCTTGAGGATGTTCGGGTGCTCTCGCAGGTGTGTACGTCGCATCCCGCCCGTCTCGTACGCGTGGGCGAAGGACCGCTCCACCAGCTCGCCCCGGCTGGCAAGCAGATCCTTCCCCCGGTCGCCTTTCACGCGGCGGCGGTTCGCGTACGTCGCCTGCTGCGCGTCGGCCTTGCCATCCCAGTCCCGGCGGCCGCGATCCGGCTCGCTCACGTACGACCGCACGTCCATCTCCTCCAGGTCCAGCAGTGCGCCGTTGGAGTGGTACCCCTTGTCCAGCACCGCCTCGCTCATGAAGTTCGGGTGGACGCAGTCGGAGGTGCGGGGGTCCTCGGCGACGGCCGCCAGGTTCTCCGTCGCCACGTTGATCGTCTGGATCATCGTCGTCGTGTCCCCCAGGTCCGCCCCCTGCAGCGTCACGCCCAGGATCGCTCCGGTCTCCATGTCCACCGCGTGCTCGACCTTGACCTCGGCGAGCTCGGTCGAGCCGTGGGCCAGGTGCGTGGAGCCGTCCTTCATCTTGGTGATCTTCGCGTCGGGGTCGTGCGGGTTCTCCCAGTCGTCGTTGCTGGCCTTGTTCTTCCGCTTGCGGTCGAGCTTGGTCAAGTCTTCCCGCGTCGGTGTCTCAAGGCCGCTGGCCTTGGCCAGGCCGGTGAGGAACTGATCGTAGCTTTCCCCGCTGTCACGCCGGACGATGCTCCGCATCGCCGCGTTGGCTTCCAAAGTGGTCGCGTCGATGCCGGCCGTCTTGCCGCTGACCAGCCCCTGCTTGGCAAGCAGCTTCAGCGCCCAGGTGAAGACGTCCTGGTGCGTCTCCAGGTCGATCAGCCGACGCGTGCGGCTGATGGTCGAATGGTCGGCGACGGCGTCGGTCAGGCCATAGCCGAAGAAGGCGCGTAGTGAGAACGAGTCGGCCGTGCGCCAGGCGATGCCGCGTTCGGAGTCGATGCCTTCGAAGTAGCCCAGGAGCAGGAAGCGGAAGTACATCCCCGGCGCCAGCGACGGGCGGCCGTTGGAGTCGCAGTAGAACTTGGCGCACAGCTTCTCGACGAACGGGTCGAAGTCGCCGGCCGCGAGCAGTTCGTTGAGCTTGGCGTAGAACGGGTGAGCGGCCGTCCGCGGCAGGTCAGGCCCGAGGATGAACAGCGGCGGTTCGACGTGACTCTTGCGTTTGCCCATGCCCATGGTCAGTGTCCTCCGTGACGGGAGGCATTACAGCGCGATTGGACCGCGGGTGCAAGGGGCGCTGGGCTTTTGCCACGGGCTGTTAGGCCGTTCCGAGAAGCTGCGTGGCCGCAGTCGCTTGGCGATTCTCCGCTTGCGTCGGTCCAACTTTTTGCGTGTAGTGTTGGTCACTCGAAACGCCTCCTTGCGTCTACGTGTCAGAAAGCCTGGTAACTCTCTGATTATACGAAAACGCGGGCGTTTCGAGTCTTTTTTTGCGCAGGGCCGGACCCGGGGGCGAAAATCACGCTTGTTCGAGGGTTAGTACAAGTTGCGGCCGCGTTCGGAGCCGCCTGCCAGCCGGTTCAGTGCCTCCCTTACCGGCGCCGCCCAAGGCGCCTGTAAGGGAGGTCACGCCGGGGTGGCGATCGGAGGCGGGGAGCAACTACGCCGAATTTAGCAATTGTTCCACGTAGTGCGCGCGCCCTCGTGTTTTGCCGATAGACCGGTTGCGGCGGTTGACCGCCGCGGATGCCGTGCGGCTTGAACGCCGGATCCGACCGATCCGACGGCTTACCACCAGACGCTTATGAAATACGCCCTCGCTCGCAATGTCGTCGTTTCCGCCTGGGTCGCGCTGGGCGCGACCTTCCTCGTCGGCTGCGGCATGACGGGGAACGGCCGCACCGCCGGCGAACAGCCTTCCGTGAACGTCCTTGAGCCGCGCGACGAATGGGAGAAGCAGAGCAGGCCGCCATCGATCAAGGCGGACACCTATTTCGCGGCCGGTCAGCTCGCCGAAAGCCAGGAGGCGTGGGACCGGGCGCTCGAGCAATACCAGAACGCCCTGAAGGCCGACCCAAAGCATGCCGAATCGCTCTTCCGCATCGGCGTCGTCGAGGCCCGCGTTCGCCGCTTCCCCGAAGCGATCAAGACCTGGAACGAATACATCCAGTTGACCAGCGGCGACGCCACCGGCTATGGGAACCTCGGCTTCTGTTACGAAATCAGCGGCCGCGCCCACGAGGCCGAGGCGGCTTACCTGAAGGGCATCCGCAAAGACCCCGCCAACGCCCCCTGCCGCGTAAATTACGGCCTGATGCTCGCCCGCCACAACCGCTTCAATGAGGCGACGCTGAACCTGCAGGTGGTGCTGACGCCCGCTGAAGTGCACTACAACCTCGGCTCGGTCCTCGAATCCCTCGGCCGCCCGGATCAGGCGAAGATCGAGTACCGCAAAGCGATCGAGAATGACCCAAGGCTGCAGGAAGCCCAGGCGCGGCTGGATCTGCTGAACTAGGCCGGCGAAATCCGAATTTCGAAATCCGAAGCACGAAATTCCAAGGAAGCGGAAACGGCAGAAGCGGAAAAAGGAAATAGGTGCGTTTACCGCCCCCGGATCCTTTTCCGCTTTCGTCTTTCCCCTTGCAGCTTCCTTCGGATTTCGGGCTTCGGATTTTCTTCTTCCCGTCGCCTGGGAAACCCGAAATTCGAAGCACAAAGCCCGAAGGAAGCGGAAACGGGAGAAGTGGAAAGCGGAAACAGGTGCGTTCACCGCCTGTTCCCTTTTTCGCTTTTGTTTCTCTCCTTGCGGGTTCCTTCGGATTTCGAGCTTCGGATTTTCTGCTTACCGAGTCGCCCGCGCCGTTATCTCGCCCAGACCATGATCGCGATCACGATGCCGACCCCGCCTAGAACCATCCCGGCGATCGCCATTCCTTTGCCGCCCCCCTCCGCGCCCGCCTTGTTCACCTGATTGTAACCGATAATACCAAAGACAATGGCGAGCAGCGACGGGATCCCCATCGCGCACACCCCGGGGATGCCGATGATCCCCAGCACCAACGACGCCACGCAGAAGCCATTGCTCGAGCCCGAGGCTTCGAGCGTGGTCCCCTCCATCGTAAAGGGCATCCGGCAAGCCTGGCAGTTATTCGCGGTGATCGGGCTGATCGCCCCGCACTTGGGGCACCGGATGACTTGTTTTCGGTCCGGCCCGCGCAGGATGGCGGGGGCGCGTTCGCCGGCGGCCGCGTAGGCATGGACGGGGTGCGGGTCCTGCTTAATAATCTGCCGGGTCTTCGGGTCGATCAGGCGGCCGTACCGATCCAGGATCGGGATGGTGATGTTGTTGCCGCAAGTAGGGCACTGCCCCTCCTGGGCCGCCATCGACTCCGTAGCCTCCAGCCGCGACGAGCAGTACCCGCAGTTGAACCCATACCGCTTCCCCGGCCCGCGCCTGCCACCCGGAGGAGGGGCTTGGCGCAAACCCCGTAGGCGGGCTGAACGCCCCGGCGGCGGAAGGCTGAAACGGCGACGCGCCACCCTGGGAAAAACCGCCGCTCGCCGCCGGGCTGGACATCGCCGCCAACGCGGCCGCCGGGTCCATCACGTTCGCGGGGACGCGCAGCGTCGTCATGCAGTTGGGGCAGCGCACCAACGAGCCCGCCTGCGCCTCGGTGGCGGAGAGGTCGAGCCGGCAGACATGACAGGGGAACACAATCATGCGTTTCCTGAAGCACCCGATCGACCCAGATGATCGCGTAGCCCGAGGCGGCGACAGGACCGCCGCCAGACCCGCGACGACGGCGAAACCCGCCCCTGGGAGCCGAAAGGAAGGTATCCGATCGAGACAACTAAATGAAGAGGCCCGTCAAGGTGCTCAACCCAAGGGCGGGACATCATTCGACCCGCGTCGTGGGGGGCACGCGGGCGGCTGGTCGTGGGGTCGCGTGGAACGAGCTCTAACGACCGAGTAGAATCCGATCGCTTACGGAGCAACCTCGTGACGCTTATCGAATTATATGAGAGAGAAATCAGGCGGCTTTCGCCGGCCGATCGGCTGAGACTCGCGTCGTTGATTTTTAACCGAGTTGACGACTTGCGCCGCGAAGGACGGGGGCGTTGACGTGAGCGACGAATGGAGCGATGACGACTATCTGGACTTCAGCGCGGCCACTTGGGCGGTGAATGGGCCCCGGTCGCGGACCGAAGCATAACGGTGCCCAGGCTTGGCGATGTGGTGACGGTTGATTTCATCGGAGCGCAAGGTGAAGCGTCGTCCGGCGATCATCCTCTCCAGCGACCTCTATCATCTTCACCGGCCCGACGTGATCCTCGGCGTATTGACGTCTAATGTGGTCGCCGCAAACGGCCCGACCGATTACATCCTCCTCGACTGGCAGTCAGCAAATCTTCGTTCTCCGTCAGCGTTTCGCGCTTACTTCGGCATGTCGCTTCCGGCGAATGTCCGCAAGATCGGCGAACTCTTCGAGCCGCGACTGGAACGCGGTCCGAGAACGCGTCGCAGCTTCGTTCGGATAGCCGCCGGCGCGGGCGCGTCGCAAGTGTCGGCCACCTATCTTTTTCAACCCCTCGTCGGCAAAATGGTTCGCTACGCGGCGGGAACGTTCCCGGGTGTCGCGTTTGTTGTTGCCTCTCGACCCCGACCTTTCCCCATGACCCTGCTGCTAAGCTGTAAATCGATCGCCAAGTCCTTTGGCCCGCGGCCGCTGTTTCGCGGGATCTCGATCAGCTTCGATGATTCGGAGCGAACGGGGATCATCGGCCCCAACGGCTCGGGAAAGTCCACGCTCCTGAAGATCCTCTCCCGCACTCTGGAGCAGCCGGACGAGGGGACGATCGAAACCCGTCGCGGGCTCAAGCTCGGGTATTTGCCGCAGCAGGATGAGTTCCCCGCCGGGCAGACGTGCCGCGAGGCGCTGGTGGATGCCCAGGCGGATCTGGATAACCACGACGACGAGCACGACCGGGAGACCAAGGCCGACCTGATGCTCGGCCGCATGGGCTTCACCGATGGGGCGCAGGTTGTCGACACGCTTTCGGGCGGATGGCGGAAGCGGCTGGCGCTGGCCCGGGAGCTCATCCGCGAGCCCGACCTCTTGCTTCTGGACGAGCCGACGAACCACCTTGACCTCGCGGGGATCCTCTGGCTCGAAAAGCTGCTGCTGAACGCGCGCTTCGCGTTCCTGCTGGTCAGCCACGACCGCTACTTTCTGGAGAACGTCACCAATCGCATCGTGGAGCTGAACGCGAGTTATGCCGACGGCTACCTGAGCATCAACGGCACCTATTCGGATTTCCTGATCAAGCGGGATGAGTACCTCACCGCTCAATCCGCGCGGGAGCAGGCGCTGGCGAGCACGGTCCGGCGGGAGATCGAATGGTTGAAGCGGGGGGCCAAGGCGCGGACGACCAAGGCCAAGGGCCGGATCCAGGAGGCCGGCCGCATGATGCAGGAGTTGTCGGACATCAAGGGGCGGAACGCGGCCGCGCAGAACAGCGCCAGCGCGATCGACTTCAGCTCATCCGGCCGCCAGACCCGCAAGCTGCTGACGGCCAAGCATGTCGCCAAGACGCTGGGCGGGCGGACGTTGTTCTCCGACCTGAACCTTGTCCTTTCGCCGGGCACCAAGCTGGGCCTCCTCGGGCCCAACGGGAGCGGGAAGAGCACGCTCATCCGAATGCTCACCGGACAATTGGCGCCCGACGGCGGCGAAGTCTGGCGGGCGGAGAATCTGAAGGTTGTTCTATTCGACCAGGCGCGTGCCCAGCTCAACCCGGAGCACACGCTTCGATACGCGCTGTCGCCGACGGGTGAGACGATCAGCTATCGGGGGAACCCGATCCACGTCTCGGGGTGGGCGCAGCGGTTCCTGTTCCGCAAAGAGCAGCTCGACATGCCGGTGGGGAACCTATCGGGCGGCGAGCAGTCGCGCATCTTGATCGCGCGCTTAATGCTGCAACCGGCCGACCTGTTGATCCTGGACGAGCCGACCAACGACCTGGACATCCCCTCTCTGGAAGTGCTGGAAGAGAGCCTGCAGGACTTTCCGGCGCGCTGCTGCTGGTCACGCATGACCGGTACATGTTGGATCGAATCTCGACCGAGATCATGGCGCTGGACGGCCGCGGCGGGTCGAGCGTCTATGCGGACGTGTCACAGTGGCAGGCCGCCCAGGAGTCCACTGAGAAGGCGGCCGAGAAAGCCGCGCGCCCGCGCCACCGGCCGCCCGATCGTCAACGCCCAAGCCGCCGGATGGCGCCAAGAAACTCTCCTACATGGAGCTGCGCGAGTTGGAGAAGATCGAGGCGAAGATCGTCACCACCGAAGAGACGCTCCACGCCTGCCAGAAGCGCCTGGAAGACCCGGCCGTCCTCGCCGACCGCAACAAACTCCACGACTGCTGCGTGCAAATCGAAGCTGCGCAGAAGGCCGTCCAAGACCTCTACGCCCGTTGGGAAGTCCTCGAAGCAAGGAAGTGAAGAAGCGGAAAGCAGTTCCACCGAGGCCACCGGTTCGGGACGAGGGCCGCCCGCCGTGCTGCGGCGCCGGACCGATGACGGTGAAGTTTGAGTGAACTAGCTGCGACCCCGTTTCACTCCCCCGTTTCATTCCCCACACTTCAGACCGCTCAGTCTTCAACTGGCTCAAGGTCTTTGGCCTTCAGAATTCGGAACTGTTCCCCCTTCCCTAACAGAAAACTACGTAAGCATGCCTCTGTTCTGCGTTCGTTCCGCTCTCTTCGCAGGCAATCTGAAACGTCCGCGAGCACAATTTGTGCTATTGAGAATGATTCTGGATCCGTCTCCAACAGAAGGTCCGCACCATGCCATACAATGGCGACGCGTTTTTTTATTGAAGCGTCAATCCCACCGAAAAGTGAATCCGATAACGCGTTCCAATTGACCCTTCCGCTAATAGCAGGATCCATCGGGAGAGCCTGCATCGCTGCATGAAAGAACGCCTGTGCTGTCTCAACGCCGATGAGTTCAAAAACGCTCCATCCAAGTCCCTTCAAGTGATCAAGAATCTTGGCAGCGCTCTCTCGGTCTGCGAGAATGACATCTTGAGACGTTTTGTCCGTATCATTATTCATTTGGGACCTCGAACCGTGACAAACGCGGGCGATCCACTGTCACCATAATGAGTCCAAGTGTAAAATACCTCTCCTGTCTGGCGATTTACGACGATTCGCAAGGCGCCTGCCCCAGGCGTTCCCGGCGGAGGCGCGACACGATATTCCACGAAAGGCGAGGTCGGTCCGGTCGCTCCCGGCAGGGGCGAATCACCTGAAGCTGGCGGATAATTTCGGTACGTCGTGCCCCACTTCTTTGCAATAGGCCCTTTAGGTATTGTACCATTGTCGATGTGTTGTAACGTTCGAAGCAAGCTCTGCTCCTCGATAGCAGTTAGACTTCCTGGTGTGATTAGCCCTTAAACAAGCGTATCCCCCGCGGTGCCAAACCGCCCGCGTTGGGGGCGCGACGCCGCTTCGCCCCCGGCCGCGTCCGACATGTCGTTGTGCATCGTGTCGCCTCGTCCACAAGGCCTCGCCGAACCGGGGCATCCTGACCCCGGCATCAACTTCTCGCCTCGTCAACGTTGTGCCCGGGTACGCCACGCGGCCACGCCAGCCAATAGCGGCTCCTGCCATGGGCTGTACGACAGCAACCGGTAGATCAGCCGCCGCCCGCTACGGAGGATCTGGCAGGGCAGCCTCACCACCGCGTTCACGAACCGCTTGAACTCCATCCGCACCACGTCGTGCCTCTGCCGCTCGCGGGCCTGGCGGCCACGCCCCCGGGCCTGCGGGAGCATCAGGCCCCACCATGCCTTGAGGCTCCAGGCCAGGCTCGCCATCACCATGTACGCCCAGTTGCTCACCAGGTCGGCGCTGGGCAGCTTCATCGCGTGAACCCCGTTCTTCAGCTGCTCGATCAGGTTCTCCTGGTCGCAGCGTTGGTTGGCCTCCAGCGCCAGTTCCCTTGCCGGCGTGGCACGGTCGTTGGTGATGAAGAAGAAGTAGCGGTATTCCTGCCAGAGCTTTCTCTGGTGCATCTCCACGTCGAGGGTCTTGCGGCAGATGATCAGCCGGTAGGGCTTGTGGCACTTGACCGGTTGGTAGTCGATCTCCGCCACGTGCTCGGCCGCCAGGCGCAGGTTCTGGAAGCCCCGCTCGGCGACGACCTGCTCCTTAATGTTCTCGGGCTTGGCCCGCTCCGCCGTGGCCACCTCGTAGCGGGCCGGGCGATTCAGTTCGGACCAACACTGCTCCGCCATCGCTTCGGCCTTGAGCTTGAGGTTCGGGTGGGCGTCCAGCCCGAACAGGAACGTGACGTTCCCCAACGTGTCCCAGCGGTCCAGGTGGGCGGTCTGGCTGAAGTCCGTGTCCCCCCGCATCCGCACCGCCTTGAACCCCGCCCCCAGCGTCAGGGCGATGGCCTTGTCCAGGTAGGCGGCCACGTCCTCGTGGCTGGGGCGGTTGCCCGGGCGGTTGAGCAGGTAGAGCGGCTCCTTGGTGTTGGCCAGCGACACCACCGCCGCGTGGTAGCCCCAGACGCCGTTGTAGCTGATGTCCATGCCGACCTTGCACTCGCCGTCGGTGGGCGCCAACGTGCCATCGGCGTCGATCGTCGCCACGTCGAAGAACGACGCGTCCTGCTCCTTCCAGACGCCGACGCGAGCGGAGTTGATCGCCTCCTGCAAGGCGTTGACCTGTTCCGCCGACTCGAACCGCCGGCAGAAGTCGCCGGCCGTCGAGGGCCCTGGGATGCGGCCGGCCCCCAGCGCGTCCAGATGCCCTTCGTCGTTGCGGAGCCGCTCCAGGTCTTGCAGGCAGTCGCCGCCGCACAGCACGTTGTAGGCGATGTTCAGGACGTGGTCCGACTCGTGATAGGGCAGGTGAACCTTGAGCAGTCGCACGTCGCGATCGATCGCGTCGATCAGCCCGACCTTGCGAGCGAGCAGGTGGATCGACCCAATGCCGCCGTGGCCGATGGCGCGGGTGCGGCCGGCCACGTCGTAGTGGACGTTGGCGGCCGCGAACATCGGCTTGGCTCGTGCCGAAAAGCTGCGTGGTCGCAGTCGCTTCGCGATTCTCCGCTTGCGTCGGTCCAACTTTTTGCGTGTAGTGTTGTTCACTCGAAACGCCTCCTTGCGTCTACGTGTCAGAAAGCCTGGTAACTCTCTGATTATACGAAAACGCGGGCGTTTCGAGTCTTTTTTTGCGCAGGGCCGGACCCGGGGGCGAAAATCACGCTTGTTCAAGGGCTAACGGACCGACGTTCAGCGGCCGGGCGGGCACCGGAGACACACTCGAATCACGAGGACCACGACGCCCGCCCGGTCCGCTGCAACGCCTGGTTAGCTGGCCGCCGCACCGCCACGCCGTCATAAGCTTTCGTAATAGGCTACCAGACCTTTGCAGAAGAGCTTTCCTGCAGATGGAGCCTTAAACCGCCCCAATTCCTTTTTAAATACGATTGCGCGCTCACTCGGATGAACGTCCTTCCTCAAGGACGGATAGAGTTTGTGATAAAAATGAATCGCTTGGTATTCGCCGATGTGCTTTGTCAGTAACTGTCGGTCGATTTGTTTTGCGGCCGACCAAGCGATTCGCTGATAACGCTCGAGCCTTCCCTTCGAAAGCGACTCCATCGGAATAATGTCCCGTACTCCGTGTTGCCTAGACTTCGCGATATCTCTCCCAAACGCGTGTCCGACCTTATTGCGAAGAGTTCTCATGGAATCCAGATCGCTCAACTTACCCTTGAGAATCGCGGGCGCAGAACCAAAGAGCGACTCAAAAGCAGCTACTCGGCTGCTCCAATCCCCCTTTGTACACGCCCCGATCTGCTTCTCGTAATCCAGAGGTTTGTTTTTCGCCTTGAGCAGCGTCATACCATCAACCGACCTGTGTGCTCCAAGCAAAAGTCCGGGATCAGATTCTAGCGCAAGCTGTACAGCGGCAGCTACAAATGTTTCGAGGTTGCTTGTTATCGCGACCAAAGCATTTAGTCGTGTCCAGTTTGCGAATCCGTTGAAGGCAAGCGACCACCCTTTCAGATCGTCGAAAAGCTTCGCTCGCTCTTGGGGTTGGAAGGGAAGATGTTGTTCCGGCCGGTCAGGCCACTTCGCATCCGATTTCCCAAGGACGGCATAGACATGCTTCGAAGCCGGCTCGAAAGACCAGTACAGGCCTTGTAGTTCGATGTCGTACTTGCGGAAAACTTGAAATGGCCATGTTGAACGCTCCCGCGGCACCCATCGCTCAAATTTTACATCGCTTTTCGACATCGTCGGGGATCCGAACGTTGGCCAGCTAACGTAATGCCGTTGAGCGGCCGCGGCGGCGCACACGCGACGCTCGATCGCAAGTAAAGTATACCGCCGCCGCGGTCCGCTCCAATGGCGGGTTATGCCCCGGCAGGTTCCGCCGCGGTTCGCTGCCAATACGGAGGTCATAAAGGGGCCACCTCCCAATTAGGCCGCTCGTGACGTGCGACGTTAACTGCCTTCATAGGCGCGTGCTCGGATCACTTGAGCTGGGGACGTGCTGGTCGATGAGGATCGGGTTGCCGTTCGGGATCCGAGAGCATGAGGTACGCGGGGCCGGAGGTGGATTCATCAGCGCCGGGGGCGGGAGTGAGGCCGCGAGCCTTAACAGCCCGTGGTGAAACTCGCGCGGCCGCCGCTTGCGTCTTTCGCACGGGCTCTTCATTGTCGAGACTCCCCGTATTTCTTCCAATACTCGTCGTCTCTCCGCCTCGATCCCGCACGAAAGCCGCGGCGCGTTAACGTGCGGGAGTTTCACCACGGGCTGTTAAGGGCTTTCTGGATATCACGGAGGACATTAGGGTGTCATCTCCCAGGATGACCACTAGCAAGAAAAATGAGCGGGGACGTATTTTCCGGCTGGCGCACCAGAAGACCGGCCGCCTGAATGAGGCGGAGGCGGTTGATCAGTGGATGCTAACGTGCAGCCGGGGCAGCCGGTTTTTTCGGTCGAACCTTGCGGCCGTGTCGGGGATCACGGGCGCGGTGGGCGAGCCGGCCGCACGGAACAGAAGCGCTTGCCGGTCCGGATCATCCCTCCTGCTCATCCTTCGCCTTCATCCTTCAGCCTTTCCTTCAACCTATCACGCTCCCGGATTGAACGTCTCCCAAAGGTGGCGGCCGTTGCCACGAAGCTCTTCCAGAGCGATGAGTTGCGCGCCGATCGCCGCATCCGGCAGGCCTGCTTCAGGGGTGGCAATGATCCCGTCGGCGTTAAATAGGAGCGGAGTCGCGGCCATTTCCGAAGTGGTCGCCGGCTCTAAGGGGGGCAATTCCAGCTCGATCGACTGAATCAGGTCGAGAACGCGTTGCTGGTTCTGCGGGGAAAGGAGTTGCGCTCTATTCGAGATGTTCTCGGCGAGTGTCATAAGACCTCCCGGGGCTGGGTGATACCGATGGTCCCGACCGAGTCTACATTTAACGCCCGGGGATGGAAAGAAATCGATAACCGCCGAACAGTCGCTTTGAGCGGGCCGGGTGGAACGAAAATGAATGCGCCAAATCGCGTTTCCGGCTGGAATCGGATACAAACGCGTGCATGGTGGACACGGAGCAGCACGAGGAGTCTTCGTTACCTGTCGTCGTGGATGCGGTCGATCCGGCGTCGCGGCCGGGGCCCGGGCGATCGTCCGCGCCGCGCATCGGCGTGCTTGTCGTCGCGTACAACGCCGAATCCACCCTGCGCGGCGTGCTGCACCGGATCCCCGAAGAGATCGTCCGCAAGATCGACGAGATCTTCGTCTTCGATGATGCGAGCCAAGATAAGACCGAAGACGTCGCCCGGGCCGTCCGCGATGAGCTTCCGCACGCGCGCATTTCGGTCTTCAAGAACCCCGTCAACCTGATGTACGGGGGCAACCAGGCGCGCGGGTATCTGTACGCGATGGAGCGGAACCTCGATATCGTGGTGCTGCTTCACGGCGACGGCCAATATGCCCCGGAGGTCATGCAGGACCTGCTGACGCCCCTTGAAACGGGCGAGGCGGACTTGGTCATGGGGTCGCGGATGATGATCCCCGGCGCGGCCCTCAAGGGGAACATGCCCACGTACAAATACGTCGGCAACAAGGTGCTGACCTGGGTCGAGAACACCCTGGCCGGCACGCGGCTCAGCGAGTTCCACTCGGGCTATCGGGCCTACTCGGTGCATGCCCTGCGAAAGATCGCGCTGGGCCGGATGACCTACAACTGGCACTTTGACACCCAGATCATCCTTGCATTCCTGAAGCAGGGCTTCAAGATTAAAGAAGTTCCGATCCCGACCTATTACGGGGACGAAATCTGTCATGTGAACGGGATCCCCTACGCCATGCATTGCATGTGGGAGGCCACGCGGTTCGCGCTTCGCGACCGGTGGAGCCCCGCCCGGCGGCGGGCCGTCGCGCACCGTCAGACGCCCGGCGACTCCGGGCACGGGGGCGACGGGGCCAAGTCAGATTCGCGCGAACCTCATGCCTCAATCGCCTCACTACCGCGTTCATCACGACCCCAAGAGCAGTCATCAGCAGATTTCCAGGCTCGTCCGGGAACTGCGACTTAGCCCCGTGCTCGACGTCGGAGCGGCACAGGGAATGCTCGGCCATCTCGTCGCCGGGGAGGGGCTCGCCCTCGACGGCGTCGAAGCCCATCCCGAATGGGCCGATATGGCTCGTCCGCTCTATCGCACCATCTGGGCCAACACGGTCGAGGCGGCCCCGCTCCCGGACAATACGTACCGGGTCGTGGTCTGCGGCGACGTGCTGGAGCACACCGCCGACCCTGTCGCCGTCCTGAAACGGCTGAAGCGGGCCGCCACCCCGGACGCGACGTTCATTGTCAGCGTTCCCAATATCGCGCACCTGGCGGTCCGCCTGACGCTCCTCTTCGGGCGCTTCCCGAAGATGGATCGCGGCCCCTTCGATCGCACCCATCTCCAGTTCCTCACCAAGGACACCGCCGTAGACATGATGCGGGCCGCCGGGTTCCGCGTGGAGCGCATCACCAGCACCGGCGTGCCGCTGGACGAGGTCTGGAAGAACGGCGAAGAGGCAACGTTTTACAAGTTGGCGACGCGGGCCCAGCACGGGCTGCTCTCGATCGCGCCGCGGCTGTTCGGCTTCCAGTGGGTCATGGTCGCCAAACCGGTCGATGCCCCCGTCGGCGGATGAAACCGAGGCGGCGATGACGCAGCAGTCGAAGGACGTGGCGGCCGAGCCTCCGGAGCCCTCTGGTGCTCTCGTTGGCGCGGCGGGCGCGGATCTGCCCTGGCTTGCCGTGTCGGCCCTGGCGGCCGCCGCCGTCGCCGTCGGGTATGCGATCCACCTGCGCGACGGCGAGTTTGACCGGAAGGCGCTCTTCTGGGTCGCCGTCGGACTGACCCTCTGCCTGGCCGCCGTCGCCAAGCCGGCCACGCGACTCAAGTGGCTTAGCGAGGGCGTCGCCCTCCTCACGCTTTGCGCGGGCCTGTTGATCGAGTTCCGGCAGTACATGATCTCGCCGCCAGGGGGATGGAACTGGTGGAGCAACGATCTCAAGAACGTGGGGCGGCCGGGCTTCGCCGTGTTCGGCGCGGCCCTCCGGGTCGCCGGGCTTTGTCTGGCCCTGTGCCTCTGGAAGCCCAAGCCGCTCGCCCGTTACTTGGTGCCCCTGATGCTCGCGGCTTACCTGGCGATGGGGGCCTGGATGATTCGCTGCTCCCCCGAGCCGCATATTGATGTCTTCGTTTTCCAGCAGGAGGGGCCGGCCGCGTTGTTTGCCGGGAAGAATCCGTATGCGATCGACTTCCCCGACATCTATCGCGCCGACCGCACGGGCGACAAGCCGGTCTACGGGCAGAACCTCAGCCAGAGCGGCCGCCTCCAGTTCGGCTTCCCGTACCCTCCGGTCAGCCTGCTGCTCGCGGCCGCCGGTTACGGGGCGACGGGGGACCACCGATTCGCTCAATTGATCGCGATCGTCGCCGCGGCGGCGCTGATGGCTTCCATGCGGCCGGGGCCGCCGGGCCGAGTTGCGATCCTGGCGGCCGGAGGGTTCCTCTTCACGCCCCGGAGCCTGTTCGTCCTGAGCCGCGCCTGGACCGAGCCGTTCGTCGTCTTTCTGCTGGCGCTGACGGTCTGGTGCGCCATTCGACGCCCCAGGTTCCTGCCGCTCGCGCTGGGCCTGTTCCTCGCCAGCAAGCAGTATCTTATTTTCGTGCCGGCCTTGGCGATGCTGCTTTGCCCCCGACCCTGGACGGCTCGGCAGATCGCAAGCCTCCTCGGCCGAGCCTTTGTCGTGGCGGCTGCCGTCACGCTGCCGTTCGCCCTCTGGGGCGTGCGGCCGTTCATTTTCTCGCTCTTCACCGTCCAGAAAATAGCGCCCTTTCGGGAGGACGCGCTGAGCTTCCTGGTCGGTTGGCTCTATCTCACCGGCCATCGCCCCGGGGTCTGGCCGGCGTTCGCCGGGGCATTTGGGGGCGTGGCGCTGTGCCTCTGGCGCGCGCCGCGCGCCGGCCGGCTTCGCGGCCGCCATCGCTGCGACCTACCTCCTGTTCATCGCGCTAAACAAGCAGGCGTTCGCGAATTACTACTTCTTTGTCATTGGCGCCCTCTGGTGCGCGGTCGCGGCGTCAAACCCCGCGTCGCGGCCGAGCAGCCCGTTCCGATGGGCCGCGCCTCCCACGGCTTGACCTGTAATCGCCGCGCGCCCCCGGGCGGCCGCGTGTCGGCGGCCCGGCGCGGCGATCGCCTCGTCTGCTACGGCTGAAGTTGACCGTTCCGTGCATCATTGCGGGTGCGCGGTTAGATCATCTGAAGTGCCGCCGGTGCCCTCACCGGCGGGTTTCGTGCGCGGCCAACACCGCCGGTGAGGGCACCGGCGGCACTTCAATTCTGGGCCATCATTGAATTTCGGGAGAACGGACTCTTAATTCTTAAGACCAGACCACGGGCCTTCTGGAAAAGCCCGCGGCAACCACTGTGCGAACCCCTCCTGCGGGGAGTACTGGAGAGTGGCCGACCCGGTGATCGCATGGTTGTTTCCCTCGACCTGCGTCTTCAACTTCGGATTGCTGATCGCGCCGAGCGTCTGGGAAACGCCATCGAAAACGCTCTTGTCATGCCCTGGCGTAGCGGTGACCCGGAATGCGAGTTGAAGGGTGTCCGTCGCCGTTCGGTCGCCGACGACGGTCACGGTATCAAGGTGGGCGGCCCAGTTTGGTATCACCGTTCGATACGCGGCGGTATTTCGAGCGGCCGCCCAGATCGGCCGGGTGCGATCGATCGTTCCAAGCAGGCGCACCATCGCCTCATTTTGCCGAAGGCCGCCAGGACCAGCTCGAACGCGCGCGACGATCTTCGCCGCCGCTGCATCTTTCCCGGCGAAGAAGACGACGCGATCGTCCGACGGGAGGAAAAAGCCGAGCTGCTGGGCCTCGTAGACTTTGAAGCCGTCGATGGTCTTGTAGGGCACGACCTCGCGATCGAGCAGGGCCGCTATCGCGTTGCGATCGAATTTCCCGCGCACGATCGCCACGGCGAAGCCGGTTTCGCCGTTCAGGTCATCGGAGAGGCCCACGGTGACGCTGTCGAACCGGACATTGCCGACCTGTTCGACCACCGGCGTGACGACGGCCGTCACGCGGCCGCGTGCGGTGTCACGCTCTTCCGCGGAGAGCTTCGACGCCCCTCCGGCGAGTTCATCAAGGTTCAGGTGCCGGCTGTTGCCCGGCGCGATCTGTGCGACCGCCGAGCAGTTCTCCGGCAGAAGCCACAGGTCTTCGGAGACCCCGCCGGCGTGGGGGCGTGGGGCTGACCGCCCCCGAAGGGCGGCGAGCGCTTCATCGGCCGCGTCAGCGACGAACGGCTCGGTGGATTTCAGGAGAGCGGTCAGCGCCGGCTCGGCCTCTCTTGCTCTCATCTCGCCGAGCGTGCGGATGGCCATCAGGCGGCGGGCGTTCGCCTTCGTCGCGGCCACGCGCTGATCGCGTAAGACGGCGGCCGCACGCTGGGCGACTTCGGAGTCAGGGGACTGTGCGGCCTTGACCAGTTCGGGCAGGATCGACGGGTTGGCGTCGCGGAGCGCCTGCGTCGCCCGTTCGCGGGTTTCAAGCTTCTCCGAGCCCAGGTCGGCGATCGCCCTCGTGACATCGACGGCCGCCGGCGGCAATAGCGCATTGCGCATCGTCGCAACGCTCACGACGACGTCCTTTGACTTCCAGTAGGCGTCGGTGGACAGATAGTCGAGCAGCTCATTGCCGCCGCCGGTCAGCCCGCTGAACGCGCCGAACGCCGCCAGAATCCAGGGCATGATCGAGGCGTTCATCGCCACTCCTGATCGAGACCACACGTCGTCATTCCAGCTCCGTCCCACCGACGGACGATACGCCCCGCAGCCAAAATGAACAATCGAGGAAGCGCTCAGCGAGCCGCGGCCGCAACGAAGCGGTCTGGCTGCGCCAGCCGGTGACTTACGTTTGACAACGAGGCCGATGCGCCGCAGCGCAACCGGACCGCTTCCTGACGGGCGCGGCTCGCTGATCACTCTCTGCTCCGGCGCTGATAATTGAAACCGTGACCGGCGCGGCGCAAGCTGGGGCTATGAATGTCACGTCTCCTGGCTCCGGTTTTCGCCGGGACACGTCCCTAAGGGGTGTCCTCCTGATCGGGACCCTCATCGGCTCGATCGTTCTCGTTGCGAGCGTCGCGCTCGCCGCGGATCCGCCGACGACCCGTCCCGCCGCTCGAACGCTCGCGGACATCGACGGGGTGATCGAGGCCGGCATCGCGGCCGGCGACTGCCCAGGAGCGGTGGTTCTGGTCGGGCTGGGGGATGCGGTTGTCTATCGGAAGGCGTTCGGGCTTCGCGCTGTTCGACCGGCCCCCGAGCCGATGACTGAAGACACGATCTTCGACCTCGCATCGCTCTCCAAGCCGGTCGGCTGCGCGTCGTCCGTGCTGCTGCTGGCGGAGCGATCGAAGCTGCGGCTCGACGCGCCGGTTGCGACGTACCTTCCTGACTTCGCCGTCGAGGGAAAAGAGAAGATCACGGTCGCGCAACTCCTGCTGCACCGGGGCGGGCTGACGCCGGACAACGCCATGTCCGACTTTGACGACGGGCCGGCGGCCGCGATGCGGAAGATCATGGCGATCGCCCCGACGTGGGGCCCGGGGACGCGGTTCGCGTACAGCGATGTTGGGTACATCGTCCTGGGGGAGTTGGTCCGGGCGGTTGACGGCCGCGGGCTCGACCAATTCGCGCGGGAAGAGGTCTTTGCGCCGCTGGGGATGAAGGAGACGGGATATTGCCCGCCCGAGTCGCTCCTCGCGCGGTGCGCGCCAACGACGTCGGTTGACGATCGATGGCTTCGCGGCACGGTCCACGACCCGCGGTCGCGGGCGCTCGGCGGCGTCGCCGGCCATGCGGGAGTGTTTTCCACGGCCGATGACCTCTCCCGCTATTGCCGAATGATCCTGCATCACGGCGTGATCGACGGGCGCCGCGTTTTTTCCGAAGCGACGATCGCCGAGATGACGCGGCCGCGATGCCTGTCCGACGGGAGCGGTTTGCGCACGTACGCGTTCGATGTCGCCACGCCGTACTCCGCCTGTCGAGGCGATCGCTTCGAGCCGGGGACGACCTTCGGGCACACCGGCTTTACGGGCACGATGTTCTGGATGGACCCGCCGCACGACTGCTATTTCATCCTTCTGACCGCGAGCGTCCATCCGGACGGCAAAGGAAATGTCCTGGGGCTGCGGCGGCGGGTGGCCACGGTGGTCGCCGAGGCGCTGCTGGATGGCCCGGCGGCCGCGCCTAACGAGCCGCGCCCGTAAGGAAGCGGGGCCCGCCGGAGGCGGGCATCAACCCGACCTCCGACCGCTCGCCGAGTATGGCGATCGCCCGCTTCCCGACAGGCGCGGCTCGTTGAACGCGGTCGCCTCCACCGAAGATTCTTCGACAATGTGGGCGCCGCCGCCGGTTGCCCCGGGCGCGGGGTTTCGATACGTTCACCGGGCCCCGTTGCTGAAGCGCTCACGCTCCCGGAGGAGTTCATGCCAGTCGTCGCCCCGCCTGCCCCGCCCAAGCGGTCGTTCGTGCCAGCCGACCTGGACCCGGCCGACTTTGCCCGCCTCGAGCCACTTTACCGCGCACTGCTCGATCGGCCCGTCGAGACCGACGCGAGCCTGCGCCGTTGGCTGGCGGATTATTCGGAGTTGTCGAGCGTCATCGACGAGTACAGCAATCGGCTCTACATCAACAAGAGCTGTCATACGGACGACCCGTCGTTCGAGGCGGCGTTCCTCCATTACGTGGAGCAGGTCGAGCCGAAGGTGAAGCCGCTTGCTTTCGAACTGCAGAAAAAGTTCCTCGCCTCGCCCGCCCGGTCCGCTCTGGTCGATTCGGATAAGAAGCGCCTCGGGATGCTCGACCGAAAGTGGGCGACCGACGTCGAGATCTTCCGAGCCGAGAACGTGGCGATCGAGACGGAGGTGACCAAGCTCGATAACGAATACGGGAAGATCATGGGGGAGATGATGGTCACCTTCCGCGGCGCCCAGTACACGCCGCCCCAGATGGCCCGCTTCATTGAAGAGCCCGACCGCGCGACCCGCCAGGAGGCGTGGGAGGCGGTCGCCCGGCGGCGGCTGGAAGATCGCGCTCGCGTTGAGGCGATCTTCGATCAGCAACTCCCCCTGCGGCAGAAGATCGCGGCCAATGCCGGGCTTCCCGACTACCGCGCGTTCGTCTGGAAGGCCTACAAGCGGTTCGATTACACCCCGTCCGACTGCCTTCAATTCGCTGATGCGATCGCCGAGGTCTGCGTCCCGGCGGTCGCCGCCCTGAATGTGGCGCGCGCGAAGAGCCTCGGCGTCGCGTCACTGCGACCGTGGGACCTGGATGTTGACCCGCGCAACCGCCCGGGCCTTCGTCCGTTCGCCCCCGAGCAGACGACGCTGCTGGTCTCCGGCGCGCGGGAGATCTTTAGCCGGCTTTCCCCCGAGCTGGCGTCCGACTTCGACCAGCTCGGGGAGCATGGCAACCTTGACCTGGCCAGCCGCAAAGCAAAGCAGCCGGGCGGGTATCAGTGCTCACTGGAGGAGAGCCGCCAGCCGTTCATCTTCATGAACGCGGCCGGCCTTCATCGCGACGTTGAGACGCTCCTGCACGAGGGGGGCCACGCCTTCCATTACATCGCCGCGCGGGAAGAGCCGCTGGTCTTCCTGCGCAGCGCCCCGATGGAGTTCTGCGAGGTCGCGAGCATGGCGATGGAGCTTCTCGGCAGCGAGCACCTTGACGTGTTCTACACCGAAGAAGATGTCGCCCGCGCTCGACGGAAGCTACTGGAGGGGATCGTCCGGTTCTTCCCCTGGATGACCACAATCGACTCGTTCCAGCATTGGCTCTACACGCACCCGGGCCACTCCGGCGCCGAGCGGCAGGCGGAGTGGCTGCGGCTGATGGAGCGATTTGCCGCCGGCATCGACTGGAGCGGCTATGAAGACGCCCGGGCGTCGCTCTGGCATCGCCAGCTTCATCTGTTTTCCTCGCCGTTTTATTACATCGAGTACGGCATCGCGCAGCTCGGGGCGCTGCAACTGTGGCTCAAGAGCAAAGAAGACCCGCGCCGGGCCCTGGCGAACTACCGGGCGGCGCTGGCGCTCGGCGGCACCCGGACGCTGCCTGAGCTGTTCTCGGCCGCCGGGATCCGGTTCGATTTCTCGGACAAAACCCTCCGCCCGCTCATCGCGGCGGTGGCGGCCGAACTTGAGCGTCTTCCCGCGTGATGCGGACGCGGCCTATCCTTGCGTGAACGCCGCGGAGGCGGGCGAGCCCGAGTAGCTCGTTCCGTCGAAAAAACGGCCGGTTACGGCCCGGATAAAGTGCGCCGGTGGCCTCACCGGCGGTGTTGCCCGACCGCACACGCGGCCCGCCGGTGAGGGCACCGGCGGCACGTCGGGTCATCTCGCCGCGTACCCGCAAACTCGGCTTGGATGGTCCACTTGGCGCTGAACGTGCCGGTCGCCCGCGCGTCGGCCGGCATCGACGAGGCGACGAACGAAGGCGGCCTCCCACCCGCCCGTCACGCCGGCCACCTGGGGCCGATGCCGGAGGCCGGCCCCTCCGTTGAGCCCTGCGAAGGGACCGCCCGGTGAAGGGACCGCCCGTGAAGAAGAGCTTGATCGCCGTCCAGCCTTTCCCCGCGTCGCCTCGATCGCTCGCGGGCACAGACGCCGCTCCGGCTCGGCTGTTGGCGGCCGGCGCACTGCTGCTTGTCGGCCTCGCCATCTGGGGCCTGATCGGGAACGGGCGCGGGATCGGCTGGCAACGATGGCTCGTCGCCGGTCTCGCGGCAGGGTTGGGGGCGCTGCCGCCGGTGTCGCGGTTGATCGGCCGGCTCCTGGCGCGAGTGCGAACGCCGTCCGCTTCAGCGCGCTGGAAAGTCGCGGTGACCGTCGGCCTCCTTGCAGGGGCTTATTTCGCCGCGACGGCATTTGCGCAGGACCGCGACCTGTTCCCCAAGACCCACGACGATTGCAGCTACATGATTCAGATGCGAATGCTCGCACGCGGCCGCCTCTGGATGCCCCAGCACGAGCTGGCCGATTTTTTTGACTCGTTCTACGTCATTGTTCGCCCGGTCTACGCGTCGCTCTATTTCCCCGGCGCGGCGCTGCTCTACACGCCGACGCTGTGGCTCGGGCTTCCGCTGTGGCTGATGCCCGTCGGCGTTGCCGCCGCAATCGTCGGCCTCCTGTACCGCGTAATCGCTGAACTGGTTGACGGCGTGGCCGGCCTCATCGCCGCGTTGGTGCTCGCCTCGCAGAGTTGGTTCCGAGTCTACTCGGTGCTTCTGACGGGTCACGAGCCCATGCTCCTGTTCGGGCTGTTGATGATCTGGATCGCGCTCCGCTTTCGCGCGGACGGGCGCCTGAGGTGGGTCGGCCTGCTCGGCGCCATTGGCGGATGGGCCGCCCTCACACGGCCCGTGGATGCCGTGTGCGTCGCGATCCCGGTGGGCGTCGCCGTCGTCGTACGCCTTGTGCGCGGCGGCTCGGGTAAGGCCGGGTTCGCCCGCTTGATGTACGGTGTCAGCTTCGCGATTGCGACGGCTACGCCATTCCTGGCGGTGCAGCTCATTTTCGATCGCGGGGTCACCGGGCGCTGGCTGACCACGCCATATGTGGCCTACATTGACGATCAGCAGCCTGACACGGGGTACGGTTTTCGTGCCTATGACCCCGCTCATCGCCCTCACACCGTCGTTCAGCAGAAACAAGATTACTACGACTCGTTTTTCGTACCGGTGATTCGGGAACATCGGCCAGAGCTGCTCGTCGCGGTTTGGGGTCAGAAGGCGTTGCCGATGATCGCCGAGGCCACCCTTCCGGCTCGGCCGCTGGCGGCGCTGATCCCGGTCGGGCTTTTAGGGCTTGTGGGACGGGCGGGTCGCCAAAGGTGGGTCCTGGCCGCCGTGCTCCCCCTGTTCGCCGTCGCTTATCTGCCGAACCCGTATTTCCTGGAGCATTACGCGCTTCAGGTCGCGCCGGCGATGATCCTGCTTCTCACCCTCGCCGGACGCACTCTGGCGGAGGTGTGGCCGCGGGGTCGTCAGTCTGTCGGCGCGGCCGCGGTCGCCGGGATTGTCGCGCTCTGTGTCACGACCCTTCCGGAGCTGAATTACCTCTGGCCGGCTGCTGACCGTGTGACTGACGAGACGTTCTCCTCGCCCCTTCTTCGCCTGCTGCACGACAATCCGAAGCTGGATCATCTGCCGGCGGTGATCCTGTTCCGGTATGACCCGTCGCGGCGGCCGGGGGCGGCGCCCAACCCCGTCGAAGAGCCGGTCTACAACACCGATGTCGCATGGCCCGACGATGCGCCGGTTATCCGAGCCCACGACCTCGGCGACGCGCGGGACCGGCAGATCATCGATTACTACGCGGCCCGCCAGCCCGACCGATTTTTTTACCGATATGACATCGCCTCGGGCGAAGTAACTGAGATGGGGGAAGCCGGGGCGCTTGCGGCCCGACATTGACCGAGCCGCCTCAACCTCATGTGGCCGTTGGTTAAGGTGGAATCTGCACTTTGTCATCGGCCGGGCGCCGATATACTTCAAAGCGGGAGCTGTGTCCTCGGGCGGCGACCGGAAGGATGGATCGGTGTGAGAAACGCCCAGCGGAACGACCGGGGACGATCGCCACGAACCTTCGCAATGGCGTGGGTCGCCGCGACCTTAGCCGGGCTCGGCGTGGCGGCCGCCCAGGCGACGACGCGGCCGGCCGTCCCTGGCTCGTCGCCGGCCACTCGGCCCGATCGGCCCGCCGCCGACCCGGCGCAGCTCAAGATGCAGCGAGACGTGCGGGATCGGATGCGCGGCGTCTACGGCGATGCCCTGGACGTCCTGCCGATGGACCGGTCGGCCCTCGTCTCAATCCGCATGATCGACGGCGCACTTCGCGTGCAGACCGCCGAAGCGCTCCCTTCGGCGACACAGCTCCGTGTGCCGGTCATCGGCTCCTCCGCGATGTGGGTGATCTTTCGACAAGCGACGGTCCCGCTGCCTGGCCAGGGGCGGCCTGCGGTTTCCCCCACGGTTTCGATCACTCGGATCGACACCACCGCTCAAGCCGACGACCAGCCCTGGACGACCACCCTCATCAGCAGCGACCGGATCATGAGCCTTCAGCAGCAGAGCGTGCTCACCCGCACGATGTTCTCCCAGGCGAATCGGCAGGTCAGCCTCAATGTTATTGACAACGTCGCGGCGCGCGGGGCCATATGTTGGTCGAGGCGCGTGCCGAGAGCTTTGCCCGGCTGCGGCTGGAGCGGCCGCTCGAGTTCCGCAAGTACCTCGTACCAGCGCTTGCGAACCTGTCCGACCTGAGTTGGCTTCTTCCCGGCGCCGCCGACGTCTACATGGCCTTTCCGGAGATCTCGCCCACCCCGGATCAGATCGCCCGAGTCCGCGATCTTCTGCCCGCGCTGGGCGACGAATCGGTTGATGTCCGTGAGGGGGCCACGCGCAGTCTTGAAGCGATGGGCCCGGCGGCAGTGCTGGTCGCGCTTCGGCTTGACGGGGCACCCCTCCTCCCCGAGCAACGCGGCCGCCTCGTCCACTTGGTTGCGCAGGCCCACAACCCTGGCTACAGCGACCCCGCTTCCCGGGCGGCGGATCCGCTGTTCCTCGCCGATTGCCTCGAGAACGACGACCGCCGCGTCCGTGCGGCCGCGAAGCTCGCCTTGGAACGTCTCGCCGCCATACCGATCCCATTCGATGTGGACCTGACAGGGGATGCCCGCTCCGCGGCGGCCGACGAAGTCCGGGCTCTCTTGAGCCATCTGTCGCTCTTCGCCCATGCCGACGGATCGCCTGCCAGCGCATCACCCGCCGCGCCAACGTCGCAGCCGGCCGCCGCGCGGGAGTAGGTACGCGTCGTCCGGGCCATTCGGGGAGCACCTTGATCGGCGATGGGTGGGGGATCATCATCCGAGACTATGAAGATCTACACCAAGACGGGCGACGATGGCTCGACCGGCCTGATCGGCGGAGAGCGGGTCCGCAAGTCTGATCGGCGGATCGAATGCTACGGGACCGTCGATGAACTGAACGCGGCGCTCGGTCTCGCGGCGGCCGCGTTTGGCGCCGCGGCGCTGATTGATCGCATTCGGGAGGTGCAAAACGACCTGTTCGTGATCGGCTCCCACCTGGCGACACCGGACGAAAGTGCGCACAAGCAGTCGCTCCCCGCCCTGGATGATGCAATGGTGGCCCGGCTGGAGATGCAGATCGACGGGGCCGAAGCTGATCTGACTCCGTTGCGGCAGTTCATTCTCCCCGGCGGCTCCGAAGCGGCCGCCCGCCTGCATCTGGCCCGCACGATCTGCCGCCGGGCCGAGCGCCTATTGGTCGATTTCGCGATGGATCGGCCCGTCCCGGCTCTAACGCTCACCTACCTCAACCGCCTGAGCGATTGGCTCTTTGTGCAAGCCCGATGGTCGAACCGGCACGCCGGCGTCGAAGATATCCCCTGGCGGAAGTAAGGCGCGACGGTCGGACGACAGGTGGTCAGACTCTCTCTCAAGACGCTATGTAGCAGTGCGTGATGACGCGCGGCTCTGATCTCCTCTCCCCCCGTAATCCGGAGGGAGAGGGCAGGGCGAGGGGGGAGTTGCCGGCGGACGGAAACGCAGTGAAAGCGAGGGATGATCGAGATCGCACGGATCCTCCTCTCCCTAACCCCCCCCGTAACCTTCTTCCCTGGGGTTTCGGTAGCGAGGGGACCTTGGAAGGCAGATTCGCCGGCGATTGTTTACCCGCCGTTATTCAGCATCCCGGGCGGGAGCCCCATTTCGGCCGCCATCTTCTGCATTTCATCTTGAATCATCGTTGACGCTTTGACCTGGGCGGCACGGACCGCGGCGACGACGAGGTCTTCGAGCATTTCGGCGTCGTTCGGGTCGATCTGCCGCGGGTCGATCTTCAGGCGGAGGAGTTCGAGGCGGCCGTTGACCGTCGCCCGGACGCGGCCGCCGCCGGCGTCGGCGGTCACTTCGCGGGCACCCAGCTCCTCCTGCATCCCCTTCATCCTGTCCTGCATCTCACGGGCCTTCGCCATGAGCCCGGGAAGGCTGCCGAGGTTCTTGAGCGCATCGAACATTGTTCTCTCTCCGTCGGTGTTTCGTGTGCGGCGCTGCTTCGTCGGTCCCCTTAGAGCTCCACTTTTACGATCGTAGCCCCCAGCTCGTCCATCAGCGCTTTGACGAGCGGCTCGTTCTCGCGGATCGACTGCACAAGCTCCGGCGTGACCCGCGCGCCCGCCGACGGTGTTGATGGGACAGGGGCGGCGGCAGGGGGCGTACGAGCCGGCGCGCCTGATGCCCGCTGGGCGCCCGCCGGGCCGGGGTTGGCACCGATCGCCGCGTTGGCGGCCGGCGCTGGGGGTGAGGCTTCGCGGGCGGCGGGGGAGGCATCAAGTTCGAATTTGACGCCGATGCTTTGCTTCAGCACCCGCGTCATCGCGTCGCGAACCTGCTCCCGCTTGCCGTTGCGGTCGAGCATCCGCACGAGCGAATCATGCTGCGCGCCGTAGCGAATGACGGCGCGGCCGTCGGCGATCGTGACCAGCTCTCCGTGGATCAGCGTGCCGTGGAGGCCAGGGGCCTCCATCTTGAGCAGGTCGAGCAGCGCGTTCCACACCGTCGTGAGGTCCTGCCCCGCGACCGACTCGACATTGGAGCCCGGATGCGGGCTGGAGGGGAGCGCAACGGCGGCCGCCGGCGCCGCCGAGGCGGCCGACTGCGCCGCCGAGGCGGCCGACTGGGCCGCGTGCTGCTTCATCAGCGCCGCGAGCGAAACCTTCGGGCCTTCCCAGACCTTCCCCGGCGCCGGCAGGTCGTCCTCCTCCTCGACGTGCGCTGGCGGGCTCACGTCGGGCGGCGGAGCCGTGGATGGGGGCGGCGTTGAAGGGAGTGGCCCGACGACCGTCCGAGGTGCTACTGGCGGCTCAAGGGCGTTTTTTTTTTCGGCGGGAGGCGCCGGTGCCCGCGCCGCGGGGGGCCTTGGTGGCGCCGCGGGCGATCGACCGGCGGAGCCCGAGGCGGCTGAACCGTCGAGACGTCCGAGCATCTCCCCGACCGACGCGAACTGGTCGGACAGCGCCAGTCGCACCAGCGTCGCGTCGAGCAGCGCCCGGCCCGCCTGCGACTGCCGCACGTGGCGCCGTAGTTCTTCCAAGATCGAAATGTCCTGCGTGAGCGCCACCGGGTCGAACCGCTCCGACTGCGCCACGAGGTCGGCAGGCGGAAGGCCGGGCACTTCGACCAAGTCCGAATCAGGCCCGCAGGTTCTCAAAATGAGCAGGTTGCGCAGGTGATCGGTCAACGCGGCGATCAGGCTATCAACGCTCAGGCCCGATTGGACCATCCCATTCGCGCGAGTCAGGGTTGCCTTGGTGTCGCCGTCGCCGATCGCCTGGGCGACGTCGAAGATCAACTGGCTCTTGGGCAGGCCGAGCAGTTGCTCGATCATCTCGACCGTCAGCCGTGTCTCACCGACGCTCAGCAGCCGGTCCAGCAGGGAGAGCGAATCGCGCATCGAGCCGGCGCCAGCCTTGGCGACGAGGAGGAGGGCGTCGTCCTCGGCGACGATTTTCTCGCGGCCGCAGACGGCTTTGAGGTGCCCGGCGATCTCCCGGGTGGGGATGTTTCGGAAATCGTACCGCTGGCACCGCGACAGGATCGTCGGCAAGATCTTTTCCGGTTCGGTCGTCGCCAGAATGAACTTCACATGCCCGGGCGGCTCCTCCAGCGTCTTCAATAACGCGTTGAACGCCTGCTTGGAGAGCATGTGCGCTTCGTCGATGATATAGATCTTAAAGCGGCTTCGGGCAGGGCGGTACTGGCTGTTCTCGATCACGTCGCGGACGTTGTCCACGCCGGTGTTGCTCGCGGCGTCGATCTCGATCACGTCGATATCATCCCCGCGAGCGATTCGGACGCACGAATCACACGTGCCGCATGGGGTCGGGGTGGGCCCGTCGAAGGACTGGCAGTTGAGGGCCTTGGCGAGAATGCGCGCCATGCTCGTTTTACCGACGCCGCGCGTGCCGTTGAAGAGGTAAGCGTGGGCGACGCGATCGGATTCAATCGCCTTTTTCAGGGTCTGCGCGACGTGCTCCTGCCCGATGACCTCATCGAACGTGGAAGAGCGATACCGACGGGCAAGGACGGTGTAAGCCATAGCGTGAAAACCGGGTGCGGGAAAGCGTGCGAGGGATCGTAGCAGAGGGATGTCAGTGCGGAAAGCGATCGGCGGAACGCGGTAGCACTTTTGGCTTAAAGCCTTTCAGGATATATATCTATTCGTCACCCTCTCTCGGATTTACCCGCTTCGCTTGCGGCCGCGGCCGCTTGGCGAACAATGGCCTCCTCTTTTCGGTCGGTTGTCGGACGAGCTCGATGCATCGCGTCGTGTGGCCTTTTGAAGGGAATGGAATCCCATGGTGGAGCGTGTTGATCGGGCCGACCTGCGGATGCGGCTCACGGCCGCGTTGATTGATGGGGCGCTGATCCTGCCGGCCTATTTCGCCCTCTCGCGTCTTGCGGCGGCCGCGGTCGGGGCGGGCGTGATTCACGGGGTTCACCGCTTCGACCCAGTCTTTCTCTCCCTCGCGATCGGTAGCCCGCTGGTCCTCGCCTACGGGCTGCTTGAGGTGTTGCGCCGGCAACGCCGGGCAAGATGATGCTGAAAATGCGGATCGTCGCCGAAGACGGGGCGGACGCCTCCAGGGCGCGGCTGATCGGGCGGTACGCGATGAAATATGGCGGCCGCGTTTGCGGGCTGGTCAACCTGCTGATGGGCCTGCGGAGGCTGAAAATCCTGATCGCCTGGGCGCCACTGGCAATCTTTCGCCGACAGCCGCTGGAGCTGACCACGATCCGGACCATCGGGGAGTTGCTCTGGCTTTTCGCGACGGTCGGTTTCTTCTTCGTCCTGGGCAAGCGGCGACAGGCGCTCTATGACCGGTTCTCCGGGACCGCGGTGGTGCGCCGGCTGATGGTAGGCCCGTCGAAACGAGGGTTCGAGCCGCTTCCGGCGCTTTCAATGCAACCGGGTGGAGGCTCGGGGACGATCGAACCTTGACGAACCGTTCCGTGCGGCGCTTTCAGTTCGTCGCGGATGCGCCGGCGCTTACGAAGCATGAACGGCGCACCCCGGCGCACGACGTAGATCAATCCGCGATCGTGAAGGCGCGGCGCCCCACGAGCCGCGACCGCGAGGGAGCGGTTGCGTCGCGGTGGCGCGGCGCGTCCATCGGCGGCGCGGCCTGAGCCGCAGGGGTCGGGGACCGCTTCCTGACGGGCGCGGCTCGCGGGTGGCTTTTAGCGCGGGGGCACGCGGCCGGGCGATTCGGCGGGAGGTCGCTACAATTGGGCTGAATGACGCTTCGCCGGAAGATGGCTTTGCAAATCATCGCAATGGTCGCCGGGCTTCTGCTGGTCGGCGGGGCGTCGCTCTGGGGCCTGAACGGGCTGCATCAGGAATATGGCTCGGCGCTTCAGGGGTATGCCGAGCTTCGCCATGTCTACACGGCGGGCTCGCACCTGGCGACAGCGAACACGCTCCTGGGCGTTGACGAGCCGGCGGCCGCCAAGCTTGAGCCGGTCTCGCGCGAGGTGCATGCCGCACTTGCGGCGCTCCAGGACTTGGACGCCGCCTCCGGCGCGCCGCAGGGCGCTGCGCGAGATCACAATGCGCGCGAGGTCGATGCCGCCCAGGCCGTTCGCGACGCTGTCGCCGAAGCGGCCGCCCGCCTCGCGCCAGGCGAGCATCCGGGCGAGGGGACATCGGCGTCGCAGCGGATGGAAGGGCTGCGTGAGTCGATCAATCGCGGGCTGGCCGGGATTGCGGAACTCGCGACCGAGATTCGGGCCTCCACGGAAGCTCGGCAGCGCGCCGCGGCCGCCCGGCGGCGTCAGACGATCGACTCGGTGGGCGCGCTGGCCGGCGTAGTCACGCTCGGGGTGATAGTCATCGGCATCATTCAATATCGCTCGGTGCTGCGGCCGCTGAATCGTCTTGCGGACGGCGTGCGCCGCATCTCGGCCGGCCAGTTCGATGGGCGCGTCGAAGGGATGGGCCGGGCGCCTGCGGAGTTTGTCTCCCTCGCCGCCGACTTCAACCGCATGGCCGGCGAATTGGACAGCCTGTACCGCGACCTGGAGCGTAAGGTCGAATCCAAGAGCCGCGAGCTGGTTCGGTCGGAGCGGCTGGCGAGCGTCGGCTTCCTGGCGGCCGGCGTGGCGCACGAGATCAACAACCCGCTCGGGATCATCAGCGGCTACGCGGAATATTCGATGTCGGAGCTGGAGGCGCTGGCTCGGCAGATTTCCGGGCTGGCGCCGCAGCGGGTGGCGGAGCTGTCGAAGAACCTTCGGGTGATCTGCGACGAAGCGTTCCGCTGCAAGGAGATCACCGGCAAGCTGCTGTCGCTCGCGCGCCGGGGGATGACACGCGCGCCCGGGTTGATCTCGCGGCGGCGGCGGCCGAAGTCGCGTCCATCACCGGAGGCCTTCGCGAGCACAGTGGCCGCCAGATCATCGTCCGGGCCGAGGGCCGGCCCGGGCCGGTCGTGATCGCTGTCGAAGGGGAGATGAAGCAACTCCTGCTCAACCTGACACTGAACGCGCTCGAAGCGGTCGCCCCCGGCGAGGGGCGCGTCTGGGTGGATATCGTGACGAAGGAGGGATGGGTGGAGCTTGCGGTGACGGACAACGGCCGCGGGATGTCAGCCGCGACTTTAGCGCGGGCCTTCGAGCCGTTCTATACCGAACTGCGGGGTGGGCCCGCGCCGAGCCCGACCGTTGGTGGCCGGCAGGGGACAGGCCTTGGGCTCTCGATCACGCACGCGATCGTCGTGGCACACGGCGGTCGAATGGAGGCTTATAGCGACGGCTTGGGCAAAGGGAGTCGATTTATCGTCCGGATTCCCGCCGCTGGCGACGCGGAGATGCCGACGGCGCCGGTGCATCGAGGTTCATCCGTCGCCGCCGGGGATCGGGGGGCCGCGTGAGCACGGTCGCCGCGACCTTCGACCCCGGGCGCCGAGCGCCGACCGACCCGCGGGTGTGGGTGGTCGAAGACGAGCCGCGCATGCGTGAGTTGCTGCAGCGGGTGCTGACGAACTGGGGCTTTGACGTGACGCTGGCGCGATCGGCCGAGGAGGCGGCCCGGCTCCCCGGGGCGCCACCGCCTGATGTCACGGTCCTCGACCTCAACCTGCCAGGCGAGGGCGGGATGGAATGCTTCAAACGCCTGCGCGAACGTTTCCCCGCCATTCAGGGGATCATCCTGACGGGGTTTGGCAGCCTGGCCGCCGCCCGCGAGGCGATCCACCTTGACATCGTCGAGTTCCTCACCAAGCCGTGTCATCTGGGCGACCTCGAACGAGCGCTGGACCGCGCGATCCGCCGGCTTGCGACGCCGGGGAAGCCGATCAACCCGCCGGAGGTCGTGCTGGATGCTCCTGAAGAGGCGGCCGATTTCGCGGCCCCTCCCACGTCCGGCAAGACCCTGGAAGAAGTGGAGCGCGAGCACATCCTGGCCACGCTGCGCCGCCACGGCGACAACCGGACGGCCGCGGCGATCGAGCTCGGGATCAGTCGCCGAACGCTCTATTACAAGCTGGATCAGTATGAAAAGGAGGGCTTCTTGAGGTGAGCGCGCAGTTGTGAAGTAGATTGACATTCTGTTGAGGCTCCCCACCACGCGGCTCGTTTTTTTCGGGGGTGTTTTTTGAGTCAATCACCAGTCAAATCCGTTCACAATTACGCCGACCTGCTGGCGCAGGTGAAACTGCGGATCCGTGAGGGCCAGACCAGGGCCATTCTTTCCGCCAACGCGGAATTGGTGCGGCTTTACTGGGATGTTGGAACGATGGTTGCCAAACGCCAGGCCGCAAAGGGGTGGGGCGCGTCCGTGATCCCCCGTCTGGCACGCGACATCCGGAATGATTTCCCTGAAGTGAAGGGGTTCTCGAGAGCGCAACATCGGCTACATGATTCGGTTGGCGAATGAATACCCTTTTTTGCAACCGCCTGTTGCAAAAATGTCCGCCCGTTCGGACAGGTCAATCTTGCAACCGCCTGTTGCAAAAAGACGTGACGGCTCCAGACGGCCGGCGGCGCCACCGCCTGGCTCGGGAAAGAGGCCCTCATTACCTCCTAAGGGAATGCAGGAATTGGTCGTCCGACTATCGTGGAGCCACAACATCGTTCTGATGGAGAAGGTCGCGGACCTCGACACCCGCCTCTGGTACATGCGGCAAACCCTTCAGAACGGCTGGAGCCGCAACGTTCTCCTGATGATGATCGACGGTCAAGCCCATCATCGTCAGGGCAAGACGATCAACAACTTCAACGATCAGCTCCCCCCGGCCCAATCCGATATGGCCATCCAGGCGCTCAAGGACCCATACATCTTTGACTTTCTGACCCTTGAAGAGCCGTTTCACGAAAGGGAGCTGGAAACGCAGTTGCTCCGGCACCTGGAGAAGTTCCTGATCGAACTGGGCCAGGGCTTCGCCTTCGTGGGGCGGCAGTACCATGTTAAAGTTGGCGAGGAAGACTTCTACATTGATCTGCTCTTCTATCACCTGCGTTTGCGGTCGTTCATCGTGATCGACCTGAAGAAAGGGGACTTCAAGGCGGAGTACGCGGGGAAGATGAACTTCTATCTGAACGTGATCGACGACAAGCTCCGTCACGCCGCCGACCGCCCCTCCATCGGCATGATTCTCTGTCAGGACCGCAATCGAATCGTGGCCGAGTATGCACTGAGGGGAATGAAGAAGCCCATCGGCATTGGCAAGTACGCGTTGACCCGCGCCTTGCCCAAGGAATTCCAGTCCAGCCTACCGACCATCGAGCAAATCGAATCCGAACTGGCGACGGGCACCGAGAAGGGCACGCCGAAGCGGCTTAAAAAACGCTTGCGATGATCGACCGACTTACCCCGCGTTCAGCCCCTCCAGGTCCTTCTCGCTCGCTTCGCCCCGGACGAACGCCCGGATCCGCGGCTCGTCGGACTTCTGGATCTCATCGGAGGTGCCGTCAAAGATCAGGCGGCCGTGGTGGAGCATCACAATGCGATCGGCCACCTTGAACGCGCTGCGCATGTCGTGGGTGACGACGACGCTGGTCACCTTCAGCTCGCGCTGGAGCTTGAGGATCAATTCGTTGATGACATCCGACCGGATCGGGTCCAGCCCGGTCGTCGGCTCGTCGTACAGGATGACCCGCGGCCCCAGCGCAATGGCGCGGGCGAGGGCGATCCGCTTGCGCTGGCCGCCCGAAAGCTGCGCCGGCATCCGTCGCCGGGTGTCGGGGAGGCCGACCATCGTCAGCTTCTCGCCGACGAGCCGGTCAATCTCTTCGGGCCTCTTCTTAGAATGCTCCACCAGCGGGAAGGCGACGTTCTCTTCCACGCTCATCGAGTCGAACAGCGCCCCCTGCTGGAAGAGAAACCCGAACTGGGTCCGGACGCCGACGAGGTCGCGCTCGGGAAGGTTGTCGATCCGCTTGTTGTCGAACCAGACTTCCCCCTCGTCGGGCTTCAGGAGCCCGACGATGTGCTTGAGCATGACGCTCTTACCGCTCCCGCTGGCGCCGAGGATGACGAGGCACTTACCCTCCTCGACGGATAGATCAATTCGGTCAAGCACGACCAGCGGGTCAAATCGCTTGGATACCTTGCGGAGTTCGATCAGGCCCATGGTTGTCTCAAACGCCGCTCGCCGTCGAGTCGCTGGATCGATCCTTCGGCCACCGCTCCAAAGCCCAGGGGAGTTCCGAGCGCTCGCAACCCGAAGCGATCATCATCAACGGAAAGAGGTCAATCGAAAACCCCATGGAGGCCGTACAACGCCGCGTAGACGCTCGACAGAAGTTGCGCGAAGAAGAAGTTCTGGATAATGATCGCAATGAAACTCGCGACAAAGCTGTCGGTGCACGCCCGGCCGACGCCGCTGGCGCCGCCGCCACTGGTGAACCCCTTGTAGCACGCGATTAACCCGATCGCCGCGCCAAAGAAGACGCTCTTAAAGATCCCCTCCATGACCTGCCACGTTTCGACTCCCGCGGCCGAGAATTGCCAATACGGGACGTTCGGCACGCCGCAGTAGTGGACGGAGATCAGCCACCCGCCGATCACGCCGAGCAGATCGCTGTAAATGGTGAGTACCGGCGTCAGCAGCACGCAGGCCAGGAAGCGCGGGACGACCAGGTAGCGGATCGGGTCCGAGCCCATTACCCGAAGCGCATCGAGCTGCTCGGTGACGTTCATCGTCCCCAGTTCGGCGGTGAGGGCACACCCGACGCGGCCGGCCAGCATAACGGCCGCCAGCACCGGGCCGATCTGCTTGACCACTGACAAGTTGATCACGCCCCCCATGCGCGTTTCCTGGCCCAGCGACTTAAACGAGTTATACGTCTCGATCGCCATGACCATGCCAATGAACGCGCCTGTCACGGCGACCACAGGGACCGACTTCACCCCCACCTCGAACATCTGCGGCAGAAGCAGCCGGATGTTCTTCCAACTGAGCCCGCCGGTCACAATCCAGCGGAAAGTCTGGCCGACGAAGATGCAGAAGTCGCCGAAGCCGGCGATTGATTCAGAAGTGCTTCGCCCAAGGCGTTCCAGTGTGGCTGACGGCATCCGCGCATCATACGGAGCGTGGCGGGCACAGGCAATTTTCGTGAACACGGCGTTCGGCCTTGAAACGCCCAGTCCGTATAACGCGCCACCGGTTTGGATCGACTGGTCGAAAATCTCCATATGCACTACCGATGGTGGCCTTGCAAATGGCGAACACTACGGTAGCCTGTGAAACGCCGGCAAATCTTGCGCGTTGGAGCTGCCGGTACAGAAGGTTGGGGGTTGTTGATCAATGAGTAATGTCGGGCGAGTTGCTCGTCCGCCAGTCTTCACACTTGCTACAGGGAGGTAGCCGTGGCCTTTGACAGGTTGAGCATCGGTTCGAGGGCGGCCGCTTCATCAGTTGCCCAGGGTAGAGGCCGTCCAGCCCTTCGCCTGGCGCGAGGGTTGATCTCGCTTCGACCGATCGGCCTCTTTGCCGCCCTGGCCGCCGCCGCGATGGTTGTTGGGTGTGGGGACATGGTCACCTACAACAACGACGCCCGGCAGCGCGGGATTCAGCTCTACAAGGCCGCGAACTACACCGACGCGGCCGGCGCGTTCAACAACGCCATCCGGCAAGACCCTCGCGATTACCACTCCGACTATTACCTCGGTCTGACCTATGAGGCCATGGGCAACTATCGCCTCGCCGCCCAGTCCTATCGAACGGCGTTGGGCGTCATGAAGAACTCCATTTTTGGAGAAGCCGATACAGCGCTTCGGCTGAAAGTGCTCGACGGCCTGGCGAGCGCCTTGGCCAAGGGTGACGACAACGCGGCCGAGATCGCGTCGCTCCGCAGCGGCCCGCAAGGGGAAACCGCCCACGTCGGCGAACAAGGCGACGCGGCCGCCGCCGAGGACCAGTTCGTCCTGGCGAAGGTTTACGTCATCAAGGGCGATGCCGACTCGGCACTGCAGGCTTACGACCAGGCCACCCGCCTCGACCCAAACAACTTCGCAGTCGCCAAAGAGGCCGGCCTTTTCTACGAGAAGGCAAACCAGACGGACAAGGCCAAGTCGTCCCTCATCACCGCTTACCAAATCGCCCACCGCAAGCACGACCCGGATGACGAACAGGTCGTCGCCGCCCTGCGTCGCATCGGCGTCGTCCCGGGCCCGGCGCTACTGGAGTCGAGAGACCTCGCCGAGCCCATCGTCCCCCGCGGGCCGCTCCCAGAAGTCGATCTGGCCAAGGTGCGCGTCCGGAATCCCTTCGTCAGCACGCCCGCCGAGACGCCTGACCCCGCCGCCGCTGCTGCCCCGAAGCCCGGTGCGGGGCCGAAGGACTGATCGGGCTGATAACGCGCCGGCCAGAGATCGCTCGCCGTCAAGCGCCAGGACATCGAACCGGGGTGAAGTCGTCCTCTGAGGCGATGCCCCGCCACTTAACACCACAGCGCTGGTCGGCGTTAAGCCGTTACAATCAAGCTAAATCCAAAGCACGAAGAACCAAGGAAACTCGAACAAAGCCTCAGCGGAAACCGACTCCTCGTTCCGCATCCGCTTCCATCGGTTTTCTTCCTTTCGTGTTGATCCTTCCTTCTTTCGGCCTTCGGTCTTTGGGTTTCGACTTTGTCGTTACGCCGCGATTGCGAGGTAGCGCTGTAATTTCAAGATCAGGGTAGGCCGCCTTGAGGGGCGCCTATCCCATGTGGGCCTGTTTCTTCCCGCACTGATCGAACGCGACAAGTGTGGCCGTCGTGGTCAGAGGTTCAGAAGGGCGGGCCTATCCCGGCGGAGGAAGCTGCGGCAACCCATCTCGTTGAAGCGATCCCGTTGGCGAACCAAACAAGATCGGACAGCCTGGACACTGCCTGCTCGTGCGCGAGGCGTCGTCTTGCCGGATGTCGCGGGCGATCCGAGGGAGGCACCGCTGCCGTCGCGGCGGGTTACTTTTGAAAATTGATCGAGTTTCCCGTTACGATGACGCGCGGAGGCATCACATGGCACAATGGTTTTACACGCAGAGCGGCGGACAGCAGGCGGGCCCGGTTGATGAGGCCCAGCTCAAACAAATGGTCGCGGCCGGCCAACTTGGGCCGGCGGACATGATATGGCGGGAGGGCCTGGCGAACTGGCAGCAGGTCGCCGCAACATCGGAAGTCGCCGGGGCGATGCCGGTCAACCCGTTCCCCGGCCAGCCCGGGCAACCGATGGGGTATGCGGCTCCGGCATATCCAGTCGGCTACGCCCCGAACGCCGTCAGCTACCGCAAGGACGCCCAGAATGCGATGATTTGCTCTCTCGTTGGGCTTGTCTGCCTCGGCATCATCCTTGGGACCATTGGGCTCATTCAGGGCTTGAACGCGAAGAAGAAGATGGCCGCAAGCGGCAACTTCGACGGGCAGGGAATGGCGACTGCCGCCATCGTCGTAGGGATTGTCGATATCTGTTTCTTTGTCTTATTCATAGGTGTTCGGTTCGGGATGCACTAACGCACGAGCGAAGACTGGGGCTCTGGGCGTCACGTCACTGCCCGCTCTTACCTCGGATGTCACGCGGAGGCACGAAATGGCGCAATGGTTCTACTCGCAGAGCGGCGGGCCGCAATCTGGCCCCGTTGACGACGGTCAAGTGCATCAAATGATCGCGGCCGGCCAGCTCGGCGCGGGTGATCTGGTCTGGACCGAGGGAATGGGAAGCTGGCAGCCTGTCGCGGCCGTCCCGACGCTCGCGGGCATGCTCCCGGCAAGCGCTTATCCGGGCACCGCCGCTCCATCGCCCGGCATGGGGGCCTTTCCCGACGCCGGATACGGCTATGCCCCGCCAGGAGGGGCGCCGCTGGGGTACTACGCACAGCAGACGCAGACATTCGCCTACGCCGGCTTCTGGGCGCGTTTCGCGGCCGCGTTCATTGATGGCCTCATCGTTGGAGTCCCATTCTTCCTACTGGGGCTCGCACTCGGAGCGGCGCAGGGCACCACGCCCGGACAGCCCACATCCCCGGGTATGACTGCTGCGTCGGCGGGCTTAAACCTGTTGAACCTTATCGTCGCGTGGCTTTACGAGGCGCTCCAGATCAGCTCCCCCGCGATGGCGACTATCGGTAAGCGCGCCTTGGGGATCGTCGTGACCGACGTGAACGGCCAGCGCATCGGATTCGGCCGCGCGACGGGGCGTCACTTCGCGAAGTTTATCTCCGGCTGCACCCTGCTCATTGGCTATATCATGGCCGCGTTCACGGAGAAGAAGCAGGCGCTGCACGACATCATGGCGGGCACGTTGGTGCTTCGGAAGTAAGACCTCGCGCACGACCCGGTATCGATCGAGAACGGCACCTGCCGGGGGCCCGCTCAAATCAGATGGCGCGCTGAAGAACCAAAGTGCCGCCGGTGCCCTCACCGGCCTTCTCGCCGACCACGTAAACCGCCCGCCGCGGCCTTCCACCGGCGGCACGTCGGACGGTGTCACCACGCACCCGCAATCGCGCATGGAACGCACTCTAGCCGCCCACCGCCTTGGCCGCATAAGCCCGGGCGGTTGTCAACGCGTCGGGAAGCTTCGCCGCGTCCTTCCCGCCGGCTTGCGCCATCTGCGGGCGGCCGCCGCCGCCGCCGCCGGTCGCTTTGGCGGCTTCGCGGATCCAGTCGCCGGCTTTCAGGCCCTTGGCGATCAGGTCGTCGCTGACGGCGGAGACAAAGCTCACCTTTCCATCCACTACGCTTGCCAACAGGATCCCATAGCTCGGCGTCTTTTTCCGTAGCGAGTCCATCAGCGCGAGCAACTGGTCATTCCCCGCGCCAGGGACCTCGGCGACGATCAACTTCCCCGGGCCGAGCGGGGCGGCCGCCTCGGCAAGCTGCGCTGAAAGAGCACCAACATCCAGCTTCGAGCCTCCCGACGTCTGCGCGCGAGCCTTCTCGAACGCTTTGACTTTCGCCTGTAGTTCGGCGATGGCGACCTGCGCACGGCGTTTGCTGCGCAGGGAGATCGTCCCCTCGCTGATTGCCTTCTGAATCGCGGCGATGGCGGGGGAAAGCTCGGCCTCGGAGATCTTACGCGCGGCGTCGATCTGCGCGTCGATCTGGCGGCCCCGATCGATCGCCTGTTGGGCGCTGTCGGCGGTGAGCGCGACAATCCGCCGGATCCCCTTGCTGACCGACTCCTCGGCGATCACCACGAACGCGGCCGCTTCGCCGACGTTCGGCAGATGCGTGCCGCCGCAAAACTCGATGGAGAACTGCCGCCATTGGGGGTTGTCCGGGTCGGCGAGCAGGTCGGCCACGGGAACGCCGATCGAGACGACGCGCACCATCGGCGGGTACTTTTCACCGAAGACGGCGCGCAGGCCGTGGATCTTCAGCGCCTGTTCCTGGGGCGCCTCGGCCGCGTAGACCGGCAGTTGTTGGGCGATCCCCTCGTTGACGAGCGTCTCGACTTCCGCGAGTTCCTCGTCCGCCAGCGCCTTTCCGTGGGAGAAGTCGAACCGGAGCTTCTCCGCGTCAACCAGAGACCCCTTCTGCTGCACGTCGTCGCCCAGCGTTTCCCGGAGCGCCCAGTTGGCCAGATGGGTGGTGCTGTGGTTCTTCTCGGTGCGCGGGCGGGCGCCGGTGAGCGTCGCGGTGACATGGTCGCCGATCGCGAGGTGCCCGGCCTCCAGATTCCCAACGTGGAGCACATAACCGCCCGCGGCGCGGGTCGTCTCGACGGCGAAGACGGCGCCGCGCGAGCGCAGCTCGCCCGAATCGCCGACCTGGCCGCCCATTTCAGCGTAGAAGCAGGTCCGGTCGAGGAGGATGGCAACGCCCTGACCGGCCGCCTCGGCGCCGTGCGTGGTGTCGATGAGCTTCGCGCCGTCCCAGATGGCGCGGACCGTGGCGTCGGTCGGGGTGGCGCTGTACTTGGCGGAATCATCAGTCGGCTTCACGCCGAGCGCGGGGAGCCGGGCCAGGACATCCGGCGGAAGCTCGAACAGCCGCGAGTCCCCCTTCTTCCCGCCGGCCTTCGCGATCTTGCGTGCCTCCTCCATCAACGCCTCGTAACCCGAGATATCAACGCTCATCCCGCGCTGTTCGGCGATGATGCGGGTGAGGTCGATCGGGAAGCCGTAGGTGTCGTGCAGCTTGAACGCGTCAACGGCTTCGATCGATTTCGCCGAAGCGCGGCCGGCCGCCTCTTCGAACAGTTGCAGCCCGCGGTCGAGTGTCCGGCCGAACGACGCCTCTTCTTCGCGGATCAACTCCGCAACGCGGCCGGGGTTTGATCGAAGCTCCTTGAACGCGTCGCCCATCGCGTCAACGACGACCGGGACCAGCCGATGCAGGAACGAATCCCGCAGGCCCAGGCGCTGCTGCCCAAAGAAGACCGCCCGCCGCAGGATCCGGCGGAGCACGTAGTCGCGGCCCTCGTTGCCGGGGACGGCGCCATCCGTGAGCGCGAACGTCAGGCAGCGGACATGGTCGGCGATGACGCGGAAGGCGATGTCCTTGCGAAGCCCTTCGTCGGCCGCCTCGGCGACGGGGTCAACCGAGTTGGTCGGCGGGAACTTGCCGGTGTAGGTGTGCCCGCTGAGTTCCTTCAGCTTCTCCCAGAACGGCTGCCAGAGGTCGATGCTGTAGTTGCTGTCAACGTTCTGCAGCACCTGCGTGATGCGCTCGAAGCCCATGCCGGTGTCTACATGCTGCGACGGAAGGACGGTGAGCGATCGGTCCGGGTTGCGGTTGTACTGGATGAAGACGTTGTTCCAGATCTCCATGACCCGCGGGTCTTCGCCGTTGACGCTCTGGCCGCCGGTCTTGTCGGGCGTACGGTCGTAATAGATCTCGGTGCAGGGCCCGCAGGGGCCGGTCTCGCCCATCTCCCAGAAGTTGTCCTTGCCGAAGTAGTGGATGTGATCGTCGGAGCGGCGGCCGAACCGCTCCCAGTTGGCCACGTTGCGCCAGATGTCGGCCGCCTCGGTGTCGCGCGGGACGCCGTTCGCCGCGTCCCCTTCAAAGCAGGAGACATGCAGGCGCGTCGGGTCGAGCTTCCAGACCTGGGTAAGCAGTTCCCAGGACATCTCAATCGCGCCCTGCTTGAAGTAGTCGCCAAACGACCAGTTCCCCAGCATCTCGAAGAACGTGTGATGCCGCCGCGAGCGGCCGACATCGTCCAGGTCATTGTGCTTGCCACCGGCGCGGATGCACTTCTGCGTATTGGCCGCCCGGGTGCAACTCCGACGCTGGGCGCCCAGGAAGATGGGCTTGAACTGGTTCATCCCGGCGTTGGTAAAAAGCAGCGTCGGGTCGTCCAGAGGAACGACCGGCGAGCTGGGGACAAAGGTGTGCCCGTGCTTCCGCACGAAAAAGTCGATGAACTGCTGACGGATCTGGGCGGATGTCATGCGCGGAACTTCCGGCTGAAATGTTCAAAATCGATTCAAAATTGACAGAGCGCCGGATTATTCCCGAACGGGTACAGGGGTTCAAGCGAGGCGGCTCACGCAACATCGCAGATCCCGCTGCGAGACCTTCGGGCTCGCCCAATTCACAGCGCGCACTCGCAAACGAACATCGACAAGACGAAGTCGGGAATCGGGGCGGCCGCTTCCTGACGCGAGTGCCCAACGCATGGCCCTGCGAGCCGCGACCGCGAGGGAATGGTCAGCCCTCGTCGTCCACCGCGGGCTCGTTCTTCTCATCCTCCGCCGGCGCCTCGGGTTTCGCTGGCGGCGATGTCATGGGGGTCACGGTAATGCCCCCGTCCGGGGCCTTGCCGAGCAGCTCGATCTGCCGCTCCGCCCCGTTCAGAACGCCGCGGCAGTGCTGAATGAGAAAGTTCCCCCGCTCATATTTCACCAGGCTCTCTTCGAGCCCCAGCGTCCCCCCTTCGATCTCGGCGAGGATCGTTTCCAGCTCACGAAGGGCCTCTTCGAAAGTTTTCGGCGGGCTCTGTGTTTTCTTTGCCATGGGGGCCTGAAGTATAGGAGTTGGTCTCTTCCCCTGCGAGGGCGGCCGCCGACGGAGCGTCGTGACGGAGACTGGCGATGCCGATTGGGCGTTCCCGATCGATTGCGGTTAACATGGTCCCAGTCCGCTGACTCGCCACCTCAACCATTACCGGAGGGTTTTATGCGTCTTTCGTTCTCGCTCGTTCGATCGGTTGCGCTGTCCCTGTGCGCGGTCTTGTCCCTGACGTCGGGCGCTCGCGCCGATGACGCGGCCCCGAAGATCAAGACCTTGATCGTCGATGGCCAGAACAACCACAACTGGGCGAAAACGACGCCATTGATCAAAGCGGCGTTGGAAAGCTCCGGGCGGTTCACGGTCGATGTCGCCACCAGCCCCGCCAAGAAGCAGAAGATGGACGACTTCAAGCCCGACTTCGCCAAGTACGACGTGGTTGTCTCCAATTACAACGGCGACGAATGGCCCGAAGAAACGCGAAAGGCGTTCGATCAGTACGTGAAGAACGGCGGCGGCTTTGTCTGCGTTCACGCGGCCGACAATTCTTTCCCGAAGTGGAAGGAATACAACGAAATGATCGCTGTCGGCGGGTGGGGCGGCCGCAATCAGGCGTCCGGCCCGATGCTTCGCTATCGCGACGGCAAGATCGTTCGCGATGACACCGCTGGCGGCCGCGGCACGCACGGCAAGCGTTTCGAGTTCCTTGTCGAAACGCGCGAACCGACCCACCCGATCATGGCCGGCCTTCCCGAAAAGTGGCTCCACGCCGCCGACGAGCTCTACGCGACCCTCGGCGGCCCCGCCGAGAACGTGACGGTCCTGGCGACGGCCACCTCCGACGTGACGCATCAGAACGAACCGATGCTGATGGTCATCAACTACGGGAAGGGCCGCGTCTTCCACACGACGCTCGGCCATGACGAGGTGTCGATGAAAGACCTTGGCTTCGTCGTCACGCTCGATCGCGGGACCGAATGGGCCGCCACGGGCAAGGTGACCCAGGCCGTACCGAAAGAGTTCCCCGGGGCGGATAAGGTCGCGGTGTGGGAGCCGGCGAAATAGCGTGATCGGAAGGGTCGTCCCCCGGTCACGTGACGACCCTGGCGGAGGCTTAGACGTCCCGGATCGGGGGTGAGCTGGTGCCATTCAGACGACTGCACCCGGCGTCCGCTGCGACGATATGCCTTTCGTCCCTGCTCATCGGCCTTGTCTGGCTGTTGACTAGGAGTTACTTCGTCGCCGATGCGTTCGAACGGGCCGGTTGGACGCTCGAGCCCTCACCCGACGGGGGGCGGTGGGCGCTGCTGGAGGTGCGCTGGCGCGTTCACTTCGAACGCGGCAACGTCTGCGTAAACCGTTGCGTTTCGCCGATTGTGACGCCAGATTTTGTCAGCGGGACCGCGTACGAGAATTTCCACTTCCGGCCGCCGGCCCCCGCTCGCTGGGAATGGAGTCGGAGGCCGGTTCAGCCGATCGGGACTTTCTCCGCTTTGCGCGGGCTGGGATCGGTCCGGTCCGATTGGACGACCACCTTCGACGTCGCTGACTTCTATCTTGGGAAGCGGCTTTACGACGATCTCGCCGAGACGCGGATCGGATGTGCGCCACTCTGGCCGATTGCGTGCCTGGCATGCGTACTGACCGCGCGGCGTGTGATTCCACGGAAACGTTCTCGCAGAAGCAACCTCGGCTCGAAAATCTCGCGTTCGCCGCCGGACCCGCGCCTTCTTGCGGCGACCGGCGCATTGCGCTCATGGGCGGCTGCGTTGAGGTTAGGAGCAAAGCTCGCCCTCAAGCCGTCGTACGGCCCATTGTCGGTCATTCGACGGCTCATCTTTTTTGCGATGGCCCTTCTGTCCGCGTTCCTTGTTGCTGGTTCCATCATCATCTTGGTTCGAAGCCAAAGCGGCTTGGATGAAGTCCAGCTGGCTCGCGTCTCGATAGGAGACGTTTTCGGGGAGCGTCAAGGGACATGCCTGACGCCGCGCTACGGCGTGTCAGCCCACGAAGGGTTGATGACGTTCAACTTCTCTCGGCTTTCTGACTGCACGCCGGATAAAGCGATTGAGTCGCAATGGGTATGGGCTCGGACGCCCAATGTGACTGTGACGCCTGCGGCCTTCGCGCCTTCCGATGTCTACACGCTGCACGGGCTTTCTCCGCCCATCGACACACTCGCGCAGACGTTAGCAAACAAAGCGGCTCCGGCCGGAGGTTTTTGGTGGATCGAATCCACTAGCAATGGCCGTTATGCCGTCCGCGCCACTGTTCCGCTGTGGTTTGTCGCGATCGTCGGTTCAATCCTCCCGACGATCCAGATCAACCGGCTCAATCGCGATCGCAAGCGGCTGGCGAAAGTCGGTCACTGCCGCCACTGCGGCTATGACCTTCGGGCCAGCCCCGAGAGGTGCCCCGAATGCGGTGCGGCCGTCAGCGGGCCGAGTGCGGTTGCGGCTTAATCGCCGCACGCGGTCATTGATCGTGAAACGGAGGAGTAACATTGGCCGCCGAAGCCGACACACCACCATCGGGCCTTGCAAAGGGATCGCATCGCAACCCGCTCGTGATCGTTGCGCTCATCTCCGCGATTGCATGGCTGCCGGTGGTGAGATTCTGGGCCCGCAGCCAAATCATATCGGATCGGTTCGAATACACCCGCCTCGGGCTCCAGGAGGAGTCGGAGGAACGCTACGTCCGCCTCATCGTTACTCGCACGTCGCTCTCGTCGAAAGAGGGGCGTCTCGAACTCAATGAAGAGTTGACGCGGCCGCGTTGCGTGTTCGACGCTCAAAACGTCTTCGGGGCACCCATTCGCGAGGGCCTTTCCTGGACGAGCAAGCCGCGTCCGCACGGGCACTATGGTTTCCGGCCGCGCTGGTCATGGCTGGTTGACGTGCTCGCGGGTGGCGTCATCGTCGTGGGATTGATCTTTTTCGCCCCGCAGGCTCGGATATCAGTTTCGCGTCGTGGCAAGCACGGCGCCGAAGACAAAGCCGGGATCGTCCAGGGAGACCTCGCGAGGCACAACGACCTAACCTGGCCTTGTCGGAAAGGAAGCGAGCCGATCCGAGGGTGAGTCGGAGCCGAACCGTGTCGCAAGACACCGCCTGATGTCGCAAGCCCGTGCCCGCACTGACGGTTCGGGGAATAGCCCGCCCCGACGTATCAGGGAACGTGCGGGGACGTTTTTGCACGCCCGCACTCGGGGCATCTCTCACCGCTGGCCCGCACGTCGTAGCCGCAGTGAGAGCATTGGCCGAGTTTCTCGCGGGCGACCCGCCGACGGTGTTCGTTCCCAAAATAGGCTCCGGTCAGGAAGAACAAAGCGCTGCCGCCCATCATTGCGATCGCGACCCACGCCAGGGCGGCATGAAACTTTGAGTTGTCCCGTTGCCAGTCCCCGTTCCCCCATGCCGGCAGGTGCGGCGCCCATAAGCGGGAGTATAGAAGTCCGATCGCGATCAGCCAGACGATCACACCGCTTACCGTCACAGACCGGTCGATGCGCTGGTTGCGGCCGTCAATCATGTGTGGAACGTTTACCTTCATGGTTCACCTTTTTGCACAAGGAGGCGGGGACCGGAAGCTCCGGTCCCCGCCTGGGTTCGCCCCTCGACCATGCTCACTTCTTCGCTGAAAGCTCATCCTCGCGCACTTCTTTGATCTTCAGATCGCCGAAGACCGCGGAGTATTTCTTGGTAGTGGGGTCCTTCCGCCAGAAGACGACCTTGTCGCCCTCCCCCAGCTTCACGCCGGGACGATAGTCGTATGTTTTCCCCTTTTCGTAGTTGTAGAGCGTCCCGGTGATGAACCCGAGGCTTACCGAGGCCTTCATGAATGTTGCGTCAGGCGCGCCGGCGGCGTCCACCTTAGTGATCTTTGCGATGATCCCGGCGTCGTCGATGAACGCGGGGAAGTCTCCGTCGCACGCGGCCGCATAGGCCTTCAGGACGTTCACCACGCTCTCGTCCAGGTTCATCACCGGTGGCTTTGGGATCGGTGGAAGTTGATGCGTCGTGAGCTGATACCCGGCCGGCGGCGTCAGGCTGAACAGGTCGGGGGCGAGCGTTGCGTCAAAGACGATATCCGTCATCACGGTGCGGACCTCGCCGCCGGCGATCGGGCTGGTCATTTCGATCCGCAGCGGATTGCTGGACTTGGGGTCCGCCCAGACCGAGATCGAGTTCCCGTTCTTGACGGTCTTGAACCCTTTGGCCGTCACGCCGCCGATGTCGAGCGCGCCGATCGGTTCCCCCTTCAGGCTCACGAAATCCTTAAAGGAGCTCGCGAGGTTCATCGCCGCGAGGGGGGCGCTGCCGCCATGTCGATCTTGACGAGAGTGGCCTTCCGGGAGGCCGTATCGAGCGTGAGAAACTGTCCGGTGCCCACGTCAGAGATCATGACCAGGTTGAGTGGGCCTTCAGCCCGTGTCTGTCCCTGATCGCGATAGAATATCTTCGCGACGACCGGATCCTTGAGGTCGGGCAGGGTTGTCGTGGAGGTGCAGGTCATCGAGTGCATCTGCCGGATCTTGTCGGCCACGTCGGCATAGGTGACCGATCCGAACAGGCCGAGCGTCGTCCATGCCGCCAGAGCGCCGACGGCAAGAAGCACGGATGCGGCGATTTTCTTGTGTGCGAATGTCATAGCTAAGACCTTGTTGAAAATGTGATAGGGGTTGGGGGAGAGCCGCGGTCGCTCTTCCCCGCTGGCGGCCCTACGCAGGGCCTCCAGCGTGGCGGCCATCGTCCGGGCATCGGCCCCGGGACAGCAGGCGCGTTTTGCATTGCCGCGATGGACCGTTCGAGCAGATCGTTCGGGCCCATCGGCTGGATACCCACGGGGTTCACGTCGGTAGGTTTCATGACGACACCTCGTTCATCTCGGCAAGCCGTTCGCGAAGCCGTCCCCGGCCCGGTGCAACCAGACGCCGACGACATCAGTGGAGATCGCCAGGTGTTCGGCGATCTGGGGGTAGGTCCAGCCGTCCAGGTGAAACAGGCAGAACACCTCGGCCTGCCTTGGATGGATTTCGGCCAGGGCCGTCCGCAACCGGGCGGAAAGCTCGGCCTCTTCCGCCGCCGGCAGGGGGCCGATGTCCCTGGAGGTCAGAGCCTCGTCTGGCAGAGGCTCTTCCCGTCCGCGCCGCCGAACCCGCTGCCGCAACCGATCGATCGCCCGGGCGGTCGCCAGTCGTTGAAGCAAAGCTCGCCAGTTGGACACTTCCTGTTTTCGGGAGTACTCGAGGGCCGCGACGAAGGTTTCCTGGAACACTTCGTCGGCGTCCGCCCGATTCCCCAGCACACGCCAGGCCGTCCGCCAGACGGCCGGCCCATCGCGGCTGAGGATGCATTCCCAATCATTCATTGGCTCGAACTCCCGCCGGCCTTGATGGCCGGCAGAGGGGTAGTCGAAGGACGGCGGCTTTTTCTTACAGATGGGGGCGACGCGCTCCGCGAGCCCAGGATTCTGGCAAGCTTCGCCCGGACGGTCATGACGGGGATTCGTGAACGTCATCCGGCCAGGAAGCCCGCGCGAGATCGGATGTGGGGGCCGACGATGCAGCGCAAGAAAAAGCCCCCGCGTGAGCGGGGGCGAGTGGCCCCTATCGGAGTCGAACCGATACTCCCGTAAGGGAAAGGGATTTTGAATCCATCGCGTCTGCCAATTCCGCCAAGGGGCCGCAGCCGGCAACCGGCGTTCGATTTTACACGTACGATGTCAATTTAACCATGGGTGACGCAAGCCCGATCACTTCCACGTAGAACGCGGCGCGCCACGCCGCTCGAGTCGCGTTCCTTAATCCATGGCCGTTCTGGGGCGGCCGTCTATAATGCCGCCGCCGAGGGCCCTTGGCGAAGAAGGAGACCAACAATGCGAGCAACCATTCTGACCCTGACGGTTCTGTCCAGCGCAGCCCTCCTGGCTGGGGTGGGCTCGGTATCGGCCGCCGAACCGACGAAGCAGGACGCGCCGGCCGCCCAGGCGGCCGCGGATACGGCGGCACCGGATCAGGCCGCCTTGGAGAAATCGTTCGCTGAACGCCTCACGGGCGCCACGATGATTGGCAAGTACACGGTTGAAGGGAGCGACGCCCCGCCGAAAGCGGACCGCTACCGGATCACCCGCGCCGTCAAGTCCAGCGGCGACGAATGGCTCATCGCCAGCAGCGTCGAATACAAGGGGTTTGGCATTCCGGTAGAGCTGAAGATTCCGATTCGCTGGGCCGGCGATACGCCCGTCATGCAAGTGACCGACATGAAAGTCCCCGGCATCGGCACGTTTACCGCTCGCGTCCTCTTCTATGGCGACCAGTACATCGGCACCTGGGCCGGGCATGGGCATGGGGGCACGCTGTGGGGCAAGCTCGTTCATGAAGAGGCCGGAAAGGGCGCGACCACCCACCCGGTCAAGCCATAAGCCGCGGCAACCGGTTCGCGGCCGTCGCGACAGGGGACATTCTAAGCCGGTTCGTCGGCGAGATCGGGCGTTCCCCAATACTCGGCCTGTAGGCCGAGGGTCTCCATGAGCTGATCCTGTACGCTTCGAATAGTGGGGTATTGCAGTCCCGGGCTGGACGATGACCGGTTCCCCAGCCGCGGGTCGTACCCGGCGGCCGCCGGAGGCAGCCCGTCGCAGCCGATCAGGATGACGCGCCTGAAGCCGCAGAACCAGACGAAGTGGAGAAGGGAGTGGATCGTCCCGCTGTGGCGAAACAGCTCCTTCGTGGCGGCGATGTTACGGCGGCCGAGCGACAACAAATGCTCGCTGTGTGGCGCGCTCCAGCGATAAAGAACGAGGCCGCCGGAATGGGCGAGCGTCGCCGGGGCGCCCCTGAACAGTTCACCGTCCACCGGGAGCACCGCTGTCGAGCGGAGCGAGCCGTCGAGCCAGGGGAGCAATTGAGGGTCGTGGGCGAAAAAGAATGTTTCGCCCCGCGCGTGCTTCTCCAGACAGACGGCGTCGTTGATGAAGAAGATCGGTCCTTCGACCGATCGAAGCCGCTCGTAATCGTACCGGGTCGATCCCCGGCCGATCACGTAACACGCGCGGCCTTCGTAGCGGCCGCTGAAGTCTTCGAACGCCGCTTGACGAGCCGCGGGGAACCGTGGCGCCAGGGCGAGGCCGCGTCCCCAGCGCGGCGCGGCGAGCGACGCATCAAACCGGATCGCGTCGTCGTAGGCGGCAACGGCTTCTTCGGCCCGGCCGACGGCGCGTAACGCGTCCCCGAGCCGACTGAACAAAGCGGCCGCCTGTTCCGACTTGCCCCCCTGCGCCGTGGCGACACCCATCAAGTAGAGGGCGTCAGGCTGCTCCGGCGCGGCGCGGAGGACCTGGCGACACAGTTCGATCGCTAAGTCCAGGCGCCCCGCCTGCCAATGTTGACGGGCGATCGCCAGGATCTGATCAACCGGAATCGGTGACACGCCGTCTCTATCCATCACTTCGCCCCGACCGCCCGTGCTCGTTTCGGCCCGTTTGCCTGATTTTGAAAGTGTTGAAGCCAATAGCCAAGTCACCCGACGCCCGTATACTTCCGGCGAACATGGCTACCGCGACCCCAACCGAGATTTTCCGCGACTCCCTTATCCGCTCGCTGGCCGATCCGGCGCTGCGGCCGCTCGCTGACAAGGTGATTTCCGGCGAGCCCCTGACCTATGACGACGGGGTTACGCTCTACGCGAGCCGCGATCTGCACGGCATCGGCCGCCTTGCCAACCTCGTTCGCGAGCGGTTGCACGGGGGCCGCGCCTTCTACAATCGCAACCGCCACATCAATTACACGAACGTCTGCGCCTTGTCGTGCAAGTTCTGCTCCTTCTACCGTAAACGCGGCGAGGAAGGGGCCTATGAGATGCCGGTCGAGCAGGTGGTCGAAACGGCTCGCAAGGCCGATCAGGGGGCGCGACCGAAGTCCACATCGTCGGCGGCCTGCACCCGTGGCTCAAGTTCGACTACTACACCGACATGCTTCGCGGGATCCGAGCGTCTTGCCCGACGCTGCACATCAAGGCGTTCACGGCGATCGAGATTATCCATTTTTCCCGCATCGCGCGAATGAGCGTCGCCGAGGTGCTGTCCGCACTCCGCGAGGCGGGCCTGGGGAGCATGCCCGGCGGCGGGGCCGAGATCTTCGACGATCGCGTTCACGACGAGGTCTTTAAGGGAAAAGTTCGCGCCGACAAGTGGTTCGACGTTCATCGAACCGCCCACAGCCTGGGCATCTATACCAACGCGACGATGCTCTACGGCCATGTCGAGCGGCCGGAAGAGCGGGTGAGCCACTTCATCAAGCTCCGCGAGCTGCAGGCCGAATCGCTGGACGCGATGGAGGCCGAAGCGAGCCAGGCCGCCCGCGGCGGCGCGGCCGAGCCCGCGGGCGCGCCTGCTTCAACTGTATGATCCCGCTCTCCTTCATCCCCGAGCAAAGCGAACTGGGCCACCTCGAGGGGCCGACAGGGCTTACCGATCTAAAGACCCTGGCGATTGCCCGGCTGATGCTGCACAACATCGCCCATATCAAGGCGTTCTGGATCATGCAGGGGATCGGGCTGTCGCAGGTGGCGCTCGACTGGGGTTGCGACGACCTCGATGGCACGGTCGTCTGGTACGACATCACCAAGCGAGAGGGGGATCGTGTGGCGCCGACACACCAGGAATTCCACGTCAACGACATCCGCCGCCTGATTCGCGAAGCCGGCCGCACCCCGGTGGAGCGGGATACGCTCTATCGGGAGGTCCGCCGCGACCCGGCGACCGATCGGCCCATTCTGGCCGAAGCGGTCCTGGCCTTGTGAACGACGAATAATTCTCGAGTGTCGCTCGCGGGTTGAACACTCATCGCCCCATAACCTGAATGGCTCCGTCAACCTGTCTTTTGCCTCACGTTGGGGGCTCGCCTCTCTTCAGCGATCGCACAATTCGGTACAATCGCACCCTCGAATGCCCGAAGTAAAGGGAGTCCGGGCCACCGCTGATTCCTCCGTGGGTGCCCGTTCGGGACGGGCCGTCAGCTTCTTCGCAAGTTTTCGAAACCGGGAGCCGGCTCACCTTCTCGCCGCGTCGCGCGGCGGCGGGAGGTGGTGTACGGATGCGAAATAATGCTCTTTTCGTCGGTCGAGTTTGTCCTGATCTTTCTGCCGATCACCGGTCTGCTTTTCTGGGCGTTCCGTCGATTCGCCGGAGTGGCGGCCGCCCTGGGCGTCCTGACTTGCGCCTCGCTGACTTTCTATGCAATTTCGTCGATCGCCCTCCAGACGCCCGACGTCATCGGCAAAGCCTCCGAAGCGGCGAAAGGCTCACCCTCTCCGCTACTGACGGAGATCGGCGTCCTCGCTCTGGCGGTCTTCAAATCCCACCTGTTCCTGCTGCTCGCGTCGGTCCTGGTAAACTACCTGCTGGCATTCCTTATCGTTCCCCGGGAGGGCCAACCGGCGGCGGATTGCCCGGAGAGTAGTGGCTCGGGTCGCAATGGCTCGGGCCTGCATGACGCGGCCGGCGCCAAGGGCCGCGCGGTGGCGAAGCTCGCTCTCTGCATCGGTCTCCTGGGGAATGTCGGGCTCCTCTTCTGGTTCAAATACTCGTTCTTCGCATCCACCGTCGCCGTCAGCGCCGGCTTGATTCGCCATCCGCTCGATCACCAGTTGTTGCCGCTGGGGATCTCCTTCTTCACCTTCGTGCAGATCGCCTATCTGGTCGATCGCTACAAGGGGAAGGCCCCCGTCGCCTCCTTCTGGCGCTACCTGCTGTTCGTAAGCTTCTTCCCGCATCTGATTGCCGGCCCGATCGTCCATCATGCCTCAATGATGCCGCAGCTCGAGCATCCGAAGCCGACGTGGGAATCGTTCTCGATGGCGATCTTTATTTTCGCCATTGGCTTCGCCAAGAAGACGCTGCTGGCCGACCCCCTGGGATACCTGGCCGACGCCGGCTTCGAACCGGCGGCCGCCCACAACCTGGCGGTCGTCAACGCCTGGGGCGTGGTCATCGCGTATACCTTCCAGCTCTACTTCGACTTCTCCGGCTATTCCGACATGGCGATCGGCCTGGCGCTGATCTTCGGCGTGCAGTTCCCCTGGAACTTTCTCTCGCCTTACAAGACCACGAGCGTCTCGCAGTTTTGGCGTAACTGGCACATTACCCTGTCGAACTTCCTTCGGGACTACATCTACATCCCCCTCGGCGGCTCGCGCGTGAGCGCGGCTAGGCTGGCGTCGAACCTTTTGCTGACCATGCTCATCGGCGGCATCTGGCACGGCGCGGGGTGGACGTTCATTCTCTGGGGCGCCCTCCACGGCGTCGCGCTGGTCGTCAACCACCGGTGGCAGGGGCTGAAGATCGACCTCCCGCATTGCCTCGTGGGCGGCGACGATGGTGATCGTCGTCGGAGGTTGGGTTCTTTTCCGATCCCACACGCTCTCCGACGCCGGCGCCGTCTACGCGAGCATGCTCGGCCGCGGCCCCGAGTGGCTCCACGCGGATACCAAGCTGTTCACGGCCGCCCCGTATCTGCTGATTGCCGTGTGTGTCGCGCTGATCTTCCCCAACACCCGGCAGCTCTGCGACCGATTCCGCCCCACCCTTCCGTGGGCGATCGGCACGGGCGCGCTGATGGCGCTGTGCATGTTCTACATCCTGGGCCGGGTGAAGCCGCCGGAGTTCCTGTATTACGACTTTTAAGGTTGACCGACTTCCATCGTCGAGCGAGGCGCCTCAAGGCCTGTTCGTATGCGGATTGCAGAAACTGACACCCTCTCCGACGGCCCGGCGGGCGCGATGACCGCCGCGGAGCCCATTCACGCCGCGCGCTCCGCTCCTGCCGCCAAGCCGCCGAAAGACGGGGACCTCGCCCCCCACGGCCCGCGCACCCGCTCGGGCAACGCAAAGGTGTTCGCCCTGCTGGTCATCCTGGCAACGCTCGCGCCCATCGGCCTGGGCTTCAACGTGGGGAAGTTCGCGCCCAGCTTCCGACGCTCGGCTGGACGCTCCTGATCGACCAGCGCATCCGCGCCCAGGCCGATGCGACGCAGGGCCGCAAGATCATCTTCATCGGCGGCAGCAACCTGCGCTTCGGCATGTCGGCCCCTTCCCTTTCGCGCAAGCTCGGCACGCCGGTGATCAACTACGGCCTGCACGCCGGCCTCGGGATCGATGTAATCGCCGAGCGGGCGGCCCAGGTGATCAAGCCGGGCGACATCGTCGTCTTCGCTCCGGAGCTCTCTCACTTCCGAAAGGGGGAAGGGGACGATTACAGCGACGACCTTCGGATCGATTTCCTCGCGGCCCATCCCAGCCCGATCGACCCGGCGTTGCAGACGACGCCCATCCGCGAATGGTATCGCGCCCGCAGCCGCTGCAATCGGATCAAAAGCAAGGCCGAGCGCAGCGCCGGATCGCTCATCGCCCGCTTCGTCGAGGATCACCTCGCTCCCGCCGCGGCCACCGCCGGCACCTATACCCAGGCGAGTGACGACCCGAAGCTAAACCCCTACGACCCGGCCGCCATTGGCCCTGATGGTGAGATCACCGCGCCACGCCCCGCGCCCAACCCGCCATCGCGCTGGATGATCAGCGACCCTCCGACCCGAGCCGACCAGCTGGACCTGGAAAACGGCCGCGGCACGCAGGCTTTCGTTCTACTCGAGGCGACCTGCCGTAAGCGCCGCGCCAGCCTCTGGGTGATGCCCCCGATGCGGCTGGCCGTTGAACGGTTCAAGCCGATCCTCCCCGCGATCGAGGAGATGGAGCGGCTCGCAATCGGCATGATGACCCACCGCGGCGCCAAGCTGCTGATGGCCCCCGGCGATACCGTCCTTGGCCCCATGTACGGCTTCGACACCGATTATCACCTCAATGACCAAGGCGTCGCCCTCATGGAGCCGAAGCTCGAAGCCGCCCTCCGGGCGGCGATCGATGCCGCGCCCACATCGCAAGCTCCCTAAGTCACACTACGAGCCGCGCCAGCTCGGAACGAGCCGCGCCAGCTCGGAACGAGCCGCGATAGCTCGGAACGAGCCGCGCCCGTCAGTCGGCTATAGAAAGTGAAGCGAGGATGCCTCAATGAAGCGGTTTTGGGCGGCCGGTGGCCGCTCTGGGACCGCGTGTTGGAGGTCATCCTCGTGAGCAAGAGCAAAGCGTATTCGGCGTGCGGCGTCAACCAAGTGGACGTGACCCGGCTGGTGGCCGGGAGGCAAGGGGCGTGGGCATGGTTGGGTTGCGACGTGGGCAAGTTTGAGTGCCTGGTGTCGTTGAGGTGGTCCGACGGGCGGTTCGAGCGGCCGTGGCGGGTGAAGAACCCGGGGCAGGTGAGGCTGTTCGCGACGTTGGCGGCGCAGTTGGGGGAGGCATTGGGTGCGACGGGGGGAGGGTTGTCGGGAGTGGGGCTGGAGCCGTCGGGGACGTATGGGGACGCGTTGCGGCAGGCGTTGGGGGATGCGGGGGTGGGGGCGTGGCGGGTGAGCCCCAAGTGGCGCACGATTACGCGGAGGTGTTCGACGGGGTGCCGAGCCAGCACGACGGGAAGGACGCGGCGGTGGTGGCGGAGTTGTGCCACCTGGGCAAGTGTCAGCCGTGGCCGTACGCGGCGTTGCCGGAGGCGGAGCAGGAGTTGAGGTACTGGGTGGAGCGGCTGGACGAGCGGCGGCGGCTGTCGCAGGCCTGTTGCGGTCGACTGGAGGGGAAGCTGGCGCGGCACTGGCCGGAGGCGACGCGGCTGCTGAAGGTGAGCGGGGGGACGCTGCTGCGGGTGGTGTCGCGGTACGGGGGCGCGGCGGGGCTGGCGGGAGCGGCCGATGGAGCGGAGCAGGTGAGGCGGATGTCGCGGGGGAGGCTGACGGCGGAGAAGGCGGCGGAGGTGGTTGCGTCGGCGGCGTCGAGTGTGGGGGTGAGGGCGACGGCGTGGGAGGCGAGGCGGATGAAGGAGCTGGCGTTGCAGGCGATGGAGGCGCGGCGGGAGTCGGGGGTGGCGAGGCGGCGGCTGGCGGAGCTGGGGCGGGGGCAGGGGCCGGTGCGTGCGATGTCGGCGGTGGTGGGTTTGCCGACGGCGTGCGTGTTGTGGGCGTGTAATGGGGACCCGGGCTCGTACCGGTGCGCGAACGCGTTCGTGAAGGCGTTGGGGCTGAACCTGGCGGAACGGTCGAGCGGGGTGTTCCAGGGGAGGGTGAAGTTGAGCAAGCGGGGCAAGGCGATGAGCCGAAGGTGGCTTTACTTCGCGGCGATGCGTTGGGTGAACGACCCGCGGGTGCGTCCGTGGTACGAGCGTAAGAAGGCGCGGGACGGTTCGGGGATGCGTGCGTTGGCGGGGGTGATGCGGAAGCTGGCCAAGGCGTTGTACCACGTGGGGGGCAAGGGGGAGGCGTTCGACGCCGGGAGGCTGTTCCCGGGGTTGTCAACGATGGCGGGCGTGGGTGATGTTGCGAGTGTGGGTAAGGGTGCGAGCGTGGACGGGCGAACGAGTTGAGTGAGAGGGTCGCGGCTGCGCCGCGGCGGGAGGAGTGTGGGAGGGGAAGGAAGCACCAGGTCAGGCCCCAACAGGTTCTTCCTTCCCCTCCCACGCCCACCCCAACCTTCTCCTTTCCCCCTCCTCCCTGTGGATGGGGCGTTGCAGCGTCGACGGGGCCATCGCCGCCGGTGAGGCGTAAGGGCCGGTGAGGCGTAAGGGCCGGCGAGGCGTAAGGAGGTGAAGAACCGTTCGTCAGGTCGATCGAGTTGAGCCCGCAGGCCACCTTCGATGAGCTTCCATCGCGCCCGGCAACGGAGCGCCGCCGTCAGTCCTAAGGGGCCTTAGGCTCGACCGCCCGGCACAATCTCCAATGAAGCCGATTCGACGGCCGCGGGCGACCGCGGTACGTCCCAGGCAACAGGTCGGAGCTACCCGGGACGGTCGGGCACGGGCTCACCGCTGGGCGTGGCGAGCGAGATGGGACAGGTGATCCGGGGGCGAGACGACGCGGCCGCGTCGGCGAAGAACTTCGCCGAGAACGCGACCGACACGGTTGTCTATTGAGTAGCGGAACGTGTCAGGGTCGGCATCCTCGCAAAACTGTGGCTTGACTTGCGTAGAACAGGAAGCGGGGCCCGCCGCAGGCGGGCGTCAACCGCCCATCCAACAGCTCAGTCGCCGAGTACGACGACTGCCCGCTCTCTGACGGGCGCGGCTCGTTCGATGCCACTTGATCGAAGGTTCTCTACGCGGCGATCGACGTTTACGTCGAGACCCGCGGATCTCCCCGTCGGCGTCGGACGGCAGCGCCCCCCGTTGGGCGCGGGTGATGACCATTTCGCTTTCTCCGGCGACCTGCGCATAATGCTCGCCCAAGAAAGAGGATACCTTATGAACGGATGGGTCGAGGAGCTGACGGCGGCGCTTGCCGGGGAATACGGTGGCGCTCCTCACATCTGCACCCTGGCAACCGTGGACAAAAGCGGCAACCCCCGCGCCCGCTCGGTCGTCTGCCGCAAGCTCAACGCCGATGGTTCCCTCTGGATGGTCAGCGACGCCCGGAGCGAAAAGAACGAGCAACTTCGACTTTCCCCCCAGGCCGAGGCCTGCTTCTGGCTGCCGACCCGTCGCGAGCAGTTCAGGGTCGGCGGGTCGATCAAGATCTGGGGGGCGTCCCCGAGCGAGCCTCAACGAATCGAAATGTGGAAATCCCTGAGCGACGCCAGCCGCGCTCTGTTCCTGTGGCCCAGCCCCGGCGCCAAGCGGCTCGACCCGCCCGAAACATTCCCTAAAGCCGTCGAAGCCTCGACTCCGCCGCCCGCCTGCTTTGAGGTCCTGATCCTCCGCCCGCGCCGCGTCGAACACCTGCAACTCGACTCTCATCCCCACCGCCGCCGCCGCTGGATGCTCGCCGGAAACTGGTCGGCCGCGGGGGAAGTGAACCCGTGATCGGAAGAGGGCGATCAACCGGTATGGCGGATAGAATCCAGCCATGGCGAAACTCGCGTTCATCGGAATGGGGATCATGGGCCTGCCGATGGCCGGCCACCTGCTCGCGGCAGGCCACACGTTGACCGTCCATAATCGCACCCGCGCCAAGGCCGATCCTCTCGTCTCCCGCGGCGCCGCCTTCGCCGACACCCCCGCCGACGCCGCACGGGCGGCCGATGTCGTCTTCGTCTGCGTCTCAGACACCCCCGATGTCCGCGTCGTCCTCCTGGGCGAACGCGGCGTGATCGAAGCGGCGCGGCCCGGGATGATCGTGGTGGACCATTCGACCATCTCCCCCTCAGCGACAATCGAAATGGCGGCCGCTCTGGGCGAGCGCGGCGTGACGTTGCTCGACGCGCCCGTCAGCGGCGGCGATGTGGGGGCTCGAAACGGAACCCTCTCGATTATGGTTGGCGGCGATCAGGCGGCGTTCGAACGCGTCAGGCCCCTCCTGGCGACAATGGGGAAGACGATTACCCACTGCGGCAAGAGCGGAAGCGGCCAACTCACGAAGCTCGTGAACCAGATCCTGGTCAGCGTCACGAACCTCGCCGTCTGTGAGGCCCTGACGTTCGCCCGGGCGGCCGGCCTCGCCCCCGACACCACGATCGCCGCCGTCGGCGGTGGAGCGGCCGCCTCGTGGCAACTCACCAATCTCGGCCCCCGCATGGTGGCCGGGGACTTCGCGCCCGGCTTTATGATCCGCCTCCAGCAGAAAGACCTCCGCCTCGCCCTCGACGCCGCCCGCGACGCCGGCGTCAGCCTTTCGGCCTTGGCGCTCGTCAAATCCCTCTTTGACCGCGCCGCCGCCGACGGCCGCGGTGAAGAGGGCACGCAGGCCCTTTTCGCCGTCGTAGAATCCGCCGCAAAACCTTAATGATAGAGAACGACCTGGACGAGCCGCGACGTCGAGCACCGTGGAAAAGCCTTCCTCGCCGGGCGTGACCCTCTTTTGTGGCGGTATCCGGCCGAAACGTAGGGGGTGGTTCACCACGCCACGGCGTGATGCGGCGTGGTGAACCACGCGCTTCATTTGTTTTAGCGCCTCCCCCGAAAACGAGGTGTCGCCACAAAAGACGGCCACACCCTCCTCGCCCGTTCGCGCCGGCGGGTTGACCTCAAAGCGGACATCCGGTTCACTGTCAGAGTGTGGGTCGAACCCGGAGCGGCCGTGAACGATTCGGGCTTCAGTTGGTGTTTTGTTGGGCAGAAAGACGTGGGCGAGCGTCGTCGCCACACGTCCGCATCGCCCTCGGTCGGGGCGTGAGGAGGGTCGCGTGAGCAGCGGCATATCGGCGGCGGTTCACAGCGTTCGGGCGGACGCGGACGCGGTGGCCCTGCTCCGGGGCCATGGTGACGCGGTCGCCGCATATCTCTCCTCGCTACGGGATCGGTCCCCGCACGCGCCCGAACGGCTCCTGGAAGCGATTGATTACAGCCTCCTCGCCGGCGGAAAGCGGCTGCGGCCGGCCCTTGTGCTGGAGACCTTCCGCGCCTGCGGCGGGGCGATCGATGGGTCCCACGCCCACCGCTCGGCCCTCGCGGCCGCGGGTGCGATTGAGCTTATTCACACGTTCAGCCTCGTCCACGACGACCTGCCGGCAATGGACGACGACGACCTCCGCCGCGGCCGCCCGACAAGCCACAAGGTCTTCGGCGAGGCAATGGCCATCCTGGCCGGCGACGCGATGGTCATCATGGCGTTCCACGTGATCGCGGCCGACGCCCGCCCGGCGCTGGTCGGGCCGCTGGTGGCGGAACTGGCGGCCGCCTCGGGGACCGAGGGAATGATCGGCGGGCAAGTCCTGGATATCGATGGAGAGAACCAGGCGCTGGGCCTGAAGGAGCTGCAACAGGTTCACCGGATGAAAACCGGCGCACTTCTGACGGCCGCCTGCCGGTTGGGGGCGATCGCCTGCGGCGGAGGGGACGCGTCATCGGGCGGTGGCGGGGCGGGAGGGGCACTGGCGGCCGTGACGGACTTTGGCCGCCACATGGGCCTCGCGTTCCAGATCGTGGATGACATCCTGGACGTCACCAGCACGCCGGAAGAGCTGGGGAAGGCGACCAACAAGGACGCGGGCCGCGGAAAGAACACGTATCCCGGGCTGATCGGGATGCACGCGAGCGTCGAAGAAGCCGCCCGGCAACTGGCGGCCGCCATGACCGCGCTGGAGCCACTCGGCACTGCTGCCGATGGCCTTCGTCGTCTCGCCCGATTCGTCGTCGAACGCAAGACCTGATCGATCGCGATGAAAGCTCCGACGCATCGACTTCGGCGGCCCGCATCCCAACGATCTTGTGAGACGCCTAACGGGAGCATTTGGCGATTCGGGAAAGCGCGTAAGATATGAGAATGCCTGGCCTGTCCATCTACGCCGGTCCATATGTCTGGCGTCAAAGTGTACATCGATGTCGGGTCGCGATATAAAACTTGTCGCCCAAACGTCGTATTCGTCGAAAACGGGTGGTATCGGCAATGTTATCAGCCGTTCCGTCTGTCCTTCGGCTAGTCGCGCGATTGCGGAGGACGGCGTCGTTTGGCCCGCTCTCCCGCCGGACCAGGTCATTGGGAAGAGCGGGCACGACAAGGTTCAATGGAGGTCCCCGAAATGGGTTTGCTCGACGCGATCAAGAAGCCGACCGACGTCCGAACGCTTCAGCCGGTCGAACTGGGTCAGCTCGCCACGGAAATGCGCGGCCGCATCTTTGATGCGGTCAGCAAGAACGGCGGCCACCTCGCGTCGAACCTCGGGATTGTGGAACTGACGATCGCCCTCCACTACTGCTACGACTTCGGTCCCTATCCGGCCGGGCCGGATCGCCTGCTCTGGGACGTCGGGCACCAGTGCTACCCGCACAAGATGCTCAGCGGGCGGGCCGGGCAGTTCGACCGGCTTCGCAAAAAGGGGTTCGTCAGCGGGTTCCCCTCGCCTGAAGAGTCGCCGTACGACCTGTTCGCGGTCGGTCACGCCGGGACCGCGATCTCGACGGCGGTCGGCATGGCACGCGGCGACGAGATGATGCACCGCAACAACCATGTCGTCGCGGTGGTCGGCGACGCGTCGATCGTCAACGGCTTGGCGTTCGAGGGCCTGAACAACGCCGGGACGCTGAAGCGGCAGATGCTCATCATCCTGAATGACAACGGGATGAGCATCAGCCAGCCGCAGGGCGCCTTCAGCCAGTACCTGGAGCGTGTCCGCGTCAGCACGACCTATGAGCAGTTCAAGCGGTTCAGCGAGTCGTTGGTGCATGCCCTCCCGCAAGGGGTTGGGCGGACCATCGAGCATGCGTGGGACTCGGTCTGCGCCGGTCTGAAAGGGGCCATCTGGGCGGGGCAGATGTTCGAATCGATGGGGATCAAGTACATGGGCCCGATCGACGGGCATGACCTCCCCGGCCTGCTGAACTTCCTCGCCGAGATCAAGCATGTCGAGAAGCCCGTTCTGCTCCATGTGAAGACAAGGAAGGGGCACGGCTACGAGATCACGACCAGCGAACCGACCCGTTTCCACAGCCCGGCCGCGTTCCAGGTGGAAGGCTCGCCGCTTGTGCAGAACGGTTGCCGGATTGAGATCAACAAGGGGTCGGGCAAGTCGTGGACTACGGCCTACGCCGACGCGATGATCGCCCTGGCGAAGGGGGATTCGCGCGTTGTCGCGCTGACGGCCGCCATGCCCGACGGGACCGGTTTGAGCAAGTTTGAGAAGGAGCTGCCGGGCCGCTTCATCGACACGGGCATCTGCGAGAGCCATCTGATGGCGATGGCCGCCGGCATGTGCAAGGCCGGCATGCGGCCGTTCGCCGCGATCTACTCCACCTTCATGCAACGCGCCTACGACCAGGTCTGGCAGGAAGTAGTCCTGAACGGGCTTCCGGTCGTCCTGGCCATGGATCGGGCCGGCTACGTCGGAGACGACGGGGCGGTCCATCACGGCTTCATGGATCAGGCCTTCCTTCGCCCGATGCCCAATATGGTGCTGATGGCGCCGAGCGACGAGGCCGAGCTGAATCGCTGCCTGCGTCTCGCGCTGTCCTTGGAAACCGCCAGCGCCCTTCGCTACCCGCGCGACAACGTGCCGGCGTGCGACTTCGATCAGGCGATTGATGAACCGCTGCGGGCCGCGGCGTCCCGGGAGTGGACGGTCGGCCGCAGCCGCGTGTTGCGCGAAGGTGGGGATGCGACTTTGATCGCGTATGGCGCATTGGCCTTAAGCGCGATGCTGGCCGCCGAAGAACTGGCGGCCGAGGGGTTGTCGGTCGGCGTGATCGACGCCCGATTCTGCAAGCCGGTTGACGGAGAGATGCTCGCCCGCACGCTTCAGCGGGGCCATGCGGTGCTGACCGTGGAAGATCACAGCCTGCTAAACGGGTTCGGCACGGCCGTCGTTGAATACGCGGTCAGCCACGGCCTTCCGGTGAATCACCTCACACGCCTGGGGATGCCCGACCGGATGATTTCGCACGCGACGCGGAAGGAACAATTGATCGAGGTCGGGCTCGACCCGGACGGCATCGCCCGCAGCGTCCGCGATGCCGTTCGCGCCGCCCGCCCTGGGTTGATGGAAGAACGCCGCCCGGCCGTTCGCGCCGGGTGACGCAGCCTCTACGCCGGTTCCCAAGTTGGTCCTTTCGGTGACGAGAGTCGCTCGGCGAGGGCGAAGCGCCGGCGCCTCTTTCCGCTCCGAAACAGACGATTGCGGACAGAGCCGGCATCACACGGGTTCAGGCGAGCTTTGGTGGCGACACCTCGTTTTTCACGAAGGCGCGGGAAAAATGCGGGGCGTGGATCACCACGCCGCATTACGCGATAACGTGGTAAGCCACGCCATACGTCTGGACGGGGCATTGCCGCAATAGCGGGCCCGATCCGTCACTTGGCGATTGCATCCCTCGTCTTTACTCGCCCCGTTCTTCTGCCGTATAGTCCGGGCCGAGGCGCAGCGGCCGTTACACGCCGATATCGATCGAAGCTGGTTCGATGTTTCGTGGATCGATCGGGGTCACGGGATTTCGCCGCGCCTGGCGCTCGATCCACGCAGCTGACGAGCGTCTAGCCCTGATCGTCCTCGCATGGTCGGCGAGGGCTTCGGCGGATGGGGTTCGGCCATGACCGACACTGAAAGCGCGATGATGCCGAACAACGAGTCGTTCCTCCCCCAGTCCACCGTACTGATCGTCGATGACAACCCCCAGAACGTCGAACTGCTCCAGGCTTTCCTCGAGTCGCTCCCGGTCAAGATCGTGACGGCCTCCGATGGCATCCAGGCCCTCCAGGCGGTTGCCGATCACACCCCGGACCTGATCCTGCTGGACATCATGATGCCGCACATGAGCGGGTTTCAGGTCTGCCGGCGGCTCAAGGGCGACCCCAAGACCAAGGACATCCAGATTCTGATGGTGACGGCCCTGAACGAACTCGGCGACATCGAGCAGGCGAGCGAGTGCGGCACCGACGATTTCGTCAGCAAGCCGGTCAATAAGTTCGAGCTTCTCACGCGGGTCAAAAGCCTGTTGCGGGTCCGCCATCTTAAGAGCGAGCTGGAACGCGCCCTGACCTATCTCAACGAGATCGAAGAGGACGTGAATACCGATCGCGCGCTCTACACGTGTGCCAATCACCCCGAGGTTGTCGCCGACGAGCCGGGGGTATGCCCTCAGTGCGGCGCTCACCTGGTCGCGAAACAATAAACGCTCTCGCCTGTCTGAGGCCCGCATGAGCGGGCCTTGTTCGTTTGGCGCCGAGCGATTGCGGAGAGAGCCTCCATGATGCACGCCCCTCGCCCCCTCGTCATCGCAGTCTGCCTAACCGGTGCCTGGATCGCCGCCGCGTGCGCGCAGGCGCCGCAGGTTCATCAAACGGCGGGCAGTGAAGTCTTCACGGATGTCGTCCCGGCGGCCGCTGAATTGTCGCCGGCCACGCGGCCGGCGCCGACGACCGACGCGGCCGCGGAGGCCAAAACGCCGGCCGGCGAGTTGATGCGCGAGAAGGCCGACATGGCCGGCTACGGCGTCGAAACCTATCGACTGGTCAATGAGAAAGACGAGATCGTATCGGTGTTGCGCAACGGGCTGACGGTGATCGTCAAGCGTGTGCCGTCGCCGGTGGTGTCGGTGCGCGGGTATGCGTTCACCGGCGGCGTCTATGAAGGGAAGTGGCTCGGTGGGGGGCTGTCGCACCTGCTCGAGCACCTGGTCGCCGGCGGAAGCAACGAGCGCCGCACCGAAGCCGAGAACCGCGACCTGCTCCAGAAGCTGGGGAACAACTCCAACGCCTACACTAATTACGACCAGACGGCCTTCTTCGTCAACACCACAACCGACGGCATGGACAAAGCCGTAGACCTGGTTACCGGCTGGATGCTGGGCGCGAAAATCACCGTGCCCGAGTACCGGCGCGAGTACGAAGTCGTGCAGCGCGAGCTGGAGATGGGCAAGGGAGAGCCCGACCGCGTCTTCTATTACATGGCGGCGTCGAACCGGTATCGCGTCAGCCCCGCGAAGGTGCCGGTCATCGGCTACCAGGAAGTGATTCAGGGGCTAAGCCGGGACGACGTTTTCAGCTACTACAAGCTCGCGTACGTCCCGAACAACATGCTCTTCGCCGTGGCCGGGAACGCCGACCCGGAAAAGATGCTCGACGCGGTGAAGAAGAACGTCGCCGACGCGAAGCCCGGCCGCGAGTTTTCCCACGATATCGCGGCCGAACCCCCCGTCCTGACGCCTCGCACCGTTGTCGCGACGTTCCCCAAGCTTGGCCAGGCGCGGCTGCAGCTCGCCTTCCCATCCGTCAAGCTCGATTCGCCGGACCTGTACGCCATGGACCTGCTTGCGACGGCGCTGGGCGGCGGCGAGAGCGCGACATTTGTTGAGGAAGTTCGCGACAACAAGCAGCTCGTCAACATCATCTACAGTGAACGACGACACGCCCGATTACGCCGACGGCACCTTCTCCGTGGATATGCAGCTCGACGCCGAAAAAATCGCGCCGGCCACCGCTGAAGTGCTTCGACTCATCGAAGAGGTCAAAACGAAAGGCATCGACCCGGAACGGATCGCCCGCGCCAAGACGCAGATGCGGGCGGCCCGCGTCAAGCGCCTGCAGACGGCGGAAGATGTCGCCGAATCGCTCGCGCAGGACTTCATGAGCACCGGCGACCCGCATTTCTCCGATAAATACGTCGAGCGGATCGAGAAGGTCACCGCCAAAGACCTCCAGGATGTCGCCAACCGCTACTTGGTTCGATCGCGCCTGCTCACCACGGCCCTCTTGCCGGCCGAGTACGTCGGCGCCGCGGGCCTGCCCAAGGCCGAGGAGATCCTGCGGCCGGTCGCACCGACCACCCAGCCTGGCCAAGCCAAGCCCGCCTCGAACATCGTTCGCGTGGACCTGGGCAACGGCACGACGCTGCTGACCAAACGGATCGCCACCTCGCCGCTCGTCGTGATGGACCTCTACAGCCTGGGCGGCGTCACCGCCGAGGATGACAAGACCAACGGCCTGGGCTCATTGTCGATGCAGATGCTCCAGCGCGGCACGAAGACGCGCAGCGCCCGGCAGATCGCCGAATTCTTCGATTCGATCGGCGGTGAGATGGTCACCACCTGCGGCAACAACTCTTGGGCCTGGAACGCGACCTGCCTTAGGGGCGACTTCGAGAAGGCGTTGGAGGTCTACGCCGACGTCATCGCCAACCCCGCCTTCGCCGATGCCGAGTTGGCGGCCATGAAGCAGCGGACGCTCGCCACGATCAGCCAGCAGGACGCGGACTGGACCGCCCAGGCGATGCGGTTCTTCAAGAAGACGTACTACGGCCCCAGGCACAGCCCCTATCAATTCTCGGCGATTGGCACTGAAGCGAACGTAGCCGGGTTCAACAATGCCGCGGTTCGATACTGGTACGAACAGAAAGTCCTGCGCGGCAAAAAGGTCCTGGCGATCTTCGGCGATGTTGACCCCGCTCAAGCCGAAGCGCTCGCCCGCAAGTACCTCGGGAGCAAGCTACCGGCGGCCGAAGCCCACGCGGCAAACGCGCCGGAGATCCCGCTTGCCGAAGGTCCGCCGGCCGCCCCCGCGGTCGCCGGGCGGCCTGACGTGACCGTCACCCGCGTCGAAGTTCACCAGACCGAGCAAGCCCTGGCTGGGATTGTCATCGGGTACGACTCCAACAGTGTCGCCGGCGAGCCAGCGACTTTCCCCATCGACGTCGGCTTCACGATGGCCGGCGGCTTTACCTACCCGACCGGGTACATCTTCGAGACCCTTCGCGGCCGCGGGTTGGTGTACGTGGCGCAGGCATCCAACTCACCGGGCCGGCCGGGCTTCCCCGGGACGTTCATCACCTTCGCCGGGTGTGAACCGAAGAACGTCAACGAAGTGATCGACGTGATGCTGGAGAACATCGCGCGGCTCCAGGGGACGCCGCAGGACATGAATCAGGACTGGTTCGGCCGGGCGAAGGAGTTGATCGTGGTCGCCGACGCGATGGACAACGAAACGCCGTCGCAACAGTCCCAGCAGGCGGCGTTGGACGAGTTGTTCGGCTTCGGGTTCGATTGGCATCAAAAGTTCGCCGGCCGCATCCGCGACGTGTCGATCGATCAGGTTCGGGCGATCGCGCGGGAACGGCTCCGGAACTGTGTCGTGACCATCTGCACCCCCTCGCCGCAAAAGGTGACGATCAAGCCCGGCCGCCGCGAATACGACCATTTTGACCCCGTCGATCTCACCCCGCGCGGCGTGCAGCACGACACGGGTGGGGCGAAGTAGGCTTCTGGCGCCGGGTTTCCATAGTGGTTCATCCCCGGCGTCGGCTGCGGCCTCTGACCCGATGTAGCAGGCACACTCCGTGTGCCGTCCGCCCGCGTTCAAGGGGCCGCGGTTCGAGATCACTGCGGACGCCATATGGAATGTGCCTGCTACTTTGCGATCGCGTCATCCGTCTCCGTCCGACGCCGCAATACCGGACGGCATTGCAAGCCTACCGAGCTGACCCAACGGAGGCACTGGCGGTTTCCGGTGGAGTGGCCGACTGATTTTATTCACAATTAAAGGTTCCATGTTCGACGCAACGGCAACCCTGGAAAACTTCTTGAACGCGGCCGCCGCCCGGCAGCCCGCGCCCGGCGGCGGGAGCGTCACGGCCCTTGTCGGCGCGCTGGCGGCGTCGATGGGGGAGATGACGCTCAACTACAGCGTCGGGAAGAAGGGGTTGGAGGCCCACGAGCCCGCGCTTCGGGCCGCGCTGGCCGAGCTTCACCGCGCTCGAACCGTCCTCCTTGAGCTCATGGTCGAAGACCAGGCCGCGTTTGAAGAGCTGACGGCCGCCCGAAAGCTCCCGCACGGGCCGGACCGGGACGACCGGGTCGCGGCCGGTGTAAGAGCGTGCATTAGCGTCCCCCAGGCCATCGCCGCCACGGGCCCGGCGATCCTGGGCACGTGCGATCGCGTTGTGGGGATCGTCAATCGCTATTTGTTAAGCGACCTGGCCGTTTGCGCGGAACTGGCGATGGCGACGACACGCTGCGCCATCTACAACGTGCGAGTCAATCTCCCCGAAGTGACGAACCCAGCGGAGCGCGAAGCGATCGAGACGACCGTCGGGCACATCCTCCAACGAGCCCTCGAGTTGATCCAGCGTATCCCCCCGGAAATCTCGGCTCGGCAGGCGGCGGGGGCCTGACCCGAATGGGCACTTTGACTGCGCTTCGTAGGGGCCGCAGTGCGGTCCGCACGTCATACGCGCCCCTCATTGATCCAGCGTCCGTCCCAGGCCGAGCGTTCCCCGTGCCGAACCGCGGTGCGGCCCCTACGGCCGTCGCGCAAAACGTCGGCCATTCCCCGGTAAAGGAATGCGCAACGGCGGCCGATAATCCCTGTCTACAGAGGCTCTCTGGCCGCCAGCATCCCGGGCGCTCGACCAAAAAATGTCCGACCCGCGCGACTACAAGCTCGACCTTACGTCCGGCGCAAAGCCCGCGACGTCCCCCGGCGCGCCTTCCGCCGCCGGCCGCCCGTGGCTAAGCATTCACTTCGCCTGCTGTGGCACGTATCAACGGATCTACCGCAACGTTGAAGGCACGCACTATCAAGGGCACTGCCCCCGCTGTGCGCGGCCGGTGCGGTTTGAGGTAGGGTCCGGCGGGACCTCGTCTCGCGCCTTTACCGTCTCCTAAGTCAGCACACCCTTCCAAGCGCTCGCCTTCATCCGCCCGCTGAGCACGCCGATGACCCAGCCTGTGCCTTCGCTCGGGAGCGCCGCGGCGGTATAGTCGTCGCTTCGCCTGCGGCAGTCTCGCGCAAGGCTGGGGATGCGGCCTGACTTGGTCCGGGCCGCGCGTCACGCCTTCAACATCGAGACGGTCCGACAGGCTTCCACGGAGGCGAACCGATGGCCACGACGGCCGACTCAACATCCACAAGCCCTCCCGTCGCTCCGGCGCCCACCGCCCCCGGGCCGGCCGCCGCCGCGACTCACGCGACTGGCGGCAAGGCGTCCGGCGGCCTTCAGGTCCCGCGACCCGGCGGCGTTTGCAGAGTCTGCGGCCGCCCGATCCTCCAGGGCGAAAAGTTCATGGCCGCCGTGCGCGAGACGGCGATCGGGCTCGAACGGCTGGATGTCGCTCCCGAGCACTGGGCGTCCTTCGATAAGGCGGGCTTGCTGGGCTATTGGCAGACGGTGATGCCAAGGGCAGACGAGAAGAAGAAAGTCTTCGTGGACGACGAAGTTCTCTGCAACCTGTTTGAGCGCCTCGCCGAGGCGACGGAGCCAGCCAAGCTCCATTTCCGGTTCGTCCTGGGGCTCATCCTTATGCGGAAGCGGCTGATCATCTACGAGTCAACGCGCCATGAGGCGGGTGGCCCGGCCGCCGACGGGCAGCTCTTCCCCGGCCGCGACATCTGGGTCGTGCGGATGAAGGGCCGCGACGATCATCTTGACCTCATCGACCCGAAGCTCGACGAGGCCCAGACGTTTGAAGTCAGCCAGCAGCTTGGGCAGGTGCTCAACGAAGAACTGTGATGCGCGTCCGACCGGCGAGCCCGCCATGACCCCATTCGATTTCTACAGCGCGACGCGGATTGTCTTTGGGCAGGGCGTCGTCGCGCGCCTCGGGGAGCTGGTCGCCGGACTGGGCCATAAGCCGCTGGTCGTTTACGGCGGCGGCGAGCCGGGCGGCGGGGGGCCGGTGGACCGCGTTCTTGCCGCGATCCCGGGCGGGGACCGGGCGCCGCGCACGCGGCAGAAGGGGGAGCCGACGGTGAGCGACGTCGAGCGTGGCGTGCGCGTCGGCCGCGAGGGCGGGTGCGACTTCATCGTGGCAGTGGGAGGCGGCAGCACGATCGACGCCGGAAAGGCGATCGCCGGCCTTCTTGCCAATGACGGGGCGGTGACCGATTACATGGAGGTTGTCGGGCGCGGCCTGAAGCTCTCGCGGCCGGCAGTGCCCTGGGTCGCCATCCCGACCACCGCCGGCACCGGCGCCGAAGTCACCCGAAACGCGGTCCTGGGGCTGCCGCAGAAAAAGTTCAAGGCAAGTATCCGAAGTGATCTGCTGCTCCCGCGCGTTGCGCTGGTGGACCCGGAGCTGGGGATGTCGGTGCCGCCAGACGTGACGGCGTGCTCCGGCATGGACGCGCTGTGCCAGTGCATTGAGGCCTACACCTCGACTGGTGCAAACGCGTTGACCGACGCGATCGCGATGCAGGGCATCCGCTTGGCCGCCCGCGCGTGCCTCGCGCCGTCGCTGACGGCGAGGACGCCTCCTCCCGCGAGGAGATGGCCATGGCCGCGCTCCTCAGCGGGATCGCCCTCACGAACGCAGGCCTTGGCGCCGTGCACGGCTTTGCGGCGCCGCTGGGCGCCAACTTCCCGATCCCGCACGGCGCGGTCTGTGCGGCGCTGCTTCCTCACGTGATCGCGGCGAACGCGGCCGCTCTGCGGCGGGCCGCGCCCGACCACCCGGCGAGGGCGCGATACGCGGAGATCGGCCGCATCCTCTCCAAAGGCCCCGCCCTCGGGACCGATGAAGCCATCGAGGCCGCCGTCCGCGAAACCGCGCTGCTCGCCCGCCACCTCCAGATCCCGCCGCTCCGCAACTTCGGCGTCACCGGGGCGGATGTGGCGGACATGGTGATCCTGGCGAAGAAGTCCAGCAGCATGCGGTTCAACCCGGTCGCACTCTCCGACGAGTCGCTGGCCGAAGCGCTCCATGGCGCGATCGACAACACCTGAACGGGTTACGGCTTTTCGACCGGTGCCGGGCGCCTGGAAGCGCCCTCTGACCACGAACGCCGAGGGATCGACCCTGGCGGGTTCAGGGGTCGTGCAATCGGATCGGATCTTCCGTAGTCTGTCCGTCACCTTGGACTTCGAACCCCAACTGCTCCTCCGCCGAATCGACGCGTGCCTGCGTCGCGATCAGCACCGGCTCCGATCGCGGCTGTGCGCGATCGCGAACCAACTGTCGCGCGGGCAGCAGACTGCGCCACCGGCCGCCCATGCTGATGCGGCCGAGCCCGGCCGCCCGACTCGAACCGATCAAGCCATCCAGCGGCTGCTCTCCGACATCGATCGCTCGTGCCAGGCCCGCGTCGATCGCCAAACCAATCTCCCCAAGCCAACGTTCCCGGAAGATCTCCCCGTCGTTCAGCGGCGGACGGAGATCGCCGAGTTAATCGCGAAGCACCAGGTCGTCGTCCTATGCGGCGAGACGGGCTCGGGCAAGACGACGCAGCTCCCCAAGATCTGCCTCGAGATCGGCCGCGGGGTGAGCGGGATGATCGGCCACACCCAGCCGCGGCGGATCGCGGCCCGGTCGGTCGCGCAGCGGATCGCCGACGAGCTGCAGTCCGCGCTCGGGCACGCCGTGGGGTACAAAGTCCGCTTCAGCGACCACACGCGGCCGGAGACCCACGTCAAGGTGATGACGGACGGCATCCTCCTCGCCGAAACGCAGGCCGACCGGTTCCTCGACCAGTACGACACGCTCATCATCGACGAGGCGCACGAGCGCAGCCTGAACATCGACTTCCTGCTCGGCTACCTGCGGCAACTGCTCCCGCGCCGGCCCGACCTGAAGCTCATCATTACCTCGGCCACGATCGACCCGCAGCGGTTCAGCCAGCACTTTGGCGATGCGCCGATCATCGAAGTGAGCGGCCGCACCTACCCGGTCGAGGTGCGCTACCGCCCTCTTGTCAGCGAAGACCCGGAAATCGAGGACCTTCAGACCCAGGATGCCATCCTCCTCGCGGTGGACGAACTGTTCGCCAGCGGCCCCGGCGACGTGCTGATCTTCCTCTCCGGCGAGCGCGAGATCCGCGAGGTCGCCGAGGCGCTGCGTAAGCACCACCCGCCTGGTGTCGAGATCCTCCCGCTCTATGCGCGGCTGAGTGCCGACGAGCAGATGCGCGTCTTCAAGCCGCACCATCGGCCGCGGGTTGTGCTGGCGACCAACGTCGCCGAGACGTCGCTCACCGTGCCGGGCATCAAGTACGTCGTTGATCCCGGTTATGCCCGCATCAGCCGCTACAGCCCCCGCACCAAGGTTCAACGACTCCCGATCGAGAAGATCAGCCAGGCCAGCGCCGACCAGCGCAAGGGCCGGTGCGGCCGCGTCAGCGAAGGCATCTGCATCCGGCTCTATTCCGAGGAAGACTTCCAGAGCCGCCCCCGCTTCACCGACCCGGAAATCCTTCGCACCAACCTCGCCAGCGTCATCCTCCAGATGACCGCCTTCCGCCTCGGCACGGTGCAGGATTTCCCGTTCGTTGAGCCGCCCGACTACCGCGCCATCCGCGACGGCTACTCGACCCTGCACGAACTGGGCGCCATTGACGAGCGAAACGAACTGACACGGATCGGGCACGCGCTCGCGCGGCTTCCGGTGGACCCCCGGATCGGCCGCATGGTCCTGGCGGCCCGGGATGAGAACTGCCTGGAAGAGGTCTTGATCATCGCGGCCGCGTTATCCGTCCAGGACCCGCGCAGCGCCCCATGGAGAAGCAGGAAGCCGCCGACGAGGCCCACAAGCAGTTTCGCGACGATAGCAGCGATTTCCTCGGCTTCGTGAAGCTTTGGGATTTCTTTCACCGCCAGGCCGAGCACCTGTCAACGAACAAGATGCGCAAGCTCTGCCAGACGAACTTTCTCTCGTTCGTCCGGATGCGAGAATGGCACGACATCCATAGCCAGTTGAAGGAAGTGGTAGGGGAGCTGGGCCTCACGCGGCCGAACGGATCGCTCACCGCCCATCCGAAGCGACCCACAGGGCCGCAGCCCCGTCGAAACCCGCGCGACCCGCGACGGTCCCGCGGCCCATCAAGGAACAGCCGCCCGCAGCACGTCGGGCAGGCACCGCCTGCCGCTACGGGGAATGCGGATCGAGCACCCAACGCCTGATTGCCGGCCGCCGCTCTTGCGCTGCGCCGCGCAGGTCCAGGACGCGCGATGGCCTCGCAACGAGCGGATCGGGCGGTCCGCCATGAAGGCCGCGTATCGAAACGCGGTGCGGACCCGACTTGCCCATCGTTTTCCCACCTCGCAGCCCGACTTGGCCGACCATTGCGCTCTGGTGGGAGAAGAGACTAATGCACAAGCACTCACAGAAGCCCCTCAAGCTCCTCCACCAACCGCCCAAAATACGCCATCGCCGAATCCACCGGCCCCGGTTGCTCCATGTCCACCCCCGCGCCGCGAAGCAGGTCCAGCGGGTACTTTGAGCAGCCGCCCTTGAGGAAGCCGAGATAGTCCTCCAGCTCGGTCGGGCCGCCGGCGGTGACGCGCTCGCTCAGGGCGATCGCGGCGCTGAGGCCGGTCGCGTACTTGTAGACGTAAAACGCGCGGTAGAAGTGGGGGATGCGCAGGCACTCCAGCTCAAGTTCGGGGTCGATCGCGAAGTCAGGCCCGAAGTAGAGGTCGAGCAGCTTGCGGTAGCTCTTGCGCAATGCGTCCACCGTCAGCGGCTCGCCGGCCTCCACCATCGCGTGAATCACGCGCTCGAACTCGGCGAACATCGTCTGGCGGACGATCGTGCCGCGGATCCCGTCGATCTGGCGGTTGATGAGGTAGGCGCGCTCCGACGGCGTCTTTGCTGCGGCCATCATGTGGCGCGCCAGAAGCTGCTCGTTGAACGTACTTGCCACCTCGGCGACGAAGATCGTATAGCTCCAGTACTGATACGGCTGGTTCCGCGCCGACAGGTAGCTGTGCATCGAGTGCCCGGCCTCATGCGCGAGCGTAAAGACGTGATCCAGCACGTTCGGCTGGTAGTTCATCATGATGTACGGCGAAGCGTCGAAGCTGCCGTAGCTGAACGCGCCGCTCTGCTTGCCGGCATTCGGATAGCGATCGCACCAGCGGCCGGTCGTCAGCCCCTCCCTCAACGCCCGGCAGTAATCATCGCCCAACGGACAGAGCGCGTCCGACACCAAACGCACCGCCTGATCCCAGGTGTGCCGCTTTTCCAGGTCCGAAAGGATCGGCACGTACGTGTCGTAGTGGTGGATCTCCTTCAGCTTCATCTTTTGCCGGCGCAGCGCGTAATAGCGATGGACGGCCGGCAGGTTCTGATGAACCGAGGCGATGAGATTGTCATACACCGAGATGGGGACGCGGTCGTGAAAGAGGGCCGACTCCAGGGCGGTGGGGTGATTGCGCGCCTTCGCATAGTAGACGTCGCGTTGGACCGAGCCGTTGAGGGCGGCCGCCATGGAATTTTTGTGGGCGTCGTACTGCTTGTAGTAGGCGTGGAACGCCTCCTTGCGGACGTCGCGTGACGGCGAATGAAGGAACGCGCTGAACGACGAGTGCCCCAGCTCGATCCGCTGCCCCTTCTCGTCGCGGATCATCCCCCATTTCAGGTCGGCGTCGTTGAGCTGGCGGTAGATCTGGTTCGACGCCTCGCTCATCTGCCCCTGCATCGCCAGCAGGTGCTCTTCCCTCTTCCCCAGCGTGTGCGGCCGATAGCGGAGCATCCGCTCCAAGGCCAGCCGCCACTCGGCTAGTTCCGGCGCGGCGAGGAACCCGTCAACCGCCCCCGGGTCAAGCTCCATGATCTCCGGCCGGACAAAGCTGCTCGCCTCGGCCGACTTCGTCGCCACGTGCTGATAACGCCCCTTCATGCGCTGGTATTCGCTGTTCCCCTGGTCCTCGGCCGTCTTCAGGAACGCATACACGCCGAGCCGCTCGCCGGCCCGGTCAAACTCGGCGTCGAAGCGCAGGCATTCGGCCAGCGTCGTCGCGCTTTCACCCAGTTTGCCGCGAAAGCGCCCGTACCCGGCGATCTGTAGTTCCCATCGCGCGAACGCCGCTTCCCAGATCGCGTCGTCGGAGAAGAGGCTCGTGAGGTCCCAGCAGTCGGCGGGGCTCACCTCGGACCGCGCCGGCAGGGAGGTCGCTTTCCCGTCGCCAGCCTTCACGGCGCCAGCCTTTCTAGCGCCGGCCTTTTTGGCTCCGGCCTTCTCCGATCGCGCCCCTGCCGGAGCGTTGTTTCGCGACTCGGCGGCCGCCCGCTTCGGGGCAGGGGCAGGCGTGGCGAGCACGCGGTGGCTCGGCGTCACGCGACGTGCGGGTGTCGCCGGCTCTTTTGTCGTCGTCTTTGTTCTGACGGGTTGACCCTTTTTCGACGCCGGATTGTTCGTCGGCCGCCTGCTTAACTTCTGCTTTGCCATCGTGCTCGTCCTGATCGTCGCTGATCGATCGCCTGGGGAGTCAGCGCCCGTTACTCCGCCACTGGCCTCAACGTCACCTGCCGCAGATCCATTACCGCCACGCCGGCTTTCTTCGTCGGTTTCACCGTGAGCGTGTAGCGGCCGGGCTCCGGGATCCGCACCTTGCCGACGTCCCGGGCGAGCCAGTTCTGGAACCCGCCGGTATCTTCAACGGTTACCTGAATCGTCTGCCCCGCCGAGCTGAAATCGACCGTGCTCCCGCCGTTCCCCTTTCCGCATCCCTGCAAAATCTCCACCGAATAGAGCCCGGCCTTGGGCGCCTGATACTGCCACTCGACCCAGTCGGACGGGTTCATCCAGTAGCCGACGGTGTTCTTGTGGGGGTTGGGCTCATATCGCACCACGCGGCCGTGGACGATTGCATCCTTAGCGTGCAGAAGGATCGAACCATCGGCGGCCGGCTCCAAGGCGAGCGACACCGTCTTGGCCTCGCCCGCCAGTTCGATCACCACGACCGTATCAATCGGGCTCGGCGCGGACTTGGCGCCGCTCGAGATCACGACCGAACGGTCCCGCTTTTCGACGGTCAACGGAACGTCCGGGCTCGCCAGAAGATAGGCCCGCTTCACGTCGCTCGCCAACCCGTACGCAATCACGTCCCCGCTCGCGTGCCAGGTGAAGACGTGCAGATAAAGCTTGGTCGTCCCGCCGTCTGATTTGCCACTGGTGATCTGCCCCCACGGTTGCTCTGGCAACGGGCTGGGAAGAACCCCGACCACACTCTCCCGGGACACATTAAGCCACTGCGCGCCTTTCGGCCGAGACGGGCGCCGGCATCGGCGGGTTGGGCTGGCCCGATGCGGCCCATTTCACGACGGCCTCCACCTCCGCAACCGCTTGAGCGGAGGCCGGCGCCGTCGCAGGTTGCGTCGCAGGATGGGCGGGGCGCGATGTCGGTACGTTCGCCGCGTCGGCGCACGCGACGAACGACAAAGCGGCCGCGACGGCGGTCGCGGCAACGGGCGTCCTACGCCTGATGCGGCCGAGGGGCTCGTATTGATTCTTCAAGGGATTCCTATGCGTTTGAAACAAGGGGTGTCGGAAGCCATGGAGCGATGCCTGCTCAGCCGCGTCAGTCATCGCTCGGCCGCAAGCTCGGCCGCGGAGCGCTCGGGCCCTGGATTTCGATGCGGTTTTCGTCGGGGTCGTAGGTGAAGAATCGATCGACGCCGTCGATCTTGTACTTGTGCTCCCAGAGCACGGTGAACCCGCGATCTTCTACGTGCCGGGCGGCCGCGTGGACGTCGGCGACCCAGAGGCAGAAGTGGGGGGCGGCCGGCGGCACGCGCTGCGGCTTGCCAAGCAGGTGGAGCACCTCCGGCCCCACCTGAAACCACGCCCCGGGAAAATCGAACGATCTGGGGCGCGGGACCTCGGGGAGCGACAGCACGTCGGCGTAGAATGCCCGCGATCGATCGACGTCGGTGACGACGATCGCGACGTGATCCATCCGCAGGACTGACAAGCCGGTCGATGCCTGTTCCCGGGCGGCGGCCGGAGCGGCGGGGTCGTGACCATTCATCGCGTCGATCGTACCGGCCGCTGGCAGTGGCGGCTACTCTTGCGAAGCCGAGGATTCCCAGCCTCCACGCACCCGTTTTTCCGCTTGTCCCGAGCGCGGCCTTGACAGAGATGCACTCAATCGACACAATACTCGCTCGTTGGTTGACTCGTCCTCCCGCTCGTCGCGAATCGGTCGTGGTGCTTGAACTGCGGCAGTAGACGATTCGGATGCAAGCTCGTCGTCACCGACCCAAAAATTTCAGACCGCCGGTTTGTTGGGCAACATCGCTTCGCCGGGAACGGTGGGTGGTGATGTGCTGGCCCGAGTGTCGGCCTCATCCGGAAGCAGGACTGAACCTGCGCGTTTTTTCGTCGTCGTCTTTGTTCGACGAAGATTCGGGTGCTGCGAAGTTTGAGAAAATCTTCAATCCGAACGGTTGACATCGTCGGAAGGATCAGTAAGATTCGCCTCCCCCGCTTAGGGAACACGGTTGCCGCCCTGACAGGGGTCGCGAGCGTTTGTCCGAAGCTCTTTGGCAAGTGAATAGTCGGGAAGCTGCGAGGGCGTGGCTCTGTTTCGCACGGTGTACGTGCGGGGCAGGGCGATCCAAGTCGTTGGCCTGTTTCCTTCGGGAAGTGGGTCGGCGCGGTTGGGTCTCAAGCGTCCTTGTGGCTACACGCAAAGTGATCTTCCTTGATCAAATTGAGTAGTCCCCGGGGTTCGCGCCCCGGGGCAGCCAGAATGGATGTTTGAGCCTTGCAAAATTCCGGTATCGTTGAAAGACGGTATCGGCTGACCCTTTTGACGTAGCCGTCAAGGGGGCAGTAACAGCTTGGCGGGAAAGTCTTGTCCCGCCGAGTATGGACAAACTCATTTCGAGGATTAACGCCGGTTGTGAAAGTGTCAGCCCACGTCTCTGCCTTGGAGCGCTCTGTGAAAGCGGAGTGATTTGGGGCACGCGTGGCATCAGGAACGGCCGGTGCCAAGAAATATAATTGAAGAGTTTGATCCTGGCTCAGCCTGAACGCTGGCGGCGTGGCTAAGACATGCAAGTCGTACGGTGTAGCAATACACAGTGGCGAACGGGTGAGTAATGAATCGCTAACGTGCCCCGGACTCTGGGATAGCCATCCGAAAGGGTGGGTAATACCAGATGATATAGCTTCCAGCGCATGGTGGGAGTTCTCAAAGGTCCGCCGGTCTGGGAGCGGGCGATTTCGTATCAGCTAGTTGGTGAGGTAACGGCTCACCAAGGCGACGACGCGTAGCCGGACTGAGAGGTTGGCCGGCCACATTGGGACTGAGACACTGCCCAGACTCCTACGGGGGGCTGCAGTAACGAATCTTCCGCAATGCACGAAAGTGTGACGGAGCGACGCCGCGTGTGGGACGAAGTCCTTCGGGATGTAAACCACTGTCAGGGGTTAGAAAGTTCTGATCAACCCCAGAGGAAGGCACGGCTAACTCTGTGCCAGCAGCCGCGGTAAGACAGAGGTGCCGAGCGTTAGGCGGAATCACTGGGCTTAAAGCGTGTGTAGGCGGACTGTCTAAGTACCTTGTGAAATCCCACGGCTCAACCGTGGAACTGCTCGGTATACTGGCGGTCTTGAGCCATCTAGGGGCGAGCGGAACAAATGGTGGAGCGGTGAAATGCGTAGATATCATTTGGAACGCCAATGGTGAAAACAGCTCGCTGGGGATGTGCTGACGCTGAGACACGAAAGCCAGGGGAGCGAACGGGATTAGATACCCCGGTAGTCCTGGCCGTAAACGATGTCGACTAGATCGTGGTGCCTCTGACGGTCGTCACGGTCGAAGCAAAAGTGCTAAGTCGACCGCCTGGGAAGTACGGTCGCAAGGCTAAAACTCAAAGGAATTGACGGGGGCTCACACAAGCGGTGGAGCATGTGGTTTAATTCGAAGCAACGCGCAGAACCTTACCTGGGCTTGACATGCTAGGATTATCCCTGTGAAAGCGGGGTAGGCCCTTCGGGGTACAACTAGTACAGGTGCTGCATGGCTGTCGTCAGCTCGTGTCGTGAGATGTCGGGTTAAGTCCCTTAACGAGCGAAACCTTTGCCCTTAGTTACCAGCGGGTTATGCCGGGGACTCTAAGGGGACTGCCGGTGTCAAACCGGAGGAAGGTGGAGATGACGTCAAGTCCTCATGGCCTTTATGCCCAGGGCCACACACGTGCTACAATGGGGTGCACAAAGCGAACCTAAAGCGCGAGCTCATGGAAATCGCAGAAATCACCCCCCAGTTCAGATCGGAGGCTGCAACTCGCCTCCGTGAAGTTGGAATCGCTAGTAATCGCGGATCAGCTACGCCGCGGTGAATGTGTTCCTGAGCCTTGTACACACCGCCCGTCAAGTCATGGGAGCCGGAAATGGCCGAAGTCGCCGCACTACAGCGGTGCCTACGCCAGGCTCGGTGACTGGGACTAAGTCGTAACAAGGTAGCCGTAGGGGAACCTGCGGCTGGATCACCTCCTTTCTAAGGGATTACTTAGAACGCACCCGGGGGCAACCCCGGTGTGAAAAGTCAGAACGGCCTCGCGTGTCGATCGGAAACGATCAACGTAATCCCCGCGGCAACGCGGTCGATAATGCTTCCCGGCTAAAACACTTGATAATGAAGGGCCCGCATCCGAAAGGATGCGGGCTTTTTTTATTGCCTCCCGCTGATGTCCTACGCCGGTCGTACCGGCGCGGTGGCTCGCACGCCGTCCGGTAATCTCAGCGATCAGTGCGCTTTCATTCGCCTTCGCCCCTTTTCATCCGTGCGGCCGTTGGCATAATACATGGTCCGGGGCAAGTCGGGCGGCCGGGGCTTGGTCTTCGCCCGTCGCCTGCCGATCGGCCGCCACGCGTTTCAGGAACGCTTGCGGCCGCCGCCCTTGGAGTGCTCGTGCCGCGAAGACGGGATTCGCACACGGGCTTGGCTGCCAGACGTCCCGAGTCAGAGGGAGTTTTCATGGGTCCGACGAACGTCGCGCTGGTAAACCTGTTTCGGGCTGATCAGGCCCTGCGTCAGGCACAGGAGCGTCTCGACGCCGCCAACAAAAACGTCCGCATCCAGGAACGACGCGTCAACGAACTTTCGGAAAAGCTCCGCCTCGGCCAGACTTCCCTCCTTGAGAACAAAGCCCGCGCGGGGCAGGTCGAGCTTGACGTCGCCTCCCGCGAAGCCCACATCGAGAAGCTCCGGTCCCAGCAGGCGAACACCAAGAACAACAAGGAATACCAGGCGTTCCTGGTTGAGATTAACACCAGCAAACTGGACAAGGCCAAGCTCGAAGAAGAGCAGATCAAGGCGATGGAGGCGGTCGAGAAAATTCAGGGCGAGGTCGCCATCCTCCAGGCGCAGGTCGAGACCGAGCGCGGAAAGCTGGATGTGATGAAGGGGCAGATCGGCGACACCGTCAAGCGGCTGGAGGCGGAAGTGAACGCCCTGAAGCCGACGCGAGACGCCGCCGCCGCCGCCGCTCCGGCCCGCGGCCGCGAAGCGTTCGAGCGGCTCGCCGAACGGAACGACGGGGACGCCCTCTCCGCCGTCTGCAAGCCCGACCGCCGTCGCGAAGAGTACCTGTGCACCGAGTGCAACATGGAGCTCGTCCGCGACATTTACAACAAACTCCACACGCGCGACGAGATCATCTTCTGCCCGAGCTGCGCCCGGATCCTATACATCCCCGAAGACTTCACGCCCGCGATGGCCATCGGCGTCGCCCGCGCCCGCGGGCGCCCGCCCCCAAGAAGACGCGCACCGCCAGGCCCAAGGCGGCCAAGGCGCCGGGTGCGGCCGCGTCGGAGCCAACCGCTTCTGACGACGCCACCGCGGAAGACGGCAGCGTGGTGATCGAGCTTCGCGCGAAGGGCCGGATCGGCGAAGTCCTCGCCCGCGCCCAGGGGGAAACCGTCCAGAGCGCGATGAAGGCCAAGGAGACCCCAATCGAGTGCGAAGTCTTCATCGACGACGAGCTCGCAGGGATCTATAAGGGCCAGACGCCGGAGCACCTTGAGCGCGCGGTCAAGTTTTACCTGGAGCAGGCCGGGTTAAAGCACACGGTGCGTGTCGCGACGACGCAAAAGCCGCTGGCGTCGAGCCCGCTCGCGACATCGGGCGACGAGCCGGCCTCGGCGGATGCTCCGGGCTCGGAGGCTACTCCGGCGGCAGCCGAACTCCCGGTGGCCAGGCCCACCGCAATCGATCTCGCCCCGGCGGCCGCGGCCCACGCGCACGAGCCGTTGTCGAGCCATGCCCCCTCGGCAAATGGCGATTCCTCGGGACAGGATGAGAATCCAGAGCCCCACAACGATCGTGCGGAACCGTCCGAGGTTCAGTCGCACGCTTGATGCCTCCAAGTGGGAACGGCGCGGGTTCGTTGTTCCCCTGCTCGGCGTCCCGCAACTATCGTTTGGTGGCCTGCGACCCACCGAGAGGCGCTGACTGCTAAGTTCTTGCACCCGCCGCTTCATCGCTGCCGCAAGTCCGAACGGTCCTTGATCCGCCGCAACCGCCTCTGACAGAGTCAGTTGGGCGTTGAATGGCGGCGACCGCGCACGTACCACCTGAAAAAACCTCGCTTTCAGCCGCTTTATCGTTGAACCCGCCGACTTGACGCAGCATAGTGCTTTCGGCGGAGCGCAGTGGCCCCATGCGGTTCGGGAAGGATGGATCCTTTCGATTTGGGGCGACCGGCGGCAACGGCGGCAGGCAGGGCATCGATCGCCGCCGCGTACTTTTGGAGGAGTTCGTTTGGACATTGAAGCTCTCGAAACGCGGGCCTTGCTCTCCGTTTCCCTTCAGGTTGCCTGTCCGGTCCAGGATCTGGGCTCGGCGGCTTCGGTTACGCCCGCGATTGATGCGGGGTTGCCGGCGGGGACGACTGCGGTTTCGGGTTACACGCCAGCCCAGATTCGGCACGCGTACGGCTTCGATCAGATTCGCTTCGGGGGCGGCAAGATCATCGGCGACGGCCGCGGCCAGACGATCGGAATCGTGGACGCCTTCCACCACGCCTCAATGGCCTCCGACCTTCGTATTTTTGACCAGCGTTTTTCACTGCCCGACCCGCCGAGTTTCAAAGTCCTGGATCAGTATGGCGGCGTTCACTATCCATCTTCGGACGCCGCTTGGGCGGCGGAGACAGCGCTCGATGTCGAGTGGGCGCACGCGGCCGCTCCTGGCGCAAGCATTGTGCTGATCGAGGCGCGCAGCGATGACATGAGCAATCTGGTGGCGGCCGTGAACACCGCCCGTAAGCTCCCGAACGTCTCGACGGTATCGATGAGCTGGGGCGCTCCCGAGTTCGGGTCGCAGTCGGGATTTGATTCAGTCCTTCGCACGCCGACGGGGCATGCCGGCATCACGTTCATCGCCGCGACCGGCGACGGCGGATCGGGGGGCGGCCCGGAATGGCCGGCGAGTTCGCCCTCGGTCTTGGGCGTTGGCGGGACTTCCCTGCATGTCAGCGGCTCGGCCGGCACGTACAGCTATGAGACGGGCTGGAAGGGGAGCGGCGGCGGGATCAGCATTTACGAGCCGCAGCCGGCGTTTCAGAAGAACTTGCGGATCTCCGCCGGCCGCTCGGTCCCCGATGTCTCGTTCAACGCCGATCCGGCGACAGGTTACGCCGTCTACGATTCCAGCCAGTATGACGGCGCCAGCGGGTGGCGCCGATTGGGGGGCACCAGCGCCGTGCGCCGCAATGGGCGGCCCTTGTCGCCATCGCCGACCAGGGCCGCATCCTCAAGGGCCTCCCGTCGCTCGACGGCGCTCAAGGAACGCTCCCAGCGCTCTATCGCGTCTACCCCACCGGGTCGGTTCGGGCGATCCCCGCGAACAGCGCCTACTCGCAGGACCTACACGACATTACTTCCGGCTCCAGCTCGGCCTACTACTGGGCTGGCCCGGGGTACGACGGCGTCACCGGGCTCGGCACGCCGCGGGCCGTGTCGGTCGTGACGCTGCTGGGGCTGGTTGGCGCGCCCTCCACAGCGGCCGCCGCGTCGAGCGCGACGCCGAAGACGCCGGCCGTCGCCCGCTCAATCCCTTCCGCACGGCCAGCCGTCGATGACGGCGAACTGTCAACGCCGAGATACCGCTCCGTTGGGCTGCGCGGATCACGGTTCAAGGGAGCGTCCAACGAATCGACAACCGCGCTGTCGCCTGACAAGCTGGCCGTGACGGGCACGGACGCCGCGGCCGCCTCCGTGAGCGACGTAAGGCGGCAATCCACAGAAGCTTTAAACGGCCCCGCGTCGGCCGGACGATCCGCATCCGGGCCTGAGACCCTCGCGGCCGCAACGCATGGCCTCCCGAGCCTTGCGGCCCGCGTGGCTGCGCCGGCCGGCGGAACCGTGGCTCGATCCGACGCAATGGCCCCGGGCGGCGCACCGGCGTGGGGAACGTCGCCGGTGAGAGGCGTCAAAGCAGGCTCCGACGACGGCGGGGGATGGATCGGATCGGCCTGGGCCGGAGCGGCCGCTCGCGCAGTCCGCCACACGGCCGACGGCGTTGAACTCTCCTGGCGCGGCCCCGCGTTTCTACTCGACCTGGCGGAAAGCCGGATCGGCGGCGGGGAGACCGTCTCCCGTACATGGGAAACCACCGCCGTCGTGGCCTTCGCGGCCACCCTTGCCGGTGTCTGGTATTGCAATGCGGCGACAACGCGGCGTCGTGAAGTCCTCGCCGACGCCCCCGTCGGTCCATTGCACCCGCTTCGATCATCGCTGGCGTGACTCGCCTCCGATCGGCGGGTCAACGCGCGGATCCCGTAAGGGCCGCGCTGCGATCCGCGCACCACCTCTGTCACGCCGAAGAACACCCACAACGGGTCGATGCTCCGCGGACGTTGCCCCCTCGTGCCTTCGATCCCGGCTCGTGTTAAAAGACGGCCTATGGACGAAGAGTTGACGTTGCAGTTCGACGGGGGGAGCCGGGGCAACCCCGGCCCTGCGGGGATCGGCGTTGTGGTGCAGGCGAAGGACGGCACGCCGTTGGTGACCCTTGGGCGTTTCATCGGCCGGGCGACCAACAACGTCGCGGAGTACCGGGCGCTGATCACCGCCATGGAAGAGGCCGGCCGCCTCGGCGCCCGCAGGGTCGTCATCCGCGGCGACAGTGAGCTGGTCGTCCGCCAGATGCTCGGGGTGTACAAGGTTCGACATCTCGCCATGAAGCCGCTCTACGAAGAAGCGCAGCGGCTGATGCGCACCTTTGAGAAGGCGCGGATCGAGCACAACCTTCGGAACAAGAACGAGCTGGCGGACAAGCTGGCCAACATGGCGATGGACCGCCGCGCCGACGTCACTGACCCAGACGGCAACCCCGGCCAGCCCTCGCCCAAGGACCGCGGCGGGGGAGGCGGCTCAATCCCCTCCACGCCGCGCGCGCCATCACTTTCCCCTTCGACCGTCGTCAGCCGCGCCTCGCAGGCATCGGCCGAGCCGAGAGCGACGAACGCGCTTGGCCCGTCGGCCGGCGTAGGGGCGGGCCGAGGGCCGACAGCGCCCGAGCCGACGGAAGCCCGATTCTTCTGCTCGGACTGCGGCTGCCTGATCGAGGTGAAAAAGTTCGGTCGAGCGCAGAATCGCGATGAATCATTCATCTGCCAGTGCGGGTCTCCAATGTCCAGAGGGACGTAACGACTGAGCCGCGATCGCGCAAACTCGCGCTTGTCGCCATCTACTTTTTCTCGGCGTTTCTGCCTTGGCGTCTTGGCGTTCATTTTGCCTTGGAGCAGCAAGGAGTGAACGCCAAGACGCCAGGGGACGAGCGCCAGGAAGAAGCGAAGATCGGGGCAGCGTTCCCGGGCCATCGACGGCGCAGGCCGTTGCGCCCCGTCTGTCTTGTCTGACGAAGGCGGCTTCGTTTACACTTGCAGGCGACACGTCGAAACCGGCATCCTGGCCGAACATCAAGAAGGGATTGACTATGCGGAGCACCGCGACCATTCGATCAATTTCGGCGGCGGCAGCGCTGCTGCTGACCATCGGGCTGACCTTCCCCGCGCCGCTCCTTGCCCACGATGGCGATCACGCGGCCGCCGCGCCTCCCGACGCCCGCTGCGTGACCGACGCCGTCAAGACCGGTTCGGGGGCGTTCACCTACCAAAGCGTTCCAAATTGGTGCCAGATCCCCGAGGGGAAGAAGAACCTCGGCTCCACGCACGGCGGCGTCGTGGTGGATAAGGCCGGCAACATCTACTTCAGCATGGATACCGGCCCGCAAGGGATCCTGGTCTATTCGCCGGACGGCAAGATCGTCCGCGGCTTCGCCGAAAAGTTCGTTGGCATTCACGGCCTCTGCATCAACGACGAAGGGGGCGAGGAGTTTATCTACGCCGCCCATCTTGCGGGGAAGCAGGCGGTGAAGTTCAAGATGGACGGGACGGTTGTCTGGACGATCCCGCTGCCGAAAGAATCGGGCAAGTATGAGAAGCCCGAGCAGTACAAGCCGACCGCGATCGCCGTCGCGCCGAACGGCGATGTGTTCGTCGCCGACGGGTACGGGCAGAACTGGATCCACCAGTTCGACAAGGACCAGAAGTACATTCGCAGCTTCGGCGGCCCCGGCACCGAGCCCGGCAAGTTCAAGACCTGCCATGGCCTGGCCATCGACAAGCGCGGCGAGAAGCCGCTTCTGCTCGTCTGCGATCGTGCCAACAAGCGACTCCAGCACTTCGACCTGGAGGGCAACTTTGTCGATGTCGCGGCCACCGGCCTGGGCCTTCCGTGCTCGCTGAGCTTCCATGGATCGAACATCGCCGTTGCCGAGCTTGAGGGGCGTGTGGAGATCCTGGATGGGTCGAACAAGGTTGTTTCAGTCGTGGGGGACGAGCAGGACAAGCGGCCGCGTGCGACCAACAAAGTGCCCCCGGAAGACTGGAAAGAAGGGATCTTCAACGCCGCGCACGGCGTATCATTCGATAAGGATGGCAACCTCTACGTGGAAGATTGGAACTATACCGGGCGCATCTGCAAGATGAGCCTTGTGAAGGATCAGGCCCGCGCCGATTAACGGCCGCCTTGGATCTGGGCCACTCCTAACGTCCGCCTCGCATCCTGCCGGGGCGGACGTTCGACGTTGAGCGGCGATCGGCTCGAACACCAGACGCCCGCGGCGGAGCGGCCAGGACGGTACGGGCCGAGACGGAGCGCTCAAAGTTCAGACAAATCGCCACATTCGCCGGGAGCTGTTGTATTAGGTTCCAGAGGAGGGGTTGGGTCGAGTGCCCCGTCGTTTTTGAATCACCACATGATCCGGTTATCACGCAACATCTTCACCGTCATCGGGTTCGTACTGGTCGCCGGGCTGGGTCGGGCCGCGCTGGCTGGTGATGCGCCGACGGATGGGGCCGGGCTCGACTTTTTCGAAAAGAAGGTCCGCCCGGTCCTCGTGGAGCAGTGCTATAGCTGCCACAGCATCGACGCTCGCAAAGCCGGCAAGCTGAAAGGCGAGCTTGCGCTCGACACGCGCGAGGCGACGCTCAAGGGGGGCGAGAATGGTGTGATCCTGGTCCCTGGGAAGGTGGAGGAGAGTCGGCTCATCAAGGCCGTCCGGTACACCGACGACGACCTGAAAATGCCGCCGAAAGTGCGGCTGTCGCCCGATGTCGTGGCCGACCTAGAAAAGTGGGTCGCCATGGGCGCGCCCGACCCGCGTACCGCCCCGGCGGATGCCGGCGGGCCTGTCGCCTCAACCAAACGCGTGATCGACATCGCCGCGTCGCGCGAGTACTGGGCGTTCAAGCCCTTGGCCCACCCCGCGGTCCCACTGGCGAATCGATCGGACTGGGGCCGCACGGCAATCGATCAGTTCATCCTCGCCCAGCAGGAGCAAAGGGGAGTCACCCCGAATGAACCGATCGCCAAAGCGCAGTTGATCCGCCGTGCGTATTTCGATTTGATCGGCCTGCCCCCGACGCCAGCGGAAGTGGAGGCTTTCGTCGCTGACTCCGCGCCGGGCGCTTACGAGGCGCTGATCGACCGGCTTCTCGCCAGCGCTCATTATGGCGAGCGGTGGGGGCGGCACTGGCTGGATGTGGTCCGCTTCGCCGAGAGCAACGGGTACGAGTTCGACGCCGACCGGCCGGGTGCGTTTCAGTACCGCGACTTCGTCATCCGGGCGTTCAATCAGGACATGCCGTACGACGAGTTTGTGCGGCTGCAGCTCGCGGGGGATAAGCTTAAGCCCGGTGATTACGACGCGACGGCCGCCACCGGCTTTCTCGTCGCCGGGCCGTCGCCGGGGCAGATCACCGTCAAGACGGCCGAGCCGCTCCGCTACGACCAGCTCGACGACATGATCTCCACCTTCGGCAGCTCCGTGCTGGGGCTGACGCTCGGCTGCTGCCGTTGCCACGATCATAAGTTCGATCCGGTCCCGCAGAAGGACTATTACCGCCTCATCGCCTGCTTCGCCGATTGCGACGCCGCGCAGGTCAAGCTCGATCCGCGCCGGGCGGAGTACGATGCCGCGTTGAACAAGTGGAAGGCGGAGCATGCGCCGATCGCCGCGGCATGGGATCGCTTTGTGAAGGAGAAGGCGCCGGCCCGCATTGAGAAGTGGCGCGCGGAAGCGTCGGCGGCCGCCACCACCGCCCCGTGGCTGGTGCTGGACGTGGATCGCGCGGATGTGGCGGTCGTTTCCTCCGGCATGACCGAGCACCTCAAGAAAATGGACGACGGGTCGCTCCTGCTCGAAGATCTCGGCAGGCGCAACGTGACCTACAAGCTGTCGGTCAAGACCAAGCTCAAAGAGATGACCGGCCTGCGGATCGAGGGGCTTGTTGACGAACGCTCGCCCGCCCACGGCCCGGGCGTTGGCGAGCGCGGCGAATTCCTTCTCACCCGCACCGTCGTTCGGGCGGCCCCGATCAACGGCAAGGGGAAGCCGCTCGCCGTTCGGCTTCGGGCCGTCGCCGCCAGCGCACAGGCCAAGTCGTACGAGCTGGACCTGGGGCTCAACACCAACCAGGTTGATGGCTGGGCCACCGGCGAGCCCGGCAAGCCGGCCGTGGCGGCCGTGCAGTTCGATAAGCCCGTCGGCTACGAGAACGGCACCGAGCTGTCCATCGAACTCTCCTTCGACAGCGGGGCGCCGCTGGCACGGGTCCGCGTCTCGGTCATGACCGCCGGGCGACCGGTCAGCCTTGAAGGCGACTCCGCCCCGCAGAACGCGCGGGAGATGGAGATTCTCCTCGCCGATTCCGGCGGCGAAGTCACCGACGCCAACCGAGCCGACCTGGTGCGCTGGCTGCGTCGCATCGACCCGGAAGTTCAGGCCGCCTGGTCGCCTGTGGCGGCACATCTGGCGTTAGAGCCGCTTGAGCCGCTCGAGACCCTCTTCGCCGCCGGCCTGAAGGGCGGGCGCCCCGTCTATCACCTCACCCGGGGCGAGACGAACAAGAAGACCGAGCTCGCCCACTCCGGGTTCTTAGAGGTTCTGGAGGTCGGCGAAGACGGCGACGAACACTGGACCGGCAAGTTCACCCCGCGGCCGAACGACAACCCCAAGCCCGAGGTTGAGTCGCGCGTCGCGATGGCCAAGTGGGTCACCGATACCGATCGCGGCGCCGGCAACCTCGTCGCCCGCGTGATGGCCAATCGCCTCTGGCTGCACCACATGGGGCGCGGGCTGGTCGGCACGCCGAACGATTTCGGCTCGCAAGGCGACGCCCCGACGCACCCGGAGCTGCTCGACTATCTCGCCGGACAGCTCGTGCGAAGCGGCTGGCGGCTCAAGCCACTCCACAAGCTCATCATGACCAGCGCCGTCTACATGCAGGCCGGCGCTCCGATCGATAAGAGCCTCGCCATCGACCCTGAGAACAAGCTCTGGTGGCGGCGGCCGCCCCAGCGCCTGGAGGCCGAGGCGATCCGCGACGCCCTGCTCGTCCTCAGCGGCAACCTGAATGAACAGATGTTCGGCCCCGGCACGCTCGACGAAGCGAGCCCCCGACGCAGCGTCTACCTGATGGTCAAGCGGAGCAAGCCGGTCCCGTTCATGCAGTTATTCGATGCGCCCGAGCCCGCGCAGAGCATGGGGCAGCGGCAGGTGACGACCGTCGCCACGCAGGCGCTGACCATGATGAACTCGCCCCTCGTTCGCCTGCGGTCGGAGCAACTCGCCAAGCGCGTGCGGCCGACGCCCCAAACGCCCCTGTCCGACGCGATCGATGGCGCCTATCGACAGGCGTTCTGCCGCCGACCGACCGAAGCCGAGCTTTCGCGGTCGCTCCAGTTCATTGATCGTCAGGGGCAGAGCTACGGCAAGGGCGGGGAGGAAGCGGCGCTCGTGGATGTTTGCCAGATCCTGCTCTGCTCGAACGAATTCGTCTACGTCGAGTGAGTCGCCTCCCCTGATGTCACGCGATCGGACCGCCAGCAGTGAGGTTGATCCATGAACCCCTTCGTCAAACATCAATCGGCCCTACCGGCCCCGTCGCGGCGGTCGTTCTTGCAGCGCATGGGCATGGGGGCCGGCTCGCTCGCGTTCAGCAAGCTGCTGCACGAGGAAGGGCTCCTCTCCTCGACGGCACAGGGGGCCGAGGCGGCCGGCACGCCGCTCACGGCCGCTTCCAACGGGCCGATGGCCGATCGTTCCCCGCCCTTCGCCGCCAAAGCGAAAGCGGTCATCTGGCTCTTCATGACCGGCAGCCCGTCGCAGGTTGATACCTTCGACTACAAGCCCGAACTGAACAAACGCCACGGCCAGAGCCTTGCCGGCGCCGACCCGAAGACCGGGTTCTTCACGACCAGCGGCAAGATCCTCCGCTCGCCGTTCCAGTGGAAGCAGTACGGGCAATCGGGTTCGTGGGTGTCGGAGATCTTTCCCCGGACGTCCCAGTGCGTGGACGATATGGCGTTCATCCACTCCTGTTACACCAAGGCCAACAATCACGCGCCGGGCGCGTTTGAGATTGGCTCCGGCATCATGCGGCCGGGGCGGCCGAGCATGGGCTCCTGGGTCACCTACGGCCTGGGCTCCCGCAGCCAAAACCTTCCCGCCTTCGTCGTCCTGCACGAAACCAAGCCCCGCGGCGAAGACGCGATCTGGTCTGCCGGCTTCCTTCCCAAGAACTATCAGGCACTGGCGATCGATTCGCGCAACCCCAAGCCGATTGCCGACCTGGATCGCCTCGCCCGCCAGGGCGATTCTAGCAGCGGGCCGAGCTCGACCTGCTCGGTCAGGTGAACCAGGAGTACCTGGAGCGCCACAAGCTGGAGGCCGAGCTCTCCGCCCGCGCCGAGAGCTTTGAGCTGGCGTACCGGATGCAATCGGCCGCTCCGGAGGCGTTCGACATCAACGCCGAATCGGCCGCCACGAAGGCGCTTTATGGGGTCGATGACAAGGAATGCTCGACCTTCGGCCGCCAGTGCCTCACGGCGCGGCGGCTGGTGGAGCGCGGCGTCCGCTTCGTCCAGATCTTTGCCGGCAAGAGCAGCCCGCGCGACGGCAGCGTGCCCGATGTTCCGTGGGACGGGCACGACAACATCGAGACCAACCACCGCTCCTGCGGCAAGGCGACCGACCAGCCGACGGCGGCCCTGTTGAATGACTTGAAGAGCCGCGGCCTGCTCGACGACACGCTGGTCATCTGGAGCGGCGAGTTCGGCCGCACGAGCGACTCCCAGGGCTCCCTCGGCCGCGACCACAACCCCAACGCCTTCACCGTCTGGATGGCCGGCGGCGGCGTGAAAGGGGGCGTTCACTACGGCGCGAGCGACGAGTTCGGCTACAAGGCGGTCGAGAACCGCGTGGATGTCCACGACCTGCACGCGACGATCCTCCACCTGCTGGGCATCGACCACGAGCGGCTGACGTACAAGTTCAACGGCCGCGACTATCGGCTGACGGACCTAAGCGGGACGGTGATCAAGGAGATATTGGCATAGCCATCGTCATGTCGCCGGTTACCTCCGATCAAGACGCCGACGATGAAAAAGCATCGATATTGCCGCTCGATTATACGGACGCAGGGCCGTCTTATGGCGCACAGGTTCGGATCTGGTTCATCCGATACCTCTGGCTTGGGCCGTTTAACGGTGCGTTGATTGGTTTCGGTAATGCTGCGGCGATCTCGAGCTCGTCGGAAACCTTGAAGTTTCGACTCGCGGCCTGCCTTTTCCTGGCCACGGGCGGCGGCTTGGTCGGCGCGGTCTTCGGACTTTTTGTGCTAGCGATGGAAACCAAGCTGCGGAGGCAAGCGCCGCTGCCGTCTCTCGTCGCCGCTATGTGCGGGGCCGGCTTTGTTTCCCTCGTCGGGATGCAGGAGGCGCTGAGCGGGCCGGACTACGAATTCAACCCCTTGGCGAGGGTCTGTCCGTTTGCGATTTCGATTGCGGTAGCGTTCATGGTCGCCCTGGTTTTGACACGGCGTGCGTCGAGCCGTTCGCAAAAGTGGTCGGACGAATGAATTTCTCGCGTCATTCGGCCGGCGATCTCTGAATCCTCCAAGGTGACGCATTGGGCCATACGGACCACTCAACCGCAACCGACGTCCCAACCGCCGAAGCCGCCCGCGTGATACCACTCGGGCCCACGCTGGCTCCGGGGAGTTCGATCGGCGAACCTCTTCAACTGGTCTATTCCACGACGGGCCAACCTGACTGGGGGCGGCAGAGCCTCATACTCCGCTTCGCATGCGTCGGGCCACTGGTTGGGGCGCTGATTGGTTTAATCAGTGCGTTCGTTCAGTGTGCGCAACATGCCGACTTTGACGGGTTCGAAATTGAATGCCTGTTGATGGGCGTCGGCGGCGCGTTGGTCGGCGTCCCGTTCGGCGTCGGCGTTTTACTGACCGACCTCCTATTCGGGAAGCGATGCGGCGCTGCGCGAATCGTGCTCACGCTCTGCCTTATCGCGTTAATCGTGTTGCCGCCGGCGCTCCGCTATGACCCGGACATGTACGGCGCGATACCGTCTCTAGTGCCGTTCAAACTGGTCGTCGGATGTTGCGCCGGGACAGTGTTCCTACTAACTGCGATCACGGGTCGCAGACAGCTCAGTTCGTGAAAGTGACGATTAGATAAGCTCAAAACGGATGCTCTCCATCCACTTGTGACCCTGTGTCATCTCTCCGCGACGGGAACCGCCGTAGCGTGCTGACGGCAACGGCGACCAAGGAGGCCGGCCGCGCGCCGCTCGGGCCGACGAAGTCGCCGGACCGGGCGAGCCGGTGATTCGGGAAGTACTGGCTTGATCAAGGCTTGTTAACGAGAGGGCAGTGTCATGGATGAGCCTTTGCCTAAACAGCCTGTGAGCCCTCCATCGATCGAATACGGGCGCCCCACGCCTGATCATTCGGCGCGGAGAAGCATTTATCCTGTCGGCCGAGCCGCGGCCTTTATCGGGAGTATTCTTGCAGTCTTATGTTCCCTGACGTTAGCCGACGCGACCTTTTTCCAACTGAAGTCGGCATATCGAAATCCGACTGAAGAGGGCGGCCGGTCTGGTGATGGGTGCCATCTGTATTGCAGTCGCTGTCCTGGGTGCCACCTACGCTTGGCGCTGGATGGTATTCGCAGTGTCCGGCACCCGGCGGCCGCGACCTGTCGATTGAAAAGAAAGGAGCGTGCGGCCGCTATTCTGGCAAGCGTGATTTGCGTCGTGGGCGCCGTGCTCTTGGCGGCCTACCTGGGCGCTGGATTGTCTTCGCAAAGCTTGATTCAAGGCGGTCGCGAACGCTCCTATAACAACAATATGGTCTCCAATTCTTTTCCCCGCGTCCTGGGTCCCCGGTTGCTCCTCACGATGCCGACGGTCCGGCTTGCCATTGCCTTTTCGCTGGCGGGCATCTGCCGATCGACCGAAGGCCCCGTTTTCGCCGGCTCGCCCGCGATGCCCGCGACACAGCCGGCGGTTGAGTTTGCCCGCTCGATCCCGCTCCCTGGCGTGGCGGGCCCGGTCGATCGGAACGGGATCGCCGGGCGGCTGGATCATCTCGCGTATGACGCGGCCACCCATCGGCTCTTCCTGGCCGCCTTCTCCAAGGGGTCGCTGGAAGTGATCGATCTCGACTCCGGGAAGCTGATCCAATCGGTCGGCGGCATCCCAGAAGCGCAGGGTGTTGCGATCGCGCCGGCCCTGGGGCGGGTGTTTGTGACCAGCGGGGATGACGGCCACCTGCGGGCGTTCGACGTGCGGACGCTGGAGCCGCGCGGGTCGGTGATGGCGATCGAAGACGCCGATAACTGCCGGTTTGACGCGGGACGGAACCAGGTCCTCGTGGGCGGGGGCTCGAAAGACGGGGGCGCCGTCCTCGCCTTCGACCCGGCCACGCTCGCCAAGGTCGGCGAGATGCCGATCCCGTCGCACGCGGAGTCGTTCCAACTCGCGCCGGACGGCAAGATCGTGGCGATTAACGTCCCCGGCGACAAGTACGCCGAGAAGGAGGGCGTGGTCGTCATCGCAGATCGGGAAAAGGGGGCGACGCTTGCGACGTGGCGCGTGGACGGCGCGGCGCGGAACTTCCCGATGGCGGTTGACTCGGAGAGTGGCGGCGTGTTCGCGATCAGCCGCAAGCCGGCGCGGGTGACGTGGTTCGAGAAGGGCGGCCGCGTGGTGGCGACGGCGGCGTGCATCGCCGACAGTGACGACGCCTTTTTCGATGGGAAGACCAAACGCCTCTTCGTCATCGGCGGCGGCCGCCGCACGATGGACCGGGCGGGGGAGAAGGTTGCGGTCGATCAACCGGGGGCGCTGGATATATTCGATATTAGATCGACGTCGTTACAGAAGGTCGCATCGATCCCGCTTCCGCCGCACGCGCGGACCGGGTTGTTCGTGCCGGAGCGCCGCGCGATCTATATCGCCGTGCCGGTCCAGGGAGGGAAGCCGGCGGAGATCGAGGAATTCTCCGTCGGGGACGCGGAGCGGTGATCTATTTACGGCGTGGCTCGCCACGCCACCCGGATTCGATGGCGTCGCGAGCGACGCCCTACATGGCGCTCGGGTGAATCGGTCGGGGAATGGCGACGCTCACTTGCCGTACCCGGCCATCGGCTGACCATCCGCGCCGAGCTTGTCGCAGGCCCAGAGGATGCCGTTGGCGAGCAGGCGGTGGTAATCCGCGTCCCCGCCGGTCTTCATGTCGTGGCCGAGCGTCGTGCCGAAAATGCGGGCCTTACCGTATTCGTTGACCCAGGCGACGGTATGCACTTTCCCGCTCGCCGGGCTCTTCGCCTGGAGCAGGGGGGTTGCTTTGGGCATCATCTTGATCGTGTTGTACATCTCGTCGCCGGCGGTCTGCCAGGCGTCGGGGAAGAGCTTCAGGATCGGATGGTCCTTGGCGACCTTCTCCGTGGAGAAGCCGACGTACTTGTCATGCACGCGGCTGTCCATGCCAATCAGGGCGTGCCACTTGGCATCGGCGATCGCCTCGCGCGCCTTCAGGTCGGGGTTCTTCGTGTCGCGCGGCGGCCGATAGGTGTGCATTGAGCAGTGAACGAAGACGGCCGGCTTCCCCGCCTCCGCCTGCTTCAGGGCGGCGTCGTAGTCGCCGTCCTTCCAGCTTTCCCCGAAGCAGATGTCGTAGATGATCAGGTCGTAACCCTCGCCGAACCTGGGGTCATTGAAGGCTTGCACCATGTGCTCGGCGTCGGCGATCAGCTTCACGTCGATGTCGATGTTGGCGATCCCCTGAATCTTGTCGGCCAGCACGCGGGGCATCGTCTTGTAGTCGTGGCAGCAGCCGCCGACGTACATGACGGCCTTCAGCTTGGCGGGCGCGTCGGCCCGGGCGGCGGAAGAGGCCAATAGCAGCCCGAGGCAGACCAGGGCGATCAGACGCTTCATGACAGGCTCCGCAAGGGAACTCGAGGCTCGCGGCGAGGTCGCCGGCAAGCTGACACAATTGATAATGACTGGCAGTGGGGAGGAGTGCAAATTCAGGCCGGCGAGGGGCCCGGCGGCAAGCGCCCAAACGTAGGGCGGCCTTCAGGCCGCCGCGAAGGCTTCGGCTGGCGGGCTGAAGCCCGCCCTACATTTTGCTTCTCCGCGACGGGCCTGATGAACCGTTCCAAGAAAGTTTGCAGGTGGACGGCGATATGATCCGACGTGCCGCCGGTGCCCTCACCGGTGGGCTCTGTGTGCGGCCGGCAGCTCCGCCGGTGGGGGCACCGGCGGCACTCAGTCGCGGGCCGTAACCCGATGTTTTCGATGGAACGAGCCACTAGGCCCCGCCGCCGGGAACCGCATTCCTCACGCCGCAACCGGGCTGCCGAGGAGGCTGAAGTAGTGCCCGCGGGCCTCGAGCAGTTCCTGGTGCGTCCCGCGCTCGACGATGCGGCCGCTGTCGAGGACGAAGATCTGGTCGCAGTCCTGGACCGTGTCAAGGCGGTGCGTCACCAGCACCACGGTACGGCGGCGTTTAAGGCCGCGCAGGGTTTTGAGGATCGTCCGCTCGTTGGTGGGGTCCTGGGAGCTGGTCGGCTCGTCGAGGACCAGGATGGGGGATTCGGTCAACAGTGCGCGGGCGATGGCCAGCCGCTGCCGCTGGCCGCCGGAGAGGTTCTGGCCCCCTTCGGTGATGACGGTGTTGTAGCCGTCGGGGAGGCGCTCGATGAAGTCAACGGCACCGGCGGCCTCGGCCGCGGCGCGGATCTCTTCCAGGCTCGCCTCGGGGCGGCCGTAGGCGATGTTCTCGGCGATGCTCGTCGGAAGAAGCTGGCTGTCCTGCGGCACTAATGCCACATGGCGGCGAACGTCATCCACCTTTACCTGCCGGAGGTTGTGCCCGTCGAGCGTGAGCGCGCCGCTGGTCGGGTCGTAGAAGCGGGGAAGCAGGTGGAGCAGCGTGCTCTTGCCGGCGCCGCTGGCGCCCACGAATGCGACCATCTGGCCGGGGGCGATGCGGGCGGTGATGCCGCGGAGGACAAGCTCTTCGCCGTCATTCACGCCGGTGACGATCTCGTTGCCGTAGCCGAAGCCGACATTGTGGAGCGTAAGCGTCCGAGGGCGCAGGGGGAGGCTCTTGGCGTCAACGGCATCACTGATCTTGGATTGCTCGTCCAGTACTTGGAACACGCGCTCGCACGAGGCCACATGCCCCTGGATGTTAGCCCGGAAACCAATCAGGCGGCTGATCGGGTCCCAGAGCTGGCCGAGATAGGCCATGTAGGCGATGACGGCGCCGATGGTGAAGCCATTGACGGCGCCGCGCTGCTGGTCGCGGTAGACGAGGTAGCCCCCGTAGCCAAAGATCGCGGCCCCGCCGAGCGCGAACACCGTCTGCACGGCCAACGGATAGAGCTGTTCCTGCCAGTTCATCCGCATCCCGGTGCGGACGGTCCGATCGACCGACGTCTCAAACTTGGTCAGCTCGCAGCGCTGGCGGCCGAAAAGCTGGATCAGGCCGACGGAGGCCATCGACCGCTGCACCGCGGTCGTCAGATCGGTGTCGGTTCGCTTGAAATCGAGGCTCGTTCGCTTGATGGTCTTGCTGAAGTAGAGGTTGGCGAGAAAGAGCGGCGGTGTGATCGCCAGGGCGATGAGCGTCATGCGGATGTTCAACGAGGCCATGACGCCGATCATCGCCAGCGGAGTGATGAGCGACGCGCTGGTCGCGATGAACTGGTCGAGCACGCCGAAGATGCCCCAGACGTCGTTGCAGACGCGGTAGATGGCGTCGCCTTGCGGCCGGCCCTTGTGATAGGCGGGGCTCAGGTCCATCAGCTTCACGAACAGGTCGCGGCGGGCGCGAGTCATCCCGTTATAGCGGAGCCGGTTGTTCAGCATGTTGCGCGTCATGGCGACGCTGTCCTGAACGATCTTCAGCGCCATCCCGATCAGCGCGACACCGATGATGCGAGGGAGCTTGCGGTCCGGCAGGGGGGAAAGCATGTACGCGAACAGGCGATGCACCCAGTCGCGGTTCTCCCTGGGCATCAGCACCATGTCGGCCATGATTCCCGCCGGCCACGCCTGCAAAAGCCCGACCCCGAGCGAGATCACGATCAGCGCGAGGATCAGCAGGATCAGCGGGATGTCCCGCCGGAAGTAGGAGAGGACGCGACCATAAAACTGCATCTGCGGCATCCTTGTGGTTCGATCGGACAACGGACTCTACCGCGTGCAACGCGTTCCTATTCCGGCGGGCGTCGCGGGAAACATGCTTTCAATCGGGCGGAACGGTTCGCTTGGTGAGCGGCGTTCGAGCCGCAGGGCACCAGTTGTTTCGTCCACCGATGGGGATCGCTCAACCCGGCCCTCAATCGAGTCGAGAAGAAGGCTCTGCGCTTCGTCGGCCGCGAGAAATCGGCGGCCTGCCAGCGGCATTAGAGATCTTATCGGTCGTTCGACCGGCAGGGTTTCAATTCTGGCGAAGCGCTAAGAAAACTTAAACCGGCCGCACGCGTCGTTTTCGCGGGCGACGGGCGGGCTTGTCAACCGGCGCCTCGTCGGGCCGGGCCGGCGTCACGGGATGGCTGCCGAACTGATGCCGCACGAGCCGGGCGTACAGACCGTTGCGGGCCACGAGTTCTTCGTGGCGGCCGGCCTCTACAATGCGGCCGTGCTGGATCGCGAGAATCCGGTGGGCATTGCGAACCGTGCTCAACCGATGCGCGATGATGAGGCAGGTTCGCCCCTCCATCAGCCGGTTCAACGCCTGCTGCACCAGAACTTCGCTCTCGGCATCGAGCGAACTGGTCGCTTCGTCGAGGACGAGGATGCGCGGGTCCTTCAGGATGGCGCGGGCGATCGACAGGCGCTGCCGCTGCCCGCCGGACAAGCCGACGCCCCGCTCGCCGAGCATGGTGTCATACCCATCGGGAAGAGCGGTGATGAAATCATGGGCGTTGGCGGCGCGGGCGGCGGCCAGAATCTGATCGGGCGTGGCATCCGGGCGACCGTAGATCAGGTTCTCGCGGATCGTCCCGCTGAACAGGAACGAATCCTGTTGGACGATCGCAATCCCCTGCCGCAGGGCCTTCAGCGAATAGTCGCGTATGTCGATGCCGTCGATCCGGATCGTCCCTTCCACCGGCTCGTACAACCGCGGCAGGAGCGATGCGAGCGTCGTCTTGCCCGAGCCGGACGGCCCGACCAGCGCCACCCGCTCGCCGACATCGATCGAGAAATCGATCCCATCCAGCACCCATCGCTGCTTCTTTATCTTGGCCGCCTCCACGTCAGATCGGATCAGGAACGGAGAGTCTTCCGGCTCGTCCTCGTCGAGACGGATCCGAGATTCATCACATTCTTCGCCGTAGTGGAAGCGGACGTTCTCAAACTGAACCGACCCTTCGCGTGGCGGCACCGTGATGGCGTCCGGCTTCTCGAGGATCTTGGGTGAGATGTCGAACACGCGGAAGACCCGCCGGATCGAGGCCAGGCTGTTCTGGTAGACCGTGTTCAGGTTGGCGAAGCTGCGCAGCGGGCCGTACATCACGCCGACATAGCCCAGGAACTGGGTGATCTCGCCTGGCGTGAGCGGCTTGCGCCGGCGCCGGGGTGGATCGCCAGGTATCCGCCATACCCGATGATGATCGTCGTCCCCAGATGAATCAGCATTTCGCTGATCGCGCCGACGACATGCCCCACCCGACTCTGATGGACGACATAGCCATAATGCTCAATGTTGTCCGAGAGGAAACGGGCCGCTTCACGCTCCTCGCCGCTGTAGCTTTTCACCAGGGCGACGGCGGTAAACTGCTCGTGGACGTTGCCCGCGATCTTCCCGATATGGCGGCCGACCTTGTCACTGGCCTTGCGGATGGCCGGGTTGAAGATCTTGAACGTCAGCACGTAGAGCGGAAGGACGACCAATATCGCCATCGCCAGCCGCCCGCTGATCGCGACGAGGAAACTCGTGGCGATGATCAGCTTGGCAATATCCAGAATCACAAAGATCACGCCGCCGTAGAGCAGGCTGTTAACGCCGTGAACCTCGTGAATCAGCCGCCACACGATCCCGCCGGTGCGTTCCTTGGAATAGAAGTGGAGCGAGAGGCGCTGGAGGTGGTCAAACAAGTCGCGGCGCAACTGGACGACGATCCGATTGCCCAGTTTGGTCGTGAAGTGGCCTGTACCGTAGGCCGAGATCCCGAACCCGATGGCCGTAAGGATTGCGTAGGTCGTCAGTTGGAACAGCCGGTGGAGCCGCTGTTCGGGCGAGGCGGCGACGCCGTTCACGTCCCGCGGGACGATCACTTCGTCGATCAACTTGCCGATCAGCTTTGGGTAGGAAAAGGTGACGGCAAAGCCCAGGAACCCCATCGCGACGACAATCGCGAGCAGCCCCTTGTTCGCCAGGACGTACCCAACGAGGCGACGGAAGTGATGCTTATCCGATGACTTGCCCATTCGTGACAACCTGCTCGTGCGAGCCCGCCGGCTCACATGGGCCCGATTCAATCCCGACCCAATCATAACGGGTCGCGGCAAAAGACTGGGCTGCTCATCGGGGAACGCAAACCCAAGCCCGGGGACCGACGCCGTCGGGGACCGACCGACGCGGCCGGGCGGCTCGACGTACGGCGTGACTGGCCGCGGCAGGCGGCGCGTCACCGCACCATTAGACGCCGCCGGGGGCAATGCGTTGGCTCATTCTGACCGTCCGACGGCATTCCTTGCAAGCACCATTCCTCTCAATCGTCGCGGCAAGGGCCGCCGGGGGAGGCCGAAATCCGCTTGCGGCCGGTGGCGCAATTCCGTACAAGTCTGCCGATGCGCCGAAAGTACCTGACCGATTGCGAGCCGGGCGACCTCATCGACGATGTCTTCGTCGTCTCGGGGAAGCAGTTCTCGCCCACCAGCAACGGGAAGCACTTCATCAAGGCGTTTGTCTCGGATCGTTCCTGCCAGGTGACGGTGCGCATGTGGAACGCGACGCGCGACCTGTTCAATGCCCTGCCCGAATCGGGCTTCGTGCGCCTGCGCGGGCGGATCGAGAACTATCAAAACAACCTGCAGTGCATCATCGAGCAGACCTGGGCGGCCAAGGAAGGGTCGTACGACCTTGCCGACCTGATGCCCCAGACCAAGAAGGATATCGGCGGGATGCAGCGCCGAATCTTCGAGATCCTCAAAACGATCCGGAACCGGCATCTCCAGGCGCTGATCCAGGCCTACCTGAACGACGAGCGGCTCATGCAGGACTTCGCCAAGGCCCCGGCCGCCATGACGTTCCACCATGCCTATATCGGCGGGCTGCTGGAGCACACCTTGAACGCAATCGAGGTCGCCGACGCAGTCTGCCCGTTTTACCCCGGCCTAAGCCGCGACTTGATCGTCGCCGGGATCTTCCTGCACGACATCGCCAAGACGTGGGAACTGACGTACGAGACCTCATTCGGCTACAGCGACGGCGGCTATTTGGTTGGCCATATCGTCAAGTCGGCCATCTGGGTCGAGCACAAGCGGATCGAGGCCGAGGCGCTGCTGGGGGAGCCGATCCCACAGCCGCTGATCGACGTTGTGCAGCACATCATCCTCAGCCATCACGGCGAGCCGGAGTTCGGCGCGGCCAAGACGCCTGCCACCCCCGAAGCGATCTTCGTCCACACGATCGAGAATCTCGACGCGAAGCTCATGATGTCGCTGGAGGTGACCCGCGGCGAAGGCCTCACCGGGGACGGCTCGTGGACCGAGTACATGAAAGCCTTCAGCGGCCGCTTGTATCGCCCCGATGTCGCCCCGCCCGAGGGCCATGCCGCGCCCACGCTGGAAGTTCCGCCGTCGATCCCGACGACAGGCCCGGCCGCCCCGGGCCGCCCGCCCGCGACGCCGCCACAATCGGCACCGACCCCGCCGGCCGCGAAGCCAGTCGATCCCGCGAGAATGGTCATCAGCAACCCCCTCTTCGACACCGCGGCAGCCCGTCGCAAGTGAAGAAGCACTCCGGGTGCGCCGCGCGAACAATCACTCAACCGATCTGTCACCCCACGGGCGAACCGCCCGCTATTGAAATACCGCTACGAACGAGCCGCGCCCGTCACGAAGCGGTGCCGCCTCGGGCGAGCGTCAAACGCTCATCGTTTAGCGCCGTGGCCGAGTAGGGCAACTGCCCGCTTCGTGACGGGCGCGGCTTGTTGGCGTACGTCCGTACAACTCTGAATCTGAAGTAGCCTCAACAGCTTACGCGCCCGCACGCGCCGCTCGCGCGCCAAAATCCGATCCAAGGGGGGAAGAATGCCCGGGGGTTGGGGGACCATATCGCCAATCCGTTTCGCCAGTTGCCGCTCAGGCCGCAGGCTCAAGGGTCGTTGATGGCATCGGCCGGGCTACAGGCTGCCGATGTCAGGATCGAGGGATCTATGATGTTCGGTCTCCCCACCACTCGTCGTACGAAACCGGGAAGGCGGCCAACTGAGGCCCATCGCGGCGGTCTTGAGCAGTTGGAAGGCCGGCAGTTCTTTTCCGCTACGAGCCTGGCAAACCTGTCGAGCCTGGCGACAGATTTCGCCCAGCCACAGATCGTCGTGACGCCGGCGGCCGCCAACGGCTCCGCTTTCACCGGCTATACGCCGGCGCAGATCCGCCACGCGTACGGTTTCGATCAGGTGGCGTTCAGCGGCGGCGTGAGCGGCACCGGCGCGGGGCAGACCATCGCGATCGTCGATGCGTACAACGACCCGAACATCGCCGCCGACCTGGCGGTTTTCGACCAGAAGTACGGCATTGCGGCCCCGCCGAGCCTGTCGGTTGTCAATCAGTTGGGCGGCGCGGCCCTCCCAGCCACGAACGCCGGATGGGCGGGTGAAATCGCACTGGATGTCGAGTGGGCGCACGCTATCGCGCCGGCCGCCAAGATCCTGCTGGTCGAGGCGAATAGCTCGAGCCTGTCAAACCTGCTCGCGGCCGTGGACACGGCGCGGAATGCCGGGGGCGTGTCGGTCGTCTCGATCAGTTGGGGCTCGACCGAGTTCGCTTCCGAGACGGCTTACGACAGCTACTTTACGACGCCAGCGAACCACATCGGCGTGACGTTCGTCGCGGCCGCGGGCGATCAGGGGTCCTGGTCGGGCGCGTCGTGGCCGGCGGCTTCGCCGAACCTGCTGAGCGTCGGCGGGACGACGCTCAACCTCCAGGACGCCGCCGGGACGTACGGAAGCGAGAGCGGCTGGAGCAACGGCGGCGGCGGGACGAGCAGCTTTGAGGCAACACCGTCTTACCAATCCGGCGTGGCGACCACCGGGACGACAACCGTTACGGGCACGCGGTCGCCATTCGGGCTGTTCGGCCGCTTCGGGTTTGGGATCCCTACCGTCGCGGCCGCTTCGGGCCGATCGAGCCCAGACGTCGCCTACAACGCGGACCCGAATACCGGCTTCGCTGTTTACGACTCGGTGCCTGATCAGGGTTATTCAGGCTGGCAGGTCGTCGGCGGCACCAGCGCCGGCGCCCCGCAGTGGGCGGCGCTGGTGGCGATCGCCGATCAGGGTCGATCGCTGCAAAGCCTGCCGACCCTGTCAGGGGCCAGCCAGACGCTCGCGTCGCTCTACAGCCAATATAGCGCCCCGGGTACGGCGGGCTATTCGACGTATGCCAGCAAGTTTCACGACATCGTGAGCGGGGCGACGTCGTGGTTCGTGTCCGCTCATGCCGGGTACGACGAAGTCACCGGCCTGGGCACGCCGGTCGCCGCGAACGTGATTGCGGGGCTCGGCGCGGCGATTGTTCCGCCAGCGGCCGCCAACCCGGCCCTTGCGGCCATCGTCCACGCGCTGATGGCTCGAGCGGCGGCACACGCCGCGCCGAGTGTCGTCACCGGCGACGGCCCAGGCGGGATCGGGTCGATTTCCGCAGGTGGCGCGGCGCCCAATGCTTCGTCGCCCGGATCGGGCCTCTCGTCCGCGGCCGGCGTGTCTGTCTCGGTCATTGATCGAGGCACGCCCGCTGCTTCCTCCACATCCACGCTGGCGGCCGCACAGGTGAGCGGAGGCGGGCTTGTGCTGACGCCTGCGTCGCTTTCGGTGCCGCCGCCCGCCATCTCTGCCGGAGCGACACAGACGGGATGGAATGTCACGCTGACGACGATCTTGCCCGGCATGGCGACCAACGCGGCCGGCGTCGGCGGCGGGAGCATGCTCTCGCCCGGCGCGACGTGGCCGGTCGAGGCGTTGCCGCACGTCGTGGTGGACTGGCCGATGCTGAGCACCGTGGCCCCGGCCGTCATTGGCTCCAGCGTCCGCTTCTACCCGGGCGAGTCGGTCGCCTCTTTGCTGGGCTTGGGCCCGGCGATGGAGGGAAGCGTCATCGAGATGCCGGACCGCACCTGGCAGGCCGTCGCCGCCGTCAGCCTCAGCGTCGCGTGCTTCGGGTACTGGTACACCCGGACCGCCTCCAGCCGACCGGTGGAGAAGACCGGCCTGCTCGCCCTGGCTCCGCTTGGCGGGACATGGGGCGTCGAGACGGATGAGGAGTGAACGCGGCCGCCGTTGGCTTCTAAGATGGGTTGTTCCGCCCTTACCGACGAAAGCTGTCACAGGGATTGATGGAAGCAGAGCCTTACAGCCACTTTCCGCCCGGCGCAGCTCCGCAACGGGCCGGGGCGGGAGCCCCCGCGCTGGACGCCCCCATCGGGCGGAGCGGCCTGTTGCGAATGAACGAAGCCGAACTCGTCACGCGGATCCGCGCCGGCGATGGCCGGGCGTTCAAAGCGCTCGTGGATCAGTTCTCCGATTCGCTTTACGGGCTCGCCCGGTCGCTGGTCGGGAACGCGGCCGACGCCGAAGATGTGCTCCAGCAGACGTTCCTCGGCGCGTTCAATCGCATTCACGCCTTTGAAGGGCGCTCTTCGCTGCACACGTGGCTGGCGCGCATCCTCTTCAACCAGGCGTCCAAGAACCGCAGATCGCGACGCGTTCGCCGGGCAATGTCGATCCACGATTCGCAGGAGGGCAGAGAGTCCTCGGCGACGGGGGATCGCGGCCTGACCAGCCAGTCAGGCGTTCACGGGGTTGACAGCCGCGTGGACATTGACCTGATGCTGGAGGCGCTCTCCCCCGAGCATCGTGAGGTCATCGTCCTTCGTGAACTGCACCGCTTCTCCTACGACGAGATCGCACAATCGCTGGGCCTGCCCCGCGGGACGGTGGAATCGCGGCTGTTCCGGCGCGCAAGGAACTGCGGGAGCGCTTCGGCGGGTACATGGGATAAGACTGGGCACGAATCACAGTCTTTGCCGGTTTGCTGATGAAGGACGTTTTCATGACCTTTCACCCTCACGACGCCAATGACCCGCCGCCCGGCCCGGAGACGCCGATGATGAAAGAAACCCCTTCCGCCGACGCGGCCGCCCGCTGCTGCGATCAGGCGTCGCGCGTCCAGGCGCTCCACGACGGCGAGCTGTATGACGACGAGATCGCCGCCGTCCGCGCCCATCTTGCCGAATGCCCGGAGTGCGCCCAGTCGCTTGCGTTCCTCCAATCGGTGACGGGCCGATTCGATGCCGTCGAACGCCCTCGCCTTTCCGCCGAGGCCTCGGCACGGTTAAACCGACGCCTTGAGGCGGCCGGAGCTTTCGCCATCCGTCGAGAATCCGCCGATGTCCGTTGGGCCCGCGGCCTGACGGCCGTCGCGGCGATCGTCTTTTTCCTTGCCGCCGGCCGCGTCGTATTCGACGGGCTTCATCCTGGCGCCGGCCTGGGCGGTGCGGGCGCATTGCCCGCCGCCGACCACCGAAGCCCCGATACCCCACGCCCGACGGCCGCCCGTCCGCACGCTATCGGCTTGACCGATTACACACCCTCCGCCGACCGCGCCACGTCACCATCGCCCGCGGACGCCCCCGATCCGACGGACAAGGATTGAGGAGCGAAGAAAAACGTGCGAATCGCGCGACGCCCAGCGGCCGGCAACAGCGACATTCACCGGACGGCATCGAACGAGCCGCGCGACGCCCAGCGAGCCGCGACCGTCACAGACTGTCGAAAAACCCGTAACAGCGACCCAACGACCGCCGTTTTTGAGCGAAAAACGAAGCGCTTTCCGGCATTTTTTGGGTTTTTCGACAGTCTGGTCAGGGAGCGGTCGGGCCACGATCCCCGCGAGATGTCCGACGGCATGGCGGCCCAGCCTGGAGCGATCACAGACCGCTTCCTTACGGGCGCGGCTCGCTGGGGCCTGGGCGACGGTTGACGCGTTGAAACGGGGCGGTGGATGCCCGCCTGGGCGGGCTCCGCTTCCTTACGGGGGCGGCTCGTTTCGTGGAAGGAGCGCGTCCGGGCTAGTGCGGCTTCGTCGGTTGGGTGGTGGGGGGGTTGAACGCTTCAGCTTTCATCCGCTTGCGGAGCGATTCCACTTCGGCGTCGGCTTTCGATTTGAGGTAAGCGCGAACATCGGCGGGGAGTTCACTCTCGCGGACCAGCACCTGCATTCCGTTATCCACCGTCATCATCGCGACGACCGGGTCGGCCCCGGGGGCGGCGGCCGCGGCGACAGCGGGGGTGGGGTTTGTGATTGAGACGCCCGTATCGGTGACGACGTAATCCAGCCCGGTGAACCCTTTCAGGCTCTCCAGCGCCTGGGCCACGGTCACGTTGTCCCAGAAGACGCGGACGGTGCGAAAGTCGGCCGGGATGCGCTGAATTGCTCCGGGCTCGATCGTGAAGTCGATGCCGGCCCGCTTCCTCAGCTCTTCCAGCACCTGCAAAATGTCGGCGTTGTTGTAGCGGACCGTCAGCGACTTGTTCAGTTGGTCGCGAATCTGCGTGACCTTCGGGACCACGACCAGGCTCTTGCCCCAGGGGTACCAGGTGGCGCGGGTTTGCTTGGCAATCTGCTCGAGGCCGTCCATGAGGGTCGCGTTGCGTGGCATGTCCACCGGCTTGTCGCGCAAATCGGGCGGGAGAAGGTCTTCGATCGCGAACAGGCTCTTCATGGCGTCGAGCTTCACGTCGATCGCGGTCAGGATGCTCCGGACGTTCGCCACACCGCTGACAGCCGGCATTTCGGTCGTCGCGAGCAGATCGAGCGCCTGCAGTTCCTGAAGCGTGGACCGCTTCCCCAGCCGCCGCAGCGCGGGGACGGGCTGAAGGATCACGGCCTCATCGCCGAGGGTGAACGTCAGCCCAAGCTTTCGCGTGATGGGGATCAGCGCCTGGCGCAGTGTTTCGTTCCGGATCGTCGCGTTGAGGGTCGTCTGGTCGCCCCAGGGAAGCAGTTCCCACACGTCCGCTTCCGCCTTGATGGGAACGGCGGTCTTTCCTTCGATCTTGCACAGCGCCTCGGGCAGCGCGTCATTCAGAGAGAGGTCCACCCTCTTATCGAGCGCCTCGTTGATCAGCGCCGAACTATTCTGGGCGCGGGAAATAGAGGTAACAATTCCCAGAGCGATGACGAACGTGAAGACGTTCCGCGCCAGAACGCCGCACCCGATCGAAACGTGAGACATCCGCATCTCCAGCGCAATCGCCCAACTCAAGCATCATCGCCCTGAACTTCGGCCCACATCCCTGATCGATCCCAACCTTAGTACGGGAACCCAGTCCCTTCGCGCGGCGCGATCATCCCGCCGGCGACAAACGTTCGCGACGGCCGCGAGACAACGTCGGCGTCCGCGTAGTTCGATGGGCCGTTGGGTGCCGCATCAGCCACCGCCGGTTGCGACGGCGGCCCGACCTGTACCTCGGCGACGGTGCCGCCGGCGGCCGCCGGCTCCGGCGCGAGCGGCTCGACGGTGATTGAGGAGGCGAGAGCGGGCCCGGGGCTGACAATGGACGGGACGCCGCCAGCCGGCGAGGTCGGCCGGCGGCCGAGCCAGGCCATCCCGCCAATGCCGACCGCGAGCACGACCGAGGCGGCCGCCGCAAGCCGCATCGGCGAACCAACCCATGAGCCGATCCAAAGGCTGCCCGACCGTCCGCGGCCCGGCAAACGCAACGGCGGGGCGTCTTCGTCAACGGTGTCGGCACGATCGGCCGCCTCGGCCTCCGCGGCGACGGCCGCCGATAGATGGTCCGCCAGAGCGGCCCACTTGACGTGTGGCAGGGGCGGCGACGACTTCAGCAGGTTATCCAGTGCGCGGTACTCGGCGACGGCAATCCGGGCCTCCGGCCGGCGGGCAAGAATGTCCTCGACCACCGAAACCCGATCGTCCGGCAGCCCATCTTCGGCGTAGAGGGAAAGCGCGAACTCGGCCTCTTCGGGCAACTCCGCGACCCTGTCATCTAAAGCAGCCACGGCGGCCGAAATCCGCCCCGTGAGTGCGAGCCAGTCGATCGGCGGCAAGGGGAGGGCGCGCTTCATCGCCCCATCCAGGGACGCATAGTCGATCACCAGGGCGGCCGCGACGGGGTCGCTCCGGAGCCGCTCATCCAGACCGGCCTGCTCGTCGGCAGGGAGCGTCCCGTCCGCGGCGCAGGCAATCGCAAATTCCAGGGTATCGGCTAAACCAGGGTCGGCCGCCCTATCGGGTGCGATCGCCGGGCGGCCAACTGTGGCGGCCGACAGCCGATCGGCGAGCCGGTCCCAGTTCACGTCCGGCAGGGCGGCGGTCGCGCTGCGGGTCGTCTCGGCCAGCGCGCGATATTCGGCGACGAGAGCCTGCGCCGCGGCGTTACCGGCGATTTCGGCCTGGAGTGCGGCCGCCTCGGTCGGCGACAGGTCGCCGTCGATATAGCGGGAGATACGAAATTCGAGTTCCTCGCCGATCATCATCCCACTCACACTTCGTCCCGGATCGTCCACGTCTCTCACCGGGCGGCCAAATGCCTGTTCCAACAGATACGCGACATCTGGGGCCGTATTACAAGTGATCCTTCAAAAGCTCCTTGAGTCGCTTGCGACCCTGGAACACGTGCCACTTCACCGCCTCAACGCTGCACCCCAGCGCCTCGGCAACTTGTTTTTGCGGCATCTCTTCGATCGTGAACATCACGATCGCCAGCCGCTGCTTCTCGGGCAACTGACCCATCGCCTGCTGGAGTCGATCGCCCATCTCTTCGCTTTCGAGCTTTCGGACCGGGCTGCTCCCCTGGCTCATCCAGTCGCTCGTCCCGACCGATTCCGATTGGCCCGGCTCGCCCGAGCCTAACAGATCATCAAGCGGAAGCTGCGATCGCGTCTTGCGGCTGCGGCGGAAGTTCAGCGACAGATTCGATACGATCCGCATCAGCCAGCCGCCGAACGCCTCCGGCCGCTGGAGCGTCGCGATGCTCGTGTAAGCCTTCAGGAACGCGTCCTGGGTGACCTCCAACGCATCGTGCGAATTGCCAAGAAGCCGGTACGATACGGCGACTGCCTGCCGCTGGTACTTGCGGATCAGGTCGTCGAACGCCGTACGTCGGCCGGCTATCACCGCTTCAACCAATTCTCGGTCAGAAGGGCCTTGATCCTGACGTGCCCCTGCCTCCGGGGCGTCAGACGCGACCGTCGCCGATGGGTCATCGGCCGGCGGACCTAGCGGATCTGGGGCCTTCTGATCCATAGTTCGGACACTCCGCCAATTCAAAGGTTGGCTGAATCCGTTCAAGTTATACCCGCCAAGGACTTACCTCAACCCGTTCACCCCCAACAAAAAGCCGGCGAAGACGAGCCGGACAGGGCGAAAGTGGTTCTGAATCAACAAGTTAGAGTAAAGCGAAGCGTGACGGAGATCGGCAAGTCTGAAGAGGTGAACTCTGAAGCGCCGCGGCGAACAACACGGAATGGGGGCCGTCGAAGATCTTTTATCGGCTCAGTTCGCTTAAGCTACTGGACGTCGGCGAGCATCTCGGCCGCGTAATCTCGGACGGCACGCGCAACGGCTTCCACGCCTTGCGCCTGATGGGCGTTCATCCGCTTCACGAAGGCGCTGCCGACGATCGCGCCGTCGGCGAGCCCTCGTAGCTGGGCGACGTGGCGCGCCTTGGAGATGCCAAAGCCGACACAAATGGGTCGATCCGTCAGCTCGCGCAGGTTGGTGACCCCCGCGGCCAGGTCCGCCGGGAGCTGGTCCCGCTCTCCGGTAATCCCGGACACGGAGAGATAGTAGATAAAACCGGTGCTCAGCCGTGCGATTTCGGCCCGGCGTGCCGGGGTGGTCGTCGGGGCCACAAGATGGATCGTCTCCAAGCCGCCGGCCAAAATGTCGCCGGATGTCGCCTGAGCTTCGGGCGGAGGAAGGTCGGGAAGGATCAGGCCATCGAAACCGGCCGCTCGCGCGTCGGTGACGAATCGTTTCAGCCCGTAGCGATAGACGATGCTATAGCTGACCATGGCGACCAGCGGCGCCGACAGGCCGACTCGCGCACCGGAAACGGCCGCGAAAATGTCGCCGACCTTCAGCTTGCGCGACAGGGCGTCTGTGAACGCGGCCTGTATGGTCGGCCCGTCGGCGATCGGGTCGGAGAAGGGGAACCCGATCTCGATCACGCTCGCGCCGCCGGCTTCGAGCGCGGGCAACGTCGCGACCGTCGTCGCAAGGTCCGGGTAGCCGGCGGGGATGAAGGGGATCAGACCGATGCCCCGCCGCGCCCGCAGGGCATTGAATGTCTCGCGGAGGGTGCGGCGGACGCGCGGAGCGGCCGATCCATCCGATGAAAGTCTTGTCATTCCGCCGCTCTGGGTATGCTCCATGGGAGCGCGGGATCATAATCATCATCGCCGTCGAGCGGTAGAGGCCAAAGCTCGATGGGGACGGGCAAGGACGCCCGGCGCGAGAAGCCTCTTTCCCGGATCGTGCCGCTTATGAGCCGAAAGAGCGACAACGCCCATGACATCGCCCTCGACCAGGTCTGCCCGGTGCTCGGCCTGGAGCGTTGGAACCAGGATTGGGCCATCGTTGAAGCGGACGCCGCGCGGATCGACGAGTTCGTCGCCTTCTTTGAGAAACGCGCGGATCTGACGCCATGGGCGGGCGAGCTGCTGTTTGAGCTCGTCCTCGCGTCGATCAGTGAAGCACTCGAGCAGGGAAAACTTGATCGGAAGGGGCTCGCCCGCTACGAGCCATTCATCCGAACCGTCGGCCCGCGCTATCCAGACGCCCTTCGTCGCTGGGCCGCCATGCCCTGCGAGCCCTGCCGCCCGTGGAAGGTGTCGCAATGGCTCCAGGCGACGTTCCGACTCTGATCCGCTCGCGGACGATCCGGTGCCCCGCGGGCTCGGCAGGATTTTCTGCTCCGTCACTTCGGCTCGGCGCCCCGCACCGCAACCAGATAGTTCACCAGTTCTGCGACTTTATCCTCCGGGATCGGAGCGCTGTAGGCGGTTCGCATCTTGGTCACCTCGGCGAGCCATGTCGCGCGCGGCAGGGGCGGCTGCAGGGCGATGTAGCGGCCCGTATGGCACATGACGCAGTAGGTCTGCGCCGTCTCGCGCCCGGCCGCCTCAAGAAGGGGCGGCTCCTCCTCCGGCAGGGTGATCGAGCGGACGCTCCCTTTCCTCTCGAGGCCCGAAGCCGTGGTCGCGGCCGGGGCGGCCGCCGTCGGCCGGAGCCAAGCCACCACTCCGACACAGATCGCGACGCCGAGCGTTCCAACCGCCGATCGTTCCATGACCTTCCTCAGCAGACGATATATGCCCCTCTACGCGAGCTTACGCGACGGCGACATCAATCGATTCGATCACATTTCGGGCGTATCCGCTTCGGTTCCATTGGGCGAGGGTTTGAGTCTCTCCGGCGACGTTGGTCGCCTTGGCCATCAACCGGTAGTTGCCAGCCGCGGGCACCCAGTTGAATCGCCACCTCCGCCAGGAATAGCGGCCGAGGTCCGCATCGAGCTTGGCGGCCGCCCAGGTAGTGCCCGCGTCAACCGACACCTCCACCGACTTGATCCCTCCGCCGCCATCCATCGCCAACCCCTGCACCTCAAGCGGTGCGCCGGCTTTCAGCTTCGCACCCGGCTCAGGGCTGACAAACAGCGATCGAACCGTCATGCGGCTGATCGGAATGGTCTGCTTCGCAAGGTCCTTCGGCGATTCCTGGAAATCAGGCGTATTGGGCACCCGGTAGGCTTTGGCCATCCAGTACCCGTCGAACGGCTTATCGAGCACCGTGATCTCGTTGAGGGCCTTTACCCAATAGGTCGCATACCAGCCCGGGACGACCAGCCGGAGCGGAAAGCCGTTCAGCATCGGCAGGGGCTCGCCATTCATCTCGTAAGCGACCATCACCTCGCCGTCGGCCGCGTGATCGAGGGCAAGCGATTTGACGAAATCCGGCGTCCCGGCGAAGTCCGCCCCCGGCGGCAGGACCGGGCCATCCAGCCCGTTGAAGCTGACATCGATCGCGCCCGCCCTCACGCCCGCCTTGGTAAGCAGGTCCTTCAGGCGGACGCCGACCCACCTCGCGTTGCCGATCGCGCCGTTCCCCCACTGCACGCCGGGCATCCGGGGCGAGTAGAGGCTCCGGGAATTGCCCGAGCATTGATTCAGCGCAACCAACGAAACCGGTTCGAACCCCTTCCGCAGCTCATCCAGCGACAAATTCAGCGGCCGCTCCACATGCCCGCCGAGCGTGAGCCGAAACTGCGCCGCATCCACCCGCGTCGGGACGAGCGCCAGATGCCAGCGGACATAGAAGGCCTCGTTTGGCGTGAAATCTTCGCGAAGGAACCGGGCAGGCATCTCCAGGTTGGGCGGGCGGTCGGTCAAAAGAAGAAGATCCGTCTTTTCCGGGAACCGCGCCGTCCGCGGCGGAGGGGCCACAGGCTCCGTGGACGCCGTCTCGGCCGCGTTGGCTCGCCCTGACGCAAGCCAGGCGCTCCCGATCGCCGCGCCAGCGGCCGATCGGGCGGCCGCCGCCAGGAACGCACGACGATGATCACGGATCGCATCTCTCTCAGTCCCGCTCTTCTTCATTCTCGCTCCGCTTCAGCGTGATCGGATGTGAACGACCTTCCGCCATCCGCGCCCGACAGTAGTCTGGCAAGCACTCCGCGACAATGCGCGAACAACATGTGGAGGTCGCGCAAGGGTGCCGCCCTCCGTGGCAGCCGTCAGACTGCTTGATCCGCCCAACGAGCCCGCCGGCTCGATCGCCGAGCTCCGTCATCGAAGCGGGCAGTCGCCGTACTCGGCGACTGGGCGGCCCAGTCACCGGCTGCTGTCGCCCTATAGAGTCTCGTATCACTTCCGAACGGTGACCGACCGCAAATAGTTCGCCGCAAACTGCGACCCGATCAGCCCGTAAGGGAAATATTGCCCAAGTAGAACGCCCGCTTCGGCAAGCTTCCTGGAGAAGGCGTCGAGGTCACCGTGACCAGCCGCGCACCGACTGTTCCGGCAATCGCTTGACTCCTTCTCCGTTTTCCAGCGTCACGGCCTGGCCCAGATCCCCCGGCCCGATCGATTTGAAGAACTCGCCAAGCAGTGTGGCCCCCATCACCAGCATCTGTGCGAACAAGTGCCGTTCGACCTCGTGCTCCGCCGTTCCGGCCGTCGCGGCCGCTGTGAGCCAATGCCCCAGTTCGATGAGTTTGGTCAGGGCCGATTCGACATTGCATTCGAGGTGCGCTTTGGGGAACATTGCTAAGCCTCCTTGCTGTTGAAACCTTCGACGTTTGGTAGACGCCCCACGATTTTGACCCGGGAGGCTTTTTTGTCGATTCGCAAAACAAGGAATCCGCCCATATTCGCGGTTTAGCCCGTCCGAAGACCGCGAGCACCACCGGTTACACCGAACTGGCAAAGGGATGGCGACTCACTGCTTTATTTGAGACCGTCTCGTTTTAGAATCCCACTCGTGCCGCCGCTGCGCTTCGCTTCCATCCCTTTGACGGCCCCGGCCACGCATCCACCCGGTGTCAGCGACACGAACATTCGAGCGTTGAACGACGCCTTTGCAGTCGTGGCGTCCGTGTTCCGCTTGGTGATGGCGTAGTCGCATGGGCGCAGGAAGGCGGCGAGCAGATCGCACATCTTCGCCTGCCCGTTTTTCTCCGTGTAGAAGAGGGCGACGTGTAGGCCCATGTGGTTGTAGTGGCAGTCCACCCGGAAGGAGTTGCGGCAGGTCTTGATCTCCACGCCGTCAGGAACACGCACCGGCTTGACCGGCTTGTTGCCCTTCAGTGCAGCACCGTATTCCTTGCTCTTCTTCCGGTCGAATTTCGGCAGCTTCGTGTAGTCGTATTCGCCCATGTACAGGTCGGGGTAGTCGCTCTTTCCGTTCGATGCCATGCCCGTGCCCACGCCGTCAGCCAGCATGTAATCGGTCATGACCCGACTCACGACATCGCCGGCGATTTCTTTGATTAGCACCTGCTGACGCCCCAGTTGCAGGTCGATCTTTTCCGCAAACCTCCGGTCGATGGGGTGCTCGTTCTTGCACTGCACCCACAACTCTCTGACCCGCTCGGGCGAGTTATAGACTTCCTCGCAGAAGCCCAGCATGTCGGGGGCGATCTGGCACAGCCAAGGAATCACGGCGTCGGCAGTTTTCCGGCACCGGGCGTACCAGTCGATGTCGGTTGGCGGGTACAACTCCAAGTCTTCTTTTGCTGCTTTGATCTGGCCTCGGATCAGGGACAACGGATCGTCGCTCACTTTTCCTCCCCCTTGCCGTCGTCAAAGAGCGTGCGTATGGGCAGGCCCAAGGCTCTAGCGATTTTGTGGACATTGATCAGGCTGACGTTCCGCTGGCCACGTTCGACCCCGCCGATGTACGAACGGTCGAGTTGGCATTGATGCGCCAACTCCTCCTGAGACCACCCAGCTTTTGATCTGAGTTCTCGGACTCGCACACCGAACTGTTGAAGAACATCTGCCACGGCTGAGACGATCCCCGCTTGACGACAATGAGTCCACGGACTTAAAGTACCATCGTCGTTCTGCCTGTTCTCAGATCAGCCTTCTCGGTGATCTGCGACGGCTTTCTGGTATTCTGTAGATGTTAGGTTTTGCGGTTGCCTGTTGGGAGTCGTCGAATGGCTGTGTCGCTTCCTCGAAATGCGAAGACATTCTGCGAGTTTTTCGCAGGAATCGGATTGGTTTGGGAAGGCTTGCGGCCATCCGGGTGGGATTGCGTCTACAGCAACGACATTGATCCAAAAAAGAAGGATGTCTTCGAGTCACACTTCGGCCGCTCCGCTCACTTTCATCTCGGTGACATTTGGCACACCCTTGAGGTGGTTGAGAGGATCAAGGTTAAACCCTTTCTGGCGACGGCCTCGTTCCCTTGCACCGATTTGTCTCTAGCCGGGTACTGGAAAGGTTTGGAAGGCAAGGAATCGTCCACGTACTTCGGATTCCTGAAAGTCTTACAGGCACTCGGCGAGAGTAAGCCACCGGTCGTCATGTTGGAGAACGTGCCCAGTTTCCTGACCAGCGGGAAGGGCAAGGACTTTCCCGTCGCCATGAAGGCGTTGGCCGATCTCGGCTATTGGATCGACGCATTCATCGTGGATGCCAAGAACTTCGTACCCCAGAGCAGGCCACGTCTCTTCGTCGTCGGAGTTCATGAACGGATTAGCTCTCCATTGATGGTCAAAGAAAGCCGGCTGCCGTTGTATTCGACGCAGTGGCTTCAGGCGGTCGAGGAAAGTGGAAACCTGCATCCCAAACCACTGGTGAAGATAATGGAGGCAACGGAACTGCCGACCGGCTGGTTCACGTTACCGCTCATGCCGCCCAAGGCGCAACCCACGAAGTTGGTTGACCTGATCGATCTCGACGATGGGCAAGATTGGTGGGACGCTGAGCGGGTGCGAATCCATTACGAGCGGATGCACGACTACTGCCGGGTGAAGTTTGATGAAATGATCAAAAGCAAGGCCACGTTCGTCAGCACTGCCTACCGGCGAACCAGAAAGGCCGTCGTCAGAACCGAGGTGAGGTTTGATGGCGTCGCCGGATGCCTCCGCACCACCAAGGGCGGGAGTGCCCGTCAGATCGTCATCGCCGTGAAGGATGGGAAGCTAATGATCCGTTGGATGTCGCCTCGTGAATATGCTCGCCTGCAAGGGGCCGGCAACTACAAGCTGGCGGGGAGAAACGAGAACCAGCAGATGTTCGGTTTCGGGGACGCCGTCTGTGTGCCGGTGATCAGTTGGATTGACGAGAATGTGCTGACGCCCCTGTACGAAACCGCCAAGCCAGTTAAATCACCCAGACCGAAGAAGGCGTTAGTGTGAGCCGTCATGGCCGATGTGTTCCCGCCAGCCGAGCGATCCGAGATCATGCGGGCCGTCCGCAGCCGAGACACGACACCGGAACTGCTCGTGCGCCGCATCCTTTTGGGGTTGGGCTACCGCTACCGGTTGTGCGTGAAGTCGCTGCCGGGTTCACCGGACATCGTGATGAAGTCGAGGCGGAAAGCTATTTTCGTCCACGGCTGTTTCTGGCATGGGCACGGCTGCTCTCGGGGGAGAAGAAGGCCGAAGACAAGGCGGGAATATTGGGACGGTAAGCGGGCAAGAAACCAAACGAGGGATGCGAAGAGCAGGCGTGCGCTTCGGCATCTGGGCTGGGACGTGCTGGTCATCTGGGAGTGCCAGACGAAAGATGCAGGGCGTCTAGCACGACGTCTGGCCACGTTCATCGACCGGGTCTCAACGGCCTAGTTTGCTCGGGTTCGTTCATCCACGTTTCGAGGATCGTGCGTACTTCCTGTTCATCGGTATCGCCGGGACGGGCGGCGTCCATATAGACCTGAATCTGCTCCCTCAATTCTGGCGGGAAGCCTCCGCTCCACTCCTCGAAGTCCGTCTTGATCAGCTTTTGTAAATCTTCGGCGGTCATCTGGAGCGCGGAAACGGGGACAGTCTCAATTATCACTGAGAGCGGATAAGGGGAGCGGATAAGGGGAGCGGCTACGGAACGGAAAAGGTGATAGTCTGACAGTCTCAAATAGTCGATCGGCGTGATCCGAGGCAGCGTATGACTTACCCTTCCTCCGTCGGCAGCGACGCAACACCGGAGGTCATAACGGGGTCGCCTCCCAATGTGACCGCTCGCGACAGTGGTGGCCTTCACGGGACGCCAGCCGATCGTCTGGCAATCTGCCCCGATAGGCCCCGGGCCGACGGGCCTCATCGGGGTCACGGATTACACCCACGCGGCCGGCGGCGCCGCGGCCGTCTACACGCCGATCGCGGACGCGACGGGGACGATCGTGGCGTTGGTGGACGCCTGGACCGGGCAAGTGGCCGCGAGCTTCCAGTACGGGGACATAAAAGGGGCCGGGGACATAAAAAGGGCCGCCTCCCATTGCGTCTGCTCGCGGCGGTTTTACTTCTTTGATCATGCGTCGTTCCCGTCGGAATTCTCCGGCTGGGGCCTTCTTTCGAGTCCCACCTCAAGTGCCTAAAGACTGAAACTCCCAGTCACCGAATAGTTGAAATGCGCTGGGGTCAAACGCGAAGCCGACGCCTAGCCCCGGGGCGTCAACGATGCTGCCGAGGCGGAGGTTGCCCGCCTCGATTCGCATGGTTGTGAAGCCCTGCTCGTGTCGCCGGAAGAGGTCGGGGTGGGCGGCGGCCGCGGCGTCCTGGATCGATTGCGGGAAAGCGCTCATCCCTCGGAAATAGTGCTGACCGTTTCGCTCGACGTGGGTGACGCCGAGCGTCCCCAGGACGCAGAGGTCTTCCAACAGCGCGATCGGGCCGACGTTCGACAGGTCCTCGCCGCTCAGGATGTAGTTCCCCGACGGGATCTTTCGCCGCCGGGCCGCGAAGAGACAGGCGTTGGCCATCCCTTTGAAGACGCCTTTGCAGTTCTTGTGGCTGGCGCCGTTGTAGCCCAAGTCCAGCGCGTTTCGGGCGGTGGCCAATTCGCCGTCGGATTCGTCGATGATCATGAGCGGCCGCTCGGGCCAGGCGGCGAAGGCGTCGCGGACGGCGGCCTCCGTCGCGACGGCGCGATGGAGCGGCTGTTCGACGAAGAGGAGCTTGTTCAGGAAAGCCGCCAGTCGCGGCTCCCGCGTCAGCTCGGACCAGAAGGCGCGAAAGGTGGCGACGTCGCGGAAGTTTTCGTTCGCGTCGAAGGTGTAGGCGTAGTCATCGCCGACGCCCCCTTCGATGGCGGCCGCCACCTGCCGGACGCGCTCGACATCGCGCGCCACCTCGCCCCACAGCTTGATCTTGAAGTATCGAAGGCCGTACGCCGAAATGCTCGCCTGCAACGACTGCGGCAGACCATCGTCAATCCGGTCGGCGGCGGGAATCTCGGCGTCCGTCAGCGGATCGATCAGCCCGACGGTGTGCCGGGCGATCATCGTTCGAAGGGGCTTCGGTGGAAGCCAATCCTTCGGCTCGCTCCCATCCAGCTCGGCGTGAATCTCTCCCAGGCGCACGCCAAAGCGGTTCTCGGACACCGCGCGGGCGAAGGTAATGCCCCACGCGCGGCAGGCCGCGTCGATCATCGCGCGTTCGACCAGGCTCGTGCCGAAGTGAGCCAGCAGCGGTGGAAGGCCCCATCCGGCCGACCAGGCGGACTGGCCGCGATAGATCTCGCGCCAGAGGTCGAAGACATTGGGCATTGGAGCGGCCGCCACCGCGACGTCGCACGCCGTTTCGATGACGCGACGCAATTCGGCGATATCGTCTTTGGCCGCGCTGTCCGGGTTCTTGGTGAACCACTTGGGCGGCAGGTGATCGGCCGCGACGCCGAACGTCGATTTCCCGTCGATGCGCAGTTCAACGCGAACGAACAAGTGCGGCAGCGCCGTCAGCGTCGCGATGCCGTACCGGAACGGCATCCGGGTATGCATGTTCTGAACGCGGAGGTCGAAGCTGGCGACGCGAATCGGCATGTGCCCGTCTTACTCGAACTGCGAGTGAACGTCGATCGGAGAAGTCGCACATCACGCGCAAGATCGGCAACGTGCGTCGTGTCAGACGGAAACGCCGAGAGTCTCAAGGCAAGAAGGTGCTGCGGTTCGGCCGGTGCGAGTTGCATCGTTCGCCGTGGAATGGCATCATGTAATTCGCAGTAATTTTACTGGTGGTGAACATGATTGACCTTGAGAGCATCTGCTCGCTGAGTGACTTTCAACGAAACACGAAGAAACACCTTCATCGGCTGAAGGAAACCGGCAAAGCCGAGGTCCTGACGGTCAACGGCCAGGCGGAACTCGTCGTGCAGAGCGCTTCGGCCTATCAGAAGTTGCTTGAACTCGCTGAACTCGCAGAGTCCGTCGGTGTCCTGCGGAAGCGGATTCGGGATGCTGATGCAGGTGTGCGGGGGGTCGCCGCCGCGGAGGTGGTGGCGGCCGTTAAGAGGCGATTGAGTTCTGGAGCAAAAGGGTGAAGGCGTACGAGGTGGTATTCGACCCCGCCGCGCGACGAGATCCACAAAGCCGCTGATTTCATCGCGTCGTCTTCCGAGGTCGGCGCGGCCGAGTGGGTTGTCGGGCTTGAGGCCGCAATCGACTCTCTTCGTGTCATGCCGAGACGGTGTGGCAAAGCCAGGGAATCCAAAGTCCTTGGAGTTGACCTTCGACAGTACGTCTACCATTCGCACCGAATCATTTTTCGCATCGAGGAGGCGCACTGCCAGGTTCGCATTCTCCACATCCGGCATGCGGCACGGCGCGCGATAACCGATCAAGACGATGCATAGAAATGCACCGGCGACGCGATGTTCGAGCACTCAACACTACAGCGCTATTTGGTCAATGGAGCACCAGAAGAACGTCGAAATCCGAAGCACGAAATCCGAAGGAATAAGAAATCCGAAAAGAAGAAACCAGATTCAAGCGCGAGTTTTGATTTCCGCCTTGCCTTTGTTCGGAGTTCCTTCGGACTTCGGGCTTCGGATTTTCTGATTCGGGAAGGAAGTGCTGCAATGTTGATAACCGCACATCGCGCTCGTCATCGCCACATTCGGGATCAGGCGAAGCCCCATTCCTTGCGTATGGCGGTCAGAGGCGGGCGATCCCAGAACCAGTCAACGTGGAGCCAGAAGCCTCGAAGTGGCGCGCTCCGAAAGAGCTTGTCGGGGCCGACAGGCACGAGCCTAAAGCGTCGGTCACGACCGCGGCGGTAGAACTCGGCGGCTTGGTGATCGGGGTCAAGGAGCCAGGTACCTGGCGCACGCCGCCCGCTTCGTACTCCTGGAACTTATCAACGCGGTCGATCGTGACGCTTCCCGGGCTGATGATCTCGACAACGAGATCGGCGGGGCCGTCGAGGTAGGTATTGTGCAGTCGCCGAAGGTTTCGCTTCGCGACGAAAATAATATCGGGCGCTCGACCCGGAAGGTCTGGGCCCGTTTTCATCTGGAACGGATCGGTCCGTATCTTCCCGATGTCATTCTCTTCAAGAAACGCGATGAAGAGAAAAATCAGATAGTTCGCCAGCGTATTGTGATTGCCTGAAATGGGCCCCATCTCGACGACCTCCCCCTCCACCCATTCGACGTGCGTGGGCTCATTCCACTCGGCAAGGAATTGTGCGTACGGCATCCCCAGAGCCAGACGCCGGGATTGTGAAGGGCGTTTCGGTCGTGCCGGGCGGTTCGGTCGTGTCAGGCGGTTCGGTCGTGCCGTGGAATGGACGCGCGTCATGGGGCCCTCAATCGGTTTATGCCGTCACCCCCAGCGCCTTGGCCATCGTCTCGCCGATGGTCGCGGGGCTTTCGGCGACGGCGATGCCGGCCGCGTGGAAGGCGGCGATTTTCGCTTCGGCCGTGTCTTCCCCGCCGCTGATGATCGCGCCGGCGTGGCCCATCCGTTTTCCCGCGGGAGCGGTCCGCCCGGCAATGAAGGCGACGACCGGTTTCTTGACGTTCGCCTTGGCATAGGCCGCGGCGTTGGTCTCGTCGGCGCCGCCGATCTCGCCGATCAGGATGATGCCGTCCGTCCGCGGGTCGTCGTTGAACATCCCCAGCAGTTCGATGAAGTTGATCCCTTTCACCGGGTCGCCGCCGATGCCGACGCACGTCGTCTGGCCGATGCCGCGCGTGCTGCATTGCCAGACGGCTTCGTACGTCAGCGTGCCTGACCGCGAAATGATGCCGACGTTCTTCCCGCTCTTGCCTTGCCCGGCGGGGGTGTGGATGTAACCGGGCATGATGCCGATCTTACACTCCCCGGGCGTGATCACGCCGGGGCAATTCGGCCCGATGAGGGTGCTCCCCGGCTTCTCTTTGAGGTAGGCCTTTACCTTGACCATGTCCAGAACGGGGATACCTTCGGTGATCGCTACGATCACCTTGATCCCCGCGTCGGCCGCCTCCAGGATCGCGTCGGCCGCGAAGGGAGGCGGGACGAAGATCATCGTCGCGTGGGCGCCGGTGTGCTCGACGGCCTGGCGGACGGTGTCATAGATCGGCAGGCCGTTCGGGTCCTGCTGGCCGCCTTTGCCGGGCGTGACGCCGCCCACCATCTGGGTGCCGTAGTCGAGGCACCCCTTGGTGTGAAACGCGCCGGCCGTGCCGGTGATGCCCTGGCAGATGACCTTCGTGTCCTTGTTGACGAGGATGCTCATAGGCCGCGAAGAGTACGGTCGGCGGCATCGACGGGCAAGCATCGAGCGCGACGCGGGTTGAAGTTCGGCCGCCGAACTTACGGCACCCTCTCTCGGACCGCCGACGTCCCCGTCGGCTCGACGGGCGAGGCCGACGCGACGTCGGCGGTCTCAGCGTCTGCGGCCTTGCGCTTGCGACAAAGGCGGCCATGTCTGGAGGCAACAGTCCCGTTGACGATATCTGTTCAAACAAGTACCATTCTCCGTGATGGGCGGAAAGCTACTGGCAGAAATTGAGCAATCGCGGCCGTTTCGCAGCCTTGAGCAGGAGGCGTTTCTGAACCTTCAGCGCACGGCGGATGCTCTGATGGCTGAGATCGCGGGCGTGCTCAAGCCGCTTGAGTTGTCGCCAACACAGTACAACGTGCTGCGGATCTTGCGCGGCGCCGGCGACGGTGGCCTGCCCTGCGGCCGCGTGGCGGATCGGATGATCACCCGCGAACCGGACATGACGCGGCTGCTCGATCGCCTCGAAAAACGGGGGTTGATCAGCCGCTGCCGTGAAACGTCCGATCGCCGCGTGGTCTGCACCCGGATCACCGGCGACGGCCTGAAAGTGCTTGCCGACCTTGATGAGCCGATCACCGCGGCGAACCTGCGCCTCCTGGGGCATCTCGGGCAGGAGAAACTCGAGCGACTCATCGACCTGCTTGAAGAAGTCCGTCACCCTGCGACGTAAGCTCGCGTCGGGCCGAGATTAGCGGACGGAAGATCACCATCCGCCGCACGGCGGCCCTTTCTTGACACCCCCCAGTCACCCCGCTACAACGCGGCCGATCGGGCATCACACGTGTCGCGCGGGCTTGGCGGTGCGAGCGCGATTCCGCTTCTCCAGGAGACGTCTCACCGGCTCGTTCGCTTGTGCCTGATATGTGCACCCCGTCACAACCTTTCTGCCCGCTTGCTTCGCTCTCCGTCCCCCTGGTCCGGCAGGCTGTTTTCAACGCATTGGGCTTTCGCGAATCGCTGCCGCTTACCGTGGCCTATGACTTGATCGTGATTGGCACGGTCTTCGTTGGGTTCATTTCGCTGGTGGCGATGTTCAGCATCTGGTGGGAGAGGAAAGTCGCCGGCCGCATTCAGGCGCGGCATGGACCGAACCGCGTCGGGCCGATCGGTTTGCTCCAGTCGATCGCCGACGGCGTAAAGCTGATTCTGAAAGAAGACCTCTGCCCCAGGGACGCCGATCAGGTCCTCTTCCGGCTGGCGCCGTACCTGGTCTTCGCGCCGGTTTTCGCGGCGTACCTCGCGTTGCCGTTCGGGCCGGAGCTGACCTTCGAGCCGCGGCTCAACGTCGGCGTCTTTTGGGTGCTCGCGATCCTATCCGTCGAAGTGATGGGCGTGATCCTCGCGGGGTGGGCGAGCAATAACAAATGGTCGGTTTACGGCGCGATGCGCGAAGCCTGCCAGATGGTGAGCTACGAAATCCCACTGGGGATATCGATCCTCATCGGCGTCATGACCGCCGGCACGCTGAATTTGGTCGATCTGGGGTATCTTCAGGGCGGCGGGCTCCACACCTGGGTGATTTTCCGCAACCCGTTCACCTTTCTCGCGTTCTTTCTCTTCTTCATCGCGAGCCTGGCCAGCAGCAAGCGTGCCCCGTTCGACCTGCCGGAATCGGAGTCTGAACTGGTCGCCGGGTATCACACCGAATATAGCGGCCTGCGCTTCAGCTTCTTCTTCTTTGCCGAATATGCCGGGATGTTCGTCATCGGCGGCTTGCAGGCCGCGCTCTTCCTTGGCGGCTGGAACGATCCGTTTGGCGCGATCGGCTGGGCGCACGACCACTATTCCCGCCCGGAGCATCGCGACGTGATGGCGCTCCTGCTGATCAACGCGGCCGCCGCGGCGGTCTTTGTCTTCAAGTGCCTCGCGATCGTCTTCGTGCAGATGTGGCTCCGCTGGACGCTTCCTCGGCCGCGGATCGACCAAGTGCTTTATACCTGCGTCAAGGTCCTCCTTCCGATGGCGTGCGTAATGCTTCTGGGGGCGGCGATCTGGCAACTCTTCGTCCCCGAGCGGCCCGGCATCCCCTGGGCCCAGTACCATCCCTGGCGCCTGGGCGACTGGCTGCGCCGGCGCGGGTGGGGCGATTGCGACCCAGGTCGTGCTCGCGGGGATTGGCACGATGGGCGTGGCGGCGATCGTCGGCTGGGTCGGTTACGCCTATATGACCGGCGGCGGCATCAAGAAGCGGCTGACCGATCCGGCTCCGTTCGAGACGGCCCCGAGGGTCTCATGAACTGGGGTCTCTCAGCACTACATCGCTATTGGTCAATGGAGCACAAGAAGAACGTCGAAATCCGAAGAAATAAGAAATCGGAAAAGAAGAAACCGGATTGGATCGCGGGTATTGATTTCCGCTTTGCCTGTGTTTGGAGTTCGCTGGGGTTTCGGGCTTCGGGTTAGACCTGGATCTCGTGAACTGGGACTCGTGAGACTGAGACCGCCTGAAGGAAAGGTCAACGGACCGACGCTTTGACGCTGGCATCCACATCATTTTCCGCCGCCGACGTGGCATCGGCCGCGTTGTTCTATGTTTTTGCCTTGGTGACCGGCGGGTCGGCGCTTCTGGTGGTTGTGAGTCGCAACATCGTTCGGATGGCGGTCGCGCTGCTCTTCACGCTCACGGGCGTCGCGGGGCTCTACTTTCTGCTGGACGCCGAGTTCCTCGCGGCGGTGCAGTTGGTCATCTACGTCGGGGGGACGCTCATCCTGATCGTGTTCGGCGTGATGTTGACGAGCAAGTCCCCCTTCAGCCGGCTTGAGCCGCGCGAGGGAGAGATCTACGTCGCGGTGGCCGTGGCGGCCGTCATGCTGGTGCGCTTATCCTGGCGATCCCCCTTGGCGAAGTCAGTGAGCATCTGGACCCGGCGGACGTGCCGGCTATCCTGTCCGGTTCGGCGGCGGCCCCGTCCGGCGAACGGGCGGCGCCATCGCAGCGCCCAAGTGTCGTCTACGACCTGGAGACGGAAACGCTGGTCGCCCATCGCCCCGTGACGGCGAGCGAGGCGGCCGACGTTGTTCGCGCCGCTTCCCAGGATCGCCGTTTCGGTGGAACGAGCCACGACACCGCTGTCGCAACCTTCGCGGCGGCCGTCGCGAAAGTGCGGGAGCGATCCCAGGGGCTCTTCGCCGACCAAGCGTTGACAAGCCCCGCGGGGTACCCGGTCGCGACGCTTGGGGCGCGGCTGCTGGGCGATTACCTGCTCCCGTTCGAGATCGTCAGCATCCTGTTGCTGGTGGTGATGATCGGAGCCGCCTACCTGGCGAAGTCGCGGCGTCGGTCCATTCAGTCGGGCATTGCCGATGCGACGGCCGAGCCAGGCCCGGAGGCAGCCCACGCGTCACGACGGGCGCGGATGTGGACGTAACGCGTCCACGGCGGGCCGGGGCGTTCCTCGGAGCCTGCATCCCAGTGCGGACATCGCCGCGGCGGCCGCGGCCGGCCTAAAGGAAACAGCGCACGACATGATTGCCTTACAGCATTACCTGATTCTCGCCGCGGTCGTCTTTGTCTGCGGCTTGCTTTCGATCCTTCTCAAGCGCAATGCGATCGGGATCCTCATGGGCGTCGAGCTCGTGCTGAACGCCGCAAACATCAACCTCGTGGCCCTGAACCGATATGCGCACGGCGTCACGGGCGTTACGGAAGGGGTGGATGGCAGCGCCGCGCTCGATGGACAAATCTTCGCGCTGTTCGTGATCGTCATCGCCGCGGCCGAGGCGGCGGTTGCGCTGGCGATCTTCTTGAACTTCTACAACAACTTCACGTCGATCGACGTCGAGCGGGCGAGCGAATTGAAAGGGTAAAGTCAGGGCGTAAGAATTCAGGAGCGGCCTGCCCCGGAACGGCGTGCTTTGGCTCCCCAGGGATTTTAATACCGCCCCTCTTCGAGTTCCTTCGGCAACGGATCGTCATTCGACTGCGTCGATCGATATGCCTTCTCCCGCCTATTTTCTTCTGCTCGCGACGCTCCTGCCCATGGGGTCGTTCCTGGTTCTGCTGTTCATCGGCAAGCGGATGGGGCAGCCGCTGGCGGGGTGGCTGGCGACCGCGACGATCGGGGCAAGCTTTCTTTGCAGCATGTTGGCGATGATCGGCTGGATGCAAACCGGCCGCTCCGCCGGCAGCGGCGAGCGGTGGGGGCAGGGGCTGATGCCGATCACCCTCTCGGTGCGCTGGGTGCCCGTCGGATCGGTGACGGATTCGGTCGGCCACGCCAACGGCGTCGCCCAAAGCCATCCCGGCTGGCTCGACGCGTCGATCTATGTTGACAGCCTGACGATCGCCATGTTTGCCATGGTCACGCTCGTGGCGACGGCGGTCCACCTGTTCAGCATCGCCTACATGGCGGAAGATCGCCGCTTCGCTCGTTTCTTCGCGTACCTGGGGCTCTTCTGTTTCTCGATGCTCGGGTTGCTCCTGTCCGGGACGATCCTCCAGTTGTTCGTTTTCTGGGAGCTGGTCGGGCTTTGCTCCTACCTGCTGATCGGGTTCTGGTTCGAGAAGAAGACCGCCTGCAATGCGGCGATCAAGGCGTTCATCGTCAATCGGATCGGCGATTTCGGCTTCATGGTCGGCTTTGGCCTCTTGAGCTGCTACCTCGGCAACGCATCACTCCCGCAGGTCTGGTTGGCGCTGGGCGATGCTGGGCTTGGAAAGGCCGTGGCGCTCCCGGATGGGACGATTCTTTCCACCGGCCTGCTCACGCTGATCGGCATCGGGCTGTTTTGCGGCGCGGTGGGGAAGTCGGCCCAGTTCCCCCTGCACGTCTGGCTCGCCGACGCGATGGAAGGGCCGACGCCGGTCAGCGCGCTGATCCACGCGGCAACGATGGTGGCGGCCGGCGTCTACCTCGTCGGCCGCGTCTTCCCGATCCTGACGCCCGATGCCAAACTGGTGATCGCGATCGTCGGCGTCACGACGCTCACCATGGCGGCACTCATCGCGACCGTCCAGACCGACATCAAGCGGATCCTGGCATTTTCAACGCTCTCCCAGCTCGGCTACATGACCCTGGCGATGGGCGTCGGGAGCTGGGTCGGCGGGATGTTCCACCTGATCACCCACGCCTTCTTCAAGTCGCTGCTGTTCCTTGGCGCGGGCAGCGTGATCCATGCCGCCCGGCACGAGCAGGAGGTGGGGCAGTTCGGCGGGCTCCTTCGCAAGATCCCGGTCACTGGGATTACCTTCGCCATCGCTGTGCTGGCGATCGCGGGGACGCCTTTGCTGTCAGGGTATTACAGTAAAGAGATGATCCTGACCCACGCCGGCGCGTTCGCCGAGATGGCCACCCACGCCGGCCGGTCGAACCTTTACTGGCTGCTGTTCATCCTGCCGACCGCCATCGCGTACCTCACCGCCTTCTACATGACCCGCTGCTGGATGCTCACCTTCTGGGGCAAGCCGCGGAACGTCCATCTCTATGCCCGAGCCCGCGAGCATCCGATGATGTGGGTGCCGCTGATCTTCCTTGCGGCGTTAAGCGTCATCTCGGGCTGGCGGATCATGAGCGTCCGCGACCTGCTCCGAAGCGCGGCCCAGGAGGCGCGGCATATCTGCCTGCGCGAACAAGCCGCAAGTGATTTCTATCGCGGCCGCGAGTTCAACGGGATGTCTACCGCCTGGCCCGGCAGCCTTCCCAAGGGCGAAGAAGTGATTCAGGAACCGTCAAAGCCGGCGGCCGAGGCGCTTTCCCCGCCGCCGCCGGGCCGCCTCGACGCTCGGGCGGCGTTCAGGGCGGGGGAGTTCCTCACCGGCCGCTACGGCGTCTGGGCGTTCGCCGTCGGCATCGGGGCCGGGTTCCTGCTCTACCTGAACGGCCTGGCGGCCGCCGATCGGCTTCTTCGAGTTGCGCCGCTACGATGGCTGCATCAATGGTTGTATCACCGGATGTATTTTGACGAGCTTTACTTCGCGATCTTCGTCAGCGTGACGATGGCGGCATCGCGGCTAGCCGCCTGGTTTGATCGATTCGTCATCGACGGCTGTGTCAATCTGATGGCCTGGTTCGTTCGAGAACTCGCGTTTGGCGCCGGCAGCACCGACCGCGGCCTGATTGACGGCGCCGTGACCGGCATCGCTGATTTGGCGAAAGGGGTTGGCGTGGCGGCCCGGGCGCCGCAGACGGGGCGCATCCGAGCGTACGTCACGGCGCTGATGGTCGCGGCGGCCGTCGGCGCGATCTGGGCAACGGCCGCGGCATTGTGGCGATGAGGGTCGCCGCCCGATCGAAGTTAGCAATTGAACACCCGCCAATCGGCCGCTAATGCAGCCGGGCGGCCACTGACACGCTCCCATGGATTTTCGAAACAACATCCTCACGCTGCTGATCTTCCTCCCGACGATCGGGGCGGCCGTCGCGCTCGCGGCGCGCAGTCGCAGTCAGGCGCGGCAAGTCGCCCTGGGGACGACGGTCGCGACGTTCATCCTTTCTGTCGTCCTGTTCGCCCTCTTTGAAGCAAAGGTGGGGGACGGCTACGACTACGCCTCGCCGGGCGGGAAAGGGGTCGTCCAGTTCGTCTACCAGGCCGATTGGGTCAAGTCGTTCAACATCCACTACAAGGTCGGGGTTGACGGGCTCTCTCTCCCGCTCGTCGGGCTGACGACGCTCATCTCGCTGCTCGCCTGCGTCGCGTCTTGGAACGTTGAGAAGATGGCCAAGGGGTATTCGGCCCTATTCCTGTTCCTTGAGACGGGCATGCTGGGTGTCTTCCTCTCGCTTGATCTGTTCCTCTTCTACGTTTTCTTCGAGTTGTCGCTGCTGCCGATGTACTTCCTGATCGGCATCTGGGGCGGCCCGCGGAAAGAGTACGCGGCCATCAAGTTCTTCCTGTACACGCTGGTCGGTTCGATCGCGCTGCTGATCGCCATGATCGGCACCTACCTGTACAGCCGCCAGATCGTGCCGGGGGGGACGTTTGACCTCCTGACCCTTTCCAACCCGGACTTCCAGGCCAAGCTGGGCGCGGCGATCGGCGGCCTCTCCGGGCCGATCGCCCGATCCTTCTTCCTGCTGCTGGCCCTGGGGTTCCTGATCAAGGTCCCCGCCGTCCCGTTTCACACCTGGCTCCCCGACGCGCACGTCGAAGCCCCCACGCCGATCTCGATGATCCTGGCGGCCATCCTGCTCAAGATGGGAGGCTACGGGCTGCTCCGCATCGCCTACCCGCTCTATCCGCAGGCGGGGAAGGTGCTGTGGGGCGTGATCGCCGTCATCGGCGTGGTAAGCATCATCTATGGCGCGCTGTCCGCCATGAGCCAGACCGATTTCAAAAAGCTCGTCGCCTACAGCAGCGTCTCGCATATGGGGTTTGTGACGCTCGGCGCCGCGATGATGACCGAGGCCGGGATCAACGGCGCTCTATTCATGATGGTCGCCCACGGCATCACCAGCGCGATGCTCTTCTTCGTCGTCGGCGTCGTCTACGACCGCGCCCACCACCGAGAACTGTCGCGCATGGGCGGCCTGGCGGCGACGATGCCCATCTATACGAGCTTCAGCACCGTCGCCTGTTTCGCCAACCTGGGCTTGCCCGGTCTCTGCGGCTTTGTCGGAGAGGTGCTCGTCCTGATCGGCAGCTTTCAGGCCGCCCGGCCGGATTCGATCCTCACCGGCGGCGGCTTCGCCCGGTGGGGCGATATTTTCAGCTTGTCGGTGGTCGCCTGTTTCGGCGTCGTCCTGGCGGCCGGTTACATGCTCTGGACCGTCCAGCGCGTCTTCTTCGGCCCGAGCGCCCGAGTTTCGCGGCTTCAAAGAGGTTGACGGCCGCGAGCTGACCGTCCTGGCGCCGCTGGCCGCCTTTGCAGTGCTTTTGGGCATCGTGCCGGCCTTCTTTGTATTCAACTATTCCGACCGGACGGTGAACGCCTTATTCAACGACGTCCTGCGCGGCGCGACGCGGCCGCCATCGTCTCGGCCTCGCCCGGCAAACCGCCGGTGCAGGTGGTCGTGGACGCGCGCCCGCTCCGCTGATCGGCCGAATGCCGCGGGACGCGCTTCGCCGGTTGATTGACTCCGACCACCGGTTTGTTCCACTCAAAGTGTGGAAGTACGGCCCGCGTGTGAAAGTGTCGCCGGTGAGGGCACCGGCGACACGTTGGATGACGTCGCCGCGCACCCGCAAACTCGCTCGGAATGGCCCACTACCCATGCTCGTGACTCTTTCAGCCCTGTCGGCCGCCTCATCGCCGTTCATCCCCGGCGCGGCCGAGCTGCGCCCCTTCGCGGCCGATCTATGGCTCATTGCGACCATAGTCGCACTCCTGCTGACGCCGTTCTTCAAGCCGCGGCCCAACTACGCCTGTGCCGCCGTAGCACTGGCCGGTGTCGTCCTGGCGCTGATCTCCCTGCTCGCCATCGGCCCGGCCGCCGGCGGGCATGCGGAGCGCTTCCGCCCGATGCTCGTCGCCGACGGGATGTCCTTCACCTGGAAGGCGATTCTGCTCCTGTTCGTCGCCGGCGTCATCCTGATGTGGCTGGCGACGTGCGCCCCGACCTGCACGAAGGGGACGGCCCGGAGTTCTTCACCACACTGCTCGGCGCGACGCTGGGCCTGTCGCTGATGGGTAGCGCGTCGAACCTCCTGATGATTTTCATGACTGTCGAGATGGCCAGCCTCCCGAGCTACGTCCTGGCGGGCTTCCGAAAGACCCACCGCCTCGGGGCCGAGGCGAGCCTGAAGTATGTGCTGTTCGGCGCCTCGTGCAGCGCCGTCATGGCGTATGGGTTGTCGCTGCTCTACGGGCTCTATGGGACGCTGCAGCTCTACAGCGCGGAGACCGCCTCCGGCCACTTCGCCGGCCTGGCCGAGCGAATCGCCGTGGCCGGCGGCCTCTCACCGCTGCTGGTGGTGGGGCTGCTCGGCGTCGTCTGCGGGCTCGGCTTCAAGATCGCGGCCGTGCCGTTCCACTTCTGGTGCCCCGACGTCTTCGAAGGGGCGGGCATCGACGTCACCACTTTCCTCTCCGTCGCCAGCAAGGGCGCCGGCCTCGTCCTGCTGCTCCGCTTCGCCGTCGCCCTGGGCGACGCGGCCGGTTTCGCGCCGACGGCCGCCAGCAACACCCTGGCCGCCATCCTTGGCGTGCTCGGCGCCATCACATGCACCGTCGGCAACACCGGCGCGTTCACCCAGACCAACCTCAAGCGGCTCCTTGGCTATAGCTCGATCGCCCACGCCGGCTACATGCTCTGCGCCGTCTCGCTGGTCGTCCGTCACGACGCGACGTACGCCGCCCCGGGCAACCAGGCGGCCCAGGCCGTGTTGCTTTACCTGGCCGTCTATGTCTTCATGAACCTGGGGGCGTTCACGGTCGCGGCGCTGGTCGCGCGGGAGTCGGGTGATGAGTCGCTCGACGCCTTCAAGGGGCTGGGCCGCCGGGCACCGCTCCTGGCCGCAAGCCTATTCGCCTGCCTCGTCAGCCTGATCGGCCTGCCTCCTTTCGCCGGCTTCGTGGCGAAGCTCAACCTGATGTGGGCCCTGGCCCAAAACGGCGGGGCGTGGTGGGGATTGGTCGCCGTGATCGGCGTCAACACGGTTCTAAGTGCGTTCTACTACTTCCGCATCGTCCGCACGATGTACCTGGAAGCGCCGCGCGCATCGACGCACCGCGCGTTCCACGCCCACCCGCTCGGCACGGGGTTGAGCGTGGCCTGTGCGATCGCGCTGGTCGCGCTGTTCATCGGGTTCAACCCGCTCTCCAATGCCACAACCGCGGGCCACCCACGCGTCTCCGGCGTCGCCCTCACTCGACAGGCTCCCCGGTAGGGCAGGCATCACGCGAAGCTTTAGTAGATGCTCCAGCGTCACCTTACCGACGCGTCGCGCCACGCGGCGGCTGGAGGTGCATGGCGATCACCGGCGGGAAAGCCCGCTCCGGCCGATTGTCCTCGATCCGGAACGGCGGCACCGTCGGGTCCGTTTTGGCAGCCGCCAGATATTGCCGCTTCGTGACCGGCTTGCCGGAAATGGAGTATTTCGGATAGCCGCGATCCAGTCGACCGGCGACATTCCAGAAGCGGACGATTTCGTGACCACAGAGACCGCTCATCTGTCGCTCGCTGAACACGGCTCGCTGATTCTCATCCAAGGAGCATTGGTACGTGAAGTGGCCATCCTTTATGACCGCCGCCTCGGACAGGTAGAGGGTCCCGTCCTGGCGCCGTTGCCGCCAGAGGTCGAGGCCGGAACCTCGATTCAGCCGGTACGTCCCGAGAAGGCCCTGTTCATCCCACTGCTTCGCTACCCCGTGTGCCACGCCATCGACGAATGGTCCGACAAATGTAAGAACACCCCTCCAAAAGTGGCATTCGAAGCCGTGTCTCTTTCCGTCCTTCAGGGCGTATTCGAACTCAACTTCTCCGGTATCCTGAAACATCGAAGGCCGACGGTCTTGCGGTTGAGGCGGTACTCGCATTCGTTCTTGGCGCCATTGGAATGACGGCTGACCACCCGTTCGCGGGCGTTCGCGGGGATCGACGCGCGATAGCGGCGGTTCGCTTTCATTCGGCCTTCCTCAGACATTATGGTTCGTGATTTTTTCGACGACGCCGTCCCCACCGCGAACAGCTCAAGCCACGGTGCGAAGCCTATCGTCAACGTCGCGCGGAGCTTACAACCCGGCGATGGCCGCATGGAAATGGATTACATCGACCGATGCCGGATTGTTTGCCCGCATCGGCGCCGGCGCTCTCGTGTTCCTCGTTCTCGCCGTTGCCGATTTGCGGCGGAACGGCAGGAAGGCGACGCGATGGCGGGAATATACGTTTCTTCTCTTCTCCGTTTCAGTGGCGCTCACCTATGGACTCGTGAATGACGAGGCCACCGTTCGGATCAGCCCGGAATATTTTCTCTACGGCAAAGGACTCGCAAGCCTGGTGGACGGGCACCCCGAACGGTTGCCGTGGGAAGCTGCCAAAGTGGGGCTGAAAGCCACATGGACTGTCGGGTTGCTCGTGGGTGTGGCGATGCTTCTGGCGAACAACCCAGACGCATCACGTCCGCAGTTGCCGTTTCAACGGCTCGCCAAACTCATGCCGGGTGTGATCGCCGGTGCGGCGGCCAGTGCTCTGGTTCTCGGTGCGACCGGGTACATGGGGGGGTTGAGCTACTTCTCGGAGGACTTCCGAGAAATGGTGAGACGCGACGAGTTCCGGCCTTACCGATTCATGACGGTCTACGGGATTCACCTCGGCGGATACATCGGCGGGCTGACCGGTACGGTGATCGCGGTGTTATCCATCAGGCGTGGCCGTCACCGACTGACCGGGGCAATGTCCTGAATGGCTCCGCCGGCGGCATCTACCTAATGGTCGCTCTATTGGCCGCCAACACGTCGATGCCGATGGCTCTCGCCAATCGCCAACGAGTTTTACGGCGTTCTCCGGAATCGACGAGCGGTAGCGACCATCGGCCGCCGTACGAATTTACCTCGCCCGTTCGTGCGTTTACGGCCGTGCGATCCCGACCGACAATCCCCCCGATGCCCAGTCCTGACAACGCCGTAAAGCCGCGAGATCTGAAACCCCCGCACGACCCGTACGCCGCCCTCCGCCAACCCGACTTTCGGCTCTTCGCCGCCGGGAACATCGCCAGCGTGCTCGGCACGCAGATGATCGCGGTCGCGATCGGGTGGGAATTGTATCAACGGACCAACTCCGCCACCGCGCTGGGCCTGGTCGGGCTTTTTCAGGTCATTCCGCTGCTGCTGCTCTCCGTGCCGGCGGGGCATGTGGTCGATCGGGCCGATCGAAAGCGGCTGATGATCCGCTCGCAACTGGCGCTGACGGTGGCGGCCGCCGCATTGGGGCTCGTCTCGCTCTGGCACGAGCGCATCCCGGAACTGGCGCCCCTGGCCGCGCTGAATCGCGGATGCCTTTGGCTCGCGCGGGCGCTGGGGGAGAAAGGCGCCGTGTTCGACGACCCGTTCGTCCCGGTGCTGTACCTGATCGTCTTCGCCCAGGGGACGATTCGCGCATTCAGCCAGCCCGCCCGGTCGGCCCTCATGCCGATGATCGTGCCGGCCTCGCTGTTCGCCAACGCCGTCACCTGGAACAGCAGCGCCCAGGAGCTCTGCACTGTGCTCGGCCCGGCCATCGGCGGCGGGTTGATCGCGATTCTTCTCCGCCAGCCCAACACCGTCCCCTGGGCTTACCCCACGGTTTACCTGCTGAACGCGGCGCTGCAGCTTGCCCAGTCCGTCGCGCTATTGCCCATTCACATCATCGCGCCGCCGCGGGCGACGGAGAAGACGACCTTTGCCTCACTGACCGCCGGCCTTCAGTTCGTCTGGTATGAGAAGATCGTCCTCGCCGCGCTCACGCTCGACCTGTTCGCCGTGATCCTCGGCGGGGCGACGGCGCTGTTGCCGGTCTTCGCGCGCGACATCCTGCACGTCGGGCCGGCACGTCTGGGGTGGCTGCGGGCGGCGCCTTCGATCGGAGCGGTGGGGATGGCGATGTTGATCGCCCATCGGCCGCCGATGGCGCGGGCGGGGCGAAATCTGCTTTGGGGGGTGGCGGGGTTCGGCGTCGCCACGATCGTCTTCGGCGTGTCGAGGAACTTCTGGCTCTCGTTCGGGATGCTCATGTTGACGGGGGCGTTCGACAACATTTCCGTGGTGATCCGGTTGACCCTGGTTCAGCTTCGAACGCCGGAGTCGATGCGCGGCCGCGTCTCGGCGGTGAACATGATCTTCATCGGCTCGTCGAACCAGATCGGCGCGCTGGAGTCGGGCCTGACGGCGGCCGCGTTTGGGCCGGTCGCATCGACCGTCTTCGGCGGGGTGGGGACGATCGCGGTGGTGCTGTTGACGGCACTCCTGTGGCCGCAGATGCGGAAGCTCGGAGCGTTGCACGCGCCGCCGGCCGAGCCGCAGAACGATCCGCCGGAACCCGACACGGCGGCCGCTCCGTTTCCAGAAGTGGAGCAGGCGGTGAACCAGGCGTAGCAGTCGCCGCGCCGCGCCGCAAGAATCAGCGCTGCTCTTGATGCGTCAAGGGCACGCACGAGAGCGACTGCGGCGTCGTTCCGACTTCAGATCGCGTCCGGCTTGCGTGCGGACGCTACCGGGTTCGGTGTGCCGTCCCGCGACAGATCAGTCGCCGGGTACGGCGTCTGCCCGCTTCCCGACGGGCGCGGCTCGTTTGCGGCCGCCTCCTGGCGTCGGCGCGTCTTCGCCAAGCGAAACGCCCCGCGCCGCCGTGGTGAACCACGGACGGCGCGGGGCGTCGGTCGATGTCGCTCCGACGGTTGGCGAACTACTTCTTCTCGAGGATCCAGACGTTCCGGTAGTAGACCGGGTTGCCGTGCTCCTGGAGGTAGATCGCGCCGGTTTCGATGGCTTCGGCCGGGTCTTCCTTCTTGCCGCCGCCGGTGGGGCCGTCGATCTTGACATGGTCCTGGATCACGACGCCGTTGTGCTTCACCGTGGCGGTCGCGTCGGCGGTCTTCTTGCCACCTTCAAACCGGGCGGCCGTGAAATCGATGTCGTACGTCTGCCAGGTCAGCGGCGGGTAGCACATGTTCACAGTGGGGGCATACTTGGTGTAGATGCCGCCGCACTGGTTGTCCATCCCCTTCACGCCGAAGGTGTCCAGAACCTGAACTTCATAGCGGTGCTGGTTGTAGACGCCGCTGTTTCCGCGCTCCTGCCCGCGGGCAAACGGCTTGAGCGGCAGCATAAACTCCACGTGGAGCGTGTAATCGCTGAACTTCTGCTTGGTCTCGCCACCCTCTTTCATCAGGTTGCCGCTGATGAGCGACGTGCCCGTCCAGGCATCGACGTTCGAACCGTCGAACAGGACGATCGCGCCTGGCGCCGGCTTGGCCCCTTCCGTCGGGCTGTGGCGAACGGTCTTCCTGAGCGTAAACGCCTCGCCCGCGTCGGTCTTGCCGGTGATGCCGTCGGCCGTCACCGTCGCCTCAAACCCCTTGTGGATCTCCACCGGCGGTGGGATATGCCCGTCCTCCCACGCGACCTTATCCACCGGCTTCAAGGCGACTTTGCCTTCTTCCAGCATCCCTTCGGATTCGTATCGATTCTTCGCGTCCCACCCCTCGCCCGGGAGGCCGCCGGGCTCGAAGACGGCGTGGTACTTGCCGTCGCCCAAGGCGATGACCTGCGCGCCCCACTTCGCCGAACCGGCCGTGCCGGCATATTCGCCGAAGAGGTTGTACTCCGCCGGGACCTGCTCCGGGCTCATGAAGGTGAGCGCGTGCTTCGGGTCGGCCGCCTTCTTCGGCTCGGCCTTCTTCGTGTCCTGGCCTTTGGGCTTGGGGGGCGTCACTTCGTCGGCGGCATACACCGTCGTGGCGGCCGCCATCAGGCCGAGGGTGATCGCGAGGCGGCGGGTTAAGTTCAGCATCGTTTTTTCTCCTGGGAGTAGGGTGAATCGCGCTCTGGTGATACGCGTCCGCCAGACCAATGTTGAGTGAGGGTGGCTGAACGATCGCGCCTAAACGATCGAAGTTTCGGTCATCCCGACCGACGCGGGAACGGACGAGGCCGGGTCAGGCGATGTGGCTACAGGCGAGCCGGAGACAGGGGCGGCGGCGGCCGGCGCGGCGACGTCACTTGAGCCCCGCCCGGTCAACTCGATCGCGGCCGACGCCGGGACATCGGGGCCCACGCCGGCAGGTGTGTCGAGCGAACCGCCTCCGCGGATCATCGCGGCCGGCGGGAACGGCACGGAATCGGCCCCCGCGGTGACGGCGGGCTCAACCGTGACTGATGCGACGGTCGCTCCCGGCCCAAGCTGTACGCTATCCACCGGCTTGGCGGCCATCAGGTCGAAGAGCATTCGGGCCGCGATCGCGCCGATCGCGGCCGCAGGCACCGGCCATGGCGTCACCTGGCAGTGGAGGGAAAAGACGGGGCGGGTGAGTGCCTGGGCGATGATCTCCAGCTTGCGTTCACCCGCCACGGCGGGGGTGCGATCGACGTATTGCACCAGCGCTTCGGCCGCCTCGGCGGTGTAGCAGACGACGCCGGTGGGGCGAACGTCGGCGTCCATGACGGCGCTGGCGGTCTGGTGCGCGCCGGTCCCGTGCGAGCCATCCTGGATCGGCATCTCGGCGACGGGATAGCCGACGACCCGCGGCGTCAGGCCGGCATCGAGCATCGCATCCCGGTACCCGCGGAAGAAGTCGTTGGCGGCCCAGAAGCGGCGAGCCGCCTGTGCGGAGTTGCGGTCATGGTCGCGTACAAAGAGCGTGATGTGGCGGTGACCACGCGAGATCAACTCCCGAGTCGCCGCGGCCGCCGAAGCGTGAAAGTCGGCTGACACCGACGGAACGCCCTCAAGGAACTTCCCGAACACCTCAACCATCGGCACGCCGCTTCGGTGGAGCTCGGTCAGTCGCTCCACATTGGACGCGCCCTGTCGATCCACGGCGACGTTGACGATCATCCCGTCCACGCCGCGCTCCTGGATGCACCGGAGGTTGTCCGCCTCTTCGGCCGCGTCGCCATGGCTGAGGAAGATCGGGACAAAGCCGCGTTGCTTGACCGACGCCTGCAAGCCTCGAAGAAAGTCGTTCACCAGCGTGTAGTTGACCCCGTAGAACAACACGCCGACGAGGAAGCTGCGGCGGCGGACGAGCGAACGCGCGGCGATATTCGGGGTGTAATTGAGTTGCCGGGCGGCCGCCAGAACCTTCTGCCGGGTCGCCGGGGAGAAGCGCACATCATAGCCGTTGAGGATCTGATGGACCGTGGGGACCGACAGGCCGGTTTCCTTCGCGATCTGTTTCAGAGTAACCGCCATGGTTGCGTCCTGAAGGAATGCCCACCGGAGAATACAATAAGAGCAGATGCATTTGTCAAATAATGATTCCGAGCCCAGCCATGGCTAACCCAGGAATCATGAAGCGCGAGGCGGCCGCCTCATATCGATACAACACATCACGCGAGGCTTTGTTGCCACGGCGAATCGCTGGAACGGTGGGGCTGAACAATATTGCGCGGGGCTACCAGTTTCGTCCGCCCGGCTTCGATGCGGCGGCTGATTCTTCGGCATGGAGCACGCCTAACACGTCATCGCTTGAGCTCGCTTGGCTCAAATGCTGACGCACGTCGCGGCTTTGGAGAAGGCGTGCCGCCTTTGAGAGGAGTTGCAGGTGGGAACTGGCCGCGCCGGCGGGCGAGAGGAGGAGGAAGACGGCTTCGATCGGCGTCTCGGTCGGCCCGTCCACGACGCCGGCCTGCGTGATCCCCAGCGCCACGCGCGGCGTGTCGAGCCCTTCGATCCGGGCGTGCGGCAGCGCGACGCCCTCGTTCAAGAAGGTCGAGCCCTGCCGCTCGCGATCTTCCAGCCGCGAAACGATTGAAGACGGGTCGAGGTTCGGCGCGTCCTTGCAGATCGCCTCGGCCAGGCCGCGAAAGATCTGCTGCCGCGAGACGGGGTTGTCCCAGATCACGATGCCGGAGGGGCGCAGCGCCCGCTCAATCGGCCCCGCTGGCTCGGCCGCGCCGGCGGGGCCCGCGGCCCCATTTGATCCGGCGCGCGACGCGGCCGGGCTTTTCGTGCCCGCGGCGGCAGGGCGGGCCGGCGCTTTGGCCGTGGGCCCGGAGTCGGCATCAACGACAACCACCGTCACCCCCCGGGACGTGCGGATTAACGCTTCGGCGACGCTTCTTGCGCCGGTGAGGCGCCGCCACCACGGAAGGGCGCGCGGGCGGCCGATCACCACCTGGCCCACGCGGTACTCGCGCGAAATTGCAGGATCGTCTCGGCCACGTCCTGTCCTTTGAAAGTAAATACCGTCGCCCCAAGCTGATTGGCCAGCGTAAGCGTGTCCGCCAGAAGGCGCTGGGTGGTCGCGTCGATGACGGTTGGCGCTTCCGAAGGGGTCTGGACATAGACGGCGTACCAGTTCCGGTTCAGGCGGCCGGCGAGCCGCGAGCCGAACCGCAGCAGCCGCGCGCTGTTCGGCCTGCGCGACGACAGGCAGACCATGATCTGATCCGGCGCCCCCTCGGTCTCGGCGGCCGGTGTCGCCCCGGCGCCGTCCACCTTCAGGTCCCGCCGTTTGAAATCGAGCTGCGCCGCCAGTTCACGCAGCGTCAGCTCGCGGAGTTGCTCGAGGTTTGAGTGGGTGAAGAAATTCTCCAGGGAGGACGCGATTCGCTCCTTCGGGTAGATCTTGCCTTGGGAAAGCCGCTTCTGAAGGTCCTCGGCCGCGAGGTCGATGTTCACGAGCTGGTCGGCCTCGGCCAGGACACTGTCGGGGAGCCTCTCCCGCACCTTCACGCCGATGAGCCGCTCGACGGTGTTGTAGAGGCTCTCAAGGTGTTGAATGTTGAGCGCGGAGATGACATGAATCCCGGCGGCGAGGATGTCCTGGACGTCCTGGTAGCGCTTTGCGTTGCGGCTTCCGGGGACGTTGGTGTGAGCCAGTTCATCGACCAGCACCACCTGCGGGCGGCGGGCGATGACAGCGTCAACGTCCATCTCTTCGATGATGATCTTGTGGTACTCGACCTTCCGTCGCGGGATGACTTCCAGCCCTTCGACAAGCTTGACCGTATCAGCCCGGTCGTGCGTTTCGACTAATCCAACGACGACATCAATCCCGTCCCCCTTGAGGCGGTGCCCTTCGGAGAGCATCTGGTACGTCTTTCCGACGCCGGGCCCGTAGCCGAGATAGACTTTCAGCCGGCCGCGCTGGGACCGGCGAATCATCTGAAGAAAACTGGAGGCGCGGTCGTCGGCCATGGGGTCTCAACCTAAATGCCCGTGCTCAATCCGGCGTTTTTCCGATCCCCACTCCCCTGCTGTTCCGAGGGAGAACGTCAGTGGGCTTCGTCTCAAACCGCGGGCCCTGCGACGGCTTCCCGTAAGGCACGCAGTGCGTGCCGCCACGGCCCTTGATCGACTCGAGAGGCCGTGGCTCATGCGACGACGATCCGCATCAGCGGCACGCGGTTCGTGCCCTACGGTCGCGCCCACCCCAGGCGTGCCGGGGTCCGGGATGGTGACGCCGTGGTACATTCCGTTTGTCATCCCAGTCCACAATCTGGAAAAAGGGGCCGCGGCTCTTGCGAACCACCGCTTGCCGCGGCCCCGAAACGGAAGTGAATCACTTCACCGGAAAATCGGCGTCCAACGCCATGTTCAGCTTCAGGACGTTCACCGCCGGGTCGCCCAACAGGCCGAGCGTCGGATGATCCGTGAAGCGATCGATGGCCGCACTGATCTTCTCGACGTCAACCGATCGGGCGGCCGCGATCCGATTCGCCTGGATCATGGCGTTGGCCACGCTGATGTGCGGGTCAAGGCCGCTGCCGGAGCCCGTCACGGCGTCGGCGGGGATCGGCGTCTTGGCGACGAACTTGAGCGGGGCCTTGTCGTCGTTGAACGCCTTGATCAGTCTCACGTCGTCCAGTGAACCGCTGGCATCGTTGAACGTCGCCAGCGGCTGGGACGACTCGTAAGGCAGCTTGTTGTCGGCGCAGTAGTGAACGAGCCGATCGGAGATCCCGTCAACATCGACAACTTCAACCGGGTTCCCCTTGGCGTCCTTGATGTCGTTCCCCTTGTCATCTTTGCTCGTCTTGACGGCGCCCAGGAAAAGCTTGGCGCTGGTCGGGGCCAGGTTGCTGCCGGACGACGAGGTGGAGTCATACCCGTTGCCGGCCGCCGACGGGCGGGGGTGGAAGTACTTGTCCGCCGTAAAGTTCTGCCCGATCCATTCGGACCCGATCAGCGTTCCTTTCGCGTCGCGGATCATCGACCCGTTCGCCGCGTTGCGAAGGCCCGGAAGCTGCGACACGCCCCAGACGATCGCAGGGTAAATGCCGCAGAGGATGATCGCGAGCGCGATCGTCGCGACCACGCTGGTATACAGGTGGCCCGCGATGGACGCGGCCGCCGGCCTTGGCGCGCCGGTCGCGGCAGGCTCACGATCGGAACGATTCGGATGTTCGTTATGCATGGCTCTTCTCGTTTGTGTGTGAAAGTGCTTCAACGGCTGAACTACCCGATCGACGACGGCACGAGGTGCAGCAGGTTGACCGCGATGTCGATCGCCTTGATCCCGACGAAGGGGATCAGGATGCCGCCCAGGCCGTAGATCAACAGGTTGCGACGCAGGATCGATGCGGCCCCCAGCGGCCGGAACTTCACGCCCCGCAGCGCCAGCGGGATCAGGATGATGATGATCACCGCGTTGAAGATGACGGCGCTCAGGATCGCGCTGTAGGGCGACCCCAGCTTCATCACGTTCAGCGGCGCGATCTCGGGGAACGCGGCGACCAGCATGGCGGGGATGATCGCGAAGTACTTGGCGACGTCATTGGCGATGCTGAAGGTCGTCAGCGCGCCGCGGGTCATCAGAAGCTGCTTGCCGATCTCGACCACCTCGATCAGCTTGGTCGGGTTGCTGTCCAGATCGACCATGTTGCCCGCCTCTTTGGCGGCCTGCGTGCCGGTGTTCATCGCCACGCCGACGTCGGCCTGGGCCAGCGCGGGGGCGTCGTTGGTGCCGTCGCCGGTCATCGCGACGAGGTGGCCGGCCGCCTGCTCCTTTTTTAGAAGGTGCAGCTTGTCCTCGGGCGTGGCTTGGGCGAGGAAGTCGTCCACGCCGGCTTCCTTGGCGATGGCGGCCGCCGTCAGCGGGTTGTCGCCGGTGATCATCACCGTCTTGATCCCCATGGCTCGAAATCGGGCAAATCGGTCCGGCAGGCCCCCTTTGACGATGTCTTTCAGGAAGATGACGCCCAGCACGCGGTCCTCCCGGGCGACGACCAGCGGCGTGCCGCCGCCGCGGCTGATGGAATCCACCGCCTCGTTCACCGCTTGCGGGACCGTGCCGCCGTTCTCGACCACCCACGCCTTAACGGAACCGGCCGCCCCCTTGCGGACCTTCACACCGTCGAGGTTCACGCCGCTCATTCGGGTCTGGGCCGTGAAGGGGACAAACTCGGCCTGGGGCAGCTCGTGGATCTCGCGGCCGCGGATGTGGTAGCGATCCTTGGCCAGGACGACGACGCTGCGCCCCTCCGGCGTTTCGTCCGCGAGCGAAGACAACTGGGCCGCGTCGGCCAGCTCCATCTCGGTGACGCCGGGGGCCGGGATAAATTCAGTCGCCTGGCGGTTGCCGAGCGTGATGGTGCCGGTCTTGTCGAGCAGGAGGACATCGACGTCGCCGGCCGCCTCGACGGCGCGGCCGCTCATGGCGAGCACGTTCTTCTGCACCAGGCGGTCGATGCCGGCGATGCCGATCGCGCTGAGCAACCCGCCGATCGTGGTGGGGATCAGGCAGACCAGGAGCGAGACCAGCACGGTGATGCTCGTCGCCGACAGCAGTTTGGCGGCCGACGCGGAGTCGATGTACGTGACGGTGTAAGCGACGTACGGCTTGAGCGTGATGATCACGATCAGGAAGATGATCGTCAGCGCCGACAGGAGGATGTTCAGCGCGATCTCGTTCGGCGTCTTCTGCCGCTTGGCCCCTTCGATCAGCCCGATCATCCGGTCCATGAATGACTCGCCGGGGTTGGCGGTCACGCGAACGGTGATCTGGTCCGATAGCACCGTGGTGCCACCGGTGACGGCCGATCGGTCGCCGCCGGCCTCGCGGATGACGGGGGCGGATTCGCCGGTGATCGCCGATTCGTTCACCGTCGCCGCGCCAGTGATGATCTCGCCGTCGGCGGGGATGATCTCCCCGGCGTTGACGAGGAACAGGTCGCCCTTGCGAAGCGTCTCGGCGCCGACGGTTTCCACCGAACCGCTTTCCAGGAGCTTATTCGCGCTGCTCCTGGTGCGGCTCTTGCGGAGGGCATCCGCCTGGGCCTTGCCGCGCCCTTCCGCCATCGCTTCGGCGAAATTCGCGAAAAGCACCGTGAACCAGAGCCACAGCGCGATCTGCACGACAAACCCGACCGGCTCGTGGTGCGCCGTGGCGAAGAAGGCCTCGACGGTCGTGACGACCGCCCCGACCTCCGTCACGAACATCACCGGGTTCTTCAGCATCGTCACCGGGTTGAGCTTGATGACGCTTGCCCGCAGCGCCGGAAGGATGATCTCCGGGTCGAACAGGGATCGCTGCCTCGCCTTCGTCGCCCCTTCATACGGAAGGGGCGTCTCATCGATGGCGGGCGCGGACGTTTGCGATAAAGTGGACATTCGATCCTCAATTTTCAGTCCTGATTGAACGGCGAGACTCAGAACGCGGCCCTCGCTTGCGCTGGGGTCAGTACAAGCTGTGGCTGGGCGAGTGCATCACGAAGTGCTCGACCACAGGGCCCAGGCAAAGCCCCGGGACGAACGTCAACGCCCCGACCAGGATGATCGTCCCGATCAGAAGTAAGACGAACGTCGCGTTGGCCACCGGGAAGCTGCCGGCGCTGACCGGCACCAGCTTCTTTTTTGCCAGGTTCCCGGCGAGCGCCAGGATCGGCACGATCATCAGGAAGCGGCCGGCGAGCATCGCAATCGCGAGCGTCACATCCCAGTGCGGCTCGTTGGCGGTCAGCCCGGCGAAGGCGCTGCCGTTGTTGCCGACGGCGGACGTGTAGGCGTAGAACATCTCGCTGAACCCATGCGGCCCGTTGTTCGCCAGAGCCGCGTTCCCCGGCAGCCCGCCCCACGGCGTCACCGACGCGAACGCCGTGAACCCCAGGATCACCAGCGCCAGCACCAGGATCGCCAGCGAGGCGGCCTTCACGTCGAACGCTTCGATCTTCTTCCCGAGGTACTCGGGCGTGCGGCCGACCATCAGCCCCGCGATGAAGATCGCGATCACCACAAACACCAGCATGCCGTACAGCCCGGCCCCCACGCCGCCAAAGACGACCTCCCCAAGCTGGATGTTGATCAGCGGAACGAGCCCGCCCATCGGCGTGAACGAATCGTGCATCGAGTTGACGGCCCCGCAGGAGGCGTCTGTCGTCACCGTCGCGAAAAGGGCCGATCCGAAGACGCCGAAGCGAACTTCCTTCCCCTCCATGTTCCCATCCCCTGTCGCGATCCCCAGGTCGTGCATGCGCGGGTTGCCGGCGGCCTCATAGTGCCAGCAGACGAGCAGGCCGACGACGAAGAGGATCGCCATCGTTGACCAGACCGCCCACCCATGCCCCTGGTTCTTCACCGAGCGGCCGAGGTAATAGGTCAGCGCGCTGGGGATGGCGAAGATCGAGAAGATCTGCACGAAGTTGGAGAGGGGCGTCGAGTTCTCGAACGGATGCGCGGCGTTCGCGTTGAAGAACCCGCCTCCGTTGGTCCCTAGCATCTTGATCGCCACCTGCGACGCGACCGGCCCGCCGGGGATTGTCTGGGTCAGGGCGGCCGGCGCGGTCGTGGGCGCGGCGGCGGCGACCACGACCGACTGGGTCGTCGGCGGCGTGGTCGCCGCGGCCGTCGGGGCGGTCGTCAAGGCGTCCGCCGCTGCCGGCGCCGGCACTGGCTGGATCGTTGGCTGCGTCGAGGGGGCCGTCGAAGGCGCCGCGGGCTGCTCGAGCGTCGTGGCCACTTCGTACTTGTTGAAGTTCTGCACCACCCCCTGGGAGACCAGGAAGATCGCGTAGACCAGGCACATCGGCAACAGGAGGTAGAGGTTGACCCGCACCAGGTCCGCCCAGAAGTTGCCCACCGTGCCGGCCTTGTCCCGGGCGATGCCGCGGACCACAACCGCGGCGATGGCGATGCCGATCGCCGCCGACATGAAGTTGTGGAACACCAGGCCGACCATCTGCGAGAAGTATGAGACGGTGGACTCCCCGCCGTAACTCTGCCAGTTGGTGTTGGTCGTGAAGCTGGCGGCCGTGTTGAACGCGAGGTGCTCGGACATCGCGCCGAACCCCTGGCTGTTCATCGGCAGCAGGCCCTGCGTCCGCAGGATCGAGTACGTGAAGAGCATGCTCACCAGACTGAAGATGAGCATTGCGACGCCGTACTGCTTCCAGTTTTGCTCGCGCGTCGGGTCCACCCGCAGCAGCTTGTAAAGCAACCGCTCCACCGGCTTGAGCACGGGGTCGAGGAACGTTCGGCCCGACGCGTCGAGCACGGCGTAAAGGAACAACCCGAGCGGCCTGGCCGTCACGGCGAGGAGCCCGAGGAACAGGCACAACTGTGCCCAACCGGAGGCGTTCATAGATCACTCGTCTTTCAAGAAAATGAGATGCAAACAGGCGGCGCCCGCGACTCGCGGCGCCCGGCGGCAGGCCCGCGAGGTTAGAACTTCTCCGGCCTGATCAGGGCCACGAGCAGGTACGCCAGCAAGCCCGTGGCGACGATCCCGACGATCAAGTTTTCGGACAACATGACTGATGACCTTTCCGCGGCGCGGCGTTGAGCCGGCCCGCGTCGTTAGAGTTTTTCACAGGCGTAGGTGTAGGCGATCGCGAGTGCGAAGAAGGCGATCGTGACAAGGACATAAATTGCGTCGAGCATGGGATGGAACCTTTCAAAATGCAGTTTGCGGCAAATACAACCATTCGATCCCGGACGGCGTGATTCATTGAGGGCCGGCCCGGGGAGAGGAAGCAACTAATGTGCTTGCGTCACGGGCTGGCCGGGCAACGCCGCCGACGGGGTTTCATCCTCGTCGCCCAGCACGGCGGGTTGGTCGCTGCGCCCGAACGTCGTCAGCTCGTACATCCGTCGCATGTTGAGCTGCGACGGGGGGTAGTGCCTGTCGGACGCGATCGCCTTCCCGTAGAACTTTTTCGCCAGCGACCAACGGCGCTGCGTCTCGTACAGGAGCCCCAGCAGGTTGAAATAGGCCGCGTCGGAGCCGGCGACGTCGGACGCTCGCATCAACAGCGCCTCCGCTTCCCCGAGCCGGCCCAGCCGCAGGGCCTTGCGGGCGGCGGCCAGAGTCCCCTGATACCCGACCAGCGCCTCGGCCGGCTCGGCCGGCGTGATCGATGGCGGCGGCTCTGACAATACCGAACGAACCGTCTCCCGCAGGGCGACCGGCGTCACCGGTTTCTCAAGGAAGTCCGAAGCGCCAAGCCGCATCGCCTTCACGGCGGCCGATACGGAGCCGTACGCGGTCAGGACGATCACACGCGGCCGATCGGCGGCGGGGACTGCCCGGAGCCGCTCCAGGACGGCCATCCCATCCAGCGACGGCATGTTCAGGTCGAGCAGCAGAATGTCCGGCCGCCGGGCGATCACCTGTTCCAGCACCGCGCGCCCGTCGGCGGCCTCGAAGACTTCGTACCCCTCCGACTCCAGCGCCGTGCGGACCACCAGCCGGATGTTCGGCTCGTCATCGGCGATCAGCGCCCGGATCGTCGTGGCGGACGGTGTCTTAGACGGTTTCATGTTGAGCCTCTTGTCCGTTCGCGGCCGCATCAGCGCCCTGTACCGCGACCCGTCCCACGCTCGCTATTTGCGAGCCGGCGTCCCGGCTTGTCGCTTCGCTGCCCGTGCCCCTTTGCGGCGCTTCAAAAACCCGGAGCGTGAATGAAAAAGTGCTGCCGCGCCCTTCGACGCTCTTGACCGATAGCTGCCCGCCGTGGGCATCGACGATCTCCCGGGCGATCGCCAGCCCCAGGCCCGCGCCGCTCTGCGCCCCCTGGCCGGGGACGCGGTAGAACCGCTCGAACAGTCTCCCGATATATTCCGGCGGGATCCCGGACCCGGTGTCGGCCACATCGAAGCGGACCAGCGGCCCTTCCTGGGTCGCCGTCACCTGGACGCTGCCGCCCGGGCCGGTGAATTTCAGCGCGTTGGTCAGCAGGTTCGACAGCACGTGGTTGATCCGCGTCGGGTCAACCGCGACCTCGGGCAGGTCGGCCGGGGCGTCCACGACGAGCTTCACGCTGCGATCGTCATACCCTGATTCCAGCGGCTCCGCCGAATGGCGGATGAGCTCGGCGGGGGCGATCGGCTGAAAGTCCATCATCGCCCTCCCCGCCTCCATGCGGCCGATGTCGAGCAGGTTCTCAATGATCTGCTGAAGCCGGTCGCTGTCTTCGCGGGCGGCCACCAGAAGCTCCGCCTGCCGCGGCAGCAGGGGGCCGACGCGCTCTTCCAAAAGAAGATGCACGGCCATCCGGATGCTGGTGAGCGGCGTCTTGAGCTCGTGGCTGACGACCGAAAGCATCCCGCTCTTCATCTCGTCGAGCCGCCGGAGGTTTGTGACATCCGCCAGGACCAGCGTCACGCCGACGGGCGGGCCGCCGGGCGTCCCGGTATCGATAATGGGCACCACCTGCGGCAGGAAAAAACGTTCTTGCCCTGAGGCGTCGAGCACCTGGATGGCGGCCTCATACCCGCGCGGCTCGGCCGCCGCGCCGTCGCCGGCGGCCCGGCGGCAAAGCTCGGCCAGGCCTTCGACCCGGGCTTCCGCGAGCGGAGCATCGGGCCGGATGCCGAAAAGCGTTCGGGCCGCGTCGTTGGCCAGCTCGACCTTCCCGTTCGGGCTGATGATCGCGATGGCGTCCGGCAGGCTGTTGACGGCGAGCTGAGTCGTCCGCTGCGTTCGCACCAGCTTGGCCCGGTCGGTCCGGCGAAACTCCCGCAGGCGGGCGGCCATGGAGTTGAACGCCTCGGCCAGTTGCCCGACTTCGTCGCGGCTGGTCACCTTCACGACCAGGTCCAGGTTCCCCCGCTCGATCTCCCGCGCGGACTGCGTGAGCGTGTTCAGCGGGTGGAGGATCGATCGGGCAAGCAGCGTCGTGAAGAGGATCGCGAGCAGGACGCCGGTCAGCGTCAGGGCGTACATCCCCTTCTGGAATGCCCATGCCGCCGTTTTCACCTGGCCGTCCTTGTTGACCATGTTGTCGAGGTTCATGTCGATGACCGACTGCGCCGCATCCCGAAGCGGCGATGAAAGCGCCATCATCTGTCGATAGGCTGCTTCGCGGGCCGCGTCGGAAGTGGCCGCATCGAGCACGACCGCCCGCGCCGCCTGATACCCGGCCCACCCCGACCGAAGCGTCTCGACTGCCTGATCTTCCCTCGGATGAAGCGTGATGTTCTGCGCCTCCAGCGCCAGGTTCTGGTTGAACGTATCGACGCTGTCGGAACGGATGGCTGAAGGAGCCGACGTGGCCGTGAGCCGTCCCTCGCGCCGCCGTTCGGCCTCATCGTCCAGTCGCTCCAGGGCCGAGCGCATCCGCTGCCCGTACTGAACGCTTCGGTAGTTCTCCGACAGGTACTGCGCGAGCGTGTTGCTATAGAGCCGTAGTACCAGCGCGCTGAGGAGGCTGACGATCACCAGGATCACCAGCAAGCCGCCAAAGCCGAACACCAGTTTTTGACGAAGACCAAACATGACGCTTGTCCTTAAAGCGAAGGATGTGCCGACCGGTCAATCCGCTGTTTCGCTTCATTAACGCGGCTTTCCGCGACCGGGGCCGGGATTGGATCGAGCAGGCCCGTGCAGGCTGCACGATGCGGCCTGCGGGCATCGTGCAATCCGCAATCGCGGCCGCAAGCGTGGAAAGTGGCGATTATTCACATCGCGGCAGGGCCGAAGCGACTGGGGTACTCGATGGGGTAGTTGCAGATTGCAAGATACGTCCGAAGGCGCGACCGGCGATAAGCGTGCCCAGTAGCAGGCGCACTCCGTGTGCCGTCCGCCAACTGATCGAGAGCGCCCGGACACAGGCTACGGCACACGGAGTGTGCCTGCTACCTGGGTGTCCGGGCTCCGTGCGCTTCTAAGGGAAGCAACCGTATCGTAGTTAGATGCCGTACTTCTTCCGTCGTCGCCACAGCGTGGCGGCGTCGATCTCCAGCACCTTCGCCGCTTCATCAAGGGATTTCGTCGCGGCCAGAACGCGGCGGATGTGCAGCTCTTCGAGCCGATCAAGGGAAATCAGGTCGCCGGGGCCTCGCGGCGCCGGCGCTCCCTGAAGGTCCGATGGGAGATCCCCGACGCCGATCGTCGAGCCGCGGCACAGGATCACCGCGCGCTCGACGACGTTCTGTAGCTCGCGGACGTTGCCGGGCCAGGCATAGCGGGCCAGGACGTCGGCCGCCTCGGGGGAGAACCCGTCCACCACCTTGCCCCGGCGGAGGCGGGCGAGCAGCCACTGCGCGAGCGGAAGAATGTCCAGCGGCCGCTGGCGGAGCGGAGGGACGTCAACCCGGATCACGTTGAGACGGTAGAGCAGGTCTTCGCGGAAGCGGCCGGTGCGGACCATCTCTTCGAGGTTCAGATTGGTCGCCGCGATGATCCGAACGTTGGCGCGGCGGGTTGTCGCCTCGCCGACGCGCTCGTAACAGCGGTCCTGGATGAACCGGAGGAGCTTGGGCTGAAGTTCGAGCGGCAGGTCGCCTATCTCGTCAAGAAAGAGCGTCCCGCCATCGGTCGCGGCGATGCGGCCGGCGTTCTCCCGGACGGCCCCCGTGAAAGCGCCGCGGGCGTGACCGAATAGCTCGCTTTCCAGCAATTGGGCGGAGAGGGACGGGCAGGAGACGGTGGCAAACGGGGCGGCCGCCCGCGTACTCCAGCTATGAATCGCCCGGGCCAGCACGCCTTTGCCGGTGCCGCTTTCGCCGCGGATCATGATGTTCGCGTCGGAGGGGGCAACCTCCTTCGCAAGGTTTACCGCCCGCATCATTTCCGTGCTGGTGCTGTCGAGCATCACCGCGGCGCTGGCGTCATTGCCGCTGGCCGCCAGCCCGGCTAACCGCTGTTCGAGTTGACGGGTGTGGGCGACCCGGTCGGTCACGATCTTCACGATCGCTGGCGTGAACGGCTTGGTCAGGAAGTCGGTGGCGCCTGCCTTCATCGCCTCGACCGCCAACTCGATCGACCCATGGGCCGTGATGACGATGACGCGGGCCCAGGGGCTGGCGGCGACGAGGCGCGGGATCAGCTCCATTCCCTTCTGCGCCCCGAGTCGAAGGTCAACGAAAGCCATATCGAACGCGCGCCGCGACGCTTCATCCATCGCGTCGGCGGGGTTGCTGACGGCGACGACAGCGTGGCCGTCGGTCTCCAGGCAGATCGACAACGTCTTGCGAATGTTCGGCTCGTCGTCTACGACGAGGATTTGAAGTTGCGGCGCCCGTTGCGGGTCTTGCGTCATGGGTTGCCGTCCCGGGCCGGGCATCAGGGCGAATGCCCGGCATTCGATTATTTCATCGGATGGCGCAGGAAGAAGTCCCACATCAAGTCGTTGGCGGAAGCGTTCAACGTCCCCAACCCGAGGAACTTTGCGGGCGTCGCACGACCGGGCCAGATGTGGCCCGCCCCGGCGACTTTGATCAAAACCACCTCGGCCCCGCCCTTCCCCGGCCCCAGGTGATCCGCTGCGCGCTGGTGCCGTCGTTTTCGATGACCGGCAAATCCACCACTACGGGCTTTTCGGGGCAGCCGTCGAACCGCGCCCACGCCTTCATCGTGTCGTCAACCGATCGGAACTTCATGGTCGGCGGCGTGCGGCCGGTCGGGCCGTCGAACGGGACGATCTTGTCCGCCGTCCCGTGGAAGTGGATCACCGGGACCGGCCGATCAGCGTGGATCTCGGGCAGGGCAAGCGTCCCGGCGACAGGGGCGACGGCGGCGAACCGGTTTGAAAGCTCCGCCGCCACGCGGTGACACATCATCCCGCCGTTGGACATCCCGGTCGCGTAGACGCGTTCGGGGTCCACGCGCACGACCGACGCCACGTCGTCCAGCAGGGCGGCCGTGAACGCGACATCATCCGGAGGGCCGCCAGGCGCGGGAGCGGCACTGGCATTGAAGAAGAGGGATATTTCGCCGAGGCCCGTCCCATTCGGGTACACCGCGACGAAGCCCGCCTGATCGGCCTTGTCGTTCAGCCCGGTGAATGCAACCATCAAGCCGGCGTTCATCATGGCGCCATGGAACGCGACGACGACCGGGATCGGCTTTGCAGGGTCGTACGCCGGGGGCACATGAACCAGGTAAGACCGGAGCCGGTTATCGACCGTCAGCTCGCGCCGGTGGGTGCCCGCCCCCAGAGGTGCCGGCCGCGTCGCGGGCCGGGTAGTGGGGGCGGCGGGGTTCTCGGCGAGCGCTGGCGCCGCAAGCAGCGCAAGCACCACGACCGGCCCAAACCATGCCTTCAAGGGAATTGAACGGGCAGTCATGCCGGCGATTGTACCGTTGCGCGATAGCGGGCGTAGCTCGCCCGGCTGTTGAGTGGGCTCGCACCGCGAAGGCCGGAGATCGTCGAACGTAACGTCGCCACGACACCTCCCTACAATCCGCCCGTGATGGAGCAGCCAAAATCGCGGGACGACAGGCACGTTGTGGTCATCGGCGGCGGCGTGGGCGGGCTGGCGGCAGCCATTCGGCTGGCGGCGCGCGGCGTCCGGGTGACGTTGGTGGAAAAAAACGACCGGGTCGGCGGAAAGCTGAACCTGTGGGAAGCGCCCCACCCGGGCCGCCCGGGCGAGCGGCCGTTCCGGTTCGACACCGGCCCGAGCCTGATCACGCTCCCGTTCGTGTTCGAGGAGCTTTTTGAGGCGGCCGGCGAGCGGCTGTCGGATCATCTGACGCTGCGCCGGCTCGACCCGGTCGCGCGGTTCCAGTGGGCCGATGGGATGACGTTCGAACTGCGGAACGACGCGGCCGCTATGGATCGCGAGGTCGCCCGGATCGAACCGCGCGACGTCGCCGGCTGGCGCGCCTTCGCCGAGAACGGCCGCCGCATCTGGGGGCTTTCGGCCGAGCTCTTTCTGTACCATGCTCCCGAGCAAATCCTAGCTGGAAAAGTGCCTCCGAAGGAGGGTGCGCGGCACGTTTCACGGTTGACGCGGGCGTTCCAGATGCTCAGCGTGCCGCTGCGGATCGGCATGCTGCGCAAGTTCTCCTCCGTTGTTGACGCTCATATCCGAAACCCGCGCCTCCGCCAGGTGCTTTACCAATACGCGACCTACAGCGGCGCCAGCCCGTTCCTCGCACCCGCGACGCTGGCAGTCATTCCACACGCCGAGCAGCACTTCGGCGGCTGGTACATCGACGGCGGCCTCTACCGCCTGGCCGAGTCCCTGGAGCGCGTCGCAAGAAAGCTCGGCGTCGAGGTTCGAACCGGGACGGCCGCCGAAGAGATCGAGATCGAATCGGCAAGTGTCACGGCCCCCGGCAAAGACCGCCCAGCGCCGCGGGTGCGCGGGGTGCGACTTGCCGGTGGCGAGAGGGTCGCTTGTGACGTCGTAGTCGCCAACTCGGACGTCATCTACACCTACCGCCGATTGATCGACCCCGCCTTTCGGAAGCGATTCGCCGACCCGGCGCTGGACCGGATCGAGCCGGGCGGGTCGGGGATGGCGCTGTTGCTTGGAGTGGAAGGCGCCTGCCCGTCGCTCGCCCACCACACAAAGTTCATGCCGGAGGACTACCAGAGCGACCTGGCGGCGATGTTCGAAACGCATACCCTGCCGAGCGACCCGTGCATCTACGTCTGCGCCGCCAGCCGCTCGGACCCAACCGCGGCGCCGGACGGGTGCGAGAACCTGTTCGTCCTGGTCTCCGCTCCGGCACTGGACGGAAAGCTCGACTGGGCGACGGCGGGCCCGCGGTATCGCGATCAGGTCGTCGCGACGCTGGAGCGGCGGTGGGGGTTAGCGAACCTGTCTCAGCGGATCGTGGTCGAACGTTCGATCTCACCGGCCGACCTGGAGCGGCTGTATCACGCGAACGCAGGCAGCATCTACGGCGTCAGCAGCAACGGGTACCGCAACGCGTTCCTTCGGCCGCCGAACCGCGATCAGTCGATCCGGGGCCTCTACTTCGCCGGCGGCGCGACGCACCCGGGCGGCGGCTTGCCGCTGGTGGCGCTGTCGGGGAAGATCGTCAGCGAGATGGTGCTGGACGAATGACGGGACCGTTCCAAGCAAGATTGCGGGAGCGCGGCGAGTTGATCCGGCGGCACGTATTCGTGGGCCGCGACCCGCTGTCTTCGACGGCGCGAGCCACCAGGGCTTACGGAGTCGCTGCCAGCCACAGCCCCGGCCGCGGCGGCCGTGCATTTCTGAAACCTTCCGGCATTCGGCGCATCTCGGTGGACAGAGCGCTGTGGATGCTCAATGGGTCGGGGCCGCCTGAGGCGGCCGCCGCATTTCGAGAATCTCGGCCTGTATGCAGGATTCGCCCGCACTGGCTGCCTCTCACGTCGAGCCCCTGGAGGGTTTGCAGCTCTTCCGCGCCCCGCTTGAGGTCACGCTGCCTGGCGAGACGGCGACGGACGGCGACGCCGATACCGCACCGCCCTCAAGTCCCAACGCTCCCGGGTTGTTCGAAGAGGCTGTCCAGCTTCACGCCCGCCGACTGCTGACCATTGCCCGGTCGATCGTCGGGAATCGGGCGTCGGCCGAGGATGTCGTGCAGCAGGCGATCACCAATCTTTTTCAGCACCGCGACCGATATGACTGGGGGCGGCCGGCGCAGGCGGGGGCGCTGCTGCGGCGGGCGGTGGTCAACGAGTCGCTGCGGCTCCTCCGTCAGCCCCGGATGACGGCGGTGTCGGACGATCACCCTGACGGCGCTTCTGGCCGGCCGGGAGCGGGGTCGGCGCATGGGGCGTACGACAGCCCGGTGACGGCGCTGATCGACCGCGAAACCATCCAACGGGTTCGTCGGGCGATCGATCGATTGCCGGAGAATTTTCGAGCCGCCCTGGTCCTGTGCGAGTACGAGTCAATGTCCTATGCGCAGATCGCCGAAGTGCTGGGCGCCAGTATCCCGCAGGTGAAGACCTGGTTGCATCGGGCGCGGCGGCAACTGGCGGAGATGCTTCAGGAGTTCATGGCGGCCGACGGCCGCGTGACACCGTCGCGTACCGCCCGCGCGACCCGTTCGGCCGAGTTGGATCCGACTTGACTGTTCGCGCCGGAGTGCCATCTTGCGGCCCGGCGGATGAAGGAGATGCCCCTGTGACCCCGAATCGCCCAACTGGCGCCGACCTGGATTCCGTGGAGAGTTCACCCACCGGCGATGCCGACTTTGAGGCGCTGGCCGCTTACCTCGACGAGGAACTGTCGCCGGGCGAGGCGGCCGCTCTCGAGCAGCGCCTGCGGACCGAGACGTCCCTGTCCGACGCGCTGCGGCGGATGAGCGATGGCTATGCCCTGCGCCGCGCGGTGTGGGGTTCGCTCGAGCCGTCGTCCACCGCGGCCGAGGGGCTGGCCACCGCGGCCCTACGATCGGCACGGCGGGGGGATGCCCGGCGGCGCTTTGCGCGGATCGGCCGAATCGTCGGCTCGGTCGCCGCGTGCGTCGCGGTCAGCTTCTGCGCCGGCTGGATCGGCCGCGGGTATGTCGCGGGACGCGTTGCCGGAGAAGGCGCTCGATCCGAAACCGCCAACGTCATGCCCGCTTATAACTATGAAGTCGCCTTGACTGACCCGGCCGGCAATATCACCGCCGTCCAGAAGTTCGACAGCGAAGAGGAGGCGCGGGCGTTCGCCGTGGATGTCGGCCGCTGGCAGGCGCGCCAACAGGAGCTCCGCCAGGCCGAAGCGGCGCGGTCGTCGGTGGTGATGACTTCGGGGTTATGACCGAACGCTCGCATTTGCGCGAGGGCTCGCCGACCACGGCAAAAACGAAGGCTTGATGAAGATCTTTGCCAACAGGTTCTTCCGACGTCGCCGCATCCGGGGCCCCAGACCTCTCTGCTGGCGCTCGGTGTGGCCGCGATCGGCATCACCGTGCCCGTACGGCCGGTGATGGCGGATTCGGCCGGCGATGCTGGAGGCCGTCCGACGACGCGCCCGGCCCTGGAATCGCTCGACCGGGAAACGCAGTCGCTCTATCGGCACCTTCAGGGAAGCCTGCTCCGCGTCCAGATTCCCTCGAGCCCGATGAGCCGCGGCGCCGTGCGCAGCAGGAGGGGTGGACGAACAAGTACAAGCTCGACCCGGCGGTCCGCCAACAGTTGCTCGACAACAACTACAGAGCGGCCGGGACGATTCCCGGGGCCGAAGGGAACAGCGGGGCGGCCGGCACCGCGGCGAATGGGACGAACGTCTTTACCAACGGCACGGGACGAGGGGCCGCGACGCAGAACGGCGCACCTTCACCCGCGGCCGCCAACGGACCGCCCGGCCAAGGGACGATCAATCCGGGAATCCCCCAGGCCGCGAACGCCGCGAACCCGGCGAATGCCCTGGGCCCGCCGAGCGGGCAAGCCGCACCGAACAACGGCAGGCCGCCCGGCAGCCAGAATGATGTCGCCGCCAATGCCGCGGCGCCGCTTCAGAACGGCCTGGGGAACGTCCGCGGCGCGAAAGACAACGTGACGATCATCCTGCCGACGAACGGGATCGAGCAGGGCCAGCAGGTGCGCGTGGAAGGTGGGAACAACACACGACAACCGATGCGTGGCCCGGTCGGCGGAGGCGCGGACGCCAGTCTCCTCGGGATGCTGCTCGATATCGAAGGTCACGTGCTCGTGCCCGCCTATTTCGACCGTGAAGCAATTGGCGACCAACCGATCCGGCTGACGTTTGCCGGCGGCGAGCCCGTCGATGCGCGGCTGGTCGGATCGGACCCGCAAACGGCGCTGACCGTCCTGCGGGTGACGCGGCCAGCGAAGGATACGACCGCGCGTCCGGGCCGCGGCGAGGCGGCGGCCGCCTCGCCGATCCGGCTGGCCCGGTCGCGCCCGGCCGAGGGGGCGCTGCTCGTGTTTGTCTCCCCGGTTGACGGTACCGCGCACCTGGGCGTCTGGACGAACAATTCAAAGGAGTACGGGATCCTGGTCGGGATCGACGGGCAGGTGGCGGGCATCGCGAGGTTCGGGCAATTTTTGAGCGGCCCAGCCTGCGAACTGATTGCCGATCAGATCATACGAACCGGCGCCGTCCATCGGGCGACGCTGGGCGTGATCATCACCCAGATCGATCGAGACGACCCAATCCGCGTTGTCGAGCCGCTCTTGGCGGATCGGCCGGCGGTTCGCGTCGATCAGGTGATGGCCCGATCGGCCGCCGACCGTGCCGGGCTGAAAGAGGGGGATATCGTCCTGTCGCTCGGCAGGGAGGATGTCACCGACATCCCCGCGCTCGCCGCGGCGGTCGCCGCCCGGTCAGGGCCGACGAACCTTCGTGTGCTTCGGTCCGGCAAGGGACTGGATCTCTCCGTCGATCTTCGGCCGGACCCGCCCGCGTCAGCTCCCCCGGCTTCAGTTCAACCGCCTTCAGTTCAACAGGCAAAGTAAAACGATCTCCCCACGTAAAAACACCAGGCACCGGAGTGACCGGTGCCTGGTGCGGGCTATGGGCTTCCGACCCGGGGTTCTGGCGGGTGGGCCGGAATTTAGGGGGCTGTGTTGCTCCAAAACTGGCTGCCTTCTTAAGGTCAAAGCCGCAGTTGAAGTGGTTTTTGTTTAGCGAAAAGGATGCCAATAGTTCCATTTTTTCCGGGCTCGCGGGGGTAGCGCCATGGACGCTTAGACTGATGCCAGCTCAACCATTCGCGACTTGCCAAGGTGTCGGATGTGGCCGACACGCCGCGCAAAGGTGTCCCTGGACGAGGCTTTTCAGGCCCTTCAGTGGCGCAAGAGAGGGCTGTTTGCGGCCGAGGTCCGATGAGGCCGATTGAGGATGACCATCATCGCAGGCAGGAGAAACGGCCGCACGACGAACGTGTCCAGCAGCGTGCCGATCGCAAGCGCGAAGCCCATCTGAGCGAGGAAGAACTGCCCCGAAACGACGAGCGACCCGAGTGAAGCGGCCGCGATGAGCCCGCAACTGCTGATGATCCCGCCTGTGCGAACCAGAGCGCGCCGAACAGCCGGTCGCAGGGCGCGTCGCCTCCGTTCTTCGGCGAGGCGGCTGACGAGGAAAAGGTTGTAATCCTGGCCGATGGCGATCAGGATAACGAACGCGAACATCTTCACTTCCCAATTCAGCGCCGGGTACCCAAGCAGATTGACAAAGAGCAGCTTCGACAGCCCGACTGTCGCCTGATACGCGAGCAGGGTGACCGACATCAGCATGGCCGTCAGCAAGGCGTCGCGCACCAGCGTATAGACGACCAGGGCGACCACCGCGACGACCGCCACCTGGATCCGCCACTCGTCCGAGCGGGTGAGGGCGAACAGGTTGGCGACGAGCGGCGTCGGGCCGGCCGCCTCGACGTGGGCCGCGATCCCGCGCTCATGCACAAGACGATCGACGGCGGCCACGGCGTTGTGACAGGCCTCGATCGACGCCGGGGCGAAGGGGTCCTCCGCGCCCATCACCTCGAAGCGAAGACAGGCGGCGTCGGCGTTCCAGTAATTGTTCAGCGAGAGCGGCGCGACCCGTAAGGCCAAGGCCGGGCCGACAGGCGACGCGGCCCCGAGCGGCGCGGCATAGCTCCAGACATCAGTCGCGCCGGCCGATCGGACCGCGCGCGACGTCGGCGGAAAGGTCGCGAAGGCCAGCGCTCGCGCCGCCGCCGCCAAGCCCCAGCCTGGCCAGGACGCCTTGCGTCGGCCCAGGCGCGGCGGCGACCGCTTTGGCCGCGTCGGCCGAGTTGAACTGGACAAGGCACGTCCAGGGAAAGAGCGTCCCACGGCCGAAATGGGCCGCCGCGAGGTCGCGGCCGCGGGCGAAGGTCGATGTCGAAGGCGTCAACCCGCCATCCGTCTCGATCCGGTAGGCGACGCGACAGGACGCCCAAAGCGGGACGGCCAGCATCGCGCCGATCATGCCCACGGTGCCGAACGGCCGGTAGGTGACCCAACGGGCCACGGCGGCCCATAGCCCATTGGTTTGGCCGGCGCTCATCGCGCGTCGGCGGGGCCAGAACAGCCGCGCCCCCATCGACATCGCCAGGGCCGGCATCAATGTGACGGCCGCCGCCAGGGCGACGGCGAGCGCGAAAGCCATGGACAGCCCCAGGACATGATTGGGCTGGAACTGGGACGCGAGCAGCGCGGCCAGGCCGAGGATGGTCGTCCCGGCACTGCAGGCGATGCCGGGGACGGTGGCGACATAGGCGCGGCGGGCGGCCGCCCGCCGCAGGTCGGCAGGCGTGCCGGCCCCTCCTCCGGCGGCGCCCAGCGCCGACAGCTCTTCGTCGAAGCGGCTCATCCAAAACAGCGCGAAATCGGTCCCCGCCCCGAACACGATCACCACGAGATAGGTCAGCTCATCCGACGTAATCGGCACTCCGCGCGATTGCAGCAGCGAGAGGCACTCGGTCGAGACGATCGCGCTGGCGGCGACGCAGATCAGCGGGACGCTCGCCGCGAGCGGCGCCCGGTAGACGACCATGAGCACGATGAGCACCGCGAGGATCGAAGCCACGGTGATCCGGTGGTGCGATGCCTCGTCCTTGAGCGCCTCGTCGCGCCCCAGAGCGCCGGGGCCGGTGAGCTCCATGCTCGGGACGTCGCCCCCGGCGCCGCCCAGCGTATTGCGGGCGATCAGTTCGACGCGGTCGGCGATGTCAATCGATTCGTCGCTGTCGTATTCGGCGTCGTAGCTGACGACGACGAGCGAGCAGGTGGGGCGGCCGGCGGGGTCCCGGGCGGTCAGGCGGGAGGCCAGGAAGGGGTCGGTCTGGGCCGTTCGGACGGACCATTTCAAATGCCGCGGGTCGTTCGCGTCGGCGTGGAGGGCGGCCGCGACGGCGTCGATGCGCGCCACGTCCGAATCGGACAGGAAAGGCCGACGCGCGAAGACCAAGACGACATCGGATGAGGCATAGAGGGCGGGGAAACTTTGCCGCGCCAGCCGCTCCCCCCGCATCGCCGGCTGATCGGGCGCCAGCGCATCGAGCGCGGCCCCGGGGCCATGGCCGTGTAAGCGATGCAGCAGGACCAGCGCGAGCACGAGCAGTAGGCCCCACAAGACGAGGACGGCCCGGGGCTTCGACGTGACCAAGTTGGCGAGAGGGTCAAGCAATCTCGGTCGTCGCTCCCGCGGGGTGGGAAGGCCAAAAGGGGGGGATGATGCGCGGTCTTGAGTCCGGGGGCAAGCACCGAACAATGTGAATCCCTTGGGCGTCCAGGGGGTGATCAGAAAGCGGCCGCCCGGCCGCGAACATCGACCGGGCCCGACTGCACCTTCATCGGCAGGACGATCCAGAAGGTTGCCCCTTCCCCGCGGGAACTTTGAACGCCGATGCTTCCGCCCATCAACGTCGTCAGCTCCTTGCTAATCGCTAGCCCAAGGCCGGTGCCGCTGTGGGTCCGGGTGACTGAACCATCGATCTGCCGAAACTTCTCGAAAATGACGTGCTGCTTATCCGCTTCTATGCCCGGCCCAAAGTCCGTGACGCTGATCCTGACGTACTCCGTCGCGGCGGCGGGGGATGGGCCCACGGCGGTCGCCGAGGCTGCGTCCCGATCCGTGGCGACCGCCAGGCGTTTGATCGCCCGCGGCGGGGTCCCGGCCGCGATCAGGCGATCAGAAGGAACAAGCTCGGCGGCCAATTCGATCTCGCCTGCTTCGGGGGAGAACTTGATCGCGTTGGACAGGAAATTGTAAAGCACCTGTTGGAGCTTTCCGGGGTCGCTGTGGATGATCGGCACTTCGGCGTCAACCCGCGGGACGATGGTCACGCGGCGCGGCTCGACCAATGGCTTCAGGATGGTCGTGAGTCCCTCGAACAGGTCGCTTAGGCTCAGCGGCTCGGATCGGATCTCCATGCGGCCGGCTTCGATCTTGGCCAGGTCGAGCAGATCGTTGATCAGGTCGAGAAGGTTGCGGCCGCTCTGCAGGATGTTGTTGATGTATCGCGTTGACTTCGCGTCGGCCGCGTTGCCAATCGCGTCCTTAAGGAGGTCCGCAAAGCCGAGGATCGAATTCAGCGGCGTTCGCAGCTCATGGCTGACGTTGGCAAGGAATTCACTCTTCAGGCGGTTTGATTCGTACAGCGCGACGTTGGTTTCGGCGAGCTGCCCGAGGCGAAGGTCCAGGCTCTTGTTGACCGACCGAAGCTGATCCGCACTGATCTTGAGGTTGATCAGCATGGTGTTAAAGGTCTCTGAAAGTTGCTGGAACTCGTCGCCGGTGCTGATGTCGGAGCGGATGTTCAGGTCGCCCTGGCTGACCTTCTCGGCCGTCTCCTGGAGGACGCGCACCGGCTGAAGGATCAAACGCGTCGTGATGAACCAGAACGTCACGACCGCAAGCGAGCTGGCGAGCATCGCGGCCGCGAGGATGAAGGCGCGGTTCAGAAGCACTTGATTGGCATCAATTCGCGAGCTGAGATCGACGCTTACAATCCCCACGTAGGTCGGGCTGGAGGATCGCACCACTAAAGGCACAAGCTTGCGTGCAACATGGGTATATAGGGTTGTCTGGGGCGGGTAGGCATTGTGCGCCGTCGCAAGCGTCGCTGGGCCGCCCAGTGTGAGGGAGGTCGGACGGTCGGTGGAATGGGCGTCTCCCTCCGGAAGCTCCGGAGCAACGATGTGACAACTGGCGCAGGCGCCGGCGAGATAGAGAGGCTGTGCATAGCGAAAGCCTTTAAGCCCATCCGCCCGATCGTAGTTGGCGGTATAAAATGGGCTATCGGGATGTCGCTCGAAGTGGGCGACGGCCCGTCGCTCGAAATGACCCAGTTCGGAGTTGTCGCGACGCGGGTTGACCGGCACCAGCCGCGAGATGGGCGGTGCTTCGAGATCAAGCTCAAGCCGAGTCACTGGGACGGTCGTCGGCGGGCGCCGGGCGGAGGTGTTCGCGCGGGCTGCGTCGTCGGGCTGGGTCGTCGCCGGTAAACCAGCGGGTCCGGTGGTGACCGACGGCCGCGTGTAGCTATTGGGCTGCTTGTTAAGGCTTTCGACGGCGACACTGTAATAGGCGATGTGCTCGGCCGCGGTTTTGTCGGCCAGCGCGCGGCGGCACGCTCGTTGAGCTGTTCGGTTAATTGCTCCATCCGCTGCCAGGGGACAAACAGCGCGGCGGAGATGATGAGCACAACTGCTGCTCCGAAAAGGAGCTGGCATTTCGCGGCAAGGGAGATGCGAAGCTGTCGAACGCGCTTGAACATGGATGGCTGATTCGATCTTAGCGGATCGCGGCCGAATCGAAATGGGGCGGACGACGATCCGTCGAGGCCGTCGGCGGCGCCGGAAGATTATCGGGATTGGAAAGTTTAATCGCTTGTAACGCACCGCAGAACCGCGCTTAATCTGTCTCACACATTGCGTGTTGTGTGCTAGCGCTCGTTTGTGGTATGACAGTTAGTCCGAGCCAGTGGAAGTCGCACCAAGTGAGGGACAGGCTATGAGTAGCTCCGGTCGGATTCTGGTTGTCGAAGACCACGAGAGCGAGCGGCGGGCGGTTAGCCAAATACTTAAAGCAGAAGGCTTTACGGTTTTTGGTGCCGAGAGCGGGGATAAGGCTCTGGGCTATGCCGACGAGAACATTGATGTCGTCCTCAGCGACCTGCAGATGGGGGACGTGAGTGGCCTCGACCTGCTTCAGCACTGGAAAAAACGCAAGCCGGACACCCAGTTCATCCTGATGACGGGGCACAGCAGCGTCAACAGCGCGGTCGAGGCAATCAAGGGCGGCGCCTACGACTATCTGACCAAGCCGATCAACGCCGACGAGCTGGTCCTGCTGATCAAGCGGGCGATGGATACCCTCAACAAGGACAAGGAGATCGACAGCCTTCGGCGGCGCCTCGATCAGAAGTTCGGGCTGGATCAGATCGTCGGCCAGTCCAAGCCGATGAAGGACGTATTCGCCAAGATTCAAAAAGCGGCACCCGTGGACTGCACCGTCCTGATCTTGGGCGAAAACGGCACGGGGAAGGAACTGGTCGCGCAGGCGTTACATCATAACAGTCTTCGGAAGAAGGGGCCGTTCGTCGCGGTCAACGTGGCGGCCGTTCCGTCCACGCTCGTCGAAAGCGAACTTTTCGGCCACGTCCGCGGGGCCTTTACCGGCGCGACGGATCGTCGCATGGGCCGCTTTGAGCAGGCGGATGGCGGAACCCTCTTCATCGACGAAATCGGCGACTTCGACATCAGCCTGCAGCCCAAGTTGTTGCGGGTCTTGGAAACCCTCACGCTGACCCCGGTCGGCGGACATGAGGACCGCAAGGTGGACGTGCGGGTCGTGGCGGCGACCAGCCGCGACATCCGAAAGATGGTTGAGGAGGGAACGTTTCGCGAAGATTTGTACTATCGACTCAACGTCGTCACGGTGACGCTGCCGCCGCTTCGTCAGCGGCCGGACGATATCCCGATCCTTGTCGAACATTTCCTGAAGGACATCACCGCCTCGAAACACACCGCGCCGCACCGGGTCTCGCCGGAAGTGATGCGCCGGTTCATGCAGTTCCGGTGGCCCGGGAACGTTCGCGAGCTGCGCAATACGCTCGAGAGCATGATGGTACTCGCCGATGGCGAAATCCTGACGGAGAAAGATCTTCCGGAAAAGATCATGGCGGGCTCCGGTGAGTTCTCCAGCCCGAAGGACATCCCCACCGGCCTGACGATGGAGGAGCTTGAGCGGCTCGCCATCACCAAAGCACTCGACCAGTGCGCTGGCAACCGCACCCACGCCGCCACCCGCCTGGGGATCTCCGTCCGCACCCTCCAGCGGAAGCTTCGACAATACGAGATGGAGCGAGGTGGCCAGAGCTATTCTGATGACGTCCTCACTGAAGCATGACGCATTGTCCGTCAAAAGGCAGTTTGACGGTGGCGGGTATATGCTCCGGTGTGAATAGGATCGAGTCGGCAGCCTGCGCGGACTGATTTTGAGTAGTTCAGACTGCTCTATGAACGGATCGCAACATTACGAATAGCTGCGTCTAGCACTGGCATCGACGTTGCTCTCCTGGCAAAGCGTAGGTGGCGGATACGCCGTAACGCTTTGCTAAAAGGAGCTTTAAGATGTCAATCAGCATGGATCGATTCGCGTCGCAAGGTCGGTTCCTGACGTACGATCCGTTTGCCGCACAGCTTCAGCCCACTGTGGTCTTCAAGCTCCAGTGCCGGAGTTGTGGCTTTGAGCCGGAAGGCGCGGTGACCCCGCCGAAGCTTTGCCCGAAATGCCATGGCGAGTCTTTCGAACGGTTCGCCCGTCCGGGGAGCATCCTCGAAAACGCGAAGCGGTATTCTTCCTGATCAAGACGGGCTGCAGCGCTCGTTGGTGGGGCTGCCATTCAGACTATTTGCCGGCGTCGAGCGCGTTCAGTCGCGTTCGACGCCGTTGCTTTTCCCAGTGACGTTCGATTTTGGACGATCCGCGGCCGCATCAATCAATCGATCGACTCCCCGGCGGTGTGCCGCTAAAACTCAACCATGCAAATCGACGTCGTAATTCTGCCGACGCTGCTTCTTCCCGCCCACCTGTCGGATCGCGTCGTCGTGGTATTCGATGTCCTACGGGCAACAACGACGATGTCGGCCGCCCTGGCGGCCGGTGTACGCGAGATCCGGGCGTTCGGCGATCTCGGTTCGGCCCAGTCCGCAAGCGCCGCCTTTGAGGGTGATAAGGTTCTGTGCGGGGAGATCAACGCGGTTCGGCCGCCCGGTTTTGACCTTGGGAACAGCCCCGCAGCATTCACGGCCGCGAAGCATGCGGGTCGCACCGTGTTCATGAGCACGACCAACGGTACACGGGCGATTGTCGCCGCGCGGGCGGCTGAGCGGATGTTCATTGGGGCGCTGGTCAATGCGGCGGTCACGGGCCGGGCGGTCGCGAAGCTTGGGCGAGACGTCACGCTACTCTGCTCAGGCACGGCCGGCGAAGTCTCCGCCGAGGACATTCTGGGCGCTGGTGCCGTGCTCTCAGCCATCATGGCGGCTGAACCCGGCGCCGAACCTGGCAACGATTCCGCACAAGTCGCTTCGCGCCTTTTCGCGTCGGTACGCGATGACCTTCCTCGCTTTCTCCACGGCACCCGGGGGGGCCGAAACATCATCGCGGCGAAGCTGGAAGAGGATATTCCGTTCTGTGCCCGTCTCGACGCCCTGCCGATCGTCGGCGTCGTGCGGGGCGACCCACCCGCCGTCACGCGCTGGTTAGAACAGTGAATCGAGCGCCTCGGGTCTACGAGTTTCAAAAGTTTACCGAGCCACATTCGGTTCGCGGCCGTAGACTAAGTCGGCCCCATGTGACGGCTTCCAGGCGGTCAGCCGGTTTCGGCGGGCGGCCGCCACGGGCGCCGCATCGTCTCGAACGTGATCGACCGGGCTCTTGTTCCCGTCAGAGGAGTGGCCTTGATGCCCCAGCCGCCTTCCAACCCGGTTCGAGTGGTCATCACCGGGATCGGTGTCGTCAGCCCGAACGGCGTTGGTCGAGAAGCCTTTGCCCGCAACTGCCGTGCGGGGAAAAGCGGCGTCTCCCCCCTGACCGGGATCGACATCACTGGGCTGCGGAGTTCGGTTGCGGCCCAGGCGAGCGCGTTCGACCCCTCTACAGCGCTCGACGCCGTGGACCTCCGCCGCGTCCCCCGCATGATCCCCATGGCCATTGCCGCTTCGCGAGAAGCGCTGGAGCAGGCCCGCGCCCAGACGGAAGGGGCCACCGAGGCGGATCTGGTGCGACAACGGGAAATCGGCGTCGTCCTCGGCACCGGCGGCGGGGGGCTCGCGTTCGTCGAAGAGCAGTACAAGACCTTCTTCTCGACCGGCAAAGGGTCGCTCTTTTCGATCACCGCCGGCACGCACGGGAACCTTTCCAGCGAACTGTCCATCCACCTCCACCTTCGCGGGCCCAGCCATGTGATATCGACCGGCTGCACCAGCGCCACCGACGCGATCGGCCATGCCCGCATGATGATTCGTGCCGGAATGAGCCCGATGATGCTCGCGGGCGGGGCTGATTCGCCGATCTCGCGGGGGATATTGACGGCGTTCGAAATGATGCGGGTCGTCTCCACCCGCCGCCGGGAAGACCCTTCGACCGCCTCGAGGCCCTTCTCGCGCGACCGCGATGGGTTTGTCCTGGGCGAAGGGGCGTGGATGTTCGTGCTGGAAGAGCGCGAGCATGCCCTCGCTCGCGGCGTGCCGATCCTCGCCGAGGTGGCGGGCTACGGCTCGACCTGTGACGCCTACCACCGCGTTCAGATCGCCCCTGATGTCCGTGAGCCGGTCCGCGCGATCGAGCTGGCGCTCGCCGACGCCGGGGCGGCCGCCGGCGATGTCGGCTACATCAACCTCCATGGCACCGGCACCGACCTGAACGACCGGATGGAAACCCTGGCCGTCAAACGCGCCTTCGGCGACCGGGCGGCCCATATCCCGATGAGCTCGACGAAGTCGATGATCGGCCACCCGCAGGGCGCCTGCGGCGCAGCCGGCATGGCGGCGACCGTCCTGGGAATGCGCGACGGCTTCCTCCACCCCACCATTAATCTGGCGGAGCCCGACCCCGCCTGCGACCTCGACTACATCGTCGGCCCCGCCCGCGAAGCCGAGGTGGATGTGGCCGTCTGCAACTGCATCGCGTTCGGAAGTAAAAACAGCGCTCTGGTCGTCCGGCGCGCGAGCTGAGCGGCACCAACTTGACGGGCCAGCGGCCGCCACCTGCCGACTCCGTCGTCCTTATCAGCTCGACGATTGAGGCCGCTGGGTTGTCGGCGGTGTCAGGCACAGGGGACTTTTTCAAAAAACAGCTTCCCGCCTTGCATCCGCATGCGGGCTTTAAGTGTTGCTCCTCTCCCGCGCCGGCGGTACGATCGGCCGCGTTCGGTCGGACCGCTGTGATGTGGCAAGTCACGCCCGATGCCGACGTTGCTTGGCCGCGCGGCATGAGCACCCGCGGGCCTTGCGGAAGGGCCCATCCCGCTCGCGGCTTAGCGTCGGCCCCGCACGGATGTCGGAGAGAGGCTGGCGCCGACCCTCTCCCGCCAGGGGTGGCCGAGGCGCGCTCGACAGAGTTCAACACCTTTCGGAAGATGAGGGAATCCATGAGCATCGCCCGTCGCGATCGGGGATCGTTCGGCTCGACGAATTCAACTCTAAAATCGACGACGAGGGTGCCGGCGGCGTCGCCGCTGATCTTATGCGATCGCCTTGAGTCGCGCGTCCTCTTCGCCAGCACCGTCCCGTTCACCTCGTACAATTTCGGGACGACCGCGTACGTGGAGGACACAGGGCGTTCGATCATTTACGCGACCGACCCGCTGCAGAATTCGGTCGTGGCCATCAACGCGCTGACGATGCAGGTGACGACCACGATCCCGGTCGGCGCCTCACCCGGTGGCTTGGCGCTCAGTGCCGACGGCTCGACGCTCTTCGTCGCCAATTCGGGCGCAACGACGATCAGCGTGGTCGATACCGCCAGCGACACCGTCACGCGGACGCTCCGCCTGACGGCCACCGAGTCGCCGCAGGACCTGCAGATCGGCTTGAACAATCGGTTGTGGGTGCTGACGACGAATCAGAGTTTCAACCCCGGCGCGAACCAGATCATCCAGATCGACCAGACCACCGGCGCGTCCAGCGGCAGCGCTCTGGCGTCAGTGAACGGGCTTCTCCCGCTGAACGTCACCACGCGGGGCGATATCCGGATCAGCCCCGACATGAAGACGCTCTACTACGGGCAGTTCGGCGTCACGTCGAGCACCCTTTACCGATACGATGTCAGCGGCGCCGTCGGGATCGAATCCCTCGGGCTGGTCACCGGGAATAACGGGCAGGATCTGCAGTTGAGCCACAATGGCGCGATCGTTATGCACATCGACGCCAGCGGGAACGGCGTCACCCTCCCCAGCAACGTTGACACGCTCTACCGTGGCGGTGATTTCAGCTCCGCCGGTTCCATCCCGGTGAGCGCGTCGCCGCTGTCGTTCGCTTTCGGGCCGGGCGACACCGTCGGCTACTCGGGGAACCAGGGAGGCGCGACGGCCAATATTGAGGTGGTGAACCTCTCGACACTGGCGAGGACGGGAACGATCTCGGCCGCGTCCGCGCCGCAGCACCTGTTCGCGACGAACTCCGGCCGGTACCTCATCGTGGACAACGGCGCGACCACCGACGTGTTCGCCGTCTCCAACGCAACGCCGACGCCCACGCCGACCCCGACGCCCACTCCGACACCGACACCGACCCCCACCCCGACCCCAACACCGACGCCTACGCCAACGCCGGTCCCCCAGTACGTGGATCTGTCGGCGAACTTTAATCAGGTCCTGCCGACGTCGGTCGTCGCGGGGTCAAAGGGCCGCATCGTGGTGAACGTGCTCAATCAGGGGACGGTGCGCGTCGGCGCCGCGCGGATCACGCTCTACGCGTCGGCCGACGGAACGCTCGACGCCGGCGACACCCTCCTCACCGGCCTGACCAAAACGCTGAGCCTCAAGCCTTTCCGCCAGAAGTCGGTGACGCTGAAGTACAAGTACCCAGCCGCCCTGGAGGATGGGAGTGTCTTCCTGATCGCCAACGTCGTCGCGGGCTTCGACGTGAACCCGGCGAACAACGTCGCTGTCACGCTGAACCGCGTCGGGATTGCCCGGCCGGTACTGGACCTTGGGCCAACGTCGATCCTCCCGCCGTTGACGCCCGTCGCGGTGAACGGAAGGAGCTCCACGCTGCTGACGATCGCCGACAAGGGGAACATCGCGTTCAAGGGGAACGTCACGCTCGTGGTCGCGGCATCGGCCGACATGGTATCCGATCCGAACGACGTCGTGCTGCGGACGATCCGGACCAGCCTGCGCCTCGGTCCTGGCGGCAGCCGCACTTTCCGAATTCGATTCCGCCTTCCGGCCTCCCTTCCAGCCGGCACCTATTTCCTAACCGGCCACGTGACCCCGCCGGTCGCCGACGCCGACCCGACCGACGACACCATCGTGGCCGGCACGGCGATCACAGTGCTCTAGGCGCTTGGACTGCGGCGCTTTGGTTCGGTCAAATGAAGCAAGATCTGCGCGAGGCGGCGAGGGATCGTAAAGGGCTGCGAACGGAACGCTAGCAAGCCGTTTCTGGTATTGAAGCCGCCGGCGAATTACACTTTAAGGCCTATGTATCGAACGATCGTCATTTTGCGCCACACCTTCCGCGAGGTGGTCGTCCAGCCGATCTTTTCGTTGCTGCTCGGGCTGGGAGGGGCGATCCTGCTCATCTTCTCGATGCTCCCGTTTTTCACCCTCGGTGAAGATACGACCATGTTCAGCAGCGTTGGTCTGGACGTGGTGCTCCTGCTGGTCCTGATCTCGACACTTTTCGCCACCAGCCGCTCGATTTTCGACGAGATCGAAGATCGTACGATGCTCACGCTGATGAGCAAGCCGGTGCGGAAGTGGGAAGTGCTCCTGGGCAAATACCTGGGCATCATCCTGGCGGCCGGCCTCTCGGTCGCCGTGCTCGGCGCGATTTTCGTCCTGTGCTGCTGGTGGCGCGTCCCCAACGACTACCTGCTTTCCCAGAACACAATCGACGACAGCGAACTGAAGAAGCTCCTCGACCTTCGCTTGATGCACAGCGCCGGGGTCATGGCGAGCCTGATCCTGGTCTGGCTTCAGATCTGTGTGTTGGCGGCGATCAGCGTCGCCCTTTCGACGCGATTCTCCCTTGTCGTCAACCTGCCCGCCGTCATCCTGATCTACGTCGCCGGCAACCTGACGCGCTTCCTGTACCCCATGGAAGGGCAGCCACTGGTCGTCCGCGTGATTGGCAACGTCGCGGCATCCATCCTGCCGTTCCTCCAGACGTTCGACTTCCGAGCACAGACGATCTACCGGCAGGTCGCCGTCCCGGGCACCCGCTTCGCGACCAACGTGGACCCCACTTCAGTGAGTCTGGCAGTGGTCGAAGGGTATATCCTCGTCGCGGCCGTCTACGCGATCACCTATTCCGCATTCGCGCTCGGCTCCGGCTTGCTCCTGTTCCAGAACCGCGAACTGGGCGGCGGCGAAGGGTAAGCCTGGTCCTTCTGGCCCCGCCTTACACTACATCCCTAATTGGTCAATGGAGCACAGGACGAACGTCGAAATCCGGAGCACGAAATCCGGAGGAATGAGGAATCGGAAAAGAAGAGACCGGATGAAAGCGGCCGCGGCCTTTTCCGCTTCCTTAAGATTTTTTCGTGCTTCGGACTTCTCCTTTCCGCAAGGCTTCACAACTGCTCGGCGCTGTAGTACCAACACGCGCCTGCCGCTCCTATCGCACGTCAATACTTTTACCGGTTTGGGCGCTGCGGTAGATCGCATCGACGATCTGCATGACCACCAGCCCCGCATCGCCACCCACTGTCGGCGTCGCTTCCCCTTTGACGCAGTCGCGAAAGTGCCGCATCATCGCCTGGTAAAGGACGCTCTTTGGGAGCTTCATCAACGTCTCCTTGGCCTCCCCCTTGCCCGAGAAGTTCCGGTAGAGCACCGGCCCCTGACGCGTGTAAACGTCAACCGCTCCGATCTCCCCGTGAACGCGGCAGACGGTTCCGTTCTGCTGGGGCGGCTGATTGATCGCCCAGCTCGCCGACACTTCCAAGGTCTTTCCCGTCTCGAATCGGACCAGGGCGAAGAACGTGTCCTCAACCGCCGGCACGCCGGGCGGGGCGGCCGGTCGCGTAAAGGTGTCGCTCACGGTAGCGAAAACCGTGAGCGGGCTCGGCCGGCCGAGAAGGTCCCACGCAAGGTCGATCAACTGCACCCCCAGGTCCATGACCACGCCGCCGCCGCTGCGCGATCCGTCGGCGTACCAACCGACGGCCGCGGAGTCGATGCTCGCGCCAGGGTCGATCGAGCCGCTGGGCGCGAAGCTTGTTCCGGCGGGGATGCCGCGCGTCCGCATCCAGGCCGCGCGGACGTGATAGACCTGGCCGGCGTACCCCTTCTCGATGGCCTGCTTGGCCGCCTGTTCACTGCCGCCAAACCGTCGCTGCGCGGCGTAGAGGAGCGTTTTCCCGCTCTTGGCGGCCGCAGTGGCCAGTTTCTTCGCCTCCAGCGCGTTCAAGGCCGGCGGCGTCTCACACAGGACGTGCTTACCCGCCTTCAGGGCCGCCAGGGCCATCGGCAGGTGAAGGTGATTGGGCAGACAGATGCTTACTGCGTCGATCGATGGGTCGGCCAGCGCGTCAGCCGCGTCGGCATATTCGAGGGTATACGCCGGGGGTGGCGCCGGCGGCCGGTTGGCGGCGCCGCGCGTTGGCTTCCCTGAAACCGCGGCCGGGGAAGGTTGGGGCGAAGTCGCGGACGGAGCGGCCACGGCCCCAGCCGGTGCCCGGGCGCCGAACGCCTCGATCACGGCCGCCCGCCGCGCCGGGAGAAGGTCCGCGACCGCGGCGATCTGAAAGCCGCCCGCCGCCTGATACCCCTCCGCGTGGCGCATCCCCGGACGCCCGCACCCCAACACGGCTACCCGAATGCCTGAAGCCATCGATTCCTTTCCGCCTCCGCCGGCCCTTGCCCGGCTCCGCCGCACCCCCGAGCCCGCGTGTTATAGAGGCCCACCCGGCCTCCGGCAAACCGGCCGGGGGCGCGGAGGTTGTCTATGGCGTTGCTCCGAAACTGATGCCTGCCCGTTCCTCTTGAGGGCCCTATCACAGCCGCGGGGTGTGACCCTCTTTTGCGGCGGTATCTCTCCGAAAACGTAGGGCGTGGTCCACCACGCCACGGCGTGATGCGGCGTGGCGAACCACGCCCTCCATTTGTTTTAGCGCCTCCCTCCAAAACGAGGTGTCGCCACAAAAGACGGCCAGACCCCAGCCGCGTACCGCGCGGCGCCCCCATTGGCGAACAGCGCCACCGAAAGCTATCATTTGTTTGATGGCCGAACTGACCCGAGAGCAGTTTTTCGAGCAGGTTCTCAAGACGGTGCCGGAGAGGTTTCCGCTCGTCGAACTGGCTCGCGGGGAGGCGCCCTTCTCGATGCAGGTGAACGGCCACCTTGTCTCGCTCGAGAACATTTACCGCATGGCCGTCCTGCGTCCGGATGAGGCGCGGCACAACATCGAGCGATGGGTGGTGGAGCTGCTTCGCGCCGCCGAAGGGACGCCGGATCGAAACGGGTCGTTTGACGACCTCCGCGACCGCATCTACCCGATGATCCTGCCCGACCGCGGCGACGACGCCCAGCGCGGGACGGTCTCCCAGCCGCTGGTCGATGGTCTGCTCGTCGCGTACGCGATCGACAGCGATCGGACCATCAGTTACATCCCCCACGCCCTCTTTGACACCTGGGGCGTGACGCGGGACGACTTGCACGCCGTTTCCCTCGACAACCTCATCCGCCGCAGCGAGGCGATGGGTGCGCATGCGACCCACGACGAGGACGGCGAGATCAACCTCATCCTTTTCCAGACGATGGACGGCTACGACGCCAGCCGCCTGCTCCTCCCGACGCTGCACGAGCGGCTGCGCGAGCTTCTCGGCAGCCCGTTCGTGGCGGGGATCCCTAATCGCGACATCCTCCTCTGCTTCCGCAACGATGATGAAACGGTCGGCCGCCTGCGCGAACAGATCGCCGAAGACCACCGGACCATGCCGCACCAGGTGACGGACAAGCTCCTGCTCGTCACAGCGGACGGGATCGCCCTGCGGGCGTGAAGCGAGGGCCATTCAGGCCCGGGGCCGTTCTGGTTTAAGCCGCACCCTTCCCCTATCATTCGCCCCCGACGTTCAACGCAATTGGCCACCGGAAATCGAAGGAAGAAACGACATGCCCCACCGCATTTTCAACTTCAGCGCCGGCCCGGCGATGCTCCCGACCTCCGTGTTGGAGAAGTCGGCGGCAGCGCTTGTGGACTACGAGGGCAAGGGCTTCGGCATCGCCGAAGTCAGCCATCGCGGCAAAGAGTTCGAAGCCGTGAACGACGAAGCCATGAACCGCGCCAAGTCGCTGCTCGGCCTCGGCGACACGCACGATGTGATGTTCCTCCAGGGAGGCGCGACGGCCTTCTTCACGCTGATCCCGATGAACTTCCTGCACACCTCGGCCGACTACCTCGTCAGCGGCGAATGGAGTAAGAAGGCCGCGTCGTTCGGTAAGGAAGTGGGCAAGATCAATGTCGTCGCCAGCACCGAGGCGAGCAACTTCGACCATTCCTCACCCTCGGCCGAGTGGAAGCTGACCGAAGGGTCGGACTACTACCACGTCTGCTCCAACGAAACCGTCCACGGCCACCGCCTGCCGGCGTGGCCGAAGCATCCGAACCTGATCGTTGACGCCAGCAGCGAGTTCATGAGCCGTCGCCACCCGGTTCAGGATTGTGCGCTGGTGTACGGCGGGGCGCAGAAGAACCTCGGCCCCAGCGGCGTGGTGCTCGTCTTCGTTCGCAAGGACATGTACCCGAAGCAGAAGAAGGTCCCCACCAAGCTCTGGAGCTTCAAGGATCAGGCCGAGAACAAGAGCATGATCAACACGCCCCCGACGTTTGGGGTTTACGTGCTGCTCGAGATCTTCCGTTGGCTTGAAGCCCAGGGCGGCCTGGCGGCCGTCGAACAAGTCAACGCCAAGAAGGCGTCCCTGATCTACGACGCGATCGACCAGAGCAACGGCTTCTACTTAGGCACGGTCACCGTGAAGGAGCAGCGCTCCCACATGAACGTCACCTACCGCCTCCCAAGTGAAGAGCTGACGGACGAATTCGTGAAAACGGCCGCCAAGCAAGGCATGGTCGGCCTGAAGGGGTATCGAACCGTCGGCGGCATTCGCGCGAGCATCTATAACGCGATGCCCCTGGAAGGAGCCAAATCGCTCGAGCAGTTCATGAAGGATTTCGCCTCGAAAAAGTCGTGATTCGCGCCTTTCTCGCCCCCTTTGCATCACCGACAAGCTGATACCGACCGGCGGCCGCCTCTGGCCGCCGGTCGGCGTTTGGGCCGCGTTCCCAGTCGCTCCTCTATGTCCGCCCACGCACCGCGAAGCAATTACGCCGCCCGACTCTCGGAGCACCCCGGGCTGGTGCTGGCAGGGGATGACCTCTTCAACCGCCGGGGGCGATGGCCAGAAGTCTTTCGGGAGCGGATCGGCAGCGCGTTCGGGGGGCGGGTCATCTTTGAGATCGGTTGTTTCGACGCCGCCTTGCTGGCGCGGGTGGCCGCGAGATATCCGGGCGTTGCCTTCGTCGGCATTGATTGGAAGTGCAAGGCGATCTGCGACGGCGCGACGCGGATCGCGTCGCAGCGACTCAAGAACGTGATCCTGCTTCGCGGCCGTGCGCAGGAGATCGGCCGCATCTTCGGAGCGGACGAAGTGGATGAAGTCTGGGCATTCCACCCCGACCCGTGCGACCGGGAAAAGGAGTTGCCGAACAGGCTTGTCGCCGAGCCGTTCCTGCTCGACGCGTACCGCGTTCTGAAGGCCGGCACGGGTCGGTTCTGCTTGAAGACCGATCACCCCGGCTACTACCAGTCAGCCCTGGGCCTTCTCGGCCTCCCGCAACCGCCATGGTTCGAGCCGGCGCGGTTGAGCCTGCAAGAGCGGCGTATCGCCCGGCGGATTCGCGGCCGAGCTTCCCAAAGTACGCTCGACGGACCTTGTGCCCCCGGAGTCGATCCCAGCCGCGAGCGTCGCCGTGCGGACGCGCTATACGGTTCGATGCAACTCGGCCGACTTCTGGAATGACCCGGCGGCCGCGGACTTGACCGCGAAGCGGCCCTTCTCCGGCGAGAGGACGTTGTTCGAAGCGCGATACCTCCGCAAGCGCCTGCCGATCTATTACCTTGAGCTCGTCTCACGATCTTCAATCGCATCAGCGCGACCCGAACCATGAGCTCTCCAATTGTCGATTCTATCCTGGACAGAACCGCCAGCCGACCGAATCGGGTATCCTCACCGCCGCGGCGCCCCCGGGCGGGGCCGCGACGACGGCGGAGGCGAATGCGGGCATTTCGAACGGATTGGGCCTGGCGACTGATCACCGTTCTCTCGCTCGCGCTGGGTGCCGGGGCCGCACGGGGCGCGGGCGAGGGATTGACGCTGCGTTCGCCATCGGCCGTCAGCCGACGTGGCAGGGATATTACCGATCGAACGCTGACGGCGGCCGCCTTCACGCTCCCTCGGACGGCGCGTACGGCGTCGGCGGCCTTCGGTCCGGGGGCGCCGGCGATGGTCTTGGTGCCCCAGTGGTTTCTGGATGAGAAACCGGCCCGCCCGTTCTTCATCCGCCTGCTGATCGGCTGCGCGGCTACGGCGGCTCTGACGCTCTTGACGCTCTGGCGCGCCGGGCCGACGAGCCAAGGACAGGACGAGCGATGGCAGTCGGTCTTCGGCGTTGATGCCCGGTTTATCCCGACGATCCCAGCCGGGCAGGAGCCGCAACGGATCGGGCGCACGTCCGGGTCTGGCCGCCGCTCAATGTGGCGGGGCGGCCGATTCAACTACCGATCCTGATCGAGCGGCCGCCCAGCGCGGGCCCGAGGGCGATCACCTGGTTCTTCCTGATCAATGGCGGGGTCATCTCGCTTTTGTTTGCGATCGGAGGCTTCCATCGTGGTGCGATCATCCCGATCGTGGCTTCGACGGTCTGGGCGATGGTCCTTCTCGCGTGGTGGGCGGTCCTGCAAACCTGCCGGGGGCGTCTGACGCTGATTGACGGATCTCAGATCCGGATGGCGAAGCTCAAGCTCCGCGACCCGACGCGAACCTCGGTCGTGACGGTGAAGCCGGTCTCGAGCTACCGCGCCATCACATACTATGAAAAAGGCTCGGGTGCCGATTCGCAGCGGAACCTGGAACTTCGAAGCGACGATTACGGAGCGCCGTCGGTCTCGCTCGGCATCTACCCGACAGACCGCGCCTTTGAGATCCGCCGCCGCCTCGCCGAAACGCTCGGCATCGGCGACCTGGACGAAGCACGCGACCCGCCGCCCGATTGATGGCTTCTTCTGACTGTCATCCGCCGCCGACCATTCCGCGGATCATCGGCGTCTCGCGGCGTCGGCGGGCGTGGGAATGCCAGCGGCGAGCGTCGAGCCGAAGCCCAGTCGTTCAGGCCGCGCACATCCACCTCACTTCGACCCGTGGAAGGGCAGGTCCTTGCGAGCCTGCAAAGAGGGAATGAAACGGGGACGTAGCTGGGAATGAAACGGGGTAGGGGACGTGGAACGGGGAGGGGACGTGGAACGGGGATGGACGTGGAACGGGGACGTGGAACGGGGACGCAGCTAGTTTTAGGATTCTAGCTACGTCCCCGTTTCCCCGTCTGGAACGGGGACGTGGAACGGGGACGCAGCTAGTTTTAGGATTCTAGCTACGTCCCCGTTTCCCCGTCCCCCGTTTCCCCGTCCCGTGGGACGTCAAAATTCGAGGTGGGGTTCAACATTTTATTAATGTCGAGGAGCGGCAGAATGAGAAGAATTGAGTACTCTAGTGAGCAGAAACCGCACTTCCTCGACCGCGTTCCGAGTGTCGTGACAAAATTGGCCGCGCTCGTCATTCTGACGGGGCTCCCGTTTCCGCGACTGCGAGTATTCTATGGAATACTCGGAGCCATGGTGCTGGTCGTCGCGGTGGTCGTCGCCATTGTTCGGAAGAGACGGAGCGAAACGGGGACGTGGAACGGGGACGCAGCTAGTTTTAGGATTCTAGCTACGTCGTGCGTAGGGGTGGAACGGGGACGCAGCTAGTTTTAGGATTCTAGCTACGTCCGCGTTTCCCCGTCCCCCGTTTCCCCGTCCCGTGGGACGTCAAAATTCGAGGTGGGGTTCAACATTTTATTAATGTCGAGGAGCGGCAGAATGAGAAGAATTGAGTACTCTAGTGAGCAGAAACCGCACTTCCTCGACCGCGTTCCGAGTGTCGTGACAAAATTGGCCGCGCTCGTCATTCTGACGGGGCTCCCGTTTCCGCGACTGCGAGTATTCTATGGAATACTCGGAGCCATGGTGCTGGTCGTCGCGGTGGTCGTCGCCATTGTTCGGAAGAGACGGAGCGAAACGGAAACTGGAACAGAAAACGGGACGGTTTCCGTTGACATGCCCAGGGCTTCCTCACCTACAGCGCCTACGACCCCGCCACCGGCGGCCTCGTCAAGACGGAACGGAAACGGGGACGGTCTCAAATAGTCGAGGAACGGATAAGGGGACGGCCTCAAATCGGGGTGGAACGGGGACGCAGCTAGTTTTAGGATTCTAGCTACGTCCCCGTTTCCCCGTCCCAGAGTCTGGGGGACTTGATAAGGGATTAGATTCGTTGAATCGCCAAAAAGTCCAATCGCTCCTCGAAAAGATTGCGAAGGCGTGCGGATGCGTATGCAAAGGGAGCTCTCGTTCGAGCTAAAAGGTACTCAAGGTACTCAAATGCCACGGCTCTTCGTAACTCTGTTGCTATTTATTACGTTCTGCGTTGTTCTGATCCCTGGTGGCCACGGCGTCGGGCCGATTGCGATCCTGCTCATCTTTGCAGATTGTTCTGGACCTTGGGGTATTCCGGTGATTGGATCTTGGCTGTCGTTCATATTGATACTTACTACTGATGTCAATATCGCGGTTTCAAGACTAGGGTTCACGTACATAGGCTTAACACTTTGTCTAATCTCTTGGTACGGATTTTTAAGGGAGTCTGAAGACTGGCAATTTTCTCTTATCTGCTCGTTACCCTTTTTTGTCTGCTGGATTTTGAAGTTGGTTCTAACAGCCCGAGGTCCATAAAGGGGCCACCTCCCAATGCGACCGCGCTAACGGCGGCACCCCGCCGCTGGACTAGGCTCTGTCTCGAAACCATGGTAGCTGCCTAAGATCTGATGCCTCAAGGAGGTGGGCACAGATGGAGCGACACGAACTTACGGACGAGCAATGGGAACTGGTTGAGCCGCTGATCCCTCGGAGTACGGCCCGGGACGTGGAACGGGGGACGTGGAACGGGGACGCAGCTAGTTTTAGGATTCTAGCTACGTCCCCGTTCCCCCGTCCCCCGTTTCCCCGTCTGGTGGCAAGCAGTACGTCACCTTTACCTACGACGCCCAGGGCCGCCGGGATGAGAAGGACGTCTATTCCTATGACGCGCAAGGCGTCACGCGATCAGCACTCCCGACCAGCATCACCCGCTACGCCTGGCAAGGGGACCAACTCGTCGCCGAGTTCGACGGGAACAACACGCTGCTCCGCTCCTATGCCTGGGGGCAGTCGGGCCTCATCGGAATCACGGACTATACCCACCCGGGCAGAGGCGCCCCGGCCGTCTACACGCCGATCGCGGACGCGACGGGGACGATCGTGGCGTTGGTGGACGCCTCGACGGGGCAGGTGGCCGCGAGCTACCGGTACGACCTGTGGGGCAACCCACTCTCCGCCAGCGGAGCGGCCGCGGGGGCCTGCCCGTTCGGCTTCGCGGGGATGTACCGCGACAGCGAGACCGGGCTCTACCACACCCCCAACCGGGAGTACAACCCGGTGCAGCACCGCTGGCTCACCCGCGACCCGTCGGGGGAGGCGGGCGGGGTGAATCTGTATGCGTATTGCGGGAATGACCCGGTGAACAAGGCGGATTCCAGTGGGTTGTCGGAATCAGATCCTTCAGGAAACGATAGTCCCTGGGAATGGAGCAAATGGGATGTCATCACTACTTTTTGGGGTTTAACTCCCACCCACGTATTGTATAACGCAATATGGCATTCCGCTCATCCAATCATCAGGTCGGGATATACGCTCGAACCAAATTCGGAATCCCTTAGGATTGACAATGAGGCTCGGCAAAATGCTGCAGTCGTGGGCAAGGGCAACACTGAGGGCATACGAAAGAACATTCAGAACTCGTACAACAATACATTCCGGGATCTTTCCACCCTGGGAACATCTACTCCGTTGACCAGCTTTCAGCCGCCGATACCAGAATCCACTGGGCGGACCGTTGCTGAGAAGAACGTGGTCTACGAAGCGGAGCTAGCCGCTCGCGATGCCGCAATCGAGCGGTCAGTGGAGGGGACGGGAAGCAAGCTAACGCCCGCCGAAATCAATACCTACCGACGCCTGTACGGGACAGCGCAAGGTCCTGGGTTGGTCTGGACCCGAAACGTCTCCGGTGCCGTTCGTAATGAAGTAGAAGCTCGAGCTATCGCGACCGCGCATGGCGTGGTTATACCGGAAGATGTCGAAATCTTAATGGTTCCAAAGGGCTTTGAAGGGATTATGCTTCCACAGCCGGTCTTAGAAGGCGATGCCGTCTATGCAACGTATGGCGACTTTCGAATTGGGTATGGCGTTAAGAACCAATGGAAATCACTCTATAGAAGAAACAAGATTCTCGTGAAAATTCGATCGGATGTTTTCGAGAGTGACGAGGCGATCGTGGCAGTATTTACCCACGAGTTCTATGAGCTCAATAGGCTTCGCGAGATGTTTGCGGCTGCTAACGGCGTGATGAGGGGGGAGATCATTTGGGATCTTATTGCGCCTTACCGGCCGGGGAACCTTCACAGTAAGGCTTGGGATCTGGCCGATGCCGCGGTTCAAAGGATGAGGGAGGTCCGATGATGATCGAGTTTGAGCAGGCGATTACATTTCATCGTGACGGACTCTTAACAGATTCTCAACTCCTTTGGATCGTTATGGGAAAGGTCACGGAATCAAATTACCTAAGTATCCTCTACCATCTTCCAGAAGAGGTTATAGATCTGATGGAATCGTCCATTGAAGATTACGATCCATCGATCGTCCATTGGAACAGTCACCTAGAGTATATTAGGATCGATCCGGTCGGTCATGCTTGTCTGGCTCGTTGGCTTGAAGCACGTCGGGGAAGATGAAACGGGAGAATAGAACGGGGTAGAGTCGAGACGTGGCGCGGTGGCGCGAGGTAACTATTTACCGGGGAAGGGAATGAAACGGGGACGTAGCTAGTTGATTTTCGCCCGGTGTCGCGGTTCGCGAGGATGGCACGGGACAGTCTCAAATTGTTGGTGGATTCAAGGGAACATAGCTCTTCATTCCCGACTCGTTCCCCGGCCACCCTGAAGGACGTGAAGGTCATGCGTGGCGGCACGGTCATCGCCGAGACCGACTACGCCTACAACGCCGACACCCAGCGCCTTCAGACCGTCACGATCAAAGGGATGAACGGGGCGGCCGATCAGGTCTACACCTACCACTACAAGCCCAACACCAACCTCGTCTCCTCCGTCTCCGGATCGGTGGGCCTCTCCACCGATTACGCCTACGACCCGCAGAACGGCCGCCTGACCGGCATCACCGCCGCGGCCGAGCCCGGCCCGGTCTTCTCGTCCGCCCTCGGCTACAACAACGTTGACCAGGTCACCTCGAACAGCGTCACCCAGGCCAACGCCGACGGCAGCACCAACACCTACTCAAGCACGTACGGCTACGACAATGCCGACCCGAGCAACCCGAACCCGCAGGACCAGCTCGTCTCGGTCACCTCAACCACCACGACCGGCCTTGGCGGCCCCATCAATGCCTCCTGGGCCTACGACGGGGCCGGCAATGGGACCAATGTCGCCGGGGCCGCCAACGCCCTCGACCAGTACGCCGCCAACCAGTACGACGCCCACGGCAACACCCTTTCCGACGGCGTCAACACCTACACCTACGACGTGAAGGACCGTCTCCAGATCGGGGCAGGCGGGCCTGCTGTCCATCACCGACTTTACGGCCGCGATCGAAGGGCAGGCGCCGAAGGTCTACACGCCGATCGCGGACGCGACGGGGACGATCGTGGCGTTGGTGGACGCCTCGACGGGTCAGGTGGCCGCGAGCTACCGGTACGACCTGTGGGGCAACCCACTCTCCGCGAGCGGAGCGGCCGCGGGGGCCTGCCCGTTCGGCTTGGCGGGGATGTACCGGGACGCCGAGACCGGGCTCTACCACACCCCCAACCGGGAGTACAACCCGACCCAGCACCGCTGGCTCACCCGCGACCCATTGGGCGAGGCGGGCGGGGTGAACCTGTATGCGTATTGCGGGAATGATCCGGTGAATAAGGTAGACCTGACGGGATCTGGCTTGAACAACAGATTCCAGTGATTGGGCATGAGGCGTCAGGCGGGCAACCGCTCGGCCGCAGGGCGTGGGCCATCAATCCGTCCGGGCCAGGGTCACCGTCTGGGAGACGCCAAGGACGAGGTGGGCGTACTCAGAGTGATCGGATCGCCTGCGTCCGAGGAGGTTGCCGGGCTCGCCACTGCCCTGTTCAGGGCAATGGCCGCAGGAACCGCGGGATTTCGATGAAAATCGGCCGCCTATCGTGTGAAGCCGCCAATCAACCCGTCCGCCGCTAACCGCGCCGATCCGGTCGTGTCGAATGGGATGTGCGAAGCGAACGGTCGCTTCAGGATGCACAACAACACAACAAATGAGGCGTGCGAACAGCGCGGGTAGATCGCCCGCTGGCAGGAGCCGCTTCGGGTATCGGTAAGGGGATTCGCAAGAATCCGGAGGATTATCATGGCCGCCGTCGTTCAAGCTTTGGTCGAAACGATTCGCATCCCGCTCACTCGGAAATTGGCGCTCGCCGGGGCTGGCGCGCTCTCGCTGTTCGGGCCGTTCAGCCTTCCGGCGGCACAAGCCCATGATTATGACGATCGCCGCCATGAGGATCGTCGGTCGCATGTGGAGATCGACGTGCACCTCGGCCGCGATCACTGCGAGCCCGTCTACCAGGATCGCGAAGTTCGCGTCTGGGTGCCGCCGGTCTATCGGACGGTCTGCGATCAGCGCTGGGTCGAGCCGATCTATCGCACCGTGTGCGATCGACGCTTCATCGAGCCGGTCTATCAGACGTCGTGCGAGACGGTCCTCGTCCCCGACGTCTGGGAGACGCGCGAGATCCGCCGGGTCGATCGGTATCGCGGGACGACTGTCTGCTCGGAGCGAGTGCTCGTCGCGCCAGCCCACTACGAGAAGCGGGAACGCCGGGTCCTGGTGAGTGAGGGTCGATGGGAGAACTGCGAGCGGCAGGAACTGGTCTGCGCGGGGCACCTCAAGAAGGTCGAACGCCAGGAACTGGTTTGCGATGGCCACTACGAGACACGCGTCGATCGCGTCCGTGTCGGGGAGGCGCGGGAATATGCCAGCCCGGTCGAAGTGGTGAACCCGATGCTCCGCGGGTTGGGGATCCAGGTTCGTCGCTGATTGGTGCTCGGCGGAACGGATGTCCGCGACTTTCGCAAACCGCGGCGGAGAGGCGCGGAAGGCAAGGGCGTTGAGGCTATCGCCGAACCGGTTCAACCGGGGCCGGCGACGCCTCCGCCCATGTCTGCTCAACAATTCAGCGCTCGGCATTTACGGTGACGTCATCGTAAAAGTGCAAATCCGAAGCAGGAAATCCGAAGGAATGAGCAAGGGGCAAAGAAGAAACCGGATCCAAGGGACTCCGGCGTCTTCCGCTTTGTCTTCGTTTCAGCTTCCTTGAGAGGCGCAGCTTCGAATTGCTCCTGTTCGCAACGCTCCTCGGCCGTTCATCGCTGTAGTACTAAGATGGCGCGTGGCGTTCCTCGACATCCTGCTCGCCGGCGATGAGGGCGACTGAAGCGATCCCCAGGAACAGCCCCGTTTCGACGATGCCCGCCCGGTGCCGGGCGGAAGCCATCAGCTTCGCGGGGTCGTCGATCCCGCCCTCGAAGCGGCAATCATAGATGTAATTGGCGTTATCGGTGACATACACCTGCCCTTCGGCAGTCTTCCGGAGCGTCGGCTGCGCTCCGAGCGAGCGAAGAAACCCATCCTGGGTCTCATGCCCGAAGACGGCCACCTCGATCGGCAGCAGCGCCTTGGTGCCGAGCTTGGGGACGGTCTTTGCCACGTCGGCGATAATGACAAGCTTTGTCGAGTTTTGAGCGACGATCTTCTCCCGCAATAGCGCGCCGCCGAGGCCTTTGATCAGGTCGAGGTTCGGGGCGACTTCGTCGGCGCCGTCGATGGTCACATCGGGGTGGGGGCATTCGGCGAGCGTCGCGAGGGGGATCCCGAGATGCTGGGCGCGACGCTCGGACTGGCGGCTGGTCGGCACGCCGCGGATGCCGGTGAGTCGCCCGTCGCGGATCGCGGCCGCGAGGGCCTGGAGGAAATAATCGGCCGTCGAACCCGTGCCCAGGCCCACGACCATGTCACTGGTCACGTACCGCATCGCCGCCTCGGCCGCCCGTTGCTTCAGGTTCATGGGGCCGAAGATACCGCTGACCCCCGAGTTGAGCCAGATGAGCGAGAGGAACGCGGTTGCCATCGTGGGGCACAGCGCGTCGTGCGGCGCTACAGGAGCACGAGCGCCATGCCGGCCACCGCGATGATCGCCGCGATCACGGCGCCGGCCGGAAGCGGCGCCCGATACCGGATTGCCACCATCGGAAGAATGAACAGCGGCGAGGTCGATACCAGGGAACTGACGATTCCCGCCGGCGCGTGCTTCAGCGCGGTGATATAGCAGAGCATCCCGATGATCGTCCCCACCGACGTCGCCGAGAGAACGCGGCCGACGATGAAGCGGTCCGCCAGGTGCCTCCAGACGCGCGCCAGCCGCCCGCACGCGAGCGCAATCCCCCAGACGCAGACGGCCGAAGTGATCACCCGAACCGCCGTCGCCACCACCGGGTCAAGCGCGGGCCCGGCAACGCGAAACGCCTGCCGCCCGGCGATCGCCTCGAGCCCGACGCATGCGGCCCCGGAGCCGGCGAAGGCCAGCCCGCGGGCGGAGAAGACACCGGGCTCTCGACCGCGCACGCCTGAGTCAGCCGCCTCGTCCGCCCGGCGGCGACTCACCTTGGTGCGGACGGTGACGGCATACGACGTCCCCCCGATGACCAACAGGACGCCCGCGAGCGCGCGAGAGGAGAGCGGCTCACCCAGCACCGTCCAGCCGACCAGTACCGGGAGGAGGGGAGCGAGGGTCAAGACCTGCGTGGAGCGACGCGGGCCCAGGGTGACGAACGCCTCGTAGAGAAGCACGTCACCGGCGGCCATGCCCGTCAGACCGGAAGCGACCAGCCATAGGATCTGATCGCGGGTCGGACAACGCACGGCGCCATGCGACAAAGCGGCGTAGACGGGCGTAATCGCGGCGAACAACAGGCTTGAGATCGCGAAGCGGAGCAGGGCGACCGGAAACGACCCGATGCGGCGGCCGGCACTGGCAATCAGCATCGGGCTGAGCGCCCACAATGCCGCCGTCACCAGCGCAAGCCCAATACCCAGCCGCATCTCTGACATCATCATTCTCAAACCGGAATCCCGCATCCGAGCGGCCGAAGGAGGCGTTATCCCAGCGGCTCTTCCGTTTATACCACTCCCGGCACCGCTTTTGATCGCTGTGACAGAGTCCGGTGGAGATGGCAACGTAAGGCATTGGAAGGAAAAAACCTATGGCAGACATGAGCACTTGGCGGCCAGGCAGCGAGCCCGAGGCGGCGAAAGCGGTCGAGGCAAAGGGAGACTTCGGCGTCGCGGAGGCGACACCGCACCGGCGCGAACGGGATTACGTGAGCGAGAACACTAAACGCAGCGACCCGGGTGGTGCCCAGCCCCATGCGGGCGAGGACGACGGCCGCACCGCTGGCGTCGGTGGGGACGACTCGGGCCGGGTTCCTCAAGCGCTGGCGATGTGGACACGCAGATTGTCGGCGTGGGGACGGGCGGCTCGTCGATCTCGGCCAACGGGCGCATTCATGAGAAGCCGGGGCCGGATGATGCTCAGACGTTCAGCCACGAAGTGAGCAAAGGCGTCCATGGCGAAGGAACGCCCGACCCCACTGGCGGCCGCCTCGTCGGGGGCATCCGCCCGACCGAGGAAGACATCACAACCGGCGCCTCAGCTCAAGGCGCCGACTCCGCCAGCAACCCGGCGGCCGAGCCGGACGATGCCTTCGCCGGCGAAGTGAGCAGCGATGAAGCCAGCGGCACCAACGACGCCGGTTGAACCGGAGCGCGGTTCGATCAGAACATGGGCGGCGGGCGCGTGGGCCGACCCGATTCGCCCGGCTCTTCCGCGGCGGCGGATAGCGCGATCGTGTTGAGGTAGTCCACCAGGGGACTCAGAAGCTTGAACCGGGTGATCACCTCACGCCGAATCGCACGCGACTGCGCGGCGGCGGCCGGCAGCGTGACGAAGTGGTAGAACTGCTTGAATCGGAGCAAGTCGGCGGCGGGGTCGTCTGGCGCGACCCCTTTCGGTGTGCGTTTTAACCGCACGCCCGCAAGCGGACCCAGTTGACTCACCAGCTTGGGGGACTGGGTCAGCCTCCGAAGCTGGCCGGGCGCGGCGCTGATCGCCTTCCGCACGGCTGACAACTCCGCCGGGGTCGGCATGTACATCCCGCCCGCGATCTCCAGCCCCATATGCGAGACGCCGACGTAGAACCCCGCGCCGCCGTTCTTCGTCAGCCCCGCGCGGGGAAGAGCGCCCCGATGTGCGTCTTGTACGGCGTCTTGTCCTTGGAGAACCGCGTGTCTCTATAGATCCGGTAGATCGCTCGGGCCGGATCGGTCACGTGGTCAACGGCAAAGCGGGCCAGATCTTCGTTGAGCAGCGCGACGAAGCGCAGCATCGGGCCGCGTAGCTCGGCTTCAAAAACCGGCTTCCGCGGCTGAAACCATTCCCGAGTATTGTTCTTCTCGAGCTGCCGGAGGAACGTCATTGCCTTCTGTGAGAACCCGCCGAATGCTTCTCCCATGATCCCTCTATTTTGCTACTGAACCATGCGTCCTGATCACGGCGACGCGGCCGGCACGTTGGCGCCTAGGCACCCGCGTCGCCGTCCTGCGCCTCTTGCAACAGGTCCCGGTCGCGAACGCCGACCAGGTAGAGGATGCCGTCCAGGCCCAGCGTCGAGATCTTATGCCGGGCCGACTGCGCGACGACCGGCTTGGCGTGGAATGCGATCCCGAGCCCGGCGACAGCGAGCATCGGGAGGTCGTTCGCCCCGTCGCCGACGGCGATTGTCTGCTGAAGCGAAATGTTCTCCTTCGCCGCGATCTCCTGAAGCAGTTCGGCCTTTCGCGGGGCGTCCACGATCTCGCCCTTTACGCGGCCGGTGAGGCGGCCGCCTTCGATCTCCAGGTCATTGGTGCGAACGTGATCGATCCGCAGCCGCTTCTGGAGATGCTCCCCGAAATAGCGAAACCCGCCCGAGATGATCGCCGTCTTGTAGCCGAACGACGTGAGGGCCGTGAGCAGACGCTCCGCCCCTTCAGTCAGGCGCAGCCGCTCGGCGACGCGGCGGAGCGTCGATTCTTCCAGCCCTTTCAACAGGGCGACGCGACGGGTCAGAGACGTGCGGAAATCGAGCTCGCCCCGCATCGCCGATTCGGTGATCGCCGCGACTTCGCCGTAGACGCCGGCTTCGCGCGCCAGTTCGTCGATCACTTCGTGCTGGATGAGCGTCGAATCCATGTCGAAGGCGACCAGGCGGCGCATGCGCCGATAGACGTTGTCGCGCTGCCAGGCGATGTCGATGGGGTGATCCTGAGTCGCCTGCATGAGCGACGCGCGGAGGGCCGTTTCGTCCTCCGGCTTTCCGCGGACGGAAAACTCGACGCAGGCGCGACGCGGGCGGCCGTCGTCGATCCGTGGCGGGCGTCCCGACAGCCGCGTGATGATGTCGATGTTCAGGCCCTGCCGCGCGATGAGGTTGGAGACGGCCGCCACGTGCTCGGCCCGGAGTTCGCGCGCGAAAAGCGTCAGGATGTAGCGCGGCTTCCCCTCGCGGCCGACCCAGGCGTCATATTCCCCGTCGTCCACGGGTGTCATTCGCAGGCGCAAGCCCGAATGATGGGCGGAAAAGAGAAGGTCCTTCAGCACGTTCGTGGATTCGACGCTGGCGGGGATGCGGACCAACATCCCCATGAGCAGGGTCCGGTGGATCACCGTCTGGTTGAGGTCGAGGATGTGAATGTCATGCTGCGCAAGGATGCCGGTGAGGGCGGCCGTAAGGCCCGGCCGATCGTCGCCGGTGACGTGCAGCAATAAGATCTCTTGCATGCCCGGCAAGCCTAGGCTTGGCCGCCGCCGTGGCAAGCGCGAGAGCAACGTCGGTCGGAGCCAAAGCCGCTTCGCTTCATTCGCCCAGCGCCTTGAGCCGCGCCTCGGCGTCGATCCGCGCGCGGGCGATCACGTCGTCGAGCTTTACCGAAGCGCCTTGTTTCGCCTTGCTCTCGTCGGCCGCACTCATGAAGGCGAGGATGCGGATCGTTTCCTCCGGGTTGACGGGCGGCCGGCGGGATTGAAAGAATTCGGCGATCTGCTCAACCAACGCACCATACCCCTCATAACCGCCGCCGGGAGCGATCGCCTTGGTGCCGAAGATCGTGCAGCCATACTCGTGCTTGGCGTCGCGAAGCCCCCGGAAGGTGCCGACCCGCCCATCTGACCAGACGCCGACAGCGATCTCGGTGCCCGGCGTCTGGATGCGATTCACCGAGACGCAATCCGGCCCAAGGACGGTGAACAACATCTCAACCCCGTGGATGCCGTACCAGTAGAGGTCTGGATGCGTCGGCTCCAGTGGACAGGGGCTCCAGGCATCGCAGCCGACGATTTTCCCGAGCCGATCGTCGGTGCGGGCGTGCTGCAAGGTGGGCCCGAATCGGAGGGACGATGCGGAGAACCACGGCGTCTTGTACTTGCGGCCAAGCATGTCGATCGCGATCGCGTCCGCGAGGGAGCCCGCGAGAGGCTTGTCGATGAACAGAGGCTTACCGGCCTTGAACACCGGGAGCGCCTGCTCCAGGTGCGGCCGCCCGTCCACGCTTTCCAGGAGAACGACGTCCACCTTTTCCAGCAGCGCGGGGATGGAATCGACGATCTCGACGCCTGCCTCCTTCATCTGCTTTGTGTACTGCGGCACCCGGTCGCGACTGGAGACGATGTCGGCCGAGCCTCCGGGGAACGCCACGACCACCCGGGCCTTCGCGACCGCACTCTCCTTGGCCGCGTCATGAAAGAGTTTGGTGAACGCGGGCGCGTGCGACGTGTCGAGCCCGATGATCCCCGCCCGAAGCGGACGCGCCTCGGCCGCTGTCTCGGGCGCGGCCGCAACCATTTTCAAAGCGCCCGCCAGCAGCGCCGCTCCCGCGAACAGTGCCACATGATTCATATGCTCACCATCAACGGCGCGATCCACCGTTCTGAAAAGTCGTTCTCGATCCAACAGTCGTACACCCACCGTCTGGAACGGTGGCAGACGCCGTTTGGCGAGGGGCGCGGGGGCGTCGGCCGCATGTTGCGGCGAGAGCCCTCAGTGCGGGGGGCGCGATTTGTCGGGGGACCGCGGGGCGGTGGGGAGAGGTGCGTTGCCTTCAAGAGCGTTGAGACGCTCCTGGAGCTTTCGCACCTGGAGGACCAGGTCCGGAAGCCGACGCAAAGCCGCCTGCTCGCGAAGGTTCTGACGGTGCGGCAGGGCGGGGAGGCCGCTGACGATCTGCTTCGATGGGACATCGTCCATCACCCCGGAGCACGCCGCGAGCATCGAGCCATCCCCCATAGAAACGTGGTCGCGGACCGCGCTCTGTCCGCCCAGCATAACCCCGGCCCCCAGCGTCACCGAGCCCGCCATCCCCGCCTGGCCGGTGATGATGCAATGCGGCCCGATGGTCACGTTGTGCGCGACCTGCACGAGGTTGTCGATCTTTGACCCGCGGCCGACCCGGGTGGCGCTGAACTTGGCGCGGTCGATGCAGACGCAGGAGCCGATCTCCACGTCATCCTCAACAATGATCGTCCCGATCTGCGGGATCTTCGCGTGGCCGTTCCCGTCCCAGCGATAGCCGAACCCGTCGGACCCCAGAACGCTGCCGGCATGGATGATAACGCGATCGCCGATCGTCACCCGCTCGCGGATCACCACGTTCTGGAAGATCTGGCAGTCATCGCCGATGACCGAGTCGTCGCCCACAAACGCGCCGAAATGGATCACGCTGTTGCGGCCGACACGAACGCGCTCGCCGATGTACGCCCCCGGGCCGACCGCCACGCCGGTCGAGAGACCGGCCGACGGGGCGACCATGGCGCGAGCGTCTACGCCTTCGGCCGGCCGCGGCACTGGGGGGGCGAATCGGCGAAGGACCTTGGCGATCGACAAATCAACGTCGTCAACGATCAATGCCAGGCCCCGAAGTCGGCCGGGGACATGGACCTTGCGCGTCACGATGACGGCGGCGGCGCGCGTCGATTCCAACTGGGTGCGAAAGGCATCGGTCGCGGCGAAGGAGAGTTCGTCGGCCGCGGCTTCGGCAAGGGTGGCGACGCCGCGCACCGGCCGTGCCGCGTCGCGCGGATCGGCCGGAGGGGGGACGCCCAGAAGCACCGCGATGTCAGCAACCGTAGGCATGGTCAGTGGGGTGTTCAAAATCGCGCGGATTGCGAAAGCGGGTCGAAGCCCGCGGCCGCCAAAGACGCATCGAAGCCGGGTCGAGCGACAGACCGGTTGAAATGGAGGCGGGGTGGTCGAAGGCGGGCAGTCAATAGCCGCTCTCGATCACCCCGCCTTTGAACGGACGAAGCGTGCATCGGCCGCTGGCGTTACTTCCCCATCCCGACGGCGCCGGCGCTCTTGTACTTGGCGTCGAGGAGGGTCAGGACAGCCTGGCTCATGTCGGCCCGGGCCGAGGTGTACATCACGTTGCGCTGGAGGAGCATGACGCGGAGCTGTCGGATATCGAGCTGGTCGAGCTCATCGGGCAGCGGGTCACGCTGGTCGGCGACGACCACGTCAATCCCGTCGCGCTTCGCGACTTCTTCGACGGCCGCCTCGATCTTGGCGAAGAGCGCCTTCATCTGCCGTTTCTGGTTGTGCTCGGCCCGTGCCTTCTCGGACTCGGCCCAGACCTTGTATTCGATCGTCTTCTTTGACAGCGCTTCGTTCAACTGCTCGTATTGCGGGTGCTTGGGGTCCAGACCATCGCGCTGGGCTTTGAGGGCCTCGATCTCCTTGACCTTTTGCTGCTGATCGCCCGCGAAGCGCTTTTGATCGTCCGACATCTTCGCCTGGAGCGACTTGGTCTCCTGCATCTCATTGAAGATATGGGCGGGGTTGGCGACGCCGATCTTCATCGCCGAGTTGTCAGTTGAGGCGGCCGACGCGGTGGCGGCCGTGGCGAAGGCGACGCCGGCGATCAACAGCAGACAGAGTTTCGACAACTTCATGATTCGGTTCCTTTCCTCACGCGCCGCGCGGCGCACGGTTGCAAGATTCGTATTCGATTTAAGGGTACGAGTGCGCCGAGAAGGCGTCACCTGGAGTGGTCCCGGTGAGGCCTCCGCCGCGTGGCGCTGTCCGGCGGGGCGGCCGCCGCCATTAAGGCGATAAGGCGTCCGCGTGCGGCGGATGCTATCCGATTTATCGGACGTTCACCCCGCGGGTCATTGAATAAATCCGAAAGAAAAGCTGATGAGCTGCTTGTCGTCCCTGCGTCCTTCGACCACCGGGACGGCGAAATCGATCGCGATCGGCGTCTGCCCTAAGAACGGTAGTACCAAGCGGATACCGGCGCCAGCGCTGACCCGGACGGTCCGCAGTTCGACCGTCGGCTCGACATCCCCCGCGTCGGTGAAAATGACGCCGCGGAGCGTCTCGCCCACCAGCGGGAAGTTGAGCTCGGCGGTGCCGGTCAGGCTGAAGTCGCCGCCGACCGGGTCATTGTCGCGGCCGGCACGCGGGTTAACGCCGCGAAACCGGAAGCCGCGGATGCTACCGATGCCGCCACCGTAAAACCGTTCGAAGAACGGGGAGTCTCCCTCAATGTAGCCGGCATTGGCGTGGAAGCCGAGGACCGTCTTGCGATCCAGAAGGTCCTCGTACACGGTCTGATACCCATCCCACCCGAGCGTGAACTTCTGGAAGGAATAGTCGCCGCCGAGCGCCCCATACGATTCCCAGCGCAGGGTCGTGACCGTTCCTTTTTCGGGGAAGATCCCGGGGTTGGTCGTGTCGCGCCGCGCGGTCACCGCGACGCTGGTCAGGTCGGATTTCCCGTAGCCGGCGACGATCTCCGGGGCCCGGATCGACAGCGGCCGATCGATCCCGTGAATCTTCACCTGCTCACCGCGAAGGCTCAGCGCCCCGGTCCACTCATAGGTGAAGCGGTGGCTGAAGGTGACCGTATCCCCGATGCGGCGATCGATGTAATGCTCGCGATCGCGCTCGCGAAGGTACAGGTCGTTGCTGAAGCCGTACGGCTGATCGAAGAGGTAGGGCTCGGAGAAGCGGAGGCTCGCGTTGGTCTGCTGAGTGCCGGGCTCGACCGAGGCCCGGAAGTCCTGCCCCGCGCCGGTGAAAGAGCGGTCGCTGAAGATGTCTTTCCAGCTCGCCGGGACGTTGGCGTAGTCAAAATTCCGCTGCTCGTAAGTGAGGTTGCCGCCGACGCCGCCGTTGCTGTTGACGCCCGCGCCGATATTGAACGACGCCGTCCGCTGCTCCTGCACCTCGACCAGGAGGTCTCGGATGTCGGGGTCGTCGCCGATCGGCGTCACGGTCACGTTCGAAAAATAGGGGCTGCGGCGGAGGCGATCGCCGGCTTCCTGGACCTCGCTGGAGTTGAAGAGCTGGCCCGGGGAAAGGTCGTGGAACTCGCGCAGGGCGAGCTTCTGCTGGCTCTTGTCGTTCCCTTTGACCAGGATCTGCCCGACCCTGAAGTGCTTGCCTTCATGGATGTCGTGAATCAGGTCGATGTGCCCCGGCTCCTTCTTGAACACCTGCTTCGTGTCGATCCGGAGGTAATCCGGGTCCTGGCTCGTGGGCTCGTAGATATAGCCGAACTTCTTGTCGCTGTAGACCTTCACGATCGCGCGGGTGTCCCGTTGCAGAAGGTCGGCGTCGAAGACCTTGCCTTCGAGCAGCTTCAGGTTGGGGCGGATCTCGGCTTCGGTCGCCCCCTCGTTGTGCTGGAACGTGACCTTGTCAACCACGTACCGCGGGCCTTCATCGATCAGGAAGTCGATCTGAATCTCCGACAGGTCGGGCGACCAGATGACCTTGCGGCCGATGCGAACGTCGAAGAAGCCGTGCGACTCGTAAAACTTGCGAAGCGACGCCACGTCTTCTTCAACCTGCTCCGGGTCATACTTGCCCGGCCGGAAGATGAAGATCCAGTAGGCCGTTTTGATCTGGTCGCGCAGCTTGTCCTGCGAAAAGCTTCAGCGGCTTGCCGAAGCCGTTCCGAAAGTCGATCTTGCGGACGCGGGTGTTGGGGCCTTCGACGATGTTGAAAACCACGTCGCCGTTGCGGGTGAGCAAATCTTCATCGACCGAGACGCGGGCGAGCGGGAAGTTCTTGTCGCGATAGAGGTTCTCGATGGAAGTGCGAGCCAGGGAGATCCGGAAGGAGTCGATCGCCTCGCCGACTTTCAGGTCAACGACGCTGCGGATCGACTGATCCTCAACGCGGCCGTTCCCCTTGAATCGGATGCTGCGGATCTGTTTCTGCTCGGTCACGACGAACGTGACGATCACGCCGGTTGGGGTCGGCTCGACCTTGGCTTCGACGTTGGAGAACTTTCGGAGGGTGTAGACGCGCTGGTAATCTTCGGCCACGGTCGCCGGGTCGAACGGCTCGCCGGTGCGCGATCGGATCAGGTTCTTGATGACGTTGGTGGAGACCTGGAGGTTGCCACGAACCTGCACGTCCTCAATGTTCCGGCCCTTCAAGCCGACCGTGGCGGGGCTGGAAACCGGGTCGAGCGGGGTGGGTAAGGCGGGGGCGGCGGGGGCGTCCGGACGGGCCTGCGCCAGGACCTAGCGTCGGCCGCGACAATCCCGCGAGGCCGGCGAGGCTCGCCATCAGCAACGCGGCCCCGACCTTCTGAACCGTAGACCGTCGCAAGTCGTTTTTTTTCACGCGATCAGAACCCCATCGTCCCCGCGGTCCTCCGCGAATCACGCGACCCCCGGCGCTCCATCCGCGTGAAAGCGTGCAGCCCGTCCGCACGCCTTAAGTGGAGGGAGTGTAACGGTGGGAGTGAAGATGTCAAAAGAACGGAGTGGGGCGTCGGAGCCAGGGGCGCGCCAGGGGAGATGTCACAGGCGCCGGTCCAAATCCGAAATCCGAATCTCATGAACTCGACGAACAAGCCAACCGGGGAAAGTAGAACGGGGCAACCCCGGGCTCCGGATTTCCGGCTTCGTCTTCGGCCTGCCCGGCGGTGACTCCATGCTTTCAGGCGATATGGGCCTTTTTCTTGCGGCCGCTGAGGTAGCTTTCCATGATGCAATTGGCGAGCTCGCCGCTGCTGGTGTAGAAGGCGACGCCCTTCGTCAGTTTCGCGAGCTGGTCCACGAAGCCGACCCATTCCATTCCCCAGTAGTCCTCGATCAGGGCGAAGGTGCTGATACGGCACCCTTCCCGAACGGCTAGGACGGCCTCCTTCAGTGTGGCGACGGTGCTCCGCGGGTCGGGCGGGTAGAGCAGGTAGACGAATTCTCCCTCCACGTGCGCGGTGGGCTGGCCGTCGGTGACGATAAAGACCTGCTTGTTCTCGCTCGTTCGCTTCCGGAGGATGCGGCGGGCAAGCTGCAGGCCCATGTGCAGGTTGGTGAAATGCTGCGGGGCCGAGTCGATCTCATTCAACGGGACGCGCATCCGGACCTGGTAGTCGTAGACTGTCACCTGCTTGGGCATCGCCAGCGGCAGCGCGACTTCTGGGATGCGCGCGGCGCCGGAGTAGAAGCCGACGAAGTCAATCGAGTCCTGTGGGAACCGCGTCCGAACGAGCGACTGCATCGCCATTGCCACCTTCTTGGCCGACAGGAAGCGCCCGTACCGGGTCATTGAGCCGGACATGTCCAGCAGGACGACGGTCGAGCAGCTCGTCACCCCTTCATGAAGATGCAGCTCAAAGTCCTTCTCGTCGAAGTGGATCCCTTTCCCCCCGCCAACGCCCTCCTTGCTCGGCAGACCGTGACGGGTCAAGGCGTTATGCAGCGTCTGATGCAGGTCGAGCTCGCTGACCGGGTCGCCGTATTGGTAAGACTTGGTCCCTTCGATCCGCTCGCCGCCCTGCCCCGGTGTCACCTTCTCGTGCCCGTCGCGCTGGCCCATGCGAAGGTTGGCGAAGACCTCCATGAGGGCCTTCCGCTGCATGCGGCCGATCGCGCGGGGTCAGGCGAAGCTTCCCCTTGCCGTCCTTGTCCAGCATTCCGTCCTGGAGGAGCTGTTCCAGAAGCTCCGACTGGGCCTCGTCCTTCGGGTTCTTCATCATCTGCTCGATGGCTTTGAGCGCCTGCTCGCCATACTGCATGATGAAGTTCATCAACTGGTCGAACCCGAAAAGCTTGTCCTGGCTGGGGAACTCTTCGCCGTCGTATTCGCCGTAGTGGTACTTCATGTCGGCAGGATTGTAGCCCCCGCGGCGGCCGCTCGCTCCGTCAATTCCTTGCGCGGGCCGGCCGGGGTGCGGGCGCCTTCCCTCCCATGCCGCCCGCGCGGCGCGGAAAATGACTCGGGCGCTTCCTTGGGGCCGCCCTCGTCCTGCTCAGCGTGAAAAGCCGACGAGGACGACGACGTTCCCAGGTTCGGCGTACGGGGAATTGCCAACCGAGATGGCACCGCCTGTTGGCAGGGCGACAAAGAGGGGCGAACACGCGTTCGCCCCTCGCCGGCCCCGTAACCCACGGATGGGCCGGGCAATAAACTGCTTTGGGTGGGGCGGCATCACCAGGCGTTGCGGCGCGGCATGGTCGCGCCGCTGAGCGTGACCACCTGCTTGCCGGTCGTCTCGCCCGAGAGGCTGGTTTTGGAGTTCGTCTTCACCGTGATCTGGACCGACGCCCGCATGAGCAGGTCCCATGGGCCGCCGGTCTTGACCGACTGGAGGCTCCGCATCGGCTCCATCTTCACTTGGAACGCGGTGACGCCCTCGGCCATGGTGTAGACCGAGCCGTTGGTGATCGCCAGGAGCCGCTGGTTGGGCGAGTCGTAGCGGAAGATGATGAGGCTGTTGCTCGCGTTGTACATGTCGATCCCGGTGTCGGTGACGACCAGGCCGCTGGAGAACTGCGTCGCGAGCGCGGTGGTGTCGGGCGAATGGGCCTGGCACGTCCGGATGACCGACAGCACGTGGTTCATCGCGATGCGGGAGCGCTGGATCAGGGAGGACTGCTCCTCGTTGATCTCGTACGCCTTGAATGACGCGTTGACGGCGACGGCGGTCGCGGTCAGCAGGGCCGAGGTGATGGCCAGGCTGACCATCAGCTCGACCATCCCCAGCCCACGGCGGCCGCGAATGAATCGCGGCGACGTGGCGGCGCGGGGCACGGCGAAACGGGGCAAGCGGGTCGCGCGGTTCATGGCTTACTCCGTGTAGGTGGTCGAGTCGGGGAGAATGTCCACCGCCACGTTGATCCCGTCCGGCAGACGCGGTACGGGTTGTAGCGGATGTAAAGGCGGCCGTAGCCCCCTTCGGGCATGGCGCTGGTGGCGTCGGTGTTGGAGTCGCTGGGGCCGAACCAGCCCTGGGTCGTGTTGCCCGCGCCATCGCCGGTCACGATGATCGACCCGTCAACCACGCTGCTGCCGCGGATATCGATGTTGCCGGTGACGCAGACGCCGATCAGTGTGCTCGGAGCGGCCGCCGGGTCGGTGAAGGAGCCCATCTCAATGTTTGTGTTCGGACAGAGGAGCGTCGCGGTCTGGTCCGCCTGGTTATCGAAGAGCGTCGAGCCGGTGAACTCCCAGGAGTTGCCGAAGTGGGTATAGGCCGTCGGGACGCTCGAGGCCAGCGGGCCGTGGATCAAGCAGTTGTCGAATCGAAGGTTGTTCCCCTCGCTAAAGCCGCTTGAATTGGTCGCGGTCAGCACCGTTGTGTTGCTGAACGAGCCGCTCTTCATCTTTTGCGACCAGGCCATGCCGTCGCTGGCATTGGTCGTTGGCTGGTTGCTGGAGTTGAGGATTGTCGGGTTGAGGTCCACGAACGTCACGCCGTTGAACGTGCAGTTGGAGAAGCGCGCGTTGAGCCCCTTGGGGATTCGGCAATTGTTGAACGTCATGTTCTGGAAGACGGGGCGCTGATACGTCGCCTGCCAACTGGTCGAGCCCCATGGCGTCTGTTCGTTCGCCGTGCCGCCGTTGGCGTCGGCCGCCGTCAGGACATAGTTGGTGAAGACGGTCCCGGACTTGGTGGTGGCTCCATTCTCGGGGCCGGTCTTAAGCCGATAGGCCGATGTATCAAAGTCGGAGGGGGTGAGGTCGAAGATGGTGGTCGGGTCGGTGGCGAACTGCACCGGCTGGGCGGTCGAGGTCGCGGCTTCGATCGGGCCGACGATATTGCTCTGAATCGTCTGGCCCGAGCCCGCGAGGTTCGCTTGCCAGGCGGCCGCGGTGACGACGAGGGAGATCGTGCCGCGGACCTTCGTGTAGCCGTCGTTGTTGGCGATCAGATTGTCCTTATACCCCGCGCGGGTGGTATCGCCGGTGAACATCGGCCCGCCGAGGGAGTCGATGACGGTAAAGAGGTCGGGGTCGTAGAGCAGGCCGGTCGCGGGGTTGGTGAACTCGGCCTTGGAGATCTGTTTGTCGCCGTTGGAATCGAATTCCTTGAGGAACAGATCGTATTCGTCAATGAAGCCGTCGCCGTTGTAGTCGGTGTACCCGGCGGTGGTGGCGGCCGCGTATTCCGTGGCGTTGTTGACGTTGATCCGGTTGTCGTAGCCGTTGTGATGGGCCTGCAGGAACGAGTCGAAGTTATCGATCTTTGTCTGCAGCGCCGGGGTCAGGTGCCGGAAATCGCTGAGCATGTAGACCGGCGGTCCCTTGCTGAAGTTGTTGATCGTCGTCGCGATCGGCCCATCGACCAGCGTATTGCGGCCGATCTGGATCGGCACCTTACCGACGATCGCATACTTCACCTTTTTGTCGATCTTGAAATCCATCGAGAGCGTGCGCGACGATTTCCCGTACGTGCCCGTGCTGGAGACGCGCAGATAGGTCTGGTCGAGCGGATCCCCGGCGTTCAGCGGGTGCTGCCGCACGGTGATGACGAACCGCCCGTTCGATTCATCGACCGCGATCGGGGAGCTGGAGAGGGTCGTGCCGTCGAACGTCGTCGGCCTCTCCGCGGCGTTGAGCATGGTCGCCAGGTCGTTGCTGACCGATGTCTGGATGGAAGACCAGAGCGACGCCGCCACGGGCGCGGTGATGCTGCCGATGGTCGTTTTCGGCCGGTTCATTTTCGTGAACCGCCAGCTCATCCACCTCAGCCCGGACTCGGCGATCGAACGGGCCCGCTCGGCGTCGGAGTAGTTGGCCGCCGTGCGAACGTTCATCGTGGCCATGCAGTACATCGCCAGGGCGAGCGTGGTCATCAGGACCAGGAAGAGCATGGCGATAACGGCCGCCATGCCACGCCGGCGAACGGCGGGGCGGCTACGTGGGGTAACTCGCGATATCGGTTGGGTACGCATACTGCCTCCAGGCAACTCCCGCGGCGAGCGGCGACGTCAGCTCGCGACGCGGACCCAGCTCGTCCGGTAAACCTCGGTCGCGGCGAGCCCGTTGGGTTTGTAGAGAATGCGAACTTGAACCCGCAGCGCGCCGGTATACGTTGTCTTGGGAAGGTCGGGCGCGGCGGGGTTGGTGTTCGACCCGGGCTGGGTCGCGTAGACGGGGACGACGCTGACGACCTGCGAATAGGGTGAGAGGGCGGCGATCGGCTGGCGCGTCGCGTCGATCGGGGGGTTGAAGGTCAGGCCGTCAAAGTCGTCGCAGTCGTTGTAGGTGGCCAGGGTTTCGCCGGGCTCGGGTCCGAAGTACGTCGAGCCGTAGGCCGGGTCGTTGAAGCTGAGCCCCTCCATCATTTCCTGAATGTTCCCCGCGAGCATCATCGCCGTCGTCGTGTTGGCGGCGACGGAGTTCTCCTTGGTGCAGGCGGCGAAGAGGATGACCGTCGAAAGCACCCCCGAGCCGACGATGACGGTCGTGAGGGCGGCCTCGATCAGCGTGAACCCGCGGCGGCGACGGTGCGAATGGGCGGTGCGCGGAGACATGGGGAAGATATCCGATTCGTTTTGGCGCGGGTCAACGGAGGAAGGAGGGAATCTCGACGTGCGTGGCCAACTTCGAGGCAACTTTAGGACTCTGGGCCTGGAGGAACGCCGACGTCTCCGTCGGCTCGGCGTGAATGGCCGACGAGGACGTCGGCGTTCCCAGGGAGTGCCCGGATCGGTTTCCGCGTCGCTCAAGCAACTTGCAAACGCCCGGTTCGGCAGCGCGTCAGGGCAGGGAGCCGTTGCTCGAGCCGCGGCGCTCACTTCACGAGCTGGCTTAGCTTGAAGATCGGGAGAATGATGCTCATGGCGATGAAGCCGACCAGGCCGCCCATGATGACGATCATCAGCGGCTCGATCATGGCCGTGACGCTCTTGATGACCGACTTGAGCTCTCTGGAATAAAACTCGCTCACCTCGTCGAGGACCTCACCCAGCTTGCCCGACTCTTCGCCGGCGTTGATCATCTGGACCACCGCCTTGGGCAGAAGGGGGCTTTTCATCAGGGGGGCGGAGATCTTCTTGCCCTGCTTGACTCCGGTATGCACGCCGCGCCACATCTTGCGGTAGAGGATGTTCCCGCTGATGTCGGCGGTGATGGCGATCGTGTCGAGGATCGGGACGCCGGCGTTGATCAACTGCCCCATCGTGTGCAGGCTGCGGCTGATGTACAGGCGCGGAAGAGCTTCTTGAAGAGCGGGACGGTCAGCTTCGCCTTATCGAACATCGTGCGGCCGCGATCGGTCTTGAGGGCCATGAAGATGCCCCAGGCGACCGCCGCCGCCGATGCCAGAAGGATATACCAATAGCTGGTCATGAACTTGGACATCGCCAGCAGCATCTTCGTCGGGGCGGGCAAAGCCGCCTCTTTCCCCTGGAAGATGACCATGAACCGAGGAAGCACGAACGTGAGAAGGAAGATGGTCGTGCCGGTCGCCATCGTCCCGATGATGCCAGGGTAGATCATCGCCCCGATGACCATGCTCTTGGTCTCGATCTCCTGGGCGAGGTAGTCGGCGATCCGATCGAGCATCTTGGAGAACCCGCCCGAAAGCTCCGACGCCCGCACCATGTTGATATAGAGCGGCGAGAAGGTCTTGGGGTAGCGGGACAAGGCGTCGGAGAACTGCTTGCCCCCTTCCACGTCCTTCTTCATCTGCGTCAGCATCGCCTTGAACTTCGGGTTGGCGGCCTGGTCGGCGATCCCTTCGATGGCAGACCGAATACTGATGCCCGCGCGGATCATGACCGCGAGCTGGCTGGTGAAGCTGTGGATGTCCTTCGAGCCGGGCCCGAAGTTGATCGAGAAGCCCTTCCCCTTTTTCGTCTGCGCGCCGTCCGCCGGGGCCAGGGAGAGGATGTACTCCCCCTTGGCCCGAAGCTGCTGCGAGGCGCCCGCGAGATCGGGCGCGTTGATCAGCCCCGACTGGGCCTTGCCGGCGGCGCTGCGGGATTCGTATCGGTAAGTGGCCATGAAGTTCGCGGGTTCGTGGTCGCAGGTGCCGCGGGGAGCCCGTTGCCAGCGAGCGGCAGGCCAGCGGGAGGATCGTCCCGCGTCGCGGAGGCGCTACGCGGCCAGCGAGCGCTCCAGTTTCTCCGGGTGCGCCGCCTGGGCGACGGCGTCCTCCTTGCTGATGTACCCGTTGACGAACAACTGCTTGATCGAGTCGTCCAGCGACTGCATCCCCAGCGCCCGGGAGGTGGCGATGATGTTGGGGATCTCAAAAATACGGTTCTCGCGGATGCAGTTTCGAACCGCCGGCGTGCAGAGCATGATCTCCACGCCCGGGATCATGCCCGGCTGGTCGGACCGCTTGAACAGCGTCTGGCTGATGACGGCCTGAAGCGTGTTGGCCAGCATCGATCGAATCTGGTTCTGCTCGTCGGCCGGGTAGACGTCGATGATGCGCTCGATCGTCTGCGGGGCGTTGACCGTATGGAGCGTGCTGAAAACCAGGTGGCCGGTTTCGGCGGCCGTGATGGCGGCGCTGACGGTCTCCAAGTCGCGCATTTCGCCGACCAGGATCGTGTCGGGGTCCTGGCGGAGCACGTGCCGCAGGCCGCTGGCGAAGCTGGGGACATCCGCGCCCACCTCGCGCTGCTCGATCGCGCACTTATTGCTGATGAACGCGTATTCGATCGGGTCTTCCAGCGTGATGATGTGGCCCTGCTCGCGGCGGTTGATCGAGTCCACCATCCCCGCCAGGGTGGTGCTCTTGCCCGAGCCGGTGGGGCCGGTCACCAGGATGAGCCCGCGCGGCAGGTACGTCAGCTTGGTGACGACGTCGGGCAGGAAGAGCTGCTCGATCGGCCGCACCTTGTCATTGATCGTGCGGATGGACAGCGCGACGGAGTTCCGCTGGTAGTGGGCGTTCACCCGAAACCGGGAGACTCCCGGTATTTCGTATGAGAAGTCGGAGTCGCGCTTTTCCTCGAACCCGGCCCAGCGCTTGTCGTTCATCATTTCCCGGGCGAGCCGGACGACGCCGTCGGGGGTCACCATCGGGAAGTCGCTCTTGGTGACGATGGTGTGGATGCGGAACAGCGGCGGCGACCCGACGTTCATGTGGACGTCTGACGCCTTGGCCGTGACAGCGGCGCGGAGGATGTCGTTGAGGAGGCTCATAGCGTTGGCAAGTGAGGCGGGAACGGCCGGGGAGGGGCGGCCCCGGCGACGCCGCCCGCCCACACAGGCGCGGCGCACGATTCGATCGGTCTCGGGCCGGCTTGGCGCTCCTGCGAGCTTGGCGCTCTTACATGCTGTTCTCGGTCACTCTTAGTATCTCATCGACGGTCGTGAGGCCCTTCATGACCTTCGCAAATCCGTCCACCCGGAGCGTTATCAGACCGCGCTCGCGGCAGAGCTTGCGGAGCTGGTTCACGTCGGGGTTGGCTGTGATCATGTCGCGCAGCCCGTCGTCCATGACCAGCAGTTCGTAAATGCCCAGCCGCCCCGAATAACCCGTTTTGCGGCAGCGGTCGCACCCCTTGCCTTTGAAGAACTTGGCGTCGGTGAAGCCTTGGAGCGCGAGGAACTCCTTCATCTCGTCGGTCGGCTCGTAGGCGTCGCGGCACTGCTGGCAGATCTTGCGGACCAGGCGCTGGGCCAGGATCGCGTTCACGGCGGCGGAGATCAGGTAGGGCTCCACGCCGATGTTGATCAGCCGCGTGACCGACGCCGGGGCATCGTTCGTATGCAGGGTCGATAGGACAAGGTGCCCCGTCAGGGCCGCCTGGACGGCGATCCGGGCCGTTTCGGCGTCGCGGATTTCGCCCAGCATCACCACGTCCGGGTCCTGGCGCAGCAGGCTGCGCAAGGCGGCCGAGAAACTCATCCCGATCTTGTCGTACACCTGCACCTGCGTCGCCTGGGGCAGGTGATACTCGATCGGGTCTTCAACGGTGCTGATGTTCAGCTTGTTGCCGTCCATGCATCGCAGGCTTGAGTAGAGCGTCGTGGTCTTCCCCGAACCGGTGGGGCCGGTGACGAGGATGATGCCGTGCGGCTGGTCGATCTGCTGCTTCCAGATCGTCAACGCGTCCTCGCTGAACCCGAGGTCGTCCAGGGAGACCTGGATCGATCGGTTGTCGAGGATGCGCATGACCGCCTTCTCGCCATACGGGGTCGGAAGGGTGCTCAAACGCAGATCGACCTTGCGGCCGTGAACCACCGCGCGGATGCGGCCGTCCTGCGGAAGCCGGCGCTCCGCGATGTCCAGGTTCGCCATGATCTTCAGGCGGCTGGAGATGGCCGCCTGCATCGTGTGCGGCGGGTTCATCGCCTCGAACAGAATCCCATCGATCCGGTAGCGGATCTTCAGCGCCTTCTCCTTCGGCTCAATGTGGATGTCGCTCGCCCCCTGCTTGATCGCGTCGAAGATCAGGTAGTTGACGAATCGGATGACCGGCGACTCACTGCCCGCCTTTTCCAGGTCGGTGACGTCGTCCTTGGCCGCCTCCTTGACGAGCTGCACGTCGTCTTCGGCCATGTCCTTGATGATGTCGTCAACCTTGACGTCGCTCGACCCGGTGGTGAGCTGCTCCACCACCCGGTTGACATCGGCGGCCGTGACGACGACCACGCGCACGTCGCGCTTGACCTTCCGCTTCACCTCGTCAACGAGAAAGACGTTGTTCGGGTCCGACATCCCGACGACCAGGGCGCGTTCATCGCGGCCGTCGGCCTCGGGGCCTTCGAAGCGGAGCGGCAGCGTCACATGCTTGCGGATGTAATCGGTCGAGAGCATCTCGAACGCGCGGGGGTCAACGGCCGCCTTGTCGGGCGTCTCAAATGGGAGGGACAGCGTCTCGGCCAGGGCCGACAGGATCTGCGATTCGCTGGCGGCGTTCATCGTCAGCAGGATCTGCGCCAGCGTCTTGCCGGGCGTCTGCGATGCGACCTGCCGCGCCTGGGAGAGTTGGGCTTCGTTGATGTGCCCGCGCTCCAGGAGGAGGGTCTCGACGGACTTTCGCGCGGCGGCGGCCGCCGGTTCCCAGAGGGAGTGGAACGCGGAGGAGTCGTCCGTCGCGTCGAGCGTCGCGGTCTCGACGGCGAGCGACCCGGCGATCCCTTCTCCCGGCGCGTTCGGATCGCTTCGCGCTGGAGCAAAGCCGCGGGCGGTTTCCACGCCCGGTCGCGAAGTGTCCTGCGATGTCCGTCGGCCAAACATAGTCTGAGCTCCCAATCGATCGGGTCTGACGAGGCGAACGGAAGCGACTTACCGTGCCATACGCAGCTCGAACCGGTATGTGCCGGATCGGACGATCACCGCGTCGGAGGAGATCCGCTCGACCACGAACCGGTCCACCTGCTGGCCCGGCCGATAGAGGGCGTTGTTGATCATGCACCCCTGGTAGCTCTCGCCGTACATGATCGATTGCAACTGGAGCGACTTGACGCTTTCAAGCACCTCGGCCTGCTCGAGGTTGGACCGGACCTCGGCCTTGCCGACCGGCGCGAGCTGGCGGAAGGGGTTGGTCCGCAGCGCCGCCAGCGGGACTTGCGTCTGGGCCGGCTTGGCCCGGAAACGCTGCACGACTTTGTCGGTGTTCTGGAGCGTCTGCTTCATCAGGGCGACATGCTCTTCACCGTTGGTGAGGAACTGGCTGATCGTCTCTGCCGTGCCCGCGTCGGCCGCATTGGCGGACTGGGGCCCGGTCCGGAGGTACATGAAGTAGACCAGGCCGCCCGCCATCAGCATGAGGGTGAAAAGGCCGAGCGTCCCGGCGCTGACCTGCGGCTTTTTTTCCGCGGCCGCCGCGAACGTGGGGTCCGATTCCGACACCGCGTCGGCCAGTTCGTCCGCGCCCGACTTAGATTCCTTCTCGTCCTGTTCAACTTGAAAGTTCATGGCTCACTCCCATTCGTCCCGGCCCTATCGCCGCCGCATGCCGCTTGGCGCTGCGCCTTCCACCACCGGCGGCCGCTCACGGCTGGCCCGAGCCGACGCTCGCCATGCCGCCGGAGGCGCGGTCGAGCGGGTCGGTGTCGGGCTCGAAAAAGATGCTCAGGGTCAGTTGCGCCTGCATCTGGCCGTCGTGGTCGGCGATTTTCGTCAGGTTCATGGTCGAGACGCGGGTGAGGCGGGGGAGACGTTCGAGGTGGATCATGAAGTCGTAGAAGCCGCTGAAGTCGCCCGCGAGGCTCATCTCGATCGGCTGCTCGCTGTAGCCGTTCATTCGCTGGCTCTTTAGCGTCTTGATCGTCTTGGTCTGGAGGTTGTGGTTCTCGGCGAGCTGCCAGACCTCCTTTAGCACCTTGTCGATCTCTTTCGCCTGGGGCAGCATCGCCTCGAACGCCCTGGTCGCGCGTTGCAGCTCGTTGACCTTCCGCTCGACGTCCTTGACGCTGGCGGTCGATCGCTCGAGGTCGGCAAGCGACTTGCTCTTGGCGTCGATCTGCGCCTGCTTCTCCTGGCGGCGGATGTCCTGCTTGGCGAACCCCAGGAAATAGGCGGCCGCCAACAGCCCAAGGATCGCCGCGAAGAAAACCACTTCTCGTGCGCCGAACTTCATACATCCTCCAAATAGGCATCGCCGGATCGAGGGCGCACCCGCAAAAGGCCAAATCCGAAGCACGAGACACGAAGGAACATCGAAGCAAACAAGGCGGAAAATCGGATCAGACCGTTTTGTTCTCTTCTTCGTTGGGATTGATTCTTCCTTCGGATTTCGTGCTTCGGGTTTTCCTTTTCAATCCCCTAGTTGCTCAGCTCCACCGCCGATGTCTTCACCTTTTCCGGCGGGCCTTCTCGAACTTCGGCGTCGGGGTTGAGCATCATCTCGATCTGGAAACGCCGCAGGGTTGCTTTCTCGGTCTGGAAGACGTCGCTGATGACCAGGTTGACGTCCTTCAGCAGCTTTGACTGGTTTAGCTTGGTGATGAACTGGGCCACCTGGACGTCGTTGTCGGCGACGCCGGTCAGCCGGAGCAGCACGTCCATGACCGGCGCGTCCGGCGCGGCGCCGGGCATCTTCGCCCGCGCCTCCTGGAGGGCGCGCTGCTTCTGCTCGAAGGCTGTCCCGGTTGGAGCGGCGAGGGGGCGGGGCTTGCTCTCCATCGCCAGGTCGAGCAGGGACGTTCCCGGCGGCAGGGCGTTGGTGAATTCGGCGAGGATGTTGCTGCGCGGCACCTTCTCGACCAGGGAAGCCGCCAGCTCCGCGTGCTGGACGATCTGGCGCTGCTTGCTGTGCATCATCTCGACGGCGTGGATTCGCTCGGCCGCCTCGCCATAGCGGAAATCAACGTCGGCGAGCTGCGCGTCCAGCGATCGCATCGACCGCTCGCTGAGCATGAACGCCGAGACGATGCCGACCATCACCACGATGAACAGCGCGCCGCACAGGATGTTCGCGCAGCGGCGCGCCTTGCGCTCCAGGTAGTCTTCGGGAAGGAAGCTGAGTTCGTTCGGCGAGTTCATACGTCTTCTCCAGTTCGGCCGGGCCAGGGTCGGCCGGCCGACTCTTTCGGGCTGTTGCGTCACTTCGCCTCGACCCCTTGTGCGGCGCCGACGGCGCCCATGCTCAGGCCCAGAGCGATCGCCCAGTCGGGCTGGGGCTGCCGCCGGTCAATCCCGCTCTCGACGCCGATCTCGCTGAAGCGGGCCATCCGGGCCATCGGGTCGCCCACCTGGGCCGCCAGGTTGAGCCCCGCGCGATGCTCTGGCAAAGGGCGCGCTGGCGGGCTTCGCCGCCGACGAAGATGAGTCGATCGACCGGAAGGCTGGGGAACGTCGCCTCGTGATAGCGGCGGCACATTGACAGCTCATCAACGAGCCGCGTCGCGCTGGGGAGGCAGGCGTCGTCGGTCAGCGCTCGCTCGCGCGCCTCGGCTGCCGCGTCGATCGCGGAGGAAGGCGCCGCGTCGGCGGCGGCAGTTGGGTCGGCATGGCGGATGCGGAGCGCGCGGGCCTCGTCGGCGTTGATCTTCAGAGCGGCGGCCACAGCGCGCGTAAAGTGCTCGCCGCCGACCGGGATGACCCGTGCGAACAGGATCTGAGCCCCCCGTGCGATGACGGCGCAGCGTGGCGCTGGCGCCGATATCGACAAAGCAGGCGGTCGCCTCGGCGTCGGCTTTGCGGCGGTAGATCTGGGTGAAGCAGTCAACCAAGGTTCGCGGCTCAACCCCCATCCCGACCACATCCAGCTTCGCCCGCGTGGCGGCCGACAAGAGAAGCGTCACATGCTCGCGATTGGCCGCCATGAGGATCACCTCGTGGCGCTGCTCCCCCTCCTGGTAGACCTCTCCGGCGACGAGGTGGCGAAGGACGGCGCGAGTCGGGTCGTAGGGGAGCTTCCCCTGCGCTTCCCACTGGAGCGATTTTCGAAGGGCGGCGTCGTCCATCTTCGGGAGCCGCAGGTGCTGGATGGTCATCAGGGCGGCCGGCAGCGAAAGGACGGCCTTGCGCCCTCGGAAGTTGCCCTGGGAGACCAGGTCGCGGACGGTCCGGGCGAAGAACTCCGCGCGGGCGATCGGGTCGTTGCGGACATGGCCGGGGACATCGGCGCGGGCGGCGGCAACCACTTTGTATTCGCGCGGGCTCGCGCCGCCGCCGCCATCGGCATCGCGTAGCGCTTCCACCTGCGCCAGCCGCAAGGCATCGGTCCCGAAGTCCACGCCGATGGGGTTAGGCCCCGGCGCGAACCAACTCTGGACAAACCCGAGCATTCTCTCCTCCGGTCCCTTCTGGTCGATGACGGCGGCCGCCCGACAATTGGCGAGGCGTGCGACCTTGCGCGCCATCCGACGCCAGAGACTTACGATTGACGACGGACGTGGGCAAATGGGTGGGCCAGCGAACCGGGGTCATCGGCGCGAATGGGGCGATACGCCGGGTAACCACAAATGCCCCTGCCAAGAGCTATCGGAGTGAGAGCTTGCGGCGTTTACGATGGGAGTGTGGTTGTCGCTACTTTGAGCGAATACCAGAATGGGCCACGTACGCCCAAGAGAGCGGCGGGGGAGGGATGATCAGTCGTCCAGGACAAGGAACTCCGCCGCGACAGCGTCGGCGACGTTCAGGCCGGCGGCCGTCAGGCGAATGCCCCGAGCGTCCACGTCGATCAACCCCACGCGTGCGAAACGGTCGATCGTGCCGGAAAAGACCGTCAGCGCGTCGGAACCGGTACGAGCGGTAAAATCGGCAAAATCAATCCCGCGCTCCAGGCGAAGGTTGAGCATCGCCAGCTCGCCCGCGCGGCGCTTGGGTGAAAGGGTTTCGAGATCGGTCACGGGCAACCCGCCGGAGGAGACGGCCGCCTCCCATTCGCCCAGATGGGGGCGGTTGCGCCACCGGCGCCCCTGCACGTGCGACGCGGCCGACGGGCCAAGCCCGATGTAGTCGCCCCCGGACCAATAGAGAAGATTGTGCCGGCACGCTTCTGCCGGAGCGGCGAAGTTGCTGATCTCGTAGGCCGCCAGCCCGGCGGCATCAAGGCGCTGGCGGGTGTGGTGGAACATCTGCAGCTCGATCGATTCCTCGACGGCGTTGAACTGCCCCAGCCGCTTGCGGACGGCCATCGGCGTGTTGGGCTCATAGGTCAGGCCGTAGCAGGAGAGGTGAGGCGTTGACAGAGCGACGGCCGCGTCGAGCGACGCTGCCCACGATTCCATCGACTGCCCGGGGATCGCGTAGATGAGATCCAGGTTGATCCGTGTAAAGCCCGCTTCCCTGGCAATTTGAACGCTTGCGGGGACGTCCTGCGGGTCGTGGTGGCGCTCCAGCAGGGAAAGCTCGGCGCGATCGAAGCTCTGGGCGCCGAAGCTCAGCCGATCGACGCCGTGCGCCCGAAGCATCCGGCAGTATTCCAGCCGAGCGGTGGCCGGGTTGACTTCGACTGTCCACTCGTCCACAACGGACAAGTCGAGCCGCTCGCGCAGGCCGATCAGGAGCCGCTCCATCTGCGGAGCTGGGAGCAGGCTGGGCGTCCCGCCGCCGAAGAAGACCGTCCTCGGCCGCGGCGTCGGCCCGGCATGGGTTTCCGCCCAGGCGGCCGCCTCGGACAGGATCAGGTCCACGAAACGGTCCATCCGCGCTTCAGACTGGCGCGTGATGCTGTAAAAGTCGCAATAATGGCACTTGTGGAAGCAGAATGGAACGTGAACGTACAGCCCGTGGACCTCCACGCCGGGCAAGTCACGGGGTGAGAGCGTGACGGGCGGAGTGATCGGCGCGGGCGGAGTGATCGGCGCGGGCGGGGCCGTCAAGGCGGGCAACGCGGGCAAAGCTGGCAGAGAGATCGACGGCACATCATCCTTCTGGCTCGCGGGCGGGCGATTCGGTTTTTGTTTGCAACGGCCAGCGCCGTCCCAGATGATCGTCACCGGCCGCTCGTTCGATGAGTGGCAAAGAATCCATTGTAAGGCTACGGCGGCCGCGGTGTAGTTCTTGCCGAATGCCATGTCTTGCGATAATTTACGTTCGTTGATCGGCGCGGCTAAAGCGCTAAGGTCAATGGGGTCGAGTGGGTTTATGTGGGGTGGCTTACCCGTGCGTCCCCGGCTCGGAAGCCCGATTCTCATTTCCCGAAGGCACTTCGCATGCAGGCGGTACTCGTGATGTTCCGGTCGGACGGAGAGCGTCGCAGCTTTTCCGTGACGCGTGAGATGACAGTGATCGGGCGTCGCGAAGATTGCGACCTGCGGATCCCGCACGGTGACGTGAGTCGCAAGCATTGCCGCCTTGTCCGCGACGCTGAAACGATCCGCCTCGAAGATCTCGGTAGTTCCAACGGGACGTATCACAACGGGTTGCGCGTTGACCGGGAAGCGGGGCTCAACCCTGGGGACAGCATCCAGGTCGGCCCGGTGGTGTTCGTTCTGCAGATCAACGGGGTCCCGGACGACGACGAGCTAAGCCCGATCACCTCCGACTACGCCAGCCACAACGACGAAGCCGAAGCCGCGGTCGCCGAACAGATGCAGCCGATGGCCGACAGCGCCGGCTATGCCGAGCACCTACAGGAACCGGCGGAGTTGGAGGCGCTCGAGCCCCTGCCCGAAGGCGACCTGCTCGGCGGCGAAGATGCCGGCCTGAACGAACTGGAGCCGCTCGCGGAACTCGAGCCCGTTCCGGAACCCGGCGTCGGTGAAGAACTCACCGGCCTCGACGACCTCGCTTCGCTCGACCACGGGCTGGACGGGGGCTCAAGCGAGGGGCTTGACGGGGGGCTGGCCGAACTGGAGCCGCTCGACGAGCATGGCGAACATCATGAAGGACACCTGGATCTGAACGTGCTCGATATCGAACAAGAACATCCGCACAAGGCTTAACCGCCCCGTCCGACAACCTCAAATCAAGAAACGGCACGGGAATTTGATCCCGTGCCGTTCTCGTTCTCATGTTCCCCGCGAGCGCGCGCGATGCGGCGGCCGCACCGCGCGCCCGGGACGATCAGGTCCCGGGCGGGTAGAGGTCCGCGCTGGGGATTGTCCCTTTGGCGATGCTCGCCGTCTGCCAGTAGAGCTCGCAGCCGGAACGGCCGGTCGTCTCGTAGTAATCCACTCGGATGTCGTACCGGTGGCCCGCCTGGAGCATGATCGGCGCGGAAACGTTGTCGATCATGGTGCTCGACGTCGTGAAGTGGTCGATCACCAACTGCCCGTTGATCCACAGCCGCGCGCCGTCATGCGCCCGCAGCGTGAAGGTGTACGCCTCGGTCGTCTGGGCGAGCACCTGCCCCGTCCAGCGGACCGAGAAGTTGCTTGCCGGCATCGACGGCGCCGGCGGGTTGCTGCCCCAGTAAAAGGCGATCCGCGGATCAACCTGGGTCAGCTTCAGCGTCGTGAAGGACTGATCGCTGTAGTACTGCCCCAGCAGGCCCGTGCCGGTGATCGGCCGCGTGATCGTCGCCGTGGCGCCGGCGGACTCATTGCCGGAGCTGTCCACCGCCGTCACCAGGTAGTACCCGGTCGCCCCGGCGGCCAGCGTGGAATCCAGGTACGACGGAGAGGGGAGCAACCCGCTCGTGTTCAACTTGACGTACGTCCCACCGGACGTGCTGCTCCGGTAGATGTTGTAGCCGGCGAGGTCCGCCTCGGAATTGGCGGACCAGGTGAGCGAGACGGCCGCCCCGCTCGGCTTCGCGGTCAGGCCCGCCGGGGTGGCCGGCGGCGTGCTGTCGGAAGCGAGGCGCGACGCGCTGGCCGAGGAGGCGGCCGACTCGTTGCCCGACGTGTCCACGGCCGTCACATGGTAGTAAGCGGTCACGCCGACCGGCGCGCTCGGGTCGCTGAAGGAGGCCCCGGTCAGCACGGCGCTGTTCAGCTTCACAAAGGGCCCGCCGGACGCGCTGCTCCGGTAGACGTTGTACCCGGCAAGGTTTGCTTCGGTATTGGCGCGCCAACCCAGGATGACGGCGCTCTTGGTCCCCGTCGCCGTGAGCGACGCCGGGGCGGCCGGCGGCGTTCCGTTGGACGCGGTGCGAGTGCCGCTGACCTGCGTCGCGGCGGACTCATTCCCCGACATATCGACGGCCGTCACCCGATACCAGACCGTCGCGCCGCTGGCGACCGTGGTGTCGCCGAACGACAGGACGCTCTTGGAGAGCAGCGCGCCGTTCAACTTCGAATAGGCGCCGCCGGCCGAAGCGCTTCGGTAGACGTTGTACCCGGCCAGGTCCGGCTCGACATTGGCGGACCAGGCAACCAGGACACCGTTGACGTTCCCCGTCGCCGTCACGCCCTGCGGAGCGGCCGGTGGGGTTATGTCGCCCGTCGGTGGCGTCGTCGCGCTGGCTTGGGCGTACTGGGACTCATTGCCCGAAGTATTGACGGCCGTGACGCGGTAGTAGCTGATCGCGTTGACCGGCGCCGCCGCGTCGGTGTAGGCCGCGGTTGTCAGGAGCCCGCCGGTGTTGAGCTTCAGAAAGGTGCCATTGGCCGACGCGCTCCGGTAAACGTTGTAGCCGGCGAGATCCGGCTCGGGGTTGTTGGCCCAGCTCAGCGCGACCTGCCCGGACGCGGGCGTGGCGACCAGCGAAGTCGGCGCGCTCGGGGCGCCGAATTCAAGCGGGCACCGCTCATCGTGGCCGAAGCGGCCGATTCATTCCCGCGCGTGTCCACCGCCGTGATCTGGTAGTACCAGACGACGCCAGGGCTCACGGCCGTATCGGTATAGGTGACGGCGGTGAGCAGCGTGCTGCCGCTCACCAGGGTGAATGGCCCCGCCTGGGACGAACCACGGTAGACACGGTATCCGGCGAGGTCGGGCTCCACGTTGGCCGACCAGTCGAGTCGGACGCCGGTCGTCTGGCTCGTGACGGCCAGGTTGGCCGGCGCGGCGGGGGGCGTCATGTCGGCGCGAGTCGCATCCACGGGCGCGGTCAGCCCGGATTCATTGCCGGACAGATCGACCGCGGAAATCTCGTAATACCAGTGATCGCCCACCTGGTTGGAGGTATCCAGGAAGCTGTTGGCGGTGGCAAGGCTGCCGCCGTTCAGCGGCAGGAAGGTGCCCGCCGCGGTGTTCGATCGGTAGATGCGATAGCCCGCCAGATCGGGCTCGGTGTTGCCGATCCAGCCGAGCTGGATCCCGCCCGCGGCGCTGGCGGCGGCCAGGCCGGTCGGCGCGGCTGGGGGCGTCGTGTCGGGGCTGCGCAGCGCGCTCGCCCCGGCGCTCTGGGCCGATTCTCCGCTGAAGTTGTTGACGGCCGTCACCTTGTAGTACGACGTCTGCGACGTCGGAGCGGTCAGGTCGAGGTACGACGCGCTGGTGACCGGCGCCGAGGTGATCTTCACGTACGTGCCGCCCGCCGACGTCGAACGGTAGACGTTGTAGCCGGTGACCAGCGGGTCGGTCACGGTGCTGGAGGCGTTCCAGTTGAGCTGGATCCCCCCGTTGGCGGGCTGCGCGGTCAAGCCGGTGACGATGGCCGGCGCGGAAGGCTTCAGGTTCTTCACGAGGAAGATCAGGTCCTGATAGTCGTTGTTGCTGTTGTAGGCGCCGGTGGTCGTGTCAATGCTGTAGTAGTCGAAGCACAGGAGGTACGTATTCGGCACGACCCTCCCGCTGGCATCCCGGACGGGGTAGAAGCGCATGCGGTGGCCGTAGCGCTTCGTCGGGTCGGTGCCTTCCGGCGTGTTGTACTTTTCGTCGCTGTAGGTGGCCTGGATCCTGAAGCCGAAGTTCCCCGACGCCGTGGCCGTCGGAAAATTGCCGATGGCGGCCGCCCCGGTGGTCGTGAGCGGGAACATCGACTGCGAGTCCGCCCCCGCCTGCGTGAACAGCGTCTGGCTGGACGGCGCCGTCGTGCTGTTGGGGTTGGAGCTCCTGGTGAAATACCGGAGGGCCTCGTCATTCCCCTGGCCGTGCCAGGCGCCAAGCTGCTGCGCCGAGACAGGGAGGTTGGCGTCGGCGCGGGTCCAATAGGCGCTGAGCACCTCCTCGCCGACGGCCTGGATGTTCCCGCCCGTGTCCAGCGACTGGCCCGCGCTCTGCAGGTTCGTCGAATAACCGAACATGTCGTTGACGATCGTCTGGAGGCTCGGCTCCATGTCGTCTTCGCTCTTGTACTGCCACCACCCTTTAAGCGTGACTGTCGTCACCGGCTGGCTCACGTCGGTGCTGTTGATCGTCAGCGCACCGGACCAAAGCCCCCCGAAATTCGGGTTGTAAGGCCCGTTGGTCTCGTTGTGGTCGTGGGCGGGCTCGCTCTGGGCGACAAATTGCAGCGTCACGTCGAGGGAGCCGCCGGCGGGGATCACCGTTCCGGCGGCCGGGGCGTTCACAATTACCCACGGCCCCGACACCGACAACGAATTGATCGTCAGCGGCGTCATTGAGGCGTTGTGGATCCGTTCCACGCCGATGTCATGTACAACGTTGTTCGGCGGCTGCAGGATCGAGCCGTCCGGGTTGGTCTTGGGGTCGGGCGGCTGGATCTGGATCCGGTTGAAGATCATCCGATCCGGGGCCGGCGCGCCGTCCGTGTTCTCCAGGCCGATGACGCCGCCGGTCGTGTTCGCGGGCTGGACGTTGTAGATCACCCCGACGAAGTCGTTCGTGTCATAGGCGCCGGGCGGGTTGCCGTTGGCGGCCGGCGTCGGGTCGTTGATGTAATCCTCGGATGCGAAAACGTAGGCGTTGGGCACAACGTTCCCGGCCGCGTCCTTCATCGGGTAGAAGTGGACCTTCCGCCGATTGGGCACGGTCAGCTCGGTCGTGTTCAGCGCGTCTTCGCTATACGCGGTGTTGCCGAAGAGCGGGAACGTCGAGTAGAGGCCGAAATCCTTCGAGCCGGGGTCGAACTGCCAACCGGCGGCGCCGGCGGCCGGCGTCAGCGCCGCCGTCGGCACGATCGTCGGATTGACCGACTGGGCGTCAGCCGCGTTGATCGTCAGCAACTCGGTCTTCGAGGCGGCCGTCCCCGGGCTGTAGTAGCCAAACCGAACCACCGGGCTCCCCCCGGCAAAGGCGTCCAGCGGAACGATCCGCACCGGCGCGGCGCCGTTCGCCTTGGTCAGCTCCTGGATCACCTGCTCATCGTTGTTCGGCAGCAGCGGCTCGGTGGGGCTGTAGAGGTTCGTGTCGGCGGGGTTGCTGTCGCCGGTGACGACGGGGATCTGGTAGAGGTCCAGGATGCGCTGCAGCGACGGCTCGTTCTGCCCGCCGGTGCCGGCTGTCGTCAGGCCCCGCAGCGCGATGTTGATCGTGGGGCTCGAGGGGTCGTTGGTCTTGATGATCAGCGTGGCCGTGTGGATGCCCAGGGCCGAAGTTGACGCCGGCTTGTAATCGACGCTGACCGTGATCGATCCGCCGACGGGGATCGTCATCGGAAGCGTCGGCTTGGTGACCATCAAGAAGCTCCCCGCGTCCGTTCCACTGACGCTCAGGCCGTCCGAGGGGAGGGCGAGCGGGGCATTCCCGGTGTTGGTGAGCGTAATGGTCTGGACAGGGCTGGCCGCGGCGCCTTTCACGTCGTTGTAGTAGAGGGTGGTCTTATCGACGATCGCGTGGCCCCCCGGAGCGATCGGGCGGAGCAGCGTGAGCTTCTGCCCGCCGTATTCCACAACGTAGATGTTGCCGACGGAGTTGTCCTCTGTGAGGTCGAGCGGGTCATTGAAGCCGGTGAACCCGGCGATGCCGGTGAGGGTCCCGGTGATCTGCCCGTTGCCGCCGGGCGTCAGGCCGAAGATGTCCTTCCCGCCGCTATAGCGGGCCACCAGGATCGCGCCGTTGAGCGCGCCGCCGAAAGGGTTGCTGCCGTTGGTCGGGGCCTTGTACTCCATCACGCCGTCGGGCGAGTAGTGCTGCCCAAAGATGTAAGCGGCCTGCTGGAGGTTCGGGTCGGGCTGGGTGCCGACGGGGTACTGGCCGATCTCCTCGTAATCGGTGCCCGACGTCGGGTTGCCGCCGTCGAGGATGTACTGGTTCCGCGCCGGGTCGGGGTGACCGTAGTAGCCGCCCTGCTGAATGTTGAACAGCCAGTCGTTCTCTGAGTAGGGGACGTTCGTCAGCGCCGTCCCCGCCTGGTGCGGGTCGGCGGGGGTGTTGCCGCCGCCGGCCGAGCCGTTGGTCGGGGCGTAGAGATGCCCATTGCTGTGCCAGAGCAGGTCGTAGGCGTTGCGGACGCCGGTGGCGTAGAGGGTGACCGGGCGCCGGCCGCATAAGGGTTGTAGGAGCCGCCCACGTCGCTAGTCTTGACGTCCAGCGGGCCGTGGCCGGCGGTGATGCGGGCGTTCAGGGCGTTCACGTCCACCCGCAGGATCGCCCCCGTGAGCAGGTGCTCGGCGCGATTGCCCCAGATCGGGTCGGGGGCGCCCATGGCGCTGGTGCTCGCCTGGTCGAAATAGAGGAATCCATCGGGCCCGAAGACCGGCTGCTCGTTCAGATGGTCCTTCACCGATCGGGGAAGGTTGACCACAAGGTCCTGGTAGTTCTCCAGGTTGGCGCCCGTCAGGCGGACCAGCTTCCCGGTGAAGTCGGTGCCGGTTGTCGCGTCGGGCGGTGTGTACTGCGTTGTGGAGAGGTAGGCGATGAGGTTCGTCGCCGTGCTCGCGGGGTCGAAGGCGAGCCCGGTGATCGTCCGGTTGCCGCCGTTGGCCGTCTGGACGGTCGTGATGTTCTGGGCGGCGCCGAGCGTGCCGTCGGCGTTGATCGCGAAGCGCTGGATCAGCCCCTCGTACGTCGTCGCGTAGGCCATGTGGTCGGGGCCGATGGTGATGCTGGTATAGCGCTGGCCCTGGGCTGTCGGGAGGGAGACCTTTTCAAACGCGATCGAGGCGTTCGTCGCGACGACCTGCGTCCCCGTCGTGAAGGTCGCGGTGTAGGGCGCGAAGGCGTGCCCGCCGGTGTCTTTCACGCCGCTGGTGACGGTAAAGACGTAGGTCGTGTTCGCGTCCAGCGGGCTGTTGGGCTGCAGAATGATGGTGCCGCCGGCGCCATCGGTGTTCAACACGGCGGGGATCGCCAGCTTGTCCGACGCGCGCACCAGGCTCACGGTCGAGCCGCTCAGCGTGGCCGGGTCAACGCCTTCGCCGGTGTTGGGGAGCGACAGCTCGCAGGAGACGAACGCGTTCCGCGAGACGTTGGTCGCGTTGTTGGCCGGGCTGGAGGAGGTGACGGCCGGCTTGTTCGCGGTCGGCGTGCCCGGGTCGATTGCGAAGCGATCGAAGGTGACGGTGATCGGCGCCAGGTTGTTCTTCGCCATCGCGATCAGCCCGGCGCGGGCGGTCGAGCTGAAGAACGCCGTCCGCTCGGCGCCGGTCAGCGTAATGCTCTGGGTAGCCTGCTGCAGGGGGCCGCCGTTCACCCGGAAGAACGCGGTGATGCTCCCGGTCGAGGCGTCCCCTGCGATCTGCAGGTCAAGGGTGTTGATCGACGAGAAGCTCCCGACGCTGGTGAAAGATGAAGCCGTCGGGATCGCGTGGGCATAGCCGGTGACGGTCTTCTGCTCGTCGCTGAGCTGGAGGAACGTGCCGTTGCTCTGGGAGATGGCGACGAACTTGATGAAGTTGTCCTGGTCGGGGCCGAACTCGATGCCGCCCTGCTCGGACGGAGCGCTGATGTTCGACAGAGGCCCGATCAGCCGCGTGGAGATCGTGAACTTCCCTGTCGCCCCGTTGAACTGCGTCTGCAGGCTGTTGACCAGCGTATTGTCCCCCTCGAAGGGGCCGCCCGCCGTCGCCGTCCCGGTCGTGGTGAGCGAAAGCGTGCCGGCCGCCGGATCGAGGTTGATCAGGCTGGGCTGGTACTCGTTGGCGTTCTTGTTCGGCTGGACCCACGTGAAGCCCGTCCCCTGGCCGCTCTTGTCGAGGATGCCGGACTGGGCGCTGTCAAACTCAAGTGCGAAAGGGACGCTCTGAACCACCGAGGCGTCGCCGAACATGAGCCGGCGATCTTCCAGTCGCTCGACGACGGCATGGGCCGCGCGACCGACATCGCGCGTCACATCGGCCAGCGCGGCGCGGGAAGCCGTGAAGATCGCCCGCACGGCGCGGCGATTCGGACGGCGGCCGCCGCCGGCGAGAGGGGCGCCGTCAGCCTGGACGTTCAGCCCCGCGTCGTGCTTTGCGTTCACAGATGATCTCCGAATGAACCACTTACCGGCCCATACATCAGGGCCCGATCGAACCATACATTGCCGCACCGCTCCCGGTCGGCCGGGCCGAAAGGCCCCGGCATCTCATCATCGGCCGACGAGAAGCGAGGGTTTGTCAGACGTTTAGCACCCTTATGGAAACCCCGAAACGCCGCGCGCACTGTGGGACGATCCGTCTATCTCAAGACGTCACAGTCCCTTCAGTCGTTACAGACCGACGTGGAGCTGGGGAAGGCAGCGAGGTTATCGGCGGTGCTGGGCACGGTGGCGGTTATCGGCCGGACGGCAGGCGATCGGCGCGATCAGGGCCGGTGCGCACTAAAAACGTCGGCCGCCAGCCGGCGTGTACCGGGCGGCGGCCGACGTGGTGGAAGACGGCGATTCTCAGGACGGTCTGCGGGTGATATCACCCGGTGAACTTGAACGACCACGTTGCGCTGCTCGTGCTCCCGAGCGGGTTCTTGGCGACAACCTTCCAGGTGTGCGTCGCGTTCTTGGTGAGCACCTTGGTGAGGCTGTACTGACTGGCGGTGACATTCCCCAGCAGGACATTATCCACGTAAACGTCGTAAGAAGCGGCGCCGGTCGTGTCGGCCCAGTCGAGAAGCGTCGGCTCGGTCTTCAGGGTTGTGGTGCCGGTGGCGGGGCTGGGGGTCGCCGGGGCGGACGGGAGCTTGGTGTAGATCGTGAAGGCCCAGGCCGGCCCAAAGCTCGCGCCGGCCGCGTTCCGAGGCTTGACCTGCCAGTAATGCGTCGTGTTGGCTGTAAACGCGATGGTGGGCTTCCACGAGTTGGTCGCCACGGTCGCAACCAGCTTTGTATCAATGATGATGTCGTAGCTCGTCGCCGTTGGCGATGCCGACCAGGTGAAGACGCTCGGCTGTGCCGTCAGCGCCGCGAAGTTCCCCGGGCTCGGGTTCGTCGGCAGTGCCGGCTTGGTGGGAGTCGGCGTCGGTGTAGGAGTCGGGGTCGGTGTAGGAGTCGGTGTCGGCGTCGGAGTCGGCGTGGGTGTTGGAGTCGGGGTCGGTGTAGGGGTCGGTGTAGGAGTCGGCGTGGGCGTCGGTGTTGGTGTGGGCGTTGGAGTCGGCGTGGGCGTTGGAGTCGGCGTTGTGCCACCCGATACAACGACCAGCTTCGGAGAGGTGGTCGTGCCGCTCTCCTTGCTGCTGAAGACGGCAAGGCTCTTGGTGATCGCCGTCCCGTCCAGGGCGAAACTGACCGACTTAGCGCCAGCGGCCGCCTGTGCGGCGATATAGCTGGAGACGTCAAGCGTGTACACCTTCGCGGCCGTCCCCGTGACGGTAACGCTGCCGATCTTCGCTCCGACCGGCGGCGCGTTCTTCTGGTTGATCGTCGTTTCGGCCCATGGCGTCGTCGGGACGCCATTGACCAGGGTGGGGACGCCGAAAACGCTCACCGCAAGCGAAGTTTCTGTCGGATTGGCCGCAAGCGCACCGGTGAGCTGAAGCGTCGCCGTCGTGATCGACGACAGGCCGTTGAGGCTGAACAAGAGATAACCGTTGCGAACCAGCCCGGTCCCGGCCGTCGCGCTCTTGACCTGGATCTGGGTCGAAGTACCGAAATTCACGCCGGCCGACGAGCCGTCCTGGGTGTAGGCGTCGGCCGTGGGGGTCAGGGTGGTGGTGGTCGGCGTCGCGGTCGGGACCGCGACGTTGAAGCTCCCCGCGAACTGTGCGGCCGACAGGTTCCCAAAGCTGTCGCCCACTTGCTGATCGCGAAGCCGGATCGCGTACGTTCCGTTCGCCGCCGACGTCCAGCCGCCGGTCGGCGCGGCGACGGAGTACGTTGCCGTCCGCGGCGTCCCGGGGGCTGTATTGTCAAGCGAGACGAACGTCGCCTGAACGTTAAAGTTGTTCGGGCCCGAGACCAGGATGTCGTTCGAATCGATGGTCGATGTATCGACCCCGGCCGCGTCGGTGTAAGTGACCGTGAAGGTTTCGGCGAGCTGCCCCTTTGTCGTGACGGTCGGTCCGGCGCCGACCGGCACTGGGCCGGTCGCGTCGATCGTGAACGTCCCGGAGGCGCTGGTCGCCATGGCGATCCCGCCCGGCCCGGTGATGCCTTAGCCGGCCGCCGGGAGCGACACGGTGTAGACGCCGGTCTTGGTTGTCAGCGGCGCAAGGCCGGTGAGCATCCACGTCGTGCCGTTGTCGATGGTCGTCAGGTTCTCGTTGCCGGTGAGCAGGTTGGCCCCGCCGCCGGTCGTCAACGAGAGGTTCGACAGGGTGAAGCCGTTCACCGGTTCGTTGAAGGTGATCTCCACGTTGTCGAGCCCCGGAGCGAAGGGCCCCGTCGCGGTTGTCGCGATGACGGCGGTCGGCGCGGCGGGGGCGCCTGGGTCACATTGATGTTGAACGTGCCCAGCGTCGTCTTGGGGATGAAGTTGCCGGCCGCGTCGCTGACTTGGCTGGGGAGCAGCGTGACGGTGTAGGTCCCGTTGTTCGCGGTGGTCCACCCATAGGCCGTCGGGGGCGAGAAAGTGTAGTTCGCGTACAGGTTGGTGCTATCGACCGCGCTGTCGTCGGGGACGTAGTTGGCGAGCGCGCTGTACCCGTTGGGCCCGGTGATCTGGATATTGGCGGAGCTGAGCGTCGCCACGCTGGTCCCCGAGACGTCGTCCACGTAATTGACCCCGATGTACTCGGTGGCCTGGGGGTCGGTGATGTCGCTCAGGCTGGCGGTAGCCACAGGGGGAGCGGTGTCGATGGCGACGACGAACTGGCCGATCCCCGTGACGGTGACGGCGTTGCCCAGGGTGTCGGCAACCTGCCCATCCTCGATCTCGACGTTGTACGTGCCGTTGTTACCGACCTTCCAACCCCCAGTGGGCGCCGGGAAGGTGTAGGTCGCGGTCACCGACGTGCCGCTGCCCGTGAAGCCGGAAAAGGTCGGGACGATCGGGGTGCTGTCAGGCTCGTAGACGACGATGTCGCCCGTTCCAAGCGTCTTGGTATCGACTCCGGTCGCGTCGGTATAGGCGACGGAGATGGTTTCGGCCGCCCCGGTGGTGTGGTAGATCGCGGGGGCGGTGGCGACGGCCGACGGGGGATACACGTCGATGTTGACTTGGAACGAGGTGATCTGCGTTCCCGGGACGGCATTGCCGTCCAGGTTGGTGACGGCGCCATCGTTGATCGAAACGGTATACACGCCGTTGACGCCGGAATCCCAGCCTGTGCCGGCGGGCGCGGCGACCGAATACTTCACCACCAGCGGCGACGCCTGCGTCCCCTGCCCGCTGGAAGACAGCACTGTCGCGCTCAACGTGCCGGCGGGGCCGTTCACCGTCAGGTCGTCGGCGCCGATGGTCGAAAGGTTGATCCCCTTCGCGTCCGTATAGGTGACGGTAACGACCTCATTATTGGAGCTCGCGGAGGTGATGTCCGGCGCTTTGCCCACGGCGCTCGCGACCGACACATTGACCTTGAAGGTGCCGATGGTGCCGGCGCCGATCCCCGCGTTGGCGACAGTCATCACCTCGCCGGCCTGGGTCGCGACGGTATAGGTGCCGTTGTTCGCGTTGGTCCAACCGCCGTCCGGCGGACCGAACTGATACGTCGCGACGCGGACGTTCCCGTCGGTCGGGTTGTCCACGCTGACGAAGGTGGCCGTTGTCGTGTTGCCGTCCGGCCCGGTGATGAGCAGGTCGTTCGAGTCGAGCGTCGCCACCGAGATCGCGCCGTTGGCGGGGGCCTTGTAAGTCACGATAAGCGTCGCGGGGGTGTTGGTCCCCGTTACCGTCGTCGGGGCGATAGTTGCCGTCGGGTTTGTCGCCGCGATGTTCACCACGGCGGTGCCGATGGGGCCGGCCGCGACGGCCAGCCCGGCCGTGTTCTTGATCTTGTTGGCGACGACCGAAATCGAATAGCTGCCGTTGCCGCTGGCGTCCCAGGCGACGCCGTTCGGAGCGGGGATGCTGTAGATGGCGGCCGCCGAGGTCCCGTCAACGCTGGGGGTCACGCTAATCAGCGCCGCCGTCTGGTTGTAACCGTTCGGGCCGGTCACAACGACGCCGCTGGAGTCGATCGTATTCGGGTCGATCGCGTTCCCGTCGGTGTAGATGACCGAGAACGTGTAGGTCGGGGCGCCGCCGGCGTTCAGCGGCGCGGCGGTCAGGGCGGCGGTCGGCGCCGTCGAGATGATGTGCTGGCCCGAGAAGCCCGCGCTGACATACGTCGTGATGACCTTGGCCAGATACTGCGGCCGCCAGAACGTGGAGCTTTCCTGGCGCGCCTGGGCGATCAGATCGTCGGGCGTCCCTGTCCCGCCGAGCATCGCGTCGTACGTGCCGGGGCTGGCACTGGCGTTGGGGTAGCCGACAAGCGCGTCCTGAGCGGTCGGCTCAACCTGCGACTTCCAGGACGCGAGCGTGGTGATGAGGTTGTTGTAGCGGAAGTAGCCCGTCCCGGAGATGTCGCTGGCAAGCGCGTTGTATCGGTTGTTCGCCCAGGTTTCGAACGGCGCGATCACCGGCCCCGGATGTTCCACGACCGGCGTCTGGCCGGACAACTGGAAGTCGTTGCCGATGACTTGAAGGTTGTGGATGCCGGTGCGGCCGGTCCCGCCATCCTTCAGCGCCGCGTTGACGGTGATCCCCTTCGTCCATCCGTAGACGATGTTCTGAGTGATCGTCAGGTCGTTCACGCCGACGGCTGTGTCGGGGTTGGTCGTGTTGCTCCCGATCGTGACCTGAATCGCCGGCTGGCCGTTCTGCCCGTAGGCCTCGTAGATGTTGTTCTTGACCACCGTGCCGCCGCCGTTGGCGATTGAACGGGTATTGCAGATTTCCAGGCCCCAGCCGCGCAGCGCCCCCGAGATGTCGCGGCTGCCGTAGATCACGTTGCCGCTGATTTCGCCGTGGACGCCGCCGGGCTTTTCCGGGGCGTTGGTATACCCGTAGCTCATCGCGATCGGGTTGTTGTAGAAGAGGTTGTTGGTGATGATCCCGCCCGCGCGGGCCTGGAGGCCGTGGCTCGACGCGTTGGAGAAGATGTTGCCGGTGACGACGACGTTCTCGTTGTCGATGTTCAGGTATGCGTTGTGGTTGAAGATGCTCGCGTTGGCGCCCAGGTTCGAGTAGGCGGCGTCGGTCCAGCCGTTGTGGTCGAAAATGTTCTCCTGCAGCGTCAGCCCCATCACTTCGTTGGCGTAGATCCCTTCGCTGGTGATTTTGCTTCCGGTGGAAGTGTAGTTGGGGGCGTAGGAGTCAAGGATCTGCGACCGGCGAATCGTGACGTTGGTCGGGTTCCCCCAGGTCGAGAACCCCTGGATCGACATGCCCGAGCGGTAATACTGGAACTGGCAGTCTTCGACGAGCAGGTTCGTGAAGGACCCAAGGACGTTGACGCCGTAGGAGCCGCCGACGGCATCGACGTTGAAGCCCGTCGTAAAACCGGCGGGGGGGTTGCGATAGTCGCGAGCGCCATCGACGAATGAGACCCCGAGGATATCGACATCGTGCAGCGCGGGGTGATTCGACCCGGACGCCTGGTTCGTGAACCCGCTGCTGATCCCCGAGTCGATGATTGGCCGCGCGGTCGAGGGATGGGCCGGGTCGGTGTAGGCGCCGATGACCATCGGCTGATCGGCGTTGACGCCCGACAGCGTCCAGTTGTTCAGCATGCCCGAAAACGTGTCGCCGCGGCGGAAGAGCAGGAAGTCGGGGGAGTTGTTCCGCAGTAGCGCCCGGCCGACGGAAATGGATTTGACCGGGGTCGCGGGCGATAGCCCGTTGTTCGAATCGCTACCGGAATTGCTGACGTAGACCAGCCGCGAAACCCCGGCCGTCGGCGTCACCACCGTGAACCCGTTCACATCGTGCGAAACCGAGAAGTGAGTCCGACCTTCAAGCGATTCGAGGCCCAAGTCTCGGGCACCGGGGCTCCCGGCCTTTGACGCCGCGGAGAGCAAAGCGTGAGCTGGGGTTGACAGAGGACGAAGAGTGGGGCGACGGTTGCACCGTGGGCGCACGCTTTTCCCGCGCGTCGAATTCGATCGCATGAATACATCTCCCGGGTGTGCATAGGTACAAAGAGCGCAGGCCGTCTACGACCGGCACGCCGCCTTGAGCACCATAGCCTCAAAAGTACGAAGAAGCCCGCCGAAGGCGTGGCTCGTTTCCTTGAAGAATCTAGCCCATTGATGATACCGGCCGTCAGCCCCACTACAAAAAAAACAATGGGCGCAAAGTAGTTTTTTTTCGCCCATTTAGCCGCGTGGAACATCCGCGGCTCGGGACGGCAGGCAAACGTCCAAGAAGGCGTCCCGCCGCTTGCCCGCTCAACCGATCGCCGCAAGCAGGCACGGAGTTATCGGGCCCCACGCGGCTCCGCCAAGGCGAGGCGGCCGTCCATCATTCGTCACGTCCACCAAACCCGCACGCCGGCATAAGCTGGCCAAACCCATCGAAGCAGCCGCCGATGGTTATCGGATGCTCCAGCGGGGCCGCACCGGCGAGCGGCAACCTTCCGGGCAGGCCGGCTCAACAATTCGGAAGGGCGAACACGTCAGCGGGCATCCGTCTTGCTGGGCGTTCGACGCCACGGCCCAACGCCTGTCATCAATGGAGCGGACTCATGGACGCAGTTCCTGCAAGTGCGACGTCACACGTTGAAGCTAAAAGACCGTCTCGCCTCGGCGCGATCCTGAAATACCCCATGGTGGAGGTCTATTCGGACGCCGGGAAGAACTGGGCCCGGGACAACGCGACTCGGCTGTCCGCCGCCCTGGCGCTCTACACAATTTTGTCGCTTGCTCCGCTCCTGGTCATCACCATCAAGATCGTCGGGGTCGTCGCGCGCGACAAGGCTCAACAGCAGGTCTATTCGCAGCTCACGAACCTGGCGGGGCCGGCGGCCGGTGAGGCGATTTCGAAGTCGATCAGCCCGACCCTCAAGCCCAACGCGGGGATCTTCGCCACCATCTTCAGCACCATCATCCTGCTCGTCTCCGCCGCGGGGGTATTCGTCGAACTGCAAGATTCGATCAATACGATCTGGGGTGTAAAGCCGAAGCCGAATCAAGGGATCTGGGGCTTCGTCAAGAATCGCTTACTGTCGATGGCGATGGTCCTCGGCGTCGGCTTTTTGCTGATGGTTTCGATGTTCGTCAGCACGTTGCTGGCGGCGTTTGCCAAAGACATCGCGGGCAATAGCAAGTGGCTTGCGTTCGTTGTCGAACTGGTCGTGTCGATCTCCGTTATCTCTCTTCTCTTCGCTTCGATCTACAAGTTTCTTCCAGATGTCAAGACGGCGTGGAAGAACGTCTGGTTCGGTGCATTTACCGCGGCACTCATGTTCGGGATCGGCAAGTATGGCCTGAGCGTCTATTTCACTCTTGCAGCGCCCACCTCGGCGTTCGGGCTGGCGGGCGCGCCGGTCGCCGTGATGCTGTGGGTCTACTACTCGGCGTTCATCCTCTTCTTCGGCGCCGAAGTGACCAAGGTGTATACGCTGCGGAGCGACAAACGAGTCATTCCAGACGTAAACGCTGTCAAAGTGACAGAGGAGGATCTTGCCCGCAAGGGAATCCCGTCCCCCACGCGACTCGATAACGCCCTGGCGGGGCGGCCGCTCTCAACGCCAGCGGGGGGATGGCCGAAACGCCCACGCCCCGCGACGGGTTCGGCGGGGTTCCGTCCGCTCGATTACCTCGTGGCGGCAGGCGGCGTGGCCGTGGGGGCGGTGGTCGGAAGTGTCGCCGCAAAGTATGCGGCCGAGAGCCCGGAGGAACGGCTTCGCAGGCGCGCCAATGCCGAACTGCTGCGGGAGCGACTTGAGCACGTTGAGGGGAAGGTCGGTCGGGTTTCGCGACTGCATCAACAGGTGGCGGACGTGGGGCTGGCCGAGCGGATCCATCGCATTGAAAGCACGCTCCGCCATGCGCGGACGAACGTCCAGGCGGAAGAAACCGGCCGCCCCGTCTGGCTTGTCCGCTTCGGCGACTGGTTGGGCGGCCGGTGAGCGCTCGCGTGAGTCACTTGCCTTGAATGGGCGAGACACCGCCCTGTTCCACGCTGGAATCGTTTTGAGCGGCCGCACTTTGGAGGGCGGGTTCGACGAGTTGAATGGATTCATCCTGCGGCGCGGGGCCGGCACCGGGTCGGCGTCGGAAACGAAGTTCCGGCAGCCGCAGGACCGCCTGCCGCAGCGCCTGCTCCCAACGTGTGCGGATCTTGGCCAGGTCCAGGTCGTCGGCCGCGAACCGACGGTGGCGGGTAATGTCGAGTTCGTCAACGGAATAGGCGAGCAGATCGATCGGCGCTCCGACGGTTACGTTTGACTTCATCGTGCTGTCCATCGACAGCAGGGCATATTTCGCCGCTTCCTCGAGCGTGGTGCGATCGTACTTGATGCCGCGGTCGAGGATCGGCCGCCCGTACTTTGTCTCCCCAATTTGCAGGTATGGGGACTCCTCGGTTGCCTGGAGCGGGTTCCCCTGGGGGTAGATCAGGATGAGGTTTGGCGCCTCCCCTTTAACCTGCCCGCCGAGCATGAGGTTCACGTTGAATTTGTAGTCATCCCGCTCCAGCGCCGAGCGATCCAGGTCGGACACGCGGCGGACCTGATCGCCGATGACCCGGGACGCGTCGTAGAGCGATGGTGCGACCGCCAGGCCGCGGCCGGCCTCGAAGTCACGCTTGAGCAGCGTGACGACCGACTGGGTCAGCGACAAACTGCCGCTCGCCAACAGCACGAAGACCCGCTCCCCAGGGACGACGAACGTGTACATTTTCCGGCACGTGTTGACTTGATCGTACCCGGCGTTCGTACGCGAGTCGGACGCCATCACCAGCCCATATTTCGTAACGATGCCAAGACAGTAAGTCATTGCCGGACAATCCTTTCGTCCCTTCAGCACGCGGCGCGAAGATCGTCGCCCGCTCGTCGCGAAGGCCACCGGCCTCCATCCAACGTCGCCTTCGGGGTAGCGGGCTTGCCGAAACGTGCTGGAGTCGCGTTCGCGTCATCGTATCAGAGCGGTGCTGGTTTTCGATTCAAGCTAGCGTTAAAACTGCCGAATTCTGGCTGGCGCGCAGGAACCGCCTGCGCCTCGGTCCGGTCCGAGTTTTGCGGTGCTCGGCCGCCAGGCTCGCAATTGGGCGTGGCGAGTCTGCGAATTCGCGTTTCAATCGCTTCAAAATTCCCGCGTTGACGGCGGCTGCCCGGCGCAGCTACCGTGGTTCGCACCAACCGCCGGACCGGGAAACTGAATTGGCCCGGAAGGCATCATGCTCATCAAAATCGGCTTTGAACTCAGCTTTAACATCCCAGCCCCCGTTCCGATGCTGCTCGTGCTCCACGTGCACCCCGAGCAGGTGCATAAGCTCCAGTACCTGGAGCACTTGTTGGTCGAGCCGAACGTGCCGGTCTATACCTTCATTGACGGTTTCGGAAATCGGGCCGCCCGGATCGCCGCCCCGGCCGGAGCGCTGCGAATCTCTTACAGCAACCTTGTCAACGACAGCGGCAACCCCGAGCCCTCGATCGAAGGCGCCTACGTACACCCGGTTGAAGAGTTGCCGCCCGACATCCTCCCGTTCCTTCTGGCCAGTCGGTACTGCGAAGTTGATCGGATGACCCAGACCGCCTGGGACCTTTTCGGGTCGATCCCGCTCGGCTGGCGCCGAGTGCAGGCCGTGGTCGATTGGGCGCACAATCACATCAGGTTCGGCTACCAGTACGCAAGCCCTTTCAAGACCGCGTACGACGCTTACGGCGAAGGGCGCGGCGTCTGCCGCGATTACATGCACCTGGCAATCACCATGCTGTGCGCCATGAACATCCCGGCCCGATACGCGACCGGCTATCTCGGCGACATCGGGGTCCCCCAGAACCCGGCCCCGATGGACTTCAGCGCTTACCTGGAGGTCTATCTCTCCGGGACCTGGTGGGCGATGGACGCGCGGCATAACGTCCGCCGGATCGGGCGCGTCAAGCAAGCCCACGGCCGCGACGCGGTTGACGTGGCGTTGACCACCAGCTTCGGCCCGAGCAGCTTGACCGGCTTCAAGGTCGTCTGCGAAGAAGCGTGAGGGCGAGGAGACTCGTGATGCTGAAGCGGCCGTCGCCCGGATCGGGCGACGGCCGCTCAGTTTCACGGCGGGCTTCAGTCGTCCTTCTTCAGTACAGCAGCTTGAAGCGGTGCTGCTGCTGTTGCTCGCGCATCTGCTGGTTCGCGAGCTCGGCGTGATCCAGGCGGCCGTCGGGATAGATCGGCACCGACAGCGACTCGACACGCTCGGCCGCGAGTTCCGGCGGCATCGACTGGAGCGGGTCGGTGTGGACCGAGACGTCGATCGACTCCTGCACGGGCAGGGCACTCTTCCACGGGCCTTTGTTCGGCGGCACATCGCGATAGTCGCGGCCGAGGGCGACCTTCACAAAGTTCCCGCCGACGATGCACGTGTTGGTTGGGTCGAACCCAACCCAACCGGCCGACGGAAAGTAAAGCTCGCACCAGGCATGCGTCTGCGAGAACCCGCGGAAGCGCTCCGCATCCGGATGCACCAGCCCGCTCACATACCGGGCCGGGATGCGCAGCGCACGCGCCATCCCGATCATCAGGTGCGTGAAGTCCTGGCAGACGCCCGACCCCTTCTCGAGTAGTTCCGTGATGGGGCTCGCCGAGTTGGTGATCCCTTTCTGGTAGGTGAAACGGTCGGCGATCAGGTGCAGCATCCCCAGCGCCAGCTCGCCCAGGCTCATCCCGTCGCGTGGCGAAAGGGCCGCCACCAGTTCGCGAAGCGGCCCGGAGTCAACGATCGGCCCACCGAACTGAAGGAAGTCGTAGATCGAGTAATCGTAATCACTCGGCCTTAGCGGCCACTTGTCTTTGAATCGCTGCGGCTCGGGCCGGGGGCGGTCGGTCTCGACGACGCTCGTCGCCACAATCTTGATCTGACGATGGAACGCATTCACCGTGAACCAGTGCACGATGTTCCCCAGCCAGTCGAAATAGCTGAACGCAGGCGTCGCCGGGCCGATCGCGAGGGTGAAGGAGAGACGGTGCTGGTCCAGCTCCTGCCGCGGGGCCATTCGCAGTTCCATGACCGATTCAGAGATCATGTCCGAGTAGGACAGGTCCGTCGTGTGGGTGATTTTCAGCAGCATGAGGTCATTGTCGGCGGCGGCGGTTGAGACGGATCATACCCGAACGACGTCGAAGAAAAACCGCGGCCGCCCCTTGCGAATGACTGGCAACCCTTCGCTTCAGCGGGATCGGATCAACTGCTGATCCTCCACGCCCAGCTCGGTCCGCTTGGCGTCAATGTCGCCAAGGAATCGGATCCCGTCGTTGTAGTACCCGGCCGTCGGCGAAAGGTTTGGCACCAGCGCCGTCCAGTAGTTGTTGAAGCGATGCATCATCGCTTCCCGCAGATACTTTGCGAGCATGGAGGCGACGGCGACGGGCAGGCACTGCGCCTCCGCCTTTTCGCAGAAGATGATGCGGGCGGAGTGCCCGTCGCGAGTGAGCAAGTATTCCGCGCGCGTTTCGGTTTCAGAACAGATCGCCAGCGACCAGTCGTCGAACATGAGCCTCAAGAGCCCACCGTAATACCCGCGGCCGCCCTGACGGTCGCACATGATCGTCAGGTTTCGACCGGCATATTCCCGAAGCAACTGGTCGATATGGATCGCAGCGATTGAAAAGAGGGTACTCGCCTTATTCCGGGTCGCTTCAAACATCGCATTGAGCTGCTTCTCGCAGACAACCCGGGCGCGCAGATGGACACACGTCGCCCCCGACCGGCTCATCTCCTGACGTAACGCTTTGGCGAACAATTGGATCGGCAGGCCATCCTGGACGATCGGGAATCGTTCGTCGTCGGTCGGCCGATACCACGGATACTCCGCAAGATGGGCCGCCGCGTCTGGGGCCATTCGCCGGACGAGCGCATTCAAGTCGTCGCACCACTCCCCCGAAGCGGCCGACAGCGCCAGGATCGCCCGTTCCAACTCCCCAAGGCCGACTGACGGAGAATAAACCAACTTGCTATCGTTGACATGGATCTTCCGGCCGGTCCGTAACCGGTTGCGACTCACGAGCTTCCGCAAACGCGACCAGATGCACGGCATTTCCGCCGCCGCGCCGGCCGTTCCTCCTCCGCCGTCGTCGGCCGCCTCCCCCGTCGGCCGCTCCTGTACTTCAAAGGCGCAGCAGCCGACCGTCAGGGGCCCCAGCAGCGGCCCATACCCCGCCTCATCAATTCCAGCGACGATCATGACGCGAGTATAAGCATTGCCCGCAAAACGCCCCAGCTTTGCCTTTCGCCGCGCCCGAGGGCGGCGGGGGAGACGGTGCTAACCCCTTGCCAAATCGTCGGCTCCGACCGGCCAGGGGTCGCGTTCCCGGACGCCTATGCTTCGCGCACCGAGGGACGCGCCTCTTGACAATCCCGGCCAGACGCCTAAATTATTCCCCACGACCGACGCAACGCACAACGGTTGTCGAAGCGTTGGGGGCGTAGCTCAATTGGTTAGAGTACCGGACTGTCGATCCGGTGGTTGCGGGTTCGAACCCCGTCGCCCTCGTTACAGAACCCCGTTTCCTTACCGGAAGCGGGGTTTTTGTGCGCGCTGCAAGTCCGGCCGACGCCTTGATCGCGATAAGTCGTAACGCGGGGCGGAGGGTGTTGAATCCATCGACGGTTCACCTCGTCGCACCGATGTGGGCATCCGGGGGACGGGGCGGCTCGCCCGATGTTCGTCGAGACGCGAAATTTCGGCCGAACCATTTCAACCGAGGATTGGACGCGTGAGGTGGGGTTGCGTCGGCCCTCGTCCAACGGCGAAATCAGCGGAGTCGCCGGGTCCTTGGCCCTTGAAATTCTATGGCAACTCCGCGTCGTGTTCAGGATACTTCACGGAGGGGACTGAACGGTCACAGCGGCGGGCGACACACCTGCCGCTCCTCATATCGGGTGCCGATTCGCGACACGTAGTTTTCGAAAGCGGATGCTGGGAACATGACGGACACGGCGGACCGGGGACGCCGACGCCCCGAAGCGGGCGCGGCAAGACGAGGGCATATTCATGATCTTCACACTTCTGACACACAAGCGAGCCCTCTTCGCACGCTCCGCTATCGCTCTGTTGGCGTGCGCCCCGTCAGTCGTCCTACAGGCGAGGGGGGCGGGCACGCGCCGCGCCAAATCGCCCAGGAGCCGTCGCGGTCACGGGCTCTGGCCGACGACCCAGGCGCGAGTGCCGCGAACCTTTGGCATGCGGCGCCCCTCGCGTCGGTGGCCGACGAGCTGAAGTCTGGTCCGCAGCCGGGGTCGGCGCTGGGTGAGAGTTTCGAGCCGCTCAACCTCACGGGCGCGCACGCGGGCGAAAAGCACTGTCTGGTTTGCGAGAACGGCCTGAACCCGGTGGCGATGATCTTCGCGAGGGAGCCGAGCGACGCCCTGATGGCACTCCTGCGGCGACTCGACGCGGCCGTGGCCCAGCACCGCGACGCAAGGCTCGGCAGCTTTGCGGTCTTCCTCGGCGATAAAGAGGGGCTCGACCAGCAACTCGTCGCGGCCGCTCAAAAGAGTGAGTTGAAGAAGCTCATCGTCAGCATTGATGTGCCCGAAGGGCCGTCGGGGTACAACGTCGCCAGGGAGGCGGATGTGACAGTCGTCCTTTACGTTGACCACAAAGTCAAAGCGAACCACGCTTTCAAGAAGGGTGAATTGTCGGAGAAGGGCATCGACGCGATTCTGGCCGACCTGCCGCGAATCCTGCCCGAGAAGTAGCCATTTCGTCCGGTCAGCCCTTTTCCTTCTTAGAGGTTCTTGATGAAGTTCGAGATGACCTTATCCGCGGGCGCCCTGCTTCTTCTCATCCTCGGCACAGCGAACGCCGCGGGGACCGCGCTTCAGACCGATCTGAAAGACCCGCCTTTGGCTGCCCACTGGATCTACGACGACCTGCCGAAAGCGATGTCCGAAGCCAAGGCGTCGGGCAAACCGATCCTGGTGGAGATGCGCTGTGTCCCATGCCCGCCCGGCAAGAAGATCGACGGCGAAGTCACTCACCCCGACGCCGACCTGGAGGCGCTCGAAAGCAAGTTCGTATGCGTTCGCGTGATCCAGACCAACGGCTTGGACCTCCGGCGCTTTCAGTACGACTACGACCTGTCTGTGGCGTTCCTGTTCCTCAACGCCGACGGGGCCCTTTATGGGCGCTACGGCACGCGGAACGGCGCGAAGGAACATTCGGAGGACTTCCTCTCCATCGCCTCGGTGCGAAAATCGGTGGAGCGGGCTTTGGCATTGCATGCGGCGTACCCGGCAAATAAGGAGGCGCTGGAAGGCAAGCAGGGCGTCACCTCGACGTATGCGGTGCCTGAGGAGATCCCCGGGCTGACCAGCATGCCGCATACGACCGTGGAGCGCGAATCGTGCATTCATTGCCACATGATCAAAGACGCGCTTCTGCGCGTGAAGTGGAGCGGCCGCACCCTGGCGCCGCGCGATCTGTACGCGTACCCGCTTCCCGACCGGATCGGTCTGACAATGGATGTTCAGGATGGCCTGCTCGTCCAATCGGTGGCGGCCGACTCGCCGGCCGCGAAGGCGGGTTTGGTGGTTGGGGACGAACTGGCTTCGATCAACGGGCAGCCGCTGATCTCAATCGCCGACATCCAATGGGTCTTGAACGGGGCCCCCGAGGAGACCACGCTCGACGTGAAGGCGGTTCGCAGCGGCCGGTTGGTCGAGAAGAAGGTTGCGTTGAAGGGCGACTGGTGGCGAACGGACGTGGGGTGGCGGAAATCCAACCACGACCTCGGCTCCGGTGCATACTTCCAAGCGGTGACGCCGGAGAACAGGGCGAAGCACGGCATTGCACCGGGCGAACTCGCAATCCGCACCCAGTACCTCGAAGCGAACCGCGCCGCCGCCTTGAGCAAGGCGGGGTTGAAGGTCGGCGACATCTTCGTGGCGATCGACGGCAAGACCACGCCGATGACCGATTCGGAGTTCCTGATCAACCTCCGGCTCAGCCATGGCCCGGGGGAGACGTTCAAGGCGACGATCGTCCGCGGGACCGAGCGACAGGAACTGACGTTGCCCACGTGGTGAACGCCGGCGGCCGATCTTCGTTCCCTTTTTCGGTTTTGATCACGCACCGTGGCTTTACCCTTGGGACGCGCCTCGGAATGCAATCATCATCCGTTCAACAGAGGACATCTATGATTCGCTTTTGCGTCTACGCCGTCGCCTTTACGCTGATGGCAACGATCAGCGCGCGGGCGGCGGAACACCCTGCGGCGGAACACCCTGCGGCGGAACAACCGGCGGCGGCAACCGGTTTCTGGGGCGAGGTCACGGGGACCGTGAAGTCGGTGCGGGAGGACGGTACATCGTTCACCCTTCTCATCTCCAAAGCTGAAGCGGGCGAACACAATACCGCAAAGAAACCGGCCGCCATGGTGGGGAAAGTCATCTCGCTGGGGACGCGGATGCCGCGGGACAAAAATCAGAAGCCCTCGCCGCACGTGGACGACATCGCGTACATCAAGTCGCTTAAGGTGGGGGACGTGATTACCGTCAAAATGTTCTCCGTCATGTCAGCGCCTGACGTTCATCGGATCCAGGCCCCTGGCAAGGCCGCGACGACGCAGCCGAGCGAAAAGTAACGACGGCGGCCCTGAAAGCGAGGACCAACATGCGCAGCCTCACATCGCGACGCGTCCGGTTGATCACCCTGTCGCTTGTGGCGCTGGCGATGGCTCGCACGGCGCCCGCGCAGGCGACGATCGACGAATTCCCGCTGGCATCCGACGGCCATCGCCCGCAGGCGATCGTCAGCGGGCCGGATGGGAACCTTTGGGTCACGGAGGTCCTGAAGCACGAGATCCTCCGCGTGACGCCGGCCGGGAAGATCACCGAGTTCCCGGTGCCGGGTAAGGCCGTCGGCGTCCTCCAGGGGATCGCCGCCGGCCCGGATGGGAACATCTGGTTCACCTCGCGGGAGGAGAACTCCATCCGCCGGGTCAGCCCCAGTGGCGAATTCAACGGCGAGTTCCCGCTCCCATCGGGCGCGACAGACAACAACACGCTGACCAAGGGGAGCTGGCCGCGCGAAATCGTCGCCGCGCCGGACGGGGCTCTTTACTTCGCGGAGATGTCTTCGAACAAGATCGGACGAATCACGCCGGATGGAAAGATCACCGAGTTCCCTATTCCGACGAAGGACGCGAAGCCTTACTGCGTCGTCATTGGCCCGGACAAGCAATTGTGGTTCACCGAAAGCGGGGTTGATAAGATCGGCCGCATGGACCTGGCGACGGGGAAGGTCACAGAGTTTTCGCTCCCGGCGCCCAAGGCTTTCCCGCGCGAAATCACGGTCGGGTCGGACGGGAACTTGTGGTTCACGGAGAATAGCGCGGACGAGATTGGCCGCATCACGCCCGAGGGGCACATAACGGAGTTCCCGCTGAGCAAGGGGTGTCAGCCTGTGGGGATCACGACCGGGAAAGACGGGAACGTCTATTTCGCCGAATTCAAGGCGGGCAAAATCGGCCGCATCACGCCGCAGGGGAAGGTAACCGAGTTCGATCTTTCTACGCCCAAGTCACAGCCGTTCTGCCTGACGAGCGGCCCGGATGGGAACATCTGGGTCGCCGAGCAAGCCAATCGCGTGGCGAGGCTTAAACTGGCCGCGGACTGACATCGGCCCCACCTCAATGTAGTTAATGGGCCATCGTCGGATTCAGAGCGATCCCGTTTTACGCTGCCTCCCCACGATGGTGTGACTGTTCAGTCCCCGGCACGCCGCGCGACTATCTGTAGCAGGCACACTCCGTGTGGCGTCCGCTCTTGTGATCGGGGCGCTCGGAGAGATCATCCACGGGTGAAGGTGCGAAGGTGCGTGCATGGAGTATGCCCGCGACGGGGATATCGCCCACTCAAAATAGAACGGCCGCGCCGCGCGAGATGCACAGGCGCGGCCGCTGAGACGGGCGAGCGGGCGATGGCATGCATCGCCCGCGGGCTCGGCAGCTGGCTTACTTCTTTTCCTTCTCGTCCTTCTTTTCGTCCTTCTCGTCCTTCTCGCTGTCGCCAAGGGGCTTTTCGATGTCGTCGGCCATCAGCTTGCCATCCATCGACACCTTGATGGCGTGGATGACTTTCCCAACCTTCACATCGACTTCGTAGAACTTCTTTTCGCCGGCGGTGGCGATGGCGGCCTCGTCGATCTTGCCTTCGGGCTCCGCCTTCTTCACGGCCGCCGTCACCTCGGCGGGGAGCTTGGCGACATCAACGTCCGCCTCTTCCTGAACCACCTCACCCGCCTCGTTGATGATGTAGGCGTGGTCCACCTCCTTCACCTTGAAGCCGACTTCGTAGAGGACCTTGCCGCCGACATCGGCCTTGCCGAACTCTTCGAGCTTCTTGTCGCCGAGCGCCTTCTTGGCGGCCGCCTGAACGGCGGCGGGCGCCTTGGCGAGCGCGGCATCGTCCTTCTCGCCCGCCAGCGCGAGCGTCCCCGCCGCGATGCCCATGGTCAGACCCATCGCCGCCAACCCAGTTCGCGAGAGCTTCATCTTGTTCCTCGTAAGTTCGCTCGGCCGCCGCCCGATTTGGGGGCCCGTCGCCGTCCGACAAGGAAAGCGAGGGAGCGTAACAGCCGGTAAGATAGAGCCTGAAAATGACGCGAGAATGAGGGCGTCGGAATTTGTCAAATCGTGGAGGGGCCACGAACACGACGAGGCGGCGTTGCGGGATGCGGCGTCGAACGCGCCTCAACGTTTAGCTACCAGGAAGTCGTTCAGGCGGGGACGGGAAGGGCAACGCCGCGACGGCGGCCGCCCATCCTGCGGCGCCCGCGTCGAATGATGTAAACCGCGACGAATAGATCGGCGAGTGCGACTGCGACAATCGCAACCGAAGCCCGGGAATGGGAAACCGGCGACCGGCGCCTCGCCGGAGAGGCCAGCAGTGCGGCCCACTGGCTTAAAAATTCGCTGATCGACCCCTCTGACGGTTCAACCGTTGAGGCCGATGCGGGGTGGAAACCGGAGCGGAGTGCGGCCGATCGTGTGGCGCGCTCGTTTCTGCCGGAAGCCCGGAACCCCTGGATCGGGGCCGAGACAGGCTCGCTCCCCGGTCGGGCCACATCGTCCACAGTGGTACTCAAGAAGATCGTGTCGGACGTCGCGGGCGTCGGTGCCGAAATCACCACGGTCCCGAACGGGAACGCGACCGTCGGCGTGGCCCGGCTGCTGGCATCGGTGACATGGGGAGCATCGTGCGATGGCGCTTCGCGAGCGAAGGTCGTCGCAACGATCAGATTCGGGCGACCCGGCGCCGCTGAGACGGACGCATCCGCGGCCACCTGGGCCGACGCCGTCCGCCGCACCGCCGGCTCGCTCTGGCGAACCGGGATCACGCCTGAGACCGAAGGAGCGGCCGCGGGTATTGAGGGGCCGTCCGTATCAATCGTCAGCTGATCTTCGACCGAATCCTGCGTCGTGTGACCGCCGGCCGCTCCCGTCCCGTTCCCCAGCGGGCGGGACACGCGGCTCGACCGGCCGCTGCCAGTTTTCTGGGCGACAACGGCGGGCACGGATAAATCGGTGTTGATGTTGTCCGCCGCGTCGTCCACGTCGCGGCTTTTACCGGAGAAGCCTGGGTCGTCGCTGGCGGCGACCGGTTTATGTTCGACGTGGCACTTTATCTTGTTCGACGATGCGTGGATCGACGACGCGTGGGCAGCGACTTGGGCGGAGGCGTGAGAAAAGGCGACGGCCGACAGGAGCCGCCGAGGCTCAAGGCGTTCAACCAGGGCACGCAACCCAACGAACCTGCAAGCCTGCTGTACCGAGGCGACCGGCACAAGGCCAGTACGGAGATCGCGATGACCCTCAGGGTCGCGTGAGATCATGGCCACAGTATAGCCGCGGGTTTGACGAACGAAAGAAGCAAGAATATGGTATCCTGGGCCTCTTAGTGGCTCCCGGTCAACACGATCTCGTGAGCGTCGTCTGCTCCTCGGCCCGCGCGTGTCAAGCTCGCGAAACTGTAACGCGGAACGCATGCAGACCGGCTGCTAACGCCTCGCATTACAGAACATACATCGTTTGCACTCAGGTTGCGCGCATCGACACCGTTTGGGGCATGTTGTATAGTCCGGCGACGGGTGGTGTGGTGGGTGCGCGGTGGAGTCTCCGCGCGAATTTTCGTGACGCGGTTGCCGTTCGTAATGAGTCGCGCCGTGCCGAAGTTGAGCGAGCCGATCGGCGGTCAAGCATTCCACGCGGATCCGGGTGGCGGCTCGATCAAGTCCACACAGTAGCGCACGACAGTCGTACGTGGGCCCGCAATCGCGGGCGGACGATCTGAGACCGTGGATCGACGGCGGCCGTTGGCGCGAACTGGCGCTCGTCGTCGTGCGAAACCTGCTCCAGCCCTCGGTGACAGCTTTTCGGCCGGTGCAACGCAGATGGACCGGGGCAGATGGACCGGGGCAGGTGGACCGGGGCAGATGGATCGGGCAGAACGACAGATGCGTAACTCTCCTACACCGCTCGTCTCCGTCCTGATGCCCGTCCTCAACGGCGAGAAGTACCTCGCCAAGGCGATGGACAGCATCCTTGCCCAGACCCTGACCGACTGGGAATTCTGCATCGTTGACGACGGCTCGAGGGACGGCACGCTTTCCATCCTGCAGGCGTATCAGAAACGCGACGCGCGCATCCGCGTGGTCTCTCGCGCTCCGTCGCGCGGGCTTCCCAGGACCATCAACGAATGCTTGCGAATGTCGTCCGGCGAGTTTCTCGCCCGCATGGATTGCGACGATATCTCCTTCCCGGACCGGTTCCAGCGCCAAGTTGACGCGATGCGCGCCGACCCCGCGCTGGTCTGCGTCGGCGGCAGCTTCGAGCAGATCGACGGTGAGGGCCGCAAGCTCAACCTCCTGGTCCCGCCCACCGATCACGAAGGGATCGAACGCAAAACCCTCGCAGGCCACGGCGCCATCTGCCACCCGACCGCCATGATTCGTCGCACCGCCATGGAACAGATCGGCGGCTACTACGAAGACTCGCCACTCGCCGAGGACCTGGACCTGTGGCTTCGCCTGGGCGAGGTCGGCCGCCTGGCCAATCTGGCCGAACCGGTCCTCCATTACCGCCTGCACGATGGCTCCGTCAGCGAGACAAAGTGCATGGAGCAGCGTCGCTGCGCGCTGGAGACCTGCGAGCGAGCCTGGAAGCGGCGCGGCATTCAGGGTGTGTTCGAAGCCGGTGACGCCTGGCGCCCCGGGACCGACGCCAGGTCCCGCGCGACTTTCGCCCTGAAGTACGGGTGGTGGGCGTTCCAGTCGGGCGAGCGCTCCACCGCGTTTCATTACGGCATGCGGGCTTTGAAGGCCACGCCGTTCAACCCCGAGCCGTGGCGGCTGCTGGTCTGCTCACTCATCAAGACCCCCCGCAAAGGGGCGGCCGCGTCGTGAGCAACGAAGCCGCTCCCCTCGTCGAAGGCGATTCGCCGCCCTCGTCGCCCCCGCCCTCGTCGCCCCCGTCGTCGTCCACAGCCACACCGTCAACCTTGCCGCCCACAGTCTCCGTCGTCATGACGGTCTATAACACCGCACGCTACCTCCGCGAGGCCGTCGAGAGCATCCTGACTCAGACCTTCACCGACTTCGAGCTGATCGTGATTGACGACGGCTCGAAGGACCAATCGCCGGCGATCCTGCGCGAATATGCCGTCCGCGACCCGCGGGTGAAGGTGACGAGCCGCCCGAACACCGGCGTCGTCCGCGCCGCCATGGAAGGCATCGACCGAGCTCGCGGCCGCTACATCGCCCGGATGGACTCCGACGACCGCAGCCTGCCCGAGCGCTTCGCCCGCCAAGTCGCCTATCTCGACGCCAACCCCGACTGCGTCCTGCTCGGCACCCGCGTGATGATGATGGACCCGTACGGCTCTCCGTTCGGCGTGGTTGAGCAGCCGCTGACCCACGAGGCGATCGAGGAACAGCTCCTCACCTCCGGCGGGGGGATGGCGGTGATCCAGCCGTCGGTCATGATGCGGGCCGATGCCGTCCGGGCGGCCGGCGGCTATCGCGGCGATTGCAATGTCGGGGAAGATCAGGATCTGTTCCTCCGCCTCGCCGAACGCGGCCGCGTCGCCAACCTGCCCGACGTGCTCCTCTGGTACCGCCGCCACCTGCGGAGCCTCTCGCGCACGCAGTACCAGCATATGTTCGACGGCTACCTGACCGACTTCCTCCGCGACGCCCACGCCCGCCGCGGCAAAACTCTCCCCCCCGGCTGGAAGCCCACCCGCTGGGAGCCGCCGTCGGTCGATGACCAACTCCGCCTCTGGGGCTGGGCCGCCCTGAAGGCGAAGAACGCGTCGATCGCCAGAAAGCACGCCTGGGCGGCGATCAAGGCAGGGCCGATGAATAGGAAGAGCTGGAAGCTTGCGATATGCGCGCTCCGCGGGAGGTGAGGAAGCAGGGCCTTAAAGACCCCAAACGGCCATCATCCCAGAGTCGCCTGGACTGGAACTGCGCACGCGCACCACATCACCCGTTGGCGGAGAGCAGCGTCCGAACCGGAATGCGCGTCGCCTCCGGGTCGTGCGGAAGGATCCTGACCTGGGAGCGATACTCGCGATCACCATTCTTGACAATTATTTCCACAGTCTTTGAAATCAGTCGCGGAGGCTCCCGAAAATCGAAGTACTCGGGGCCCATCCTCATCGGCTTCAACTTGCGTGGGCCGTCGAACACTGTCAGCGAAGCATAGAGCCAGGTGGGCCGCTCGGTGGCCGCATTGTTTGTCGGTGCATCCAAGATCGACCCTCGTGTAAGCGCCTTCGAGGTTAAGTACGAGCTTCGACTACTTGGCCCTTTGGGGCCGGGCGGCGGCCAAGACGGCTTCGTCCTCTACACGACGCGCCGGACGGCCGTCAAATTCTTCGACCGGCAGGAACGGTTCGCTCGCGAATTAGAAGTTTACACGATTCTCGCCCGGCGGGGAATTTCGGAAATTGCGGGGGATGCCGTGCCCGAATTCGTGCTTGCCGACGTCGAACTTCTCGCGCTTGAAATCTCATTTGTCGATGCCCATTCCTGCTCGATTTCGCTGGGGCCAGACTCCCGCATGAAGTCCCCGATTTTGAGCCCCACACGATGGACGAGTACTACGAAACGCTCAAAGAACTCTTTGGCGACCGCTGGAGCGACGCGCTTCACGTTGCGGCGATGTTTCAGACAGCAACAGGCTTTGTCCTGATGGACCTTCATCCGGGGAACGTTGCCTTTGACGATTCGTCGGCTGATCCAGGCCCAGTTGACTAATGGAAGAGGTCGGCACATTGCCTGAAGAATCCGCACCGCTTCCCCCCGGCCTTCGCCGCGTCCGCCTTTTCCTCGGCAGTTGGGCGGCCGCAGTGACGACGCTCTCCGCGGTTCTGGGGACACTGGGGGCGTGGCTGCTGCATCGGTATCGCTTCTTCGGGCGGGGCGTCCTCCTCGGGCTGGTGATGGTGCCCGTGGCGATCCCCGAAGTCATCATGGGGATCAGCCTGCGCATCTTCCTCATTGTGGGAACACGGCGGATAACGCCTGGCTAGGGCGAGCGGGCATCGACATGGAACCGCTCGGGCAGGGGTACTGTACCGTCGTCATCCTCGCGAACACGACGTTCTGCTTCCCGTTCGTCATGATTGCGGTGCTGGCGCGGCTGGCGGGAATGGAGCCGTCGCTCGAAGAGGCCGCGCCGGACCTTGGGGCGACGCCGGTGCGGGCGTTTCGGTCCGTGGTGATGCCAAGTCTCATGCCGGCGATCGTCTCCGGGGCGCTGCTTGGGGCGGGCATCCAGCACCCGAATCGTGCCTGGTTGTGAGAATTCCGGCTTCTCGCTCTCGCAAAGCTCGCCGGAAATCTACAATGGCCTCGCCGACGGCCGCTGCGTGCAAGAGAAAGCGGTATGCGAATGCTGAACGCTGAATGTTGAATGTTGAATGTTGAATGCGGAGCGGCCGGAGGGCGTACCATGGTTTTCTATTCAGCATTCCGACTTCAGCATTTCGACCAGGTCTTCCCCGGAGCCCCCATGTGCCACCGAATCATGTTCGGGATCGCCCTGTCCGCAATGGCGGCCGCCGCCGGGTGCGAGAGCTCAAGCTCCGGCTCTGACGTCCACAAGGACCCGGCGTACCAGAAGCAGGAGTCGGCCCTGGGCGACCCGATGCACTATTCGCCATTCGATAAAAAAGCCGATATGACCGATAAGGATGGCTCGCATCTGCAGCGGCCCGACATCGGAAAGGACCTCAAGAATGTTTTTGACCCGTAACGATCGCCGTGACCGCCAAACATCTGACAACCGCGGAGGCCGGCAGACGCTCCGCTGCGGCCGCCGCACCGCGCTGCTTGCCGCCGTTGCCCTGGGGCTCGCCGGCGGCTGCCAGCACACCCCGACCAAGGAGGCGGCCGACCCGGCGATCACCGTCGATGGGGCCATGGCCCGCCGCAATTGGGAGCCCACGCCGGCCTACTTCGCCAACCCCAACGTCGTCACGCTCTATACGCGGTTCCCGTACACGTTCGACACAACCAAAGGGTACCCGCCGTACCGCTCTTACTGGCTGGACACGACCGCCTTCGTCTATCAGAGCCTCCGCCTCCCGTTCACCTATTTCTTCACGCCGCCGTTTGCCAAAAAGCTGGACAACGGCGGCGTGAACTTCGGCCCGACCTACGTCGCCGTCGGCGCCGAGCCGCAGGAAATGGGCTCGGCCAATGTCCCCGGCGGCACGGGGACCGGCACCGGCACTGAAGGCGCCGTCGGCACCCCCTCCGGCACCGGCAGTGGCTCGGACACCAGCGGCGGCACAGGCACCGGCACCCCCGGCGGCCCGGGAGCGGCCGCCCCCGGCGTCGGCTCCCCGGGCGGCGTCTCCGCCAGCCCCGGCGCCTCCCCGGCCGCCCCCGGCAGCGCCGGCACCAGCGGCGGCCCCGGCAACCCCGTCAGCCCCGGCGCCACCCCCGGCTCGCCCGGCAGCCCCGAATCGCCCGCCAACCCCGGCAACCCTGGCGCCAGCCCCGGCGCCTCCCCCGGCAGCCCCGGCAGCACCGGCAACCCCGCCGCCGGCAGCGGGACCGGCTCTGGCGGCGGCTCCGGTTCCAGCGGCGGCTCCAGCGGCGGCGGCTCGGGTGGGGGGAAGTAGCGGTCGGACTGGAACGATGTTTTGCGAAGGCAACACCGACCGGCGGGCGTGCGAACAGTGGCAGTCAAGCAGACGCATCCCTGGGGGCGGCTCGGAGGTCACCCGTCCGTCACACACATTGACCCGCCTTTTTGCCGCCAGCGGCGTAGGAACAGACTTCAACGAAGGCGAGCGCCGTCATCTAAGACGATTTGGCAATTTTGGCAATTTAAGGTCGTCCGTCCGAGCCTCGGCCTTCCAGGCTTGCTGCCGTGGTGGCGAGCAGCATATCCCCGTTCTCGTCCACCTGAAAAAGACGGTCCGGTTGGCCGAATACCCATGCGCGCATGTTCGACCGAAGGAGCGGCTCGTCCCGTGCCGCGTCGGCCCACTCACGTAGGAACGCCTTGACGAGCCACTCGCGATACGCTGCCATACCTTTGTCGAGCACCGGTGCCAGGACGACGCGCGTCATGGTTAGCTTCAGACTGAAGGCCAATGCCTTCCTGTATCCCGGAATGGACTCCCATTCCGCCGACAGAACGATCGTTATCGATACCCGATCGGGATCGCTCGAATCCGAGCTTCCGCCTTCATTGATGCAGGTCGTCAGAAGACTGCGGTTCGTCGCGTTATCCCCCGAGATCGAAAGAATGATAACGGTTTCCAGACAGAGTTCTCTGACACGAGCTCTGAGGACCGACAGATTTCGAGGTTCCTCCTCCGATAACGCCGTAAACACACTACGCTCCGTTGCCGTGTCTATCTTGACAAGGCGCATCACTCACCTCAGCAGAACGATCAAATGGGTTGGTCCACGACAAGCCTAAATTTAGATCTTCCTCATGGCTCACCTATTCGATTTGCCGTCCGAATGTGAGTTCGTCGATGGGGGACGGAAGGTCTGCCGGCACAACGATTCCATTCAGGTCAATTCGAAACTGGCGATTCGGCGTGCCGAATACCCAGGTCTTTAAGTCCGTCAAGAGCCAGTGTGCCTCATCTCCCTCAAGCGGTTTTGTCGCGTCCGACCACCCGGTGAGAAACTTCCTAAGGAACCACTGCTGATACTCAGGTACGCCGTTTTCCATCAATTGCGCTACAGCGGATCGATGAAGAGCGAACATAATCCTCGCAAACAGCCCGAGTCGGCGTCCTTCAAAGTCTTCCCATTCGGCAAAAATAACGATGTTGGTCGAGATCTGCCGCGGATCGGGCACGTTCGAAACCCCACCCTCATCCACGCAGGCCAAGAGGCTCCCACAGACCCTCGCTTTGTGACTGGTGATCGCCAGGATCGCGACGACCTCTCGGCAAAACTCCCCTATCAAATTGCTTACCTTGACACTGTCCGACGCTCCTCCCCCTGCCACGCCCAACACTGAGTAGATTGTCTGACCAACGGCTGTTTGCTTCTCAACCAGACGCATCATATGAACTCCTAATCACATCATCCCAACGTCACGCCTCATTGAGGAAACTCCAATTCCAATTCCCATCCTTCCGGGTTCGCCCTGATATCTTCAACAAGACTTCTTAGAAATCCGTTGGCCGTCGCCGGGGTATCAAACCGTCCCATGTTTGTCTTAATGTAGCCGATCACGGATCTATGTTCTCGGGGTGAGAACCATGATACGGAGGTGCGACGACACCGTTTTCGGTTCCGTTGATGTTAAATCCACCTTCTGCCGCGGTCTTTACGTATTCATTGATCACTGGAGGACATAAAGGGGTCACCTCCTAATGTGTCCGGACACCTACTCACCTACTTTCCGAGGAGAACACTGCCTCTCCCGTACGATCGTAAACGCGGACGTTCACGGAGTCGCCGCCCGCAACGCATTCACCGGGCACCTTTGGCCGGCCAAAGTAAACGGACCCGACGTCGCCCTTCGCCGCGATCGCAGGACGCATCTGCGAGGTCTGCACCCTTCGGACGCTTTTCAAACCTGTGACCTCTATACCCTTGACGCGCACCACGCCCCAGGTGTCTCAATTGCTTCCTCTTCTTTCAACATGGTCACTACCTCGCTTTTGACGGAATAAGGCCGAGACGACTCTGCGGCGTCTCTTGGACCTCCGCCATCTTACTCGGCCCCGCAGTATTCGTGGCGCCAATGGTGGGCGCACGCACGCGGACAGCACACGGAGTGTGCCTGCTACTTCGGTCGATTGCGCGATCGGCGCTCCTTCCACCCAGCCACCTTCCTTTCTAAACTGTGCGGACTGTGGGCGTTGGGGCGATCCCTGATGCCGCGAGGTCGGCGGCCGCTTCCTTTTCGCTCGGGGGGCCGCTCCAAACCGAAGGACCCGTATCTCATGGCCGAATCGCGTGAACAGATCTGTCAGGCGGCATCCCAAAAGATCGCGGCCGGTGCGACGACTCTCTCTGACCTGAAGGCGCTGGTCGGGCTCGACGGGTTCGTTGATGAGATCATTGCCGTCGTCGATCAGCGGCAGGACCATCGCACCTACCAGCCGATCCACACCATTGAGGCGCTGGGGCGGAAGCTGGTCGAGGCGTCGGGGAAGAGCAGCAATTACGAGCTGGTCGTCAAGCAGATGAAGCTCGGGGGGAATGGCCCGATCATGGCCAATGCCCTGGCGGCCGCCGGGTTCGGGGTGACCTATGTGGGGACGGTGGGGGCGCCGACGCCGCACCCGGTTTTCGCTGAGCTGGCGGGGCGCGCCGAGGTGATCGGGATCGGCGACCCGGGGCATACGGATGCGCTGGAGTTCGCCGACGGGAAGATCATGCTCGGCAAGTACACGCGTGAAATGAGCGACGTGAACTGGCAGACCCTCATGCAGCGGCTGGGCGAAGAGCGGCTGATGCGGCTGATGGAGGCGTCGACGCTGATCGGCATGGTCAACTGGACCATGCTTCCTTACATGAGCGAGATCTGGGCGAAGCTGCTGGAAAAAGGCATCCCCAACCGCAGCGGCCGCGATCGGGTGCTGTTCATCGACCTGGCCGACCCGGAAAAGCGAACCCGCGCCGATATCAAGGAAGCGATGGGGCTGATGACGCGGTTCCAGGAGCAGGTGGACGTGATCCTGGGGCTGAACCTGAAAGAATCGGTGCAGGTGGCGGAGGTGCTGGGGCTGGGGTTCGAAGACTCGGAGTCGGCGCCGATGGACCGGGTGGCCAAAGTGGCGGCCGACATCCGAGCGGCGTCGGGCGTCGCGTGCGTGGTGATCCACCCCCGCCGCGGGGCGGCCGCGGCGACGGCGAAGGAGACGGGCGCATTCCTCGGCCCGTTCGTCCAGGAGCCGAAGATCAGCACCGGCGCGGGCGATCACTTCAACGCCGGCTTCTGCCTGGGGCGCGTCCTGGGGCTTTCGCTTGAAGAGAGCCTGTGCGCCGGGACGGCGACGAGCGGCTATTACGTCCGGACGGCCCAGAGCCCATCGGCGGTGCAACTGGCCGAGTTCGTCGCGCAGTTGCCACCGCCACAACGATTCGATCAATGACGGCGGAAGGGTAACGTTCGACAGCGAAAGGGGGAGAGATGTGCGGGGCACGTCGTGCGGAGGGTTACGTCGATGAACCGGATCTTTTCCTGTGTGGCGGCTACGGCTCTGGCGATGGTGTCGCTGCTCGGATCGCCGTCACCTTCGGCGGCCGAGCCCAACGCATATGACGTGGTCGTCTATGGCGGCACGTCTTCTGGCGTGATCGCGGCCGTTAAGGCGGCGCGGCTGGGGAAGAGTGTCGTCCTGATCGAGCCGGGGGCGCATCTGGGTGGGCTGACGTCTGGCGGGCTCGGAGCGACCGACATCGGCAACAAGGCGGCCATCGGCGGGATGAGCCATGCCTTTTACCGCGCGCTGGGGCAGCATTACGGCACTGAAGAAGCCTGGAAGTTTGAGCCGCATATGGCGGAGCAGATCTTTGATGGATTGGTCGCGGATGCGCATGTGACGGTCGCAAAGAAGGAGCGGCTCGATCTGAAGTCGGGCGTGCGCCGGGAGGGGGCGCGGATCCTCTCGATCACCATGGAGAGCGGCCGCTCCTTCGCGGGGAAAGTCTTTATCGACTCATCGTACGAGGGGGACCTGATGGCGCTGGCCGGCGTGTCGTTCGCTGTCGGGCGCGAGGCGAGCAGCCAGTATGACGAGCCGCTGAACGGCGTGAACTTCGGGCATGGGGGGCATCAGTTCAAGGTGCCGGTTGACCCGTACGTAAAGCCGGGCGACCCGGCGAGCGGGCTGCTGCCGGGGATCCACCCGGGCGGCCCGGGGGAGGCCGGGAGCGGGGACAAGCGCATCCAGGCGTACAACTTTCGGCTCTGCCTGACCGACGACCCAGCCAACAAGATCCCGTTCCCCAAGCCGGCCGGGTACGACCCGATGCGGTACGAGCTGCTGCTGCGGTACATCATTGCCGGCGGGTTCGACGTGCTGGGGAACAACCAGCCGATGCCCAACCACAAGACCGACACGAACAACAATGGGGCTTTCTCTTCCGACAATATCGGGATGAACTATGACTACCCCAACGGCGACTACGCCACGCGGGAGAAGATTTTCCAGGACCACGTGACCTACCAGCAGGGGATGATGTGGTTCCTGGTCAACGACCCGCGCGTGCCGGAAAAGACGCGGGCGCTGACGAGCAAGTGGGGGCTGACCAAGGACGAGTTCCAGGACACTGGCGGCTGGGGGCACCAGCTTTACGTCCGCGAAGCGCGGCGGATGGTCGGCGACTACGTGATGACGCAGCACAACTGCCAGGGGCAGGTCGTCGCGCCCGATGCGGTGGGCCTGGCCGCATACGGCATGGATTCGCACAACACGCAGCGGTTCGTCGATGAGGCCGGCCACGCGAAGAACGAGGGGGACGTGCAGGTGCGCGGGTTTACGCCGTACCCGGTGGGGTACATGGCGATCGTCCCGAAGCAGGAGCAGTGCGACAACCTGCTCGTGCCGGTCTGCCTGTCGGCGACGCATATCGCGTACGGATCGATCCGGATGGAGCCGGTCTTCATGGTGCTGGGGGAGTCGGCGGCGACGGCCGCCTGCCAGGCGATCGACGAGAAGTCGCCGGTCCAGAAGATCGACATGGCAAAGCTGCACGAGCATCTGCTGGCCGACAAGCAGATCCTGGAATGGACGGGGCCAAGGCGGCGGCGGGGGGCGGGGTTGACGCGTCGAAGCTGCCGGGGATCGTCGTCGATGACGCGGCCGCCGAGCTGAAGGGAGAGTCGGCGCATGGCCAAGCGACCGGCCCGTTCGTGGGCGAGGGGTATCTCTTTGTCGGCTTGGACAAATCGGAAACCGGGGCGAAGTCGGCCACCTTCACCGCACCGATCGCGGCGGCGGGGCGGTACGACGTCCGGATGTCTTATTCGGCCAATGGGAACCGCTCGGCTTCGGTCCCGGTGACGGTGTCGGGGATGACGGGGAAGGAGCCGCCGACGCTCCACGTTGACCAGAAGAAGCGGCCGCCGATTGACGGGCTATTCATCTCGCTCGGGACGTACGAGTTTGCCGCGGGCGCGAAGGCAACGGTCCGGATCTCCAACGAGGGGACGACGGGGGTGGTGATCGTGGACGCGATCCAGATCGTGCCGGTGACGGGCGAGCGATGAGTCAAAGTCGTTGAGGCGTAGCGTCCGAGGAGTTTCTGGGCGTCAGGTCGATCGTTTGCAAAGATGCCCCGGTGGCGCGTTGCGCCACCGGGGCATCATTGTTCGCTTGAACTGCGGCCGCGTCGAAGGGGTGGGGGCGGTGCGCGACGGGCCGTAGTGCGGCCCAGACCGGCGCGGTTTGCGGTTTCGCGTCTGCCGCCTCATCGCGCCGTCGCGCTACTTCGCCGCCGGTTCGCCGAAGACCTCGTGGAAGAGCGATCGCATCGCGTGCCAGGAGCGTTTGTCGGCCGCCGCATTGTAGGCGACGCCGGGGATGCCGGCCTTGTCGGCGTTGGGGTTGGTAAAGGCGTGGACAGCGCCGCCGTAGACGTTCATTTCCCAGTCGATCTTCGCGTCACGCATTTCCTTCTGGAAGGCGGCGATCTCTTCGGGGGATTCGAACGAGTCGTCGCCGCCGTGGCAGATCAGGACTTTGCCCTTGATGTTCTTCGCATCGGCGGGGCTCTTGGTGGCCAGGCCGCCGTGGAAGCTGACGACGGCGACGAGGTCGGCCCCGCCGCGGGCGAGTTCAAGCGCGGTCGTCCCGCCGAAGCAGTAGCCGATGGCGGCGATTTTCGTCGGGTCCGCATGCGCTTCCTTCTTGAGCACCTCCAGGGCGGCCGCCGCACGGGCGCGGAGCTCCGAGGGGTTCTGCTTCAGCGCGCCGGCCATCTGGCCGGCTTCCTGCGGCGTGGTGGCGTTCTTTCCGTTGCCGTACGGGTCGAGGACGAAGGCGACATAGCCCAGGCCGGCAAGCATCTCGGCGCGGTGCCGGGTGTAGTCGTTCAGGCCCCACCATTCGGGAGCGACGAGCACGCCGGGCCGCTTGGCGGCCGAGGCATCGTCGTACGCCAGGTAGCCGACAAATTCCGTCTCGCCGGATTTGTACTTGACCGCTTCAGTCTTCACGGCGGCCGAACTGTTCCCCGCTGAGGCGACGACTGTCAAAAGAGCCGACGCCAGATAGCCGGCGGCACTCCACGACTTGAACCGGGCGATGATCGCTTGAGCAATAGCCATGATATCTCCGGGAGAAAATGAGCCCCACCCGGACATGCCGACGCCGGCTGTTGTCCGAGGGATCGATTGTAGTACAACACTTGGCGGCCGAGTGGCAGGGCGAATCGGAGAACAAAGTTAGAGCGTGACGGCGACGCGCAGATAGCCCGGCAGGCAGCCTCTGATCCGCGCGGCCCTCAGGATCAACGGAACCATCAATCGGTATGAAAACTTTCGAAGGTTTAGCCGGGCTGCGGGCCATTTCTCCGGATGCGGTGTTGACGATCGGCAACTTCGACGGCATCCATCGGGGGCACCTGCACATCCTCGACGTCGCCAAACGTCTGCGGGACAGCGAGATCGGTTCGAAGGTCGCCGTGGCGACGTTCGAGCCGCACCCGCTGACGGTGCTTCGGCCGGACCAGGTGCCGCCGAGGTTGACGCCGCCCGATCTGAAGCGCGATCTTCTGGCGGCTCAGGATGTCGATGAGTATGTCGTGCTGCCGCCCGTCCCCGACGTGCTGAACCTGGCGGCCGCGGAGTTCTGGCAAATGCTCGTCGATCAAGTCCGGATACGGCATCTTGTGGAAGGAAAGTCGTTTACGTTCGGCAAGGGGCGCGGCGGGGACATCGGCCGCCTCCGCGCGTGGTCCGCCGGGTCGCGGGCGTCGCTCCATGTGGTCGAGCCGGTCGAGGTGCCTTTGCTCGACATGCAGGTGGCGCCGGTCAGCAGTTCATTGATCCGCTGGCTGCTGGCGCACGGGCGTGCGCGGGATGCGGCGATCTGCCTCGGCCGGGCCTACGCGTTGCAGGGCAGCGTGGTGAGCGGGAATAAACGCGGCCGCACCCTTGGCATCCCGACGGCGAACATGGATTGCGGTGAGGGAAGCGACGGCCAGCTTCTTCCGGCGGACGGGGTCTATGCCGGGCGCTGCGCGTGGGCCGGGCAGAGCTGGCCCGTCGCCCTCAGTATCGGCACGCTTCCAACCTTCGGTGGCGGCCGCCGTCAGGTCGAGGCGCACCTGATCGGCTATTCGGGCGACCTCTATGGGAAGACGATCCGGGTCGAAGTTGTGGACTGGCTGCGCGAGCAGCGAAAGTTCGCGGGGATCGACGCGTTGAAACAGCAGTTGGCGCTCGACCTGAAGGCGGCGGCGGGGCGGTATCACCTCGATCCCTCGCGGCCGATCGTCCTGGCCGAGCTTCCGCCCGGAGAGCCGGCGGCCGCCGGACACTGATCGCCGTTCCAGAACTTTGATCCTGGGAAGGCCGACGTCCTCGTCGGCTCGACGCCAAGAAGGCCCACGGGAACGTCGGCGTCCCCCGGGGGTTCCCGGGTCGCATTCCGCGTCGTGCAGGCGGCTGGCCAAGAAAGACGGGCACCTTCCCAAATGTCGAGATCGGCGGGCTCACGTGCCGTTTTCGGTCCGCTTACGTATTATCTGGCGATGCAGGATTCGAGCGATCGCAACGATCCATACCGCGGCATGATCGAGCGCCTTTCCGCGTGCCGCCGGGTTCTGGTCACCACCCATGTCCGCCCCGATGGAGATGCGTTGGGAACGTCGGCCGCCCTGGTGCTGGCGATGCGCAAGGTGGGGATCGAATCCGAGGTGTTGCTCCTGAGCCGCCTGCCCAGCAAATACGCATTCATCTTTCGCGATAACGCCATCGTCTTCCACGACATCGAAAAGGGGTGGCCGGAGTCGCTCGCGCTATCGCGGTTTGACGCGCTGCTGGTGGCGGATACCGGCACCTGGTCGCAGCTTCCGGGCCTTCGAGAACGGTTCGAGAAATGGGATCGGCCGCGCCTGGTGCTGGATCATCACCTGACCCAGGAGGGTTGGGCCGATCACAAGCTGGTTGTCACCACCGCCGCGGCGGCCGGAGAAATCGCGGCCGAGCTGCTCGACCGCTGGCAGATCACGATCGACGCGCCAACCGCCACGGCCCTTTTCCTCGCGATCGCGAGCGACACGGGGTGGTTCCAGTTTTCTAACACGCGGCCCTACACGTTCCGCGTGGCCGCCCGCCTGATCGAAGCGGGGGTGAATACTGACGCGATGTATCAACTGCTCTATCAGAACGAGCGGGCGGAACGCGTCGCATTGCAGACCCGGGCGCAGGAATCACTCGAGCTTCTCGCCGGCGGCCGCCTCGCGGTCATGCGGCTGCGTAAGCGGGATTTCGAGGAGACGGGCGGCGCTGTCCCGGACACTGAGAACGTCATCAACATCCCGTTGCAGATCCGCACGGTCGAGGTATCGACGCTGCTGATCGAGCCGACGGAGCCCGGTCCGATTCGGGTGAGCCTCCGCAGCAAGGGAAAGATCGATGTCGCTCGGTTTGCCGAGGGTTTCGGCGGCGGCGGGCACGCGCGAGCGTCGGGGCTGAAACTCGAGACGACGCTCGAAGCGGCCCGCGACAGGGTGGTCGGCGAACTGACGGATCGATTGGCGGCCGTCCCGGCGTCGTGATGCGTCGATTCTCGATACCACGCCCGCGAGGTCCGCACTCCGGCCAGTCACGGCGTAAGTCGCGGAAGGAATCGACAAAGTTGCCGCCCGACCAGAGGGACGCTTGACGTGCGGACCGCGGTGCGGTCCCTACGTGAGGGGGCGTTTTGCCACGATCTGCAGATGTGATGCCCGGGCGACGGCGGCGGGGTCGCGGGCCAGGTCGGCCTCGAGACGGAGCAGGCGATCCACGGCGCCGGCCCTTCGAGCAGCCGCTTGTTGTCTCGGATCGGGATGATCGTCTTCCCCGAGATGCTTAGCACTTCAAACCCAGCCTTCTCGAACAGGCGGCTTAGGGATGCCGGCGTGAAGGTCTTCAGCTCGAACCGCTCCCGTTCGTCGGCGGTGAGCCACTGGGTGCGGCCGGTCTTGATGAACTCTTCCAGCGCGTCCAGGTTCCCCCGTTCCACATAGTGATCCAGCGCCGCCAGCTTGTTATCGGCGGTCGCGATGACGATGCCGCCGGGCCGGGTCGTGCGGCGCATCTCCGACGCGGCGGCCGCCGGGTCGGAACAGATCGACAGGGGGTCCCCCATCGCCAGCGACAGCTCGAACGACTCCGTCGCCACGGTGGGCATATCGACGATATCGGCGGCCAGCAGCGTCGCCCGACGGGCTTTGGCGCCAGCGCCTCCACCTTCTCGCGCGCCTGTTCCACCATGGAGGCCGCGTGATCGATGAACGTGGTCGGGTAGCCGCTCTTGAGAAGCTTCAGGCCCCATTTGCCGGTGCCGCACCCGAGGTCGGCGCACGGCGCTGTCGCATCACGGGGCAGGTGCGGCTTCACCAGCCGCCACGTCAGCTCATCGTGAAAGCTCCAGAAGGGGTCGTCATAAATGCTGTCGTACTGGTGCGCCACCCGGTCGTGGTATCGCCGGGACCCATCACGCGGCCCATGCTTTGAACTGCCCATGCCGGCCGGATTGTTGGAATACCCGCCGGAGAGTCAACCGCGACACTCGGCCAACTTAGCGTCCTCACGGCGAAGGGATCCTCCGAGCTCCGATCGGGCCGGCGAGATCCTTGATGCCATTCGTGGTCATATGTTTTTTTTCATTGATTTTGGCATTGCTTTGTAGGATACTTTGTGTAGTCTTCTGTAGCGCTTCGTGGCTGCCATGTGTGGCGAATCATTCGTCGGGCCGTCAGGCCACGGCGCGTCCGTCGCTCCTGGCTGGGCGGCGTTGATCTTCATTTCTCGTTTCTGTTCGGAAAGGGCGTTTTTTATGGGCATCAGGAACTTCGGGCGCGCTTGCGCGCTCGCACGGGGCGCCATGCGCGCCATTTCTCGCTCCGCGGCCCCCCTCACCCGGTGGGAGTCGCTGGAAGCTCGGCAGCTTTATTCGGCTGTCGGGCTTTGGACGTTCGAAGAGGGGAGCGGGGTGACGTCCGCGGACCTGTCCGGGAACGGGAATACCGCGACGCTCGTCGGCGGCGCCGCCTGGTCTCCCGGGGCCACGGGGAACGCGATCTCTTTCACTGGGTCAACCCCGTCGGTCCAGGTCAACAACTCGTCGAGCCTCAACCCGACGAGCGGCCTTACGGTCGCGACGTGGGAGAACGCGACCGACTGGTCCGGGAATCACCGATTGGTCCAGAAGTCAACCTCAGGCAATGACAATCAGTATCGCCTCACGGCCGAAGGGGGAGTGCTGAAGTTCGATCTCGCCGGCGTCGGGGCCGTCACCGCGCCGTTGCCGACGATCAACGCCTGGCACCAGCTCACCGGCACGTATGACGGGGCGCAGTTGCGTCTCTACGAGGACGGCCTGCTTGTGGCCTCCCGCGCCGCCGCCGGGCCGCTTGCGACGACGTCGGGACAGCTTTGGATCGGCGGAAAGCCGGGAAGCACCACAGCCAACGACTTCTTCCACGGGACGCTCGACAACGTCGAGGTGGATAACGCCGCCCTCAGCGACGCCGGCGTCGCCGCGCTGGCCAGCGCCACGCCTGCCACGCTCGAGGCGACGGCGACGCCCAGGGGCGACGGGGCGCACGTCGATCTGAACTGGCTGGACACTTCAACGACCGACGCCTCGTTCGCCATCCAGCAGTCTTCCGACGGCGTCCACTACACGACCCTCGGCGTCGTCGGTTCGTCTGCGACGTCGTACGCAGTCAGCGGCCTGGCGAGCGGCACGAGCTATACGTTCCGCGTGTCGGCGATCGACGTTTCAGGATCGTCCCGTTACAGCAACCCCGCCTCGGCGACGACGACGCCCGCGGCCCTCCCATCGCTGACGGCGACGACGATCAGCGGTGAACAGGTCGCCCTGTCCTATCCGGCGGCCGCCGGCGCGATTCAGTATAAGATCGAGCAGAGCACCGACGGCGCGACCTGGCCCAGGTCGGCACCTCCACCAAGACGACCTACACGGCCAGCAAGCTCACCGAGAACACCCTCTACAGCTTCCGCGTCCATGCCTGCAACGCGACGGACGGCGGGTATAGCCCTGTCGCGTCGGCGACGACCCTCATGGCGACACCCCAGCGCTTCTACGCGGCCGCCATCAGCGGTAGCGAAGTCAGTCTGACCTGGCAAAATTACAGTCATCTGGGCGCGACGGGCTTCCTGATCGAGTCGTCCCTCGCCGGCGGCGCCTGGACGACGGTCGCAACGGCCGACCCGGGCAGCAGCGGTTACCTGGCGACCGGACTGACATCGGGCGGAAGCTATGCGTTTCGGGTGACGACGCTGGGCACGACGGGGAACCCCAATTCGGCCCCGGCCGCCACGGCGTCGCCGGTGGTGCTGCCGGCGAGCACCGCGGGGCTGTACCGCGTGATCCTGTCGAGCCATTCGTTGCTTAAGGGGTCGTCCGGCTACTCCGCGTCGGGGTCGATCTATATCGTCCCGGCCCTGCTCGATGCGACCGATACGAGCGGCATGACGAGCGTCTGGTTCGCGGCCGCAAGCTGGCAGGATGCGATTCGCAACGCCGTCTCCGGGTCGGCGACGGTCACACGCCCGGACGGGTCCACCGAGTACGATTTCGGCCCGGGGCAGCAGGGATGGTCTGGAGCGTTCAGGGTTGGCACCCCGTCCAACTTCCCCGGCTTACCATCGGGCGGCGGCGACGTCATCACGCTGGAAGATTCATTCGACACGACGAACGTCGATGTGGACTACAACGACGACTACTTCGCCCTCAACGCGATTCAGAGCACCTGACGCCGCGATGCCTAGCCAACCTCCTGCCGGGAAACATCCGAGAGCATAGCGTTCAGTGGACCCGTCGAGGCACTGTTATCCGACGTGCCGCCGGTGCCCTCACCGGTGGACCTATCTGGAGTCGGCGACACCGGTGAGGGCACGGTGAGGGCACTGGCGGCACTTATTCGCAGGCCGTACCGGATCTTCCATGGAACGGCCACTTGAGACGGGGGCGGGCACGCCCAGCCGTGCCTGCCCCTGTCGCGTGGCGTCTCTGTCAAATCCGTATCGACGTTGAGACGACACGCCCCATTACTGGATTGGGGGCTTCAGGCGGCTGACTCTCCCTCCGTTATTTCGTTGAAAGATCGATCATTAAGATTGAATCGAACGCGTTTTTCGCCGTATACTCGACTGTCGAAACGCGCGGTGCCAAATCAATTCGTCGCGGCTGGCGGAGGTGGGGGGATCGAAAGGCTCGGAGGCATGGATATCGATCCGTCCGACATGGCGACCCTCGGGTTGACGGTTGGTGACCCGGCCGGCAGGCCGGTGGGACAGCCGTCGCCGCTATCTTTCATCGGGCTTACGGTCTGCGGTTATCAGGTGGTGGGGCCGCTCGCGCCGAGCCTTATGACTCCTGGCGAATCAATCGCATCAGAGGCCGCCCATGAAGCTGCGCCCCGTCCGCTTCTCGCCCGCGGGCCGGGCGGCCGGCCGGTCTCACTGAAACCGCTCGACCAGGATTGTCTGGTCGGTGACCGCTCCGGGTCCCTGCATCCCAGCGTCCGCGAGCGCCTTTCCCGCGTCAGGGAACTTGCTCTTGCCGGCGTCGCTAATTTGTACGGCGTCGAGCGCGAGGCGGGCGCCGCCTGGTTGATCTGGGAGTACATCCCGGGGAAATCATTCGTCGATTATGCCTCCGCTTCCGCGCAGTCGCCGCTCGATGTGGCGACGGCCGCGCGCGAGTTGGTCCTGACGGTCGAATCGCTTCACCTGCAGGGGATCGTTCACGGGTCAATCGCTTCCGGGAATGTAATCGTCGGTCCGACGCGCGGCGTGCGGCTGACCCATGTCAGCCCCTATCTCTATGCCGACCCGGCCGAGGATGCCCAGGCCGTCTACGACCTGATCGAGCAGGCCGTCGTCGCCCGGCGCGAGTTGGGGTCGCCCCTTCCGGCGATGCTCGCCGAGGCTCGTGCGGCTTCGGGCGAGCATCTGTCCCTTCGGCCGCTGGCGACTCGACTGGCAGCCTTTCTGGGCTCGCGGCGGCCTTCGTCTCTGGATGATGCGGCCGTCGCTACGACTCGTCCCCACGAAAACGACGCAGGCCCGCGCGGCCGCGCTCTGGCCGGGGCGGCCGCGGTGACTGTGCTTGGCATCGCCGCCGCGTGGGGCGCCTGGCAGGCGGTGGGGCGCCCGCCCCTCGCTGCGCCAAGATCGATCGCCGCACCCTCTGTCGAATCCCGCCGCTAGCTTGGCCCGCCCGGCCACCACCCCATGGCGTTTGTCAGCCGATACCTCGACCCCGCCCTGATTGAACGCCTCAACCATCTGCAACTCTCGGCGCGGCGGGTGGTCGAGGGGACGATCTCCGGCAACCACCGCAGCCCCGTGAAAGGAGCCAGTGTTGAATTCCGGCAGCACCGGTTCTACACGCCGGGCGACGAGCCCCGCCGCATCGACTGGCGGGTCTTCGGCAGGACGGATCGCCCCTACGTCAAAGAGTACGACGAAGAGACAAACCTGCGCTGCCTCCTGATGCTCGACGCCAGCGGGTCCATGGCGTACGGCGCCGCCGCGGCCGCTCCGGCGCCGCCTGGCGATAACAAGGTGGCCGCCCCCGCCGGCCCCAGCGCCGGGGCGCTAAGTTCGACTATGCCGCACGCTTCGCCGCTTCGCTGGCGTACCTCATGCTCGGCCAGACCGAGGCCGTCGGGCTTGCCCTGTTTACGTCCCGTATCGACCAGTTCCTGGCGGCCAAAGGGGGGACCGGGCAGTTGTCGCAGGTCATTGAGCTGATCGATCGCGCGTCACCTCGCGGCGCTTCAGGGCTTGGGGCTTCGCTTCAGGAAGCCGCCGATCGCCTCGGCCGTCGGTCGCTTGTCATTGTCGTCTCGGATTGTTTCGCGCCGCTCGAAAAAGTGCGGCAGGGGCTGGCGCGCGTCATTCACGATCGCCATGAAGCGATCATTATCCAGGTCCTGGACCGCGACGAAGTGCAGTTCCCTTTCAAGACGTGGTCGCGGTTTCGCGGCTTGGAAGGGGAGCGGCCCGCGTTACTGGAGCCGGCGGCCGCCCGCGCCGCCTACCTTGATAACTTCCGCCGGCACCGCGCCGGGCTAGACGACACTTGCCGGTCCCTCGGCGCCGAGTTCTACTCGTTCGTCACCGACCGCCCGCTGATGGACTCGGTGACCGCTTTCCTGAAACGGCGAGCGGGGCGATCGTAGCCCCAGACGCACGGCGGGGCGGGTGACGCGGCGTGCGGTCAGTTTCTTTCCCAATGTTCCTGAACAAGATCATGCTGGTCGGCGTCGGTGCGGCGGTGGTGCCGCTCGTCCTGCATCTGCTCAGCCGCGCCCGGTTCCGGACGGTGGACTGGGCGGCCATGATGTTCCTCGACGGCGTGGACGATCGCCCGCTCCATCGCGGCCGCCTTCGCCAGTGGGCGCTGCTCGCTCTGCGCGCGGCGATCGTCTGCCTGCTGGCGATCGCGCTTGCGCGGCCGGTGCTCCGAGGCAAAACCGCGGCGCCGAGGCAGGGGCAGGCGGTGGTCGCCGCCGTCATCCTCGACTGCTCGGCCAGCATGGGCGTTGATGAGAACGGGCATACCCGCATGGTGCTCGCCCGCGGCGCCGCCAAGCAGGTGCTGGGGCTTCATGAGGGGGACCGCATCTCCCTTGTTCTGATGGGCCCGAAGCAGCCTCCCGAACAGCGTGCCCCCACCGCCGACCTCTGGGACGTCGCGCGGCGGATCGAGGCGGCGGAGCCAACCGATGCGCCCGCCGATGCCGCGGCCGCCCTCCGTGCCGCCGCGGAGTCGGTCTCCGAGTATGCCGCGACGCTCCCCGCCAACGTCCGCCCCTTCGTCGATGTCTATGTCATCACCGACCGACAGGGCTCGACGTGGGACCATGTTGACGACGCCTTCCGCGACGAATGGCGCGCGTCGCTGCGGGCGGCCGGCCTTTCCGCTCGGCTCTTCCTGCTTCCGGTTGGCGGCGCCGACGCCGACAATGTCGCCATCGACTCCCTGAAGCTTCTGAACGCGCCGGCCGTGATCAATCAGCCGGCGGAGATTGAAGTCAACATCCACAACTACGGCAAGGTGAAGTGGTCCTCGCTCCCCCTGACGGTGACGCCGGCGGGGGGGTACTGGCTGAAGTCGCCGGACGCGCGGGTCAACCTCCCTCCCGGCAGCGACGCGACGCTCCGGGGCACGGCGATCTTTCGAACGCCCGGGACGCACGTCGTTTCGGCGACCGTCAAGAGCGGCGGCTTATCGGTGGATGACCGATACGAGACGTCGATCGACGTCCGCGACCCCGTCAAGATCCTCGTCATCTCCGGCGACGCGCCGCCGGTCGAAGCGACGCCCCAAACGTCCGACCGCGGGACCGATTACCTCCGCCTCGCCCTGGCGCCCATGCGCGCACGGTCGGGGGAGAAGGACCCCGCCGCGCCCGATGTCGCGGCCGCCGACGATTGGTCCGGCCCCACCGCTCTGTCGCTCGTCGAATCGCCCGCCGTCACGCCCGGCGAGGCGGCCGCCGAAGCCTCTCCCGACGCGGCGGCGGCAGGGGCAAAAAAGCCGTCGAGCAAGGAAGTCAGGCTGGCGGACTACGATGTCGTCGTCCTCGCCGACGTTGAAAGCTTCACACCATCGCAGTCCCTGGCGATTGAACAGTTCGTGTATGACGGCGGCGGCGTGCTGATCGCACCCGGCGCCCTGTCGCGGCCGAAGGCTTACAACGAAACCCTCTATCGGGGTGGCTCGGGCATCCTGCCCGCGGCGCTGAAGGAGCCGACTGCCGCCGATGGATCGGAAGAAACGTACCTCTCCGGCTGCGACACCGAGAACCCGATCTTCAAATTCGTCGGCGGCCGCCCCGATTCATTCCTGACGGCCGGCATCACCCGCTATTTCCCCGTGGAGCAGCTCGCGCCCGCCGCCCGCGAGCTTGCCTACTACGTCACCGGGGACCCGTTCCTGGTGGCGACTTCCGTTGGAAAAGGGCGCGTGCTGCTGGTGACAACCAGCCTGGACGCGGATTGGAGCACGCTGCCGCTCTCCAACTTCTACCTTCCGTTCATCCAGTCGGCGGTCCGCCACCTGGCGGACACTGCCCCCCGCGAGCTGAACCTGCGGCCGGGCCAACCAATCGAATTGCAGCTCGACAACGCCGCCGGTGTCCGCGGCGTCTCCGTCTTCACGCCGGACCGCGTCGAGCGCCCGGCCGAGCTGTCGCACGCCGGAAGCGACGCCTTCGTCCGGTTCACCGAGACCGATCGCCCCGGCCAGTACATCGTCCACATACTGGACGTGAAAAAGCCTATCGCCATGACCTACATCGTGCGTCGCGCCCCCGAGGAATCGAACCTTTCGCCCCTGAGTCAGGCCCGATCGGATTGGCTCTCGAGGGAGATGGGCGTGGAAAGCTTCGATCCGGCCGAGCGCCCCATCGCCACGCTCGGCCCCGAGGCGACCGCCGGGATGGAGCTCTGGGCGCCCCTTCTCGGCGCGGTCCTGACCCTCACTCTCATCGAGCTGCTCGTCGTTCGGATCGGCGGGGCCGCGGGCCGTGAAGAGCCGCCGACAGCCCTTGGCGCAAGCCAGGCGGCGGCCGGCCGAGCGGTGGGCCCGTGGTAGGCGGCCCGCCACGATCTTTGCTGACCGCGACGGCCGCCCTCCGGCTTGAGTCGCCATGGATGCTGCCGGCCACTATCGGCGTCACCGCGGCCCTGGCGCTGGCGGTCGTGCTCCTCTACCCGGCGCAGGTTCGGGCGGTGCGTCGTCCGTGGCGATGGGCCATGCCGGCGCTGCGGCTGGCAGGTATCCTGGTCCTGGCCCTGTCGCTATTGCGGCCGGTCGCCGTCAGCGTGAGGTCGAGCGGAAGCGGCGGCACGGTGATCGCGATGATCGACCGCTCCGCCAGCATGGACGTGGCCGACTCCGGCCGCCGCCCGGCCGACCAGGTCGCCCTGGCGTCGGGCCTTGGCCTCATTGCCAGTAGTGCCCGGGCCGGCCCGGCCACTCAACCCAACGCACTCGCCCAGCTCGTCGAAGAGTTTGCACGGCTGCGGTCGGACGCGCCGCAGGCCTTTCGGGCGCAGGGGGACCTTGATTATGCCCGCGTCTCCGGGCGCGGCATTGACGCGGCGCAAGCCCGCCTTATGGAGTCCGGCGGAAGGCTCGCGACGCTCGCCCAGTCCATCGCCGCGCAGGGCGCTTCAATCTTCACGCAACCCGGCGAGGCCGACACACGCGACCGGATTGCTGCCCTGGCGAAGATCGCTCGCCCGGACGGTCGCCCCGGATGGGCCGCGGATGCGCGCCGGCGGATCGAACAAGCCGACGCCGCCCTGGCCGACCACCGCACCCATGCCGACCAGCGCCTCTTCGAATCCGATGCCGACGTGCGCGACCTGTGCCGCGGCATCGACGCGCGAACCCGGTTCGACCTCGTCTCCCTCGCCCTGATGCGGGCCGACACGGGGCTTCTTGCCCGGCTTGGGCCGAGCGTACCGGTCGAAGGCTTCTCGTTCGCGGAAGATGTCACTCGGCTCGGCCGCCTGCTGCCGGCCCCGCGGAGCCCAGACGCGGCCGAAGATCGGACCGATCGCGACGACTCCCGATCCGGCGCCGCCGCCGCTCCCCCGTCAAAGAACGGCGGGGCGGCCGGCGTCGGCTCGCCGACGATCCGCCCCAACCTCAAGCCCGACGGGCGGCGGACCGACGTCGCCGGCGCCATCGCGGCGACGGTCGCAAGCCTGGGGCCGGCACAGGTCCGGGCCATCGTGGTCTTCTCCGACGGCCGCCAGGCGGGACCGCCGCTCGCCGCGTCTCCGCCTGCGCCGGCGGCCGTGCCGGTCTTCACCGTCGCCGTCGCCCCGGCAACGACCCCCCGGGACGTCGCCATCGGCAACGTAACGCTGCCGCGCAGCGCCTTCGTCGGCGAGACGGTGACCATCCGCGCTTCGATCCTGGCCGCCGGCGTCCCGGCCAATCTGGCCGACCCTCTGGACGCCCGCCTGAAGATCGACGACGGCCCGGAACGCCCGCCCGATCGAAAGACCGAGACCCCTCGAAGCCGCGACGCCATCTTCATTGTTAAAATGGAACAGGCTGGGGCCCATCGCTTCACCATCTCGATCCCGACAGCGCCGAACGAAGTCTCGCGCCGTAACAACCAGGTCGAGCGATGGGTCAAGGTCCTGCCGGAAAAGATCCGCGTCGCGGCCTACAGCGGTTCTCCGGGCTGGGACTTCCAGCTTGTTCGCGGTGAGCTGGGTCGAACGCCCTGGGTCACGCTCGAGTCGGGCGTTCTGGGAGCGGCTGCGTTGTCGCCGGAGGAGATCGCCCGCCAGGACGTCATCCTCCTGTTCGATGCCTCGGCGGCCGCCCTGGGCGCGGATCAGTGGGCCGCGGTCCATCGCCTGGTCCGCGACCGGGGCGGGAGCGTCATCAGTGTCGCCGGGCAGGCCAACACGCCGGGTGACTATGCGTCCCAGCCGCTCGCGGCGCAGCTCCTCCCCTTCCCTGCGACGACCGTGAAGCCGGCATGGAAGACCTGGCCGGGCGAAAAGCCCAGCTTCAGGCTCGTCCCCGAGCCCGGCCTGGACCCGCGCCGGTCGGAGGTACTCCGGCTGGAGGCGGGCGACGTGACCAACCGGCGCTGGCAGGAGCTTCCGGGAATGTTCCGGCTGATGCCGCTCCCCGCGATTAAGGCCGGGGCTGTGGCGATCCTCATCGACGCCGACTCCCGATTGCCGGTCCTCGCCGAATCGCGCGTCGGGCTGGGCCGCGCCTTTTTTCTCGGCGCCGACGAAACGTGGCGATGGCGCTTCGAGTCGGGCGATCAGTATCACGCCCGCTTCTGGCGGCAACTCGTCCATTACGCCGCCGACGAACCCTACGCCGCCCGAGCGGGGAACTTTGCGATCGACGCCGACAAGGTTCAGGCGGAGCCGGGCGAGCCGGTGACCGTCCGTGCCCGCGTGTATAGCGATAGCGGTGGCGCCACGTCCGAACCTCCCGCGCCCGCCGACGTGCGCGTCGAGGTCGTTTCCGGAGGCCAAATCGTGCATACGCAGTCCATGGCCGAATCGACGCCCGGCAGCGGCCGCTACGCCACAACCCTCAGCTCGCTGCCCGAGGGAGAGTACCTGCTTCGGCTGGCCGCCCGCCCCAGCCACGGGGCCGCGGCGCTGCTTCCACACCCCGCAACTTAGGCAAGCCCCACGCGGCCGTCGTCCGTAACCGGCCCGGCGGCCGAGACCAGCCCATCCGTCGTCTTGCACGTCCAAGGCAGCGACGAGGCCGAACTTCGGAATGTGGCTGGCGACACCGACGCGCTTCGTCGCCTGGCCGAAGCCAGCGGCGGGGAAATGCTCCGGCTCGACCAACTCGGCCGCCTCCCCGAGCTCCTGGCGGCCCTCCCGGACATCCGGACGCGCGTCACAGAGCTGCCGCTGTGGGACAGCCCGTACCTCTTCATCTTCGTCGTCGCCTGCTTCGCCGCCGAGTGGGCCCTGCGTAAACGATTCGGCCTCGCCTGAGTAAACAGCATTGACCGCGGCCGGCGCCGGTCTCGAGCCGTGCGTGTCAGCGCTTCAACGACTGCTTGTGTTTCAGACGCCTGCTCTGTAGATCGGGCGCAACGGCAATGTCTGACCTTTCCGTACTTCCTCCCGCGGTACGGACGTACGTCCGCGGCTACTGGGCTCGCGGGCGGCGGCTGGCGCTCCTTTCCGGCTTCGGGTTCGCGGCGGCGGGGCTTTGCGCGTGGGTACTCGCCTGCTGCACCGCCGATCGCCTGCTCCAGCTCGGCCCGATTATCCGTTCAATACTCCTGGCCCTCGGTGCGATCCTTGTCGGCCTCACGCTTTGGCGAACGCTCCGCCGCCGCCTCGGGCCCGTTCCTGACTGGGTCGATATCGCCGAGCGGATCGAGCGGCTGAACCCCCGCTTCGGCCAGCGGCTACAGACCGTCACCTCCCGACTTCTCGGCCGCCCGGAGCATCGCGGCTCCGACGAAATCCTCGAGCACCTGGTCTACACCGTGAACCGTGAGGCCGGCGGCGAATCGGCGGGCGCCCTCCTCCCCTTGCGACCGGCGATGATCCCGTGGGTGGTATTCGCCGGCCTTCTCGGGTTATCGGCGGGGCTGCTCCTGGTCCCGGGGTATGGGCTTCCGCGGCTGGCGCAACGCTACTTTGCACCGCTGGGCGCGACGCCGCCCGTCACGACGACCCGGCTCCGCATCTGGCCCGGCGATCGTGATGTGGCCCAGGCGAGCCCCTTCACGGTCGAGGTGGAAGCCGAACGGCTCGATGACGGCCAGGTCTGGCTCCTGACCAGCGACGACGAGCATCACTGGGCTCGAATGCCGATGAACGCCACGGGGCCCGGCCGCTACACATTCACGTTCGCATCGATCGATCGCGACCTCCGCTACCGCGCCACCGGCGGAGACGCCTCGACCCCGATCTGCTCCATCCGCGTCCTTCGCCGCCCAGCCGTCGCCGAGTTCCGCATCCATTACCGTTTCCCGGCCTACACCGGAAAGCCGCCAATAACCGTCACCAACACCGATGGCGTGATCGAAGCGCCGGCGGGCTCCGAGGCGCAGCTCACCATCATCGCCACCGAGCCCCTTCAGTCGGCGACGCTTTTGCCGCCAGGGGCCGAGAAGGCCGACAAGATCCTCATGGCCCGGGGCGAGACCGACACCGCGCGCGAATGCCGATTCCCAATCCTGCGCGACGGGCGGTACGACCTGGACCTGATCAGCACCCGCGATGTCTTGGGCGCGGGGCCGACGAGCGCTGTCATCCATGCTCTGCCCGATCGGCCACCGGTGGCGATCCTCGGCCTTGGGGGTTCGGCGCTGCGCGTCACGTCGCGCGATATCCTTCCCCTCGCCTACGAAGCGATCGACGACTATGGCATTGATGCCATCACGCTGAAGGTGCAGGCCGGGACAGCGGCGCCGGTGGAGCTGCCGATCTTCGCGGCCGCCCCGCGCGACGCCTTCGCGGACGGCGGCTCCTCGGCGGCCAGCGCCTCCCGCTCCGTCGTCGCCCGGGCCGGGCGGCGCCCCTCCGTCGATGCCCGCCCTCGTTGCCGGCCCCTCCCTCCGCCCGCCGCGGCGGCAGGAAGGCTCTTTCAAGCTCGACCTTGCCGACCTTTCGCTGAGTACCGGCGATGTGGTCACCGTGACGCTCGTCGCCCGCGACACGACGGGCCAACTCGGCTCCAGCTCTGTCGCAAGTCTTCTTGTCGCTCCCCGTGCCATCGACGTGGAATCGCGCGAACGACTTTCCGACCTTCAGGCCGCGGCACAGTTGATCGCGACCGTCGGCGACAACCTATCCGCCGCCGAGAGGGCGATCGACTCCGGCAACCCCGACCGCCGCCTCGCCGATGCGTCCGAGGCCGCCGCCATGGTTCGACGGTTCCTGCTTCGCGCCGCGTCGAGATCGCGATCCAATGACTTGTCTGTCGTCATTGCCGCCTGGGCCGATCGCGCAGGCGGCCGCGTCGGTTGCGGAGGTGCTATTCCGAACCCGCTCCCCGATTGACCGCGGCCAGGCGCATCAGGCGATTCATCTCGCGGCCGACGCGGTGCGCGACCTCCGCCGGCAGCTCGACATCGTCACCACGGGCGGCCGCGCTGAATCGATCCTCGCGGACCGTCAGAGCCTCACCGAGATTGAGTCCCGCCCCCCGCCAGCCGACTCACGCGCCGCCGATCGGCTCAAACAGGCGCTTCAGCGCACCAAGGAACAGCTCACCGCCGCCCTGACGGAGTTGGGGATTGCCGCGGGCCCAGGCACGATCGACCAGCGCCTTAACGCCATGATTGCCGCGGCCGCCGACGTGACCCACAACGGCCGCTCGATCGACTTCGCGGCCGCCGCGCGCGAATGGGCCGCCAAGCCCGCCGCCGACCCTTTTCGCGGGCTGCTCATCGACCGGCTCGCGGTCGCCGCCGAAGCCGAAGCCCTTCGTCCCAACGGCGACCTCATCGCCGCCCGCGACTTTCAGCTCGCCTCGAAAGCGGCCGCCGCCATTGACGCAGGCGCCGAAGTGGACTCGTCTGCCGAGGCGTCGCCCACGGCAAAACCGCGCCCATCCACTCCAGACGACCGGGCCGCGGCCGCCCCGGGCAAGCCGACCAATGCCAGGCCCGCAGCCGGCAAAGCCGGCGGCCACCCGGCATCACCCGCCGCCCGGAAACCCGCCGTGAATGAAAAGACACCCGCCACCCCCAGCGGGCACGGTGAGCCCATCGGCGGCAAAGGGGCGCGCGATCTGATCGCCGACGCTGTGCAGGCGCTTCAGCGCCAGCATGAGCTGACCCGGCTGCTCGGCCGAGCGACCGCGCCGCCCACCGCCGAGGGGTCGCGCGACTCGGAGAAGGTGCTTGCCGCCGCCATCGCCGCGCGCGCTCGTTTGACGCAGGCGGCCAGCGAGCCCACGACGTTCACCCCACCCACAGGTCACTCGGGCCGTCCACCAGCGGTGGACGGTTCGGTTCACGATTCCGCTTCGTCACGGCCTGTCCGAGCGGAAGACTTGGCGCCTTGCGCTGGAGCGGAATCGGCCGCACATGAGTATGAACGCGTCGCCGAGCTCGATTCGGCCCTCCAGCACAAGGCGCTCGCCTCAACCGAGCCGACCGCGGCCGGCATGCTGGGTGGGGTCGCCGTGGCCGCCGGCTCCTCCAATGCCGCTCCGTCAACGCCGACGCCGCTTGCCGCCATTGCGGAGCAGGTCGATCAGAACCTCCGCGGCGTCCGTCGCGCCATGGCCACCGCCGAAGCGCTCGACGCCGCTGCTGAGGGCCAGAAGGACCTCTCTCGCCGCACCGCCGCGTTGACGGCGGACGCGGACCCCGCCGCGGTCGCCGCTGATCAACGCGAGATCGCCGATCGCATCGCCCACGCGGCCGCGTCACCGGCGGGATCGAATCCGCCCGCAAGCGTCACCCCCGACGACGCCTCGTGGCGCGACCGTGCGCAATCGACCGTCCTCGCCTGCCAGCGTCAGTTGCTCACCGCGCCCCGGCAGTTGGCCGACCTTCTCGCCGCGGCCGCCACGCTCCGCGACGCCATCCAACGCTCCAACGACGCCCACCGCGCCGCCGATTCGGCTCCGCCAGATCGCCAGGAAAGCTTGGCGCGAGCCGCCGCGCAGGCCACCGCTGACGCCCTGGACGCCGCTCACCACCTCGACGACCTAACGCGCCCGCTGATCGCCTTGGCGCCGGGCATGGCCGACTCGCTCGCCCCGTTCGACCCCGACCTCACTGCCTCCCGACAACTCGTCACCGACCGACTGCGGCCGTCGATCGCCGCGCTGATCGAAGCGGTGGGGGGGCTCACCGCGACGACCGGCGACCCCGCCACCCGCCCGGCCGCCTTCAACCGGTTGGCCGACGCCGCCAACGAGATCCGCCAGGCGCTCGACGCGGCCCAGCGTGTTTTGCTCACCGCGCAAAACGACCTCTCCGAGCGGGACCCTCTCGTCGCCGCCAAATGGTTCGCGCGCGCCGCGAGCGAAGACCTCAGCTATCGCCCGCCGGAGTGGGCCCTGGCCCGCCGCCACCAGGATGCCGCCTCGGCCGCTCTCGGCCGCGCCTGGGACGCCGCCATCCACGCGGCCGCCGCCCGCCGCCTCGCCACGGTCCCAGCGTATCGCCCCATCCTCTCCGGAATGACCCCGTTCGACCGTCCCTTTCCCGCCACCGCCGACCCGTCCCAGACCCTCGCGGCCGGCCACTCATCACCCTCCGCGCCGCACGCCCCCATCAAAGACTGGCGCCGCCTCCGCCCGCGCGACGCCGACGACCTCACCGCCGCCCCCCGCGACGCCGACCCGCCCGGCTACGAAGCCGCCCTGAAGGCCTACTTCGAAGCGATCAACAAGCCAAGATGAAAGATGGAGCGGAAGGCGGAATGGATGAAAGAGCCAGATAGACTCCAATGGGGAAACGCGAGTCGTAGCTCCGAAGAAAGGGTTCAGCGGGTTAGCGCACCTTCTTTTCCGCGCTCTCCCTTTCCGCTATTCCCCATCTTGATCTAAATCTCGTGCTCGGATTTTGCTGTTTGCGCTTCGAGCGCCCTACATCGAGCAGGACCCCGGCATTCACCGCAGCGGCCGCACATCGGCGACTCGTCCGAGCCCGAGCTTCCGCCCGATTCGGAATTGACGGCAAACACGCTCAGCGCCCGAGCCGTCTGCCCCGACCCACACGCCGGGCAGACCGGCCCCTGATCCGCGGCCGCACTGCTCATCGTGCGAGCGAGCTGCTCAAACTTCCCATGACAAGCGTTACAAGTGTATTCGTAAATTGGCATATGACCCGGCCCATGATAAAGCCACCCCCATCCGCCCGCCTCGTCAAGTCGCCCGCCCAAGCAGGATCGACTCGCACTCCCGACTGCTTGAAATCCTGCGCCACCCCCACACCCCGATCAACCCGCCGCGCCCTGATCCCGCGGCCGCATCCACCCGCAAACTCCCTCCTCCGCCACGATTTAGATACCAACCGCGCCACCCCGCTTGACTTGCGCCCGCCGCCCGCTAAACTGCCCTTATCAATCGCGGGGTAGAGCAGCCTGGTAGCTCGTCGGGCTCATAACCCGGAGGTCGGAGGTTCGAATCCTCCCCCCGCTACTTCTTATCAGACAGGGACTTGCGAAAGCAGGTCCCTTTCTTTTTTGGCGAAAAACCCCCGAACTGTACACAAAACTGTACACAAACGGGCGTAGGCCAGAGGGACTTGCGAAATGAACCCCAAAGGTCTTCGCAGGAGTGCCCGTGGCCAGCCTCATCCAACGTGATGGAATCTATTACCTGCAGTGGTGCGTGAGCGGTCGCGTCCGTCGGCGCAGCTTGCTGACGTCCAGTCTCCAGATTGCCCGCGAGCATCAGCGGCAGTTTGAGTCCGCGCAGCTGCGTGGCGTGGCCTCCCCGCTCCCCAGCCGCACGTCGATCGCGGATGTCGTGGACCGGTACGTCACGCACATGCGGACGATCAAGACGGCCAAGAGCGCTCAAACCGACGTCTACTATCTCCGCGAAGCCTTCGGCCCAATGTGCGATGCGCTGAAAATCACCAGCCGGCGGGTGACCGAGAAGTGCCGAAAGCGTTCGCTTCAGCCGGATGCGTGCCAGGATCTTCGCGTTCGTCCCCTGGTGATTGAGGCGACAGATTTCGAATCGATCACCTCAGCGCAGATCAGCGCCTTCATCAGCAGTCACACCCGCAGCCGGGGGCTGGCCCCCAAGACCGCCAACCGGTACCGCGAGATTCTGGTTCGGCTGTTCAACTGGGCGCAGAAGGAAGGAGGCGTGCGGATGCCCGGCGGGGTCAACCCGGCTGCGAGTGTTGAGCGCTACAAGGAGCGGGCGCCGCAGATTTCGTTCCTGACGCTCGCCCAGATCGAAGAGCAGCTCAACGCCCTTAACGCAAAACCGAAGCTTCAGACCATGGTCGCGGTGTTGATTTTCGCCGGCCTGCGTCGGGAAGAACTGATCTGGCTCACGCACGACGACATTGATCTCAAGAGCGGCACCCACGGGATCATTCGCGTGCGGGCCAAAACCGTGAACCATCAATCGTGGCAGCCCAAGACCAAGTGCAACCGGGCGGTCCCGATCAGTTCCCGGCTCCGGCAGTTCCTGAATCGTTACACGCCGGAGAAGTCGAAGCACGGATGGTATTTCCCCAGCCCGGAAGGCAAGTGGTGGGAACGCCCCGTGCTTCACCGCCAGATGGACGGTGACGATGCAGTTCTCCACCTTGCCCCGGGCGCCGCAATACTGTCGCTGGACGCCGGGCGTCATGTCCCCTTTCTTCGCCACCGACGTCTCGTCGATCAGGCCGACCACGCCCAGCTCGTCGGCCGCGGGTTGCCCCGGGGCCGGCAGGTGGTCGGTGACGATGCGACGCTGGATGCGGTTGAGCACGCCGTCGTGGTCCCAGACGTAATCCGTCAGGAACTGCTGGAGCGTGCGGGCCGCGCAGCCGGCCGCCAAGGCGATCGGCTCGACGCTTTTTCGAGCCAGATCGCTCACCAGCCCGCGGCAATAGGTGCCCAGGTGCCGGAACGACGGCGTGTAAGGGAAACAGGGGCGAAACGAACGCAGGTACTCGCTGAACGCCGGCGCGAGGCCGGCAATCTCATCCGTGGTCATCCTTGACCTCCTTCTCAGAAGGCTTTACCGCGGCCGCATTCCTCCGTTGAGCGAAGGTCGCGCTGTAGTGTTAGGCGGCGGTTGCCGCTCCGTGTCAGCCCGCATTCCGGCGACATTGGTCAAACATGGCGCTTCCCCGTTCGTCAGCATTCAGGATCGCATTGATGGTGAAGGCCCGACCCCCGGAGTACAGGCGGTGGGTCTTACTGACGCCGGGGATGTACCGGATCACTACTCGGTGGCTGACCGTATGCTCGAATGACCGGGCGACCTCCAATTGCCTGCCGCTGAGGGGTTGAATGAGGGTTCGGGCAGTCGCAAAGGTGAGCCATATGGGTTGAGGCGGTTCGCCAAGCTCATTGGATGCGGTGCGGTATGGTTCCTGAATGATTACTTCATCTCGGAATTGTCCAGTGTTCATGTGACCTCCCGTTTAGGCAATCCCATTTAGGCAATCCCGATGAATCGAGCATTCCGACGATAGAAATCTCCGAGAGAATGTGGGACCGGGGTCAACTGCTGATCGGAGATTGACGCTCGGTTGTCATACATCGTCGCGACATGGGTCAGGATCGCCTGACGGATGCTCGCCGGGACGTCCGTGGCACTGGCCCCATATCCGGCGGTGTAGGTGATGGTTAGAGGGAAGAGGAAGGTACGGGTGAGACGGACATAATCCGTCGTACCGCTCCGCTCCAGGAAGTAATCGGGGATGGTCTGGCCCCTCGCGTCGGTAATCGAAGTAATGGCGGTGACCGGGCCTCGCGTGAGCTTGATTGCCGGGTATTGCCCACTGGAGCCGAACGAGACGATGATCGCTGCGATAGGTGCGTTGAAGGGGTTGACGTTTGTATTGATCGGTGCCGTCAGGAATACATCCTGGGAATAGCAGATCGCCGTGATGCTCTGATTGACGAGGGAGCAGGACATCGCGTCTTGGGCGTGATTGACGGCAGCATCAATAAGAAATTCGATGTAGGTCTGGTCGTCGTCATTGGGTAGCCCGAGAGCCTGCTTTGCCAGTGTATAATCCACGGGGACGGTTGCTGGTGGTGTAGTGACGATCCATCTCATAATTTAGGTTTGATGGGGAGATACGCCGATGCCCCGCCTGGAGAGCGGGGCATCTGACGCACATCACCAAGGCCAGAGAATCGGGGCTTAGGTCGTGAGCTTCGCCATCGCGGACGGAGCCCAACCGACAGCGTGGTAGCTGAACAGGTTGAAGCCCGTCTGGTTCGGGTAGGTCGGGACGTTGGTGTACCGGGTCACAGTCGCACCCGCACAACCCCGGAGGCGGAAGCCGAGCAGGCTGAACAGGACGCCAATTACCGTGCCGTCCGTGTCGCCGTAACGGCCCGTGAAGTCCGAACGGAAGACCGGCGTCCCGTTGAACCGCTTCAATTCCTGATTCTGGGGGTCGATCGCCAGGACCGGATGACCGTCCGCACCGACGAGCTTCTCGGCAGCGGCATAGGCCGTGGAATCCAGGACGATCACCTTCAGACGGTCATACCGGCGTGGGAGGCGACGGTTCAGTTCAACGAGCTTCGCGTAGGTGATGACCCCGGCGTCCAGGTTGACGATCTGGGTGATGCTGGAGTCAGAGGTAATAGCCGCGTTGATCGCGTTCTCAAGGCCCAATTCCTTCGAGTAGGCCAATTGGGGCAGGACGCTCTGCGTGATGTCAAAATCGAGGGCCTGGAGCTGCTGGTTCGAGAACCAAGCCGAGCCGGATTCGAAGGTCTGGGGCGTCAGGGCGATCGATTCGGACATCGACGGGGGGTTCTGGGTGTCAGTAGTCGCATTCTCGGCGACAACCCCACCAGCGGTCGCGTCCAGGACCGGGACGGTGATAAGGGCGGTGGTTGCGGTGCTCAACGGGGCGAGCCCGTAGACCGTGTGGCCGTCACGGTAGGCGTTGGCGGTCGAGGGGGTGATCGGTTCGATGACCTGCTTGGGGAGCAGGATGCCGCTGTTGGTCGCGGTCGTGATGGTCGCGAACTTCCGGTCCATCTCGCCCGTCAGGCCCCAATGGGAGACGGCCTTGGAAAACTCGACCTTATCGAGCTTGCTGCCGTCCATGACCCGGATGTCGGTCTGGGTCTCCTGGAATTCCTTCTTCCCCGTGGTGGCGACAGGCAGTTCGACCTTACCCTCGCTGAAAGCGAAGGAGGCGAGCTGCTTCTGCTCGTCCAGGATCTCGTTGATCTGCTTCAGGCGGGAGAATGCGGTATCCTGCGTGGTCTTCTCGACCTCGCTATATTCCCGCTTCTCGTTCAGCTTCAGGGTGAGACGGTCCTCACATTCCTTCTGGAGCTTAACGGCCTCTTCCCGCAGTTGCTTAGTATCAATAGCCATATTTAATCTCAAATAAGGACTCAAAACCTCACCAATAAACTACTTTTGCTGCGAGGGAGGACTCTTGTCAGACCCTCATAAACTTCAGCTTCAAACGCTCCAGCGTCACAGCCTCCAGGCGGTTCGCATCGGACAACTCCTGCGGCCCGACCTCCTCGGCCTCTTCCGTGTCATCCAGGACCGAGACGCTCGTCTCCGAGAAAGCAGGGCAGGCCGTGACCGTCACCTCACTGACAATGAATGACTTGGCATTAGCAATCCGCTTCCCGCCCTCGATCGTCGCGAAGTATTCCGGGGCCTGGGCCATGGCGAAGGACATGCCCTGCACATACCCATTCTCGACCAGCTCCTGGAGGTCTCGGCTAGCCGAGCCTCTGGCGTCCCTCATTCTTCGAGATCAACCCGGCAGACTGTTGAGCGATCGTCGTAGCCGTGACCGTCGTGCTATCGCCGCGCCTCCAGGGCCTCGGGGTCAAGGAAGACCGAATAGCCCTGGTCAAGCTCCCCATCGGACAGGAGCTTATTGGATAACTCATCCTGGATCTGGTCCAGCCACGGGCGGAAGGTCCACCGCACCACGTCAATCCCCGCTTGCTCCGGGACATTATTGTATTTCCCCTCGGTCAGGTCATAGAGGAAGTGGGGAGGAACCCCCGTAATCTGGCTGATCTGCTTCGTGATGGTTGCGTTCTGCTCGACAAGCTGGGACTCCTGCGGCGAGAGGGTCTGATTATTGAGCTTGGCCCCGCCACTCAAGACCAGGACATCCCGTTCGGCATTCGCTCCCTGGTGCTGCGTACGGATCAGGTTGATGATGGATTCGGCCTGCTCCTCGCTCGCCTCTGCTGGGATTTCCACCGCACCCCGGAGGATCGTTCCCTTCTGCAAGTATCGTGTGAAGTGCTGGTCAATCATCCCCGCCCGCTGAAACGTCGCCGCATGGAGCGTGACCGGGTTCTCACCACTCATCCCGTCATAGCAGAGGCCCGAGAGGTGCAAGACGTCGGCACCGGGATATATCTTGTTGACTGCCCTGTGGGCGTAGAACTGACCGACCTGCCCCTCATCGTCCAGATAGCGGAATGGCACGATGTCATCGGGGGTGAGGTTATGGAGGGCGACCGGGGCGAACCCATTCGACCGCTCTATAAGGGCGTAACCATTTCCGAGGTGGGCCGCATGGAAGAATAATGTCTTCCAGAAGGTGTTGGCGTTCTGGTAGTTATTTGGATTGCGGCCGATGATCTTCTGTACGGGGTGGCTGACGGTCGTCTTCATCTCATTCAGCCGGACGGACCGGGGGAAGCTCGCCAGATTGTTCGACAGAAAATTGATGGCCCGGTAGTAGGCCGGGAGGGTCAGGACCGAGTAACTATTGACCAGCATCGACGGGATAATCTGACCCGGCTGATTCGTGTTGACGATAATGTAACTTGCTGGGTTCATTGATTGACCAATTAAATTAACACTGCCTTGGCGTTTGACTGCTTCTTCGGGAACGAGAACTTACGGGCTTCAACCAACAAGCTGCACAGGGCCGAAATCCCGTCGATCTTCAGGTGCCTGCGTCCCGCGTAGCGACCACCAGCATTAGGTTTGATGGGCCATATATTCCCCCGCTCGTCACCCTTGACCTCCGTATTCTCGGCACAGAACCGAAGGACCGGAGAGGGGGCAATCGTGATCCCACCCTCCTTCAGCCTCCGCTCCAATTCAAAGCAGCCGGGGGAGAGGGAATAGCCTTGGCGGATCGGGACGCAGGGGATGGAGAGGGCCTCCAGGTGGGCAATGCAATCATCAGCGGCGAAGGCGTCATAGCAGACAGCCTTCAATTTGAACCCGGTGGCCCGCGAGGTCAGGTGATCCGCAATCGCCTTCTTCTCCACCGCCCCGATGGTTGGGGAATCCACGATCGTGATGTACCCACCCTTTGCCCAATCGCTATACGGGATGCTCTTCTTCGCCTCGTACCGCTCCGCATTCTCACGCGTCATCCAGAAGTGCGAATCGACGTACATCCGCTCCGGGGTCACCCAACACGTCACTGCCGCACAGAGATCATTCCCGAGGGCGAGGTCAATGCCCTGGTAAATCGCTGTATCCTTGGGATTGAAGGTCTTCGGGTTGAATTCCCTCTGGGCCGCGTCCCACAGATTCATTTCCAGCCATCGCGTCCCGTTGGACTTGGGCCATCGCGACAGATACTTGCGGGCGAACTCCGCCTCCTCTGCCGCGTCCGAGCACTTGGCCAGTTCATCCCGGATCTTGCTCTCCGCGATCGTCACCCCGAGTAACTGGTTGGCCGCCCTCCAAGCTGCGGGGTCGTTCAGTTGGGCACCCTCCGGGGCTGCCCAGATCACGGGGTAGAGGTTGGGGTCGCCCTTGCCCGATGCCGCCAGTTCTGCCTTCTGGTGGAGTTGCCATGCGAGGGAGACCTGCGACTTGCCGGCGTTCAAGGCCCCGATGAATAGGGGCTGTCGCCGCTTGGACATTCGACCCTGGAGCGAGTCGTAGACCTCACGGGAGGGGGCCTCCTGTACCTCGTCCATCAAGACCATTGACGGTCGGAGACCAGCCTTTGGGCCTTTACCACTCACGATCTTCCAGAAGCTCTTGGACTTGGGGTGCCTAATCTCGTATTGCGTGATTTGCAGGATCTTTGACAGTTCGCGAGATGCTTCGATGAATCGCTTGGCCGTGTCGAATACGACCTTGGCCTGGGAGAAGGTGCTAGCGAGGCAATAGATCTGCCCGCCTTGCTCCCCGTCCGCACAGAGATGGTAAAGACCGAGAGCAGCCATTAAAGGAGATTTCCCCGCCCCAATCCCGGCCTCAAAATGCCAGTCGGTGAACCGTCGATATCCCGTATCCCGGCACTTCCAGCCGTGCACGTCACGGATCATCTTGCGTTGGATGGGGTGGAGCAAGAAGGGTTGATCGGCGAACTTCCCCTCAAAGTGCTTGAGATACTTCTCGATGAACCGACAGGGCCTATCCGCGGCCTCTTCGTCGAAGTAGTACAAATCATTTTCGACGAGTTCGAGCATCATTTATATATTTAGCTCAACTATCCCGTACGATGATCCTCTTCGTTGTGACATGGAATGCAGAGTGCCCGAAGGTTTGCTTGGGCGAGACGCTCCGAAATGGAACAATCGCGGAGCGGGATCTTGTGGTGGACCTGAACGGCGAATACCTTGAGGCATCGCTCGCACCAGGGAGTGACAGATAGCTTGAGCCGCCTTGCCCTCTTCCATCCCACGGAGTCGTAGAATTTCTTCGCTGCCTGCTTGGTCATTGCGACCTTGGGTAGACGCGAGTGCTCGGTGCAGTAATTCCCCTTGGTGCCCACGTAATTGTCACAGGTCGGGTGAGGGCAGGGGTGGGCAGGCATGAGAACTCCAATCAGAACTGCAATTCTTCCTTGCTGGAGTCTTCAATCGGGAGCGACAGGTTCCGGGAGGCGGGTGTCACACCCCTGCACTGCACTTCATCCCCATCACATCGCCAGCAGCACTCCAGGAGTACGTATTTCCCCCTTGCCGTCGTCAGATATTGCAGCAAATGGTCTACCTCTTGGAGCGCCTGTCGCACTTCATGCCCGAACGCGGCTAACTCTGGTGTGGGCTCACGGGCGAGGATCTGCGGGATGAACGCGGACACGTCTCTCTTGAGCTGGTTGGTCTTTTGGAGGGCCTCGCCGCTCGTCCTAAACAGATCGTCCGGGTTGAGCGTCTCGTGCGTCTCCGTTGACCAGGGCGGGACTAGACGCCTGACGTAGCCGTTGGGTGAGAAACTGATGTCAGCTTCATCTGGGGTGCGCATCCATTATTTACTACTTCTACCCTCGCAGCGGTCTATTATCGTGCTGAACGTCTTGATTACGGACCTGAAGACGGACAACTTCAATTGGATCTTTTTCTGTTCGGCTTGGAGCCTCTTGATCTCGCGTTCGATTGTGTCGAGGGCTGCCTGCTCTCTGAAGACGCCCTGCACGAGCATGACGCAGAGGGCTTTGTCTCTCTTGACGTTGGGGACAGTGACTGATCGCTTCATAATTATCTCCGTTACGGTGTTCACTCATCATCTGCCAACAGAGCTTTAAGCCGTGCCTCGTCCTCGGCCTCTTCCTGTGCCTTCCGGATGTCTTCGTCGCTTGGAGCGGCTTCGGTAGGTCCGGAAGCGGCACGAGGCTCGGAAGGGCCTCCCGTGGCCAAGACGATGGCATCGGATGGAACGGGTGACAGTGACAGGGGCGGCGAAGCCGAAAGTTCGTCCCAAGAAGCCGTGTACTCGTTCCTCTCGGCCTCGTCTTCCGTCAGATGCGATGCAACAACCCGATATCGGGTCAGGGAACCGGGAACGAAACCCAGTACGATTGCTGGATACTGCTTATCCCGGACACGTACAAGATCATTTGCATGGAAGAATGTATCTGGTGCATCCAGAGGTGAGTACCGCTTAGTGTAAAAGAAAATCTCAAGGTTGTATTCCGTCGTGTTCTGTTTGTTCAAGCAGAACAGCCACCCGAAGCCAAGAGTCCTGTTCCGTTTCGAGATGAATTCGGATGAACGTATCTTTTCAATCAGAGCAGGCCAGAGGTTGAGGAAGTGATTCCATCGATCCTGATCTCCATCCGTATACCTGTGTACGTCTTTCATCAGGGATGTAATGTTCTGTGGTTTAAAGCCAAGGGTGAGTATGAGTTTCTCGTTCTGTAGCAGGAAGTGCTGTACCTGTTCTCTGTGCTCATCGATCTCACCCTTGGTGGCATAGCCAGCGGAGGCGGAGGCGAAGCCCCGGCCCGCTTCCGCCTGCTTCGCAGCCAAAGGGTGCGAAGGAGACGACGAGACGACTTGTTCGTCCCGTGTCTTATTTATGGCCCGCTTTGCTACGACATCTTTGTCGTAGCGACGTTGCGACACCTTTGTCGTAGCGTGACCGGTATCTTGGATGAGGTCGTTGATCGGGTTTAAGATATACTCGTTGTAAGTCTGCTTGCCCTTCAGACTGCGTGCTGTGATCGATACGAAACCGAGGGTTGTGAGTAGTATGTTATACCTCTCGATGGCCCGTCGATTCACACCCATTTCTTCTGCCGCTTCGGCGATCTTGAACCTTGTCCGGTCACTGCTTCCAATTCTCTCGACGAGCCAGAAGTAATAGGCGGACGCCGGACCAAGCTTCTGTGCGACGATTGCCATGCGCCTGAACATCGTCCGGGTCGGGTTCACTCTGGCTTGGGTGCCGTAGGCGATCTCCTTGCGACGGGACCAGACTGGTTGATGTCGGGGATAAAAAGAAACCTCTCCGTTTGCAGCGGAGAGGTTCTCAACGGAGACAGAATGTGATTCGTCTTGGGTACGTGTTAACGCTGGCATTGATCGCTCCGTTGGTAGACCTTGTTCACGGCACTGCAAATGCCGGTGGGTTGATTCCCACTCTGTAATTTTGACCCAATAGCTACTCCTTGAAGGGGTTTGATCAAAAATACGTTATGGAAGAGGGCACAGAGAACTGGCTGCCGTGTCCGGGTTTCTCCCGATATGAGGTCTCATTGATGGGGCGATTCCGGAACCGCAGGACGGGGAGAATCAAGAAGAAACAGGAGCATTGTCGATCGGGGCGTGTATTCGTGAGTTTGGTTCCCGATGAAATAGTGCAATCGAAGTCTCATATTAGTCGCTGGACTGCACCCCTGATCGCGAGAGCGTTCATCCCTAACCCAGATAACAAACCGCAGGTGGATCACGTGGATGGAATCAAGACTAGTGAGGCGATTACCAATCTCGAATGGGTTGACCAGAGCACCAATGTACAACGATCCTTTGATAACGGGCAGCACCCGTACCGGCCTGCACACGACTTCTTGACGGAGGATGATTATCAGCGGGTTCGTGATCTGTCGGCTGCCGGTTTCTCGCAGGTGAAGATCGGGAAGCTGATGGGGATCTCGAATTCGACGGCCAGCAAGATCCTGTCTGGGAAGATCCGGGTGAAGGTCGTCAGGCAGCGTCAAAGGCGGGTATCGACTAATGAGCGGTTCTTGGCCCGGTTGGCGGAGGCGAGGGTTCATCTGGCGGAGGCCAAGGGTCGTCTGACGTGTGTGATGCTCGGTGAGAAGATGCGGGTCTCAAAGGTGACGGCGTGGCGATACCTGCAGGCGGTTAAAGCGGAGGTGGGGTGAGCACGTCAGGTCAGGTCGCAGCCTCCGGCTGCTGTGGCATGCTGACGCATGCCAGGCGGAGTCAATCGCCGAGGTGGCAAGGTCCAGAAACGGAAAAACCCGGCTGGTTGGCCGGGTTTTTCGCTGAAGGCTCGTGTCCACGTCATTTGCCTTTCGGATGCCCCTTACGTTGTGCCAGATCCGAAGCTGCGACCTCTTTCTCCTTCTGGGTGGCCTTCTTGTCGGATAGTTGCTTGCCCGCGTCACTAGCAGGTTTCTTACCGGTGGACATTTCGATCTCCAACTGTGCCGGATGGCGATGTTGTAAATGGCCGTGGGACACCCCACGTCCTAAAGCACCATAGCACCACATCTGGTGTCAGGCAATCGAAATCTCTCCATATCTGGTGTTTAGCCTAAGCACATGCTCTCGACCAAGTTCGTCTAAAGAGCGGCCCCACGAGGGCCTCAAGGCCCGTGTGCACGGGGTAACAGCGTGCCCCCGCTACTTGAATGACGGTCGCGAGAATCGCGACCCGCTGGTTAAGATGAAACGCCGAGGCCACAAGCCTCGGCGTTTTCGTTTGTTTCGCGAGCGCCCGCAAGGGTTTACCCCAGCGGCTTGTCTCTCCTTCTTTTCGAAGCGGCGCGGGAGAGACCTCGCTGTGATCACCGCCGGCGCCGGTCTCGGCTCATTTTAGCTCGAAAGTCTCTCCTCCGATCAGAGACGCACGTCTTCGGGTTAAGAGCTGGTTGGCTTCCCTTAGCGGTCCCAACCCTCAAGGTTTGCTTCCCTCCCTTCGGCAGCGCCCCGCATGGGAAAGTGACCGGCGGCATGTCGGTCCTCGGATATGATGTGGATTGTTCCGGCCTCAGCCCAGCCGGTGATCAACACGGAGAGCCCAACGGCGCGAAGTATTTCACGGATGGAAAGTACCCATGCCCAAGGTGATCGGCGACCTGAATGATAACTGCTTCGCACTCGCGACCGAGGCCGTCGTGCGCCTCGCTCGCGCGGTCGAAGCGGAATTGGGCGCGAAACCCTCTCTCGAAGAAGTGTGCGAACTGCTGGCTTGGGGATTCCGATCGTGCGACGCGGACTTCATGCGGGACGCTCGGCCCGGCGACGTGTTGGAGCTGAAGCCAAAGCTCCGCCGGCCCCGTTCGTCGGTTAAGAGCCTGACCCCGGGTGATATCATCGCGATCCCATCGGCCAAGGGTGGGTATCACTGGGCCGTCTTCATCGTCAGCAATAAAGTCGGGTGGGGGCTGGGCATTCTGCACGGGCGGCATCCGCTGAAGCCCCCGCATTTTTCCGAGCCCCCGCGGGTCGTCGAACCGCCCGTCTACACGCACCGCGAGCCCATCGAGACGGGGCGATGGCCGGTGATCGGCAGTGCGCCGGAGCTGTTGAAGCTCTTCCCGGCCGAGCCGGAGACCTACTACCGCAACGAACCGAGCAACGTGAAGCTCGGGCTGGATGTCGGCCCGTTCGGATCCGCGGCACACCCGGATACGTTCACGTTCCGCCACGTCAGCCGGGCAGAGGCAGAGACGGTGGGACTGCTCGATGGACGGTATCGTGCCACGCGACTTGGCAAGATGATGGAGACGTACCTGGATGATGTTGCCGGCTAGCGCAGCGGCGTTATGTTATCCCGCACATGGCAAAGTCACTTCCCATTCCCGCGCCGGCGAAACGCGACCCCCGCGCCGTCGAGATGGTCCGCGCCTGGATTGCCGAGGGGTATCTGCATATCGCCCTCAATGTCGGCTTCTGGGAGCAGCCCGAGCGCGGCATCGACGAGCGGGACGCGTGGGGCATCCTCATGGCGGACATCGCCCGGCACATCGCCAACGCGCACGAGGCGGAGTACGGGCGCGACCCGCGGGAAACCCTCATCGCGATTCGCGAAGCGTTCGAGCGCGAGGTGGAGAAGCCGACCTCGGCCGCCACGGGCGCATTCGTCGAAGGCGGCCGTCCGGCTGCGGGTTAATCTTGGTCATGCCCCTATTCTGGCCCGGAAAAGGGGAAAGCCTCAAATCTCGGCCGCCCACGCCTTCTTTTTCCCGCCGCGGGTCGGGGCGGGGCAGACTGCGTCTTGGCGCCGCCCGGTGGAATCGGCCGCACCGAAGGCGGGGTTCCTGGAGTGGGAGTCTGCCGCTCGGGAGTTGATGGTGGTAGCATGCCGTTCGACGGTTCGGGCGACATTACACGCGAGTTGTGGTGACTGCCTCGGTCGAACCGGGAGCACGGAAATCCGAGTCGGCCGCGAGGCGGCCGCGGGCTTGAGGTCCACCGGAGGCATCAACATGATCTCGCGGAATAACGATCACATGCAGAACCTTCTCTCTCGACGCCGGCTTCTTGCCCGCGGGGCGGCCGCGGGGGCGGCGTTGATGATGGGGCGGGGCCTTCTGGCGGCCGATGATGCGCCGGCGGCGACGGGCGGCAAGCGTAACTCGGTCTTCGGCGGCGTCTCCATCGGGATCAACACCTACAGCTACCGAGGCGGCGGCATCGACACCGCCGAGCAAACCCTCAAGGCCCTACTTGAGGACGGCTTGAGCGAGGTGGAGCTGAAAGACGGCCCGATCCGCGCCTTCGGCGTGCTGCCGCCGGCGGTCAAGAAGGGGGAACTGCTCGGCCCCAAGCCGACCGAGGAGGAACTGGCCAAGCTCCGCGACGGCCTGCTCGCCAAGGCGGCTGAGCTGCGCAAGATGTACAACGACGCCGGCGTCAACATCCACATTCACAAGTGCCCGTTCGGACCCTCCGACGGGGACATCAACTTCAACTTTGAGCTAGCCAAGGCACTGGGCTGCAAGGCGATTACGACCGAGCGGAGCGACACCCTCGCCAAAAAGCTCGCCCCGTTCGCCGAAAAGCACAAGATTTACGTCGCGTTCCACAATCACACCAACAACGTCCCGACGATCGATGGGATCGACCCGCTGCTCGACTGTGGGCCATATATCGCCTTCAACTTCGACATCGGCCACTACGTCGCCGGCACGAAAGGGAAGAGCCCGATCCCGGTGATCGAGAAATATCACGACCGGATCATCAGCCTCCACCTCAAAGACCGAACCCCCGACGGCAAGAACCTCGCCTGGGGCCAGGGACAGACGCCGATCAAGGAAGTGCTCCAACTGCTGAAAAAAGAGAAGTGGCCGATCTACGGCGACATCGAGCTGGAATACAAAATCCCCGCCGGATCGACGTCGGTCGCCGAAGTGGCCAAGTGCGTCGCGTACTGCAAGGAAGCCCTGGCGTAGCGGAAGCCGCGCGACGTGACGGTCATGTGGAACGGCCTCTCACGGCCGGCGCAACCGCGCTCCCAATCAGCTCGATCGAGCGGAGCATCTTCTCGTGCGGAAGTGCGGCGACGCTCATCTGAAAGCTCAGTCGCGAGACACCGCCTAAGGACTCGCTGATTCGGAGGATCTTCGCGGCCGCCGCGTCGGCGTCGCCGACGACGAGTGCGCCTGTCGGCCCGCGCAAGGCATCGAAGTGGGCACGCGTGACGGGAGGCCAGCCGCGTTCGCGGCCGATCTCGGTGAAGGCCTTCGCGTACCCCGGGAAGAAATCGGCCGCCGCTTGTTCGTCCGTCTCGGCCACATAGCCGAGCGCATGGACGCCGACCTTCAACTGGTCTGCCGGGTGGCCCGCCTTCGCCCCGGCTTCGCGGTAGAGATCCACCAGCGGCCGGAACCGATGCGGTTCCCCGCCGATGATCGCCACCATGAGCGGCATCCCCAATCGCCCGGCCCGGACGAACGATGCGGGCGTCCCCCCAACGCCGAGCCATACCGGCAGGGGGTCTTGCAGCGGCCGCGGGTAGACGCCCTGCCCCGTCAGCGGGGCCCGATGCCGCCCGCTCCATCGGACGTGGGTCTGCTTCAGAAGCAGTTGCAGCAGATCGAGCTTCTCGGTGAAAAGCGATTCATAGTCATCAAGTTGCAGCCCGAAAAGCGGGAACGCCTCGATGAACGAACCGCGGCCGACGATCATCTCCGCTCGCCCGCCCGAAATGAGGTCGAGCGTGGCAAACTCCTGAAAGACCCGGACTGGATCGGCCGCACTCAGGACGGTGACGGCGCTGGTGAGCCGAATCCGGCGTGTGCGCGCCGCGGCCGCGGCAAGGATGACCGCCGGCGCTGAGTCAAGGAAGTCGGCCCGGTGGTGCTCCCCCAGCCCAAACATGTCGAGCCCGACCCGGTCGGCCAGTTCGATCTCGGCCAGCAGATTGGCGATTCGTTCGGCCGGGGAAATGACTCGCCCGGTGGCGGGGTCGGCCGGGTTGGCGATGAAGCTATCGATTCCGATTTGCATGCCGATGATACGCCCCAGAGTGGGGCACGGTTACTTCGCCGGCTTTTCAGGGTGCGCTTCGAGCTTGGCAACGACTTCAGCCAGTTGCTTTTGACCGGCCGCGTCATCGGGTAGCGGCTCATCTTTGAAGGCGGGGAAGAGCTTATCCCAGATCGCGTTCATCTCGCCCTGGAAGTTCGCTGTGTCGGCGGTGATCGCGACGACCACGTCCTTGTCCGGGATCACCACGCACAACTGGCCGCCGCGGCCGTCGCCGCGAAAGGCATTGTGCGTGCAGCGCCAGAACTGGAAGCCGTACCCCTGGAGCCAATCCACGCCGATTTTCGAATGGGATTCCTGATCGTTGGGCACCTGCTTCTTCGTCGCCTCGGCGACCCACTGCTCCGGGATCAGTTGCTTCCCCTCCCACTTGCCCTTCCGCAGGTAGAGCTGGCCGAACTTGGCGATGTCCTCGGTGCGGAGCCACAGCCCGTAGCCGCCCAGTGAGTTGCCTTCGGGGCTGGCGTCCCATTTGGGGTTCTCGATCCCCAGGGGCTCGAACAATCGCGGCTTCAGGTACTCGAGCTCTGTCTGGCCGGTAACTTTGGTGACGATCGCGGAGAGGGTATAGCTCCCCATCGTGTTGTACTGAAAGTGCGTCCCGGGCTTGTGCGGGACGGGATGGGCCAGGAACTGCTTTACCGACGGCGCGCCCGTCACCGACTTGGGCTCGGTGTCGTGGCCGCAGGTCATCGTGAGCAGGTCGCGCACGGTCATCGCCTTCAGATTGTCCGACGGCTCGGCCGGCGCGTCGGCTGGGAAGAACTTCAGGACGGGGTCATCGAGGTTGAGCTTCCCATCCGCGATTGCCAGCCCGACGGCTGTCGAGTTGAAGCTCTTGCTCAGCGACCAGAGCACGTGCGGCTTATCGGCCGCCTCGGGCTTCCACCATCCTTCGGCGATCACGTGCCCGTGACGCACGATCATGAAACTGTGCTCGGTGTTGACGGTTCGATCGGCCGCCTCGACATAGTCGCGGATGGCCTGCGACGAGATCCCCTGCGCCTCGGGCGTGCTTCGGGGCAGGTTCTTCTCGGATGCCCGAGCTTGCGGGATGGCGACAAGGCCCAGCTCGACGATCAACGCCGCAACGAGCAGTCTGCGATTCATGAAGAGTCCCTTGGTTCCGCGCACTGGCCCCGCCTGAGGATCATACCGATTTGGCCCGAGTCCGGGCCAGGGGCTCGGCGGGAATGGGCCGCCGCTTGGACGGGGGGCAATCAGAAGCCGCTTACCTCATCCGTCCAGACGGTGAACTGGCGAAGGTCGGCGGCGCCGAAGGCGGTGGTGAGTGCGACATCGACCGCGTCGCGGCCACGGGCCATGAGGATGCGGCCGATTCGGCGCACGTTGTGGCGGGCGTCGCGTGTCCACCATCGGCCGCCCAGGTAAACCTCGAACCAGGCGCTGAAGTCGCCGGGCGGCGCCGGGGGCACGCCGATCTCGCCCAGGTAGCCTGTGACGTATCGCGCCGGGATGTTCATGCACCGGCAAAAGGTGACCGCCAGATGCGTAAAGTCGCGGCAGACGCCTTTGCGCTCCCGGTAGACGTCGGCGGCGGATTTCGTGGGGCTGGCAAACCCGTAGCCGAACGTCACGTTCCCATGCACCCAGTCGCAGATCGCGTTCACCCGATCGTAGCCGTCGCCTGACCCGGAAAAGAGCTCCCACGCGACGTCTTTCAGGAGGTCCACCTCGCAATACCGGCTGGGGAGCAGAAATTGGAGCGCCTCGGAGGGGAGCTCGTCAATTGGGTGCTGTCGGGCCGACCGATCGACGGCGTCGAGCTGGCCGTCGTCGTAGACGATCGCGTTGTTTCGCAGCCGAAGCGGCCCGGCCATCGCAAGGATGCGGCCGCAGTTGTTCCCGAAGGAATCGACATAGTACGTCATTGGCACGTACGGCTCGACCGATAGCTCCTCGGGCCCGCGTAACGACCCAAATCGCGACGGATGCACGTTGAGCAGCAGGTGCATCGGCGTTGGCGCAGGTAAATCAAACAGCAAGTCGAAACCGATGCGAATGAACATGGCACATCCAGGGTATGCAGCGCGGGACGGTTGGTTGAGTGAGGCTAGCGGTAGGCGGCGTCTGTAGCAATGACGCAAACGAAGTCGCGGGGAAGTGCGGCCATGTTTGAGCGTTTGAGAAGGGTAGCGGCGAGCCGCGGCCGCGACGGAGCGGTCAGGGCCGGGCGCGAGGCCTAGCCGCAGTCGAACTGCGCGCCAAGGTGCGCCGACCTCCATCACCAGACGGCCGGAAACCCAACTCTTGGGAGAACGACGCCCAACGAGCCGCGCCCGTGAGGAAGCGGTCTGGCATCGCCCGCGCGAGAGCGTCCGCGTCGGCGCGGCCCGGATCGGAGCAGTCCCAGACCGCTTCCTGACGCGCGCGGCTCGTTGGCGGCTTCCCCGATGTTCGACGCTTCAGCGGATGGACCGGGCCGCGGTGGAGAGAAGGAGCGCCAGCAGCGCGATCGCGGCGTTGAGGAAGGCGGCGAAGAGCAGGGCGCCATAGGCGGGAACGCCGAGGCGAACGATCGATTCTGTCGTGCGCCCGCTGGATCCGGCGCCGCCGAGCCACAGGGTCAGCCAGTTGAACACGAGCAGCACGCCGACCAGCCAGGCAAAGCCGCCCGCGGCCCCGCGCACGTCGGACGGGCTTAACGTGATGTGGCTGGCGATGCAGAACGAGAAGTAAGCGAAGAGCCAAAACCGCCACCCGCCCGCGACGGACGGCCCCAAGAGCCCGCGTAGAAGCTCCCACGCCGATCGAAAGACGTCGTTGACGACCCCGGCGGCGCCGAACCACGGCGCGGCGGCCGCCGGTTGGGTCGGGCCGGGGCGGAGAAGGCAGTGCGACAGCAGGAAGATCAACGCGGAACCAAGCCAGATCGGGCCAGTACCAATGAAAAAGTTGCCGACCCGCTGGTAAGGGCTGCGGAGGTCATACGCGTGCCGAACGTACCCGAGCCTCCCGGCCCCGTTCGGGTCGAACAGCCGCATGCTGATGATCCGGTGGCCGAACACAATGCAGAAGAACGCGTGGCCCAGTTCGTGGACGGCAACCCCCGGCGCGGTCAGGTAGGTGTAGATGTCCAGCCCGACAACGGCGGCCACCCGGGCGCGCACAAACCCGGACAGGTGGTGCAGCACCAACGCCAGGCCCATCGCCGGGCCTAGGACGAGGAGCAACTGTGTCCCCGTCACGATCGCGCCGCGGCCGAGATAGTCGATAATCTGAAGCGGTAGCTGGTTCATTGTTGGGCGCAGCCGCCCATCGTAGCTCCGCTCGACCCTGAAGCCGAACCCCGCGGCAAAGCCCCTTCACGCCTCCCACCGCGGGCCGGAGGGATCCCAAGTCCGCTAGCCCCCCGAGTTCAGTGTGACAGGGCGGGGGCGAGGTTACAATATCAGCACAACACCGTATCGCGGCGCACAACGAGGCATGATGAATCGTCCCCAGCTCCAGCCCGACCGGTTGCGCGAACTGCATCGTCCGCGGCAAACGCCGCTATTTCGGCTGGGGGCTTTTATCCTCATTTATTGCGCGGCGGGTGGGATCGCGTGGACGCTGTCCGCTTCTTGGGTCCAGCCGACGGCGGCCCGTTACCTGTTGTGTGCGCCTTTCTACCTCCTGGCTGCCGCCGCCTTGCATGGGGTGAGCTTGTTCACGCATGAAGCGGTGCATGGAGTGCTGTCGAAGCGACCATGGCTAAACGACTCGCTGGGCGCGGCGTGCGCGTGGCCGGTCCTGCAGAACTTCTCGGCTTATCGTGTGCTTCATCTGAAGCACCACGATCACCTTGGTCAGCCCGGCGACCCGGATCACTATGGGAACTACACCCGCTGGACGTGGATGGTCTTTGCGATGAATTGGGGGCGCCTGCTCCTTGGGTATCCGGCGTACATCGTCGCGATCCCGATCCTCGGCTTTCGGCAGGGGCAAAAGTGGGAACGCTTCTGGGTCGTGTTTGAGGTCGTCTGCGTGGTCGCCATGGTCAGGGCGGCCGTCCTGTCGCCCCTTCCACGGGCGCTGCTGATTCACGCGTGGCTGGTCCCCATGCTGATTATCAACACGCTAGTCAACATTCGCGGTATGAGCCAGCACACGCTGCTGGAGCACCACTCCGACACGATCTTGGGGACGCGCTCGATCCTCACCCACCGCGTCATCGCGTTCTTCATGTGCAACGAGAACTACCACCTGGAGCACCATCTCTACCCCGGCGTGCCGTGGTATAATCTGCCGCGGCTGCATCAGGCTTTGCAATCTGAGCTTTCGGCGATGGGGGCGCCCTATATCCCCTCCTACTTCTCGTTTGTGCGGAGCTTCGTCGTCGGCAGTTTTCAACGCAGCCCGTTGGGGAGGCATGGGCGATGAGCCGCGAGAGTTCGCTTGCAACGTGGGTCGATCAGGCCTCGGCCCTTCCTATCGCGTTTGCCCAAGTCCGCGAGGACCCGCTGCTCGACCTCGCCGTCTTGGAGCGCGTCGGTGCCAAACATTCCCATTGCGCGATGATCGCGTCCGGCGGATGCACGGCATCCTTTCTTGCCGCTTCAGGAAAACTAGCCACGCTCCATCTGATCGATGCGAACCCGGCCCAGATCGCGTTGACGCGGCTGAAGCTGCGCCTGCTCCAACACGCGCCGCCGGCCGACAGGATGAAGCTGCTCGGCCATACCCCGATAGCGAATCGGCGCGACTCCCTGAAAGCCCACCTCGCCGCGCTGGGGCTGCCGCCGGAAGCGCTCGGGCCGCCTGACAGCGTCGCGGAGTATGGGCCGGATTACGCCGGACGGTACGAGCTGCTGTTCGCCAGGCTGCGATCGATGATGTCGGGCTTCTCGGATGAACTGCGGGAAGTCCTGACGATGACCAATGCGGCCGCACGGGCTGCGCTAGTCGCACCGGACACGCCGCTCGGCCGCGGGATAGACGCCGCGTTCGACGACACCATGGCACTTGCCAACCTGGTTCGACTATTCGGGGCCGATGCGACTCAGAATAGCGTGCTCCCCTTTCCACGGCACTTTGCCGCCCAGACCCGACGTGCGATCGCCACGATGCCGACAACGGCCAACCCGTACTTGTGGCAACTGCTCCTGGGCCGTTTCCCGGAAGGCGTTGAATATCCTTGGCTGGGGGCCGGCGCGCGACGCAGATGCCGGAAGTCTCTTGGACGATCGATACCTTCGATAACGCGATCCACGTGTTCTCGAAGAAGTTCGATTTCATTCACCTGTCGAACATCCTCGATTGGTTGTCAGCTGACCGGGCACGGCAGACACTCGCGCTCGCCTGCCAGGCGCTGCGGCCGGGGGGCCTGATCCTGATTCGGCAACTTAACTCATCTTTGGCGATTGCGGGCCTGGCGGATGGCCTGGACTGGCTGGCCGACGAGGCCGATCGGCTCCATGCCCGCGACCGCAGCTTCTTCTATCGCTCGCTGCACCTTGGACGGAAGCGATGATCATCCACGCCCTGCATGAAGCGCCTCCGCCCTCGCTGGCCGCGGCGCTGACAGCGTTTGAGGCGCAGTTCAGCTATCCGCTGGGGTCGGGCAGATCGTTTCGCATCAGCCATGGGGATGACTACCCCCGATTCTTCCGGTCGATGGGCGATACACGCTGTTTCGTGGTGGAGCGGCAATCCCGCGTCGTCGCCACGCTGGCGGTCGTAATCCGGTCGGTCTCTTTCCCTGGTGGTCACGTTCGCAGGGCGGCATATATCGGCGACCTGAAGCGCGACCCGGACAGAAGCAGTCCGTTCGTCTATCTCCGGCTCGCCGAAGCCGCGTTGGGCTGGGCGAGGCCACAAGTTGACTGCGCGTTCGGCGTCGTGATGGAAGGAACGCGTGTTTCTCCGGCTGCCTACACCGGCCGCCTCGGGCTCCCCGCGTTCGCTCGGATCGGCAGGGTTTCCGTGCTCCGCTTCGCAACCGGAACCGAACCCAATGCAGCCCCCGCACTCACGGCCGAGGCCGACGGATCGGCTCTTTACCGCCGGATCATCGGCGGGCCATACGCCGCCGACGGTCGCCCGGGCGACCGATCAGTGATGACGCCGGCGTGGCTCGTTGACCCGGGCGGCCGCGCGTGCGGCCGCCTGGAAGACACCGCCAGGGCAAAGCGATTGATCGACAGCGACGGAACGGAGATGAGCAGCGCACACCTCGCCTGCTTCGCCTGGGAATGCCCCGACGCCGCCGCCCGACTGCTCCGTTCAGCACGCTGCCGCGCGGCGCGGCTCGGTTTTCCGGCATTGTTCGTCTCCATTCCGGAGCACCACTTGCCCCAGATCGAATGCGCCCTCGGCCCGGTGGAGAAAGTCGTCGCGCCGGCGACGGTCTACGGCGTCGGATTGCCGACCGATGCGGCCTGGAACATCAATACCTCGGAGATTTAGCCGTGACCTGCGCCCCAAATATCAGCGCCCTGTCCGATGCCGTCCTCGACCGCATCGGGCTGTTCCGGAACTCCTACTTTCTGGGCTTGTCGAGCGGCTCCTTGTCGTTGCCGCAATTTCGAGAGTCCCAGGAACAGTTCTTCTACGCAGTGCGATATTTCCCGCGGCCGATCGCCGCGCTCATGTCTCGGCTCCCGGACCCGTCGATGCGAGTCGGCCTCCTGCAAAACGTCGTCGAGGAGCACGGGGATTTTCGGGAGCTGCAATTCCACCAGAACACGTTTCGCCAGTTCCTCACCAGCATCGGCGCCCGGCACCCAAGCCCTAACGGATCGGCCATGCGGCCGGCGGTCCACGCGTTCAATTCAATCCTGATGGCCGCGTGCTTGGCCGACGAACTGTCGGTCGGCGTCTGCTGCCTCGGGATCATCGAAAAGTCCTTCGCCACCCTGTCGGCGATGATCGGCCGGGCAGTCGTCGATCGCGGCTGGGTGAAGGCCCAGGACCTGACCCACTATGCCCTGCACGCTGAACTCGATGTCCGCCACGCCGACGATATGTTCGCGATAGTCGAGCCGCGATTTGACGAGTTGGCGGAACGACTTTGGATCCAGCAGGGGCTCGAACTTGGGGCCTACGCCTTCGACCAACTCTACCGCGGCCTGCTCCTCGAAGCGGAGGTGGCAAATACGTAAGCGGTTCGTGCCCCTGGCCCGGGCGGTGGCCGCCGAGCGAGGCCGGAAGGCCCTCGTCGCGGTGTTCCTTGGGCTGGTCTATTGCATGGGCTACGTTGTCATCGAGCGATATCCCGTGTTCCGTCCGATTCGGTTCCCGTTGTTGGCGATCGATCGCCGGGTCGCGTTTTCGCCGCGGTGGGTCTGGGCCTATGAGTCGATCTACCCGCTCCTGATGGTCGCGTTGCTGGGCCGCGCTCGTGGCGACATCGCACGATATGCGACCGGATTTATCATTGTGATGGGGGTCGGCTTCAGCGTCTTCCTTCTGTTTCCCGTTCAAGGGCCGCGGCCGCCGATCTTCGCCGGGGGCGGCCTGTATCGCTTGCAGACGACAATCGATACCCCTCTGAATTCTTTCCCGTCCATGCACATCGCGCTGGCTACCTACTCGGCGTGCGTGGGCATCCAGTGTACGAGCGGAGTGCTGCGGCGCCGGTTGGCGGCCCTCCTCCCCGCGTGGGTGCTGTGCATCGGCTACTCCGCTCTGGCCACCAAGCAACACTATGCTGTCGATCTCCCTGCCGGCGCCCTGCTCGGATGGGCCGGCCAGCGGCTTGCGTGGCGCCTTCATCGGACGGGGGACCGTTCGATCGGCCGGTTCTGAACGCACCCCTCGGTTATTGATCGTGATTCTTCTTCAGCCACTTGCCGAGCGGGAGCATCAGCATGCACGGAGTTCAACGACCAGCACATTGCCCGTGTGCTCAAACAAGGAATGTTGCGTCCCTGTGGAAGCGACGGAGCGCAGTTCGCAGGTATCGCTCCTGGGGCAGCTTGGCCATCCGTCGTTGCCTACGGTCTCGCAGGCTCCCATCGAAACGCCGGCTTCCCCATGCGGGACGCGAAGAAGGTGTGTTGCTCCGGGCACCAGGCGATGTTGATGAACCAACCCGGCCGCGTCAGGTCGAAGCCCGGCGGCAGGGGGGCGGCGAGGTTCCAGGTTTCGCCGGCGTCGGTCGTCTCGAAGATGCCCTTCGCGCCGGCGGCCACGATGTGCTTCGCGTCCTTCGGGTCGAAGTAAGGGCCGACGGTCGCGTCAACGGCCGCCCCCTGGCGGGACCACGTTGCGCCCTTGTCGTGGCTTGTCAGAATGCCACCTCTATCGAGCCAGTAGGCGACCCCCTTCGACACGCGCACCACGCGGCCGGCCGGCTCCATTTCCGACACCTTTTGCCAAGACTCCCCACGATCGGTTGATCGCTGAATGCCTTTCCCTTTGCAGGCGTGGACGAGCGTTTTATCGTCGAAGACGCCGAGGCCGCCGGTTTTTTCGAACTCCGGGTCGGTGAAAACGTGCTTCCACGTCTTGCCGCTATCGACGCTCAGGTAGACCTTGCCGCCGCTCTCGTGGTGGGCGGCGAGGATGTTCGCGGCAGGCTCGCCGGCAGTCGCCGGCCAATCGACGGCCGCGTAATCCCAGTTGCGGCCCATGGGCGCGAAGGGGAGCCAGGTCTTGCCAGCATCAGGCGACTGGGCGCACTTCCCGTCGAGCATGAAGCACGCAAGGCGGCCGCCGGCGGGGTCCACGTTGAGCGTGAATGACGTCTCGCACCGTCCGCCCACGTTGCCGCCGTCGATTCGAGCGAACGTCTTCCCCTGATCGGTTGAGGACCAGACGCCCTGGTCGGGGATAATCAGGTAAAGGGCGCCGCTGACGGGGTCAGCCGCGATGCCGGCTGTCTCGCCGGGGTAGCCGATCTTCTTCCCTTCTGACTTCAACTGTTGGACGAGCGGCTCGGAGATGTTGACCCAGGCGCCGGCCGGCGAAGGGGTGGTCGGGGCGGCCGCAGCGCGATTGGCGAGGATGAGAGCGACGCATGCGATCAAGAGGCGTAAACGTGCCGCCATGAGACATGACTCCATGAAGTGAAGGGGCGCCCGGTCATGGCTTCAACGTGAGCGTGATCATCCGCACCTCGGCCACCTGTTTTCCCGGCACCTCGAGTGCCTTCAGGGTCAGCAGGCCTCGGCCGGCGGACAGTGTCACCTCGCCCAGCGGGAGCGGCCGGAAGTCGCGCATGTAGGACTCGGTCTTCCTCGGCACGCGATCTTCGTTGTCGATCAGCGGCGGCCCCCAGCCGGGGATCTTGCCGGTCAGTCGGCTCCCGAGGAACGACAGCTCGACCGTGGCGCCGGCGTCGGCGGGCGGGCAGGTGTAGTACAAGGTCACGTCGTAGCGGCCGGCGGTATGGACGTCGATATCCCACGTCATTGAATCGTCGAGGCTCGACCAGTTTACGAAGTAGGAGCTGTTCGGCGCCTTGGCACTGCGCTGGACGCGGCCGTGCGGGATGCCGTCTCGGGCCGGAAGGGGTGTCATCGGAAATTCGCGATACCCGACGGGGAACGGGCGGTCGTCGTCCTGCTTTTCCGGGACAACCTCCTTGCGCCAGGCGAGCACCGCATGCGATAAGGCACGCGCGACGTCAGGGTGGGCGGCCGCCACGTCTTTCGATTGCCCGGGGTCGGCGGCCATATCGAACAACGCGCCCCGATCGTCCAGCCGATACTGCTGCGTGCGTACGCTGATGCGGCCGCCGATATGGGTGAAGAGCATTCGATCCGGCCAATCGTGTGCTGTCCCCAGGGCCAGCGGCGAGACGTCCTTTCCGTCCAGCGGCTGATCGCCGATCAACGGGACGCCGGCGAGCGCGGCGAGCGTGGGGAGCAGGTCAATCGCCCCGGCAATCTGGGGCACGATCGTGCCGGGCTTCACCTTTCCCGGCCAGCGGAGGATGAACGGCTCGCGAATGCCTCCTTCGTCGGTGTTCCCTTTTTTGCCCTTCATACCGCCGTTCCAACGGAAGTCGGCGGGGCCGTTGTCGGAGAAGTAAACGACGATCGTCCCCTCGGCCAGGCGCAGCTCGTCGAGCCGGGCGAGCAGGCGGCCGACGTTCGCGTCTAGGTTCTCGTTCATCGCCAGGGCACAGCGGGTGATCTGCAGGTCCTCCCGGGGGCCCTGTGGGCCGAGCAGATTGATCGGCTTGTCCTTATACCGATCCCAATACTGATCCGGCACACAGAACGGCGAGTGTGGCGTGTTGAAGGCCAGGTAGCAGAAGAATGGGCCCTGCTTGTGGCCCGCGATGAAATCCATCGCGTGGTTCGTCAGGTCGTCGGCGATGTACCCTTTGCCGCGGACGAACGTGCCGTTGTGCTCCAGCGGCGGGTCGAAGTAATAGCCCCAGTGGCCTGACGTGAAACCGTAAAACTCCTCGAACCCCCGGGCATTGGGGTGATAGGGCCATTGGCTGCCGTTGTGCCACTTCCCGAACAGGCCCGTCGCATAGCCGGCGGCTTTGAAGGTATCGGCGATCGTCTTCACGCCCGGGTCGAGCCGCTCCTGCCCGGTGCTGACGCCCCGTACGCCGCCGCGCGGGTGATAGCGGCCGGTCAGGAACTCGGCACGGGTGGGGGAGCAGACAGGGCAAACGAAGAACCGATCGAACACGGCGCCCGAGCGGGCCAGGCCATCAATGTTCGGGGTGGCGACGTTCGTGTTTCCGTTGAAGCTGACGTCGCCCCATCCCTGGTCGTCGGCGAGGATGACCAGAACGTTGGGCCGCGTCGCCGCCGCCCTGGCGAGCGAGGGAACGCCGCAGAGGAAGATCAGCAACACGGTCGATGCGAGCGCGTCTCGTCTCACGGTCGATCCTCCAACACAAGAGAACTCTAGCAAGCGGAGAGAAAACCGTCGCGGAGGATGCATACGGTTCCTTGTCTTCCCGAATTGGTCAAGGGTGTAACGCACGGATACGGCAGAGCAATTCTGGTCCCCTCTCCCGGTACGCCGGGGAAGGGATAGGGAGGGGGCTCTATCGCCGGGAGCGCCGGCTGGCATCTCGTCACCCCCCCCGCCGATGCCCCCCCCGTCCTCCCTCGGATTACCGGGACAGGGGGGAAGTCACCTCGCGCTTCTGGAGAGCGGCGCGCCGTTACTTGCTTCCGACGCAGTAGAGCTGCTTGCGACCCAGGATGTAAAGCTTCCCGTTGGCGGCGGCCGGGGAGGCGTGGTTCGGGTCGGACAGGTCGTTCGTGGACAGGATCGCGAAGTCGGCGCCCGCGCGAATCACAAAGCTCTTGCCGCCGCTGGCGAAGAAGAGGTGGCCGGCGGTGTCGGCGATGGGGCTGGACCAGGTGCTGCCGATCCCCGGCAGGCGGTTCGAGTAAGCCTCCGCTCCGGTCGCCACGTTGAAGCAACGCAGAAGGTTTGGCGACTGCAGCCGATAGAGATAGCCGCCGGCAATGATCGGCGAGCCGATCGCCTCAGTCGTGTGCGCGATGGACCATTTCACGTGCGTCGCGGTCACATCGCCCGACCCGGTCGGATCGACCGCCACGCCCGGGCTGCCGCGGCCGGAGTCAACGTAGACGATGCCATCGCCGTACGCGGGGCTCGACGCGTCACCGGCCGCCCGGCACCACCAGAGGCGGCGGCCGGTCGCCGGATCGAAGCTCTGCAGCCCCTCGGCCGCCGGTGACCCGCCCGACGCCAGCACGAGCAGTTGGGGCGCTCCCTTGACGTCGATCAGCACCGGCGTGCTGTGGGCGAAGCCGATCGTCGGCATCTTCGTTTCCCACTTCACGTCGCCAGTGCCCGCGTCGAAGGCGACCAGCCGCGAATCCTTCGCGTGGGACATCGCGCAGAGCAGGATGACCGTATCGCCGAACAAAACCGGGCTGCTGCCGACGGTCACGTCGAACGTATACGGGACAAGCTCCTTGCGCCAGACGACATGGCCGTCGAAATCCAGTGCGGCGATCACGGCCGAGCCAAAGGCGACGTACAGATGCTTGCCGTCGGTGCAGGGGGTTGGGGCCGCGTAGCCGCCGCCGGCGCCGCTTCGGAAGTCGTTCCGCAGCCACGGGCCTGGCTGAAGCCCGGTATCCCACAGCCGCTTTCCGTCCGCCGCGGAGAAGCAGGTGACGTGGTGATCGGGGATGGACTGGTGGTCGTCTCCCTTGTCGCCCCAGGTTACGGTGCAGGTAAAGACGACGCCGCCGCTGACGATCGGGCTGGCATGCCCCTCGCCGGGCGGGTCGGCGGCCCACAAGACGTTCTCCCGGTCCTTGCCGCCCCAGTTGAGGGGCAGATGGGCATCGGCCGCGTAGCCGAGGCCCGTCGGCCCGCGGAACTGGGGCCAGTCCTCCGCACGAGCCGTCCCGGAGAGGGCCACGCACAGACAGAGCACCGCCGCGCCTGGGACGGCCCTTGAGAAAGTCATCCGGCCCTCCGTTGACCTTGGATCGAATCAGACCCCTACTTCGCGTCGGCGCTCTTCTGGCGGGCGGCAAGCAGCTTGCCCTTCACCTGTTCCCAGTCCGATTTCAGGGCGCCGGCCTCAGCGATCGAAAGGTCCTTGAAGCAGACGCCGGCGCCGGCGGTGGTGAGCGAGACGTTGTTCTTCTCCACGGCCAGAGCGTCGTCGCTGCCGATGGCGACATGCGTCGCGTCGGTCCAGGCTACGAGGTTCTTGCCCGACCATTCAACCGTCATCGTGTACCACTCGCCCGCCGCAAACTTCTGCGCCACGGTGTCGAGGTTCACGCCTTTTTCGGTGCTCGTCTTATTCGGCTGATCCTTCCGCGCGGTGAAGCCGACCGGCGTGATCGTGACGCGTCCGATGTGCCCGCCCTTGCCGTTAATCGAGAACGCCGTGCTCTTCGACCCGTCCAGCCTGAAGCTGAAATGCGCTACAAAATCCTTCGCCTTCAGGTCATGCCGGAGGACGGCCGGGTGCATGTCCTCGGTCTTCTCGACCCCTTTGAGCGCGCCGCCGCTGACCTCCCACGTCCCCTTGAGCGCCTTCCAGTCCGCCGGAAGGTCTTTGGTGAACGAGTCGCTGAAGAGCTCCTTCCCCGGCTCAACCATCAGCGTCTTCGGACCCGACGCCGGCTCGGCCGCCGTTGCGACACGAGTGGCGGCCGAGGTCACGCAGATCATCCCAAAGATCGCAAGCAACAGGTGATTGATTCGCATTAGAGCCTCCGAATGTGACCAACGTTCTGGCATGGGCGTCCAGCGACATTACAAACGCCGTCCACGCACCGTTGTCCCGCCGGGAAATGCCACCAGGCGATCTTGCGGCGAAAGCTGGCGACAAAATCAGGTTTTTTAGACGGTTTTGGGGGTGGACGTCCAAGGGTCGGGGACGAATGAGTGGAAGGGCTCTCAAGGGGGAAACACTGCTTCACATTGCAGCGCGGGGGCGGAGGGAGAGTATTCTTGGAGCAGGGGCGGCCGCTCCGTTGCGACGGCCGGTGCGTGGTGGAGTTTGGAAAGCACATGGACTTACGCCGCTTCATGATCTATCGCAGGACGGCGACGCGGTGCGTCGGCTTGATGGCGGCTTTGTGGGGCTTTGCCGCTCACGTCGGTGGGGCGGTCGAGGTGAATGGCCCTTCGGCGGCCGACGGCGTGTTCTTCGTCGAAAAAATCCAACCTCTTCTCCAGGAGAGTTGCCTGAAGTGCCACGGCGGCGAAGCCAAGCTTCGCGGCGGGCTTCGATTGACGACCCGCGATAACCTTCTCAAAGGGGGCGACACCGGCCCGGCCATCTCTGCCGATGAGCCCGAGAAAAGCCTCCTGCTGGACGCGGTCAACTACCGCGGCGATCTGCAGATGCCCAAGAAGCAGAAGCTCCCCCAGGAGAAGCTCGAGCTGCTGGCCACCTGGGCAAAGCGGGGCTTCCCCTGGCCGAAAGGGGTCGATCTCACGCCCTCCGGCGTGGCGGTTGCCGATCAGGTGACGAGCGGACCGCCGAAGGTGGATGATCAGGCCCGCAAGTTCTGGTCGTTTCAGCCCGTGCGCCGTCCGACAATCCCTGTTGTCAAGCAAACCGAGTGGTGCCGAAGCCCGATCGATTCTTTCATCCTGGAGAAGTTGGAGGCCCGGAAGTTCGCCCCCGCCCCGGCGGCCGACAAGATCACGCTTCTTCGTCGCGCCACCTATGACCTCACCGGCCTCCCTCCGACGCCTGCGGAAATCGACGGATTCCTCGCCGACTCGTCCGAGCGCGCGTACGAGAAGGTCGTCGATCGCCTCCTCGACTCGCCGCATTACGGCGAGAAGTGGGGCCGTCATTGGCTCGACCTGGTCCGCTTCGCCGAAACCAACAGTTACGAACGCGATAGCGCCAAGCCCAATGCGTGGCGATATCGCGACTACGTCATCCGCTCTTTCAATGCCGACAAGCCGTATGACCGGTTCGTCAAAGAACAACTGGCCGGCGACGAGCTGCCGCGCAGCCTGGACGATTTCGACCCGATCATCGCCACCGGCTATTACCGCCTGGGGATTTGGGATGAGGAGCCGGCCGACCGGCCGCAGGCGCGCTATGAGAACCTCGACGACATCGTCGCGACCACCGGCCAGGTCTTCCTCGGGTTGACCGTTGATTGTGCCCGGTGCCACGACCATAAGATCGACCCCGTCCCGCAGACGGACTATTACCGGCTGCTCTCGTTCTTCCAGAATATCAACACCTATCACAATGGCGGCCCGACCGACCTGGTCCCGATCCTGACGACGGCCTCGGACAAAGAAGCCTACGAACAGCGCACCCGCACCCGTGAAGCCCAGCTTCACCAGACCGAAGCCGCCATCGCCGAGCTGGAACGCGACTTCCGGCAGCTCCTCGCCGGCCAGAGCGGCAAGGACCTTGTGCCCACTGCCGACGTGCCGAAGCTTATTCAGGAGGAAGGGAAGACCGTCCTTGGCCCCGATCGCTTCTCGCAATACAAGCAGCTCAAGAAGGAACGCGACGCCCTGAGCCGCCCGGATGGGTCGGTCGAGAAGGCGCTGTGCGTCACCGAGGCCGGGCCGACCGCGCCCGACACGTTCGTCCTTGCCCGCGGCAGCGCCTCGGCGCCGGGGCAGAAGGTCGAGCCGGGGTTCTTGCGCGTGATCTCGACCGGCGACCCGGAGATCCCCCCGCCCGCGCCGGGCGCCACCACATGCGGCCGCCGTACTGTGCTGGCGAACTGGGTCGCCTCCAAAGAGAACCCGCTCACCGCCCGCGTCATCGCCAATCGTCTGTGGCAATATCATTTTGGACGCGGGATCGTCCGGTCGTCCAGCAACTTCGGTTATCAGGGGGATAAGCCGACGCACCCCCAGTTGCTCGACTGGTTGGCCGCCGAACTGGTCGAAGGCGGGTGGAAGCTCAAGCCGCTGCACCGCCTGATCATGACCTCCAGCGCGTACCGCATGGCGGCCACGGGCGACGCCTCGACCCGCGCCGCGGCCTCCGCGGCCGACCCGCTGAACGACAGTTTCTGGCATTTCGATCTTCGCCGTTTAACAGCCGAAGAGATGCGGGACTCCATCCTCGCGGTCAACGGCACCCTGAACACGAAGATGTTCGGGCCGGGCATCTATCCGACGATCCCGCGCGAAATTCTGGCCGGGCAGTCGCGCCCGGGCGAAGGGTGGGGCGTCAGCGGCCCGGAGGAACAGTCCCGCCGCAGCGTCTACATTCACGTGAAGCGATCGCTCCGCGTCCCGATCATCGAAAGCCTCGACGGCGGCGAATCGGACAAATCCTGCCCCGTCCGGTTCGTGACGATCCAGCCGACGCAGGCGCTGGGGATGATGAACGGCTCATTCCTGAACGGCGAAGCCGCCAAGCTTGCCGAAAGGCTTCGCCGCGAGGCAGGCGGCGAAACGCGTACTCAGGTGGCGGCCGCTCTGCGGCTGGTGACCTGCCGCCCGCCGACTGACACCCAGATCGAGCGTGGCGTCGGCCTGATCCGGTCACTGAAGGAGAAGGACGGCCTGTCAGACGAAGCGGCCCTCAAAGACTTCTGCCTGGTCGCTCTGAACCTGAACGAGTTCGCGTATGTCGATTAACACTACAGGGCTGAACAGCCGTCAAGGCTTGCGAACCGGAGAAATCCGAAGCACGAAGTGTCAGGGAAGCTGAAACGAAGAAGAACCGAAAAGCGCCGCGGTCGCTTGCATCCGGTTTCTTCTTTTGCCCCTTGCTCGTTCCTTCGGATTTTGTGCTTCGGATTTCGACTTTTTCCTTGACGCCACCGTACATGGCGAGCGCTGTAGTATGAAGCGTTCTCCCCGTGTCCATCGAATGCGTGCGAGTCTCCCGAACGGAAAGAAGCAATGAGCAGCACACCCAGGCCCGCCAACACCTTTTGCGGGCGAACGCGCCGGGAATTCCTTTGGCAGGCAGGCGGCGGGTTTACCGGCGTTGCGCTGGCGGGCCTGCTTAGCGAGGACGGGTTCTTTGACACGGCGGCGTCGGCCGCCGCGGCGCCGCGGACCGCGGGGCAGCCCACCAGCGGGGCGAGCGCCGTGACCGGCGCCACCTCCAAGCGGCCGCACTTTCCCGCGAAGGCGACGAACGTCATCTTCCTGTTCATGTACGGCGGCCCCAGCCAGGTCGATACGTTCGACTATAAGCCAAAGTTGTACGAGTTGGACGGCCAGACCATCCCGGTCAAGACGTTCGGCCGCGGCGGGAAGAAGAACGAGGGGCGCGTCATCGGCCCGAAATGGAAGTTCAAACAATACGGCCAGTGCGGGAAGTACGTCTCGGACCTGATGCCGCACGTCGCGGAGTGCGTGGACGATATCGCTTTCATCCACTCGATGACGGCCGATTCGCCGATCCATGGGTCGGCGATGCTCCAGATGAACACCGGGAAGATCCTGTCCGGCGCGCCGTGCGTGGGGTCGTGGGTGAATTACGGGCTGGGCAGCGCCAATCAGAACATGCCCGGCTTCTGCGTCATGCTCGATTCGCTGGGTGGGCCGATCAGCGGGGCGAAGAACTGGACGAGCGGCTATATGCCCGCCAGTTACCAGGGGACGATCCTGCGATCCAGTGGCGCGCCGATCCTCGATCTCGCCCGGCCGGAGGGGATGACCGATGCATCCCAGCGCCGCCTGCTCGATACGCTGAAGGCGTACAACACCGACACCGAAGCGCGCCACCCCGGCTATAGCGAGCTCTCGTCACGGGTGGCAAGCTACGAGATGGCCTACCGGATGCAAAGTTACGCCCCGGAGGCGGTCGATCTGGCGAACGAATCGCCCAGGACGCTGGCGCTCTACGGGATCGATAACAAGGAGACTGAGGAATTCGGCCGCAAGTGCCTGCTGGCGCGTCGGCTGGTCGAGCGGGGCGTTCGGTTCATCCAGCTCTACGCCGGCGGCGGGCACAACGACGACACATGGGACGCCCACGGCGACCTGGAACGCAATCACAACTTCCACGCCGGCCGCACGGACAAGGCGATCGCCGGGTTGTTGAAGGACCTGAAGCAGCGTGGCTTGCTCGACACCACCCTGGTTGTCTGGGGCGGCGAGTTTGGTCGGCAGCCGACGGCCGAGTATGCCAAGGGGACCGGCCGCGATCACAACGCGTACGGATTCACGATGTGGATGGCCGGCGGAGGGATCAAGGGCGGGACGACGGTCGGCGAGACCGACGAGCTGGGGAGCGCGGCGATCACCGATCGATTCCACGTGAAGAACCTTCACGCGACGATCCTGCACCAGCTCGGCATCGACCCGAATCGGCTGAGCTACTTTTTCAACGGGCTGGATCAAAAGCTCGTCGGCGTCGAAGCGGTTGAGCCGATTCAACAGGTCATATCATGAATGTTCAAGCGCAATGCGCTATAGGACCGCATCGCGGTCCACATCTCACCTGTTCGTGCGGCGGGCGGGGTCGGCTTCGTTGAATTAGGATCCCGATGATGGACCGCGATGCGGTCCCTACGAAAGGAGCCAATCAATGCGCCTTCTTTTGACGAAACTTGCCGGTTTGATCGTCGCGACATCCGTGTTTTGCCTTCCCGAGCTCGTGCTGGCGGGGACGATCGGCGAGTTTGAAGCCAGCGCCGATGTCGGCAAGGTGGAGAAGCCCGGTTCGGCGACGTACGACGCGGATGCCAAAGCGTATCGCGTGACCGGCGCTGGGGAGAACATCTGGAAGAACACCGATGCGTTTCAGTTCGTCTACCGCAAAGTGGAAGGGCCGGCGGCCGCCGAATTGGTCCTGACCGCCGAGGTGAAGTTCGTCGGCGAAGGGAAGGTCGCCCACCGCAAGGGGGGTTGGATGATTCGCCAGAGCCTCGACGCCGACGCTCCTTACGTCGATGTCATGACCCACGGCGACGGCTCCATCGGGATGCAGTTTCGCAAGGAGAAGGGGGGCATTACCGATGCCGTCAAGAGCACCGTCACCGCGCCGGCAATCGTCCGGCTGGAGCGCCACGGGGATACATTCACGCTCGCCGTCGCCGGGAAAGACGGCGTCTTCCAGCCCGGGGGGTCGGTCACGGTGAAGCTGACGGGGACCGTATACGTCGGGCTCGGCGTCTGTTCCCACAACGCCGCCGCGACCGAAACGGCCATCTTCACGAACGTCAGCTCGAACGCCGACGCGGCGAAATGAGCGAGGCGGCGAGGTGAGGGCCGCGGCCTTCCCGCGGCCTCTTACCCGGCTTGGCCGATGACGAACGAGACGAGCAGCAGCGCCAGCACGATCGACGTGATGAGCACGTACCGCCGGTCCTTCTCGTAGACGAACGCCGCGACGGAGACGGCGACCCGCAGGACCGGGGTCGCGATGAGCAGCAGCAGGCCGAGCGCCACGACCGACTGCCCGCGAAAATCAGCCACCCCGGCGAACACCTGCCGGATCGTGTGCGGGAACGCAGCGCCCGGCGTCGCCAGCCGCGGCAGACTTTGCCGCTGGGACAGGTACTGCGGATGGTGAACGAAGCTGATGACCGTCCCGAGGCAGACGATCCCCAGGCTCGCCATCACTCCCACGCTCAGCAGGCGGCTGATCAGCAGCTCAACCTGTCGCGCCTTCGGGTCGTGCGGCGCCGTGGTGGGGTCGGGCGAGGGGCTGGGCTCGATCATTGCAGCCCCTTGAAGAGCATTTCGCCCGACACAAAGAGCAACACCGCCACAAAGACGATCCGAATCGCATTGCTCTTCAGGCGGCCGAGCAGATAGGAGCCGCCCGTGGCCCCGAGGAGCACGCCCGCGGCCACCGGCGCGGCGATGAACGGGTCGATGTCCCCGCGCGAGAAGTAGACGCCGGCGCTGGCGGCCGCCGTCACGCCGATCATGAAGTTGCTTGTCGCCGTCGAAACCTTGATCGGCAGCCCCATCGCCAGGTCCATCGCCGGCACCTTCAACGCCCCCGATCCGATCCCGAGCAAGCCGCTTACCACGCCCGCGACGTACATCAGCGCCAGCCCTAAGGGCGTCCGCGTCACTCGATAGGGGACTTCAGCGCCGATCGAGGGGTCAAAGTAGGAATCGTGCAGCCGCAACATGTCGGCCCAACGATCCGGCTTCACCTTCTCGGGAGCGAGCCGCCGGCGATTGCGAAACATCTCGAGGGCGGAGTAGCCCATCAGGACGCCGAAGACGATATAGAGCCAGCGTCCGTTGATGCGGCCGGCGATGTAGGCGCCGGTCAGCGCGCCGGTCGTCGTCGCGATCTCCAGAACCATCGCGACGCGCAGGTTGGTCATCCGCTCGCGCACATACGCGGCGGCCGCTCCGCTCGAGGTGGCGATGACCGAGACGATCGACGCGCCAATGGCAAACCGGATGTCCACCTTCAGCAGAAGCGTCAAGGCGGGGACGATGATGATCCCGCCGCCAAGGCCGAGGAGCGACCCCAGCACCCCCGCCGCGATCGAGATCGCGAAGGTCGCCAGCGTGAACTGCAGCGGGGACATCGGATTACGCCTTCCGTCGAGCGTCGCGCGGGGGAGGGCGCGAGGCCCATCCCGGTGACCGCCGATAGTCAGCCGCCTTCGTTGGGAGCGCTGTTATGCTGGCGGCCTGCTTTGCTCGTCGGGTTCCGGTCGTTGCGCAGGCCGTGGTTGTCTCGGGTGCCGGGGTCGGGCTGGGTGTCGCGCCGATCGCCGCGCAGCTTCCCGCTGCCGGCGGAAATGGGTCGGTTCGCCTCGGCTTCCACTTCCTGCGGCGCCGCGCCGGTCACCTGGCCGCTTTGAATCGCGGCCCCGTCAGCCGACGCCTGTTTCGCCCCGCCCGACGATTGATTGCCGGGCGGGATCGATCCTTTGCCGCTGCTTCCATGATGGGACATCTGTGCCTCCGTTCTTTGGGGACTCGTACCGTCGTGGAGCCTATCAACAGGCGGCGAAGGTCGGGAACGCGCAATCGGTTTGCGTGGCGACGCGCTGCCTCTCGATAAATGACCCACGGAGTGCACACCTATTCGTCCGACGCGTATACAGTGACATGAACCGTGTCATGATCGTCGCTGCAAGTCTGCTGGCGCTGGGTGCCGCCGTGCGCGGCTCAAGGGCATCCGATCCGGCGAAGACGCCGGCGCCGCCCCCTGGGATCCGCTTCAACCGCGACATCCGCCCCATTCTTTCAGAGAACTGCTTTTATTGTCATGGCCCGGATTCGGCGCACCGGAAGGCGGGGCTTCGGCTCGATCAGGAGAATGGCCTGTTCGGCTCGCGGGACAATGGCCCGGCCGTAGTGAAAGGCAAGCCAGCCGAGAGCCAGCTCATCAAGCGGATCAACTCGACCGACCCGGACGAGCAGATGCCGCCGCCCGATTCGCGTAAGTCTTTGACAGCCCAGCAGAAGGACCTTCTTAAACAGTGGGTTGACGGGGGCGGCGGCTGGGAGCCGCACTGGTCGCTCGTGCCGCCCGTGGCGGCCGCCCTGCCGGACGTGGGGCGGAATGGCTGGGCTCGGAACCCGATCGACCGGTTTGTGCTCGCAAAGCTGGAGTCCGCCCACCTGGCGCCGGCGGCCGAGGCCGATCGACGGACGCTCGCCCGCCGCGTCAGCTTCGATCTGACCGGCCTGCCGCCCGCCGCGAAGGACCTGGAAAACTTCCTGAACGACCCGGCCGCCGACGCGTACGAGCGATTCGTGGATCGCCTCCTCGCGTCGCCCGCTTACGGCGAGCATCGCGCCCGCTACTGGCTCGATGCCGCTCGCTACGGCGACACCCACGGCATCCACAATGACAATTACCGCGAGATGTGGCCCTATCGCGACTGGGTCATCAACGCCTTTAACCAGAACGTGCCGTTCGACCGCTTCACGATCGAGCAACTGGCCGGCGACCTGCTCCCGAATCGAACGCTCGAGCAGCAGGTCGCTTCGGGCTTCAATCGGTGCAACATCACCACGAGCGAAGGGGGCTCGATCGCGGAAGAAGTGGAAGTGATGTACACCAAGGACCGGGTCGAGACCACATCCGTCGTCTGGCTTGGGCTGACGACAGGCTGCGCCTCGTGCCACGATCACAAGTTCGACCCGGTCTCGCAGAAAGAGTTTTATCAGCTCGCCGCCTTCTTCCGGAACACGACTCAGCGGGCGCTGGACGGGAACGTTTCGGATACGCCTCCGATCGTGGTCGTCCCGCGCGAGGCCGATCGCGGCCGCTGGGAGTCGCTTCAGAAGGAAGCCGACGCCCTGCAAGCCCTGCGGGCGCATCGCAAGACCGACGACAGCGCCGCCTTTGATGCCTGGGCCGCCAGCCCCGAAGGGAAGGCGCTCCACGACCCTGTTAGCCCCGCGGAAGAATCGCTCAGCATTCCGTTCGACGAGGCGAAGGGCACGAACGTAGCCGCCCGCCTCAACGCCGAAGAAGCGACGGTCAAGCTCGCCTCGGACGTGACGCTGGGCGATGGCCATGCCCGCGGCGCCCACGCCGCCCACTTCGGACCGAAGGCGTCGATCGACGTACTCGACGCGGGCGATTTCGAGGCCGATCAGCCGTTCACGGTCGGCGCGTGGGTGTACGTCCCTAAAGAAGAAGGGTCGTACGTTGTCGCGAGCAAGCTGGACCCTAAGTCAAAGGGCCAGCCGCAAGGGTGGGTGATCGAACTGGACAACCGCGTCCCCTCCTTCCGCCTTCTCGGCAAAACGGCGGCCGATCGGCTCCAGTTGCGCGGGAACAACTCCACGCGGCTGGCCGCCGGCAAGTGGTATCAACTCTGCGTGACCTATGACGGCAGCCGCACGGTGGACGGCATGACGCTCTATGTCGATGGCAAGGCCGAACATGCCGAGCAGGCCCAGGACGTCGCGCTGACCGGCACGATCCGCAACGGCGGCCCGCTCCGCATCGGCTCCGACGGCGCAAAGCGCGACCTGCGCGGCGGGGCGGTCGAAGATTTCCGCATCTACCGCCGGGAACTGCTTGGCGACGAGGTCAGCGTCCTGTCCCGATGGTCGGCCCTCCGCCAGTCGCTGGCCAAGGCGGCCGGCAAGCTGTCCGGCCCCGAGCGGCAGGACCTGCTCCTGCTCTACCTCACGCGATTCGATAGCGCCTACACCACCGCTTCACGCAAGCTGGCCGACGTACAGGACGGGCAACGGCAGATCCGCCGTCACAGCCCCGTGACGCACGTCATGCAGGAGAAGTCGGACACGCCGCCGATGGCGTACGTCCTGTATCGCGGGAACTACGACCAGCGCCGCGACGAGGTGAAGCCGCTTACGCCGGCCGCCCTGCACGCGTGGCCGCAAGGCGCGCCGCGGAACCGACTGGGGCTCGCCCAGTGGTTGACCGACCGGAAGAACCCGCTGACGGCCCGCGTGACGATCAACCGCTTCTGGCAGGAAGTCTTCGGCGACGGCCTGGTTCGGTCCGCCGGCGACTTTGGGGTGATGGGGGAGAACCCGTCCAACCCCGAGCTGCTTGACTGGCTCGCCGTTGACTTCCAGAAGGACTGGGACATCAAGCGCGTCATCCGCCAGATTGTCACGTCCGCCACCTACCGCCAATCGGCTGCGGTCACGCCCGAGAAGCTTCGGGCCGACTCGTCGAACCGCCTGCTCTCCCGCGGCCCGCGCTTCCGCATGGACGCCGAAATGCTCCGCGACTTCGCCCTCTCCTCCAGTGGCCTGCTGGTCGAGAAACTCGGCGGGCCCAGCGTCAAGCCGTACCAGCCGCCGGGCGTGTGGGAAGCGGTCGCCATGTCGAGCAGCAACACCCGCAGCTACGTGCAGGACACGGGTGAGAAGCTCTACCGCCGCAGCCTCTATACCTTCTGGAAGCGGAGCGCGGCCCCGGCGGCCCTGGAGATCTTCAACGCCCCGACGCGTGAGGTCTGCACCGTCCGCCGCGAACGAACCGACACGCCGCTCCAGGCGCTGGTCACCATGAACGACCCGCAGTGGGTCGAGGCGGCGCGTCGCCTGGCCGAGCGGGCGCTGACGGAAGCGCCAAGCGACTTCGACGGCCGCCTGGATTACATCACCGAGCGGGCGCTGGCCCGACCGTTCGAGCCCCGCGAGCGGGCCATCTGCCGCGACACGCTCGCGGCCTTCACGGCCCAATACGCCGCGGACCCCGCGGCGGCGGCGAAGTTGATCGCGATCGGCGATTCGAAGGCCGACCCGCGTCTCGTCGCTGGTGACCTTGCGGCCTGGACGATGCTCGTCAGCCAGGTCATGAATACCGACGAGGCGCTGAACAAATAGCGCCTCAAGGTCAACACTCAAGTTTTTGCACAGTTTCGCCCGGGGATTTCTACGCGACAAGGGCTTTGCTATGACCCCGCAACAAGAAGCACGTGTCATCGAAACCCGCCGGCAGCTCTTCGGCGCGGTGCGCGGGGGCTGGGCGTGGCGGCGCTCGCGTCATTGATGGGCGAGCAGATGCTCGCCCGGCCGGCGCGGGATGTCGCTCCCGGGGGCGATCGGTGGCGGGCCGTCCACACTCTCCTCCTCGACCGGCCTGCCGAGCCTGCCTCACTTTGCCCCCAAGGCGAAACGGTGCATCTACCTTCACCTGGTTGGCGCTCCGCCGCAGCAGGACTTATTCGACTACAAGCCGCGGATGAACGACTGGTACGACAAGGACCTCCCCGAATCGGTGCGCCAGGGGCAGCGGCTGACGACGATGACCGCGGGGCAGAGCCGCTTCCCGATCGCGCCGTCGGTGTTCAAGTTCGATCGTCACGGCGCCAACGGCACGTGGGTCAGCGAGCTGCTCCCGTACACCGCGAAGATGGTGGATGACCTGTGCATCATCCGGTCGATGAAGACGGACGCGATCAACCACGAGCCGGCGATCACGTTCATGCAGACCGGCAACCAGGTGGCGGGGCGGCCGTGCCTGGGCTCCTGGATCTCCTACGGGCTGGGCAGCGCCAATCGCAACCTGCCCACGTTCGTCGTCCTGCACGCGAGCCACTCCGACGCGCGGGCCAACGTTCAGGCGATCTCCGGCAAGCTCTGGAGCAGCGGGTTCCTTTCGGCCGAATACGCCGGCGTGGCGCTTCGCTCCAGCGGCGATCCGGTCCTCTACATCAACAACCCCGACGGCGTAAGCCCGGCCGTCCGCCGCAAGATGCTCGACGGCGTCAGCGCCCTGAATCAGGCCGAGTACGACCGCATCGGCGACCCCGAGACGCAGGCGCGGATCTCTCAATACGAGATGGCCTTCCGGATGCAGACCTCGGTGCCGGAGCTGACAGATCTTTCAACGGAATCGGAGAAGACGTTCGAGCTGTACGGCTCGGACTCCAAGAAGCCCGGAACGTTCGCCTACACGGCGCTGATGGCGCGCCGGCTTGTCGAGCGGGGCGTCCGGTTCGTTCAGGTCTACCATCGCGGCTGGGACGTGCATGGCAGCCTGCCTGAAGTCCTTCCGAACCAATGCCGCGATGTGGATCAGGCGGCCTGGGCGCTGGTCCAGGATTTGAAGAGCCGCGGCCTTCTGGAAGACACGCTGGTGATCTGGGGTGGGGAGTTCGGCCGGACCGTCTATTCGCAGGGAAAGCTCACGCACGCGACCTACGGCCGCGACCATCACCCGCGGTGCTACACAATCTGGATGGCCGGCGGCGGCGTGAAGGCGGGGACGGTCTATGGCGAGACCGACGAGTTCTCTTACAACATCGTTAATGACCCCGTCCACGTCCACGACTGGCACGCAACGCTCATGCACGTGTTCGGTATTGACCACGAGCGATTCACCTACAAATACCAGGGCCTCGACCAACGCTTAAGCGGGGTTGAGAAGGCGTCGGTCGTCAAGGGACTCCTCGTGTAGCGACCGAACGTCGCCCGGCGTCCGCGTCGGCTCGAGGCGAAAGGCCGACGGGGACGTCGGCGTTCCCAAGCGTCCCGGGGTTGTTTTCCGGGTCGTGCGGGCGGCTTGCCGAACAAACGACCGCCCTGGGAAGTGCGCGCCTGCTGCTTGCGTCCTTTCCCCCGTCTGTCGCCGGGTGTAGGCTTTAGAGAAGGCAGGGCTTGGGCCCGGTACACATTCGCCCGCGCGGAGAAGGCGTCACGTAATGGTTCATTTCTCGAAGGTCGCCACTCGTTTCGTCGGTCCTTTCAGGGTGATCCGACGGAGCGCGCCGTTGAGGCGATCACGGCCCCGCCGGGCCCGTGACGACTCTCGCTCCCTTAAGATCACGCGTCAGAACACGGTCTGCTATCAGGAAAGGAAACGCACCCTATGAAGCTTTTGAAGTCCCTGTTGGTCCTCTTGGGGCTCGCGGCCGCCGGGTTGTCGCCGGCCGCCGCCCGGGCCGCCGATGACCAGACGAATCGGCCGATCCGCGCCCTGCTCGTATGCGGCGGCTGCTGCCACGACTACCTCCACCAGAAGAAGATCATCGCCGAAGGGATCAGCGCCCTGCGCGAACGTCGAGTGGACGATCGTCCATGAAGGCGACGGCGGCACCACCCATCGCCACACGATCTTCGAGAATGCCGATTGGGCGAAAGGCTTCGACGTCGTCGTGCATGACGAATGCACCGCCGACGTGAAGGACCTGGAGTTCATCGAGCGCATCCTTAAGCCTCACAAGGAAGGCCTGCCGGCCGTGGTGCTCCATTGCGGCATGCACTGTTACCGCAGCGAAGGGTGGCCGAAGGTCATTACGCCGTGGTTCGAGTTCACCGGGCTTCAGACGACCGGGCATGGCGCTCAGCTCCCGATCGCCCTCACCTTCCTCGACAAGGAAAGCCCGATCACCCAGGGGATGGAAGACTGGACGACGATCCACGAGGAGCTCTACAACAACATCGCTGGCAACGTCCTGCCGACCGCGCACCCGCTGACACGCGGCAAGCAGGTCGGCAAAGGGAAGGACGGCAAGGAGACGGTCACCGAGACGATCGTCACTTGGACCAATCTCTACAACAACAAGGCGAAGGTCTTCGCGACGACCCTCGGCCACAACAACGAGACCGTGGGCGACGCCCGCTACCTCGACCTGATCACCCGTGGGCTGCTCTGGTCGGTCGGCAAGCTCGATGCCGAGCATCTCAAGCCGGCGAAGCGCGTCCTGATGGAAGGCCAACCGGAGGACTCGCTCACCAAGCCATCGCTCAAGAGCCCGGATGACAGCGTCAAGAAGGCGGATGAGAAGAAGGCCAAGCCGGCGGCCGCCCCGACCACCAAGCCGGCGGCCAGCGCCGACGGGCTCGTCCCGTTCGACCTGGCCCGAGGCAAGACGGCGACGGCGTCGAGCAACCAGGGGGAGGGCCACCTCCCCTCGGCCGCTTTCGATGGCGACGCCGACACGCGATGGTGCGCGGCCACGGGGGAGTTCCCCCAGTGGCTCCAGGTGGACCTGGGAAAGCCCGAAGAGCTGACCGGCGCCCGAATTTTCTGGGAAAAGGAAAACACGGCGTATCCCTTCACCATTGAGGGGTCGGTGGACGGGAAGGAGTGGTCTACGCTCGTGGACGAATCCAGGAGCGAGACGACCGAACAGATTCGGGATCTCGCGTTTCAGGCCTGCTGCGGGAACAGCGCGGTTGGCGGCGCCTACGGCATCCGCTACGTGAAGTTGACCGTCCTGGGGGCGTCGGCGGGCGGGTGGGCCAGCCTGTACGACTTTGAAGTCCACGGGAAGAAGCGGGTTGCCCCCGGCACCCAGGGGACGACCTACGTCGATACCAAGGGGGGCAAGAGCTCCAAGAATGGCCCGGACAAGTCGCTCGTGCTCCCGCCGCCGCCCGCCGGTTATGAGGCGACGCTGTTCGCCGCGCCGCCGGAGGTGGGTTACCCGACCTGCCTTGCCGCGACGCCCGGGGGCGCGTTGTTCGTTGGCGTGGATGAGGATGGCTCGCTGGGCAAGCTCCCCGACAAGGGCCGCGTGCTCAAGCTGACCGACACGACCGGCAGCGGCAAGGCCGACAAGATCACCGTCTTTGCAAAGATGGACCACCCGCGCGGGCTGGCCTGGGATGACGCGGCCCACAAACTCTATGTGCTGCACCCGCCGTTCCTGACCGTTTATTACGACGACAAGAACGTCGGCGTCGCCAATCGGTCAGAGAACATCATTACCGGCATCAGCACCGAGCAAAGCGTCGCCGCCCGCGGCGCCGATCATACGACCAACGGGATCCGCGTCGGGATCGACGGCTGGATCTACATCGCCATGGGCGACTTCGGCTGCCTCAAAGCCAGCGCCAAGGACGGGGACTTCACGTTCCACGGCGGGGGCGTCATGCGCTGCCGGTCGGACGGGACCGGCCTGGAGCCCTACTCGCGCTATCAGCGCAACATCTATGACGTGGCCATTGACCCGCTGATGAACGTCTTCACGCGAGATAACACCAACGACGGCGACGCCTGGAACGACCGTCTCAGCTATATCGTCCCGACAGGGAACTATGGCTATCCGAGCCTCTTCATGCATTTCCCCGGCGAGTTCGTTGATTGCCTGAACGATTACGGTGGCGGTGCGCCATGCGGCTCGCTCTTCACCGACGAGCCCAACCTGCCCGGCGAACTGGGCCACTCCCTGCTGACCGTCGAGTGGGGCCGCGGCGCGATCTTCCGTCACCCCCTCATCGCCGACGGCGCGGGCTACAAGGCCCCGACCCCCGAAGAAAAGGTGATGGACCTGCCACGCGGCACCGATCTGGACATCGACGCCCTGGGGCACTTCTTCGCCTCGTCCTGGGTCAATGGCGGTTTCAGCTACAGCGGGCCCAACGTCGGCTACGTCGTTCGGTTCTCGGCCAAGGGCGCCAAGCCCGCGCCGCTCCCCGATATCGCGGCCGCGACGGACGATCAGCTTGTCACGGCCCACCTGGCCTCGGCCAGCGGCGTGCTCCGGATGGCCGCCCAGCAGCAGATCCTGCATCGCGGGCCCAAGCCGGCCGTCGCCGCGGCATTGGAGAAGCTCGCAACCTCCAACGCCTCTCTGCAAGCCCGGGTCGCGGCGATTTTCACGCTCAAGCAGCTTATGGGGAACCAGGCGAATCAATCGCTGGTCAACATCGCCAAGGCCCCGGAGGTGCGCGAGTTCGCCCTGCGGGCGCTGGCCGATCAGAAGAACGACACCACGATACCCACCGATCTGTTCCTTGCTTCGCTGAAGGATTCGAACCCGCGCGTGCGGCTTCAGGCCGCCTGGGGGCTGGGGCGCCTCGGGCACCCGGAAGCGGCGTCGCAGCTTCTTCCGCTGGTGGCCGATAAGGACTTCCTCGTCTCGCACGTGGCGATCAACAGCCTGGTGACGCTCCACGCGGCCGCTCCGGCCCTGGCCGCCATCGACCCCTCAAGCTCACCACAGCTCATTCAGGGCGCTCTCCGCGTCCTCCAACAACTGCACGAGCCCCGCGTCGTTGACGGCTTGAACGGCAAGCTGACGACGATCCAGGACGCGAAAGTCCGCGTGCCGATCCTCGCGGCCCTTGCCCGTCTCTGCTACACCGAAGCCGCGTGGGACGGAAGCTGGTGGAGCACCCGGCCAGACACCTCCGGTCCCTACTACAAGACCGCCGACTGGGAGGGGACCGAGAAGATCAAGGCGACGCTCCAGACAGCGCTCACCCACGAAAAGCCGGAAGTGGCTCGGGCGATGATCGTGGACCTCGCCAAGAACAAGATCGAGCTTCCCGAGTTGAACGACATGGTGGCCAAGGCCGCCTCGACCGACCCAACCTTCCGCGGCGCGTTCCTTGACATGCTGGCCGACCACAAGACGCTCACCGCCGACCAGGTGAAGATCATTGCTTCCATCGCCAACGATGAAAAAGCGGCCGCCGACCAGCGCGTGAAGGCGATCCGCCTTCTTTCGCGCGACGCGAAGAATTCGGCGGCCGCGGATGCAGTCTTCGATGCCCTCTCCACCGTCATCGCGGCCGAAAAGCCAGCCCCGGAGTTGTCCGCCGAGCTGGAAGAGTACGCCCGCGACACCAAGCACGGTCAGAACCTCTCGACCTTTACCAAGCTCGCGGCCTCGCCGTCCGCCCCGAAGCGGGAACTCGCGTATATGGTCCTGGTGGATCTGGCCAACAGCCGCCTGGCCAAGGCGGACGTGAAGGCGTCGGCCGCCAAGGTGGTGGAGAAGGGGTGGGATAAGCCCGCCGCATCGATCAGCCTCCTTCGGGCGATCGGCCGGGAGAAGTCGGCCGGCTACAAGGAGATGATCGAGGCGATGGCGACGGACCCGAATAAGGACCTGTCAGCCGCCGCTTTGTACGCCGCGCAGCGCCTGGGCCTGTCCGGCGTCAAGGGCGCGGAGCCGGCCGCCCCGAAGGTGCTGATCGAAACGGTTGGCTACGACAAGACGGTTGAGATCGTCAAGAAGACCAAGGGGGACAAGCTTACCGGCGAGCAGCTCTTCACCGAGATCGGCTGCATCAACTGTCATACGACCTCGCCGAGCCAGCCGGCCAAGGGCCCGATGCTGGGCGGGATCGCCACCCGCTACAGCCGCACGGACCTGTGCGAGTCGATCATGAAGCCGAGCGCGAAGATCGCGATGGGGTTTGAGACCCAGTGGTTCAAGACCACGGACGGCGACATGAAGGAAGGGTTCGTCGTTCGCGAGGCGGCGGACGAGATCGAGCTTCGCGGGGCGGCGGGCACATCCGAAGTGCTCAAGAAGTCGGACATCGCCAAGCGCGGGCGCCGCGACACGTCGATCATGCCGGAAGGCCTGGTCGTGAAGAAGTCGCCGGAAGACCTGGCGTCCATCATCGCGTACCTGGAATCGCTGCCGGCTAAGTAACGCGGGCACGCTGTTCAGGATCAGTCTGCGCACCAACCCTCTCCCCCAGGGAACGGGGGAGAGGGCAGGTGCTGGTCGCTTGTTCGATGGAGAAGATCGGGCACCGCCAGCGAATCAGTGCCGCCGGTGCCCTCACCGGCGGTGTCGCCGACCGCGGATTGGTCCGCCGGTGCGGGGCCGGCAGCACGTCGGATGACAGGGCCTCGCACACGCAATCTTGCCGGGGACGGCCCACTAACCTTGGAGAGTACGCCCGTGAAGCATCTCGCTCGGATCATGCTGTGCGCGGCGCTGTTCGGCGGTTTGACCGGCGGCCGCTCCCTCGCCGCCGAGGGGGGCGCCCGAAGCTATGTCGGCAGGTCGGACGACTGGTTCAAAGGGGACGAAGCGAAGCGGATCACCGCGAACATCCTCTCATACCAGGCCGCCGAAGGGGGTTGGCCTAAGAATGTCGATACGGCGGCCGCCCCGTACGCGGGCAATCGGGCGGACCTGAAAGGGACATTCGACAACGGCGCCACCACGGATGAACTTCGGTTCCTCGCCCGGGCCTTCGATGCCACGAAGGATGACACGTGCCGCGCCGCCTTCGGCCGGGGGCTCGATCACATCCTCAAGGCCCAGTACCCCACCGGCGGCTGGCCGCAGTTTTACCCGCCTAGCACGAAGTATCACCGGCACATCACCTTCAACGACGACGCGATGGTGCGGCTGATGCTCTTCCTGCGCGAGTGCTATTCGTCCCCCGTGTACGGCTTCATCGACGACGCACACAAAGCGTCAGCAAGGAAGGCGTTCGACGCCGGCATTCAGTGCATCCTGAAATGCCAGATCAAGGTCAATGGGAAGCTGACGGCGTGGTGCGCCCAACACGACGAGATCGACTATTCCCCCCGCCCCGGCCGCGCGTACGAGCTTGCCAGCCTTAGCGGCGGCGAGTCGGTCGGCATTGTGAAGCTGCTGATGAGCCTTGACAACCCCGGCCCCGAGGTGATCCGCTCGATCACCTCCGCCGTCGCCTGGTTCGAGTCGGCCAAACTTCCGGGGATCCGGGTTGATGAGGTCCCCGACCCGAAGGCGCCCAAAGGGGTCGATCGAGTCGTTGTGAAAGACGCGGCCGCCGCGCCAATGTGGGCTCGGTTCTACAATATCGAAACCAATCAACCGATCTTCTGCGATCGCGACGGCGTGCCCAAAGCGTCCCTCGCCGAGATCGGGTATGAGCGGCGCAACGGCTACCGCTGGCTCAACTATTGGGGGGCGCCGCTCCTCAAAACGGACTACCCCGCGTGGAAGGCGAAATGGGCGAACCGTATCGACCCCGCGCTGAAGGCGGCGCCGGCCCCGTGACAGCAGCCGTGTCCCAAGCCATTCTGCTCACGCCGGCGGGGGGCGCGGCGATCGCGGTGGTGCGCCTTCTGGCCGGGCACCTTCCCTTCCTCGCAGCCCATTTCACCAGCCCGCTCCGGGCGGGCCGGGCGGTCCACGGCCGCTTCGAGGCCGATGGCCGAACGCTCGATGATCCGGTGGTGGTTCTCCACGGCGCCGGCGGCGTCGCCGACGTGAACCTGCACGGCGGACCGTGGATCCTCCAGTCGTTCCTCAGCCTTGCCCGGGCAGAAGGGTTTGTGGTGACGCCGCCGTCGCTCCCCCTGCCGATCGCGGCCGCCGATGGGGATGACCCACTGGAGCGGGAGATGCTCGCACACCTGCCGCTCGCTCGAACGGAGCTGGGCGTGCGGGCGTTGCTTCAACAGCCGGCGGCGTGGCGAAAGCTTCTTCAGGAGCTAAGCAAGCTCCCGCCCGTCGCCGCGGCCGTGCGGGCCGCCGACGTGGCGGCCGACCCGGGGCTGGAGCACCTGCTTCACCCGCCGCGGGTTGCTATCATCGGCCCGCCCAATGTCGGGAAATCGACCCTGGCCAACCGTCTTTACGCGCAAGAGCGCTCCATCGCCGCCGACTTGCCGGGCACGACCCGGGACTGGGTTGGCGAGTTGGCGGACATCAACGGCCTGCCTGTCCTCCTGATCGACACGCCCGGCCAGCGGGAAACCGCCGACCCGGCCGAACGCGAGGCGATCGACCGAAGCCAGGGGCCGATCGGCGCGAGCGCCATGATCCTGCTGACGCTCGACCTCAGCGATCCGCCGATTGATGCGGTTCGCGCACTCATTGCCCGCTATCCCGGCGCCACCCTGATTTTGAACAAATGCGATCGGACGCCCGCGTGGGCCGCCGACCAACGCGGGGCGATTCGGATCAGCGCCGCGACCGGCGAAGGATTCGATCAGCTTCGCGCCGTCATCACCGATCGGTTCGGATGCACCCGTCTGGATATCGGCCGCCCGCTCCCCTGGGGCTCGCTCCCGCGCGAATGGCTCGCCCGATACCTCGAGCGGACAACACCGGCGCTCGAACGCCCCACGGGCGGGTCGCCGAAGGCCCAGGCCGGCGCGCACGAATGACTGGATCAGAACGGGCCGCAGATCGCGATCGACGCGTCGCGCAATAAATTCGACGAAATCGCCGGATCGTCATGTTGCTGGAGCGGCCAATCGTATACAAGACGCGGCAAACTTGATGAGCCCACCCGGGTAACCCATTCGGGGATCGCCAAGCCAGCCCTCCAAGGAACAGCACCCATGGAACGCCAGGACGGTCAGCACGTGTTCGGCCAGACGATGGACGTGGTCGCCATGGCGATGCTCGAGCGCTTCGTAAAGGCCTTCCCCAATGCCAGTTACGAAGCCATCCAGGCGCACGTCGCCGACAGCTTCGACTGGGCGCTGGAGGTCCCGCGGCTCCAGGCGAAGATGGCCTCCCTCATCGCCAACCGCAGCGGTCAGCGTACGGCGTGAACTCGGCCCTTCAGCACACCTTTGGTGGTTTCGCCGGCTTAGCACGGCGTCGCCGAGGTACAACTATGGAAATCAGAGCCGTTCCTGCTCACGCACTGCGGCATTTCCCTCTAACTGCAATGCCGCCCGCAGCATCTCGGTTCCGCGGGGAGGGTGGGGCGGCAATAGGAATGGACTGAGCAATGCCACGAATCCTTCTGAACCGTATCGGCGACGATACGGTGGCGAGGTTGGAAGTGGCAGCGCGACGCAGGCATGCTGAAGCGAGACGGCTCGGGACGCACGAGCCGTTAGGGTCTCTCTACCTGTACGGATATACGATCGAAATTCGATTGAAGACGGCGTACTACCGGCTCATCAATGTTCCAGACAGCTGGAATCTTGATGCCCCGCTTGGAGGGGCTTCGCTTTCGCCGCGGTGGGCCGCGCAATCCCAGATCAAGAATTTGCTCGGACTTGCCAAGCCAGCGGAGGCAGGCCACCATCTGTTTGGCTGGGCGACGCTGGTGATCTCGACTCGCGCTGGCCATGCAACGCTGCGCCCATTCCTGCCAAACTTCGAAAGGCAACTGAGCAATCATGCACAGGCGGCCGGTCAACAGTGGAGAGAGATCCTTCGCTACCGAGCGAATCGCCCCTATGATGAGGAACTGAGCCCCGTTATCGACGCGGCAAACTGGCTTCGGGGGAACTACCATCGTCTGTGGAGTTGATCCATGCAGCGCACGCGATTAGACCGTCCCCAGTCGGCCTCTGCACGCGTTCAAGCCGGATCCGGAGAATCAGCAACCCCTGGCTGGCTGACACTTCTTACGAAGCTCTTGGCTACACGCTTCAATAAGCCGCTGGAACTGCCTGATCTCCCTCTCGTGGTAGCTGATCGGATTCCACAGACCAAATCAGCGCACGTGCTGGTGATCTGGGACCAGTTGAAAAATTTGTCCATCCCGCAACGGAGTCAGGTCGTCGCTGACGCGTTTGCACTCGCCTTCCCGATGGAGGACGTGGTCGTTCGGGCGCCGATGGGCCTCACGTCGGGAGAAGCGTTCTCACAGGGCTACCTCCGTTACCAGATCATTCCCCTGGTCAGGCCGTCAGACCATGTGACTGCGAACCAGGTCCTGGACGCGATGTCGGCCGCCGGCGGCGTACTGGTACAGGTCGGAGGGGACCAACAGTTGCGATTTGCGACCCGGGCGCAGGCCCAGGAGGCCTACCGGCGCTTGGTGGAGAAGATTAACAAGCCGATCTGGGCTTTGAGCGAGGAGACGTCACTTGGCGGGGGCGAATAGCGAGGATGCCCGCCAGGACCGCCGAATCGTCGGACGCGGTGGGTCGGGCCGGTGCAGACAGACCGCGGCGCGATGACTACGAAAATCGCTTGACGACGATCGAGTCGTTCTGGCCGCCGAACCCGAAACTATTCGAAAGGGCGACGTCAACGTGGGCCTTGCGGGCCTTGTTTGGGACGTAGTCCAGGTCGCACTCGGGGTCGGGCGTGTCCAGGTTCATCGTGGGGGGCAGGACACCGTCGCGGATGGCGAGGACGCAGCAGATCAGCTCTACCGCTCCGGCGGCCGCGATCAGGTGGCCCATCATGCTCTTGATGCTGCTGACGGGGCACTTCCGCGCATAGTCGCCAAAGACGGTCTTGATCGCAGTCGTCTCGTTCCCGTCGTTCTCCTTGGTCCCGGTCCCGTGCGCGTTGATGTAGTGGACATCGGCCGGGGTCAGCTTCGCGTCGGCCAGTGCCTCCTGCATCGCAACCACGGCGCCGCGGCCTTCGGGGTCTTGGTCGGTGATGCGGAACGCGTCGGCCGTGCTGCCGTACCCGACGACCTCCGCCAGGATGTTCGCCCCCCGCGCCGGGCGTGATCGAGCGTCTCCAGGATCACCATCCCCGCCCCTTCGCCCAGGACAAACCCGCCGCGATGGGCGTCGAACGGGCGGCTGGCGCGGGCCGGGTCGGCGTTGGCGGTCGAGAGGGCGGTCAGCCGGTTGAAGCCCGTCACGCCGAACGGATGGATCATCGAATGGGCGCCGCCGCCGATCATAACGTCGGCGTCGCCGCGGCGGAGGATCTCCGTCGCCTCGCCGATCGCCTGGGTGCTTGCGGCGCAGGCGGTCAGGCAGTTCATCGCGGGCCCCTCGCGCCGGTCATCAGCGCCAGGTGGCTCAGGGGCATGTTAGGCTCCTGCTCCAGCTCGCGGGTCGCGTTCATCAATTCGGTGGCGAGCTGTGCGAACTTCACCGTGTCCACCGAGGCCGTCGCGGCATTCCAGGCCATCAGGTTGGCGGATGTGAAGGCGTCGAAATCGAGGCTCCCCTCGCCGCTGCCGAGGTAGATGCCGACGCGGTCCAGGTCGAGCGCGGCGGCGTCGATCCCGGCCGCCTGCCACGCCTGGGCGCAGGCGGCGAGCGCGAACTGCGAGTTGCGGCCGGCCACTTCGTGCCCGCGCACGTCCGGAACGTGGTCGGCGAGCCGAAACGACTTCACTTCCGCGCTGATGCTGGTGGGGAACGTTGAGGCGTCGAAGAGCGTGGTCGGGGCGATCCCCGATTCGCCGGCGAGCAGGCGCTTCCAGACGGACTCGAATCGAGTGACCCATCGGGGTCACCCATCCCATTCCGGTAATCACGACACGGTTCATAGCGGTTCCATTCAAAGTCGCGGCGTTTCGCCCAGTCACGGCCTCTCTCACCGATGGCGCCGCCATACAGCCCGGCGCAGACGCCGGCGACAATCATCAGAAAGATCGCCCCGAAGACGATGATCGCAGGGACCAGCCAGACCGGCCGCCGCGACGGCGATTGATTGGCGGCGTCGGGCGAACGGTAGTCGAGCGGAGCGTTGGGGTCGGTCATTGATGTCAGTTCTTCACAGGCCGCGCCGCGCAAAAGGGCGACGGCGGCTTCTTATGCTTCAACTCGCTTGAAGACCAGGGCCGCGTTTTGGCCGCCGAGGCTGTAGACGCTGGACATCGAGACGTTCACCGCAGCGTCGCGCGCCGTCGGCCGCACGTTAAGTTCAACGCCGTCGATCATCTTTCGCGTGTTCACCGCCGGCGGAATGGTGTTGTGGTGCAGCGCGAGCACTGCCGCGGCGGCATCCACGCCGCTGCCGGCCGCCAGGTTCCCCGTCTGGGCTTTAATCGGGGCGAGGGGGACGCGCGACAGCCCGCCGCCGAAGACATTGTGCAGCCCGGCCAGCTCCGCCCTGTCGTGCGACGGGATGCCCAGCCCGCACGGCACCAGCACGTCCACGGCGGCCGCTGGCAGGTTCGCGTCGGCCAGGGCCTTGGAGAGCGCTCGGCCATAACTCTGGCCGCGCGGGTCGGGGAGAGTGATGCTGTAGGCGTCCTGGCTCGCGCCGAACCCCGCGATCTCCGCATAGATCTTGGCCCCGCGGGCTTTCGCGTGTTCGTACTCCTCCACGATAAACAGCCCGCCCCCCTCGGCGGCGGCCGTGCCGTCGGCGTCGGCGTCGAAGGGTCGGACGGCCTGCTCTGGGGTGTCGTTGTGGGTCTCCGTCACCCGCTTCAGCAGGATCTGCCGCATCAGGTTCATGGGGACGACCTTGGTCTCAGCGCCGCCGCAGATCGCCAGGTCGGCGTCGCCGCGCTGGACGGTGCGGAAGGCCTCGCCGATCGCCAGGTGGCTGCTGGCGTCGGCACAGGTGATGGTGTTGCTCGGGCCTTTCAGCTCGTGAATGATTGTCACGTGGCAGGCGAGCATGTTCGGAAGGTACTTCAGCAGCCATAGCGGGGTGAGCTGGCTCATTCCTTCGGTTCCCCAGCGCTTCAGGTCGAGCTTGTTCTGAGCCTCTTCGGCGCGGGCGGCAGTCATTGCGACGGTGAGTTCGTTTAGATCAACGCTGATGAGCCCCGCTCCGATATTGCACCCGAAGCGGCCGGTGGGGATGGAGGGCGTATCGGTGTACGCCCGCGATTTCAGCCCGGCGTCCTTGAACGCGTCGTCGGCGGCGACCACGGCCAGCTCGATGTCGCGCGCCATGACCTTCGTCGCCTTGCGGTAGCTCTTGGGGACGTAGTCCGTAATCTTGTAGGCGGGCACTTCGCCAGCGATCTGGGAGGAGAAGCCGGACGGGTCATACGCCCCGATCCGCCTCACGCCGACCTTCCCCTCGATCAAATTCCCCCAGAACGCCGTCGCGCCAATGCCGATGGGGGAGATGACGCCGATGCCCGTAATGACGACTCGTCGCATGGGTTCGTGGCGAAGGGTAAGTCCGCCGACTCCGTTATTGAAGGCGATCGCGAAATTCGAAGCTGATGCTCGAAGGATGCGGGAGGCGCCGGAGGCCCCGGGCCAGTATTGTAGGTCTACAACGTGATGCCGGCCGCACTTCGGTAGGTCTTCAGCAGCTCGGTAAACTGCTCGGTGAAAACGAAGTTGTGCGCGGGGAATTCGAGCCCCGCCATGTTCTGATCGATATGGCTGAACATGAGCTCGATGTCCGCCACGGGCTCGGGCTGCGTGGCGCCGCCGGGGGTCGCCGTGACGACTCCGCTGATGGACGCGCCAGCGTCACTCAACTGGTCGATTTTCGCGGCGTAGGTGATCATTTCACCCGGCCGCACCAGGCGGTGGAAGGAAGCCTTGCCGATCTTGGCGAGGATGACCTTCTCCGCGAAGTTGCGTGCTTCGCCGACCAGGATGCCGGCGGTCTGGGCCATCCCTTCGACGATGAGGCTATGCGGCACGATCGGGAAGGCCGGGTAGAGGTCGTGCAGATGCTCTTCGGCGAGGGTGACATTCTTCACGGCCGTGGCCGAGGCGCGAGGCGTGAACTCGATGAATTTGTCGATCCAGATCCAACGCATGCAGTCACATGAAAGGCGCTCGCTCCAGCAGGAGCGCGAGATCGGTCTCACGCCGCCTTCAGCTTCGCCTCAATGTAGTTCGTGATGGTGTTCACCGTCACGAGCGACCCGGCCGTTTCGACCAGCGGGTTCTTTTCGAACTCGGCGAAGTCGGCGTACGGCATCCGCTTCTTCAACTCCGCCATGCCGGCGGCCGTGATCTTGCCATCCTGGACAAGCGTCGGGTCGTTCACAAGGCTCTGAAAATCCTCCGGGAACAGCTCGCCGCGGGGAATCTTGATCGCGAAGGCCTTTTCAAGGCGGAAAACGATGTCGAGAAAGTCGATGCTCTCCGCGCCCAGGTCTTCGCGAAGCGTTGCTGTCGGCGTCACCTCGTCTTCATCGACGCCGAGCGCGTCAACCAGAACGCCTTGAACCTTCGTGTAGATTTCGTCGCGTGACAATGCCATGTTCCGTCCTTGGTGAGCGGGCGGGGGCGCCCGTTTTGCAATCATGCGCCCGCGTCGAGCGGGGCGTACCGTCCGATAACCCCTTCATCGGCCAACGACCGTCACCCCTTCAATTTTATCGGACGTCGCCCGACACCTTAAGCGATTGGGGCAGTCAATGAAATCGTCCCGCTGGCCTGCTTAAGCACGTCCCAGCGCAACCGGTTGTGGTCGCGGCAGCGCCGATCAACAGCGGCCAGTTCAGGCTGCTTGTCGGCGAGGTTGAAGCAGGCGAGCTCAATCCGTGCCGTGAGGGCTTGGCCACCCGAGACCGACCCGGCCGCCTTGAACGTCCCGCCGCCTTCGGTCAGCTTTGCCAGTTCGACGTCAACCCGCAGGAAGTTCCCCGGGGCAACGAACTTGCCGTACTTCACGTTACGGGCTTCCTTTAACACCGCAAACGCCTTGTTGAAGTCGGTGCGGCGGTGGTAAAGCCAGGCGGCCGCCTGGGTGACGGCCTCGAGCATCATCACGCCCGGCAGCACAGGGAACGATGGGAAGTGGTCGGCAAGGTACTCCTCCGCGAGGCTGACGTACTTGACCGCAACGATCCGTTCGTCGGAGAGGCTTTCGACTTTGTCGATCAGGTTGAACTTCACGCGCGTTTCGCCATCGACGTCCGGTTCCGACCGTTCGCTCGCCCCGCCTCTCCAACGCGGGCCGGGCCACCGCATAAAGGGGGGAAGATGGAATGCTTGTAGCGGTGGGGGCGGGGCATTTCAAGGGTGGCGGCTTGGTCCCCTCTCCCGCTAATCCGGGGGAGGGATACGGAGGGGGGTCTTGCCGGGAGAGTAAAGCTTCCCCAACACCGCACTTCCGCTCCGACGCCCCCACGCCGCCCTCCCCCGGCGTACCGGGAGCGGGGGCGTGACGAGCAACGTTGCGTCTTTATTCCCGGCTCGGTGGGCTCTGGGGCGATACCGACGCATTATCCTGAACGGTCGTGTCGTAACGGACGCCGTCCGGAACGGGGACGGCAACGCCGACCGTCGTCCCGTGATCGCCGGCGGTCCGAGCCGTCGCATCGACCGCGATGAACGACGTGAAGGAGCTTACCAGGCCATACTCCAGCGCGACGTGCCGGATCTGGTCGTTCAGGTTCGAGACGGGGTTCCAGACGGCTTCGTCGCCCAGGTCGGCGATTTTCATCCGGGCCCAGATCGCGGGGATGCGCCTGGCGTCGGCCGCTGCCGGGCCCATCGCGGCCGGGGGGGATTGCACATCGGTCGCGGCGATCGTTGGGCCGGCCGGCGCGTCGAGCACGGGCAACGCTTCGATCTGCCGAGTTTCGGTCCCCATGCGGCCGCTCACACGGATCGGCCGCGGTTCGCCGACAAATCGTCCGGTCAGGATCACCGGCCGCCCGGCGTAAAGATCCGGGATCTGGCGCGGGTAGACGTCGGAGACCGACATCCCGTTCCAGTCGATCTGGACATCCGTCAGCGCCGGGCGGCTGATCCGCTCGAAGTATTTTGCCATGACCTCATCGGCGCTGTCATTCGTTCCCAGGTAGGCGGCGACGCCGCGGCCCATCTTCGCCATGCCGTCGAGCAGATAGCGATTGGTCGAGTTGCCCACCCCGAAGCTGAAGAGCCGCGCCGGCCCAAGGCGCTTGTGAATCTCGGCCAGCACATCGGCCTCGTTCCCGATAAAGCCGTCGGTCATGAAGGCGACGTAGCGGGTGCGCTCCGGGTCCTGCGGGAACTGGAGCGCCGCCTGAACACCGGCGACCATCTCCGTCCCTCCGCCGGCCTGGAAGCCTTCGATTTGCTGGAGCGCGTGCCGCACGTTCTCGGGCGTCGCCGGGACCGGCGCCGGGAAGAGTCGCTCGGCGGAAGTGCCGAAGCGAACCACCTGGAACGTGTCGCGCGCATTCATATGCGTCAGTGCGTAGCGTGTGGCGGCCCGTTCCTGGGCGAGCGGCTCGCCCGCCTGGCTCCCGGAGACGTCGATCGTGAACACCATCTCCAGCGGCTGGCGGGGAAGAAAGGCCGGGCTATCGGGCGGGACGAGCATCAGCGTGAAGTACCCGCCCGAACCGCCGCCGCGCCGGGCCAGTAAGGCGCTTTTCACCTCGCCCCCCGAGAGCTTGTATCGAAGGACAAAATCCCGGTTGGGAAGACGGTCGGAGGGGTTCAGCGTGACGTCGGCGACGCCTTCGCCTTGCCGGTGGACCTCGACCCGGTGCGTCTTGCTCTCGAGTGCTTCGATCTTCATCCCCGCCTCCAGGTGAACAGTCAGGGAGATATCGTGCCCGCTGCGCTGGTCGGGCCGGAGGTACTTGATTTCCGTCGCCTGGCCGGAAGCCCCGCGAGCATCGGTCGCGACGGCGCCGATCCCGCCCGTCGAGCCGGGCGGGTTGTAGCGCGGGCCGACGACCATGGGGAAGACGAACTCGTACGCGTCGTTCACGTAGGCCAACGTGTTGAAATAGTGGATGTTGACGTCGATCCGCTTGCCCGGCTCAATGTTGGCGATCGACTGGGTGAAGATGTTCGGCCGCTCCTGAGTCAGCAGCGAGGCGACATACCCCTGCTGGCGAGCCGCTTCGTACAACTTCCGGGCTTCGTCGCGCTCGCGGATGATGCCGCGAATGTGGCGATCGCCAATTGTCATGACGAAGTCGCTGACGGCCGCGTCGTGCGGCAGGGGGAACACGTAGACCGCCTCGATCTTCTCGGAGAACGGGTTGACGAACTGCTGCGTCACGTCCACCGAGCCGATGTAGCCGCACACGTTCGCGCGCACGTCGGTGTGCTTGAGCGGCAGTGGGACGATCTGCTCCGATCCCGTTCGCCGGGTGACCAGCGACCCGCCACCCGGCTCATCGTCGGTTGCCGACGGCACCGGTTGCTTCGCGGCCTTTTCGATCACCCAGATTTCGTCCGGCCCAAGGTCATCGCCGGTCGCGGCATTGGCGTTTTTGACGGCGTTCCTTCCCGTTCCCCCGACGCTGGCGGGAACAGAGGACGTGGGCGATGCGGCGACGGCGTTGCCGGGGTACTGCGTCGATAGGGGCGTCTCGCCCGCCCGCGGCGCCGAGCCGCATCCGCCGATCAAGGCATCCAGGACCAAGCCGAGCCCCGCGAGAACCATCGGGATGACCAAGTAGAGGGGCCGACTCGAGGCGTACACGGTTCGGGTCTGTCGCCGGAGCAGTGGGGGCTTTGGGCCAGGCATGAAAACTCCTTCCGATGATCGAGGGCTCGCGACGCGGGAGGAACGCCGGTCACGGATTGGACGCCGGCGGCCGATCGGCGGCGGGCGTTTCGGGCGCAACGCTCACATCGGCGGTCAGCGGCGTGCCGTCGGCGGCCGCCGCAACTTGAAGATCAGCCGCGTACCGCGGCTCGACCCCGCCGCGCACCGCAATGTGCAGCCGCGCGACCCGCATCCGCCCATGGGGCAGATCGGGCGAGGTCGAAAAGGCGGCGACAATCAACCGATTTCGCGACAGGGCGCGCGGGTCGTAATAGGGTGCGGCGTTGAAGGCGGCGTGCTCGCCTCCTTCCAGGCTCAACACCGTTGCGTTGCCTTGGGTCGTGCGAAGCTCGAACTGATAGGCGGCCAGGGGGGTTTCGCGGCTATTGACAAAGACATCGAGCGTCGCAAAGCGAATGGGATCCACACCCTCCGGCGCGTCGGCCGCGGGCGCAGCCGTGCAGACCCTCCGCGGCGCAAGCGGCGTCACGAGGGCCCCAAGCAGGGCCATCGACACGACGGCCGCCAGGCGAGCGAATCGGACGCGGGCAGGAAAGCCGCTCATTGCGCCTCCGACAGTCGGCCGACACCATCGCTCGATCGCGAAATCACCCGCCGGGACGGCCCGAAGTTGGCGGCCGCCCGCGCCGTCCGCGGCTGCCGAAGCGACTCCAGCCCGGCCGCGATGGAACCCAGACGATCGCGATCGGCGTCCGCCAGGCCCGGTTCCACCTGAACCGCCCGGGCCGCCAGCCAGTCCACGTCTCGCTGATCGACGACGCCGTCGCCGTTGACATCCCACGCCTTGGGGAGCGGCTGGCCGGAGCGGATCCCCCGCGCCACCGCAAAGGCGTCGAGGATGTCAACCTTGCCGTTGCCGTCGATGTCCCCCCGAAGAGCCGGCGCGGTCGCGACGGTGCCGGGCGAGGTCGCGCCGGTGCCGGGAACAACGGCAAGAGGGCTGCCGCGCGGGATGAGTCGCAGGCCAATCAACACGCAAGCAGCCACGGCGGCGACCGAAGCGACGGCCGGCCCGACCCAGCCCAATCGGCCGCGACGCCCCCTCTTGGCATCGCGGCCCAGGTGGGCGGCGGCGTCGTGAAGGATCCGGGCATCGATCACTGGCGGCACGGCCGGCGTTGGATAGAGGTCCAAGAAAGCGCGGCCCAACCGATCGGCGGCCGCGTCATTGGGTCTATCTGATAATGGTTCAGCCCGTTCGTCCATCGGTTTCCCGGCCTCACAACTGATTCAGGGCGTGGGTTCGCCGTTTGGTTCATCACTCGAACAGAAAAAGTGGCATCAGGCAGGGTCGAAATACGCCCGCGTCCGCGGGTCGGCCCGGAGTGTCGCTAAGGCATTGTCAATACGTGATTTGACCGTCCCCGCGGGGATGCCCATGGCCGCGGCGATCTCTTCCATGCTCATTCCATCGACAAAGCGCATCAGGAGAACCTCGCGATGCGTGTCGGGGAGCCGTCCCAGGACGATCGACAGTTCGCCGCGCGCCTGGCTTGGGGCTGGCGAAGAGTCGTCGGCCGCCTTGCTGGCCTCGACGGCCGCGTCGTCGGCATTCATCCGGACGCGTTTTCGGCGGGAAGCCAGGGCCAGGTGCTTGACCACCGGATAGAGGAACGTCGTCATCGCCGCGGTGAGGCGAAAACCGGGGAACTTTCGCGCCAGGTATGAGAAGGCTTCCTGAAGCACGTCGAGCGCGTCGTCCTCGTGGCCGGTGAATCGGAATGCGAGCCGCACGACCCAGTCGCGATGGCGATGATAGAGCGCGTCGAACGCCGACCGCTCGCCGCCGTTGATCGCGGCGATCAATTCTAAATCGGTTCGGGGGTCTTGGCTCGACATGAATGGATGGCGCGGCGTGCCCCTCGGGTTGCATCGGCAGCGCGGCGCGCCGCGGTGGGGAGCGTAACGTCACTTGGTCCAGCAGCCAAACGTCTACAACGTTGGGCGTGGTTCACCTCGCCAGCGACCATGGGTGGCGGCGTAGGCGACGCCCTACAAGCCTCGGTCGGTCAATCGCTTGTCCAGGGCGGTGGGGCCGTGGGATGTGAGGGCGACCGGCGCTTTGACGGCGTGACCAATAGCCCACAAAAAGGCGTCGTCACTATCGCCATTGATTGGCTCGTACATGGGCTGGCAGGCTTGAACCGAGGCCGTTCGGGCGGCCGCCTCGGCGTCGGGGTCGATCCTGTCCGCGCGGATTGCGTGGATGCGGCCCGCTTCGACCTCGAACCATCGATCGCGCGTTGCGGGGGTCAACCCCGCGGGCGGTCGATAGCCCGTGCAGAGTTGCCGCGGCAGCGCGGCGATCCGATCGACGTGGGTGATCGCGAGGGAATTGACACCACCGGCCGCCGCAACGGCGTAGCGCGCGGCGACGGCGTCGAAAAGGCCGGTCCGAAAGGCTCCCTGCCACCCGCTGTCAACGTTATGCCGCTCCGGAAGCAGTGCCCGCAGTGACGGGTCTTCTGTCATCAGCGGCCCGGGGCCGTGGCGGGTGAAGAAGGTCCGAAGCACCCCGAGCCGCGTACGGCGGCCGCCCCAGCCGGACTCGTTGAGAAGTCTCTCCGCGTTGTCGAATGTCGTCGTGCTCCAGGTCGTAAACGGGTGGAATCCCCACGTCTCATCCAACAGCACCCCCTGAGCTCCTTCGAGCAGGATTGCGTCGTGCGAATCGAGCAGGCGGGCGATCTGAGGTCCGGAAGCGATGGTCGCCTGCCGCGCAACCGCCGCGTAATTGGCGACGGCGGCGTCGATCCAGGTCAGGCGCGTCAGGGTCTCGACGGCAAGCCGGGCGCGGGGGTGGCCCGCCACGGCCCGAACCTCCTCCCGCAACATGTCGGCCTTTCGTGTGGCGATCTGTGTGAGCCGGCGCGCGACCTCCGTCCGACGGCCGAGATCACCTGCCCGGATGACCACGGCATCCGGACTGAGCAGGTCGCTCACCAGCTCCCCAACCCCCATTCCACACGTCCCATGCGCCCTCTCGCCGCGCATGAGTTCGCGAACCTGATTTGCGGCCTGGTGAGCCGGCGTGATAACCGGGCAGCGGGCGTCGATGGTGAGCCCTTGGAACGGGTCGGACGACATTAGCGCCCGAAGGTGCGCCGACTCGTTCAGGAGCGCGTAGGGCTCGATCAGCACAAATCGCGACAGAAGCGTCGCGACACCGGTCACCAGCCCGCCGCTTCCGAATTGCGAGAACGTGTGGTGGCGGCCGTCGGAGGTCACCACATTGTGCGCGGCCTGCGGCCCTCCGTTGAATCGCACCACCAGCCGCGCGCCGGTTCGGCGGGCGAGGAAGTCCACGACCGTCCCCTTCCCGGAATCGCCGAAGGCCAGATCGACAACGAGAATGGCTTGGCGATCGACGGCCATCAAATCGGCGATTTAATCGTTCCGGCCCGACCCGTGCCTCATAACCGCCGCGAGCGGTCGGGCGGCGTCACCGTCGCGTCGGGCGGTGTCACCGTCGGCCCCAGCGGGAAGATGGAGCCGAGCGCCCGGCTGACCCGTTCGATCGTCTTGCCGACGACGCCGCGGCTTTGCATTTGATCGACGCCCTGGCCCAGATCGATCGCCCCTTCGTTCATTCCGATCGTAAGGCCGATGCACTCGGAGGTGTCCTCGGGGCTGTCGAGCCGGAGCACCGACTGCTCGCCCAGGAGCCTCGACCAGAACGTGATCACCCCCTGATCTTTCCCGTGTGATGCGCCGCCGGGGATGATGTAATAGAGGTGATAGCGTTGGCGGGCTTCGGCGACGATGTCGGCGATGGGGATGTCGGCCTGAAGCGTCCCCGGCCCGATCAGCCGATTGACTTCGGCGGCGCTGACCGCCGGGTAAGCCATCTCGTCGCCGATCATGAAAAGGTAGCCTTTGCGCTGCCGCTTCTCCCAGCAGTCGATCGCTGTGTGGCGGGCAGCGACGTAGAACATCAGCTCGTACGACTCGGTCATCTGACCGCCGCCTCCCCCTTCGAGCACCATGCTCTCCAGTTGCTGATCCATCCGATTGTCGGATTCGAATTGCCCCACCTGGAGCGGCACCTCGTCACATGTCGCGTCGCCGACGGCCGCGAACAGGATCTGCGGGTGCGGGATGTATCTGTGGCCGAGCATCAGCTCGTGCAGGCGGGGCAGGTCGGCGTGGATGCCTCGGACGACCTTTCCCATCGAGCCGGTGACATCGAGGCTGATCAGGATCGAGTTGGAATCGGGGTGATCGGCGCTGTCGCGGCTTTCGCGCGGCCGCAGTCCGTGCGGGTCGAGTGTCTGGTGCGGCCTCAACCGCCCGGAACGGACCGCGTCGTTGCTGTAGTCGAACGCATCCTTCCCGATCGCCGCCCGCGCCACGGCTCGGTCGTGATAGGTTGAAGGGGACCAGTATCCGCTTCCCATGATTCCTCCACTGACGAAGATGATGTGGCGACTGCCGCATCGCCGGGGACCACCAGGGCACGCCGGCCACGCGGCCCAATCAGCCCGGGCCATGCCGCGGCCGCGGCGGCATCTCCAGCACCCGAAATTGCCGCGGCCCCCAGAGCGTTTCGATGAGGCGATCGAAGTCCTCGAGCAGCTTCTCGGCTCCCGAAGCCGGGCCGACGCCATGGGCCGACGGCGCCATGCATCGGGAAAGATACCGCTGGATCGCCGGGGCGACCGTCGGCGGGCACGCCCCTTCGACCGGGTCTCCGCCGAGCAGCTCGACCATGCACCGCGCGCCCAGGGCGATGTCCATCCCCGGCTCGGGCGGCTGGCGGGTCGCGCCCTGCCGCTTGTACCACGGCAGGTAACTTCCGGTGATGATCCGCACCGGCACGCGGGACGTCGTCCCCGCGCCGTGGGCGGCGACGCACCAGTCGATCAGCACGAGCTTGTGCTCTTTCGGCTCGATCAGCACGTGCATCGGGAGGACCGCGCAGTGGACCACCCCGGCGGCGTGAACCAGGCCCAGCGCCGTCAACAGTCGCCGCCAGACCCAGGCCATGTCGCGTGCGTCCAGGCCCGGCCGGTGGCACGCCGCCACCTCGCCGAGCGTGTACAGCTCGTCGGCGGATCGGATGGCCTCATGATATCGCAGAACGTTCGCCTGCCGAACCGAGTCCTCACCGCCGACGCCGAACGACACGACCAGCGAGGGGACGAACGGCCGCGTCACGGAGGAGAGCTGCAGGCGGCGGAGGATGGAGGCCTCGTTCAGAACCAGCTCATTCGCCGCCGGGTCCCGCGCGACCTTAGCGATCCCTTCGACCTCCGCACCGCCCGAGGCGAACTGGCACCGGTACAATGTGCAGACCGAGCCGACGGCGATGCGATCGAGCATTCGATAGCGGGTGCCGGCGACGAGCATCTCCATCGGCGAAGCATCCGCCGCCGCGGCGGCCGCGTCGCGCATGCCGCAATGCGGGCAGAATTTCGATGAGCTTCCGCTCGCAATCGCATGGAAACAGCGCGGGCATGTGTAGGCGATTGCCATCAGGACTGTTCCGGAGCGGCGCCGATGACTCAGCCATCTGCGTCAGAGACTATACCCCAGGCGGCGCTAGCAAAAGAGGGCCGCCAGCGAGCCTGTCCTACCGCTTTAGAAATGTCAGGGGTTTTCACTGCAGTAGAAATGTCAGGGTCCCCGGGGTCAGGGCTTCGGAGGCGTAGCCTCCGGAGCCCTGACCCCGGGACGCGAATCTCCACACGCCGGACGACGGTTGAACGGGTGCGACGCCGATGGCACGTAACGCTTGTTGTTCTTCACAGGCTCCTTCGCCTTCTTTGCCTTCGCCGGCCCCGGACGCGCGGACAACTCCATGCATGCCAGCGACTCCACGCCGTAACGCACCAGCAAGTCCCCCCCCGCCTTCTCCATCACCATCACGCGTCGCCCTGGACGTGGCAGGTCCAGCCCCGCGTGCCGCGCGTCGATTTGCAGCACACGCCCACGCCATTGCACGCACCAGTCACGCCCAACCGCACGCTCCTCACGCTCGCAGAGCACCTCGTCAAGCTTCACCCCCACCGGCAGCTTCCGGTGGGCGTCGGACCTCTTCACCGCCGCCACGCCGAACTTCTCGTTGAACCGCTTCAGGAACGATTCCTCCAGCAGCACGTTCGCCGCCTCCATCGTCCAGACCCCTCGCAGCGTCAGCTCCTTCACCAGGCGGTCCTGCAGCGTCCCGTTCATCCGCTCCACGCGCCCCTTGGCCTGGGGGCTGTTCGCCAGGATCAACTCCACTCCAAGCTCTTTCATCGCTCGCCCGAACTGCGTCAACGTCGGCTCGCCATCGGCGGTTTCACCCCGGTAAATCCCCGCTTTATCCACATACACCGCACGCGGCAGCCCGCGTGATCGAACGTAGCGGCCCATCACGTCGAACGCCGCCGACATCATCTCCTTCTCATAGAACCGCGCCATCACCCGGCCGGTCGCGTCGTCCACCATCACCATCAGGCAGCACCACGGCCCACGCCCTCCCAACCAGTCGTGCCAGCTCCCGTCCATCTGCACCAACTCCCCGGCGCGACTGCGACGCGGCCGACGCAGCCGATGCTTGCCACGCTTACGCCGCCGCTCGAACAACCCCGCGGCACGCAGCCACCGCCCCAGCGCGTCCGGACTAATCGTCTGACCGTCCTCCGCAGCCAGATATTCACACGCCAGCGTCGGGCCGAAACCCGCGTACTTCTGACGGTACAACTTCAGGATCGCCGTCCGCCTGACGTCATCCGTCCTGCGGTTGGACGACCGCCCGCGAAGCTGGTGCGCAAGGCCTGCGTCACCCTGCGCCGCGTACCGCCGCTTCAACCGCCACATCTGCCGCTCCGTCACCTCCAGCAGCAACGCCGCCTCCGACACCGACATCTCACCGTCACGCACCTTGCACAAAACTTCCAGTCGCCGCCGCTCCTTCGCGCTCAACGAAATTGTTCCCATCCCCACGAGCTATAACGAGCGCGACACTGACATTTCTAAAGCGGTAGAACCCTGACATTTCTAAAGCGGGGAAACCCTGACATTTCTATCGCGGTACAACAGGGCCGCCAGCGAGCCGCGACCGGTAAGAGGCTGTCGGAAAACTGGTAACATCGACCTAACGACCGCCGTTTTCGAGCGAAAAACGAGGCATTTTTCGACGATTTTGGGGTTTTTCGACAGTCTGTAACGGTCGCGGCTCGCAGGGCGACTTAACGGCTGCGGCAGCCGGTAGACTTCAGCATGGAGACATCTATGTCCGAAGAACTTGAATCGCAAAAGCTGGCGCTGATCGCGGCCATCCACGCCGCGTTCGGCGACGTCCGCCTTGCGCAGGCCGTTCGCTTCACCAGGCGCGGGCGGTCGATGACTACGAGTCCGACGATGTCATCCAGGAACGCCGATCCCTTGACACCGAAGATCGCTGGCAGGACATCCCCGACGAAAAACTCGTACAGCTCCATGACACCCTCTCCTTCATGGACGCCGAAGGCATGCGCTTTCATCTCCCGCGATTCATGCTCTTTCACATCGAGCATGCATCATCTGGAAACGTGGGCGCCTCCGCTGCCTCTCACTCGCTGCGAGGTCCGGGCAACAACGAGCACTACGCGAACGACCAGCTCGCTAATCAGCAATACGCGCTCTTCACGACGGAACAGTTGGCCACGCTGATCGCGTTCAGAACGTTTGATCAAGAACGGGAATCCGAGGCCCAGGAACATTGGGGCCGCTCGAATCGCCGCAAGAGCAACTGAAACAAAACCTTCCGCCCATTTCGCTATATTTTAGTCGGCCACTGCGCTTATTTGTGTTACACGCCGCGGCCCGTGGACCGAGGGTGTCACTCGGCTACATTTCCAACCCTCGACACCCTCGCAAGAGGTATGATCTTTTCGTAGCGATCGGTGTCTAGCTTTTGCGCGGCCGTTTGTCTGGACTGTCATGCGGGATACCGAGGCGCATACAATGCGGTCGGCCGGGCGTGAAGAATGATCTTTGATTGGCCCCCGTTTTCGATGCGGCCGCTCGCGAGGGAGGTCTTCATGAAGCGATTCGCACGGCTCGCCGGTTCGCTTGCGATGGTCTCTCCGATGCTCGTGTTCCCGGCGGCGGGGGGCGTCGTCCACCTCACCGACGGCACGGTCGTCGAAGGGGAAGTTCATCACACCGATGAGGGATGGCTGGTGACGACGGTCACCGGCCAGAAGGTGCTGATCCCGGCGGACAAAGTCGCCTCCCTGGATGCCCGCCCTAAAGCGGCGGCCGATACGCCGGAGCAGGCGCTCGCCTCACTCCGCCGCGCCGCCGATGCCTCTCCCGACATCAAACGGACCCTCGACCGCTACAAGAGCTTCATCGACCAGTATGCCGGCAGCGTCGTCATTGAGAAGGCCCGGGCGGATGTGGCCATCTGGCAGGATCGGCTCGATCGGAAGATGACCCGCGCCGGCGACAAGTGGCTTACGCCCGAAGAGCGAGCCGCGATGCGCGACAAGTCTTCCGGCACGGCCGCCGAAGGCCTGCGGCTGATGCGGCAGTCGCACCTGCGGGACGCCGCCCCGGTCCTCGATCAGGCGATCAACGAAGACCCGCACAACCCCGCCGCCCTCTACCTCCGCGGGATCGTCAATTATCGCCAGGAGCAGCTCCCGCAGGCCCGCAAGAGCTTCGAGGCCGTGGCGGCGGTCCTCCCCGATCATGCTCCGACGATGAACAACCTGGCCGTCATTCTGTGGCGGCAACGATCGTATGTTGGGGCGCTGAACTTTTACGACCGCGCGCTGCTTGCCGCCCCAGCCAGCCGCGAGATCCTGGACAACATGGCCGAGGCGATCAACGCGTTGCCCGAAGAGAGCCGCAACGCGACCGCCACGAAAAAGGTGTTGCGCCACTTCGCGGAGCGCGACGCGGCCGTCGCGGCCGACCTCGCCAAGCAGGGGCTGGTTCGCTGGGGAGCGACCTGGGTCAACTCGGCCGACTACGAAAAGCTCCAGGCGGCCGAAAAGGAGATCCAGGGGAAACTAGCGAAGATGTCGGCCGACTATGACGCGATGAGCGCCCGCAACCGCCGCCTCGAGCAGGACATCGACTATACAACCCAGCTCGCCCGCCGGATGGAGGCTGACTCCTACGGCCGCGACGCCAGCGGCAACACGGTTCGATATCCTCTCTCGCCGCGCTACTACGACACGCTGCGGGACGCCGCGGCGATGAAATCCGAGCACGACGCGAACCTCATCGAGATGGAGCGGCTGCAGAAGCTGGCCAAGCAAACGCAGCAACAGCTTCCGACGCCAAAGTTCAGCGGCCTTCAGAAGCTGATCGACGTGGAGGGAACGCCGCTGCCGCCCACCAGCGCCGACGTCACCGCTCGCGCCGGTGCCCCCGGCCCGCCCGTCGTCGCCGCGGTGCCGGTCGTCGCCGCGGCGCCGCCGCCGACAGGTCCGCCCGTTGCGCCCGGAGCGGGCGCCCCGGCACCCGCCGCCCCGGCCGCGGCCGCGAGCTCGACCCAGCCGGCGAGGAAGGTCGTTATCCCGCCCGAGAAACCCAGCATCATGGATATGGATCGGCCGGGCGCTCGATACCCGAGCCCGTAGCCGGCCACTCCATCTAAATCAGCGGGTACGCTTGCGGGTCAAAGTGCGGCCGGTGCCCTCACCGGCGGTGTCGGCCACACGCAAAATCCCCGCCGGTGAGGGCACGGTGAAGGCACTGGCGGCACGTCGGCTGGCACGCACCCGCGAGCTCGGGACCACACGGGAGCCGGCCGGGCCGGTTGTAGCAGGCACGCTCCGTGTGCCGTCCGCCCGTCTCCAGCGACGCCGCCGTGCGAGATCAAGGCGGACGGCACATCGACTGTGGCTGCTACGTGAGCGGTCGCGGAGGGTCAACTGGATGGGTGGGAATGACTGCGCCGCCTCAGGCTTGGCCACGGCATGTGCCCCAGTCCGGCTCGGCCAGCTCCAGCTCCACAGGCTCCTGAATCCAGGTGGGGTCCAGGCCCATGCGGGCCTCGTCGCGGTGGGTTTCGAGCATCAGGCGGAGGCTTTCCCGGAGGTTCCTGCGGCACTCGTCGAGGCTCCGGCCCTGGGTGATCGTGCCGGGGACCTCTTCGACCCACCCGACGAACCAGCCGTTCGGCTCCGGTTTGATAATCGTGTGGAAATGCTGCTTCATGTCACCATTTTGTGCCGCCGTCGATCCGACCGTCAAGGTAAACTTTGCCGAATCTAGCGATTGTCCTCGGAGCGCGGCTTCAGATGGCGTCCCTGAACACTACGGCGTTATCTGGTCGATGGAGCGCGACTGGAACATCGAAATCCGAAGCCCGAAATCTAAAGGAATGAGAAATCGGAAAAAGAAGAAACCGGATTCAAGCGAGAAGTACTGATTTCCACTTTGACTTTGTTGGAGTTCCGTGAGATTTCGCGCTTCGGATTTTCTGATTGGGGAAGGCTTGATCGCCGGATCAGCGCTGTAGTGTTAAATGGCTTCGCGGAGCCGCGGGCGGGCGGCACAGGCGCCGCGCATCGAGCCTTGCCGCAGGCCCCGCCGCCGCAACGCCGCACGGCGGCCGCAAGCTGGTGCCGCTGGTGGTCCGCGGCGTAGTAGCGTTGAAGGTGGGCGTCCAGATCGGCCGCGTCGGCGAGGACAAACGACACCGGCACTGGCGCGCGGCGCGGGAGCAGCTCCGCCGCGTGCGCGAGCGAAGCGTCACTGGCCGCGACGATCAGTTGATGTCCCACGACCCGAATCGGTAGCGCCCCGAGCCGGACCGCAAGGCTGCCTGGAAGGTACGACGTTGCCTGGGCATCGACTCCGGTCCGCCGAAGTTCCACCCGCGGCGTGCGGCCGATCACTTGCCGCCGCCACGCTTCCCACACGTCGTCCGGCCGGCAGAGCCCCCACGACAAGGCGATCTGGCCGAATCGCTGCCGCGTCGCCGACTGCTGCTCGAGAATTTCGCAGACATCGTGCGTCGAGAGCGACACGATCTCCGACAACACCTCACCCATCCGACCCGATCCCATGGCTGCTCCTTCATCTTCGCGACGGGGCCGAGCGGGTTCCACACCAACACGTCCTTGCTTGACGGCCGCCGTCGTCGATCTGGCAGATGGAGACGTACGATCCGCCGAGCCGCAAATCCAGTGGCGGCGGTGGCGACCCTTAGCGGACGTGAAGATGTGCCGGATCGGGCGGCTGTAGGGGCCGGAGAAGCGAGAAGGGAGATGAGAGGTGAGCGGTCCGCGCATCCGAGGCCGACGGGATGATCGCCGAAGGCCCCCGCGCACTCACGACGTTGCCGAGCGGCGGTTGTGGACGACGGTGGCGCGGATCGGCCGGCGGCCGAGCCTCGTTCGCGCCTCGCTGTTGAGCGGGGCGGTAGCCATCTGGACGCGGCGCACGACCTCACCCGCGAGCCCGCGCGCGGTCTGCGCGATCAGCAGGCTCGGCCTCCCGCCAAAAACCGGCGCGGCATGCTGATGAAACTCGGCCTTCAGAGGGACGAACAACCCGGTCGCGCCGATATGCCCCTCGACCAGGATCGCGGCGTCGGTCGCCGAGAAATTCGGGAGCAGCGCGATCCCGCGCTTCTTTTCGAACTCCACGCGGAGCACCCGGATGAACAAGACCATCCCGCCTGGCGGCGGCGCGCCCAGCCGCACGGCGAACTGGGAGGACAAGCCGCTCGAAAGCTCTTCAACGAACAGCCGCAGCAGCTTCGTCACGGCCTGGCCAGCGGGAAATTGAGCCCCGTGCAGATCAATCACGACGTGGCAGGATGGAAGGCCGGGCCGTGCAATGCCCGCCGGGAGCGTTGTTGGCAGTTCGATGTCCGGGTGGGGGGGAAGGTCGTACAACCCTTGCAGGGCGTTTCGTGGGAAGTCGGTTCCTGGCATGCCGACCGCGGCGATATCGGTGAGCCCGGCCGCCTCGACCGTCGCCAGGACGCGCGCCGCCAGGGTTGGGGCGTCGGCGCAGGCGGCCGCTCCGTTAGGGCGAAAGCCGGCGTCGTGGTGCTCGACGCAAACCGCGGGTTGGCCCGCAGGCGACTCGACGCCGCCCGACGGAACGGCGGGCGCGGAATGGGCGGGCGGCGAGGGTTCGCGGGCGTTTTGGTTCGCCGCGGGAGTCGCGGCCGAAAGCGCCGGGCCAGCATCGCCGGTCGCGATGGTTAGGGTACCCAGAGTAGATGTAGGGATTGACATGACCCGGTGGCAGTGGGGGCAACGCCCCGACCGGCCCGCATAAATCGCGGGCACGGCAAAGCGCTTGCCGCACTGGCATTTCAACCGGATCGCCATTTGAGAGGACCGTCCCGCGACTCGCTTCCCACTGAAGAGGTGAGCGGACGATAGCTCATTCCTGTTGAGCTTGGAAGCGCGTGGTGGTGGGCGGGATACCCTCGTCAAATCAAATAATGCGAACTCCGGTGCGCGACGCGTCGCCTTCGCGTCGTCCTCGTTTACCTAAATCCCCAACGCCGGGGATATCGTTCGATTGCGGCGGGCTATTTCCCTGCGACCCCCGGTACGCCGTCGCCGGCCTCGGCCTCGCCGGTGGATGACTCGATGATCCTCATTCCATAGAAGCTGCGATAGATGAAGAAGAGCGCGACGAGGAACATGCCAACCGCCAGCAGGTGCCGCGTGGCGCCCTGCAGCCGAATCGCCAGTTCGACCGCGAGGAGCCCGAACAGCGTCGCGAACTTGATGATCGGGTTCATCGCCACCGAACTGGTGTCCTTGAACGGATCGCCGACGGTATCGCCGACCACGCACGCGTCATGCAGGGGCGTTCCCTTTGCGTGGAGTTCGGTCTCCACGATCTTCTTCGCGTTGTCCCATGCCCCGCCGGCGTTCGCCATGAAAATCGCCTGAAACAGCCCGCAGAGGGCGATCCCGATGAGATACCCGATGAACAGGTATTCATCCGCGAAGGCGGCCGCTAGCGTGATGAAGAAGATCGTGAGGAAGATGTTCAGCATCCCGGCCTGGGCGTACCGCGTGCAGATCGCGACGACTTTCTTGCTGTCCTCCGTGCTCGCCTTCGTCGCACCCTCAAGCTTGATGTGCTTCTTAATGAACTCCACCGCGCGGTAGGCCCCGGTGATGACAGCCTGCGTGCTGGCGCCGCTGAACCAGTAGATGACCGCCATGCCCTGGATCAACCCGGCGAGAAAGGGGGCGTGGAGGATCGATAGACGGCGGATCGCGTCGTTATCCTTCAACCCGCTCGTGAGGAGCATGATGATCGAGAAGATCAGCGTCGTCGCGCCCACCACCGCCGTGCCAATCAGCACAGGCTTGGCCGTGGCTTTGAACGTGTTGCCGGCGCCGTCGTTCTCTTCCAGCAGCGCCTTGGCGTGGGCGAAGTCGGCCTTGATGTTGAAGTTCCGTTCCAGGTCGCCCAGGATGTCGGGCTGCTCTTCGATCAGTGACAGCTCGTAAACGCTCTGCGCGTTGTCGGTCACCGGGCCGTAGCTGTCCACCGCGATCGTCACCGGCCCCATACCGAGGAAGCCGAAGGCGACCAGCCCGAACGAGAAGATCGCGGTTGACGGCCCCAGCATGATCGACGACAGGCTCGCGTCGCCGCTGCCGATCGTCGAGATCCCGTAGGCGATCGCCATCAGCCCGCCGATGGTGATGCCGCCGACCCAGAAGGCCGAAAAGTTCCCCGCGGTCAGGCCGCTTAGCACGTTGAGCGAAGCGCCCCCTTCGCGGCTCGCCGTCACGACCTCGCGCACGTGGCGGCTGTGTGTCGATGTGAAGACTTTCGTCACTTCCGGGATGATCGCCCCGGCCAGCGTGCCACAGGTGATAATCGTGGCCAGCTTCCACCAGAGGGCGGTGTTCTCCATCCCATTTACATCCAGGTGCCCCAGCAGGGCGTAGGATGCAAGATACGTCGCGGCGATTGAAGTGAGGGAGGCGATCCAGACGAGGGCCGTCAGCGGAGATTCGAAGTTCATCGTCCGCACGTCGCGGTAGCGGCCGGCCGCCAGCCCCTCGCTGATGAAAAACGACAGCGCGCTGGTAATGACCATCAGCAGCCGCATCACGAAGATCCAAACCAGCAACTGCACGCGGATCGCATCGCGCTGGCTCTCGGGGAACTGATTGCCAACCGCCAGCAGGATGAAGGTGATCAGCGCGACGCCGGTCACGCCATAGGTTTCGAACCCGTCGGCGGTGGGGCCGACGGAGTCGCCGGCGTTGTCACCCACGCAATCGGCGATGACGCCGGGGTTCCGCGCGTCGTCCTCCTTGATCTTGAAGACGATCTTCATCAGGTCGGCGCCGATGTCGGCAATCTTGGTGAAGATGCCGCCGGCGACGCGAAGGGCGGCCGCCCCCAGCGATTCACCGATCGCGAACCCGATGAAGCAGGAGCCCGCCAGGTTCCGCGGGACAAACAGCAGGATGAAGAGCATGATGAACAGCTCGACGCTGATCAGCACCATGCCGATCGACATACCGGCCTTCAGCGGGATCGCGTAGACCGGCCGGGCTTTCCCCTGGAGCGATGCCATCGCCGTGCGGCTGTTGGCGAACGTGTTCACGCGCATCCCGAACCAGGCGACGGCATAGCTCCCGGCGATCCCGACCAGGCTGAAGATCAGGATGATCGGGACCTCGACAAACTTGCCATATTCGGTCAGGCCCTGGCTGGCGAGGGCGGCGGTTGTCGCCGCATCATGATCCGCGCGGAGGAAGCCGAAGTACGCGACCATCACCACCGCGATGCAACCCCACAGGACAAGGATGAACTTCCCCTGAGTCAAAAGATAAGTCTTGCAAGTCTCATAGATAAGATCGGAAACCTCCAGCATCGATCGGTGTACCGGCAGCCGTTTGAGCTGCCCGTAAATCACCAGCCCGAAGGCGATCCCCATTGCCGAGACCAGCAGTCCAAAGGTGAGCAGGACATACCCGCTGACGCCAAAAAAGTGCTGGGAGTGAAGGTCGGGGAGCAGTAGATCCGCATCATTGGCACGAGCGGCCGACGGAGAAAGCAACGTAATCGCCGGGACGACGAGAAGTGGGGCGAGCCGCCGCAGAGAGGTTAGTCGGGTATCCATATCGGTTTATCGTCCTCCGTGGCCCCCTCGTGAAAAGTAGAACAATGTTCCGATGAATGGTACTTTCACCGCTGCGAGCCGGCAACTTACAATGACAGGCGCGGCGGTGAGAACTCGGGCCGTCGCTTGGGACGGGCGGCCGTTTGAGGCGGTCGCAAACAAGCCACTTCTGGGAGGCGGCATGCAATTCCTTGGCGGCGGTGGGGGATCGAGGGGCGCGCGATCGAGTACCCTTATCGGCCGCATCGTTTTCACGCCTTCGTTTCGGATCGCCCCATCAGTCTTCGTGATGATGACAGGAGTTGCATGCTCGTGGCTCGCTCCGCCGGCGGCCCACGCGGCGGCGGCCGCACCCGCTACCAAACCGGCGACCGCGCCCATTGACCCCGGCGCCGAAGTCGCCATGTCCGGCGGGACAATCCGCTTCACCCCTCCGCAAGGGTGGGATCGGGCGGATGAGCTCTCAAACGACAATCGAGCCGTCTACGTTTCATCCGGCCACGACGGGATTTTGTCCGTGGAGACCCCTCCGGCGATGCGGTCGGTCCCGAGCGGCGGCGCGATCCTTCGAAAACTGATCGAGATGCACAAGACCGCCGGCCAGAAGGTCATCACCGCCCCCCATATCGAAAAGGACGCGCGGTTCACCCTGCGCATCCGAGAGAGGTACGAAGCCGGCGATAAGACCGCCGATCAGATCCACCTCTACCTGACCAGCGGCCCACGCGTTGTCATGGTGACGATCAACGCGCTGGGCAACAGCGACGACGACGTCAAGCCCCTCCACGAAGCCGGGGAGGCGGCCGCCGTTTCCGTCCACGCCGTGCGACCCGCGGGGGCCGCAAAGAAGCCATGAACCGACTTTCCGCACGCCGCCGCCGTTCGACGCGATGCCGCGCCTGACGGCTGCGGCGGTCGTGAAACGTGTGCCGACCTAAGCCGGTCAGCGCCGGCCCACCCTGTCGCGAAATTGCGAAGATCGGCCTTGTTCCGCTAAACCGGCCCTCATCCCTCGCCGATCCCACTCCACGAGCGAGAACGTCGCCGAACCGGCTACGTCCTTAAACAAAGGTCTTTTCAAGGCTGCTCTCGCCCTGATTCGGAGCCGCAGGCATTTATGGCTGTAATCGAACGCAAGCGCGGTGAGGTTGATCCCCGGTTCACCGGCTCATGCGTGACGATGGAAACGCTCGAGCCTCGGACGTTCCTCTCGGCCGCCCCGCACCAGGACATCCATTCGTTCAGCCGAGCGGCCATCACCCCGTTGACGTACGTCCCCAAGCTTCAGCATCATGCCGGGCATCGGGTGGCATCAAAGCCGCTCACCAGCATCGACTGGACCGGCAAATGGGCCGGCACCGCCTACGTCAACGCCCGCACGACGACCTATCCGATCGCGGTTGACTTCACCCGGCAAAAGGGCGTCGCGGTGACGGGCATGTTCAGCCTGGGTCAGATGCTTCCGCAAGGCGCCACGCTCTCGACGGCGACCATTGGTTCCAACCCCAGCTTTATGGTCATGGTCCCCGGCGGCGCCACCACGGCCTACATGACTGGGGCGGCCGCCGCGAACGGCAAGTACATCAACGGCCGCTGGAGCTCACTAGGCCCAAAGGGTTGGACGACCGGCACGTTCGTGCTGACCCGGCCGTGAGGTGATGGACGGGGCTGGCGACATCGGCCGGGTCAGCCGAGCCCTTCGCCGGGCGGCGGGGCGGCCGGGCCGCTTCCGGACTGCTGCCGATACCGCTGCTCCCACTGACGCTGCGCGTTGGCGATCGCGTCCAGCACCCGCGGCATCTGCGGCGCCGCCAGGAAGACCCGCGCCGAGACGGCCGCCGTGGGATAGAACCCCGTGATGAAGTCGAAGAAGAACTCGGTCGCCGAGTGGCCGATCATGACGCCGTTGGCGTAAGTGCCGCTCATCTGCTCGTCGGGGAGCTTGAAGTTCTCGTAGATCTCCTGGATCGTCGGCCGATGGGGCGGCGGCTTGGGCAGAGCGGCCGGCTGGCCAAAGGTCTGGCTGAACTTGCCAAGGTTGTCGCGAACCGCGTTGACGAAGTTGTTCATCGTCGCCGGCGCCAGGACGACGCGAGCCGCGACATGCGCCGGCCGCGTGAGGCCGTGAAGGAAGTCAATGACGAATTCCGTTGGGCTGTCGAGCACGACGACCCCCGTGCTCAGCACGCCCTTGGCCACGCGCTCCGGCACGCGGGCGGCGACGGGGTTATGACTTAGTCGCTGCGAATAGGTCCCGGCATCATTGACAGACCCGCCCTCTTTCGGACGCTCGGATGGGTTGGGGTCGAGGGGGTCGTCACTGAAGGGGTTCTGTCCGCTGTTACCGTCCATCACCTGAGGTTAATGCCGGGCGAGCCGATTATCTAGCTGCAACCCGCGTAAAAGGGTGGTCGCGGCGGAGGCATGGGGTCGGAACAGGGTTTTTGAAGCGGTCAAAAGGATCAGGTCGGCGCTTGCGTTCCTGGGGTCCTTCACGTCGTCAGCCGCTCGAATATCGCGGCACGCGATGCGTCATCGGCACGCATCGTTTGCGGCTTCGCCACCGTGGCGTCATCGCGGCGGTCGCGACGTTCACGGACGGTGCAAGCGCTCCTTTGCGGCACGCAATGGGCCTCAATGCGTGCCCTACGGCGCGTCCTCGTCACACCACAGCGCTAGCCATGTACGGCGGCGTCATGGAGGTCGAAATTCGAAGCACGAAAAATCCGCAGGAATGAGCAAGGGTCGAAGAAGAAACCGGATGCAGGCAACTGCCGCGTTTCCCGCTTCGTCTTCTTTTCAGCGACCTTGAAATCTCGTGCCTCGGATTTTCTCTTGTTCGCGAGGCTTTACCCCTGTTCGGCGCTGTAGAGCTAAAAGCTCATCGCCTGCTTGAAGGCGTGCCAGCGGTCGTCGATCTGGTCGCGGTTGGTCTTCTGCAGGCCGCCGAGTGAGAAATCGGCGATCGTGAAGGAAGCGACCACGGTTCCAAAGGCGAGCGCCCGCTTCACGGTGGCGGAACTGAACGTTCCCTGCGTCGCGAGGTAGCCCATCATCCCACCGGCGAAACTGTCGCCGGCGCCGGTGGGGTCGATCACCCGATCGGCGGGGAAGGCGGGGAGGACGAACGTGTCGCTGTCGCTCACCATCATGCAGCCGTGCTCCCCCTTTTTGATGACGACGAACCTCGGGCCCATTTTCAGCACCTCGCGGGCGGCTTCGATCAGGTTCTTCTTTTCGGTCAGCAGCCGCGCCTCGCCGTCGTTCAGGACCAGGCCGTGAATCTTGCCCAGGAGCTTGACCAGCTCGGCCCGCTCCGTCTGGATCCACAGGTTCATGGTGTCGGCGACAACCAGCCGCGGGCCTTTCAGGCTACCGAGCATCTCCTGCTGGAGGATGGGGTGCGTATTGGCCAGGAAGACGTAACCGCTGTCGAGGAACGTCTCGGGGATTTTTGGCGCCCGCTCGGCGAGGACGTTCAGGTCCACTTCGACCGTCTGCGCCTCGTTCATGTCCTTCACGTAGGACCCGTGCCAGCGGAACGTCTTGCTCCCCTTGCGCACCTCCAGACCGCGCGTGTCCACGTCGCGGCCGCTGAAGATGTCGAAGAGCGCCTTCGGGCAGTCGTCGCCCACCACGCCGACCAGCCGCACCGGAGCAAAGAACGACGCCGCGTAGGCGAAGTAAATCGCCGACCCGCCGATGATGTCGTTCCGCTTGCCAAACGGCGTTTCCACCGTGTCGATCCCGATCGAGCCCGTCACCAGAAGTGCCATGTTGCAAATGCTCCGAAGAGAAAGCCAGGGAACCCCCGAAGCGCCGTAGCGTCGCCGCGGGACCGGCATAACCGTGGGCCCGCCACGTACCGGCACCGTCAAAATCCGAAGCACGAAATCCGAAGGAATTCTAAGCAGAAAGGAAGAAACCGGATACAAGCGACCGAGACCGTTTTCGGCTTAGCCTTTCTTGAGCCCTCGGATTTCGTGCTTCGGATATTGGGCTTATTCCGCTTTGCGGTGCTGCGGAAGCTGTCGGACCTTCACCCGCGAGCCGGTGACGGTGTACAGGCGGCCGGGCGTCAGGCGTTTGTAGCGCTCGAACAGCCTATCGATCGCGTCGTCCTGCTCGACGTCGCCCCCCTCAAGCTGAAGGTAGACGATCGAGCGGTCAAAGCCGCTAGCCAAAGCGAACGGCGCCTCGGCAAGGCGGCCGTCCGTCGTCAGGATATCAAACTGCCCCTTCTTCGCCGCCTCGAGAACGGCGGCCGCCGCCGCTTCGGGGGCGAGGCTGACGTCTGCCAGCCCACTCGCTTTATGTTTATGCCGAACCAGCGCGTCCGCAACGGCGGGCGTCATCGACCCATGTAACAACCATCTCATGGCCGAATGGTAGAGCAAGCCCGGGCGATCGGAAAGCTTTGAGACAACCGCGGTTGAAATGGCAGGTCGATGGCAAGCCTCGCTGCGCCGACCGGCCGGCACGGCGGCGCTTTTCGCGGGCCGCCGCCGTTCCAGGAGAAGTTGACACTACGGCGCTACCTCGCGAATCGCGGCGTAACGAAAAAGTCAAAATCCGAAGCCCGAAATCCGAAGGAATGACCAAGGCGAAAGGAACAAAAACAATGCAAGCGGATGCAGAATGAGGAGTCGATTTCCGCTTCGGCTTTGTTTGGGTTTCCCTGGTTCTTCGTGCCTCGGATTTATCTTGTTCGTAAGAACGTACCGCCGACCAGCGATTTAGTGTTAATTCCGTCAACATCACCCGCGGGTGGACATTAAAACGATAAGGATGATGTTCACGATCACCGACAGGGCCGCGATGCCCGCCGCGATCAAAAACGCCGGCTGGCTCCAGAGGGACGGGGGGCCGGGCGGCGGGGTGATGTCAACCGTTTTGCCCGTTGTTTCGAGCTTTTCGAGCTGCTCGAAGCTGACCGCCCGCCGCGCGTGCGGCGGCATCTGGCCGGCGCGGACCGCGCGGAGGTCTTCCAGCATCGCCTCGGTGCTGGCGTAGCGATCCTCCCGCTTTTTTGCCATCGCCGCTTCGATGATCTCGGCGACCCCGGCCGACAGGGCTGTGTTCACATGGTCGGCCGGCGCCAGTTGCGCCTTGAGGTGCTTGTGCATCACGGCCGCCGGCGTATCGGCCTCGAACGGCGGGCGGCCGGTCAGGACGTGGTACATCGTCGCGCCGAGCGAATAGATGTCGGCCCTGAAGTCGATGTCAACGTCGCCGCGAATCTGCTCCGGGCTGATGTAATAGGGTGTGCCGTAAGCCTTGCCCGCTTCGGATTGCGCCGCCTCTTTATCGTCGCTGGTGCGCGCCAGGCCCAGGTCCGTCAGCTTCGCGACGCCGCCCTTGGTCAGAATGATGTTCTTCGGCTTCACGTCGCGGTGAATCAGGCCGCGCAGGTGGGAGTGGGCCAGCGCGTCGGCCATCTGGATCATGATGTCCAGCGCTTCGGCTTCACTGAAGACGTGCCCGTCGCCGTGGGGTGGAGGCGTCATGATGTCGTAAAGGGTCTTGCCCTCGACGAACTCCATGACGAAATAGTGATACCCCTTGGGTGAATAGCCGACGTCGATCGCCTGGACGATGTTGTTGTGCGAAAGCCGGGCGGCCGCCTTCCCTTCCTTGTAGAAGCGGTCTACGAACTCCTGGTTCTCGCTCATCTTCTTCGGCAGCACTTTGACGGCGACGATCCGGTCGAGCGAGTTCTGGCGGGCCTTGTAGACCGTCGCCATCGCACCCTTCCCGACGCGACAGATGAGCTGATAACCGGGGATCTGCGAGGTGCTGTCGCTCTCGTCGAGCTGCACCTTGATCCGCCGGGCCTGCGTCGGCGTGATGAAGGAATGCTCGACAAGGAGATCGGCGAGGCTGCGCTGATTGGGGTCTGAACCGTGCCGTTGCTGATCGCGGCAATACTCCACTTCGGCGGGCGTGGCCAGGCCGGTATCGACCACGACCTTCCCGACATCACTGTCGAGGCTGGGGGAGATGCCCGCGGCGGCGCCGCGCGAGCCTGAACGATCCGGGCCTCGATCAAATCTGGACATGGCCGACCTGCGAACGAAACTCCAGGGAACTTACGGGCGACAAGATTGTACCCGGCGATCCGGCCGCCGGTCGATTCAGCCGCACGCAGCGCCGTCGGGCCCCGACTCCCTACGATCGGGCATCAGCCCCAACATATCCGTGGTTTTTGGGAGCTGGGCCTGTCGGACGAAGTGACGCCGGCGGCGCTCTCCCGTCCCTACAGACGTTCGAATGGGCACCATCGCCCGGCGAGGTCTCGCTTATTAAAGAATCGCCAGACCCGCCGTTAAAGTACGCCAACCGGCCGCGTCCTGTCAAGTTAGAGCAGGACAACTGCGCGGTTATCCTTAGCGGCTGAAAGAAGTTGGGCGCGGCAGTCCGCTGTTCCGTGGCGTCCCGTCAGATTTCGCCCCCCATGCTGCGTTTGCCTCTCGGTCCAGCGGCTGCCCGGGCGGCGACCGAATCGCTCCAAGCCGCGACGTTAGTCTCGGTCAGACAAGGTGATCCGGCGGCGCGGATCGGTGGCCGATGGGCTTGGACTATTGACAGCCCACCGCCGAATGGTACAAATCCGACGGGCGACGGGTGGGGAACGCCCGTCGCCTCTCGCCCGGAAGTTGCCGGGAAGATGGTGGCCGTAGCTCAGTTGGTAGAGCGCCAGGTTGTGGTCCTGGACGTCGCGGGTTCGAGTCCCGTCGGTCACCCGTGGAATTGAAGGATGCAGGATGAAGGCAGAAGGATGAATCCCATCCCTCTGCCCTCTTCGTTTTCAGCCGGTCAACGGTCCTCGCCTTTCTCCAGCCTTCGCCTAAGGCTTATGCTCACCAAGCGAATCATTCCGTGCCTGGACGTTGACAAGGGCCGCGTCGTCAAAGGGGTCAAATTCTTCGATCATGTGGACGCCGGCGACCCGGTCGCCCAGGCCCGACGGTATCAGGATCAGGGGGCGGATGAACTGGTCTTCTACGACATTACCGCCAGCCACGAGGGGCGCGAGATCATGGCGGACCTGGTCCGCCACGTCGTCGAGCAGATCTTCATGCCCCTGACGGTCGGCGGGGGCATCCGAACACTGGAGGATGCGACGCGCCTCATCCAGGCCGGCGCCGAAAAGGTGAGCGTCAACTCGGCGGCCGTGAAGACGCCGCAACTGATCGCCGACATCGCCCGCAAGTTCGGCCGCTGCGCGACGGTGCTGGGGCTGGACGCAAACCGCGTCAAGAAGGAAGACGGCCGCGAAAGCTGGGAAGTGTTCATCAACGGCGGCCGCACGCCGACAGGGATCGACGTTGTCGCCTGGTCAAAGCAGGCCGTGGCGCTCGGAGCGGGCGAAATCGTCCTGAACGTCATGAACGCCGACGGGACGACCGCTGGTTACGACCTGGAGATGACGGCCGCCGTCAGCGACGCGGTCAAGGTGCCGGTTGTCGCCAGCGGCGGCGCGGGCAGCCCGCAGCACATGCTCGACGTTCTCACCACCGGCCACGCCGACGCTGCCCTGGCGGCAAGCATTTTCCACTTCGGCTCGTACACCGTGGGGCAGGTCAAGGCGTTCCTCGGCGAGCGGGGCGTGCCGGTGCGGCTGATCTGAGCGCGGTCGTGAGCGATCACATTGGGAGGTGGCCCCTTTATGACCTCCCACGAAACCGGCTAGTGGTCCATTCCAGGTCAGAGAAGGGGACAGAAGGACGGAACGCTGAACGCCCTTGCCCGTCACCCCTGATAGTCAAACGAGATCGACCGCTTGAACACCTTCTCGAACAGCCCCGTCTTGTTCCGCGCGGCCCATAGCTCCAATTGAGCGTCCCCCCGACCCTTCAGCGCGACCGAGATGTGTTTTTTCCCGATCTTGCATTTGAGCGCCGTAATCACGCCGACGTGGGTTCGGTCGAGGCTGTCGGCGACGCGGAGCAGGGCCGCCCCGACACGGACGATCCGCCTTGCGCGCTTCGACAGCGCGGCGAAGCGGCCGTGCCTCGTGCTCGGGTCGGCCTTGCGGTGATAGCGGGCGATCGTGGCGATGATCTGGACCTCCTCGGGCGTGAAGTTCTTCAGGTCGCCGTTGAGGATCAGGTACTCGCTGTGCTTGTGGTGCTTCTCTCGGGCGATGTGCCAGCCGATGTCGTGCAGCAGCGTGCCATACTCGATCAGCTCCCGCTCTTCGGTGCGGAAGCCGTGCAGCTCGCGCGTCTGGTCGAACAGCTCCATGCAGAGGTGCGCGACATGCTCCGAGTGGCTCTGGTGCCACTGGCGCCGCCGCGCCAGGTCCAGCACGCTGCGTCGGCGCGGGTCGGGGACCTGGCGGCGGATCTGCAGCTCGGGCAGATGGCGCCCGAGGTAGTCGAGCAAAATCCCTTCCCGCAGCGCCGAGCGGCAGAGCCGAATCTCTTTCAGCCCCAGCCGCTTGAACAGCTCATTGACCAGGATCGCGCCGGCGACGATCTGATCCTTTCGTTGATCGTCCAGCCCCGGCAGGCCGGCCCGCTCTTCGGAGTTGCTGTCGATCAGTTTCGATACGAGCCGCGCCATCGCGTCGCGATCGATCACGCTCGCTTCGACCGGGCTATGCCGGGCGTCAGCGCGATCGTGCTTGCCGTAAAGCGCCGCGCACATCGCCGCCAGGTTCTCCATCGTGCCGCTGGTCCCCAGGGCCGCCACCGGGTGGAGCGCCTGAATCTGCTGGCAGATGGGCTTCAGTTCTTTGTCGTAATGGGCGGTGAGGGCCTTCAGCTCGGGGGCGCTCACCGGGTCGGTGGTGATGAAGCTGGCGGTCATGCGCGACGCGCCGAGCTTGCGACTCTCCAGCATCGCGGCCTTCGTGGCGTCGCCGACGATGAACTCCACGCTCCCCCCGCCGATATCCACGACAAAGTGCGGGCGATCCCCCAGGTCCTCCGCGTGTCGAACGCCGAGGTAGATCAGCCGCGCCTCATCCCGCGCGCTGACGACGCGGATCGTCATCCCCAGTTCCTCGCGAACGCGCTGCAGGAAATCGCCGCCGTTCTCGGCTTCTCTGACGGCGCTGGTGGCGATGGCGAGGATCTTTTCGCACCCGCGGACCCGCGCCGCCTGCTGAAACCGGGCGAGGGTGGTGACGGCCCGGTCGATCGCCTCGGCCGTCAGCCGCTTGGACGGGAAGCTGATCCGCCCCAGGCCGACCATCTCCTTCATCCGCCAAAGCGTGGTGATCGCGCCGTCCGGGTCGGCCTGCGCGACGGCCATGTGGAGGCTGTTCGACCCCACGTCGATCGCGGCCACCCGGAACTCCGGCCGATCGGATGCCGGCAGGGGAGCGGCCACCATTGCGTTCCGAGGCGATGATGCGGCTTTGCTCATGGGCCGCCATAATACGGACGGCCGCTAAAGTTGCATGGGGGGGGAGAAGTTGCCCACGAGCCGCGCCCGTCAGGAAGCGGGCAGTCGCCGTACGCGGCGACTGAGCGGCCCAACATCCGTTGAGGCCGCCCCGGCGTCCAACTCGCGATGGCCACAAAAGGATCGGCGGCCGACCACGATCAGCCCATCACCGAATGACGGTCCCTTTGACATCCAGGATCTCGCTGGCGGCCGTGCTGTTCCCCAGGTTCTTCTGGTCGTTCAGCGTCCAGACGACCTTCTTCTCGCGCGTCACCTCGATCAACTGCGGGTTGCTCGGCCCGGCGTGGCAGTTGCCAATGACGATGTTGCCGCTCGGGAGCACCTGGAGCATGGTCACCCACGCGAGCGTAATGCCGGGGAGGTCCTTCTGGTCGATCTGCCAGACGATCTTCCCGTCGTGATCCACCTCCAGCACGCGGTTGTTGTTGCCGCCGCCGATCAGCGTGTTGCCGTTGGGGAGCCGGTACGCCGAGTAGACGTGATCGCCGTGGCCTTCGGGCCCATGCCCGGGTGAAGCGGGGCGGCCGTCCATGTCCACCTTGTAGCTCCAGACGACCTTGCCGGCGTCGTCATACTCGCGCACCGTCCCGTCGGCCTCGTGGGCGACAAGGTAATGCCCGTTGTCGATCTTGCGGACCAGCCGCGTGTCACTGTGGGTGCTGGGGTGCTCGACCGTGAGCGGGAATTCCTTGACGATTTTGTCGTCCTTATCCACTTCGATGATCCGGGCGTTGCCCGATTCGCTGACCATCGTGTTGCCGTTCGCCAGCCGCTGGAAGGCGTGGATCTGGACCCCCTTGTGCCCGTCGGTCGGCTTGGAGGTGTGCGTCCAGACCACCTTCTTATCGGGCGTCATTTCTTCGATCGTCGTATCGCTCGTGTGGAGCAGCAGGTTGCCGTTGGGGAGCAGGGCGATGTCGTGCGATGTCGCCTTGATAGGCGCTTCCCACTCGATCTCCCCCTTCTCGTTCAAGATGATGACATGGCCCTTGTCCTGGGCGAGAACCCGATGGGTGATCGCGCCTTCGGCGGCAAAGGCGGCCGAGGCGGCCCCGGTGAAAATTGCGGCTGCGGCAACAGTTCGGCGGATCATGTGCAGGTTCATTTAGGGCCTCCGGGAAGTCGATGAGAAAGGTGTCCGCAAGAGATACGGCCCGTCGGTCGGCCTGTTGCCCCGACCGAAGTCGCGGAGACAAATGAAGGGCGTGGTTCACCACGCGGCATCACGCGGTGGCGTGGTGAACCACGCCCTACGTTTCGGCCGAGGCCGGCGCGCTCGATGCGATCGTTCCGTTGGGCAGCGGCGACGGCGAAGCCTATAATGGGGCACTATGGCGATGTGGCTCCAACATTCGATCGTTCTACTGCTTGTCGGCTCCTCGATGGCGTACGTCGGCTGGCAGGGCTTTAAGTCTCTCGCCGGGAAGCGGAGCCGGCTCGGCTCCTGCTGCGAGAAGGGGTGTGCCGCCCAGACGCCGGTGTCCGGGAAGGACAGCAAAGGCGAGCGGTTGGTGTTCATCCCTGTCGAGATGCTGTCGCGGCCGCGTCGGAAGTCGTAGGGGCTTCAAAGCGGCACGTCCTCGGCAAGCCGTCTCTCCCCATTCGCTGACCTATCCATGCATCGCCGGTGGCTTCGTGACGTGCCTGTTCTACTGATCCTGCTCTGCGTTGCCGGGACCTTCCTGCTGCGAATGCAAGCCGGCGTATCCTCGCTCCCATCGTTCCTGATCGCGCTGAACGTTGTCACGGTCGGCGCCTATGCGTACGACAAGCAGGCGGCCCGCCGCGCCAGCCGATATCGGGTTTCCGAGCGGACGCTCCACCTGCTCGCGCTCTGCGGCGGCACGCCCGGCGCCTGGTGCGGTCAGCGGGTGTTTCGACACAAGACCCTCAAGCGGTCCTTCCGCGGCCGCTTCCATTTGATCGTCGGTCTTCAAGTCGGGCTGGTGGTCGGCTGGTTCTTCTGGGTTGGGCGGCATCGGCTCGGCCTGTGACCGCGGCGGCGGCTCGAATAAACTGCCCTTGTGACCACCTCCGAGCCAGATCTTCCCGTAGCCGAGCCACCCCCCGGCGCGGGCGCCGAGCCCGACGCCGACGGCCCGAGCCGCTATCTGATCGGCATCGATCTCGGCACCACCAACTCGGCCCTGGCCTATGTGGACACGGCCGCCCGGGTGTGGGAGGTCCGTGACTTTGGCATCCCGCAGCTTGTCAGTGCCAGCGAAGTGGAGACGCGGCAGACGCTTCCGTCCTTCCACTACGAGGCGGCCGACAGCGAACTCCCTCCGGCCGCCCTTCGGCTGCCGTGGTCGGCGGATGACCCTCGTTTCTGCGTCGGCCTCTTCGCCCGAGACCACGGAGCGGCCGTTCCGGGGCGCCTTGTTTCCTCGGCCAAATCATGGCTCAGCCATTCCGGCGTCGATCGGACGGCGGGGCTCCTGCCCTGGCACGGCGCGCCGGACGTGCGGAAGCTCTCGCCGGTCGAGGTCGAGCGCCCGGTTCCTGGGCCACCTCCGCACGGCGTGGGACCACGCCTTCCCGGCCGCCCCGATGTCGCGCCAGGACGTCGTGCTGACGGTGCCTGCCTCCTTCGATGAAGTCGCCCGCGAGCTGACCGTGCAGGCGGCGCGCGAGGCGGGGCTAACGCGCCTGGTGCTGGTCGAAGAGCCGCAGGCGGCGTTCTACGCCTGGATCGACGCCCAGGGCGCGGCGTGGGACCAAGAGGTGCGGCCGGGGCAGACGATCCTGATCTGCGACGTCGGCGGCGGCACCACCGATTTCACCCTCATCCGCGTCCGGGCGGCCGCCGGCGGGAAAGTCCTCTTCCACCGCGTCGCCGTCGGCGAGCATCTCATTCTTGGCGGCGACAACCTCGACCTGGCGCTGGCGCACCACGTCGAGCAGAAGCTGGTCCGCTCCGGCGGCGCTAAGCTCTCGCCGCGGCAGTGGGGCGCCCTGGCCCGGGCCGCCCGACAGGCTAAGGAGACGCTCCTGGGGCCGACGCCGCCGGAGCAATTCACGATCAACATCCTGGGCGGCGGGTCGAAGCTCATCGGCGCGGCGCTCCAGGTGGAACTGACCCGCGACGAGGCGCAGACAGTGCTGGTCGAGGGGTTTCTCCCGCGCGTCTCGGTCAGCGACCGCCCGGCCGCCCGGCGATCGGGCTTCCAGGAGTTCGGCCTCCCTTACGCGAGCGACCCGGCGATCACGCGGTATCTCGCCTCCTTCCTGACGACCCACCGCCACGCCGGCCTCTCCCCGGAAGAAGCGGCCGCCGCGCCCTGCGACGCGGGCCGGCCCGACATGGTTTTGTTTAACGGCGGGCTCTTCGAGTCGCCGGTGCTCCGCGATCGGCTGGTCGAAGTGGTGGCATCCTGGTTCCAGCCCGGCGGCGACGCGCCTCGCTGGCGCCCCGTCGTCCTGCGGAACGACCGGCTCGATCTCGCCGTCGCGCGCGGGGCGGCCTACTACGGCATGGTGCGGCGCGGGCACGGCGTGCGGATCTCCGGCGGCCTGGCCCACTCCTACTATCTCGGCGTCGAAACGGCGGGCGGCGCGCCGTCGGCCGTTTGCCTGCTGCCGGCCGGGGTGGAAGAGGGGCAGGCGGTTGACCTGACCGGCCGCACGTTTGATCTGCTGATCCGCCAGCCCGCCGAATTCCCGCTCTACGTCTCGAGCACGCGGACGACCGACCGACCCGGTGACTTGCTACCGGTTGATCCGGACCAGCTGACGGCGCTGCCGCCAATCCGAACCGTCCTGCAATCCGGCCGCAAGGCGGCGGCCGATACCGTCTCCGTCCGACTGAACGCCCGCCTGACCGAAATCGGCACCCTTGACATGTGGTGCGCCGAGGCCAAAGGCGACCGGACGTGGCGGCTCCAGTTTGACGTCCGTTCCGCCACCCGCGCTGACGCCGCCCGCCACGAAGGGGCGGCCGAGGCTGAGGGAATCGTTGACGACGCGATGCTCTCCGCGGGCCAAGCCCTCATTCGCGGCACCTTTCTCGCCGCCGCCGCGCCGCCCGCCAACTCTGCGCCCGCCCGCCCCGAGGGCCTGATGAAGCGCCTGGAGCAGGCGATGGCGATGGGCCGCCTGGATTGGCCGGCATCACTGATGCGCGGCTTTTGGGAGGCGCTGTTCGACGTTGAGCCCGGCCGCCGCCTCGACGTCGAGCACGAGGCGCGCTGGCTCAACCTCGCCGGATTTTGCCTGCGGCCGGGCTACGGTCTTGCTGTGGATGATTGGCGGGTCGCCCAGACCTGGAAGCTCCTCGCCGCCGGCGGGACGTTCCCCAAGAATGAGCTTTGCCGCGCCGAGTGGTGGATCCTGTGGCGCCGACTGGCCGGCGGATTGTCGCCCGGCCAACAACGAACGCTCGCCGAGCCGCTCATCGCCGACTGGCGCAGCGTGGGTGCGCAAGTCCGGCTCCAACGTTCGCGGCCGCTCGCCAATGTTCCAGTTCGGCCCGCACGAATCGGCCGAAGTCTGGCGGCTACTCGGCGCGCTGGAGCTGCTGCCGCGGACGATGAAGGTGGAGCTTGGGACGCTTCTGCTCGACCGCCTCCCCCGCGAGCCCGCTCCGGCGGTGAAGGACGCAATCCTCTTCGCCATCGGCCGCGTCGGGGCGAGGGTGCCGGTCTACGGCCCGCTCAATGCCCTGATTGACCCCTCCGAAGCGGCCGCCTGGGTTCAGCGGCTGCTCCCGCTCGCCAAAGACGACAAGGCCGCCTTCGCTCTCGTCCAGCTCTGCCGCCGCACCGACGATCGCCACCGCGACGTTGGCGATGACGCCCGCGAACGGGTCGCCCAATGGCTGACCGAGCGCCGCATGCCCGAGCATTACGTTCAGCTCGTCCGCGACGGCGGCAAGCTGGCGAGCGAAGAACAGAAGATCGTCTTTGGGGAGAGCCTGCCGCGGGGGCTGCGGATCGATTAGGCCGCGTCAGGATCTATATCGGAAAGCGTTGCCCGAGCCGCTTTTGTCGATGCAGCACTGATGCCCATAATGCCGTTGAAGATTGAGGCTTCAGGAGATCTGCTCAGAGAGCATCTATTCTGGGACGTTGGATGATTCTCGTTGACACCAACATCCCGCTGCGCCTCGCACAAAGGCAAGTCCGCCTCGACGACCCAGCCGGTTCCGGCTCAGCGTCGCTGTGAACGGAAATACTTATCTCTCCGCGCAGGCTGCGGATATACTGCTCCACAGTACAGTTCTCGGCGTCTCTCCCCGTAAAGGAGCCTTTCCATGTCAGGTTCTGAAGAGAAGGCGTTGGCCCCGGTATCCGCCCTTCCGGCGCTCCTGTCCCCAGTCCCTGGGTCGCCGGCGGCGGAAATGCCTCGCCGCGGTTTCTTGATCGCCGCGGCGGCCGCCAGCTGCGTTTGCGCGCTGGGTTGCCCGCTGGCGGAAGCCAAAGAAGAGGCAGAGAAGGACGATGACGACGACAAGCCCGTCAAGATTGACGCGGCGAAAGAGACGGGGAAGATCGCGGTCGGCACCCTCACGGACTACGCCAAGGACGGCGTCACCGACAAGTGGGCCAAGAGCCACCACTTCTTCATCATTCGACAGGGAAAGAAAATCTACGCTGTCTCGGCGGTCTGCTCGCACAAGGGGGCGCTGGTCGGGTTGGATGCCAAGGGCGGCTTGCGCTGCCCGAAGCACAAGAGTTCGTTCGATCTGCAAGGCCAGCCGACGAAAGGCCCGGCGACCGACAGCGGCCCGCTTACCCGCTTCGCCATCGCGGCCGACGCCAAGGGAAAGGTGACGGTCGATAACTCCAAGAAGTTTGAGGAGATCGACTGGGAGAAGGCGGACGCGGTCCTTACGGTGAAATGACGCTGTTCATGAGATCGATCGTCACCGGCGGAAGGCTCCGTTCGCGCCGCCGTTCACTCCCGTCGTTCGGCTCTGGCGGCTGATCGATCGTTGTCGGCGGCCCGCGGTTCCCGTACAAACGTCGGATCGTGGACGCCTTTGAAAATATCCTGGCCACCCTGGCGCTGGTGGCCTTGAACGCCTATTTCGTCGCCACCGAGTTCTGCGCCGTCACCGCACGCCGGTCTCGAATCGAGGCCGAGGCCGCCAAATCGCCTCTGTTCACCGTCGCGCTGGAGGTTAAGAAGAACCTGGGGCTCTATCTCTCCGCCACGCAGCTCGGCGTGACGATCTCCAGCCTGGGGCTGGGCGCGGTGATGGAGCCCGCGTTCGAACGGGTGCTGCTCCCGCTCTTTCGCTTGATCCATTTCGGGGAGCGGGCGGCCTACGCGACCTCGCTGATCGTCGCGTTCGCCATCGGCACCTCGCTGCACATCGTGATCGGGGAACAGGTCCCCAAGAACTGGGCGATCCAGTTCGGGGACCGGATGCTCCCGTTCTTCGCGATCCCCCTGGTCGTCTTCACGCGGCTGCTCTACCCGATCATCTGGCTCCTCAATGCGACGACCACTGGCGTCCTGTCGCTGCTCGGCGTCCCGATCACCGGCGACAAGGAGCCCCTTCCGCACACGGCCGACGAGCTGCGCGACCTGGTTGAGCAGTCGATCGAACGCGGCGCGCTGGGTCAGGCCGGCCACGAGAAAGTCCTGGCCAACGCGTTCGACTTTGGCGACCTGAAGGTCCGCCAGATCATGACGCCCCGGACGGAAGTAGATTACCTCCTGATCGACCAGCCGATCGGCGAGGTGCTGCGCAGTCGCCCAGAAGAGCGCTTTCACCCGCTTGCCCCTGTGCGATGGCGACATCGACCATGTGGTCGGGCTCGTCCACATGAAGGACCTGTTCAACCACCTGAAGCTGGTGCCCGGGAAATTGAAATTCATCGACGAGCGCACGCCGGAAGGGGAGGCGATCGCCATCCCGAGCGGGCTGCCCGGGTCGGCCGTCCACGTCATCGGCTCCGGCGACCTGGACCTGCGGGTGATCAAGCGCGACGTGCTGTTCGTCCCCGAATTGCTCGCCGTCCCCAAGCTGCTCCAGCAATTCCAGGCGAGCCACATTCATCTGGCCGTCGTCGTTGATGAATACGGCGCGACCCAGGGGATCGTCACGCTCGAGGACGTGATCGAACAGATCGTCGGGGAAATCGAGGACGAGTTTGATAAAGAGGTCAAGCCCGACTTTGTCCCCGAAGGAGAGGGGTATCGGGTGAACGGCCTCTTTCCTCTGCACGAGCTGCGCGAGCGGCTGCACCTGCCGGAGCTGGACAACAGCGACGTCGATACCATCGGCGGGTACATCGTCCAGGAGCTCGGCCGCTGGCCCCGGCAGGGGGACTCGGTGACGGTGGGGGACTACACCGTCCGGGTGGCCTCGATCAGCCCGCGCCAGCGCCGGATTGGGCAGGTGCTCATCACGCCGAACACCCAGGCGACCGTTCGAGCCGATGGGCCGGGCGTCAGGTAACGGGTGACGGCGACCACATGGGGTGAGCCTCACCTGTTTCGTTCTGTCGAAGATCTCGGTACGGTTCGCGAATGGACGTGCGGCCGCTGCCTTCGCCGGCAGGGTTGCCGACGGAAATGACGCCCACCGGTGAGAGTGCCGGCGGCACCAACGGACTCCTATGATCGACTCTCCCTACCTCGTTCAACCGGGCAAAAAGTTCAAGCTGTCTGACATCGCAACGGATGATTCCGGCGACTTCAAGTCCAAGGGCGACGCCGCCGGCGCGACCGAGAAAAACCTCAAAAAGCTCGACAAGCTCCAACAGGTGCTTTATGCCGAGGCGAAGCACGCGGTGCTGATTGTCTTTCAGGCCATGGACGCCGGCGGCAAGGATGGGGCGATCGAGCATGTCTTCTCTCCGATCAACCCGCAGGGGTGCGGGGTGACGAGCTTCAAGGTGCCGACAGGGCTCGAACTGGCGCACGACTTCCTCTGGCGGGTCCATGCGGCCGCCCCGGCCAAGGGGATGATCGGGATCTTCAATCGCTCGCACTACGAAAGCGTCCTGGTCGAGCGCATGCATAAGATCACGCCTGAATCGATCTGGTCCGCCCGCTACGATCACATCAATGCCTTTGAGAAGCTGCTCGCCGACGAGGGGACGGTCATCCTGAAGTTCTGCCTCCACATCTCCAAAGAGGAGCAGCGCAAGCGAATGGAAGCCCGCCTGGCCGACCCGGCGAAGAACTGGAAGTTCAACCCCAAAGACCTCGACGACCGCGCGAAATGGGATGAGTTCCAGGAGGCTTACCAGGACGCGCTGCGTAAGTGCTCGACGCGCCCCGCGCCGTGGTATGTTGTGCCTTCGGATCGGAAATGGTTCCGCAACTGGGTCATCTCCGACACGATCGTGCGGACTCTGGAGAAGCTCGACATGAAGTTCCCCACCGCTGAACCGGGGGTTGAGAAACTGAAGATCGTGTGAATTGGCAGGCGTCGAACCGCCCAAATTTGAGGGCCGCTCTAACGAACCTTATTCCACGTGCCCCAAAGTGGGAAGCAACCGAGGTAGAGGCGGGCGTAGTCATCTTTGCGAATGGTGCCCCAATCTTCAAACGCTTGCTCCACCTGCCCGAGAAGCGCGAGGGCTTCGCTTCTTGTGAACGTCTTTTCAAGGTTGTAGTCAGCCTCATGTCGGGCTTGTTGAAGATCGACGAAAGCTGTGGCTACGCTTTGAAGTCTTGCCGGCACATTCATCACGCGTTTCAGAGGATTGATGACGTTCGGGAAATTTCCCTTCGACACCGCCTTCGAAACGGCGTTCATTTTGCCGTGTTCATAAGCGCGGCTGATCGCTGCGATCACTCGGTCGTCCTTTGCGAAGAGCTTCGACGACTCACTCGTGAGGAGGTGGAAGATCGCGTAGTAGGCCGCCTACACGGATCGAAGGAGGCTCGCTTGCATCGGTCGCTTGGGCTCCCGTCTCGCCAAAAATCCCGCTTGAGATAAGAGGTCTTCTTGAAGACTCACTCCTTCGCTCCCTTTCTAGCAGTTTCCAGCTCCGAAACGCTACGAAATCTGACGTATGGCCATCGATCGGGCGCGATGTCGGTGACAGCCTGTTCAAGAATGCGCTTCACCTTCTGTGTGTGTTTCAGAAGCACATTCTTCTCCAGGGCAGCGTCATCCACCTCGACCCACATCCAGATCGCAGGTTGGCCAGAATGATCGTCGCCGGTTTCAAATCGAATCCCTCGAATCCACTGAGGCAGATCATGCTGAATCCGTTGCTCGATCCGCTTTCCGAGATCGTGTGACGTGGCGGCGCGCCGTGCCTGCCCTACGATGTGAGGATCGGGAACTTGGTGCTGCTGATCGGGAGATGGCTGTATTCCTCCACCAGGCGCCGGTATTCGCGGGCGACCTTGCGTTGCTTCCTCGCGAGCGTGTAGAGGCCGACGGGGTTGACGGTGCCGCGGATGCGCGTCAGGGCGACGTCCCAGTCTTTCATGTCCACCAGGCCAAACCACGTGAAGCCGACAATGGGGACGCCGTCCTCGCGCAGGCGCAGGAGGTTCATCCACTCTTTCCACAACCATTCAATGGCGTGCTTTGAGGCGCGGTTGGTTTCGGTGTGCATGACCGGCAGTCGGTAGCGGTCGAAATACTGGCGGGTGATGACGTAGTAGCCGTAAATATCGCCCGAGCCGATGCTGCGGCCGTCGGGGCGGAGCACGTGCTCGTTCGTAATATAGTAATCCGTCCCCATGATGCAGTGGCTCCGCAGCTCGCGCTGGGCCATGAACCAGAGGTATTCGTCCACCGTCATCCCGCTGTTCAGCAGGTAGCGGTAGATCGTCGCCGACACATCATGCCCGAAGAGCAGGTCCAGCGACAGGAACCGCCGCTCGTTGATGAAGTGGGCCTTGGCGACCAGGTTCGGGTTGCCGGGGTGAACGTATTCGGTGGATTCGCTGAAAATGAAGATCGCGTCGGGGCGCAGGTCAAGGATCGCCCGCATCGCCAGGATGCTCGCCTTTACGCAGTGCTTGATGTTGGTGACGAACCCCGGCTCGCTGACCTTTTCGTACCAGTCGGAGTCGCTCCGCCGCTGCTCGTTCCACCATCCGAAGGCGGCCGAGAACTGGGCGGTAATGTAGATTTCGTTCACCGGCGTGTAATAGCGAACCCACGGGTATCGCTCGGCGAAGCGATGGGCGTATTCGGCAAAGTGGTCCGGCCACGACGGGTTCTGGAAGTCGCCGAGCCAGTCCGGCAGGCCGAAATGGACCAGGTCGATGATCGGCACGATCCCCAGCCGCCGCATCTCGTGCATGACCGGGTCAAGCATTCCCCAGTCGTACTTGTCCTTCTCCAGCCAAATCTTGTAGATCGGCGGGCCATACCGAAGATAGCGCAAGCCCAGTTCGCGAACGAGTTTAAGATCGGTCTGCCAGAGATCGTAGTGGCCGGTGTCGCGAAGCTGATCGACGCGGCCGTCGGGGACTTTGGGGCAGGAGCACTCGATCCCCACCGAGAACATGAACCGAAGCGTGTCCACCGGGTCGGCCGGTCGGATGGGGCTGGCGGGCGTAGGATGGCCGGTCAATGGGTTTCTCTCCGTCTCTGTCCCGCGTCACGGCGTGCGGAGCACAGCGGCGGGCGATCGCGCCCCGGCGTCCGATGATCGAGCGATCGAATCTAAACGCCCAACTGCCCGCCGATGAGGCGCGGGCAATTTAGACACGATCGCTCGTCGCAGGTCAACGTTTTCCGGATGCAGATCGTGATTTGAATTCACCATCGGAATCGTCGCCGCACGACGAAAAAGGCGAAATTTAGATCCGAAGGAATGAGCAAGCGGAAAGACAGAAACCGGTGCAAACCGACAGATCGATTTCCGCCTGGGCCCTTTTGCAATTTCCATAATTCTTCGTGCTTCGGGTTCGGCTTGTTCGTGAGGGCTGATCGGTCACCAGCCCAGTCGTGCTAATAGCCGGCCGAATAGGTCGCCGGCGTGTGCAGGGTCAGCCGCTCGATGTACTCCGCGTGCCCGTCGCAGAAGGCGACGTTGCCGCGGCGCTCGCCGTTGTCCGAGAGCCCGTTCTGCTCGGTGTCAGGGAACTTGCGACGCGCGTCGTGGCGAATGGAGAGCAGGTCGATGTAGGCGTTGGGCTCGGGGCTGGAGTGCCCGTCGTCGATGGTGTTCTCATCTTCCTCGTATAAAAGCGCCTTCTGCGCCGCGTTCCTGATCCGCGCCAGGTTCAGCAGCGACATATTCCGGTTCATCGAATAGCTGTAGTAGTAGCCGCCATCGCCATGGTATCGGTGGGCTTCGAACGAGTCCGATGGGCAGCGTAGCGATTTTTGGGAGAACGGGGACATGTACGGAACGATGCGCGACTGGTTCAGGTCGCGGCCGGCTTGCCAATAGATCCAGTCCGCAGCGTCCGGCGCGTGAATGGCCGCCGACTTGGGGAAATGTTCCAGATTCGCGCTCGCGTAGAGCGTGAATGCGACCCCGACCTGATGCAGGTTACTCAGACAGGCGGTCTGGTTGGCCTGCTCGCGGGCGCGGCGCATCATCGGGAACAGGATCGCCGCGAGCAGGGCGACAACCCCGATCGCAATGAGAAGCTCGATCAGCGTGAACGCGGATGGACGGCGCCCCCCGATGTCGTGGTCGTCATGGGGCCCTTTCAACAGGATGTGGAGGCTCGGCGCGCGACCGGCGTCGGCCGGTGACGCGCGTTATTCGTCTGTTCGCCAGCGGATCGATTTGTCTTGCAGGAGCGTCGCCGACGGCGTCGCTCCGACGAACGGGTTTGACGGGCTATTCGCGTTGCCGATCCCGCCGGGAAGGGTCTCGGTCGGGACGGTGATCGCGTGCCCGTCGAAGAACAGCAGGTTGGTCACCTTGAGCTTGTTGTGCCGCGCGCTGATCCGATTCGCATTGGTCGCCAGGTCGTAAAAGAGCCCGTCGAACAGCATCACAAGCTCGGCGGACGCCCGCATCGAGCCCAGTTTCGGGAGCGACGCGTTCCCATTGGTGCTGAAGGGAAGAAAGTGACACGGAACGCCCTGCAGCCCCTGACTGTTCCAGTCGCCGTTGATCCCGTACCAGGTGTCCACGACCGTTCCCGAGCCGACGGATTGCGTGCGCCAGCAGCGGCTGGTGATGGCATCGGTTCGCGAGGTCGGGCTCGGCCCGCCCGACCCGCTGGGCGCCTGGGGGGAGTAGATGTACCCGACGAGGTCCGTCAGGCCGCTCGGGCACCGGAAGACCGATGAATCGGTCGATGGAGGGGAGTTGATCGCCTGGATCGACTGGGCGGGGAGGTACTTGTACGTGACCAGCAGCGTGGCGTAGTTCTCGTCGTTGTAGCCGCTGGGGTTGCCCGCCGTGGGGACGTAGCCGGCCGGCAGTGCGAAGCCTTTGAAATCGGCCGCGTAACTGGCCTGGGCGATGCCGAGCTGGCGCAGGTTGGAGAGGCACTGCGTCGTCATCGCCCGATCGCGCGCCGCGCCTAGCGTGGGGAGAAGGATGCTGACCAGCAGGGCGATGATCCCAATCACCACCAGAAGCTCAACGAGGGTGAAGCCGGCCCGGCGACGAAGCAGCAAGTGGGCAGTCAGACGCTGCATAACCTCTCCGCCGGCCCAGAGCCGGGGAATATCGACCGATCCGCGAGACGTGCGTGCGACTGTGCTAACAATCGCGGGCGGCCGATGCAAGCCGATTCGGTTTGGATTCGCCCAATCGCCGGATCTTGCACTGGGGCTAGATGTCGAAATACATGCAGAACTCGTACGGGTGCGGCCGCGTGCGGATGGCGTCCACCTCGTTCTCCCGCTTGTACTTAATCCAGTAGTGGATCACGTCCGCCGTGAAGACGTCCCCCTGAAGCAGGAACTCATGGTCCTGTTCCAGCGCGTCCAGCGCATCGCCAAGCCCGCCCGGCGCGGAGTCGATCTTCGCGTACTCCTCCGGCGTCAGGTGGTACATGTTCTTGTCGAGCGGGTCACCCGGGAAGATCTTGTTCTGGATCCCGTCGATCGCCGCAAGGGTGATCGCGCTGAATGCGAGGTAGGGGTTGCACGAGCTGTCCGGGCAGCGGAACTCGATCCGCTTGGTCTGCGGCTTCTCGCTGTACATCGGGATCCGGATGGCGGCCGACCGATTCCGACTGCTGTAAACGAGGTTCACCGGCGCCTCATACCCAGGGACCAGCCGCTTGTAGCTGTTCGTGGTGGGGTTGCACAATGCGCACAGCGCCTTGGCATGCTTGAGGATCCCACCGATCGCGTAGAGCCCCAGATCGGACAGCCCCGCGTACTTGTTGCCCGCGAAAAGGGGCTTCTCCCCTTTCCAGAGGGAGAAGTGGACATGCATCCCGCTGCCGTTGTCCTGGAAGAGGGGCTTGGGCATGAACGTGACGACCTTTCCGTGGCGGGCGGCGACGTTCTTGCAGACGTACTTGTAGATCATCACGTTGTCCGACATCGTCAGCAGGTCCTGGAACCGCATGTCGATCTCGCACTGGCCGCCGGTGGCGACTTCGTGATGGTGGGCTTCGACCGGGATGCCGAGGTTGATCAGTTCCGACACCATCTCGCTTCGGATGTTCTGCATTGTGTCGGTGGGGGGCGTGGGGAAGTACCCCTCTTTCAGACGGATCTTGTAGCCGAGGTTGGTCGGGTCTTCCTCGCCGCGGCCCCAGATCCCTTCGCGGCTGCCGACGTGGTACTTGGCGAAGTTGATGCCCTGGTCATACCAGGCGTAGTCGAAGATGAAGAACTCGAGCTCGGGGCCGAAGAAGGCGGTGTCGGCGATGCGGGTGCTCTTGAGGTACTTGGCCGCCTTGCGGGCAATCGAGCGCGGGTCGCGGCTGTATTCTTTTTTCGTGATCGGGTCCCGCACGTCGCAGATGATCTGGATCGTGGTGTGGAGCATGAACGGGTCGATCCTCGCCGTATCGGAGACGGGGACGAGGAGCATGTCCGATTCGTTGATCGCCTGCCAGCCCCGAATGCTCGAGCCGTCGAAGCCGAAGCCATGCTCGAAGCTTTCCAGCGTCAGCTCGCTGACCGGCAGCGTCGTATGCTGCCAGAGCCCGGGGAAGTCCATGAACCGCAGATCGACGAACTGGACATTCTTCTGCTCGACCATCTTGAGCACATCGCGAGGGGTCATCGAGGCCTCTCCTGAAAGAAGCGATCCACGGCGTCTGCGGGCGGTTCGGTGGGTCGGGGGGATCGAGGGCGGATGCTATCCGTTACAGGCGAGGGGGTCAAAAATGCGGAATGCTGAATGCTGACTGCTGAAATACTGAATGAAGAGCCGGCCGGGAAGAGATCGCGCGGATCCCGCCGGCCCGCTCGTTTGGGTCGGGGCCTTCGGCGTCCAGGGCTCTTCCGGCATTCATCATTCAGCATTTCCGAATTCAGCATTTCCTCGTCGTCTGGACGGCGGGGCTGCGGCACGGTACATTGCCCGACTTTCTCCGCGCGGACAGGTTCCTCTCGGAAATGAAATCGAAAGTCACGAGATCCGTCTGGCCCTCTGTCGAATTGGAAAGGAGCCATGCATGGCTAAGCCCCGCCGCCGCCGAAAGATCGGCAGCAAGAAGCGCAAAGCACGCCGCGACCGCCGCAAGCGCTAAGGCATGATCCGGGCGATCGCGCGCAGCCGTGGTGAGGAGCCGCAGCGCACCGCCCGTGGGATCGTGGGGTTTGATCGGCACCCAAACCGCCGTCAATGAATGCCGCGGCCGACAAGACAACGGAGCAGTGCCCAGACGTTCAGGCACTGGTTACGCACGGGCGAGGCCCGTTGCCAGCCGTCGTCTTGTCGGCCGATCGGTTTCCTCCCGCAGCCCCTTCACCTTGACCCGCGACGAATCAGATTCGGCCGTCCACCCGCACTCGTGGGACTGTTCGTCGCTGCGCCGGCGCTCCCATCGTCCTGTTTTCATCGACCCACGCGCGAGCGTCGGTTATCGACCTCACCCGCCCGCCCAAGCTATCATCCGCCGAGATGGCTGGCCCGTGCCAAGAGAGGGCCAGATTTGATCGGGCGGTGCCCCTTCAGCAGTATCTGACATCAAACGTACCCAGCTCGTTGGACAGGGAGAGACTTCATGCGTGAGGCGCTGACCCGACACACACGTACCATTCTGGATAACGCGCAGTCCTCTGCCCGAACGCTGAAGCAGGACTTCGTCGGCGCCGAACATCTGGTGCTCGGAATCCTCGACGATCAGGAATGCCAGGCGGCCCGAACCATCCAGGCCGAAGGGGCCAACCTCGCCGAGCTTCGCGCCAGCCTTGTCGCGCTGCTGCCCAAGGGTAAGGAAGACCCGGTGGTCACCGGCGCGCTGCCGATGTCCCCCAAGGCGCAGCGTCTGCTGAATGTCGCGCTGGTGAAGGCCCAGGGGATCAAGCTTACGACCCTGCCGACGGGCATGTTGCTGCTGGCCCTGCTCGAAGAGCTCGACTCGCCCCTCCGCCAGGCGCTGGGAAGCGCGGGCGTTGACATCGATCTGCTTCTGGGCCGCTTGGAACGCCCTTCCGTCAACGCCGAGGCTTGACCGCGGCCGCTCGACACACTTCATTGAATCAAACGCGAAAGAGCGACATGTCCGACCACTTCGCCGACCGGCTCGTCCAGGCGATCGAAGCCAAATCCGCCCCCATCTGCGTCGGCATCGACCCGATGTTCGACATGCTCCCCGACGCGGTCGCCGGTGAGGCGTCCGAGCGGAACGGGAACGACATCGAGGCCGCCATCGACGCGATCTTCGATTTCACCACCACTGTGCTGGAGATCGTCGCCCCGCACGTCCCATGCGTAAAATTCCAGTCGGCCTGGTTCGAGAAGTACCGCTGGGAGGGGGTCGAGGCCTATTACAGCCTGATCCACGAGGCGTCGGAGAAAGGGCTGATCGTCATCGGCGACGTCAAGCGCGGGGACATCGGCTCGACGGCCGCGGCCTATGCGGACGGGCATCTCAGCGACCCGCCGCCGGGCGACGCCGTCGATGTCGTCGCGCCCGACGCGATCACGGTCAACCCGATGCTGGGCCTGGACACGCTGGAGCCGTTCATCCGCGCGGCGATGGACGCGGGGCGGGGCTTGTTCGTGCTGGTCCGGACCAGCAACCCCGGCTCGGCCGAGCTGCAGGACGTGAAGCTGGAGGACGGCCGCACCTGGTCAGAAATGCTCGCCGACAAGCTTCGGCCGCTGACCACGCTCGAAGGAATGGTCGGCCAGAGTGGCTTTAGCTCCATCGGCGCGGTGGTGGGGGCGACGCAGCCGCAGACGATGAAGAACCTTCGGCACCTGCTCCCGCAGTCGATCTTTCTCCTCCCGGGGTACGGCGCAGGGGGCGACAGCGGAGATGACCCGCGCCGCCTTCCTCGACGGCGGCCGCGGCGCGATCGTGTCGGCCAGCCGGAGCATCCTGTACGCTCATCGCGAACCTCGATACGCCGAGCGATTCGGCGACGACTGGGAACGCTGCGTCGAGCAAGCGGTGCTGGACATGAAGTCGGACCTGGGGAACGTGCTGGCCCAGCCGTGAGAGCGGCCGCGTTCGTCGCCTGTGCGCCAACAATTCCGCCGCGCGCGTGCCCGCCACATTGCCCGGCACGACGCCCATCCTTCGGTTACAATAAGGCCTGGCAAGGCGTGCCCGTGGATCGGCAAACGATCGCCGCGCTGGGCTGTCTAGCTGCTGGCCAGGACGGATGAAGCCGTCTCAATGACATCGGAGGATCCTTATGCTCAAGCTGATAACCCTCGTCTTAGGGCTCGCGATCGGTTTTGGCGGCGGCGTCTACTGGAGCGCTCGACACCCGGACCAGGCGGCGAAGCTTTCGAAGGACGAAGAGGCCAGGTTCCTGCAGGCGCAGATGGCGGTCACCCAGCAGGCGAAGGACAAGCTCGACCAGCTCATGGCGAAGTACAAGAATGGCTCGGTTGGCTCGCCAATCCCCGGTTCGTCAGGCTTCCTTGGCGGCGGAACAACGGCCGGCGCGCAGCTTGCCGCCGACCCCGACGCGCAGGCGCTGCGGTCGCACCAGGAGGAGCAGCTTTCGGAGTTGAAGAAGCGCCTCGAATCGATCGCCAGCAAGTAGCGTCCAGCGCGGGCCGTCACGACGACGCCGCCGGCTTCTCGCCCGCGAGAACGAAGCGGTGCCCGAAGTGGCGGTGCGTTGCGGTGAACGAGAGGCCGGCGCGGTCGCGCAGCGAGCCGACCTCCGGCAGCGTGAAGGCTTGCGCCACGCTCACCCGCGCGTCGTGGCGGACCATCGGGTTGGCCGTGAGCGTGAAGAGGGTGATCCAGGCGTAGGCGCGTCGGCTTCGGAGCAGGTCGGCGGCAATCAGCCCGCGACGGCTCACGCGCCCCATCTCCCAAAGCGCCTGCACCGCGGTCTCGTCATCGAGATGGTGGAGGAACATGCTCGTCATCGCGTAATCGAACGCGCCGTCGGCGAAAGGGAGCCGCATCGCGTCGGCACGCAGGAGGTGGACGGCCCGGGCGCCGGGCGCCGCGCCGGGTCGGTCGCGGCACGCGTCGGCGGCCGCCGCAACGGTCGCCGCGTGCAGGTCCAGCGCGACGATCCGCACATCAAGCCCATTTGCCGCGGCCCACGCCCGGACCGCCATCGGCACATCCGCCGACCCTGTCGCCACGTCCAGGATCCAGATCGTTTCCCCGGGCTTCCACCGCTTGCTGAATTCCTTCAAGTGACGCAGCGTGCTCCGCGTGTAGCCGAGGAAGCGGTTCACGCGGCGAATATAGGCCAGACTTCGCCGCAACTGCTCAGGGTCGGCGCCGGGCTCGTCCATCCATTCGGCCTGTCGGTGTCGGGAAGCGAGAAAACCTGGCATAACGGAGCTTAGGCGCGGGTGTCGCAGAGGCGAACTGTTAGCCAACACGGAAGGGGCAGGGCCGCGGTCGCACGTCACCGGCAATGCCCGGCGAGGCAGCACCTGTTGAAGGGCCAGCACACAGGGCGTGCTTCCCGCGAGGATCCGCGGCGGCCTCTAGTCGCTGATTAGCGGGGGCGAAGCGAGTTCGGGTTCGGGTTGGAATAGTCGCCGGAGTAGTTCGCGCTCAGCAGGGCTTCGGCCTTGTGGCCGACGCGCTCGGCCGAGGCGCGCACGCCATCGAACTCCTTTCCTTCGGTCCCCATGGCGTCGGCGAGGTCGCGGGAGGCGGGGATGATCCTGTCGCAGGTGGAGATCGTGCTCTTTAATACTGCCGTATCCGCCTGGACGAGCCCCCGTTTCCGCCAGACGACCATCGAGTTGACCCCTCCCGGGGCGTTGGCGTCGTGATACATCGTACGGCTCTCCAGCAGCTCGTTCGCCGTCTTGTCGATGTCGTCGAGCTTGCGGGAGAAATCATCGACAGCGGTCGTCATCAGGTCGCGGGCGTGCTGGGCCATGTCGGAGACAAGCTTTTTCGTCTCGTCATCGTGGCCGGTCGCCGCGACCTCCAGCGAGCGCAGGATGTGCACCGCCGGCATCACCTCCATGATCGGCGCGAGGGACTTGGAGTCTCGAACCGCCTTCACCTTCGGCGTGACGGCCCCCATCTCGTCCTTGAAGATCGCGGAGAAAGCGAGCTTGCGCTTCTCCGGGTCGAGCAGCGGGATCGGTTCCGCGGGCCTGGATTTGTCGTGCGTCTTGGGGACGTATGCGAAGGTTGTCGCGCGTTTCACGAGCAACTGCATTGCGGTATCGGTCGCTTGCGCCTCCGGGTTGTCGGTGGCGGCCGCCGCATCGCCGAAGGCGGCCTGCGCAGGCCTAGTCGCCCTCAACTGAAGGTGCGTCTCTCCCTTGAGCCTCAGCAGTTCGTGCCGATCGTACGGCTTGGCCGCCTCGCCTTTAAGGACAAGCACCCGCGCAATCTTTTGAAGGACCGCGGCATATTTCCCGTCCTTATAAAGATCACGAATCTCCTCCTGCGTCGGCAGCGGGTCGGCCGCCGCGGGCACGGCGGCCGCCAGAGAGGCGATATTGAGTAACGCAAGAATGCCGACAGCGAAACCGACCCGGCGCCATCCCGTGTGGCTGATGCAATTCATCGATTCCTCCCATGCGTTGAGCATTCGGGCAGCGCCGCGTCATCCGCCGCCGCGCGCCGAGGCAGGATCATAACACGCCGAGCGACACCTGCCGGAGAGAATCTGACACTACCGCCCCAATGCACCTTGATGGCCCCTTGCCGAGAGTGCCGCCGGTGCCCCCACAGTGCCCCCACCGGCGGTCCCTGCCGCGGCGCCCATGGCCCGCCGGCGAGGGCGCCGGCGGCACGGGCGCGGATGCGGCTAACCCTTGCTGCCTCCAAACGAACGCGTTCCAAAACGATCGCGGCGGCGGCGGCGCTGGAGTACGGTGGGACTCGTTGGGCCTTTCTTGGCGCTCTTCCCTTGGCGTTCCTGGCGTCTTAGCGTTCGTTTCTCCTCGTCCTGAAGAGGAGTGAACGCCAAGACGCCAAGGGCGCCAGGGCAGGATCGCCAAGAGAGAGGGGGAGCGGACGCGCCGGCTGGAAACAAAGCCTCCCGCGAAAGCATTGCTTCCGCGGGAGGGGTGGCCAATCCTGTGGGAAAACTTTGCCGGGAAGTTACCGAGCGGCTGCGTCGGCGACCTTGCGATCGGCCGGGGCTGTCGATTGCTCCGCGGTCGCCGTCGGCTTGGGGGCAGGGCTCGCCGGCTGGGTCATCGGCGGGTTTGACGGGGCCCGCTCCGTGGCGACGGTCGCCTTGGCGGCCGGCAGGGTCTGCTCGAGCCCGGGCTGCACTGGCGCGCCTTCCACCACGCGCTCGCCAGGGTTGGCGACGACCAGCTCGTTCCCCTCCAGCCCGCCGGTGATCTCGATGTCGCTGCCGAAATCCTGGCCCACAGTCACCTTCTGGAGGTGGATCGCGTTGTTTTTCACCAGCGCGACGACGTTCCCCTCAGGCCCGGCGATGATCGATGGCGCGGGGATCAGGAGCGGCGGGGCGTCGCGGGTGATGGAAAAGCGGGCCGAGACAAACATTCCCGGCAGCAGCGAGAATTCCCCGTCCGGCCGCTTGACGTTCAACACCTTGATCTCGGTCAGGAGCGAGCGGGATGCGGCATCCAGGTAATTGGTCGTCCCCATGACCTGCCCGGTATAGATCTCACCGGCCCGTTCGCGCACCTCGACCTTCACTTCCATGCCTTTTCGAATCGTCAACGCGGACGACTGCGGCACGTTCACGAACGCGCGGAGCACGTCGTTCTCGGCGATCTTGAACATCGGCTTCACGTCCGCCGCCGTCGGGTTGCCCACGATAAACGAGCCGACGTCATAAGCGCGGCCGGTGACGACGCCGGCGAAGGGGGCACTGATTCGCTCAAACGACTGCAATTCGGTGAGGCGACGCACGGTCGCCTCGGCGGCCGCCACGTTCGCCTTGGCCGACTCCAAGGCGGCTTCGGCGGCGTTCAGGCCAGCCTGCTTCTCGTCAAGCTGTTGCGGCGTCGCGCTCTTGGTCTCCAGGAGCTGTTTGAACCGGTCGAGCGTCACCTTGGCCAGGTCGCGGTCGGTGATCGCTTTGTTCACGGCCGCCTTCACCTGGAGCAACGCCGCCTGGTCCTGCATCAGCTCTTGATTGATTTCCGGGGAATCGATTTCGGCCATGAGCTGGCCGGCTTCGACCTGGTTGCTGATATCGACATAGTACTTTTTCAGATAGCCGGTCGTCCGTGCGAAGATGGACACCTCCTGCCAGGGGCGAAGCGTGCCGGGGATGCGCATCTCGGTGGTGGCGGCCGCACGGCGCGGGCGGGCGACGTTCACCATCAGCGGCGCTTCGGCGGCGGCTCGCGCATCCGCCTCCAGCTCGTGCTGCCGCTCGTTCCGTGGGAAGAAGCCGATGGCCACGAGCGCCGCCAGCGCCAGGAAGGCGACGATCCCACCGAGGATCACCCAAGCGTTGCGCGGCCTGGGGACGTTCAGGTCGATTTCGTCGTGGTCGGGCGGAGGCGGTTGGATTGCGTGCTGAAGATTTGGGTCGTGGGCCGGGGGCTTGCCGTTCCCTTGGCGGCCGGCGAAGTCCGCCCCGTTGCCGGCCGCGTCTCGGCGGATCGGCGAAGGCGGTGCGGGCTTTGGCGGGGGTGGCTGCAGCGGTGTTCTTTCCATGGGTACAACTCCGTTCCTCTATCCAAACAGATCGGCTTTGAGCGGCGAATGCCATTTCAACTTCGAGCCAGAGCGTCAGGCTTCCTGCAATTCCGGCTCCACGGCACGGTGCGGCGGGCTCTGGTCCGCAGCACGCTGTAGACCAGCGGGACGAAGAAGAGCGTGGCGAAGGTCGCCGCGCTGAGCCCGCCGATGACCGCCCGGCCCAGCGGTGCGTTCTGCTCGCCGCCTTCGCCGAGGCCCAGGCTCATCGGCAGCATGCCGATGATCATGGCGAGGGCCGTCATGACGACCGGCCGCAGGCGGGTCATGCCGGCCGCGAGGGCGGCGTCGTGGGCGTTCATGCCCCGTCCTGGTGCGCTGATCGTTGGCGAACGTGATCATCAGGATGCTGTTGGCCGTCGCGACGCCGATGCACATGATCGACCCCATCAGCGATGGGACGCTGATCGTGGTCCGGGTGGCGAAGAGCATCCAGAGGATCCCGCCGCCGGCCGCCGGCAGGGCCATCAGGATGATGAGCGGGTCGAGCCAGCTCTGGAAGTTCACGACCATCAGCAGGTAGACCAGCACCACGGCCACCGACGATGCCGATGCGCCAGCCCGCGGAAGGAGGAGTTCATGCTCTCGACCTGGCCGCGGAGGGTGATGTCCGTGCCGGGCGGAGGAGGCGTCCTGGCCTTGCGCTCGCGATCTCGTCGACGATCTTCTCGATCCGGTCGGAGACCGAGCCAAGGTCGGCGCCCTGGACGTTGCACTGGACGTCGAACGTCGGGGCGATGTTGTAGTGGGTGATGTTGGTCGGGCTGTCGCCGCGCTCGATTGTCGCCAGGTTGCCCAGAAGCTGCGGGTCCTGCGAGCCGGGCGTGATGATCGGCGTGTTCTGCAGCGCGGTCATCGAATCGATCTTGTACTGCGGGGTCATTACGGCGACGGCGTAGCTCACGCCGCGCTTGGGGTCGAGCCAGTAGTTCGGAGAGGTCTGCCCGCTGGAGGAGAGCGAGACGAGCAGGTCGTTGGCCACGTCGCGCTGGGTGAGCCCGAGCTGGTCGGCCATCGTCCGGTCCACGATCACCCGCAGGTCGGGCGTCTTGGCGACCTGGTGGATGTGGACATCGACGGCGCCGGGCACGCCGGTGATGCCGCGGCGCAGCTCCTCGGCGACTTCGAGGTTCTTGTCAACGGCCGCCTTCGTCCCCAGGATCTGCACGTCGATCGGGGCGGGCAGGCCGAAGTTGAGCACCTGCGTGGCGATGTCGCTGGGGGCGAAATAGAACGTCAGCCCGGGGAACTTCTGCGGCAGCTCCTTGCGGAGCAGTTTCAGGTACTCGGCGGTGGGGCGATGCTCCTCGTTGAGGGCGATGAGGATCTCACCGTCGGCCGGCGAGATCTGCGAGCCGTCGCTGAGCGACAAGTTGATGCCGCTGTTGGGGATGCCGATGTTGTCGAGCATCGTGTTGACTTCCTTCGGCGGGATCTGCGTGCCGAAGGTAGTCTTCGACCCGGGCGAAGTAGCGCTCGGTCTCTTCCAGCCGTGTGCCGGCGGGGCGCGGACGTGAAGGCGGATCTGGCCCGGCGTCCACCGAGGGGAAAAAGTCCTCGCCGATGTGGGGGACAAGGATCAGCGACCCGACGATGAACAGCCCGAAGACGCCGGCGGTCACGCCGCGATGCTCGCAGCGCCAGGGCCAGGAAGCCGCCGTAGAAGCTGCGGAACTTCTCGAACTGCCGGTTGAACGCCTGGTGGGTTCGCCAGATCCAGTTGTTCCGGAGGATGTAGTGGACGACGGTCGCGAAGGCGACGGCAAGGACCAACATCAGCGCGATCCGCAGGAGCGTCATCGCCGTGTGGTCATGCAGGGCGGCCGGAAGATCGCCAAGCGGGCCGGGCAGCATGCCATGCACCGTGTCGCGCGGCTTCCGGCCGGAAGCAGATGCGTCACGCCGACGACGGCCGAGCGCGACGAACGACCACAACCGCCAGCGCCTTCAGCGCCCAGGCCAGCGAGTCGACCGAAGCTCGACGTGCTGATTCAGGTTGAGGTGCTCGTGGGCGAGCCCTTGCTGCTCCTCGCCGCCGTAAAGCGAGACTTCGCTCTCCAGCAGGTAGTGGACCATCGTTGGCACCAGCGTGCGGCTCAGCAGGTAGCTGGTGAGCATCGCGAAGACCACCGCCATCGCCAGCGGGACGAACAGGCTCTTGGCGGGGCCGGTGATGAACTCCACCGGGACGAAGACGATGCAGATGCACAGCGTCGAGACGAAGGCCGGCACGGCGATCTGCGGCGCCCCGTCGAGGATCGCCTGGACCAGCCGCTTGCGCTGGTGGAGATTGCGGTGGATGTTCTCGATCTCCACTGTCGCGTCGTCGACCAGGATGCCCACGGCCAGCGCCATGCCGCCCAGCGTCATGACGTTCAGCGTCTCGCCCGAGCATCCAGAGGCAGATGATGGAGACGAGGATCGAAAGCGGGATCGAGATACAGATGATCAGCGTGCTGCGCCAGCTACCCGAGGAACAGCAGGATCATCAGCCCCGTCAGCCCGGCCGCGATGGCCGCCTCCTTGACGACGCCCACGATCGAGGCGCGGACGAAGACCGATTTGGTCGAACAGCGGCGTGATCTTCAGCTCTTTGTAGTTCGGCAGGCGGGGGTAGATCTTCGGGACCGCTTCCTTGATCCGCTTCACGATGTCCAGCGTCGAGGCGTTGCCGAGCTTGTAGATCGACACCAGCGCGCCCTTTTTCCCGTCCGCGTGGACCATGTTTGTCTGCGGGAGATACTTGTCGCTGACGTGGGCGACGTCGCGGATATAGACCGTCGTGCCGTTGACGGTCTTGATCGGCAGGTCGTTGATCGCGTCCACCACCTCCGGGCTGGAATTGAGCCGGACGTAGTATTCCTGCGTCCCCATCTTTGCCGTGCCGGAGGGAAGGATCAGGTTTTGAAGGTTGATCGCGTTACTCACATCGCCCGCGGAGAGGCCAAAGCCATAGAGCTTGTCCGGCTCCAGATCGACCATGATCTGCCGCTGCTTGCCGCCATAAGGCCAGGGGATCATCGCTCCCTGCACGGTCGCCAGCTCGGTCCGCAGGAACTGCGCGCTGATGTCGAAGAGCTGCTGCTCGGAGAGGGTATTGCTCCCCATCGAAAGCTGGAGGATCGGCACAGTTGACGCGCTGTACCGCATGATTAGCGGCGGGCTGCAGCCCGGCGGGAGCAGCCGCAGCGCCGTCTGCGAGATCGCCGTCACCTGCGCCTCGGCCTCTTCGATCTTTGCGCCGGGCTGAAAGTAGATGCGGGTGACGCTGACGCCGTTCAGCGCCTGGCTCTCGATGTGGTGGATGTCGTTGACCGTCGTGGTGACGATCCCCTCGTAGGCCCGGACGATTCGCCCCTCCATCTCGCCGGGGGACATGCCGGGGTACTGCCAGATGACCGAGACGACGGGGATGTCAACCTCGGGGAAGATGTCCGTCGGCATCTGGAAGATGGCGACCCCTCCCAAGAGGACGATCGCCATCGCCATGACCACGAACGTATAAGGGCGACGAAGGGCTAGACGGACAATCCACATAGTGAGCTCTCAATACAACCGAGAATTCCGACCGGTGTGCTGTGATGGATGAACAGGGCGTCAGTACGGTTCGATCGCTCCGCAGCTATTTCGCTTCATCGTCGGCGGCCGCTTCGGGAGCGAAAACGTCTCGCAGAGCCTCCATCGTGCGAGCGCATTCACGCCGCTGGGCCGCCGTCAGCCCGGCAAGCGCCGACGCCAGCCGGTTCTGCGCCAGTTCCCGGGCTTCGCGAATCGCCGCCTCGCCCGCCGGCGTGACCGACAGCCGGATATGGCGGCGATCGGTCTCGCTGGTCCGCCGGACGATCAGCGACTGCTCCACCAAACCGTCAACCAGGCGGCTCATCGCCGGGAGCGACAGCCCAATGAAGTCGGCGACGGCTGACAAGGAGCTCCCCTCGGCCGTGCTGGTGAAGCAGAGCGTCCGGAATTGCGGTACCGTCAAGCCCGAACGGTGCCGCCGCATGTGCTTGCGGATGATCCGCATCACCAGCGGGACCGTGTCCAGGATCTGCCGGGCACACGCCGTTTCTTCGGCATTGCCCTCCGTCGAAGCTTTGCTTGCCGCCTGCAATGATTGCATGACGCAAGCATAGGCATTCCCAAGATACGGTTCAATTGCTGAAATGTTTTGGCGTAAATCGTCTTCCGGGGCAAACGAGGCGCGATCGCGATGTCTGACGCAACACTTGAAGGAGTATATCTTTGCGCCGAGCGTAGGCAGAGCCTGGTTCGTGTGGAAAGTGCGCTTCTGGTGGCAGGCCGGGGGTTGGACGGCGATCGCTACGGCCGCGGCCGCGGCAGTTTTTCGCGCTGGCCCGGTTCCGGCCGTGCGGTGAGTTTGATCGAAGCCGAGGCAATCGAAGCGGTTCTGGGTGAGACCGGGATCGACCTGTCCGACGGCCGCAGTCGCCGCAATCTGGTGACCCGCGGTGTACGACTGGAAGATTGGGTAGGGAAAACATTCCGCGTCGGCGCGGCAGTTCTTCGCGGGGTTCGTCCCTGCTCCCCCTGTGCCTACCTCGAGCGGCTGACCGCCCCCGGCGCCTTCGCCGCCCTGAAAGGCCGCGGCGGCCTCCGCGCCGATGTGATCGTCGGTGGCCCGATCCGCGCCGGCGATGCGATCACTCTGAGCGCTCCGATTGCGTCAACCGCCGCGCCTCACATCACTTTTCCGTGATCGGTACCTGCACCTCGCCAAATCGCCGCCACGGCAGGATGAACGGGCTGTTGTACCCGAGGTATCGCGGCTCGGCGGCGCGGACGTACTTCGCCGCGTTCTTTTCGAGGAACGCATTGATCGTTCGCATCGCCTCGTTCATCCGCTCCTGCGTATAATTCCCGCGGACGCCGATACTGACGACGGTCATCGCAGGGACATCCACCACCTCCACCTGCGGCGACTTCGCATCGACGCCGGCCGAGCCGATTGCGGGCGAACCATACAAAAAAGCCATCGCGCGTGGCTCCAGCTTGTCGGTCGCCGCCGGCGCGGCATAGCTCATCTCGACCGGCGCGGTCATCGAAATCTGGTTCGACTGGATGTGGCGGAAGAGGGTGCCAAAGGCTTCGTTCTGGCTCGCCTGCTTCCCCATCGGAGTCCGCGCCACGCGGTAGGCGGGGTACTTCTTGACCATCACGATGCCGGCCTCACCCGGTGGTGGAAAGTCTTTCGGAAGGGGCGCTTCCATGGTCGGTTGAAACTCCAGCGCGACGACCGCAAGCTGAACCCGGTCTGCTAAGCCGTCATCCGTCGGCTTGTCCGGGGCGCGTTTCTTCGCTTCCTCGACCAGCGCGGCGAGGCTATGGCCCGACTCCCCCTCGGGGCCGACGATGGCAAACGCGTCTTGGACGGCCCTCTCGAGCCACTGCGTCGCCTCGGCCGCCTTGCCGTCTTTCCTTAGCGGCTCCGCCTGTTCCAGAGCGGACTTCAATGCCCGAGCGGCCAACGTTCGCCGCGCGTCTCGGCCCTGCTCGGAGGCGGTCGGTGTTGGGGCGGTGGAAGGCGAAGCAAGTGCGGTCGAGGACGCGACCAACAACGCCGCTAAGATTGCGATGGAATGGGAGCTATTCATCCGGCGTTCCGAAAAGTTTTAGTCGATCAACCATAAAATTGACAAATTTTCAGAGATCGGCCGGACTCGGGGCAACGAGTCCGGGCGCGGTTCGCCGCGCCGCCCCACCGCGTCGAGAGCGCTGCGCCGCGTACGACTGTAGGCGAGCCCGGCAGGGGCGTCTGGCTATTCGGTCTGCTTTTCACGTAGCAGGCACATTCCGTGTGCCGTGGCGGGTCCGCGGGTGCCGTTCGATCATATTGGCGGACGGCACACGGAGTGTGCCTGCTACCATTCAAGGCCTAAAGCCTTCAGGGCGTCTGACTTGGCTTGATCTCGCCTCTCCATAAGCTCTACGAGATGTTTCTGCCGCCAGCCTCGAGAACTTTCAGCGTCGCCTCTCGGAGCCATGAATGATCGTCTCCATCACCCGGCTCCGAATCCGACGATGGTTCTTTCTGCCGAGGTTCGCCCTGCACACATTGCGCATTCGGAAGCAGGTCCGCGCGAGCCCCGGGTTTGTCTCCGGCTGTTTCGCCCTGCAACCCGGACGCGTGTTCTGGACGGTGACGGTTTGGGCGGATGACGCGGCCGTGCGGTCTTTCCGTAACGGCGGCGACCATGCTCGATCGATGCGGCACCTGATGAACTGGTGCGACGAGGCATCGTACGCCCGGTTTCCGCGAGCTGACGCGTCGATCCCGCCTGCCGAAACGCTCTTCGAGCGGCTGCGGGACGACGGCAAGTTGTCGAAGGTCCTTTGGCCGAGCAAAGCACACGAGGCCGGTTCGGCCGCCGGGACAGCCCCGCCACGACTCGCAGGGCGGATCGTTCCCATTCGCGGGCCGTTTGCCAAGGGATGACCAGCCGCTTTTGCGGGCAGGCCAACCGCCTCTCAAATCGACTACGCGAGTTTCGTGTTCCGGGTGGCAGGCACACTCCGTGTGCCGTTGCCCATCGGCGGGTGGCGTCCGATACGACGGCGGACGGCAGACGGCCTGTGCCAGCTACGTTGCCTGTCAAAGCGTTTCCGCGGCCGCTTCGGGGATTTGAGGCTCGACGGCCGGCTCGGGGGCCAGTTCGATGCGGACGCGGTTCACCTTCTGCGGCTCGGCGTCCAGGACGGTGAACTTGGTGCCGTTGTAGGTGAACTGGGCGCCTTGCTCGGGGATCTTCCCGAGCGTGGTGGAGACGAAGCCGCCGAGGGTGTCGAAGCCGGCGTCTTCGGGGAGGTCGAGGCTCATCAGGCGATTCAACTCGTCAACATAGAGCCGTGCGTCGGCCTCGGCGCGGTTGTCGTCGATCCGCTTGAACATCGCCGGCTCGATCGGTTCGTGCTCGTCGCTGATGTCGCCGACCAGCTCTTCCAGGATGTCCTCGATTGTGACCAGGCCGGCCGTGCCGCCGTATTCGTCCAGGACGATCGCCACGTGGACCTTTTGCAGGCGGAAATCGTGCAGCAGGTCGCGGAGAGGCTTGGTCTCGGGGACATAGAACGGAGCACGCATCGCGGAGCGGATGGAGAACTGGCTGGCCGGCAGCCCCAGGTGCTTGAGCAGGTCGCGGGCGTAGAGGATGCCGACGATATGGTCCAGCGTGCCTTCGAAGACCGGCAGCCGCGAATGGCCTGATTCCTCCAGCGTCTGCTTGACGTGCTCGAGCGTGCTGTTCAGCTCGAGGCCGACGATCTCGGCGCGCGACGTCATGATCTGCCCGACCGTCGTATCGCGGAACTCGATCACCGACTCGATCATCTCCCGCTCGTCCTCGTCAACCACGCCCTCCTTCTCACCCTCTTCGACGACGGAGAGGATCTCCTGTTGGATCTCGTGCTCGATCTTCTCCGGCTCGGCGCCGCCGCTGCCCAGCGATCTTCCCACCCACCGATCCACGCCGTGCATCACGCGAGCCAGGGGCCAGAAGGCGTATCGAAGCAGATGCAGCGGCCGCACGAAAAGCCCAATCGCCGCCGTCCCCGCGTGGCGCGAGACGGCGTGCGGAACGGCGACCGAGCTAAAGAACGTGACGAAGATGGCGGCGGCCGCGGTCACGATGTAACGGGCGACTGGTTGCGTGAACATCGCGTCGCAGAAGCCGAGGATCGATAGCAGGATGGTCGTGTTGCAGACGAGGCGGCCGAAAGCGGTGACGAAGATGAGGTCGCTGGTATGGCGGAGGGTCGGCTCGATCATCTCTTCGGCGCCGCGGCGCTCGAGGAAATCCGAAAGCCGGACGCGGGAGATATCGCGCAGCGCGTAAGTCAGCGTCGAAAAGACGAGCGATCCCGCGGCCGACGTCACGACCGCGGCAAGGACAAGACCGGCAGACATCAGTCGGCTCCCCTCGCGGCGCGGCCCTTGGCCTGGCGAGCGCCCCGCAAAAGGGGCTCGGTTCGGCCAGGGGCTCCCTGGCGGGCGGTGGTTCGACGGACTGCGGTCGCGGCGGCGTGCGGAAGGTCTGACGGCGGCGGCCCGGATTGGCCCAGAAGCGGTTGCGATCCAGCAGGCGCGGCTTTGCGGGAACGGCTCGGCGGCTTAGAAGCCGGCCGATCGCCCCCGGGCGTGAACACGGCGCCGACCCCCAAATGCGTGAGAATGGCGTCCTCTTTCGCGTGCATGGCCCTGAAACCGGGTTTGGTTCTATCGTCGAACCCGGACAAGTGCAACAGCCCATGAAGGGCGTAGAGCAATACCTCGCGGCCCAGTTCGGTCCCTTCGGCCGCACTGCGACGCCGCGCCTCGGGGATGCAGATGACCACCTCGCCGGCGGTGGGGCGGCCGATCTGGTCATGGTCGAGCGGGAACGTCAGGACGTCGGTCGGGCCGGCGATGTTCAGGAACTGCTGGTGCAGGTCGGACATGCGCTCATCCCCGACCAGCGCGATCGACAATTCGATTAGTGCGGTGGTCTGGATCTCCGCGTGGGCCGCCCGTACTTGACGACGGAGGTACGCGGCCAAACTCTTCCCCTCCTCGGCGGTGAGCGTCAAGCGCAGCGGGCGGAGCTTGCCGGCGCAGTCGCTGTCCAGCGGCTTGATCGGCATCGCTGCGGTTCTGAGGTCGAAGCTTGGGCATTCAGGAGGAGGGCAACCCTGTTTGGTGTCGCATCGTTATGCCAGCCGGATGGACGCGGACGACGGGTGCGCGGCGGGGATTGTCGCGCTGGGCGGGTAGGCGATGCGACCGTGATGAATCCCCATCAGCGAGCGCACCATCGACCGCTCGATCAGGTCCAGGTCGCGGGTCGTCAGGTCGCACTCGTCGAACTGGCCGTCGAGCAGCCGCTTGAGGGCCAGGTCGTGGACGAGCTTTTCGACGCGCGGGTACTCCGGGTCATCCATGGCGCGGGTGGCGCTTTCGACGGCGTCGGCCAGCATGACAATCGCGGTTTCGCGGCTGCGCGGCTTGGGGCCGGGGTAGCGGAACTCGTGGTCCGCGATGGCGGGGCTGTCGGGCTGTTCCTGGACCTGGCGGTTGCACGCCTGGCGGTAAAAATATTCGACGAGCGTCGTCCCGTGGTGCTGTTCGATGAAGGGGACGATGCTGGTCGGCAGGTTGTATTCCCGGGCCAGCGCGACGCCATCTTTCACGTGGCCGACGATGATCTTCTGCGACAGGTTCGGGTCGAGATGAACGTGGCGATTTTCGCCGCCCGACTGGTTCTCAACGAAGTAGTCGGCCTTGTTGATCTTGCCGATGTCGTGGTAGTAGCTGGCGACGCGGCAGAGGAGCGAGTTGGCGCCGATCGTCTCGGCGGCCGCCTCGGAAAGCGTCGCCACCTGGAGGCTGTGGTTGTAGGTGCCGGGCGCCTCCTGGTGCAGGCGGCGGAGCAGCTCCTGGTTGGCATCGGCCAGCTCCAGGAGCGTCATGCTCGTGGTAATGCGGAACGACCGCTCGATGAACGGGAGAATGCCCAGCACGATGAACCCGACGGCCAGGCCCGCGGCCCCGCAATAGAGGCTGTTGCGAAGGATGAAGTTCGGGGTGTCATAGGCCAGCAGCCCGGCGGCGACGGCGGCCGCGATCATCGCGATGGCGGTCGCGCCGCCGACTTCAATCAACTTGCTGCGGGTTCGAATGTCATCCAGCATGAAGCTGCTGATGAGCACGCCGACCCAGAGGATCATGAAGAAGGCCGTCCCCTGCCCCAGGGCCACCGTGACCAAAAGCCCGTGCATGCTCGCCATGCCGATGCTGAAGCGCTGGTCGTAGGCGATCGTGAGGATCATCGCCACGAGGATGGTCGGGGCGACACCAAAGAGATAAATCGGGCCGTTGCCGATCCCAGCCAGTTGGGCGAGCAGCAGCATCGAGAGCAGCAGCGCGGCGATCGCGGCCGCGCGCGCGTGATTCTTGACGATCCGCGGCTGGAAGCGGGCGACGTAGGCCGACAGAACAAGGGTAACGATCAGCGACAGCAGGCCGATGCCGACTTTTGGCTTCCAGCCCGAGCCTTTAAGGCTGTCGATATAGGCGCTGTTCTCGGCCCGAAGCAGCAGCCAGTCGCGCGGGTCAAACTTCCCTTGCGCCTTGTAGACGAGAATGCTGTTCCGGGCGAAATGGACCTTCGCCTCCGACAGGGGCACATCCGTGGAGGCCGCATTGCGGGCGGCGATCGTCGCGTCTTCGTTCAGGACGTGGGTGGGGCCGAGCCGGGCCAGCGCGTAATCGACCAGCTTGCCGCGGAGCTTCGTCGGCAAGGCCTTCTCAGCCGGCGTCTCGAACACCGCCTGGAGCTGGGCCCGATCGTCCAGCGCGTACGTCTGCGACGGGGGGATGGCGACGGCGCGGTCGCTGCCAATCTTGATCGCTCGAGCGGCCGACAGGTCCTCCTGCCGCTCTTCGGGCTTCAGGATGATCAACGCGGTATCAGTCGCCTTGTTCTTGTGGTTCCGCAACAGGTCCACGAACAGGGCGACGGCTTTCTGATACCCCTCCCGTTCTTCCGGGCTTGTCGAGTGACGCAGAGCGGTCATCGTCCCCGGGTCGTTTTCGAAGAAGGGCTTTAAGTCAGGGGGGACGTCGCCGGGGCTGGCCGCCAGGCGCTGCGGCAGGCTTTTGAGGTCCTGTTCGAGCGTCGCCCAGGCGTCGGGATCGGCGGCGCGGTAGATCCGCGGCTCGGACTGGGCGGCCTCGTGACGCTTCTCCTCCAGGCGGTTCTTGTCGTTAAAGTCGAACGCGACCCGGGCGACGATGTCGTGCGTGATCGGTTGGTCGGGGCGATAGGGGACCACGTCCTCGTGGAGGAGCAGGATGGCCGTCGCGACGATAAAGAAGACGGTGGCGATCGCCACCGACTCCGGCACGCCGCTCTCCCGCATCAATTGCCAGTCGATTCGCGTGGCTTCGCGACGGGTCTTACGGATTTCCGTCCTGCGCGATCGACTCTTTGGAGTCCAGAACATAGGTTTTTTCGATCCGGGCTCTTTCGCCGAAGCGAAGAGCCGCATGGGTCAGGGCCAGACCGATCCGGCCCGATCGCTCCGGTTTCTATCTTCTCGGCTGACGGATTGCGCCGGACCTAGTGCATCGACGAGTGCGGCGCCAGGGTTAGCGATCGTTTTGGTTCTGCTCGTACGCGTTCACAATGTCCTGCACGAGGTGATGGCGGACGATGTCCGATCGCCCCAGCCGAACCATCGCGATGCCCTTCACGCCGGTCAGTTTTTCCTCGGCGTCGATGAGCCCGCTCCGCGCCTCTTCCGGGAGGTCCACCTGGCTGGTGTCGCCCGTGACGATCATCTTCGAATCGTGCCCGAGCCGGGTCAGGAACATCAGCATCTGGGACGCCGTCGTGTTCTGTGCTTCGTCGAGGATGATCACACTCTCGTTGAGCGTTCGCCCGCGCATGAAGGCGAGCGGGATGACCTCGATCACGTCGTTGACCATGAACCGCTTCACCTGTTCAAAGTCCATCATGTCATGAAGGGCGTCGAACAGCGGCCGCAGGTAAGGGTTCACCTTCGCCTGCAGGTCCCCCGGAAGAAAACCCAGCCGTTCACCCGCTTCGACCGCGGGGCGCGCCAGGACGATCCGTCGGGCGTGGCCGCGCTTCAGCAGGCTGGCGGCGGCGGCCACCGCGAGATAGGTCTTGCCCGTGCCGGCCGGCCCGATGCAGAACGTCAGGTCGTGCTTGAAGATCGCGTCAACATAGTGCCGCTGGCCTGCGGTCTTCGGCTTGATCGCGTGGCCCTTCGCGTAGACGTCGATCTCGTCCGGTGATCGCTCGCGGCCGGTCTCGACGGCATGGCCGATCGCGGCGCCGACGTCTTCGACGCTCAGCCAGTCCTGGCGGCGCAGCTTCTTCTGCATCTGCTCGAGTACAGCGGCGGCGCGACTTACGGGGTCGCGCTCCCCGCTGAGGCGCAACTCGTCATCGCGGCTCACGAGTTGAACCCCGAAGGTCTCGCGAATCATGCGCAGATGGCGATCGGCCGATCCAAAAAGGGCAAGCTTCTTCTCAGGTTGTTCTAAGCTGATGTTGAGGTTCACGGATGTAGGTCAGCGATGTCGCTGTGTACTTACGGCTCCCCGGCCCATCAGTGGTGATCGTCCGATAACGTTCGACGATCGCTGGCCGCCTTGAAGCCGGCGAACGCCTGGTTGGATCGGCGGGGTGCAAATCAAAGGTGCCTCGGAAGACGCGTGTTCATGGGCATCCAATGATACGCCGCCTTATCCGCGCGGTTTGGTTCGCAACCTCCAGGGTCATTGTGATGGGATCTCGGGGAAATGTCGAGAGAACCGGCGTCCCATAACACCCCCTGGGCCGCACAAGCGGCCCCAATCACTGTTAGCTTTTCCGCGGATGAGACTTATGACGGGCCGCGGCAATGCGCCACCGCGGGCCAGCAGTGTGCGTCCGCGGCGGATGGGCTCGGTCAGGAGCCGAAAAAGCTGAACAGGAGATAGGCGAACGGCGCGGCCAGGAGCGGGCTGTCGATCACATCGAGCACGCCGCCGAAGCCGGGGATCAGCTTACCGCTGTCCTTCACCTCGGCGTCCCGCTTCATCATGCTTTCAAGCAAGTCGCCGAGCTGGCCGATCCCGCCGATCAGCACGCCGAAAGCGAAGCCGCGCTGCCAGTTAATGTGCTCGATCTTCGCCGAAAATGCGATCCCCACCAGCCCCGCTGTGAGGAGCCCGAAGAAGAGCCCCTCCCACGTCTTGCCCGGGCTAAGCCAGGGGATCAGCTTCCGCCGGCCGAAGGCTCGGCCGCCGAAGTAGGCGCCGATATCGGTTGACTTCACCATGAGCAGGATCGCGAGGATCACCCACGTGGACCCGTGGAAATCGCGGTGGCCGACCCCGCCCGGCACGTACGGCGAGTGCTTGACCCGCAGCGCCACCAGGAACCACCCCAGCCCGCCGAGGTAGAGCGTCGCCAGGACCGTTCCCGCCATCGCGGTGATAGCCTCCTGCGTCTGCTTCCCCAGCGCCCGCCGCAAGGCGGCCAGGAGCGGGATCGAGACGATCACGAACGCCAGCGTGGAGGCCGCCACCCGTTGGAAGGGGGGGAACTGGGTCAGGAAGGCGTGGACGATCAGCGCACCGGAGCCAAGGACCGAGATCGTCCGGAATGGCCGCACGTGCTCGGCGGCGAAGAGGATTGTGAGTTCGGTCGTGGCGATCGGAAGGATGACGGCGAGCATGCAGAGCAGGCCGATCCCGCCGACCCCGCCGGGCGCGGCGAAGGTGTCGTGCATCCAGGGCTTGGTCCACTTCTCGGCGAAGTAGTCGAGCAAGAGGAGCAGGCCGAGCCCGATCAGCATGATCGGGCCGAAAGTCAGGCGGTTCCGGAGGGATCGTTCCATGGGCCCTTTCGTCCCGCCTCCGCTCGTGAAACTCGAGCCCCGGCGGGGATGCGGAGCTATACGGGAGGGCGGCGGGATTCGCAAATCCCCTTGGTGGCCGATGTTCGGTCAGAGGGAAGCCGTCGGCCGACGGCACTGTGGCAGGCACACTCCGTCTGCCGTGGCTCTTGGGTGTGGCCATCTAGCTTGGCACCGCCTGCACGGCACAGAAAAGGGCTCAGGCACTTCCTGGGGACGCCGACGTCCCCGTTGGCCTGGCCTCTTGCGTCGAGCCGACCACGACGTCGGCGTTCCCAGGTTCAAAAGTGCGGGAATGCCAACAAAGTTGGTCACACCCTGTCCCTTCGGGGTAAAGCAGCGCAGGACAGGCGGAACGAGCCTGCTACACTGCGCGCTTCTTTTGTGAATCGGCCGGCTTCACGGCGAAGTTGCCCATCGCTTTGCAACCTAACTGGGGTCTTCGTAGACTGTTACCGGCCGGTGCGGCGCCCCTGACGCCCGGTGATCCCAAACACGGCCTTCCCCACGACCGCCAAGGAGCCAACCGATGCCCACATGTCGCGCCCAGCTTGCAGCGTTCGCGATCCTGGCATCCGTCCTGGGCGGCTGCGGCGTCCTGATCCATGCGGACACCAAGCTGGTCTATACGCGCGGCCTTTCAGCGCCACCCCTGAAGAAGGTGTACGAAGCGGGGGCCTATGGCCTGTATTCGGGTGATGATGATTCCCTCGTGACGGCGTTCGACCTGAAGGCGGGGGATCAATACGGATTTAAGCGGCGGGGGGATGACAGCATTGTCGGCGACGTGATCGCTTCCGGCGAGGAGAAGGAATTTGACCTTCCCGCGCGGTATGCCGGCTCTTACTACTGGAGACTTAAGTCCGCCGAGTCGGGCAAATGAACGGGTGGAGCGATGGTCGATGGATAGCTGCGGCGGCCGCATGGTCCAACGGTCCTGACGCCGCGAACACAAGCCGGCCTCGGCGGCCCACTCCTGCGAAATGATCGGCGTCTGCCCGCGTGGGGTAAGCCGCCCGGCGGCCACAACAGAAGGAACCACAGATGCCCAAGCGAAACGCACCCACTGTCCGGATCGGCCTATTCCTGACGGCGGCCCTCATGGCGGGCGGTGTGGGATGTGCGACCCTTCTGACGCCGGGCGACCCCATCTCCTCGCACAGCAAGGGGACGATCGGCGAACCGGATCGAGCGCCGAGCGATGGAGAGTACGTCCTGGTCCCCAAATTTGGGGATACGACACCGATGAAGACCATCTCGCTGAACAAGGGCGACCCGCTCGGCTTCAAGACCGGCCGCACCGGCGAGATCGTCGCCGTCGCCGGCGGTGACGAATGGACCTACCCCGACGGCGACTATGTCTGGATCCGGCGCAAGCGCTGATGCCGGCGCTCACCTCTTCGGTGGACAACGCGATCCCCTTCCAGGCATGCGACGACGTGCCGAGGCGTGCCAACCATCGGAACCCATGCTGATTGACTGCCACGTGCATGTCGCCGCGTTCACTCCCGGCAATGGGAGCCTCTCGCCGCGGGTGTTGAAGAGCCCTTCATTCCGTTTCATGCGGTGGAAGTTCCACCTGGCCGGCAGCGACGGCGGGACGGAGCAGGAACTGGCGCTCCGACTTGTCAGCACGATCGGCGGCGCGGAGCAACTCGACGCGGCCGTTGTCCTGGCCCTGGACGCCGTCTTTGACTCCGCCGGCCGCCGCGACCCCGCCAACACGCACCTCTACGTCACCAACGATTATGTGATCCGACTGGCCGCCAAACATCCGAAGGTCCTCTTCGGCGCCAGCGTTCATCCGTTCCGCAAAGATGCGGTCGCCGAGCTGGAACGCTGCATCCAGGCCGGCGCGGTGCTGCTGAAGTGGCTGCCCGTGACGCAGAACTTCAGCCCGGCCGACCCGCGCTGCTTCCCGATTTACGAAGCGCTGGCGCACCACAAGCTACCGCTCCTCAGCCACACTGGCGGCGAACAAGCGCTGCCGAACCTCGACCGAGCGGCCGCCGACCCATCCCTTTTGACCCCCGCGCTGGAGCGGGGCGTGACGGTCATCGCGGCCCACTGCGGGACCTCATCCTCCCCGGCTGACACCGACTACCTGCCCACCTTTATGCGGATGGTGCGCGACCACGAGAGGTTCTACGGCGACACCAGCGCTCTTTGCCTGCCCACGCGCTCGTATGCGTTCCACAAACTGCTGGCCGACAAGTTCGTCCGCACCAAACTCGTCCACGGCAGCGACTGGCCAATCATCCCCATCCCCCCGGTATCAGAGCTCGGCCTCTGGGGCGCGCTGAAGCTGTTCAAAGAAGACAACTGGCTCCGCCGAGACATTTTGGCCAAGCGGCAAATGGGCTTCGACGACGCCTACTGGTCCCGCGCGGCCACGCTTCTCCGCCTCCCGCCGAAAAAGGGGTCACAAGGTGTTTCCCGCTGATGAGGCTCGAAGGAGCCCGTCGCGCGCGTGCCTCGACGTCCGACCGCGACCGGTCCACGGCTTCAGTACGTACGACGGAGAAGACCACGATCTCGGACGCTGCCGTCTTGACTGACTACTCGACGGCTCACGGACGATCCCGCTTCAGGCTAAAGTCGAATCGCATTACCAGGGACGACGCCACCGCCCGGCCGTCTTCGTCGAACGAGGGATTGAACGATGCGGTGCGGACGGCCGCGACGGCCGCTTCGGCGAGGCGGGGGTAGCCTGCGTTGTCCAGGACCTCAACGGCAGCGATCGAGCCGTCTTCTTTGATCGTCACTCGAATGACCACGCGACCCTGTTCGCGATGGCGGAGAGAGTACGCCGGGTATTCAGGGCTGGGGTCGCGGCCGCCCTTGACGCCGCAGGGGCTACCGGGGCGGCCGGTCCGGGCCATGCCGCCGTCGCCGGTCGAACGCGCCGCCGGCGGCTGGTGCGGCCGAATGGACGTCGGATGTTGCCTCCGCCGAAGCAGGGGCCGGGCCGCTGGTCCCCGCGGCTACCTGGCGGTGCATTGACGGGCGGCCGAAATGCGGCGTTGGGGAATCGACGAGCCCCGGCCCGATCGACCGATCCGGGGCGGGCGCGTCTTCTGGCGTCAACAGTGCCAGCGGCTGCGCGGGGGAATCGGGTGGGTCGGCCGCCTCATCGGGAGCGTCGAGTGGCGGGAGCGGTTGGAGCGATTGAACGGGGCCGGTCGAGGCAGGTAGCGAGTTCCCGCGCGCGGCGTCCGCGGCGCCGGGCGCATCGCGGAGGCCCATTTCGGATGCGCCGTCGCCGTGGCGAATACCGTATCCGTGTTGCACAGCGCGGAACGTGGTGACCAGGAGCACGGCCGCGACGGCCACGCCGGTATGAATCAGGATCGACGCGGCGAGCGAGCCGAGGCCAACCACCAGCCGCATCCGACGGGCGACGCCTCGATCCGGCGGGGGGCTGCCCGGCGACGGAGGGTCGAACTCGACCCAGTCCGACTCCTCCGCGGCGGGAGCGACATCGTGCGCCAGCATCCCGTCATCGGGCGAGACGAGAGCGTCCTCCGCCGCGTCGGCGGAGGCGCTCTCGTCGATGGTCGCGATCATCGCGTCGTCATACATATGAAGTCGCGCAGGTCGCCGATGTCCCTCCGCGCAGTCGATGTCGGCCGCCGACCGGACGTAGCAGGCACACTCCGTGTGCCGTCTGCCCGCGTTCAGCGACGCCGCGGTTTGGAGTCACGGCGGACGGCACATGGAATGTGCCTGCTACTTTGCGACCGCATCCTCTCGCGTCCATCCTTCGCCGTCGTGGAACGGCCCGCTAGAACTCGTACCCGATGACCAGATACGCCCTGAACCGCGGCGACTCACCGGTCACGCCGGCCATCGGCGCGATGTCGATGTGGAATTGCTCGGTCGGGCGGAACTGGAGGCTCGGGCCGACGAAGAAGAACTTGTCGCCGAAGGTGCCCCGGTGGTTCTGCGTGTCAACCGCGCCATCCTCGGTCTCGACGCCGACCGAAAAGCGCGAGTCCGCCAAGGTGTAGCTGACGCCGCCGGTCACTTCGACTTCGTTCTCCCGCCTGCCGCCCATCGTCAATTCGTCGGAGAGGTTCACGCCCCAGTGCCAGCGCGGGGCGATCTGGCCGCCGAGCAGCAGCTTGGCCTCAAGCTGGTCCGATTCGTTCTCCAGGCGGCTCCATTCAACATAAAGCGTCGGGTTGCCCCAGATCTTGTTCCACTCCGCGAAGGCGTATCGCAGCTCTATCGACTCACCGACTTGCGTTTCGCCGCCGCTGACCGATTCGGTGCGAAGGTAAAGGTCGAGCTGGATGCGATTGGGGAAGCCGAACTCCAATTCGTAGAGCGAACGGAACTCGGTCTTGCCGTGCGCCGGGGAGGTCGGCCGCAGCCAGTATTCGAACTCGACCGTGTCGGGCGGGAGAACATAAATCCGCGTCCCCGGGAAGCGCCGGGCGGCCGTCCACCGGGGCTGATCGTTCGGCCCGACCCCATCCTCCTCCTTGAGATCCGCCGGCGCCTGCCCAACCACCTCAATCGGCGGCAGCTCGTACGACCGCAATCGTTGCGCGGGCGGCGCGACGATCGGCCGATCGGCCGGCGCCGTCGCGGCCCACTGGGGCCTGGCGGGCCTGTCGGTTGTTGGTTGATCGCGCTCGTGCATCGTGTCGGCGGGGTTGACGATCTGAAGGTAGAGCGGCTCGATTGGGGTGACTTCTGATTGATCGGGCAGCAACGTCAAAGCATTTTCGACGGCGGCCGTCCCCGCCGTCGCCCCCCGCGCGGCGTGACCGCCCGCACATGCGACGGCGATGATCATCATCAAAAAGGCGGCCGCCAATCGGCCTCCCTGAACCTCGCGTGCGCGATCTTTACCGAACTGCCGCATCAAGCCGACCTCTCTGAAATGTGCTTTGACCCCGATCCTTCGACGCCGTCCGTTATAGCGCCCGGCGGCAGGGGCGAATCGGCTTGTGCAAAGATTTCCCCGTTCAATCCGCGGCGCTTTCTCTTCGTCGCGGTCGCCCGCCGACGTCCGTGGCGGAAAGGTCTACAGGCTGAAAAAGAGAAAGCGGAGGGTGGCGATGGGTGGCGAAAAAAAGTGACCCTGACACGCCGAGCCACGCCGGCGCGTGCGGCCGTCCGATTCCCTCGCGGGACAAGACTCGACTCAAGGGTTTTCCCACCGATAGATGTGAACCGGCTGATGAGCGTGAAAGTAGGCGCCTATCGATCGAACAGAGCCCAAATCCCTGTGCGTGGACAGGCGGCTCTCGGAGGCGGCGTTTCCGGTTTCCGCGGGCGAGGGTTAAGGGGGAGGGGTTAGGGCGAGCGAGTCATCGAATCTCGAAACTCTCGCGCTTTTGGCAGCGTGTGCGTCGTCAGGCAGCCCCCTCGCCCTTCCCTCTCCACCGTGGCACCGGCGGAAGAGGGGCCGGGGAAAGCGCCCGATCTTGCACGGTCAATTTCTAGACGTCCATCACTTCTTTCCGCTTGTGCTCGATCACGTCATCGACCTTCGCTTCGTAGGTCTTGGTCAACTCCTGGATCTGTTCCTTCAGGCTCTTGGCTTCGTCCTCGGTGATGATGCCGCCTTTGCCTTCGGTGTCGGCGAGCTTGTTCGCGTCGCGACGGGAATTGCGGATGCGGATCTTCGCTTCTTCAGCGAACCCCTTGCACTGGCCGACCAGTTGCGTGCGCCGCTCCTGCGAGAGTGGGGGGAGACGAAGGCGGATGCTCTTCCCGTCGTTCTGCGGGCTTACGCCGATCTTGCTGTCGTTGATCGCCTTCTCGACCGCCTTGATGTCCTGGGAGTTGAACGGCTTGATCAGAAGCTGGGTCGATTCGGGGATGCTGATCGAGGCGATCGCCTTCAGGTCGGTCGGGGATCCGTAGTAGTCCACCTTGATGTGCTCGACCAGCGCCGGCGTCGCCCGGCCGGTCCGGATGCCCCTTAGCTCGTGGCGGAGGTGCTCGACGGCCTTGTCCATCTGATCTTCGCAATCCAGCAGGATATCATCCGACGGCATGGGGGCTCCCGTTCGCTGCGAACCTGATCAATGCGCCGGCGGGGTGCGCTCTGACGCTTCTTCGGCCGGCCTATCGTCCTTCGGTCGGGACGATCTTCGTTCCGACTTTTTCGCCGCGCATCACGCGGGCGATGTTCCCTTGGGTCTTCAGATTGAAGACGACCAGCGGAATTTTACGCTCTTTGCACATCACAAACGCGGTCTGATCCATGACCCTCAGCTCGTCACGGATCACTTGCTCGTAACTGACGTTCGACAGAAGCTTTGCGTTTGGCTCTTTTTTCGGGTCGGCGGTGTAGATCCCATCTACCTTGGTCGCCTTCAGCAGCACGTCGGCGCCGATTTCGGTCGCGCGCAGCGCGGCGCAGGTATCGGTCGTGAAGAATGGGTTGCCGGTGCCGGCGGCCAGGATCACGGCGCGGCCCTTTTCGAGGTGGCGGATCGCGCGGCGACGGATGAACGGCTCGGAGACGCTGTGAACGCTGATGGCGCTCATCACGCGCGTCGGCTGCCCGAACCGCTCCATCGTTTCCTGGAGGGCGACGGCGTTGAGCACCGTGGCGAGCATGCCCATGTAGTCGGCGGTGGCGCGGGGGATGTGGCCGTCTTCTGAGAACGTTGCGCCGCGGATGAAGTTCCCGCCGCCGACGACGACCGCAAGCTGCACGCCCATCCGCACGACCTCAATGCACTGATTGGCGATCGCCTCAAGCTCCTCGGCCTCGATCCCGAACCCGCCCTCGTGGCAGAACCCCTCGCCGCTGATCTTCAGCAAAACGCGTTTGTAGACGGGGCCGCCCTTGCCGGGTTCCGCGGCCCCGGCTCCGATCGACGCTCCACTGCTCTTCGGCTCTTGCATGGGGTGCGGATTATACCTATGGGCGGCCGCTTGTCAGGTTTGCGCGCGTCGCCGCGGCGCATCGCTGCGTGGGCGCGACGCAGGTCAGTCAAGGAAAGGCGCGACCGAGCGGCCTTCCGTCATAGAGATGGACGCCAACGAGCCGCGACCGTAACAGACTGTCGAAAAACCCCAAAACTGCCGGAAAATCCTTCGTTTTTCGCTCAAAAGCGGCGGTCGTCAGGTCGTTGTTACCAGTTTTTCGACAGGCTGGTAAGGGAGCGGTTGGGCCGTCCCTGCGCGGAGTGCCCGCCGGTCGGGCGGCCCAATTCGGAAGGGCGGGTGGACCGCTTCCTTACCAGACTGTCGAAAAACCCCAAAATCGTCGAAAAATGCCTCGTTTTTCGCTCGAAAACGGCGGTCGTTAGGTCGATGTTACCAGTTTTCCGACAGCCTCTTACGGGCGCGGCTCGCTGTTGGCCTGCGGGGCGTCCGGGGGGGGATTTTCGGAGGGGACGGGCTCTGTTCTGTCGGCCAGAAAAAGTTGGTGTCAGCGATTGGTCAGGCGGAACGTGATCGAGGTCGTTCCGGCCTTCACCGCGACGCCGGGGGGGAGCTTGAAATCGAGCGGAACGGTTCGAGGCAGGTCGCTGTTGAAGTCGGCGAGGGTGATCTCAAACAGGGCCTTCAATTGCGGCGTGTAATCGGGCCGGGAAATCATGTCGATCTTCTCTTCCGGGCCGGCCAAAACGATGTCCTTCAGCGTGCTGTCGAATTCGACCTTGTAACGATTGAGCTTGTCCAGCACGTCGCTGTCCGCGACGACGGCGACGGGGATGAAGGCGGGCTTGTACTCCTTGCTCGCCTTCAGGTCCACCTTGGCGGAGACGCTCGTCGCGCCGACGAGCTTCACAAAACGGTTCTCGATCGGGACCGTCAGCTTCACGTCCGAGACGGAAACCTGCCGCTCCGTCGGGGATGCGCTCAGGACCTCGGGCCGGCTGGGGAGGCTGACGGCGATGGCGGCGAGGCGCTTGTCACCGGAGTTGGCATCCGACAGCACTTTCTCAGGGCCGCTGACCTGGACGCTGTCGGGCGTGAACGTGACGGTGCCGATCGTCGCCATGCCGGGCGGGGCCTGGACGGGGATGGCCATCTCGATGATCGGGTCCACGTAGATGTCAAGGAAGGGCGGCTGGCAATTGGAGACGGAAACACCCTGATCCTTCAGGAGCGAGTCGTTTCCGATCCGTGCCGCGTCGATGCGCTGGGGGCCAGTCCCCATGTTGCGATCCACCTCAATGCGGATCGCCGAGCCCCCGGGGTGGAGCATGTTCTTGACCGCCTCAACCTTCGCCTTAGGGCCGGTCAGGGTGGCGATGAGCAACGAGGGTTGCGGCCGCAGGAGCGTGACGACCCGTAAAGGGTCGTTGCTGGTGACCTCGATCGGGATCGTGATGTTGTCCTGCGGCGTCAACTGCTCGCGTTCGGCGTAGACCCAGATCAGCAGCGTGAGCGGCGCGACCCAGAGGAGTGTCTTCGCGCCGTTGATGACCTTTTCCCGGGAAAAGGTGTATCGCGCCCAGTTGTTCAGCGCCAAGCTGGCGCGGTTCATCGGACGGTGTTCCTGGAACTTGATCACGGCCGGGGGGGAACCGTTCTCGGTGGCGACGTTGTCGGTGGAGTCAGGCATTCGGCTGCGTCGTTTACGGTTCCGTCGGGGCGGTTTTGGGTCGGCCGCTTGAGGCGCGTCAGGCGGCCTTGCGGAAGGTGCGCGATTCGCCGCCTCCGAGTAATTCGGTCAACAGGCCGCGCAGCCCCTCGGGGGTTAATTTACGGATGAGTTGCCCGCGCTCGGCGATGCTCACATCGCCGGTCTCTTCAGAGACAACCAGGACCACAGCGTCGCTCTCCTGGCTCATGCCGACGGCGGCCCGATGGCGGGCGCCGAGCTCTCGTTCCAGCTCGCCGCTTTCCGCCATGGGGAACTGGACACCGGCGAAGGCGACGCGACCCTGGCTCACGATCACGCCCAGATCGTGCAGCGGAGAGTTCGGCCAGAAGATCGTATTGATGAGGTCGGCCGACAGGTCCGCGTTCAAACGCGTGGCGTTGTCGGTCAGGCCGCCGAGCGGCGTATCGCGTTCGATGGCGATAACGGCGCCAATCTTCCGCCGCGACAGGAACGTGGCCGCTTCGACCAGGGCCTCAATGTCCTCGTTAATCTGCTGGGACCAGCCGCCGAAAAGGCGCGTCTCGCCCAGCCGCATGAGTGCCCGGCGAAGTTCGGGCTGGAAGGCGACGGTGATCGCGAAGCCGGCAAGGAACAGGAAGCGTTCGTAGAGGAAGCGGATCCGATCGAGCCCGAACTGCGATGCAAGGAGGCTGACGATCAGGTAGCCGGAGATCAGGACGAAAGTGATACCCCGCAGCATGCGAGCGCCGCGCGTGCCGTGGAGGAACCGGACCACCCAATAGACAACCATCCCGATCAAGAGCAGTTCAATCGCAACCTGCCACCAGTGATAGGTGTGCAGAGCCCGAAAGAAGCTCTGGAGGTTGTTAATGAGTTCCTTTGCCATGGGAACGAAGCGTGTTCTGACCGAGTGAGCAGGAGGCCGATGCCGGTTCCGGAGCCAACCCCATCGCGGCCGCGACGTCGGCCGCGGTGTTGGCGGGGGGCGGCGTCGGCGGGGCGGCCTGCCGCCCGCGTTACCGGACTATAGTAGTCGCGCCGTCCGCGACCAGCGAACGGCAACCCGCCAAAACTCCCGCGACCCTCGCACCGGACAGGGCGACCCCTCGGGATGACCGGGCAACCTTCGCGCGGAGAGCGTGTCCCGCCCGATTGACACCTGAAAGCGCACTGGGTCAGTTCTGAATCGAGACGGCCCGCCCATCGGTCTGTATCGCCCGGATCATGCGGGCCACTTGAGACATCGGGCGGACGTCGTGGACGCGGACGATCGATACGCCGGCCGCCAGCGCCCACGCGACCGTGGCGGCCGTCCCGAACAGGCGCTGGGCCGGCTCCGGCTCGCCGGTGATGCGGCCGATGAAGCCCTTTCGACTGGCCCCCAGAAGGATCGGGCGCCCACCGAGGCCGGCATTGGCGCCGGTAAGTTCCCGGAGTCGGCGAAGCAGCTCGAGGTTGTGGCCCTCGTTCTTCCCGAAGCCGATGCCCGGGTCCAAGATCACGCGCTCGGCCGCCACGCCGGCGGCGACGGCGCGCTCCAGGCAGGCGCGGAGATGGCCGGCGACTTCGGCGGTCACGTCGATATAGTGGGGATTGAGCTGCATCGTCCGCGGCGTCCCCTGCATGTGCATCAGCACCACCGGGCACTTCCGGGCTGCGACGAGCGACAACATTGCCTCATCGTCACGGGCGCCCGATACGTCGTTGACCACCGCGGCGCCGGCGTCGAGCGCGGCGGCCGCCACGGCGGCTGGAGCGCGTATCGATCGACAACGTCACGTCGGAGCGGGCTTTGAGGGCCGCGATGGCGGGGATAACCCGTCGAATTTGCTCGTCAGGAAGGACGGGCAACGCGCCGGGGCGGGTGGATTCGCCGCCAATGTCGATCAGGTCGGCGCCGTCGGCCGCCATCGCCAGGGCATGGGCGACGGAGCGTTCGAGTGTCTGTGCGGGGTCATCCGAGAAGACTTTTCCGTCGGCACTGAAACTGTCCGGGGTGATGTTGAGGATGCCCATCACCAGCGGGCGACGGGAGTTGGGGGGCGACTGAAGCCAAAGGTCAAAGTCGGCGGGGCTCACGGCGAAAGCCTCTCTCGCGGAAGGGAGCTTGGGCTTGACTCACGCCTTGGGGAAACGATGCGACCGAAACGGCCGCAAGCCTGAAGCTCGCCAACGCCCGGGCCTACTCCATCAGGTTCTTCTCGAAGACGATCATGTTATCGGCGTGGGTGGAATCCCATCGGACGCCGACGATCGAGAACCCCAGGCTCACGCCGAAGTGAATGAATTCCCGCTGATGGTTCATGCACTCACAGCGGATGTATTCGTAGCCGTGATCTTTAGCCCACGCTTGCTGGGCTTCCTGCAACTGGCGGCCGACGCCGTGACGGCGGACAGCCGTCGCGACGCCTCCGAGCCACTGATAGAACATCCCCGGCTTCAGTTCGAAGCCGATCCAGAAGCCGACAGGCTTGTCGTCCATCCGAGCCAGGAGCGTAAGGGCGTTGTATCGCCCCATGAACCGCCGCTTGAAAAAGTCGGCTTCGCGTTTTGGTCGGAAGATCGAATTGTAGAGCTCGACGGCCTGCGGCAGCAGCTTTTCGTCGGCGATGATGATGTCGGCCTGGGCCACAGCTGGGGAACCTCCAAGGGAGCGCGCGAGCAGTGTAACGAATCTTCGCACGGAATTCACGCATCGCGGGCATAGCTCGGGAATCGGTTGATTCGGGTCGCGGTTGCCTCGCTCCATAATGTGAGACGAGGAACAGGCGAAACAAAACGGGGCGCCCAAGCGGTTTGCTGGGCGCCCCGTCGCGTCTCATCGGCCGGCCGGCGCCGAGCCGTGCGTGGGTCGAATGATCCGATCAGCCGGGCGCAGGCAGCGGGCCGCCCGCGCCGAACCCGGGCTGAACATCGGGCTCCGCGCTGGTGGGGCCGGGTTGAATCACCGTTCCGCGGCGGTTCTCTTTGTCGAGCAAGTCGCTGACGGTCGGCTTGGTGAGGTTGTCGCCCCGCATGATCCGTTCAATGTCGTTCGCATCGAGCGTTTCGTACTTCATCAGGGCCTTGGCCACGGCCTCGACGCGATCCCGATTCACCTCAATGAGCTGCCGGGTTTCGTCGTAGAGCCGGTCGATCAGCTTCTTGATTTCTTCGTCGATCGCCTTGGCGGTGTCTTCCGAATATTCGCGGCCGCCGCCGACGTCGAAATAGTTCGTCTTGTTGTCGTCCTCGCCGTAGTAGACAAAGCCGAGCCGCTCGTTCATGCCCCACTCGCGCACCATGCGGCGGGCGATGCCGCTGGCCTGGCGAATGTCACCGAAGGCGCCGGTGTTCACGTCGCCACAGAACATTTCTTCCGCGATGCGGCCGGCAAAGCAGACCTTCATGAACGCTAGGCACCACTTCCTGGAATAGTTCGACCGGTCCTTTTCCGGGAGCGCCATCGTGGCGCCCATCGCCTGACCGCGCGGGATGATGGTGACCTTGTGGATCGGGTCGGCCTCGGGGCGGAGCAGGTGCTGCACGACCGCATGGCCCGCCTCGTGATACGCCGTGGCGGCCTTTTCCTTTTCGTCGATCACGCGGCTCTTGCGGGCGCGGCCCCAGCGGACCTTGTCCCGGGCCTCCTCAAGATCGTCCTGCTCGATGTACTCCTTGCCGGCCAGCGTCGCGCCCAGCGCCGATTCATTGATGATCGCCGCCAGGTCGGCCCCACTGAAGCCGGGCGTCGCCTTGGCGAGTCGGGCAAGATCGACATTGGGCCCGAGCTTGACCTTGCGGCTGTGAACTTTCAGGATCTCCATGCGGCCCTTCACATCGGGCAGCGGGACGGAAATCTGCCGATCAAAGCGGCCCGGCCGCGTGAGGGCGGGGTCCAGCACGTCCACCCGGTTTGTCGCGGCGCAAACGATGACCTGATCGTTGGTTTCAAACCCGTCCATTTCGACGAGGATCGCATTGAGTGTCTGCTCGCGCTCGTCGTGCCCACCGGAGCTGAACCCGCTGCCGCGGCGGCGGCCGACGGCGTCGATTTCATCCAGGAAGATGATGCACGGGCTGTTGTCCTTGGCCTGCTTGAACAGGTCGCGGACGCGGGAAGCCCCCACGCCGACGAACATCTCGACGAAATCGGACCCGCTGATCGAGAAGAATGGGACGTCCGCTTCGCCGGCGATCGCCTTGGCGAGCAGTGTCTTACCGGTGCCCGGTTCTCCCACGAGCAGCACGCCGCGGGGAATGCGGCCGCCAAGGCGCTGGAACTTCTTCGGGTTCTTCAGGAACTCGACGATCTCCATCACTTCGTCTTTGGCCTCTTCGATGCCCGCGACGTCGTCAAAGGTGACGTGCGTGTGCTCTTTGCTCGTGATCTTCGCCTTGCTCTTGCCGAAGTTGCCGAGCATGTTCGCGCCGCCCGCCGAGCGGAGCTGGCGGAAGACGAAGAACCAGATGAAGCCGAAAATGAGCAGCCACGGCACCAGCGGGACCAGGAACTGAAGGATGATGTTGTTGTTGTTCTCGGCCTCAATCCGGACGGTCTTCCCCTTGGCGGCCGTCAGGACTTTGTCGAAGCCCTGGTTGGGGAGCCATCCGGCGGGGAAGCTGGTCTTAAAGTGCGTGATGTCCTTCGGAGCGGCCGCCGGGATCGACTGCGGGCCGACGAACTTGCCGGTGATGTCCGGGTCCTCGACCTTGATCCACTCGATCTTGTTCGATTCGAGCCGATCGAAGAAGTCAGAGACCGGGATATCAATGTTCTGGTTCTGCTTGCTCCGCACCAGGATGACCAGCATTACCGCCAGCCCGATGAAGAGCATCCAGCCCAGCAAGCCGTTGCGAACGCGAAACGCACCATTCGCGGCGTTCGGCCGGCCGGGCTTACGGGAGGGGCGTTCGGGTCGTTGATCTGCCATATTTCACGTCCTGAGCGGCCGCATTAGACGCTTCCGCCGCAGTGCCAGGGCCACCGGTTGCTTCGGGCCCGTCTGAAGGGATTGGGGAGCTGTGACGGGCATGGAGATTCGTCGGTCGAGCGACGATCGTTCCCCATCAACCCGGCCCTGATGCTCACTGTCACGCCGGCACTCCGCCGCGCGTCCCAGTCACACAACATCATAAGGTCAGCGCGGACCTGTTTTCCACAATCAGGGCGCCGCGACCGATCCAATTAAAAGCCGCGGAACCCGCGCCGTCGCATGACCGCCCGCGCCTACCACTCGCCCTGCAGCTCCTGGACAATCGCCAGCGCAAGCCGCTCGACGCTCTGCTGCTGGGCGGTGAACTGGCCCTCGCCGAGCGTCGGGTAGTACGGAGCTGTCTGCTCGAAGTTGCGGCGCTCGACGAGCGTCTTCCCGGTTCGCAGGTCCTTCCAGGTGAAGGCGACCTTCATGATAAATAGTTGCTCCTGGGGGAGGACGTTCTTGGGGTCGTGGCTGATCGTCCGGACGTGAATGTTCTCAATTTCGCCCACCAGCTCGGTGTCCGCCCGTTCCTTCGCAACCACCTTGTAGGGCGACTGCCCCTCAAGCTGGCCGACGACGGCCTTCGTGAGAAGGAACTCAATCCCTCGGTAGAAGCTTCGGTTGTTGAAAATCGGGACCGCGACCGTTTTGACGTCCTCCCGGTAGCGGCTGGACCAGTGATAACCGCCGCCACTGGCCTCGCCGGCGCCTTGGGGCAAGTCGCCCGGCATCGTGCTGGCCGAGGCGCCGGATGCCAAAGTGTCACCCGAGCCGCCGGACTGCTGGTAGCCGCAGCCGCCGGCGCAAACGACTGCTCCAGCGCAAACCATCGCTAACGTAAGACATCGGATCGCCAGCGCGCGGACTTGTATGCGGGTCAACGCTCGGCGGGGCGAAGGTCTGATCTGCATCATCATCCAATGGGGCATGCGGGCCGACTCCAGCCGTGCGGCCCCGTCCGCTCGGCTCCATCAGCGATCGATGCTCCGCTGCGACTGACCTCGTGTCAATCGGACGTTGATTCGCAACTCATCGGCGGGCGCACCCGATTAAGGCGCGGCCGGCGCCGTTGTCGGGACCGGCGGGCCGGCGGGCATGGCCGGGGGGAGCGTCGTTTCGATGGGCTTGGCGCGATCGCGGGCCGGCTCGACAAGCGCCGCCGCCGGCAGCCGCGTCAGCTCCTTGGGGACGAGTTTCGCTTCCTTTGAATCCGGGTACGTCTTTGCAAGCTCGCGAAGGGTATAGGCCGCGCCGCCGGGCTTGTCAGTCCGGCGGTAGAAGTCCGCCGTCAGGTACATCTTGCGGGCCAGCGTCTCGTTGATCGAGTCGATGAACTGCTGCACGTTGGACGATGTCGCCAACTGGGGGTAGCGCACCTTGATGTCTTCGAACTGCGCACGGGCGTCGATCAGGTGGGTCGCATCGAAGTTGACGCCCCTGAACTGCGCGTACGAGCAGAACGCTTCTCGGATGCGGATTCGCGGGACGTCCGGGCTTCGGGGGTAGCTGCGGATGTAGGCGGCGTAGGCGTCGCCGGCGAGATCGAATTGAGACGAGGCGAAATAGTACTCCGCCGTCCGCAACAGGGATCGCTCGGCCAGCGGGGATCCCGGGGACCGCTCCTGGAGGCGGAAGAGCATGTCGATCCCTTCGTCGTCGGCGGGAAGGATCGAAAGGCCGAATAACCTCCGCTTGTGGCCGCGGAGCAACGCGTCGGCGATGTCGTACTGCTTCTCCAGCGACTGCGAGTAGAGTCGGCTCTCCGGGTAGGTGTCGAGCAACTCGTCGTACTGGTAAAATGCCTTCAAATAGTCGTCGTCCCTACGGTAGACGTCGGCCAGAAGGAAGAGTGCGCGGTCGCGATCCCGCGCGGTGCGGCTGTTCACCGCGTAATCGAGCAAGAGCTTTTTCGCGTCGGACGTTTGTCCCGACGAAAGCATCCGTTCCGCCCGGTCAAGGGTCGGGTTGTCGGCCTGGCGGGACGCTGGAGCTTCAACCTGCGGCCACTTGCCGCCCCCGGCGTAGTCGAAAGTCTTGGGCTCCAGCGCGGCGGCGATTCGGCCAGAGCTTAGGATGGCGGCCGCCAGGCCCAGCATCCAAGCCGATCCGCCGCGTGAAAATGCTGAAGCGCTCCATCGCATGGGCGCGGATTGTAATGATGGGGGATTGCGACGGCAACACGGCGATGTCAGGCGGGAAGCCGGCAGAGGGGTCAAATGCCGCCATTTGTCACGCCGAGCGAGACATCTTCGCTATAATTCGGCCGATCGTTCTAGGCGCGGCGTGAAAGATTTGTCATTCTAAACGCTCACGCTCATCCGGGCTTCACGTCGTCTCGCGCGGGCTTGGCCGCCCATGTCGCGAATCTCCTTCTGCCCGGCAGCACTTCGATCGAGGAAAACGGCATGATGCAGGGCTGGCGACGCGCGGGGCTCCCGTGCTTTGGTCGATCGTGGTTTGCGCTTCGTCGGCCCTCCGCTCACTTTGGCCGTTGTCGCGGATCGCGCATCCGGAGGCACTCTCCGGCAGCCGTCGCGATTCTGGCCCTCCTCTGCGTGGTGTGGGGGCCTGCCGGACAGACGGCGTCGGCCGCCACGGCGGCCGAAGTTGATAAGGCGATCAAGGCGGCGAAGGACTACCTTTACAGCCAGGTCAAGAAGGACAACTGGGAGGAAGTCCCGCTCCCCGACCCAAAGGGGAAGCCCGCCGACCCCGCCGGCAAGCAATGGGGCGGATATACGTCGATGGCGATCTACGCCCTTCTCGCGGCCGGCGAGAACCCCCAGGACGTGAGGCTCGCCCCGGCGATCGATTGGGTCAAGAAACAGAAGATCGAAGGGAATTACGCCTTGGGCATGCGGGCCCAGATCTGGCCGTTCCTGCCGGATTCGCCACAGCGGCGCGGCCTGGCCCAGCGTGACGCCGACCAGCTCTTCCGCGCCATGCGAGACAACCCCGCCAAGGATAAAGACGGCTTTGGTTTCTACGGGTACTACAGCGACGCGAAGGGGCCGCAGGGCGGCTGGGATCTGAGCGTCAGCCAGTACGGCGTCCTGGGGATGTGGGCGTGCGAGCAGGCCGACGCCGAGGTCCCGATTAAGTACTGGGAGACGATCGACGCCGCCTGGCGCGGCCACCAATTCAAGGAGAAGGACGGCCCCGACGACAACGGCGGATGGGCCTACCATCGCGGCAGCTCCAGCGCCGATCAGGGGCGCCCAAGGCGACGATGACGGCCGCCGGCGTCGCGACGCTCTATATCAGCCAGGATTATCTGCTCCAGGCCCAGCAGGCGACCTGGGGCCGGTGCGCCGGCGGGGTGCCGAACCCGAACATCACGGCGGGGCTGGCGTGGCTCGACAAGCACATCAACGAGCTGCTCGGCGGGAATCTGTATGGCATGTACGGGGTGGAGCGGATCGGCGTCGCCAGCGGCCGCAAGAACTTCGGCCCGGTGGACTGGTATCAGAACGGCTCGGAGTACCTCGTTCGACACCAGGCGAAGGACGGCCACTGGGACTCAAGCTACAAGGCAGTGCCTAGCACCGTCTTCGCGACGCTCTTCCTCGTCCGCGGCCGCGCGCCCGTCGTGATGAACAAGCTCGAATATGAGCTGAGTGACGCGAAACTCAAGAAGCAGGCGGAGCCATGGAATGAGCGGCCGCGTGACGTCGCGAACCTCACCCATTGGCTTGGGAAGCAGTCGGAGAGGTTCTACAACTGGCAGGTCGTCAACCTGAAAATCGCGCCGGACGACCTGCACGACGCCCCGATCCTGTTCATCAGCGGCGCCGAGAACATGGACTTCTCGCAGAAGGAGATCGACAAGCTTCGGGAATTCGCGATCGACGGCGGCATCATCCTCGCCAACGCCGACTGCGGGAGCGACCGCTTCGAGCGGGCCTGGACCGGGCCCAACGGATTGGCCCACAAGCTCTTCCCCCGCTACGAGTTTCGCGAGCTGCCGCCCGAGCACCCCATCTACACCAACCAAAACTTTCGCGCGAAGAACTGGAAGAACAAGCCAAAGGTCATGGGGATCTCCAACGGCGTCCGGGAGATGCTGCTGCTCGTGCCGGAAGCGGACGTTTCAAGGGCATGGCAGACCAACTCTGTCCGCACCCGCGAAGAGGCCTATCAACTGGCGGCCGACCTCTTCTACTACGCGGTTGATAAGGAAAACGAGCAGTTCCGCGGTGAGACGTACATCGTCAAGCCCGACCCCAAGGCGCCTGCCGGCCGCAAGGTGACGGTGGCCCGACTGCTCGTCGGCGACAACCCCGACCCAGAGCCCGCCGGCTGGCCGCGGCTGGCGAACATCATGCGGAACCAATACGGCGTGGCGCTGTCGATCGATTCCGTGAAGCTCGGCGAAGGGAAACTGAAGGGCAAGAACGCGCCGCAGATCGCCCATCTCACTGGGACCACCCGCTTTAAGCTGAGCGACACCCGGCGCAAGGAGGTGAAGGAATACGTGGAAGGGAACGGCACGCTGATCGTCGATGCGGCCGGCGGTTCCACCGATTTCGCCGACTCGGCGGAGAAGGAGCTGGCGGCGATGTTCGGCGGGGAACCGGCCAACTTCGGCAGCATCCTCGGCGAGGGGGACGAAGTCTGGAAAGTGCAGAACCTGCCGGAGGCGAACATTACCAACGTTCAGTTCCGCCCCTACGCGAAATTGAAGATCGCGGGGAAGTTGAACGTCCCGCGGGTTCGCGCAGTTGGGCGAAGGCGGGCGGAACCTCGTCTACTACAGTCGGGAAGACCTCTCGGCGGGATTGGTCGGCCAGGCCGTGGACGGGATCATCGGGTATCAGCCGGAGTATGCGGTGAAGATCATGCGAAACCTGATCTTTTCGGTCTCGCCGCCCCCGGCGAAGCCCCAGACCAAACCGGCGTCCCCGCCCGTCGCGGCAAAAGAAGCGCCCAAGACGTGAGGCGCGTGGCCCGCTCCATCTGAATCAGCGGGCGCGCTCGCGAATTAAAGTGCCGCCGGTGCCCTCACCGGCGGTCGCCCAGCACGCAAAAGGCCCGCCGGTGAGGGCACCGGCGGCACGTCGGATGGCATCGCGCGCACCCGCGATCTTGCCCGGAACGGACCACCGGGGCCACCTCGTCCCCGCCAGCCGCGCCCCCGCGGAATTGATGTTGACGCGACCCCTCCCGAACGAGCCGCGCCCGTCAGGAAGCGGGCAGTCGCCGTACTCGGCGACTGAGCTGTTGCATGAGCGGTTGCCGCCCCCCATAGAGCGGGCTCTACTTTCCGAGAGGCGCGGCTCGTTGGCCGAGCGTCCTTGATCGACCGCGTCGAAAGCATACCGTCAGGTCGCCGCCGTGCCGGCAGGCGGGGCCGGCGCTGCCGGATTGGGCGCTCGGACGTCGGCCGGCGCGGGGGCTGGTTTGGCGGCGGGCAGGTCGAGCGGTTCCACATCCACGGAATAAAAGAGCGTGTGCCCGTGCCCCCCGGTGATGACGCCTTTGGTGGGGCTGATGTCGTCGTAGTCGCGGGCCCAGCCGAGCGTGATGTGCTCGGCCGCGGGCATGCAGCCGTTCGTCGGGTCGAAATCTACCCACCCGTAATCGGGCACGTAGACCGACGCCCAGGCGTGCGACGCGTCGGCCCCGACGAGGCGCGGTTGCCCCGGCGGCGGCCGGGTCATGATGTAGCCGCTGACATACCGGGCGGGCAGGCCCAGCGACCGAAGGCAGGCGACCTGAAGGTGCGCGAAGTCCTGGCAGACCCCACGCCGATGCTCGAGCACCTCAAGGACCGGAGTGCCGATCGTCGTGGCGCGGGTATCGAAGACAAACTCCCGGAAGATCCGCTGCGTCAGGTCGGCCACGCAGGCAAGCACGGGCTTGCCCGCCGGGAAGCTCGGCAGGGCGTACGCCGCCAGTGCCGGGTCGCACGGGGCCTGCGGCGAGTCGTAGGTGTACTGGCGGGCATCGAGCGAGATCGGGTCGCACCGGGCCGAAAGGATCGTCGGCACTTGTTCCCAGGCTGGGCCGGTCGCGGTGTTGGGGACGGCGGGGGCGGTCGTTTCGACTTCGCTTCGGGCAGTCACCTTCAGTCGCGAATGAGGCTCCTGAAGGCTGACCCAGGTGACGTGGTTGCCAAAAAAGTCCACGCGGTCACGGCGGGTCGCCGGCGTCGGCTTGATGTCGATCTCCGCATTGTCGCAGGACTGCAGCGCCGTCTCACGCGGCCGCAGCCGGATGAGGTGGTGGCACAACGGCACCGGCTCGCCGTAAACGTATTCGGTAACGTGCAAAATGCGGAACTTCATGCCGGCCGCTCCAGTTCCGCCGAAAGGAATCGGGGCGAGACCATCGCGTGATTGAAGAAGATCTGCGCGACCAGTTCGGAAATCATCGTCAGTTGCTCGATGCAGGACGTCGTCAGTTCCGCCAGCGCCTCCCGGCGCGCTTTGGTCGGCTTGCAGACGGCGTTCAGGTCGGCCAGCCGGATCATCGAACGAAGCCGGACCACCAGTTGGTTGTCCGGGTGGCGAAGCGGGTGGCTCGCCTCGCGGGGCAGGCTTTCCAGGTGCCGCTCCAGCGTCGCGATTTGAAAGGCCACGGCGCGGGGGTTGGACTCATCGGCGAGCAGCAGGTCAACCACGGCGGCCGCGTCCAGCCGATTGAGGTAGCGGCTGCGATAGGTGATCGAACTATCGGCCGCCTCCAGTAAGGCGTCGAGGATGAACGATTCCTGCGGGGTCACGGCGACCAGCGTCGCACGGATCAGCCGCGCCATGACGATCCCGCGCTCCAGCCGCACGCCCATGTCCAGGAACCGCCAGCGCTGGCCACGGGACATCGAATCCATCGCCATGCCCGAGAAAGCCAGGAAGGCGAACACCAGCTCGTTGACCACTTCAAGCACCGTCGAGACCTGGTCGTCGTCGATCGCGCCGTCGAATTCGGCGATGCGCCGTTCGATCGAGCTCAAGATCCGCCACGCGTCGGAGGAGATCCGGTCGCGCAGCACGCGCGACAGGTTGTGCAGGTGCTTCATCGACGATCGAAGCCACGACGGGTCGCCGGGCCCGAACAGTTCGGATGCGAGTTGCCGGGCGGCGCCGGGGGCGAACTTGGGCGCCTTGCGGCCGACGAGTTCGCGCATCATCGCTTCGATCGCCGAGGGGCTTTCGATGACGTTGGGGTCTGCGAGCCGGTTGAAGACGGTGCGCGCCAGCCGGACCGTTGACTCGGCGCACTGCACGTAGCGGCCGAGCCAGAAGAGGTCATCGGCGACCCGGCTGGGAAGATCGCCGCCACCGCGGCTCAACTCGACCGGCTCCGACGCCGGCGTGAGCAGCGTGACCACGCTCGTCGGCTCCGTCCCCAGGATCCAGGTGTCCTTGGCGGCGACCCCTTTCTGGAGGGAGACGACGCGGGAGTCAGCCGACGCCGCGACGCGGGTCAGCGCGCCGGGCATCACGGCGTACGAGCCCTCCTCGGCTGTCAGGTAGGCGCGTACGAGGAACCGTCGTGGCTGGGCCTCCCCATCGACCAAAACCGGCGTGGTGTAGGAGTCGATCAGCTCCTGCCCGACGTAGTAGATCGGCCGCGCCTGGATCTTCCGTGCCAGCGCCTCGCGCTCGGCGGTGGACAGCCCGGGCCCGAAGACCGGATCGTCCGAAACGGCGGCAAAGGCCGACTTCACCACCAGCTTGCCCAGGTTTTGAAGCACGTACCGGAGGGACTGCGGTTCGCCGCACCACCACGTGCGGACGGAAGGCATCGCCAGCTCTTCGCCGAGCAGGTGGCGGCAAAGCCCCGGCAGGAACGGAAGGATCGCCGGCGATTGCAACACGCCGGAGCCAATCGCGTTCGCCACCGCCACATTCCCCTCGCGCACGGCCTGAAGCAGCCCCGGCACCCCAAGGAACGAGTGCGCGTAGAGCTCCAGCGGGTCGCAGAAGTCGTCGTCCACCCGGCGGAGGATCACGTCCACCCGCTGCAGGCCGCCGAGGGTCTTCAGGAAGACGCGCGAGTCGCGGACGGTCAGGTCGTTCCCCTGGACCAGGGTATACCCCAGGTATCGCGCGAGGTAAGCGTGCTCGAAGTAGGTCTCATTGAACGGGCCGGGCGTCAGGAGCACGACGCGCGGGTTCTCGCGGTTTTCCGGCGCCAAGGCGAGGAGCGTCCGTCGCAGGGCGATGAAAAAGGGCGCGAGCCGCATCGCGTTGCATTGCTGGAAGACTGTCGCCAGGGTCTGCGTCAATACAATCCGGCTTTCCAGCGAGTACCCGGCGCCCGACGGCCCTTGGGTGCGGTCGCAGAGAACGCGGAACTGGCCGTCGGGGCAGCGAATGAGGTCGGCCGCGTAAAGGTGAACCCATTCGCCGCGGCGGGGCTTGATGCCGTGCGCCGCGCGGAGGAAGCCGGGGTTTGCGTAAATCACTTCCGGCGGAAGAACGCCGGAGGTCAGGCTGGTCGCGGGGCCATAGAGGTCGGCAAGGATGGCGTTAAGGAGCCTCGCTCGCTGGGCGAGGCTGGCGCCGACATCCTTCCATTCGGCATGGGGGATGAGGAGGGGGACCAGGTCCAGGCTCCACGGGCGAGCCGTCCCTTCCGGGTCGCTGTAGACGTTGTGGGTGATCCCGTTTTCGCGGATGAGGCGCTGGCATTGCTCGCGCCGACGGAGCACCTCGGCGTTGCCCAGGTCGTCCATCATGCTGACGAACGGCCGCCAGTGGGCGCGGAGGGACCCGTCCGCCTCGGTCATCTCGTCAGTCGCGGGGGAGTGGGGCGCGTAGGTCTGCGCCAGCCCGTGGGCTCGCTCGGCGACGGGGCCGGACGTCTGCGTCATCGTCATCGCACCTCGCTCCGCACCCCGGCCGTGCGTTCGGCCGGCGGAGAAAGACGGACGGCTCGATCATCGGGGGATGACCGGCCGCCGTCGTGTCGCGCAACAGGCCCGCGCCTGCGATGCACGGCACGAGAAACCGCTGCGGGGCCTGTTGTGATGCAACCCCTAGTGAGCCCGTAAGTCCAGCGTGAACCCAAACTCGCGTTTGGCCGGCGGCTCCGCTGGCTGAAGCGGGCCGGGGGTGTGCCCCATGTTAAAGAAGCGCGACAGCCGCCTGCCTTCGGCTTCGTAGGCATTCACCGGGAAGACATCATAATTCCTACCGCCCGGATGGGATACGAAGTACTTGCAGCCCCCGATTGAGCGGCCGGACCAGGTGTCAACGACGTCAAAGACCAGCGGCGAGTGAACGCCGATCGTCGGATGCAGGCATGATGCGGGCTGCCACGCGCGATACCGGACGCCCGCCACAAACTGCCCGTTGACGCCGGTCGGATGGAGCGGGACGCGAACGCCGTTGCACGCGATGACATGCCGGGGATCGGTCATTCCGTCCACCAGCACCTGCATCCGCTCCAGCGAGGAATCGACGTATCGGACCGTGCCGCTCGAGCCGGGCTCCTCGCCCAGCACGTGCCACGGCTCGATCGCCTGGCGCAGCTCGACCGCCACGCCCCGCTGCGCGATCGACCCGCATACCGGGAACCGGAACTCAAAGTGGGCGTTGAACCACTCCGGTTTCATCCCATACCCGAAGTTGGTGAGGTCCTGGAGTACGTCGTCAAAGTCCTGGCGGACGAAGTGCGGCAACAGGAAGCGGTCGTGGATCTCGGTCTGCCACCGCACCAGCCGCTCCTTGTACGGCTGGTTCCAGAACCGGGCGATCAAGGCTCGAAGCAGGAGGTGCTGGGTGAGGCTCATCTGCGCGTGCGGAGGCATCTCGAACGCGCGCATCTCCAGGAGGCCCAGGCGGCCTGTCGGCGACTCCGGCGCGTAGAGCTTGTCGATGCAGAACTCGGCCCGGTGGGTGTTGCCGGTGGCGTCCACCAGCAGGTTCCGGAAGATCCGATCGACCATCCACGGCCGCACGGGGCTGTTGTCGTTGGGGATCTGCTTGAACGCGATCTCTATCTCGTAGACCTGATCGTTGCGGGCTTCATCCAGCCGCGGGGCCTGGCTCGTTGGGCCGACGAACAACCCGCTGAACAGGTATGAAAGGGCGGGATGGTTGTGCCAATAGCCGATCAGGCTGCGCAGCAGGTGCGGCCGCCGGAGGAACGGCGAATCCTAAGGCGTCGCCCCGCCCACCACAATGTGGTTCCCGCCGCCCGTGCCGGTATGGCGGCCGTCGAGCATGAACTTCTCGGTCCCCAGGCGCGTCAGTCGGGCCTCTTCGTAGAGAGCGGTCGTGTTCTTGACCAGCTCATCCCAGGTCTCGACCGGCCGCGTGTTGACCTCAATGACTCCGGGGTCGGGCGTGACTTTGATCTGGTGGATGCGTGGGTCAAAAGGGGGCGGATACCCTTCGACCAGCACGGGCAGCTTCAGTTCCGCCGAGGTCTCCTCTATCGCCGCCACAAGATCGAGGTAGTCCTCGATATAGCGCTGCGGCGGCATGAAGATGCGGAGAACGCCGCCGCGCACCTCCGCGCAGAGGGCGGTTCGGATGAGGTCGGCCGCCGACTCCCCTCGGGCGGGAGGAAGGTCCGATGCCCGGGCGCGAGGGCTGCTGTCACCGCGGCGGCCATGGGGGCCGAGCGGCTCGAGCTCGGCCGCGGGGCCGCGGCGTCCGCGCGGGCCTGCCGCGCCAAAATCGGCGTCGCCGTCCGCCGGGTCAAACCCTCCATCCGGCGCGCCGCGGCCGACGTTGCCGATCGGATAGAGCGACTGCTCGACGTACCCAAGCGGGTTCCGAGGCTCCAGGGCGCCGGGGACCGACCGCTGCCGCGCGCGAGCCGCAAGCTCGCCGCGCGGTTCCCACGGGTCGCGCTCGTAGTCGTACGGGTAATCGGATTTGGAGACCCACGGGATCGATTCCAGCGGGAGCCGGAAGCCCATCGGCGAATCGCCCGGCACCAGGTACATCCGCTCTGGCCGGAAGAACCACGGCCCTGTGGCCCAGGCGGCCGTGCCGTCGGTGTAGTGAATCCGGCGGAGCGGCATCACGTAACCGACGACCTTATCCAGCCCCTGCTCAAAGACCTTGGCCAGCCGGGCCCGAGCCTCGGGGCTGGCCAGCTTGTTGTCGAACGGGTCAACGTTCACCGGCAGGCGGCGCTCTTTCCAGAGGTAGTACCAGACATCCTCATACCCTGGCGCGATGTAGCGGGTCGGCACGCCCAGCTTCTCCGCCAGCAGCTTGGTGAAGAACTGCGCGTCGTCGTCGGTGGGGTGGTTCGGGTGCTTCTCGTCGGCGACCAGTTCCGGGTCCACCCAGATCGGTTGGCCGTCCTTCCGCCAGTAGAGCCCAAACGCCCAGCGCGGCAACGATTCTCCGGGATACCATTTCCCTTGCCCGTGATGCAGGAACCCGCCCGGGGCGAAGCGGTCGCGGAGGCGCCGCAGCAGGGTGTCGCCGAGCTCGTACTTTTTCGGGCCAGCGCAGCGCTGTTCCACTCCGGGCCGTCGTGGTCGTCGATCGACACGAACGTCGGCTCGCCGCCCATCGTCAGCCGCACGTCGCCGCGCTTCAGGTCCGCGTCAACCTGGTGGCCGAGCGATTCGATCTCGATCCACTGCTGATCGGTATAGGGCTTGGTGACGCGCGGGTCTTCGTGGATCCGCGTGACCGTCATGGAGAAGAACATCTCCGCCGGCACGTCGTCCGCGGCGATGACCGTCCCGGCCGACAGGTCTTCCGGCGGGATCGGGTCGGCCTTGATGATCTCGGAGTCTTCCGACGTGAAGTACCCCGTCACGGCGGCCGCGGTGACAGGGTCCGCCGAACAGGCGAGCGGGATGTGCCCTTCGCCGGCGAAGAGGCCCGACGTCGGGTCGAGCCCAATCCACCCGCGCCCGGGATGTACACCTCGGTCCAGGCGTGCAGATCGGTGAAGTCGTGGGAGGTGCCGCTGGGCCCGTCGAGCGACTTCACGTCCGGCGTCAACTGGATCAGGTACCCTGACACAAAGCGTGCGGCCAGCCCCAGGTGGCGAAATAGTTGGACGAAAAGCCAGGCGCTGTCGCGGCAGGAGCCGCTCCGGAGGGTCAGCGTTTCTTCCGGGGTCTGAATGCCCGGCTCCATCCGGATCAAGTAACCGATGTGGCTCTGGATCCCCTGGTTCAGTTCGACCGCGTAATCCACCGTCCGGCGCTCGCCTTTCGAACCTTCTCGACGTACTCAGCGAGCTTGGGCGTGAGGGGCTGCTTCTCGAGGTAAGGGATCAGCTCCCGCGCGAGCACGTCGTCATACTGGAACGGATAGGTTTCGGCGTACTTTTCGAGAAAGGAGTCGAACGGGTTAATGACGGTCAGCTCGGCGACCAGATCGACCTCGATGGCCAGCTCGCGCGTCTTGTGCGGGAAGACGAGCCGCGCGAGACGGTTGCTGTACGGGTCCTGCTGCCAGTTAATGAAGTGGTCGGCCGGCTTCACGCTGAGCGAGTAGCTTACGATCGGCGTTCGACAGTGCGGCGCGGGGCGAAGTCGCAGGACGTGCGGAGAAAGCCATACGTCACGGGCGTACCGATACCCCGTTTTGTGATTGAGCGCGACTCGAATGGCCATTGCGTATAATCCGTGCCAGCCAAAGATGTTGGCGATGTTTTGGCAGTTAGGTAGAGGAGACTTCCCTGCGGTTGGTTGCTCTGAGTATAGCGATCGGTCGCCGATCGTCGAGGGGCGGGACGGCTGGAATCACATCGGGCCGAAGGGTGGGCGCGGCGGGTCAGTTCAGGTCGGACGCGTCGCGCGTCACGTTGTTCTGCTGCGGAGGCGTCATTGCGCGACGGTACGCTGTTGTAGTCGGTCTCAGGTAGCAGGCACACTCCGTGTGCCGTCCGCCGAACCCGGAGTGGGCCTGGCGGCCGACGGCACACGGAGTGTGCCTGCGACGGGCGTCATTGAGCTTCGGCCGCTTCGAGCGTCACGTTGTTCTGCTTCGCGTTGTGCCCCTGGCGTCGGACGACCTCGAAGAGCAGGTCTTTCTTCTCCCCCGTCCCCACCGTCGTCGTGAACTGCGGCGTCAGGTAGTCGAAGAGCGTTGGGTTGAGCCGGCTGCGGAAGGTGATGTCCCCTGGCCACGGGCGGCGGACCTCGACTTCGATCGGCCGCGGGGTGAAGTTGCGGATGCGCTGGGTGTACATCTCGTGCTCGTCCCACCCCGCGACAGCACTGTTGACCTCGATCGCCACACCCGGCTGGCCCACCTTGCGGTAGACGTCCAGGCCGTTGAGCTGCATCCAGATATTGTCGCGCGACGCCCGGAGCTTCACGAGGTCGAACAGGACATTCGGGTCATGCCCGAGGTTCAACTCGATCTTGTCGCCAATCGGGATGTACTTGATCTCCTGCGAAGCCAGGAACGATAGCCCGCCGCGGCCGTTGTCCCGGAAGACCCGCACCGCGCCGTTGGGCAGCGGAGTGGTGCCGAGCTTCGACGGCTTGTCGTTGGTCATCAGATACATCCGGACAAGTTGATTGCCGTATTCCGCCGGCCGGAATCGATACTGCACCTTGAGCGGGATCGCGGACGCTTCAAGTGAACGGAGGCGTTTGCTCCAGCCGTTGGGGATCGTTTCGATCCCTTCGATGGTATAGATAAAGTATTCGCTCAGCCCTTCTTTGATGATCTCCTTGGCTCGGCGATAAGACTCTCCGCCACCACCGCCGAATGCACCAGCGTGGCGAGTCATCGGATCGTCAAAAAACGCGTCCTTGGCGGCCGCCTCTTTCAGGCCCCGTTCGCTGTCACGCTTCATCTCGCGTTGAAGCTGTTCCACCGGCATGTGTGCAAGCTGCGCGATCTTCTCAACGAGGTTGATCGTCCCCACCACCAGCCGCACCTCGGCGTCTTCGTACTCCTCGCCGGACTGATTGGTGACCTTCACGAAGCTCTCCAGCTTCAGCTCTTTCTCGTCCTTATCGGCGACGAGGGTGTAGTCGGCCGCCCAACTGATGCCGCTGGTGAAGTAGGTGATCTCCAGCATCGCCTCGCCGTCGAAATCGCTCTGCACGTTCCAGTAGAGCATCTGCGGCTTGTCGTGCGGGAAGGTGGTGTCGAGCACATCGAGCGTCTCGGCGTGGGATAAAAATCGCAGGCTGACGCTGCTCGGGTCGATGAGCGTGTTGGCCCAGGAGAACTGGAGCGGGTTGACGCCTTTCTTGAACGTGACGGCGCGCGTCTCCCGGACGAGAGTGAGGTCTTCGCTGTTGTAGATCGTCAACTGGACGGTGTTGCGTTTGGGGACGGTTGAGAGGTCCACGTTCTTGGCAGCAGCGGTAGCCGCGATCGTGGCGACGAGAAGCGCGGCGAGCGTCAGCAGGCGGGTTCGATTCGTCATCGGTTGATCTCTTGAGTAGCAGGCACACTCCGTGTGCCGTCCGCCGATCCCCGGAGCCGGTCTGGCGGCCGACGGCACACGGAGTGTGCCTGCTGCGGAGGCGTCACTGGGCTTCGGCCGCTTCCAGCGTCACGTTGTTCTGCTTCGCGTTGTGCCCCTGGCGTCGGACGATCTCGAAGAGCAGGTCTTTCTTCTCCCCCGTCCCCACCGTCGTCGTGAACTGCGGCGTCAGGTAGTCGAAGAGCGTTGGGTTGAGCTGGCTGCGGAAGGTGATGTCCCCTGGCCACGGGCGGCGGACCTCGACTTCGATCGGCCGCGGGGTGAAGTTGCGGATGCGCTGGGTGTACACCTCGTGCTCGTCCCACCCGGCGACAGCGCTGTTGACCTCGATCGCCACACCTGGCTGGCCCACCTTGCGGTAGACGTCCAGGCCGTTGAGCTGCATCCAGATATTGTCGCGCAACGCCCGGAGCTTCACGAGGTCGAACAGGACATTCGGGTCATGCCCGAGGTTCAACTCGATCTTGTCGCCAATCGGGATGTACTTGATCTCCTGCGAAGCCAGGAACGACAGTCCGCCGCGGCCGTTGTCCCGGAAGACCCGCACCGCGCCGTTGGGCAGGGGCGTTGTGCCGAGCTTCGACGGCTTGTCGTTGGTCATCAGGTACATGCGGACCAGTTCGTCCCCGTACTCGGCGGGGCGGTAGCGGTACTGAACCTTGAGCGGGATCGCCGAGGTTTCGAGGGAGCGGAGGCGTTTGCTCCAGCCGTTGGGGATCGTTTCGGTCCCTTCGATGGTGTAGATGAAGTATTCGCTCAGCCCTTCTTTGATGATCTGCTTTTCTTTCTCCATCGGAGCGATAGACGGTTCGGGCGCGGGTGCGGCGGCCGCGCTCTTCGCCATCACGTCCAGGGCCGCCTTGAGCTTGAAGGTGCTGGCGGCGTCATCCTCCAGGTGGGCGACATCACCCATCGGCAGGTGGGCAAGCTGCGCGATCTTTTCCACCAGGTTGATCGTGCCCACCACCAGCCGCACCTCGGCGTTCTCGTACTCTTCACCTGAGTTGTTGGTCACTTTGACAAAGCTCTCCAGCTTCAGTTCTTTCTCGTCCTTATCGGCGACGAGGGTGTAGTCGGCCGCCCAGGAGATGCCGCTGGTGAAGTAGGTGATCTCCAGCATCGCCTCGCCGTCGAAATCGCTCTGCACGTTCCAGTAGAGCATCTGCGGCTTGTCGTGCGGGAAGGTGGTGTCGAGCACGTCGAGCTTTTCGGCGTGGGATAAAAATCGCAGGCGGACGCTGCTCGGGTCGATGAGCGTGTTGGCCCAGGAAAACTGGAGCGGGTTGACGCCTTTCTTGAACGTGACGGCGCGTGTCTCGCGGACGAGGGTGAGGTCTTCGCTGTTGTAGATCGTCAACTGGACGGTGTTGCGTTTGGGGACGGTTGAGAGGTCCACGTTCTTGGCAGCAGCGGTAGCCGCGATCGTGGCGACGAGCAGCGCGGCGAGCGTCAGCAGGGCTGTTCGATTCGTCATCGGTTGATCTCTTAAGTAGCAGGCACACTCCGTGTGCCGTCCGCCGATCCCCGGAGCCGGTCTGGCGGCCGACGGCACACGGAGTGTGCCTGCTACCGGGTGCAACAATGATCGTCTTCGGCGTTACCACTCGTTCTTGATGATGACGTGGAGCTTCTGGACGAGCTTCTCCGCCTTGCCGTCCTGGCCGCGGGCGGGGAGCTTCACGTGAAAGAGAAGCTGTTCAAACGTGCTCTTCTCCTTGTCGGGCCCGCCTTCGAACGTGGTCTTTTTCCCGAGCTCCCACTGTACGTCGCGGCCGGTGTTCCCGCGCACCTCGTTTCGGATCGCCAGGACGTTCTCGCCGATGTCCAGCGTCACCGGCTGGTCCTTGAAATTTTCAATTTCGTACTTGATCACCACCGCCTGGTCCGACAGGTTCCCCGCGATGCGGATGTTGTCGTTCGACTCGATCGTGCGCTTCACGACGATGTCCTGGGCGACACCGAGATAGAGCCGCATTTCGTCGTCCACCGGCGTGAACTTCCCCCAATCCTCGCCGAGGAACGTGGCGCCTTTATCCTTGTCCGCGCCGTCGATGAAGATGCGAACCTTCCCGTCCTGCAGCGGGGCGGCCCCCAGGTTGTGGGCCTTGTCGTTCTTGATCACATAATGCATCGGGACGCGCAGCTTATTCTGCGAGGCGTCGAGCCAACCGAACTCTCCCAGGCTTGCCGTATACGTCTTGCGGACCGGCACCTTCTCGGACTTGCTGACCAGCATCTCCTTGGTCTCGTTCAGCCCGACCGGCTTCAGGAACTCCTTCCCGAAGCCCGCCCAGACTTCTGAGTTCCCGAACTCTTCGTTCGCGAAGTTCTGCAGCCGCATGTACTGCGAGAAGGTGACCGTGGACTCATCACGCGATGCGATGGCGCGGTAGTTGAAGCTCTTGCTCAGGTTCCCCAGGACATAGCTGATCCGCACGCGGGCCGATCCGGAGTCGCTCGAGCCGACCGACCAGACCAGCGCCTGCTCGTTCGGCGGGTAGCTGACTGACAGCACCTTCACGTCCAACTGCTTCTCGCCGACGGGGGCGACGACGCGGAAAACAATCGTGTTCGCGTCGATCTGGGTGTTCGCCCAGGAGAAGTCCACCTGGTTTTCACCCTTGACCAGCGGAACGATCCGCTCCTCCTCAACCAGGGTGGCGCTCGCGTTATCAAGCTGGATCTCGACCCGCTCGCGCGGCGGGAGCGTGATCAGCTTGATTCGCGCCGAAGCGGTCGAGGCCAGCATCGCACACAAGAGGGCGGCCGACAGGGGTTGAAGCCCGTAACGATTGCGCATGGCAAGTTCCTTGAGGCGGATAGGGGATTTCAGTCTCCAAGCCGCAGTCCGCGGCGTCAGGTTTGACGCATGACCCGGCCCGGAGTTTCAAAATGCTCGCAGGCCGGGGACAGACAAAGCAGATCGGACGAAATGGGGCGCGGACGGCAGTGACAGGATCGGGCTTGGCTGACTATTGTTGAACGGGTGATGGCGGAGTCGCCAAATCGACGAAGCGACAGGCAGGACTTGACGACAAGGAACTCACGATGCCCGTCAATATTCAGGTCATCTTCTACAGCATGTATGGCCACATCTTTAAGATGGCGCAGGCCGTCGCCGAGGGGGCCGGAGCGGTCTCGGGCGCCAGCGTCAGCCTGTACCAGGTGGCGGAGTTGGTCCCCGCCGAAGCCCTGAAGCGCACCGGGCGCAGGCGGCCCGGGACAGCTTCGCGCATGTCCCGGTCGCGCGGCCGGAGCAACTCAGCGATGCCGACGCCATCATCTTCGGCACGCCGACCCGGTATGGGAACGTCTGCGCCCAGATGCAGAACTTTCTCGACCAGACGGGCAAGCTCTGGGCGGCCGGCGCCCTGATCGGCAAGGTCGGCAGCGTCTTCACCTCCACCGCAAGCCAGCACGGCGGCCAGGAGACGACCCTCCGCAGCCTCCACACCGAGCTGTTCCATCATGGCATGATCGTCGTCGGCGTCCCTTATTCATCGCCGGAGCTGACCAACATGTCGGAGATCACTGGCGGCACCCCCTACGGCGCCTCGACAATCGCCGGCCCCAAAGGCGACCGTCAGCCCAGCCAAAACGAGCTGAAGATCGCCCGATTCCAAGGAAAGCACGTGGCCGAAATCGCGGCAAAGCTGAAGACGTAAGGGCATTGCCGAAGGTGCGGATCGCTGACAGGGATCACCAGTTAACGGGAAGCCAGCTCAGGTATCTACCCATGGCACGGAGGCACATCGGAAGGTCCATCCGGGCCCCACGAAGGCTTTCGTGGACCACGTCGTTTCGATATTCCCGCACGTCGTGCGCCGCCGCGAGGTGGTCCGCGTTCATCGATCGATCGATCGGCCGCGATGCCTTCCATGAGATCGGCCATGCGCGGCGTCGTCGCTCGGCCCATGCCGTTGAGCCAGTAGTCCCTAAGAACCGCCTCGAACTCCGAGAACAGCCGGATCGTAAATGTCACTTCGAGATTCGCAGCGCACCGTTGAAGCTCTGAGGGGGTATGGCCGCCTCGGGCCGCCTTGCCCACGATTGACGGGCTATGCCAGTCCGCAAGGACGTGACCGATCGCGAATCGGGCCGACGCAAACTCATCGCGGGCGCGCCGAAGCATGTCATGCGAATGCTCTCGTGTCATGTTACGCCAGGAGGTCTTCGGCGAGTTGCATGAACGTGTCGCGGCCCCACTGCACGCGAATCGGAACGTTTGAATCGGTGACAATACGCCAGTTCGGGCCGCCGCCGATCAGCTTTACCCGGCTCAGCGTCGGGTAGGCCTCAAGGTCAACGCGGCCACCTCCATCCCCGCCCTGATTGAACGCGATTGGCTCCACCAGTAGCTCGCCAGCTCCGAGCTCGATTCTTAAACTGCTCACCTCGTAGGGCCCAAGTCGCTTTTCCGTGAGGGTCTTGGGCGTGCGGCTGACAACCCATCCCTCCTCTTGCGACCACTGCGCAATCTGCGACACCAGGGCCTCAACCTCGGCCACCCATACGCCGCGCTGCTTTTCAAGCGTTGCGGCGTCGATCAGTATGCTTTGCGTCATATCCAGACTCTCCGATCACAGCCTGTTAATCATAGCGATAGCGTCAATGGGCGACCAAACAGGAGGGGGCCCCCGGTCCCGGGAAGCTTTCAGTCGGGCCCTTTCACACTTCCCGGTCCACGGCGGTCGCGATGCGGCCGATCGCCTTCATCATCTCCTCGAACATCTTTGGGGTGATGGATTGGGCGCCGTCGGTGAGGGCGTGCTCGGGGTCGTTATGGACCTCAATGATCAGGCCATCGGCGCCGGCGGCCACGGCGGCGCGGCACATGCTGTCAACGAGGTGGCTTTTGCCGGTCCCCTGGCTGGGGTCAACGATGACGGGAAGGTGGCTGACCCGCTGCAACTCCGGGACGGCCGCCAGGGCGAGGGTGTTCCGGACGTAGTCCTCGTAGGTGCGGATGCCCCGCTCGCAGAGCATGACGTTGGAGTTCCCCTTGGCCATGATGTACTCGGCCGCGAGGAGGAACTCTTCGAGGGTAGCGCTCATGCCGCGCTTCAGGAGGACGGGCTTGCTCTGCTCGCCGCAGGCGTTGAGCAGGTTGAAGTTCTGCATGTTCCGCGCGCCCACCTGGAGGACGTCGGCGTACTTGGCGACCAGCGGCACCTGCTCGACGGCCATCACCTCGGTGACAACGGCCAGCCCCGTCTCCTGGCGGGCCAGGGCGAGCAGTTCGAGCCCCTTTTCCGCCAGGCCCTGGAACGAGTAGGGGTTGGTCCGCGGCTTGAACGCCCCGCCGCGCAGGCCCACCGCGCCGGCGGCCTTGACGGCGTGGGCGGTCTCCAGGAGCTGCGCCTTGTTCTCGACGCTGCACGGCCCGGCGATCACGGCGATTTTCTTCCCGCCGACCCGCGCCAGCGGGTTGTCCCCCATCGGGACGACCGAGCGCTCCTTCTTGATCTCCTTCGAGGCCATCTTGTACGGGGCGAGGATGGGGACGACCTTCTCTACGCCTTCCACCGTTTCGAAGACGGTGCGGTCCTTGAACCGATCGTTGCCGATGACGGCGACCACCGTCCGCTCGGTCCCGACGATGACATGCTCTTTAAGGCCCATTTCCCGAACCAGCCGCGTGACGTGCTCCGCCTGTGCCGCCGTGGAGCCGGGTTTCATGACTACGATCATCGACGCTCTCCTTGAGTCCGCGGGACAGGCGCGACCCTCGCGCGGCCCGTCCGGATGAAAGACTCATCCAATGAAAAAAGCCCCAGGACCGCGTCCTGAGGCTTGGAAGTTCGCACCGTTTGATGCCGGCCAGCTCAGAACGCGACGCTTCGGGGCGGATAAAACCCGCCAAACCAAAACCCGAAGCTCGCGAAGCGGTTGCCGGACATATCGTGGGGATTTTACCACCGAGGCGAGTCAAAGCAACGGTGAGGCAATCTTTGAAGCGGTTTTCGTTCCGAAACGCAGGGCGTGGTTCACGACGCCCCCGCGTGATGGAGCGTGGTAAACCGCGCCCAACATCTGGTTCGGCGCCTTCGACCATTTGAGTCGCCGGCCCCAGAGTGGCCGGTTTTTTCTGATGGGCACTCTTCTATCGCCCTGAAACTTCCCGTAGCATTGCGGAACCAACCACCGCGCCACAGGCCAGGAAGGACCAGGGACGCAGGAATGTTCGGCTTCGGCAAACGGGAAGACCAGGCCGGAGCCGCGAACGAAGCCGGCCCGACGGTCAGCACCCGATTCTGCACCGACAAGTTCAACGGGAAGTACCCGCACGTCGGCCTGTATGACTGCCGTGAGCGCAAGGTGTGGGTCTGCAAGCCCCTTGGCGGGCAGGCGATCCGCACCTCCCACGCCCGCCTGATCACCGGCGCCGACAACGCGACCAGCACCGTCTGGAAGGACCGCTTCCTTTGCTTCTGGTTCTATACGCCCAACACCGGCGAAGGGTACATCCACGGCTACCCCATTGACTGGGAAGAGGCGCACCTGCTTGTGCGCATCGACCCCAACTGGGACTACGAGCGCCAGCAACTGATCCCGACGGAACTCGAAGACCGCGTGAATGAAAACCTGGAGCGGCAGTTCAAGCATGGCGATCGGATCTTCGACTTCTTCCGAAGCTCGCCCATCAAGTACCCGTTCAGCCTGCATTTCATCGGACAGCGGGCGGCCGATTCGGTCTTTTACGTTCGGCGCAACGAAGCCAGCGCCTGACGACGCCGGCGCCGATAGCAAGCAGGCGGACGGCTCGAACGCCTTGAAGCTATTTTGCGTTTGGAATACAAACTGGCCCGGAGCACCAACGCGGCCGGCCGGTTCCGGCGACTCAATACCGCGACGCTCCCCGCGCAGTGGGGGCTTTTACTCGGACCGAATGCCCTGACTCGGAAAACCCGACGTTGACCTCGGCGAGCGGGTCGCCAGGTGGACGCGCCGCGCGTGCGGCCCAAATGGCTTGAGCGCAACAACTCGCTCTTGCGGCCACGCTCTTTTTTGGCACGCTTTCCCGGGCCTCTACTCTTCTAACCGCCGAAACGAAAGTGATCGTCATGGCTGATATCGTCGCGCCGAATGTTCGCACGTTCCAGGTCTTTCCTGACGTGCCCGCCACACTGCAACCGCTCGTCGAACTGGCGCAGAACCTCTGGTGGGTCTGGAACCCCGACGCCGTGGAGCTTTTCCGTCGGCTCGACCGGAAGCTCTGGGAAGATGTCTACCACAACCCCGTCAAGATGCTTGGCGTCATCGAGCAGTCCAAGCTTGCGGCGGCCGCCAAGGACGAAGGGTATCGGGCGCACATGCAGCGGGTGTACGCGAGCTTTCGCGCCCACATCGACGGCAAGGGGTGGTTCAAGGACGCGCACGGCGACAAGGGGAAGCTCACCGTCGCTTACTTCTCGGCCGAGTTTGGCCTGCACGAATCGCTCCCGATCTATTCCGGCGGCCTGGGCATCCTCGCCGGCGACCATCTCAAGAGCGCCAGTGAGCTCTCACTCCCGCTTGTGGCGGTCGGCCTGCTCTATCGCAACGGGTACTTCCAGCAGTACCTCTCGGCCGACGGCTGGCAGCAGGAAGCCTACCCCGAGCTCGATTTCTACAACCTCGCCGTGGACATGCTCCGCAACGACGACGGCACGCCGGTGCGCGTCCGGGTTGACATGCCGGAGAACCCGGTCTTCTGCAACGTCTGGCGGGCTAATGTCGGCCGCGTCCCGCTCTATTTGATGGACACCAACATCGCGGAGAACTCCCCTTCGGACCGGGAGATCACCAGCCGCCTGTACGGCGGCGGCACCGAGATGCGGATCAAGCAGGAGATCGTGCTCGGCATCGGCGGCGTCCGCGCCTGACCGCGCTCGGCGTCACGCCGACGGTCTTCCACATGAATGAGGGCCACTCCGCCTTCCTGGCGCTGGAGCGGATCCGCGTCATCCTCGCCTCGCCGGAAGGGAGCAAGCTGAGCTTTGACGAAGCCCGGCAGCTCGTCATGGCCACCAACGTCTTCACCACCCACACGCCGGTGCCGGCGGGGATCGACTTCTTCGCCCCCGACCTCATGATCCGGTACTTCCGGTCGTATTACCCTTCGCTCAAGCTGGATGAAGACGGCTTCCTCGCCCTCGGCCGCGAAGAGGTCACCAACCGCAAGCAGGGCTTCTCGATGGCCGTCGCCGCGATTCGGCTGGCCGACAGCATCAACGGCGTCAGCGCGCTCCACGGCGATGTCTCGCGGAAGATGTGGCACAACCTCTGGCCGCAGGTCCCCCCGGACGAAGTCCCGATCCGACACGTGACCAACGGCATCCACGTCCGCACCTGGCTCTCGCCCGACATCGCCTACACGCTTGACCGCTACCTCTCCGAAGGGTGGATGAGCAAGCCCGCCGACTGGAGCGCCTGGGAAGACATCGCGCAGATCCCCGACGAAGAGCTCTGGCGCGCCCACGAACGCGGCCGCGAGCGCCTCGTGAGCTGGGCCCGCCACCAGTTGAAGGAACAACTCACCAAGCGCGGCGCATCCTATGACGACATCTCTCTGGCCGAGCAGGTGCTGGACCCCGAAGCGCTGACGATCGGCTTCGCGCGCCGCTTCGCCACCTACAAGCGCGGCACGCTCCTGCTGCGGGACTTGGATCGCGTGAAGCGCCTGCTCGAGGACACCAAGCGGCCGATCCAGTTCATCTTCGCCGGCAAGGCCCACCCCGCCGACCAGGAAGGCAAGGAGTTGATCAAGAACATCGTCAACTTCGCCCGCGACCCGGCCGTGCGGCGCCGCGTCGTCTTCCTCGAGAACTACGACATGAACGTCGCCCGCTACCTGGTGCAGGGCGTCGATGTCTGGCTGAACACGCCGCGCCGCCCCTATGAGGCGTCGGGCACCAGCGGCATGAAGGCGGCCGCCAACGGCGTGCTGAACTGCTCGATCCTGGATGGCTGGTGGGTTGAGGGGTACAGCAACGATGTCGGCTGGGCGATCGGCCGCGGTGAGAACTACTCGGACCCCGGCTACCAGGACCACGTCGAGAGCATGGCGCTGTACGACCTGCTCGAAAAGCAGATCATCCCGCTTTTCTACGCCCGCGGCGTGGACAACCTGCCGCGCGAGTGGACGCAGCGGATGAAGAATTGCATGCGGAAGCTCGCGCCGATCTTCAATACCAACCGCATGGTCCGGAACTACGCCGAGATGTTCTACATCCCCGCGCTGGATCGGGGCGAACTGCTCCGAGCGGACAACCTGTCGCGCGCCATCGCCCTGGCCCACGCGAAGGACGCGCTCCGGCACAAATGGGGCGGGATCAAGATTGTCGGCGTCCACACCAGCGGCAACGGCCACTTCAAAGTAGGCGAGGCGATGCAGGTTGAAGCCATGGTGGACCTCCCCGGCGTTGACCCGAAGGACCTGACGGTCCAGCTTTACGCCGGCCCGACCAGCGCCCGGGGCGAGATCGAGCAGCCGCAGGCCCTGGTCATGAAGCACGTGAAAGGGCTGGCGCCTGACCGGCACCTGTTTGTCGGCCAGATCGAGTGCCGCACCAGCGGCCGCCAGGGCTTCGCCGTCCGCATCCTGCCCGGCAACCCCGACCTGGCGACCCCGTTCGAACCGGGCCTGATCGCCTGGAACTGATTCGGCGGAATTGGATCGCAGCGCCCGCACGGGGAGCCATCAATCGACATGAACTGTCGGTTGATCCCAGGCCCCCGTGCGGGCTCTTTTTGTACCGGGCATACTCCGTGTGCCGTGGCCGAGCGACGCGAAAAGCGGACGGAACACGGAGTGTGCCTGCTACAAGGCCCGTCTACTGTGGCACGTTTCGCCGCGGCTGAAAAAGCGTGAGCTTCACATGGTCGCTGGGGATGAGCTTCCCCGCGTTGATTCGATCGCCCGGGTCGAAGGCGCGTTTGACGGCGGCGAAATGCCCCATCGTCGCGGCGTCGAACTGGTATGGCATCAGGTGGAGTTTCTCGATGCCGACGCCGTGTTCGCCCGTCACCGTTCCTCCAACGTCAACGCAGTATTTGAGGACTTCTTCGGCGGCCGCCAGGGTGTTGCGGACCTGGTCGTCGTCTTTGTCGTCGTAGAGGAAGACGGGATGAATATTGCCGTCGCCGGCATGGAAGGCGCTGGGGATTTTCAGGCCGTAGCGGTGGCCGATCTCACTGATCCGCTGAAGGACCTCGGCCAGCTTGCTGCGCGGGACGCACGCGTCCTGAGTGCAATAGCTACGGCTGATGCGGCCGAGGGCGCCGAACGCGCTCTTCCTCGCTTTCCACAACGCGGCGCGACGGGCGGGGTCTTTCGAGTGGTCGGTCCGGATCGCGGAATGGCGGCCGCAGATTTCGACGATCTGGCCCACCTGCTGGTCGAGCAACGCGTCGATCCCGTCCAGCTCGATGAGGATCAGGGCCTGAGCGCCGCGATACCCCAGCGCGAACGCATCTTCAACGGCTTCGACCATCGCGCCGTCCATCATCTCCAGCGCCGCGGGCAGCATGCCGGCGGCGATCACGTCGCTGACGGCGTTGCAGGCATCGGCCGTGGTTGCGAAAGTCGCCACGAGGGTCCGGAAACTTCGCGCTCGGGGCGAGAGCCGAACCCTCACCTTCGTGATGACCCCCAGTGTCCCTTCGCTGCCACAGAGCAGGCCGGGGAGATCGAAAGCACCGCTTCGAAGCAGCCGTCCCGCGCCCCCAGATCGACCCGCTCGCCATCCGGCAGGACCACTTCGACGCCCAGCACATGGTTGCTGGAAACGAAATCCTTCAGTGTGTGGATGCCGCCGGCGTTCGTCGCGGCGTTTCCGCCGACAGTGCTGGCGCGTTGACTCGATGGGTCCGGAGCGAAGTGAAAGCCCGCGCCGCCAGGCAGAGCGGACACCGCGTCGGACAACTGGATGTTCCGCACGCCCGCCTCGACAAGGGCGAAGCGGTTGACAAGGTCGATCTGAAGGACCCGGTTCAGCCGCGTCGTCGAGACGATGACGCCGTTCTCAAACCCGACGCATCCGCCCGCAAGGCCCGTCCCGGAGCCGCGGGGGACAATCTGTGCGCCGGATGCGGCGATGATTTTTACGACAGCGACGACCTGTTCAGGCGTCGTCGGGAACACAACGGCCGCCGGGCGAGCCTTGGCGATCGTGAACCCGTCCGACTCGTAGACGAACAGCCCGCCCGGGTCGGTCAGGACGCTCCCCGGCGGCACGGCGGCCGATAACGCATCAGACAGACGGTCCCAAAGCATCGCCGGATTGTGGATCGGCACCACCCGGCTGTCACGCGCCGCTCAACCAACGTAAAAGGGTCAGAAGGTATTTCCGTGGCATGCAGCCAAAAGTTCGCGGCGGGAATACCTTCTGACCCTTTTACGGTTGCGGATTGAGGTTCGGGCGGCGGAAAGCGCTAATCCGTTGCGTTGGGGCCGCCGATGTTGGACAGCCGGGCCGTTTTCGTCACAATGCGGGGCCGCGTTCGGGCCAGCGCCCGACGGCTTTTTCCCTCCGGATGTAGCGCCCGGAGGGGCACTTGAAAGGGACCACCATGGCAGAAGAGATCACGACGCAACAGGGTGAACAACAGGGTGTTCAGCTCGTCCTCGACGAGCGCGAGCTCCGGACCAGCTTCTCCAACGCCTACCGAATCCATACGACGGCGGAAGAAGTGGTCCTGGACTTTGGCTTTAACATGGCCAACCCCAATCCCCAGGGCGGCCAGCAGCAGCTTCTGTTCAAGGTGACCGAGCGGATCATCATGAGCTACCCGAACGTGAAGCGCCTCGCGGGCTCGCTCGTCCAGCTCGTCAAGCGGTACGAGCAGCAGTTCGGTGAGATCCCCACGAACCCCGCCGGCCGCCCCGGCCCCCGGTGACAAACAACATCCCGTTTCCATGAAGCCGCGCGATGACGCCCAGCCCGGCACAGTCGTCGCGCGGCTTCTCTCTGATGGCGAATGCCAAGCGCGCTCATCGGGCCGACCCCAAGCCCTGCCCCTCCTGGCCGCCGGATCTTCAAGCGCCGCCGTACTTCATCCGGACGGCGGCGATTTCTGACGGCGTGATCTGCTCCTGCGACACCTGCGTGATGAACTCCGGATACCCCGGCGCGCCCATCTCCGGGATGTCGAGCCCGGCCAGTTCCACTTCGGGCGACACCCGGTTGCCTCCAAGCACCTTTCCGACGCCCCAGAAGACGGCGTACCCGCCGACGCCGTTCCACGCGATGCACGTCGCGGCCGCGATCAACTGGGCGACGAGCTGGCCACTGGAGCCGTAGAACAGCCCCCGCACGTTCCCGGCAACGCCGTTGTACCCGTCGCCGAAGGTGCCGTTGGCAAACAGGCCGACCGCGATGATCCCCCACACCCCGCCGACGCCGTGGACACTGATCGCCCCGACCGGGTCGTCCACGCCCCGTCGTTCCCAGAACAGCACGCTCCAGGTGACGAGCATCCCCGCGACCAGACCGATCAGGAAGGCCATCCCGGGGCTGACGAACGCGCAGGGGGCGGTGATCGAAACCAGCCCGCCCAGCATGCCGTTGCACATCATCGTCGGGTCCGGCTTGCCGTAGAGCTTCCACATATAGAGCGTGCTGGCGAGCGTGCCCGACCCGGACGCGAGCATCGTGTTCAGCGCGATCATGCCGATGCGGCCGTTCGTCGCCGACAGGGTGGACCCGGCGTTAAACCCGAACCAGCCGAACGCCAGGATGAACGTGCCGAGCATAACCATCGGCACGTGATGGCCGAAGATCGGCCGGGGCTGGCCGCGCTCGTCGTACTTCCCGAGGCGCGGGCCGATCATCCACGCCGTCACCAGCGCCAGCATGCCCCCTTGCAGGTGGACAACCGAACTGCCGGCGTAGTCCACCGCTCCGTGCCCCAGGCCGTAATTCAGGCCGAGCTGGGCCAGCCAGCCGCCACCCCAGACCCAGCACCCGTAGACCGAATAGAGGAAGCCGCCGACGCAGAGGCTGAAGAGGGTAAAGCTCTTGAACCGCCAGCGCTCCGCCAGGGCGCCGGTGGGGATGGTCACCGTGGTATCCATAAACACCATCATGTACAGGAACCAGACGGCGACGCGCACGTCGCTTGTTCGGCCGGAGAGGAAGAAACCGCTCATCCCGAGCAACCCCCACGGCTTCCCACCGATCTGGACGTAGAGCATGTGGTCGAGCACCGGAGCACCGGACAGGTTCAGCGAGGCCGGCCCGCCGATCGGCGCGCCGGACAGACCGGCGGGCACGCCGTTGATGCCACCGAACATGAAGGCGAACCCGCAGACAAAGAAGGCCGTGATGCACAGGGCATAAACCAGGAAGTTCATGCTCATCGTGTGGGCGGCGTTCTTTGCCCTGCACATCCCGGTTTCAACTAGCGCAAAGCCGGCCTGCATGAACATCACCAGGAACCCAGCGATCAGCACCCAGACGTAGTTGACGGAAAGCGTCAGATCGGCCGCCCCGACGTTGGCGGGAGCGGGCTGCGCGGAGGTCGGGGGCGGAGTTGGAGCGGCCGTCGGCGGGAGTGCGGCGGCGATGGGCGCCGCGACCGGAATGTTGATCGGCGAAGCGGTCGTCGGATCGGCCGCCAGAGCAGGCCGCGCGAGCAGGAGGAAGAGCACAAGGATGGCGGCCGATGAGACCGCGCGGACGGCCGATCGGGTTCGGCACGCGGAGTATCGAATCATTCGCGCAGGGTACCGGGGTTTGCCCACGAAACCAAACATCGGGGCCAGCATTGGCTGGCGAACTGAAATCGATTCCTGAAGCGTCTCAATGGACACGCCATCGCTGCTTTTGCGGACAGACGTCTTGCGACAGCCAATATCCGTATCGCGAAAGCTCAATGAAAGTCGAACGCGACCCAAGCCGAAACCGTTGCGGTCGATCGCGTTGGGTTTTTCCCTTCCTCTGCGTCGTGGCTTTGGATTTGGCGCCTCGGGTTCCGGCTCCGGCGTTGCACCGCGGGTACGCGCAGCGCCGTCGTGTTAAGAGCGGCGGCGGGGGCCCCATTTAAGGACTGAAGCCCCCGCACGCTCGCCCAACGTACCGGGCGGTGGGAAATCACGGGCCGATCGCGACGCTGCCGCTCTCACCCGTCCGAATGCGATAGCACTGCTCCAGAGGCAGGACGAAGATCTTCCCGTCGCCAATCTTGCTCGTCTCCGATTTAGCCGCCTTGAGGATCGAGTCGATCGTCGGCTGCACGTACTGCTCGTTGACGGCGATCTCCAGCTTGACCTTGGAGACCAGGCGGATCGGGATCGACCCGCCGCGGAAGTTCTCGGTGTAGCCGCGCTGGCGGCCGCACCCGCGGACGTCCGAGACGGTCATCAGGTCCACTTCTTTCTCACTCAATGCCGCTTGAACGGCTTCCAGCCTTTCGGGCCGGATGATGGCGATGATTAGTTTCATGAGAGGTTTCTCCTTGGGGCCGTTTCGATCGGCGGGCCGGGCTCTGGCCCGCCGATCGATTCCCGGTTGAACCGACTTCCTTCAACGCGCTTCAGGGCCAGGCCCGTTATTTTCCCGACATCGCATGCGCCCCGACGCCCACCCCGGCGTCCTGACTCGTCATGCGGCTCGCCGCCGGCAGATTGATCGTGTCAGCAGGCATGCCAGCAGGGGCGGCCAGTGCCGAGATGACGTATTCCGGGTAAGCCGAAATCCCGTGCTCGTGAAGGTCCATCCCTTCGATTTCGCCATCCTTGGAGATGCGGAGGAGGCCCATCAGGTCCACGACCTTCATGACCACCAGCGCCACGACAAAGGTCGAAATGGTGATGATCGCGCTGCCGATGCACTGGGCCAGCAGAAGAGTCGTCCCACCGTGGTAGAACAGGCCGGTAAGCGGGGCCGAGTTATCCGGGCCCGTCGCGCCGCTCGCCCCGTACTGGCCGGTCGCGAACAGCCCGAGCGAGAGGGTGCCCCAGATCCCGCAGAACCCGTGCACGGGGACCGCGCCGATCGGATCATCAATCCGCAGGTATTCCAGCACATCGGCCGAGACCATGACCAGCACACCGGCCACGCCGCCGAGCAGGATCGCCCCCGTCGGGCTCACCCAATAGCACGGGCACGTGATCGCGACCAGGCCAGCGAGGAAGCCGTTGGTGATCGCGCCCGCGTCCCACTTCTTGACACGCAGATAGATGAAGAAGATCGCCGTCATGCCGCCGGCGCAGGCGGCGAGCGTCGTGTTGGCGGCGACGCGACCGCAGCCGGCGGCGTCCATCGCCGACAGCGTGCTGCCGGGGTTGAAGCCGTACCAGCCGAACCACAGGAGCAGGCCACCGCTCACCGCGATCGTCAGGTCGTGCGGGAGCATGGGGCCGCCACCGTCGCGCTTGAACCGGCGACCGAGCCGCGGCCCGAGGACAATCGCGCCAGCCAGGGCGATAAACCCGCCGATCGTATGGACGACCGTCGAGCCGGCGAAATCATGGAAGCTGGAGCCGAGGTTCGGGAGGAAGTGCCAGGTCCCATCCGTCGGTACGGACCCCATTGTCGAGAGGAAGCCGTCCGGCCCCCAGGCCCAGTGGCCGATGATCGGATAGATGAAGCCCGAAACCATGCAGCTATAGAGGATGTCGCCCCAAAAACCCGTGCGGCCGATCATCGCGCCCGACGTGACCGTGGAGCACGTGTCGGCAAACGCGAACTGGAAGACCCAGAACGCCAGGAAGGCGACACTGCTCGATTCATACGTCGCCGGCGCGTGCTGGAGGAAGAACCACGAGTGGCCCGGGTCGGGACTGCCGTCGCCCCAGCCGATGAAGCCGTTGCCGTGCCCGAACATGAACGCGAAGCCGAACGCGTAAAAGAGGATGCCGCATAAACACGTGTCGAACACGCACTCGACCAGGACGTTCACCGTCTCGCGAGAGCGGCAGAACCCAGCTTCGAGCATCGTGAAGCCGACCTGCATGCCGAACACGAGGAACGCGGCGACCATCGTCCAGACCGTGTTGATCGGGCTGATAATGTCATTGGCCGATACGGTCGCCGCGGCCGTGGTGGAGGCGCTGGTGGGTTGGGAGGCGGCCGACGCCTGCGTGTCCGCCGGCGCGGTGGAAGGCATAGTGTCCGCTGCCCGGGCCCCGCTGGAGAACATGCCGGGAACGGCCGCCAGGAGGCACATCAGGAACAGGGTCAGCGTGACGCCGACCATCTTTCCGGCAAGCATGGTCGCGCCGTAGCGTCGCCATTTCGGGTCGCGCAGCCGAACCTTCAAACGAGACAGCTTTTCCGAGAAGGAAAGCCTGTCCCCCTGCAACACCATTGCCTTCATATCGGACTCCTTAGATCGCTCAGCGAACAGCGGGGGCGCACCGACCCCGGGGCGTTTGGCTCCGCACGGAGCCGGCCCGGGGAGGCCCGCGTTCCTACGTTGGGAGGAGGGTTTCAAACACGGGCCTTCGCCAGGCCCGTGACAACTCGAAGGGTTCAAGTCAACGCAGATCGACGGCACGGCGAAGCGAGCCCCGGAAGGCCGGTACCAACGCAAAACTCAGAGACTCCACCACGCGGCGCAAGTCGCAGCCGTTTCACCGACCGACGCTGCGGATGTCACGGCCTAAGCAAGGCGGGTGCCTCGAACATTTCTTGATTAAATATTGATGCAGCAGCCCAGAATCGAGCATCGCCCCGACTCGACCGGCCGAGCTCGCAGTTCAAAAAACAGGCATTCAGGCCGTTTTCAGGCCAATCGTGCCTCTGCAACGCTCATGTCTGAATTTCGCCGGTATCAAGGATGCATCAAGATCAGCCGTTGTTCGGGCGGGCGGAAGGGGGGAGCGGCGGGGGCGTGGGGCGTTTGCCGGCGGCCGGCCGCAGCACCTGATCCGTTACGTCGATCCATTGACCGCCTCCTGTGGGGGCGGCGTCTGGAAGGATCTCCAGCCCGGAATCAGGGTCGAAGATGGGCCGCTGCTCAAGCGTCGGCATAATGGATTCCGCCCACACAAGCCAGGTCAGGCAGCCCGGCCGAACGATGAGGGGCACGTCGCCGTCGTGCCAGGCGACGACATAGCCCTCGGGGCGAAGGTCGGTGATGGTGCCGGGGAACATTTGGTCGGTCTTCCAAACCGCCATGACGCGATCGCCGCGCAGGAACGTCGGCCGCAGCGGGACCGGGACGACCGAGTCGTATGGCATCAGGTTCATCGCGCCGTCGGCGAAGTGGATTCGGTGGCCGCCAGGCGCCGGGCCGATCGACCGCGCCAGGTAGAAGCGGCCGTTGGCCCATCGCACCGCAACCGGCGAGCCCGGGATGATCGGCGGAAGCTGGAACGCTACCATCGCAGTGACCTCCGCGGCTAAACGGTGCTCGGCTCGGCGACGTCGAAAACGCCTGCTCTGATTCCCTCGCCACCCGTACTCTGGGGGAGAGGGTAGGTGAGGGGCCCGCGCCTCTGGGGCCTCTGTCGTTTTCGGACTGCCTCCGCTTTCCGGCGACCCTCTCACCCTGCCTTCTCGGCTCGGAATACCGGGGGTAGAGGGGATCAGAAAATCGCCTCATCTCGCACGGCTCACAGCAACGAAACCGGGTCCACGTCCACCGCGATCTTGTCGTTCTTCGCCAGCCCTCCCTTGTCACGGACCGCGCGTAGAACGCGCTGCAACGGCGTGGGGCTGACGGCGGTCATGACGATCTGGTCGCGATAATACCCTGCGATCCGGCTGATCGCACACGGCATCGGCCCCTTCGTGACGACCGCGCCCCCTTCGAGCGCCGCGGCGTCGGCGAGCAGGGCCGCCAGTTGCTCGGACATCTTGTGGGCCTTGGGCTGGTCCTGGTCTCGGATGACGATTCGAACCATCCGGGCGAACGGCGGCAGCCCCACCTCGCGGCGGCTGATTAACTCCGTCGCCGCGAACCCGACGAAATCCTGCCGGATCGCCGCCTGGATGGTCGGGTCATCCGGCAGGAAGGTCTGCAAAACCACTCTCCCCGGGCTGTCGCCGCGGCCGGCGCGGCCGGCAACCTGCGTGATGAGCTGAAACGTCCGCTCGCTCGCCCGGAAATCCGGCAGGGCGAGCGCCGTGTCGCCGCTGATCACCCCGACCAGCGTGACGTTAGGGTAGTCCAGCCCCTTGGCGATCATCTGGGTGCCGAGCATGACCTGCAGCTCGCCACGCGCGAATCGCTCCAGCAGCGCCTCGTAGTCGCGGCTGTTCCGCATGGTGTCGCCGTCCACCCGGGCGAACTTCAGGTCGGGGAACTTCTTGGTGATCTCTTCCTCGACCCGCTAAGTCCCCAGGCCAAAAAGGCTGAGCAGCTTGGAGCATTGCGGGCACTTCTCCGGCAGCGGGTTCACCGCCAGGCAGTAGTGGCAATGGAGCTGGCCGGTATGAACGCTTGCGGCATTGCTGGCGCTATTCGGGTGCTCGCCGGCGCTGCGATGGTAGGTCATGGTCGCGTCGCAGTACTTGCACTGGATCACGCTCTGGCAACTCGGGCAGTAGACGAAATTGGAGTAGCCCCGGCGGTTCAGAAGCAGGATCGCCTGCCGCCCGGCTTCAACGGTCGTCCGAAGCAGGTGCTCCAGCCGCTGGCCCAACAGGTGGACGCCCCGGCGATAGCGGCCCTCCAGCTTCATGTCCACCAGCTCGACGTGCGGCATCGACAACCCGCGCACGCGCCGCGGCAGCGTGAGCAAGTAATGGGGGGAGGGGGACGGAGATTCCGGCGCCGCCAGAAGTGATGCCTCCGCGGGCATCGACGGCACGGCAGGCATCGCGGCCATCGACGGCACTGGGGGAACCGCAGGCACTGGGAGAAGCGTAGGCCCTCGGGGAAGCGCAGGCCCTGCGGCGATCGAGGGCGGCGCCGCCCGCGTAGAGGCCGCTCGTCGGGCCTCGGCGGCCTGGGCGCGGTGGTAGCTCTCCAGCGACGGTGTGGCACTGCCGAGCAGGATCGGCACCCCCTCCAACTGCGCCCGCTTGATCGCGACGTCACGCCCCTGGTAGCGCGGGGCGGTGTCCTGCTTGTAACTCGCCTCGTGCTCTTCATCGACGACGATGATCCCCAGCTTCGGCAGGGGCGCGAAGACTGCGGATCGGGCCCCCACGACTACCTGGGCGCGCCCCGAAGCGATCATCTGCCAGTACCGGTGCCGTTCGGTCGAGGTCAGCCCGCTGTGCAGGATCGCCACGCTTCGAAAACGGGCGGTGAAGCGGCGAACGGTTTGTGGCGTGAGCGCGATCTCCGGGACCAGCACGATCGCCTGGCGGCCGCGACTGACGACTTCCCGAATGCACTGGAGGTAGACCTCGGTCTTGCCGCTCCCGGTCACCCCCAGGAGCAGGTTGACGCTGAACCCAGCCGGCGCTGGCGGTTCGGCGGCGGCGTCATCCGCTGCCGTGATTACCGCGGGCCCGGGCGGCGCTATCCGCGGCCGCAGCGCGTCGAAGACCTTCCGCTGGTCCTCGTTGAGCGCGATATCGGCCTCGTTAGCGTCCGACGGCCGGATGTCCGCCGTGAGGCGCGGCATGTCGGCTTCAGCGGTGATAGAGATCAGCCCGAGCTTGGCAAGTTTTCGAACCGTCGGAGGCGTGGAGCCGGCTTCCCCGGCGAGCCGAATCAGCTCGATGGCGCCGCCCGGCTCCATCTGGAGGAGGCGAGCGAGGATCGCCCGGCGCCTGGGGGCTCGTGTGCGCTCGAGGAGCCCCTGAACCTCTTCGCGCGGCGGCTTGAGCCGCACGATCTGCGTGGTCCCGATGCCGATCCGCTTCTTCACCGCCGACGGGATCACCGTCTCGAGCACCATGCCCAGCGGGGTGATGTAGTAGCGGCTCATCCATCGCGCCAGGGCCATTAAGGTGGGAGGGACGAGCACGCGATCGTCCGCGATATCGATCAGCCGCTTGATCCGGCGGGCGGGGTGGGTGGTCTCGTCGCGGATGGCGATCACGTACCCGCTGATGGGTCGATTCTTCTTGCCCAGGGGGACTCGGACGCGCTGGCCGACCTTCAGTAGGTGGATCAGGCTTGCGGGGACGGCGTAGTCGAGTGTTCGATCGATGCTCTGTTCAAGCGCGACGGCCGCGAACGGGCCGGGGAAGGCCTCGCCGGGCGCCGAGCCGTCCCGGCCGGTCCGCGCGACATCTTCCGGGCCTGCCTCTCCGAACAGCGTCTGGGTCGCGGGCATTGGGTTCATCGAACCCTCGTTCTTTCCATCGTCGCACGCTCGATCGACGCGTCAACTCGTGGCACAGGCGGCCGCCGTGGCGAGGCCATCGGCTTTTTGTTACCGTTCGGACTTCGTCGCGCGCTCGCCGATTAACTACTTTATCCAGCTCGGTACGGTTAGGCAAAGGTTCGGATTGGCGTTGCGGGTGTTGCTGTGGCGACTTTTGGTGGAATTAACGCCAAAACGAGGGCGTGATTCACCAAACCACCGCGTGACGCCACCCCGTGATGCGGCGTGGTGAACCACGTCCTTCATTGTGAACAAAGATGGCCACACGGCGGGCATTCGGGAAGGGCAGTCATGAGTGAGACAACGGTGGCCGACTCGGCCCCTCGGGGCCAATCTCCACCGCGCAAGCGGGCGTTGTATCGCCGGCGGCGGAGCGGTGGCTGCACCAGATGCTGATCGTGGCGGTGGCGGGCGCGTGTTTCGCGTTCGCCTGGTGGGTCGGCCGCGGGGTCGGCATCCCCTACCACCAGGGCTTCGAGGCGAGCCTCTTCCAACAGCCGGGGCTGTTCCACAAGCTGATTGCGTTCGTTGTGGTTGCCGTCGTGTTCCTCGTGACGATCGCGGCGGCCCACATCGTCGCCGGCCGGTACTGGATCTACTCGGCGCTGGTCGTCGCCCCGTTCGCTCTCTAGCCTTCTCCCTTCGCGGCGGGCCTAGCGGCGATGTCTACCGTTACGCAAACACCCTGGGGACGGGCCGATCCACGCTGATACTGTTGTCGCTGGAGACAGCGCTGCTCGGGTCATTTGTCGGCGTGATCTGGTTCCAGTTCACCTGCCGCGCGCAGCTTCTATTGACCCCGCCCGATGAGCGACAATCGGACCGTCTAACGATCGAGAAGCTCCAGGCGATCGCCGTGCAGGTCCTCGCGACGGCCATCGCGGCCATGATCCTCATCCCGGACGATTCGAAAAAGGAGGCGGCCGGGGGGCTTTTCCTGGCCGCGTTCATCGGAGCGGCGATCACCGAGGCGTTCGTGAAGACGGAGCCGATCGGCGCCTGGTACTGGGCCGCTCCCATTCTGGTGGGCACAGTCGGTTATCTCGTGAACGCGCTGACCGATGCGACCAGCGGCATCGGAGCGACAGGGCGTCTGATCGGCACGTTTGCCGCGCTGGCGCGCCCTATCCCACTGGATTACGCAAGTTTCGGCGTCCTGGGCGCGTTGTTCGGCTATTGGATGACGGCGGAGCAGGAACCGCTCCGAAGAGCCGCTGGCACTCGCGCCCCCAGTCTCATGGCGCTCCTTCAAGTAAAACCGACCTCGGCTGACACGTCGCCGACGGATGCCGAGGCCAAGCCCTCCGACAACGGCCGCAAGGCGTGACGGCTTTTCGTTCCCGGCGATCGGGTTGCTGGATGCGTTGCATCGCAAGCAGGCCGGGCGTTGCTGATTCGTCAGGCCCCTCCTACGATCATCGACTATGAGCACAGCCGTTGCCGCCGACGCCGCGTTCACGTCCCTTCCGGATGCCGCTGGCCATTTCGGGCCCTACGGCGGCGTGTATGTCCCCGAGACGCTCGTCTTCGCGCTTGATCAGCTTCAAGCTGAATACGCCAAGGCCCAGGGCGACCCCTCGTTCAAGCGCGACTTCGACTACTACCTGCGCGAATTTGTCGGCCGCCCCAGCCGGCTTTACTTCTCCCGACGGCTAACTGAGAAGTTCGGCGGCGCGAAGGTCTATCTCAAACGGGAAGACCTCAACCACACCGGCGCTCACAAGATCAACAACACCATCGGACAGGCCCTGCTGACGCTTCGCATGAACAAGAAGCGCGTGATCGCCGAGACCGGCGCCGGCCAGCACGGCGTCGCCACGGCGACAGCGGCCGCCTTGTTTGGGCTCAAGTGCGACGTCTACATGGGGGCCGAGGACATCCGCCGACAGAACCTGAACGTCTTTCGCATGAAGCTCATGGGCGCCAACGTGATCGAGGTGACCAGCGGGGCGAAGACGCTGAAGGACGCGACAAACGAAGCGATGCGCGACTGGATGGGCTCGGTTGAGCACACGCATTACATCATTGGTTCCGTCGTCGGCCCGCACCCGTTCCCGATGATCGTGAGGGATTTTCAATCGGTGATCGGCATCGAGGCGCGGTCGCAGACGCTCGAGCTGGAAGGAAAGCTCCCCGACTACGTGATCGCCTGCGTGGGCGGCGGAAGCAACGCGGCCGGCATCTTTGCCCCCTTCGCGAATGACCCGTCGGTGAAGATGATCGGCGTCGAAGCCGGCGGCCGCGGCGGCGCGCTCGGCCAGCACGCTGCCAGCCTTTCCCAGGGGCGGCCGGGCGTTTTGCACGGGTCGATGTCTTACGTCCTCCAGGACGAAGATGGCCAGACCGCCGACGTCCATTCATGTTCGGCCGGGCTCGATTACCCTGGCGTCGGCCCCGAACACGCCCACTGGAAAGATTCCGGCCGCGTCGAGTACGTGAGCATCAACGACGACGAGGCGCTCGACGCATTCGAGCTACTGGCCAAGCTGGAGGGCATTCTCCCCGCCCTGGAAACCGCGCACGCGATCGCCCAGACGGCAAAGCTGGCGCCGAAGTTGGGCAAGGGCCAGGTGATCGTTGTCAACCTCTCCGGCCGCGGCGACAAGGATTGCCAGGAAGTCGCGCGGCTGATCGGCGCCGACAGGCTGGAGAAGCACTGACGGCCGCCTCTTTACCGCGTCGTCGCTACCGCTCCGCAGAGGCCGCACGGCGGTCCGCAATGGGACATTGCACGCGGCCCATCTCCTAATTCGAAAGCACCTTCAACCCCACCACGCCCCCGATCACCAGCGCGATAGAGACGACCCGCGGCCAGTCGCGCGGCTCGGCCAGGAAGACGATCCCGTACACCGTCGTCCCCACCGCTCCGATGCCGGTCCAGACGCCGTAGGCGGTCCCCAGCGGCAGGTGCCGCATGGCCCGCTCGAGCAGCAGGAAGCTGAGCAGCATCACGACGACCGTGACCGCGCCTCCCCACGTACGGGTGAAGCCGTAACGTTTGAGGCCGATCGCCCACGTAATCTCGCACAGTCCCGCCAACGCGAGGATGAGCCAGGGCATCCAGGTAGCTCCTCATTCAGCATTCCAGCATTCCAGCATTCAGCATCCCAGCATTCAGCATTTCCCCACTCCTCACTTCCCCCAATCATCCGTCCGGAACGGGGTGGCCGGGAGGCCTTCGGCGTTGTAGAGGTTGCACACCGGCGAGTTGAGCCAGCCATACCGTACGGCCACCGGGTGCGGCACGTCGGCGCTTGAGACGATGACGCTTGACCCGTCGATCCGGGCCTCCGCCGGGTGCCACTTCTTGTCTTCGCCAGCGATCGAAAACCCGGCGATCGTGTCTTTTGGCGGCGCGGTGATCCCGGGCCCAGCCACGGCGGAGCGCCGATCGTCAAACCGCCGCCGATTTCCTTGAACGAGATCCAGGCGGCCGCCCCTTCGACTTTCATCGCGTCGTAAGTCGGGCCGGTGTAGACGCCCCCCTGACCATAGACGATCTTCTTCGCCACGCAGCGCCAGACGGTCGCCCACGTCAACTTTGTCTTTCGGGTGGACATTCTCCGGATCGCCCAGGTCGATGGTGACGGCCATGCCGGTGTTCGGGAGCGACAGCGTCATGTTCTGCGCTTCGCGCAGATAGGCCCAGTCGTCCCCCAGCTTGTTTCCGTTGTCCCAGCCGGGCAACTGAACGAAGAGGAACGGGAAATCGCCCTGCCCCCACGACTTTCGCCAGCCGGTGATCAGCCGGGGGAAGAGCGTGCGGTACTCGATCCCCGCGCCGCCGTTCGCTTCGCCCTGGTACCAGATGACGCCCTTGATGGCGTACGGCGTGAGCGGCGCGATCATGCCGTTGAACAGGACGGAGGGGACGCCCGGTCGCGAGCCGCTGTTGGGCGTGCCCATCGGGTCGGGGTTCACCGGCTCCGGCCGCGATGGCGCGGGCTTCTTCGGCGCGGGCTTCCCGGCGGCTCGGGCGGCGTCGCTGGCGGCAAAATACTCGTGCGTGGCGGCCGCGTAGGCCGGGGCCACCTCCTTCTTCCACAGCTTCTCGGCCGCCTCGTAGTCGGCGCCGATCTTCGGGTCGGCCAGGGCCGCCTTGTGCTTCTCCAGCGCCTGCTCGTAGGCCGTTACGAACTTGGTCATCGGCGGCGATTCCTGAAGCGCCGGGAGGGGCGTCCAGGCCTGGGCGGCGGTCCCGCCCCAATAGGCGCCGATGACACCGATCGGCCGCTTGAGGTCTTTCCGCAGGTCGCGGGCGAAGAAGTAGGCGACAGCCGAAAAGTTGGCGGCCGATTCCGGCGTGCAGACAACCCATTTCCCCGCCACATCCTTCACCGGTTCCGCCGCCGGCCGCGTCGGCACCTTGAATAGCCGCAGCCCCGGGTCGTTCGCCTTGGGCACCTCGCTCGCCGCGTTGTGGGCGGCATTGAGCGAATACCCCATATTCGACTGCCCCGACGCGACCCAGATGTCGCCGACCAGCACATCCTCAAACTTCAGCGTGTTCTTCCCTGCGATAACCAGCGTTCTCGACTCCCCGCCCGATTCGACCGGCGGCAGATCGACCCGCCACGCCCCATCCGCATCGGCCGTCGCCGTGGCCGACTTGTCGCCGAGCGTCACGCTGACCTTCTCCCCCGCGGCGGCCGTCCCCCAGACGGGGATTTTCGCCTCCTGCTGAAGGACCATGTGATCGCCAAACAGCGGCTGCACGGCGACATCGGCCGCCGCCCGGCCGCAACCGGCGGCGAAGATCAAGGTCAGAACGCGAATCGAAAAAGGTCGTTTCATGAGAGGCCTCCGTAAGTCCGGTTCAGGCTAAAGGCGTTGGAGGACTGAGGCAAGGGATGTGCGAGATGTCCAGAGCGGGCAGCCGAAGCCGAAAACGACGTCAGCACTGATTCGAGCCCGGAAGGTGCGATCACCATGTCCGAAAAAAGTGCCGCGCGTGGGGCACCGCCGCGCATCCCGCGATCTTCCCTCCAGCGGCGTACCACAATATAGACTGCGAACGGAGCGGCAGGTTAGGCCGACGCCCCGTTGGCGGTCTCCGCCGCGACTTTGGGGAGCTCGGCCGAGACCTCGTCGAACTGCTCGACCAGGTTGATGACGAACCGGCTCTCCAGCTCCATCGGCTCCAGCGCGTGCAACATCTCGATGATCGCGAAGCAGACTCCCGCAATCATCAGCAGCAGCCCGGTTACGAAAAGCGGGGCGGCCGCGTAGATCAGGCTGGGGAGGACGACGCTTAGGCCCAGCAGGAGCGAGCAGGCCGACAAGCTCGCGATGGTGCCGAGCAGGCACAGGAGCGTCAGCCGGATCAGTCGGGCGCGGCGGCTCACGCGGCGCGTCTGCACGTCGAGCATCCCCAGGACCTCGTGGTGGCGAACGATCGCGATGTCGTCCCGATTGACGTTGCGGCGCTGGCGGGCGAGCGCTTCCTGTTCGTTCAGCCGCTCCCGGTGGAACGCGCGGAGCCGTGTGACGATGGCGGCAAGTCGATTGTAGAAGGCCAGGCAAAGCAAACCGCATGCTGAGATGACGATGATAGGCCCGACGCCGACCGCGATGATTTTGGAATAGTCTGACATAAGGAGTGTTGCGACGATCGGTTGCCGGGCGTGCTCCGATCAAACGGGCTTGCTCCGATCAAAGCGGAGCCCTTCGCCAACGGATCAGTCTATCCGCGGAGGCAGACTTGGTAATGCTCGCGGCCGGCTCACCGGCTCGCGATCGACATGGGATCTTGTCATCGGGCGGGTAAGCTCCTATCCTCAAGGCACTTCGCTAGGGGTGCCCGGCGCGGAAGTCGCACCGGGCTGAGAGCAGACCCTTGGAACCTGATCCGGCCTGTACCGGCGTAGGGAAGCGAACGACGGCATCGCCGCGCCCGGCACGTCCCTCGTTTTCATCCCGCTCCGGATCGCCGATCCTTTTCTGTAGTCGCGCTTCAGGAGTGATGGCATGTCGCAGAGCACCTCGGCCGATCGATCGTTCGCGCTTCCGCCGCTCGGCGGCAACCCTTCCACCGAACGGCAGGGGACGACGCCCGGCTCCTTCGCCAACGCCGGCCGCGTCGGCACGGCGTACGCCTACAGCTCTCCCGACATGCCCGGCATGCCCGGCGTTTCCGACTTTACCGCGATGAACTTCGCCCGCGACCTCGACCGCGAGGGGAAGACGCAGCTGGAGGAGGCGCGGACCGGCGTCGTGTCGGCGGAGATGAAGCGCGTCGCCCTGCGCGAGCCGCACCTGACGCCCGAGCAGATCCGGGTCGAAGTGGCGGCCGGGCGGATGATCGTCCCCGCGAACAAGGTCCACCTGAAGTACAAGCTGGAGCCGATGGCGATCGGCCGGGCGGCGCTGACCAAGGTCAACGCCAACATGGGCGCCTCGCCCGTCTCGCAGCGGGACCGAGGAAGAGGTCGAGAAGCTGCGGTGGGCCGAGCGGTGGGGGGCCGACACCGTCATGGACCTCTCGACCGGCGGCGACCTGGACGCAGTGCCGCGAGGCGATCATCCGCAATCAGCACCGTCCCGATCGGCACCGTGCCGATCTATTCGATGATCATCGGCCGCAGCGATCGAGGACCTGCACCTACGACATCATCCTCAAGGAGCTGGAAAAGCAGGCGAAGCAGGGCGTCGATTACTTCACGATCCACGCCGGGGTGCTGCGCGAGCATCTGCCGTATCGTTCGCAAGCGGCTGATCGGGATCGTGTCGCGCGGCGGGTCGCTGCTGGCCAAGTGGATGATCACCCACAACAAGCAGAACCCGATGTACGAGATCTTCGACGACATCTGCGACATCATGCGGGAGTACGACGTCAGCTTCAGCCTCGGCGACGGCCTGCGGCCCGGCGGGCTGGCCGACGCCTCCGACGAGGCCCAGCTCCGCGAGCTGGCGACGCTCGGCGAACTGACCGAGCGCGCCTGGGCCAAGGGCGTGCAGGTCATGGTCGAAGGGCCGGGGCACGTGCCGTTCGACCAGATCGAATACAACATGAAGCTCCAGCGCAAGCTCTGCCACGGGGCGCCGTTCTACGTCCTGGGGCCGCTGGTGACGGACATCTTCCCCGGGTACGACCACATCACCAGTTGCATCGGCGCCACGGCCGCCGGGTATCACGGGGCCAGCATGCTCTGCTACGTGACGCCCAAGGAGCACCTGGGCCTGCCGAAGAAGGACGACGTGAAGCAGGGGTGCGTCGCCTACAAGATCGCCGCCCACGCCGCCGACGTGGCCCTGGGCATCCCCGGCTCCCGCGACCGCGACGACGAGCTGACCAAGGCCCGCGCCGCCCTCAACTGGCAGCGGCACTTCGACCTCTCGTTCGACCCGGACCTCGCCCGCGCGTACCACGACGAGGACCTGGAGGTCGACACCGACTTCTGCGCCATGTGCGGCCACGACTGGTGCAGCGTCCGCATCAGCAAGGAAATCACCGATTTCTACAGCGGCAAGGACGAGGCGGCCCAGCCGGCGAAGAAGGCCGTCGCCAGCCCCGGCGTCAGCGCGCCAGGCGCCGACATCCTGAAGCAGCGCGGCGTTCTTTCGCCGGATGAAATCCACAAGCTCGCCCACAAGGGGAAGAAGGCGGTCTGCCACAGCGACAACGTGAAGGACGCCGACGAGGCGAAGCTGGTGCAGGTCGACACGCTCAAGGCCCACGGCGTGGTGGTGAACGAGAGCGGGCTGTAGGCCGCCGATCGCCGAACGGATCAAGGGAAGCAAGAGCCACGGAGAACACGGAAGGCACTGATCAGGCGCAGGGTGGATGCGGATGCGTCTTCCTCCGGGTCATCCCTGCAGTCCGTGGCTCCCAATCTCGATCTCGACCGATGGAGACGCGCGCGAATCCCACGCCAAATAAAAAACCGCACACCGGAGGGAGGGTGTGCGGTTGGCGGAGGAGGAAACGAGGCTTATCGCGACGCTGGCCGATATCTATCGGGCCAGGATCGCTTGTTGTACTGGCGGACAGAGCTCTGTCCTGTCTCTCCCGATGACCTGGCTGATTCGCCCCGGACAACGCACCGCCTGCGGACCGCCCGCAGGCGGTGCTTGCCGTGGGAACCAACCGCGCTCTGAAGTTTCCTCAACACTACCGCTGTCTATCCGCTTCAATCTCACCGACGCGAACGCCTAGCCTTTAGCGAATAGGGTGCCACCTCGGAAATTCTGGGCTGCCTTGGATGTCGATCGCGCATAAGTGAACGCAAGAGTGCTGGTTACGCGAAAGTGGCCCTACCCTGGCGCGGAGTGATCTCGATGGCCGGACGCGCTCTCTTTATGCAGCAGAGCGGTTGGGGCCAAAAAAGTAAGCGATGGAAGTCAGGCTACAGCACGGTGCGCGTGAGGTGGAACTGAACGTCAGCGGCCGCCGCCTCGGTGAGGAGCGCTTCGACGGCCCGAAGATCGCGGAGAATCGGGTTCGGCTGCTTGAAGTCGTTCAAGTTCGCGTTGACGTGATCCAGCAGGGCGCGAACGCTCTTGAGACCCTCCGACGCGGGGAACCATTGTTCGGCCGGGACGCGGATCTTCGCGGGGTCGAACCCCTCTTCGGTCATCTGGGCGATCAGGGCGGTCGGGTTCTCCGACAGGAAGCCCGTCATCTGCGTGACGCTGCGGCGCCGGGCGGCCGAGTCGATCCGATCCGACTCCCGAAATAAGGCCTTGCCCGTCTTCCCCTTCACGTAGACCGCCATCGCCTCGGGGAGTTCACGCTCAAGGGTAACGATGAATGCCTCGGCCATAACGGGAGCACCTGGTCGATCCTGCGCCAATGGAGGGGGCGCTTCAGTCCGACGAGAGGATAGCGGTAGAGCACCCGGGACGTCGAGTGGGACATGCCATGTTGATACCGGTGCGATGGAGCCTCAATGGGACGGGACATCGCCGCCGCCTGGCAATCCAGGGCGCGGCCGCGGGTCGAGCAGATGGGTCATCGGCTCGGCCGTGTCGTACAGCTTCCGTGCCCGGTAGTCGTTGAAGGTGTAGACGAGCAGGATGGTGACCCACAGGAACGGGGCGGCCGCGAAGACCCAGGTCAGCTTGGTGGCCCCTTTCAAGTGCATGAAGTACGTCACGATCAGCAGGCCCTTCGCCACCGCGATCGAATAGGCGAGGAAAACCCCCCAACGCCCGAAGTCGATCAGCGCCGCGCCGACCGTCGCCGCAAGCAGCGCCATCAGGACCGCGAACACGATCAGGTACTCGCGCAGCGGGGCGACATGCCCGTGCGCTTCGGGAGTGGAGGAAGATGTATGCGTGCTTGCGGCACTGCCTGACATCATGGGACCCTCCTCGGTGCGCGGGCAGAATGAAGGGCGACGACCTTTTCCGTACCGATCTTCATGCGATTCCCAGTCATCCGACGTGCCTCAGCAGATAGAGCGTCGGGAATAGGAACACCCAGACGATGTCCACAAAGTGCCAGTAGAGGCCGGAGATTTCGATCATCCCGTACTGGCCGGGCTTGTAGCGGCCGCGATAAGCCGCCACGGCGACCGCCGACAGCACACCGATGCCGGCGAGCATATGGACGGCGTGCATTCCGGTCATCACAAAGTAGAGGTAGAAGAAAAGCCGAAGCGGCTTCGGGTAGGCGCCGCCGTGGGATTGCACGATCGGGTCGGCCGCCATATCGGAGGCGGCTTGCGGAGAGGTCGGATGACCCCATCCCACCCACGGAATCAGCCCTTCCTCGTAGTCGAGCGAGTATTCCCGGGCCTTAACGCCGAGGAACGCGAGACCGAGCAGCACCGAGACTCCGAGCATGGCGGCCGCGTGACGAAAGCCGCCCGTCTGGGCGGCGCGAACCGCCAGGGCGACCGTCAGGCTGCTCCCCAACAGGACGGCCGTGTTGAGGGACCCGTAAGCGATCGACAGCTTCCGCGCGCCGAACTCGAACTCGGCCGCGTAGGCGCTGCGATAGACAAAGAAGGCGAGGAACGCTCCGCTGAACAGGAGGACCTCGGTCGCCAGAAAGCACCACATGCCCAGCGTCGCCGTCTCGCGCTGCTGGGCGACATCGTCGAACTGATGGGCGGGGAACGAATCGGCGTCGAAAAATGTGTGGGGAGAATCGTCGTCGGGGCCGGGCGCCTTCGCCGGGGAATAGGGAATGGGTTGAGTCACCTGGGTCATCACGTCTCCGACGGCAGAACGTTCAACGCGGCGCGCAGTCTTCAGTTGATGAGCCGAGTGGGCCGCTCCCTCTAAAACAGCGGGTACGCTTGCGAATCACCGTGCCGCCGGTGCCCTCACCGGCGGTGTCGCCGACCGAACAAAAGGCCTGCCGGTGAGGGCACTGGCGGCACTTCGGATGGCATCGCCGCGCACCCGCGGGCTTGCCTGGAACGGACCACTACCCGACGACGGCATCCGCCTGTTTCGACTGGCCGGCGGCGTAAGCGTAGGCCTCCTGGGTGATGATAGGCGTCTTTTTGAAATTCTCGGTTGGCGGGGGAGAGGCGGTCCCCCATTCCAGGCCGGCGGCGCCCCATGGGTTCGGGCCGGCGATCGCGCCGTACTTGAGAGACCAGAGCAGGTAGCCGAGCGGGAGCAGGTAGCCCACCGCAAGGATCGACGCGCCGGCGGAGCTCATCACGTTAAGCGTCTGGAACTCGGCGGCGTAGGCGTAGTAACGGCGGGGCATGCCGAGGTACCCGAGGATGAACTGCGGAAAGAACGTCAAGTTGAACCCGAGGAAGATGAGCCACGCCGAGACTTTCCCCATCGCTTCGGGGTACATGCGCCCGGTCATCTTCGGCCACCAGAAGTGGATGCCCCCCATGTAGGCCATGATCGTCCCGCCGACCATAATGTAATGAAAATGGGCGATAACGAAGTACGTGTCGGTCACGTGGATATCGATGGCGAGCGACGCGAGAAAGAGCCCCGTCAGCCCGCCAAGCGTAAAGAGGCCGATGAAGCCGAGGGCGTAGAGCATCGGCGTTTGCAGCGCGATTGATCCCTTGTAGAGCGTGGCGGTCCAGTTGAAAACTTTGATTGCCGACGGCACTGCGACCAGGAAGCTTAAAAACGAGAAGATCAGGCTCGCGTAGACGCTCTGCCCGCTGACGAACATGTGGTGCCCCCAGACCAGGAAAGAGAGGATCGCGATCGTGACGCTCGCCCAGGCGACGGCGGTGTAGCCGAAGATTCGCTTTCGGGCGAAGCATGCGATCAACTCGCTGATCACCGCCATCCCCGGCAGCAGCATGATGTAAACGGCGGGGTGGCTGTAGAACCAGAAGAGGTGCTGAAAGAGGATCGGGTCGCCCCCGTTGGCGGCGTCGAAAATCCCGACATGAAAGACGCGATCGACGGCCACCAGGATCAGCGTGATCGCCAGCACCGGCGTTCCGAGCACCATGATGACGCTCGTGGCGTACATCGACCAGATGAACAGCGGCAGGCGCGACCAGGTCATCCCCGGAGCGCGCATCGTGTGGACCGTCACGATGAAGTTCAGCCCCGTGAAGATCGACGAGAACCCGGCCAGGAAGATGCCGATCACCGTCGCCGAGACCCAAGAATTGGAGTAGACGCTGCTGTAGGGGGTGTAAAACGTCCATCCCGTATCGACGCCCCCTTCCAGCAGGGCGAACATCGCGAGGGCGGCGCCGGCCATCAGAAAGTACCAGCTCGCCAGGTTCAGCCGCGGGAAGGCGAGGTCGCGGGCGCCGATCATGAGCGGGACGAGGAAGTTCCCCAGCGTCGTCGGGATCGACGGGATCAGGAAGAAAAAGACCATGATTACGCCATGCGCGGTGAAAAGGCGGTTGTAGGTTTCCGCCTTCACCAGGTCGCCCTGAGGCGTCATCAGTTCCAGACGCATCAGCGTGGCGGCCGCCCCGCCAATCAGGAAGAAAACAGTGATCGAGATCATGTAAAGGATCGCGATCCGCTTGTGGTCGAGCGTCAGCAGCCAACTGCGAATGTCATACCCGCGGTTGAGGTAGGTCGGCCGGTCGTGGAGGGCGGGAAGATAGGCGGCGGTTGTCATAGCGTGATCCTTCAACGCGGCCGGCAGGCCGTTCAACCCGCCGACGGGCCGCTGATCCGGCCAGGGCCTATCGCTTCCTTGGGTCCGAGTTCGTGCTCGAATAATCCGCGGGCGGGGGGTTAAATTCCTGCATCTTGACCCCCGGATCCATCTCCCGCCCGTCGATCCCGCGGGCCGCCCCAACGCCGATCGACTTGATGTACGCGATCAGGCCCAGAAGCTGGTCTTCGTTCAGTTGGCCCTGGAAGCTGGGCATCAGGTCCGACGGGTAGGGCTGCCCGTCGGCGCGGACCGCGATCTTGCGCGCGGATAAAGGATTGACTCGCGGATGTAATCCTCCTGCACGAGCGGGATCACCTCTTCCCGATCGCCAACGCGCACCTTGTGGTCGCGGCTGCCGTATAACCCCGCCAGGGACGGGCCGTGCGCCGCATGGCATTGGGCACACCCATACGCCTTGGTGAAAAGTTCCCAGCCGGCAACCGCCGGCGGCGTCTCCGATGGAGGCGTCGCCTGCAACCACGCCTGATAATCCGCCTGCGTTTTGACGTGGACGACGCCGATCATCCCGGAGTGCTGTGCGCCGCAATACTCGGCGCAGAACAGGTGATAGTCGCCCGGCCGCGTGGCTTGGAACCACTCGAAGCTATAGCGCCCCGGAACCACATCCTGCTTGGTGCGGAAGGCGGGGACGTAGAACGAATGAATCGCATCCTGGCTGGTCATCACCAGCTTGACCGGCTTACCGACGGGGACCGTCAGCTCGTTGATCTCGCGGCGGCCGTCGGAATGCTGGGCTTTCCACATCCACTGCTTGGCGACGATGTTGATCTCGCTCGCGCTTTCCGGCGCATGCGTCTCAAAGAAAAAGAGCCGCGCCCCCCAGCCGAACATTACGAGCGTGATCAACAGTGGAATGACAGTCCATGCGACTTCAAGCCGAATGTCGCTACGGGTCGCCTCGGGGGGCTCTTCGGAGGTGCGGCGATACCGGAGCGAGAAATAGACGACCAGAACGAAGACCAGCGTCGTGAAGAAGACCGTGACGGCGCAGAGGAAAAAATAGAGATGATCGACGCGGCCGGCGAGGGTCGAGGCGCTGTCGGGCAAGAGCTTGAAGTCGCGGCTGATCATCGGATGAGGCCGCCTGCGCGACGATCGCGCCGAATGTTGAGAAAGATGAACGACCCCAACGCAAGGACCGTCAGCAACCCGGCCACTCGAATGATATTGGTGACCACGAGCGTGTATTTCCCGGAGTGCGGGTCATACTTGAAGCAGTAGAGGACCGCCTGCTCGGTCTTCGTCGCCGTGCGGCCGCCCGAGGCCTCCATCAGGGCGAACTTGATGTCGCGCGGCGCATAGTCCACCCCGAAGAAGTATCGCGAAACTTTCCCCTCCGGCGTCAGGATGATCAGCCCGCTCGAATGAATGAACTGCTTGTTCGCCGCATCCCAGGCGTAGTGGAACCCGACGGTCTCCGTCAATTTGGTGATCGACGGGGACGTGCCGGTCAGGAAGTGCCACCCCAGTTCAGCCCCCGGACGCGAATATGAGGCGAGGTACGTCGCCTTTTTCTCGGCGGCCAGGGCGGGCGTTTCGGACGGGTCGAAGCTGACGGTGATGACGTCGTACCCCTGCCCGATATCCAGGCCGATCGCCTTTACCGTCCGCAGGAGTTCGTTGAGCACCAGCGTGCACAGCATCGGGCAGCGGTAGTAGACCAGCGTAAGGATGACCGGGCGGCCGTGGCCGAGATAGTCGCCAAGGCGAACCTCCCTGCCGGATTCATCGGTAAAGACCAGCTCCCCCGGCAGCTTCGCACCCATCTTCTGGGTGATGCCGACATCGGCCAGGATGGGCGGCTTGCCGACGACGACCGGTTCGCTTGCGAACGGCGTCGCCGCGCCGGCGAAAGCTGTCCGCGCGGCGGAGGCCGAGAACGCGAGACAGGCCAGCGCCATCGCGATACCGCGCACCGTCGCGACGGGCCTCCGGCTCGACCTCAGTCGTTCGCGGAGTTTCACGGCATCCCTCCGCCTGAGTGAGTTGACGGACTGGCTTGGGTCGAAGCGGCAATGGTCGCGCCGACCCGCCGTAAGGCGTCTTGGGGTATCTCAGAGGCTCCGGTCCGGCGGTCCACCGCGAAACCGGCGCGCTCCAGAGAGTTGTATTGGGCGGCTTTCAAAGCCTGGAGGTCGGACCAGTCGGTGCTTTCGTGGCCGCGGGAGGGTTGAAGCCGCGGCTCGGCCGCCAGTGGCCGCGCTTTCCAAATGGACGGCCCGGAGCGGGCGGCGTCTCTCTCCGTCGCCCGATCCTCCATCTCCCTCATCCCGAACCAGACGACAAGGTGGATGACGGCGATCGCGACGACAAAGCACGTGGCGAACCAGACGAAACTCCTGATGCGGACGTCGCGGAACTCGTGGCCGCGAGCCACTTCCTCGGCGCCCGCGGCACTGACCGTGACGCCGAACTGGCCGGCCTGGGTTGATCTGGTAGGGTTCATCGGCCCCCTCCGTTCGCCACGCTCCAACGCGGGCCTTCAGGGGCCGGGGCGCCGTCCGCGTGGCTGCCGCCGTGCCGCGTGGCCGGCGGCGGATCGGGCAACAGCGGCACGCCCCGTCTGATGAGGGATCGAAGCTGCCAGATGAAGAATGCGACCCACAGGCCGCCGATCCCCAGCGGCGCGAGGTAGTTCGCGAAGTTCGTGAGGCTGTGCCAGAGGGTGGGCGACACGCCGCCGCGCTTCCCCGTGCTGGGGAAGATGACCCAGAACAGATCGACCTGCCGCATCACCAGGATGAACACCGCCAGCGTCGCCAGCCAGCCGCCGCGGCGTTTGAGTGCCCGGGAGAGCAACGCGGCGAACGGCAACCCCCAATGCAGCACGACCAGCCCAAGGGCAATGTACTCCCATCCTTCGCGCAGCCGGGGGACGTAATAGACCGCCTCATCCGGCAGGTTCCCGGACCAGATGATCAGGAACTGAGAGAAGGCCATATAGGCCCACAGGATCGTGAAGGTGAGCAGGAGGTTCCCCAGGTCCTGGAAGTCGGAGGCGACAACGCGCACGCCCGCCCGCGCCTCGGCCGCCGTCGGCGGGGCACGCCCTGGCTCGAGCGGGCCGGGCCGCTCCGGCGGCGTCAGGTTGGCGGCCGCTACCCAACGTGAAAGCGCCCACAGAGCCATCGTCAGGACCGCAAAAGCCGACAACCCCTGCCCGACAATGAACAGCAGCCCGAAGATCGTCGAGTACCAGCGCGGTTCCAGGCTCATCACCCAGTCGATCGCCGCGAGCGAGACAACCACGCCGTAAATCAGCATCCCCGGCCCGCTGATCGCCTTCGCCCGAAGCTCAATCCCGCGATGGTCGAGCGGGGCTTGATCGCCCGTCAGGCGACGCCGGCCCAGAAGGGCCGCCAGGAGGCCCAGAACGACGAAATACCCGATCGAAAAGAGCGTGAACCGCGTCGGGTTCATCCACTTCGCCTGATGCGTCAGCACGGCGTCGCCTTCAACTTCCGCCGGCCGAGCCCAGGGATAATTGACGTGAAGGCCGAAGAGCAGCGGTACGAACAACAGCCCCATCAAGCCGATGCCGTGCGCCCCGCATTCGGCGAGGGGCCGGATCGCCCAACCCCAGCGGCCGCCGACGAGATTGTGCAGCATCAGGATCGCCAGGCACCCGGCGCTGACACCGAACCAGAGGACAAACGCCATCAGGTACGCGGGAAAGAAATGCAGCGGCGTGAAGAAAGCGGTCGCCGCGCAGATGACGAAGCACACGGCGCCAATCACCAACGCGATCAGGCCGGCGCGGGCGAGCGCGGCGTCGGCCAGCGGGCCGGTGTCAGGGGGCGAGGTTGCAAAGGGGCGATCAGACATAGCGACGTTCATTTAGGGTCGGCCGCGGCGCCAAGCCCGCAACGGGCCAGTTCTTCAGCTTCTCTAGCTTCCGGTCCGGACGGCGCTCCCGGTCGGCGGCATCGCCGACGGCTCGATTTTGCCCGGCGGCTGTGCCGCCTGAAGAGCCTTCACGTAGACGACAATCGCCCACCGATCCTCCGGCGCGACGCGGTCGCCATAGCCGTACATCGCCCCCAGGCCGTTCGAAATCACGTCGAAGTAGTGCGACGGGGGCGCGGACTGAAGGAAGACTTCGCGGTCATACCGGGGGCGACTTCGCCTCGCATCTTCCGCGATCGGAATGAACGCGGGCGGCGCGGTGAACCCCCTCTGGACGATCATGCCGTCGCCGTGGCCGGAATACCCATGACAGACTGCGCAATAGATGTTGTAACGCTCCTGGCCGCGACGGATTCGCCGCTCCAGCGCCGCGCCCGAGGTTGGGAAATCATCCGGGAAGCCGCCCGAAGCGCCGGGCATCATGGCGGCCGGCACACCCTGGCCCGACCTGTCCGCCGGCGCGACACTCCGTGCGACTGTCCCAGGCACGAGCGGCCGCGCCGAGGCGCCGTCAACATAGAAAGAACTGGCATCCTGCGGTTTGTGCTTGGGCTGGTTGTACATGTCGCGGTCCTGCAGGTCGCAGCCGGCCGCCAAAAGACCGAAGGCAATCACGAGCGCGCCGGACTGGCGGCCGCGACGGGCGGCGAATGCCATGAGAATGTGCGAACGAGACGGTCCCATACTCGGCTTGCCGTTACCTCGGCACCTCGTGAACGATCAATGCATCGGCCGACTCAAGCTCGCGGCGGGTGGCGGCCAGGTCGAACCGAGGGTCCGCACTCTCGACGCAGAGGAAAAACCCATCGCGCGACGCCCGGGCGAAGCGCTTCACGTTAAACACCGGGTGGTACGGCTGCGGCAGCCGGTTCAGGAGCAGCATTCCGAATACCGCGGTGAGAGAAGCGCCGAGGATGGTGAGCTCGAAGGTGATCGGGATGAACGCCGGCCAACTGTTGTAGGGGCGGCCGCCGACGTTGATCGGGTAGTCCACCACGGCGGTGTACCACTGCATGAAGAAGCCGGTCAGCCCGCCGAGGAGGCCGCCGATCAGCACGATCAATGGCACGAACGTTGGCCGCGTGCCGATCGCCTCCGCCAGCCCGTGAACCGGGAAGGGCGTATAGGCGTCCACACGCCGGTAGCCGGCGGCATGGATCCGATGGGCCGCCGCGATAAGCGACTCCTCGCGATCGAACTCCGCCAGAAGGCCGTAGAGATCCGACGGCGTCAAGTGAGATTGTGCGGGCGAAGCGGAGGTCATGGCACTGCAAAGCTTTCGGTTAAATCGCCGCGGCCGGGCTCGAACCGGGCGGCCCAGACGCGGCGTCCGGGTCACCCTGTAACGGAACAGGCCGGGTCGCCTCGTTGGGCCTAGCGGGCGGCCGCCTCGTCGATCGCCGCCGAATCGGTGCTCGCCCGCTTCGAGCCCATCGTGTTATGAGCCAACTCCCGCATCTCGGCGATTGAGATCGCCGGCAGCAGGCGGAGAAAGAGCAGGAAGAGGAACAGGAAGACCCCGAGCGTACCGATAAAGGTCATCCAGTCCCACTTGGTCCCGGCGTACATCCCCCAACTGCTGGGGAGGAAATCGCGATGCAGGCTGGTGACGACAATGACGTACCGTTCCAGCCACATGCCGCAATTGACGATCAGCGAGAGCGCGAACAGCGCGGCGACGCTCCGGCGGATCGGGCCGATCCAAAGGAGTTGCACGCAGAAGATGTTGCAGAACATCAGCACCCAGAACGCCCACGCCTTGGGCCCGTCGATCCGGGTGTGCAGATGGATCGCCTGTTCGAACGCGTTGCCGCTGTACCACCCCATGAAGATCTCCATCATGTAGCCGTAGCCGACGATGCTCCCCGTCGTCAGCATGAGCAGCGCCATGGCGTTAAGGTGGCGCATCGTGATGAATTCCTGCAAGCCATAGAACAGCCGCATCGGGATCGCCAGCGTCAGCACCATGGCGAAACCAGACAAAATCGCTCCCGCCACGAAGTAGGGAGGGAAGATCGTCGAGTGCCAGCCGGGGACGATGCCGATCGTGAAGTCGAAGCTGACGACGGTATGCACCGACACGACCAGCGGCGTCGCCAGCCCTGCCAGCAGGATGTATGCCGCCTGATACCGCTGCCAGTGCCGCGCCGAGCCGCGCCATCCGAGCGCGAAAATGCCATACACGAGAGCGGCCGCCCGGTTCTCCGCCCGATCGCGAAGCGTCGCCAAATCCGGGATCAATCCCACGTACCAGAACAACAGCGACACCGTCGCGTACGTCCCGACGGCGAAGACGTCCCACACCAGCGGGCTGCGCCATTGCGGCCAGAGGCCCATCGTGTTCGGGTAGGGGGTCAGCCAGTAGAAGAGCCAGATCCGGCCGAGGTGCAGGAGTGGGAACATCCCGGCGCAGGCGACGGCGAAGAGGGTCATCGCTTCGGCGAAGCGGTTGATGCTTGTCCGCCAATCCTGGCGAAGCAGGAGCAGGATGGCCGAGATCAGTGTGCCCGCGTGCCCGATCCCGACCCACCAGACGAAGTTGACAATGGCGAACCCCCACATCACAGGCCGATCGATCCCCCAGACGCCGACGCCCTTGAAGAGCAGCCAGAAAACGGCCGTCATGAACATCCCGACCCCGGCCGCCCCGACACCGAAGCCGACGACCCAGAAAGTCGGCGTCCGCCGCGTCAGGACGATGCGGCTGATCCGGTCCGTCACCGAGCGGTACGTATGCTCGCCGGCGAGGAACGGGAGCGAGGTCGCGTCCCGCGCACCGCTGGCGCCATCGCGGCCGGAGCGCGCGCTACCCGGTGCGGCCAGTGGCGACGGCGCCGTCATGACGCACTCCTTGGCTCGGTCGCCAAAACGGCGTCCCCGGGGTTGTAGACCCGCGCCAGGTAGGTCGTTCGCGGCCGCGTCCCCAACTCCTCAAGAAGGGCGTGGTGCGTCGCCCGTTCCTGCTTGAGGCGGTACACCTCAGATTCCGGGTCGGCCATATTGCCGAACGTGATAGCGCGGGTCGGGCACGACTGGGCGCACGCCGTCTCGACCGATCCGAGGATCTTCCGGGCGTCTTGTGCGATCTCGGCCGCGGCGTCCGGGCCGAGGCTCGCGCCTTTATTCGCGCTTCGCTGGGCATCAGTCGCCCGCACTTCGTACTTCTTCGATTCGATGCGGGCGCGGCTGATCCGCTGTACGCAGTACGTACACTTTTCCATCACGCCCCGGTTCCGGACGGTCACCTCGGGGTTATGGGCCATCATCAGGACCGGCGTCGTGGTGTCCGCATACTGCAGGAAGTTGAACCGTCGCACTTTGTACGGGCAGTTGTTCGAGCAGTAGCGGGTGCCCACGCACCGGTTGTAGGTCATCTCGTTCAGCCCCTCCTTGCTGTGGGTGGTCGCCCCGACGGGGCAAACCACTTCGCACGGCGCTTTCTCGCAGTGCATGCAGGGGACAGGCTGGAACAGCGTCCGCTGGGGCGCGGCGGCCTCGCCTTCGAAATAGGTGTCGATCCGGATCCAGTGCATCTCCCGCTGGCGGATGACCTCTTCGTACCCGACGACCGAGATGTTGTTCTCGGCCTGGCACGCCACCACGCAGGCGTTGCACCCGATGCAGGCCGTCTGGTCGATCACCATGGCCCATGCCGCGAAATCGGCGACGTGGCCGCCGCGATGGTCCGGCTGCTCCGGATAGAGGGACGTCCCGTCCGAGCCGCGCGGGTCGTCGGGCAACACCGGCAGAGGCACGCCTCGGCCAGCCTTCCTATCCTTGTCCGCCGCCGTCCCCTTCTCCAGCGCGGAGGCGGCCGCCCGCGCCTCGCCCACGGTCATGACTTTCACCAGGCCGCGCTCCTCATTTTCGCCGGTGCTGATGACCTGATGCGACTGCGTCACCGCGAGGCGATAGCGCTCCTCGGTCAACGTCAGCTTCACGCCGCCAGCGTGCCATGGCGCCGAGCGTGCCCGCAGCGCATAGGCGTTGACGCCGTGCGAATTGCCAACGGCCGGCCGCCGAGCGCCCATGCCCTAGGTGGAGGGTAACGCACCCTTCGGGCTGCCCCGGCAGAGCCCAGACCGGTGCCAGCAGCGAGCGGCCGCCAACCTCGACCTGGGCCATCCGCGTGTTTTCTTCCGAAGGGTCAGGGCTGTCGTCAACGGAGAGCTTGAGGTCGGCCGCCATCTTCGGGCTGATGAAAAGCGCATTGCCCCACGTCAGTTTGGTGAGTTGCTTGGGAAGCTCCTGCAACCAGGCGTTATTGGCGAAACGACCGTCCCAGAGGCTGGGGTCGGGCCGATAGATGAGCGTAAGCCCGGCGCCCCGTCCAGGTTCGCCGCCGCCCGCGTCGCCGCCGCACCCGCAACCGCTTCGGGCTTGAATGCCACGTCGGCCGGCGCGGCCTCGGTGCCTTGGATCACCCCAACTTCGAGCGATTTGTTCCAGAACGCCTCAAAATCGCCGCCGCCATGGCCTGCAAGCCATTGGCGCCAGGTGCCTCGCACCAGCTCGTAACTGGCATTTGTCGTGACAACGTTCGACGGTCCGCTCGTCGGTGCCGATGTTGGCGCTGGCGTGGGCGCGGTGGTCGGCACCGGCCCGGCGTCGGCCCCTGTGGCCGCGCGGTGCAGGGTTGAGAGGAACTCGTGAATCGACCGCCCCTGGTACAGCGGGGCGATCAGCGGCTGCACGATTGAAGCCGTTCCGTCGAATGCTCTGACGTCGCTCCACATCTCCAGGTAATGCGCTTTCGGGGATATGCCAGCGGCATAGCCGGGCCGTCTCATCCGCGTAAGGGCCCAGGTGGATGGCGAACCGGGGCGGCGTGGTCGGCGCATCCGTGCCCACTTCGGCCGCGCTGGAGAAGTCGCGAAGCACGTCGGCGAAACCCAGATCCGCTGGCGATGCGTAGGCCGGGTTTGCCCCGGCGATGACCAATAGATCGACTTCACCCGATTTCACGGCGGCCGCCAACGCTTCCAGCGACGTCTCGGGCGAGATCGGGTTTTGCTCGACACGAGGGATCAGCCGCACCGTCTGCCCGAGGTTCCCGAGCGCGGCGTTCATCGCGTGCGCGAGCAGATGCACCTCAACCGGCTGATATTCGCCGGCGATGACCAGCCCGCGGCCGCGATGCGCCAGTAACTCGGCGGCGATCACCGACACAAGGTCCGACGGCGTGGCCGCCGGGATCGGCCGCGTCCGCGGGTGCGAGCCGGTGATCATCTCATGAAGCCGCACGGCGAGCGCCGCCACCTCGGCCGGCGGCGCGCGAAGGCAATGGTCGGCTGTCGCCCCGGTGATGCTCGGTGTGCTTTCGACGACGTAGAGCCGATTGGCCATCGCCGGCCCCGCCTGCCGCACGCGCCGGCGATCGATAAAGTCCCGCGCGTACCGGACGCTACCCGGCTCGTCGAAGAGAAAGTTGGAATCCAGCGAAACCACGACATCGGCCTTCGTGAGGTCATAAATCGGCGACAGGTCCTGCCCGAATGCCTGCCCGGCGGCCGCGTGTGTGTTGGCCCGCGAAACCGGGTCGAACGTGTGCCACCGAGCGCCCGGTATCACGTCCAGCAGCCCGCGGATCTGGGCGGCGGCTGTCGGCGAGCTGATCGATTCGGTCAGGATTCGGACCCGCTTGGCCTCGGCGGGCCGGTCCGGCCCGAAGAAGGCGCGAATCTCTTTCACGAATTCGCCCCAGCCGCTGACATCCGCCTCGCGCTGGACCACTTGCGATCGATCCGGGTCGTAGAGCGATAACAGCGACGCCTGCGTAAAGACATCCGCGGCCCCACGGCTGGCGGGATGATCCGGGTTCCCTTCGATCTTGGTCGGCCGCCCCTCGTGCTGCTCGACGATTACGCCTCGCCCCAGTCCGCCCATCGTAAAAGCCGAGGCGAAAAACAGCGGCCGCCCCGGCACGACAGCCTCCGGCTGCTGAACGTACGAGACGATCTTCTCATCCGTCTTCGGCTTGCACCCTCCCGCGGCCGTTGTCAGACCGGCCAGCGCAAGCGACGCGCCCATCAGCTTGAGGAAGTTGCGGCGGCTCGGGCCGTCCCCCCATTCCGATGCCGCCGGCGGGAACTCGCGCTCCACGGCGGCGCGGAACGCCGGATCACCAGCCAGCTCATCCAGCGATCGCCACTGGGGTCGGGCGCGTCCGTCAGGTTGTTGGGCACCGTTTAGCGTCATGCGCGTCTCGTTCACACCCGGCCTTGTGGCGTGCGCCGCCAAGGCGGCCGATTAACGATGGCAGATGGAACAGTTCGTCAGTTGCGCCGTTCGAATGTGATATTCCTCGACGAGTGCCGGCCCAAGCGCGGCCTGGGTCTTCTCCGGCCGCCCCGAATCACGGGCGACGTCGTAGCTCATGTTGAACACCTGATCCCGCGGCCGCAGGTATTTCTGCGGCGCGCGATGGCAATCGAGGCACCAGCCCATGGTAAGCGACGTCGCCTGCCAGGTGAGGGGCATCCGATCCACCTGCCCGTGGCACGTCGCGCAGCTTACGCCCTTGGCGACATGAATGCTGTGGTTGAAGTAGACGAAGTCCGGCAGCTTGTGGACGCGGTTCCACTCCAGCGGCTGATCGTTCGCCCAGCTCTGCCGGACCGGCCGCAGCACTTCGGTGTTCGTCCAGATTTGCGAATGGCAGGTCATGCATGTCTTCGTGGGCGGCAGCCCCGCATACCCCGAGTCCTCCACGGACGTATGGCAGTACCGGCAGTCGATCCCCAGCCCCCCGACATGGTGTTCGTGACTGAACGGCACCGGCTGCTCCCGCGCGATGTTCTGGTTGGTGATGTAAGGCGTCTTCTGAAGCTCAAACGCTCCCCACCCCACGCCCGCGACGAGCAGCACGCCCCCGAGCAAAGTCGCGCGGGCGATGGCGTTGCTGGCGGGATGGAACAGTTGAGCCATGTCAGATCCGCTATCGGACGTCACGAGCCGAGCAGCCGACCGGCCTCTCGTCTCGCCACGGGGAAATGTAGGCAGGCTATCCCGTTTGATGGGATGGCAAAAATCGAGCGGCTCAAAATCCCTCCGCGCAATCGATCGAGCTGAGCGAGGTGAACAAGACCTTGCGGCGGGTTACGAGCGCGTTAAGGCGGCTTCGAGGCCGATATTCAGAATTCAGGTCAGCTCCAAATCACCCGACATAGGAACGGCGGCGACACATCGGGATCGGAAAACCTTTTGAAAGCGGGCTGGAGATGCCAGGCATGGCCGCACCCGATCGTGACCGCCCGCCGAAGGGACATACCGACCGGAACGGTATCCGGCGGCAGAGATTTCCCCGGTGGGCGCTCCCGGTGACGACGGTCCTCTGGGTAATTACGACGAAGCCGGGACGCTGCGATTCAGCGGCGGCATCACGCGGCGCGCGCGCGCAGGTCGGCGAGAACGATGGGGCGGCGGGGATCGAGGATTTGTTGAGCCATTTGCCGCCGCGGATCTGCACAACACCGGTCTACGGCTGCGAGCCGTGGTGATCGTTCAATGAACGTACAAGCGGAAGACACTCAGATGCGCGAGCCGCGCATTGCGAAGCAGTCCGACGAAGTGCTGGCGCAGCACCAGCGATCGAACTGGGTGCGGACCGACCACCTGTTCGCCGGCCTGCTTGCTTTCGAATGGTTGGCGGGGATCGTCCTGACACTGTGCAGAACCCCGCTGACCTGGAGCGGAGGCCACGGCCATCCGCATCCGCACGTTTATGTCGCGCTGCTGCTGGGCGGCACGATCGTCGCGCTTCCGGTCTACCTCGCGCTCGCCAACCCCGGGCGGACGCTGACGCGGCATGCGATCGCCGTCGGCCAGATGCTGATGTCAGGCATGCTGATCCACCTGGGCGACGGCCGCATCGAGATGCACTTCCATGTGTTCGGCTCGCTCGCCTTTTTGACATTCTATCGGGACTGGCGGGTGTTGATGACCGCGACGGCGGTGGTCGCCGCCGATCATCTGCTGCGCGGCATGTTCCTTCCCCAATCGGTGTACGGGGTTACGGCGGCCAGCAATTGGCGCACGCTGGAGCACTCGGCCTGGGTGGTCTTCGAGGACATTTTCCTGGTCGGCTCGTGCGTTCGAAGCGTGCGCGAGATGCGCGGCATCGCCACGCAGCGGGCGCTGCTCGAAGAGGCGTATCACAACGAGGAACGCCGCGTCATGGAGCGCACGGCGCAACTGAAAGAGGCGCAGAGTGCCCTGGTCAAGGCGGCCCGAAAAGCGGGGATGGCGGAGATCGCCACATCCGTGCTCCATAACGTCGGGAACGTCCTGAACAGCGTCAATGTCTCGGCCAGCGTGGTGACCGAGAAGCTGCGCGGATCAGAAGTTTCGAGCCTGATCAAAGTCGGTGGCTTGCTCCGGGAGCGGAAGTCGGACCTGGCCCGTTTCCTCACGGACGATGCGCGGGAAGCTCGTTCCTGACTTCATCAGCGATCTCGCGGGTTGCCTCGGCGCGGAACAGGAAGAACTGCTCGCCGAGGTCAAGCAGATGGTCGCCGGGATCGAACATATCAAGCAGATCGTGGCGGCCCAGCAATCCACCGCATCGCATGACGGGGTGCGGACGGCGACCGATCCGGCCAGGTTGATGGATACGGCCCTGATGCTGGAGGCGGCCGCCCCGCGCCATGGCATCGAGATCCGCCGGCGCTTTGAGCCCGTTCCCTGTGCGCTGATGGACGAGCACAAGGTGCTTCAAGTCCTGGTGAACCTCATCAGCAACGCCCGCCACGCGCTGAAGGCTCATGAGAACAGCGAACGGCTGATGACGCTCGGCGTCCGCCTGGCCCCCCGGGAAGGTGGGGCGGCCGCGATCCTGTTCGAAGTCGGCGACAACGGCGTCGGGATTCCGCCCGGGCACTTGACGAAGATCTTTTCGCACGGGTTCACCACGAAGCAGGGGGGGCACGGCTTTGGGCTTCATGGGGCCGTCAACGCGGCCGGTGAGATGGGTGGGTCGCTTAGAGCGTTTAGTCCCGGACCGGGCCAAGGCGCCGTCTTCACGTTGGAGATCCCGTTCGCGCCGGCAACCTTGGAGGCGTCATGTCATTAGAGGCCTTCGCGCGTCGAATCCTGACGATCGATGACAACGAAGCGATCCACCAGGATTTCAGAAAGATCCTCGCGCCTGCCGAGGCGTCGCCGAAGCTGGCCAGCGTCAAGGCCCAGCTCTTCGGGGACGCCCCAGCGAAGGCGGCGAAGCTCCATTTTGAAATCGATTCCGCCCTTCAGGGAGAAGAGGGGTTGAAACGCCTGACCGAAGCGATGGCGGCCGGTCGGAACTACTCCGTCGCCTTCGTGGACATGCGCATGCCTCCAGGGTGGGACGGCCTGCACACGATCCAGAGGCTCTGGGAGGCCGACCCGGAACTGCAGGTGGTGATCTGTAGCGCGTTCTCGGATTACTCATGGGACGACGTTTCCGCGAAGCTGGGCTTGTCCGATCGGCTGGTGATCCTGAAAAAGCCGTTCGACCCCGCGGAGGTGCTCCAACTGGCGACGGCGCTGAGCGAAAAATGGTCCCTGCGGCGGGCCGCTCGACTGAAGCTCGCCGAGCTGGAACAGATGGTTCGAGAGCGGACGATAGAACTCACCCAACTGGCATGGCACGATCGGCTCACGGGCCTCGCGAACCGTGGTCTTTTCATCAAGCGGCTGGCGGACACCGTTCAGCGAGCCGTCAGTGACGACGCTTATCGATTCGCGCTCTTCTTCCTGGATTTCGATCGGTTCAAGTCCGTCAACGACACGCTCGGGCATGAGGCCGGGGACGCGTTGCTCAAGGAGATCGCTGCCCGGCTCGAGGCTGCTCTGAAGCGCGCCGGGGATGTCGTCGGGCAGGCGCTGGCCGCGCGGCTGGGCGGGGACGAGTTCACCATTCTGACGGACGGCCCGGCCGCGGCCCATCCTGAAGCGTTCGCCGCGGATCTGCTGGCGGCCCTGGCGGCCCCTTATTCACTCGGCGATTCCGACGTCCATTGCACCGCCAGCATCGGCATCACCACGAGTGACCTGAAATACACCCGCGCCGAGCACGCCCTGCGGGACGCCGACACCGCGATGTACAGCGCCAAGGCCGCCGGGAAGGCGCGGTACGCGATCTTCGATCGCGGCATGCACGACGCGGTGATCGATCGCCTGGAGATCGAGCACGACCTGCGGCAAGCGGTCAAGCGCAACCAGTTGTTGCTTCACTACCAGCCGATCGTGTCACTCGGAAGCGGCCAGATCGTCGGCTTCGAGGCCCTGGTTCGGTGGCAGCACCCCAAGCGCGGGATGATCCCACCGCTCGGCTTCATCCCCTGCTCTGAAGAGACCGGATTGATCGTGCCGATCGGGGCATGGGTCCTGCGGGAGGCGTGCCGGCAGCTCCAGTGCTGGACGGCGAAGTACCCGCGCTGGCGCGACTTGACGATCAGCGTGAACCTTTCCGCCCGGCAGTTGACGACAACCAACCTCGCCGGCGACCTGCGCGAAATCCTCCGCCAGAGCGGCATCCGTCCAAAATCCCTGGCGCTGGAGATCACCGAAAGCGCGGTGATGGTCAACCCGGATGCGTCCATCGAAGTCTTGAAGGAGCTGCGCGGCCTCGGCGTGGAACTGCACCTGGACGACTTCGGCACCGGCTATTCGTCGCTTAGCTCGCTGCACCGATTCCCGCTCACGGCGGTGAAGGTGGATCGCAGTTTCATCAAGAACCTGACCGATCGCAGGGACTACTCAGCCGTGGTCAACGCGATCATCAGCCTCGCCCGGCACCTGGGCCTGACGCTGATCGCCGAGGGGATCGAAACCGCCGATCAGATCATGCTGCTGCAATTCATGGAGTGTGAGATGGCCCAGGGCTACTACTTCGGCCGCCCCACCCCCGCCGCGGCCGCCGAGGCCCTCCTCGCCCGCTCACACTTCGAGCAGCCGGCCGCGGCCTGACCGGAGCGGTCGAAGTGCGATCGTTGCAGAGGTTGCGAAAATTAATCCCGAGGCGCCCGAACTACCCGCGACAGGATTCGAACCTGTGACCTGCGGTTTCAGGTTTGTGCGACTTTCGCCGCTCCCTGGACTTTCTCTTTGCCGTGTCGGCGGCCGTGGCGACCAAGGTCGCCCTGAGCACCGGTTTAGGCAGCGGCCGTTAAGTCTCTGCACCTTCAAGCCGGCGTTCCCTCAAGAGGAGCGCCGGCAGGCTTGGCTTAGGATTGCCCCCGCCGTCACGCGATGGGGTTTCCCTGAATTTGACCGCATCCCGTCCCACCGTTTCCGGTGGGCGGCCCTCTTACCGAAGGAAACCGCCGCTCTATCCAACTGAGCTACGCGGGCGCGTAAACAGACGCTAGCAAGGCCGCCGCTGGAGAGCAAGCCGCCGCCCGCCGCCGGCGGCTGCGGGGGCTCGCGATCATCACGCACATCGCAAGCAACCTCGTGGCCGCCGGCTCCGGTGTCACCGTCATTGAACCGCTGACGTACGTGGCCGGGACCTCCACCCTACTGGAGCTCAACAGTTTCGGTGCCAGCCGCCCCGTTCGCTTGACCACAACACGCCAGGCGGGCCGTACTTGCCGGCAAGGACTTTGCGACTTACCTTCAGTTCGTCTTTGCGGCGTCGCCTTCAGCAGGACGTCGGAGCAATTCCCGCAACCCATCTCCTGGAGCAGCCATGAAACGCTTCAAACGATCCCGCTTCGTCGTCGCCGCGCTGGCGGCCGCCATGCTGGGCCCGCTCGGTCAGGCGAGGCTGGGATCGGCGCCGGCGACGACGCAGTCGGCCGAGGCGCACGGGCAAAGCTTGTTCGACGGGAAGACGCTCGCGGGCTGGGAAGGGGACCCGAAGATTTGGCGGGTTGAAGACGGCGTGATCGTCGGCGGCTCAACGCAGGGGAACGCGCACAACGCCTTCCTCGCCACCGAGGGCCGCTACGGGGACTTTGTCCTTCGCGTTGAGTACAAGCTCACGGGGACCGAAGGGTTCATCAACAGCGGCGTGCAATTCCGCAGCGAGCGGATGGAGAAGCCGGCGTACGAGATGATCGGCTACCAGGCCGACATTGGTGTTGGGTATACCGGCTCGGTCTACGACGAATCGCGGCGGAAGAAGGCGCTGAGCAAGCCCGAGGCCGCCCTGATCAACCGGCTCGAAAAGCTGGGCGACTGGAACGTCTACGAAGTCCGCTGCGAAGGCCCGCGCATCCGCCTCTACCTCAATGGCGAGCAGACGGTGGACTACACCGAGCCCGACGAAAAGATCCCCCTCACCGGCCGCATCGGCCTGCAGATCCACGGCGGCGCGAAGTCGGAGGTGCGCTTCCGCAACATCACGATCCAGACGCTGGCGGAGAAGAAATAAACGCAAGATGGTTGGCCGCAGATGCAGACAAGATGAACACAGATGGGAAGGGAAAGGAGGAGGATGAAGGCGAAGGATGAAAGGCTCTCCGCCAAAGTCGCTGACGAGGGCTCGGACACCCCAACTGGTTGCGGTCGGCTGCGGGACCATCCAGGAGCGCAATTTCATCGGGGGACGATTGTTACCTAACTTTCGCCCGCACCGACTCCAGGACCTGGTACACCACGATCAGCACATGTGGCGGAGAGCCGGATGAAAAAGGGCGAAGGATGAAAAAGTGCGCGAGGAAAAAACCGCGGTATTGAACGCCGTTTCCCATCAACTCTTTTCCTGATCCACTCATCACTCTTGATTCTTCATCCCTCCCTGCCGCCTCCTTTCCCCTCTTATCTGTGTCCATCTTGCCTTTCATCTTTTATCGCGCCGGCATCTCATCGGTGGCGGGTAGCTCGCCCCGGAGCATCTTCGCGGCGGCGCCGGTGAGCCAGAGGTAGTGGTCGTTTGGGACGTCGGGATGGGTGACGAAGGTGCTTTCGCCGACCGGGGGGTTGTTGGTGCATTTGAAGATGGCGGTCCCCTCGTCCATTTCGTCGAACATCGCCACGTAGATCATCCGCGCGCCGGCCTTTTTGGCTTCGACGCATTGCCGCCACAGGAACTGTCCCTTCAGACGCGGGATGCTGTCGGAGCGGGACTCGGGCTTGAGGTTGTGCCAACTGAAGCCGGGGAAGACGACCGGGAGATAAGCCAGCTTTTGTTCGTCGCACCATTTCAGGTCAGGCTCGATGACCTGCTGCGCGTGGGCCGCGGCTCGCTCCGGAGTGTTGTAGCGGCCGATCGTCCAGGGGCTGACGATGTCCGCCTTGCATATCGTCGCGTGCAACGCCGGATCGGGGATGCTGTCCCGGTCCAGCGTCCGCCAGCCGGTGGGCACGCCGAGCATCACGGCGTTGCCGCCATAGGTCGGGTCGTCCTTCAAAAAGCTTACCAGCGCGGCGCATTCGTCGAGCGTATACGCTCGCTTATCGTCGAAGCCGACGCCCCAGACGGCGACCACCGGTTTTCCGAGATGGTGCAGGTAGGCCTTATCGTTCACATCGCGGCCGATGCCCATGCGGTCGTGGAGGAGCTTCCAGTCCTCCATCACGTCCTTCATGTGCCCGGCCCGCAACCCCGACAGGTCGTACATCACCGCATAAGCTCGGCCGTACCGGTTCGCCCCTTCGCGGACGCTGTCGAGGACCGTGTTGCAATGATGAAAGGAGACGCCGTCGCCAGTGGCGACCGCGAACCGCTGAACGAACGCCCCGTCGATGCCGTAGTCGCGCATCCACTGGAGATGCCGCAGCACCGTCCGCCGATTGTGGGAACTGAAGACCTCCGCCGCCGAGCCATCGGCCGTGCGGAACGGCGTCGCGTATCGCTCGGCCGGAGTCAGGTCGGTCACGTGGGGCCAGAGATCGATACAGACATGCCCCGGGCCGAATGAGCCGCCTTTGCGGTAGTGCTGCCACGCCGTCCCGGAGCCGTCCCCTTCGGCGGTGAACCATCCCTGGTAACCGGCCATCACCTTGCCTGTCAGGGTGGAACTGTCAACCGCGGTCGGACCGCTCTCCCGCTTGATCGGAGCGGGGAGGGTGTGCATCGCGGCGATCGCTTCGGTCCGGGTGATTCGCGCAGGCTGCGTCGTGCTCGCCGGCTGCGTGGTTGCACCGGCCGCACGAGAGAGCGGAAGGTGGGCGACGAGCATCGCCAGCATCGCGACAACAGGGCGGGATCGACCGATTCGCATGCCGATCGTATACGCCATCGCGACCGATGCGTAAACCCGAGGGCGAGACGGCTTACGACGTGCGTGCCGCCGAGGCTACTGGACCGTTCGAGGCAAAATCGGGTGCGCGGTGACGGGATACGACGTGGCGCCGGTGCCCTCACCGGCGGGTCCTTTGCGCGGTCGGCAACGCCGCCGGTGAGGGCACGGGCTGCACTCATTCACGGGCCGTAGCCGGATGTCTTCGGTGGAAAGAGCCACTACGGCTTGATCACTGTCACGAGCACCACCTGCTTGGCCCATCGCACCGGGCGGGAGTCGGTCGGCACGATCAGGCGGAGCGGCCCTTCCGTGGGTGAGAGGGGGTCGCCGTCGCGGGCATCGGCGATGAGGGTGGCTTGGCCTTCGGGCTCGCGTTCCAGCTCGGCGAGGGAGAAGGTGGCGCGGAACCCATCGGCCGCCTCGACGACGACGGCGAACGGGGCGGCCGCATGATCGAGATGCGGGGTGTCGGGCGCTGCGCCGGCGCGGATCAGGAGCCGACGAAGGGGAACGCCGTCATAACGCGCCGGCTTGCCGTCGCGGCCGGTCACTTCGACGATCTCGTGCGGGAGCTGCTTCCATGTGCCGGCCACGTACGTCTCAGGATGCGGGGCCTCTCCGGCGACGTCGAGCAACGTGCCGGCCGGACGGGTCGCGGGGCGTTGCAATACCACGGGGAAGAACAGCGGAAGGTCGTCGATCTTCCCCCGGCCGAAGCCGGCGATCCAGTCCTGCGTCGCGGGGCTGCGGAGGAACGCGGCCAACTTCCGCGCGGCGTTGTAGCGGGCGCCGGCAATGCGATCCGGGCTGGCAACGGCGACGACGTACGGCCGCCGCATGCGGTCATCCCCCTGGACCATCAGCACCATGCCGTTGCTCGGGAGCTTGCCGGTGCGGAACGGAATGCGCCCGATTAGCGTGTAGGCCTTCTTTTCGGCGGCGAACTTGAGCACCTGGCGCTGGCGATCTTCCAGAAGAATCGTCGTCGTCATCGGGTCAAGATCGACGCCGGCGATCCGGCAGAGCTCATGGAGGACTTCCTGCGCCCCCAGGCTCGCGTGGACGACGAATGGCGCCTTTGCCAGGGCGATCTTTTTGAGCGCCTCGGGGGCGTCGGTCATACCTTTGATGCCGGCCGGGTCTTCCGGCGGCCCGACCAGGATCAAATCGTTGCGCATCCAGGGCTGCGGATCGAGCGCGTATCCATCGGCGACCAGGTTGATAATCGTGTCGCTGGCGTGCATCGTGATGAGGTCGATGCCGCCTTTCTCTTTGAATGCCTGTTCGAGATGGTCCTTCGGCCCGCGGCCATGAGCTCGACGCGGGTGCCGGTCGCCGCTTCGTAGCGCAGGGCGAGGGCGTCCCAAAAGCCGGTTTCGAACATCCCGCCGATCACCGCGACGCGTACCGACGGCCCGCCGGAACCACCGGCGGCCGCCGGCTGAGTCGCCGGCTGTCCGGGGGAGGCCGCGGGGGCAGTCTGCGCCGCGACGAACGACCGGGACGAGCCGCCGTACCCGAACGACATCGCCAGCGCCGCGCCGATCAACAAAAGCAGGCTTGGGAGTATCCAACGATCAGCGCGCATGCGGGGCCTTTCGACGGCGTCGTAACAGCCCGGCGGCCGCCAGTGCGGGCAGGGCGACGCCGGTCGGTTCGGGGGTATACGTGATTGTCAGCAGCGGCTGATCGCTTGTCGATGTCGTGTACTCGCGGCTGGCAAACTGTTTGACTGTCTGCGGGACTGATTCGTCGCCGATGATCGCCCACCCGAAGTTGTTCGCGGGCGTGGTAAGCCACGATTGCACGTCGGCCACCATTTGGGGGTCGGTCCAGGTCGGACGGTTTGGCGCGCTGAGGACCAACTGCGAAGCGCTGACGGTCGGGCTGTAGCTGCCTCCGGCGGTGGACCAGGCGGGGCTGGAGGTGGGCGACGCCGCGTTGTAGAACCGGTAGAGCCATGTCGCGTCGTTGTTCTGCGCGGCGACGCCGGCCCCGCTACCTGAATTGCTTGCCCCTTCGCCCCACGATTGGAGTACCCGGTGCAGGGTGACCGTTCGATCGCCATTTTGGCCCGGCGCGTCTGAGTACATGGTGAGGCTGACGGAGGTGATGGTCGAGCCGGCGGGCACGCTCGACGCGACGTTGTAATAGATGAGCCCACGGCGAATCTGAATCAGGTTGCCGTTGGAGTCGTTCGGCTGGTTCGTGCGGCCGACGAAGATCCCTGTGCCCGACCCGTTGCCAAGGCTCCCGGCCGCGTCCTGAATCAGCGTCGTATCGCTCGATGGCGGGATGACCACCGTCGAACCCAGCAATGACGATGCGAGGAACAACGGCAGGAGCAAGGACGGGGCTGACAACGCTTTGGTGTACATCATTCGAGCCACATCATCCGGGCGGTTTCTTGCCTCTTCAGGGGAATGAGACGTGGGTCAGGGGCCGGCCCAGGGGCTCCCGGGGACGACCCAGCGAACATCGCCGCGCAGCGGGTCCCCGACATTGCAGCCGACTTCGGCCGCCGCGTAGGACGCGACGTGCGCGTCCAGAAAGCTGATGTTCACCCGGTCATCGCGCCCGTGGCGGGGGACCAGGCTGTAGGGCGCGGCGGCCGGCAGGGTCGAGCAGAAATCGACGGGGCCGTCGGCCATGAAAACCATCGTGCTGTTGGAGCCGACGCGGTCGATCCGGTCCGGCTGGGCGGTCAACCAGGTGGACAGGCGCATGTTCATCGCGTAGCAGAAGAAGTTCCGCTGCCCGAAATCGCGCGCCGCCGTGCAGGCCCAGACGCTGCGATCCTCCGCCCGCGGCGCCTGCTGCGCGGCAACCAGATCGCTGTAGGGGCGCATCCCCAGAAGCGGCGGCAGTGCGTTGAACCAGTCTTCGGGCCGGTCCACGACCGACGTGACCTGGACGCCCTGTCCGCGGCGGGGGATGAAGCCGTGGTTGATGTTCGCGTACATCTGGGCGGCGATCGCCCACTGCCGCAGGTTGCTGGCACACTTGGCCTGCTGCGCCTGCCGCCGCGCCGCGGCGAGCGTGGGGAGCAGCAGCGCCGCGAGTGCGGCGATCACCCCGATGACGACGAGCAACTCCAGAAGCGTGAACGCGCCCGACGACGGCCGCCTGGGCACGGCGTGTTGGAGGCTCGCTTCATGCGGGCGTTGTATACGTGCTGATATAACGCGTCAAGGGGATTTGGGGCTGGGGCGGCAGTATTACGGAGGGACGATCGATCGAGGACTGGTGGTTATAACGCCTCACCCCGATGGTTGTTCCGTCTCTCGTTTTAACAGCAGTCGTCGTCGGGGTGCTGCTATCTCGTCGAAGAAGAGTGCGACCTTGCCCAGATCGCAACAGATCAAAGATGCGAAGGAAGCGGCTTCGGCAGACGTAACGGCGTGCGCCAGCTCGAATTCCTGGCCGTCCAAGCTCGGGTCGTCGGAGATGATGTGACACCGATCGGGAGCACCCGCCCGACGCATAGCTGCAACGACGTCGTCCAAGGAGGTGAAAGGAGACACCCATCGGCGGTCCCAGTGCGGGAAGTGGTTCAACAGATTCAACGCTGACCTGCGCCGTTCGCGTGAAGCCAATAAACTCAGCAGCCGGTCGCGACGATCGGAGACCACAAACGCGCGGATCGTAGCTTCTGCAGCCGGGTGGATTGCCACGGGTTGGTTCCTTCTGCGTTTCACCGAAAGCATGCGTCAGAACGGCAAGCCAGGAGTCTGCGCGTCGCGCCTTACGGGAGCGGTTCAAACGGATCGCCCGCGATGTCGAGAAGGTGTTCCAATCGAAGCTGAAGGTCTCGGTAGGTTCGAAGGACGTGGCGACCCGCCTCGGTGAGGGTCGCGCCGCCGCCGTCTTTGCCACCGGTCGCCGTCAGGACGAGGGGGCTTGGCCAAGCGGTGTTCATGCGGTCCAGGAGCATCCAGGCGCGACGGTAGCTGAACCGGAGTTGCCGCGCGGCGCCCGAAAGGGAGCCACAGGCTTCGATTTGTTCTAGCAGATCCGCGCCGGCGTCATCGAACGAAGGCTTGCCACCTTGCTCGACCCAGACCCTTCCTCGTAAGGCGCGGGGGGCGACGGCGTTCTTCGGTCGGGTGGCCATGGTCACAAGGCAACGGGGGCTGGTGGGACGCTCCATCTAAATCAGAGGGTACGGTCGCGGATCAAAGTGCCGCCGGTGCCCTCACCGGCGGGCGTTCTGCGTGGTCGGCAACACCGCCCGTGAGGGCAGAGTGTTAGGCGGCTTCATTCTTCTTCGCTGTCGGGGAGATCGGTCGAGACGAGGACCTCGGTCGATTTGATCACGGCGACGCAGTCGCTCCCCTTCTTCAGCTTCAATCGCTTCGCCGACGTCGCGCTGATGAGTGAAACGATTTTGTGGCCGCCCCCGATGTCGATGATAACTTCAGTCATCACCGCACCGTTCTTAAGCGAAACGACCTTGCCGACGAACTGGTTTCTGGCGCTGATAGACATAGCCAGCTGATTGTCACCTCAGCGGCCGGTTTCAGCCAGTGGCAAAGCCTTGCCGGGGGCCGTGCTGACGCGGCCGCTCGATGGGGCCGCGGGATGGATCGGCCGCTGGCGCACCACCAGCACATCGACCACCCGAAGGCTGTCGGCGAGGTTGAGGCCCTGCTCGCGCGACACTTCCTCAAGCTTGAACCGAGCCTCGGGCGGCGCAGCGTCCCAAAGCCGGCCGGTGATGACCAGCCACGGGCTCACCTGGTCAAGAAGCGGGGCCGACAGCGCCATGGCGCGGTGCTCGCGAATGGTGCCGCCCTGGTAGAAGGCGAGGCTCGGCTCCTTGTAGTCGAGCATCATCACCGCGCCCGGCGCGGTGACGTGGCGGTCGGTAAGGTCTTTGGCCACTCGAATCGACAGCCGCAGGAACCCCGCATTGGGCAGGTAGACTCCAAAGAAGACGACACAGACAAGGAGGAACCCGAGCCCCATCGTGGCGACGGCGGCGACTTGGCGTCGGCGGCGCAGGAGGCTGAGAAGGACGGCGGGGTACAGAACCCCCACGATCGAAAGGGCGGCCGTCGGGAGCACAGGGACCGACGCGAACCGCCTGGCGGCGAGCCAGGGCAGACAGCCGACGGCCGCGATCGCCAGCCCCCAGATCACGGGCAGCGCGAAAGAACTGTTTCTCGATCAACGCGTTATGGCGGCCGCGAAGGCACTCGACGAGGGCTTCGGCGGCGAGGAAGGCGAGGGGCGGGAAGCAGGGGAGGAGATAGTGGGGAAGTTTGGTAGCGAACAGCTCGAACATGAGCCAGGGGCCGAACACGGCCGCCAGGGCGAACCGCACGTGCGGCAGATGGCGGCGCTTCCAGGCGACGACGACGGTCAGCGGCAGGATGAGGCTCCAGGGAAGGAACGTCGCCCAGATGGAAACCAGGTAGTAGCCCGGCCAGCCGGTGTGCCCTTCGAGCCCGGAGGTTGCCCGATCGGCAAGCTCGTGGTGCGTGGCGGTTTTGAGAAAGCCGGGATAGCGGTGCTCGACCTCGAACGCCCACGGCAGGCCGATCGCGAGGAGGATCGCGATGGCGACGAGGGCCATGACCGGCCGGCGCACCCACGTCGGCAGCGAAGAAGCGCCCCGCGAGCCGCGAGCGTAAGGGAGCGGTTGGGGCCCCATGGGAGGCGCTTCGCAATCTCGGGCCGCGCGACAATCCGGCCCAACCGCTCCCTCACCATCGCGGCTCGCTGGGGCGCTTTCTTCCGTCGGGCCGGAAAATCCGGCCGCCGCCGCGTTGCGTTCGCGGCGCGCCTGAAGCCGGTTCAACCCGAGCAGCGCGAGCCCGGTCATCGCCTGGACGCCCAGCGCCACCGGCCCTTTGGTCAAAAGCGCCAGGGCCATGGCGACGCCCCAAGCGATGACGATGCGATAGGACGCGCGGCCGCGGGCGCAGGCGAAAAAGCAGAGCTGGCAGATCGTGACCCAGAGGAGCAGGACGGCGTCGGTCAGGCAGGCTTTGGCGGCGAGGACGACCAGGGCGCTACTGGCCAGCACAAGGACGGTCAGTGTCGCCGTGGGGGTCCCGCTATATCGCGAGACGACGGCGGCCATCAGCGCGAGGGTCAGCGTCGCGGCGGCGGCCGAGGGGAGGCGGGCCGCGAACACGCCCGCCGAGCCGGCATCACCGATGACCTTCATGCAAGTCGCCTGGCACCAGTAGATCAGCGGCGGCTTGGCGGTCCGAACCTGGTCATACAGCCGCGGCACCACCCAGTCGCCGCTCTGGAGCATTTGCCGCGAGCATTGGGCATAGCGCGGCTCGTCGCGGTCCCAAAGGGAAACCGAGCCGTTCCCCAGGAGGTACACGCCCAGCGCAACGGCGATCAGCGCCCAAACCCATTTCCGACTCGGCTCTGCCAGCATTGCCGATAACTTAGGGGGGAGATAGGCGAAAACAAGGACGAGGGATTCGGCCGGTGCGGGCGGCTTGTTCTGACTGCGCCTTCAGCCTTCGATCACCTGTCATCTGACGGTGCCTTACTGACTTGACCCGTTCCGATCGCGGGCCACAATCGCGGCCGTCCGCCTCCCGGCCTTTCTTGAACACCGGCAACCCTGATGACGCATTTTTCGCTTCCGCTGCTCCTGATCGCCCTGGCCGTCTGCGCCGTCCTGATGATCGCCGAGACCATGGGGCTCAAGACGACCCTCGCGCTAGCCTTCAAGGGGGATGTGAAACGGGAGAGTCGGTGGCTGGCGCAATATGGCCAGGCCGTCTGCACGGCGGTGGCGGCCGTTCTCGTCTGGCAGCTTGACCCCTCTCGCAAGGCAGCGCCCGCCGCCCTTGTAATGGCGACGGTCGGGGCGACGCTCGTCTGCACCGTAATCAAGCGACTGGTCAGCCGCGTGCGGCCCGGGCGCGAAGGGGCGGGGGCGTTTTTGGGCCCATCCTGGAAGCATGCCAATTACAAGGAAAGTTTCCCCTCAAGCCATAGCGCCAGCGCGATGGCGCTGTCGGTGACCCTGGCGATCCTCTATCCGCCGGCGGCCGCCACGTTCTGCACGCTCGCGCTGTTGTGCGGCGGGCTGCGGTACGTGCTCGACGCCCATTGGCCGAGCGATGTGATCGGGGGGCTAGCCCTTGGGTACGCGGCCGCTCACTGGGTGGTCCGATGGATGGCGGTCAGGTAGAGGGGAGGCGGGAGGTCAGCTGGAGGGCTTGCTCTTCTGGGTCTCGCAGGTGCGACGGCGACGTTCGACGACTAACCAGAACCCATGCCAAGCGAACAGATCGACCAGATCATCCCACCGGGAATGTGGAACCGGTGACTGCCGACCGCGATGCGGTCCCAAGGCTAATGGCCCGTTCCAGGTAAGATTTGCGAGTGCGAGGTGCTGTTATTCGACGTGCCGCCGGTGCCCTCACCGGCGGTCCATTGTGCGATCGGCGACACCGCCGGTGAGGGCACCGGCGGCACTTCTTCGCAGCGGTACCCGGTATCTTCCATGGGACGAGCCAATACTCACGCATGCGAAGTCGGGATAGCGAGATGAATAGCAACGAGGCGGGTTGCCGTGTCCACATCGCGATCAAGTCGAAGGGGCCTAGCGCGCTGGCTTGGCGCGACGGCGAGCAAGGAGCCCTACCGACGTAAGCCCGACGAACGCCATCGAAGCCGGCTCGGGAGTGCTGCTGACGGTGAAATTCGCGGCAGGTCCCGCCGTGTAGGTCGGCGGCGGGGTGCCAGGGAAATCGAGGTCGTACAGGTGGGTGACCGTTGTCGTATTCCCGCTCGAATTGCTGTACCGGAAAAGGGAAAAGGGGGCCGACGTGTTGGGTGTTACCGGAACCGTGATCGAAAGCGACCCAAGCAGAACCTGACGAACCCCCGCGCTGACGAGGGTGCCGGTCGGACCCGAGGCGGAAACGCTGTTTTCTAGCAGCTTGCTCGGGTTCCCAAACGTCTTAGCGGGCGTACCACCCGCGAAGTTACCGCCCGTTCCAGTCTGGTCGTTGATCGCGATGATCGTTGCGAGAGCGCCCGTCTCGGTCACGGAGAACCCTGCGCCTCGCAAGCCATTATCCGATACCAGCAGTGAGGTATCGGTGCCGGTCACCGTTTCCTGCAGATAGACGTTCACGCTGGTGGTTCCGCCCGGACTGGCGGAAAAGGTCGAGCCGTTGGTAACGTAATTATAAACGATGCTACCGTTGGCGCGACCGCAGAAGCACGCCCCGGCGGCGACGATTGTGGCAAGCGTAAGAAATCGCATTAACGTCTCCGTCCGACAGGCGATCACAGGCGAAAAAGGGAGTGTCACGACTATAACACTGTTCGAGGCGGCATCCAAGAGCTAATTCCTTCAGTTCTGGGCGGGCGTCAAATTTCTTGCCCGTATCGGCTAAAGAACTGGCCGTAGTCGTAGTTATTCACGGCGCCATTTCCGTTGAAGTCGAATGCAGTCAGATAGTTAGCGTCGCCCAACTCTCGCCCGTACGAGGTCAGGAACACGCCGTAGTCGTAGTTATTTGTCGCGCCGTTCCCGTTGATATCGCCGAACAGCCGGAAGAAGCTGGTAGTCGAATCCGAGGTTAGAACGTTCCCAGTCCCATCGGATACACCGCTGGCATGGACAGTCAGCGTATATCGCCCGTCCTGTAAGGAGCCAAAATCCGTCGTACCGACGAAGGTTATGGTGTACGCGATCTGGTCGGGCGAAGCGATGCTCAGAGGAATCGAAGTGCCGTCGGATCTGACGAGGTCTATTGCTCCGACCCCGAGCGTAACCGCCCGATCAAATGTCACAACCACCTGCCTGACCTCCGACCGCTGCGCCGTGCCGTCGCCGATGACCACGGTCGGCGTTCCGATCGGAGACGCGGCTTGGACGGTGAATGCCTGGCTAGCGTTTCCAACCAGTGAATTGCCGACGGCGTCCACGATCCCCGAGCCTGCGGCCGTCAGAGTGATCGAATATGAGCCAATCTGAGACGTGACCGAGCCCAGGTTTCCGATCGTGTAGGTAACGTTGTCGCTCGTCACAAGGGTAGCGCCCGTCAGCGGCACGGCGGATCCGTTCAAGGTCAGTGAGAGCGAGGCAAGCGTGAACCCGCTAACCGGCTTGCTGAAAATGACGGTTTCGCTGGAGGGCCCCGACGTCTTGAGGTTGCCGAGCGGCCCGAAGGTGGCTGTCGGCGGCGTGGTATCGACCGAGAAACTGGTCGAGTCCCCGGCCGGCAGGGCGTTGCCCGCGATATCCCGGATGCCGGCGGGGCTCAGCGACAGGACGTAAGTTCCGGTCGTAGACGTCGCGGCCGCGAGGTTCTGCAGGGCGTAGGTGATCCCGTCGGTGGTGGCGAGCGTGGCGCCGGTAAGCGGCACGCCGGCGCCGTTCCGGGTGAGCGTGAAGCTGGAGACATTAACGCCGGTCACCTGCTTGCTGAAGTACGCGAACTGGGAGGCGATCGGCGTGTTGCGGGGGTTGGGCGTCACCGGCGCGAGCGACACCGCCGGCGCGCTGGTGTCCACGGTAAAAGTCACGACTCCGCCGGAGGCGAGCGGGTCGCCGATCAGGTCGGCGATGCCGGCCGGGTTGAGCGTCAGCGAATAGGTGCCGTTCGCGGTAGTCAGGCCCGACAGGTTCGCCAGCGTGTAGGTGACGCCGTCGGTCGAGCTGATCGTCGCGCCGGTCAGCGGGATCGCGCTCCCGTTCTGGGTGAGCGTGAAGTCGCCGACGGCGACGCCGGTCACCGTTTCACTAAATGTGACCGTTTCCGATGGGACAGCCGTATTTCGAACCGCCGGCGCGATCGGCGTCAGCGCCACCGTCGGCGGGGCGAGGACGACCGCGAAGCTGACCGAGGCCCCCGTCGGCAAAACATTGCCCGCCAGATCGGCGATCCCTGCTGGCTTAACGGCCAGAACGTAGTTGCCGGCGGCCGACGTCGCGGGCGTGAGGTTCGCGAGCGTGTACGTCGTCCCGTCGGAAGTGCTCAGGGTCGCGCCGGCCAGGGGGACGGACGCCCCGTTGAGCGTTAGGGAGAAGCTTGCCAGCGTCACGCCGGTGACCGGCTTCGTGAACGAGACGGTTTCGGAGTCGAGCGCCGTTGCGCGAGCGCTGGGTGTGACCGGCGCCAGCGAAACAGCGGGGGCGGTCGTATCGACCGTGAAGTTGACCGATGCGACGGCCGCCATCGGGTTCCCGGCCAGGTCGGAGATGCCGGAGGGGCTTACCGTCAACACGTACGCGCCGGCGGACGCCGTCAGTGTCGCCAGGTTGTTGAGCGTATAGGTGATCCCGTTGGTCGTGGAGAGCGTCGCGCCGGAAAGGCTGACCGGCGTGCCGTTCTGAGTCAGCGAGAAGGAGCCGAGGGCGACCCCCGTCACCGCTTCGCTGAATGTGATGCCGGCCGTCCCGACGGCGGTTGAACGGAGGGCTGGCGTGATGGGCGTGAACGCGGCGGTCGGGGCGACGGTGTCGATGGTGAACGTGACGGCCGCACTCGCGGCGGTCATCGCGTTGCCGGCCAGATCAGTGATTCCCGACCCCGTCCCGACGACCGTCAACGCATAGGCGCCGTTGCCCGAGGTGAAGGGCGCAAGGCCGCTGATCACATAGTTGATCTTGTCCGACGTGGTGATCGTCAGCCCGCTCAGCGGGATCGAAACGCCGCCCTGGGTGAGAGAGAAGGAGGCGGCCGCGACGCCGTTGACCGCCTCGGAGAAAGCGACGTTCACCGAAGCAACGGGCGTCGAGCGCACCGCCGGAGCGACCGGGGCGATGGCGGCCGTTGGCGCTGTGGTATCCACTACGAAGCTTGTGGTGAAACCCGACTGGAGCGGCACGCCCGACGAATCGGTGATGCCCGAGGGCGCGGTGAGCGTCAGGGTGTAGTTCCCCTGCGCCGCGGTGAGCCCTGACAGGTTGCCCAGGGTAAAGGTGATCTTGTCGGAGGTGGTCAGCGTGGCGCCGGTGAGCGGGACCGAGACGCCGTTCCGGGTCAGCGTGAACGCCGAGAGCGCCACGTTGGAAGCCGGCTTGCTGAAGGTCACCACGATCGAGCTGACGGACGTGTTCCGCGGCGACGGCGACACCGCGGTGACGGCCGCCGTCAGCGTGATGTTCACGTTGAAGCTCGTCAGCGTCTGGGTCGCCATCGGGTTGCCGACGCTATCGGCGACCTGGTTCGCGCCCATCACGAGGCCGTACGTGCCGTTGTAGAGGTACGTCCAGCCGCCGGTGGGCGAAGCGAGCGTGTAGTTGGCGACGACCGTCGTGCCGCCATTGCTCGACGTCGGCGTCCCGGAGAGGGCGAGCGGCTGGTCGTAAAGAAGGTTGTTCGACGCGTCGCGGCGCTGCACACGCAGGTTATTTGAGCTGATCGTCGCCAAGTTGACGCCGCTGGGGTCAACATAGGTGACCGTGACGGTTTTGGCGCGCGTCCCTGGGCGGTGATGTCGGTGACGGACGTGCTGGCCAGCGGCGGGATGGAGTCGATCGCGACTCGAAACGCGCCGATCGTCCCGCTGGCGGCCGCGTTTCCGGCGGCGTCGGTCACCTGATTCGGCTGAAGCACGACAAAGTAGCTGCCGTTGTTCGACGATTTCCAGCCGGCCGATGGCGCGGCCAGCGAATACATCGCGACCAGAGGCGAGGCGCCCGTGCCGGCCCCGGTTGCGCTGACGAACGTCACGGCCGCGTCGTACCCGCCCGGCCCTTCGACGCGCAGATCCGAAGAATCGACCGACCCGACGTTCAACGCCACGTTATCCGTATAGCTGACCGTGATCGTTTCCGCGGCCGTGCCGGCGGTCTTGATGTCCGGCGCGGCGTCGATCGCAACCGGCGGAACGCCGTCAACGTTGATGTTGAACCCGCCGATCTGATCCGCCGGAAGCGGGGCGCCGGCAACATCCTTGATCTGGAGCGCCGCGTTGAACGCCGAGAAGATCGCGTAGGCCCCGTTGGCAGCGCCGCTGGCGAGGTTGGTCGGGGTGGTGATGGAGTAGGTGGCGGTCCGGGGCGTGCCCGCGGTCGCGTTGTCAACAGTGACGAAGGTCGCCGGCTGTGAAAAGCCGCCCGGCCCGGTGACGTAGATGCCGCCGGTCTGAAACGTCGTCGGGTCGATCCCGGCGGCGTCGGTCAAGGTGACCGTCAGCGTGACGGCCGCCGCGTGCGGGTCGGTTACGTCCGAGGCGATGGCGGTCGCCGTCGGCGCCGAGGCGCTCACGTTGACCAGAAAGCCGCCGATCACACCGGCCGGGACGTAGTTTCGGCTGGTGTCGGCGACCTGGCTCGCCTGCACCGAGATCGAGTACGCGCCGTTGCCGCTTGCGGACCACCCGCCGGCGGGCGCGGGCAGGCTGTACGTCGCCGTTTGGGAAGAGCCGTCGGTGCTGGCGACGACGTTGAGCAGCGTCGCCACGCTGCTGTAACCGTTCGGGCCGGTGACGAGAAGGTTGGACGAGCTGATGGTGGTGGGGTCAACGCCGATGTTGTCGGTGTAAGTGACCGTGATGGTGCGGGAGCCAGCGCCGGCCGTGAGCACCGGGGCGGCCGTCGCGGTCGCGGTCGGGGCGGTGGTGTCCACCGTGAAGCCTGCCCGGACGTAGCTTGCCACGGTCGCGGCGGCAAACTGCGGCCGCCAGTAATACTTCGACTGCAGGCGCTCTTCGGCGAGGAACGCGGTCAGCGTCGCCGCCCGGCCGAGTGTACCGTTATACGTTTCGACCGTGCGGCCGGGGTTCGGGTAGGGGACGCGAACGGCCTGCGCGCTGGCCTCCATCGACGCCTGCCAGGTGCCGAAGGCGGTCGGCACGACCGCCCCCGACGTATTGCCCAGCGAGAACCAATTGGCCGTGGAGGCGAGCGAATCGTAACGGTTCCCGCTCCAGGTCTCCTGGCCGTGGGACGTCGGGCCGTCGATGACGATCGGCTGGGTGGTCGAGGTGATGTGCTGGAAATCGTTGTTGAGGATCGAGACGCGGTTCAGCGCGCTATATCCGCTCCCGCCTTCGGCGAAGTACTGGTTGACGGACAGCCCTTGTGCCCAGCTATAGACGATGTTGTTCTTGACGGTCAGGTCGTTCAGGCCGACTTCGGTACTCCGGTTGGTCGAGTTGCCGAAGGTGAGCTGGATAGCCGGGAAGCTCCCCTGGGAGTCGGTGCTGTAAATGTTGTTCTGGACGACGGTGTTGCCGCCGACGGCGGTGTTGCCGATCTCCAGCCCCCAGCCGCGTGCGGCGCCGCTGATGTCCTTATCCTCCAGGACGATATTGTTGCTGACGTCACCCGATACGCCGCCGGGCGTCGCCGGGCCGCCGTTGACGTACCCGTAGCTCATCGCGATCGCGTCACGCAGGAACAGGTTGTTCCGAATGATGCCGCCGGCGCGCGCCTGGAGCCCGTGGCTACCCGCGTTGGCGAAGATGTTCCCGGTGACGACGACGCCGGTGCAACTGTCATAGATGTAGGCGTCGTGGTTGTAGATGTTCGCGCCCGCCCCGGGGACCGACTCGTTCCACCCGTTGTGATCGAACACGTTCTGGTCGAGCGTCAGGTTATAGACCCCCTCGGCATAGAGGCCTTCGGCCTTCGCGTTGGCCGCGCCGACGGAGGAATTGGCGATCCAGGCGTCGGCGATGAGGTTCCTGCGGAGCTTGAAGTTCGACGTCACGCCGAACGGGGATGACCCCGTGCCGTTCTGGATCACGACGTTGTTGGCGTAGTTGCGGAACGAGCAATCCTCGATCAGAAAGTCATCGGACGGCCCAAGGGAGCGAAAGCCGTTGGTCCCGCCGAGCTGCGTGGGGTCATAGGTGCCGGCCGCCACGTCGCGGTAGTTCGCGTCGAACGCGATGTCCATCAGGTAGACGTGGTTGACCCCGCCGTTAACGGCTTTCGAGGTCAACACGGGGGTGGAGAAGCCGTCGGTCGCAGTCCCGGTGTCCAGCAGCGGCCGCTCGATATTCGTGGAGCCGCCATAGCTGGTGATCACGAACGGCTCGCTGCTGCTCCGCCCGGCGTACTGCCAGTTGCCCAGGTTCTCGTAGAACGTGTCGCCCCGCTTCAGGAGCAGCCAGTCGGGGTAGCCGACGCCGGGCGTCGTGCCGGGGGCGGGGTGGAGGGAAGCGAAGATCGTGCGGGCACGGGCGATCGTCTTAACGGCGTTCGTCGGGCTTGAACCGTCCAGCGCGTCGTTGCCGGTGGAACTGCTGACGTAGACGAAGTGGGAATCTCTGCTCGGCGTGACAACGGTCCAGCCGTTGGCGTCCTGGCTGACCGAAAGGTGCGTGCGGGCCTCTAACGCCTCAAAGACCTCACTTCGCCACAATGGATCGGTCGTCAGGCCCGCCGCCGACGGCGCGCGCCTGCGGCGGCCGCCCGGATCGGGCCGGCCGCGAAGGGCGCGTGCCGGTTCGACACGCGGCGCGATTCGGCGCGCCGGCCCGAATCGCCACGCCCCGGCATGGTCTGATCAGTCTTCAAAGAGCCTTCTCCAAGCGATGCCGAGTCAAGGGTGTCCGATCGCATCAACGGGTAACGGACAGCGGTGTAATCAAGGCGTCATGGCGGGGTGCGCCCGCGGATCAGGGTGACCGGCGCTGTTGCCGGCTAAGTCAAATGCCCGCCGGTGAGGGCACCGGCGGCACGCCGGATGGTCCCGCTTCGCACGGGCGACATTGCCAGTACCTGGCGACCTTGCCTTTGGCGGTGCGATATCGCGAGACTGAAGCGACGATCGTTCGTGAACGTTCTTCGCCGCACGTGTCAGCCGCGCCCGTCAGCCCGCCACAATCTAAACGACTCACTTCAGTGCGAGTTCGGTCCAGTGAATCGATTCCGAGCCAAGCCCTGAATGACTCTACCACGGAACTGCGACCAAACTCACATCTTTGCAGCCTTTGCGTCCGAATCGTCCGATAAAGCGCGCGTTTTTCTCGATGGACCGCCGGCGTCGATTCAGGTGGGAAGCTGCGGCGATTCCGCGGTTCTGGCGTTCCATGACGGCTTCGAAAGAACAGGTGATCGACACCTGGAGCGGGCGGTCATCGTCCTGAGCCTCCAACGCGATACAATCCCGCCCCGATGAGCCCCCTCTCAGAGCTTCAACCACCGCTTGGGCTGATCGCAGGGGAGGGCGTCTTTCCCATTCTGGTTGCCCGAGGGGCGCGGGCGGCGGGGCGACGGGTGGTTTGCGCGGCCTTCGCCGGCCATGCCTGGCCGGAGCTGCGCGAGGAATGCGACGCGTTTTCATGGGTCGGCGTGGTACGGCTGGGAGCGTGGGTCAAAGTGCTTCACGCGGCCGGATGTACCGAGGCGATCATGGTCGGCCGCGTTGCCAAGAGCCATCTCTACGACCGGTGGCGGTACTTCCGGTATATTCCCGACCTTCGAACGGCCCGCATCTTCTGGGCACGGGTCTGGCGCGGTGACATGCGGGCCGAGCGCTCCTGGGCGCGGTGATCGATGAACTGGCCGGTGAGGGCATCACCTTGATCGAATCGACTCTCTACTGCCCCGACCAGCTCGCGACGTCAGGCGTCATGACCCGCCGTCGCCCCACCGAATCACAGTGGGCCGACATTCGTTCCGGCTACGAAGTCGCCCAGGCGCTGCGCCAGTTTGACATCGGCCAGTCGATCGCTGTCCTGAATCGAGACGTGATCGCCGTCGAGGCGCTTGAGGGGACCAACGCCATGATCGAACGCGCCGGGAAGCTCTGCCGACTGGGCCACTGGACGCTGATCAAAGTCTCCAACGCTCGGCGGGATATGCGTGTCGATGTGCCGACGATCGGTACGACAACGATTGAGAAGCTGGCGGCCGCCCGTGGCGCCTGCCTGGCGCTGGAGCCTGGAAAGACCGTGATGCTCGAAAAGCCGAAGGTCCTCGAACTGGCGGACCGTTACAAGATCGCCATCGTCGGGTATGACGGGTCCGTCACCGACTCCGCCGCCGGCTGAAACGCGCGCCTTTCAACCCCCATGAGCGAAGCCATTCAGATCGACGTGCGGTTCTTTGCGATCCTTCGGGAAAGCGCTGGCACGTCGCAGGCGTCGCTCCTGCTGCCCGCCGGCGCGACCGTCGCCGACGCGGCCGACGCGATCGGCAAGCGGTTCCCCGGGGCGGCCGCCTACCTTTCCCGCCTGGCGTATGCCGTCAATCGTGCCTACGTCCCTACGTCCACGCCGCTTAACAATGGCGACGAACTGGCCCTGATCCCGCCGGTCAGCGGAGGGATCGACGGATGACGGATGAGGGCAAAGGATGAAGGATGAAGTAAAAGGATGAAGTCGAAGGATGAAGTGAGCCGGAAGTGGGAAACCCTTTTGCCGCCATCATGTTGGCTGAACAATCATGAACGACTGGATTGAACTTTCCGATGGCCCGCTGGACGTTGGGGCGGCCGTCGTGTTTGTGAACGACCCCTCGGCGGGAGGGATCAACCTCTTCGTCGGGACAACGCGGGCCGATGCCAACACGTCGGGGAGCCCCCTGGTCGCCCTCGACTACGAGTCGTACGGCGAGATGGCCCTGGAGCAGATGCGCTCGCTGGCGGCGCGCGCGGTGAGCGCTGGCCCATCTTGAAGTCGTGCCTTCTGCACCGGACGGGTGTCGTGGCGGTGGGAGAGCCCTCGGTGGTCATTGCCGTCTCGACGCCGCATCGGGGCGAGGCGTTCGCGGCCTGCCAATGGTTGATCGACACCCTGAAAGTCGAAGTGACCCTCTGGAAGCGCGAAGTCTGGTCGGACGGCACAGGGACATGGTCGGGCCCGTCGGCCGCTTCACACGCCCCGGGGAAGGCGACGTAGGGCCCTCGCGGGAGGGGGCTTCGCCCGCCCATCACGCCCTACGTTGCCACAGCGCCCGCAGCTCGTCACGATACGCCCAGGCGGCTGCAATCACGCTCACGATTAGCACGGCCACCGCGACGCGACGGATGAGCCGCCTAAGGCGCATCGGCCGCACCACCCGGAGGACCTCGCGCCGAACGGCGGGGGGGATGAGTTCTGGCGCTGGCGTCAGCGCCAGATAGGCCCGGGAAAGTTGGGGCTCGTATCGGTCGCCGTCGTTCCCAGCGATCGCCATCAGTGCCGCAGTTGCCGCGGCGAGATGATTTTCAGCGGCAGCCGTCGAGCAGTCCATCGCCACGCCCAGCCATCGAGGGTTCAGCCGCTCCCCGTGGTTCAGCAGATAGGCCTCGCGCTGCTGCGTCGGAAGGTTTCGCAGCGCGCGGACAAACGCGGCGTACCCCGAGCCCCCTTCCAGCCCGAGAATCGTGACCAGCGGGTCTGCGGCGGCGGGCGCGTCCGGCGCCTTCGCGGCCTGGCGCGTGGCGAGCAGAGTGTGGTGATAGAACCAGTTCTCGGGGCTCAAGCCCCGGCGCCAGCGGGGGAGGACCTTGAGGCATCGGGTAAGGACCGTCCGGGCCACCCGATCCCCTTCGGCCGCGTCGCCCGACAGGGCGACCGCCATGCGGTACACCGAGGGGAACGCAGCGGTCAAAACGGCCTGACAAGCGTCGAGGTCATAGGCACGGGCGCGATCGATGGTAGCGTCGTCTAGCACGGCTGAGTTGCCGGCGGCGGCCGGATGGACAAAAGCGGCCGCCAAAACACCGAATGCTGAAGCCGAGGCGAGTTTAGGGTTCGCTCCCGGCGTTCAGCATTCGGCATCAGTGCCGCAGGCAGTCCCCGACGATCAGGTCGCGTCGCTGGACGCCTTAGCGAGCTGCTTGGCGGCCTCGTCGCCCGCTGCGGTGCTGCTCGACTCGAAGTAGAGGTGCTTGGTCTTGTCGTCTTCGGTCTTCACGGTGATTCGGATCAAGTCCTTGCCCTTGAACGCGCCGCGGAGGATGTCCTCGGCGAGCGGGTCCTCGACGAACTGTTCGATCGCCCGACGCAGCGGACGAGCGCCAAAGTCGGCGTTCGTCCCCTTGTCGATCAAGAACTCCTTGGCTTCGCCGGAGATCTCGATCTTCAGGCCGTGCTCGGTGATCCGCTTCGTGATCTTCTTCAGCTCCAGCTCCACGATCGATTCGAGGTTGAAGCGGCTCAAGGGCCGGAAGACGATCACGTCGTCAAGGCGGCCGATGAACTCGGGGCGCATGTCGCGCTCGAGCTCCTTCATGACCGTGTCCTTGATCTGCTGATAGTTCCGCTCCTCGGCCCCGGCGCCGGTGCGCGGGCGGCCCATGTTGGAGAGGACCATCGACGGGCCGCCACCTTTGATCAGTTCCGAGCCGATGTTGCTCGTCATGATCATGATGACGTTCCGGAAATCGACCCTGCGGCCGAACGAGTCTGTTAGGTGCCCCTCTTCCATGATCTGGAGGAGCATGTTGAACACGTCCGGGTGGGCCTTTTCGATTTCGTCGAGCAGGACCACGCTGTACGGCCGCCGGCGGATTCGTTCGGTGAGCTGGCCGCCTTCCTCATAGCCGACATAGCCGGGCGGGGCGCCGATCAGGCGGCTGACGTTGTGCTTCTCCATGTACTCGGACATATCGATCTGCACGAGCGCCTCGTCATCGCCGAACATGAACTCGGCGAGCGCCTTGGAGAGCAGCGTCTTACCGACGCCCGTAGGCCCCAGGAACAGAAACGAGCCCATCGGGCGGTTCGGGTCCTTCAGGCCGCTCCGAGCGCGGCGGATCGTCTTGGAGATCGCCCTGATCGCCTCGTCCTGGCTGACCACGCGGCGGTGGAGCTCATTCTCCAGCTCGAGCAGCCGCTGGGCTTCTTCCTTCTCCAGCCGGGTCAGGGGGACACCGGTCATCTTGGAGACGACTTCGGCGATGACTTCTTCGTCAACCACGCCGTCGATTTCCTTGGCGCGCTCCTTCCACTGCCGCTGCATGTCCTCTTTCTTGGCACGCAGCAGCTCGGCCTGGTCGCGAAGTCGGGCGGCCTCTTCGTACTCGGCGTTCTTGACGGCCTCGTCCTTCTGGATGGACAGACGCTCGATCTGCTCTTCCAGGTCGGCGAGGTTCGGCGGCTTGGTCATGCTGCGGAGACGGATGCGGGCGCCGGCCTCATCCAGGACATCGATCGCCTTGTCCGGCAGGCAGCGGCCGGTGATGTAGCGGTCGGACATCTCGACGGCCGCGAGCAGCGCCTCGTCCTTGATCTGGACGCGGTGGTGCGCCTCATACCTGTCGCGAAGCCCCTTCAGGATCTCGACGGCGTCCGCCTTGCTCGGCGGGTCAACCGTGATCGGCTGGAAGCGGCGGGCCAGGGCGGCGTCCTTCTCGATGTACTTGCGGTACTCATCGAAGGTGGTCGCGCCAATGCACTGGATCTCGCCGCGGCTCAGGGCCGGCTTAAGGACGTTGCTGGCGTCAATCGCCCCTTCGGCGCCGCCCGCGCCGACGAGGGTGTGCAGCTCGTCGATGAAGAGGATGACGTTCTTGGCGCGTCGAACCTCGTTCATCACGGCCTTGATGCGTTCCTCAAACTGGCCGCGGTATTTCGTGCCGGCCACCATCATCGCCAGGTCGAGCACGACGATGCGGCGGTCGTGCAGGATCTCGGGGACGGCCGAGCTGATGACCATCTGGGCCAGCCCCTCCACGATCGCCGTCTTGCCGACGCCCGCCTCGCCCAGGAGGACGGGGTTGTTCTTCTGGCGGCGGCAGAGGATCTGGATGACGCGTTCGATTTCGTTCTTGCGGCCGATGACCGGGTCAAGCTGCCCTTCGCGGGCAAGCTCGGTCAGGTCGCGACCAAAGCTGTCGAGGGCCGGAGTCTTGCTCTTGCCCTTTTGGCCTTGTTTTTCCGGTGCTGGTTCTTCAGTTTCCACGCCTGCTCCCAGAAGGTTGAGTACTTCCTCCCTCACCTCTTCAAGCTTGAGCGACAAGTTCATCAGCACCTGGGCCGCCACGCCGTCGTGCTCGCGCAGCAGGCCCAGCAGAAGGTGTTCGGTGCCGACGTAATTATGATTGAGGTTGCGCGCCTCTTCGATCGCGTATTCGATGACCTTCTTGGCGCGGGGGGTCTGGGGCAGTTTCCCCATCGTGACCATGTCCGGCCCGCTCTTGACGAGCTTCTCGACTTCGATCCGTACCTTGCGCAGGTCAACGTCGAGGTTCTTCAGCACGTTGGCGCCGACGCCGGAGCCTTCCTTGACCAGGCCAAGGAGGATGTGCTCGGTGCCGATGTATTCGTGGTTGAAGCGCTGCGCTTCCTGATTGGCAAGGGCCATCACCTTGCGAGCACGATCTGTGAACCGTTCAAACATGTCCATCTCCTGTCGGCCGGCATTGCGAGCCTGGCCGGGATTGCGTCGCTTCTCGCCACCGATCCAATCGGCCCGGGGGTGAACGGCGGGCGCGCGCGGGCGATTCACGACCCTGCTAGAGTTCGCGTACCGCCGCGGGCCGTCGCCGACCCCTCGACGGGGCCGTCGCATCCAGAACTACGGACGCGCTGTTCAGGGGTTCATTCGATGACCGCGCTCACCACGACATGCACGGAACGACTTTTCGAATGTTCGAGCCCCAAACCCGGTCGATTCTAGGTTGCCGGCCGCGCGAATCAAGGAAGCCGCTGTCGCCAGCCCCGCCTGGCCGGCCGGAACCTATCGGGCCATATCGGTTGTGCCAGTCGATCGGCGTGAAGATCCGATAATCGATCCATCGCCGGATGATGCGCCGCGCCGCGATTTGCCGAGGCGCGCGCTGTACGGTACGTTCCCCTCCGGCGCGCGGTGTCGGATCGATGCCGGGGGGGGTGCGAGCGGCGACCACGGGCGACCCGCCGCCTGCCATTTAGGCTCGGCCGCCGCTTCCGCCGCTCAACACGCTTTGATCACCACGGATTGAAAGGATCGGGAGATGGGCTTTCTTCACTCGGCGCTGGACCTGTTCCTGCACCTCGACAAGCATCTGAATGACTTCGCCAGCGCTCACCAGCAGGGGGTCTACGCGCTGCTCGTCGCGATCGTTTTCTGTGAGACGGGGTTGGTTGTGACGCCGTTCCTCCCGGGCGACTCGCTCCTGTTTGCCGTCGGCGCTCTCGCGGCCGCGGCGGGGTCGCCGTTGAGCCTGCCGCTCGTCATCCTCCTCCTCTGCCTGGCGGCCAACTGCGGCGATGTGCTGAATTATACAATCGGCAAGCACCTGGGCCCGGCGGTCTTCAAGCGGGAAAAGTCGTTCCTGTTGAACCCAAGGCACCTCGCCGAGGCGCAGAAGTTCTATGACACCCACGGCCGCAAGACGATCATCATGGCCCGGTTCGTGCCGATCATCCGAACTTTCGCCCCGTTCGTGGCGGGCGTCGGCCGCATGCCATTCGGACGCTTCGCCCTTTTCAGCGTGAGCGGGGGCATTCTATGGGTCGTGTCGATCACGCTCGCCGGTTACTTTTTCGGGAACATCCCGATCATCCAGCGCAATTTTGAGCTGGTCGTGCTGGCGATCGTGGCGATCTCGCTCCTTCCGGCGGTGATCCACGCCCTTCAATCGCGGCGCGAACGGGCAGCTTTTGAAGTCGTCGCCCCAGCGCCCACCACTGACGCCGCGAACGCGTGAACGACAACCGGCGTACCCGGAGCCGAAACGCTTTTTCAAACGAGCCGCGCCCATTAGGAAGCGGGCCCGCCGCAGGCGGGCATCAACCGCCCATCTAAATAGAGCAGTCGCCGAGTAGGGCGACTGCCCGCTTCCTGACGGGCGCGGCTCGTTTGCGTTCGTCGCGACGCGGACCTCACGGCCACATCGGCGTTCCGCCCAGACCGGCCTCCTGCGGCTGCCCGGTCATCAGGTTCGCATTCTGAACCGCCTGCCCGGCGGCCCCCTTGCCCAGATTGTCGATCGCGCCCAGAGCGATCACGATGCCGCGGTCGGGGTCGGCGGCGTAGGAGACGAAGACGAGGTTGGAGCCCGTCGCCCACTTAGTGTGAGGCGGCTTATCCGTCACCCGCACGAAAGGTCGATCGGCGTAGTACGTCCGGGCCGCCTCCAGGCAGGCGGCCGTCGTCAGCTTCCCGCGCGTTCGGGCGTAACAGGTCGAGAGGATCCCGCGCGTCATCGGGATCAGGTGGGGGGTGAAGGTCAGATCGACCTCGCCGCCGCCGATCCGGGAGAGTGCTTTCACCATCTCGGGCAGATGGGCGTGCTTCAGCAGGCCGTAAGCGGCGACGTCCTCGTTGACTTCGGCGTACCCGAACCCACCTCCGCCGCCGCCGCGGCCGGCACCGCTCACGCCGCTCTTCGCGTCCGCGATCACCCCTTTCAGCTCCACGAGGCCGCCGGCCACCAGCGGCGCCAGCGCGGCCAGCGTCGCCGAAGGGTAGCAGCCGGGGTTAGCCACCCGGGTCGCCTTACGGATTTCATCCGGCCAGACGTCCGCCAGGCCGTACGTCCATCCCTCGACAAAGCGATGATCGCCGCCGATATCGACGATCTTCACCCGTTCCGGCACCCGCGCCAGCCCATCGCGCGACTCGCCGGTCGGGAGGGAGGCGAACAGGACATCGACGTCCGCCAGCGCCTCCGGGCCCCATTTCTGGATCAGGAGGTCTCCCAGCTTGCCGATGCCCGGGAACTTTTCGACCAGCTTCGATCCCGCGCTGCTCTCGCCGGCCACGTAGGTCACTTCAAAACCGGGGTGACTGGCGCACAGACGCAGCGCCTCGCCCCCGCCGTACCCGCTCACGCCGACGATGCCGACTCGAATGCTCATGGATAGAACCTATTGAAGTTGACGAGCGGGGAAACGAACGGCGGCAGATCACGCCGTCAGCGTTGAGAGACGCTTTTCCATCTGATGCCGCCAATCGGCCGACAGGGCTGGAAGCGCGGCCAACTCCGACGTCGCGTCGCGGTCGGTCTGGCCGTGGTACATCACGTGGTTGGCCCGGGCGATCGTCCAGGTCGGGTGAGGTCGGTCCAGCCGCTTCACCTTCATGCCCGCTTCGACGACGCCCTCGACAAGCACACGGAAGTACCAGCCGCCCCGATTGTGCCTGATGACCAGCGACGGCAGCTCTTTGTTCCGCCATCGCCGGGCGAGTTTCCAGCACGGCTGGCGCGGCTGAGAAACTTCGACGGTGATCGGCCCGATTGAGTACCGATCCCCCAGGCAGACGCTCGACTCGTCAAGGCCGGAGAGGGTGAAGTTCTCGCCGAAGGCGCCGTGCGGGGCGTCCGAGACGCCAAGTTCCGCCCGCCAGCGGGGGTAATGCTCGGCGCAGTAGGCGAGGATCGGCCGGTCGGTCCCCCCGTGAACGGAATGATCCGCCTGCCCGTCGCCGTCCACCGTCAGATGACCGACAAAGACAGGCTTGTTGACCGGGGCCTTGTAGAACGCGGAGGTCCAGGTCGGCCGGCCGGAGGCGGCCGCGTCGTCGTCGGTCATCGTCTGGGGCAGCCCGACTTGGATTGAGAGCAGCACAGGGTCGTCAGTCACAGATCGTCGCTCCGTTGGGCGCGGCGGCGGCAGTATAAGTTCGGAAGGCCCGTCGAGCGAGTTCCGAAGCCCGCGGCCGATCGGAAGGGAAGGCCACCGGCGAGCCATTCCACCGAAAACCGCGGGCCCAGCGTTGGGGCGCGTGCGGGAGGGTTCGATCGGTCAGTCGGATTTCAGCAACGGGCGGAGACGCGATGGCGCGACCGAAGCGTAGCAGGCGCATTCCATGTGCCAACCGCCGTGACCTCAAACACCAACGTCGCTGGAGATCGGCGGACGGCACACGGAGTGTGCCTGCGGCAATGGCGCCGGCTCCCGTGCGGCCCCCGGGGGGAGAGGGGATCAGATGTCACGGCTTTTCCGCTTCGCCATCGTCCACGTTCGTCATCTTCATTCGGATGGCTCTCGGCAGGTAGCCCTCGGGGAAGAGAATGGCGAGTCGCTTTTCGTAGGCGATGATGATGCGGCCGGCCGGGTCGAGCCAGATGCGAGTCGGGGTCTCGACGTTGGGAATGTTGCGCGTAAACGTCGCCTCGACCGTGAACGGGTCGGGCGCCGCCGGCGTCCGCCGGAGCCGGATGACGCGCCCCGGTTGATTGAACAGGAACAGCCGCCCATCGGGCGCTCGGACGAGGTGGACCGGGGCCTTGCCGGTATCGATGGGCGGGAGCGTCCACGATCCACGATCCCCCTTCGCGTCGATCCAACGAAGCTCGGTTGTGCCGTCGAAATAGCGCGTGCCGTCGGGCGTGGTCAGGAGCAGTGTCTCGGTCGAGTCGGTGGCGGCTTCGCCCAAAACCGGCCGCGACTCCGGGCCCGCGGCGGAGGCGGGCTGCGTCAACGGTAGCGACGTCGTCCGCGTCGATGGCTGGATCAATGGCTGCGTTGTTGCGGGGGCAGGCTGAGTGTTGGGCGTCGCCGTCAGCGGGCTTGCGGCCGGTGCGAGGTGGATCTGATCGGGACGTGTCAGGAAATCCGTGTCGGCGCCGAGCGCTTCCCAGTCGGTCTCCTTCAGGCGGCTGAGTAACCCTAGCTGTCGGACGGCGGGCCAGTTTTCCTTGTCCCAGCCCACTTCGTCGGCGGTCGCGTAGTCCCAGACGGGGAGCCGTGGGGTAAGGTCGGGGAGGGTTGGGTCGAGGACAAGGGTGGGGGTGCTTTGCCCCGGCTTGCGGAAGAGCCAGCGGCCGCGTCGGTCGATGCCAACCACATCCGTGAACTCGGCCTCGTTCGGATGGAGCACGGGCACCAGCGCGCCGGCAAGGAAGCGTCGCGGGCCGCGAACGTCGCTGGTGACGACCCACTCATCGCCGACAGACGTAATGGTGGCTTTGCCAGGGGTCAGGTCGGCGACCATCTCTTCGGGCAGGAGCTGCACCGGATGCCCCGGCCGGATCGCCAGCCACGCGGGCGACTGGATCGTCGGCTCGTCATCGGGTGACTTGGCGGCCATCGAAACGCCGCGGGCGAGATACAGGTAGACGGTCCCGTCCGCGCCGCGGTTTACCACTCGAAATTCGTTGTCCAGCAGGAACATTCCGCCAAGCAGCGGCGCGGTTTGGTTGCGCAGCAGTTGCTTCATCCGCCCCTTTGCTTCGGGGGGCTGGTCGGCGAACAACTCCTTGAGGATGGGGAGGATGCCCGGCCCATACTCGGTGAGCTTCTCGAACGCCTGGTCCCGGACGGCTGGCGTGTCGTCGGCAAGTTGCGTGACGAGATCGACCACCTGCTTGCGGTCGATGTCGGTCTTGTCGAGGGTGGCGATCTCGAGGCGGCACGCTGACGGGTGGCAACTCGATTTTCGGCGCGTCTGACGCCGCGGCATCGGCCGGCGGAGGCGGTGCTTCGCCCGGCTGAGACGGTGCTTCGCCTGGGGCCGCGTCGGCGACGGTGAACTGCAGGACGCTGCCATCAAGAAGCGGAACGAAGTGTACGTTCTTCGCCGGCCATCCGCCGGCCGCATCAAGAACGGTCCATCGCCCGTCCAGGTATCGGGCCGTCACGTGCCCCTGGGTATCGCCAGGCCGGAACGGGACGAATGCGAGCAGCCCCTTCCAGTCGAGCAGCGCGACCGGCTCGGCCGCCGGAGTCGGCGCCGTGCTGGGCTGGGTGCCGGCCGGGCGCGCGCCGGCCGCGTGCGAAGCTGCTGGGGCCGTATCCTGATCGATCAGGTTCTGGTACGCCTCGATCGGTTCGGGCTCTTCGTCCGCGCGGGGATTCGGTTTGAACTGGATGACCGAGATCCCTGTGGGCGTTGGGACGATGATCGACTCTCCCCAGACGCGCGCGCGACCCCAGCGGTAGTCGCGGCGGCCGCCGATCGGCCGGCGGCCGAGGTGGGAAACAATCTCAAAGCTTCCGTCCCGGGATTCGCCCGGCACCACCATGTGCGGCCAATAGTCGCCGCGCGCGTCGCCCAGCCAGTGAACGAAGAGGACGTGCTCCCGGGTGATCAGGACGCGCTCGGGGTCGTCGGGGAGCTTCTTCAGGAACTCTTGGGTCGGCGGCGCGTCGGGCCGCGTGAGCCAGAGAAAGGCCCCGGCATCGTCGAAAAAGACCGGTTCCTGAATGAGGACGTGGCCCGCATCCGGCAGGTTGACCGGGAGTGCCAGAGGTTGCGTGGTCGCCAGTCCCGGGTGGTTCGACCGGACGACGTCCATGTAAGTGATCGGAGGGGGAGGTTTGATTTTTTGAGCATCGGATGGAGCGGAGGTCGGCCGCGTTGCCGGGCGTGTCGCGGAAGGCTGGGTATCGCTGGAAACCGCCGTCCCATGGTCAAAGAGGCTCGCAAGGCCGATCACGGCGATCGCAACCAGATGGGCGGCGACGAGCAGCATGAAGACTCGGAACAACATCTGCGGCGCGGTTTTAGGCGTCCCCATCGGTTCCTGTCCGGTTCATAAAGCCTGTCGGCGGCCGATATGCTTCCCCGAGCCGCTCCGCCGGGCGAGCCACGGGCGCGCCTGCGACGAATGATATCAGAAAGCGCCGCGAAGGCATTTTCGGCCATCGCTCGCGCTACAATGGCGTCTGGACTATCCCGCGATAGCGGCCTTCGGAGGAAGGTCGAGTGAGCGGCAGGCGCTTCGGGCCCACGTTCATTCGGCCCGCGCGCTATTCTCCGGCCGCCGGAATGCTTACGTTGCCTGCGAAAAAAAGATGTCGGGCGATGCTGACGGGTGGCAGGCCGGTCGATGGCAGCCCGGTGGAAAAGACCTCTATGGAACGATCGGAACCGAAGACCGTCGCCGAGCGAACGGCCGCCCCGAGCCCCAAACTTCGCGTCCTGATCGTCGAGGACGAGACGCTCGTCGGCATCGGGCTGCGGAACCAGTTGGAGCGGCTTGGCCACGAAGTCGTCGGGCAGGCGGGCCGCGCCGACGAGGCGGTGATCTATTTCCGCGATCGCAAGCCCGACATCGTCCTGCTCGACGTCCGCCTGAACGATGACGACGGCATCCGGCTCGCGGGCGAGCTTCGCGCGATTCGTCGCGTGCCAATGATTATTATTACCGCGTTCAGCGAGCGGGCATTGGTCGATCGGGCGGGGGCGGCCGGCGTGTTTGGCTACCTCATCAAGCCCGTCAGCGGCGAGACGCTCGCCGCCCAGATCGAAGTCGCCACGCGCCGCTTCCGTGAAGCCGAGGAACTGCTTGAAAAGAACCGCCAACTGACCCAGACGCTGGAAGACCGCAAGGTTGTTGAGAAGGCAAAAGGGATCTACATGAAGCGGCTCGCCCTCGACGAGCCCGAGGCGCACGAGCGCCTCCAGCATGAAGCCCAGAAGCGCCGCATCAACATTGCCGAGCTGGCGAAAAAGATCATCGAGTCCGAGGAACTCCTCGGCGGCGGCTAAATCGCGGCTTACGTCCCCCCGCGGGCCGCCGCGCGGCCCACGAAGGGAGCCAATCGCAACGTGCTGCCCCCATCGCCATCGTCCAGACGACCGGTGGGCTACTCTTTGAACGCCTTCGAGCCTGAATCGACGTCGTCTGTGGTGTATTTGTAAAACAGGTGCGCGATCTGGTCGGCCAGTTCTTTGCCAAGGTTTTCGCGAATGCCGCTCTCGGTGAGGTTGCGATCGTCGGTCTCTGAATATGGCGTGGCTGCCACGATCGGATAGCCCTGGGTGGTATCTTGCGGCCAGCGCGTTCGCCCGGTTTCCACGTCGATCACGCGCACCCGCGCTTCGATCTTTCCCTTGAGTATGTTGGCCGCCATCGCCCCTTCGAACGCATAGTTCGTTAGGTCCACCGAGAGCACCTGCTTGGCGCCGCTGATGCGCCCCAGCTCGGTGAGGGGCATTGAGCGATATTCCTCGGGGTGGCGCGATCGCAGTTGCATGACGGGCGAAGGGTCCACGATCGACGCGACCCCGTGCTCCTTCAGCCCAGCGGTAATGGACCAGCCGATCCGATCGGATGCGGTCGCCACCTCACCCGGGTTGCTCGACCGTTCCACCCAGATCAGCATCGGGTCCTTCGCCGGCGAGTAATGAGCATCGACGATTGGGTCTTTCGACCCCTTGTACGCCAGAGCGCCGGCAAGGGCACACCCGCCAGCCGCGACGCAAACGCACGCGGCCGCCGTGGCTGTCGCCAGGAGCGCCCGCAGGCGACGCGACCGAAGAGGCGAAGGAGGAATCAGCATACGTCTGACCGATGAAAACGCGGGAGCGATCCCGACACAGCGGCTGCAAGATCCGAAGCCCCAAACCCCCACGGCGTACGCTCGCCGACGCTCCCGATCATTCCTGCGCCGGGTACTCGACAAATTTCTGGATGACCGCGGTCGTGAAAGCGTTGACCGTCCCGATGTAGGTTCGTTCCGGCCCCACATCCGAGCGGCCGACGTCAGGGCCTTTTTCCGGGTAGGTCGCCGAGACTGAGTCTTGGAAGGCCACCGTTGCCTTACCGCCGGAAATCTCCAGCACCTTGATCGTCGCCTTAATCGACCCGCGGTAGAGCTCCAGCACACCGCCGGAGTGAAGGTCGAAATCCTGGACTTCGATGTAGATAATTCTCTGCAGGCCCAGCGGAGGCACCACCGAGGCGATCGGTTCGGACTCCAGCTCGGGGTGGGCTTCCTGATACGCGTAAAGGCTGGCGGCGCTGCGATCTTTCGGGAATGTAGCGCCGGTGAGCTCGACCGCCTTATTGGCCTGTGCGCCTTTCATCTTTTCGGTGACGCCTTGGGTGATGTCCAGGATCAGCATGTTGTGGTCCTGGCGAATGCCCCGGTCCGCCCAGGCCATCACGCCGATGCTCTGGTTCTGCAGCCGCATGTACGCCGGCTTCACGTTTGTCTGGATCGCGTTGGCGGCGACGCCGAGCACCGTGCAACCGGTCAGCGCGGGCAGGAGCGTCAGCGCCGCGGCGCAGGAAAAAAACCTCAGGGCGGCGCTGGCGGCCGATGGGTGGGGCATAGCGGGTTCTCCCAAGGTGTCGCGATCAGATGGAACGTCCGGGGCATGTCGGGCTTCGGTCACTTCCAGCCGTCGATCCCATGCAGGTGGATGAAAACCTTCCATGCCCATCCCGCCACGGCCAGGCATAGAAGCGGCACATAATAGTACTTCGACGGAAAAGCCCAAAGCAGGCGATAGATCGGCCGCCCGGTAAGGGCGATATAGCCGCAGCCCCATATCGAACAAGTCGCGAGCAGCGCGAGCAGGCATCCCATCGGCTGGACGTACAGGCTGGCCGCCACGTTGCCGCGGACGAACCAGGCGAAGCTTGTCGTCATCCCGCAGGCCGGGCACGGGATGCCGGTCCGCTCGAGCCAACCGCAGGAACTCAATCGCAGCGGGTGGCCCGTGTGGGTCCCAAACCCTTCCGGGCTCGGCTTCAGCAGTGCGGCGAGGACCAGCACGGAAAGGCAAACCGCGGCAGTCAGAAACGCCATGACGCGTTCCGCCCATGGCAAACGCCAAGGAGCGAGACGACCCGCGTAGACAGCGACCGGAACGCGGTCGAGGGGAGCGCTGCGGATCGAAGCGTCGATTGCCTCCACGACCGCTAGTGTACTGAGCACTGAAACCGCCAGCAAACGCAATCGGATTGTTTCGCGGCGGCCGCGTGGCGGAGCACGCATCCATATCGGAGCGTTCTCGGAGCGTCGGATGAGAGGGCGGACGCTCATTCGCGATGGCCCCATCCCATGCGATCGGGGCGGCGTCTACGCAGCACCAGCGAACTGAACTATTTGCTCCCCTCCGGCAGGAGGCGGCCGGAGTCTTTGAGCCGCTTGAAGATGCCGCGGCGGACGATGAAGTAAGGTTTGAAGACAAATCGGTGCGTCCGGATGAGCAAGCTCTTTCGCTCGGCGCGGGCCAGCTCGTCCCGTGTCATCTCGTCCCGCCGGAGCCGCCGTTTGTGCTTCAGGACGTGGTAGAGGTCCTCGTGCTGGAGGTGCGCGAGCCACCAGCGGTTGATCGCCATCAGCGGCGCGAGCCAGAAGGGGGCTTTCGAGGGGTCGCCGAACTCGTCCAAACCCCAGCTGATCTGAAAATCGATGAGATGGGGCAGGCCGTCATCACCCAGCAGGATGTTCTCGGGCTTGTTCGTATCGACATAGGCGACGCCGCGCCGGTGCAGTTCGGCGAGCAAGGCAAACAGCCGGTCGAAGAAACCCGCGGGGACGGGGCGATCCTTGGAGAGGGGCTGCCCGATCACGTACTCGTGAACAAAGCCGGTATCGCCGACCATGCCGAGGACCTTCGGGACGTTCGGCAGGTCGGACAGCTTGTTGTAAAACCGCATCTCCCGACGGCAGAGCCACCGGCCCACCCATCGGAAGGGGATCCCATGAAACGACGTATTGCGGCCGATCTTGAGCACCGCCATCTTCCCGCCGGCATCGGTGTAGAAGCCGGTGGCGGCGAAGAAGTCGTGCTTGATCGTGGTGGACAGGCGGAACGGCCGCCCCTGGACGACAAATTCGGGCGGCAGGCCCGAGCGGCCCAGGGCGCGAAGCGAATACGCCGCCTTGTCATGATGCGGCGGACGTCCGACGGGATCGATGATCGATTGCGGGCCTGATGGCTCTGGAGCGTTCACAGGCCCGAGCGTATCACGAGCCCACCGCCCGGTCGATTAGCGATGGGCGGCCGTTTCGTGCGCCGGGCGATCGCCGCCCCCCCCGTCCCGCGAGCCGCGACCGTCACAGACTGTCGAAAAACTGGTAACAGCGGCCTGACGACCGCCGTTTTTGAGCGAGAAGCGAAGCATTTTTCGGCGTTTTTTGAGTTTTCCGACAGTCTGTTCAGGGAGTGATCAACCATCACCCCGCGCGGGGGTCGTCCCCTGGCGACGCGGCCGCGTGCGGAGCAGTCCCGGACCGCTTCCTGACGGGCGCGGCTCGTTAGGTCGCTTTACTTCTTCCCGGCCGCACGTTGGAGCCGGAAAAAGTCTTTGAGCACGCCGCCGCACGCGTCGGCCATGAGCCCGGCGATGACTTCAACGCGGTGGTTGAGGCGCGGGTCTTCGCAGAGTTGAAACAGCGTTCGGACGGCGCCGGCCTTGGGGTCGTCGCAGCCGTAGACCAGGCGCGGGACCCGGGCGTTGACAATCGCCCCGGCGCACATGGGGCAGGGTTCGAGCGTCGCGTAGAGCGTGCAGTCGATCAGCCGCCAGTGGCCGATGGACCGGCCGGCCTGGCGGATCGCGACGATCTCGGCGTGCGCGGTCGGGTCGTGGTCAGTTTCGCGCCGGTTGCCCCCGGCCCCGACAACGCGCCCGCTCGGGCCGTGGACGACTACGCAGCCGATGGGCACCTCGCCCGCCTCGGCCGCAGCCTTGGCGAGCCGAATCGCTTCTCGCATCCAGGCCTCGTCGTCCGGAGTCCGCATCCGGGTGATTCTACCGGCAGTGAGCGTGATCTGGCGGCCGGTGGCATCGCGTTTTATATTGCGCGGATGAGCGAACCGATCTCGCCCTCGCATTCGATCGCGTCGGGCCCGCCCCACGAGGATGCCCCGGCGTCAGTTCAGTCCGTGGACGGCCTCGCAACCCCGCAGGATGTCGCCAACGAGGCCCTGCCGGACGCTCATGGGCAGGTGACGGCCCCGCGCGACGGCCTCTCATATAATGACGAGCGCACGTCCGGAGAGACCGCCAACGAAACGATGGTTCCAGAGACGGCAGAGCATGGCGCGCCGGAGGAGCATAGCGCGCTGGCTGAGGACGACGGGCCGGCCGCCCCTTCCGCCGATCGTGCGACGCTGGAGTCGAACGCGATCGAGCCGGTAACGCCTGATCCGCCGCCGCCCGAGCCGATGCCGTCACGGGTCATGGCGGCCGCGACGCCGGCCGATTTCGGCTCCAATCCCAAGGCCGATGAGGTCTTGCCAGCCGCCGCTGACCCCGCGCCAACCCTGCTCGCTCCCGTTTCGCCGTTCGTCGAGGCGGCCCATGCGATCGATGGCCGCCCGCGGCCGATCCTGCTTCGCGCGAGCGGCATCATCGGCGTGTCCGCCTGCCTCGTGGGGTTGCTCATCCTCATGGCGGGGTGCGCGGGCGTGAAGAATGCGGGCTACCTCGCTTCGGTGCCAATCGTTCTTGGAGCGATCGGCTTTGCCCTGTCGATTCTCTCGGCCGTCATCGAGTCCGATCGCATCCAGGCGGAAGAAACGCACGTGCTGGCGTCGTTTTTCGTTAACCTTCTGGGTGTCATCGGCGGCGTTGTCGAGTTTGCCGTTCAGCACGGGTGGACGCTCCTCCATCAATGACCGGAGCGGCCAACCGCCCCCCGCCTGACCCACGCCGTGGCGATTTGTTCCGCACGGACGGGGCTCTGGTGTCGTACGCTGTCCTGACATGGCCTTGTCCGATAACGAACCCGACTTGGTCAGTGCGGTCGCCGCGGCGGCATGCAGGCCCGAGGTAGGGGCGGCCGTCACCTCGCTCTATCAGGAAGTGACGCGAGAGATCGACCAGCGGCGCCCGCGTTGCGATTTGTCGGGGCGGTGTTGCCATTTCGAGGCGTACGGCCATCGGCTCTACGTCACCACGCTGGAGTTGGCGGCTTTTGCGGGTCAACTCGATCAATCTGACGGCCGATTCATCGGGTGGGACGGGTCAGGCTGCCCGTTCCAGGTCGGCAAGCTGTGCGGCGTGCATCCAATTCGGCCGTTCGGCTGCCGGATCTACTTTTGCGACCCGTCCGCCCAGGAATGGCAGAACGGCGCCTACGAGCGGTTCCACTCCCGGTTAAAGGAGTTGCATGGAACCTTCGACGTCCCTTACTTTTACGTGGAATGGCGGGTTGCGCTGACGTTGCTGGGTCTGGCGACGCGTCTGCCGCTGGGAGAGGCGTGACGAGCCACCCGCGGAGATCGCCCGCCGAGTGGGCCGAGCCGATTCGGGAAAGCGTCGGACGCGCCGCGCCAACGGCGAGCGCGGCCGCGAGATTCCTTTGACACTTCGCGGCGAGGCGTGGTAAATTCCAGATTCGCGATCGCGAGTCGGCGGAAAAGCACGGCGGAAACGAGCCCTTCCGGAATGTCGATTCATGTTTGGGCGTCTCATGTTTGGGCGTCTGGCCCCGGGCCGAGTCGAGCCGAATCATCCTTGTTATGCACCAGGAAGGCGAGCATATGAAGAAGGCGCTGCTGTTGGGAATGTTGGCTCTGTCCTCGCTCGTCGGCGTCGGTTGCAACTCGCCCGCCTACACCGCCGATGAACGTCACGCGATGATCCTGCGGAACTGGGACTACGAAGGCAAACAGGCGACGGAGGACTTCGCGGTCTACGGGATGTACGATCGCGCCAGTCACCTCACCCCGTGGCATGTCCGGTAGGCGGCGGGTCGGTTCGCAATTCCATTTCAAGCCTATGCGCTTGTCGGGACCGCATAGCGGTCCGCTATAACTCGGTCATAAGATCGACCCCATGCCGCCCTCCATGAAGGGCACGTGACGTACGGGACCGCCTCGCGGCCCCTACGGAGCGATCCGAAGATCGACCCATCGATTCTTAACGGTCAACTGCGAGCTTACCCCACCATCCGAAGCCGGTTCGTTTTGCGGGCGACGACGGCGATGGTCTGATTGCGGCGGCCGGCGTTCTCCAGGTGCTGTAGGTACTGCTTCAGCGATTCGGCGTCGAACTGATTTAGAAACGTCGGCTGAGCCGTCACGTTATACTTGCGGATGTCGTCGATCAGTTGACGTTTGTTCATAGCGGTTATACTTTCGAATCGAGGCGGTTCGGGCGTGGGAAGGCGGGGCGGCCGCAGCGCGTGCGTGAGCCGTGTCGCGTCCGAACAAACGGCGCCGCCACGGTTTGCGGCCCCGCGTACGGCTGTTCTGATCGGACGTTCGCGACGCACAACTTGAGCCGCCCGGGTGAATCGCGAGGCTCGCCCGCGGCGCGTTGGCCTCGGCGTCGGCCTGGCGGCCCGTCCCGCGGCGAACCCAATTCTCACCTTTCGGAATACAGCGATGCCAGACCCTGAAGCGACTCAACCCGGCGTGTCCGCCGCAACGATGGGCTATCCCGCCCCGGCGCCAGCGCCCGCCGCCCACCACGAGGGGCTCTCCCACCTGAAGAAGATGTCAACCACCGCCGGCATCGGCAGCGGCGAGTACGTCGCCGTTAACCCGATCGCCGTCGCCGCCGTCATCCTCGGGTTCTGCAGCGTGTTCGTGCCGATCTTCGGCTCAAGCATCCTCCTCCTGATCCCGCTCGGGGCGATCGTAGCGGCCGTCGTATCCTGGCGCCAGGTCGGCGACAGCAATGGCACGCAGACCGGCAAGATGCTCGCGGTCGTCGGGATTGTCGTCGCCGTGCTGATCGGCGGGGGGACGGTCGCATCGCAGGTGGTCAGCCACCTGAAAACGCGTGCCGACGAAAAGCGGATCAAGGATGTGATCGCCACCTTCGGGAACTACGCGGCCGCCCACAATGGGAAGGCGGCCTATGAATTGTTCGGCGAGCCGTTCAAGCAGCGCTTCGGCGAAGACCGGGTCGCTGAAGTGATCGACTCACTGAGCCATACGCGCGAAGCGGGCGCTGTGCTCGACATGACCTCGAACGGCCGCATCGAGTTCGACCCGGATTCGACCAAGCCCCAGGCTGTTGCGATGGGGCTGCTGCGGTTTGAAAAGTCGTCCGAGCCGTATCGCGTCGGAATGCGGCTGAAGAAGTCGGGGGAGCGCTGGCTGATCGAAGAAATGCCGACGCTTTTCCCGCTGGAATCCGCCAAGCCGCAGGCGGCCGGCGGCGGCGGTATCGCGACGCCGTACGCCCCCGCCGGCCCTCCGGTGCCGGCCGGCCCGTAAAACCGCGCTGACCCCGTCCCCTTCCTCCTCCGTCCCCCAAGGTCAACGTAAACATTATCACCAGGCCCAGCGATCGCCTTGCGACCGCTGGGCCGGTTTTTTCATTAGGCTTTCGCGGGCAAGCGTTCCGCGGGCCTGACACGTTTTGTCACGCAGGCTCAAGGGGATCGGGGCGACGTCCGATAATGAATGGGCGGGATTCTCGAGCCCGTCCTGCTCAATCGCGACCGGCCTCTGGACGATATGGGCGCTGGCAGCCCCGGTCTTTCGGCGGGGCCAGACCGTTAAAGTGTTTGCGGTCCCCACGCTACAGTCGTCAAAGGCAGGACAAGGTAAGCGCGAATGACCAGCCGCCAGCGCCCGACAGCCCGGTTGCAGTCCGTCCTCCCCGCCCTGAAAGGGTGGCGCGGCGCTGATCTGGGCGCGGGTCGTTGGGCGTGCTGATGACGTTCGTGGCGGCCGGCGTTTTCACGTTGGCGCCCGGTTGTGTCGGGCCCTATACGCCGGTGCAGCCGCTGGCGCACACGCACAACGGCGCGCCGGCTTCGGAAGCCGACCCAGGCACGGGCGGCGACGCGCAGGCCAACATCAACCCGCCGCCCAAACGCGGGCTTGAAGCGGAATGGCCGAAATGGAACGCGCACGTCAGTGACCCAAAGGTCGTCAACGTGTTTGGCGAGATCGACGGCGTGCCCCGCTCGCCCGGAAAAATGACTGGCGACGCGGGCTTTCAGCAGCACACGTACACCGACGAGGGGGCCGACAGTGACGTCGCCGTTGACCCGATGGGGAAGTGGATCGCCTTCGCCTCGACGCGCCATAGCGAGCATACGGACATCTACGTTCAGCGGGTCGATGGCACCAGCGTGACCGAGCTGACCAGCGACGCGGCCGACGATGCCTATCCCTGCTTCAGCCCGGACGGCAAGGCCATCGCATTTGCCAGCACGCGTGCCGGGTCGTGGCAGATCTATGTGATGGACACCGACGGCCGCAACGTCACCCAGGTGACCAACAGCAGCCTTCAGTGCATCCATCCGAGCTTCAGCCCGGACGGCGGCCGGCTGGTCTATTCAGCGATCGGGTCACGCTCCAATCAGTGGGAGCTCTGGACGGCCGACCTTCGAAGCGGCGAGAAGCGGATGATCGGGTATGGCCTGTTCCCGCGATGGTCGCCGGACCGAACCGTCGATCGGATCGTCTATCAGAAGGCGCGTCAGCGGGGCGGGCGCTGGTTCAGTATCTGGACGCTTGATCTGATCGAAGGCGAAGGCCGCCGCATGACCGAAGTCGTCGCCAGCACCAACGCCGCCGTCGTCTCGCCGGCCTGGAGCCCTGACGGCCGCCGCCTCGTCTTCGCCACGGTCGTCGAGCCGGTTCGGGCGCCGGGCGCCACGGCGCGAACGGAACGGTGGGGCACCCGGGGAACGCCCCGGCTGACGAAGCGAAGCCGGCCGAAAGCCCGGCCCGCGAAGACCGGCCCAAGCCTGGCGGCAAATCGCGGCCGCCGCGCGGGCAGCAGGATGTCTGGACCGTCGATGCCGACGGCACCAATCGCCAGCGGCTGACCGACGGCAACGGGACCAACCTGTCCCCGTACTGGGGCGCCGACAACCGGATCTATTTCATCAGTGATCGCGGGGGGAACGAGTGCGTCTGGTCGGTCCGAGCGGACCCGGCCCGCGCGTCGCACATTGCCGCGGCGCCGATGCCCGCGGGCGCCGATCACGAGAAGGCGGGCGGGGCGGCAGCGGCCGTTGACCCGCGTGAACCGGATCGGTAGCGAACCGTTCCAGGCAACAACGCCGGCCCCCGGCGATGTCGCCCGAAGTGCCGCCGTGCCCTCACCGGCGGACCTTCTGTGCCGGCGGCCACCGCCGGTGAGGGCACTGGCGGCACGTTGAGTGGCGCGCCGGCGCGGCTGGCACACGCACTGGGGCACGACGCCCGACCTCTGGAAGAACCGTCTTCTGGAACACCGCTTCAAGGACGAAGCCATGACTCGAACCCACTCGCCCCGTTTCACGTCTTCACCCCCGCGCGGCGTCGCCGCGGCGCTCCTGTCCCTGTCGATCGCGCTGGTGGCGGGGTGCGCTAAGACGCCCGAATGGGGAATGGAGCACGTCCTGATGATGCCGGGCAAGAGCAGGCAGGTCTGGGCGGTCGCGCCGGCGGTCAACCTGAGCGGCCATCGCGAGGTGGACCCGCTGCTTCAATCGGACATCCTTTACCAGCAGCTTCAGGAAGTGCGCGGGTTGACCGTGATCCCGGTTGATCGGGTGGTCGCCGCGTACGCCGGGCTCAAGGTCGAGAAAGTCCAGACGCCGGAGCAGGCGGCGCTGGTCTGCGACCTGCTGGGTTGCGATGCGCTGATTGTGCCGAGCATCACGGCGTACGACGCCTACGACCCACCCAAGTTCGGCGGGGCGCTGCAGTTGTTCAAGCGCTCGTCCGATTACGCGCGCCCGCCGCAGATCGACGTCCGGGAACTGGCGCGCGCCGCGTCACCAGGGCCCAATGTCTCGCTCCCGCCGCCACGGCGGACGGGGTTCGTCCAGGCGGTTGGCGTGTACGACGCGACGAACGGCACAGTACGGGACTCTTTATGGGGTTACGCCGCGGGGCGTGAAGACCCGGTCGGGCCGATGGGCAAACGTGAATACCTGCTCAGTATGGACCGATACGTCGGCTTTGCCTACCACTCGCTCATTGAGGATCTGTTACGCGAGACTGATCGCTCGTCAAGGCGCCCCACGGGTTAGGACGATTGAGTTGGGGACGTCGCCGGGTCGCCTTCCGCACCGCGGCGTGCGATGCCCTGGATGCGACGCCTCGTGCGACGCCGGCCCGATGTGTAACGCCTTGCCCAAGCCTCTGTCCCTCGCGGCACAGAGGTCGAAGGTTCTGAACGCCGCGCAGGCTCGTCCGCCCGCTCATTCCCGGGCCGGCGGCACAAGCATTTGGAGACAGACATGCCCCAGACGCCAGAGAGGACCGACCCGGCCGCTACGCCTTCGACCCGGACATTGAGCCTGGTGAAGGGGCAACAGCATTTCTGCTTTCGTTACGAAACGGGGCAGGAAGTGCGGGTGTTGGACGCGCTGGTCGAAATGGTCAACCGTCGCGACGTCACGTTCGATTGGTTCGACGCCGCCGTCCTCTCACACCAGCTCGGTCAGCATTTGGCGAAAGAATTGAAGGCCTATTTGCCGAAGAAAGCTGCGTAAGTCGGTTGTCTGCGATCAGTTGTTAATCGGTCTTCCGCCGGCTCGCCTTTCGCTCCACGGGCGTGAGCCCCGATTCGCATCGTCGGGGGTACGGCGACCGTCGGGTGATCGTGCCCTGCGCGCCGAAGTTCGCGCACGGCGATGCGATCGTACGAGCCATTGGGCTCGGCGATGCCGGCAGGGGCCCGGAGCGGCCGCAGACCGTAGAACGTCAGTCGTCGGTATTGCCGACACGTCGGGCCAAGCCGACACGTCGGGCCAAGCCGACACGTCGGGCCAAGCCGACACGTCGGGCCAAGCCGACACGTCGGGCCAAGCCGACACGTCGGGCCAAGCCGACACGTCGGCACGGCCGACAAGCGTGGAACGAGGATCGTCCACGAGCGGGCCACCCGAATGAGCCGGTCGGGCGGCGATTAATACAGGTCTGGTCTTCCGTACCACGCACCGGTACCTATGAACAGCGCAACCGCTTCCCCATCGCCCCTCGCCCCCGATCCGTCGGGCCAACCCGGCCCGTCCGGCGAGACTCGGCAGCCGACCCCGGCGACATCCACGACGGCCAACACACTTCCTGTCGCCGATCACCCGGCCGCTGAAGCGGGCAATCGTGCCCGGTCAACCGATGTGCAGTCGTCGTCCGCCGGAGACGCCTCAGGCGTCATTTCACAGGCCGCGTCCCCCAAGCACGCGGTGCTGCCGAGTCACCCTTTTTCCTCCCGGCCGGCGCCGGCGCAGGCCGGACGCATTGGCGACCCGCACCGTGGCGAACGGGTCGAGAAGACGTTCACTCCGCTCGTCCGTCAGTTCCTGGATTACCTCCGCCTTGAAAAACATTTCAGCGACTACACCGTCAAGAGCTACGGCGCGGACCTGATCCAGTTCGGCCAGTTCCTCGGCGGAGAGATCGGTCAGCCGGTGGCGGCCGCCGGGGCGACCAAGCTGTCCCCCGACGAGGTGGACAAGAAGAAGCTCGCCTGCGAGCCGCTGACGATCCGGGAGTTCCTGGCCTACCTGTACGGCCAGAACTACACCAAGAGCACGACGGCCCGAAAGCTCGCGACACTGCGGAGCTTTTACAAGTTCCTGATCCGCCGCGGCTTGGTGGCGGTCAACCCCCTAGAGCACCATCCGCACGCCCAAGCAGGACAAGCGCCTCCCCAAGTGCCTGGACCTGGAGCAGGTGCAGAAGCTGCTCGAGGCCCCCGGCGACGGGGACATCCTGGCCGCGCGGGATCGGGCGATGCTTGAGGTCCTCTACTCCAGCGGCATCCGGGTGAGCGAGCTGGTCGAGCTGGAGATGGCCGACCTTGACCTCGTTGAAGGCGTTCTTCGGGTTCGCGGCAAGGGCCGCAAGGACCGGCTCACACCGATCGGCAGCCAGGCGATCAAGGCGTTGCAGCGGTACTTTGAGATGCGTTCGATGGAGCCCAAGTGCCACGGCCCCGCCGCGGGCCATGTCTTCCTGAATAAGCACGGCGAGACGCTCAGCACGCGTTCGGTCCGCCGCAAGCTCGACAAGTACCTGATCGAAGCGGGCCTGGACCCGGGCATCAGCCCGCACACACTGCGACACAGCTTCGCGACCCACCTGCTGAACAACGGCGCCGACCTCCGCAGCGTGCAGGAACTGCTCGGCCATCAGAGCCTGAGCACCACGCAGATCTACACGCACCTGAGCACGAGCCGGATGAAGGAAGTTTACGACGCGGCCCACCCCCGCGCCGAAGTCTCGACCGTCGGGTCGATGGCCCACCCGGCGAGCGCGAACGTGGAGGGGCCTTCCCGCCCTTTCTACCCGGCTAAAGCCGGTTGAAGCGCTGTCGCCGACTTCGGTGACGACCTGAAACGACGAACGACGAGGCCCGCCGGCAAAGATCGCCCGGCGGGCCTTTCTCGTTGTCGCAGGGCCATCTCCAAAGCCACGTGATACGCGGCGTATCGCATCGGCCGGTGGCGGAGTAGACGACACCATCACGACCGTGGGTCAGCCGGGAAAGCCTCATAGGCTGACGGTCCGCCTGGTCCGGGCCGATTCGAAGACCTTCTCGATGATCGCCATGTCGCGCAAGCCTTCTTCGCCGGGCGTCAGCGCGTCTTTCTTGTTCATGACGCACTCGGAGAAATGGTCCATCTCGGCCGCGAAATGGTTCACCGGCTCGATGTGAAGCTCGGTCTTGTCGGCACCCATCCCCGTATGGAGTCGCTGGCCGGTGTAGCTGAAGGCGGGGTCGAGCTCGATCCACCCCTTGTCGCCGAAGACGCGGAACCGGCGCGCCTGTGTCGCCCCGAAGCTGGCCGAGCAGTGCGCCAGCGTGCCCGACGGGAATCGGAGGTTGAACAGGACCGACCCCTCGACTTCGCGGAAGCGGTCGTCCGCCGGGTCGGAGTAGGTCCAGGCGGTTACCTCGATCGGCTCTTCCCCGGTGAGATACCGGCAGGCGTTGAGGCAATAGATGCCGACGTCCCCCATGGCGCCGCCGGCCGTCTCTTTACTCAGGCGGATGTTGGGGGCCTTGGTCTGTTGGAGGTTCTCGGCTTCGATGACGCGGAGCTTCCCGAACTCGCCGCTCCGGCAAAGCTCGATCGCCTTCTTGTTGAACGGCTCGTATCGCAGCCGATACGCGATCATCAGCTTCCGGTCGGCGGTGCGGCCGGCATCGATCATTTTCTGGCAGTCGGCGACGGTGGGCGCCATCGGCTTTTCACACAGCACGTGCTTGCCGGCCGCGAAGCCGCGGATCGTGTACTCGGCGTGCATCGAGTTGGGGAGGACGATGTAGATGACATCAACCTCGGAGTTGTCGCGGAGCGAGTCGTAGTTCTGGTAGTTGTAAATCGCCTTCTCGGCGATGCCGTAGCGCTCCGCGACCTTTTTGGCCTTGTCGGCGTGGCCGCTCACCAAGGCCACGGGCCGGGAATGTTCGGCGACGGCAAAGGCCGGGAGGATCTCCTCCAGCGCTAGTTCACCCAACCCGACGACCGCGTAGCCGAGCTTGCGGCCGAGCGGCTGGGGGATCGGGAGCTCCGGCGGCTGCTTATCAGGCGGCGCGAGGACAATGCCTGCCCCCGAAGCGGCCGCCAGAGGGCCGGCACCGATCCCGGCGGCCAGCAGGCCGTGGCTGGCGTTTCGCAGGATGTCGCGGCGGGTGGGGTCGGGACGGCTCGATTCGTACGGATGTTCGTCGGGCATGGGCCACTCCTGTCTCGGTGTTGCGCCGCACGACACGGTGCGACGATGTCGAGAGTAGAGGAGGGGTTTGAGATGCCGCTACCCCAGAATTCTCCAGCGGATCAGCTTGGCGGGGCATTCTATCACTACAGCGCTACCTCGCGACTCGCGGCGAAACGAAGAAGGAAAAATCCAAAGCCCGAAGCCCGAAGGAACGACCAAGCGCAAAGAAAGAAAGAAAACCTATGAAAGCGGATGCGGAAGGAGAATCGTTTTTCCGCTTCGTCTTTCTTTTCTGCTTCCTTAGGATTTGGTGCTTCGGATTTCTCTTTTTTGGCAAGGCTTGATGGCTGTTCAGCGCCGCAGTGCTATTGCGCAAAGCGGCTGCGCCGCCGTGGGCCCGCTTTGGCGGCCCGCAGAGCGGGCCCAACGAAGGCCGCACGCTATGAGACCGTCGTTTTGGTCAGGTAATCTTCGAGGTCCTTCCGCTGCTTCTCGAGGGATTTCTGCAGGTCTGTGGTCTCGGACTGGAGCTTTTCGATCTTGGTCTCCTGCTCGTCGAGCTTTTTCAGCAGGCGTCCGTAGTAGTCGGAGTTCTGGGCGACGGTCTTCATGTTCTCGCGGATGCGGGTCTGCTCCTGGGTGATCTCGGCGACCTGCTTCTGGTGCTCGGCGATCTGCGCTTCGGTGGCGGCCATGGCGTTCTTGAAGCCGACCGCCTTCAGCAGCACGTCGCGAACGGCGGGGGGGATCTCGCCGGTACGGGCGTAGAGCTCAATGCCGCTGACGTCGGTCGGGAGGAGGGCGACCTGCTCGCTGTCGATGAGTTCTTCCTTCACGGTGAGCTTGCTCGCCTTGCCGGCCGCCACGTGCCCGCGGAAGCGGTAGAGCGATTCGGTCGTCTCGATCGGCTTATCCGAATCCACCAGCTTCCATCCCTGGCGCAGCGGGTGCTCGACGATGAGCGACTTGTCGTGATCCGACTTGTTCTCGAACTGGTAGTCCTGGCTAAAGACATGCTTGCGGGAGACGAAGAGTACGCCCTTGACGATCTTGCCGGTCTGAACCAGATCGTCGCTGCGGTTCTGGGTCGCGTCGGCGCGGACCTGGAGGTCGATCCCGTAGCTGATGAGCCGCTCCTGGCCCGGTGGGACGTTGTCGATGCTGGCGTCGCCGGCATACGCGCCGCCTTCGAGGACCGTGATCGGCCCGGCGAGCAAATGCTTGTCGGTGGTGTTCTTGACCCGGCGCCATTGAGGGGGTTCTTGGGGAGCACCGTCGGGTTGTAGATCGAAAGGCGCTCGACCTCAATGCTGTCGGTGACGATGGGGATCATCGCTGAACGCTGCCGCGGGAGCGTCACGCTGCCGACGGTGTATTGAAAGAGTTCGCCCACCTTGCTTGCCGAAGCGACGGACGCGATCGACGCGGCCGCGTCGAGGGACGCCTTATCGGCTTCGGGCGCCCCGTCCGAGCCCCCTCGGAAGCCGAGCGACTCTAGAGATTGCTTGCGCGCCATCGATCGCATCTGGTTCGCGGCCATCGCTCCCATCGGGGCAGACGCCGCCGGCGTGGCCGCCGGAGGAGGCGCCATCGGCGGCTGGCCCGCCGAGCCGCCCGCGGCAAACCGCTCGATGTTCTTGTTGGCCTCCTCGCCGGCGTCGTAGGTCTGCGGCCGCAGGCTCGCGTACAGCTCCGGCTGGACCACCGGGCGCGGCACGTAGAGGGGCTGATAGAGATCCTGAATAAAGCTGATGGGCCGCCCGGAGACGAGGCTCAACTGCACGTCGTTCCAGTCGTTGTCGGTCTGGTTCTCGACGATCGCCCACCCCTGAAGCTTGGAGGCGCCCGCCGGGGCGGCCGCTCCGGCGGCTTGAGCGGGCTTCGGGTCGCCGCCCTTTCCTTCAGCCGGCCGAGGCCCGTTGTCGCCCAGCGGGCCAGGGCCGTCGATGATCAGGCGATAGCTTGTCTTCCAGACCGGGGTCTCCACCACATACCCGATGCGCACGCGGCGCTCCCCTTCGCCTTCGAAGTGGATTTGCACCGGCTTCTTGTCCTGATCGCGCGCCTGGGCGAGCGCCGCCAGCGCGCGGGCCAACTCGCCCCGAAGCTGCGGGTCTTCGAGCTCGATCCGGGAAACGTCGTCCAGAGCCACTGAGCGGATGTTGGCGCCTTCGATCAAGTTGAGCGCCCAGACGTCCAGGACCTGGCCCTTCGACGGGTCGCCGACGGGTCGCTGCTTCTTTTCCACGCCGAGGATCGTCCCCTGAACCACGCTTCCGCTTTCGGTGAGCTTGACGCGGGCGCCGCGAAGCTGCTCGAGCAGTTCGTGCATCGATGGGTTGGACGTGATGTCCACTTGAAAGCTACGGAGCGTCTTGGCAATCGGATCCTGGCTGGGGTAGGTGATGGTGGTTACCTTCCCTTTGTCCAGGTCCTGCAGGACGAGCGATTTGAGAATGTCGTTGATCTGCTGGGTCTTGAACCGCAGCTCGGTCGAGCCCGAGCCATGCACGGTGCCAAAGTGCTCGAAATAGCCGACGCCGCTGGAGAAGAGGACGACATCGCGCACAGGCACGTCCGCCTGATTCAGCCCATGATCGGCCGCGGCCGCCGGCGGGGGAGGGGCGTCGGCCGCCCGAACCGCGGCCGGGGAAAGCAGGCAAATACCCGCGATGGCGGATGACAGGGCAGGCAGCGCGATCGATCGGTTCATCGTCTTCTCCTCGTGAATCCTTCGGGCCCGCCGTTGCGGCGCGATCCGACGCGATCATTGACGCGGGGAATAGAGGAAAGTTCCCATACGAAGAAAAACAGGGAGGCACGGAGCGGGGAGGTCCGCGCAGGACAGAGCGTTGGCGGACGAGTTGTGGGGGCCGGCATGGGAGCAGAAGGTCGAGCGCGAGGCGACACATGCGTCGGCCCCGCGTCATCACGGGCGACGCGAGTTTGGTAGGGCACGCGTCGCGTGCCGCCACGTCGCACGATCGGCCGGCGGGGCCGTGGCGAGCTTTGTGCGACCCCCGTCAGCGGCACGCAATGCGTCCCCTACCAGACGCCCCCGCTTATTAGGCAACAGCCACGGCAACTCCCGCGGGAACGGCGTCAGTCCGCCGCTCCCCTGCGAACCGTTCGGGTGATGTCGTCGCGTGATTTGAAGCTTTCCATTGCAGGCCGTGACCCAACAAGGGTTCGAACGCCGATGGAGATGCTTGACGGGTCAAAACAGCTTCAGGTACGGCAGTTCCGTGCGGCCCATCAGGAATTTATCCACGCCGGCCGCGGCGGAGCGGCCTTCGCTGATAGCCCAGACAACAAGGCTTTGGCCGCGGCGCACGTCGCCGGCGGCAAAGACGCCGGGAACGCTGCTCATGTAATCCTGATCGACCTGGACATTTCCGCGGGGGTCGAGCTTGAGCTCGAGCTGCTTGATCGGGCCAGGGTGTTCGGGGCTGACGAAGCCCATCGCCAACAGGCACAGGTCGCAGTCGAGCTCGAAATCGCTCGCCGGGACCTCGTTCATCTGCCAGCGGCCGGTGCCGTCCTTGTTCCATTCCAGCCGGATCCCGTGGAGCTTCTTCACGACGCCGTCCACCCCGCTGAACTTCTTGGTGTTGATCGCGAAGTCGCGGATGTCGCCACCGAAGGCGTGGTGCGCCTCTTCGTGCGCGCTGCTCGTGCGGAAGATCATCGGCCAGTACGGCCACGGCTGAAGGTTCCCCTGGCGGACCAGGTCTTCGTTGCGGGACTCCGGCGGGCGGGGCAGCAGCTCAAATTGCTTGATCGACTTCGCCCCCTGGCGCAGGGCCGTACCCAGGCAGTCGGCCCCGGTGTCGCCCCCGCCCAGGATGATGACGTGCTTGTCCTTCGCGTCGATGAACTGATCGCAGGAGAGATCATCCCCCAGGCACCGCTTGTTCTGCAGCGGCAGGTAGTCCATCGCCTTATAGACCCCCTTCAACTCGCGGCCGGGGACGTTGAGCTCGCGCGCCTGGGTCGCGCCGCCGCAGAGGACGATGGCATCGAACTCGCGCCGCAGGTCTTCCACTTTGACGTCGAACCCGACGTTGACGCTCGTCTTGAAGGTGACGCCCTCGGCCTCCATGAGCTTCACGCGACGGTCCACCACGCGCTTTTCGAGCTTGAACTCCGGAATGCCGTAAGTGAGCAACCCACCGATGCGATCGGCACGCTCGAACACGGTGACCAGGTGGCCCGCCTGGTTCAGCTGCGCGGCGGCCGCCAGGCCGGAGGGGCCGGACCCGATGACGGCGACTTTCTTGCCGGTGCGCACCTCGGGGGGCTGAGGCTTAACCCACCCTTCCTCAAACGCGCGGTCGATGATGTTCTGCTCCATCAACTTGATGGTGACCGGCTTGTCGTTGATGTTGAGCGTGCAGGCCTCTTCGCATGGGGCGGGGCAGACGCGGCCGGTGAACTCCGGGAAGTTGTTGGTCTTGAACAACATGTCCAGCGCGTCGCGCCATCGGTCGCGATAGACCAGGTCGTTCCACTCGGGAATGATGTTGCCGAGCGGGCAGCCGTTGTGGCAGAAGGGGATGCCGCAATCCATGCAGCGGCCGCCCTGGGCGCGCAGCTTGTCGTTGGGCAACTGCTCGTAAACTTCGTACCAGTCGCTGATGCGCGCCTGCACCGGCCGCCGGCCGGGCAACTCGCGGGTGTTTTTGATGAATCCTTTAAGCTCACCCATGGAGTCCACTTCCTCTTCGTATCGATAGCAGACGAAGGATGAGGGGCGAAGGTGAAGGATGAAGAAAATCCAGGGGTTGGTGTTTTCTCATCCCTTGTCCTTTGTCCTTCGTCCCGTCATCCGTGGCTTAACAACTGTCGCACCCGCTCAACCGGCGGCCTTGTCCTCAGCGTGCTTCACCAAGGCCGCGGCCAACTTCAGCATCCTTGTTCTCGCCATTGTGCCCTTTTGCGAGCTGGGCGGCGCGCTGCGCCATCTCGGCGGCGTTCTCCAGCACGCGGCGATAGTCGTTGGGCATCACCTTGACGAAATAGCTCAGTTCCTTGTCCCAGCCGGCGAGGATCCTTGCGGCGACGGGGGAGCCCGTGAGCTGCGCATGGTTGGTCAGCAGGCGGTGAATCGTCTGGATGTCGTCCGGCCTGAAGGCGTCACGATATTCCAGGCTGACCATCTCCTGGTTGCAGAGGTCTTTGAAGGTGCCGTTGTCGTCATAGACGTAGGCGATGCCGCCGCTCATGCCGGCCGCGAAGTTGCGGCCGGTGGGGCCGATGACCACGACGCGGCCGCCGGTCATGTATTCGCAGCCGTGGTCGCCGCACCCTTCGACGACCGTCTGAACGCCGGAGTTGCGGACGCAGAACCGCTCACCCACCACGCCGCGGAGGTAAAGTTCGCCGTCGATCGCGCCGTAGCCGATCGTGTTCCCGGCGATGATGTTCTGCTGCGGCTCAAACCCGGCGGCGATCGCTTCCTTCGCGGGGAAGACGGCGATCCGTCCGCCGGAGAGGCCCTTGCCCACGTAGTCGTTGGCGTCGCCTTCCAGCAGTAGCGTGATGCCCCGGGCCAGGAAGCAGCCAAAGCTTTGCCCGGCCGAGCCGTTCAACTTGAACGTGATCGTGTCGTTCGGCAGCCCAGCAAAGCCGTACTTCTTGGCGACTTCGCCCGAAAGCGTCGTGCCGACGGTGCGATTGGTGTTCTTGATCGCCAGCTCTTTGTAGACCTTCTGGCCGGTTTCGATCGCGGGCTTTGCGGCCGGGATAAGCTGCGTCTGATCGAGCGACTGGTCCAGGCCGTGATCCTGCTTATCGACGTTGTACAGCTCGTACTTGCCGAGCCGCGCCTCGGGCTTGTGCAGGATCGCGGAGAGGTCGAGGTACTTCGCCTTCCAGTGGCCGGAGAGGTCCTGGAAGTCGAGCATCTGGGCCTGGCCAACCATTTCCTTGAACGTCCGGAAGCCGAGCTGGGCCATGTACTCGCGCACCTCCTCGGCGATGAAGAACATGAAGTTCACGACGTGCTCGGGCTTGCCGGCGAATTTCTTACGGAGGTACGGGTCCTGGGTGGCGATCCCGACAGGACAGGTGTTCAGATGACAGACGCGCATCATGATGCAGCCCGAGGCGATCAGCGGCCCGGTACTGAAGCCGAACTCCTCGGCGCCGAGCAGCGCGCCGACGACGACATCACGCCCGGTCTTCAATTGTCCGTCGGTCTGAAGGACGATGCGGCCGCGAAGCCCGTTCATGACCAGCGTCTGCTGCGTCTCGGCCAGCCCCATCTCCCACGGAAGGCCGGCGTACTTGATGCTGGTCAGCGGCGAGGCGCCTGTGCCGCCACTGTCACCGGCGATCAGGATATGGTCGGCCTTGGCCTTGGCGACACCGGCCGCCACTGTGCCGACGCCGACTTCGCTGACGAGCTTGACGCTCACGCGGCTGGCGGGGTTGACGTTCTTCAGGTCGTGGATGAGCTGGGCAAGATCCTCGATTGAGTAGATGTCATGGTGCGGCGGGGGGGAGATCAGCCCCACGCCGGGGGTGCTGTGGCGCACCTTCCCGATGTATTCGTCCACCTTGTCGCCGGGGAGCTGGCCCCCTTCGCCAGGCTTGGCGCCCTGGGCCATCTTGATCTGGAGCTCTTCGGCGTTGACGAGGTATTCGGTCGTCACGCCGAACCGGGCGGACGCGACCTGCTTGATGGCGCTGCGCGCCAGTCGCCGCTGGCGTCGCGGTTGAAGCGGTCGGGGTCTTCGCCCCCTTCGCCGGTGTTGCTCTTGCCGCCAATTCGGTTCATGGCGATGGCGAGGTTTTCATGCGCCTCTTTCGAAATGGAGCCGAAGCTCATCGCGCCGGTGACAAATCGTTTGACGATCTCCGTGGCCGATTCGACTTCCTCGATTGGGATCGGCTTGGCGATCTTTTTGAGGTTCAGCAGGCCGCGGATGGTGCAGCGGTGGCGGCTCTCGTCATCCACCAGCTTGGTGTACTCCTTGAACGTCGGGAAGCCGGTGATCCGCACCGCCTGCTGAAGCTTGGCGACGGTGTCCGGATTCCACATGTGGTACTCGCCGTCGCGGCGCCACTGGTACTGGCCGCCGTTGTCGAGCACCTTGTCCTGGGTTTCGATATGGATCGGCGGGAACCCTTTGCGGTGCCGGGCAAGGCTTTCGCGGGCGATGACGTCGAGCGGAATGCCGTCGAGGCGGCTCGACGTGCCCGTGAAGTACTTGGCGATCACAGCCTTGCTCAGCCCGACGGCTTCGAAGATCTGTGCGCCGCGGTAGCTCTGCACCGTCGAGATGCCCATCTTCGACGCGACCTTGATGATCCCCTTGTTCGCGGCCTTGATGTACTGCTTCTTGGCCTTCGACAGGTCGATCCCCGGCGGCAGCATGCCAGTCATGTGCATATCCGCGATCGTTTCAAACGCGACGTACGGATTGACCGCGCCGCGCCATAGCCGATCAGCAGGCAGAAGTGATGCACTTCACGGGCTTCGCCCGTTTCGATCACCAGGCCGCACTGGGTTCGGATGCCCAGGCGGATGAGGTGGTGGTGGACGGCCGCCGTCGCCAGGAGGCTGGGGATGGGAGCTTTGTCTTTGTCAACGCCACGGTCGGAGAGGATGAGGATCGACGCGCCGCCGGTGACGGCCCTGGCGGCCGCGTCGCAGAGGTCGGTGAGCGCCTTCTCCAGCCCCGCCTCGCCGTCGGCGACGTTGAAGAGCATCGGGACCGTTTCGGCCCGCAGCTCGCCGACAGCCACCTCACGCAATTTTGCCAGGTCGGTATTGCTGAGAATGGGCTGGTTCAGCTTGACCAAATGGCAGGCCCCTGGCGCCTCATCGAGCAGGTTCCCTTCGCGGCCGAGGAAGGTGATCAGGGAGGTGACGAGCTCTTCAAAGTTCGCGTCAAGCGGCGGGTTGGTCACCTGGGCAAAAAGCTGCTTGAAGTAACCGTAGAGGAGCTGCGGCTTGTCGCTCAAACAGGCCAGCGGCGTGTCGGTCCCCATCGATCCGAGGCCTTCGACGCCGCGGATCGCCATGGGGCTGAGGATGATTTTGATGTCCTCGACGGTATAGCCAAAGGCGTGCTGGCGGACAAGAAGCGTGTCATGGTCCGGCTGGGGGACGCTTGCCGGGGCGGGCAACTCGTCCAGCGCGATCATGTTCTCTTCGATCCACTTCTTCCAGGGGCGCTTGTTGACCAGTTCTTCCTTGATCTCGGCGTCGTCCACGATGCGGCCGGCCTTCATATCGACGAAGAAGATCTTGCCCGGCTGGAGCCGCCATTTCTTCGCCACGTCTTCAGGCTTGATCGGCAGGACGCCGACTTCGCTGGCCATGATGACGCGATCGTCCTTGGTGACGTAGTAGCGGCTAGGGCGCAGGCCGTTTCGATCGAGCACCGCGCCAATTCCGTCGCCGTTCGTGAACGAGATGCTGGCCGGGCCGTCCCACGGCTCCATCAGGCAGGCGTGGTACTCGTAGAAGGCCTTGAGGTCCTCGTTCATCGTCGTGTGCTTCTGCCACGCCTCGGGGATGAGCATCAGGACGGCGTGCGGCAGCGAGCGGCCGTTGTTAACGATGAACTGGAGCGCGTTGTCGAGCGTGGCCGAGTCGGACCCTGTCTCGGTGAGCAGGGGGTACATCTTCTCCAGCTCGTCCCCGAAGACCTCGCTCTTGAGCGACCCGGACCGGGCGCGCATCCAGTTCCGGTTGCCGCGCAGGGTGTTGATCTCGCCGTTGTGGGCGATAAGCCGGAAGGGGTGGGCCAGCCGCCAGGCGGGGAAGGTGTTGGTGCTGAAGCGCGAATGGACCATCGCCAGCGAACTGACGAACTTCGGGTCGGCCAGGTCGAGGTAGTAGTGCCGGACCTGGTCGGCCGTCAGCATGCCCTTGTAGACAAGGCGGTTCGTGGAAAGGGAGCAGAGGTAGAACTCTTCGCGCGCCGCGGCCGACAGTTCGCCAAACTCGATCAGGTTCTCGGCGCGCTGGCGGACAAGGTAGAGCCGACGGTCAAAGTCGGTCTTATTGTAAAACGTCTCGCCCATGCCGACGAAGACCTGGCGGATCTTCGGCTCGACCTTGAGCGGCGTCGGCCCGCAATGTTTGCTATCCACCGGGACGTCGCGCCAGCCTAGGACGACCATGCCGTAGTCGCGAACCACCTTCTCGAAGGTCCGCTCGCACTCGTGCCGGGCGACGACGTCCTTCGGAAGGAAGACTTGACCGACCCCGTAGAGCCCCAGCTTGGGGAGCGTGATGCCGATCTCCGCGCACTTCTCCCGCAGATAGTCGTCGGGGATGCGGACAAGAATGCCGGCGCCGTCGCCGCTGTCGATCTCGCAGCCGCACCCGCCGCGATGGTTCATGTTCTCCAGCATCTGGAGCGCATCGGTGACGATCTGGTGTGATGCCTTGCCTTTGATGTGGCAAATAAAGCCGACGCCACAGGCGTCATGCTCGAACTGGGGGTCGTAGAGACCTTCGGCGGCGGGGAGTCCTCGCATCGGCGTACTCGCTCGTAAGTCATTCGCCTGCCATCACCTAGGGCGACTATCGCCCCGCTGACGACGCTGGGAAAGGGGTACTGTATTGAAAAAGCACTCGGCGACAACTTCCCGTGCCTAAAAAACTGGCGACGGCGTTGGCAGACATGCCTAGCGGCGCGACGGGCCTGCTCTTGACGACCCCGGTGATCGGAGTCTGACGTAGCATTTGGTTGTCCGCGACCGGAAATCGCGGGACAGGACCGATCTGCTGCTCGGCACGACTAAGCACTTATGTCGGCGGCTCGGTTAGGGCCGCATGCGGACAGGGCGGTTGGTTGGCGGGTATTCTAGGACATTCGCACCCCGTTGTCTGCGCCTCTGGCATGAGCGATGGATCGGTCTCCGTTTTAATGACGCAGGGGAAGATCATCATAGTCCCGGACGGGGCCTAATCTGGCGCGGCGCAAGCGCGCGTTGGGGATGAACAAGATCCCTGGAGACTGATCGGCAGGTCGGTAGGGCCGCTATCTGGAACGGTCTTGATATAATCGACGCGGAGACGTCATGAAAAGCCCATTCCCAGGCATGGACCCGTACCTTGAGCAGCACTGGCGAGACGTGCATCAGAGCCTTGTCACCTACTTGCGAGACGCACTTCAGCCCTGCCTCCCTTCTGACCTGATCGTTAGAGCAGAGGAACGGGTTTACGTCAGCTCGGAGATGGCGGCGCGCGGATACCGAGAAATTTACCCCGACGTGCGAATCGTCGAGACCGAACCTTTGCCGTTGCAACCTGAGCCTGTGGCGGCGGCCGTCGCGGTCGCGGAGCCCGTGGTGATCGAGCTGGACGCCGAGCCGATGACCGAAGGGTATCTTCAGGTCCTTGAGGTCGGGACGGATCGCGTTGTCACGACGATCGAGGTGTTGTCGGCAACCAACAAGAAGCCGGGGGACGGCTCGCGGCAGTACCGTCAGAAGCAACGCGAACTGGAGGTGGCGGGCATCGGGCTGGTGGAAATCGACCTCCTTCGCGACGGACAGCGGGTCCTTCGCGTGCCGGAAAACACGCTTCAATCACGGCTTCGGACGCAGTACCGCGTCTGTGTCACCCGCGGCTGGCAGCAGTCTCGCGTGCTGTACTATGCCATCGGGCTGCGCAGCCGCCTGCCGGCGATCAAGATCCCGCTCCGCCAGACGGACGAGGACGCGATCATCGAGCTTCAGCCGCTGATCGAGCAGGCTTATCGGAACGGCCGCTACAGTTCGATCGACTATCGCGAAGAGTGCCGGCCGCCACTCGCCGGTGAAGACGCCGTCTGGGCCAACGACCTGCTCCACGCGGCCGGAAGAAGATAATCGGCGGAAGTGGGAGAGGATGGCGAGCGGCCCGGGCTGGTCGCGTTGACCGACCCACCCAGGCTTCGTATAACTTTTTCACGTGAAGGCACGAGGCTTTTACCCGCTCCGGACGACAACGACGCCCACCAGCATGGCTGGGCGGTAGGTCGATCGTTACGGCGCTTAGCATGACGATCGTGGCAAACCGCCCGGCCCGGCCAGGCGGTTTTCGTTTTTGGCGGAAAGAGCAGGAAAGGGCGCAGGTCACATCATGGCTTCAATCAAGTTGCCGGACGGCAGTCTCCGGGACCTCGCCGACGGGAGCACCGTGCGGCAGTTGGCGGAATCGATCGGCCGCGGGCTGGCGAAGGCGGCGATCGCCGGGAAAGTCGATGGGAAGCTGGTTGATCTCTCGTTCCCGCTGACCGGCCCCCACGAGGTGTCGATCATCACGGACAGAGACCCTGACGGGCTTTACGTCATGCGGCATAGCACCGCTCACGTTCTGGCCCAGGCCCTTCGGCACCTGTACGGCCGCGACGTCCAGTACACGATCGGCCCGGTGATCGAAAACGGCTTCTTCTACGACTTTCAGCTCCCCGCCAGCTTTTCGGCGGAGGATCTGCCAAAGGTGGAGGCCGAAATTCAGAAGATCGTGGCGCAGGACCTCCCCTTCAGCCGGGAGGAAGTCGAGCCCGCGCGGCGCAAAGGAATTGCTGCACGCCGAGAACCAGCGATTCAAGGACGAGATCATCGACGAGCTGGCGGCCGCCGGCGAGAAGAGCGTCAGCATCTATCGCCAGGGCGACTTCACCGACCTGTGCCGCGGCCCCCATATCCCCAGTACCGGGAAGATCAAGGCGTTCAAGCTTCAGAGCGTCGCCGGCGCATACTGGCGCGGCGACAGCAGCCGCGAGCAGCTCACGCGGATCTACGGCACCGCCTTCTTCGATAAGAAGCAGCTCGACGAGCACGTCAATCGCCTTGAAGAGGCCAAGAAGCGTGACCATCGCGTCCTCGGGCCCGCAGCTGGGACTGTTCACCATCGACGACAAGGTCGGACAGGGTTTAGTTCTGTGGAAGCCCAAAGGGGCGGAGATCCGGATCGAGCTTCAGAAGTTCATCAGCGAGCACCTTCGCCGCCAGGGGTATAAGCAGGTCTTCACGCCGCACATCGGCCGGCTGGACCTGTACAAGACCAGCGGCCACTACCCGTACTATCGCGAGAGCCAATTCCCGCCCCTGATCGATCGCGAATATTACGAGGCGCTGGCCAAGGAGAACTGCGGCTGCGCCGAGCTGTCCAACCGGATGGACAAGGGCGAAGTGGACGGCTATCTGCTCAAGCCGATGAATTGCCCGCATCACATCCGGATCTACGCCAGCGACCAGCACAGCTACCGAGATTTGCCGATCCGGCTGGCGGAGTTCGGCACGGTCTATCGCTGGGAAAAGTCGGGAGAGCTGGGCGGCATGACCCGCGTCCGCGGCTTTACCCAGGATGACGCCCACCTGTTCTGCACCGAAGAGCAGATCCCCGCCGAGATTCGAGGGTGCCTCGAGCTGGTCAAGATCGTCCTGGGCACGCTGGGCATGAACGACTACCGCGTTCGCGTCGGCCTGCGCGACCCGGACAGCGCCAAGTACGTCGGCGACCCGGACCAATGGGACCGCGCCGAGGCGGCGTGCAAGGACGCCGCCAGCAGCCTGGGCGTCAGCTTCACCACCGAGGCGGGCGAGGCGGCGTTCTACGGGCCGAAGATCGACTTTGTGATCAAGGACGTCATCGGCCGCGAGTGGCAGCTCGGGACGGTGCAGGTCGATTACCAACTCCCGAAGCGCTTCGACCTCTCCTACATCGGCGCCGACAACAAGCCCCACCGCCCGGTGATGATCCACCGCGCCCCGTTCGGCAGCATGGAACGGTTCATCGGCGTGCTGATCGAGCATTTTGCCGGCGAGTTCCCCCTCTGGCTGTCGCCGGTGCAGGCGACCGTGCTTTCGGTCAGCGAGAAGTCGAATGAATATGCCGGCAGCGTGCTTGAACAACTCAAGGCGGCCGGGCTGCGCGTCGAGGCGAACCTGGGGAGCGAGAAGATCGGCGCGAAAATCCGCCAGGCCGTAATGGAAAAGATTCCCTACCAAATCGTCGTCGGCGAGCGCGACGCGGCCGGCAAGACCGTCGCGGTCCGAACCAAGTCCGGCGAGCAAGGGGCCGTCCCGATCGAAGACTTCATCCGCAAGTGCCAGGCGGAGATCGAGAGCCGCAGCCTGACGGCGTCGGTGAAGTGAGCGGCCGAGCATTGGGCGGTGTTGCTTTTGGCTGCCCGTCGATTCGCGGTTCGGATACAATCGAGTAACTAAACGTTGACGGAGCTGGCATGCCATCACCATTCCCAGGAATGGACCCGTATCTCGAGGGCAGGTTGTGGGCAAGCTTCCACACCCAACTCGGAGTTGAGATTCAGCGGCAGCTTACGCCGCTGCTTCGGCCGAAATACGTCGTCTCCACCGAAGAACGTTTTGTGATCGAGGCAACCGGATCGGACGTTCACACGACCTCCATCTACCCCGATGTCGGCATCCTGGCGACAGGCACGGATACGAACCCTCGCCACCCGCAGGTGATGGCATCTCCTCTTCGTATCGACACAGACATTCCGCGGACTTCTCCACAGGTCTCGGTTGAGATCCTTGAAACTTCGACCGAGCGATTGGTGACCGATATCGAAATTCTGTCTTTGACAAACAAACGAAGTGATGGCCGCGACCAATACCTCGCGCGACGAATATCTCTTCTATTGAGCACCGCACATCTGGTTGAAATCGACTTGCTCCGATCGGGGCAGAGGGTCCCCATGAAGGGCCCAGTCCCATCGGTCCCGTATTTCGTCATGGTGAGCCGGGCGGAACACCGACCGACGATGGACGTCTGGCCGATCGCTCTTGACGCTCCTTTGCCGACCTTCGGAATTCCGCTGCTCGAAGGCGACCCGGACGTCCTGCTTGATCTACAACGCGCCTTCGCCAACGTATACGACCTCGCGGCGTACGAGCTGCGGATCGATTATCGCGACGAGCCGGATGTCGCGCTGTCAGTTGAACACTTGGCGATCGCGCGCGAGCGGCTCAAGCTAAGCCACTAGCACTACAGCGCTATTTGGTCACTGGAGCACGAGAAGAACGTCGAAATCCGAAACACGAAATCCGAAGGAATGAGAACTTGGGAAGGAAGAAACCGGATTCAATCGCGAGGATTGATTTCCGCTTTGTCTTTGTTTGAAGTTCCTTGAGATTTCGTGCTTCGGATTTTCTGATTCGGGAAGGCTTGATCGCAGAATCAGCGCTCTAGTGCTAGGACGGCCTAGGTTCAAACCATAGGATGCCGAACGAAGTCGCCGTTTGTTCGGCGAGGTGATCGCTGCGTTGTTTTCCGCAAACCGACGAAAAACTGAGTTATGTCCTTGCAATGGACAGGCCTGTTGCTATAGATGAGCGAGTTTCGACAGTAGGTTAGCCCCCTGCAGCAGGCGCGTAGCTTGTCTGGACGGGCGGGCATCGGAGATCAAGGCCATTTCTACGAACTTCCGCCACAACGAGCAGATCCGCATCTCGCCGATCTTCCTCATCGATCAAAGCGACGTCAAAGTCGGTTCCACATCCACGGCCGAGGCCATGCGCCGCGCTCGTGAGGCGGGCCTCGATCTGGTCGAGGTCGCCCCGAACGCCCGCCCCCCGGTCTGCAAGATCATGGATTATGGGAAGTGGCGGTATCAGCAGCAGAAGAAAGAAGATAAAAGCAAGGCTTCCACTCGCGGCGGGCGTCTCAAGCAGCTCAATATCGACACCGTTCGCATCGGCGACCACGACCTTGAAATCAAGGTCAACCGTGCTCGTGACTTCCTGGAAGAAGGGAACAAGGTTCAGTTCACGCTCCGGTTCAAGGGGCGCGAAATGGCCCACATCGACCTCGGCTACGCCTTGTTCCGCAAGGTCAAGACCGAGCTTTGGCAGGTCAGCAAGATCGAGCGCGACGCCAAGATGGAAGGGCGCCGCATGACGCTCGTCCTTCAGCCGGAGAAGAAGGCCCCCGGCGCCAAACCGCCGGTCCAGGGCGGCCAGGCCGTCGCGCCGCCCCGCGGCCCTATGGCCGCTGGCAGCAACCTGAATATCCCCAACCGCCCGGCGGCCGCTGGCCCCGGCGCGGCCCGCTGGCCCTGGCGCGCCCGCCGCCCCGGGCGCCGCTCCCGGTGTCGGCAACCCGATTGGGCCGGGAACGGCCGCCCCCGCGGGCCCCGCGCAGCGCCCGGCGTGACCCCGCGTCCAGTTGCTCCGGCGGCCGGTCCGGTGACGCCACGTCCCCTGACCCAGCCTCCGGCCGCTGTCCCGCCCCGGCCGACGCCGCCGACGGGAAGCCCCGTAGCCCCGCGTCAGCCTGCCCCTCCCGTTGGGCCGCGAACGCCGGCGGCAACAGGTTCGGGAAACCGGTAGGAGCCGCGCGACTCGACCGGCGTGCCGAGATTTTAACGAAGCCGAAGACGGGCACGCCGATCGTGCCCGTCTTCGTTGTTACAGTGCCACAGGCGCGTCCAAAGCTCTCTCCTCATACAGGTGCGCAAACACCGACCGGTTTGCAAAACACAGACATGCAATACCCACTCAACTCCTAAGCAATCGTGGGACATGACAAACGGAAACAATGCGTTCTGGCCGTTCACGCCTTCTGCCTGTAAGCCGAAGTGAATTCCGGGACGCCGGGCAGAAGCTTCAGGAGGAGCTCAAGAAAGTGCGCGCCCCCGGTTTTTGACGCCTGCGCCAACAAAGGGCCCCACCCCGCGCCGCGGAGTGGAGGCCTCCGGCTTGACATCCCGCCAACCACCGTGATTATCGAACCTTGCCTGTCCCGGCGGCGCTGGCGGCCTGCCTGCCGGCTTTCACTTCCGGCCGCCTGCTGAACCTTTATGGGGGCTCGTGGTAGTAGGAGCGTCCGGCGCGTGGATCGCGTACGATCGTGCCGTGTGGCGCCGGAGCGATGGAGGAGAGAACGTGCGATACCTGACCTGCCTCATTGCGGTGACGATCGCGGCGGTCGCCGTCGCCCGGGCGGCCGACGCGCCTTCCGCCACGCCCGGCGGATTCGAGCTTCGCGACGGCGATCGCGTCCTATTCGTCGGCGGGACCTTCTTCGAGCGCGAAGCGCAACTCGGCTATATTGAAACCGCCCTCACCTCCCGTTTCCCCGACAGGAACGTTACCTTTCGCAACCTCGGCTACGCGGGCGACAGCGTCTCGGCCGACGCACGGAACTTGTGTACCGGGTGGGCGACCTTCGGCCCGGACGACCAGGGTTTCAACCGCCTGAAGGCGCTCGTCGAAGAGATCAAGCCGACCGTCGTTATCGCGGCCTATGGGATGACCGAATCGTTCGAGGGTGAGCCAAAGCTGGGGGACTTCGTCACCGGCTACGCCCGCCTGCTGGACATGATCGCGGCCGCATCGGGGGCAAGCCCCCGTATGGTGCTTCTCTCCCCGAACTACCACGAGAACCTCGGCCGCCCGCTCCCCGACCCGACGGACCACAACAAGAATTTGGAGCTCTACCGCGACGCGATCCGTGACCTTTCTCAACAGCGCAACTACAAGTTCATCGACCTGTTGACGCTTACCAAGCCGACCCCGGGGCGGCCGGCGACGGTCGGCCCGCTCACCGAGAACGGCATTCACCTTTCGGCGTTCGGGTACGCATTTGTCGCAGAGGCGATCGATCAACAGCTTTTCGGCCCGCGAACCGCTCGACTGGATCTGGATGCAGAGGGCAAGGTCCTCAACGCCGTGGGTCTGGGCGCCAAGGTCAGCAGACTTGGCGGCGGACTGTCGATCCAGGTAACGCCGCATTCCCTCCCTGCCCCGGCGGCGCTCGTCAACGGCTCCATCACCCGCCGCGTCAACACGCCGTCGCTCAGCGTTTCCGGCGAGCCGCAAGGGCGGTACGCGATTTCGACGGCAAAGGCGTCCGCCGGGGACGACAGGCCGGCCGCCATCGGAGTCTCGCAACAGGACCTCGCGGCGGGCGTCCCGTTGCCGGGCGTCGAGGGCCATCAGCAGCAGGACGAGCTTCGAAAGCTGATCGTGGCGAAGAACTCGGATTACTTCAACTACTGGCGGCCGCAGAACGACACGTACATCCTGGGGTATCGCAAGCACGAACAGGGCAAGAACGCAGTGGAACTGCCCCAATTCAAGCCGCTTGCCGAGGCCAAGGATCAGCGGATCGCGGCCCTCCGCGTCCCGCGGCCGGTGACTTACACGCTGGAAAAGCAGTAGCCGCCGCCCACATCGCGCCGCCTCAGAGCCTGATCGAAGGCGTGACACCGTTCAATAAAGCCCAGGCCGTTTCAGCCAGGATTGACTTGCGCATGGATACCAACACTTCGCACCGGCTTGCCGCGGACATCGAATCCGCCTTCTCAACTCGACGAAAAGGGCTTTCCGCCGCCGCCTTGAGGTTCCTTGCCGGTGCGCTCGGCCTGATCGCGGCAAGCCCGCTGCCGGCCGCCACGACTCAACCTTCGGCCCCCGCGCCGGTGCGCCGCGGCCCCAACGGGGATCGGATCGAGAACGACGACCCGGAAGGGGAACGCCAGACGTTCAAGGTCGCCGACGGCTTCGAGGTGAACCTGTTCGCCGGCGACAGCATGGCGCAGAAGCCGATCCAGATGAACTTTGGACCGGATGGGCGGCTCTGGGTCGCCTCGTCCGAAACCTATCCGCAGGTCAAGCCGGGGCAGACGCCAAATGATAAAGTGATTGTCCTGGAGGACACGACCGGCTCGGGCCGCGCCGACAAATCCACCGTCTTCGCCGAGGGGCTGTTCCTCCCGAACGCGGTCCTGCCCGGCGACGGCGGCGTCTACGTCACCAACAGCACCGAAATCCTGCACCTGAAGGACACGACCGGATCGGGCAAGGCCGACCAGCGGCGCGTCGTCCTGACCGGGTTTGGCACCGAAGACACACACCACATCATCCATACGCTCCGCTGGGGCCCTGACGGCCGCTTCTATTTCAACCAGTCGATCTACATCAGCAGCCACGTTGAAACGCCGCACGGAACCAAACATCTGCTCGCCGGCGGCGTGTGGCGCTACCGCCCAGAGACGATGGAGCTGAACGTCCTGGTCACCGGGCTGATCAACCCGTGGGGTGATGTATGGGATCGATGGGGCAACGCGTTCGGAACCGACGGCGCGGGAGGCGAAGGGATCAACTACTTTCTGCCTGGTGCCGCGTTCACGGCAACCCCGGGCGCCGTCCGGGTGCTGAAGGGGCTGAACCCCGGCAGCCCGAAGTACTGCGGCGAGGAAATCCTCAGCGGCCGCCATCTGCCCGACGACGTTCAAGGGGACATCCTCACCAACGACTTCCGCGCCAATCGGATCGTCCGGTTCAAAGTGAGCGACGACGGCGCGGGCTTTTCGTCCAAGCTGGTGTCGGACTTCATTTCCTCCACGGACCGCGCGTTCCGCCCGATCGACATCAAGATGGGCCCCGATGGCGCGATCTACATCGCCGACTGGTACAACCCGATCATCCAGCACGGAGAGGTGGACTTCCGCGACCCGCGCCGCGATCACTCCCACGGCCGCATCTGGCGCGTGACGGCAAAAAATCGCCCCCTCTTGCCGCAGCGCCGGTTCGACAAACTAAGCACAGCCGATCTGCTGAACTGCCTGCTCGATCCGGAGGGGTATTCGCGGCAGCAGGCGAAAAATGTCCTCCGGGAGCGCGACGCCCGCGAAGTCGCGGCCGCTCTTCCCCAATTCCTTGCGTCCGTCGATCAACGTTCCGCCGATCTCGGGCCTGACGGCGTCGAGCATGCCCGCCTCGAAGCCCTGTGGACGTACGAGTGCATCGACACGCCCGAGCCCACGCTGCTGACGCGCCTGCTGAATTCGCCCGACCCGCGGGCCCGGTCGGCAGCCTGCCGAGTGGTCGCCCACTGGGCGAGTCATCTCGAAAGCGCCGCGGAGCTTGTCGCCCCCAAAGTGGCCGATGAGAACCCTCGCGTCCGGCTTGAAGCCGTTCGCGCCCTGTCCGACATCGCCCTGCAAAGCGGGCGGCCAGAGCTGTTGCCCCTGGCGATGAAGGCGCTCGACCACCCGATCGACCCCTTCCTGGATTACGCGCTTTACAAGACGTGCATCGACCTCCAGCCCCTCTGGATGCCCGCTTTCAAGGCCGGAAAATTAAGCTCCTGGGCCGACCCCCGCCATCTCACCTATGCGCTTCAGGCCGTGAAATCGCCCGAGGCGATCGCCACGCTTCTTGCGCAGCTTCGCGACGGCAAGCTGCCGACCGAATCGCATCGCGACGTCCTTGAGTTGATCGCCAGCGTCGGCACGGCCGCCGACCTGTCGACGCTTCTGGACGTCACCGCGCTGTCCGACAAGGCGGATGACGCGTCGAAGGCGGCGGCGATGAATGCCGTGGAACGGGCCGCGCGCCGTCGGCGGACGGCTCCGACGAAGGTGCCGGCGGATCGGCTCAAGGCCCTGATCGCCTCGCCGAACGACGATGTGGCGGCCGCCGCGGTTCGGCTCCTGGGCATCCTGCACGTGGACGCCGCCCGCGCCGAGATCGAGCGCGCGGCCACCGCCGCCCAGACGCGTCTGGGCGTTCGCCTGGCGGCCGTTCAGGCGCTGGCCGAGGTGGGTCGCGGCCCAAGCAGGCGGCCGCAGTCTTCAACAAGATGGTCGCCGCCGGCAATGCGCCGGATATTCGGGCCGCCGGCGTCGTCGGGATGAGCTTTGTGGACACCGCCGCCGCCGCGAGCGCCGCGGCCGAACTGCTTCAGTCCGATGCCGGAACGTCCACCTCCGGGCCGATCCTCACGGCGTTCCTGCGGAAGGTGGGCGGCGCGGATGCCCTGGCGGCCGCTCTCGCCGCCAAGCCGCCTTCCGCCGACGCCGCCAAGTTGGCGCTCCGGTTCCTGCAAAGCGTTGGGCAGGATTCTCCGGCGCTCACCGCGGCCCTCAAGAAAGGTGCAGGCGTCGCCCTTTCAACCAAGCAGCTCTCCGCCGATGAGATGACGGCACTGATCGCCGAAGTGAAAGCCAACGGGGACGCCGCCCGGGGCGAGCAGATCTTCCGCGGCAAGGCCGCCGGCTGCTACGGCTGCCACATGATCGGCGGCGTCGGCGGCCCGCTCGCGCCCGACCTGCGCGAATCGGCGCCAGCTCCCCCGTGGACTACGTCGTCGAATCAATCCTCTATCCGAACAAGGCGATCAAGGATGGGTACGCCTCGCTGATCGTCACCACCAAGGACGGCGACCTGGTTCAAGGCATCAAAGTCCGCGAAGACAAGACCGAGCTCGTCCTTCGCGACAACCTGCGCGACGAATTTTCCATCCCGATCGCCGAGATCAAGTCTCGTAAGGACGGCGGCTCGCTCATGCCGTCGGGCCTGGCCGATGCGATGACGCATGGCGAGTTCGTGGACCTGGTTCGCTTTGTCTCGGACCTGGGCAAGCCGGGGCCGTATGCCGCGCCGAGCCCCTCGGTCGTCCGCCGCTGGCGCGTGCTCGACCCGTCTTCGGTAACGGCGGCGGCCGCCAGCAAATCGGCTCCGCCCGCCGCTGACCTGCCCTGGTATTCGGCCTACAGCCTTGTCCATGGCGACCTGGCGATTGACGAAGTGACGGGTGCTCCGGGGGCGGCCGCCGGGTTTGCCCGATGCGAAATCGACGTGACCGACCCCGGCCCGATCCGCCTCGCCTTCAACTCGGTGAAGGGGCTGACGATCTGGGTGGACCAGACGCCGGTCGAGGCCAAGGGGCCGAGCCTCGACGTTGACCTTGCCAAGGGTATTCGAGTGGTCACCGTGAAAGTGGATGCCGCGGCGCGCGGTGCGGAGCCGATTCGTCTGGAGGTCACCGAGGCGCCAGGCTCCAAGGCGCGGGCGCTGCCCGTCGCGGGCCGTTAGCACCGTCGTACACCGGACCGAGCGCTAACGCGGCCCGCGATGCGTGTCAGCTAAAAATCGCCGATTCGTTCGGGAAACCTCTTTATGATCTTTCATCGCCGTTCGATCTCACGCCGTGGGGCCCATGGCCTGTTGTTCGCCGCGATCCTCGCCGGGCTGGCCTCGACGTCGCACGCGGTTCAGGATGAGCCGCCGACCGGGGGTCAGGGGTATGCCCCTCGGATCAAGCCCGCATCGCCGGCGGCCGAGCAGGCGATCCAGAAGTTCAAAATCGCGCCGGGGCTGAAGGTTTCCCTCTGGGCCGCCGAACCGCTGCTCTGCAACCCCAACGCGCTTTGTATCGACGAAAAGGGGCGCGTCTACGTCGCCGAAACCAACCGATACCACGGCGGTGTGATCGACATTCGCGCCGCGATGAACTGGGTCACCGAGGACATCGGCTCCAAGACCGTCGAAGACCGCCTCGCGATGATCAACCGTCACGCGACCGAGAAGCCGGGGATCGAGGCGCTTCGATCGCCCGAGTCCGAGCGGATCATCCTGCTCCAGGACACCACCGGCAGCGGCCGCGCCGATAAGGCGACCGTCTTCGCGGACGGGTTTGACAAGCCGGCCGACGGCCTCGGTTCCGGCGTGCTCGCGTATCACGGGAAAGTCTACTACACCTGCATCCCCAGCCTGTACGTGCTGGAGGACACCAAGAACGTCGGCCGTGCCGACGTGAAAAAGGCGCTCCAGACGGGTTACGGCGTTCGATATGCGTTCCTGGGGCACGACCTGCACGGCCTGGTGATCGGCCCGGACCACAGGCTCTATTTCAGCATCGGGGATCGCGGCGCGAACGTGACCGACACGCCCGACGGCCGCACGGTGGCGAATATCGAGTCGGGCGCGGTCTTCCGCTGTAACCTGGACGGGACGGGGCTCGAAGTGTTCGCAACCGGCCTCCGCAACCCGCAGGAGCTGCGCTTCGATCAGTTCGGCAATCTGTTCACCGGCGACAACAACCCCGACAAGGGTGACCCCGCGCGGTGGGTTTACGTGGTGCAGGGGGGCGACTTAGGGTGGCGCGAGGCGTACCAGTACGCCGAGCACATGGCCAACGGCGGGCCGTGGATGGCCGAACAGCTCTGGGCGCCCGAGGCCAACGGCAACGCCGCCTACCTTGTGCCGTGCGTTCAGCCGCTTGGCGCCGGCCCCAGCGGCCTGGCCTACTACCCGGGCACCGGGTGGGACGAAAAGTACGACGACCACTTTTTCCTCTGCGATTTCCGCGGCGGGGCGGGCAACAGCGGCATCTGGTCGATCCGCAACCGCATCAAAGGGGCCAGCTTCGAGCTGGAGGGGGACGGTGGCAAGCCCGTTGACCCCAAGAAGCTCGATCAGAACAGCATCATCTATCACCTGCTCGGGGTGGACTGCGAGTTTGGCCCGGACGGGGCGCTCTACATCGCCGACTGGATCGACGGCTGGAACCGCCCGGACGCCGCCCGCATCTACAAGCTCTTCGACGATGCCCACCGCAATGACGATTTGACGATCGAAACGCACCATCTCATCGAGCAGGGGATGGCCGGGAAGCCGGCGGCCGAGCTGGTGAGGCTCCTGGCCCATCGCGACCTGCGCGTCCGGCAGGAAGCGCAGTTCGCCCTGGCCGAAACGGCGCAGCGGCCGCACCGCTGTTCGCGGCCGCCGCACGGTCCGGGCCGTCAACGGTCGCTCGGCTGCACGGCATCTGGGGCCTGGGCCAGCTCGCCGAAAAATCGCCCGACCTGGCCAAGCCGCTGATCGACCTCCTTGCCGACGCGGACCTCAACGTCCGCTGCCAGGCGGCCAGGACGCTTGGGGACGTGAAGCTCGAAGCCTCGTACGAGCCGCTCGTCAAGATGCTGGCCAGCCCAGAGCGCCGCGCCCGCTTCTTCGCCGCTGGGGCCTTGGGCAAGCTAGGGAAACCAGCGGCCATTGAATCGATCCTGAACGTCCTCCGAGAGAACGCCGACCAGGATGCCGTACTTCGCTTCGGTTGCGCGACGGCGCTGGCGAACCTCGGCGACACCAAACCTCTCGTGGCGGCCGCCAAAGACCCATCCCCGGCGGTGCGCCTCGGCGCCCTGCTGGCGCTGCGTCGGCTCGAGCGGCCGGAATGCGCGCTCTTCCTGAAGGACGAGCAGCTTCACATCGTTCTCGAGGCGGCGCGGGCCATCAACGACCTTCCGATCGAGGGGGCCCTGCCGCAACTGGCCGAGCTACTCGATCACCCGCTCCCCAAGCGTGGCCGCTCTGAAGATGAAGCCGCCGAGCACGGACGGGCCGGCCCCGACCGGGACGCTGGAAGAATGGGCGCTGTGGCGTGCGGTGAACGCCAACTATCGCCTCGGCACGCGTGACGCGGCATGGCGGCTTGCTCGATTCGCTGACCAGGAGAATGCCCCGCCGGCCGTCCGCGCCGAAGCGATGCGCGAGCTGGGCGAATGGGAAAAGCCGCCGGCGCTGGACAATGTGACGAATATGTACCGGCCGCTCCAGCCGCGCGATGTCGCTGACGCGAAGGCGGCCGCCAGGTCGATCGTCGGCCGCGTGGCGTCGGCGGGGCCCAACGCCGTCCGCATCGCCGCGACAAACCTGATGGCCCGCCTCAGCGTGGGCGACGCTCCCAGCCTCGCCGGGCTCGTCGTGAACCCCAAGCTCGACCCGAATGTTCGCGCGTCGGCGCTGACCGCTCTGGCGGACGCGAATGATCCCGGCCGGCTCCAACAAGCCGTCGATGCCGCGATGTCAGATAAGAGCGCCGTTCTGCGCCGGGTAGCGATTCGGATCGTCGCCAGCCAGCCGGACGGCGTGAAGCGCGTCGTCAGCCTGCTCGAGAAGGGGACGATCTCGGACAAGCAGGCGGTCCTGACCGGCCTTGGGTCGGCCAAGGGCCCGGAAGCAGACGCGATCCTGTCGGCCTGGCTCGATCGGCTGCTCGCCGGGTCGGCCCCGGCGGAGCTGCACCTGGACCTGCTCGAAGCGGCGGCCGAGCGGAAACGGCCGGAGCTGACGGCGAAGGTTGAGAAGTATCAGGCATCGCTTGATACGAAGAACCCGCTGTCGGCCTACATCGAGTGCCTCACAGGGGGCGACGCGGCCGCCGGGCACCAGATCTTCCGCGAGCGGGCCGACGTCTCCTGCATCCGCTGCCACACGGCGTCCGGCGAAGGAGGGGTGGTCGGCCCCGTCCTCGACGGCATTGGCGCGAAGCAGACGCGCGAATACCTGCTTGAATCAATCGTCTACCCGAATGCGAAGATCGCGCCGGGGTTCGAGTCGTTAATCATTCAGACGAAAGAGGGGAAGTTCCGCGTCGGCATCCTGAAGCGCGAGACCGAGACGGAAGTCGAACTACTGAACCCGGATGCCGAGCCGGACAAGCAGAAGGTGATCGTCGCCAAGTCCGACATCAAGTCCCGTGACCGCGGCCCCAGCGCCATGCCCGAGGGGTTGATCAAGGCGTTGTCGAAGCGCGACCTCCGCAACCTTGTTGAGTTCCTGGCATCGCTGAAGCAGGGGCCCCCGGACGCCGCCGCACCGGCGCTTGGCCATGGGAAGTGAGGCGCGTACCGCGCGCTGGCTCAAATCCGGTTCCATCTTGTGCGTCGGCGACACGCGATCGACCTCGAAGCCACCGCGAGAGCTATAAACAGAAAGAGCCGGCCCAGGACTTAACCCGGGCCGGCTCTTCAGTTTGTCCTTTACGACGATCCTGGCGGAACAGCAATCCGCGGCGTGCGGCCGCTAGAATTTAGTCCCCGTGGTGACGACCCCGTCCTCCACCGTCTCCGGGCCAGGTTGTCGGCCAAGTGCTCGGGCGGCTCTCTGGGCCGTCATCCGGCTGGGTTTCCGGGCGGGTTTCTGGCGGGTGAGGGCGGGTCCATGGGCGAGAATGGGGCCGGCTTGTCGGGCGGCTTTCCGGAGGGCGGCCCGGGCGACGACCCTCGCGCTCGGCGTAGACCAAGGATCCGCCCATCAACACGGCACAGACGCCGAATGCGGCGATACGTCCCCCAAGACGCTTGCTCACTTGCCACATGATGCACGACTCCTCGTCGAGATCTCGGGTCCCGAACTGTTGGTGATTGGGATGTCAAGGCACGCCGGCCACTCCGCCCGCGCTGCCGCAACAGACTCCGCTCGTTCGTGTCGCACTGTAGCGAGGCGGTTTCATTTCTCGGAACTTTTTTCAACAGAGTGCAACGTTTGCTGTATGCCGGCGGCTGTGACGTGCCGCGGCCGCCTCGGTTGTTGTTCCGTCTGAACCGTCATATCTCCGGTGATCGATGCCGAGCCATGCCTTTGAGCCAACGCTCGCTGATCGCCATCGGCGTTTGGGGCGTTGGGGCATTTAACACTCCAGCGCTACCTCGCGTATCGCGGCGCAACGAAGGAGGCAAAATCCGAAGCCCAAAATGCAAGCGAATGACCCAGTGGAAAGAAAGAAAGCCGATGAAAGCGGATGCGGAAGGAGAGTCGTTCTCCACTTCATCTTCTTTTCGGCTTCCTTGGGATTTCGTGCTTCGGATTTCTCTTTTTTGACAAGGCTTTACGGCTGTTCAGCGCTGTAGTGTGAAGGCCTTGGCCCGCTCTAAATTAATGGCTCAAAGAACACCGGCGTTGCCGGCCGGCCCAAGGCCGGCCTAGCATCGTGCTCATCCGGCTTTCATCGGGTGACTTCGACCATCCACTGACCCCACGGAGGAAAACAATGCCATTGACTCGACGACAGGCTATCGCCGCCATGGCGGGTAGCGCGATCGCGGCATGGGCCGGCGACTCGGTCTTCTCCAAGCATGCCCGCGCCGCGACGCCGGCCCCGGCGACCACGCCTTCTCCGATCGCAATGTTCGAGGCCGCCCCGATTAACGCCGAAAAGCTGACCGACACGATCACTGTCCTCTCCGGGCCCGGCGGGAACATGACGGTCGTGCTGGCGCCGCAAGGCAAGGTGGTTGTTGATTCGGGCATGGCCGCGCGCGGGAAGGAACTCGTGGCGGCCGCCATCGCCCTGGACGGTAAGCCCGTGGCGACGCTGGTGAACACGCACTTCCACTTCGATCACACCGGCGGGAATGCCGCGTACGCGGCCGCCGGCGCGAAAATCCTGGCCCATGCCAACACCCGCAAGCGCCTTTCCGCGCCTCAGGCGAATGATTTCATGGGCCTTACGTTTGATCCCTCCCCCAAGGCCGCGCTGCCCACCACCACCTTTGACTCCGATGTCACCCTCTTCGCCGGCGACGAGGCGCTGCATATCGCGCACGTCGAGGCCGCCCATACCGACACCGACGTCTACCTGCACCTCCCGGCCTCGGACGTGATCGTTACGGGCGACCTCTGGTTCAACGGCTTTTTCCCCTTCATCGACTACTCCGCCGGCGGCAGCGTCGAAGGGATGATCGCGGCCGGCAAAAAGATCACCGCCCTTGCCACCGACAAGACGAAGATCGTCCCCGGCCACGGCCCCGTCGGCACGAAGGACCAGTGGGTCAAGTTCATCACGATGCTCGAAGAAGCCAACCAGCGCGTCGCGGCCGCCATCGCAAAGGGCGCCACCGAGCAGGAAGTGAGCACCCAAAACCTGCTATCCGACCTCGACCCCGAGTGGGGCCAACGCATGTTCACCGGAAATAAATTCGCGATGCTGCTCTACCGCTGCCAGAAAAAGCGGTAACGCGATTGGAGCGATCTCTTTCTCGGCGCTTCCGCCTTGGCGTTCCTGGCGTCTTGGCGTTCACTACTTCTTCTTGAATTGAAGGAGCTGCGAGAACGGGATCCGCCCCGGCAACGGGCCTTCGAAGCCTCGCGCTCTGTGGCGGCACGCGATGCGTGCCTTACGAGATGCCGACATCAGATTTGGTCAGGGAGCGACCTTTCGATACATATTTGCGAGGTCTTTGTAGGCCTCGTCAAAGGCATCGGCGTTGACCTGGTCCATCGCGTCAGGGGCCATCTGCTCGATCAGGCGGAGGCGACTGACGATGAGGGGCAGGTCGTCCGGCGTAACGTGCTTGGGGTCGGGAAAGCCGGTCTCGTTCAGGTCCTCGATCAGGTTCTTCCGGTCCTCGGCCGGCAGGCTGACGTCGTTGATCGCCGTGGACCAGACAAGCTCGGCCGCCGGGTCGACGCCCACACCCTCCAGGGCGACGCGGGCGACCGGCGTGGGGATTCCAGCGTCGGACGTACCATCGAGCGGCTCGGGAGAGAGGGCCGCTCTGGGGGTAGAGCGCCGCCCGCCGACGATGGGTTGCGCGCCGAGTTCGAGGCGGGAAAGTGCCTGCGGCGGTGCGGGGCGGGCGGGAGGCGATATCGGCGGTGGCAGCGCGTCGGGCCGCGGAGATGCGTCCGTTGGTGAACGAGCGTCCCCCGCCGCGACCTGCGTACCATCCTCCGCCGCCGAGGCGCGCCACTGCCTCAATTCGAACGGCCCAGAAGCCGGCCGCGCGCCCTCTCGGCCCGCCGGCAGACCGTTCGCCGCGACATGTTGCGGCGCGGCGTGACGAACAAGAATCGCTCCTGCGGCCAACGCAATGCCGACCGCCGCCGCGGCAAGAACGACTTGAAAATGCCGCTTCATTCAAAAACTCCGTCAAGGGTCGTAACGGAATTTACCTTCGGAAGATGATGGCGGAATGACGTTCGTTTGGGCATGGTCGGACGCCGTGCTCCACAGTCGGCGGCCGAACCTCACGGCATCACAACCGTCATCCCGCGCTCCCGTTCGGCCGCGAACGCGAAACGTGCTTGAATATCTTCCAGCGTAAGATACGGAAAGTCGGTGATGACTTCGGGAACCGTCATCCCAGATGCCAAGTACAACATAACATCATAAACAGTGATTCGCATTCCCCTGATGCACGGTCGGCCGCTCCGCTTTCCAGGCTCGAGTGTGACGATGGACCGCCACGAGTCGTTCAAGGATGCCTCCTGATTCGTCGAAGCATACCCGATTCTCGAAAAAACAGGCCGGGCATGCCGACTCGACATGCCCGGCCCGATCGCATCACGCGTCGTTCTCGAAGCCTCGCGGCTTACGCCGGCACCATCTCCGTATCGCGCTCGAAGTGACGATGCTTCAGCATCGCCTCGACGAACACCTTTAGAAAAGCGCCGACGTCCTTCGTATCAGGGGCCGTTACGACGCCCTGGGCCGACGCGACCTGCATGTTCGGAGCGACGGATGGCGTCCAGGCCTTTTTGAGCAGGCTGGACCCGTCGCCGATGGCGCCGATCGGCTTGTAGTGCGCGTAGGCCTCGGCGACGAAGTGAACGGCCGTGCCCATCTGGGCCAGCGTGGCGGCGCTCGCCTTGCCGCCGGGGATGATCACCGCGTCGTAGATAACGGATGGCGCGTTGGGCGCGGCGCGATCGATCGCCACTTCGGTGCCGTCGGCGGCCTTGACCGTCCCGGATACCTTGGCGATCACTTCGGCCGTCGCGCCCAGCGACTTCAACTGGGACTTCAGCGCCGTCACCTGGGCCGCCTCCACGCCGTCGGCGACGAGGATCGCGATCTTCCGACCTTTAATGTTGTCCGCGATCTTGTCCATGCTGAGGGCGGGAGAAGATTTGATCGCCGCCGGCGCCGCCTTCTTTGTGGCGGTCACCGTCACGCCGATGTTCTCGGCCACTTTGATCGCAAGCTCGTCCGCGACATTCGCCAACAGTTCGTTGACGACCCGCTCGCGGATCGCTTTCGTCTCGACCATGTTCAGCTCAAAGCTGATCGCCTGGACGATGTGCTTCTTTTCCCACGTGGCCATGCTGTTCCAGAAGAGCGTGGCCTGGCTGAAGTGGTCGCCGAAGCTGGGGCTGCGCTGGCGGACTTTGTGGCCGTCCATCTTTTCGGCATAGCTCGTAAAGGCAGCCATTCCCTGGGGCGAGTGCGCCGGGCAGCCGGCCGCGAGGCTGTTGGGGAAGTAGGCGACGCGGCCCTTGTTGATCGTCTGGCGTGACTCGGCATCGCGCTGGTTGTTGTGGACGGGGCACGTCGGGCGGTTGATCGGGATTTCGGCGAAGTTCGGGCCGACCCGCTTGATCTGGGTGTCGATGTAGGAAAAGAGCCGCCCCTGCAGGAGCGGGTCGTTGCTGAAATCGATGCCCGGCACGACGTGGCCGGGGTGAAAGGCGACCTGTTCGGTCTCGGAGAAGTAGTTGTCCGGGTTGCGGTTCAGGATCATCTTGCCGACTTTCTTCACCGGGACCAGCTCCTCCGGGATGATCTTGGTCGGGTCGAGCAGGTCAAAGTCGAACTTGTGCTCGTCGGCCTCTTCGACGACCTGGAAGCCCAGCTCCCATTCCGGATAGTCGCCGCGCTCGATCGCTTCCCACATGTCGCGCCGGAGGAAGTCGGCGTCCTTCCCGGCGATCTTCTGCGATTCATCCCAGACCAGCGAATGGACGCCCTTGACCGGCTTCCAATGAAATTTCACGAACCGCGACACCCCCTGCGCGTTCACCAGCCGGAAGGTGTGGATGCCAAACCCTTCCATCATGCTCTGGCTGCGCGGCAATGCGCGGTCGGACATGACCCACATGATCATGTGCGTCGATTCGGGCGTCAGGGAGATGAAGTCCCAAAAGGTGTCGTGGGCCGACGCGGCCTGGGGGATCTCGTTGTTCGGCTCGGGCTTCACCGAGTGGATCAGGTCGGGGAACTTGATTGCGTCCTGGATGAAGAAGACGGGGATGTTGTTGCCCACCAGGTCCCAGACGCCTTGATCGGTGTAGAACTTGACGGCAAAGCCGCGGACGTCGCGCGGCGTATCGGCCGACCCGCGTGAACCGGCGACCGTCGAAAACCGGACGAACACCGGCGTCTTCACCGACGGGTCCTGCAAGAGCGACGCCTTGGTCAACTCGGCCTGGGGCGCGTAGCACTGGAAGTACCCATGAGCGGCGTTGCCGCGGGCGTGGACCACGCGCTCCGGGATGCGCTCGTGGTCGAAATGCGTGATCTTTTCACGGAAGTGGAAGTCTTCGAGCAGGGTGGGCCCGCGAACACCGGCCTTCAACGAATTCTGGTCGTCGCTGATCACCAGCCCCTGGTTCGTGGTCATCAGCTCGCCCTGTTCGCTCTTGTCCATTTTCAGGTCGGCATCTTTGTCGTTCTTCATTCGCGTTTCCTCATTTGTGAAAGCTTGAGATGTGCCCAAATGCGGCGCTCGTCCGTAACGTGGGCAAGCGTCGTTGTGGCGACCGCGTCATGGGCCGCCGTTGGACTGTGTAGTGGTGCGTTAACGACACCGTCAACGGGAGAATTCCGTGCGGCCGATCGTATTGTCGTCCGCCGGAGCGGGCGCGACAGGGCCTGTCATCGCTGAGCGAGAGCCACCCGCGGCGGGGCCAAAGACATGAAACAGGGAGCGAAATGCAGAATCAGTCGTCGGCTTGGGGCGGCGGCGACTGCACCGGGCCTCCCCTGTGGAGGGCCTCCACCAGCGGCGAAAAATCAAACCATCCCATCGGCCCCGGCTCGGTCTTCCACGACGCCCATTCGGCGAGCGGGATCTCCGGCGGCGTCTGGTCAAGCGGCTTGCGCCAGCGCTCATCGTAGAGAAGCATCTTTCGCTGTCGCTTCCCCTGGAGCGAGCTCACCAGCGTCGGCAGCGACCAGTGATCGAGCGCGGTCTGGGCGATCACCCAGCCGACATCCGAGCGGGAGACGACCGGGTCAGGGCTCGCCTCAACCTGCTCCATCAGCCGCCGCGTCATGGAGAGGAAAAGCGTTGACTGGACGACCAGCACGGCCGCGAAAGTGACCACCAGCACGCCGGCGACCGCTTCGCGGCCGTCGTCGGCGCGGCCGGTCTCCCCGTCGAAAGAAGGCCGTCCGCGAACCGCGTCCGTCGGGGAGCGGTTGATCTTCGGTAAGAGTGATTCTGCAATTTCAAATGATCCGACCTCGGGCGTTGACCGCTCCCTGACCAGACTGTCGAAAAACCCGAGAAACGCCGAGAAATGCTTCGTTCTTCGCCCAAAAAAGGCGGTCGTGAAGTCGCTGTTACCGGTTTTTCGACAGTCTGCGACGGTCGCGGCTCGCGGGGGGCCCATCTCGCCTGCCGCGGAATGTATCGTCGCTGGATGCCTTTGTCGCTCGGCGAGAATCGCCTCGACCATCGCGGCGATGAAGAACGGCGCGGAGAAGGGGAGTACCCACCGGCGATAATCCAGCGCCCAGGCCCAATAGTGCTCGTTGGAAGCCCAACTCAGCCAGATGACCGCGCCGCCCACGGCCACCGGCGCCGCCAAACGCCCGACCCATCTCGCCGCGCCAGGCTTGCCGGCGCGCCTCAACAGGCCCGAGGCCAGTACGGCGGCGGCCGCGAGCCAGATGAAGCGCATCCCGTCGAGCGGGGCGCCGCGCACGCCGGCTTCCCATCGCTTCACCAGCTCCGCCCAGGTCGCTTCCGACTGCGCCTGAATATCGGGGTACATGAGGAGCTTGACGATGCCGACCCCGGTGAGTGCGAGCATCCACCCGGCACGGCCCCATTGGCGGCCGCGTAGCGGAGGGGAAGCGAACCCCATCATCGCCGCCGCGCCGGCCGCCCCGAAGCAGTAGGCGATCCCCGTCGGCTGAGAGAGCTGCATCAGAGCAAGGAATGTCAGCACGACCCGCTGCCGGATGGACAACGGCATGAGTACGCCCACAAAGACCGGCCAGAAGAGGTGCTGCTGGAGGATCGTGTCATTGATCGCGAAGACCTGCCCCGGCAGCGGGCCGGCCGCGACGCCGAAGACGACCCAGACCAGCAGGTGCGGCGCGTGGCGGCGGATCACCCACCAGGAGAGGATCAACCCCAGCGCCGGTGCAAGCAGGAAGGGCATCCCGTAGATCGCCTGGAGGAGCGTGACGTTATCGGTGAAGCGCATCGCCAGGACGAGCGGCTGCCAGACGATCCACGAATGGAAGCGAGGCGGGTAGTAGTAGGCGGAGTCGAGGAGAAGCGTGCGGTTGAACTGGTAGGCGCCGTCCCAAATGAGCGGAAGTTTGCAGAAGCAGGCAAAGAGCCCCGCGGCCGCGAGAGTCAGCGTCAGGAGCCAGGCCGGTCTTTCACTCGTTTCACTCACCGGTGTATTCTGTGGGGCCAGTCGTATAAATCAAATCCGCGAACCCCGCTGGCGGGCGGCGGAACGGTGCGGGCGGACGCTCACCATGGGCCGCTTGGCCGCTCTATGGTTGCCAAACTTTCGAGGAACGTGCATATGCGACGAACGATCATCTCGGCGGTGGCGGGGGTTCTGCTCGGGGTCAGCGCGATGGCATCGGCCCAGGGGCCGGCGGCGCCGTCAAAGAGCGCGTGGCCGAGCGCCGAACCGAGCGGGGTCGCCTCGGCGACGGCGCCGCTGACGAGCCTTTTCAACGGGAAGGACCTGACCGGCTGGCGCGGCCGCGGGCAGAACTACAGCCCCTACGAGGAGGCGAAGCTTACTCCGGAGCAACTCGCCGCCAAGCAGGCGGAATGGAATGCCGACAAGGACAAGCACTGGAGCGTTGACCCGGCCAAGGGAGAAATCGTCTCCGACGGCAAGGGCGTCTACCTGACCACCGAAAAGGATTACGGCGACTTTGAGTTCCGCTGCGACTGGCTGATGGTCAGCCACAACGGCGATTCCGGCATCTACCTGCGCACCTATCCGCAGGTGCAGATCTGGGACCCGGAGAACCCGAACGAGGTGAAGAATGGCGCACCCAAGGGGTCGGGCGCGCTCTGGAACAACAACGCGAACAACCCCGGCAAGTGGCCGCTGGTGAAGGCCGACAAGCCGGTGGGCGAGTGGAACTCGCTTCGCGTGCGGATGATCGGCTCGCGGGCGTGGGTGTGGCTCAACGACCAGCAGACCGTCAACGGCCAGATCCTGGACAACTACTTCGACCGAACCAAGACGATCCTCCCGCGCGGGCCGATCGAACTGCAAACGCACGGCTCGGAGATCCGCTTCCGCAACCTCGCCATCCGCGACATCGGCAACGCCGAAGCCAACGCCGACCTGGCGAAAGTCGCCTGGTCAGACGGGTTTCAGAGCGTGTTCAACGGGAAGGATTTCGAAGGCTGGGGCGGCCCGATCGACAACTACGAGGTGGTGGACGGCGCGATCCGGTGCAAGCCGAAAAAGGGCGGCACCATCCATACCAACGAAGAGTACGAGGACTTTGAAGCAGTCGTTGAGTTCAAGCTGCCGCCGGCGGGCAACAACGGGCTGGCCATCCGCTACCCCGGGACCGGCGACACCGCGTACGTCGGCATGTGCGAGCTTCAGGTCCTGGACGACACCGATCCCTCGTACGCGAAGCTCGACCCGAGGCAGTATTGCTGCTCGATCTACGGCGTCGTCCCCGCCCAGCGCGGCTACCTGCGGCCGCTGGGCGAATGGAACTTCGAGCACTGCATCATCAGGGGCCACTCGATCCATGTTGAGTTGAATGGCAACGTCGTCATCGACGCCGATGTGAGCCAGTTCGACCAGGCCAACCTGGACAACTTCATGGCCCATCATGCCCATCCGGGCCTGATGCGAACAAAAGGGTCGTTCGGCTTCGCCGGCCACAACGACCCGGTGCAGTTCCGCAACATCTTCATCAAGAAGCTCTAAGCCGCGGAAGTGATCGCGGCCGGGGGTACAACGGCCCGCACATGCGCCCGTCAAGGCCTCGAACCGCGCCCTGCGAACCGCGACGGTCACGGAGCGGTCAGGCTGCACCGGCGCGGGGCGGCCTTCGGCGGCCGGCCCAACGCGGAGGGGCCGGGGACCGCTTCCTCACGGGCGCGGCTCGCGGATACCGGTTCGGAAGGCGGACCTACAGCTTTGCGTAGAGCGCCTTCAGGAACTTGATAAACGTCGGCGCGACGACCGTCGCCGCTTCCAGCGTGTATTGCTTAAAGGGAATCTTGACGATCGGCCAACCGTAGGCCCGCGTATCGAAGGCATAGGCGCAGGTGGACCCGTCGGTCCCGATCGCAAGCAGGCCCGGCAGGCGCTTCGCGATCTCATAGACTTCATTCCGCGGCGCCAATTCCTGAAGGCTCCAGAAGACCGCGAACGAGTCGTCGCCGATATACCCGTCCCCGCCGTTGGTGAGCTTTAGGAACTGCCGATACTCTTCGGGGAACCGCGCCCCCAGCGCCTCTTCCATCGCGGCAATCGCCGCCTCGGCGGCGGCCGGTCGGCGGTCGAACTTCCATAGGAGCCACTCGACGTCATTCGCCATCCAAGCCCCGAGAACGGCCGTCCCCCGGACGGCAGGCTCATGCAGTATACCAGTGGCCGTCGCTGCATGAGTTCGATAATTCGGGGCATCGCTTGCCGGGCGGGCTTATTCCGGGGAGTTCCCGGAGTGGGGCCCGGCCTCATCGACGTCGCCGGCGTCCGTTGACCCTTCAAAATCATTAAGGAACCAAACGTTTCGCATCGCCTCTTCGCCGACCCGCTTGCGAAGCAGCCGGTGGGCGCGGCGAATGCCGGTGCGGCGGGAGACGTGCGTGATGATGATGTGGCGGTTCTTCAACTTCGGCAGGACTTCCGCGAACTGCTCGACATGAAGATGGCGGCCGGCCTTGGCCTTGGAGCGGTGATCGGGGTCGAAGAAGGTCACCTCCGTGATCAGCACCTCGGCGTTCCGCACATCCGGCTGATCGAAAATCGAGCCCATCGCCGTATCCCCCAGGAAGACGACGAGCGGGATCTCCAGCCGGTACTGGATCTCCACGCCGGTCTTTCGCAATGCGGCCAGGTCGGCGCCGCTTTGGCCGATGTACTCGGGCTTCAGCTTCTCGCGGATGCTGATCAGACCATACCCCAGGCTGGGGCATCCGTGGTGGGTCTGATAGGCGCGGATGCCAAAGTCGCGACGGACCTCGAACAGTTGCCCCGGGCCCATCGGGACCAGGTTGTAGGGCGTCCCCTGTCGCTCGACGTCGCGCCAGCAGCGGAGCATTGCGTCAACCGGCCGCTCCAACTCGCGCGGCAGCACGACCGTCCCCGGCTTCATTCCCTGGAAGTAGCGCTGTGAAAGGTAATAGGGAAGCCCCGCCAGATGATCCATGTGCCCATGGGTGATGCAGACGATGTCGCTCGTCAGGGCGAAGTAGGGGCAGCGGCCGATATCGAAGCAGACGTTTAGCTCCGGGACCTGAACGACCGTCTCTTCGCCGGCGACGCTATACCCGATCACATGGAATTGCCCCGTCGGAATCTTGGCGAACCTCTGCGACAGGAACGATTTAGCTTCTCTCGATGCGGCCGCGGGGCCGTCGGCGGCGACAGGCGTTTCGCCGTGCGGCGGAAGATGAGCCGCCGAATCGGGCTCGAACTCGGCCAGTGGGTGCGGCCCGGCCAGTGGATGCGGCTCGGCCAGTGGATGCGGCTCGACGGGTGCGTCCGGCTCGGCGGGTGGAAGCGGGTTGACAGGTTCGGGCATTGGGATCAAAAGGTAAGCGGCAACCGGGCTGACTGTCGAGACGAAGCTCCCTGACCAGAATTCAACGCACTTCAGAACCGATGCTTGCCCTCCGACAGCACCACACCCGCTAGGGGGCATCCGGAGGCAGGCTACCAAACGTTGTCATATTATTAACGATTTGCCCCTCTGCGCGACCGCATATTTTTTGCGTTTCATAGTACCGTTCGTTAGAGTCATGCGGCGATGCGCTGCCCGTTTTGCGAAGCCGAGAAAGAGAGCCTCAAAGTCATCGACTCGCGCACCTGTGAAGGGGGCAAGGCGATCCGGCGGCGGCGCGAATGTGAAAACTGCACCAAACGATTCACAACGTACGAACGGATCGAGCAGACCACCCGCCTCATGGTCGTCAAGAAAAACGGCCAGCGCGTCCCGTGGGACCGGGAGAAAATCCTCGCGGGGCTGGAACGAGCCTGCTATAAACGACCCGTGCCGGAGTCGGAACTATTCCGCATCGCCGACGAAGTGGAAGACGAGGTTAAAGGGCAGTTTGACCGCGAAGTGCCGAGCACGGCCGTCGGGCAACTGGTCATCGACAAGCTTCGCCGGTTGGATCAGGTCGCTTACGTCCGGTTCGCCAGCGTCTATCGGCAGTTCAAAACACTTGAAGAACTGGTGGACGAAGCCCGGTCGGTGATTGACGCCCGCCGCTTTGAAGACCCCGGTCAGGGCCGCCTGTTTATCGAACCGGTCGAACAGGCACGGCCGAGCAACGGCAAGTCGGCGGGCGCGGCCAAGGGAAGCTCTAAGACATCCAACGCGCCTTCGACCAACGGCCGCCCCCGCGGCAAACGAAAACCCGCCGCCACAGAGCGGCCGCCGACCGACGAAGCGCCGCGCCCCCCACGCTCCTCCCGGCGGAAGGGGATGGGGCCGCGGGCCAGTAAGCAAGCGGCTGTCGCCGAACCAGAGGGACGGTAGCGAGCACCGTCAGGTAGGGCATTGAACGGCAGTGCGATCTTAGAACGAACTCCCGGGCTTGACGCATCGTTATATCCCGGCCACCCAAGACCTCGACAACCGATCGCCCGCGCCTTCAAGGCCCCGGGCCGCATCATCCGATACGCCCCGGAGGCCCCATCCATGAACCGACGCGCCTTCCGTGCCTCTCGCACCACCCGCCGGCCCAAGCCGGCCGTGCGCCTTGAGTCGGCGTGCGTGCCGCTGGGGAACCTCCTTCGAGAAGCGCCGGTGCGTCTGGTGTGCCTCCTCGGCCTCGCGATCGGTGTGGCCGGCGGATGCGGAAGCGTCGATCAGGTGCAGAAGCCGATCGGCCCGCGGTACGAGAAGATCGCCGACGACCCGTCTTTGCCCAAGTTCCTCAAGGGCTCGATCATGGATCGGACGGTCGTCTCCAACAACGCGCCGTACAACGTCTCGGCGTATGGGCTGGTCGGCCAGCTTCGCGGGACGGGCGACTGCACCGCGCCGAACACCGTTCGCGCCTTCATGATCAAGGAGCTCGCCCGGCACGGCTTTGGCGACGCGCTGATCCCCGGCTTCAAACAGATCCTGCCCGAAGACGTCCTGCGCGACCCCAATTACGCCATCGTCCGGGTAGATGGATTCCTGCCGCCGGGCACGCGGAAAGGGGACTGGATCGACGTGCAGGTGTCGGCTCTCCCCGGCAACAACACCAAGAGCCTGGCTCACGGCGTCCTCTTCAAGACGGACCTGAAGCTGAACGGCGCCCAGACCGAAAACCCTTTCGGGGCGGTTAACGTCTATGCCGTCTGCAAAGGGCCGATCCTGGTGAACCCCGCCTATGCGTTGTATGACGACCAGATCCCCAGAGGGCCGGCGGCCGCCAGCCTGCGGCAGGGCGTGGTCATGTACAACTGCAAGGTGGAGGTGGATCGCCCGATCATCCTGCAACTGCGCGACCCGCAACGGTCCACCTCGCGGGCGATCGAAGCGCGGGTGCAGGAACGATTCCAGGGGAACGGCGCGGTGGCGGCCGCCCAGGACGAAGGCGTCGTCAACCTGTTTGTCCCCAAGTCCTACCAGGGGGACTGGGAGCACTATGTCGGCGTGGTGCAGCACCTGTTCATCAGTGCCTCGCCCGACTTCGCCGTCGCCAAGGCGAAAGAACTGGCCGACGAGGCCGTCAAGCCCGACGCCCCGCTGGAAGACATCAGCTATTGCTGGGAAGCGCTCGGCAAGCAGGCGTTGCCGTTCATCATGCCGCTGTTGACGCACCCGCAGGCGGATGTGTCGTTCGCGGCGACCCGGGCGGCCGCGTTCATCGGCGATGAGACGGGGGCGGCCGAGATCCGCCTTTCGTACATGGCGCGCGACCCACAAAACCCCTTCCGGATGAACGCCATCCGAACGATGGCCGCGATGGAGCCCTCGGCGGCGCTGAACCGCGCCGTCCGCGACCTGCTCGACGCCAAAGAGGCGACCGTCCGGATCGAGGCGTATCAGATCCTGGCCAAGAACCACGACAGCGCGGTGGTCACAAGGATCATCGCTCCGGCGAACGACCCGCAAAAGCAGAAGTTCGCGATGGATATCGTCGAAGGGGAAGGGCCGCCGCTGATCTTCGCCACCCGCCGCGGCCCACCGCGCATCGCGGTGATCGGGCAGGTGCCCCAGGTGCGGCTCCCGACGTTCTTCAGCGCGGTTGACAACCGATTTACCCTGTCGGCGAACATTGGGGAGAAGTACCTGACCGTCTATTACCGCGACCCGTTCCACCCGGCCAACCGGGGCGGGCCGGGCCAGCCGGACATGTCGGACGGGCAGGAGGCGCACATCTACGCGCTGGACAAGCCGGTCAAGGTCCTGAGCCAACCCGCCATCCCCGAACTGATCGCCCGCCTGGGCGGGGCGGGGGCAAAGGACGAAGACCATCTCAACTTCAGCTATGGCGAGGTGATCGCGATTCTTCAGACGATCACCAACGGAGGGCAGGTCGGGGCGCGCCGAGGACGGGCGGCCGATCCCGGCTTCGTTCGTCCTGCAAGATCTCCCAAGACTTCACGGGATCATCGCCAGGGCTCCTGCGATCGCATCAACGGTGACGCCGGCGCCGGCCATGTCGGACGGCTCGGATATCTCGCCCCGCGATCCGGGCCGAATCGCCAACCCCCTCTCGGCCGACGCGCTGACCCCCGGCCTTTCCCCGGAGCAGCAACGCTAGGGCGGGTGCGGCGCGACCGGGTATGGACGATGGATCGGCTGACCGGCTTGTGCCCTCGGCCACGTTCCCTACCAGGGGTAGCGTAGATAAAGGGGCCAGTAGGGTTGCATAAAGCCACCGTTGGGTGGAGACTGACAGGCGTAGAGGCGCACCCCATCGCACTTTTCGATCGCCACAGGGCCGGCGGAAAACGCCGGCCTGCGGACGATCGATGGGACGATGCCAAACCGGTCATGGAGGACCGTAGCCGCATGCGTTTGAAAAAACTGATCCTCAACGGGTTCAAGAGCTTTGCCGATAAGACCGAGTTCGTGTTCGACTCGGCGATCACCGGCATCGTCGGCCCGAACGGCTGCGGCAAGAGCAACGTCGTGGACGGCTTCAAGTGGGTGCTGGGGGAGCAGTCGGCGAAGAGCCTTCGCGGCGAGGCGATGCTCGACGTGATCTTCAACGGCTCCGGCGGACGCAAGCCGGCCGGCATGGCCGAGGTCGTGCTGGTCTTCGACAACCCGCGACGACTCGACACCGCCGCCCGGACGCTCAACATCGACGTCAACGAAGTCGCCGTCGGCCGCCGGCTCTACCGGGACGGCACCAGCGAATACCACCTCAATAACCGCGCCTCCCGCCTCAAAGACATCCGCGAGCTGTTCCTCGATACCGGCGTCGGGGTGGACGCCTACAGCGTCATCGAGCAGGGCCGGGTGGCGGCGCTGCTGGAGGCAAACCCTGAAGAGCGCCGCCTCATTTTCGAAGAGGCGGCCGGCATCTCCAAGTTCAAGGCCCGCAAAAAAGAGGCGCAGCGCAAGCTCGAGAAAGTCGATCAGAACCTGCTCCGCGTGCGCGACATCGTCGATGAAGTCGAGAAGCGGCTGCGAAGCGTCAAGATCCAGGCTGGCCGCGCCCGCACCTATCAGGAATACTCGGTCCGCCTGAACGAGCTTCGGCTCTCCCACGCGATGCAGGAGTATCACGTCCTGCACGCCCAGCTCACCGAGCTGACGGCGAAGACTGAAGACGCCCGCTTCCGCCTCGACGATGCCGCCGGCGACCTCGCCCGCGAACAGAACGAGCTTGCCGGGAAGCGCGAGCAGTTCGAGGAGCTCTCCCGGCAGAAGCAGCAGATCGAGTACGACCTCGTCCAGTCGCGCGCCGGGCTCCAGTCGGCGAAGCAGCGGCAGGAGCACGCGACGCAGCAGCTTCGGCAAATTGGCGAGCAGGTCGAGCAATACACCATCGACCGCGAAAACGCCGCGGACAAGCTGGCCGAAGTGGACGAATCGCTGGAAGGCGAGTCGGCCCGGCTCGCGCAGCTCACTGCCGAACTGGAAGAGAGCCGCCGCCAGATCGAGGAACTTCAGGAGGCCTTCCGGGAAGGGCAACTGAAGGCGAATGAGATCAACCAGCAGGTCGAGAAAGACAAGGCCGCCATCCTCGACCTGATGCGAAAGCTTTCAGGAGTGAACAGCCGCCTGAATGCGATCGAAATCGAGCGGCGCAACATCGCGCGCAGGAAGCCCGTCTTTCCGAGCGCCGGGCGGTGGTGCTGGCCGAGCTGGAGGCGCTCCAGGCGAAGCGGGCCCAGGCCCAGGCGCAGCTTGATACGGTGACCGCCCATATCGCCGATCAGCAGGCGCAGCTCGAAGCGCGTCGCCAGGAGGCAGCCCAACTCGGGCAGCGGATGTCCCGCGTGAACGAGCAGCTCGGCGCGGCCCGGGAGCACCGAAGCGGGCTCCTGTCGCGGCAGAAGCTGCTGAAGGACCTGGAGGCCAAGCGGGAGGGCGTCAGCGAAGGGGTGAAATCGGTCCTCCGGCAGCGGGATCAGAAATTCAAGTTCGTCCGCGGGCTGGTGGTTGACTTGCTGCGGGTGGACGTCGAGCACGCCCACGCGATCGAAGCCGCCCTCGACGGGCGCGATCAGTGGCTCGTCACCGACGACTCGGCCGCCGCCGTCGCCGCGCGCGAGGCGATGGAGGACCTGGAAGGGCGCGTGAACTTTGTCTGCTCCGACCGGCTGGCCGATCGGGGCACGCCGGACGACCCGTACGACTGGAACCGCCACGAGGAGCGGCTGCGCCTGGCGGCCGATCTGGTCCGGGTCGAGCCGGGCGATCGGCCGGTCGCCCAGCAACTGCTCGGCCGCACGGCGGTGGTGGACGACCTGGGCGGGGCGACGACGCTCCACGCACTAGGCCCAACCGGGTGGCGGTTCGTCACCCTCGCCGGCGAACTGATCGAGGCCGACGGCACGCTCCGCGCGGGCCCGTTGACGGCCGCCATGGGGTTGATCTCGCGGCGGTCAGAGCTCGATGCCCTGACGACCCAGCTTGGGGAAGTGGACGGCCGCATCGACTTGCTGACCCGTCAGATGACCGAAGGAAGCGCCGAGGCGAAATCGCTGGAAGAGCGGCAGAACGTGCTGCGGAATGAGGTCTATCGATCCAATTCGGCAAAGGTCGAGCTGACCAGCCGCATTTCGCAGAACGACGACCAGCAGAAGGCCCGCCTGCGTGAACATCCGGTGCTGGATCGCGAGCTTGAGCAGCTTGCCGGCCAGGCCGAGCGCCTGGTCGCCGAAGAGGCCTCGCAGAACGAGAAGCGGGCCGAGTTCGACGCCGAACTGGCGGAACGCCAGAAGCGGGTGGACGCGCTTTCGTCCGAGCAGAAGCACCTCGCCGAGGAGCTGCGTCAATCGAACGAGCGGTTGACGGCGGGGCGGGTCGAGGTGGGCCAGATGCAGGAAAAGCAGCTCGCATGCCGCCAGCACGTCCAGCGGCAGACGGCGGCCAAGGCCGAGCTGTCCCAGCAGGTGGAGCGCCTCGCCCGTGCCGCGGAAGCGGCGGCCGCCCGCTGCGGATCGATCGAATCCGAGCAGGAGGCCGCCCGGGCGGCCGAGGCGGCGCTCACCTCTAAACTGGCGGACTTGGCCGAGCGCGTCAAGGCGGTCGCCGCCGGCGTCGCCGAATCGGGCGAATCGGTCAAGGTTCTGGGCTCGCGCGTGGAACAACTTCGCGCTGTTCACCAGGAGATCGAGCAGGCGCTTCACGGGCTGGACAAGCGGAACGGGGAGACAAAAGTGCGGCTGGAGACGCTCATCCAGCGCACGACCGACGAGCTGCAGCTCGACCTCCCCGCGAAGTACCAGTCCCTCGCGGCCGCCGCCGAAGACGGCACCCCCGGCGCCGGGTACATCCCCTCCGATATCGACTGGGAGGCGGTCGGCGCCGAGATCAAACAACTCCGTGAGAAGATCCAGCGGCTGGGCAACGTCAATCTCGACGCCATCGGCGAGCAGGAAGAGCTGGAGACGCGCGAGCAGTTCCTCTCCACGCAGGTGAACGACCTGACCGAGTCCAAGCGGCAACTGGAAGAGTTGATTGAAACGATCAACACCGAGAGCGGCCTGCGTTTCGAGCAGACGTTCAACGCCGTTCGCGAGCATTTCCAGGTGATGTTCCGCAAGCTCTTTGGCGGCGGGAAGGCCGACATCTTTCTCGAGACCGAGGTCGAAGAGAAACGCCCTGTGGCCAAAACGCTCGGCGGCGAAGGGGACGCCCTCGACGCCCCGGCCGGCCCCACGGTGCGGAAAGTGGACATCCTCGACGCGGGCATCGAAATCATCGCCCACCCGCCGGGCAAGAAGCCGGTGAGCATCAGCCAGCTTTCCGGCGGCGAAAAGACGATGACTTGCGTCGCGCTGCTGATGAGCATCTTCAAGAGCAAGCCGAGCCCCTTCTGCATCCTCGACGAAGTTGACGCCGCGCTGGACGAAGCGAACAACCAGCGCTTCAACCTGATCGTCCAGGAGTTCCTGGAGCAGAGCCAGTTCATCGTGATCACGCACAGCAAGCGGACGATGCAAATCGCCGACGTGCTCTATGGCGTGACGATGCAGGAACAGGGCGTCAGCAAGCGGGTGGCGGTGAAGTTCGACCAGGTCGGCCACGACGGCCGCATCAGCGAAACCGCGGCAGCGTGACTCCCGACGAGCCGCGACCGTAAGAGGCTGTCGGAAAACTGGTAACATCGACCTAACGACCGCCGTTTTCGAGCGAAAAACGAGGCATTGTTCGACGATTTTGGGATTTTTCGACAGTCTGGTTAGGAAGCGGGCCGTCGCCGTGCTCGGCGACTGATCTGTTTGATGGGAGGTTGACGCCGGCCTTCGGTCTGCCCCCGCAGCCTTACCGTAGTCTCCGAACAAGCGTCGTCCGAACGGACTGCATCGAAGGAGCCGCGTCGGTTTGGAGCGACCCGGCGGCAGGCGGGCGTCAGCCGTCCGCTGATAAGCTCAGTCGCCGAGTACGGCGACCGCCCGCTTCCTGACGGGCGCGGCTCGTTGGGAGCGCTGGTGTCCAACACTACCAAAAACTGCGGATTGACCGCGTAGGGTCCGCACGGGAGGCGTCGAACAGCGCGGCGCACTCGGTCCCGTCAGAGCCTCCCGTGCGGAACTTTCGGCTCGGACGGCGCGCGACGCCTGGATGGTCCGCACGGGAGCCGGGACGTATAGGCGATCATCACCCCAACCGACGGCTCCCGTACGGACCCGACCCCCGAAGTTTCCCGTGGAACCAGCCACTATTCGAACACCCACGTCGGGTCGTCCGCGGTGTTGAAGTAGACCGTCGGCACCGGCACGTTCAACAGCCGCAGGTAGAGGCAGAGCTGGGCGCGGTGGTGGATCAGGTGATTCAGGCACCAGACGCGGTAGACCATCCCCCGCGGCCGCGTGACGATCACCGTCTCGCCGTTTCGCATCGTCCACGGCTCCATCCATCGCGACATGTCGAAGTTTTCGATCGCCAGACGCGCCTTGGCGACGGCGGCATCGTATCGGTCGAGCAATTCGGCCCGGCTGCCCAGCGTCGAGGGCGGGCTCGGGGCCGATGCCGCGTCCAGCTCGTCCGCCGCGATCGTCCCCACGATCCAATCCGGCAACGACGCCACATGGAGCGCGAGCCGGCCCAGGCTCATCGATTTCTCGTGGGGCTTCCACTCGTAGTGCGCTTCGGGGAGCCGTTCCAGGACCCGCCGGGTCGTCGCCAGCTCTCGCTCCAGGTCGCCGAAGGCGACTTCCTGCGACATTGACAATTGCGAGCCCATCGTTGGTCCTTTCGTCACCAGCCTCTTTCGATCATCCGGCGTCGGGGCGACGCGCGTCGGACCCCGTCAGCACGATCTCCACGACCTCCGGCGGGCAGTTGACTCGGATCGGCAGAGTCGTCGCCCCCAGGCCGCGCCCCACAACCAGCCAAGTGCGGCCGATCCGGTGAGCCCCGGAACAAAACCGCGCCGGCAGCGAATCGTGGCGAAGGATCGGACGCCCGCCGGGGAGGCAGACCTGGCCGCCGTGAGTGTGGCCCGCGAGGAACAGGTCGGCCTCCAGGCTTGACGCGCGGCGCAGGTGATCGGGGTAGTGCGAGAGGACGATCCGGACCGAGTTCGGCGCATTCTTCCCATCGCGGCCGGGGATCGTCCGCAGAAAGCCTTCCGTCAGGTCCTCGCGCAGCGCTCCCGGCATCCCCACGATCTCAATCTCGGCGCCTCGTTCCAGAATGACGACCCGGTCGCCGTCTAGAAGGTTGACGCGCGTCCCCGTCAATTCAGGCCCGAGCGTTTCGGTATCGTGATTCCCCAGAATCCCATAGCAGCCGAGGCGGGCACAAAACCCGTCGAGCAGGCGATAGAGCGTCGGCAGGGCGTTGGAGTGGTCGTGCTTATGGTCAACAAAGTCGCCGGTGACCAGCAGCAGGTCCGGCGTGTTCTCGCCGATCCGGGAGAGCAGATCGTCGTAAGCCTTCCGCCAGCGGGGGCGCACGTGAAGGTCGGTCAGGTGCAGGATTCGCAGCCCTTCCAGCCCGCGCGGCAAGCCGGGGATGGGGATCCGGACGTGGTTCCATTCGAAGAGCGTCGGGGGGAACAACTGCAACCACGCGCCGCGGACGGGGCGATGGATCGGCAGAGCGATCGCCTGCCGCAGCAGAGACGGGTCCAGGGTGTCGATCGCGAGCGGCCGCTCCTTCATCGCGGGCAGAGAATAACGGCGAGCGCCCGACAGCCCAACGGCTTCATACAACCCTTTGCCAAATCGCGCCGCGGCCGCCTGTTATTTCCCAAGGGCCTCGCCCGGCGCGAGGGTTCGGAGCCGCACCTGCTTGATCGCGGCGGTCGTGCGCCAGGTTGCGATCCCCAGCGGCTTGGATAAGTCGATGTCGTCCCGGACCGTAAGCCGCTTCCCGGCGATCGACAGATCGACCACCCGCTCGTTGTCGATCCACGCTTGGATCTTCTTCCCGCCGACCCGAACCCGGATGTCGTACCAGCGGTCGGACTCGAAGCGGCGGTTGACGGTCGTGTCATTGTGAGCCGCGTCTTCGCCATCAACGCTGGAGATGCCGACCACGCTCCCGCCCCAGCCGCCGACGATCAGCGACGCATGCGACTCGCCCACAGGGAAAGTCAGGCCGCAGAAGAAATCGCCCCCGTCGATCCGCTTCGCCCTCACCGCGATCTCATAGTCGTCCTTCGGCAGCGGCGGCCCCTTGTAGGTGACGCCGGTCAGCCCCTCGCCGACCGGGAGGTTGAGCAGGCCTTCTTCGACCGCCGGGTCGCCGCGGCCGCCGTAGTCGGCGACCTTCCATCCGGCGAGGGTCTTCCCGTCGAACAGGTCTTTCCAGCCGATTTCGGCCGGGGCGGTCGAGGGGCCGGAGGTCGGGGCGGCCGCTCCGATCAGCGTACCGAACCCCAGAAGGCCGATAAGGACGATGGAGCGAAGGATCGGCGTCGCGCGCATGCTCTGACTCCCGTAAAGACGGCGATCGAAGGGCGATTCGGGTGTCTTTCCTTCCCGGCCGCCAGGTCCCAGAATACCGCCGCCCGCAAGGAGCGGAAAGCCGAGCAGGCTGTGACCCCATGAACGAGCCCACCCTCGACGTCTCGATCATCGTCCCCGCCCTGAACGAGGCGGCCAATCTGCCCATGCTGATCGAGCGAATCGACGCGGCGCTTGCCGGCGTCGCATACGAGGTGATCGTCGTAGACGACAACAGCCGCGACGGAACGCCCGGCGTCTGCGAAACCCTCTCCAGGCAGTACCCGCTGACGCTGCTCACGCGCATCGCCCCGCGCGGCGGGTTGAGCGGCGCGGTGCTGGAGGGGCTGGCCAGGGCGCGGGGAGCGTACCTCGTCGTCATGGACGCCGACCTGCAACACCCGCCGGATCGCATTCCGGCGCTCCTGAAGCCCCTTCAAGACCGGGCGGCCGACTTCGTGCTCGGGTCGCGCTATGTGGCCGGTGGGACGACCTCGGAAAAGTGGGGGCCGTTCCGGCAGTTGAACTCGCGCGTGGCGACGCTGCTGGCGCGGCCGTTCGCCGGCGCGACGCGCGACCCGATGTCCGGCTTTTTCGCGATGTCGCGCGGGGCCTACGCGACCGGCCGCCATCTGACGCCGCTGGGGTACAAGATCGCGCTGGAGCTGATGTGCAAGTGCCGGGTCGCCGAAGCCGCCGGCGGCCGCGGCGTGAGGGAGATCCCCATCCACTTCGACAGCCGCGCCCACGGCGAGTCAAAACTGACGCTCGCGCAGCAGTTCAAGTACCTGGAGCACCTCAGCCGCCTGTACGATTTTCACTTCCCGCGCGTGTCGCCGATGCTGAAATTCCTTATCGTGACAGGGCTGGGATGGCTGGTGGCGCTGTCGGCTTTCCTGGCCCTGGTGCTGCTGCTGCCGCAGGCGTGGGCCCCGCGGCGCGGTTCTGGCTGCCGACCCTCTGTTACCCGATTGCGATCGCCACCACGGCCGTCTTCCACGCGCGATACGTGCGGACACAACGGGAGTTCCTGGTCACGCGATATCCGTGGCGGTCGTTCCTGATTGTTTCGCTGGCGGAATGGCTGACATGCGTCGCGGCGGCCGCGTGGATCGCCGAGCGGGTGATCTCGGCGACCGTCGCTGAAGTCTTCCTGCTCACCTTCGGCGCGGCGACGGTGACGCGCTACATCCTGCGGAAAGAGTTTTTGATGGATATTCGAGGGCTGCGGCGGACGGATGACGACGGCATGCCGTCGCCGGAGATGAGGCGAGACGACTAAAGAATAAAGACTGCCGTAGGGACCGCACCTCGGTCCGCACGTCTGCCGCCCTCCGAGCAGGGAGCATCGCCCTCGATCCGCCTGCGCCCCCCCCGTGCGGACCGCGGTGCGGCCCCTACCGGCGGCCGGAGGCCGTTTGGCCCGCCGCCCGGGTTCGGGCGACGGCGTCGTTCACGAACTCTTCCAGGGCCAGCTTCGCGTCCGAATCGTGCATCTGCTTCGGGGGGTGCTTCATGCACCAGGCGGAGACGGGCTCGATCGGGCCGGCCATGCCGGCGTCCTTCGCGAGCTTGCAGCAGCGGATCGCGTCAACGACCACGGCCGCCGAGTTGGGGGAGTCTTCGACGCTCAGCCGCAGCTCGAGGTTCATCGGCACGCCGCCGAAACCGGTCCCTTCAATGCGGATGAAGCAGACCTTATTGTCCTTCAGGAAGGGGACGAAGTCGCTCGGGCCGATGTGGATCTGATCGGCCGGCAGGGGGACGTCAAGCTGGCTCTGCACGGCTTCGGTCTTGCTGATCTTCTTGCTGCTCAGCCGATCGCGGTTAAGCATGTTCAGGAAGTCGGTGTTGCCGCCGGTGTTCATCTGGTAGGTCGAATCGATCTTCACGCCCCGGTCGGCGAAGAGACGGGCGAGCGTGCGATGCGTGATCGTCGCGCCGACCTGGGCCTTGATATCATCGCCGACGCAGGGGAGACCGGCCGCCACGAACTTTCGAGCCCAAACGGGGTCGGAGACGACGAAGCAGGGGACGCAGTTCACAAAGCCAACCCGCGCGTCCAGCGCCGCCTGGGCATACTGCTCGGTCGCCCGCTGCGAGCCGACGGGCATGTAGCTGACCAGGAGGTCAGCGCCGCTGTCGCGCAGAACCTGAGCCACATCGACCGGCGCGGCATCGGACGGCTCGAACCGCTGGTGGGGCGGGTAGGTCGCCATATGGGCCGCGACGCCGTCGAGCACCTGGCCCATTTGCACGGTCACGCCCGACTGCGGGATCCGGGTGAAGAATTGCTTGGTGTTATTGGGGAGCGCAAAGATCGCCTCTTCAAGCGGGCGGCCGACCTTGCGCGCGTCGATGTCGAACGCGGCGACAACTTCGATGTCTTCGGCGCGGTAGCCACCCAGGACGGGGTGCATCAGTCCCGTGGTTTCGTCAGGTGCCGTCTGGCCATGCTGCCCGGCCGCACGGGCGGCCGCGTAGTAGTGAATGCCTTGCACAAGCGAACTGGCACAGTTCCCGATCCCGGCGATTGCGATACGAATCCGCGGCATGTTCCTCTTGATCCCGTCAGTAAGAATGAGACTCGTCGTCGCGGCAGTCGGCGGGTGCCAGGCCATTGCGGATCCAGAGCGATCCGAAGACTCCGCCTCAGCTATACGGCCGGCAGCCGACCCTCGTTGCCGCCCAGCGTCGGAAACGCTCTCGTATCGACACAACTCGTTGGATCACCTGCCCGTTATACGACGGGGAGCGCGACGAGTTTGGCCAGGACCTCGGCATTTCCCTTCCCGCCCTGGATCGGGCTGGGGATGACGCACATCACCTCTAGATCGGCGGCCGCCGCCTCCCGCTTGACCCGCTCGACCACCTCCGGCACGCATTCGGCCGGGAGGACGCCCTTCACGAGCAGCCCGGCGTCGGCTTCGTAATGCGGCTTGATCAGGCTGATCACCATCGCGCCGTCGGCCGGCCTGGGGCCGAGCAGCCGTCGGGCGGCCGGTAAAATATGTTTCTGCCTCGTCCAGGCAACATCAATCACCACGATCGACACCGCCTCGGGCAATGCCGCGTGCATCGCGTTCGTCCGCTCCATAGCCACGACGCGCGAGTCCTGGCGAAGCTTCCACTCGAGCATCCCGTAGCCGGTATCGACCGCGTAGACCCGCGCCGCCCCGCGCTGCAGAAGGCAATCGGTAAACCCGCCGGCGTTGCAGCCGAGGTCGGCGCATACCTTGCCCGTCACGTCCACGCCGAACGCGTCGAGCGCGGCATCCAGCTTCAACCCGGCGCGGGAGACGAAACGGCGCATCGGGCCATTGTATCCGCCGGGACCGGATTTACGGGTAGACGCCGTTCCGCTCCAGCGCCTAGGCTTTTGCCCTGGCGATGCCAAGAGCGTAGGGCGTGGTTCACCACGCCATCGTGTGGTGCCACGTGGAACCACGCCCTGCATTTGTTCCCGCGATCGCCGCGCGTATTGGGCCTTGTCATTCAGGAGCAGCGTATGCGGACGCGTCAGTTGGGCAAGTCGGATGTGTATGTCACCCCGGTCATCTTCGGAGCCTGGGCGATCGGCGGATGGATGTGGGGCGGGAATGAGGAGAAAGACTCCATTGATGCGATCCACGCCGCGCTCGACAACGGCGTCAACACGATCGACACGGCCGCCATCTACGGGATGGGGCACAGTGAGGAGTTGGTCGGCCGGGCGGTTAAGGGGCGTCGCGACAAGGTCGTCATCGCCACCAAGTGCGGCATGCGCTGGGACGCGGCCGCCTCGGGCGATCAGGGCTCGGACCCGTGGCCGCAGAAAGACAACGACGGCAGAGACGTCACCATCCGCAAGAATGCCAAGCCCCTCAGCATCGCCTACGAAGCCGAACAGAGCCTTCGACGACTCCAGACCGACGTGATCGACCTCTACCAGATCCACTGGCCCGACGTCAGCACGCCGGTGGAAGAGTCGATCCGCGCGATGGAGAAGCTCCGCCAGGAGGGGAAGGTGCGGGCCATCGGCGTCAGCAACTACGACGTCGAATGGCTCCGCAAGGCGAGCGACGTCGCGACGATCGCCAGCGATCAGCCGCCGTACAGCCTGATCCAGCGGAAGATCGAGAAGGACGTGCTTCCCTTCTGCCGCGAGCACCAGATCGGCGTGATCTGCTATTCCCCTCTCGAGCGTGGGCTGCTGACGGGGAAAGTCGGCCCGGATCGCGAATTCGCCCCGGGCGATCACCGAGCCAAGCACAAGTTCTTCACCGTCGAGAACCGCAAGCGGGTAATCGCGGCCCTTGAGAAGGTGAAGCCGATCGCCGACCGCCACCACGCGAGCTACGCTCAGTTGGTCATCAATTGGACCGCCCACGAGCCGGGCATCACCGGAGGCGCTCGTCGGGGCAAGGAACGCGGAGCAAGCCACTCACAACGCGGCCGCGTTGAAGTTCACGTTGACCGACGAGGAGCGTACCCAGATCCGCGCAGCGTTTGACGACACCGCCAAAGCCGTCGCGTGAAGGCCCCCCGGCCGCATCGTCAGCATCCGCCGATGGATCGCCTCCGCGGCGTTCGGGCGGCCGGCTTGCTGGCGCGAAAGCCCCCCTTCCTGCGGCGACCGATCGACCGACGGCTCCCCGAGTCCGTTAGTATGACGTACATTGTAGGCCGGGCTCACATCGCTACCGACGCCGGAAGATCGCGTCATAGGCGGCCTCGGATCACCTATTCCGGTACAACTATTTGAGACCGTCCCCTTTTCCGTTCATGAGTCGCACCAGCGTGAGGCGGTGGGCGATCGAGTCCCGTCTGCCCTCACGCGTAGAAGGAATGGAGAAGGGGACAGTCTCAACTTAGACGAGCATCACTGTCTTTTGCCTGGCCGCTGCACGGGCGACGCGGCGGCACGCGGTGCGTGCCCTGCGTGCAGTCAGTTGTTCCCGGCCGTTAAGCCGCGCGGTTTTCCCAGCGGGTTGGCGAGGAACCGCTTGTGGCAGGCGGGGCAGAGGCGGTACTCGAAGCGGCGGTGGACGTCGTCCTGCATCTGTTCTTCCGTCACGCCGTCGAGTTGTTGCATCAGGTCGGCGAGTTGCTGGCTGAAATCGGCCTCTTGGAGTTCTTCGGCGGAGATGGGCGGGGAGGAGGGCTCGGCGAAGACGTCGATCCGGACCACGTATGAGTCGTACAACCCGACCGGGCGCGCAGAGATCGCAGGGCACTTCGTCGGGCATGCCGCCGATTGTAGCGGCCGCCGCATGGAACACCCTCCCCGCCGGCTTGATCGGACCGGCCCCGGCCACAATAATGCGCCGATGAGCCATCGTCCCGTTCGAATGATGTTGATGCGCGTCGGGTGAGACGTCCCGCCCTGTTCGGGGCCGTCTTCCCGCTCGGTTTGCATCGACGTCCGTCGAACGGGACGATGGCTTTTTCATTTGCTGAACCTCGCGGCGGGCCCCATTCCCGCCGCCTTAGATCGCCGGAGGCCCCATGTCCGACCAGCCGACCGCCGCCAACCCGCCGTCCGGGGCACGGCCCCGCTTCTACATCACCACCCCGATCTACTACCCCAACGCCGACCCGCACCTGGGCCACGTCTACACGACAATCGCCGCCGACGTGGCCGCTCGCTACCACCGGCTGCGCGGCGATGAGACGTTCTTCCTCACCGGCACCGACGAACACGGCATCAAGATGGTCAAGACGGCCGACGTGGCCGGCATCACGCCGCAGGCGCTGGCCGACCGGGTCAGCGGCGTCTTCCGAGACCTGTGGGCCGAACTGAAGATCACCAATGACGCCTTCATCCGCACGAGCGACGCGGTCCACAAACGGGGGGTCCAGGCGATCGTCGAGAAGCTGGTCGCGTCGGGCGACATCTATCTCGGCAGCTACGAAGGGTGGTACGACGAGGGGCAGGAGGAATTTGTCACCGAGACCGACGCCAAGGCACAGGACTACAAGTCGGCGATCAGCGGGCGGCCGCTGACGCGATATTCGGAGCCGACCTACTTTTTCCGACTGACGAAATACGTCGGCCGCGTGCTCGAGCACATCGAGCGCCATCCCCATTTCCTCCAGCCCGAGTCGCGGCGGAACGAAGTGCTCAGCAAGATCAAGCAGGGCGTTGAAGACCTGTCGATCAGCCGGGCGACGCTGAAGTGGGGCATCCCGATGCTGAGCGACCCGGCGCATGTGGTCTACGTCTGGATCGACGCGCTGAGCAATTACGTCACGGCCCTTGGGTACGGCAGCGACGATGAGGTGAACTTCCAGAAATTCTGGCCGGCGGATGTTCATCTCATCGGCAAGGACATCCTCTGGTTCCACACGGTCTATTGGCCGGCGATGCTGTTCGCGCTGGGGCTGGAGCCGCCGAAGCGGGTGGTGGCGCACGGCTGGTTCATGTCGGGCGGGCGGAAGATGAGCAAAACGCTCGGCAACTTCATCGACCTGGAGAAGGTCCGCGAGGCGATCGCGACGTATGGGATGGCGCCGTTCCGCTACTTTCTGCTGCGCGGCGTCCCCTTCGGCGCCGACCCGGATTGGAACGAAGCGGACCTGGTGAAGGCCGTCAACGAGCTGGCGAACGTCGTCGGGAACTGTCTGAACCGCCTGCTGAAGATGACGAACAACAGCCGCGGCGGCGCGCTACCGCCGGAAGGGGAGGAGGAAGAGTCGATCGACGCGCCGCTCCGCGCGGCGACCGAGGCGCTCCCCGCGCAGCTGGAGGCCGCCTATACGGCGATGGAGCTTCAGCAGTGCGCCCTGCTGCCGATCGAACTGGCCCGGATGACCAACGGCTACATCGACGCGACCGCCCCGTTCAAGCTCGCGAAGGACCCGTCCAAGGCGGCGCGGCTCGACACGATCCTGAACCTCGCGGCCCAGGCGATCTACCGATCGCTGGTCGCGCTATTGCCGATCCTGCCGGACAAGGCTGGGGCCGGGCTGGCACAGCTCGGCGTCTCGATCGAAGGCAAGACATTGGCCGACCTGTTCGCCGCGCCGCTGCCCGCGGGGCAGCGATTCCTTGAAGGTGTGCCGCTGTTCGCCAAGGTCGAGGCCAAGAAGGCGCCTTAGTACTACAGCGATCGACAACCGAAAAAACATTGCGAACAGGAGAAATCCGAAGCACGAAATCTCAAGGAAGCAGAAAAGAAGACAAAGCGGAAAACGCCGCGGCCACTTGCATCCGGTTTCTTCCTTTCCCCTTGCTCATTCCTTCGGATTTCGAGCTTCGGATCTCAACTTTTGATATGACGCCGTCATACGTGGCTATCGCTGTGGTGATAAGCCACACACCCCGCCACGGAAGGCCGTGCCTGCCCTACAAGAGGCGGCCGTCGAATCTGGTTTTGCTTCGACTTTGTTCGCAAAGGCTACGACAGGCGGCGGCAAATTGTGCCGATAATAGAGCGTCGTTACACTCCGCGCCCCCGGGCGGAACGGCGAACGACGTTTCTTCCACGAACGCCCGAATTGACAGAGGCTTGCACATGATCGAACGAATCTTCAAGGCCTACGACGTTCGCGCGACCTATCCCAACCCGCTGAATGAGGATGCCGCGTGGAAGGTCGGGCATGCGACGGCGCAGTTCCTCAAGCGAAGCCGCCAGAATGTATCGGACGACCAGCGTGTCAAGATGGAAGAGACGATCGTGGTCGGGCGCGACATGCGGCCGCACTCGGTATCGCTGGCGAAGGCGCTCATCGACGGCATCCGCTCGACCGGCATGAACGTCATCGACGTCGGGATGATCGACACCTCGTTCGTCTACTTCGCCATCAACCACCTCGATACCGTCGGCGGCATCCAGGTCACGGCCAGCCACAACCCGATCCAGTACAACGGATTCAAGATCAGCGGCCCCAAGGCCAAGCCGATCGGTTCGGCCAGCGGCCTCGACGACATCAAGCGGATCGCCTCGCTCCTGAAGGCTGGCGGCGTCACCGGGCTCCAGGGCAAGTATGAAGAGATGGACCTTTGGGCGGAATATCGCAAGGTCGTGCTGGGCTTCCTTGACCTGCGCCGCAAGGTCACCGTCACGATCGACGGCAGCAATGGCATGGCCGGCAAGATGATCCCAGCCGTCTTCGGCGGCGTGCCGAACCTGACGATCGACCCGATCCTGTTCGAGATTACAGGCAGCTTCGTTCACGAGCCGAACCCGCTCGTCGAGTCGAACCTGGCAATGCTCAAGCAGCGGATGGCCGTCGCTCCGTCAGACTTTGGCGCCTGCTTCGACGGCGACGCCGATCGGTGCATGTTCATTGATGAGAAGCGAAACGCCATCGGCTCGGACCTGTTTACCGCGTTGATTGCCGAAGACTTTCTGAAGGACCCCGCCAACAAAGGCGCGACGATCGTCTACGACCTGCGCTCCAGCCATGTCGTCCCCGACGTGGTGACGGCGCTGGGCGGCGTGCCGCGTCGCGATCGGGTCGGCCACGCGTTTATCAAGAAGACGATGGCGGAGACTCGAGCCGTGTTCGGCGGGGAGCTGTCGGGGCACATCTACTTCCGCGATTACTACTTCGCCGACTCGGCCGCCGTCGCGTTCGCGCGGATGCTGTCGGTCTTCTCCGCCCAGGACAAGCCGATGAGCGCGCTGATCTCGCAATACCAGCGGTATGCCCACAGTGGAGAGATCAATTTCCACGTAGAGGACAAGGACGCGAAGATCCGAGAGCTCGCCGACGTCTACCGCAAGGGGCAGATCGATTACTTGGACGGCATCACCGTCGATTTTGGCGATTGGTGGTTCAACGTACGCAAGAGCAACACCGAGCCCATGCTCCGGCTCAACCTTGAAGCGCCGGACCGGGGGATGCTGGCTGGCAAGCTCGCGGAGCTGAAAAAGTACCTCGGAGAGCCGGCTGAAGGGCATTGAACCGGCGGCCGCAGGTTGGCGGCCGCAGGTTGGCGGCCGCAGCGGGATCACGTGAGCCGCCGACCGCCCCTACGATCGGGGGCATGGATTCGAGAACAGACTGCGAAACGACTCCGGAGTCGCGCCGTTGCGCCCTATGCGAACGGCTCGTGCCGGCCCGGCTGATCACGCTCCACCACCTGACGCCGAGGCAAAAGGGAGGCAAGGCGGCGCACCGAATTCCACTGTGCCGGCCGTGTCACAAACAGATTCACGCGACATTCTCGAACACCGATCTCGCACGAGCTTACTCGTCCCTGCAAGCCCTTCACGCCGCACCGGCGCTCCAACCCTTCTTGAAGTGGATCAGACGCCAGAAACCAGATCGAAACTTCAAGACGCGTGTCGCAAACGACCACCCACGCTCTCGACGTCGATCCCGCGTCTGATCGTCCCGCCGAAGCCGCGAGCAGGGCCTAGGCGCGGCGTTCGTAGGTTCCGACCACTTCCCCCTGGGCGAGCACACGGCCCTTCATCGCCTCCACCAGCACCTCGCGGGTGGTTCCAGGCCCCAGATCGAGCATCCCGTCGAGTGCGAAGAGCTGGAAATGGTAGTGGTGGACGCCATGGCCGACGGGCGGAACGGGGCCCGAGTAACCATATTCGTCGTTGCTGTTCTCCCCCTGAATCGCACCGGCCGGGTAGGTCAAGGAGGGGGCCTTGGACAGCCCTTGCGGCAGCATGGTGATGTCGGCGGGAATGTTCCAGATCATCCAGTGGACGAATGGCTTGGCCTGGGGCGCGTCGGGGTCTTCGCAGATGATGGCGATCGAACGGGCCGCCGCGGGCACGCCTGACCAGCTGAGAGTGGGCGAAAGGTTTTCCGCACCCTCTTCGGCGGAGAAGATTCGGGGGATCGGCCGCAGCGGCTGAAAGCTGTCGCTCTGGAGGGTCACCGCGCCGTGACCCGCGAGGGCGGGTTGCTCATGGACAAGCTTCGAAGCCCCCGCTCGGACGGGTGACATCGCCGCGCCGACCGCGTGTCGCACCAGGCGGCCGACAGATTTGGCAGTTTCGGAAAGAGTCGTCATCGCTGTCTCCTGATATTGGGTTAAACAACCCAGGGTGGCAGCAACCGCTATTCCCGGGCGCTCCCCGCGACCAGCACCAAATTCGCTAAAATGCCAAGTCATTCGTTCCGGCCAGGGGAAGTCGGATAAGTGTCCACCGTTTCAGACGTTTCATTAGCGTTGAAATTTTGCTGTCATCTCCGAAACAGGCCTATATTTCAGGCGTTGATGAAACCTGATTTTGGGAGACTAAGCCTCATGCAGCACGCACCATCGGTCCAACCCGCCTCCGCTTCGGCTGACCCCGTCATGCTCCCGGTTGATCCGCGCACTGACGCGCAGGGCCATTCTGAAGCGCAACCGTCTGCGGTGTCGGCAGTTGTCTCGGCGGCGGCCCTGAATCAATTGAAGACCGCGCAGGACTTGTTCATCCGGCGGTGGGGCGAAATGGGCCAGACGTGGGGGATCAATCGAACGATGGCTGAGATTCACGCGTTCCTTTACATCACCGCTCGGCCGCAATGCACCGACGATGTGATGGAGCGGCTGAATATCAGCCGCGGCAACGCCAGCATGAGCCTTCGGGCCCTATGCGACTGGGGCATCATCCGCCGACTGCACCGCCGCGGCGAGCGGCGGGAGTATTTTGAAAGCCTTTCGGATGTCTGGGAAATCTTCTCGATCATCGCCGCCGAGCGGAAGCGGCGCGAGATGGACCCGGTCCTGGAGACGATCAAGCAGTGTCAACGAATGCTGGACGAGACCGAGATCGGCAAAGCCGCTCGAACCGAGGCGATCCAGGCGACTCGGCAACGCCTCGAGCAGATGCACGAGTTCATGGAAGTGACGAATAAGATCTTTCAGCAATTCATCGGGAATGCCCGCAGCGGGCTGACGAAGGTGGTGAAGGTGCTTCTGAAGGCGCTATGAAGACGGGGTAGAGCGATTGATCGTGCAAAAGTAGCAAGGCCGAGGCGGCCCATCGAAGTCGGTGACTCGGCCTGATCGTTTTAGGGGTTGAGTTTCGCGCTGGCCATCGCGTGCCGCGGCTCGCTATGAGGTGAGGTCACTTGCAGAACAGCGGCCCCCGTCGGCGGCACGCGGTGCGGGCCCTACCAAATCTTCGCGCTTCCACGCCCATAGATGACCTTCGTGCTGAACAATGGGTGCCCGCGCGGCGCTGAGGTCCGGCTTACTTCAAATCGGACGGGGCGACGGCGGTATAGGACCCCTTGCTCGCGTCCGCGATGGCGGAGAGGACGGTCTTGCCGTCGCCACGGGCCAGATCGACCGTGTGAATGCGGACGGTGTTCCCCTTGTTCAGTTTTTCGATCGCCTTGGGGAGCGATGCGTCGAGGTTGATCCCTTTGGCCGTGACCAGGACAATCACATCCGGTTTGCGGGTCAGCGCTTCTTTGACGGCCGCCTCGCCGTCGGTCGAGCCGCTGGTGCCCAGGTCGGCAAATTTCCGGCGACAATCATCCAACTGCCGGGGCGTGGCGCGGGCGAGGCCCTTGTCAGGGAAGACCAGGTCCGACGAGATTTTTTCCTTCGCATAGGGCCAGAAGATGACGGCGAAGTCGGCGTCGGGCCGAGGCTTTGAATCGCGGTATCGAGCGCCGCTTTCAGCGGGTCGAACGTCTGGCGGGCAGAGTCACCGCGATCGATCACGAAGACGACTTTCGACGCGTCACCAAGGGAGACGCCCAGGAAGCGCGGGCCGGCAAGGCTCTTGGGGCCGCCGGCCGTGGCGGTCTCACCGCCGGCGGGAATCGTTGGCCCACCGCTATTGACGACCGGCACGGCGTTCTCGGCCGGCTTGGCCCGCCACGGGTGGCGAGCCACGCGATCACGCCGATCAACCCGGCGATCACAACGCCCGCCAGAACGAACAGCGGCGCTTTGTTTCGTGGCGGCGCAGGTCGCGCGGCGGGCGACGCGCTGTTTGTCGTCTGGTCCGGCTGACCGAGCCGGTTCTGCCGCAAGCTGCTTCGGGAGAGCCCGCTGCTGGCCACCACGTCGGCCAGGTCGTCCAGTCCGCTCCCCGGCGGCCGTTTGGACGACGACGCCTGACGCTGATAGAGGCTCTTGGACGAGGACCCGACGGCGGCGGCCTTGGCCGAGCCCTTGAGGTTCGATGGAACGGTCTGAATCGTGCCGCAGGACCTGGCACCGACACACGCCGCCGGCGAAGGCGTCGTCCATGTCGAGCGTGGCTTTACACTGCGTGCAGGATAGGCGGATCATTCAGGTCCCCGTGAGAGGGTGCCCCCAGATGCATGGCGGGCCACTTATCGAAACGAACCGATTCGACCGATCTGACTCGACGCGACGGAACCCTGGCCGATCAGGGCTGCCACAAATAGTAGAAGCCCGTCGGCAGGTTCAGCCTGGAATCCGGTATCTCGAGCTTCATCACGTTGGATTGGGCCGCCTGCGGCTCCGGCATTGACGTCGTGGCATAAATCGACCCGCCATATCCGTACGGGCGACGGTACAAAACCGCCTCGGCGTCGGGCGCGTTCGCCATCTTTTTCGCCAGGTCGATCGCGTCGCTCAGCAGGCCCGTCTGGTCGGCGAGACCCAGCTCGACCGCCTTCTCACCGCTGAAGACGCGGCCGCTGTAAACACCGGCATAGCCTGCCTTGGCATACGCGGCTTGCGAATCGGCCGGCGCTTCCTTGATCGCCCGTCGGCTGCGAACCACCTGGATGAAGCGGCCGAAGTACTCGTCCACCATCTCCTGCATGACCTGTTCTTCATCCGGCCGCAGCGCTTTGAAGGGAGAACCGATGTCCTTCAGTGAGCCGCTCTTGATCGCATGGGATGAGATCCCAAGCTTGTTCATGGCACCGTCAAACTGGATCGTCTCAAAAATGACGCCGATGCTCCCGATGACGGTCGTCGGCTGGACGACGATCTTGTCGGCCGCACAGGAGACGTAGTAACCGCCGCTGGCAACCACTTCCTGGCCACTGGCGACGACGGGCTTATGCGTCTTCTCCCGGAAGCGGGTGATGAGCTGAAAAAGCGTGTCGGAGCTGGTGACCGTTCCACCGGGCGAGTTGACGCGAAGGACGACGGCTTTAACGTCCGAATCCGATTCGGCACGATCCAACTGCTGGGCAAACTTACTGACCGCGTTCTCGGTCGGGGCAAGAAACCCGCCGGAGCGGGCGTTGGCTAGCATCCCCTCAACGTCGATCACCGCGACCTTCGACGGCGCCCACCCCTTGCCTGGGACGACCACTTCTTCCTGGATCTTATTCGTATTGGAAACCGGCGTAACCAGGAAACTCGGCGACCCGCACCCGCCCGAAAACGGAAGCCAGCAAAAAAAGGTGAGGGCCAGGAACTGCGAAAACAGAGACGGGCTCGAACAAGGCATCGAACTCCTAACTGTGGCGATCGGTCGCCGGTCCCAGGACGATGACTCGCCGAAATGAGGGCGGCGCAGGGCGGGCCAATGTGAGCCCGAGAACGTCGCGATGAGAGGCCGCACGATGCGAAGCGCCCTTCGTCGGCCTGTCCGACGTATGATCCCGTGTAGCGCCTGCCAGAAAGTTACAGTCAGGTTCGCCGCGGCATCGTGCTCGGACGTGGGATTCTACTCATGCCTTGTCGGGTGAGCAAAGCCAAATTCGCCGACCTTGTCGAGCAGGCCCTGGCCGATCTTCCTCCGGAGTTCGCGGACTTTCTTGAAGAAGTGCCGGTGGAGGTCTGCGCGGCGTCCACCCAGGCCCAGCGGAAGGCGGCCGGCGTCGCCGAAGACGGCTTGCTCCTCGGCCTCTACCACGGGATCGCTCGCACCCGACGGAGCGTGGAACATTCCGGAACGCTGCCGGACGTGATCTATATCTTCCAGGACGATATCGAACGCGCTTGCGCCTCCGAGCCGGAACTGGTCGAGCAGGTCCGCGTAACCGTCCTCCATGAAGTGGGGCACCACTTCGGTCTCTAGAAGCGGACCTCCGGCGCCTCGGCTATGGTTAATGATCCGCGGGCAAGATCAGCGCCGGCGGTCCACTCACGGGAGGTTCTTGTAAGCCAACGCCATCTCGGGCCGTCCCTTGAACCGGGAATCCGGACTCCTCGTACCACACGGATGTGCGGAATGACGCGGCCGAAGCGGAATCGGGCGCCGTGCTTATCAATGCCCGCGGAGACAGGCCCGATAACATTGAAACGACCAGCGTCGCCATCGGACGGGGCGCGGCGTTTACCGGCAATATAAAATGTTTTATCGGCGCGCTCTTCCGAACAAAGTTTCCCGAAGGCATGCTGGGCGTTAGATTTACGTTCTAAAGAGCGGGGCTGGCGGTTGTCGATGCTGACGGGGTGCGATGCAAAGCGGCACTGACGCTCTGGACCTGGGGTATCCGATCAGGAACGATCGATGCCCCGGCGATTCCTGCCGCGTCCGCTCCGGCGTCGCCCCGGGCGGTCGATCGAGAGTCGATAAGGACTACAGCGCTAGCCATGTACGGCGGCAACAAGGAAGAAGCCGAAATCCGAAGCACGAAATCCGAAGGAATGAGCAAGGGGCAAAGAAGAAACCAAATGCAGGCGACTGCGGCATTTCCGCTTCGTCTTCGTTTCAGCTTCCTGAGCTTTCGTGCTTCGGATTTCTCTTGTTCGCAAGGCTAGACGGGGCCCGGGCCGCTTTCGAGCTTGATGGCCCCCGATACGCGTGACGATACGAGGGCGGCCGACGAGGGTACGCCGTTACATCAATCCGCCTGTGACATCCGGTCATCCGCCGGACGAACAGGCTTTGCTGGGATCTTCAATGACCGCATTCACCATCTCTAAAAAGTCCTCGATCGTACGTCGAGGGCTCTGTTCCACGGCGTTAGCCGCGGGCATCGCTTGCGTTGGCCTGACGCTTCGGACCGGCGTGACGGCATCGGCCGCCGGTGGCGGCTCGGCCTCTGAGACGCTTCAACGGGGCGTCACCAAGCCGTCGGAAGAGATCAACCTTTCGTTCGCTGGACCTGGCATTATCGATACGGTCGTGGTGAAGGCCGGCGACGTTGTCAAGGCGGGGCAGGTCCTGGCCACTCAGGACGCCCGGGAAGCCATGGCCGACCTGGAAGCCGCGAAGGCGGAGCTGGACTCGGCCGACCTGCAGATCGCGGCGGCCGACGCGGACCTCGAATCCAAACGGGTCGAACTTCGCCGCAACGAGACGCTCTACGCCGACCTGATTCGCGAAAAGAAGAGCAACAGCGACTTGGACAAAGCCCGGGTTGAAGTGACCATCGACGAGATCGCCGTTAAGTATCGCCAGGCGCAAAAGGCGCAGGCCGCCACCAAAGTCTCGCTGGAGCAACTGAAGGTCGAGCAGAAGAAGCTGGTCAGCAAGATCGATGGCGAGATCGCCCGCATCGACTTCCACCCCGGCGAAGGGTCGGACCTTAACCGGCCCGGCCAGCAGCAGTCATCCGGCATCCAGGTGGTGCGCAATGAGCCGCTCTGGGTTGAAGTGGACATCCCCTCGACCAAGGCCAAGAACCTCCAGTCAAAACAGCAGCTTCAGGTGAAGTATGCCGACGAGGACGCCTGGATGACCGCCCAGATCATCTTCGTCACCCCGTACGCGAGCCCCGGGAGCAACACACGTCACGTGCGGCTGGAAATGCCCAACGCCGGCCACCGCGAGGCGGGCCTGCCCGTCGTCGTGAAGCTCCCGGACAACGTCGCCTCGGCGCGATAACCCTTCCGGGGCGGCACCCGGACGGCTTCGTCCGGGATTGTGAGGGATTTGTTTCGAGACTGCCGTCTCTGCACGTTGAGCAGCCGATGGCGGAATCGGTTAAACTCCGCCAGGTTGTCCTGGTCGGTTGGGGCCGACCTGACCCTTCTGTGATGAGACTCAGTCAATGGCGCAGCGCCGCTGAGTGTCGGGCAGTCGGGTCGCGGGGTTTGGGCAACCGGTCGGGTATCGGATCTTGAACTCCTAGGGAACCCGGGCGGAGCCGCCCGGGAAGCCGGTGGGGTCAGCGTCAAAGAGGTCAAAGTGGCTTCAGGAATCGTCGAACAATCGTCGCAGGACTCGCAGAAAACCGCGTCGGCGTCGCCGAGCACAAACCGCTCGCAACTGGTGCAGCGACTGCTTGACTCTTCCTCCAGCCTCCCAGCGTTCGTCAACGACCTGTTGACCACGCAAGCCGTGACCGTCGCCGGGACCGAGGCGGCCGGCTTCCTGATCGAGCGCGCCCAGGAGGGCTTGGGCCTGCGGCTGATCAGCCATATCCGCCCCGACAGCAGCAGCCCGGAAACCCGCGCCGCGGCGGTCAATGCCTTCCAGGATCTGATCAAGCCGTGCGTCGTCCAGAACCGCGACGGCGCGATCGAGATCGGCGCCGCCGCCGACGGCGGCGAAGCCCAGTTCTGCCTCGTCACGCTGCTCCGCAACGAAGGCGAGGTCGTCGCCGTCTCCGCCGTGATCACGCGCTGCATGAACACCGAGCGCGCCCGCCAGCGCCTGATGAGCATGCAGCTCGTCGCCGGCTACTTCGAACTGTACACGCTCCGCCGCAATTCCGACCAGGCCCGCCTCGTCGCCCAGAGCCACCAGCACGTGCTGCAGCTCGCGACGTCAGCGTCGCGACGGCCGAGGGGTTCGAATCGGCCGCCATGAACCTCTGCAACGAACTGGCGACGCGATCCGGGGCGACCCGTGTGTCGCTCGGCTGGGTCAAGGGCCGCAACGATCAAGGTCAAGGCTCTTTCGCACACCGAAGAATTCGACAAGAAGCAGGAGCTTGTGGTTCAGCTCCAGAACGCCATGGAAGAGTGCGCTGGACCAGGAAGACGTCGTCCAGTACGACCCGACGCCCAACGGCAAGGGTTCGGACAACGTCACCCGCGCGGCCCAGGTGCTGTCGCGGGCGCAGGGCGGGCACATCGTCCTGTCGCTGCCGCTCCGCCGCCGGGCCGAAGTGATCGGCGTCGTAACGCTCGAATTCCTGCCGACCCAGAACATCACGCCGCAGGTGGCCCACGGCCTGGGCGTGGCGGCCGACCTGCTCGCCCCGCAGCTCTACGACCGCTTCCAGAACGACCGCTACCTGGCCGTGAAGGTCGGCCTGAGCACCAAGGAAGTGGCCAAGGCGACGATCGGCCCCAAGCACATGCTCGCCAAGCTGATCGCCGTGGCCGTCGCGGCCCTGGTGGCCGTCTGCATTCTTTACAGGCCGATGTACCACGTGACGGCCTCCTTCACGTTGGCGCCGGAGAACCGGTACTCGCTCTCGGCGCCGTGGGAAGGGGTCCTCGGCAAGCTGGCGATCGTCAACAAAGACGGCAACCTGCTCGACCCCGACGATCATTCCGAGCTGCGCGAGGGGGAGCACTACCTCAAGCCGGGCGACAAGGTCAAGAAGGGGCAGGTCCTGCTGAAGATGAAGACGACCGACCTGGAGCTCCGCCGCAACCAGGCGCTGGCCGAAGAGGCCCGCTACCGGACCGAAGCCCAGAACTACCGCGCCGATGCCGCCCGCGGCGCGGAAGGCGCATCGTCCAAGGCCCAGATCGCCGAGGACCAGGGGAACGAAGCCAAGGCCCAGGCCGACCTGCTGACCGCGCAGATCGAGCAGGGGATCCTCGTAGCCCCCCGCGACGCGGTGCTGCTGAAGGGCGACCTGGAAGACAAGCAGGGAAGCCCGGTCAAGCAGGGCGACGTGCTGTTGGAGGTCGGTCAGCCGCAGTCGCTCAAGCCCGAACTGGCGGTGAACGAGCGTGACATCCAGGATCTGAAAGTCGGCGCCAAGGCCCGCTTCGCGACGACCAGTCTCCCGGACGACAAGTTCGACATGACGATCGAACGGATCGTGCCGCAGGGTGACGCGAAGGAAGGGAACAATGTCTTCAAGGTCTACGGCCGCATCGAGCCGCTCGACCCCAAGGCCAAAGACTACGCCTACAAGAGAGACCTGTCGAAGAACTGGCTCCCCGGCATGGCCGGCGAAGCCCGCGTGGACGTCTCCCCCAGGCCCCTCTGGTGGATCGCCTCCCACCGCCTTGTGGACTTCCTCAAGCTCAAGCTCTGGTTCTGAATCAAAGGACGAAGGGGCAAGGATGGAGCGGGAAGGATGAAAGATGAAGGGGGGAAGGATGAAGGAAGCCCGGAAACCGCTGATCTGTCCTTCTTCTTCATCCTACGCCTTCCTCCTTCATCCTTCTGTCTCTCCGTCGTCCCCGTCCTTACTACCTCCCCCCCATGACCCTCCAATTACGCCCGACATTTTCGGAGTCCTGGTATCGCGTGAAGACCCTGCGGGCCCGGCTCCGGTCCGGGCGCAGATTTCGCGGCAGTTTTACCGCGGTGAGCGCTGGTACGTCGTCCGCGACCCGGCGGGCAATCAGTTCCACCGGCTGTCCGACCCGGCGTACCGGTTCGTCGGGCTGCTCGACGGCTCCCGAACCGTGGAAGAGGCGTGGGACCTGGCCGGCGGCATGCTGGAGGACGATGCGCCCGACCCAGCCGGAAGTCATCCAGATCCTCAGCCACCTGTACAGCGCCAACCTGATCGACGCCGACGTTACGCCCGATGCGACGGTGCTCCTCCGCCGGCACAAGCAGCTCTCCAAGCGGAAGATGCAGAACCGGCTGATGAACGTCCTGTTCCCGCGCATCCCGCTCTGGGACCCGGACCGCTTCCTCGTCCGCTGGATGCCGCTGGTAAAGCTGGGCCTGAGCAAGCTTCGGCGCGCTGGTCTGGCTGGCGGTGGTGATCGCCGCCATCTCGGTCGTCGGCTCCATGTGGAACGAGCCGGGCCACAGCATCAAGGACGCCACGCTCCACGCCGTGGACGTCAAGAGCAACCCGATCAACCTGCTCTATCTCTGGGGCGTGTTCGTCTTCATCAAGCTGATTCACGAGCTCGGCCACGCCTTCTCGCTGCCGGCGGTTCGGCGGCGAGTGCCACGAGCTGGGGATCATGTTCCTGGTCTTCATCCCCACGCCGTACGTTGACGCGTCCACGGCTTGGCAGTTCCCCAACAAGTGGCACCGCATCTTCGTCGGCGCCGGCGGAATGATCGTGGAACTCTTCTTCGCCTCGATCTGCGACGTTCATCTGGGCGAACGTCAACCCGTCGGAGCTGATCGGGCAGCTTGCCTTCAACGCGATGCTGGTCGCAGGCGTGACGACGATCGTCTTCAACGCCAACCCGCTGCTCCGTTACGACGGCTATTACATCCTGTCCGACTTCCTGGAGATCCCCAACCTTCGCCAGAAGAGCACCGACTACGCGATGGGGCTGATCAAGCGGCACATCTTCCGCGTCAAGCTCCAGCAGCCGCTCCCGCCGCCGCTGCAGCGGTTCTGGCTCTTCACCTACGCGATCGCGTCGGGGATCTACCGCACGTTCGTCGGCATCGCCATCATCATGCTCGTCGCCTATCGAGATCCCCGTGCTGGGCATCTTGATGGCGATCGGCGGCGTCATCACCTGGGCGGTGGTGCCGATCTTCAAGGTATTCAAGTACCTGGCGATCGAGCCGGAGCTGCATCGCAAACGCGGCCGCGCCACCGCCTTCGTCCTTACCCTCGCGACGGCCGCCGTCGTGGTCATCGGGCTGATCCGATTCCCGCTGCATATGGAGGCGATCGGCGTGCTCGAGCCGGAGATCCGCGAGTCCGTCAAAGCGAGGACGCGCGGGTTCGTTGACCACGTCGTGGCCGAAGACGGCCAGCACGTCAAGCCGGGCGACGTGATCCTCGTCTGCCGTTCCGGTGAGCTTGACGCCAAGATCGAAGGCGCCCGCGCCAAGCTCGCCGGCCTCGTCCACCAGCACGATCAGGCCATCGCCGAAGGGTCCGACCCGAACCTGTACAGCCAGTCGATCGAAGCCCAGAAAAAAGAGCTTGCGTCGCTGGAGCAGGATCGTGACCGCCTGACCGTCCGGGCGGCGATCGAAGGGGACCTGATCGGCCCCGACCTGCACGACATGACGGGCAAGTTCCTGGCCGAAGGGCAGGACGTGGCGACTGTCGCCCAGACGCACAAGCTGATCGTCCACACGCTGATGGAACAGAAGGACATCCAACCGGTCGTCGGCCAGGCGAACGTGAAGGCGGAGGCCCGCTTCGCCGGCGACATCGGCACGATCGCCAGGGGCGGGACGGCGTGGGTCATGCCCGACGGCACCCAGGAAGCCCGCAGCGCCCTGCTGACCACCATCGCCGGCGCCGACGCCCCCGCCGACCCCCGCGACCCGCGCAAGACCCAAGTCCCCGTCTTCGACATCGCCATCCCGCTGGACAACCCCGACTCCCGCTACGTCCTGGGCCAGCGCGCCTACGTCCGCTTCACCCTCGACCACAAGCCCCTCATCTGGCAATGGAGCCGCCGTTTCTGGCAGCTCCTCCAGAGCAAGAGCGCGGGGAGTCAGTGGATGTGAATCCAAGGATGAAGGATGAAGGCGAAGGATGAAGGACGATGGAGGGGATTCTCTGGAGAGCCTGAGATCTCGCACCAAGCGGTTCGCCTTGGGCGCGATTTCGATGTTCACCCGGCTTCCGCCTTCTGAAGCGGGTAGAATGCTCGGTCGTCAATTGCTTCGAAGCGCGACCTCCGTGGGCGCGCATTACCGCGAGGCGTCGCGGGCTCGATCAAACGCCGAGTTTGTCAGCAAGCTGGAGGTGGGTCTTCAGGAACTGGACGAATCCGGCTACTGGCTGGAATTGCTCATCGAGTCCAACGTCTGCGACAGTGTTGAAGTCCGTCGCCTGCTCGACGAAGTTGATGAAATGACCCGAATCTTTGTGACGATCGTCCGGCAGCGGAAGGGGCGGTAGCGCTTCAGCTCCTTCTTCATCCTTCGCCTTCATCCTTCATCCTTCTTTACCGGTCCCATTATGACCGAAACCGTCAAAAATGAACTCTGGTCCGTGTTCGACGCGCGTCGCGTCAAGTGCCCCGAGCTGAAGGGGCTGGATGCGATGGCGAACGGGGTCGTCGGGTACTTTCGAAACCGGCGGCCGGTGCTCAAACGGCTGAAGGCGCAGGCCCTGCGCATCGAGGCGCTGGAGCCCGAAATCCATGTGCTGGGGGCGACGCGGTTCCAGGAGGAAGTCGCCGACGTTCGGGCGGCCGCCCGGGTCGGGAAGATGAGAGGGCCGATCCTCGATCGCGCGATGGCCCTGGCGCGGGAAGCCGCGTGGCGCTCCAAAGGGATGCGGCCGTTCCCCGTTCAGATGATGGGGGCGCTGGCCATGGTCGATGGCGCCATCGCCGAGATGGCCACCGGCGAAGGCAAGACCCTCACCGCCAGCCTCGCCGCCTCGCTCTGGGCGTGGGGCGGGCGGCCGGTGCACATCATCACCGTCAACGACTACCTCGTCGCCCGCGACGCCGAAGAGATGGGCCCCGTCTACCAGATGCTCGGGCTCAAGGTCGGCCATGTCGTCCATGAGACGACCCATCAGGAGCGCATCGACCACTACCGCCGCGACGTCGTCTATATCACCAGCAAGGAACTGGTCGCCGACTTCCTCCGCGATCAGATCGCACTCGGCAACCTCCGCACCAGCACGCAGACGACCGTCGGCATGATGATCAACGGCCAGCAGTCGGGGCGGCTGCAGGTCCCCGGGCTTTTCCGCGTGATTGTGGACGAGGCCGACAGCTTGCTGATCGACGAAGCCGTCACGCCGCTCATCATCTCCAACAGCCCGGATGACGAGCCCAACGCCGACCATTACCGCGCCGCCGATGCTCTGGCGCAGCAACTGGAGCTCGGCCGCGATTTCACGCTCGATCGGGAGGTCAAGCAGATCGACCTGACGATGCGCGGCCAGGATCGCCTGGAGCAGCTCTCCGGCCACACGGGGTTCTGGAAGGGCAAGCGCCGCCGTGAGGAACTGGTCAACCAGGCGCTGACCGCTCGGCACTGCTTCATCCGGGACGAGCAGTACCTGGTTGACCCCGAGGGGAAGGTGGCGATCATCGACGAGTTCACCGGCCGCGTGATGGCGGATCGGTCGTGGCGGCATGGTCTGCACCAGGCGATCGAGGTCAAGGAGGGCGTCACCGTCACGGCGGACAAGGAGAACCTCGCCCGGCTCTCATTCCAGCGGTTCTTCCGGCAATACCCGATCATGGCCGGCATGACGGGCACGGCATGGGAATCGGCCGTGGAAATGTGGCAGATTTATCAGCGGCCGATCGTCCGCATCCCGACCAACAAGCCCTGCATCCGCCAGCAGCTCCCGATCCAGATGTTCGACACGGCCGAGGCCAAGTATGAGGCTGTCGTCGAGCGTGTTTGCGAGTTGAACGACAAGGGGTTACCGGTGCTGGTCGGCACCCGCAGCGTGCTGGCCAGTGAAGAGGTGAGCCGCCGTCTGGCGGCGAAGAACCGGATCCACCGCGTCCTCAATGCCGCGCAGAACAAGGAAGAAGCGAAAATCGTCTCCGAGGCGGGCCAGCGCGGGCAGATCACCGTCGCGACGAACATGGCCGGCCGCGGCACGGACATCAAGCTGTCCAAGGGCGTGGCCGACCTGGGCGGCCTGCACGTGATCAGCACCGAGCCGCATTCGTCCGGCCGCGTCGATCGCCAGCTCTTCGGCCGCGCCGCCCGCCAGGGCGACCCCGGCTGCGCTCAGATGTTTTGCAGTGCCGAGGACGACCTCTTCCTCCGCCACGCTCCTGTGCTCCGCCGAAGCTGGCGCGTCGTCGGCCCGGCCAAGCTGATCAAAACCGCCCAGGCCCGCGCCGAGCGGCTTGCCCGCTTCAACCGCCGCCAGGTCCTCAAGAGCGACGACTGGATGGATCAGAGCCTACCGTTCTAAACCGCTGTGCGGTGAACAGGCGTCTTCGAGGACGCGTCTCCGGTCCCCTCGCCACCGGTCATCCGGGGGAGAGGGTTAGGGCGATCGGGTCTTCGAACCTCGGCCGTCTAAGCCCTACGTCTTCTACTACCGCGTCGTGAACGAGCCTCCAACCCGTCCACATCCTTGTCAAGCGGCTTGGAAAGCGCAGACAGCCGCGACGAGTCGAAACCCGGCCTTGACGGACCCATCCGCTCGGGCCTTCTCCGTCTGGCTACGCTCGCGTCGTGACGATAGACCCGCCGGCGCGACCGATCGATCGTTTCATCTGCCGGAACCTGGACGTAACGCTGACACCGTCGGCTCCCCAAGTAAGTCGCAAGAACACCTCCAGACCCCTTTTCTTGTTCCCTTTTCTTGTTCAGACCCCTTTTTCTGTCACGTTTTCAGAGGCGGTGACCACTTGTCAGTATCATGACAAACTCTATGACACTGTCCGCGGCCGAGGATGCTGAGCTGGTGGAACTCTGCCTGGGTGGCGATCGGCAGGCGTATCGGTCGCTGGTCGAGCGGTATCAGTCGCTCGTCTGCGCCGTCGCCTTCTCGGGCTGCGGGGATCTGCACCAGAGCGAGGACATCGCCCAGGAAGCGTTCGTCGAAGCGTGGCGGCACCTGCCGGAGCTAAAAGACGCGAGGCGGGTGCGGCCGTGGCTCTGCGGGATCGCGCGCAACGTGATCGCGTCAACGCTCCGCAGAAGCGGCCGGAGGCCGGCCGTTGCGCTCCCCGACGACGCCGATCAGATTGTCGGCCGCGGCCCGGGCCCGGAGCAGATCGCGATCAGCGCCGAGGAGCAGGCGATCCTCTGGCAGCACCTCAGCCGCCTGCCGGAGACGTATCGCCTGCCGCTGGTCCTCTACTACCGCCACGACGAATCGATGGCGGCCGTCGCCGACGCGTTGGAAGTCTCCGAAGAAACCGCTCGACAGCGGCTCTCCCGCGGCCGGGCCATGCTGGCTGACCGGATCGATCAGGCGATTCGGCATGGGCTGCGGGGAGGGGCCCGGGGAAGGCGTTCGCACTGGCGGTCATCGCCGCGCTCCCGGCAACGGCCGCCTCGGCCCACGCCGCCGCGATCGGCGCCGCGGCGGCCGCGAAGGGTGGGCTCTCGGCCAAGGCCGCCGCCTCGGGGCTCGCGGCGACTCCGTTCCTGGGCCCGCTCGCCGGCCTCGCCGGTGGCTACCTCGGCTACCGCGCCGGCTTGCGGCAGGCGATCGCCCCCGAAGAGCGCCGCCTGATGCGGCGATTCTTCTATGGCACGGCGCTGCTCGCCCTCCTGTTCACCGTGGCGATCGCATTCGCGGCGATGTGGGCGCACGGCCAGTCGCCCGGGCGGGCGGGCGTCTTCGTTGGGCTGGCGCTCTGTTACGTCGTCGCACTCCTGGCGACATGCCTGACCTATTGGCGCCGGATCCAGCGGCTCCGCACCCGGCTGCTGGCGGAACGACCCGAACTCACCCCGCTGGCGAACGCCGGGGCTACGCGGTGGAACTACGAGTACCGGTCACGGTGGTGCCTGCTTGGGCTGCCGCTCATGCACATCAATTGGGGCAGTTCCGCCGATGCGCGGCCGCTCGTCGCCAAGGGGTGGGTCGCGATCGGGGCCAAGGCCTACGGCGTCCTGTTCGCCTGCGGCGCGGTGGCGGTCGGCGGCATCAGCGTCGGCGGGATCAGCGTCGGCATCCTCACCTGGGGAGGTTTCGCCCTGGGGATGATCGTCTGGGGCGGTTTCGCGGCGGGGGTCTGGGCGGTAGGGGGGCTGGCGATCGGCTGGCAGGCGTTCGGCGGCTGCGCGATCGGCTGGTCCGCGGCGCTCGGCGGGTTCGCCGTCGCTCGGGAGTACGCCGTCGGCGGGTATGCGATCCGTTGGTTGGATTTCAGTGGCGGGGCCGATGGGGTGCGGACGGTCCTTGCCCACAGCCCCGGCGCGCTGGCGGTCGAGGCGAACAGCGACGCGTCGATCCGATTCATCAATAACGCGGTCTTTTTCCGCGTCGCCCGCTCGGCGATGGCGCATGCGCAATGGGCGTGGTTGCTGGTCGTCGTGATGCTGCTCCCGGTCTTCGGCCGGGCGATGCGAAAGCAGAACCGGGACAGGCTTGCGGGCGACGCAAGCAACGGGTGAGCGCCGTAGCCTGTAGAGGACCGTCGCCCGGAGCTGACGGGTTTCAGAGCGCCCCTTACTGCCGCTTCTTCGGCTCCTCCGGGAAGACCTCCTCCGCCCTTTGCCCGCCGGGGCATCGGACTTCCACGACGCCGCAGTAGTCCGCCCAAGCGCGCTGGGAGTTCACCCAATCGGCCTGCCCAGCGGCTCTAACGACCCATCCGGCCACCTCAGCCAGTTCGTCGTCATCGACAGTAGACGGATCAACTCCTTTTGCCCGAAACGACTCGAACGCCTCGTCCGGCAACTTCTGGAGGTATCCGACAAACGGGGATCCGCCCGAATCGCACCTGAACAGGTGAAGGCGAACGGCGGGGCGGCCGTGATGATCGAAAGGGGGTATACGCTCGGCATCGTCATCAAACCATGTCTTGCCATCGTCGTCCGAATACCACGCGCACGTATGCACAACCTGGCGCGGCGCCGGCCAGAACTCGAAGGTCAAGCCGACGCCGCTCGCGACGATCGCGAAGACCGCCGCCGAGACCGTAAATTTTTCTCGGCCGGTCAATCGACGCCGCCCCGGGCTCGGCGGGACAGCGCTTGGCTCCGCCGGCTCGGTCGCATTTGCTTCCATGTCGATCCTTTGTGGGGCTCCGTCATTCGGCCACCGTTTCAGCGGACACCCGGCGTGCGGTCGCGCGATCGGCCGGTCCAGAGCAGAGCCGATAGAGCGCCGGAAGGACGAAGAGGGTTAGCGCGGTCGAAGAAAGGATGCCCCCGATGACGACCGTCGCCAGCGGCCGCTGGACCTCCGCGCCGGTGCCGGACGCGACCGCCATCGGGATGAATCCGAGCGACGCGACGAGCGCCGTCATCAGGACCGGCCGCAGCCGCGTGAGCGAGCCCCGGATCACCGCCTCGTCCAGTGGAACGCCGGCGTCACGAAGCTGGTTGATGAACGTCACCATGACCAGACCGTTGAGCACGGCGACGCCCGAAAGGGCAATGAAGCCGACGGCCGCCGAGATGGAGAACGGAATGCCCCGGGCCCAGAGGGCGATGATGCCGCCGGTCAACGCCAGCGGCACACCGCTGAACACCAGCGCCGCCTCCTTCACTGAATTAAACGTCGCGTAGAGCATCAGAAATATCATCACGAAGCAGACGGGGACAACGATCGACAGCCGCTCCCGGGCGGCGATCAGGTTCTCGAACTGCCCCCCCCAGGCCACCCAGTTCCCGGGTGGGACAGTGACTCGCGCCGCTACGGCTTGCCGGGCTTCCTCGACAAATGATCCGATGTCGCGGCCGCGAACATTGCAGCTGACCGTGACGCGCCGCTTGCCATTCTCGCGGTTGACCTCATTCAGCCCTTCGATCCGCTCCACTCGCGCGACCGCGGACAGCGGGATGAAGTGAAAGCCTGGATCCGCGGTCGGCCCGATAACCGGCGTCGCGGCCGCGGAGGCGACCGCATCGCCCCTGTCCCCCCCGCGCGCCACCTTTAGCGGGATGGGCAAACTCTCAAGCGCGACCAGGTTTTCGCGAAGGGCCTCGGGCAGACGAACGACAAGAGGGAAGCGGCGATCTCCCTCCTGCACGACGCCGGCCTCACGGCCGCCGATGGCGGTGGCGATGACGTCCTGGATGTCGGCGACGTCGAGCCCATATCGGCCTAAAGCCGCGGCGTCGGGCGTGATGGTCAGCAGGGGAAGCCCGGCGATCTGATCAACCCGAACATCCTGCGCGCCGCGGACTTCTTTCAAGACGCGGGCGATCTCCTGCGCCGGTCGCCCGATGACCGAGTAATCGTCGCCGAAGACCTTCACCGCAACATCGCCCTTGGTGCCGGCGAGCAAGTCGTTGAAGCGATCCTGGATCGGCTGCGTGAACTCAAAGGAGACGCCCGGCACGCCGGCGATTTGCCGGCCCATCCGCTCGATCAGCGCCTCCTTGGGCAGATGCGGGCCCGGCCACTGCGAGCGCGGCTTAACGATGACATATGTGTCAGCCTTCCCAGGCGGCATCGGGTCGGCGGCGACTTCAGCGGTCCCGATCTTCGAAAAAACGCGATCGATCTGCGGCAACGCGCCGAGCTTCCGCTCCATGTCCTCCTGCGTCTGGAGCGAGGCGGTCAGGCTTGCGCTGGGGATGCGGGTGGTCTGGATGTCAACGTCCTGCTCGTCCAAAGTCGGGATGAATTCCTGGCCCAGTCGGGCAAACAACAGCAGCGATGCGGCGAATGCCACGGCCGAGGCGACGACCACGGGCCACCGGCGTCGCAGCGACCCCCGCAGCATCGGCTCATAGAGTCTTCTCGCCGTGCGAATGACTCGGCTCTCTGTTTCGCGCACCGGCCGCCGAACGCCCATCGCGACCATGGCTGGCACGAAGGTCAGCGAGAGGACGAACGCCGCGGCCAGGGCGAGGATGACCGTCAGCGCCATGGGACGGAACATCCGCCCCTCCACGCCGCCGAGCGTCAGGATCGGCAGATAGACGAGGATGATGATCGCCTCGCCGAACGCGGTCGCGCTGCGCACCTGGCGGCTCGCGTCAAAGACCGCTTCGAGGCGCTCCGCAAGCGTCAGCGGGCGCCCCCGCCCCGCCTGGCGTTCGGCCAGAACGCGCAGGCAGTTCTCGACCATGATCACCGACCCATCGACGATGATCCCGAAGTCGATCGCGCCCAGGCTCAGCAGGTTGCCACTGATCTTTCCCTGAACCATCCCGATCGCGGCGATCAGCATCGAGAGCGGGATCGCCATCGCCGTGATCACGGCGGCACGGAAATTCCCAAGCAGGAGGAACAGGACCACGATGACCAGGCCGGCCCCTTCGGCCAGATTCGTCGAGACGGTCCGGATCGTCCCGTCAACAAGGCGGGATCGGTTGTAGATCGTAACGGCCTGGACGTCGGGAGGGAGCGCGCGATTGACCTCGGCTATTTTGGCGTGGACGGCCGCCGAAACGGTGCGGCTGTTGGCGCCGACGAGCATCATCGCCGTGCCGATGACCACCTCGCGGCCGTCCATCGTCGCGGCGCCGCGCGCAGCTCCTCGCCATCGACAACGTTCGCCACGTCGGCGATACGGACGACCGTCCCCTCATGCTCGCCGACCTTGACCTGCTCGATCTGGCCCGCCGACCGCAGCAGGCCGGCGACCCGTACCGGGAAGGATTCGCCGTGATGCTCGACATAGCCGGCCCCGCTGGCCCCGTTATTTCGCTCCAGCGCCGAGACCACGTCGGAGAAGGTGAGCCCATAGCTTACGAGCGTCATCGGGCTGGGCTGAACGGAGTACTGCCTCTCGTAGCCGCCAAGGCTGTCGATTTCGGCGACGCCTTCGATCAGCTTGAGCTGCGGGCGAATGACCCAGTCCTGGACACCGCGGAGGTACGCCGCGCGCTGGGTGTCGGTGCCGAGCCGGCGCCCCTCCGCGGTGAGGTAAGTGCCGTCGCTCTGCCAGCCGGCCTTGCCGTCAACGATCGGCGACCCCTTGCCGCCGGGGTGCTGGTAATCCACCGCCCACATGTACACCTCGCCCAGGCCGGTGGTGACAGGGCCCATGATGGGCTCAGCGCCGGGCGGGAGCCCTTGCCGCGCTACGCGGAGCCGCTGGTCGATCTGCGCCCTCGCGTATTCAATGTCCACCGCGTCGGAAAAGATCGCGGTCACCTGCGAGAAGCCGTTCCGCGAAAGAGAACGCGTTGACTGGAGCCCTGGGATCCCGGCCAGCGTCGTTTCGATCGGGAAGGTCACCTGCTTTTCCACTTCCTCCGGGGAGAGGGAGGGGACGAGGGTGTTCACCTGGACCTGTTGATTGGTGATGTCCGGCACGGCGTCGATCGGCAGCTTAAGCAGGGCGTGTACTCCCGCCGCCGCGGCGACCAGGGCCAGGAGCAGAATCAATCGCCGGTGCGAGATGGAATAGCCAAGAATGCGTTCGAGCATGAGGGGGCCTTGTCAATTCAATCGTTGTCCTTCACGGCGGACTTCGCAAATTCGGCCTTGAGGAAGAAGCCGCCCGATTTGACGACTTCCTCCCTCTCCCGAAGGCCCGACAGGATGGGGACCAGCCCATTGACCGCCTTCCCCACGGCGACCGGCCGCTTGATGAACGCATTCTCCTCGTCGTCATCCTCGACGAAAACGCACGTCTGCCCGTTGATCGACTGGATCGCCTCTTCCGGGACGGCGACGACTTCGGTCGCGGCCCGTCTCTCCGTCGCCGCCTCGATCTCAACCTCGGCGAACATGCCGGCCTTCAGGGCCGCGTCGCTCCCTTTGACCTCGATGCGCACCTGGGCCGCCCGTGTCGCGACGTCTACGCTCGAGGCGATGAATGAGACCGTCCCCAGAATCGCCACGCCCGGCGCCGCGGCGAGCGTTACCCGCGCCTTCGACCCGGCCGCCACATCGGCCAGATGACCTTCGGGGACCTCGGCCAGCACCCAGAAGGTGGAGAGGTCGGCGAGTTGGATGAGGGCATCCTTATCCGGCGTCACGTATTGCCCAAGGGTTGCGTCGCGCTCGACCACGCGGCCGGCGATGGGGGCCTGGACGGTATAGCGCGGCGTGACCTGGCCGGAGCGGGTCATCAAGTCCACCGCGTCATCGGGCATGCCCAGCAGCGACAGTTTGCGCGCCGCCGCGGACAGCGCGCCTTGAGCGGCCTGCTCGGCCGCCTCGGCCGCACGGAACTCGGCCTCGCGCTTCTGCATTTCGGCGAGGGACAGGCCCTGGCTCTGCTCGTAAAGGCCCTTCGCCCGCTCGTAAGACGCCTTGGTGGGCCCCACCGCCGCGCGGGCCGCGGCGGCGGCCGTCCGCTTCTGGAGGTAGTCGCTCTGGGCTTCGCCGAGGTCGGTGCTCTCGACGACCAGCAGCGGATCCCCTTTTCGGACGACGTCCCCTCGCCGCGCCTTCAATTCGATAATCCTTCCCGGAACGGCCGACCCGACGCGCGCGGTCGTCTCGGCGTTGAAGGCGACCCGCGCCGGCACCGTGAAGGTCGGCACGAGCACGTGCTTGTTCGCCTTGCCGATGCGAAGGCCGTATTGCTCGACCGCTTCAGCCGAGAGCTTCACCTTGGCCCCTTCATCGGCGTCGGCGGGCTGGGTCGTCGCGGGGCCGGCCCCCGCTTTCGCGCCTTTGGGGGCGTCGTCCGGGTCGTCCTTGCCCGAGCCTCCGCCGCAGCCGTTGACGAAGGCGACCGCGATCAACAACCCGACTAACGGCTTCCAGCGGGCGACGAGAGGGGTCGAAGCGATTACATCCGTCATGGGAGGTCTCCGATCGCCTTAGAAGCGGGTGAAGTGGCACGATCAATATGCGTCGATCGATCGGTGGGCGTCGCTGGATCAATGGGCGTGGCCCGATCGGGTGGGGTATCGAGGTGGCGCCGCCCGTCGGCGCCTGCGCCGCCGCCGGGCGCGTCGCCACCGGCGGGTCGATCGGCAGGGGCGGTCGTGGAAGGGAGCATGGATGGGGCGGTCGACGGAACCAACGCGGCCGCCGCGCCAGGGCCGCCAACAGCCCTCCGCAACCGAATGAACGCGACCGTCGCCTTCTGCTCGTAATCGACGAGCTTCGCGCGGGAGTCCTGTAGCTCTTCCTCGGCAAGCAGCAGGGTCGTCAGGTCGGATTCGCCGGCTTGGTAGGACGCCTCCGCAAGGCGCTGCCGCGACTCCTGCAGGGGGAGCAACCGGGTTCGAGCCTCGGCCAAAAGCGCGAGCGTGGCAACATAGGTGTCGAAGGCCCGGCGAACGTCTTCCACGATCCGCCGCCGCGCGGCGGTCAGCTTGTGTCGGTTTTCGACTTGGGTGGCGATCGCCTTTCGACGCCTCGCCTGCCCCCAATCGAACAGCGGCAGCGGCGTCAGGATGGCGGGGCCGACGGACCAGGTCACATCGCGCTCGGCTTCCACGCCGATCATCGCCCCCTCCCAGGAGGTGAGCCGAGCGAGCGCGACATCGTCCCCCGACGCCGCCAGTTCCCAAAGGGCTGCTTGCGCCTTAGGCCGGTCGCGCAAGGCGGCCGCTTGCCACGCCTGCACCTCCCCCGCGATCGAAGGCGGTGGCGCCCACGCGCTAACGCGCCAGTCCGTGCGGCCGCTTGGTCGGCCCACAAGCCGGGCCAGCGTAATTCGCGATTCGTTCAGGTCGATCCGTTGCTGATCGGTCTCGGCCTTCAGGGCCTGCAGGCTGAGCTTCGACAGTCGTAAGGTCGAGCCTGGACCCCTCGCCGGCCGCCAGCCGGACACGCGCCAGGTTTAGAAGCCGATCCAGCAGCTTGCGCCGCTCGTGCAGAACGACGAGGCGAGCCTCGCCCGCCTGCACGTCGGCGTAACGTTCCTGGACGTCGGCGAGCGAATTGACCGCCGCGAGCAAGGCATCGGCGGCAGCGGCGCGGAGACGGTGTTCGGCGGCATTGGCGCGGCCCGGGCGTTCGAGCACGCCGACCAGGTCCTCGCTGATGGCCGGCGTAATGATGGCCGACTCGGGGCCGATTCGCGGCCGCACCGTCACCGAGAGAATGGGGTTGGGCAGAAGCCGCGCCTGTTCGGCGTCGGCCTCGGCCGCCCGGACGCGGGCGAGCGCCGCCTGGATTTGCGGGTCGGTTCGCAGCGCCTCGCGAACCGTCATTTCCAGCGTCAGCTCCCCGGCCAGTTCGCCGGGAACGTCCAAAGGGCCGCCGGATGATTCGAAGCGAATCAGCCCCTCGACCCCGAGCGCGCGCGACGTGATCGCCGGCGCGTCGGGGGGCTGCCAGGGGCCGATGCAGCCACCCAACATCGGCGCGAGCAGCAGCGCCGCGCAACGCGAAAGCCGCGTTTCAAAAGCGTGGGTTCTCAACGGCAAATCCTCGTGACGTGATGAGAGAATGGAAGGCGACGGACAAGCGCGCCGGGGTACGTGGGCGCCCGGTGCCGCCCTTCTCAGATGAGGATGGGACGATTCAACACACTCGGCGGAGAGGGCGGGTAAAGCGGCGCGGGCGCTGGGAAGCCGCCCGGCGCACAACACCGTGGGCGGATCCGAAGTTCGATCGGCCACAAGCCGGGAAGCGGAAACCCGCCGGCGGACAGATCGGCTTGAAGTGCCGGCGGCGCCTGTACCGAAGCCCCAAGCCCGGATTGGTCCTGCGCGTCCTGGGTGACGTCCCAAGGCGTGTCTTCGCCAGCGGGGGACGTCAGCGGGGGGCACGCGACGTCGTTACCCGAGCCCGCGCCGGTCTCAAGCCAGCTATCGACGATCTCGTCCCAGAGGCATGCGGGAAGCGGCCCAGAGCGAGGCACCATTGCCAGGGCAGCGAGAATAAGGATCAGTTTCATGGCCACTTCGCGACTGAGGGTAGCAAGGCAAACGCGGCCTTGTCAAAATGGCGACAGGCGGAAACGTCATGGTGAGCCGACTTCGCTATGCGCTGCGCGCAAAGACAGCGTAAGATGCGCCGCGCGGAGACTTCGGACGCACCGTGTCGGAGCGACGCCGTTCTCCGCGGCCCCGCGATCCAAAGGTGGAACCCCTATGCGCACGACCGCCCCGTTTATCATTCCCGGTCCATGGCTGACGGCAACGCTCGCCGCCGCGGCCGCTCTGGCGGCAGCCGGCTTCATCGCGCATCCGGCCGAAGAGGCCGCCGCCCCTGCCCTGGGCGACTCCCTCCCGATCCGCCTCATGGCGAAGGACGAGAACGACGTCGTCATCAAGACGGAAGACCTTCCCAAGTCGGTGCGGGACTACATCGCCAAAGAGATGCCCGACGCGAAAATCACCGAGGCCCGTAAGGACTACAAGGGGAACAAGGAGAAGAAGGGTGACAACTTCACGTACGAAGTGGACGTGAAGCAGGGGAGCAAGGAGTATGAGCTTCGGTTCGGTTCGGACGGGAAGTTCATGAAGAAGCGTGAAAACGCCGGTGACGAGCCGGACGAGAAACCGGCGGAGAAGAAGTAGCGCGTCGAGCGGAGGGGCCAGCTTTCCCTCCGCGCCGCCAACCGGTAATCTCCGCCGCCATGAGCGATCGCAATGCGGTGGTGACGGGAGCGGGCAGCGGCGTCGGGCGGGCGGTGGCGCTGCGGTTGGCAAACGAAGGTTGGTCGGTCGCGCTGGTCGGCCGCCGCGCCGCGGCGCTGGAAGAGACGCGCCGGCTGGCGGGGCCATTCGCCGATCAGCTTTACGTCCTGGCCTGCGATGTCTCCGACCCCAGCGCCGTGGATGAGATGATCGCCAACGCCGAGGAGGAGCTGGGACATATCGACGCCCTGGTGAACGCGGCCGGGACGAACACGCCGCGCCGCTCCCTTGATGTCCTGAGCGTCGAAGACTACCGATCGCTGATCTCTGCCAACCTTGACGGCAGTTTTTTCTGCATCCGGGCCGTGCTGCCGGGGATGCGGGCTCGGGGGGCGGGAACGATCGTGAACATCGTCTCCGACGCCGGCCTGATCGCCAACGCCAAGGCCGGGGCCGCGTACGTCGCAAGCAAGTTCGGGATGATCGGCATCACCCAGTCCGTCAACGCCGAGGAACGGGGGAACGGCATCCGAGCCTGCGCGATCTGCCCCGGCGACATTGACACCCCGATCCTCGAAAAGCGCCCCGTCCCCCCGCCCGCCGACGCCCGCGCGAAAATGCTCCAGCCCGACGATGTCGCCGAGTGCGTCATGCTCGCGGTGAACCTGCCGCCGAGGGCGGTGGTTGAGCAGTTGGTGATCCGACCCAGGTGAATCCGCTGGGGAAGAAGAAAGTCCGAAGCACCAATTCCGAAAGAAAATTCAAAGGAGAAGAAGGGGAAAGGGAAAAAGGTCACCCTGCAACGATTGTCTTCGTTCCTTTCCGCTTGGGTCATTCCTTCGGATTTCGTGCTTCGGATTTCTTCCTGTTCGCCCGCCAAAGAGGGCTTTGATGCCCGAGTACCCCAACCCCAAGATCCGCACCGTCCCGCCGCCGCCGGCGGAGCCGGGGCCGCCTGACCCGCAGGCGTACGCCGAGCTTGACGTCGCCACCAACTTCTCGTTCCTGCGCGGCGCTTCCCATCCGGACGAGCTGGCCTACCGGGCGGCGGAGCTGGGGTATCGGGCCATCGGCGTCACCGATCGCAACTCTCTCGCCGGCGTCGTTCGGATGCACGAAGCGGCCGCCAAGGCGGGGCTGAAGCTGGTGGTCGGCGCGCGGCTTTGCCTTCGCGACGCGCCCGACCTGCTCGTCTGGGCGCCGGATCGGGCGAGTTACGCAAGGCTGTGCAGACTGCTCACCCTGGGCAAGCGTCGGGCGGAGAAGGGGGAATGCGACCTGTGGCTGGCGGATGCCCTTGCCGGCGGGGAGGGGCTGCTCGGGGCGCTGGTCGTCCGTGATCCGCCGTGCGACCAGACGGAGCCATCGCTCCGCCGCCTGTGCGCCGCGATGGGGGATCGGCTTTCGATCGCGGTGTCGTCGGCCTATACGGGGCTGGACGGCGCGCGGCTTCAGGGGCTGGTCTATCTGGCGGCCGCGTTCGATACGCCGCTGCTCGCCACCAACACTGTCCACTATCACGAGCCCGGCCGCCGGATGCTGCAGGACGTGCTGACGTGCATCCGCCACGGCTGCACCGTCCAGCAGGCCGGGTTCCGGCTCTTCCCCAACGGGGAGCGATACCTCAAGTCGCCGCCGCAGATGCATCGGCTCTTCGCCGATCAGCCGCGGGCGCTGCGGCGGGGGATCGAGATCGTGGAGCAGTGTCACTTTTCGCTGGGGGAGCTTCGCTATGAATACCCCGACGAGGTGGTCCCCGTCGGCCGCACGCCCGGCGAGTACCTGCGAGACCTCACCTACATCGGGGCCGCGGAGCTCTATCCAGCGGCAATCCCAGACAAGGTCCAAAACCAGATCGAGCACGAGCTGGCCCTGATCGCACAGCTCCGCTATGAGCCTTACTTCCTGACGGTCTACGACCTGGTCCGCTTCGCGCGGTCGCGGAAGATCCTATGCCAGGGGCGGGGGTCGGCGGCGAACTCGGCGGTCTGCTACTGCCTGGGCGTGACGTCGGTGGACCCGGCGACGAGCGATCTGCTGTTCGAGCGGTTCGTGTCGGCCGCCCGGAACGAGCCGCCTGACATCGATGTCGATTTCGAGCACGAGCGCCGGGAAGAGGTGCTGCAATACCTCTACGAGAAGTACGGCCGCGAGGCGCCGGGATGACCGCGGAAGTGATCACCTACCGCGGCCGCTCCGCCGTCCGCGATGTCGGCAAGGCGCTGGGGCTGGGGCTCGATGTCGTAGACCAGATGGCCAAGAAGCTGGACTGGTGGGATCGCGGGACACTTACGCCCGAAAAGCTGCTGGAGGTCGGGCTCAACCCCGAAGACCCGACGGTGCGGCTGGTGATCGACCTGAGCGGCCAGATGCTCGGCTTCCCGCGGCACCTGAGTCAGCACGTCGGCGGGATGGTCATGACGCGCGGGCCGCTCTGCGACCTGGTGCCGATCGAGAACGCGTCGATGGCGGATCGGACGGTCATCGAATGGGACAAGGACGACATTGATGCCGTCGGCATCCTCAAGGTTGACGTGCTGGCGCTGGGGATGCTGACGGCGATCTCCAAGTGCTTCGCGCTGGTCGAGCAAGCGCCGATGCCGGCGGGCGCGGAGGTCGCCGCGGTCGCCGACGATCGCCCGCCGCCGCCAAGCCTTCGGTCGATTACATCGGATGACCCGGCGGTGTACGACATGCTCTCCAGCGCCGACACGGTGGGCGTTTTCCAGGTGGAGAGCCGGGCCCAGATGGCGATGCTCCCGCGCCTGCGGCCGCGATGCTTCTATGACCTGGTGATCGAGGTGGCGATCGTCCGCCCGGGGCCGATCCAGGGGGACATGGTCCACCCCTACCTCCGTCGCCGCAATGGCGAGGAAGTCGTTAGCTTCCCCAGCGACGCGCTTCGGTCGGTGCTGGAGAAAACGCTCGGCGTGCCGCTGTTTCAGGAGCAGGCGATGAAGGTCGCGATGGTGGCGGCCGGGTTCACCGCCGACGAGGCCGACAAGCTCCGCCGCGCGATGGCCGCGTGGCGCAAGGGGGGCTCGGTTGACGCCTTCCACGAAAAGATCGTAGAGGGGATGCTCAAGAACGGGTACACGCTCGACTTCGCCGAGCGGACGTTCCTCCAGATCCGCGGCTTTGGCGAATATGGGTTCCCGGAGAGCCACTCGGCGTCGTTCGCGCGGCTGGTATATGTTTCGGCGTGGCTGAAGCGATATCACCCGGCCGCGTTTTGCGCGGCGATCCTCAACAGCCAGCCGATGGGCTTTTACGCCCCGGCGCAGCTCGTCCGCGACGCGAAGGATCACGGCGTGGAGGTGCGGCCGATCGATGTCAACTACAGCGGCTGGGATTGTGAGCTTGAGGTGGCCGCGGCGACTGGCGATGGCAGTCGCCCGGTCCCAACCGAACCGGCGACCTGGGGCGTCGGCGGGCCGGCCGTGCGGCTGGGGATGCGTTTGGTGAAGGGGCTCAGGGAGGCGCACGCGAAGCGAGTCGAACGGGTGCGCGCCGTTGATGGAGCGTTCACCTCGGTGCGCCAGTTTTACCGCGGGACGGGCCTGCCCCGTCACGCCGTGGAGCGGCTCGCCGAGGCCGATGCGTTCGGCTCACTCGGGCTCCCGCGGCGCGAAGCGCTATGGCGGGTGCTGGCGTTGCCGATCGACGAAGCGCCGCTCTTCGACTGGCTGGAAGAAGCGCCGGCCCCGGCCGCGGGAACACCGGCGCGTTTGGCGCAAGGTGCGTCGGACGACCGGGGGGCTACTGAGCTTCCGCCGATGCCGCTGGGCCGGGAAGTGATGACCGATTACGCGACGGCCGGGCTGTCGCTGAAGCGGCACCCGGTGGCGCTGGTGCGAGCGCGGCTGGCCGAGCGCCATGTGGTGACGGCCGCCCAACTGGAGCAGACTCCGCACGGCCGCTGGGTGCGGGTGGCGGGGCTGGTATTGATCCGCCAGCGCCCGGGGACGGCGTCGGGGATCGTCTTCCAGACGATGGAGGACGAGACGGGGGTGGTGAACCTGATCGTCCGCCCCGACATCTACGACCGCTACCGCCCGGCCGCCCGCCACGCGACGCTCGCCATGGCCGAGGGCTACGTCGAGCGACAGGGGCAGGTGGTCCATGTGATGGCGCTAAAGATCGAGGATTTGAGCGAACTGCTGGAGGGGATTGAGTTCCGTTCGCGCGACTTCCACTGAGGCGAGCCAGAAAGGGGAGACTCCCCGTTTCAGAAACGGGGAGTCTCCCCTTTTTAGGCGGCGTGACTGAGCGGGGCCGTGGCGGCCGGCGGCTCGGCGCGGTAGAGCTGTTCGAGGATTTCGGAGGCGCTGACCGGGATGTTGCCGAGTTGCTGCGCCTCGATGGCGGCGGCGACGGAGCCGAGGAAGGCGGCGGCCTGGGTGGAGCCGCCGGCGGCGAGGGCGAGCGTGGCGGCCGCGAGGAGCGCGTCGCCGCAACCCAGCGGGTCGATCGCGACCGCGCAGAAGGAGGGGAGGTATTCGCTCTTGAGCCGAGCGCCGGGGCCGCTGTCGTCGCGGTCGAAGGTTACCAGGCCCTGCTTGCCCATCGTGACGATTGCGCGGCGGGCGTCGGTCGCGTTCAATAGGTTCCAGACGACAGCGCCCAAGCCGTCTGAAAAATCGTGCAGCGCCTCGCGGGCCTCGCGCTCGGTCGGGCAGAGGAGGTCTACCGACCGGAAACGGAGCAGGTTGCTTTGCTTGCCGCTGACGTCCGCGGTGAGGATCGGCACCCGCTGCCGCAGCGTCGGCAGGATGCGATCCAGCAGGCCGGCGGTGATCAGGCCGTAGCCGAAGTCGGCGAAGACGACGGCGGCCGCCCCGTCGGCGGCCGCCAGGATGCGGCTGGCGAGCAATTCTTCCTGTCGCGAATCCGATGGCGACGCCGACCCTTCGTCCACCTTCAGCACCTTGGTTTGATCGACAAGAAAGCGGTTCTTGACGACGATGCCCTTGCGTGTGCGCGGGCTTTGAACATCGACGCCGCCGGCCTTGAGGCGGACGGCCGCCGAGCGGGATAGGTCGTCATCGGCGAACCCGCTGACAAGCGTCGGCGCCGCCCCCATGGCCGCCAGGTGCAGCGCGATCACGCCCGCGCCGCCGTCATAGTCGCGGCTCTCAAGCTGGCGGAGAGACAGCATCGGCGATTCGCCGGCCACGCCGGACGCATCGCAGAACTGGTAACGATCGAGGAGATAGTCGCCAACGACGACGACGCGCGTGCCCGTTGACCGGCAAAGGAGGCCTTCCAGGTAAGCGGCCGACAGGCCATGGCGGTCGCGCAGGCGGGCGACTTTCTCATCGTTGAAGGGGTCCACTTTCGCCAGAGCCGCGATCAGCGCCGTGGAGGAATAGACGACCTCGCCGCTGGAAAAGACGACGCGGCCGCCGTGGCGGGCGACGGTCTCCCGCTCGGCCTGGAACCGCGGGTCGCGATTTTGCTCGTATTCGCGCCCCTTCACGTAGATGTCAGGCTGGAGCGCGTCGAGCAGCTCGACGGCGGTCGGGTCCGGGTTCACGTAGACGCAATCGACGCATTCCAGCGCGGCGACGCTGGCGGCGCGGAGGTCGTCCGGGATGAGCGGGCGATTGATCCCCTTGTTCACATTTGTGTCGGAGCTCACCGATACGACAAGAAGATCCCCGAGCGATTTCGCAAATTGCAGATGCTGAATATGACCGGGGTGAACGATGTCAAAGCACCCGTGGCAATGAACCACGGCCCTACCGGCCGCCTTCGCCTGGCGCCGTAAGGTGAGCAGCGTTTCAAGGTTGCAGGTCTTGCGGCTGGTCTGCATGGATCCTCCGGGCGCGCCGATCCCCCGAACGACGGTCGGGCGACGGCTCGTCGGCTACATCGGCGATCAGCGGGCGCTGGCGTGAACGCTTATCGGACGCGCCCCCGCATCGTGAGACGGCTGCCTCATAGGATGGTCACACCCGCTTGGCTCGCGTTGGTGCCCCATGCTTTCCCCGCGCGACGCGGGCGGATACGATATCCGCCCGGATTGCGAGGAGTCCGCGAGAAGAATCCCTACGTCCATCGACGCCTTTGTGAACGGTTACCATGGCCAACTCAACGAACACTGACCTGCCCAAGGATGAATTGAAGGCAAAGTTCCGGCCCGACGACTCCGCGCTTGAGCAGGAGGTGGACGCGGCCTTGAGCGGCGTCTCAATGGACGCGCTGTACGAGTTCGACAAGCCGCAGCCCGGCTCGGGCGACGGCGCCGGCGCTTCCACCGCCCCCTCCGGGAGCCGCGGCACCCGTCGCGGCAAGATCATGCGGATTGAGAAGGACGATGTCTTCGTTGATTTCGGCGGTAAGAGCCAGGGGGTCGCTTCGGTCCTTCAGTTCGAAGAAGAGCCCAAGCTCGGCGATGAGCTGGAGTTCAACGTCGAGCGGTACGACGAGCGCGAAGGCCTGCTGATCCTGACTCGCAAAGGGGCGGCCGCCACCAACGTGAGCTGGGAGAACCTGGAAGTCGGCCAGATTGTCGAAGGGTCTGTCACCGGGATGAACAAGGGCGGCCTGGAGATGGACGTGAAGGGCATGCGGGCCTTCATGCCGGCCGGGCAGGTGGACATCGTCTTCCACAAGGACATTTCGGTCTTCATCGGCCAGAGGATTCAGGCCGAGGTCACCCGGTTCGAGCGTGACGCGCGGAACTTAGTCGTCAGCCGCCGCAACATCCTGGAGCGGGAGAAGGAAGAGGCGCGCAAGAAGCTGATGGAAGAGCTGGACGTCGGCCAGACCCGCCGCGGGACGATCCGCAGCGTGATGGACTTTGGCGCGTTTGTCGATCTGGGCGGGGCGGACGGGCTGTTGCACGTCAGTGAGATGAGCCATCGCCGGGGCGTGAAGCCGAGCGACTTTGTGAAGGTCGGCGACCTGGTTGACGTGAAGATCATCAAGTTTGACAAGGCGTCGGGCAAGATGAGCCTGAGCCTCAAGGCGGCGATGCCGGACCCGTGGGTGGGGATTGAGAACCGCTATTCAAACGGCGTCGCCGTCACCGGCCGCGTGACGAAGATCGAGCCGTTCGGCGCGTTCATTGAGGTGGAAGAGGGGATCGAAGGGCTGCTGCCCGTCAGCGAGATGAGCTGGCAGCGCATCCGCCATCCGTCCGACGTGGTGAAGGTCGGGGACACGATCAAGCTGGTGGTGCTGTCGGTCGATCCGACGGCCAAGCGGATGAGCTTCAGCCTGAAGCAGGCCGGCGAAGACCCGTGGAAGAATGTCACCGAGCGCTACGCCCCCGATACGGTCGTCACGGGCAAGGTGACGCGCGTGGTCGATTTCGGCGCGTTCGTCGAGCTGGAGGCCGGGCTGGAAGGGCTCATCCACATCTCCGAGCTGGACAACAAGCGCGTCCGGGCCGCCAGCGACGTGGTGAAGCCGGGCGACGAGGTGAAGGTGCGGATCCTGGAAGTGGACAAGGACGCCCGCCGCATCTCACTGTCGATCCGCCGCGCCAATGAGCCGGAAAAGGCCCCGGAGCCTGTCGCGCCGGCGGCCGCCGCGGCGAAAAAGAAGAAACGGCCCGAGTTGCGCGGTGGGTTGGATTGGAACTGGTGAGGGATTGAAATCCGAAATCCGAAGCTCTAGATCCGAAGGAAGAAGAAAGCAAGGCAAAGAGGAAGTGTTCGAAATGGCCGCCCGATCGGGTGCGCTGTTTTGAACATTGCTTCGTTCTGGCTTTCCTCTTTCCTTCGGATTTCGTGCTTCGGATTTTCTTCTTCCCGCCGGCTCAAACCATAATCTCCTTCACCACATTCCCCGAAACATCCGTCAACCTGAAATCCCTCCCCGCATACCGGTACGTCAGCTTCTCGTGATCGAGGCCCAGCAACGCCAGGATCGTCGCGTGCAGGTCGTGGATGTGGACGGGGCTGACCTCTGCCTTGTAGCCGACTTCGTCGGTCGCGCCGAAACGCATGCCCCCTTTGACGCCGCCGCCGGCCATCCACATCGAGAAGCCGCGGTTGTTGTGGTCGCGGCCGTCCGACCCCTGGGCGTACGGCGTGCGGCCAAATTCGCCGCCCCAGACCACCAGCGTGTCGTCCAGCATGTGCCGCTGCTTCAGGTCCGCCAGTAACGCGGCGATCGGCTTGTCCACCGCTTCGGCGTTCTGGGCGTGCTTGGCCTGCAACGCCGTGTGCTGGTCCCAGCCGGTGTGGGAGACTTCGACAAACCGAACGCCCGCCTCGGCGAGGCGCCGGGCCATCAGGCACTGGCGCCCGAAGCCGCTGGCGCCGCCTTTACCCCCTTCGATCCCATACATCTCCAGCGTCTGCTTCGATTCCTTCGCCAGGTCCATCACCTGCGGGACCGTGGACTGCATCCGGAACCCGAGTTCGTACGACTCGATCACGCCCTCAATCTGCGCGTTCTCGCCTGACTTGGCGAGCATGTCCCGGTTCATCGACTGGATCAGGTCGAGCTGGCGGCGCTGGCGGGGCGTGGCGAGCTTGCTGGCGATGTTCGGGATCAGCTCGGCCCCGCCCACCTTCGTCCCCTCATAGGCGGCCGGCAGGAAACCGCTGCCGTAGTTCTGCGCGCCGCCGACCGCGCCGGGCGGGTTGATCGTCACGAAGCCGGGCAGGTTCTGGTTCACCGTCCCCAGGCCGTACAGCACCCACGAGCCCATCGACGGGCGGACGAACTGGGCGCTGCCGGTGTGGAGCTGGATCGTCGCCTGCGGGTGGGCCGGGTTATCCGTGTGCATCGAATTGATGACGCACAGGCTGTCGGCGTGCTTGGCGACGTTGGGGAACAAGTCGCTGATGGGCATCCCGCTCTTGCCATACTTCTGGAAGTTCCAGGGGGAGGCGAGCAGATGCCCGCGCGTCCACGACTTGCCATTGCTGGCCTGGAGCTCGGGTTTGTAATCGAACGTATCGACATGCGACGGGGCCCCTTGCATGAACAGGAAGATGACGCGTTTGGCGCGGGCCTTCAGCGGCGGCGATTTAGGGGCGAGCGGGCTGGTGAAATGTTCGGCCGCCCCGGCCGGCTGCGTGGTGACGGCGCCAGTGGCGGCCTTGCGTTCGAGCTCGGCGGCCTGCGCGGCGAGCGCGGCGAAGGCGAGGTATCCGAAGCCGCCGGCCGCTCCGCGGAGCATCTGGCGACGAGAGAGGAAGGAAAGCGGGTCGTTCATGGGCGTCTCCGAGGAGGTGATACGCGGACGATGCGTTTTCGGTGGCCGGCGCGGCGACGTCGATGTGCCGGGAACGCCGACGTCTCTGTCGGCTCGACACGAAAGGCCGACGGGACGTCGGCGTTCCCCGGAAGTTCCCCGGTCGTTTTTCCGCGCCCTGCCGGCGGGCTCGCCGGAAGACGGCTACACCCCGCCGACATCTCGATTTCAGTTGACGTAGCGGAACTCGGCGGCGGCGAAGATCGCCTGGCAGAATTCGGCGACGGCGTCTTCAGTCCGCTTGGCCGCGGTGGCGCTGGGGCTCCCTTCGCGGGTGGCGGCGCTGATGAACGAAATCGCCCGGTTGCGCTCCGCCGGCGTCGGCGCACGCCCCAGGGCCAGCTTATAGATGCGGTCGATCCGAGCCGGCTCGGTCGCCTTCGCGTCGGCGAGGACCTTCTCGGCCAGGTGGTGCGATTCGGCGATCACGTTCTCGTTGTTCATCATGAACAGCGCCTGGGGGGCGACGGTGGTGACGTCGCGCTGGCCGCTGACCATGTCCGGATCGGCGACGTCGAAGACTTCCAGCGCCTCGGGCATGAAGTTCCGGTAGATCGGGAGATAGACGCTTCGGTGCTTCCAGTCCTCCTGGAGCCCGCCGCCCATGCGCTCGGCGCGGAAGACTTCCCGAGGCGAGACGGAGAGGACCAGCGAACCGGTCGGCTGCGAGAGGTTCAGGTCGCCGCTGACCGCCATCATCGCGTCGCGGATCGCCTCGGCCTCCAGGCGGCGTTGACGCATGCGCCACAGGGTGTGATCGTCCGGGTCCACGGCGTACTTCGCCTTATCGAACGCGCTGCTCTGCTGGTAGGCGGAGGTGAGCATCACTTCGCGAATCAACTTCTTGACCGACCAGCCGTTCTCCACCACGCGGGCGGCGAGGTAATCGAGGAGCTCGGGGTGCGTGGGGCGGTCGCCCATCTCGCCGAAGTTATCGACGGTGCGGACAATCCCTTCGCCAAACAGGTGCGCCCAGACCCGGTTGGCCAGGACGCGGGGGGTCAGCGGGTTGTCGGAACGGGTGACCCACCTCGCCAGTTCGAGGCGGCCGCTGTGGGCGGGATCGACTGACGGCGGCGTCCCCATCGCCGGGATTGACAGGAACCCGCGCGGGGCGACCGGGCCCATATTTTCCAGCTCACCGCGGCCGAGGATGTGCATGTCGGCCGGGTAGCCCTCTTCAACGCCCATCGCCAGCCGGGCATTGACGGAGGGGGCCGGCGTCTGCGCGATCCGCCGCAGCGACGCCTGGAGTGCGGCCATCGCGGCCGCCGGGCTTCGGGTGGCCTGCGCCTTTCGCAGCAGGGCGGTGGCCTCGTTCTCCTGCTCGTCGTCGCTCAGGGCGAACGTGGCATTGGGGTCGTGATAGCCGCTTAGCTTCATGAATTGATCGGGCCCGATCAGGTTGCCGCCGATCTTGAATCGATTCAGGCCCGAGTAGGTGTTGGTGCTCCGGAAGATGCCGGCGAGGGAGTAATACTCTTTGGTCGGGATCGGGTCGAACTTGTGATCGTGGCAGCGGGCGCAGGCAATCGTCATCCCCAGGAGCGCCCGGCCGGTGACGTCAATCTGCTCGTCAATGTTGTTGAGCGTGTACTGCTGGAGGTTCTTTTCATTCAGATCACGCGTCCCCAGGCACAGAAAGCCGGTGGCGATCCGAAGCTGATCCCGCTCCGCCGGTGTGGACGCCGGGAGCAGATCGCCCGCCAATTGCTCGGTGACGAACCGGTCGAATGGCTCGTCGCGGTTGAAGGCATCAATAACGTAATCGCGGTAGCGCCAGGCGAAATAGTAGGGGAAGTTGCGGGTCATCCCGCACGACTCGGCATAGCGGGCGACGTCCAGCCAGTGACGGCCCCAGCGTTCGCCGAACCGGGGCGAGGCGAGCAGGCGATCGACGACGTGCTCGAAGGCCGATGCCGAACCATCCTGGGAAAACGCTTCGACCTCTGACGGCGTGGGGGGAAGGCCGGTCAGGTCGAACGTCGCCCGGCGGATGAGCGTGAGCTTATCGGCGGCGGCGGACGGCTTGAGCCCCTTTTGTTCGAGCTTGGCGAGCACGAAACGGTCAATGTCGCCGCGGCTCCATAATGTCTCCTTGGTCAGCGGCGGGGCGGCTTTGCGAATCGGCTGCCAGGACCAGAGCGCCTGGCGACGGCGGTCGAACTCCGCGGTGTTGTCCACGACGACCGGCGCGGGCCGGAACCAGTCACGCCGGCCGGCCAGGGCGCGCCCATCTTGACCCACTGCGTCAGGTCAGCGACGACGGCCTCTGAGAGCTTTTCCTTCGGCGGCATCGCGGTGTCGGGGTCCACGCGATGGATCGCCTTGACCAGCAGGCTCTTATCGACATTGCCGGGGATGACGGCCGGGCCGCTGTCGCCGCCCTTCAACGCGCCGTCCCTGGAATCGAGAAGAAGGCCACCCTTGACCTTGGAGGAGGTCGAACTATGGCATTTGTAACAGCTTGCGGAAAGGACCGGCCGCACTTTCGTCTCGAAGAACTCGATCCCCGCGGGATCGGTGGCGGCCGCCACGTCGGCCCGCGCCGTGGTCGGAGCGATCGCGAGCGTCGCCAGCACAAATGGCAGAAGGAACCGGCGCGGCCGCACTGTTATGAAATGGAGAAAAGCGCACCAACGAGCCGCGACCGCGAGGGAGCGGGCGGGGCCCCGGGGGAGCCCTTCAATCTCAAGCGTCGTGTCCTCGTGGCCCAACCGCTCCCTGACCAGACTGTCGAAAAACCCGCAAAACGGCGAAGAATTCCTCGTTTTTCGCTCAAAAGCGGCGGTCGTTAGGTCGCTGTCACGAGTTTTCCGACAGTCTGTGACGGTCGCGGCTCGCGAATACCCGGCCTCGCCTCCGGCGATCGGCCGGGCCAGGGGAATCGGCTTTTCATAGCGAGTGCTCCAAGGCGACCTACGGTTTGACGTCCGACGAACATGCGTTGGATCGGTCAACCCGGGTTCCGCGGGCCAATGACTTGCCCGGCCACCTATGGAGAACGTCGCAACGGCCCAACTATTTCACCCAAGCCTCGCGATCAGGCAGCCCGCTTCGCCGGCGCGGTCGCCGGGGCCGGAACCACGCCGGGGCCGCTCGGCTGGCTTGGGGACGTTGACGGGGCGGAGCGAAGCAGGTCCCCGTCGGCAGGGGCGCCCTCGCCGCGACGGGACGGCATCGGGATCACCTCGACAGGGCCCAAGGCCTTCAACTGATCTTTCACCTTGTCGGCCGGGGCGACGATGATGAACGTCATGTGTCCGGCGTCCACATACTTGCGCATGACTTCGCGAACCTGATCGGCCGTCACCGCCCCGACCCGCCGCGGGTAGTTGTCGTAGTAATCGATCGGGTAATCGTTCAGGATCTGCTCGATCCGGCGGCCGGCCTGCTGGGCGATCGTCTGGGCGTCCATCACCATGCCGCCGGCGACGCGGCTCTTCGCCTCGGCCAGCTCCGTCGGGCTGACCTCATCCGTCCGCATGTCGTTGAAAACCTTCAGCATTGCTTCGATCGCGGCCCCGGCGGTCTCGGGGTTGGTATCGACCGACCCGCTGAACTCGCCCCCGTGGCGGCCGGGGCGGAAGTAGGCATAGCAGCCGTAGGTCAACCCCTTCTCAGCCCGGACGTAACGGTTCAGACGCGACTCGATCCCCGCCGAAAGGATCTGTCCGGCAACGCTGCCCGGGGAACTTGTCGTCGGTGCGGATGTCGTACGCCCGCAGGCCCAGACGGATGGTCGCCTGCTTCCCTTCAGGGTTGTCCACCAACACGACGCGGCCGGGCATCGCCCCTTTCGCGCCACTGTAGTCCGCGGCCGGGGCCTGGCCCGGTCGTGCGAACCCTTGGAGCAGCTTGGCCGCCATCTCCGCACCACGCTCGGGAGTGATGTCGCCGCTGATGACCAGGGTCGCATTTTCTGGTCGATAGACCACTTCATACCAGTGCTTCACGTCGTCCAGCGTGATCGACTGAAGGCTTTGCGGCGTGGTCAGGCGCCCTTGCGGCGAGGAGGGGTAGAGGGCGTGGCTGTATTCTCGCTCGGCGACCGTCGCCGGCTGGGAGAGGCCTTGCATCAGGCCGCCGGCCGTCTGGGCTTTGAGCTTCTCGAACTCGGCGGCCGGGAAGTCGGGGCGGGTCAGGACGACATTGGCGCGGTCGATGGCGTAGTCGATCTGGTCGGCCGAGCAGGCCCCGCCGATCCGGGTGATGTCGCCGCCGTCGCCCACTTCGATGCTGATGCCGCGGGATTCCAGGTCGCCCGAGAAGTCGAGGAACGGGGCCCCGGCCGACCCGCGGCGCATCATCCCCGCCGTCATCGAAGCCAGGCCTTCCTTCCCGTGCGGCTCGGCATCGCCGCCGCCGCGGAGCACCAGCGAAAAGTTCACCAGCGGAAGACGGTGGTCGGGCATCGTGATGACCTGGACCGTCCCGACGTGCGTCTCCACACCTTTTTCGAACGTCACCTTCGCGGCGACGTTGTTCATCGGAGGCTCGGTCGGGTAGCCGGGCGGGAACTCGTGAACGCGCGGCTCGATCGGCTTCTCGGATTGGACGACGGGAGCGTTTTTTGTCTCTTCGGCCTTGGCGGCCGCGGCGGCGGCCTGGGTGGCGGCGGCCTTGCGGGCGTTGGCGCCGGTCGGATCAGGGCGGTAGTGGACAACCGTCAGCCGCTGCGGCGTCAGGTACTTTTGCGCGACGGCGCGGATGTCGGCGGGCGTCACCGCCAGGAGCTTGGGAAGCTCAACGTTGACGCGGCCGGCGTCGCGGCCGAACACTTCGGCCTCGCCGAGCTGCGTGGCGATCTGGGTGCAGGTCTCGCGGCCGCGAATGATCGACTGTTTCGCCTCGGTCTTAACCTTCTCCAGCTCCTGCTCGGTCACGCCCTTGTCGGCGACTTCCTTCAGTGCGGCGAGCAGGCCCGCTTCGACCTTGTCAGGGTCCTTGCCAGGCTGGACGACCGCGTTGATGAGGAACAGGGAGAGATCTTCCAGCCGCTCGTCGCCCGCGCCGACATTGATGCAAGTCGGGCTGTCGCCGAGGACGAAGTCCCGGTCAAGGCGGCCGGTGCGACCGGAGCTTAGAATGTCGCCCAGGAGGTCCAGGGCGTAATGGTCGTCCGAGACGTAATCGGTCGTCTTGAACCCCAGGTAGATGTTGGTCAGGGGGACGCTCGGCTTGTAGACGATCAGCCGGCGCGATTCGGTCTGCTCCGGCTCTTTGGGGATCTGCCGGTCAAGCTCAGAGCCCCGCGGCATCCAGCCAAAATACTTCCGAACCCATTCTTTGGCCTTGGCGGTGTCGATGTCGCCGGCGAGGATCAGGCAGGCGTTGTTCGGGACGTAATACTTGTTGAAAAATTCCTGCAGTTCGCTGCTGCGGGCCTGGCGGAGCTGATCCATATCGCCGATCGGCGTCCATCGATAACTGTGGGCGGTGTAGGCGGTCCTCAGGAAATCCTGGAAGAGGCTCCCCAGCGGCTGATTGCCATACCGCATGCGCCACTCTTCGCTGACGACCTTGCGCTCGGTCTGGAAGATGGTGTCGGAAACCTTGAAGCTGGCCATCCGGTCGGCCTCAAGGTAGAGCGCCATCTCGGTGCTGCTGCTGGGGAGGGTGTTGACGTAGGTCGTCTGGTCGAAGCTGGTGAACGCGTTGGAGTTCCCGCCGACCACGCCGATCAGCTTCATGTGCTGCTCGGGGGCGATGTGCGCCGACCCGCGGAACATCATGTGCTCGAACATGTGGGCAAAGCCCTGCCGATCGGGCCGCTCGTCGCGGCTGCCGACGTGATACAGCACCCGGACGTGGACGACCGGCGCCGTATGCAGCGGGGCGTATATAACGTCGAGCCCGTTGGGGAGCGTCTCCTTCTCAAACTCGATCCTCGCCAGGTCATCGCGAAGAGCGGGGGCGGCGGGCGACGCGGGGCTTTCGGCGCGAGCGATGCGGGCCAGGCCCGGCTTCAGGAGCGTGCATCCGATCAAGAACGTGGTGACAAGGGTGGGCGCGGTAAGGGAGCGGCATTGGCGCATTCGGTCCTCCAGGAGGCACAGAGGCAGTGGAGCGGGGCGGCGCGGGCAGCGACTCGAGTCGCTCGGCCGGGCGGCGGCCGGATTCTAGCCCGTACAGACAAGTGGCGGGAAGCGCGGCGTTCCTTGAAAGCTCGCCCAAGCTCCGTCTCGTCGTGCCGCCGGCCGCATTGAATCTGACGGACGATTCCCGATAATCGAACCGTCGCCGGCAAATGCGGGTAGTGTGCGGGCGCCTGGCGGGGCGGCGCAAGCCCGTCGCCGCTCGTAAGGCGTTCAGGCCGGCCGACGGGCCCGTTGTCGAGTCTCGGAAAGGATTCAACCAGCATGCGCAGGGCGAAGATCACGATCGTTGGGGCCGGGAATGTCGGGGCCACCTGTGCCCACTGGGCCGCCAGCAAGGAGCTGGGCGACATCGTCCTGGTGGATATCCCCGAGATCAACGGCCAACCGAATACGGCCCCGATGGGCAAGGCGCTGGACCTGTTTGAAAGCTCGCCGGTTGAAGGGTTCGACGCCAACATCATCGGCGCGACGAACTACGAGCCGACCAAGGGGAGCGACGTCGTCATCATCACCGCCGGCCTGCCGCGCAAGCCGGGCATGAGCCGCGACGACCTGATCGCCGTCAACACCAAGATCGTGAAGGAAGTGGCGGAGAACGTCTCCCGCCACTCACCCGAAGCAGTCATGATCGTCGTCAGCAACCCGCTGGACGCGATGGTCTATGTCGCCTGGAAGGCCTCCGGCTTCCCGACCAAGCGCATCCTGGGGCAGGCGGGCGTGCTCGATACGGCGCGCTATCGCAGCTTCCTGGCGATGGAGATCGGCTGCAGCGTGGAAGACGTGCAAGCGCTGCTCCTCGGCGGGCACGGGGACGACATGGTACCGCTGCCGCGCTACACGTTCGCCGGCGGCATCCCGATCACGCAGCTCGTCAAGCCGGAGCGGCTGGAAGAAATCGTCAAGCGAGCAAGGGCCGGCGGAGCCGAGATCGTGGGCTTGCTGAAGACGGGGAGCGCGTATTACGCCCCGGCGGCCGCCACCATCCAGATGGCCGAATCGATCATCCGCGACAAAAAGCGAATCCTCCCCTGCGCGGTCTACTGCGACAAGGAATACGGGGTCGGCGGGTATTTTGTGGGCGTCCCGGCGGTGCTGGGCTCCGAAGGCGTCGAGCGGATCATCGAGGTCGAACTCGACCCCAACGAACGGGCCATGCTGAACACCAGCGTGAGCCACGTGAAGGAACTGGTGGCGGCCGTCAAGATCTGACCCCCGCTCGACCGATTCATCCAATAAGCATCGCACCCCACGGCGGCGATGCACCCCGGTTGAGCGAGCCCCATTTGCTTTCCGGTGCCGAGGGACGGCGAACGGCCCGTGATGCGGGCATTCGCCGGTCAGCGAAGGGCGTACGGGGGTCGGGCTGTTCTGGGAGAGGCGCATGAACGGAGCTTTCGGGACGGTGCGTTGGCCTCGCCCGGGGGCGGTCCGCCCGGCGGGCGGCACCCTGCCGACGAGCCTCGGCGCAGCAACCGGCCCGGCCGCACCTGGCGCTCGGTCTTCCAGCCCGGCGGGCGGCGGAGCGATGGCAAGACGCGCCGGCCTCGGCGCGGTCCTGGTCGCTCTGGCGGCCGTCGGCTGTGCCCCGCAGGCCCACATGCTCCCCGCGGGCGAGCAGCACATCATCGACCGCCAAAACGTCGAATTCCCAACCGCCACCGAACTTCGGCCGTACATCCGCAACCTGACCGCGCCCACCGCCTTCACCTTTGATGCCGACGGGAACACCATCGTCGTCGAAGGGGGCATCGGAGACTACGACCCGTCGATCATCGGCTTCAAGCCGGATGGGACGAAGTTCAACATTTATCCGTACGGCTCGCAATACCTGGAGCTGGGGGCGAAGCGGTTCAGGATCTACGGCCCCATTGGCGGCATCGTGGTCTACCAGGGGAAGATCTTCGTCTCCCACCGCGACGAGAACGACTACGGCGTGATCACCGCGCTCGACTTCTACGGCGGGCACCGCACGGTGGTCGCGGGGCTCCCGGCACAAGGGGAGAACGGCGTCACCCAGCTCGCCGTTGACGCGCGGAGCGGCCGGCTCTTCTTCGGGGTCGGCTCGGCCACCAATTCGGGCGTCGTCGGCCTCGACGACTGGGTGATCGGGTGGGTGCAGAGGCACCCCGACGTCTGCGATCACCTCGGCCGTGACAACGTTCGCCTGCGCGGCCCACGGTTCACCTCGACGGACCCTTCGGCAATGGGGTTGAGCCCCGAGCTGACGACAACCAGCCCCCTCCAGCCGTTCAGCGTCAGCAACAAGACATTAATCAAGAAGGGGGGCGAGAAGCCGAACGCATGCATCTGCTCGGTCCCGCTGACCGGCGGCCCGATCAAGGTGGAAGCGACAGGGTTCCACTACCCGCGCGGGCTCGCGTTCAACGAGTACGGGCTCTATTTCACCAACGACGGCATGGAGATGCGGGGCACGCGCCCCATCCAGGACGACCCGGACACCGTCACCAAGCTCATCCCCAACACCCATGGCGGATGGCCCGACAACTCCACGACGCTGGAGCCGGTCACGCTCCAGAAGTATCAGCCGCCGCTCGAGTACGTCATTCGATCGGGCTACCCGGACATCGGCCTCGTGATCGACGAGGCGGCGAGCAATCTCGTGACGCCGTCGGCGGATGTGCTGATCCAGGGGACATTCCCCTCCCAGTCCGGGGCGGCGGGGATCGCGTTCGTGCCCGACGACAGCCCGTTTGTGGAGCTGCGGGGCCACGCGATCGTCGCGCTCTCGGGAGATCGCGCGCCCTTTGCGACCAGCGGGCGGCCGCTGGCTCACACCGTCGGCTACAAGGTCGCAGTCGTGAACATGGGCCGCCAGAAGGTTTCGGACCTCATCCGCAACACCGAGGACCGGCCGGCGAGCAAGATCAACGGCCACTCTGAAGACCTGCTGGAGCGGCCGATCGATATCAAGATCGGGCCGGACAAGGCGGTGTACGTCCTGGACCTGGGCCGCATGGAAATGAAGGACGGGAAACCGCGCGTCGAGCGCCGCACGGGGCAGATCTTCCGGCTTCGGGCCGTCCCCGCGGCCCAGCCGGCCGACGCGATGCCTCCGGCGCCCATGCCGCCCGCGCCGATTCCGCCTACGCCGATTCCGGCCATGCCCGTGCCCGTCGCGCCAGCGCCGGCCGGCGCCACGCCGCCGCCAGCCGACTCCGGGGCGGCCGCCCCGAGCCCGTCAGCGCCGTTGGTCGCGCCGCGGGGGGTGGAGATCGCTCCGATGCCCGAGCCGCCGGTCGTTCCCGCGCCGGTCGCCCCCGCGCCGGTTGCCCCCGCGCCGGCCCCGGATCTTCAGCCCGTGCCGGCCGCCACGCAGCCCGCGCCGATGTCGTCGCCCTCTTAAGTGTATGGACAGCCGCTCCGAGTGGGCCGTTCCAAGCAAACTTGCGGGTGCGCGGTGATCCATCCGAAGTGCCGCCGGTGCCCTCACCGGCGGGCCTTTTGTTCGGTCGGAAACACCGCCGGTGAGGGCACCGGCGGCACTTTGATTTGCGAGCACACCCGCTGATTCAGATGGAGCGGCCCACTAGAGCCGCCTCGCTCCATTCGGTGGAGGCCGCGGCGACTCGTCCGACCGCGCCTCCGCCGCCCATGCCGCCCCACGCCTGATTGGACGCTTCCGCCCATGGCCCAGACCAAGCAGCAGATCGTGGCCCTGCTCTCCTCCGCCGGGATGGAGCCGCGCCACCGGTTCGGGCAGAACTTCATGATCGACGGCAACCTGGTTCGTCTTGTCGCGGACGCCGGCATGATCGCACCGGGGGATTGCGTGATCGAGGTGGTGCCGGGACCGGCACGCTTACGGAAGAGCTGATGACGCGGGCGACGGGCACCGGCCGCGTCGTCGCGGTGGAGATCGATCGGGACCTGGCGGCGCTCCTGCGCCAGCGCCTCGGCTCGCGGCCGGAGTTCGAGCTGATTGAGGGGGACGCGCTGAACGGCAAGCACGCGTTGAACCCCAAGCTGCTCGCCCTCGTCCGGGAGTGTCGGGCGGCCGGGAAGGGCGCGAAGCTGGTCGCCAACCTCCCGTACAACATCGCATCGCCGTTGGTGATTGAACTGCTGATCGCGGGAGCCGCGACCCTGGCGTTCACGGTGCAGAAGGAAGTCGCCGACCGCCTCAAAGCGGCCGCCGGCTCGGACGATTATGGCCCGCTGTCGGTCATGGCCCAGCTTCTGGCGAAGGTGGAGGTCCTTCGGACGCTCCCGCCGCAGGCGTTCTGGCCCGCGCCGAAGATCGATTCATCGCTCGTCCGCATGACCCGGGACGATCGGCTCGAAAACGACGCCCTGGCTTTCGGCGGCTTTATCCATCAAATCTTTTCGTTCCGGCGCAAGACCCTTCGCAAAGCGCTCGCCCAAGCCGGATTCGACGCGGCCGCCGCACTTGATGTCACCGCGTTGGACGGAACGCTGAGGCCGGAGATCTTTAGCCCCGAGCAGTTCATCCGGCTCTATGCGGCGGTGCGGGAGCAACGGTCGCCGGACCAGCAATGATGTTTGATTTGATGATCTCGCCCATGGGGACCGCATCGCCCGTTTTTGTCCATCCTGGAGGTCCACTTCGTAGCCGGTTACGGACCGCGGTGCGGTCCCTGCCGGAACGACTTGGAAATCATTCGCCTGAAGGGCGTCGATCGGCCGCTTCGGCGTCGCGGGCGATGGTCGAAGGGAGGATCAAGCCCGCGATCAGAAGGAGGCCGGCCTCGGTGGTATAGAGGAGCATCGAAGTGCCGTGCAGACGCTTGAAATCAGGGCCGGTGGTCGTCCCCTGAACGCGAAGCGCTTCGATCCGGGGGCTGATGAGCAGCGTCGATGCGCCGGCGGCCGTGGTTGTCAGGGCGAGGAGGGCGAAGAGGGCCGTCTTCAGCCCGGCGGCGCGGGACATGAGCCGCCATCCGAACGTCGCCAGCAGCGACGCGGCCGCCAGCGCGAGCTGATACTTTTCGAACAGGTGGAAGATGCCGGTCGCCACCCGCCCGGCGAGCGGGCGATTGTCGGGGAACGTGGCGAAGATCGAGGTCACCGCCATAAAGAGGGTGATCAACCCGCCCAGCCAGAGCCCCCAGGCGATGCAAACCGCGAGTGATAGAAGTCGGCGCATGGTGCCTGGAGTATACTCCCCGGCGTCAACGCGGACGATTGATGTCGCGTGCCCCACGTCGCATGCCCGCCGCGGGGCTGACTAAGACTCTCGCGGCTCATCCGTTGTAGCCTCGGAGGATTTGCCGATGCGAAGGACCAAGCGGATCGCGATGGGCTGTGCCCTGGGCCTCGGGGCGGTCGTGCTGACCGGGATGCTCGAGTGCGGCCGCGTTATGGCTGATCCGACCAACCCGCCCGCCAGTCGGCCGATCGACCCCGCCCTCGCCAAGCGATTGAAGTGGGAAGCGGTCGTCACCCTTTACGGCGAAGAGGACACCAACGAGTACTCCCTGCGGATCCTGGATCGTTCTGTGACCGAGCCGGCTGATTTCGTCTTTCACAGCCTGTGGAAATACGACGCCGCGACAAACGCCTGGACGAAGCTGACCGACGACGAGCAGACCTCCAAGATCTACCTTCCCGCGAACAAGCCGGTGGACTCGCCGGTGGGGAACCAGTTGCTGGCCGTCCTCCCGATGAAGCTCTCCGACACCGGTCTTTTCTATGCGACCTGGACCGTTAACGGGGTGGACGGCTCGACCTATTCAAGGATCGGCCCGACGACGCACCAGAAGCGGCCCGACCTCGGCAAAATCCCAACCGGCACCCTTGCCGAGCAGGTCCCGCTGAACATCAACAAGGCCGAGTGGCGCATCATCCCCGACCCCCGAATCCACACCGCTTCGACAAAGCCGGCGGCAGAGGGAAAGTCGTAAAGTGGGCAGTACGGCTGGTCTTTTGTGGGCGGCGGTCGGGAACAAAGCACGAGTCGATGGACTCAATCTGCTGCGGGGATACAATCGCCTTCGGATCCCCGCACGCGGCAGGCGATTATGGCCATTCACGATTGGTTTCGTGTCCCTCCCGGGCTCTTCCATCACTTTCATCAGGTATGGTCTGTCGCGCTCTGCAAGAGTTTGAATGACGGCCTCCTTCCGGACGGCTTCTACGCCCTGGTCGAGCGACACGCGATCGGGCTGATCCCGGACGTTCTCACCCTTCAGCGAGGCTCCGTCGGCCTGGCCCCGCAACGGCCGAATGGCGGGGCCGTGGTGTCTGGAACGCCGCCCCAGGCGCGTTTTGTCCTGAAGGCGGCGACGGATTCGTACGTCGAACGAGCGAACCGCATCGCCATCCGAAGCACGGGCGGGGATTTGGTGGCCGTGATTGAGATCGTCTCGCCTGGTAACAAGCAGAGCGCTCACGCCCTGCGGTCGTTCGTCCAGAAGACCGCGGAGTTGCTCTACGCGGGCGTCAACCTGCTGGTCGTTGACCTGTTCCCGCCCTCGATACGCAATCCGAATGGGATCCACCCGCTCATATGGGCTGAAATTCGCGATGAGCCGTTTGAACTTCCGGCAGACAAGCCGATGACTTTGGCGGCCTACGGCTGCGGCCCGGACATCATGGCCTATGTAGAGCCGATCGCGGCCGGCGATCCGCTGCCGGACATGCCGATCTTCATCGCGCCCGACACATACGTCCCGGCCAGGCTCGAAGAGACTTACGAACTGACGTGGTCGCAGTGCCCGCGCGAGTTTCGGGAATCGGTCCTTCGCGTCGCGTGACGGCAGCTCCGCGGTTCAGGCCCAGGGTAGCGGCTTGGCTCGAACATCGACCCACGCCCGATCGTCGTTCGTGAGGTGGCATGTTGCGACGCACGCGCGTCGAATGACGGCGAGAACGGCCTCGGCGTCGCAGCCATAAATGCCCGACGCCCAGGCGGGGTTCACTTCAACGACAAACCATCCCCTCCCGTCGACGCGACCGACGTCGAGAACGATCGCGGGCGGCAGCGGGACGGAAGGGTCGGCCGCCACCGTCGATGCGAACCGTCGGGCGTCTTCGATCTCGGACGCCTCCGCAGGCCATTCGCCTTCCGGCGTGTCGATACGCTCGCCGCGCCGGAGGTAGGGGGAAAGCGACACGACCTGGCGATCGAGAACGAACGCCCGAAATTCCACCTCAAACGCGACCGGCTCGGAGACAAGGACCGGCGTGGCGACGTCGAGTATGGGGGAAGCGTCCAATGCGCCCGGGTCGTACACGGCCGCGATGAATGCCTTATCATCCGCCGGCTTGATGAACGCCGTCTGGGCCAGGCGCGGGCGGCGGCAAGGTGGGTGAAATTGACGTCGCGGCCGAGGTACTTCCGTGGCACGCGCGTGAGCCAGTCAAGCGGAGGCTCGATTAGCGACAAACCCATGTCCTCGGCGATGAGGAAGGCCAGGCCGCCGTAGATGGCGAGGGCTTGCGAGCCGTCCGGCTTGAACGGCGCTCGCCACGTATCGAGCCGCTCGGTGCGCCATCCGAGACGCCCGGCCGCACGCCACAAGCGTATGGAGTCTTCTGAAAAGCGGGGCGGAAGGATCAGAATTGGCGATCGGCCGTCGGCCTCACGTGTCATAGCGCTCCCGGGTTTCTGACGGGGAGACGTGTGTTGACCTGCGCTTCTGACCTGCGCCGCGCCGAGCGGCCGCGTACGCCGGTCAAGGGAACAACCCTTTCAGCCGGCTCGCTTCGGCGACGCGGCTGATGGCGATCGTGTAGGCGGCCGTTCGATAGTCGCAGTCGGCGGCGTCGGCCTTTGCGTTCACTTCGTCGAACGCCTTGTCCATGACCCGCTGAAGCTCATCCTGCACCCGTTTGCGGTCCCAGAAGAAATTGTCCAGGCCCTGCACCCATTCGAAATAGCTGACGGTGACGCCGCCAGCGTTGGACAGGATATCGGGCAGGACGGTGACGCCGTTCTCGCGGAGGATATCGTCGGCTTCGGGGGTCGTCGGCCCATTGGCGCCTTCGCAGACAACGCGGGCGCGGATGTGCGGCGCGACGGCCGCGTCGATCGTGTTCTCCATCGCGGCCGGGACCAGAACGTCGCAATCGCACGTCAGCAGCTCCTCATTGCTGATGGCGTCGCAGCCGGGGAAATCGACGAGCGTGCCGTTCTCCTTGTAGTAGGCGTAGGCCGACTCGACATCAATGCCGCTCTCGTCATGGATGCCGCCCGCTTTCTCACTGATGGCGATGACCGTGGCGCCGCGCTCGTCGAGAAGCCGGGCCGTGTGATAGCCCACGTTGCCAAAGCCCTGGATGGCCACGCGCACGTCGCTGAAGGCCTTGTTCTGGGTGGCCAGGAACTTGCGCAGCACATTCATGACGCCGCGCCCGGTCGCCTCTTCGCGGCCGACCGAGCCGCCGAGGCTGACGGGCTTGCCCGTCACCACGCCCAGCGCCTGATACCCCACCATCATGCTGTAGGTGTCGAGCATCCAGCCCATCACCTGCGAATCGGTGCCCAGGTCCGGCGCGGGGATGTCGTGCTGCGGGCCGATGATCGGGAGCAACTCGCTGGTGAATCGGCGGGTGAGCCGCTCCTTCTCCCCCATGGAAAGCTTGCGAGGGTCGCAGACGACGCCGCCCTTGGCGCCGCCGTACGGAAGATCGACCAGCGCGTTCTTCCACGTCTGAAGCATGGCCAGGGCCATCACCTCATCCATGTTGACGCTCGGGTCATACCGGAGCCCCCCCTTGAACGGCCCGCGCGAATTGTTGTGCTGGCAGCGATACCCGGTGAAGACCTGGATCCCCCCGTCGTCCATCTTGATCGGGCAGGAGACGGTCATCACCCGCTTCGGCGTGGAGAGCACCGCCCGCCAGACCGGGTCGAGGTTCATCTTCGCATAGACGCGGTCGAAGTAGAGGTGGGCGTTCTGCCAGAACTTGGAATGCTTTTCCGGCTGCGGCGTCAGGCGGTCCGTGCCGGCTGGGGTTGTGTTGGGGGTTCGCGAAGCGGGCTCCGTCGGCTTAGGTTTCTCGGGCATGATCGAAGTCTACCTTACAGGTAGCGGTCCGTCAGGTCGGGGGGAGAGACCGAGTACACGGCGGAGTTCAAATCCGAAGCACGAAATCTTAAGGAGATTCAACAAAGGCACAGGGGGAAATCAATACTCGCGCTTGAACCCGGTTTCTTCCTGTCCCGCCTTCTCATTTCTTCGGATTTCGTGCTTCGGGTTTCGGCATTCTTTTTGTGCTCCAGTGGCGGGGTAGCGTTGTAGTGCTAAGTAGCGGGCACACTCCGTGGCCGTCCGCCAGCTTCTCGAACGACTATCGAAGGCGGGCCACGGCACACGGAGTGTGCCTGCTACATGCGCTTCGAACCTGGACGTTCGCCTGTTTGCGGGGCGTCACGGCGGTTCAATGGACTCGTTTTAACACTACATCGCTGATTGGGCGATCAAGCCTTCCGAAATCAGAAAATCCGAAGCACGAAATTTCAAGGAACTTCAAACAAAGGCAAAGCGGAAATCGGCACTCGCGCTTGAGTCCGGTTTCTTCTTTTCCGATTTCTTCATTCCTTCGGATTTCGTGCTTCGGATTTCGACGTTCTTCCTGTGCTGCAATGACCAAATAACGCTGTAGTGTTAGGAGGCCCGCATGGGCTTGCGGCCGCGACGGAAGGAGCGGATCGAACGCACGTAGTGGCGGACCATCGGGTGGCAGAGCCACCAGACACAAAGCGTGTAGAGGCCGGTGGCTACCGTGCCCACAGCCAGAACAACGCGGTGCTCTCGAAAGAGTTGCACGCCGTTCGTCATGACATCAGTGTAATGACCTGCCTGCCCATGCCAAGTCAAAAATACCATCCAAAAGCACTGAAATCGCGCCCCCCTACATCATCTGGACTGCCGCCGGATGGTCATGTCGAAATTCTTAACCATCGACTGGTACATCGACCAGACCAGGGCGGAATAGGCCCCGATCGCGGCGATCGCGGCGACGGCGATCACGACCCGGTTCGCAACGATGTCGTCGGCATCCCCGTTGAACGTGCGGCCGGCCGACTCGTACGGGTCGATCAGCAACTGCATCAGCGTAAACGGGCTGAAGGCGCCGATCGCCACGGGGACCGAGCTCGACGCACTGTCCAGCGTCTTGTAGCCGCAAAACCCCATCGCGGCGCACACGCCGACGACAATCCCGACGCTGCTCATCACCGCCATGACGGTCGTTCGGCAGCGGAGCGACATCTGCATCCCCAGGATCGCGGCGAAAGCGGCGACGATGATCAACATCCCCGGCAGGATGAGCACGGCCTCGGGAAAGACGATCCACTTGAAATCAGGGTCGCTCCAGTTCCCAAGGCGGCGAACGAAATCGTAAACGACAAACAACAGCGCGCTCACGACCGGCACCGCGACCAGGGGGAGCACAAAGCTGACCAGGCCCCGCAGTTTCCCCCAGATATAATAGCGGCTGGTGATCGGGCTGGAGAGCAGGAGGTCGAGCGTCCCGTCTTCCTTTTCCCGGGTGACGGTACTCGCGGCGGCGTTGGTCACAATGAGCAGGATGACAGCGAATTCGATCGTCGCCAGGCCAAGCAGGAACTTCCGCGCCTCGTCGGGCTCGGTCGCGCGGGAGATCTCCTTGACGACCATGTGCTTGAGCGTCCGCCCGCGCCGGGCGTTGCCCGGCTGCGGGTCCGTCGAGTCCACAACGTGATCACCGGCGACGGGCACGATCTCCAGCGTCCGCGTCATTGAAGTCAGGTCATACGGCTCCGACTTCGTTTGGCCGGGGCGTTCGAGGTCGCGGGACTGCTTCTCGACCGGGTAGTCCGTCCGATCATCGCCGTAGGTCGCGAAGCTGGGAACCCAGTAGGTGTCGCTGCCGACGGTCAAATAGCCGCCCCCCGAGGCGATCGCGTAATTGCTGGGGGCGAGGGTGTAGACCGGCGTGGTGACGGTCGCAAAGCGATAGAGCAGCACCCCCGCGGCCGCGATGCCCGCCAGGATGAAACCGTACCGAAGCAGGCTCGCGCGGGCGGCCGACGCTTTGGTCTTCGCTTTGCGCCAGGCGATCGGGTTGCTCCACACCGTGCGCGGCTTCCGCGAGCGCGGCGCCCGGCCGACCGGCTTGCGCCGGCCGTCGCGGCGCCGACAACCTCTTCTTCACCCCCGCCGCGGTTGAGCACGAACGACAGGAACGAAAGGTCCTTGATCCAGGGGATGAAGGAGTAGAGCGCGACGATCGCGGCCGCCCCGGCGAGGTACGTCGTCAGGCTCCCCAGCCCGACGATCATGATCGCAATCGCGATCGCCGTGGCGGCCCACCCGCCGAGCTGACGGGCCAGCGGCTTTTCGGTGACGGTCGCCTGTGCCAGCTTTCGCAGCACGACGATCGACGGCGTCACCATGATGAAGCTGAGAAAGAACATCAGCGACGTGTAGAACGACGCCGGGTTGCTCAGCATCCAGCCGATCGGCCAGCGACGCAGCTCTTCGGGCAGGCTCTCCAGCTTTGGCGGCGTATAGGCCGGGTCGTTGAAGAGCGTGCGCAGCGCGAGGAACGGGCTGAGCCCGGTCAGCCAGCTCGTCTTGGCCAGCAGCGGGACTTCGATCTTGTCGCGGACCTCCGTGCCCAGGACGGGGTGGAACTGCGTGAACCGGTCGAGCACGATCATGCCGGCCAGGTAGATCACGATGAACAGGTAGAAGCTGAAGATCGTGCGGCGCGTGCCGACTTTGAACGTCGCGATCGCCATGGCCAGCGAGCCGGTGACGAACGCCGTGGCGGCCGCGATCCCGAACGACTGCGCGATGCTCCGGATCGCCACGCCGCCGAAGATCTGCGTGATCGAAAAAATCGGGATCCCGCTGATCAGCAGCGCGATCACAAAGAAAAGGCGACTCAGGAGCGAGCCGAGCACGATCTGGCCGTTCGTCAGCGGGGTGCAGAGCAGGATGTCGTAAGTCTGGCTGTCTTTCTCCTGGGTAATGGCGCCGGCGGTAAAGATCGGCGCCAGCAGCGCCACCAGACCGAGCTGGAGATAGCTCATGCTCTGGAAAATGCCGGAGCTGGTCTTGGCCAGGGCCGACAGGTCCTTGCCGCCGCCCGCGCCGTTGCTGTTGGCCAGGCTGAAGAGGACGACGGCGATCAGCAGCCCCAGGTAGCCGCAACGGAAGAAGACGTCGCGCCGCCGCTTCCCGCCCGACTCGACGACCCGAACCAAGATCGGGTTGGCGGGGATTAGTCGCCAGAAATAAAGGGCTATAGCTTGCATGGTGGATAGGTTGGCGACCTGTGCATCAGGCTCAAATCGGGCCGGACTTAATGCGGCAGTTCGTCATGAAAGAAAGAAAGCCCGAAGCTCGAAACCTCAAGGAAACCCAAACAAGGCCAAAGTGGAAAAAAGTGCCGCGGCCGAGTTGATCCGATTTCTTCCTTTCTCCATTGGGCCTCTTTTTTCGGGTTTCGTGCTTCGGATTTCGACTCTTGCGCCGCTACTGCACCATTCCTTTGGTCAGCCGCATGAAGGCGGTCTCGAGGTTGACTTCTTCCTCTTTCAGCAGGGTCAGGCGGAAGCCGGCGGAAATCAGCCGCTGTGCGATAAAGCTGTAATCCTGGATGTCGTCCTTGAGGCTGACCTCCATGAAGCCGTTGTTGGAGTTCACATTGGCCACGGTCGGCTCCTGGCTCAGCAGGGCGGCCGCCTGCGTCTGTTGCCCTTCGGCCACGCCTACATGAAGGATCATCCCGCCCCGCGCCTTGCGGACGATCTCGGTCCACGGGCCGCTGTAGATCAGTTCCCCCTGCTCGATGATGCCGACCTTGTTGCACAGGTCCTGAAGCTCGGGAAGGATGTGGCTGGAAATCAGGATCGTCTTGCCCATCCGCTGCAGTTCTTTGAGCAGTTCGCGCATCTCAATGCGCGCGCGGGGGTCGAGGTTGCCCGCCGGCTCGTCCAGAAGAAGGACCTTGGGGTCGTGGACGAGCACGCGGGCAATCGACAGCCGCTGCTTCATGCCGCGCGACAGGCCGTCCACCAGCGCGTTGCGCTTGTAGGCCAGGTCGGTCAGTTCCAGCACCTCGCCGACGATCTTGTTTCGCTTCGCCCCGTTGATGTTGTAGGCGGCCGCGAAGAACTCCAGGTATTCCTGGACCACCATGTCCTCATACGCGCCGAAGTAATCGGGCACATACCCGATGAGCGGGCGGATCTGGCGGCTCTGATACCCGACCACGAAATCGCACACCCGAGCCTCGCCCCAGGTCGGCTGGAGGAGCGTGGCGAGGATCTTGATCGTGGTGCTCTTGCCAGCCCCATTGGGCCCGATGAAGCCAAAACAGTCCCCTTCGTGAATCTCCAGATTGAGGTTCGACAGGGCGACGAGCGCCCCATAGCGCTTCGTCAGGCTCACGGTCTTGATCATCACCGCCATCGACTACCTCGCGTGCCGAGCACGAACGCCCGATCGGGCTTCGCTCAAACTCCAAAACCGTGACATCTCACCAATAAGCCCCGACTGTCGCCGCGCGGACGGGGAGCGCTGACCTGCGCCCTCGCCCGGGCAGGCCGGCCGACCTCCCGCTACCGCGCGGCAGATGAAGGCGGCCGCGCGCGGCCCTTACGGGGCCGCCGCTGCCCCGTCCGGGGCGGCCGCATCCGCGGGCGGCCGGACGTAAGTAATCGGTAGCGCCGCTTCGTAGATCGTCAGCCCCTCGCCCTTGATCGGGTCACCGTTCACGTCCAGCCGGTAGGGCACCGGCCCTGTTGCCTGCCCGAGAACCACCAATTTGCCGGCCGCCAACAACCCAGACACATTCAGCTGGCGTCCACCGCGCCGGAAAAGCTCCACGCGGTCCGTGTGGTCCTTATACGCCTTATAAGGCTCGACCCGGTCGATGAAGGCCATGAGTGGCAAGGATCGGTTGAACTCGTCGGAATCATCCTCCGGTGGGCCCTCATCGATGACGGTCGGCACGCGTAGGCCCCAGTACCAGAAGCGTCCCCAGCCGGTTTGCTGTGCGTTGTTCGGGCCAAAGTCCCCCCGCAGGTTCCGGGGCGTCGCCAGCGGGGCGTCCCCCTTCTCGGAATCGACCTGTACCGCTGCCTTCCATTCCGCATTCAGGTCAAGCGTGGCGCCGTTGGGCCATCCTTTGATGTAGAGCAACGAGTCTCCCGCGTGCCCCGGCTCATGAAACGCGAAGTAGACCGACCGAAGGTCGCGGCCGATACGATTGGTCACCTTCCCCGATACCGGCCCGATCGCGGTCCTCAGGCGTTTGGTGGCGTCTCGGGGGTCAACGGTCGTATCGGTCCAGCGCCCCACAGTCACCGCGCCATCCACCCCTTCATGAATCGGCCCCGACCACTGGGCCTGGATCTTCTTCACCGTACTGCGGAACGGGAACGCAACCTCGACCGCCTTCCCCTCGCCCAGCCCGTCGGTCGCCACCTCATACCGCGCCTGATCGGTGAAACCGTTGCTGTTGTCGCGCAGGTACTCGGGATGGATCGCAAACGGCGTGATGTAACTGACTTCGCCGACGGTCGTCTGGGGGAGGCTCACCCGCTGGTCGCCGTCGCGCGGGATGTAGAGCCCGAACCGACTGTTGACAACCGCGTCAAACTTGGCGGAGCCGTCATCGAACGACCCGGCCGGCGTCAATCGAACAAAACTGATGTGCTTGACCGCCGGGTCACCCGTGAGCACCAGTCGAACCACGCCAACCGTGACGAGCGTCGCCGCCAGGGCGGCGGCCCCGAACACCGTCCAGCTCAGGCCCGTGCGCTTTTTCGACGCGAGGAACAGGTAGCTTCCCGGCCCGGCGATGAGCCAGTAGGCGATGAAGAAGGCGATGGCGACCCCTTCGAGCCATGCCGTGCGCGACTCGTGGTCCATGCCCTTCAGGAACGCCCGGCCCAGGTCAACCCCTTCGGCGGGGGCGTACGTCGTAAAGATGGCGGGCTTCTGCTCGGCGGCCGGGTCCACCTTGGGCAGGTCGGCCTGGATGTGGGTATCGTTTCGCCATCCCATCACTCGATCCCAGATGTATGGCCAGCCACCGGTCGAAAGCATCACGCCCCCGGGCTTGCGCGGGTCTCCCGCGAGCTTGGTTGAACATCAGGCTCGGGTCACCCAGGTTGTGGGCGACCCAGGTGACGGTGCCGAGCCCGTACATCTTTCGAGCGATGTAGGGGCTGCGCTCCGCGGAAGCGGGACGGGTTGATGGTGCCCCCGCGGATGGGGCGGCCGGGGCAGGGTCGCCGGGCATCTGGTCGTCGTTCCAGTCGATCCAGGCATCGACCACGGCATCCGGCGTGGGCGCCGCTTGAAACATCTCGAACGTGCGCCCCGACTTGGCGATCCGGTCCCAGTTCCGGTATCGCTCCAGGACGGGCATGTCGTTTAGTTGCTTGGAGTCCGCCTGCGCGATCGTCACCAGCGGTTGAAGGTTCGGACGCGCGCGGCCGCGAAAGCTGTCGAGCCAGCTCGGCCCCTGTTTCGCCACGACGGGGAGCATCCCCGCATCGACAAAGTCAACAATGTGCTCGCGCACGGCTGGCTGGCAGACCACCAGTTGGCCACCCTGTTTAACATATTGCCGCACCGCCTCGACCGCGGGCGAACCGCCCGCGCTGGCCGCCTTGGTGTTGCCGCCCAGCCAGATGATCGCATCCACGCCCTGATACCCGAGCACGCTTTCGGGCAGCGCCTCGGTCGTCACCGGGACGAACTGAACATCCTCCATCAGCCCGATCGACGACTCATATTCCGACCAGGTGACCTTGTCCTCCTCGCCCAGGACGCAAAGGACGAACTTGCGCCCGTGCCCATGGGCCGATGTGATGCGCGGCGGGTCAACGCTCCCCGCTCCAAACGTGATCGGCAGCGTCGCAATCGGGGCCTTGCCGGCTTCGTCGTAAAGGTAAACCTTCAACTGCTCGCCAAGCTCCTTGGCTGACGACGGAAGCCCCAGGTCGTTTGGGCCGGGGCCGACCGGCTGCGGGACGAAATAGGCCCAGAACTTCTGCTGCTTGGCATTCGCGTTGAGGGTGACGACGCGCGTGTAAACGACCGTGTCCTTGTCGATGTCCAACTGATGGACCTGGACCATGTAATTGGCGGCCGTCGAAGCGTCGTTGTTGAGCTGGATGAGCAGGGGCGTCCAGCAATCGGGGCGGTAGCGATTCTCGAACCCCATGGCGACGACTTCACCCCTGGCGCCTGCCATCGCGCTCGCCGCCACAGAAAGGACAAGGGTCAACCCCGCTAGGAATGAACGCATCGGCGAAGACTCTACGTCCCGCATATCAGGGCGTCAAACCGCCCTTCGACGGCCGCTCCGCGCCGTTCCGGGACGAGGCGGACGCGAAGGGTCGCGTGATTAACGCCATCAAAACAAACGTCGCGGTGAGAACCAACGATCGAACGTCGGCGAGAGGAGCCCCGCGGCGAGCAGCGCGACGTACGGCCCAAAAGAAACCGACGCGTAGAGCTGGGCGACGGCACACAGGATCCCCAGGCAGATCGCGTAGAGCGCCCGCGCCCGGCGAACGAGCGGCCGCACGGACGGGGCCGTCGCAAGAAAGAACGCCGTGAAGATCATCGGCGACGCCATCAGCTCATACGTGGCGAAGGTCAGGCCGACGTCCCACCGCACATCCGGCTCGCGCATCGCCAGAAAGCTCCAGTGTGCGCCGTGGTCGGTGATGACCGTCGGGATCGGCAAGACCAGAAGCGTCAGGTAGGTCGTAACGATCGACAGCAGCGGGACACGGAAGTCGATCAAGCCTCGATAGAGCAGGAACAGCCCGCCGATGATCACCCCGACGGCGCTGCTGACGCCGATGCCGCCCGGTTGCCCGCCGAGGATCAGGTCCTCCAGCGGCGGGACTCGGTCCCGCAATAGCTCGTGCAGTGGGATCTGGCCGCGCTCGGGCTTGATGGTCCCGGTCGTGTAATAAATGAGCCGGTGGGCCGCGGGAACGGCCCGGAAAGCATCCTGCCCGCTTGCCGCGGCCCGCTGCGCCCACGGCTCGGGCGTAGCGCGTTCATTTTCGGCGACGCCCTCATCCGATGGGCCCGCGCCGCCGGCCCGTCGTCGGCGGCCCGACGCGGCCCGCGAAGCAAGTCGCCGCTCCCCAGATGATCCCGCTGGAGCACGGCGTAAGGCGTCATCTGCCGCTGAAACAGCACCGTCAAAGCCAGGAATACGACCGGGACCGGGTGAATCCGCCCGACCCCGATCCCGCCCAGGCCCAGAGCAGCATCACCACGCCCACGCCCGCCACCACCGCGATGGGCCAGAGCGTCCGGCCGCTGTTGTCGGGCGTCGTTGACGCGACATGCGCCGGCAGCATTAACCCGATCAGCAGCGCCAGCCACAGCGCATGCACGACGTGAACCTGCCGGCCGCGCGAGCCGATCCGCCGCCAGACCGCGATCGCCACCGCCGCGGAGCCCACCGACAGGGCGATCGTCGCCGCGGCGCGCCAGCCGTACAGCAGGACGCCCGCCGTCACGGGAAGAACGGCGCCGAGAAAGTGATCGGCGTAGTACCGGGAGACGGTCATGCCGCCGTGGGCGGCCCGGGGCGCGGGGAGGGGGAAGCTGGAGCGAAGGTCTGTCGTCATCATTCCAGCCCATACGCGGCGACTGCGTGGGCGGCCCGCCGTCCGGCCTCATCGGCGGGCCGGCGGATCATGCGCGATCGGCCGCCGAACGGCCACAAGGCAGCTTCCGCGCGGCGCCATGGGCCCGACCTTTCATCAAAGGGCTATTTCCCGCCGACCGCCTGTCATCGTTCGCAGGGTTCGGATCGCTTGAAGCAAAGGGAGCTGGGACGGGCAGACATAGCTGCAGATCCCGCATTCGATGCACCCGTCGAGGCCGTAGCGCCGCGCCCAGTTCAGGTTTGCCGCCTGGGCCGACTCGAGCAGCCCGGCGGGGTTGATCCGGGTAGGGCACCCCTCGACGCACCAGCCGCATCGGATGCACGGCGACGGGTTGACGTCCGCCGCCCGTGGAAGAATACATGCCCCGGTTTCGCCGCCGGAGGCGATCGTCGCCATGGAGAGCGGCAGGGCGCGCATCGGCAGGCTGCCGCATAGATCCGCGCCGCCGGCGCTGATCCCCAGTTGCAAGAGCATATCGCGGAGCGGGGTGCCGACCACCGCCGAAGCAAGCGTGCGGAGGCCGCCAGAACCGCCAAGGCGCGACCCGGGACGAAGGCCGTGATAGAACGACATCGGGACGCGCACCATCGGCTCGTTGCGGAGCATCCCCTGCCCGATGGCGACCGCCGCGGCCGCATCCATCAGCAGGACGCCGCGCTCTGTCGGAAGCCGGCCCGGGGCGACGATCCGATCGACCACCGTGTAGATCAGGAGGGACGGGTCGGCCTGCGGGTAGTCGTTCTGCAGCGGCACGAGCCTGAGCATCCCCCCCAGCTTGTCGGCCGCCGTGCGCAGCCATTTCCAGCGGCGCTCGTCCTCGGCCGCGTCCACAACGATCCAGGCGCGGGTCGCCCCGGTCAGCTTCGCCAGCCCCGCGACCGCCGCGACCATATCGCCCCCCCAGACCTCGGCGGCCGCCGCGTTCACGCCGAGCCCGGGGTCGCCATCCAGAACGCTACACAGGACCGTATCGACCACGACGCGCCGACAGTTCGCGACCTGCGCCCAGAAATCAGGGCTGGACCATCGATCGGCCCAGATCCCCAGCCGCCGGAGGCGCTCCAACCACTCCTGGAGATGCGTCGTCCGGAGGGAATCGATGAAGGAGCGAACGGCGTCGGCATCGGGTTCAGGCGGAGGGGCGTCGGGATCCGGGGCGGCGGCCGCTTGCTCCTGCCCGGGCTCTCCGCCCGGCGTCTCGACTTCAAGCCGGGCGGCCGCCAGCGAGCGAAGCCCGGACGCTCCAAGGATCTCCGCGCGCCCGGGAACGCCCATGCGCCCTGAGACCGGTGCGATAGGCTTCACGCCGCCTCCCCCCGCATCCTCGATCAGTGACTCCCCGCGGGTGACGAATGTTCCCGGCGGCTTCCATCGGGCCTCGACATTCGTGGAATCGGCGACGCCCGGCGGCGGCACCGACGGAACCCAAAGCGTCGCGCCCGGCGCTAGGGGCCTGAATCGCGGCCGGGCTCGATCGTCTGAAGAGGGAGGCATCGGTTTGGGTGGGCGCCGCGCAATGAATCCGCGCCCGGTAGGAACGGGCCGGTATCAGCGAACCGCTTCATGTCGTCGTATCGTCCGGCTGTTGAAGCCTCAGTTGCCAGCGAGCGGGATGGATTGCCGCCGACAGATGCCTTTCAGGGCATCGGCCGCCACCTTGAAAAGCTCCGGACCGGTTTCACCATGCGAGTGGCCGGCAACGCGCAGATGCGGCTCCAGGCTGAGGAAGCCGCGATAGCCGCTCTGGTATGCGTCGGCCAGGATCGCCGGAATGTCGCCGTCCCCTTCCCCGGCCGGGACGACCTGGCCCGTGCCGAACTTGGCGTCTTTGATATGGATGTGCGCGGTGAAGGGCTTCAGTAGTGGCCAGTTCTCGCTCGGCTTTTCGTTCACTTGAACGAAGTTGGCGAAGTCGAAGGCGGAGCGAAGCTTTGGCGAATTGACCGACGCCATCAAATCGTGGCAGCGGCGGCCGATGTCCCCGAAGATCCCCTTCTCGTTCTCATGAACCAGGGCGGCCGGATGTCCCTGGCTTAGGTACTCGACCTTCTTGCGGAAGCGATCGATCACCTCCTCCCGGTGCGGGTCGATCGGCGCCTTCCCTTCGCCACCGGCCGGGTAATAGCTGAAGACGCGAATGAACGGCGATTCAAAATACTCCGCAATCTCCACAGCACGTTTGAAGCGATCGAAGTGCTCGGGCCACGGCTTATCGACGGCGACTTTGCCGATCGGCGAGCCAATGGAGATAACCCCCAGACCGGCGTCCTTGAGCTTCGAACGGATCTCCTCGCGGAGCGGCGCGTCGAAGTCCATGACGTTCTTTCCGTAAACGCCGCGCAGCTCGAAATGGGTGACGGCGTTGGCCTGGCAGACCTTGATCTGATCGTCAATCTTCGGACCGATTTCATCGGCAAAGGCGGAAAGCTTCAGCATGACCCCATCGTGGTAGGGCGGCTGGGCGACGTCAAGCGCGACGGCCATGTAACGCGGCGAGGCCTACTTCCCCGTCCAGCGATAGCCCCGCGGTTGAAAGGTAAGGAAGGCGGTGTGCCCCGGGAAGGTCTTGCCGAGTTCCTCGATCCGGGACTTGTAGTCGAGGTAGGGCTTGGAGTTCAGGAATGACTTGGGGAACCCGCGCGTCCCCAGGACAGTGTACCAGCCGACGTACGTGGTCTGGGGCAGGCTTCGCTCCACCGTACAGGGGATTCCGTTCTGGATCAGAAAATCGCGTGCCTGAAAGGCCGACGCTCGTGTTTCAAAGCTATGCACGATGACGTAATTGCGGTTGATCGTCCGCGTGGCGACGCCGTCGGCCGACAGCGGGGCGTCTTCGTAGTCACGATCGCCGCCGCCCGAACTCACCGCCGCGCCGGACGTGAGCGCCGGCGGCTTCGATGCTTCAAATCGCGCCGCGGCGGGCTTCGCATGGCCGCCGACGTCGAGAACCGTCGCCTGCACGGGGCCTTTTTTGACCTCGGCAGTTGATACGGTCGCAGCGGAAGGAGCGGCTGGCGCGTCTGGCTGCTGCTCTTCCTGGCCGTCCTGGCTGGCGGCGGCGAGCGCGGCTTTCTCTCCGTAGTGGCGGCCGATGAGATAGGCGAGGCTGATGACCACCACGACCGCGAACGCCGCGACGATCGCTGTCGTGTAGCGAAGGGTCAGCGTGACTTCCTGGCGATCGGAGTCAGCGACCCATCGCATGCCGCGACCGGACAACTGCTTCAGGAGCGCCACCGCCGGCCGCGAGGACGACGTCGGCCGTGGTGCGGCCGCCGGCTCGACTGCCCGATCGTTCACCTGATCCGCGGCCGCCTCGAACGACTCCGGTTCGGCGGCGAGGCCCTGACGCGTCAACGGGGTCGGGCGGCCGAAGAACGCGCGCTCAACCACAGTCGGTTCAGCTTCGACCGATTCCTGGACGATCGGCGGCTGGGCGAACGGCTCGGGGACGACGACGTTGGGGATTATCGTTTCCGGGGACGGCGCCGACACGAGCGGCTCGCGATCGACCTGGCGGAGCGAAGCGGCGCTGACATTCGCAGTTGGGTCGAACTCCTCTTCCCGCGCTACCGGCGCGGGCGGAGCCTTGAGTTTGGGCTTGGCCGAGATGGCGCCGAACCCGCCGCCGAGCGCCGGTGATGTGGCGGCCGGTGCGCCGGCCTTGGGCCTGCCTTTGAACCACCACTTGGGCGTTCGCAACGCGGCCGCCGGCGGAGGCGCCTTGCGGTCGGCGTGTCGATTTGCCGTGATGACTTCGAAAAGTGCCGTTGAGTGCTTGCCTCTGGCCATCCGTGACCTCTCACTTCCCGACCCTTGCGCTGGCTGGAACACCCGATGGCCTCCGGCCCGCGTACAGTCCCCGCAGGGCTCTCCGAGCCACTGCGCGCGGCATCCATCCTGCCGCGAAGATTACCGCTACGCTCAGCTGCGACCGTCCGAACCAGAGCGTAAACCACGCCCCGCGCAACATATGACGTGGGATCGAAGGCCGCTGCTCCAGTGTTATCGGACGAGCCTAGAATACCTCTCCTCGGTTCAGGGTCAAGCGGGTTCCGCTATCGCCAAGCCCGCGTGTCGCACCAAATCCCTTAAAAGTCCCCTAAACATCGCCGAGCGGAAGGTCCCCAAATTTTTGTTTATTGGACGTCGCTTCATTTCCGAGGCCGCTTCGGCCAAACCCCCAAGAAAGGGGAGACTCCCCGTTTCCGCCCGCTTCCCGGAAACAGGGAGTCTCCCCTTTTGGCGGGCGGCTGTAGATGGGGGGTTCGTATCGTACGTTCATTCTTGTTGGATTATCGCTCGCGAGGTTGGCCGGCCATGGTGTGCGTGCGCGGCGACTGAGCGCGGTACTGCCGCCCTGGCCCGTCCTTGGGCGAAAGGGGATTGCGATGCAACGACCCATCATGGATCCGACGTTCCTCGCCGGTGAACGCGTTGTCAGCGAGGACGGTGCGCCGCAGCCGTCAGCCTTGGCGCTCATTGGCGGCGCGATTGCGCTGGTCGTGCGGGCGCTGTTCAGCCATCCGATCCGGTTGCGACGCCGCGCCTCGATCTTTGACGATGAGCCGGTCGCGTCGAAAGTCGGCCGCGGCCTGATGGGGCGAATCGTCTTCCTCCCCGCCTTTACCACCTTCATCGTCGCCGTACTCGTCGCGGCGCGGACCCACCCGCTGCCGCCACAGGCCGCCGGCGACCCCGGCTCACTGGGGCTTTACTTCGAATCGCGCAGCTTCGAGTCGGACGATGGCACGTCCCTGCAAGGCTGGCTGGTCCCCGCGATCGACGCGAAGCGGGTGCTGATGGAGAAGGAGAGATTGCTCCGCCGCCGCCGACCGGCCGTCGTCATCGCCCACGACTTCGGCCGCTCCCAGGCCGACGCGCTGTCGCTCCTCGGCCCGCTGCACGATGAGGGGTTCGTGACCCTGACCGTCGGTCTTCGCGGGGTTGGCGCGGGCTGGCCCGCGGGGCAGACCCTCGGCATCAACGAGTCCCGAGACATTGCGGCCGCCGTCGGGCTTCTTCGCGACCGCCCGTTCGTCGATCCGGATCGGATTGCCATCATCGGCCTGGGTACCGGGGCCAACGCATCGCTGATCGCCGCGGGTCGCGATTCTCGGATTGCGGCGCTGGCGCTGGTCGATCCGACACCCGACGGCCGCTCTGCAGTTGCGCAGCGCATCGGCCCGAACCATTGGGCAACGCGGTGGATGCAGCCCCTGTGTACGTGGGCCTTCGAGATTGGCTATCGGGTAGACGTCACCGAGATCGACACGTCCCGATACCCCCGGCTTGCCAGCGCACCAACAACGCTCACGTTGCACGGCGGCCTGGACGCCGACGGCGCCCCATCGGCCGTGTCGATCGAACATATTCGCGCATTTTTCAAAGCATCGCTTCGGTCGGACCCAGTTCGCCGGCCCCAGCCGATCGCAACTGCCAATTGAGCGGAGCGCTCAACCTCGCCGATCCAGCGTTCTTCAACTCAACGCCCGATCGACGCTCCGCTGGCACACCGCGCAAAAGTGCGTCGAGCGGCCGCCCAGCACAATGCGGGAGATCAGCCCGCGGCATCGTCGGCACGGCTCCCCTTCCCGATCGTAGACGCGGTGAAGCTTCTGAAACGATCCGCTCCCGCCGTCGGCGTCGCGATAGTCGCGCAAGGTGCTGCCGCGATGTCGGAGCGCCCGGCGAAGGGTCGCCTTGATCGCGCGGTTCAATGCACGAACCTGCTCCGGCCCCAGGGCCGCCGCCGGTATCAACGGATGGATACCGGCGGCGAAGAGTGATTCATCAACGTAGATATTCCCCAGGCCGGCGATAACCGACTGATCGAGCAGGGCGGCCTTGATGGCGCGGCTGGTTCGGGACAAGGCCCGCGCGAGCTGCGCCGGCCGCAGGTCGAGCGGCTCTGGCCCCATCCCCTCATGGGGATCTGGCGCGGCGCCGAGCCACCAGACGCCGCCGAATCGCCGCGGGTCGCGGAACCGAAGGTTTCCGCCCCCGATCACCAACTCAAGATGCGTGTGGGATGGGGCGGGAAGGTCCTGCGCGGCAAACGTCAACCGGCCCGTCATCCCCAGATGCACATAAAAGCGATTGCCGTCGTCCAATGAGAAGACGATCCGCTTCCCCCGCCGATCGACCGACCGAACGGTGCGGCCGGTGAGAAGCGCCTCCAGGTCGGTCCCCGGCGGAAAGAGGATGTCAGCCCGAAGCACTCTCACATGGACGATCGCCCGGCCGACGACCCGCGGCCGCAACGTGTTCACGACTGTCTGGACCTCTGGAAGCTCCGGCATGCCGTTTGAGTTTAGCCGTTCAACCGTTCGCCGCATGCGTTGGCTGCCGAGAAAATAGGCAAATACCCGGTTGCAACTTTCGGGTGGCCCGCTGCTATAGTAGTGTAAGCCGCGTGCGTCGTTCCTGTTAGGAGTCCAAAGCGGTTCGACCAAGACTTTCACGTCGTTTGCCTCGCTTCGCAGCGGCGGGCCTTGCCCCAACGCAGGAGAATTCATGGAACCACAGATCGGTCTCGTGCAGCCGCAGGCCACTGACCTGGCTGCGGAAGAATTGGCGGCCGTGGAAAAGCTCCAGCAGGGCTACCACAACATGCGGACCGAACTGGGGAAGGTCATCGTCGGGCAGGAACAGGTGATCGAGGAGTTGCTGATCGCCCTCTTCTGCCGCGGGCACGCGTTGCTCGTCGGCGTCCCGGGCCTTGCCAAGACGCTGCTTATTTCGACGCTCTCGCGGACGCTGGGCCTCAGCTTCAACCGGATCCAGTTCACCCCCGACCTGATGCCGAGCGACATCACGGGCACCGAGGTCATCGAAGAGGATAAGACCACCGGCGGCCGCCAGATGCGGTTCGTCCGCGGGCCGATCTTCGCCAACGTCATCCTCGCCGACGAGATCAACCGAACGCCACCCAAGACGCAGGCCGCACTTCTCGAAGCGATGCAGGAGCATCAGGTGACGGCCGGCGGCAAGATGCACCGGCTGCCGCAGCCGTTCTTCGTGCTCGCCACCCAGAACCCGATTGAGCAGGAAGGCACCTACCCGCTTCCCGAAGCCCAGCTCGACCGGTTCATGTTCAATATCAACGTTGGTTACCCGAGCGAGGAAGAAGAGTTCCAAATCGTCCGCCTGACGACGATGGGACGAAAGATCGACCTTCAGCACGTCCTGAGCGGCGAAGAGATCATGGCCCTCCAGGAGATCGTCCGGAAGGTCCCCGTCGCCGACCACGTGATCCGATACGCCCTCCAGTTCTCGCGGCTGACGCGCGTCACCGAAGGTGGCGTGCCCGACTTTGTGAAGGACTTCGTCGGCTGGGGCGCCGGCCCGCGCGCTTCGCAGTACCTTGTTTTGGCCGGTAAGGCCCGAGCGCTGCTCAAGGGTCGGTACCACGTCAGCACCGAGGACATCCGCCAGGTCGCACTTCCCGTCCTGCGGCATCGCATTGTGACGAACTTCAACGCCGAAGCCGAAGGCATCCGAAGTGACACGATCGTGAAGAAGCTGATGGACTTCATCCCCCGGCAAAAGTACGACGAGCTCGACCGCACGACCTCCAAACTGATGCCCGATCATCAGGCAAAAACGGCTTGAGACGGGTGAGGTGCGGCGTTGGCTACAATATTCGAGCGACAGGGGCTTCTGAAGCCATCGGCGATGGCGACTGTCGCGGAACGAAGATTCGATGACGCATCGACCCTTTGTGCGTCGGGCGACAACGCGAGGGCGAATGGGGCAGCGTACCTTCTGGGGTTCGTCGTTGAAATCCTCCTGAAGGCGCGTCTCGTAGAGAAGTTCCCGTCCATCGCGAGGAAACTGCCCCATCAACTTCATGAGCTAGATGACGCGGGCCGGGAAGTCTGGCAGCTTATTTGGAGAAGGCACGACCTTGAAGGATTGCTGACGAACCTTCGGGAGTTGGAGGCGGGGATCGAGAAACAAGGCGCTCGTGATGGCGTCACTTATCTGCGGCATCTGAAAGACATCTGCACAAGTTGGACGATCTCGGCTCGCTACTCGTCGCGGTCAATGAGGCTGGGGGACGCAAAGCAGATGCTTGAGCGCGTTCGCTCCTTGAAGGAGTTGTTGAAATGACCCGCGAGTCTGCTGATCGTCTGGTAGCCGCGTTAAGGAACGCCTTTGACGCCGAGGTGGACGTCGAGGCGGTGAACAGCGCCGGCAGATACCGATTTGGGATCGTGTCGCCGAAATTCGAAGGGATGCCTCACCTCGATAGACAAGACGCCGCGTGGGACGTCGTGGACGATACCCTCTCGCGAAGTGACGTCCTCGATGTCTCCATGATCCTGGCGTACGCGCCGAGCGACTTGGTCACGGACTGACGGAGGCCTTGTGTCCGAAGCGCTTACCGATTACCGGAAATACCTCGAGCCCGGGACGCTCGCCCGCATCCATTCGCTTGACCTTCGGGCCCGCCTGATCGTCGAAGGGTTGATGAACGGAATGCACCGCTCCCCGTACCAGGGGATCTCGGTCGAGTTCGCGCAGCACCGCCAGTACGTGCCGGGCGACGACATCCGCCACGTGGATTGGAAGGTCTTCGGCAAGACCGACAAGATCTACCTTAAGCAATACCTGGAAGAGACCAACCTTCATCTGCTTTGCATCGTCGATGCCAGCGAATCGATGGGGTTCTCGTCGATCGGTTCGGGGAAAGAGACGTGGAGCAAGTACGATCACGCCACGGCGATCGCGGCCGCTCTGTCTTACCTGGCGATCCAGCAGCAGGATTCGGCCGGTCTGGCCATCTTCGACAGCGACCTGAAGCATTACATCAAGCCGAGCAACTCGCCGGGGCAATGGAAGATCATCACGCACGAGTTGTCAATCACGCCCAAACTCAAGAAGACCAACACCGGCCGCATTTTGGATCAGCTCGCCGAGAAGCTGACGCATCGAAGCCTCATCGTCGTCCTCAGCGATTTCTTCGATGACTTCGACAGCATCAAAAAGGGCCTGCGCCACCTCCGTTTCAAAAAACACGAGGTGATGGCCTTCCAGATCCTCGACCCGCAGGAGATCGAGTTCCCGTTTGAAGAGACGACGCTCTTCAAAGGCTTGGAAGAGGCGGGCGAACTTCTGACCGAACCTCGGGCGCTGCGCGAAGGGTATCTGGAACAGCTTGCCCTTTTCACGGCGGACCTGCGTAAACTGTGCCGCGGGATGCACGTTGATTTTACCCGGATGAGCAGCGGGGAGCCGCTCGACGTTTCGCTCAGCAACTTCCTGGCGAACCGGGCCGCCAGCATCAAGTAAGGCGTCGGACGTTTGTCGGCGGCCGCTCGATTCAACCACGAACCGCCGGCCGAAATGACGAAGGCCCGGGCAGCCGGGCGACGGTAACGCGAGCGCGGCCCCAGTATGCAGAATTGGATGCCACAGCAATCTCTTCCCCTGGCACTGGCCTTCCCCCCCGGGCTGACATTCTCGCCCGGGCTGACGTTCCCACTGGCCCTCACCTTCATGGTCTGGCCGTTCCTTTGGGGCGGGGTGGCGCTGACCAGCATCCCGATCCTCATCCACCTCCTGAACCGCCGGCGGTTCCGCGTCGTCTCCTGGGCGGCGATGGATTACCTGCTCAAAGCGATGCGGCGCAATCGCAAGCGCCTCAAGTTCGAGCAGTGGCTGCTGCTCGCCGTCCGATGCCTCGTCGTTTTCCTGATCGGCTTCGCCCTGGCGCGCCCGATCGCCGGGTGCTCGGGCAGCGCGCTGGCCTCGTTGGGCGGCCGGTCGGGCCTGAACGTCTTCATCATCGATAACAGCTATTCCGCCGGGTATGAGTCGCCGCGCGTGAGTGGGGCTAAAACGCACCTGGAGCAGGAAAAGATCATCGCCCGCAAGTTGATCGATCAGCTCAACGCCGGCGGCGAATCGGTCGCGATCATCACGGCGGCCCATCCAGCGATGAAGATCATGGCTCGGCCGGGGTACGACCTCATCGCCGCCAAGGCCGCCATCGACCGGATCGAGCAGTCATACCAATCGACTGACCTCGCCGGGGCGCTTTCCCTTGCGATCGAGACCGCCAAGGAGGAGCAGGGCGTGCCGGTCAAGTCCCTGAACATCCTGAGCGACGGCACTCGCAGCGCCTGGGATGGCCCGCAGGCCGAAGCCATCCGCCAGCGCGGCACGGAGTTGCCGAAGTACTTCAAGCCCGTCCGCCACTACAACATGACCGAGGGCCGGCAGCAGTGGAACCGCGCCATCCTGGACGTCGGCCCGACGAGCAACCTCGTCACCACCAAGTTCGCGACCGACCTTTCGACCACCGCCCGCGGCTACGGCGCGGGGCCGACTTGCCGCTCTCCTGGTCGCTCGACGGTTCACCGCTCGACAAGCCGCGGGCGACGCGGCTCGACCCCAGCAGCGAGCCGATCGTCCTGCCGATCCCCGTCAACAGCTTCAAAGCCGGCGGCCCACACGTCCTCATCGCGACGCTCGGCGACAGCCAGGGCGGCGCATCCGGCGGCGGCGACCCGCTCCGCGCGGACAACAAACGATACCGCGTCGTCGATGTCGTCTCGGAGCTGAAGGTGCTGATCGTCGAAGGGACGCGCGGCAAAGACCCGATGGAAAGTTCGGGGCTCTATTTTCAGGTCGCGCTCGCCGGGTCTTCATCGCGATACGTGTCGGCGGACCTCATCAGCGACCTGAACCTCGACGACAAGCTGCTGAGCGACTATCGCGCTGTCGCCCTCTGCGGCGTCGGGCAGGTGTCGGAGCGCGAAGCCGATGCGTTGCAGAAGTTCGTCAACGCCGGCGGCACGCTTCTGATCTTCATGGGCGAGCCGGTCCTGAAGGACAAGTACAACTCGATCCTGCTCCCCCGCAAGCTCATGCCGGGCGCCCTGATCAAACGCGTGGACAGCGGCGACAAGGGGTCGGGCTACAACTTCGATTTCAAACCGACGTCCATCCCGCACCCATTCCTGAACGAATTCAAGAACAAGGAGAACACCGGCCTGGAGAACACCAAGGTGTTCACCTATTGGCAGGCCGACGTCTCGGGCAACCCCTCGGTCGAGCGGGTGCTGAACTATCTCCCCGTGCCCGACGCCGCCGGCAAGCTCCCCGCCGGCCCGCCGGACCCGGCCATCACCCATCACACCCTCGGCAACGGCCACGTGATGTTCGTCTCGACCACCGCCAACCCCCAGTGGACGAACTTCCAGGCCCACATGGCCTACCTGGAACTGATGAACGAAATGCTTCAGGGCGGCGTGCGGACGGGCGACTACTGGATGAACCTCACGGTCGGCCAGCCGCTGGAGATCCCGCCGGAGGTTAAGAGCACCAAGGCGCCGGAGTTGAAGGACGATGCGAACGTGTCGATCGTGATCGACCCAATCACCGACAAGGACCCCATCACCGGCCGCGAGAAAGCGACGATCTACCGGAGCCGCCCGATCACCAAGCCCGGCCTCTACTCGCTCGACCTGGGGAGCGGGACAGTGCCCATCGCCGTGAACGTCCCGGCCGAAGAGGCGGACGTGAGAACCATCGGCAACGACGAAGTTCATAAGGCACTCGGCGACATTGACATGGCGCTGGAAGGGGACGATATCCCGTCCGACGTGGCGGCCGATCGCGAAGGAAGCGACTGGGCTGGCCCGGCCCTGATCGCGCTGTTCATCCTCGTCGGCGTGGAATGTTTCCTGGCGATGCGATTCGGCCACTACCGGCGCGTCATCGGCGGCCCGGCAACGGCGAGCGGCGCATGAGTTAAGGGAGCGCCGGTCCCGTTGCCGCACGGCCCGAACCGGGCTCGCAAAAGATGATCCGACGCGCCCGCGGCGAGTGTGCGCCGCCGCCGTCATGGAAGAGAGCCGCCCGCGATGGCCACTATGGTGCGGGCGGGCAGGAAGCCGCGGCCGATGCCAAGCGGCCGCCGTTGTGTGCTGTGTAGCAGGAAGCTCGGAAGCGGAAAGCGTCATCATGCGAGGATTGCTGGAACTCTTGTTCGGCGTGAAGCGCGACGCGGCCCCCGGCGTCGAGCGGTTCATCGAGTACAACCCGCCCCATTGGATGCAGGGGCACGCCCCCCTCTACAACTTCCTTTTCGTCGTAGCCGCCGTCGCCCTGGTCGTGCTGGTGTATCGCCGGGACGGCAGGCGCGTCGGGCCGCGGATCGGGCTGGGCGTGCTCCGGGCGCTGCTCTTGTTCTGGGTCATTTACCTGATCAACCGGCCGATCCTGAAAGAAGTGTCGTCCCACACTGAGCCGTCGGTCCTGGCGATCCTGATCGACGATTCGATCAGCATGATGATCCCGGACGTCAATCCGGACGGCTCGCCGTCAGCGCGGCCGAAGGCCGCCTCGACGCCGATCGTCGCGCCCGATGCGCCGGGCCAAGGCCCGTCCACTCAGTCGTTCGCCGCCCGCCCGGCCACCCGGCTTGAAGCGGCCGTGAACCTTCTCACCGGCGAAGACCAGCTTCTGCTCCGCCGACTGGCCAAGACGCACACGCTCAAGTTCTATCGGTTTGACAAGGACGCAGTCGCGGTCGGGGCGTCCGCCGGAATGACCCCCGACGACAAAGCCCGCGCCGCAACCCAGCCCTCCTCCGGCAATGCCGCGTCCGACGCGGTCGCGCAGCTCCCGCGGATCGACCCAAAGCTGGTCGAGTCGCTTCGCAAGCTGACGCCTGAGGGCAAGAGCACCCAGGTGGTTTCGTCGATCCTGACGGTTCTGGACGACCTCCAGGGCCAGCGGCTGGCCGGCGTCGTGCTCATCACCGACGCGCGGGAGACTCCGACGGCCGCCCAACAGGGGTTGTTTGAGCGGTTCAAGAAGTACGCCGTCAAGGTTTACCCCGTTCCGGTGGGGTCGGACAAAGCGCCGTTGAATATCGAGATGGTGTCGCTGGGCGTGCAGGACAGCGCGTTCAAAGACGATCTGGTAAGCGTCAAGGTGCAGGTTCGGGCAACTGGGTACGACGCAGGCAAGGCGGTTCACGTCCGGCTCCGCAACAAGCGGACGGGGGAGCCGCTCCGCGGCGTGGACGGGTCGCCGGTCGAAAAGACCATGACGATCGATGACGACCGCCCTGTTGAGGAGGAGCTGATCTTCAAGCCGCGCGACCTGGGGCTTTTGGACGTCGAAGCCGTCGCCGATCCCGAGCCCGGCGAGCTGGATGACCGCGACAACTCGCGCAGGCGCAGGTCGCCGTGCTGGATGCCAAGATCAATGTGCTTTACGTCGATGGCTACCCGCGCTGGGAGTACCGGTACATCAAGAACGAGATGATCCGGGACAAGACCGTGAATATCTCCTGCCTGCTCACCAGCGCCGACCCGACGTTCGCCCAGGAAGGGGACCCGCCGGACGAGAAATCGGGGTTCCCGGGGCCGATCACACGCTTCCCGGAAAAGATAGAAGAGCTGATGGCCTATGACGTCGTCTTGTTCGGCGATGTTGACCCGCGGCAGTTCACCGACGCCCAGCTTCAGATGATCGCGGAGTTCGTGGATAAGAAGGGGGGCGGCTTCGGCATGATCGCCGGCCCGCGCTACAGCCCCGTCTCTTACCGCAACTCCGCGCTCGAGGCCGTGCTGCCGGTCAACATCGCCAACGTGCTTCCGGAAGATTCCAGCGCCGACTATCGCGAAGGGTTCCGGCCGGTCATCACCGACGAGGGCCGCCGCGGCGAAGCTTCGACGATCTTCCGATTTTTCGCCGACAAGGCCGTCAACGAGAAGTACCTTCGGGACGATCTGCAGCCGATCTTCTGGTTCTGCCAGGGGATCAGCCCCAAGCCGACGGGCCTGGTCTATGCCGAGCATCCGTTCGCCAGCGACCCTAATACCGGCCGAAAGGCGCCGATCCTGGTTCTGGGGCGGTTCGGGGCCGGGCGGACGCTCTTCAGCGCGATCGATGACTCGTGGCGCTGGCGCTATTACACGGGCGAAAGCGTCTTCGATACCTACTGGGTTCAGCAGCTCCGCTATCTCGCCCGCAGTAAGAAGCTGGGGCAACGGCGGCTTCGGTTCAACGCTGACAAAGCCACGTACGAGCAGGGGCAGCAGGTCCGGCTGGAGCTAAAGGTGATCGACCCGATGCTCCTCCCCCAGTTGCCGCCGCAGATGAGGGTTGACATCGTCGATGAAAAGGGAGTCACCGTCCGCCAGGAAACGCTCCAGCGACAGGAGTCGCCGAGCGACTTATACGCCGTCACCTTCCCCGGGGACGTGCTCGGCAAGTTCACCGTAAAGCTGCCCGACGCCGTGACCAACTCGACGAACATGGATGTGCCGATCGAGGTCATCTACCCGCGGCTGGAGCTGAGCAAGCCGCAGGTGGACGAACTGATGCTTCGTCGCCTGGCCCCGCCGGAGCAGATCGTCCCGCTCGCCGAGGCCCGCAAGCTGCCCGACCTGATTAAGAGCGCCGCCCGGACCGTCCCGGTCCCCAACACCGAGCCGCTTTGGAACCGTTGGCAGGCGCTGGCGATTTTTATGCTACTTCTCACCAGCGAATGGGTGTTACGTAAGGCCTACGGAATGATTTAGCGAGAGTGCGGACGTCGCGCCCCGTCACATGCGACGCCTCGCCCGCCCCGCAAAGCCCGCAACTGACCGGTTTGAACCTTCATCTGCCGAGGTTGACATGCCTCCGACCCTTCTGATCGAATCTCTCCAGGACCTGCGGCGCCGCGTTAAGCTGTTCGGCGTCCTGTACGGCGTCGGCATTGTCATCGCCTGCGCGGTGGCCCTGGTGCTGGCGGCCGTCCTGATCGACTGGTCCCTGGCGCTGCCCACCGCGCCGCGACTGATCGTCAACTTCGCCGGTCTTGGGGCGTTCTTCTACGCCTTTTATCGCTGGATCCTCCGCCCGGCGATGCGGCGGCTCTCCTTGAGCGACCTCGCCGGCCGCCTCGAAGAGCGTTACCCCGAGTTCAACGATTCCCTCCGGAGCACGGTTGACTTCCTCGGCAAGGAGGTCCCCGGGTCGTACGCGATGCAGGAGCGGACGATGGCCTCCGCCACCGAACGCGCCAAGCGGGTGGACATCGCCCATGCCGTTGAGCTTAAGCCGGTCTGGTACTCGATGGGCTCCGGCGTCGGCGCGGTGGTGCTGATGGTGGCGCTGGTTGTCGTCGCCAGCCGCGAATTCCCGGACTTTCTCCGTATCGCCACCAACCACCTCCTGGGCGGCCGCCAGCCCTGGCCGAAGGAAGTGGAGATGGACCTCCTGAGCGACGTCCCCGCCCGCGTCGCCGTGGGGCAGCGGGTCGATCTCAAGATTCACATCACCAAGGGGACGGTCCACCAGGCGATCGTTCGCTATCGGTACGACAACGGCCCGTGGCAGCAGGAAGTGATGGACGCCGAGGCGGGCGGGAACTTCACCGCGGCCGTGGACGCCCGCCTCGAAGGCCAGCGCGACAACGGCCGCCTTCAGATCAAGGTTGAAGCCGGCGACGCCGAAACCGACCTGCGGCCGGTTTCCGTCGTCCCCCGGCTGGACATCAAGGGCATCGAAGCCCGCGTGACGCCTCCCGCCTACGCCGGGCTGCCGGCCGTCCCGGTAAACATCGCCGAGCGGCCGGTCGTGACCGCCATCGGCTCCGACATCGAGCTGCGGCTTTCGTTCAACAAGGCGCTTGATGTGGGCAAAGGCATCCGCATCGAGCCGGCCGACCGAGCACACGCGATGCCGGCCGCCAACTGGACATTCCCCTCCGAAGGGTCCGCTGTGGCCCGATTCACCACGTTCGACCCGCGCACGTTCCGGCCGAACGACCCGTTCAAGTTCACCGTTCGGGCGACTGATATCGACGGGTTCGAGAACATCGGCTCGCAGGAATACGCGATCATCGTCCATGAGGACGGGCTGCCGACGGTCCAGATCGAAGAGCCCCGCCACAGCGAAGATCGCACCCCCGACGCCACGATCCCGATGAAGGTCGTCGCCGAGGACGATTACGGCATCGATCTGGCCCAGCTCGTCATCAACCGCACGAGCGGCCGCGTGGGCGCCGCCCCGACCACCGAGCCCAGCGCCGCCGCCCCGACCACCGCTCCGGCGGCCGCTTCGGGCCGCGGGGTCGATCACTGGGTGATCGACCTTCACCGCCGCGACTTCAGCGCTGACGCGGCGGGCCCGGGGATCAACGCCCTGAACGCCTCGTGGACGCAAGCCGACAGCTCGACCGAGCGCAAACGCTTTCGGCTGGAGTACCCGTGGGACCTCTCCAAGCTCGAGGGCGGGAACCTCAAGCCGGGGGACGTGCTCGAGTTCTTCGTGCAGGTGCGCGACAACTACAACATCAATGGCACGCTCCACCCGATGGTCCAGAGCGCGAAGCTCAAGATCAACATTATCAGCCACGATCAGTGGGACGCGCATGTCGAAACCGCGCTGGCGGCGATGAAGCAGGAGATCGGGCAGATCAAGAAGTCCCAGGACGTGAATCACCAGGAGACGCAGACCCAGGCCAAGGAGACGGGCGACAAGCAGAAGGTGGACGACGCTCAGAAGGCGACGATCGGCCGCCTCGCGACCCAGCAAGCGAACGCCGCCGCCCAGGTCAAGCAGATCGCCCAGAAAATGGACGAGCTGATTCAGAAGATGAACGAAAACAAGTCCCCCGAGAAGGGGATGAAGGAGACCGCCAAAGACGTCGGCAAGCAACTGGAGCAGACCAGTGAAGGGGCGATGAAGCAGGCCACCAGCGACCTGACCGAAGCGAAGGACGCGCCCGCCGACCCCAAGGCCTCCGCCCCCCAGCGGAAGCAGGACGCCCAGAAGGCGGCCGAGTCGCTCGACAAGGCCGCCGGGAAGCAGCAGCAGGCGTCGGACGAGCTCCAGAAGGCGATGGACAAGCTCAATGACTTCGGAGGGCTCGCCCCCGCCATTCAGAAGATCAAGGACCTCGCCGACCGGCAAAAGAAGCTTGATACCGACTACAAGAAAGACCTCAAGACCGCCCTCGGCAAACAGCCCGACGCCCTGACGCCAAATGAGAAACAGGCGCTGAAGGACCTGAAAGAAAAGCAGGACGCGTTGGCGAAGGACACCGAAAAGGCGCTGGACAACATGGAGCAAAAGGCCGAGAAGATGGCCAAGTCCGACCCGGCCGCCTCCAAAGCCATGAAGGACGCCGCCCAGACCGGCAAGCAGCAGGGCATCCCGCCCAAGCAGCAGCAGGCGTCGGAATCGATGCAGCAGAACCAGCAGGCCAACGCCCAGCAGCAGCAGAAGCAGGTCGAACTGGGCCTGGAGATGGTCCTTCAGAAGCTCACCGAGGCCGAACGCCGCAAGCTCGAAGAGCTTCGGTCGGAGCTTGCGGAGCTCCAGAAGCTCATCGACGAGATCGCCGCCCGGCAGGCGACCCACAACCTCGACAACCTCGCCTTGCAAGACCCGTCCGGGAAGAAGCTGTCAGACCTGTCGCAGGATGATCGGGAGGCGTTGTTCTCCCTCGCCGGCCGCGACGCGGCCGACGCCAACGCGCCCAAGGCCGACCTGGGTGTCATGACGCCCTCCCAGGAGCAGACCGAACGGAACTGCCGCGATCTGGCCAAGCGCACCGAAGCGCTTCCCGACCCGGTCCCTTCCTCCAAACTGACGGCGGCCGCCAGCAAGATGGAGCAGGCGATCGTCTTCCTTCGCAAGGCCCAGCTCGCGGAAGCGTATCAGCCGCCGCAGGTCGAAGCGTTGAAGGCGCTGCTGGAAGCCCGCGCCGCGATCGCCGAGGCGAAGAAAAAGGCCGACGACGCCGCCAAGCAGCAGAACGAAGAGACGATCAAGCAGGCTTACGTCAAGCTGCTGGAGCAGCAGAAGAAGCTCGACGAGGAGACGCGCAACCTCGATTCCTCCCCGCGCGACGCCGACGGCAACATCGGCCGCGAGCCGGCGAGCCGCCTGGCCCGGCTTCCCGGCGCCCAGGGTGAGCTGGGGGATGCCGCCAACAAGCTCGGCGAGAAGCTCGATAGCCTCGGCAGCATCGTCTACAAGTGGGCGAACAAGGACATTGTGGATTCAATGGTCGAAGTGAAGGAAGACCTGGCCAAGCCCGTCACCGGCATCCCCACCCAGGCGGAGCAGAAGCGGATCGAAGAGCAGCTTCAGGCGATGATCGACAACCTCGCCCAGCCGAAGAAAAAGAACGACGCCTTCGCCCAGAAGCAGAACAAGTCGAGCGGCGGGGGCGGGTCCGGCAAGAAGCCGCCGCCGCGGATGCCGACCGATGTCGAGCTGCGCCTGCTGAAAGACCTTCAGACGGCGATCAACAAGAGCACCAATCGCATCGACGAACAGCCCGAGAAAGATGCCCACAAGCTCCTCAGCCTCGGCAACCGTCAGGGCGAGCTGCGCGGCGTCCTCGATCAGCTCCTGCAGAAGTCCAGCCAGGGGCAGGTGAAGCTCGGCAAGGAGCCGGAGAATAAGGATCAGCTCCCCGAAGAAGCGGCGAAGGACGCCGTCGCCGACAACGACCTGGTCAAGAACCTTTTGGACGATGCCGTTGACGAGGACCAGGCGACCAAGTCGTTCAAGCTCACGGGCGATCGCATGGCCCGCAGCCGCCAGCGCCTGGCCCTGAACAACGACCCGGGCAAGATCACTCAGGAAATCCAGAAGCGGATCGTTCTGGACATCGATGACATGATCAAGCTCGCCCAGAAGCAGCAGCAACAACAGCAACAGCAGGCGAGTGGCAAGGGCAAGCCGGGCGAGAAACCAGGCGAGGCCAAGCCCGGCGAGGGCGAAGGGCAGCAGCAGGTCGCCCAGGGTAAGAAGCCCGGCCAACCCGCCAAGGGTAACCAGAAAGGGGGCATGACGCCCGCGGGCGATTCGGCCCTGCCCCCCGGAGGCGACCCGACCACGGACCTGAGCCGCGATATCAAGGAGACGCGCGAGGAATGGGGCAAGAACGCCGGCCGCGACCGCCAGGCGGTCATGGAAGGCGCTGGCGAAAAGTCCATCTCCAAGTACGACCAGTACATCCGCGACTACTATCGCGAGCTGGCCAAGAAGGCGTCGGAACGGTAGCGCCGGGCCCGCGGCCGCGTCTACCGGAACACGCCGCGGTAGGGCCCGCACGGGAGTGGTCGGTTGACGCGACGGGTCGCGACGTTCCCGGCTCCCGAGCCGACCGTCGTCCCTCCGGCTGCGGCGCGGTGCAAGCCGAATGGTCCGCACGGGAGGCTACGACGCAATCGAGAAGCGGCGTCTCATCGACGCCTCCCGTACGGACCCTACGCCCGCGTAAACGTACCGGCCTTGAGATGGAGCGTGACCCTATGACCAAACCCACTCTCCCCTGGCAGTTCGGCCGATGGGCGATCGCCGCGCTGGCGGCCGCCCCGCTGGTCGCGCCGCTGGGCCTTACCCGATCAACCTTCGCCGACGAACCGGCCGCCCCCGCGAACCCGGCCGGCATCGCCGCTCAGCCGAACCAGGTGACGGGCGCCGAGCTGACACCGGCGCAGAAGGATTCCGTCCGTCGCGGGCTCGCCTGGCTCGCCCAGCGCTATTCGCATGACGAGGCGGCCGCCAACGCCCAGGGGGGCTACTCGAACAGCGTCGCCATCACGGCGCTTGCCGGCATCGCGTTCATGCAGGCGGGTAACCTGCCCAATCGCGGCCAGTACGGCAAGGAGGTGCAGCGCTGCCTTGATTCCGTGCTCGCCTGCTGCCAGAAGTCGGGCTTGATCAGCAACGACAACGCCGGCAGCCCGATGTACGGCCACGGCTTCGCCACGCTCTTCCTTGGCGAGATCTACGGGATGACCGGCAACGAAGAGGTGAAGGAAAAGCTCCAGCGGGCCGTGCAGCTCATCCAGAAGACGCAGAACAGCGAAGGGGGCTGGCGCGATCAGCCGGCGCCGTACGACGCGGACATCTCGGTCACCATCTGCCAGGTGATGGCGCTCCGAGCAGCGCGCGACTCCGGGATCAAGGTTGAAAAGGAAGTGATCGACAAATCGATCCAGTACGTCCGTCGCTGCCAGAACGCCGACGGCGGCTTCAGCTACATGGCCGGGCAGGGGTCGGGCAGCGGCTTTCCGAGGTCGGCCGCCGGGGTGGCGGCCCTTTACTACGCCGGCGTGTTCGAAGGCCCCGACCTGGAGCGCGGCCTCAAGTACCTCCAGCAGTACAGCCCCCGCAGCGGCAACGGCGCCCGCAATGACGGCCACTACTATTACGGCCACTACTACGCGGTGCAGGCGAACTTCCTCGCCGGCGGCAAGTACTGGGCCGATTGGTACCCCGCCATCCGGGACGAGTTGATTCACAACCAGGACAAGGGCGGGGCCTGGAGCGGCGACTTCAGCGAAGAGTACGCCACCGCCATGGCGCTGATCATCCTTCAGATGCCCAACCGCTACCTTCCCGTCTACGCCGGCAAAGGCCCCGGCTCGTGAACTTGGCATCAAAGAGTCGTATGACGCTGGTTGACGCGTTAGCGGCCCATTCCAGCTAAATCACGGGTACGGCTATGACAAAAGGTGCCGCCGGCGCCCTCACCGGCGGTGTTGCGACCTTACAAAAGGCCGCCGGTGAGGGCACCGGTGGCACGCCGGATGGCATCTTGGCTCACCCGCGATCTTCCTTGAAACGTTCACTGGGGTCGGAGCGGCCCGGATTGCCACGCCCCACGCTTTTCAGTCGGCAACCGGCCACCAATTAATTTCGTCGGTGGTTCGAGTCTGAAAAAATGTCGAGTAGCGTCCCTGTAAGGTCGCTCGCCACCTTTAAGACCTTCGCGTTCGCGTTGTACAGGATCGACTCCCGCTTCAGGTCAATCACCTCGCGCGTCAGGTCCACGTTTGACCCTTCCTTTCCGTCCGCGTCGATCGGGCCATGCGTCGGGTCGATGGTCGTCCCGCCCAGGGCGACCCCGCCGCTCGACAAGCTGACCGTATCGAGCCGCCGCGCCTGATAGCCCGGCGTATCCAGGTTCGCGATGTTTTGGGCCGTCACCGCAAGCTGGGCGCCGGCGGCCTGCAAGCCGGACGCGGCGATACTGAATAAGTCGCTCATCGGAAGACCTCTCGCACGTTTCGCTCGCCCGGCAAACCCCGGCCACCCACGTAAAGGTCGTCGCGCCCGCTAGCCCACTTAATCTGCGAAGGCCGTCGGAACACCTTTCTCCCGCGGTTGTTGTGGAAGCTGGAGAAGCTGGCCGCACGCCTCCGGCTGCGCAAGTTGGGGGCTTTGGCCCCGTCGATGCGCCGGTCGCGGCAAGCGGCAGTTGCTCGCTCACGCTCTGGCCGACCTCATGCCGATAAAAACGGTCGAACGAAAGGCGGCCGCCATATGTCAGAGCGAGGGCACCACTGTCCGTACCTCAACCACGCGGACCTGCGCTGCTCGACCCACCTGAGCCTCGACCGGCTTCAGGACGCGTTCGAGCACTGCTTCGACCGCTATCAACTCTGCGCCGTCCATCGCGAGATCGCGCAGGAGCGTCGCTCCCGGCGGCTGTCTGAAGGCGCCGATGCCGACTTCCCCGGCGACAGCGGGCCGTCGGTTGAACGCCCGATAACGCGCGTCGGGGCCGACCGCCGGCCGCGTCGCACCGATCAGGCCACTTTTCGTTCCTGGGTGACGTCCAATGCCCGCTCCGAACGCCGATCGGCCGACGCCCCCGCCCCAGCGGCCGCCGCGCGGCTCGTCCAGGTCTCGCTCCGCGGCCGACACCCGCAGCCCGCACCCGTCGGTGCGGTCGTTCCTGCTCCACCTCGCCTCTGAACGCGGCCTGGCCGAAAACTCGCTCCACGCCTATCGCCGCGACCTTGAGGGAATCGGCGACTTCTTCGCCGCCCGCGGCCGATCATTCAAAGACGCCGACGCCGACGACTACCGCGCCTACCTCCAGAGCCAGACCCGCGACGGCCGCTCAACCCGCACCGTCGCCCGCCGCCTGGCAACGATTCGAACATTCCTCCGATTCCTCGAGGCCGACGGCCACGCCTCCACCCCCATCCTCCAGCAGCTCGAACGCCCCAAGCCGCAAAGCTCTCTCCCCAAGGTGCTCACCCGGGCCCAGGTAAGCCAGCTCATCGGCGCGCCCAAGGTCGGGTCGCTTCTGTACGCGCGCGACGTGGCCATCCTGGAGTTGCTCTACGCCAGCGGCCTGCGCGCCTCCGAGCTGTGCGATCTGAAGCCGCGTGACGTGAATGCCCAGATCGGATGTGTGCGGGTGCTGGGCAAGGGGATGAAGGAGCGGATCGTCCCGGTCGGCCGCGCGGCGCTGGAGGCGATCGCCCGCTACCTGTCCGACTGCCGCCCGAAGCTGGAGCGAACGCCGACCGATCGGCTGTTCCTCTCCCGTACCGGCCGCCCGCTCGACCGGATCGCCCTGTGGATGCTGGTCGAGCGCTACGGCCGCTCCAGCGGCCTGCTCAAGTCGATCTCCCCCCACACCCTGCGCCACTGCTTCGCCACCCACCTGATCAGCGGCGGGGCCGACCTGCGCGTCGTCCAGGAGCTCCTGGGCCACAGCGACATCAGCACGACCCAGATCTACACCCACGTGGACCAGGACCGGCTGAAGTCGGTACACAAGCGATTTCACCCGAGGGGGTGAAGGGGAAATGCTGAACGCTGAACGCTGAACGCTGAATGCTGAATGCTGAATGCTGAACGCTGAACGCTGAATGTTGAATGCTGAATCCTGAATTGTCGGAGATGATTTGCAGGGGCCGCACTGCGGTCCTTACCGAAGCCGACTTCCGGTTCCCCATTCAGAATTCAGCATTCCAGCATTCAGCATTTCCCCTTCAAGCCGCGCTCAGCGCCGGTTCGGCTTCACAACTCATCGCCCCATGCGGCAGCTTCTGGCACTGGAGGCACAGGGCGAGAAAGATGTGTCGCAGGCGTTCGAGGGAGACCGACGCGAGGAACTCCGGGGTGAAGTCGATCGGGAAGGGGGCGTCGTAGCTGCGGATCGATCGGGCCAGGGACGGGCGGTCCATCACGGCGATGAGGCAGACGAGCTCTTCGACCTGGTCCGAGTGGAGCATGGCGAGCACCGGTAGCGTGTGGGCCGCGTCGATTCGGCGGCGGCCGGGGTCAGATGAAACAGTCGATCATCATTCCCTTAACACCGCTATCGGGCCGCCCCTGCGGCACCTTAATCTTCCGGACCTTCACGATCGTGATCGGGGGGTTTTGCCAGGGGAGCGATTTCCACGGGGGCTGGAGCGGCATCTCCACGGCGCAGACGGGCTGCACCGCAATCGGTGCGGCCGCCGAACCGTTGCATTCGGGCGGGCTGGCGGCGTAGTCCGGCTGCGACCGCACCAGCCGCCCGCACGGCAATACCGCCCGCCGCTCAATCACGGGCGATGGCGTGTAGTGGCCGCGCGGCTCGATGACGGGCTCTGGCGTCAGGTGCGCCCGGGGCGCCGGGGAGGGCGCGGGCCGAGCGAGTTCGCCCGTTGCCGTGCGCCGGTCTCGTCGGCGACGCGAATCGCGCCGCGGATCAACTGGACCAGCTTCAGGTCCAGCGAGGCGACAAGCAGGCTGACGGTGGACTGAACACTCACGCCCCGCTTGAGCAAACGGGGAGGCCGCCCTCCCAAGGCGAGCGTGCCAATCGACCAAGATAGGGCGAAACTTAACGATTTCGGGGGTGTTTTTCTTTTCGACCGAAGCTGGGCGTGGATAGCGCCTCAGTCCGGTTATGCCGGATGGTGCCTGCGCACCCCATGCGGCCGTTGAACACGTCGCACGCGGGCAACAGGCGAGGCTCTCCCGCACGCCCGATAACGCGGCTAAGATGCGCTCGCGGCAGGCCGCCGTCCCACCCATGCGAACCGACGAGCTGGATTTCGAACTCCCACCCGAGCTGATCGCACAAACCCCGGCCGATCAACGGGAAGGGGCGCGACTGCTTCATTATCAGCGCGGCGGCCGCTCGATCACTCACCGCCGGTTCGCGGACCTTCCGCACCTCCTGCGCCGGAGACCTCTTGGTCTTTAACGATACCCGGGTCATCCCCGCCCGCTTCATGTTGCGAAAGAGCACCGGAGGGCGGATCGAAGGGCTCTTCCTGGAAGAGATCCGGCCTGGGTTGTGGCGTGCCCTGCTGAAGAACCTCGGGCGGCAAGGGCTCGGCCAGACATTGACAATCGAGCGCGGCTCGGGCGAGACCGCAACCGTGCGGCCGGGGCATGAGGCGGGAGAATATGTGATGGAGGTGCGCGGCCCGTCAGGCGAGGCGCCGCCGGCCGGCGAGCTGCTGGATCGCGTCGGCCGCATGCCGCTGCCGCCGTACATCCGCCGCGCCCGGGGCGAGGACGATCGCGACGCGCTCGATCGCTCCCGTTACCAAACGGTATTCGCGAAAGACCCCGGCGCCGTCGCGGCGCCGACGGCCGCCCTCCACTTTTCGGGTGCGGTGCTGGAGGCGCTAGACAAGGCGGGCGTTCAACGGGCCTTTGTCACGCTCAACGTGGGGATGGGGACGTTTAAGCCCGTGACGGCCGACGACCTGGGCGAGCACGTGATGCACGTCGAACGTTACACGATCGACGCGGCGGCCGCCGTCGCCCTCAATTCGGCGAAGTCCGAGCGCCGCCGGATCATCGCCGTGGGGACCACCGCCTGCCGTACGCTGGAGAGCCAGCCGGCCGCGGCGCCGTTCAAGCCGACCTCAGATGAAACGGGGATCTTCATCCGCCCCCCGTACGTGTGGAAGCACGTCGATGCGCTGATCACGAACTTTCACCTGCCGCGAAGCACGCTGATCGCCCTCGTCGCCGCGAAGGTGGGCCTGGAGGAGCAACGACGGATCTATCAGGCCGCCATCGAAGAGCGCTACCGCTTTTTCAGCTATGGCGATTCGAGCTTCATCGAATAAAAGGGGAGACTCCCCGTTACTGGCCGGCCAGCGCCACCAGGGTTCGCGGCTTTTGACCGTAAACCTTGAGGTCAAACCCATGCAACGCCGGCTGGATCCATTCCGGCGGCGGCGACAGCTCGGGCGATGCCGGCACTTGCAGATAGGAGAGCGAGCGCTCCAGCAGACGCTTCGCACCCGGGGCGGAGACAACTCCGCCGTAATGCCCGACATCTTTGTCCGGCTCGTGGACAATGAACGCCACCACCAGCCGCGGCGCCTCCGCCGGGGCGCCGCACAGGAAGCTGCTGGTGTACTTCGTCGGGCTGTACCCCTGCTTGCCGAGGCTGATGTGAGCGGTCCCCGTCTTCCCGAAGACGTTCCAAATGTAGCTCCGTCCCCCTTCGCTCTTGCCGGTTGGGGCGGCCGTGCCACGGATCGGCACGTCGCAAAGCACCCGCCTTACCTGGGCGGCAACCACGGGGTCGAGGATCTGCGGCTGATAGGCGATGTCCACCGGCTTGTTCTTCTCAACGGTCTTTCCGTCGGCATCCAACACGCCCTTTACCAGCGTCGGCTGGACGAGCCGCCCGCCGTTGGCATAAGCACAGAACCCGCGGCACAACTGCAGCGGCGTGACCATGATCTCATAGCCCTGCGCCACCGATTCGGTGCTGTAGGGGATCCACTTCTTGAGCGGGTTCAATCGGCCCGGCGCCTCGCCCGGCAACTCGATCCCCGTCACGCGCCCGAACTGCCACGCCGACAACGCCCGATGCATCGCCGGGCGGCCCATCCGCTCGGACAGCATGCACATGCCGATATTGCTCGACTTCACGAGCACATCCCACGTCGGCAGCGGCCCGTAGGCGTGAACGTCGCTGACCTTGCGCCCGTCCGGCGCAACATAGTGGCCGCCGTTGATCGGCCAGACCTCGCCCACCGTCGTCACCCGCGTCTGCAGGGCCGGGCCGACCAGGAACGGCTTCAGCGTTGAGCCAGGCTCGTACGGGCTCACCAGGCAACTGTTCCGCCGGAGGTCGGGGGGGGCATCGTGATTCTGCGGGTTGAAGGTCGGGTAGTTTGCCAGCGCCAGCACTTCGCCCGTGTTGGGGTCCATCACAACCACTTCGCCGCGCGGCGCGTTGAACTCGGCGCACGTGGCCGCGAGTTCCTGCTCGGCGAAGAGCTGGATGTTGGCGTCGATTGTCAGCATCAGGTGGCGGCCGTGCTGCGGCGGGACGTAGTCCTCGGCCGCCACCGCGATCACGCGATGGGCCGAATCTTTCGTCGCGCGTACCGCGCCGTTCTGCCCCGAGAGCAAGCGGTCATACTTGAGCTCCAGCCCGTCCTGGCCGCGGCCCTCCTTGTTGCTCCCACCCAGGATATGCGCGGCAACCGCGCCCATTGGGTAGTAGCGGGCGTCGCTGGGCGCGACGCCGACTCCGGGCAGGCCTAATTCCATCACTCGGTCGCACGTCGCATCGTCGAGGTTCTCGGCGACCTTGACGAAGCGGCAGGATGATCGATCGCTGAGGAGCTGATTCAGTTCAAACGGGTCCTTCCCCACGGCGCCCGCCAGGCGACCGATCGCGGCGTCAAGGTCCGAGACGCTGTGCTTGTCCTGAAGGTAGACCTCGCGCAGGAAATACGGATCGACGAATGCGGCGCGGGTCTGGACGGTCCCGGCCATGAGAATGCCGTTGCGGTCGAAAATGTCGCCGCGACGGGCGAAGAGGACGGTTCGCTGATGCTGCTGGCGATCGGCCCGGCCAATCGTCTGCTCGCGGCCGTACGTTTGAAGGTAAGCCACGCGGCCGATGAGCGTTACGAAGACCAGGCCGATGCCCGTCAGCATCGCCGCCGCCCGCCTGGTTGAGAATTCACCCATGATTACGCCTCGAAACCGGAGTCTCCGTTGCTTATCGGCACAAGGCGGCTGAAACGAGGACCGGAGCGTCCGATAACCTGTTTTGACTCATCGGCACGCGGCGGGGGGAGCGGCCAGAAATTTCGGCCCGTCAGCAGGAAGCGGGCTGCACGACAGGTTCCGGCGTCGCCGCGGGTTCTGACACGATGACGGCTTGCCGCATTGACTGTCGGCGAGCCTGGCGGACGGTTGCAAGACTGGCGGCGGCCAACATGCCGACAGTCAGCCATCGGAAAATCATCGTCACCTTCAGCCAGGGGTCGATCACCGCCTGGTATGGCGGGCTGAACACCTGCGCCGAGATGCCGGCGCAAAAGTCGCTCACCTGCTTGGCGCGCCAGAGTTCGGGGTCATGCCGACGAACGTAGCCGTCGAGGCGGTCAAGAATCGCCTGCTGGGCTTCAGGCGAGAGGGCGTCGAGGTCGGAGGGGAGCTCCAAGTCCCGGGCAATCGAGGCAATGTGCGGGGCGAGCAGTTCGCCGACATTGTTCCTGACCGTGAACCCGCGGGAAGGCTCGATATCTCGCAACAGGTCCCCAAGCCCGCGGAGGGCGCCGATGTCCTTGGTGACTGGGAAGTCCATCTTGAACGAATCGAGAAACCCCAGCAGATCCGCATCGGAAGGGCCGCCGGGCTTGCGGCCGAGGTCTTCGATCATCGGGAGGTACATGCCGACATTCTGCTCCCCGCACAAATGGAGGTATGCCGCCAACGGGCCACGACTGAAATCGTGATAATGCGACCAGGAGGTCGGGTTGACGGCGAATCGCTTTGGCAAGAATGGCGTCGAACGCATCGCCATAATGATCCGCCGCGCCGGGATGAACAGCAGCGGCCGCGTCCGCATCGCGGTGCTCCCGCGAACGGTGTAGTCCAGCGCGACCACCCGAAAATCCGGTCTCACCTGCCAGCGATTGACCGAAGCCGAGAAATCGTAAAACGCCGCCTCGTCAACCGGCAGGATGCCAAAGCCGATCAGACCGATCGCCGCCAACGCGATAAAATAGCCTCGCGCCCGCCACCGCCGGCCGCCCGTCGGCGTCGCCGTCCTCATTCCACCCATCCGTCCTCCGCAACGTTTTGCTTCCACCAGGCCATGAGGATTCTATCGGAATCCGCCCCCACTTCACGCCCGCGGGGTCTCCCCGCTCCCCCCCCAACCCCAAAACACCTCCAGACCCCTTTTTCCAGCGTAAAGGGGTCTGGAGGTATTTTGTAAAAATACCTTCTGACCCTTTTACGGATGCCTCGCCGTTTTTGGGTGGGGTACGTAGAATCGCATTGATGGCGGCGGCGCGCGAGTTAGCGACGGGTCATGAGGCGGCGGCTCCGCCTGCGGCGACGCCGACCGGGCGGGTGTTCCGGCGGCTGCTGGGGCTGCTGAAGCCGGAAGGGGCCTCATCGGCGCGGGGATGCTCCTGCTCGTGCTGTCGATGCCTTGCGAGCTGTTCCCGGCGCTGGTCTGGAAGTTTGTCACCGACGATCTGATCCTCGCCGGCCGCTCCAGGCCGACGCCGATCCTCCCCGCGCTCTTCTCTTTTGGCGGCCGGATCGAAGGGAAAGTCGCGGTCCTCTTCTCCTCCATCGCCTGGCTCTTCGTCGTCTACTGCGTCGGCGAGGCGATGCAGTCCGTGAGCGACAACCTTCTCGGCAGGGCCGCGCAGCGGTTCATCCTGGGGCTCCGCAATCGCGTCTATCGGAAGATTCAGCGGCAGAGCCTCGGCTACCTCCAGCGGCAACGGACCGGCGACCTGATGAGCCGCGCCACGGGCGACGTGGATGAGCTCCAATCGCTCATCGTGAACGGGATCGACGCCGTCGTCGGCGACGGGTTGCGATGGGTCGCCACCGTCACCATTGTCATGCTGATGAGCTGGAAAGTCGCCAGCGTCTCGCTGGCGCCGATGCTCATCGTTTACGTGATGCTCCAGGTCTTCAACCGCCGCGTGGCGCCGATCTACAAGGCGGTCCGCGAGGCGGCCGGCGACGTCTCCACCCGCCTTCAGGAAAACCTCTCCGGCGTTGTGGTGATCAAGATCTTCCGCCGCGAGAAGGAAGAAGAAGCCCGATTTCGCACCGCCACCGAAAAGTATTACCAGCAGCAGATTCGCTCCATCAACGCGCGGAGCCTCTTCTTCCCCTTCAACCGGGCGGTCGGGTTCTTCAGCAATATCTTCATGATCGGCGTCGGCGGGTACCTCATCCTCACCGGCGGCGGCTTCACGGTGGGCGAGTTGCTCGCCTTCCGAGCCTACTGGTGGCGGCTGTTCGGCCCGATTCAGACCCTCGCCCGCGTGAATGACATGGTCCAGCGGGCCGTGGCGGCCGCCCGGCGCATCTTCGAAGTCCTTGATGCCCCCGACGAACTGCCCGAAAGCCAAAGCGCGGCGCCGCTGGAGACCGTTCGGGGCGCGATGGCGTTATCCCATGTCACCTTTGCCTACGACGCTGACCCGACGCCCGCCGCCGCCATGCCCGACGCCGCCACGCCCGACGCCGCCATGCCCGCCGCGCCGCGCGCTGTCCTGCACGACGTGTCGCTGGCGATCGAGCCCGGGCGCACCGTTGCCCTCTGCGGCCCCAGCGGGTCGGGCAAGAGCACGATCCTGAACCTGCTGCTCCGATTTTACGACCCCGCCGAAGGGTCGGTCACCCTCGACGGCCGCGACTTACCGTCGATCCCCCGGTCGAGCCTCCGCAGCCATTTCGCCTTGGTTCAGCAGGAGACGTTCCTGTTCAACGACAGCATTCTGGACAACATCCGCTACGGATCGCCCGAAGCGCCCATGGACGCGATCGTCGCGGCCGCCCGCGCCGCCAACGCCCACGACTTCATCTCGCAGCTACCCAACGGCTACGAAACGCGCGTCGGCGAGCGGGGTGTCCGGCTCAGCGGCGGCCAGAAACAGCGCATCAGCATCGCGCGGGCGTTCCTGTCCAACCCCACCATTCTTCTGCTCGACGAGCCGACGAGCAGCGTCGAGCCTGACGCCGAGGCCGCGATCATCGCCGCCCTGGATCGCCTGATGGCCGGGCGCACCACGGTCCTCACGAGCCACCGCCCAAGCCTGATCCAACAAGCGGACTTTGTGTACGTCGTCGAAGGCGGCCGCATCGCCGAGCAGGGGACGCCCAACGAGCTGCTCCACCGGGACGGCTGGTTTTCGCGGTTCATGCGATCCGCGGAAGAGCCGGTGGCAGCGCTGACCTGAGCCGGCGGGCCAGCGATTGTGATCCGCGACACGCGGGAGCGGTCATGGTTCGGCGATCCCGGGCCAGCCGCTCATGGTCGCCAACCCTTTCTGAATGTCTGCTAAACCATTCGCACCATCCTTGCCCGATAACACCCGTGGCGACCGACAAGCCGCAGGCGGAGCGGCGTCGTCGGCATCGGCTGCGCGCGCCGACGATCAGGGGTGAATCGACTGTAACGGCATGGCTCGCGCGCCGCGGAGGCGCGTGAAAGGTAACACGCCCAAATTGTCATTGTCGAAACGTGCCCAGCCCCTTAAACGGTGATCTCCTGACCGGGCATTCTTTGCCTGCCGACGGTTATGGTGAATGATGAGCGCCGGGCGATATGTTCTTCATGGGCCGCCGGCAGCAGGCCGAAGCGGCCGGTGACGCGCGCCGAGCGTGATCGCGCAACCTAGCGGAGAGGATATGTACAAGAAGACGAGCGGGTTGCGCGGCCGCACGCTGCGCCTGGCCGGATCTACCGACATGCGTGGCGAGATCATGCAACGGGCGGCGGTGGAACCCCTCGAACGGCGCGTCCTGCTGAGCGGCTCGGGCGAAGACGGAGCCGGCGGCCCGCGGATATCGATCGATGCTCCCACCGTCGTCAGCGCCGACGCGCCCGTGACCGTAACGGTCACCTTCACCGATTCAGGCGGCCTCCAGGCCGATTCGTTCAAGGTGAACAAGATCTCCGTCGGCCGCGGCGACGGCCACGGCAGGGGCCTCACGCTCACCGAGATCAGCGGCGCCCTCTCCGCGGACGGCACGTCATACGTCGCGCAATTCGCGGTCGCCGGCCCGAACGGCCCGTGGAGCGCCGCGGATGACGGGTCCTACTCCGTCACGGTCAACCCCAAGGCGATCCGCAACGGGGCCGACCATAGCTCGGCGGCGAGCAGCGCGCCCCTGATCGTCAACTTGCCCCCGCCCACGAGCGGCCCCATCGACACGACCCCTCCGACCGCCGTCATCGTCCCGCCCCAGAACGTGACGACGTTCCAAGCCCCGGGCGAGACGGTTCAAGTGACCTTCTCCGACAACGCGGCCATCCAGGCCGCGAGCGTCGGCGTGAATGATCTGCTGGTCACCGGGCCGGCCGGCGTCCTGCGCGTCACGTCCGTCTCTATGTCGCCGACAACCGACGCGGCGTCTATCGTCGCAACGTTCACGGTCCAGGCGCCCGGCGGCGGGTGGCAGCCGGAGGCGAACGGCACGTACCTGGTCAACCTCGTGCCCGGCTCGGTTATCGACAGCAGCGGGAACCCCGTCGGCGCGGCCGCGCCGGCGTCGTTCACCGTGCAGGTCGTCCGCCCGACCCCTCCCGTAGCCACCATCACGCCGATCGCACCCGTCGTGGCGGCGGGCCTTTCATCTGAAACGATCCGGGTCACCTATACCGACAACGTCGCTGTCGATATCAACACCATCGACGTGAACGACATCACCGTGACCGCGCCCGGCGGGACCGCTCCGCTCAGCGTCACCGGCGTCACCATCGAGCCCTCCGGCAGCCCGCAGTCGGTGACGGCGGTCTACACCGTGGCGGCGCCGGGCGGCGCGTTCGACCTGTCGAAGGACGGGACGTACACCGTTGCCCTCGCCCCCGGGCAGGTGACCGATACCAGCGGCACGCCGGCGGCCGTTGTCTCCGCGACGTTCGCGGTCAACATCGTGGCCCCGCCGCCGCCGGTGGATACAGGGTTCAGCGGTGGCGTCGTGAGCAGCGGGTTCGTCGCGGAAAGCGCCGTCGCCGGCGCGAACAACCAGATCGTGCTCGTCGGCCGCACCGGCGACCTGGCGACCGGAACATCCCAGGGCGTCGTCGAGCGACTGAACGCCGACGGCAGCGTGGACCTCTCATTCGGCCACGGCGGCCGCCTGGCTTCGGCTTCGGGCTTGAACGAAGCGTATTACGCGGTCGCGATGCTGCCCGATGGTGGGGTCGTCGCCGCGGGCACCCGGCAAGGCGATTTTGTCCTCACCCGCTTTCGCGCCGACGGCTCGCTCGACGGCCAATTCGGCGCCGGAGGCTCTGTCGTCACGGACCTCGGCGCGGCCGACGACACGGCATATGCCGTGACCGTCGCCCCGGATGGATCGATCGTCGCCGCGGGCGGGTCGGGCGGGAGCTTCGCCTTTGCGCGTTACCGCGGCGATGGATCGCTGGACACCTTCTTCGGCCAACGGGGCAAGGCGCTCTATGCGATGGGGGCGGGGCCGAATGTGGTCGGCGGGGTCGCGATCGAGCCGGACGGCTCCATTGTCGCAGCGGGAGCGAGCGGCGCCACCGTGGCGCTGCTCCGTCTCACCCCCGACGGCGCCGAAGACCCGTCATTCGGAGTCGGCGGCGCATTGACTATCGCCAACCTTCAGACGCGCCAGGACCTCGGCTCGACCGACCATACCGAAGGGGTGGCGCTTCAGCCGGACGGAAAGATCCTCGTCGCCAACCGCACCGCGAGCGGTCATTTCGGGGTGCTGCGGCTCAATCCCGACGGTACGCCCGACACCACCTTCGGGACCGGCGGGGCCGTGACGGCCAATTTCGGCGGCGATGACGACGCGGACGCGGTCCGTGTCCAGGGCGATGGCGAGATCATTGTCATCGGCACGAGCAGCGCCGGCGGGTCGGCGCGGATCGCCGTCGCCGCGTTCGGCCGCGATGGCACGCCCGACCCGACCTTCGGGACCGGCGGCCAGTTCACCATTGATGGCTCGGTCTTCACCAACGGCCGGGCGATTCACATCGGCGACCTGTTCCTGCACGCCTTTGGGGACATTCAGTCAAATGGAAAGCTGGTCGTCGGCAGTTCGGACGGCTCGGCCGCCGCCACCACCTCCTCGGCTCTGCGCCGACTGAACGTTCCCGGGACCGGCCTGCTCGGCCAGTTCGGTTCAATCGGACGGAAGAACCAGCGCCTCACCTTCGTCAATGCCGCGGGCGCGCGCGTGACGCTGGGTTTGAAGGGCCCGGGGACCGGGCAGGCTTATTTCGACGGCACCGAGGTTGACATCGTGCTCGCCGGGACCACCGCCACGACCGCGGTAACGATCAAGACCAGGGGCGGGAACGGGCGGGCCGCCGTGCGAGACATCCAGGCGGACGGGCCGCTTCGCTCGCTGATCGCCAACACCACCGACCTTTCCGGAACGCTTTTCGTCCACGGGACGATCGGCAAGCTGATGATCGGGTCCCTGACGGGGACCGTGGCGGCGTCCGGGGCGATCGGCGCGGTCGAGATCGCGGGGGCCGTTACCGGAGCCATGATCCTCAGCGGCCCAGACCTGGGGGCCGATAACAAGCTTGGCGGAGCGGGCGCCGCGGCCGACGCTTTTGCGGCCGGCGCTATTGGAAAAGTCCACGTCGGCGGGGCGATCACGGCTTCGATAGTCGCCGCTGGCCTGGACCCGGTGAACGGAGTCTTCCTCGACGCGGATGATCGACTGATCGGCGGCGTTAAGAGCCGCATCGGCTCGATCTCGGCCGCGGCTTGCGACCCCGCCACTCGATTCGTCGCCGGCGCGTTCGGGCAGGCACGGCTCCCCAAACGTCTCGACCCGTTGAAAGACGCGCGGTTCGAGATCCCGGCCTCGGCGTGAGCGGGCCAATGGGCCGCTCGGGCTGTGCATGGTCCGCATAACCAGCGGGAAGGCGCCACCCGGCGCCGCCCCTGTCACGTTCACCATAAAAGGCGCCGGCGGCGATCGAAGCACCCTCCGCAAGCGGGTGCTTCCCCCCGTCCGATAAGATCCCGACTTGCAATACTTGCGACCCGGCATCGGCCGCGTATCCGGCATCTCCGGCACCGTTTCAACCTGGGGGGGGCGAATTTGATGTTCCGACCCTCTTTCCCGGGTTCCCGCCTCACGTCACCTGATCTGCCGCCGATGAGAAGTGCGGATGATTCGGGCGCCATGACCGTACTGGCAGCCGAATCTCCCCCGTCTTCTCGGCCCTGTGTCGCGCCAGACGACTCAAGGCAGCGAGAGCACGGAGTGGTTGGTCACGTGACGGCTGGAGCCGTCTTGCGTGGCCGAATGGACTTCTTGTCGTTTTGGCCGCCGGCGATGCTTTACCAACAGGTCGCGGCTGGCCCGGAGGGATTCATGGAGCGTCATTCGATCATCAAGAGTGCGGCCGCCGCCGCGGTGGCCGCCATCGCCTCCGCTACGAGCATCGTGAGCGGCGGCGTCAATGTCGGCGTCGATATCCGGGTTGGCGTGCCTCTTCCCCCGCCGCCGCCGGCGGTTGTCGTTGAAGAGCACGTCTCATACGACACCTACGTCGTCGGCTTCCGCCGCAACCTGTACGACGCGGATTGGCGCCTTCGGACGGCGCAGCGGGAAGAGTTCCTCGCCACGCAGGACCTCGACGCCGCCCGCCGCCATGAAGGTGAAGTCGCCGTCGCCCTGGAAGAGCAGGAAGGCGTCGTGGCGCAGTGGGGCCAGCGCGTCGCCGAATCCGACGCCGCGTTGGCGGCCGCCCGCGCCGCCGCCGGCCGAGCCGCCGACGAAGCGGCCGAGGCCCGCCTTCGCCTGGGCGCCCTCGAAAAGCGCATCGCCACCGCCCGCGCCGACCTCGACGCCTCGCGCACGCTTCGCGATGCCGGCGGCGTCGCCGACGCGGAAAAGCGAATTCGCGACAACGAGGCCGCCGCCGGAGCGGCCGACGCCGGCCTTCGCAGCGCCGAGGGCCGCCTCGGCGCCCTGCGTGCCGCCGAGGAAGCGGCCGCGGCGGTCGAAGCCAACCGCGGCGCCCTCGCCGCCGCCCGCGAGCGCATCCCCGGCCTTCGCGACGCGCTGAACGGCGCGCACGACGCCGTCTTCGTCGCCCAGGACCGGCTGACCGCCTGCCATGAGCGCGTCTGTGTCGCCCTGCACGACCGCGATGAGTCGCTCTGGCTGATCTATCGCGACGACATCACGTTCGGCCGCATCGAGCCGGCGGCGGTTGGGTTCAGCATCGACCTGAACGCCTTCGGCGGCCGCATGCCGCGCGACCCCGAGGTGCTGCACGCTTACTTTGTCCATGACGTCGGCTTCTGGCGGGAACGCCCGGTCGAGATCGAGACGCGCATCGTCGCGGTCGATCACGTGACCGAAATCACGCGGATCCGCGAAGTGCAGCGCGTCCGCGAGCCGGAGTTCGCGGTGGTCGCCTCGTTCGAGACGAACGTGACGATCGAGGATCGCCGGCACTTCGCCGAGCGTGTCGTGGTTGAGCGCGACCGCTACAAGACCGAGGTCGTCGAGCGCAAGGCCGCCGCCGCTGAGCACCGCGCTCTGCGCGTGAACGAGATCGAGCGCGCCGAGGCGAAGGCGATCGTCATGAAAGCCCACGCCGAGGCGAAGGCCACCGAAATGACCGCCCACGCCAACGCCAAGGCGACCGAGATGCAGGCCCATGCCGACGCGAAAGCGACCGAGATGACGGCCCACGGCAACGCCAAGGCGACCGAGATGACCGCTCATGCCGACGCGAAGGCGACCGAAATGACGGCTCACGGCAACGCCAAGGCGACCGAGATGACCGCCCACGCCGACGCGAAGTCAACCGAAATGGCGGCCAAGGCCGATTCGAAGGCGACCGTGATGAAGGCGCACGCGGACGCGAAGTCTACCGAGATGACTTCACACGCCGACGCCAAGGCCACCGAGACCAGGCCCGCGCCGATGCCAAGTCAACCGACGTGACCTCGCACGCCGACGCCAGGGCCACCGAGACCAAGGCCCGCGCCGATGCGAAGTCCACCGAGGTGACCTCGCATGCCGACGCGAAGTCGCAGGAGACGCGAGCGAAGGCGGATACGAAGGGCCAGGAGGCCCGCGCCAAGGCCGATTCGCGCTCGCCCGACGTTCGGCGGCCGTCGGCGGACGACCCACGCTCCAAGTCGCCGCGTGATTCGGTTGGTTCGTCGCGGGACTACTCGTCGCCCGACCCGCGCAACAGCCGCGACCCGGGCGCCAGCACCAGCCGCGACCCCAAGAGCGCTAAGGACAGCCGTTCGGCGAAGAATTCGAAGGACCCGCGAAGCGGTCGCGACGGTCAGGCTTCGACCGACCCGAACGCGCGGAATTAGGCTTAACTGGGATGGGTCGCTTCAGGGTGAAGCGTCCCTCTACAACTGAAAACCCGGCGGCTGGCGAGCGATCGCCGGCCGCCGGGTTTGTCGTTCGTACGATCGGTCTTGACAACCCCGGCCGCCTACGCCGTCGCGGGCGCGGCAAAAGGGCCACCGACCGGCTCGCCCGGGATCTGTTTCGGCCCCCGAAAGGAGAACCACAGCACCAAGCCCACACCAAAGAGGACGACGCTCATCACCATGCTGAAGCTCATGGGCGGGAGCGACGGAAGACTGTCTGACCCGCGCCCGACGAACGGCGGTTCGGCCCGCAGCATTTCGAGGATGAACCGCGTCGGCGACTCGATCAACACCATCAGCGCCAGCACACGTCCCGGCACGTGCGGAGTCGTGTAGTACGCGACCAGCAGGGCAGCGATCAGCAACGCGGTGATCGTCGAATAAAGCTGGGACGGATGCAGCGGCGTCGAGTGCTCGGCCGCCGCGAGCCGGGATTCTTCGGTGTCCAGCGCCGCAGGGGCTTTTACGGCGGCCGAGCCCAGCCGCAACGGGCCCGGCACCTTGTGGTCCAGCGACTCGCCGTTCACACCCGCGACCTCGTTCAGATAGGGGTTGCTGTAGTACGGGAACCGAAGCGCCCAGGGGACCTCATGCGGGTCGCACTCGGCGCCGTAGCAGCAGCCGTTCAGGAAGCACCCGATGCGGCCGATCCCCAGCCCGATCATCACGCATGGTGCGGCGATGTCCATCACTTTCCGGATGGGCAGCTTGACCCAGACCACGTACCCGATCGAGCAGAATGCCGCCAGAATCAGCCCGCCATAGAACGTTAACCCGCCGCTGCGGATGTTGATCGCATCGACGAAATTCGCCCAGGCGGTCCGATCCGCCCGGGTGTACTGCGGCAGGTTCTCCAGGACATGGGACAGGCGCGAGCCGGCGATGCCGCTCACGCAGCGCGATCAACCCGGTGTTGACGAGTAGCTCGGGGTCAATCCCGCTGTGGCGGCCCAGGTACTTGCCCAGCTCCAGGCACAAGAAGAACCCCAGGACCAGCATCACCCCAAACGCATGGACAGGCGTTCCGCCGACCCATGGCAGCCAATCCGGCAGGTGGAAAAGGATCTGATGCATGACCGTTCCTATTGACTGGGCGCCGCCGAATCGGAGGCGGCCGATTGTAGCGTCGGCGCCTGGCGATGTCCGGGAGGCAAGGAGAGGCTACAGCGTGCTGGCGTGCTCGATCGTTTCGACCGCCTTGTTCGCGGCGTCTACGATTACCACCCGCGATCGATGCTCCGCGATTTCGCGGGCATCCGCTAAGACGAAGCTCATGACGATCACCCGGTGGCCGACCGAGGTCAGCCGGGCGGCCGCCCCGTTCACTCCGATGATCCCGCTGCCGGGCTCGCCGACGATGATATAAGTTTCGAACCGGTTGCCGTTATCACAGTCCGCGACGATGACGGCTTCGTTCGGCAGCAGACCGCTCGCATGCAGCAATTCCGGATCGATGGTAATGCTGCCGTGGTAGTTCACGTCGGTGAAGGTAACGGTCGCCCGATGGATCTTGGCTTTCAAGAGTTTCGTGAGCATTCGACCGCTTGATTGTAAAGGATTAGCGGCGCGGAGGGTATAGCGGCCGATGCCGGCGGCGGAACGCCCTCGTCCGGTCAGGAAGGGATGAAAGGGGAGCTACGGCCGGAGGATGATGTTGTCGATCAGCCGTGTCTTGCCGACCCGTGCCGCAACCGCCATCACGGTAGGGCTGGTGATCACCTCGACCGTCTTCAGCGTCAGCGGATCGACGCTGGCCACATAGTCGATGGACAAATGCTTCTCTAGCATCGCCTTCTGCATGGTCGTCAGGAGCCGATTGGTCTGGCGGACGCCGGCATCAAATTCGGCCTGTGCCAGGCGTAGCCCTCGGCTGATGGAGAGGCCTTTCTCCCGCTCCTCGGCCGAGAGGTACTGATTGCGGCTGCTCATCGCCATACCGTCCGGGTCGCGCAGCGTCGGGCATGCGACCATGTCGATGTTGAAGTTGAGCGACTCCACCATCGCCGTCAGGATGCGGAGCTGCTGGAAGTCCTTCTCGCCAAAACAGGCGACGTCGGGCCTGATGATGTTGAAGAGCTTGGCGACGACCTGACAGACGCCTTTGAAATGCCCGGGGCGGTGTTTTCCTTCCAACACCGCCGACAGTTGCGGCAGGTCGACGACGACATCGGCGTCGCCGGGTCGATACACCTCTTCGGGCGCGGGGTGGAAAACGAGATCAACTCCGGCCTGCTCGCACTTTTCCAGGTCCTGGTCGATCGGACGCGGGTATCGGTTGAAATCTTCGTTCGCCCCGAATTGCGTCGGGTTCACAAAGATGCTGACGATGACATGCTGTGCATGCCCGCGGGCCACCTCGATCAGGGAGAGGTGCCCAGCATGCAGCGCCCCCATCGTCGGCACCAGCGCCAGCTTCCCCAGCTCGCCACGCGCCTGCCGCATGCCCGAAATCGTGTTCAGGACGTTCATCGGCATGAGCGTAAGCTGCGGCAACCGGATGGCAAGCCGGGATTTTCCGACGTGCTCGCGACGAAGCGCGCCGGCCCGAGCGGCCGACGCCGGCGAGCGGCCTGGCCACCGCGTGCCAGACCGCTCGCTGCTGCGGGTGTTACCTTCCACGCTCCTCGAACGGCCGCGACTCCTGCGGCGACACGCGCAGCTCCAGTCGCTCCGTACGCCGAATGACGATCAACGGCACCGGCACGCCGACGCGCTCGTCCGTTAGAAGGCGCTGCAAATCGTCGATGCTGGTCACCTGCTTCCCATCGAGCTCGACGATCACGTCCCCCTCGGCGACGCCGGCGTTGGACGCCGGGCTGCCCGGCTCGAGGCTGACCACCATCACCCCCGACTCAGACTTCGAGCTTGAAGAACCGCACGACGCGCCGGTGCAGCGGCACGTTCTGCCCTCCGACGCCGATGTAGCTCCGCCGGACGCGGCCGTCACGGATCAGCCGGCTCGCGATGAACTGGGCCGTCTGACCGGGGATCGCAAAACAGATCCCCTGCGCCGCCGGGATGATCGCCGTATTGACGCCGATCACTTCACCCCGCGAGTTGACCAGCGGCCCGCCGCTGTTGCCGGGGTTCAACGCCGCGTCGGTCTGGATGATGTTGTCGATCAGCCGACCCGTCTTCGATCGGAACGACCGGGCAAGATTGCTCACCACCCCGGCCGTCACGGTGTACTGAAAGCCATACGGGTTCCCGATCGCGACGACGAGCTGGCCGACCTGAATCTTCGAGGAATCCCCGAATATTACGCTCATCAGGTCCGGCGCGGCGATGTCGATCACCGCCAGATCGGTCTCCGGGTCGTCCCCGACAAGCTTCGCGGGATAACTGCGGCCGTCGGAGAGCGTCACGCCGATCATCTCGGCGTCATGCACCACGTGGCTGTTGGTCAGAATGAGCCCATCGGGCGTGAAGATGAAGCCCGACCCGCTCCCGCCGCCGCTCCCCTGGCGACGCGGGTCGCCCCCGGCCCCGGGGCGTGGCCGCTGCCTGACCTCAATGTTCACCACCGCCGGGCTCGCCTTCCGGGCCGCATTCACAACAGCGGAGGAGTACGCGTCGAGCAGTGGCGCATCGTCCGGGGGCGCCGGAGCGGCATCCACGACCGCGGTGCCGGCCCCGTCACGGTCTTCGCTGACGAACTGAAGGATCCTGTTCATTGTCGCCTTTCCTGGACGCGGCCGCCGAAGTGGCCCGAGCCGATGAGCCCAAGTCCCCAGGCGCGCCGCGATCTCATATTCCAACCTGGATCGTAGGCGGTATACTGCCACAGGTGAAGTACCTACATGTGAGTAGGGTACTACCTATCTGGATACCATGAGGCGACGTATGCCCTTGCCCCAAAAGGCGTCGAAACGGCCCGGGCGATCCAAGTCGAACTTGGCGATGGTGGCGACGGCGCCTCTCCCGGCCGCCGCGCCCTATCGGTGCCCCGCGGAGGCGACGCTCAAGGTGATTGGCGGCCGATGGAAAGTGCCGATCCTGTGGCACCTGTTCGTCCGGACGATGCGTTTCTCGGAGCTTCACCGGAGCCTCGCCGGCGTCACTCGAAAAATGCTCGCCCAGCAGCTTCGCGAGCTGGAACGGGAAGGCGTCGTCACGCGCCGCGTCTACCCGCAGGTGCCGCCGAAAGTGGAATACTCCCTGACGGATCGCGGGCAGACATTGAAACCCGTGGTGGACGCGATGTGCAAATGGGGAAAGCAGCCGAAGTGACGGCTTGGTCGATTCAGCCCCGACCCCCGCCGGCGGCTCGCCGATCCGCCGGAATCGTTCACTCGGGCGGCGGCTTGATCTTCTCACCCGACAGCAGGTACTGCCAGACCGCCTCAAACTGCTTGCGCGCGTCGCCGTCGTAGACCTCGGTGATGGCCGTCTTTCCGTCATCGCGTTCGAACGCGGGCATCTTGCTGTTCGGGTCGAGCTTCAGTGGGTTATGCACCCAGCGGTGGTAGTAATCCTTCCGCAGCCGCTCGGCGACCCGCGAAAAGTTCAGGGCGGGCGCTTCGAATGGAGCAAGCGGCGGGTTGCCCGCGACGGCATGGCACTGGATACATGCGAAAGCGAGGTTCGGCGTCTTCCCGGTCAGCTTCTGACCGATGGCGGCCGCCTCGGGCTCCGGGGCCGGGTAATCAACGCTCGTCGGAGCGCACCCGTGCGACTCGGCGAGGCCGGTGGCGATCGACTGGCCCCGAGCGCCAAAGCCGGGCATCCGGGCGTAAAGGTAGAAGCGGGGTTTGTAGCCGATCTCCCCCGCGATGAACTTGCCCATCCACTCCGGCCGCAGCTTTTCACCCGCCCAGGTGATCAGCGGGGCGCGCTGATCGGGGCTGAACGATTCGGCGTTCGCCGGCGGGGGGGTCGGGTAGCGCGCGTGGAGGTCCTTCAGCTCATTGTCGTAGTTCGTCGCCAGGAGTGATTCGCGGCCGTCTCGGGCGTGGCAGGCGACGCACCTCAGCGCCGTGATCTGCCGCTCCGCCAACTCCGGCGCAGGCGCGCCCGATCGATCCCGCTCCGCCGGAAACGAACGCTTGCAGGGCCGCCCGCTGCTCCGGCGACAACTGGAAATCGGGCGCCTTGCCGCGGCCGGCATCGTCCGCGGCAAGGCAGCCGCGGCCGGCCCCACTAACCAATCGCTCGAACGACGCGGACGGGTGCGAGGGAGTCTGCTCCCCCAGCGCGTGACACTGCACGCAGCCGGCATTCAAGACGAGGCTCTTTCCTCGCGCGACATCACCGGCCGGTGGCGGCGAGCCAAGGGGCTGCGCCGGCGCTGTGGCGAGAAGGAAGGCCGTGAGGTCGGCCGCCTCGGCGTCGGAGAGCCTGAAGTTCGGCATGGGCGACGATGGGTAGTGCGTGTCCGGCTTCAGAAGGTATTGCTTCAATGCCGCGGGTTTGAACTTGGCCCGAACATACTTGAGCGGGACGCGTGGAGGGAGGTCGGCCGGCTCGTCCGTCGCGGCCGGCGGGGAGGCCGGCTCCGCGGCCGGATCTGCCGCGGCGGCCGGCAGGGCGGCGCCCGCCACGGGCGGGGCTGCCTGCTCATGGCAGGCGATGCAGTTCAGGTTCGCAAAGACGCGGCCGCCGGACTCAGCGTCGCCCGCGGCAGCGGAAGAAGGCGGCGGCGTGGGCGGTGCGTCCAACGAAGCTAAGTAAGCGGCGACGTCCGCGGCGCGGGGGTCGATCGCGCCGGGGGTGGCACCCGACGTAGAAAAGAGCCGCGGCATGTGCGAATCCGGCCTCATCGACTTTGCGTCATTCACCCAGGCGGCCAGCCACCCGTAATTTAATCGCGACCCGATACCGGCGAGGGACGGAGCGTCTGTTGATGATTCGGCCGCGGTCGAGGCGCCGGGAGCGGTCAAGGGCCGGGCGCGGTGGGCGGAGTGGCGAGGTGGCACTTGGAGCAGCGGAGGTCGGCGAAAAGGGAGCGGCCGTCGCGTAACAAAAGGCTCTGCGCCAATCCCGGCAGTGAGACGTCATGCCCGAAGACCGTAGGCGGAACGGGGTCGGGGTAGTTCTCGCCCTTGACCGTCCAGAAGAGGCGGACGGCCGCGTCCCCGGAGGCGGGGCTCTCGTAGCGTGCGACGAAGTGATTCTTGTTCTTATTGAGCCGGACCGACTCAGCGGAAGCCTTGGAAAAGTCGTCGCCCGAGGCCTCCAGCGCGGGCTTGCCGTTCACGCTGACGGTGAGCTTCCCACGCCCTTCGGCCGAGAAGGTGTAATAGTCCCGCACGCGGAGCGTCAGGTCCCCCTCCCAGATCGCGACAAACGTCCCTGGCGGTGTCAGCGCGCTGGGGGCGTCCCCTGCCGGAACGAACAGTGAGACGAGCCGTGCGACCCGCATGTCCGATCGCGTCGCAGGAGCCTCTGCGGCCGGGGCGATCGTCAACGCAAGCCCCGGCATCTCCTTGACGGCCTCCGCCGCCCCGGATTCCGCCGCCGACCCGATCCCCAATATCCAGAAGCCCGCGCCCGCGCTGACCAAGGCAACGACAACCCACCGAGCCATCGCGCCACCCATACTCCGCTCAACCGGATGAGCCGCACTCCGACCCGACCTGCAACCATCGCTTCCTGCCATGAACCGCTTCTCTCAAGCAAAAGCCAACTCACCCAACGCCGAACCACGTCACCCGCCGAATTATAAACAACGCCACCCGCCCGACAAACCAAAAAGGGGTCTGGAGGTATCTTCCGCACGCAAAACACCTCCAGACCCTTTTTAGCTGGATGTGAAAAGGGGTCTGGAGGTGTTGTTTTGCGGAGAAATACCTTCTGACCCCTTTTAGGTCTGGAAGTGGGGGTCGGTGAGGGGGTTGGTTTTGGCGGGGAGGCGGGGCTTGCCGAAGGCGCCGGCGATGAAGCGGGTGGCAAGGTCTACGCCGCCGCGGATGGTGATGGGGCCGATCGTGCTTGTCGCTCCGCCGATGACCTGGTCGTTGCCGTTGAGGTAGGTGCCGTCGATCGGGTTCAGGGCGGCGGCGATGAGCGAGGTGGTGACTTTCCCGCCGACCTTCAACGCGGCGATTGATGCGGGGGCGATGGTGTCCGCGGCCGCTCCGAGCCCGCCGAGTTGGGCGTCGGCGCCGAGGTTCGTTCCGGCGAGCACCTTGGCGCCGGTCATGTCAGCTAAGACCGTCAGCGACGCGATTGAACCGGCGGCCGCCAGGGTGCCGGTGAGCGTGGTGAACGATAGCTTCCCGGCATCGCCCGCAATATAGAACGTGCCGGCCAGATCAACGCCGACCGCTTTGACTCCGCCGAGGGCTCCGCCGACGCTCACGTCGCCCAGCGTCAACGAGCCGCTTCCGCCCTTCGCCTTGATGGACAAGGCCGAACCGATCGTCGTCCCGGTAATCGACAGGTTAACGCGGCCGCCTTGGTAGAACGCTTCTCCGGAACCCATGCCCTTCAGGGCGAGGGTGAACGCGCGTCCCATCCGAGGTGACGAACGCAAGCTTGGCTCCGTGGCCGGCGACGCGGCCGAAAGTCCCCAAGCTCCCGGCCCCTGGAGCGATCAGGCGCCGGACGCTGGAACTGGAAGGCGTGGCCGATTCATCGCTCGCCCCGACGATCAATCGACCATCCGCCTGGAGGCCGCCGTACGCGCGGAGGAACAGGTCGCCGAGATGCACCGCGCGACCGGGCGAGACGATCGACGCATCGATCGTCAGCTTGCCGCCGGCCCCAAAGCTCGTGTCGATCGTCCCGTCCGGGGACAGGGCGACGGTCGAGATCTTGCCGACGCTGTTCGAGCTGGTCGTTCCGATGACGAAGATCTGCCCCGTTGCCTGGATGGCGACGGTGTCCGCGTCGTCGTCACCGCCGAAATCGACAGTGACGAAACCGCCATTGGCACCGAATGTCGTGTCGAGCGCGCCGTTTTGTGTCAGACGGACAATGCCGAAGTCGCCCCCGACGGTACGGTTGGCGATCACAATCTTCCCATCGCGCTGCAGGCCGATGCCCTCGGTCCGATCGCGGACGCCCAGGTCGGTCCGGGTCGATAGCGGGGCGAGGATGGCGACGCCGCCGGTTCCGAAGGTTGGGTCGGACGAGCCGTTGACATTCAGGCGGATCGCCGCCACGTTCCCGCCGGTCGCGGCGGCCGCGATGATCTTGCCATCCGGTGCGATGACAACCCCGCCGACCACTCCGTTGGGCACGCCCGCGTTGAATGTACGGATGCCGCCAGACCCGAAGGAAGTGTCCAGCACGCCGTTGGGGAGGTAACGGACGAAGGCAAACTGACCATCGGACGCGCCGGCGGCGACGAGCGTGCCGTCAGGCGCGATTGCCACCCCGTATGCGGCGTCGTCGCCCCCGAGGTCGGTGACGACCTGGCCACCCTTGCCAAAACGCGGGTCGGGGCGGCCATCGGCGCGGTATCGGTTCAAGACGAAGTTGCCATGGTCCACGCCAGCCGTGATCACGCGGCCGCTGCCATCGGTCGCAATCGCGTAGTTCGCATAGCCGACGTCGCTGATGATCTGCCCGCCGGTGCCGAAGAACGTATCGAGGCTCCCGTCGGGGTTTAGATGCTGAATAACCGCCTGGCTGGTGCCGGCCGCCAAATCCCCCTGGTGACCGGTGACGAACAGGCCGCCGCGCGCGTCGGCGACCACCGCTTCGGCGACAAAGCCCGTGCTCACCGGCTGCCCGCCGTTGAATGCGCTGTCCGGCACGCCGGTGGGCGTAGGCGTTGGGGCCGGAGTCGGCGTTGGGGCCGGCGTGGGTGTCGGCACGGGAGTCGGCGTCGGAGCTGGGGTTGGTGTCGGTACGGGGATGGGTGTCGGCGTGGGGGCTGGCGTCGGGGTTGGCGCCGGCGTGGGAGTCGGGGTTGGCGCCGGCGTGGGAGTCGGGGTTGGCGCCGGGGTCGGCACGCCCTGATCGATGGTAAGGCGCGGCAGTTGGCCCGATGAACCCGCCTGTCGGGAAGCGAAATCGATCACGGAGTTGTTGCCGCCGACCCCTTCGAGCGCCAGCGTTACGGTTGAGCTTCTGGTTGCGATGGCGGCCGCAACGGCGGCGGTCACGTCCCAGGTGTAGAGGCCCGCGGCGTTGACCAGACGCGTCGCGATCGGCGAAGGCGCGGTTGCGGGGCGGCGGTTCCAAGTCAGGTCGCCCGCGGGCGCGGCGCTTCCCGCCGATGGCGCCATGTTGACGCCTGACCCTTCGACCCAGGCGGCGCTCGACGCGGAGTAGACGCCGATCGTTGTCCCGGCAAACGTCCCCTGCATCGCGGGCTGATTCGTATCGGGGCGGCCGAGGACCGCATCGAGCGTCAGGTGGGCGCCCGTAACAGAGAGGCCGCTGGCGAGTGTCGAGAGATCAAAACGGAGGTATGCCGCATAGGTGTTCGCGGACCCGCCCGCGCCGAGCACGGCGCTGGCGCCGAAATTCGCGTCGGCGTACGCCGGGACCGATGGCACCCGAATGACCGACGCATCGGCGGCCGGGATCAAGGTGACGGCACTTAGATATGACCTTGCCTCAAGCGGCTCGGCGCGCGCGTGGGTGACGGCCAGGCGGCCTCGGGCGGCGGGGCTGCGAACGGTCGGCGTCGATTCCGTAGACATCGCGTGAGACTCCGATACGGGGCGCCAAACCACCTTCGCCCGCTCCTCCGATCACCCAGAACAGGGCGGCGCAGGCGTTTCGCCGAGAGCCCACACGCCGCTACCCTAAGGTAGCAGAGTGACCGTCTTCGCCCGGACGCGAAATCCGAGCCGACCGGTCTCGCGGCCGCGTCGCCCGGACGCAATCTGAAAACCGAGCGACGATCGGCGAGAGGCACAAACCGGAGTGATCTTGCGGTTTGCATCGCGCACGTCGTGCGCTCGGCCGCACGTGGCGTGCGGCACACCCATCGCGTAAAAAATCGGTCGAACGAGCCCGGTTTCAACAGTTTCGTCCAATAAGGGCCTTCCAGGCCGCGCCGAGGGGGCCGGCGCCTCAAAGCCCAAGGGCCGATAACCATCCTCGGCCGCCGTCAGCCCGCGAGAATGACGGAGCTTCAGCATCGTGATGAAAAAGCTGGAGGACAAGCACCCCTGTGCGCACCATGCCGCAACGCAATGGCATCGCGTCGGACGCCAGCGCAAGCGGGGTTGCACGAGTGGTGCAACCCCGCTTGCGTCGCGCGACGGAAGAGGAGGTCCGCCGGCCGTCGGGCGGTTCAGGTTAGGATGTCGAAATGCGGGTCGGTCGCCGGGCTCACCTTGGCGGGGATCTTCGCTTTGCTGAATGCGCCCGCGACAAACCGAACCGCGGGGTCCACGCTCCGGCGGACGGAGATCGACGAGATCTTGCTTGCCGTCCCGCCGATCAGCGCGTCGTTGCCGTCAAGATAGATGCCGTTCACGGGATTGACGCCCGCGGCGACGATCGAATTGCCAGTGATGGAGCCGCCAACCGAGAGCTTCGCGATCGAGCCGGCGGCGAACGTGTCGGCATTCCCGCCGCTGCCCCCAAGCTTGCCATCAACGCCCAAACTCGCGCCGCTCAGAAGGGTCCCGCCCGATACGTCGCCAACGACCGAAATGCTTGCGATCGGACCGCTTGCGGCCAGCGTGCCGGAGATCGTCCCGATCGAAAGCTTGCCGGCCGCGCCGTTCACGTAGAGCGACCCGGTGAGATCCGCCGTCTTGGCCGACAGCGACGCAAGTGGGCCCGTGACGATCACCGTCCCGAGCGTGACGCGGCCGCTCGCTCCGCCTTTGGTCTTGATCGAGAGGCTCGCTCCCTTGCCCGTGCCGGTCAACTGCATCGAGACGGCGTTGCCGTCATACGTCGCCGTGCCCGATCCGTGCTTGAGCGTCACGGTCACTCGTGTTCCATCTTCCTCGACGAACGTCAGCACCTGGTTCTTGCCGTTGATGCCCGCGCCGTCGCCGAATGAGCCGAGGCTGCCCGAGCCGACAACATTCAATCGGCGGACGGAAGAGCTGGTCGGGGTTGGGGATTCGTCACTGACGCCGGCGATGAGGCGGCCGTCGCGCGTCAGGCCGCCAAACGCGCGGTACACATGGCTGGCCACCTGGATCGCGTGGCCGCTGGTGACGGCTGACGCGATGGTGAACGGCCCGCCGCCGTTGAATGTCGGCAGCGCGGCGCCGGTCGGGGAGTACGCCGCCACCGCAAGCTGAACGCTCCCGCCATTGTCGGTGGTCCCGACGGCATAGATCTCGCCGGTCGCCTGAACACCGACGTAGTCAACATCGTCATCTCCGCCGAAATCGGTGGACGCAAGGCCGTTCGTGCCGAACGTCGTGTCCACCGCGCCGTTGAGGTTCAGGCGGACGACGCCGAAGTCGCCGGCGGCCGTGCGGTTGGCAACCACGAACTTTCCGTCCGGCTGGAGTGCGAGACTTTCAGTCCGATCCATCCCGCCAAGATCGGTGCGAACCGCCAGGCCGGGCACCGTGGTCTTCCCGGCGGTGCCGAATGTCGTGTCGATCTGGCCGGTCGCCGTGAGACGCAGCGCGACGACACCCGCGGGTGCGCCAGCGCTGTCGCCGCTGGTGGCGCCGACGGCGATGATTGTTCCGTCGGCCGCCAGGGCGATCGAGCCGATCGTGCCCGTCGCGCCGGTCCCGGGGGAGATGAGGCTGACGCCGCCGGTCCCGAAGGGGGTGTCGAGGCGGCCGCGGCTTGTGTAGCGGGCGAACGCGTACTGCCCGCCGGAGACGCCGCCGATCACGACCGACCCATCCGGCGCTACCGCGATCGCGTAGGCGGTGTCATCGGCCCCGCCCAGGTCGGTGACGACCGTGCCGCGGGTGCCAAATTTCTTGTCCAGCTTCCCATTGGAGAGATACCGGCTCACCAGTACGTCCGCCCCACGCCGGCCCGCGGCGATGATGCGGCCGCTGCTGTCGGTGGCGAGGGCGAAGAACGCGTCGTTGGTCCCAACGTCGCTGATGACCTGCCCGCTTTGGCCGAAGAACGTATCGAGGCTCCCGTCGGCATTCAGCCGCTGGAGGACGGATTGCAATGTGTTGGTCGAAGCGTCCCCCTGGTGGCCCGCGACGAGCACTTTGCCGTCGCCGTCCTGTGCGAAGGCCTCGGTGACAAAACCGCTGCTGACGGGGCTGCCACCGTTGAAGCCGGCATCAATGACCGGGAGCGCCTGGGCGATGCTCACCCGGAACGTCCCGGTGCCGACCGTCGCCGCGACGCCGTTCACATCAGTCACGGTGCCCGCGACGGTCGTGATGTCGTAGGTCCCGTTGGCCGCCGGGGACCAGCCGCCGCCTGGAGCGGCGACGGTGTACGTGGCGGTGATCGACGAGGCGTCGGCGGCGGGGGAAAGGCTGACGCTACTCACCGTCAGCGCCCCGGCGGGGCCGCTGACCGAAAGGCTCGCCGGCGTGATGCTCGACGCCTTCACGCCGGCGGCGTCCTGATAGGTGACAACGACGCTCGTCGTCGCGCCGCCGCTGCTGACGATCGGCTGCATCGGAGAGACGGTCGCCGTCGGGCCGACTGCCGGGCCAGCCGGGAGGTTCACCGTAAACTGCCCGCTGACGGCGGCGGCCGCGTTGTTGGCGGTATCGAAGACCTGGTTGGCCTTGACGGAGACCGTATAGGTTCCATTGTCGGCAGAACTCCAAGCGCCGCCGGGGACGATCAGCGTGTAGACGGCCGTCCGGGGCGTTCCGTTGCCGGTTGACGGAGAAACTGTCACCGACGAGACGACAAAGGTGCCGGCCGGGCCGGTGACGGTCAGGTCGGCCGGGTCGATGCTCGACACGGCGACGGCGACATTGTCGGAATAGGTCACAGTCACCTGCAGCGTCGCCGCGCCGCCGGCCGTGATGGCGGCGACGGGTGAGATGACGGCCGTCGGGGGTACAGTGTCAACGCCTCCGATGTTGACGGTCAACGTTCCGGCCTGCGCGGCAACGGCGTTGCCCGAGGTGTCTTTCACCTGGCCAGGGAGGAGCGAGATCGTGTAAGCGCCGTTGTCCGTTGCGTTCCACGAGCCGCCGGGAGCGGCGACGGTATAGGTCGCGACGACGGTCGCGGCATTGGCGGACGTCGAGAGCGAGACCTTGGTCACGGTGAGCGTCGGTCCGCCGGAGCGGGCCACCGTGACACTGCCGACGGCGATGGTTGACGCCTTTACGGCGACGTTGTCGGTATAGGTGATGGTGAAGGTCGCCGTCGCCGCCCCGGCGGCGGTCACGTCGGTCGTCGTGATGACGGCGGCGGGGGGCGTGGTGTCGGCGGCCGCGATATTCACGTTGAACGAGCCGGTGGCCGCCGAGACGCCGTTGTTGCTCGTGTCGGTCACGGCGCCGGCGGGGACGGTGATCGTGTACGCCCCGTTGTCGCTGGAGCTCCATGATCCACCCGGCGCGGCGACGGTATAGGTGGCGATGATCTGCGAGGCGTCCCCGGACGCGGGCGCCGTGGATACCTTCGTGATCGTTAGCGGCGAGCCGCCAGCCTTGGCCACCGAGACGTCGCCGACGCCGATCGTCGAAGCCTTGATCGCGACGTTGTCCGAATAGGTGACTGTGAAAGTGGAGGTGGCGGCGCCGCCGGTCGTGATGTCTGGCGCGGCGACGGCGGCCGTCGGCGGCGTCGTGTCGGGCGAGCTAATCGCGACGTTGAAAACCTTGGGCGTGGCCGTCGCCGAGTTGTTTGCCAGGTCCACCACTTGCCCGTTGACGACCGAGACCGTGTAGGGGCCGTTCTGCGACGCCGACCACATCCCGCCGGGCGTGTTGAGGGTGTAGGTTGCGGTCACGTCGTAGGGGTTGGAGCCGTTGACAGTAAACGATGCGACGGAAACCGGCCCCTGCGGCCCGGAGACGGTGATGTCGTTCGCGTCGATCGACGAGACGTTGAGCCCGGCATCGTCCGTGTACTTGACGGTGACGACCTCGGACTGCGTCGGCGTGGTGACGTCCGGCGCCGTGATGACGGCCTGGGGCGCGGTCGTGTCCGAGTCAACCGAGAGGGTCGGGCCGGCGCCGCCCGAAGCTTCCTTGGAATTGAAGACGACCAGCGGCGAACCGGCGGACGGCTTAACGGCGAAGCTGACGGCCGTCGCTCCGGCGAGCTTGGCCGCCTGAACGTAGGAAGTGACGTCCCACGAGGTGACGGCGCTGACAATATCGACATCGGCGCTGGCCAGCGGCGTCGCCCCTTCGGCCGGGCGATTGGCATAGGTGATCTCGCCGGCGGGGTTGTTGTCGGTGTCGTACGTGCCCGAGCCGCCGGGGACGGTGCCGTTCCCCTCGACCCACGCGGGGTCCGCGACGCCGTAAACGCCGACGGTGACCGGCGAGCCGCCCAGGGATTGGCCGGTCAATTGCAGGACGGCCTTGCCGACGCTGCTAACGCCCGAAATGTTGAAGGTGACGTACGTTTCGTCGGTCTCGCCGCCGCTGGTCCCGGCGTCGAGCGAGGGGTCGGCGCCGAAGTTGGCCGTCGCGACGACCGCATTGGAGGGGTCGGTGGCGACGAAGGCGTCGGCCGACGGCGTGAGGGCGGTGGTGCTGAAAAGCGTTCGCTGCTCGAGCCCTTCGATCCAGGCGGCCGCGGCGGCCGCGATCAGCGGATGAGCCGCAGGGCCCCTCCCGCCACGCCGTCCCGCGGAGACCTTCTTGCCCGCCCGCCCACACTGACCCATCCGAGGCCCCAGAACGCACGATCGATACGACTCAACAGCATCCGATTAGGCCCTCTACGCATTTCGCTTCTCCGAGGAACAACCCGCCACTCCGCTTCGATCGTTACGACGCTTCTTGCCGCGTCGTTCGAGCCCGAAGCACCTGCCTTGCCACGCGAAAGACGACGCCGCGCCACAACCGCCCGATACGGCCGGCGCAAGAGGCTCCCCAAAGATCAGTCTGGAGCATGACGGGCAGAGCGCCCTTCATCGCCGCTCGTCAACGCGGGCGATGGCGGAAACGCCGTCGGGTGACATTTCGACGATCAGATTATACCGCGCTTTGACGCGCGGGGCGGGGAGCCGATATGGCGTGCAACTCCGGGCGCGGGAATCCGTAATGGAACAAACGATCGGACCGGTGTGGGAACAACCTATCTGTCGTCACACGCATGCTTTGCGAAGGGCAAGAACAGAGGGAACGCGCTGGGCGGATGGGGCAGGCGATCGCGGGGGGAACTTATTCGTGAAGCATCGTCATTGATGCTGAGAAGGTGCGATTGGCGGGAAATCCGCCGAGCCCGGCCGGAAGGGGATTCACCCCCACCTTGCTCCAGGAAGCGGTCACCGTCACGGTCACATAGGTGCCGGTGGTGACGCCGGACATGGTCGCGGGCGAAGTCGTTGTCGTCGCCGCGAGATTGCTGAACCCCGCGGCCGCCATCTGGTTGTTAACCGCGGTCGTCACCTGCGCGTCGGTCGAATTGGGAAGGACGGCGACGCGCACGGCGACGCTGGCCGCTTCCTGGAGGGCGTGCTTCAGGTAAAGCGCGTAGCCATACTGTGCGGCCCCCATTGAGACCATGATGAGCAGGCTCATCACCAGGACCGCTTCAACGAGCGTGCCGCCGCCGCGGCGTCGCCGGGCGATCAAGGCCGAGGGTTGGTGGGCGGCTCTGCTCAACATGGTCATCTGGTGGGGCGGAAACCTCGTAGCTACTGGACGATCAGGACGCTGGTTTGTACGGTGATCGTCCCAGAGATCGTCCCGTCGTTATTGTTGTAGTCCACGCCGTCCCAAATCCCGACGAACATCCGCGTCGCCCCCGGCGGGACCTGAAACGTCTGCGTCACCGCGCCGTTCTTTCCGTCGCCGATGTAAAAGGGCGTCTTGGTCGCCAGGGACGTAAAGCTGTTTTGGTTCTTCTGCGCCGCCTGCGTCCAGTCAACCACCGCGGTGGGAGCGGCGGTCGAGTCGGGCCGGTTATTGTCGAGAAAGAGCCCCACGAGCGAGCTTTCCGGCATGATCGCGTTGGCGATCCCGTTCTCGGTGGTTGGCGTGCCGGTGCCGTCCCAACTGACGCCGTGCTGCGTCGCCGTGCCAAAGCCCGAGCTGACGCCGCTGGGCCCCGCGTAGGGCATGGTGCCCGGGACGACTGATGTCGTGCCGGTGAACGACGTGAACGTGACGAACGTCCCGGGGACCACGGGGATGCTGGCGGCCTCCATCGCGGCGTTGGCGGTGCCCGAATCGCCCCACGAGTTGGTAATCGTGGAGGGCATGCCCGCGAAGTACAGGTTCTGCGTAGCGTCGATTGAGACCGCGGAACTTGTCCCCATCGTCGCGGCGACGGACGTGACGCTCACGCTGCAATTCTTCTGACCGATGATCGACGCGAAGAGCATCGGGATTGGGTTGCTGTTCGCACTCGAGCAACTTGCCGTGACCTGCACCGCTCGGGCCGCGCCGGTCGAGGAGCTGGCGCTGAACGTCTGCGTCTTGGGGCTCCAGTACCCCCAGTTGACCGAGACGTTGGGCGCTGGCCCGAAGGTGAAGACAGTGTTCTTCGTCGTGGAAATGTGGGACTGCGCCGACGAGGTCGATCCGTACTGGTTATACAGGACCATGTAGTCGTGGGCCGAAGCGTCAGCGACCTGCTGAAGCTGGAACTTGGCCAGCTGGACGTAGCCGAAATCCACGGCGAGCGAACAGAAGCCAATCATGATCGGCAGCGCGACGACCACGTAGACCATCGCAAAGGCGCGTCTCTTCCTCGTTCTAGCATGGGCCCCGTACCTTTGGCGACTGCCGCCATCGCATGAATCGACACCAGAGCCCGCCGGGTTGAGCCCCGTCGCCGCAAAAGACTGCCAGCCGAAACTGAAGCGTTGCGGCGATCGAGAACGCTCGGTTTTATCGGACGACAACGATCGGCGCGGTGACGGCCCGCCGCCCGTCAGGCGAGGCCGAAAAAACGAGGGTCGGTCGCGGGCGCAACCTTCCCCGGCAGGCGAACCTTGCCGAAGCGGCCGCCCGCGAACCGGGTCGCGCCGTCAACGCCGCCGCGAACGGTCACGGCGCCGATCACGCTGGCGCGCCCGCCCAGGACGCGGTCGTCGCCGTTGAGGAAGATGCCGTCAACAGGGTCGAGCCCGGCGGCAAAGAGCGAGGCGGTGACAGCTCCCCCGATACTGATCTTGTCAATCCGTCCGACAGCGAACGAATCGGCGTCCGCGCCCGACCCTCCCAGAAGCCCATCCGGGCCCAACGCCGCTCCGCTCAGGATCTTCGCGCCTGAAACGGCCCCGGCGATGCTCACGCTTCCGATGCGGCCGCCCGCGATGATGTTCCCGGCCAGCGAGCCGATCGCGATGGCGGAAAGCTTCCCGGGCGTGTAGATCGTGCCCGTCACGTCGCTCGTCTTCGCGTCGATCGATGAGAAGCTCCCGTCGGCGCGGATGTTCCCAACCGTCAGACGGCCCGTCCCACCCTTGCACTTGACTGATAATCCGAGCGAACGCCCGCCGCCGGTAAGAACCAGATCAACGCGGCCGTTGTTCAAATAAGCCGAGCCGGCCCCACTCGACAACCCTAGCGTCACGACCGTCCCCTCCGCGGACGTGAAAGTCAGCTTCACCTTTTTCTTGCCCACCCGGCCGAACTCGCCCAGCAGCGTGCCACCCGTCCCGTCCGCCGAGGAAATGTTCACGCCGAAGGACCCGACCGGGCCGGCCGCCACGGCAGTGCCCCCGGAGTCGAGGACCGAGCCCGCGGCGATCGAAACCGTGTACGCCCCGTTTGCCGAAGCGGCCCACGAGCCGCCCGGCGCGGCAACGGTATAAGTCGCCGTGATGAGCTGCCCGCTCCCTTGGGTCTGAAGACCGGTGACGGTCAATGGCGCACCGCCCGGCCCGGTCACTGTGATGTTGGACGTCGAGATCGTCGCCGGCTGAAGGGCGACGTCATCGACGTAGGTCACAACGATGTTCACGTGGTCCCCGCCGGCCGCGTCGATGGAAGGGATGGCGGTGAACGTCGCCGTCGGGGCGCCGGCGCTGGGGGCTGGGACGGCGACCGCGAACGTCCCGAGCGTGCCGCCGGCGACGAAGTTCGCCGCACTGGTGTCCGCGACGACGCCGCCCGCTATCGCCACGGTGTACAAGCCGTTGTCTCCGGTGCCCCATGAGCCACTGGGCGCGTTGATCGAGTACGTGGCGGTGACCGGGGAATCCGGGGTGACCGGCGTGACATCCAACAGCGTGACGGGGATCGCGCCGCTCGGGCCGGTCACGGTGATGGCTGTCGGATTGTTCGAGACAGTCGATGCGTTAACGGCGACGTTGTCCGTGAAGACGACGGTGAACGTCAGGTCGGGCGAGCCGCCGGACGTGAGCGTGGGGATCGCCGTCAACGTCGCGACGGGGGCGGTCGAGTCCAGAGTGATCGCTCGCAGCCGCCCGGCGTTCCCGCTGTCAACCCGCGAGAAGAAAATATCGCCCTGAGCATCGGCGGCCGCGAAGGCGGTGTGCGCGACGCCCGACTGCGACCCCTGCGGCGCCTGGCCGGCCGCGTTGGTGTCCATCTGATCGTAAAGGACTTCTCCGTTTGTCCCGAACGGCGTGAAGATCGCGCCGTTCGCGCCGAACATCGCCTGGGCGGTCAGGATCGTTGTGCCGACCCGGGTTACCCCGGTCGCGAGGATCTGCCCGTTGGGGAGGCTCAGGAGCGAGTTGATCGCGTCGGCCCCGCCGAAGTCGGCCGTTGCGACGCCGCCCGTTCCGAACGTGGGATCGACGCTGCCGCTGGAGGTGAGACGCGTGATTGCGAAATTGTTGCCGTCGGCGGTGGACGCGCCGACGAGCGCTTCGCCGTTGGCCAACGGCACAAGGCCGACCGGGCCGCCGCCGGCCGCCCCGGCGAGCTGGGGGAGCGACACGATCCCCGTCGCGTTGAAGGTTGAATCGAGCAGGCCACTGGCCGTATATCGAGCAACGACAGCATGGCCGTTCGAGCCGCCGGCGACGAGGATCTTGTCGCCCGCAAGAACGTCCAGGCTGGCGATCGCGTCCGAGCTCCCCGAAGCGACGTCAGTCACCACGGTCCCATCACCGGCGGTGCCGAAGGTGGTGTCGCGGCTGCCATCGGCGTTGAAACGAACCAGGCCGAGATCGGTATCGACCGCGAGGTTTGAGCGCATCTGCGACGCCGAGCCCCCGACGACGATCGCGCCATTGGATTGAACTCCAATCGCGTAGCCAACATCGGCCCCGGTGAAGTTCGTTGCGAAATTCGCGACGACGCGACCCGATCCGCCCGCGAAGCCCGTGTCAGGCGACCCGTCCGCGTTGTAGCGGCTCAAGACGAAATCGGCCGACAGGCCGCCGGACCCGCCGGCAACGAGGACCTTCCCATCCGCCTGCACGTAGACGGCCTGCGCGGTGCTGTCGGCCGCCCCTGAACCGGGGACCGTCACGCGGCCGCCGGCGCCGAAGGTCGTATCGACCGACCCGTCCGCGTTGAAACGTCGCACCACATCGCGGTGCGCGAGCACCACCGGCGCCTCGCCCAGGTTCGGGTCACCCGCCGCGCATAGGTCTCGTACCCGACGGCGATCACCTTGCCGTCCGACTGGGCTGCCACGGCGACGGGCGCAAAATCGATCGACAGCCCCGAGGGACCGGAGAGCGATCCGCTGATCGGCGCGACGGAAGGGACGTTCACCACGAAACTCCCAAGCGTCGCCGCCGCGATCGCCGTGCCGTTCACATCGGTCACCTGCCCGGCCTTCAGCGCCACGGTGTAGGTGCCGTCACCCGCCCCGTTGAAGATCCCCGACGGCCCGATCACGCGGTAGGTGGCGGTCACGCTGCCGTCGCCCGGCGCGTTACTGGCGACCAGCGGCGCGCTCTGCGTGAAACCGCCGGGCCCGCTGATGCTGATATCGCCTGTGCCGATCGTCGTCGTGTCGATCGCCGGATCGCCGGAGGCCGGGACATAGCTCACGGTCAGGTCGTACGTATAGGCCGACTGGACGAGCGTCGGCGCGGGCGAGAGGGAAGCGGCCGCGGTGAGGAGCCGCCGGGGCTCGAGGCGATCCACGGCCGCCTGACGACCGCCCCGCGCCCGCCCGGGTCGAACAGGCGCCCCGCGCAGGATGCCGCTCGGGCGGCCACGCTCGCCACATTGTCCGGAGCATGAAACGGGTCGGCAGGGGCTCCACGATACGCCTGGGCCAGCGGTACTTTCACGATTACCTCTCGCTCACATCTTGGGATTGGATCCATGGCGGCGCTGGGAGGGACGCCGCCGGCGCGGGCAGAGCCGGCCGGTGCGTCGTTCGACGCGGGCGGCAGGCGCGATACGGAAGCCCGTACTTCATGCTTATCGGCCGCGAGGGGTGTCAGCTTTGGGCAGTTTGGGCGAAGCTCGCGACAGGGCGGTTTTGCGTCACTCGATACGCCCCGATAGAGTCCGATAACCCCGTGGCCCGCTCCTTCGCTGACTCGCTCTTGGGACATGAGCGGAGGCAGAGCGTCATTTCAGCAGAAATTCAGGCCCGATAGCCGATCCCGACGGTTCAGGGGGCGCATTGGCAACCGCCGCCGAGTGCCCGGGATCGTGAGCCGGCCCGCCGGGTGGGACGCAGGAGCCGGGTGCGACGAGGAGCCGGGTGCGACGAAGGAGTGACGCCGCGAGCGTCGTGGGAACCATTCAGCCCCTGCGGGGGAAGGAGAAACGCAATGAGCATTGATCGACCGCCATCCCTCACGCCTTCGCGACGGCCCGCGCGGCCCGCCAGGCCCTTGCCACCGCCGTGCTGGCCTGCGGTACGCTCGTGGCCCTCGCCGGCGGCACGTCCGCGCGGGCGGCCGATGCCGTCGCACCGCCGCCGACGGGCGACGCGCCCGTCCCGCTCACCCTCCGCCAGCCCGTCTCCGCCTCCGAGCCGACCGCCCGGAACCCGCTGATGCAGCTTCTTGACAGCGCCGGCGTCGGGCCGACGCTGGATGACGCCCACATCCGCCTGTACGGGCACGTCGAAGGGTCGCTGACGGTCAACTTTGACAGCCCGCCCCGCGTCGGCGGCGTGAACAACTTCGGCCGCGTGTTCGACGCGGAGAACCAGCTACCGACATTGAACCAGCTCACGCTGAACGTCGAGCGGCTGGTGGACCCGCGTGCGAAGCAGTTCGACATCGGCGGCCGCATCGAGCTGATGTACGGCGGCGACGCCCGTTTCATCCACTCCGACGGCATCCTCGACAACAATGACTTCTTCAGCGGCCCCAAGGAACAGTTCGACCTGACGCAGGCCTACGCCGATGTCGCCATCCCCGTCGGGAACGGGCTGCGGCTGCGGGCGGGTAAGTTCACCTACTTCAAGCAGATCGACCCGAACGCAAGCGTCTTCTACTCCCACAGCTTCACCTTCGGCGCGGCGTTGCCCTTCACGCTCACGGGCGTTTACGGGACGTACCTCATCAATGACCAGATCAGCGTTGACGCGGGTATCTCGCGCGGGTGGGATCAATCGATCAAGGACAACAACGGCGCGATCGACGGCTTCGGCCGCGTGAAATGGTCGCCTGACGATCGCACGACGCTCGTCGCCTCAATGATCTCGCGCCGAGCAGGACAAGGACAACAATCACTACCGAACGGTGATCGACGTAACCCTCACCCATGCGCTGAGCGACACCACGTCGGTGCTGTTCGACGGCGTCTTCGGGTACGAGTCCGGCGCCCGCATCGCCACCAACGCCCCCAGCACGGGCGATGCTCTGTGGTACGGCGTGTCAGGCTATGTGATCCAGAAGCTGAACGACCAGGTCAGCGTGGCCGGCCGCCTGGAGTGGTATCGAGATCAGGACGGGTACACGACGGGCCTTTCCCAGACGCTCTACGAGGCGACGGTCGGCCTGACAATCACGCCGTTCCCCAATGACAAGCTGGGTTCGGGGTTCAAGGTCCGACCGGAAGTGCGATTCGATTACTCGGATGAACACTACTTCGACAACGCGTCGAAGCACGACCAATGGACGTTCGCGGTCGATGCGTTCTACAACTTCTGATTGCGCGGAAGGCACAGATAGATCGACGGATGAAGACGGCGAGCCGACCTGCGAGCAGCACGGGTCGGCTCGCCGCGTTTCGCGAGCTCGCCAATGACGACGGGTGTGCCGTAACGAACAGCCACCGAGCCACCCGCGCATGCAACGAGCCGCGCCCGTAAGGAAGCGGGGCCCGCCGCAGGCGGGCATCAACCGCCCATCCAACATCTCAGTCGCCGAGTATCACGACTGCCCGCTTCCTTACGGGCGCGGCTCGTTTGATGCCGTTCGATCGACAGAAGGTTTTTCGACATCGCTCCGGGCCGCCTTCCCTATGCACCCACCGGACGCACCCTGGGAGAAAGCTGGCTATACTGGCCCGCGAACTTTCAGCAGGGTCGCGCGTCAGACGAGGCAGGGCGCACCCGACGCCGGAGGCATTGATGACCGAGAAGAAGCCCTTGCGACGGTGGCGGGCCCGGGCGGCTCGGCTGATGCTCTTCCTGGCTCTGGGGATGGGCGCCTCCATCGCCGTCGCCCTGGCAATCTTCGCGATCGGGCTCGACTCGCTCATCGCCACGCCGCAAACCGCGGAATTCACATCGGGGGAGACGGCGATCAGCGTGACGCGATGGGAGCGACCCGGCGCCCTGGCCGTGGAGGTCGATCGAACGATCGGGTTGAGCTGGAGCCCCCGGCAGGCGACAGGCCCGCCCGATTCCGTCGGCCCCGGCGATAAGCCGACCGCCTGGGCCACCCAGGCGCAGGACGCTCCTGGCGAGTGGCTCGAACTTGATTACCCCACGGCGGTTATTCCGGCGGCCGTCCGCGTCGTCGAGACCGACAAACCCGGGGCCGTTGACCGTGTCACGATCTTTGACGCCGCCGGCGGCGAGATCGAGGCCTGGCGCGGGCAGGACCCGACGCCCGTCACCGCTCCGATGGGGACGTCGGACATCCCCCTGGCGACATCAGCGCCGACCCGTCGCATCCGACTTTACCTCGCTTCGGAAAAAGTCCCTGGCTGGAACGAGATTGACGCCGTCGCCCTGGTCGATCGGCAGGGAGGGGTTCAATGGGCATCGGATGCGCGGGCGAGCAGCTTCTACGGGCAGAGCAACGCGCCGAACTCCACGGCGACGTCTTCGCTCGCCGTCGATCAGTTGATCCCGGCCTGGAGCAACCTCGCTTCGCCGGGGCCCGCGATTACCTCCGGGGCTGCCAAGTCGGAACAGCGTGGCGTGGACGCGGTCGGGTGGCCGTTCGTCTGCCTCTGGGCCCCGCGCCGGGGGCTTCCCGCTGCAACGCCCCCGGGCGGAGCCTCGGCGCCGGCTTCGAGCGGCTCCGTCTGGATGACCGGGTCAACGCTGACGCCCACCGATAGCATCATCACCCCAGCCCCGTCCTCGTTTTCCACGACCGGCTCCGGGACCCTCATAATCGGGAGCCGATTCGTCGGCTCGACCCCGGTCGTGGCCGCGTCCGGAAACCGCGCCGCGGCCGCATTGTCGATCCGCCCGATCGCCTCCGGCCTGATGCTGGACACGCTCTTCTACGCCGCCATCCTTGTCGCCGGGCGCTGGCTGACCCGTACGCCCGCGCGGTTCATCAAGGAACTGTCGCGTATGCGGCAAGGCCGGTGCATCCGTTGCGGCTACGACCTGGGCTTTGACTTCCTCCCCGGCTGCCCCGAATGCGGCTGGCGTCGCGGCCAGGGCCACCGGCCGGTCGGCCCCGCGTGATCGTCCCACACTCGTCCGACTTCCCGACACGTGTAGCGTTCGCAAGGAAGGCGTCGATAGATTGCCGTCGCAAACGTCACCGAAACGACTTCCGTGCGAACCTGCTCCGGCCGCCGCATGCGAACCCTATTTTCCGAGTGACGCGGCAAGTTCGACTTCGTTCGTCGCCCCGGATCGAACCGTCACTGACGGCGTCGCCAGCGGGAGCGACCAAGCCTTTCCGCCAGCCGGGTTTGCCAGGACCGTCGGACGCCCGTCGCAAAGCGTCGCGAACGCCGCCAGCCCCCCATACTTCAGGGCCCCCGGGAGCATCATCTCGTCCGACGCCTCCTTCACTTGGTCAAAGTCAAACCCGTTCAGATCGATCGCCGCGCGGCCCACTCCCTCGCCAGCCAGCGCTCGGGCGCACAGCGCCCACGGGCCCGCCTTGCCGACGCCGACGAGGTCAACCGACTGAACGCTTTCTCGCCGATGTGCAAAGGCGACAAGCGTCAGCAGATCGTTCACGCGCTCCGCCAGCAGGCTGCGGTTGTAGGCGAAGTGGAAGCCCGCATACGGCGGGTTTGACGACGGCGAGTAGGTTGGGGCAAAGTTGGATAAGGCGCCGTTGCCGCCCACCGCGGGCACCGACTCACCGGTGAGGAACAGGTCGCCGCAAAGGACCGCCGCCTTCTGGTCGAGCAGCGTCCGGACGGCCGCGACGGGCTCGCCGTCGGCGCCGATCAGGCTCGCTTTCCCTTCCGGGTGGGCCCAGATCACCAGGCGGCCGCCCCAGTCGGCGGGCGTAAGAATGACGCACGGGATCCGGCCGGCGGCCCCCCGGCGGACCACTTCCCCTTTGTCGATTCGATACCCCTTCCGCACCGCTTCACCGGCCGACGCTACCTCCACATCGGCCGCCGCCACCGGCGCGGCGTCCATCATCACGCGAAGCGCGACGGAAAGGGCCTTTCGGTATTCGGCCGGCGAGCGGGCCAGTCGCTCCATCTGCTCCGCCGAGGCGGCCGTCATCGCGGCGCGAACCCCAGCGGCGCCCGTCGCATCGGCCGGCCGCGGGTGCCCGGCGTCGAATACCGAAAGCTCCGCCGGCGAGGCCGGGACAAACGGCTTCTCCTTTATCGGCCCTGGCAGCCCCAGCTTCAGGTGCGTATTGAACCAGTTGTACATCAGCTCGCGACTGGGCTGATTGTAGTTGTGCTCGAACGAGAGGTGTTTGGCCGCCACGTCATCGGAAGCACCATATAGAGAATAGATCGTCTTCAGCTCCGGCAGGCCCTTCGTCTCCAGATCTTTCGTCCAGTCGTTCGCCGACGACATCCCCAGCGGCTTGGGGGCGAATAAAGCTGCCAGTTCAACGTTGTTGGTGTTCACCCGGAGGAGCGGCGCGTTCTCGCACACGCACCCGCCCTGCATCGCCATCGAGACCATCACGGCGGGGAACGCGGCCGCCGGCCGCGGGTCGATCGCGCCCAGGATCAGCGTCTGCGTGGCGCCGCCACTGGCGCCGGTGACGGCGATGCGCGCCGGGTCCACATCCGGCAGCGAAGCCAGGAAATCGAGCGCGCGGACGCCGTTCCACGCCTGTAAGCCCATAAAGCTCTGCAGCCGCAGGATCGACTCGGCGTCGGTGAACCCCTTTCGGTGCTCGATCTCGGTGCTGTCGGCGTAACCGACCATGTCATAGAAGAAGACCACGCACCCCATCCGGGCGAGCATCGCGCAGCGGGCCTGGAGCGGGGAACGCGCCCCTTCGATCGTCGATTCGGCCCCCGATTCCATCTGCTTCTTGCAAACCGCGTCCGTGTTCCAGATCAGGCGGCCGTTCGTCCAGTGCCCGTGCGGGCAGAGCACCGCCGGCAGCCGCCCCGGCTTCCCCTTCGGCCGGTACAGGTTCCCGCTGACATAGTGCCCCGGCATGCTGCGGAAGTAGACCTTCTCGATCGTGTACTCATCCCGATCGATCGTGCCATGAATGACTGGCTCAAGCGGCCCTCGTTCCGGCATCGGCCAGAGCCCCTCGGCGACGAGCACCTGCTCGCGCAGCGCCGCCGCCCGCCGCTCCCACTCGGCGCGATCCTTGAACGCAGGCGCAAAGCCGACCGGGTGATCGACATCATGCCGCTCCACCAACCGCGAGTCGGACGAGGGGTGCTGGGCGTCGTAAACGTGGAGAAGGTCCAGATCGGCCGCACGCGACTCTTGAGCGAAGGCCACTGCCCAAAGGCTCGCCAACAGCAAATGCAGACGCATGCTCGCTCCCGGGGATAAAGATGACGACGCGGAGGAAGTGCCCACGGCAACTGATCGCAGCCGAGTGGATTCGAACCACTGACCGGCGGATTAGAAATCCGCTGCTCTATCCAACTGAGCTACGGCTGCTTTGCGGAACAGGAGGAGTATAACGCGGGTGGGCTGACGTGAGAAATCAGTCTCGGTGCCCCGGGAAAATGAGGATCGGCGATCGAAACTCCCGCATCGTGTCGGCCGACTTATCGCGCGGCATCCCCTTCGGGCGGGACGCGGAGCAGCAGGTCGTCCGCACGGGTCTTCCAGTCTCGGTTCCCCCCCTCGTCCTTCCCATTCCATCCGACGCTGTAGAGTTTGAAGCCGCTGTCGGTCGGCACGTACTTTGGCTCCTGCCCGTCGGCGAACCAATCGGTCGGTATCGCGTCCAGATAGGTCGGGGCCAAGTCGGAGAGATGGCCAGGGAAGGCGCCGTGATCCGTCTTGAAGGCTGCCAGGGCCAGCACGATCCTCACGAGGGATGTGCGAGCCGATGCCCTCTCGGAGATGCCGACATAAGTAATGTTGCTGATTGGCGAGAGCATCACCATGATCCGCTCATCGGCCCGCATCAGGTACGGGGTCGAGCGCTGCTTCTCGTCGATCGCACGTTCGAAGTCTTTTCCGGCAGCCATGATCTCCGCGCGTCGTCGGGCGAGCGTCGGAAGAGCCATGGCGGCCGACAATCGGTCATACCAGGCGTTCATGCGGCGCATCCCGGCGTTCCAGTCGAACTGTTGCGAAGCCCCGGGAGTGGCCGCGACGATTTGCAAAGAGTCGAGGGCGACGTAACGTTCTCCGATGTCGAAAGCGGCCGCGTAGCAGCGAAGCGGTTCACCGGCGGCAAGCCCGCGATGGGTCGCGTTGGCCTGCGCCGCCGTCAGTTTGCCCATCGCGGCCGCCGCACAGACCGCGTTCGCAACGACCTCGTCAGTCCCCTCCGCGACCAGTTGGGCAACGAAGACCGGTTGCTGCCGCATCAGGTTCGCCAGCCGGTGGGCTGACGCCAGATCATTTGTGAAGCCGTCCGCGTCGCCGGCCGAAAGGCGAAGAAGCGATCGCGCCGCAAGGGCCACCGAGACTTGACGTTGAGACGTGTACGGCCCGTGGATGGACTGGAGAAACGCCTGCCCGGGCTTGCGAACGACGGGTAAGGCAAGGCGTGGCTTCGACGCCGCTTCAACGACCATAGCCAGCGCACCGTCATTCGCCTTGAGCCACTTCGCCGCTTCCGGGTACTGCTCCGCCGACCACGCCGACCGAGCCAATTTCGTCGGCAGGTCGGCCGCCGCGGGCTCCACCTCAAGCTTCGTCCCCTCGATGAACCGCTCCCATGGAATGAAATAGCCGGGCGAGGATTCGGGCAGCGGTTTGCCGCCGATCCGTTCCCATTCCGGACCAGAAAAGCCCTCCCAGGCGGCCGGCCCAACGGCGCGAGCGAACGGGAGGATCGCGTTGTTCTCCGGGGTGACCCCCTGCATGCAGTGCTGATGGATTGCTTCGACGTAGTCGATCCTCCCGTCGCTCAGAACGGGGCCGAGCGCGTGAGTGGTATCGGCCGCGGGCGTGATCGCAACTTGGGCGGCCATCAAGGGGGCGGCCGGCTCGGAGGGTGCCGTGGTCGCAACCGGGCCTGCCCCGCCACAGCGCGTGGCGAACCAGAACAGGGCTACCAACCCCGCTCGGCCAAGGAACGGAATCTTCATCGGTTTCCCCTTTCAGAAATACCGGCTCAAGCGCTGGTGAGAAAGTGGACCACATCGCCGTCCTTCATCACATAGCCCTTTCCTTCAGCTCGGAGCCTGCCGGCGGCCTTGATGGCCGCTTCGGTCTTGTACTGCTTGAGGTCATCGATCGTGTAGACCTCGGCGCGGATGAAGGCTTTCTCGAAGTCGGTGTGGATGACGCCGGCCGCCTGGGGGCCGGTGGCGCCGATGGGGATCGTCCAAGCGCGGATTTCCTTGGGGCCGGAGGTGAAATAGCTCTGCAAGCCGAGCATCTTGTAGGCCTCGCGGGTGAGCGTAGCGAGGGCCGGCTCGGTCAGGTCCATGCTGGCGAGCATTTCCTTGCGGTCGGCGGGCTCCAGCTCGGCCAGTTCCGACTCCAGCTTTCCGCAGACCGGAACGACGACGCCCCCCTCGGCGGCCGCCCGCTCGCGGACGACCTGCACGAGCGGGCCTTTGCCGTGGATGTCGGCCTCGTCAACGTTGGCGACATAAAGCGCTTTCTTCGACGTGATCAGGCCGAGGCTCTTAATCAGCTTCTTCTCTTCCGGGTTGAACTCGAGGCCCCGGACCGGCTTCCCTTCGTTGAGCTGCGCCTTGGCGCGGCGAAGGATGTCGGCGCGGATGATCGCTTCTTTGTCGCCGCTCCGCGCGAGCCGCTCGGACTTGTCGAGCGACCCGCTGACCGTCTCCAGGTCGGCCAGGGCGAGCTCGGTGTCGATGGTGTCGATGTCGCGGAGGGGGTCTACGCTGCCTTCGACGTGAAGAATGTCCCCGCCGCCGAAGCACCGGACGACGTGCAGGATGGCGTCCACCTCGCGGATGTGGGTGAGGAACTTGTTGCCCAGCCCTTCGCCGGCGCTGGCGCCACGGACGATCCCCGCGATATCGACGATCCGCAGGGCGGCCGGGATGACTTTTTCCGTCTTCTGGAACTGGTTGATGATTTCCAGCCGCTCGTCCGGCACGGCCACCACGCCGACGTTGGGCTCGATGGTGGCAAAAGGGTAATTCGCGGCGAGCGCACCGGCCGCCGTGAGGGCGTTAAACAGGGTGCTCTTGCCGACGTTGGGAAGACCGACGATTCCGACTTCTAAAGCCATAGGGCGAAGACTATACCACGATGGGAAAGGCTGAAGGAGGAGGGCGAAGGGTGAAAAGGAGCGGCGATCCGCCCGCTTCGGCCGATCAGGCGATGCGGCTCCGGCAGGGGATGGCTTTGAACCGCTCTTCGCGAAATCCGGCGCGGCCCTGTGAAGCGAACTCAGCGCATTGCGCGACGGGTCGGACCTTGAACAGGCCCGGCAGGCGATCAAGTCCAATCAACCTCGAAATCAAGCCGAAAGGCAGTCACGGCAGCGGACGTCAAAATACGAAACTAGCGCCGCAGTGCTAGGCGCGGCCTGAAAAAGCAACACCATTCGCCTCCCGTGGGTCCGAGATGACTGCATCGTGCTGGCGTCCTCTGACTTCTGAACCCTGGACGGATTTCGCACGGATTGCTAGGGTATTGTTGTTGATTCCAGCGTTGAATGAGCTCGGCTATCTCCCGCCCGGCGTGCATGTCGCCACTCTGGACGAGGTCATCGCCCGGTTTGGTGTCGGGAACGAACAACGCCAGGCGCAGGCGGAATCGCTCGACTGGTTGCTCCCCGTTTGTTGCCTGGCCGGCATTTCACGGATGCTGATCAACGGCAGTTTTGTGACTGCGCGGGACGAACCGATGGATGTCGATATCGCACTGCTTCAGGGGGCGGCGTATTCCGCTATGTCCAATTCGGCCGGGGAAATTCGTCAGGGCTTTCCGTTTCTTGACATTAAGGTCGTGAATGAAGAGGACTATTCGTTCTTCATCAACTCGATCTTCGTCCGTGATCGCTCTAGAGTTTCCAAAGGCGTGATCGAGGTGGTTCTATGAAACTCGAAAATGAAGCCGAATTGGGGAACACCCGTAAGCTCCTCGAAGAATTGCAGGAGCACATCGCTCGCGCGAAGTCGCGCCCCCAATCCCCCGAAAGCGTCGAAAGCCTGCAATCGCTCGTTCGCACCGCCAACCAGTTGCGAGAAGAGATTGTTCGATATCAGTCCCTCCAACGGCTGCAAGCGTCACGATGAAACGGTTCGGTTCCCCCCCCCCACGGTCGTCGTCGATATCGACCGCACTCCGCCGTGTCGATGCCCGCCGAATTAGCTCGGCGTCAGGCGGGCGGATGGAGGGGGAGAAAAAGGGGCCATTTCCTTTGGCCACACCCCGTTTTCCCGTCGTTTCGTCATCGGCTTGTATCGGCGATGTAGGTCCAGTAGTGTCCGGTCACAAGTCGAACAGCATCAACTGGTTATGGTCTTCATAGTCGGCGTTCTGTTTCCATAGTTCATAAAATGCCTGATTTATCGGTGTTCTCTCGAACAGCATGACGCTCAGGATTTGCGCGATTTCGTTCGGCGTCTGGGGCAGCCCGTGGATCTGCTTGAGGCGATGGACCATCACGTAAACCATCACCGCCATCCAGAGCTGCGTCTTCACGGCGTTGGGCGGGAGAACGGGATCCGGATTCAGGTCTACCTTGCGATCGTCGCCTGCATGCTGATCACGCTCTGGACCGGCCGCAGCCGACGATGCGGACGGTCGAGATGCTGCAACTCTACTTCGCCGGCTGGGCGAGCGAGGACGAGGCGGCGAGTCACATCGCCAAGTTAAAAACAGAATAAGTGCCTGCCGGCCGACCGTGCGCCCATGGGGCATGGCGCCCTTGATGCTCCGCGCCCGGTCAACCCACCCAAACCCCAAGCCTGAACCAGACCTCCGCCCCCGCCCGAGGCCGCCGAAAAATCGGTCCGGCCCCCGAAACGTCCGCTGTACGGCCCGGCAGCAACAGGTGGGCCGAACAGGATTGGGTCAGGTGCGCTTTCCGAACCTCCCGCCCCTCCTGGAACGATCTGCGGAGCGATCAACGACCAAGCGTCAACGGAAAGCGCACCTGTCCCGTTTTTTAGGGTGGAACGCGTCAACAAGAAGGGCTCGAGGAAAACGCCCCAAGACCTTCGATCGGTGATCGCCGCGTTACAAGGTTGCAGGCGGCGCTCACACGCCGGCCGTCGCGGGCTCGAGCAGGGCGCTCCACTTCTTGGCCTGGCGGTTTTTCCAGCCGCCCTTGTGGTAGGCGTAGCCGACGATCAGCGGGACGGCGAGCGTCGCTTCGCTGAAGACCATCTGTTCGTAGACGGTGTCCACCTTCCCCCAGCTCGAGGCTTCCTTCAGCGTGCTGCTGGAGAGAGCGCCGTCGCGGACGTCGGCGACGGTGACCTGAACAGCGTACTTGTGCATCGGGGCGTCGTGGCCGAGCACCTCGGCGGCGACGACAATGTCCTGGGTGAAGTTCTTCGGCACGCCGCCGCCGATCATGAACAGGCCGGTGTCGGTGTTCTTGATCTTGAGCTGGGTGATTTCGTAGAAATCCTTGCCGCCGTCCCAGCTCATGCGCGGGCTGTCGCCGCGGGCGGCGATGTTCGCAACCAGGCCGAAGCCGGCCGAGCAGTCGCTGAAGGCCGGGGCGAAGATGGGGACTTCCTTCTTGTACGCCTCGTAGATGATCGAATCGGCGCACTTGGGGCCGCCGGTCCGATCCAGGTAGGCGCCGAACTCGCGGAACAGCTCGCGGCTGCTGTACGGCCGCGGCTCCAGCTCGTCGAAGATGCGGCCGGTCGTCTCATCGCAGACCCGCAGCTCATCCTCGCTGATCAGCGTGTCGTAGATGCGGTCGATCGCGTGCTCGCGCAGCTCGCCGTCATACAGCCCGCTCTTGAGCTCTTCCCCGGCGACGTAGTGCCGGAAGCCGAGGGCTTCGAAGAAGTCCTGATCGACCATGTTCGCGCCGGTGCTCACGATGGCGTCCACCATGTTGTTGCGGATCATGTCAACAAAGACCTTCTTCAGCCCGGCGCTGATCAGCGAGCCGGCGAGCGTCAGGATCACGCCGCAATCGGTGTCCTTGAGCATGCGGTCGTAGATGTCGGCGGCGCGAAAGAGGTCGCGGCTGCTGAAGGCCATGTGCGCCATCGCCTCCACCACGGGGACGATGCCTGCGTTCTTCGTGATGTCGATATGCTCGATCGTCTTGCCCAGGAACTTGCTCTTGTCGGCGTTATCGGTCGCCTTGAGCGGCTTGGTGTTGAGGGTTTGATCGTTTGCCACGCTGCGCCTCCTTCGATTGGGTCGAGGTTGGAATGTACACGCGACGGCCGCACGGCGCGAACCAGGTATCCGGGGGCTGTCGCGGCGAAGCCCATCCACGCGTTGAGCCCGTATTGGCGGATCTGCGTCACAGGCCCAACAGCGGGAAAAAAAGAAAGCCACCGCGGCCGCTACGGTGTGCTGGGATCGATCCGATCCTCTTGGCACCCGCCATTGCAGGCCGGGGTGGCTTTCGAAGGTTATTTTCGCACGCGTTTGACCCGCGTCAAGCGCGTTCTTGCGTTGCGGGCAAATTAATGATTCACGCGCCTTTGTCGCGCCCGATCGCCGACCCTACGATGGCCGCCGCAACCCGGGCCGCGGTGGCCAAACGCTCCGTGTTCAACTGAAGGAGAAAGGCGCGCAACGCCTATCGCCGATCGGAGTCGGCCGCTGGGCTCGCGACGCTCCAGCATGACCTGCGGCGAATGCCGATGTGATCCGCATGGCCAACCCAGACCGACATCGTCTTAGGCTTTGGCTCCAGAGCGAGCGGGCTTTCGGGCTAGCGTACGTCGGACCGATTCACATCGAGTCGGTTGCTGGCGGGACGGTGCCGGCCCATCCCGGCCCGGCGGCCTTGGCGGTTTCGGACGCGGAGGACGAGGCCCGATCGGATCTTCGCGGAAGGAACTCCGAGCGACCTCCGGACGACGCGGCCGCCGTGAATCCCCCGGCCGACGTCTCCGCCCAGGCCACCGCCAATCCTCTCTTCGGCGCCGGTTCCGGCATGCCGACCAGCACCGATACGATTCCCGTCGTCGAGCCATTCACCGCGCCCGCGCTCTCCGGCGAGGAAAAGCGGCTGAGGCTGGCCGAGATGGACACGGGCGAGGTCCGGGGCTGCACGCGATGCCGTCTCTGCGAAACTCGGACTCGAACCGTCTTTGGCGAAGGAAGTGCCGACGCGGAACTGTTCTTCATCGGTGAAGGCCCCGGCGAGAATGAGGACCTTTCCGGCCGGCCCTTCGTCGGGCAGGCTGGCGAGTTGCTCGACAAAATGATCAGCGCGATGGGCCTGAAACGGGAGCAGGTTTACATCGCGAACGTCGTGAAATGCCGCCCGCCGCAGAATCGCGAGCCGGCGCCGGACGAGATCGCGACGTGTACGCCGTACCTGACGCGCCAGCTCGAGATCGTCCGCCCGAAAGTGATCGTGACGCTGGGGCGGCCGGCGACCCAGCACATGCTCCAGTCGAAGCTTTCGATGAGCCGGCTTCGCGGTACCTGGCAGCGGTGGCGGGGGATCCCGCTGATGCCGACGTTCCACCCGGCGTACGTGTTGCGCCAGTACACCGACAACAGCACGCGCAAGCTCGTTTGGGGAGACCTCCGGCAGGTGATGGATGAGCTGGAACGCGGCCGCTGATGGCGAGAGGGGAAATCGGAAACACGAACTCCGAAGCAATGACGGAAGGCCGCTGTTCACGCGGGCGAAAGATGATGGCACGATGATTTTGTGAGGCGGATCGCGGGAACGGAACGCCCGCCGCGCGCGGCGACTGTCGGCGTGCCGCCGCGGCCGGCAAGGATGAAACGCTTCCACGAATTTTGAGCGCTCGGCAGAGGGATGTTGCCAAAGCTGGACTTACGCGGCCTTGGGCATATTTACTTGAAAAGCCGGGCTTGAACTCTGTCCCGCGCGGGTTTAATCATGCGCGATCGAAAGCGCTCGGATCGGAATGCGGCCGGGACAAACCGCTCGTCTGACGACCGGGATGTTACCGGCCGAAAAAGAGTTTGGGCCGTAAACCGGATCAGGGTAGGTTCATCGATCACCCCTCTGAAGGCATATCTGGCGGGGCGCGGATGATGTGGGTGGCGAGCGACGCCTGACGTGGGTCGCCGCTGGCGGAGGCCGTTGACGAGCGACCCGGTTCGGGCTCGTCGGCGTCAGTTTGTACCGTTGAACGTTTCGCACAAGAGCACTCTCGACATGGCCATGACCCAAACTCCTCCCCGAGACCCGCTTCGTCGCGCACTCGATTCCCGTGATAACGGACGCGAGGCCAACGGCCGAGACTCCAACGGCCGCGATGGGGGCGGACGCGATGGGAGCGGACGCGACGCCAGTGGGGCGACCGGGCCGGGCCGCGACGCCCACGCGTTCGACCCGACCTACTGGCAGAAAATGCTCGGCGTGGTTCGGCTTCAGCATCCCACGCTCAACCGGGTCTGGTTCGATCAGATGACCCCGCGCCAGCTCACCAACGGCGTCATTCAGGTCACGGTGGGGACGCCGGCGCAGTTGAACTTTTGCCAGAGCCAATGCCAGCAGCCGTTCACGGCCGCGGCGCAGGCGATCACCGGGCGTCTGGTCGCGGTGAGCTTCCATTGCGACAACCTGCCACGGGCTGGCGTCTTCAACGAAGGGGACCAGCCGCTCCCGCTGAACCCGGACTACGTCTTCGAAAACTTTGTCACCGGCCCCTGCAACCGCCTTCCCCACGCGGCCGCCGTGGCGGTCGCCGAGCAGCCGGGCCGGGCGTACAACCCGCTGTTCATCCATGGCGGCGTCGGGCTCGGCAAGACGCATCTGCTCCAGGCCGTCTCGCAGAAAGTCCTCGAACGGCAGGGGGACCTGCGGATCCTGTACCTCTCGTGCGACTCGTTCATCAATCAGTTCATCACCGCGGTTGAGAACGGGGAGATGAACCTGTTCCGCCATCGGTATCGCGACGCGGACCTGCTGATCATCGACGACGTCCATTTCCTCGCCGGCCGCGATCGAACGCAGGAAGAATTCTTCCACACGTTCAATACGCTTTATCAGAGCCACAAGCAGATCATTCTGTCGGCCGACTGCCCGCCGAGCGAGATCCCGGAGCTCGAGGAGCGCCTGGTCAGCCGCTTCAACTGGGGCCTGGTCGCCCGGATCGACAAGCCCTGCTACGAGACGCGCGTGGCGATCCTTCAGAAGAAGGCGCGGATGCGGGGCCTGGTCCTGCCGGACGATGTCATCTGCTACATCGCGGCGAAGGTCGATAACAACACGCGCGAGCTGGAAGGGGCTATCACCCGGATCCAGGGGATGGCGCTGCTTCAGGAGGGGCGGATCGACCTTGAGCTGGCCAAGGCGGCGCTGGGCGAGACGGCGACCAGTGAACAGCGGCGGATCACCATCCAGCAGATCATTGAATCGGTCACCGAGTACTACAACGTCAAGGTAAGCGACCTTCAGAGCAAGAAGCGGCACAAGAGCATCGCGTTCCCCCGGCAGGTCTGCATGTACCTGGCCCGGCGGCACACCCGGTACAGCCTTGACGAAATCGGCGGCTACTTCGGCGGCCGCGACCACACGACCGTCCTCCACGCCGTCCGCACCGTCACCCGCGACGTGACCGAAGAACCGGACATCGCCGAACAGGTCAACCGGATTGAAGGGAAGCTGACGGCCTAACCCCGCCGCCCTTCCCGAAGCAGAAAACCCGAAGCAGAAATATCAACGAGGTTCGAATAAAACCAACGCGGAAATCGTTGTTTACGCTTGGATTCGGGTTTCTTCTTTTCCGATTTCTCGTTCCTCCGGATTTCCAGCTTCGGATTTTGTCGTTCTGCTCGCGCCCCAACGAACGGGTAGCGCTGTAGTGGCAGGTAATTGGGGGCCCGCCTGCGATTCCTACGCTCCCCTTGGCCCCCAGGAATCCATTTTCGAGACGTAGCGGCCCGAAACGCCGACAGTAGACTCACGCCCATGCTCAAGATCGGTCTTGAAATCCGCGGCGGCCGACGCCGGCCGCCCAACCGGGGCATCCGCACCCTCCTACGCGAGCGCAACCTGTGACCCTGACGCTCCTCCCCGGCGATCGTCTGAAGAAAGCCCTCCAGGCGCCCGCCAGCGCCGGGATCGAGCTGCTGATCCTCCTCGGCCTGGCCGCCCTCGTCGGCGCGCTGGTCATGATGGCGCGCCAGGTCTCCGCGCCGCTGCAGCAGACGGTGGAGATCAGCCTCTCCCTCTGGATGCTCCCCAAGTACACGCTGATGAGCCTTCTGCGCGGCTTCGGGGCCTATATCCTCTCGCTCGTCTTCACCCTGATCTACGGCACGATCGCCGCTCACAACCATCGGGCCGAACGCGTCATGATCCCGGCGCTGGACGTGCTTCAGGCGATCCCGGTCCTGGGCTTCCTTCCGGGGCTGGTGCTGGCACTGGTTCATCTGTTCCCAACGCGGGAGATCGGGCTGGAAATTTCGTGCGTGATCATGATCTTCACTGCCCAGGTCTGGAACATGACCTTCAGCTTCCACGGCAGTCTGCGGGGCATCCCGCAGGCGCTACGCGAAGCGGCCGCCATCCAGCGGCTGTCCGGCTGGCAGATCTTCACGCTCCTGGAAGTCCCCGCGTCGATGATCGGCCTGGTCTGGAACTCGATGATGTCGATGGCGGGAGGATGGTTCTTCCTCACCGTCAATGAGGCGTTCACGCTCAAGGACCACGACTACCGCCTGCCGGGGATCGGCTCGTACATGAACGAGGCGATCAACCGCGACGACACCGTCGCCATGCTTGGGGCGATCGTCGCCATGTCGATCATGATTATCGTCGTCGATCAGCTCTTCTGGCGGCCGGTGGTCGCGTGGGCGCACCGATTTAAGCTGGACGACGCCGCCGGCGAGGCCCCGCCCAGGTCCTGGGCCCTGGACCTGTTGAAGGCGTCTAAAATGATCGGGTTCGCCGGCCGGGCGATGCAGCGCCGCCGCAAGCTGGCCCCCATGCCCTCGGGCACCCCGTCCGTTGGAGCTCAGCCCGCCGGCACGCTGGGCCACATCAGGCCCCCCGGCCAGACGTCGATCGTCAGCCTGGGGCTCACCGTCCTGAAATGGTTCTCGCTGGCGGCCTTGGCCGTTGGCATGGTCGCGGGCGCGTGGTCGCTTCTCCAATTGCTAATTGCGCTTCCGCTCTCCGATCCGAAGACGCACGAGGATTGGGGCCATGTGGTCCTGGCCCTGCTGGCGTCGTTCCTGCGGACCAGCGCGTCGGTGGTCCTGGGTGCCGCATGGGCGTTGCCGGCGGGGATCCTCATCGGCTTGAGCCCGCGCTGGTCGCAGCGGCTCCAGCCGGTCATTCAGGTGGTTGCCAGCTTCCCGGCGCCGATGCTCTTCCCGCTGGTGACGATGGCGCTGGCCCTGGCCAATGTCCCCTTCACCATCGGGTGCGTGGCTCTGATGCTGCTGGGGTCCCAGTGGTACATTCTGTTCAACGTGGTCGCTGGCGCGACCGCGATCCCCGCCGACCTGAAAGAAGCCGCGTTCGCGTACGGCATGTCGAGGGGGGAGCGCTGGAAGCGGCTCTATCTTCCGAGTGTCTTCCCGTACCTGGTCACTGGGCTGGTGACGGCCGCCGGCGGCGCGTGGAACGCGACGATCGTCTCGGAGTACCTGGTGAGCAGGGGGGCCGTCCTGTCCGCTTTCGGCCTCGGCTCTACGATCAGCCATGCGACGACGGAAGGGAACTTCCCGCTGCTGGCGGCCAGTGTGATCACCATGGCCCTGTTCGTGGTGCTGCTGAACCGCGTGCTCTGGAAGCGGCTCTATCGGATCGCAGAATCACGATTCAGCCTGAACGCCTGACGATACAGAACGTTGGCACTGGAATGGCTTGACGATGATGACAACGCAATCAACCCTCGCGTCCCCCCCGGCGGCGGCCGACCTTCCGCCGGCCGCCTCAGCGCCCACGGGCGAGCCGATCTCCGAGGCGCGGCATGTGTCAGTCAGCTATGGCGGCGACGGCAGCCGCCTCGTTCTGGATGACGTGAGCCTTGCCGTCCGTCCGGGCGAGGTGCTGGCGATCCTGGGCCCGTCCGGCTGCGGCAAAAGCACGCTCCTGCGGGCAATGGTCGGGCTGATCCGGCCGACCAGCGGCGAGGTCCTCGCGCATGGGAAGCCGCTCGTCGGCATCCATCCGGGCGTCTCGATCGTCTTCCAGAATTTCGCGCTCTTTCCGTGGCTGACCGTCGAGCAGAACATCCGCGTCGCCCTGAACGGCCTGGGCATGGCACCCGACGCGGGTGCCGATCGGATCGAACGGTGCATCGACATGGTCGGCCTCGAAGGCTTCGAAGGGGCCTACCCCAAGGAGCTGTCGGGCGGTATGAAGCAGCGCGTGGGCATTGCCCGGGCCCTGGCCCGCGGGCCGGAGCTGCTCTGCATGGACGAGCCGTTCAGCGCCCTGGACGTCTTCACCGCCGAGAGCCTGCGGAGTGAGGTCTACCGGCTCTGGTCCGGCGGCGGCGACGGGGCGAAGGCGACCGGCGGCGCGGTCATCGCGGCGGGCCCCGAGGGCAAAGGGGGCGCTCGGCTCCCTTTCTCACTGAAGAGCGTGATGATCATCACGCACCTGATCGACGAAGCCGTCTTCCTCGCCGACCGGATCGTCGTCCTGGCGGCGCGGCCGGGCCGCATCCGCGCGATCATCGACAACGACGTGCCTCACCCCCGCGAGTATCAGAGCCCCGCCTTCCTCCAACTTGTTCAGCGAATCCACGACTTCATCACCAAAGAGCACCTTCCCGAGCCAGGCGTCAGGGCCGCCGCCACTCCGGAAATGCTCCCCGGCGGTGTCCCCGCACCCGAACCGCTACCGTGCGTCAACATCGGGCAGATCTTTGGCCTGATGGAGATGGTGCAGGACCGGGGCGGCCGCATTGATGTCTTCGCTGTGGACCAGCTCACCGATTACGACTTCGGGCACACCCTGGCGGTCGTGAAGGCGGGCGAGATGCTCGGGCTTCTCGACACCCCGAGGAACGACGTCACCCTGACCGACCTGGGCCGCCAGTTGCTCGCGGGGGACATCAACGTGCGCAAGGCGCTGTTCCGCCAGCAGCTTCAGACGCTGGGGACGTTCCGGTTCGTCATTCACCTGCTGAAGGAGGCGAAGGGGCACCAGCTCCCGCGCGACGTGATCGAGGAGGAACTGGCGATTCGGCTGACCGCCGAAGACATCGAGCGCGCAATGACGACGGTGATCGGGTGGGGCCGCTTCGCTGAGCTGTTCGGTTATTCGCTTAGCACGCGCGTTTTCTTCCTCGACGAACCTTCGGCCGGCCCGGCGGCGGCCGCCGCTTCTTGACGCCCCCGCAGCGCGACGCCCCCGCAGCGTGACTTAGATGGACGCCCCCATCCAATCCATCGACACGGCCTCGCCCGACCCCATCTCCGACGCCGCGGGCTTCGGCGCCGTTCGACGCATCTGCCGCCGCCACGCGAAAAGTTTTTATTTCGCCTCCCACTTCCTTCCGCGCCCCAAGCGGGACGCCGCGTATGCCGTCTACGCCTTCTGCCGAATGATCGATGACGCGATCGATCAGGATGACGACGCCATCGAAACGACCGGCCCCGCCGCCCGCGCATCGGCAACGCCGCCGCATCAACCCGCCTCCGTCTGCGGCCCGACCTCGCCGCTGGATGCCCGGCTGAACCTCTTCCACGCCCGGCTGGATGAAATCTACGACCGAAGGCTCGCGCTCCCTCCGCCGGACGAGCGATCGGAAGCCCAACACGCGCTGCACGCCTTCGCACTGACGGTTCACCGGTACGCGATCCCCAAGCAATACTTCCTCGACCTGGCGGCCGGCTGCCGAATGGACCTCACCGTCTCCCGATATGCCACATGGGCCGCCCTGGACCGCTATTGCTATCACGTCGCCGGGGTGGTGGGATTGATCATGAGCAGCGTCTTCGGCCTCTCGGACGCTTCGGCGCGGGAGCAGGCCGTGCTCATGGGGAACGCCATGCAGCTCACCAACATCCTGCGCGACGTTCGGGAAGACCGTGAGCGCGGGCGGATCTATCTCCCTCTGGAAGACATGGTGCGGTTCAGGTATTCCGAGGCCGACCTGAACGCCGGCATCGTCAACGACGCATTCCGGGAGCTGATGCGGTTCCAGATTGCCCGCGCCCGCGACCTTTACCGCCGCGGGGCGGAAGGTCTCTGCTTCCTGGAAGGGGACGGGTCGCGGCTCACGGCGGCGGTAATGGCCGTGATCTACGGCGGGATCCTCGGCGAGATCGAGCGGCGCGGGTATGACATCTTCGCCGCCCGCGCCAGCCTCACCCGGGGCCAGAAGCTCCGTCGCCTCCCGCTCGCCTGGCGGGTCGCGCGGCGCCGTCGCGGCCGGCCGCTGCCGCAATTTGTCTGATGGTGTAATTTGGGGCGAGTGCGATTTTGTGCACCCGGCGCCGGCACCTAAATATAGAGCGATTTCCGCGTGCCCAAAGGCTCGGCCGCGGCTCGAACGTTCATCGCCGGGCTTGTCGTAGTAGGCACACTCCGTGGGCCGTAGCCCCGCTGGAGCGACCACATTTCACTCTACTCGGCTTGCTGTCGCGAAAACGCTGTCCGATGGTCGGGCCCCGTTTTTAACTCGGCCACGGCACACGGAGTGTGCCTGCTACCAAGCCCCGCCACATTGCCTTGCCATCGTCACTGCGTCGCCCAATGATCGGCCCATGCGGACTTTGCCTCTTTACAACCCTGCGCCGGCCGACTCCGACGGATGGCATGCGGTGCGGGCGCCGGGCGGGTATGAGTGGTGGTACTTCGACGCCGAAGACCCGACCGGGCGGATCCAGATCGTCGCGATCTTTCTGGAGGGGTTCATCTTTCACCCCGGTTATCTGCGGGCGCACGCGCGGTTCGTGCGTCGGCCGACCCGGCATCGGCCGCCGGTGGCGGGGGATTTCCCTTGCGGGTATTTCGTCGTCTACGAAGATGGGAAGATCCTCTCGCAGTTCATGACGCAAGTGCCGCCCGAGGCCTTCTCGGCTTCGCCCGACCGGCCCGACGTGACGCTCGGCGCGAACCGGCTCACCCGCGACACCGACGGGACGCTGCGCCTGCGCCTCGCCGGCACGCCGTGGCGTGTGACGTTCCAGGGCCCGAGCGCGATGTTGGCCAGGAGCTTGCGGCCGATCTGATGTTCCGCCCGATTCTCCCGCACCAGCCGGGCGAGCGCATCTTTCTCTCCCGCGCGCTCTCCGGGGCCGATCATCACTGGGTCATCGCCGATCCGCTGTGTAGCGTCGAAGGATCGATCCGGATCGGGAGTCGATCGGACGCCGGCGCAACCGATCGACAGATCGCCTTCACCGGAAGGGGGTATCACGACCACAACTACGGCACCGCCCCAATTGGGCCGGGATTAAAGCGGTGGTTCTGGGGACGGGTGCTGTTTGATGACCGAATGGTGACGTTCCATTACGCGCGAGCGCGGGACGCATCGCTACCGGACGAGGTGCATATCGTCGCGGCCGGCCCCGAAGGGCAGATCGATCTCGCTCCCAAGCACTGCGACGTCGTCTGGGATCGGCGGACCCCGCTCGGCCTGGCCTATCCGTCGGCCGCCCGGTTCGATTCGATCCTGGAGCTTTCCAACCCCCGGTTGGTCGATTCGGCCCCATTCTACATGCGGCTGGTCTACGACGCAGTGGTTGACGGCCGCCGGGGGACCGCCTTCTGCGAAGCCGCCTACCCGCACCGCCTCAGATGGCCCGTCCTGGGACGAATGATCGAAATGTCGATCGAAAAGACGCGCCACTGATCAAAGAGGAAATGCGTTATTGCCACAGATGAAGACAAGATGAACACAGATAAGAGAAGAAGGCGGAAGGATGAAGGTGAAGGATGAATGGGGGACGCGCTATAGCAGTTCCTGTTCATCCTTCATCCTTCGTCCTTCATCCTTCATCTTCACCTTTCCCTCTTATCTGTGTCCATCCCGCCTTCATCTGTGGCAATAAGTCTTTCTTCCCCCGCGTCAGTAGCGGAAGCCGATGCCGATGCCGCCCCAGATTTGGGTGTCGGCGCGGAGCTTGTTGTCGATGCCGTCGGTGTAGAAGAGATACCCTTTAACGTCGAATTCCCCGTAACGCCTGGGGATGTTGAGGAGGTTGTTCAGCGGGTACGTCCCGACGAGGCCGAGGTCGAAGTGCTGGAAGCCGCTGTCGCTGGTCAGGCCGACCAAGGACGCGAATTGCCCGTTGTTGGTCACATAGGCGACATCGGCCACTGCGGTGACGACGATGCCCGTCTCTTCGATCTCGAAGTCGTGCTTGACGCCAGCCTCGAGGTAGTAGCCGTTGTACCGGTCATAGTCGAAGGCCCCGTAGGCGTACGGGGAGAACATGGGCGCGGCGGTGTGGAAGAGCACCGAATCGTCGAACGAAACCTTAGCGAAGACTTCCTGCGTATTCAGGCCGTCGCGCTCGGGGAAGATGTAGGTGATCTGGCCAACCGAAATGTCGAACGGCCGGATCTTCCAATCGAGCCCCAGGTACGGCCGCACTTCCTGGAAGCGGCTGACGGGGTCGTTGTTGAAGACGTTCACGAAGAGCCCGACGAAAGGATGCGGCAGGCGGCCGAGGTTGAACTCCATCTCGCCGTCGAACTGGAAATTTTCGGCATTGCCCACCGCCCGCGCGGTGCTGGTCAGGTCGAGGTGCTTGCTTCGATCGATCCCTCGATAGACGTATGCGGTCAGGTAGGAGACGTTCAGATTGAAGTTCACGCCGCCGTCGTTGATCCCCTCATCCGGCCGGGGCGGGCGCACCGGGGCATAGATTGTCTCCTGGTCGTCCAAGAGGAGGTATTTGGCGCCGAGCGTCGCCGCGTCGGCTTCGGCGGCGGTGGGGGGCTCCTGCTGAAGCTCCAAGGCGTACGGTTTCCCGGCGCGGGCCGTACCGACGCACCATCCTGACGCGGCGATCGCCATCGCGGCCGCCCAAATCGTCAACGCCCCGTGTCGCATGCAAACTCCAGAAGAGGAAGCCCAGCGCCATCGTTGACGGTTGAGCAACGCCCCCGATCGGCACACGCCGCCACTGACGCCCAGCTCACGAGACTGTCGAAGAACGCGTTATCGACGATACCGCTTTCAAGGAGGCGCGACCGTCAGGGACCAAGCAGTCGCCGTAATCGGCGACTGATCTGTCGAATCGGCGGTTGACGCTCGCGTACCAGGCGCGGCTTCCTTACCGGCGCGGCTCGTTGCAGCAATCCTCCCGACAAACGTTTCTCGACACCCTCGTCCGATGAGCGGCGGCCGGCCGCCCGCCCGCTTCACGACGTTCGCCCCCGCAGGGTCGGGGGGAATGTACCGGGCCGCCGCTTTGAGCGAAAGAGAGGCAGTGCCCGGGCGCGGCCGCGGCGGGCAGGCACCGCGCTGTGCGGCGGGCAGGCACCGCGCTGGGCAGCGGGCAGGCACCGCGCTGGGCAGCGGGCGGGCGAGCGCTCATAATATCCGATCAGGCGGTGACTCCAGGCGAGAGGGCGTCCAACATGACAGAACGAGCGGAACGGGCCGAGAAGCTCGATCGACCAGAAAAGCCCGAACGCCCTGCCCGCGCCGCCGCCGGCGCTCCCGCGGGTACGAACGGCGGCGCCCAGCGCGGGCCCGATCGCGAAGCCCGCTACAAGCTCGAGCGACTCGCCGAGTTCCTTGACCGCTATCAACTCGACGGCGTCCTTCTTCAGTTGCGGCCGAACTTCGCCTGGGTCACCTGCGGGCGCGACAATCATGTCGCCAACAACTGTTCGACCGGCGTCGCCGCCATCCTGGCGACCGAGAATACCCGGGTCTGCCTCGCCAGCTCCGCCGACGCCGAACGGATGCAACTTGAGGAATTGGCCGGAACGGGCATCGAAGTGGTGCCGCTCCCCTGGCACGACCGCAAGGCGGCGATGACGCGGCTCATCGAGTTGATGGGCGGCCGCCGCATCGCCTCCGACTCCACCGCGTTCGACCTCAAGCTTCGCGACCTTCCCGACGACTTCAAAACGCTCCGATGGTCACTCACGCCGCAGGAGCTGGCACGCTACCGCGAAGGCGGCGCCCGCGCCCGTGCCGCGGTGGAGCAAGCCTGTGGCGAACTTCGATTCGGCTCAAGTGAACAGGAGGCGGCCGGGCTGCTGCACTACCACCTGCGGTCGCACGGGCTCATCCCGGTCATGACGCTGGTGGCGGCCGATGAGCGGATCGAAAAGTTCGGCCGCCCCACCCCGACCGACAAACGGATTGACGGCCGCGTGATGCTCGCCAGCAGCGCCGAATTCGCCGGCCTCATCTGCAACCTGACTCGGTTCGTCAGTTTCAATCCGCTTTCTCCGCAGATGGAGAAGAATCGGCAGGCGGTCGCGAACATTGACGCGGCGGTGATCGGCGCGACCCGGCCCGGCCGCTCCTTGGGCGACGTGCTGCGCCGGCTTCAGGAGGCCTACGCCGAGAACGGCCAGACCGATCAGTGGCGAATGCAGAACCAGGGGGGCTCAACGGGGTACGCGATCCGCGAATCGGTCGCCACCCCCGGCAGCCCGGTCATCGTCCGGGAGAGCCAGGCGTTCTCCTGGAACCCGACGGTTTTTGGGTTCCGAAGTGAGGACACGATCCTCTGCACATCTGAAGGCATCGAGCATATCACGGCCCCCTCGGACGATTGGCCGAAAGTAACGGGCGCGTACGAAGGGGGCGAAATGCCCCGCCCGGATGTGCTGATTCGGTGAAGCCGCGTCGCCGGAGCGTGGTCATCATCGGATGGCAAGAGCTGGGAACGCCGACGTCCGCGTCGGACTTCGGATCGAGCCAACGGGGACGTCGGCGTTCCCCCGGGGACGGCCACACCCCACGTCGTCGGCAAGCCGCCTCGTTTCTTGCGACTCGGCCGTTCGACGGGTAGAGTCCGCCCGCAAACCAGAACGCCCGTGCGAGTCGGGAACAGGGCGCGGGGCGTTGTCGCGCTGGGCCGCTGGGCCGGGAGCAATTCATGCGAATCGTTGGGCATTTGATGTGGGCCGCGGCCGCCGTCTTTGTTGCGGCGGGGCTTGCTGTCGGTCCGGGGTGCAACAAGCAGGATGGGGGCTCCTCGGCAACCTCTTCTGAAATCGTGATTGGTGAATATGGTTCGATGTCCGGCAGCGAGGCGACTTTCGGGCAAAGCACCGACAAGGGCGTTCAACTGGCCGTGGAGCAAGCCAATAAAGGTGGGGGCGTCCTGGGCAAACAGGTCCGCGTGATCGTTGAGGATGATCGCGGCGATCAGAATGAGGCGGTGACGGTCGTCAAGAAGCTGATCAACCGGGACGGCGTCTGCGCGATCCTCGGCGAGGTGGCGAGCACGAACAGCCTCGCCGGCGGCGGCGTGTGCGAGAAGGCGAAGATCCCGATGATCAGCCCCTCCAGCACGAACCCCGACGTCACCAAGGGGAAAGACTATGTCTTCCGCGTCTGCTTCACCGACGATTTCCAGGGAGCGGTGGGGGCCCAGTTCGCGATTCGAAAAGGTTGGAAAAAAATCGCCGTCCTCACGTGCAGCAACTCCGACTACAGCAAGAAGCTTTCGTACTTCTTCAAGGAGACGTTCGCCAAATCGGGGTCGATTGTCGCCGACGAAACCTATTCCAAGGAAGACAAAGACTTCAAGGCCCAGCTCACCAAGATCGCCGCGACGGGCCCCGACGCTGTTTACCTGCCCGGCTATTACACCAACGTCGTTCAGATCCTGCTTCAGGCCCGTCAGCAGGTGGGCCTGAAAGCCCCCTTCTTCGGCGGCGACGGGTGGGACAGCCCCGAAACGCTGAAGCTGGGCCCGGTCGGCGACGGGTGCTTTTTCACCAACCACTATTCGCCCGACGATCAGCGGCCCAGCGTCCAGGAGTTCATCACCGCCTATAAGGCGAAGTTCGCAGGCGAGATGCCCGACGCGATGGCGATCACCGGTTACGACGCCGCCCGCGTGCTGCTTGATTCAATGAAGCGGGCGAACAGCGCCGAGCCCAAGGCGATCCGCGACGCGATCGCCCAGACGGTGAACTTCGCCGGCGCGGGCGGCTCGATCACGCTCGATGCGGATCACAATGCCCGCAAGCCGATCGTGATCCTTGAGATCCAGGGCGGCAAGACGCGGCTCGCCGACACGATTGAGCCCGCCGGAGCGGCCGCCCCCTCCGAGCCGGCCACCGCGCCCACAACGACCTCCGCGCCCACGACGACCAGCGCCTCCCACAACGACCAGCGCGCCGACGACCGCCCCGTAGAACTGACACCGGATTTGTGACGGTCAGGCGTTTCCACCTGGCGGGCGTTCCTAGGATCGCCGGTTAGAATCCGCTTCCCTGCCGGTAAGGGTTTCATTCGCCCATCCGAGCGCCGCGCGAACGGGCCCGACGGTATGCAGCTTTTCGTTCAACAACTGATCAACGGCCTCTCGCTGGGGGCGGTCTACGCGCTGATCGCCCTCGGCTACACGATGGTCTACGGGGTTCTGCGGCTCATCAACTTCGCCCACGGCGACGTCTACATGGTCGGCGCGATCGTCGCCTGGTATCTGGCGACAGCGATGGATAAGGCGGGTTTTCCGGTCTGGCTTGACCTGCCCCTGGTCTTCCTAGGGACGATCGCCGCCTGCGCGGCGCTGGGGATACTGATCGAGCTGCTCGCCTATCGGCCGCTTCGGAATCGGCCGCGGCTGGTCTCACTGATCACCGCGATCGGTGTCTCGCTTTTCCTTGAGAACCTGCTCCAGAACCCCCACATGTTCGGCCCGACGCCGGTGCGCATGCCGGACAAGCTGCTGGAGGCCCGGACGGTCTTTCAGTTTCACGTCGGCTCCTCCGCGACGCCGGTGACGGTGAGCAACCACGTGCTGATCAGCCTGGGGCTGTCGATCTTTCTGATGCTCGCCCTTTCCTGGGTCGTGCTGAAGACGAAGACCGGGCTCGCGCTCTGCGCCGTCTCGTTCCGATTCGACACCGCGTCGCTGATGGGGATCAACACCAACCGGATCATCTCGTTCACCTTCGTTCTGGGCTCGGCCCTGGCGGCCGTCGCGGGGGTGCTCGACGCGTTCCAGTACAACATCGAGCCGCTCATGGGCATTCGAGCCGGCTTGAAGGCCTTCGTCGCCGCCGTGCTCGGCGGGATCGGCAGTATCCCCGGCGCGGTGATCGGCGGCCTGATGATGGGGCTGATCGAGACGATGCTTCGGGGGATGATCCTCCCCAGCGCCTACACGAACCTCGCCGACGGGGCATCATTTTTCGTGCTGATCCTGATCCTGATGGTCCGGCCGGGCGGCCTGCTCGGCCGATACGACCCTGAAAAGGTATAACGCCCCCTGAAGCCGCCACGCGGGCCGCACTTGATGACGCGTCAATCGAATGACTGAACCCTCGTCAGCCAACAACGCCTTCCGACCGGCCGTCCCGTACTGGGTCGCCAACGTCATCCTGATCCTCCTGATCGGCGTCGCCTGGCCCATCGGCTCGGCGATTCAGGATGGGCTAAACCCCTACTTTCTGGACGTGCTGATCCGAATCGGCATCGCGATCATGCTGGCGGTCAGCCTGAACCTCATCAACGGGATCACCGGCCAGTTCTCGCTCGGGCACGCGGGGTTCATGGGGATCGGCGCGTACGTGGCGGGCGTCCTGACCCGGCATTGGGCCGACCTGCACGGCGAAGCGGCGATGACCGGCTTTTCCGGCGTGTCGATCTACCTTGGGGTCGTCCTGCTGGGGGGCGCGCTGGCGGCCGTCGCCGGGCTCGGCGTGGGGCTGCCGACGCTTCGACTCCGCGGCGACTACCTCGCGATCGCGACGCTCGGTTTCGGCGAGATCATCGCCGTCATCATCTACCGGATCGAGTGGATCGGCCCCGAGAACACCGGTTATCGGGTCGGCGGGGCCGCCGGCCTGCACGATATCCCGATCGTCACCAACGTCTTCTGGGCCTTCGCCGGTTGCCTCATCTGCATCGTGACGGTCTGGCGGATGTCGCGCAGCGCGAAAGGGACGGCTTTCTTCGCCGTCCGTGAGGATGAAATCGCGTCCGCCGCGATGGGGGTGAACACCACCGCGTATAAAATTGTCGCCTTCACCGTGGGGGCCTTCTTCGCCGGCGTCGCCGGGGCCCTCTCCGCCACCTGGCAGGGGAACCTGACGCCCGATTCCTTCCGGTTCATGCGCTCGGTCGAGATCGTGGTCATGGTGGTCCTGGGCGGCTCGGGGAGCATCACCGGCTCAATTCTGGCGGCCATCATCCTCACGTGGCTGCCCGAGCAGCTTCGCTTCCTGGAAGACTGGCGGCTGGTCATCTATTCGCTGCTCCTGATCGTGATGATGATCGTGCGGCCGACAGGCCTCCTCGGCAGCCGCGAACTCTGGTTCGGCAAGCGCCGACACCCCCGGTCAGCCGGGTTAGCGGCCGCCGTCGCCGCGCCGGAGGAACCATGAGCGCGGCAACGGCGCCGGCAGCCGACCCAACCGGAGCGGGGCCGCTGCTGCGGATCTCCGATCTGTCGGTCCGGTTCGGCGGGCTCATGGCGCTGCGGGGCTTCAATTTCGCCCTAAGCCCTGGAGAGTTGGTCGGCCTCATCGGGCCCAACGGGGCGGGGAAGACGACGACGTTCAACATCGTGACCGGCGTTTATCGGCCGACGACAGGCACGCTTCGCTTCGACGGCCGCGATGTCGCAGGGAACAAGCCGTTTCGCATGAACCGGCTGGGGATTGCCCGAACGTTTCAGAACATCCGCCTCTTCGGCGGGCTGTCGGTGCTGGACAACGTGATCGTGGGGTTCAACCGCTCCCTGGGGTACACGTTCGCGGACGCGGTGCTCCGCACCGGCCGCTTCGCCCGGCGCGAGGCCGAGTGCGGCGAGCAAGCCATGGCGCTGCTCCAGACGTTCGGGCTGGAGGCTCGCGCGAATGAGTTGGCGGCCGCGCTCCCCTATGGCGATCAGCGTCGCCTGGAGATCGCCCGCGCCCTGGCCACGCATCCGCGCATCCTTCTCCTGGACGAGCCGGCGGCCGGGATGAACCCGCGCGAGAAGATCGAGCTGATGGAACTGATCCGCTTCATTCGCGATCGCTTCAAGCTCGGGATCTGGCTGATTGAGCACGACATGAAGCTGGTGATGTCCATCTGCGAGCGGCTGACGGTCCTGGATCACGGGGAAACGATCGCGGTCGGCACGCCGCGGGAAGTGCAATGTGACCCAAAAGTGATCGAAGCGTACCTCGGTGAACCGGGATAGCCGTGGCGCGAGGCCCGCAAAACGACCGCACTACGCGTATAGCGCGACATCGCGACAGATTGAAATCCGAAGCTTGAAATCCGAAGGAATGAGCAAGCGGGAGAAAAAGAAGCCGGATGAGAAACGGCCGCTGCGATTTCTCCTTTATCTCGTTGGAACGAAAGAAAGGGCCCGCAACCCAATCCCTCTCCCATGTACGCAGGGGGGCTTTGCCTTAAAAACGCGACAACCTGTCGATTTTTAGGGCAGGGGAGGGAATAAAAGGGCAACGACACGGGCTTTCGAGTATCGTAGTGCCCTCACCCAATTTACGAGGGGCGGCATGATCCGGCGCTACGGTCTGCGAACAAAAATATACCTTGTGATTGGCACGATTGCATGGGCTGTTGGTATTGCTGGAACGTTGGTTGCCAGTTTTTCAAAAGCCGACGTTTCCAAAATTCCCGCTGGGCTGTCGTTTGTGATTCCGACGATTGTCGGCATTCAAGGGCGATCGTGGTTTCTCGGCCCCATCTGCGGAATTGTTGCAGGGGGTTGCGTCTTGATTCGAAAGCGAATCGGCGAGCCTTGGGTATGGGGCGCGATTCACCATTTGGTGAATACTTATCGAGATTTTGTTTTTGCGGACGAGAGGCAGGAGAATCTCCATCATCACCGCGTTACACTATTCCGCCATTACCGATGGTGGGAATACCCCTGCTGTTTCAAGCGCCCTTTTGGATCGCGATTGATCCCGGTGGCCCGATCGGGACACACGACGCAGCAAAGCAATATTGCGTTTCTTGTGCCCGATGACGCAGACAAATCCGAAGGGTTTGCGGGAAAGGTTTGGGCGACGTTTTCAACGTTGATCGTGAGCGATCTGCCTGACCTGAGCGCCAATCCAACCGATGAAAAGATCAAGGAATACGCAAAAAAAGTTTTTTGCACGGAGGATTGGGTTCGCGACCGCATGATTCGCAATCGCATAATGGGACGGTCTTTTTGCGGTATTGCGATCAGGGTTAAAGGGATAGAGTGGGGTGTAATCGTTATCGACAGCCGGAGCCCGAAGTCGATCAAGAAGCTGGGAGAGAAGACCTACGATCTTATGGGAAGGTCTCTCGGCAAGCTCCTGGAAAGGGTGTGATGCGATGTCTGACTGGATAGACCTTGATTCTTCAATGCTGAACACCCCCCGCGAAGCGGACATCGGCGGCGTGACGATGGAAATCCAAGCTTCCCCGCACGACGTTCCAATCGCCATTCGTGGCCGGATACTCGGCGAAAGTGATCCTCCGCGTTTTTTGGTCGAGTTCCGTTACCTTGACGACGAGCACCGAAGGACGGAACGGCGACGCGACGGCGTGACCGTCCGTTTCGGCCGCAGAAGCCGTCGCATCTTTGCAATCGAGTTGGATTGCAATCTTGTGGCCCATGCTGAAAAGGGAATGACGATTCAGCTTCGGGCACCAGAAGCGGTGGCGCGGGTCATCAACGACATGATCGCCCACGATCCGGCGCCAATCCGCCGGTCGGGAAGCAATTGCGAGGCCGCAAGGGACGCTGTTTCATTCGCCGGAGCCAACCTGTTTCAGCCGGCGTAGGCCGGCTCGCTTGGCGCGCCGGCTGGGCACATTTCTGCCCAAAATGTTGCGCCGATCCCGAGTTCGTGAAACGCCGAAATCAGGCAGCAGATGTTGTGGCAAAGGATTTTGCACAGCGCCTCGTTCTTCATCGCGATATCCGTCTTGCTCCGAACCGAGTCGCCGGTCCTGGCCTTCATCATGCTGAAGGTCGATTCGACGTTGCTGCGCTTGTGGTAATGCGACATGAACTCGTCCTGCTTGAACGAGAAGAAGTGGAACATCTTCGCCCACATTCCGCCGCCCTTGCCGGTGTGGCCTTCCGTGAAGCAGATGAAGGGCGTTGCGCCGTGCGCGGCAACGGCGTCCACGTTGGCAATACTTCTGTAACCCTTGTCCGCTGAAACCTCCGCCACATTGAAGTTTTTCGCGGTCGCGTCGAACAACGCGGGCAGGAGCGGGGAATCCTGCGACAGACGGCCCTTGATTTCGGCAGCCGTGATAACGTTCGTCTTCACGCCGCACATGATGTGGACCTTCACCCAATCGTGCTCCTGCTTCACGACGCCGTACTTGTGGTCAAACCAGCGGACGAACCGGGACGTGGCAAATCCAGATGAATCGGCCGCGAAATCGCATTCAACCGCCGCCAGCGGCTTGCTGGTCTCGGCAATGAGGGCGTGAAGGATCGGGGTCAGTTCGCCGTTTTCCAGATATTTAAAGATGCTGTTGTAGTGCGGCAACTGGCGGATGTGGTGTGTTGGTTCAGCCTGAACTGGAGAGCGAGTGTGCGTGCGTTAGCCACTCTGACCATCGGGCGGTTGCATTTTAGGAAGGCATGAGGGGATGCTCTGAACGGCCCGTAGGCGTGAGGGCGGGAGATGCCTTCCGCCCGGTAGTGTTCGTTCGTCGCAAGCCCAGCCGGTTATCCCTGGCGAGACGGATGCCTCCGGAGCTCGCTTCCGTTTCACCGGCTGGTCAGATTATCGGCAGGCGGCCGGCGTGTCGCAAGCGGGGCTTGTTTCAGTGACAGCTAGGCGGCCGGTCGGTCCGCCTCGCGGCGTTTCTGTCGTTCCTGCCGAGCCTGGTTGAGCTTGAGGTCGCGGTCGGCGTGGATCTGCTTGTCCCGTCCCGCGAGCATGTCGGCGGGGGTGACATAGCCGACAGCGCTGTGGAGGCGGACGGCGTTGTAGTGGGTGACGTACTGGCCGACGAGTCGGCGGGCATCGTCCAGCGACAGTGGCGTGCCGGGGCGGATGCACTCGGTCTTGATGGTCTTATGGAAGCGTTCGAGCTTTCCGTTGCTCTGGGGGTAGTAAGGGGAGGTCCTGACGTGGGTCATGCCGCAGATTCGGATGAACTGCTTGAAGTCTTTGGCGATGAACTGGGGGCCGTTGTCGGAGATGACGCGGGGCCTGGCGTCGGGGTACTTCTCGCGTGCCCGCTGGAGGAGCAGTTCGATCTGGGGCTCGGTCATCGATTCGTGGATCTCGAAGTGGACGATGGAGCGGCTCATGCCGTCGAGGAGGCTGGCCAGGTAGTAGAAGGTGCCGGCGATGTTGAGGTAGGAGATGTTGACGTGCCAATGCTGGTGGGGCTTGAGGGGCTGTTGGAAGCCGGTGCCCTTGAGGGAGGGTGAGCCGTCGAAGGCGTCAATGCGTCCGGCCTGCTTGAGGACACGGTAGACGCTGGAGGGGCTGACGGCGACGACGTCGGCGTCGAGCATCATGAAGGTGAGTCGGCGGTAGCCTTCGAGGGGGAAGCGGGCCTCGAAGTCGAGGATGGCTTGCTTCTCCCAGTCGAGTAGCCAGTGGTCGCGGGGGACCCAGGCGTTGTGCTCGTTGACCTTGCCGTAGCGAGCTTTCCAGTCATAGAACTTGCTGGTGGAAATGCCCAGCCAGCCGACGAAGCGGCCTGCGGGCAGCTCGGTCTTGGCGGCCCAGCGGTTGACGAAGTCGATGACCTGGTCGCGGTGATCGTGAGCGGTCCAGCGGCCGTTCAGATCAGGCCAAGACTTTTTTTAAGCTCGACGTGCTCGCCCATGAGTTCGGCGAGGACTTCGTTCTTCTGCTGGATCCTGGCTTGCAGGGCCGCAATCTTCTCGGCGTCGGCGTTCTGCTGACGGGTGCTGGCGGCCTTGGTCTCGAAGACGGCGGCGCCGTCCTCGAAGAGCTTTTTCTGCCAGAGGTAGAAGAGGGTGGGCTGGAGGTCATGCTTCTGGCAGACGTCGGAGATGGGGGCCTTCTCGACGAGGTGCTCGCGGAGGATGGCGAGCTTCTGGGCTCCGGTAAAGTGGCAACGTTCGTTGGGCACGGGTGTTTGCTCCATCGGGCACGCTCCATATTTAACGCCGATGATAGCACTCTCCAGTTCCGACTGGGGCAACACAGTCTAACGGATGGCAACAAGAGCCTTATTCTGCCAGAGAAGATTCGCGTTGACGGCGGTCCTTGCCTTCTGGACGGTGAGTAAGCGACACGGTTTGTCTTCAAAGTCAGGAAAATTTGTCTCCAAAATCTGCCTTTGAAGGCTTCTAAGACGCTTTTCAGGGGCCTCCAGAAACGCAAAATCGCTCGGTTTTTCCGAGCGATTCAGCGTGTTTCGATTTTGGAGACAACTTCCGCACCCAAACCAGGCGCTGTAGCCAAGCTGAGCTACGCCCCGTAGCGTGACTTCGGATGTTGTCGGATTTTCAGCGGGCCTTGTCAATGTTTCGGCCGGTTTTGGCGCCGGATCGGGCGGCGGCCTGGCGCTGCCGGGGGCGTCGCGAATGGCGGGGTGGCGGCGGTCGCTCACGCGGCGCAACATCGCTCACGCGACGCAAATTGCTTTGCGCTACCGACCTCAGTACACTTCCGCGTCCTATGAAATCGGAACGGCGGCAGGACGTGCTGAAAAAGTCGAAGAGCGGGCTCGAGGGGTTGCCAAAGGTCAACCGCGAGTCGGGCGCGAGGCTTCTGCTTGGCGTCGTGGGCGTTCTGCTGGTCATCTTTCTCGTTCGGTTCTACTACAGCAGCCGCGAACTGAAGGTGGAGCGTTTCGGCGGGAAATTGTCCCTCGCGCGGGCCCGGCTGACGGAGTTTTCTGAGTTCCCGCTCTATCGGTATACCGCCTCGCAGTTCAGCGAACAGCGCGGCAGGGTGCGCAGTGATGTGGATGAGGCCGTGGAGGACGTTCTGGCCAATTCGACCGATGGGGCGTTGATCGCCCAGGCCAAGATCCTCCGGGGCGACATGCTCTGGCAGTTCGTCGCGACCGGTGAAGCGCCCGATGCCACCACCCAGCCTGACCTCCAGCCCAGGCATAAGCCGGAAGACATGCTTGCCGACGCGGCGTCCAGCTATCAGGAGGTGCTGGACCAGAAGGACGGCGTGACGCCGGAGACCGCGGCGGCCGCCCGGTTCGGGCTGGCGGCGATCGCCGAGAATCAGAAGGATTTCGGTAAGGCCAAGACGCTTTACGACGCGATCATCGCTGACGGGAATGTTGCCAAGGTGTTCAAGGACACGGCCGCCCAGCGGGTGAAGCTGCTCGATTCGCTCCGTAAGCCGGCGGTGCTGGCTCTGTCGGCAAGCGAGCGGTTCGCGGCCGCCAATGGGGGGCCGCTGTCGATCCCGCAGTCCCTGTTGCACTCGCTGGAGACGCGGCCGGCGACGACAGGGCCGGCGATGACGGGGCCGGCGACGACGTCCGGTTCAACGTCGGCCCCAGAGGCGCCGTCGCCGACGACCGGCGCCTCCACTACAACCCTTCCGTCCGCCGGGCCCCCGCGTCGGCCCCCTCGAGCCGGCCGTAACGACCGCTCGCGCTCTCATCCACCGCTTGTTGGTTCGCGTTCCCGTTTCATCGGGTCTGGCCGTCGTCAATGGCATGCAGGGCCTGAACCACGCCGCGTCGGGCTGTGGCCTCGTTCACGCCCTATGTCTCGGCGGGGCGTCGCCACGAACGATAGGCACGCCTCTTTTCGTTTCCCGCGCTTCGCCGAAGCGTGGGGCGCGTCCGAATCCGGTACGATAGCGACGCGTGCGGCGGGACCGACGGGCTTGCATTTGACGTCGTCGGCCCTGGGCGATATCGGGCTCTGCGCAGGCGAAAATTCGGGCGGCTCATGCGACGCAAGCATTCTGTCAAACCTCTGGCCAAGCGGGCGGCCGAAGCGGCCGAGAAGGCCGAAGTGCAGGCCGCCGAGCGCCTGCATCTCTCGGAGGAGGAGCAGCTCATCCAGGACGGCGCGCCGGATGAAGCGGATGTGGAGCACTTTCGCTGGAGGGTGACCAAGAACCTGGTTCGCCGGATCGACCAGTACCTTGTCGATCGGGTGGGGTACCTGAGCCGCAACGGCGTGCAGCGGCTGATCGACGACGGGCTGGTGAAGGTCAACGGGAAGACGACAAAATCGTCGTATCATCCGCGGGACGGCGACGAGATTGAGATGGCCGCTCCACCGGAGCCGGTCAACGAAATTGTCCCCGAGGACATCCCGCTTGAGATCATCTATGAAGACGACCACCTTCTCGCATTGAACAAGCAGGCCAACCTGATGGTCCACCCGGCGCGGGGGACGTGGACGGGCACCTTGGTCAATGGCCTCATCCACTACGGCAAGACCTGGAGCACCCTCAACGGCGACTGGCGGCCGGGCATTCTCCACCGGCTGGACCGCAACACGACCGGCATCATGCTCGTCGCCAAGAGCGACGAGGCCCACTGGCGCGTCGCCCGGCAGTTTGAGAATCGAACGATCCAGAAGACGTACATGGCGGTCGCGCACGGGATCCCCGAACTGTTATCGGACGTCATCGACATGCCGATCGGCACGGACCGGTTCGTCCGCGAAAAGCAGGCGGCGCGAAAGGTCGAGAACGGCGGTAAGCCGGCGATCACCCGGTACGACGTACTGGAAACGTTCCCGGCGGTCGCGCCCGAGCATCTGCAGCCAGGCGCGTTGCCGGCCGACCGGAAGAACCCGCTCCCCCCGGACAAGTTCAGCCTGATCAAGCTGGGGCCTAAGACTGGGCGAACGCACCAGTTGCGCGTTCACCTGTCGGTCCTTGGGCATTCGATCGTCGGGGATACGATGTACGGAGGGCGCGTCTTCGCCGACGGCGATTTCCGCCTCGAACGCCAGGCGCTGCATGCCTACGAGATCACTTTCGTTCACCCGATCACGCTCCAGAGCCTGACGCTCAACGCGCCGCTCCCGCCCGATATGCGGACGCTCCTTACGATTTTGCGAAAAGGGGCGGGTTCGCGCCTGGGCGAAACGGATGTATGATTGGGCGGTACAACTTGGCAACACATAGCCGCTAGCCGAGATTGAGATGCGGCTCCTTGTCAGGTCCGGCCCCGTTCGTGGGCGGCCGGATCACGTGGATTGACGTCCGACCTGACTGAAAGGAGTCCGCATGTTCCCGATCGTTGCTCCCCTTGCGTCATTTTTGAGGTCGTCTACCGTCGCCTGGGGTATGCCCATGGGTGGCGAGTGGATCGTCATCGCCGTCTTCGGCCTGTTGATTTTCGGCAAGCGGTTGCCCGAAGTCGGCAAGGGCGTCGGGCAGGCGTATGCGAACTTCCGTCGCGGCCTGACCGACGTGCAGCGGGAGATCGATGTCGCATCGATCGTGGACCCGAAGGCCACGGCGGCCGAGCCACGAAAGATCGCCACGTCGCTCCCGGCGCCCGCCCCGAAATTCGATCCGTATACTGGCCGGCCGCTGGAGGCTGAAACGGCGGCGGGGCCTGAGGCGGTCGAATCCACGCACGCCTAACCCGATCGAGGGCGATGCCACAGGGAACGTCGCGAAGGCCCCCGCAGAGGCCGTCTGGAGCGCTCGCGGCGTCGCTTCCTCCTTTTGCTTGCTACAATCTTCAACAACCCGAGGTTTGACATGACCAACATGCTCGCGCTGGGCGTCCCGATGGGGGCCGAATGGATCGTCATCGCTTTGCTGGGGCTCCTGATCTTCGGAAAGCGCCTGCCTGAGGTGGGCAAGAGCCTTGGGCAGGGGATTGTCCAGTTCAAGAAGGGCCTGAAGGGTGTTGAAGAGGAGATCGAGCAGGTGGATGTCGAAGCGCCCGCGAAGCGGGTGACCGACCAGACGACGCCCGCATCCGTGCTGCCCGTCGCCCCGGCCGACGCCAAGTTTGATCCCTACACCGGCAAGCCGATCGAAGCCGTGAAGGTCGAAACCCAGCCGAAGTTCGACCCTTATACCGGCAAGCCGATCGTCGAGGAAACTGAACCGACCTAATCCCTGGCGAGCCTGCCAAGGCCTCTCTCAAGCTGTCCCCGCGGGCTCTGGGTTTCAAGGCGAGGGGTGGTCGCGGTCCAGAATTGCCGGAAATTTGTTGAACAGGCGAAGAGCGGCCGGTTATCCTGCCCGTTCGCTGGCGGGCAATGATCGCTCGCCGCACCGTTGAACCCCGGTTTGCGCACACCAACGAGGGAGGCATCATGAAGCGTTTTGCCATCACAATGTTCGCGGCCGCCTTGTTGTCCGTTGCCGGTTCGGCTTCGGTCGCACGGGCGGCCGGTTCGAGCAAAGCGGCGATGAACCGCACGCTCCCCGAGCTGAAGTTCACCGGCGTCACGTTCGGAGACGCTGTCGATTTCCTTCGCGATGTCACCGGCGCCAACATCAACGTCAACTGGAAGGCGCTCGCGGCGGCCAACGTCGCCCCTGACGCCCAAGTCAATATTCGCCTGACCAGCGTCCCGCTTCGCAAGGCGCTTCAGATCCTGCTGACCGAAGCCGGCGGCGGCGAGTCGCTCACGTACTACCTCGAAGACAACGTCATCGAAATCACGACGAAAGAGATCGCTGACAAGATCATGTACACCCGGGTCTACCCGGTCGAAGACCTTCTGCTGGAAGTCCAGGACTTCACCGACGCCCCCAGCTTCGACCTCACGAATAGCAACAGTGGCGGTGGCAGCGGCGGCGGTGGTGGTGCGGGTGGCGGTGGGGGCGGGCAGAGTCGCGGTGGCATCTTCGCGCAGAACCCGAGCTCGACCAACGCCGAGGCCCCGAAGACCAAGACCCAGCGCGGTGAGGCCCTTGTGCAGCTCGTTATCTCGACGATCCAGCCCGACATCTGGCGTGACAACGGCGGGACGGCCGTCATCCGCTACTTCAACGGCACGCTTGTGGTCACCGCGCCGCTGTCGGTTCACGAAGCTTTGGGCGGCTGAGCGAACGGTCGGGGAAAAAATCGGCGGTTCAACTTAACGACCAGGGAACGCCTTCGATGGCTTTTCCTGGTCGTTCTATTTTGCGGAGACCTCTCCGACATCGGCTCTTGTTCAAAACCGCTCGTCGAGCGGCCGCGGGTATGAGTGTTTTTCTTGGCACGTTGGAGGGCATCACGGCGCACCCACGATCGTGCGCCTGGAATGGGCCACCAAGCACTCCCTGGGAACGCCGACGTCCCCGTCGGCCCGTTCCGCCGAGCGTTACGGGGACGTCGGCGTTCCCGACAAAGATCGCCGCACTGTCGGCCGCGACCGTGGACCCGTGCGTTTGACCCTCTTCTCACTTCGGCTGACAATTGGAGGAATGGGATACGAGCTGGGAATCATCGGCGCCGGGAACATGGCGGAAGCGATCGTGCGCGGTGTGCTGACGGCGAGGCAGGCCCATGTATCCCAATTAATCGCGGCCGACGTCTCTCCGGATCGGCGCGCGATTTTCCAGGGGCTGGGCGTTCGGGCGGTCGAGTCGAACGACGACGCGGCCCGGGCGCGCGGGTGGTGCTGCTCAGCGTCAAGCCGCAACAGATGGATGCCGTTCTGGACCGGATCGGCCTGGTGATGCACCCCGATACGCTCCTCATTTCCATCGCGGCCGGGATCAGCACGGGGCACATCGCGAAGATTCTTGGTGGAGGGAGGCGATGGCGGGTGGTCCGTGCCATGCCGAACACGCCGATGCTGGCTGGCGCGGGAATGGTGGCGATCGCGCGCGGCGTTCACGCGACCGAAGGGGACCTCTTCACCGCGCGCCGCCTCTTCGAGTCAGCGGCCGCCGTCATCGAGGTGCCGGAAGAGAAGATCGACGCCGTCACCGCCGTCAGCGGATCGGGGCCCGCCTACTTCTTCTATCTGGTCGAGCAGATGATCCGAGCGGGCGTAGAACTTGGCCTGACGCCGGACGAAGCCAGACGCCTTGCCGCCCAGACGGCACTGGGCGCGGCGAAGATGCTAACCAGCGGCGAGGAATCGCCCGAGGAACTGCGCCGAAAGGTGACGAGCCCCAACGGCACGACGCACGCCGCCATCACTCATCTAGACTCTTCGGGAGTCGGGGCGGCGATCGTTCAAGCCGTCCACGCGGCCGCCCGGCGCAGCCGGGAACTGGGGAAGTGAAGGGGGAAATGTTGAATGCTGAATGTTGAATGTTGAATGCTGAATGCTGAAGGCTGAAGGCTGAATGCCGAATCGCCTTGAGCCGAGCGCTGGGTGATGAGCGGTCGTGTTATAAAGATGCGGCCGAGTTCCCATGGCCGTCGCGGCTGGCGTCAACTATCTATGCAACCTCGCGAAATCGCGACGTAAGGAAAAGGTCGAAATCCGGGCCCGATGAAATGGCCAAGACGAGGGAATGCAAGCAAAAGCAGCAGGAGGAGTCGGTTTCCGCTTTTGCTTTGTTCGGGTTTCTTTGGTTCTTCGTGCTTCGGATTTAGCTTGTTCGTACGGACTTACCGCCGATCAGCGCTGTAGTGTCCACCAGGGGGGCTTTCACAAAGGAGCTTGCGATGGCGAATCCGCTCAAATCCGACACGTCGATGGGGCTGGGGCTTCTGGCGGCTCGAGTCCCGGTCGGCGTGGTGTTGGTGTATGCCGGGGTGACCAAGATCGCGTACGCGGGCGTTGAGCATTTCGTGTCGCAGCATGCGCGGCTGGTCCCCACTTACATGCCGGCGTGGTTCGGTCCGATCTACCTGCATGCCGTCCCGTTCGCCGAAGTGACGCTGGGCCTCCTGCTGGTCGCGGGGTTCCTGACGCGATTGAGCGGCTTCCTCGCGTCGCTGATGCTCATCAGCTTCGGCGTGGCCACCGGCGGGTTGAATGCGTTCTTCAAGCCGGGGGGTGATACAGCGGCGGCACTGCTTCAGCCGCCGGCGGTGTATCTCGCGTTCGCCTTGATCCCGTTCTTTTGCGGGGCCGGCCGCGTGAGTGTGGATCGGCTGTTGTCGGGCGCGGCGCAAGGTAAGGCAAGGGTCAAACCGCTTGACGTGCAATGGAGGCTGGATCATGAACCAGTTCGTCTGCGTGGTGGCCGTTCTTGCCTTGATGCTCGTTCCGACCCTGGTCGGCGCCGCCGAGCCGACAAGCGGCCCGGCAACGACTCCCCCGGCAACGACTCGCCCGGCAACGTCTCGACCTGGCACGACCCAGCCTGTCGAGCCGACCTCGCCTGGCGAGGGGCCCGGGCTTGCCGACGGGACGGCGCCAAATAGTCGCTATACCTATGTGCTGGTTCACGGCGCCTGGGCAGGCGGCTGGGAATGGAAGAAGGTTGGCGATCGCCTGCTGAAGGACGGCCACATCGTCTACCGGCCGACGCTGACCGGGCAGGGGGAGCGCGTCCATCTCGCCGGCCCGGAAGTGGACTTGAACACGCACATTGCGGACATCGTGAACGTGATCCTGTTTGAGGACCTTCATGATGTCGTCCTGATGGGCCACAGCTACGGCGGGATGGTGATTACGGGCGTGGCGCACAAGGTGCCGGATCGCATCAAGTGCCTGATCTATGTCGATGCGTTCCTTCCGGAAGACGGGGAGAGCGTGGCGACGCTCGGCGGGCGGAAGCGGGAGGTCAAGGAGGGGATGATCCCACCACCCGGATGGCCTCCGGCCGCGGGGAAGCTGCCGCCCTATACCGTGCCGATGTCGGCGAAGATCTTCGAGACCGTTGAAGAGCTGAAAAACCCGGCCGCGAAGGCGATCCCGGCGACATACATCTTGTGCGTGCCGAAGGGTCGAGCGTTGGAGAAGGCGGCGTTCTATTCGTCATTCGTCCGGGCGAAGGACCGGGGTTATTTCACCGAAACGATCGACAGCGACCACGTCGTCTCACAGACACACCCGGCGCAACTGACGCCCCTCCTTGAGGATTCGCCGTCGAAGGCGAGCGTTCGGGCCGGTCCCTGACGCGCGTCTACGGCAGGACGCGGACTCGTCGCCCCTCGATCGCCAATCGCCCGGCCTGATAGAGTTCGATCGCCTCCGGGTACGCGAGTTTCTCTTCTTCAAATACGCGGTAAGCGAGCGACTCGGCCGTGTCGCCTTCCTCCACCCGGCAGGCGCGTGCAGAATGATCGGGCCGGTGTCGTAGCCGTTGTCCACGAAGTGAACCGTGCACCCGCTGACCTTGCACCCATGATCGAGGACGGCCTGGTGCACGCGGCGCCCATACAGGCCCTTGCCGCCGAAGCTGGGGAGCAGGGCGGGGTGAATGTTCATCACGCGGCCGGTGTACTTCGCCGGGATCTCAAGCAGGCAAAGCCACCCGCCGAGACAGACGAGGTCGGCGCCGGCGGCGTCGATTCGGGTGAAGGCCTCCCTGCTGAATTCCGCGGCATTCTGGAACTGCGACCGATCCACCACGCTGTGGGGGACGCCGGCATCGATCGCCCGTTCAAGGCCCGGAAGCCCAGGCCGCGACCCGATCACGACGGCGATCCGCGCATCCAGGCGCGCGATGGCGATCTGGTCGAGCAGGTTCTGCAAGGTCGTGCCCGACCCGGAGATGAGCACCGCGAGCTTGAGAGGCGAGGGGGACATAGGATCGGGGTGAAGGACGGCGAGCCGCGGCCGGCGATCGAGCGGAAAATGGGCTTTCCGCTTGGGTTTAAGATTCGTTTTGAGTCGCGTTCAGGGCCGCTCCCTCACGAGGCTGTCGGAAAACTGGTAACATCGACCTAACGACCGCCGTTTTCGAGCGAAAAACGAGGCATTTTTCGACGATTTTGGGGTTTTTCGACAGTCTGTCACGGTCGCGGCTCGCTGGGACGGTTCTCAGCGACGAACGGTGATCCCGCCTGTGCATTCATCCGTGTCCATCCTGCCTTCATCTGTGGCTAAATTGTCTTCCGAGCCCTGACCGCCTCCGCATCCCGCATGGACAGGTCGGGGTATTCGGCATCGCGGCCGACGTCGGGGCGGCGCTTCCAGCTTCTCGCGCAGGCTTTGTACGTATCGCGCCGGTCGAGCACCTCGACGACGACAGCCGCCCCTTCGGCCTTGTCGCCAAAGGACCAGCAGCCGGCGCCGACCATGTCCTCCAGGTCGGACCCGTAGGCGGCGAGGCGGGCGCGGGCCGCTTCGTCCTTCACCTGATAGATCACTTCCGCGTCCAGCGCCTTGTACTTGCCGATCTGCCGGGTCAGCTTGTCGATCTGGCCAAGGGCGTCATCGCGCAACGCCATCAGTTGCTTCCATTCAAGCTTCTGCTCCTCCGAGGGTCGGTTGGGCGACGGCTCGGGGAGAAGGGCCAGATGCACGCTGGGGAGATCGACGTCCTCGTGCGGCTTGTGGGTGATGAACTCCCACGCCTCGTCGGCCGTGAAGACCAGGATCGGGGCGAGCAGCTTGGTTAGGGCGACAACCATCCTGTGCATCACCGTCTGGCAGCGCCGGCGGAGGGGGGAAGTGACGGGCTCGCAGTAGAGCCGGTCTTTCATCGCGTTGCCGTAGACGGCGCTGATCTGCACTGAGCAGAAATCGTGCAGCAGGCGGAAGACGCGGTGGAGCTGGTACGCGTCGTACGCCTCGCGAACGTCGATGATCAGTTGATCCAGCTCGGCGGCCGCCCAGCCGTCGAGGCTGTTGGGCGGGATCGGCAGACTGTCCGGCCGCGGGTCAAAGTCGTACAGGTTTGACAGGAGGTAGCGGACGGTATTGCGGATCTTGCGGTACTTGTCGCCAAACTCCTGGATGGCCTTGGGGCTGGTCGGGATGTCGCCCTGGTAGTCAACGCTGCTGGCCCAGAGGCGGAGCAGATCGGCGCCGTGGCGATTGATCTCGTCAACCGCCTTGACGTATTCCGGGTCGCTCTTGCTCACCTTTGTGCCGTCGGGCTTGACGACGAAGCCGTGCGTCAACACCTGTTTGAACGGCGCCTGACCCGTCGCGCCCAGGCTCGGCAGGAGCGAGAGCTGGAACCAGCCGCGATGCTGGTCGGACCCTTCGAGATAGAGATCGGCCGGGAAGTGCAGGTACGAGCGGCTCTGCAGGACGGCGTGCCAGGAGCTGCCGCTTTCGAACCAGACGTCGAAGATGTCGGTCTCTTTGCGGAGCGTCGCGGCGTCGAAGCCAGGCGGGTAGGCGAAGTCAGCCCCTAAGAGTTGCGCAGCGGGCGTGGTAAACCAGGCTTCCGAGCCGTGCTCGCGGAAATGCCGCGAGACCGCCCGAACCGACCCTGGCGTGAGCAGTGCCTTCCCTTGCTCGTTGTAGAAGACCGGGATCGGCAACCCCCAAGCGCGCTGGCGGGAGATGCACCAGTCGGGGCGGCTGTCGAGCATGCCGGTCAGGCGGCTCTGGCCCCAGGCGGGGATGAAGGTGACAGTGGGGGACGCCGAAGCGTCGAGCTTCCGCCGGTCCTCTTTCAGGTAGTCTTCGACGCGAGCACGCTTCCTGTCGGCTGCCTCGTTTGCCGGGGTATCCAGCATCTTGTGCCAGTTGCCGCCAACCTGGCGGATGGCACGCTCACGGAGGGTCTTCGCCGGCGGCTGGACGAGCTCGTCCGGCAGTAGATAACGTTTGTCCATCGCCACGAACCACTGCTCGGTGGCGCGGAAGATGATCGGCGTGCGGCTGCGCCAATCGTGCGGGTAGCTGTGGAGCACCGGCCGCTCCGCAAAAAGGACGTTCCGCTGGCGAAGCTCGGCGGTGATCAGCCCGTTCCCCTCCTTGGTCGTCTTGCCGCGGATGAACCCCGGCACGGTCTCATCGAAGCGGCCGTTGGCCAGGACGGGGCTGTAGACGTCCAACCCTTCGCGGATGCCGGTTTCGTAGTCGTCTTCGCCATGGCCGGGCGCGGTGTGAACCAGGCCGGTGCCGTCGGTGGTGGTCACGTAGTCGGCGGCGACGACGCGGCCGCGTCGGTCGATGAACGGGTGCCCGTACTCCCAGCCGAGCAGGTCTTTCCCGGCGACCGTGGCGACCTTCTGGAAGCGGCCGACTTCTTTGTTCGCCGTAAAGAGCGTCTCGACGAGCGCCTCGGCCACCACGCCCGCCCGGGTGACGCCGGCCCGGTCATACCGGACGACCGCGTAGGCGACGTCGGGGTTCACGGCGACCGCCAGGTTCGCCGGGAGCGTCCAGGGCGTGGTCGTCCAGACGAGCAGGTGCAGGTCGGGGCCGTGCTCGGTCTGGGTGGCGACGGCGAACTCGACGAAGACGCTCGGGTCGGTGACGTCCTGATATTCCAATTCGGCATCGGCCAGCGCCGTCTGATTGGCGACCGACCAGGGGACAGGCTTGAGTTTCTTGTAAACCAGCCCCGCGGCCACAAAGCGCGCGAAGACTTCCAGCGTGTCGGCCTCATACTCCGGCTTGAGGGTCAGGTAGGGGTTCTGCCACTCCCCGAGGATGCCGAGCCGCTGGAACTGCTCGGACTGAAGTTCGGCATATTTCTCCGCGTAGGCGAAGCATCGCCTCCGCACGTCCACAACCGACAAGTCGCGGAGGTTCTTCCCTTCTTTCTTGATCTCCTCCTGGATTTTGTGCTCGATCGGCAGCCCGTGGCAGTCCCACCCGGGCACGTAGGGCGTGCGATGCCCCTGCATGGAGCGAAATCGGAGGATCACATCCTTGAGGGTCTTGTTGATCAGGTGGCCGATATGGATGTCGCCATTGGCGAACGGCGGGCCATCGTGCAGAACCCAGGTGCCGCGGGTATGCCGAGCGGAGGTTTGGAGCTTCTCGTAGAGCCGGGCTTCTTTCCATCGCGACAGGCGGGCGGGCTCATTGGCGGTGAGGTTCGCCTGCATTGGAAAGTCGGTCTGCGGGAGGTTGAGCGTCTCCTTATAGGGGTTCTTTTCGCCCTTGGGCTGGCCGGCGGCGGGGGAGGCGGGTTTATCCTTCGTGGGAGTGGACATAAAGCCTTATAGGTCTGCCGAATGATCGTTCGCCGGCGGCCGCCAGAACGGCCGCTGCAAGCAGCCACCCGGACGACCCGAGCCAACTGCCCGCCGCCGGCCCCGCCGCAAAACCGATGGAGGGGCTACCTTAGCGGATGGGCCCGCGTCGTCCAAGAGGCGTCAACGCTCTGTGAACGACGCTCAAGAAGCCTCGCCGGCTGGACTTGTTGCGCCGAGGCGCGTCAGGTCGGCGGGCAGACGCCGAGCGCGGCGATAGCGCTATGAGCCCAAACGGTTTCGCGGACGACATTATGACGGCGTCTACACGTTTCCAGTGGAACGTGACTTATCGGGAAGCAAATAATCGTAATTCGGCAGAAAGCTGAAATGAAACTGCTTGCGGCACCGATCCTAGAGACGTAACGTCGATCAAAGTCGGCTACGCGGCAGGCGTCGAGCGCTGCCGGGTGGAGAAGGCGCGGGCGCAGGGCTGTGCGGGCGCGGGGATTTGCCTATCTCTGGGTCGTCAAATCGGGCATTTCACAAAGTAGAGGGCTTCATGTCACGGAACGCGAACGATCTGGCGGCTGTCGGTACACGCATTCGACGCTTCATCGGCTCCAAGCGGCGTCCCACCATCGCCGCGCGGGAAGCGATCGCGCATGCGGTGGCGGCGGTCGAGATCCTCGAGGGGCGGATTTGCCTCAGCGCCACAGCGTTCGGCGGCGCCACCCACTACGCGGCCGGGGCGACTCCAGGCGCCGTGGCCACCGATGACTTTAACGACGACGGCAGCCCCGACCTGGTTGTGGCCCACCCCGGCGGCAACAGCGTCTCGCTTCTGCTGAATGACGGGAACGGCGCCTTCGGTTCACCCCACAACCTGACCACCGGCGCCGGCCCGGTCGCCGCGGTGACCGGCGACTTCAACAGCGACGGCGAGTCGGACATCGCCACCGCCAACGCGGGCGACGGGACTGTGACCTTCCTCCTGGGGGACGGAACTGGTGCGTTCACGAAGGTCTCGACGGCCGCCGGCAGCATCCCCGGCACGCTCACAGGGATTGCGGTAGGCGACTTCAACGGCGATGGCAACAGCGACGTTGCCGTCACATCCACCACGGGCGTGTACATGATCGCCTCAAACGGGGATGGCACCTTCGCGGCGCCGTCTCTTGTCTTTGGCGGCTCGTTCGCCGGCGTGGCGGTCGGCGACTTTAACGCCGACGGGAGCGACGACCTCGCCGTTACCGACCCGGCGGGGGGAAAGGTGGACGTGGCTCTGGGGAACGGCGACGGCACGTTCGGCACGGCGACCGCCTTCGCCGCGGGCGCAGGGGCGGCCGCCATCGCGACCGGCGACCTGAACGGGGACGGCGTCACCGACATCGCGGTGACCAATCCGGGCAGCAACAGCGTCAACGTCCTGCTTGGGAACGGAGCCCAACAGTCCCCCGGGAGCGGTGGCGGCCCGATCTTGATTTACCCGCCGGCCCCCACGCCTGTGCCGCAACCTTCCCCGGTCGGCGGGGCGCCTCTCTCGGCAACCGCCGTCGCGATTGGGGTCGTCAACGGCGGTGCCGTTTCGACGGGATCCGGCTCCTCTGGCACCGGCTCCTCTGGCACCGGCTCCTCTGGCACCGGCTCCTCTGGCGGCGCTTCCAGCGGGGGCTATCTCAGCGGTGACGGCACTTTCGCCGCTCCGGTCGCCATTTCCGTTGGCGCGGGGCCGTCGGCCATCACGACAGCCCAGCTTGGGAACGGCGGCACTGATGACCTCATTGTCTCCAACGCCGGCTCGAACACGGTGACGATCGTCCAGGGCGGCGCCGACGGCCGCTTCTCCAGCAGCACGGTTAAGCTCGGGAGCGGCCCGGCGGGCGTGGCGGCCGCCGATTTTAATGGCGATGGCGGGATCGACCTCGCCGTTTCCAACGGCGCGGGCGACGGCGTAGACGTCGCGGATCAACTGACGGCCGACGTCGGCGTTTCCGTCTCCGCGCCGACCACGGCGGTCATCAATTCCAACCTCACCTATGCCGTGACCGTCACCAACAGCGGCCAGGGGACGGCGTCGAATGTCGCGCTGATCGACAGCCTGCCGGACGGCGCGTCGTTCGTGTCGGCTTCTACGAGCAAGGGGACGGTTGACACCTCGGGGTTGAACGCGGCCCCGACGCCGGGCGTCATCTCAAACGTCGGGCAGAACGGCATCACCGTGAACATCGGGGATGTGGCGCCTGGCGAGACGGTGACAATCACATTGACAGTTAAAGCAAAGAATTACGGGAATGCGAACAACTGGGCCTCTGTCTCCACGTCATCGATCAACTCCGACTACTCCAACAGCTATGCCAGCAGCGCAACGGCCATCGTCGGCGCGACGGGGGCTGAGCTGGCGGTGACTCAGACCGCCACGCCGTGGTATGCAAAGGTGGGGGATGACCTCACGTTCGATATCACCGTGACCAACAATGGCCCCGATACCGCCAACGGCGTAACCCTGACAGACTTGCTGCCGGCGGGAGTCAGCCTGGTTTCGGCCACCGCGAGCCAGGGGACGGTCAACACATCGACGGCGGGGCAGGTTGACGTCGCCCTCGGCGACCTCGCCGACGGTGCTTCGGCGACGATCAAGGTCACGATCAAGTCAACCGCGGTCGGCACGCTTGAGAACACGGTGAACGCCGCGCCGGCCGACCCGGCGCAGGACCCGTTCCCCGACAACAACTCCTCAACGCTCGACACCTTCGCCTATGACCAGAACGGGCCTTTCCCGGTGAACTTCGGCGGCGGCGGCGTCGTCGGCCCAACCGGAACCCCGACGCCGACCCCCACACCGACTGGGCAAGGGGGCGCCGGCCTGCCCGGCGGCGGCCATGCGAACCTGCGCATCAGCGATGTAAAGATGACCGACAGCAAGACGGGGACGACCGATTTTGTTTTCACGGTGAAGCGCACCGGCTATCTCGCGGCCGCGACAACGGTCAAGTTCGCCACGGCCAACGGCACCGCCAAGGCCGGCACCGACTACACCGCCGAAAGCGGCAAACTGACGTTCAAGCCTAATGTTTCAAAGCTGACGATCACGGTCCCCGTGAAGGGCGACCCCAACGGCGACGCCGATGAGACGTTTACCGTAAAGCTGAGCAACCCGACGAACGGCCAGATCCGTTACGGCACGGGGACGGGGACGATCGTCGCGGTAAAGAAGCCGGCGGCCGCGGGCGGGGCGATCCGGATCAACTTCCAGCCGTCGAAGGATGGCCCGACCCCGCGGTACAAGACCGATTCCGGCCTTACGTTTGGCAATCGCGGCGGCGGGTACGCGTACGGCTGGAACTCCGACGTCTCGGCGTCGGCGGTGGACCGGCACCTGCTGGCCGATCAGCGGTATGACACCTTCATCCCACTGGCCAACGCGGGGGCGGGCGGCAAGTGGGAGATCGCCCTGGCGAACGGGAAGTACAAGGTGCGCATCGTGGCTGGCGACGCCGGGTCGATCGCGGGGAACTACCAGATCAACGCCGAAGGGAAGCTCATCGTCAGCGGTAAGGCAACCGCGAAACATCACTTTGTGGAAGGGACCTCGACGGTGAATATCGCCGACGGGCGTCTGACCCTGACCAGTGCGGCCGCCGCCCTGAACAACAAGCTGGACTTCATCGTCATTACGCCGGTGAAATAGGGAGGCTCCCCGTTTCGGAAGCAGCGAAACGGGGAGTCTCCCCTTTCTTAGCGGCCGTCGCCGTTCGCCGCGAGGGCGCGGAGGGGTTGGCGGGCGGCGAGGGGGCGGTCGCCGGGCACGGCGTGGCTCGTGCGGCTCGATCGGAAGAAGCTGGTCCTGTCGAGCACCTTCTCCTGAAAGTCCTCCAGGTACAGATAGATCGCGGGGGTCACGTAAAGCGTGATGAACTGGCTGACGACCAGGCCGCCGATGATCACCAGGCCCAGCGGCTGGCGGCTTTCGCCATCAGCGCCGAACTTCAGGGCGATGGGGATGGCGCCCATGATCGCCGCCAGCGTGGTCATGATGATCGGGCGGAAGCGGTCCATGCTGGCGTCGTGGATCGCCTGCGGCGCCGTCTGACCTTCGCTGATCCGCTGCAGTGCGAAATCGACGATCATGATCCCGTTCTTCTTCACGATCCCCATCAGCATGAACATGCCGATGAACGCGTAGAGCGACGCCTCCGAGCCGAACAGGTAAAGCGTCGCCAGCCCGCCCACCAGCGCCACCGGCAACGATGAGAGAACCGTGATCGGATGAAGGTAGCTCTCGTACAACACGCCGAGGATGACGTACATCACGAAGACCGCGAGGATCATCAGCGTGATCAGGCTGCTGACGGTGTCGCGGAAGGTCAGCGCCTCGCCCTGCAAGCTGCCGCGCATCGAAGCGGGGAGGATGTCCTTGGCGGCCGCCTCAATGTACTTCGTCGCGTCGCCGATCGCCACGCCTGGGTTCAGGTTGAAGTTGATCGTGACGGCCGTGAACTGGTTCAGGTGGTTCACCGACTGCGGCCCCAGCGACGGCGTCCACTTCGCCACGGCGTTCAGGGGGATGGTGCGGGCGCCGTCGTCGCTCTTGATGTAGAGCAGTGAGAGGTCGTCCGGGTCGCTCCGGGCCTGGTCCTTCACTTCAAGGATGACCTGGTACTGGTCGTTCGGCCGCTTGATCAGGTAAACGTAGTTCTGGCTGTAGGCATTGCGGATCAGGTTCAGGATGCGGGTCTCTGAGACGTTGTAGGTCTTCGCCTGGTCCCGCAGGATGTCGATCTTCAGGCTCGGGGTGTGGTTGAAGAGGTCGGAGATCGCCGTCGCGAACATCTTGCCAGGCCCCATCTGCTGGCGAAGCTTGCCCATCAGCTTCTCCGACGCCTCGTTCACCTCGGCCGGGTTGATCCCTGAAACCGCGTACGCAAACTGCCCCTGCTGGTGAGCGGTGGCCCCGGTGCTGATCTGCAACACCGGCTGCGGCTGCAGAAAGGCCATGAGCCCCGGCAGTTTCCCGGTAATGCCGCCCATCATCTGGCCGGCGACGGCCTGGATCGGCGCGCGTTCCTTCGGGGATTTGAGAAACCCAAGCAGGAACCCCTGGTTCCCGGCCAGGAAGCCGGAGTTCCCGGTCATACTGAAGGTCATGTCAACGGCCGGGTTCTCCTGGAGGACCTTCTCGGCCTTGCTCTGATAGGCGTGCATCTTCTCCGGCGAGCTGCCTTCCGCGGCGATCATCACGCCGAGGATGAACGAGCTGTCGCCGACGGGCAGGAACGCCTTGGGGACGCGCTGAAAGAGCCAGACCGTCCCCCCCAGGCACATCAGCCAGGTCACCGCCGACACCCACCGGTGCCGAAGGAAGAACCAGAGCGAGCGGCCGTAGACGTCCAGCACGCGCTGCTCGACCCCGCCCATGATCCGTTCCATGAAGGTCTTCCGCGACCCGTGCCCGCGCTGGGAGAGGAGCCGGGCGCACATGAGGGGCGTCAGCGTCAGCGAGACGATCCCGCTCGCGAAGATCGCGACGATGATCGTCATCGAGAACTCACGGAAGATGCGGCCGACCAAACCTCCCATGAACACCAGCGGCAGGAAGACGGCCGCCAGAGAAACCGTCATCGACAGGATGGTGAAGCTGATCTCCTTCGCCGAGTTCACGGCGGCGACCGCCGGCACTTCGTTGAACTTCTCCATTCGCCGAACCGTGTTCTCCAGGAAGACGATGGCGTCGTCCACCAGGAACCCGATCGCCAGCGTGATCGCCATAAGCGAAAGGTTGTCCAGGCTATAGCCAAGCATTCGCATCACGATGAACGTGAGCAGCAACGACAGCGGCAGGGCGACGGCGGGGATCAACGTATCGGCCGCTCGACCCAGGAAGACGAAGATCACGATCACCACCAGCGCGAAGGCGATGACGAGCGTCTCCTCGACGTCACTCACGCTGTTCCGAATGGTTTCGGACCGATCGTAAATCTTCTTCACCCAGACGGACGGCGGGAGCTGCGCCTGGATGGCGGGCGCGGCGTCGGTAATCTCCTGCGCGACTTGTACGGCATTGGCGCCCGCCTGACGGAAGACCGCCACGACCACGGTCGCCGACGGCACGGTGCGGCCGCGCACCCAGAAGCGCATGTCCACGCGCTCATCCTGCACCGTGTCCCGGGCGGTCGCGATGTCGCGGAGATAGACCGGGTTGTTGTTCTTGTCGTTGAGAATGAGCCGGTTGTACTCTTCGGCCCGATCGAGCTGTCCCTGCGGCTCGAGCAGGAAGCTGCGATTTCGCCCGTCGAGCTGACCGGCCCCAAGATTGGCGGTCCCGGCGCGAATAGTGGCATTGAGGTCATCGACGGTGATGCCGCGGATCGCCATGGCGGAGGGATCGGCCTTGATACGGACGGCCGATTGCGTCCCATAAACATCGACGCGGCTGACGCCGGGCAGGATGCTGATCCCCTGGCGGACCTGCGTGGCGGCGAAGTCGTACAACTGGCCCGCCGTGACGCTGTCGCTGGTCAGGCCGATGTACATGATCGGCTGATCGTTGGGGTTGGTCTTGCTGAAGGTCGGAGGGCTGGGCAGATCGACGGGGAGCTGGCCTGTGGCCTGGGTGATGGCGGTCTGCACGTCCGTGGCGGCCGCGTCGATGCTCTTGTCGAGCGCGAACTGGAGCGTGAAGGCCGTGTGCCCCTGCCCGCTGTTGCTGGTGACCAGTTCCAGCCCGTTGATCTGCATGAACTGCCGCTCGAGCGGCGTGGCGACGTTGTTCGCCATCGTCTCCGGCGTGGCGCCAGGATAATTCACCTGGACCTGGATGACCGGGTAGTCAACGGCGGGCAGGTCGTTCACCGGCAGCGAGAAGTACGAAAGCACGCCGAAGAGAATGGCCGACACCGTGAGCAGCGTCGTCATCACCGGCAGGCGAATGAAGGGCGCGGAAAGGTTCACGACTCACCTCCCTTTCCGGAGAGTTGGGGCAACGCATTCATGGCCGCCGGTCGGGTCGCCGGTGCGGCCGCCGGCGACTTGGCGGGCACGGCGCCCGGGGCCGCGCCCGGGGCGGGTGGCGTCACCGGTACGCCATCCTCGCTATCGACGCGAACGGGAAAGCCGGGCATGACGGCCATCTGCCCATCGGTGACGACTCGTTCGCCGCTGGCGACGCCGCTCCGAATGACGACCATGTCCCCCTGCCGCTGGCCGAGCTGCACCGGTCGCAACTCGGAGGTGGATTTGTCGGTCACCTCATACACGAACGGGCCCTTCTGCCCAACCTGGATCGCAGTGGCGGGCACGAGCACGGCGCCCTTCGCTTCGTCCAGCACCAGGCGGACGAAAACGAACTGGCCCGGCCAGAAGTGGCGGTCGCCGTTCTCGAGCGAGACGCGCAGTTTTACGGTGCCGCTGCCGTCCTGCACCGCGTTGTCGAGAAAGGTGAGCTGTCCGATCCGGGCCGACGGCGGGACGGCCGCCGTGCCGGAAGCGGGGTGCGGCGGGGTGATCGGCGCCATTGCGTCGCTCTTCGCGTCGGGCACGGGGCCCATTTGCGAGGCTGACGCGGGGCGTGTCGAAGCGCCCGGCGAAGGGGGGATGGCAAGCTCCGTCCCGCCGTCGCCGGGAGTCCAGACGAACGCCTTCAGCGCCTGCCGCGCCATGTTGGAGCGAACGGCGGCCAAATCGTTCTCGGTGATCGTGAAGTCGGCGTAGATCGGGTCCTGCCGCTGGATGACCAGGAGCGTCCCTTCGTTTTCCTTGACGACGTTGCCAACATCGACCAACCGCTGGCCGGTGCGGCCGTCGATCGGGCTGCGGATCTCGCAATACTCAAGGTTCAGCCTGGCGATCTCGGCGGCCGCCTCGTTGGCGGCGACCAGCGCCTCGTTGACGGCGACGGCGCTTTTCTTCGCGTCAAAATCCTGCGGGCTGGTCGCCTTGATGCCAACGAGGCTCTGGGCGCGGGCAAACTCGAGTTTCGCCAGGTCAAGCTGGGCGCGGTTCTGAGCGAGGACGGCTTCGACTTGTTTGAGGGCCGCCTCGAAGGGGCGACGATCGATCTCAACCAGCAGGTCCCCTTTTTTGACCTCGCTCCCCTCAATGAAATGAACGTCGGTGATCCGTCCGGCAACACGGGGGACGATCATCACGATCTCTCGTGCCGCGCACTTGCCGATCTCATCGAGATAGACCGGCACGTCACGTTGCGTCGCTTTGACGACCGCCACGGCGGCCGGCGGGAACGACGGCATGCCCGCTCCCTTGCTGGCGGCGTTGTCGCAGCCGGCCGACGCGACGAAAGCAGCCCCGACAGCGGCCGCCGCCAGGATCGCGCTCGCCGCCCGGCGGCCGCCCGCGCGTCCGATGGTGGGTGATTGTTTTTGATCCGCTGTGTGCTTGAGGGTCGGGTGAGGGAGAATCTGACTCATGGTTCACCAATTACTGTTGATCAGGGATCAGGCTTTCCGGCCGCTTTTTTTGACGCGACTCGCCGTCGTCGGCGAACGAAGCAAGCGATTCAGGAGAGCAACGCGAACCAGGGGAGCCGTCGTCGGGTGGACGGTCGCCATCGTTCAACACTGATTAATCGAATCGAGGGTCAGCGCAACGACATCTTTGACCTCATTGATGTCCGGCGCAGTCGTGCCCAGAAGATGCAAGCCCCCCAGCACACTCAGGAGATATCGGGCCACAGCCCGGGTCGAGCGGGTGCCGTGCAATTCGCCTGCCTGCCGTGCCCGCTCGACGGCCGCGGCGATCAGGGTCTCGTGACGCTGATGAAACTTGCGCAGCCACCGGGCCACTTCGGCGTCGTGGGGCGCAACCTCCATCGCCGCCTTGGCAGCCAGGCACCCGCGGCGGCCGGCGTCCCCGGTGCAGCCCAGTGCGGCCGCCGTGAACCAATCCACGATGGCCTGCCGCGGCGACCCGGGCCGCTCCAGCGCAAGCCCCAAAGCGTCCAAGCCGATCCGTTCGTACTCATCCAGCGCGGCGAGGAATAACTGCCGCTTGTCCCCGAAGGTGCCGTAAAGGCTGCCGCGGTTCAGCTTCATCTCGGACAACAGGTCGCTGACCGACGTGGCCCCGTAGCCGTTCTCCCAGAAGGCCTCCATGGCCTCGCGAGTCGCCTGACCGGGATCGAATTCTTTGGGGCGGGCCATCAGCATTCCTTGAAACCGCGGCCGACCGCGAACGGAGAAGCGGTCGGGCGAGCAACAGTAGTCATTCTTGAATGCCCGGTCAATAACTCGGACCTATTCGCCCAATTTCGTTGGTGGAATGAAGAGTGGACATGATCGGCCTCACGATCCCCGCGTCAACGCGCTGGCGCGGCGGATCGAGCAAAAAATGGGGAGAGGGTGCCCCCATCCTTTTGTCGGCCCATGCTTCCCTGTAAAAGGCGAGGATGCCTCTCCGTTGGAACCCACGCGAGCACCTGCGGCTCGGCGCTTATGTCGTGAAGTGGGTGGCCATCGCGGCTCCGACCGGAGCGGTCATCGGCTCGGCGGTCGCCCTGTTCCTCTGGCTGCTCGATCAGGCGACCAGCGCCCGATGGGCGACCGGCGGCCCGCGCGGGCTGCCGTGGCTCCTGTACCTCCTACCGGTCGGCGGGGTTTTGGTCGGGCTGCTGTATCACCTGCTCGGAAAAACGGTGGAGGGGGGAAACAATTTGATCATCGAGCAGATCCACGAGCCGGGCGGTGGCGTCCCGGCCCGGATGGCGCCGCTGGTCCTGATTGGCACCCTCCTGACGCATCTTTTCGGCGGGTCGGCCGGGCGGGAAGGGACGGCGGTTCAGATGGGCGGCAGCCTCGCCGGCGAGATCGGCCGCCGGCTCGGGCTGGGCCGGAACGACACGCGGACGCTGCTGATGGCGGGCGTCGCCGCCGGCTTCGGCGCGGTCTTCGGCACCCCGCTTACCGGCGCGATCTTCGCGGCCGAGGTCCTGTCGATCGGCGTCATTCGTTTCCAGGCGATCATCCCCTGCCTCATCGCCAGCATCGTCGGCGACGGCGCGACAACCGCCTGGGGGATTCGCCATACGGCGTACACGATCGGCGTGATCCACCCGCCGGTCCGCTCGGGCGACCCGCCGGGCATGCTGAACGCGGCGCTGCTGGGAAAGATCGCCATCGCGTCGATCGGGTTTGGCCTGGCGAGCGTCCTATTCGCCGAGTTGACGCACACCGTGTCGGCGCTGGCGAAACGGGCGATCCGGCGGCCGGTGCTTCGCCCCGCGGCCGGCGGGTTGGTCGTCATCGCCCTGGCTCTGCTCATCGGCCCGGACTACCTCGGCCTGGGCGTTCGGGCCGACCCGAACCACCCGGGGCAGGTGAGCATCCTCTCCTGCTTCCAGCCGGGCGGGGCGACGGCCCTGAGCTGGGGGTGGAAGATCCTCTTCACGGCCGTCACCGTCGGCAGCGGCTTCAAAGGGGGCGAGGTCACGCCTCTCTTTTTCGTCGGGGCGGCGCTGGGCAACGCGATGTCGCGGCTGCTCGGCGTCCCCCCGGAGCAAACCGGGCTCTTCGCCGCCGCGGGGTTCGTCGCCGTCTTCGCCGGCGCGACCAACACGCCGCTGGCCTGCACGATCATGGGGTTGGAATTGTTCGCGGGGAACCAGCCCGATGCGATGAACGGAGGGCTGGTCATCTACCTTGCGGTCGCGTGCTTTGTCGCCTACCTGTTCAGCGGCCACTCAGGGATCTATCTCTCCCAGCGGATCACCCACGGTAAGCCGGTCAACGACATGCTCTCCACGAATTCTTCCCTGCGAACCCTCCGCGACAAGCGACGAAGCTTTTTCCGGAAATCATAGGGCATGCATTGCGCAACGCGCCTGCCCGATCATCCTGCGATGAAGCAATAGTGGACCCTTCCAGGCAAGGTTACGAGTGCGCGTCGATAGGATCGGACGTGCCGCCGGTGCCCTTAGCCGGCGGGCCCTGTGTGTGTTCGGCGACAGCGCCGGTGAGGGCGCCGGCGGCACTGTGGGTGCGGCGCACCCTGCGATCGGTAAGCACCCGCCCTTCCAAAGAGCGCCAGGCGGCGGCACGCGTACGTCGCAGTGCGTGCCTTACAGCTGCAACTTAGTCGGTGTTCTTGCCTCCGGCGACTGGGTATGGCTTGACGTTCGTACGCAGGGCCCATGCTTCCCACTTTTCGGCCAGCGCGGTCACACGCTCGGGGTGAATCGTCGCCAGATCGCGCAGCTCGGTACGGTCGGTTGCTATGTCGTAAAGCTCCCATGGGCCGTTGCGGCCGACGCGGACGAGCTTCCAGTCGCCCTGTCGGACGGCCGCGTTCCCTTCGTGCTCCCAGTAGAGAAAGCGGTCGGGCTTTCCGACAGGCGCCGAACCAGTCAGCAGGGGCACCAGGCTTACCCCTTCCATCGGTGTGATGTCATGGCCCTGGAATGTCTGTGGGTAGTCAGCCCCGCTGACCGCGGCGCAGGTGGTCATGATGTCGATCAGGTGGGACGGGTGGCTGACCCAGCGGGCCGCTTCGCCACTTCCTGATGACGGCGGCCGAATCGTCGCCGGCCACGCGGCGATGCACGGCGTCGCGATGCCCCCCTCGTGGTCGTAATGCTTGTACAGACGCCACGGAGTGTTGGAGGCGTTGGCCCACCCCGAGCCGTAGCTGAGGAACGAGCCGGGGCCGCCCATGCGCAAGCTCGTCCCCTCCATAGAGCCTGTTCGGCAGGGCTTGCGTGCCCTGGTTGATGCCGGTGCCCGGCCGCGGGCTCGGCGTCGGCTTCATCTCAAAACCGAACGGCTCCCACTCGGCGCAGGCGCCGTTATCGCTGAGGAAGAGGATGAGCGTGTTGTCGATCTGGCCGCTCTGGCGGACATTCTCAATCAGGCGGCCGATGTTCCGGTCCATGCCCGTCACCATGCCGGCATAGACCGCCATCCGCTGCGCCAGGTCAGCGCGCCGATCCGCGGAGAGCGAATCCCACGCCGGGTTGCGGTGGTCGGATGTGTTGGAGCCCATCCTGTCGGCGACGTCGCCAAGCGGGATCCTGCTGCGTGGGGTCAGGGTCGTAGCGTTGGGGACGAGGCCGAGCTTCTTCTGTCGCTCCAGGCGCTGGCCGCGGATCGCGTCCCACCCCTGTGCGTAGAGCTGGGGATAGCCGGCCATGTCCTCCGGCCGCGATTGGACGGGGAAGTGCGCGGCCTGGTAGGCGACGTAGAGCAGCCAGGGCGAGCCGGACTTTTTCATCTCGCCGAGGAAATCGATCGCATGGTCGGTGATAGCATCGGTTGCGAAGAACGTCCCCGGTGCGTACGCCCGCTGGGGCCTGCCCACAGGCAGCCGCGTCATCATCCGTGGCTCCCAGGAGTCAACGGCGTAGCCGCTGACAAAGCCATAAAAGTCATCGAAGCCGCGCGACGTGGGGAGTTCGCGGTCGCCCACGTGCCATTTGCCGACGGCCGCCGTTCTGTAGCCGGCGGATTTGACGACCTGCCCGATCGTCACGCACCGCTCGTTCAGCGCGCCGCGATAGCCGGGGAACTGCTCCCCCTGATCCCCCGCGCCGGGGAAGTTGGCGCCCTGGTCGGACGTCATCAGCCCGACGCCTGCCTGGTGCGGATAGAGCCCCGTCAAGAGGCACGCCCGCGAGGGGCAGCAACGAGCGCAGTTATAGAACTGGGTGAACCGAACGCCGCCGGCCGCCAGCGCGTCGAGGTTGGGGGTGCGGATCTCGCCGCCGTAGCAGCCGAGGTCCGAAAAGCCGACATCATCGGCCAGGATAATCAGAATGTTGGGTTTGGGGGGTGAGCCGGCGCAGAACGCCGGCCGCCCAAGCCAGGGCGAGATGAGCAGCCAGCCGGCGAGCAGGAGAGTAATTCTCTTCATGGGCGACCGATCATAAACCAAGACGGGCGGCGCTGGGCTCCCCCACTGAACCGCGCGAACGTTTGGGGGGGAGGGGCGGTATGAAGAATCGAAGCAACTGGACTCATTTCGCGCCCTTTGCCCTCTTCGCGGCTCGGTCTAAGGCTTATGGACAACCTTCCCTGTCAGATTCGGCGCTTCGGTCGAGGGGTCGTCGCGGCACTCGTGGCGGCGATTGCCTCGATCGCAACGGTCCGTCCTGCGGCGGCCGCTGATGCGACATCCGAAGTCTCGTTCCGAAACGACGTGATGGCTGTGCTCGCCAAGGGGGGCTGCAGCGCCGGCGCATGCCACGGGAACAAGAGCGGCAAGGGGGGCTTCAAGCTGTCGCTTCGGGGCCAAGACCCGCTGGTCGATTTCGATACGCTCACCCGCGACCTCTTCGCCCGGCGCACGAATCCGATCGAGCCGGACAAGAGCCTCATCCTGCTAAAGGCGACAGCGCAGGTCCCGCACGAGGGGGGCAAGCGGTTCGGGACAGAATCGGAGGAGTTCCGCATTCTTCGGGCGTGGATCGCCGGCGGGACGCGCCCGATGGGCCGCGGACGCCATCGCTTCAGCGGCTCGTGGTGACTCCTTCGGAGAAAGTGCTGCTTGAGCCGGCCGATCGAGCACAGATCCACGCCGTCGCGCAGTTCTCTGACGGCTCAAAGCGGGACGTGTCGCGTCTGGCGGTCTACGAGCAATCGCAGGACCTTGCCGAACTTTCGCTGGACGGCGGGGTGGTTCGCAAGCGCATGGGGGAAGAGGCGGTCCTGGTCCGCTACCTTCAGTGCCAGGAGGTGGTGCGGCTGACGTTCGTCCCGGCCCGATCGGATTTCACATGGCGGCCGCTGGCGTCCAACAACTTCATTGACGATCAGATCTTCGCCAAGCTCAAGACGCTGCGGATGAACCCCTCGGCGCCGGGCGGCGATACGCAGTACGTCCGGCGCGCATACCTCGATCTGTGCGGCATGCTCCCGACCGCCGACGAAGCCCGGGCGTTCATCAACGACCCGAGCCCGGACAAGCGCGCTCGCCTGGTGGACAGCCTCCTGGAGCGGCCGGAGTACGCCGATTACGCGACGGTCAAATGGTCCGACCTGCTCCGCAATGAAGAGCGGACGTTGGACCGGACCGGCGTTAAAGCGTTTCACGGCTGGATCCGCCAGAGCATCGTCGATAACAAGCCGCTCGATCAGTTCGTGAAGGAGCTCGTCTCGGCGCGGGGAGCACCTACCAGAACCCGCCGGCAAACTACTACCGGGCGCTGCGCGACCCGGTGACCCGCGGCGAATCGACCGCGCAGCTCTTCCTGGGGACGCGGCTGCAATGTGCCCAGTGCCACAACCATCCGTTCGACCGCTGGACGCAGGACGATTATTACAGTTGGGCCGATGTCTTCGGCCGCGTGGACTACAAGATCATCCGCAACGACCGGACGGACAAGAACGACTCGCACGAGTTCATCGGCGAGCAGATGGTCATCACCAAGACGTCGGGCGATGTGCTTGACCCCCGAACCGGCCTGCCGGTCAAGCCGCGCCTGCTGGGGACCGCGACGACGATCTCGGACGACGGGGACCGCCTCGACGCCCTCGCCAACTGGATCGTCAGCGACAAGAACCCCATGTTTGCCCGGACCATGGCGAACCGGATCTGGGCGCAGTTTATGGGTCGCGGCATCGTTGACCCGGTTGACGACTTTCGGGCCACCAATCCGCCGACCCACCCGGCGCTGCTGGACGCGCTGGCCAAAGAACTGGTCGAGCACCATTACGACGCGCGGTACCTGATCCGATTGATTATGGCGTCGCAGGTGTACGCGTTGTCGGCCGCCCCCGGGCCGACGAATCAGGACGACGAGATCAACTATTCCCACGCCGTCCCGCGCCGGCTGACGGCCGAGCAACTGCTCGATGCCGCCCACCAAGTTGCCGGCGTCCCGACCACCTTCGCCGGTTACCCCGGGGGAACCCGGGCGGAGCAGATTATCGGCGTCCAGGCGGTTCGCCCGCGCGACCAGCGCCCCACGGCGGCCGATCAGTTCCTCGTCGCTTTCGGCAAGCCGCCGAGGTTGATCTCCTGCGACTGCGAACGCTCCAACGAGACGACGCTGAACCAGACATTCCAACTTGTCAGCGGGCCGGAGATCTCCAACCTCCTGTCGGCGCCGGGGAACCGCATCGCGGCGCTGATGCGGAGCGGTGAGTCCGACGCCAGAGTCATTGATGAGCTCTACTGGGCGGCCCTCAGCCGCTCGCCGACGCCGCGCGAGGCGACCCTGATGACCGAGCACGTCCGAACGGCCGGCGACCGGCGACAGGCGATTGAAGATGTCGCCTGGGCGCTCTTGAACGCGAAGGAATTCGTACTGCGCTGGTGAACGGGCGCTGGTGATTTGCGGATCGTTCCAGGAAAGATTGCGCGGGCGCGGCGATATGATCCGCCGTGCCGCGGGTGCCCCCACCGGCGGGCTCTGTGTGCGGTCCGCAACACCGCCGGCGAGGGCACCGGCGGCACTTATTCGCGGGCCGTACACCCTATTTCCGATGGAACGAGCCACCGCCGCTGGCGAACGAGAGGCCTTGAACGATCGCCGGCGAACGAACCGGCCACCCGTGTGGACGGCCACGCTGCTTAGAGAACTGGATATGCGTCGAACCCCCAAGACCACCGCGTGCGATAGCTTCCTGGCGACGGCCCCGTCGCGCCGCAGCATCCTGAAGGTGGGGGGGATGGGCGTCCTCGGTCTGACGATGCCGGGCCTTCTCCGCGCGGCGGCCGCCCAGGAGGATCAGGCCAAGGCGCGGCCGGCGCTTTCAGCGTCGCCGGTCGTGGTGCCGGAGATACGGCCACGCGCCAAGTCGGTCATCTTCCTCTACCAGTTCGGCGGGCCGAGCCACCTCGACATGTTCGACATGAAGCCGGACGCCCCGGAAGGGATCCGCGGGCCGTATAAGCCCATCGTCGAGCAGCGCCGACGGCATTCAGGTGAGCGAACGGCTGCCAAGGGTGGCCCGCATCATGGACAAGGTCACGCTCATTCGAAGCATGACCCACACCATGAGAAACCACAACTCGGCGTCGTACTACGCCCTGACCGGCCACGCACCGCCGGTGGACGACATTCGGCTCAAGGACTCGCTCGAGCTCTTTCCCGCGTACGGGTCGGTGGTTGACCGGCTCGCCCCTTCGTCGGGCGAGATGCCCACGTTCGTCTCCTACCCGCACGTGATGCGGGATGGTTCGGTCACGCCGGGCCAGCAGGCAAGCTTCCTCGGCAAGGCGCACGACCCGCTGTTCGTGCCGCAGGACCCCAACAGCCCCGATTTCCGGCTCCCGGAGCTGAGCCTTCCGGCCGAGCTGTCGGTGGGGCGGCTCCAGGAGCGGCGCGAGCTTCAGAAGATCATCGACGAGCAATCCCGCCTTCTCGATTACTCGGCCGCCGCCCGCGGGCTGGACGATTACTACGCGAAGGCGCTGGCGATGCTCAACTCAACACGGCTTCGCGACGCGTTCGATCTTTCCGATGAGCCGCAGGAGGTCCGGGATGCCTACGGCCGCCATACCTACGGGCAGGGGTGCCTCCTGGCGCGCCGGCTGGTCGAAGCGGGGGCGAAATTCGTCAGTGTCTACTTCTCCGACAACATCGGCGGGCAGAGCGTCACGGCTGGCGGCTGGGACACGCACGGCTTCAATAACACGCACATGTTCCCGATCGTCGAGAAGTATCACCTACCGATGACCGAACAGACGCTGCCGACCCTGCTGACCGACCTCGATAACCGAGGGTTGCTCGAGTCAACCCTGGTCATCTGGATGGGGGAATTCGGACGGACGCCGAAGATCAACGCCCAGGCCAGCCGCGACCACTGGCCCCAGTGCTATACGTCCCTTCTGGCGGGCGGCGGCGTCAAGCGCGGCTATGTGTACGGCGCTTCCGACAAGACCGGTTCTTACCCCGCCCAGAACCCGGTCCGGCCGGACGATCTCGCGGCCACGATGTATCACCTGCTCGGGATCGATTCAGCCACTGTCGTGCGCGGGCCAGGGAATCGGCCGGTGCAGATCTCCGATGGCAAGCCGGTCCTCGACGTGATCAGTTGAGCTGCGCCCGGGCGTGTCGTTTTGAGCCCCGCCTATGGGGCAGCGGGCGCAGGCGTTGTCGGGGAGGGGGCCGGGAGCCCCGGCGCGGCGATGAAGCGCGTGATGGTCTGTCCGTCTTCGAGCGAGCGAATCCGGACCTCGCCGTCGAACCCGCCGGTTGCGAAGCGGCCGCTCTTTTCGTTGAACGCCAGGCCGTAGACCCAGTCGGAATGATCCGACAACGTAAACAGCAGTTCCTTTCCGTTCTGGGAGTAGATGCGCACCTTCCGGTCGGCCGAGCAGACGTAGACCTTGGCGCCGCACACGCCGATCCGGAGCACATCGCCGCCGAAATCGGTCAGTTCGATCCCCTTCTTCCCCTCGGCGGCCGTATGGACCTGCACCTTGTGATCGCGGCCGCCGGTCCAGAGCCGCTGCGCGTCATGAATCCAGCCGACCGCCAGGACGGCCTCGGAGTGGCCCAGGTATGACCCCTCCATCGAGCCGGTCGTCGCGTCGAAAATGCGGGAGGACTTGTCGCGGCTTGCGGACGCGATCTGCGAACCATCCGGGCTGTAGGCGAGGTCCATGACCCAGTCCGCGTGCTGTTCGATCAGAAGGAGCCGCCGGGCGGAGGCGATGTCGTAGACGCGGATGGCGTTATCGGCGCCGCCGGCCGCCAGGCGCGACCCGTCGGGGCTGAAGGCGACCGCCATCATCAGGTCGTTGATCCGATCGAGCCGCACCGGCGGCCGCTCGCCGGTCGGGTCGAGCAGGCAAGCCTCGCCCACCTTCCCCGGCGTCCCGCTGGCGGCGGCGAGCGACTTCCCATCGGGCGACCATGCCAGCGATTGCGTCTGCTGGGCGATGCCGCCGAGTCGCCGCACAAGGCCGCCGTCAGCGACATCCCATATCGTGACCTCGTGATACCCGCCGACGGCGATCCGCTTCCCGTCCGGGCTGAAGGCAAGGGCGGCCGCCGCGACCGGGGCCGGGTAGACTCTGGGGGCGGCCGGGTACGAACCTTCCCCCGCCAGCGAGGCCAGCGACGCCGCGGGATCGGGCCCGTCAAAGACAGCGCCCTGGCGGATCCACTGTTCGACCAGCGAGCGGTCGGCCGCCGAAAGGGGCTCGTCCTTCTTGGGCATCCGTTCGTCGGGGTCGGATGACGCGATGAGCTGAAACAGGTTGCTTTTCTCGGGGTGCCCGGGATCAATCGGGGCCTCGTCACTGGCGCCGGGCTTACGAAGGGCGGCGAATGTGTCGAGGCGGTATTTGCCTTTCACCTTGTCCAACCCGTGGCAGGCCTGGCAGCGCGCCACCAGCAGCGGCGCCACCTGTCGGGTGAAGCTGACCGGGGCGTCTTCAGTGGTCGGCCGCGAAGTCGGCGCGCGCGAGGCTGGCTCGAGCGCGAGGCTGGCTCAGCGCGCGAGGCGGGCTCAGCGCGCGAGGCGGGCTCAGGCGCGAGGCGGGCTCAGTGCCCGCGGCCGACGGGGAGGGCAGGCTGGCGGCGCAAACGATCAGGCCAAGGACGATTGAAGGGATCGGAAGACTTCGCGAGTGTTCGGTCATGATCGCGTTGATGAGATCGAGTGAATTGCCACGTGTCAGCGATGCTCTGGTAGAAATAGCCGATGGCGTCGATCCTGTTGGCGCACCGCATTGGCATCTCACGAGGTTCGCATGACGCTCTCTCGACTTCTCCAGTGGACGGGCTTGACCCTGCTCGCCGTCCTCGTCTGGCCGCACCTCGCCGCGGCGGCCGCCCCGGCGGCGAGCGATTGGCCGCGATTTCGGGGGCCGGCGGGGACCGGCGTCTGCGACCAACCCGGCACCCCGTCTCAATGGAGCGCTGCTTCAGTGCTCTGGAAGGCGCCGTTGAAAGGGAAGGGGCAGTCGTCCCCGGTAATTCTCGGCGACCGGATTTTTCTGACGACCGCCCTCAACGACGGGCACGATCGGGTTGTCTTCTGCGTTGACCGATCGACCGGCAAGACGATCTGGGAGCAGACGGCATGGACGGGGACGCCCGAACGCATCCATGACATGAATAGCTGGGCCACGGCGACCTGCTGCACCGACGGCGAGCACGTCTGGGCCTCGTTCGGCATGGCGGGCGTCCATTGCTATACGCTCGACGGGCAGCACGTCTGGTCGCAGGAGCTCGGCCGCTTCCAGAGCAAGACGCAGCGTGGGACGGCCGCCAGCCCCGTCGTGGTCGGGAACCTGCTGATCTTCAATGGCGACAGCGAATCGGACCCGTTCCTGTTCGGCCTGGACAAGCTGACGGGCAAAACGGTATGGAAGACCGATCGGCCGCGGGCGGAAGGGTACAGCACGCCGATCCTCGTCACCGCGGCGGCGGCCGGCGGCGCCGCGCGACAGGAACTGGTCCTGAACGGCGACCCATACGTCGCCGGCTATGACCCTAGACGGGGAAACAGCTCTGGTCGTGCAAGAGTTTTGCCGGTCGGGGCGAGCCAATGCCCGCCGTTGGCAAGGATGCGATCTTCGTTGTGAACGGCCTGCCGGGCGACGTCTACAGCGTCCGCCTGGGGGGCGAGGGGGATGTGACCAAGTCCCGGATGCTGTGGCACACGCCGCGGAAGAAGGGGCGCGACGGCCCATCGCCGATCGTGGTTGGCGATTTTCTGCTGGTCTCGAACATGGAGGGCGTCGCCACCTGTTACGACCCCGGGACGGGGAAGGAGTTTTGGAAGAAGCCGCTCAGCGCCGGGGCGGGCAAGATCACCGCGTCGCCGGTCGCGGCCGACGGGCGAGCTTACTTCCTCTTCGAGAGTGGCCAAACCGTCGTCGTGGAGCCCGGCCCGGAACCGAAGATCGTGAGCGAATCGGCTCTGGGCGCAAGTGGAAGCGAAATCTTCCGCGCGTCGATGGCGATCTCGAAGGGGGAGGTCTTCATCCGGTCGGACACGATGCTCTATTGCATCAAATGAACCTGTGGGAATGAAGCGGTCGCGGCGTTCGAGGGCCGTCAGCTCGCCTTGGAGGCCGCGGGGTTGGCCTGGGCGCGATACTGCCCGGGGGTCTGGCCTGTCTCGCGTTTGAAGACGACGCTCAGGTACTCCGGGTGCGAATACCCGGCGAGGCCGGCGATTTCGACGAGGGAGAGATCCGACTCGGCCAGGAGCTGCTTGACCCGCTTGATCTGGACCGCCCGGATCTCCGCCTGGGGAGAGCGGCCCAGGTACTTGCGGAATCGCCTCTCCAGCAGGCTTCGGGAGAGTGGGGCGTGGCGAAGGACGTCCTTCATTGAACACCCGAGGCAGGCCCGTTCGCGGATGAAGCGAACCACGGCCGCCACGTCCGGGTCGTCGATCGCCAGAACGTCGGTCGATTGACGCGTCGTGACGCCGACGGGGGCCAGCAGCAGGGGCTCAGTAGCCGCCGTCCCGCCCGCCATGAGCCGGGCGAGCATCGACGCCGCCTCGTATCCGACCCGTTCGGCATTGGGCACAACGGAAGAGAGCGGCGGATCGCATAGGTTGCAGAGGACGGCGTCGTCATCGACTCCGACGACGGCCGCCTGCTCCGGCACGGCCAGGTCGATCCGCTGGCAGGCGTCCAGAACGTGCTGGCCGCGCATGTCGTTGCAGGCCATCACGCCGATCGGCTTGGGGAGCGAGGCGAGCCAGGCGGCGATCTTTCCCTGCTCGGCCTCCCAGGGATGGGCGCTGGGGCCGGTCCAGGAGGATTCACGGATGAAGACCCCGTCCCGTCGATGTCCGAGGGAGGCGAGCCGCGCGACAAACCCATCGCGGCGGCCGACGGACCAGGCCTGGTCGTTGAAGCCGCAAAAGGCAAAGCGGGTGAAGCCGCGATCCAGCAGATGATCGGCGGCCGCCGCCCCGATGGCGCGATGGTCGGATTCGATTCGCGGTACGCCGGCGACGGCGAACTGGTCATTGAGATCGACCACCGGCACGCCGGCCTTGGCGAGTGCGGCCGCCAGTTGCGGGCTGGTCTTCCGGCAGATCACCCCATCCCCACGCCAGTCCCGCAGCCACGGCGGCGGAGAAGTCCATAGTTCCCGCTGCTCAAGGAAGACCGACCAGGGTTGTCGCTCGCGCAGGTACGCGCGTAACCCCTTGCAGCACCTGACGCCCGTAATGAATCGAGGTCTCGACGATCAGAGCGACATGCGGACGCTTGGCCATGCGCCCTCACTATCGCGACCCGCCCCCTCCCGGGCAATCGCGGCGGGCAAAAAAGGGGAGTCTCCCCTTTCTGGGCGGCTCGCCTCGTTTTCAACGGTAGAAATCGACCCAGTCCAGCCTCAGCGTGTCCTCGACGGGTGGCAACAACACCTTGGGCACCGTCAACTCAAACCATCCGCCCTCGCCCGGCAGCCCGGCGACCGGCTGACCGCGTGCGTCCACCGCGCGCACGTCCGTCCAACCTGGGTCGCCCGGGGTCAGTTGCGGCCCCTCGCCCTCGCCCCTGCCTGCAAGGTGCAGCAGCCTTGTGTTGCCGCCGTGGCTCAGCACCGATATACCCAGGGCCGCACCGCCGCCACTCAGCCGTAACGACTCGAGCCCTCTCAAGTGAATCCGCAAGATCAGCTCGTCCGGCCAGCGGCCGCCCCCGCGCTCGACCGTCGCCGCGCCGATCCCGCTGGGGCTGGTGACGCTCAGGATCGTCCCGCCCCCCTCGGCGGCGACCTTGATCGCGTCCTCCCTGTTCCGGCACCTGACGCCGAGGGGGCGTCCGTCCGGTGCGACAAGGCCTTCAACGACCTCCACGACCAGCCCCCTGGTCGTTACCTTCCCGGTCCAGAACGGCGCCTCCTTGGGGTTGATGGCGTGCTGGGCGGGTCGGTCGAGGACGGGCTTGAGCGCTTCTTCGTTGCTCGTGTACACCAGGCGCACCGTGTACTTGCCCGGCTTCACGTCGTCGAAGCGCCATTCCCCGCCCGCGCCGTCCGGCCCGCTGAGGCGAAGGCCCTTGCCGTCCTGCGGCCAGCGAAGAACGGCGTTGCGGTACAGCGTGCGGCCCTCGCGAGCTTGAAGAACCAGCGGCTCGGGGACCCTCGTCGCGTCCCGCGCGTGGATGCACGACAGTTCTTTCCCGAGCGAATCTTCCAGGACCACTTGAACGGTGTCGAAGGTGTTGATCTGCATCCACCGTCCGCCGACGTTGGAGACCTTCAGGCCGAGGTGGACTTCCGATTCGGCCCCGGGCGCCGGGACGGCCCACCGTGTCTTGGTGAGGGCCGTAAATTCCGCCCCGTTCTCCTTTAACGCTTCGCTCGCCTGAACGCCGCTGGGGTCGTCCTTGTCAAGGATTTCGACCTCGACGGGTCCGACGTTGATGTCGCCCCGGAACGAAAGTTGCGCACCTTCACGCCCGGCGTCCCTCTTGAGGTTGATGCCGAGCCAAAGCTGGTAGCGCCCCGGCCGCAGCGAATCCGTCGCGGGGATCGGCATGTTCAAAATCAGTTCAGACTCGTACCGGAATGGGAAGCGGTTGGTCCCCCATTCGGTCGAGACGTCCACCGATTCGCCGGGCATCAGAATCCGCGGCTGGTGGATCGGGCCCGGCTCGTCCGACTCATCTTGCAGCCGCCAGGGCATCTTGCTGGTCACTTCTTCAAGCCGCACGACCCAGTGTTGGAACACGTCCGCATCTTGCAGCGACACGGGCTTGTCGGAGACGTTCTTGAACCGCACGGTGAACCGGATCGCGTCGTTCCGGGCGAATGCCGTCTTGTGACCGATCATCGATACCTGAAGCCCGTCTTTCTCGACGAGCCCCGAGGCGAAGGCGGGCCGGGTCATCGGTTCGGCACCGCCAGCGAGGGGAGTGAGGCATCCGGCCACCGCGACGACGATAAGCAGCCGCAAATTCATGATTTGCTCCTTACCGCCCCTCAAGCGTTGCAAGGCCCCGTGGTTCATCGGTCGATGGTGTCATATTAACGCCAAGCCAACTCATTGGGTGCGGGGAAGCTCAGTCGGATACGCAGGAGTTCGCGTTGGGCGCACGGCGACTGCGAGTGCTCCGGCCAGATGTTCCTCGCGGCCGCGGCAAGCCGGCGCCACACCTTCAACCCTCGCCACCCCGGTGCCGCTTGATCGACCGGCCTGATCCTGCCGACAGAAATGACGTTTCGCTCGATGGTTAGGCGGTTTCCGTTTGGCCGCGACTGCGGCCGTCCCATTCAACGGGTTCGCGCTCCGGCCATATGGATAGGTATGGACAGGGTCGTCATCGAAGGTTGCGGATTTCAGACCCGCGCATCTGCCTGGTTCGGGCCGATTCTTGCGCGGCGCGATGGTCGCGTTAGCGTTGGTCGGCGCAGCGGACGGCCTTCGGTGATGAGCAGCGGAGCGGCCAGGTCATCTACCGCGAAGAGTGCGCGCGGTGCCATGGGCCGGCGGGGGAGGGGACCAAGAAGACGACCCATCCGCTCGTGGGGGAAAAATCGGCCGCCCAGCTTGCGGCGATCATCGGGCGGACCATGCCGGATGATGACCCTGGGTCCTGCACGGCGGCCGAGAATAAAAGCGTCGCGGCGTATATCCATGACACGTTTTATTCCCCGGACTGCGCAGGCTCGCCTTCATCCGCAACGGATCGTCTTTTCGCACGTTACCGTCACCCAGTACCGCAGTTGCGTGGCCGATCTGATCGGCGCTTTTCGCACAGCGGGAAAGGTTGATTCCCGGCAGGGGCTCCGGGGGGAATATTTCAATTCCAAGGACACCCGCGACGACAGGCGGCTCATCGATCGGATCGACCCCGAGGTCAACTTTGATTTCGGCACCGACGGGCCGAGGCGCGCCGGAAGGGACGACGTTCAACCCGAACCAGTTCAGCGCCCAGTGGCAGGGGTCGGTTCTGGCGACCGAGACCGGCGACTACGAATTCGTCGTTCGGACGGAGCACTCCCTGCGGCTGTGGGTCAATGACACGAAGAAGCCGGTCGTGGACGCGGCGGTGAAGTCGGGTGACGACACGGAGTATCGGGCGTCGATTTTCCTGATTGCCGGGCGGTACTACCCGATTCGACTCGAGATCGCCAAAGGGCGGGGCCTGAAGGCGAAGGCGAAGCAACAGCCGACCCCGACGAAGGCATCGGTCGCCCTCCTGTGGAAGCGGCCGCACCGGCCGGCGGATGAGCTGATCCCGTCGCGATTCCTCTCTCCCTCTCCGGCGGCCGAGGTCGCGGTCCTTCAGACGCCCTTCCCACCCGATGACCGAAGCTACGGCTGGGAACGCGGGACGTCCGTCTCGAAGGAATGGGTCGCCGCGACCACCGACGCGGCGATGGATGTCGCCGGTTACGTGACCGACCACCTCACGGAATTGTCGGGCGCACAGGACGGCTCGAACGATCGGGACGCGAAGCTGCGAAACTTCTGCAAGGCCTTCGCCGAACGCGCATTCCGGCGGCCGCTGGCGGAGGCGGAGTCGAAGCGGCTCATCGACCGGGGGTTCGACGGCGTCGAGCCGGACCTCGGAGTGAAGCGCGTCGTCATGCGGGTGATGCTGTCGCCCGGGTTCCTCTACCCGAGCGAGAACGAGGGCCCCGACGGTTACGCGGTCGCCTCGCGACTGGCACTGGGGCTCTGGGATTCCCTGCCCGACAAGGCGCTGCTCGCCGCGGCGGCCGACGGGAAGCTCTCAAACCGCGAGCAGATCGCCCGCCAGGCCGAGCGGATGCTCGACGACCCCCGTGCCCGGCTGAAAGTTCGTCAGTTCCTGCTCGCGTGGCTGCGGGTCGATCAGGCCCCGGAACTGGTGAAGGACAAGAAGAAGTTCCCCGACTTTGATCCGTCCATCGCATGCGACCTGCGGACGAGCCTGGAGCTTTCGCTGGATGACGTCGTTGGCGGCGAAAAGTCGGACTTTCGTCAGTTGCTGTTGAATGACGAGGTGTTCCTGAACGGCCGCCTGGCGAAGTTTTACGGGGTGGACCTGCCGGAGGCGTCCGACTTTACGAAGGTGAAGCTGGAGCCCGACCAGCGGGCCGGCGTGCTGACGCACCCGTACATGCTGACGACGTTCGCCTATCCGGGTGAGAGCTCGCCCATCCATCGAGGCGTCTTCATCATTCGCGGGATTCTGGGCGTCACGCTGCGGCCGCCGGCGAACGCCTCGTTCACGCCCTTCTCCGCCGAGCAGCACCCCGGGCTCACCACGCGGGAGCGGATCGCACTGCAGACCAACGTGCAGTCGTGCAGCGACTGCCATTCGGCGATCAACCCGCTGGGCTTCGCGCTGGAGGGTTTTGACGCGGTCGGCCGCCGTCGCGAGATGGAGAACAACAAGAAGATAGACGTCAGCGGCTCGTACGAAACCCGTTCGGGCGAGGTCGCGAAGTTCACCGGCGCAGCGCGAGATGTCGGCCCTCCTGGCCGACAGCGAAGAAACGCACGATGCGTTCGCCCAGCAGATGTTCCAGCAGGTGACCAAGCAGCCGGTTCGGGCTTACGGCATGGAGACGCCGGCGCACCTTCGGCGGACTTTCACCGAGTCGGGCTATAACATTCGTAAGTTGCTCGTCGAGATCGCCGTGATCGCTTCCCAGCCGCGGAAGGCGCGGGTGGCAGACGCGGAGGGATGAGGCGCGAAGGCTGAAGGATGAAGGTGAAGGATGAAATGAGCTTCTTCTGTCCTTCATCCTTCACGTTCATCCTTCATCCTTCTGTACCTCGCGCCCTTGCGGGTTGATTGGAGATTTCCCGATGTTCCGTACACGACGCCAGTTCATTCGCGATCTCGGTCTGAGTGCCGCCGCACTCCCGTTCGTCCTCAACTTGCCGGGCATGGCCTTCGCCAATCAGCAGAAGCGGAAGCAGCGGATCATCTTCATGTTCAGCCCGAACGGCGTCGTCCGCAAAGACTTCTGGCCGGACGCCGAGGGCTCGGACTTTGAGCTGAAGGAGATCCTCTCCCCGCTCAAGCCTTACCAGGACAAGCTGCTTCTTCTCAACGGGCTCTGCGACAAGATTCGCGGCGACGGCGACGGCCACATGCGCGGGATGGGGTGCCTGCTCACCGGGATCGAGCTGTTCCCCGGGAACATCCAGGGCGGCTCGGACACGCCGGCCGGATGGTCGCGCGGCATTTCGGTCGATCAGGAGCTGAAGAACTTCCTTCAGAAGGACGCCGCGACCCGCACGCGCTTCGGCTCGCTCGAGTTCGGGGTGATGGTCCCCGACCGGGCCGACACCTGGACGCGCTGGAGCTACAGCGGCCCGAATCGCCCGATCGCTCCCATTGATGACCCGCAGCAGATGTTCTCAAAGCTGTACGGCCGGGCGAAAGATCAGGATGCCCTGAAAAGCGTCCTGGATGACGTGAAGGACGATCTCAACAAGGTGGGCCGGGCGGTCGGCTCGGAAGACCGCCGACTGATCGACGAGCACGCGAACTTCGTCCGCGAAATGGAAGAAGAGCTCCGCCAGGCCCGCGATGCCGCGTCCCACCCCGTCCCCGTGCTGGAGCCGGGCGTCCGCAAGGACAACGATCACATCCCGCAGATCAGCAAGACCCAGATCGACCTGATGGTGAACGCCTTCGCGGCCGACTTCACCCGCGTCGCCTCGCTCCAATACACCAACTCGGTCGGCAACGCCCGAATGCGATGGCTCGGCATCGACGACGCCCACCACGCCCTCTCTCACGAGCCCAACGACAAGGCGGCCGCCCAGGAAAAGCTCGTCAAGATCGACAAGTGGTTCTGCGAGCAGGTCGTCTACATGGCCAAGCGCCTCGCCGAAACCCCCGAGCCGGGCGGCGACGGCAGCCTGCTGGACAACACCCTGATCGTCTGGACGAACGAACTGGGCGAAGGCAACAGCCACTCGCTGGACAACATCCCCTTCGTCCTCCTCGGCGGCGGACTGGACTTCAAGATGGGGCAGTCGGTCAAGTACACGAAGATCGCCCACAACCGGCTGCTGCTGGCGCTGGCGCACGGGTTCGGCCACAACATCGACACGTTCGGCAACCCGAACTTCTGCGGCGACGGGCCATTGTCGCTGACGTGAGCGAGGAAGTGCTACGGCGGCGGCGGGCGGACGGCACACGGAGTGTGCCTGCCACCTTGCGACGTTCGTTGGGTCATGCCATATCTCAAGTCAGGCCGGATGTAGCAGGCACACTCCGTGTGCCATTAAGCCTTGGCGGAAGCACGCGCGGCGCCTCGCCAGTGGCGCCCAGTTGGCCAACTGGATCGCCTCGTCGATCACGCCGATCGAGTTCCGACTAAACAAATCGTCGCCTTGACTCGTAACAGGTGTATCCCACAAACAGGCTACGCCCGATGACCCATTCGTTGTTCGTCTCGATCTCTCTGCTCGCCTGCCTCACGCCGATCGGGCAGGCGGCGGAAAAGGCTCCTGCGACGCACGATTCCGCCGTGGCATTCATGCAGTCGAACTGCTTCGAATGCCACGACGCCGACACGCAGAAAGGCGGATTGCGGCTGGATACGCTCCTCCCGTCGTTCGACAACGCCGATATCGCGCGGCAGTGGGTGAGCGTTTTCGACAAGGTATCAAGTGGTGAGATGCCGCCGAAGAAGAAGGAGCGGCCGCCGGAGGCGGAGCGCGTCGCCTTCCTGAACTGGGTCAAGACCGGCGTGAGCACCGTGGAGCTGGCGCGGCGTAACGCCGACGGCCGCGTGGTGCTGCGGCGGTTGAATCGGAGTGAGTACGAAAATACGGTCCGCGATCTCCTCGGAGTCGATGTCGCGTTGAAGGACCTGCTACCGGAAGACAGCTCGTCGATGGGGTTCGACAACGTGGCGGCCGCTCTAAGCGTCTCTTCGGTCTTGCTGGAACGGTATCTGGAGGCGGCCGACGTGGCCCTTGATGCGGCGATCGCGAGCGGGCCGCAACCGGCGAGCAAGACGTGGTCGGTCCCGTATGGCCCGGTGACCACCTTGGTAAGCGATTACCGGCTGAAACGCGGCGTGCGACTTGACGCGGACGGGACCTTCCGGATTTTCAACGCGGGTGATCTGAACAGCGTCTGCGACCGGTTCAAGGCCCCGATCGAAGGGCACTATCGGTTTAAGGTCCCGGCCTGGGCGTCGCACAGCGACGGGAAACCGATCATCGTGAGCATCCTGGCGGGGTCATTTGACGCGAGGAACCCACGGAATCGAACCGTCGGCTTCTATGACCTCTCGCCCGACAAGCCTCGGGTGCTGGAGTTTGACGAATACCTGCCCAAGGGTGGGACGTTCAAGCTGATCGCTCACGAATTGCCTCGCGTGCCGTTGCAGGAGGACGATAAGCGGGCGGCGTATGAGGGGCTGGGCGTGTCGGTGGGCACCGTCGAGGCCGAAGGGCCGCTCTACCCGGCTTGGCCGCCGCCGAGCCACACGCGGCTGTTCGGCGCGATGGACTTCAAGAGCGCGACGGCCGCCGACGCCGAGCGCGTCCTGCGGCGATTCATCCCGCTCGCCTTTCGCCGCAGGGCGGGCGACGCGGAACTGGCGGGGTATCTCGCCCTGGCCAAGTCCGAGCTGGACGCGGGCAAGCCCTTTGAAGACTCGATCCGCGCGGCTCTGAAAGCCGTCCTCTGCTCGCCTGAATTCCTGTTCCTCCGGGAGAAGCCGGGGCATCTGGATGCCTATGCGGTCGCGGCGCGTCTCTCGTACTTCTTCTGGTCAACGACCCCGGACGCGGCGCTGCTCGACCTGGCGGCCGATGGGTCGCTTCTCAAGCCACAGACCCTGCGCGCCCAGGTCGAGCGAATGCTGAACGACCCTCGAGCCGCGCGCTTCACCGATGATTTCACGGGGCAATGGCTCAGCCTTCGGCAGATCGACTTCACCCAGCCGGACAAGCGGCTTTACCCGGAATTTGACGACATGCTCCAGTGGTCAATGCTGGAAGAGTCGCGCGGGTTTTTCGACGAGGTGCTCAGAAAGGATGTGAGCCTTCTGAAGCTTTGTCGATTCCGACTTCCTGATGATCAACGGCCGCCTCGCGGCGCTCTACGGGATCCCGGATGTGCGCGGGACGGAGATTCGCCGGGTCGCGGTCCCCGCCGGGACGCACCGCGGCGGCATCCTGGGCCAGGCGGCCGTCCTGAAGGTGACGGCCAACGGGACGAACAGCTCGCCCGTGGTGCGCGGGGCTTGGGTGATGCGGAACCTGGTCGGCCGCCCGCCGCAGCCGCCACCGCCGAACATCCCGGCGGTGGAGCCGGACATCCGCGGCTCGACCACCATCCGTGAACAGCTCGCCAGGCACCGCAGTGTCGGCCAGTGCGCCGCCTGCCACGCGAAGATCGACCCGGCGGGGAACGCGCTGGAGAACTTCGACGTCATCGGCGGCTGGCGCGAAAATTATCGAACGATGGGGGGAACCAAACAGATGAAGGTCCAGACGCCGGATGGGCGATCGGTCGCCCTACGGGTCGGGCCGAAGGTGGACGCGGCCGATCAATGGATCGACGGGGAGACGTTTGACCAGATCGACTCGTTCAAGAAACTTCTGCTGAAAGACCCCGATCAGATCGCGCGCTGCCTGGCCGAGAAGCTGACGGTGTACGGGACGGGCGCCGGGCTCGACTTTGTCGATCGGCCGGTGATCGACGGCGTGGTCGCACGGGCCAAGGCAAAAGGGTACGGATTTCGGGCGCTCGTCCACGAAGTGGTGGCGAGTGATGTATTCCTGAATAAGTAGCCGCAATCGCACGGTTTGGAAAACAAGCAGGCGATGAAGCGCTCGGTCGTGGAACGGGCCAGACGGCAAGACAACGGGTGACGGCATGATCAATCAGCGGATCTCTCGGCGGACGTTACTGCGGGGGGCGGGCGTCGCGTTGGCGTTGCCGTTGCTCGAGGGGATGCTCCCCACCGGGGTGATGGCGGCGACACCGGCCGCGTCGCAGCGGAAGCGGATGATCGCCATCTGTGCCACCCTCGGCTTGCACGCCCCGAACCTGGTGCCCGAGCAGGCGGGGCCCATCCTGCAGCCGACGCCGTACCTGGAGGCGATGGGCGAGGCGGTGCGCGACCGCGTGAGCATCATCTCCGGCGTGTCGCACCCGGACGTGGACGGGGGGCACTCGGCGGAGGCGTCGTTCCTGACGGCCGCCCCGCATCCGGGCGGGGCCAGCTTCCGGAACAGCATCTCGCTCGACCAGTTCGCGGCCGAGCGCCTCGGCGCCGAGACGCGCTTCTCGTCCCTTACGCTCAACACCGGCGGCGGGGCAGGGAGCCTCTCCTGGACGCGCAACGGCGTCATGATCCCCGGCGAGGGCTCTCCCTCACGCGCCTTCGCCAAATTGTTCCTGAACGGCACGGCCAAGCAGGTGGAGCAGCAGGTGAGCCGGCTGCGCGAAGGCCAGAGCGTGATGGACACCGTGAACGCCCAGGCGAAGCTGATGTCCGCCGGCCTGGGCAGGGCGGACCAGGACAAGCTCGACGAATACTTCACCAGCGTGCGCGAGTTGGAACAGCGGATGGTGAAGGCGGAAGAATGGTCGAAGAAGCCCAAGCCGAAGGTGAACGTCCCCCAGCCCAAGGACATTACCGACCGGGCGGACCTCATTGGCTGCACCCGCCTCATGTACGATGTGATGCACCTGGCGATTCAGACCGATTCCACCCGCGTCCTGACTTTGCAAGTCCAGGGAACGGGCTTCGTCATCCCGATCGAGCACGTCACCGAGGCTCACCACAGCCTTTCGCATCATGGCAAAGACCCCAAGAAGCTGGAGCAGCTCAAGCTCGTTGAATCGGCGGAGATGAAGGTGTTCGGGGAGTTCCTGGCGAAGCTCAAGGAGACGAAAGAGGAAGGCTCGAACCTGCTTGACGAGACGATGGTGCTCTACAGCAGCAACATGGGCAATGCGAGCAGTCACGACAACAAGAACCTGCCGGTGATCTTCGCCGGCGGCGGCTTCAAGCACGGCCGCCACCTCGCCTTCGACCCGCAGCGGAACGCGCCGTTGTGCGACGTTTACGTTTCGATGCTCCAGCGGATGGGGATTGAAGCCGACACCTTCGCCTCGGGCCGGGGGACGCTGCGCGGGCTGGACGCCTGAAGGCCCGGCAGCCCTTCAGAACTTGAGGACCTGGGCGCTGCACGGGGCCAGCCTGATCGCGCTGCGCGGGCTGGTGAAGGGGAACACCTCGCCGCTGATCAGGTCTGTGCAGCTCACCACGCCGGCGCGGCCCAAAAAACGGGACAGGTCCACATCCAGCCAGTGCTCGCGGGTCAGGTCGAAGTTACATGCGACCAGGCATCCCGTGCCGCCGACCTGCCTGTCCCTTCGGAAGGCGGCGATAATCGCCTCGTGGCCGCGGTCCACGAACTCGCAATTCTCGCCGCATCGAAAGGCGGGCTCCTCGACCAGGATCTGGTTCACGCGGCGGAGGAAATCGGCGAACATCGCCGTCCCGCCGCCGTGCGCCAGGCGCGGCTGCTTGCCGATGAACTGGATCTTTTCTTTCAGTCCCCACTCGACTCCCTGCGTGATCCCCGTGGCGCCGGTCCCCAGCAGGGCCGCGGCGACGTACCGCGGGATGGTGGACGCGACCGACCCGAACTCCTGCGCGGGCGCTCCGGAATCGTGCGACGTGATCGGCATGAAGAACCGCACGTGCTCCGACACCGAGTGAATGTACTTCAGGTACTCGCGCAACTGCGGGACGAAGCGGCTGTCCCACGGCGTCGCCAGGATCAGGCTCAGGTTCCAACGTGGGATGGTGGTCAGCAGCGTCGCGGCGTCCGTGAAGTATTCGGCGATCACGCCGACGTTGGGGTAGGTGGATCGGATCTGCTGCGAGACTGAATCGACGAAAGCCTTGTCGCTGCTGTGCAGGTTGTCGAACCGGAGGAACCCGTCGGTCTGGCTGGCATAGTGGCCCCAGAAGAGGGCGTATTCGGTGAGGTAGGCCCAGATGTCGGCTCGGACGCGCTGCGAGGGGTGCTCGTAATCGATCAGGACCAGGTCATCCCAGGTCATCCTCCCTTTTTCACAGAAGTAGTGGGCGCGGCGAAGGCCGTCGGGGCTGGCGGCGTCGGGCATGATCCAGTCGGGGGCGCGGCGGGCAATGTCGCTGTTGACGCCGACGTGGTTCAGGACCAGGTCGAAGCAGAGGTGGATGCCGAGGCCTTTGGCCTTGTCGATGAACTTTTCAAGTTGCGCCAGCCCGTCGCCGCCCGCGCGAATTGCCGTCGCTGGCGCCGATGTAGCTCGGGTCGATGCTAAACAGGTCCTTCGCGGAATAGGGGCTGCGCGACGTATCGAGCGTGGTGAGCGGCAGGAGGTGGATCGTGTTGAAGCCCATCCCCTTAATGCGCTCCAGGTCGGCCGCCCAATCCGCGATCGTCCCGGAAACGCTGGGGATGAGGGTGTAGAGCCGCATGGCATCGACCTGCGGCGGGTCAACCAGCACCCAGGCGTCGGGGATCGGGTCGTGGTTCCAGGTCATCCCGTCGTCGATCGAGAAGAGCGCCCAGAACGAATAGAGGCCCGGCCGCTCGGGCGTGATCTCGCAGGTGAAGGTCTGATCGTCCTTGCGCTCGAACGGGATCTCGATCCACTCGCTCCGGTGTCTGGCGTTCATCGCCGTTACGAGAAGGGCCCGGGTGTGGGCCGAGAACCGGTCGCCCGTTGAGATGGAGAGCCGCATCGGGCTTCCGGCGAAGGCGCGCGAATACTCCAGGCGGCCGGTCGGATAAGAGCGGCGAAGGTCCTTTGCGATCGACAAGCTGCGGGGGACCGATGGCAGTTCGGGCACGGGGCGACGGGTAACGGGCATGGAACGACAGTCCTTTCGCGGTGTTCAATCGACTACAGCTATCTGTCGTTTCCGCGTCGATCTGTCAAACGAAGGGGGGGGGAAATGCAGAATGCTGAATGATGAATGATGAATGCTGAATGACGGAATTCACTCGATACGTCCTCCCGCATTGAACCTTTGGACATTCAGCATTCAGCATTTGAGAATTCAGCATTTGAGCATTCAGCATTCAGCATTCCGCATCTCCCCTCATCTGGCGGAAACCCGCGTCAGCACCAGCGTTTTCCCATTCTCGTCAGTCGTGGTGAACTGGTCGCCGTTCTTCCACTTCAGCTTCCAATCCCCGCCGATCGACAGGCCGTTGACCCCAATGCTCCCATCAAACTTCAGGGTGCTGTTCGCATAGGTGTAAGAGAGCCCACTGGTCGAGTTCCCGTTCCCGTCCTTGGCGCTGACGCCCCCTTTTTCGTCGAACTCCAGTACGAACTTCAACGCCGCCATGTCCCCGCCGACCGCCCATTTGCCGACCACGTTCCCGGACTTGGGGTGGGGCGGCGCCGGGGCCATTCTCGGCGAGCCACTTCCTCGACGGCTCATCCCCCATCTGGGCCGCCGCCTGATACCAGGCAAGCGCCTTGGCGTCATCGGGCTTGTCCATCCCGGCGCCGCTCTCGTAGAGCATGGCGATCTGCCGGGCCGATTCAGGATCGGCCAGGTGCGCCCCCTTAACGAACCACTCCATCGCCTTGGTGGGGCTCTTGGCGACCCCGCGGCCGAGGGCGTAGAGTTTCCCCAGGTTCAGGATCGACAGCGCGTAGTTCCGGTCGGCCGCCTTTTCGAGCCAGGCGACACATTGCGTCGCGTCCTCCGGGACGCCGTTGCCATTCAGGTAGCAGATCGCAAGGTAGTTCATCCCTTCCGCGTCCCCGTCGTCGGCGGCCTTGCGATACCACTTGACGGCCTCCGCCGCGTCCGGCTTCATGCCGACCCCGTTGAAGTACATGATGCCCAGGCGAACCCGGGCCACCGTGTTCCCGGCGGCGTCGGCGGCGTGATAAAGCGCCATCGCCTTCTCGGGGTCGGCCGCGATCCCGTGCCCCTGCTCGTACATGATGCCCAGGTTGGTCATGGCGGAGAGGTTCCCGGCGTCGGCGGCCTTCTTGTACCAGGCGACCGCCTTTGAAAAGTCCTGCGGGACCCCTTCGCCGTTGCCATTGATCACGCCCATGCGGTTCATCGCCGCCGGATCCCCGCCTTCCGCCGCGGCCTGTATTTCCGCGATCGTCGCCCCCTTTGATAGGGGCGGACGCGCGGGCGCCAACTTCACCGCGGGCGCGCCAGGGTCATCGAGCGGGTTCACCGGCTTGGGGGCGGCCGCCGCGCCGGGCGCCATGTCGAACGGATTGGCCTTCGGCTTCGGCGGCGACTTGAGGATCAGCACCGTGCGGCCGGTCGCGAATTTCACGTTGCCGGCGTCAATTTCCGCCGTGAACGGGAATTCGTCGCCATCCGGGGTCTTGAACATCCCGGTAAGCTTGCCGTTCGCGGCCGTCGCGTGAAGGGGGAACGAGCTTGCTCCGCGCTCCAACGTCCCGCTGTAAGCTTCGCCCGGGATCAAGGCGTCGGCTTTCAGCGTCAGCGTGGTGGTCTCGTCTTTGAACGTCCCCTCGAACGGCCGAGACAGGCCGGTCACCGTCTCCCCTATGGCCTGCCCTGGAACCGCCAGAGCCAGGAGCATCAACGATAGCAGCAGCGACGCGAATGCGTGTGCTTGACAAGGCCGCGCCACAATTTTGATGCGTTCAACCATACGCGTCGCTCCATTCGGGGCCATCCGCCGATCGCGCCGACGATTGTTCTTCCGGCGCGGGCCAGCGACGCGAAGCATTGCCGACCCTCTGCGCGGTCAAGCAAAAACCGGTAGCCGGCATCGCCGGCCGTATCCGCTGGGGCGTTGGCTAGCTTACAGCGAAGCCATGGATTCATTCAGGTGCTGGAACGTCGCGTCATATGTCCCCTTTTGCGCCGCAAATCGGAGGAACTTCACGTTCTCGACGCAAACCTCGGTGACGCCCGGCTCGCTGGTCAGGATGTTCATCACCTCAGCGATGAAGTCCGCCAGCGGCATGGCCCGCGGGTCGGCGGCCTGGCCGGGGCCCATCAGCTCCGTCTGGACGTAGGGAGGGATCAGTTCGATCACGGCGGTCGTCGTCTGGCGAAGCTGCCAGCGAAGCGATTCGGAGTAGGAGTGGAGGGCGGCCTTTGTCGCGCAGTATGTCGGCGTGATGGCCAGCGGGAGGAATGCCAGACCGGAAGAGACGTTCATGATCGTCGAATGGGGTTGGCGGCGCAGCAAGGGGAGCAGCGCGGCGGTCATGCGGATCGGCCCGAGCAGGTTGGTGGTCACCATGGCGGCCGCGTCGGCGACGCCGTCGGGCTGGGCCAGCAGGTTCTCCGGCCGCATGATCCCCGCGTTGTTGATCAGCACGTTGAGCTTCGGGAAATCGGCCGCGAGTTGAGTGGCCACCGTCCGGATGCTGCCCGGGTCTTCGATGTCCAGCGAAACCGCCCTCATCCCGGGGTTGGCCGCTGTGACGCTTTCCAGCGCCTGACGCCGACGACCCGAAATGATGACTTGATTCCCCGCCTTGTGAAACGCCTCCGCCAGACCGCGGCCGATGCCAGAACCGCCGCCCGTCATCAGGATGGTATTGCCGGTCATTTCCATTGTGTTCGCTCCCTAAAAGTTTGTGTCGTGGCCGCCGATCGGCCTTCCCAGTGCCGGCGACACGTCACGTGATCAGCGACCCGAGGCCGGGTTCCTTCGCATCCTAGCGCTGACCGCGCCTGATTTCTCTCCCGCCGGGGCTCAGCGGCTCTGACCGATTCGCCGAAGGCAGACGCATCCCCTCGGGGGCGTTAAGCTAGATGGTGCCCTTTAGTTGTGGCGGCCCGATCACCCCTGCGAGGAAATCCCATGCGTAAGCGGATCAGCTTTACCGTGCTCGTCGCGACCGTCATCGCCATCGCGGGGAAAGCGCTGGCGGCCGAGGCGGCGCCGGCCAAGCCGAACATCCTGGTGATCCTCGTCGATGACATGGGCTTTTCGGACATCAGTTGCTACGGCAGCGAGATTCAGACGCCCAAGCTGGACAACCTGGCGTCCAAGGGGCTGCGCTTCACCCAGTTCTACAACACCGGCCGCTGCTGCCCGACTCGTGCTTCGCTCCTGACCGGCCTCTATGCCCATCAGGCGGGCGTCGGGCACATGGTCGAGAATGACCGGCTCCCCGGCTACGTCGGGCATCTCAACGATCAATGCGTCACGATTGCGCAGGTCCTCCAGAGCGCGGGGTACTTCACTGCGATGACGGGGAAGTGGCACGTGGGCCAGTCGCAGGGTGTGGTGCCCTGGAAGCGGGGGTTCACTGATAGCCTGAGCTCGCCGGCGGGCGGTTTCTACTACGCCGCCGATCGCACCGCCGACTTGTTCCTCAACGGCCGCAAGCTCGACCTGAAGGGCCCGAGCTTCCGAAAGGGTGGTACACCACCGACCTCTATACCGATTACGCGGTGAAGTTCATCGACGAAGGCCTGGCGGCGAAGAAGCCATTCTTTCTCTATCTGGCGTACAACGCCCCGCACTTCCCCCTGGAGGCGCCGGCTGACGAGATCGAGCGGTTCCGGGGAAAGTACCAGATGGGCTGGGATCGCCTCCGCGGGCAACGGCACGCGAAGGAGATCGAGCTTGGCGTGGTGGACAAAACCTGGCCGCTCTCCCCGCGGCCGGCCGAGGTGCGCGCGTGGGAATCGCTCAATGCCGCCGAAAAAGACCGGTTCGACCACATCATGTCGATCTACGCGGCCGTCGTTCAGCACATGGACACAGCCGTCGGCCATCTGGTCGATGCCTTGAAGCAGCGCAACGCGCTGGACAACACGCTGATCCTGTTCATGAGCGACAACGGCGGCAACGCCGAGAGCGGCCCGGCCGGCATCCTGGAAGGCACGCCTCCCGGCGGCCCCGACTCCAAGGTCTTTGAGGGGATGTCGTGGGCCACGCTCTCCAACACGCCGTTCCGCCGTTACAAACATTTCAACCACGAGGGCGGGATCGCGACCCCGCTGATCGCCCACTGGCCCGAGCGGATCAAGCAGGGGGGAGGGCTGCGGAGCCAGGTCGGGCATGTCATCGACATCATGCCGACCTGCCTCGAAGTCGCAGGCGCCGCCTACCCGGCGTCGTTCGAGGGAAAAGCAATCCTGCCCGAAGAGGGACGGAGCCTGGTCCCCGCATTTGACGATAAGGCGATCCAGCGCGACGCGCTCTTCTGGGAGCACGAGGGCAACGCGGCCGTCCGCGCCGGCGACTGGAAGCTCGTCCGCGCCGGCCGCGGCGGCAAGTGGGAGCTCTATAACCTCGCCACCGACCGCACGGAGTTGCACGACGTATCGTCAACGGAGTCCGATCGGGCAAAGAAGCTGGAGGCGATGTGGGACGCCTGGGCCGAGCGTGCCCACGCCGAGCCGCATCCGGGCGGAAAGCAAGGGAAGGCCGGCAAGAAGGCGGCCGAGTGAAGGACGTCCTAAGATCGCGGCCAGCGCCGCGCGATTCTCCACGACCAACTGCCCATCAGCATTCACCCCTCGACGCCCCGTTGAAGGAGCAATCTTATCTTCAACCTTTTCATTCGCTATCGTTACAGCTCGCTCCACTTTCCTGGCCAGCGACCCACTGAACGGAGGACGCCTCACATGCGAAATCGGACTTTCATTGCAGCTTTCTTCCGCACCCTCATCTTCCTTCCGTTGGCCCCGTTGTTTGCCGCCGACAAGCCCGCCACGCGCCCTGCCGCCAAGATCCACCCCGAAGGCCTGCACGACCTGAAGATCGGCGATGCCGCTCCGGCGTTCTCGCTCCGCGGGATCGATGGGGGGACGCATACGCTGGCGGATTACAAGGACGCGAAGATCCTCATCATCGCGTTCATGTCGAACCACTGCCCGGATTCGCATGGGTCGGTCGAGCGGCTTAAGCAGTTGCTGGCCGACACGAAAGATCGGGGCGTGGCCGTTGTCGCCATCAACCCGAACAACCCCGACGGGCTGAGCCTTGATGAGCTGGGATATACCCAATACAACGACGGCTTCGACGACATGAAGCGATACGCGGCCGATGCCGGCTTCACCTTCCCGTACCTCTACGACGGCGAAACCCAAGGCGCCGCCAAGGCCTACGGTTGCCTGGCGACTCCGCATCTGTTCGTCTTCGATGCCGACCGGCGGCTGCGCTACAAGGGCCGGCTGGACGATTCGCGCTATGCCGACCCCGCCACCGTCAAATCGACCGACGCGCGGAACGCCGTCCAGGCGATGCTCGCCGGCAAGCCCGTGCCGGTCGAAGTGACCCCGCCGCACGGTTGCTCGACGAAGTGGCTGGAGAAGAAGTCGTCCGTCGCCGCGCAGCTCGAGAAGTGGGCTAGCACGCCGGTCGATCTCCAGACGATCGACGCGGCCGGGATTGCGGCGCTCCGCAAGAACGGAACGAAGAAGCTTCGCCTGTTCAACGTCTGGGCGACGTGGTGCGCGCCGTGCCGGGCCGAGTTCCCCGAGCTGGTCACGACATCGCGAAAGTTCGGGCTGCGCGATTTCGAACTGATCACCATCAGCATTGACGACCCGAACGACGCGGCCGCCGCGAAGACATTCCTTGAGAAGCAGGGGGCCGGCCTGATGGATCGGCTCAAGCCGTCAGTCCTCGCCGAGGGGCGAACAACGAACAATTATCTCTTCAAGGGCGCGGACACCAATGCGTTCCTGAAAACGCTCGACCCCGAGTGGCCCGGCGGCGTCCCCCACACCGTCCTCGTCGCGCCGGACGGCACGATTCTCTGGCGTCACAACGGCCCGGTGGACGGCGAAGAACTGCGGGCCAAGGTGCTTGACACCCTGGGGATCTACTACAAACCATGAACCGCCAGGAAGGCTCTCGTGCGGACGGCGCGGGACTCCGCACGACAATCAGAGGCGGTCGTCCCGGCGCTCGAGCTCACGCTCTCGATGCTCCTCGTGACGTTCTTCTCGGATCTCGTGTCGGTCCCGGTCATGATCATGGCGGTCCCAGTCGCAACCCGGCATCGAGAGCAGCGCGGTTAGCGCAAAGGGGGCGAGGATGAGCGTCTTACGTGTGGCGTGGAACATATGCGTCTCCGTTTCCTTCCCGTAGGCGCCACCGTCTCCGACGACGCCTACGCCGTTCGTTCGCGGTCACGAGTCGGAACGATTCCGAGCCGAGGCGAACATCGCCCCCGCCGCAAAGGCGGCGAGGCCGGCGATGGCCAGTTGTCGTGGCAGCGTATCGGGTACGGGCGGCGGCAGCGCCGCGACCACGCCATCCGCCGTGTAGACCGGGGGTCGCTCGCTGTACCTCCCATGGGGCGGCGGCTCCATCCGGTTCGCGAATCGCTCCAAAGCGTTGCTCAAGTCAGTGCCGACAAGAGGCAGCCCGTGCCCGGCCGCGACGATCTGCGGCCGCAGTGATGCAAGAGCGAGGAGACTCGACCTCGCCGCACTCCAGTCGGCCGTCATCGGCGTCGGCGGCCGACAGATCTCCCGCGACCAGGTCATCTGACTCGACCACGAATCCAGGTTGGTCGTCGCCACCGCATCTCCGGCAAGCACGAGTCCGTCGCTTTCCCGCCACAATGACACGTGCCCAACGGTGTGACCGGGCGTCGGGATCACACGCCAACCGGGCATCTCGTCAACCTGGCCGCTCTCGGGCACCTGCTTAAGATGAAGGCCAAGGTCGAACCCGTGCGTTGGGAAGAATCGAGACATAAAGCTCATCGCGCCGCCGGGCGTGGGGTCCTGCGGCGGATAGTCGCTCCGGCCCGACAGGTAGGGAGCCTCAAGCGGGTGAGCGTAGACCGGGACATCCCACGCCTTTGCCAACTCCAGCGCACTGCCGGCGTGGTCAAAATGCCCGTGCGTCAAGACGATCGCCCGGGGCTTGGCGCGGGCCCATACCGTGTGACCAGCGCGTTCCGGACGTACCAACCAAGCCCCGGGAGCCCGGTATCCACCAGCGTCCATCCCCCATCAGACAGGTCAACCGCGTAAAGGTTGACAAACAGCGTGGTCAAACGCGCGACATCTTGCGTCACAGGGGAGAACGCACCGAGCAGAGTTGGCGCAGCGGCCTGATCCTTTACTTCCAACATCATCTTCAGCTCCACGCATGGGTCGTCCACCTGCCCCACTAACACAGCGCACCGTTCCAACCCCTCGGATTGCAAAAGCGACGCCATGCCGGACGAAAAGCCACAAGTGATCGGGCAACCGAGGGGGATGAGGTCGGCCGAGTGCGGTTCTCGCAAGGCCCGCTAGCGTGGCTGGGCGGATCGAATAAGGTGAGCTGCCGTCCCACCGGCTAGAGTGCCGCCCTGCCCTCACCAGCGTAGCTGGCACGCCGGAGAAACGCCCGCCGGTGAGGGCGCCGGCGGCACGTCGGACGTCGAACGCGATAGATCGCTTTGCAGCAGGATGTAGTCACGGTGAAATCTGGACTGAGAGAGCGAGTGCGTGCCTTACAACTCCGCCAGCCTCTCTTTGGAGTCACCAAAACTGTCAAGATGAACCCCCATTTTGTCCATCAGCGAGAGATAGAGGCTGCACATCTTTCGGTTCGGCCTATCCAGAAAATCGAGCGCGCGACCCGTCCTGATTTGCCCGCCACCGCTGCCAAGCACCACCACGGGCAACTGCTTGTTGTCATGGTTGCCGGTCATCATGCTGGAAAGGAACAGAACCATGCTGTTGTCGAGCAGCGTGCGATCCCCTTCCTGAACGGCGTCGAGCTTTTCGGCGACATAGGCGGCCTGCCCCGTGAAAAACTGGTTGACCTTCAGCCAGTCGTCCCCGTCCGTGTGCGAAAGAAGGTGGTGGATCATGTAGTCCACCTTCAGGTTCGGGAACCGAAGCGATGAGTGGTCGTTGTTCAGCTTCAGGGTGCAGACGCGCGTCGTATCCGTACGGAAGGCAAGGACCAGAATGTCGCACATGAGGCGCATATGCTGGTCGATGTCCTGCGGGATGCCATCGGCGGGGCGGGCGATGTCGGGCTGGACGAGCGTCGGCCGCCATCCCTGGAGGCGCCCGGCCTTCCCGGCGATGTCGATCCGCTGCTCGAGCTCGCGGACGCTCGAAAGGTATTCGTCGAGTCGGTGCTGGTCGGCCCGGCTCACCGCGCCGCGCAGCCCGCGCGCCTCCTCCATCACGGCGTCGAGCACGCTCTGGTCAGCCTTGCCGCCTTCATTGCGGAAGAGGCGATCGAACGCCAGGGCCGGGTAGAGCTCCAGCGGCGTCGGAGTGGTCGGCGAGCTCCACGAAATGTGCGAGCTGTAGACCATCGAATAGTTCTTGTGGATCGCCGCGATCGGCTGCTCGCATCCCAGGACGAGGCTCGACACCTTGGTCTGGGCCTTCATCCGCTCGGCGACGACCTGGTCGCAGCTTACGCCCGAGCGAATCTCACCCCCGGGAGCCAGATGAGCGCCGGTGAGAAGGTTGCCCGTCTGGCAACTGTGAATCCCGCCGATCAGCGCTTCCTGATTGTAGAGCCCGCGCAACAGCAGCAGCTTCTCGCGGAACGGATGGAGCGGCTCGAGCACCTTGCCCAGTTCCATCGCGCTCCCCTCGCCGCGCGCCCACCACTCCCGGCTGTGGAAGCCGTTCCCGGCGAAGAGGCATGCGAAGCGCACCGGCGGCTCCGACGCCCTATTTTTCGGCTGCTCGTCCCCCCAGACGGCGGCCGACTCGAGCCAGGGGAGCGCCATCGTCACGCCCAGCCCGTGCAGGAACGCCCGGCGCGAGATCGGATGAAGGATTCGAGCATTCATGGGTCGCGTCTCCCGTTGCGGCGAACGTCAATCAGTCGGCGTAGTCTGCCCCCCGGATCATTGTAAACTGCGGGCTACGGACGATCTTTTGAACGAGGCCGGCAATTGTGCCCCCACTCCCATCTTTCATCGCGGCCGCCGTCATCTCGTCGATCAGCGGCTGGTCCGAAAGCGCGACCGACCTGCCCAGCGCGTAGCCAAGCAGCCGCTTGCAGAAGAGCCGGACGATCACCTCGCGCTTGCGCTTCAGAAGGAATGACCGCAGCCCGTCCAGGCCGTCAAACTCGGCCCCGTCCTTCAGCCGCGCGTGTGAATCGATCGGCAAGCCGGCCAGGTCTTTCGTCCGCAGCCGCCCGATCGGGTCGTAGCGCTCGAAGGCGAGCCCGAACGGATCGATCCGCACATGGCAAACGGCACACGACGGGTCGCTCACGTGCCGCTCGAGCTGTTGCCGAACCGTCAGCCCGCCTTCGCCCTCGGCGTCAGGGATCTTCGGCACGTCCGCCGGCGGGCGCGGCAGCTTTTCGCCCAGCAGCGTCTCCACCACCCAGTTCCCGCGTAACACGGGGCTGGTTCGTGATGCCCCTGATTCCTTCGCTTGGATGCTCGCCAGGCCGAGCAGCCCGCCGCGGCCGTACTTCCGCACCCCGTCCACCCGCCGCCACTGCGGCCCCGTGACGCCGGGGACGCCGTAGTGGCCGGCCAGCCGCCCGTTCAGGAACGTGTAGTCCGCGTCGAGCAGATCCGTCACCGGTCGCTCGCCCTGGAACAGCGACTGAAAGAAGAGGATCGTTTCTTCATAGATCGCGGCCCGAAGCTCCGGGTCGAACGTTGGGAAGAGCGTCTCGTTCTTCTCGTTCAGGCCGTCAAACCCGCGAACGTTCACCCACTGGGCGCCGAACTCGATCGCCAGCGATCGCACGCGGCCGTCGTCGAGCATCCGGCGCGCCTGGGCCGCCAGCACATCGGGCTGATGCAGCCGGCCGGCCGCCGCCAGATCACGAAGTGGCTGATCCGGTGCGCTCGACCATAGGAAGTAGCTGAGCCGCGTCGCCAACTCCCAGTCATCGACCGGCGCCGGCGCGACGCCCGGCGGGGCATGTTCGATCCGATACAGGAACGCCGGGGAGACGAAAATACGGAGCAGCGCTCCGCGAAACGCCTCCTCGTGCCCGGCCCCCTGGTCGCGAATGGCCTGGTAAACGTGGCGGAGGCCGGACCGTTCCCGATCATCGAGCGGCCGACGAAAGGCGCGACCGGCGAATTCGTCCAAGGCATCGAGCTGTCGGGCGGACGCCGTTGCTTCATCGCGCAGGAGCGCGTCGGCGCGCTTCTGGAACGACGGCCGCAGGCTCTCAAAGTGGGCGACCATCTCCGGCGGCTGGTCCTGCGTCACGAACCCGATGAACAGCGGCAGGTAACTGTTCTCCGCGGCCGCCTGCCGGGTGATGAACCGATGTTCCTCCCATAGTCGATCCAGGCGCCGTTGCTCGGCCTCATCAAGGAACAACCGTTCCAGCGGTTCATCTTCCCGGTGGTACATCTTCAGCGAGACCACTTCGTCGTTGGGGACGACCGCGGGGAAGCAGAGATAAAGCGGGAAGATTTTTCGGAACTCCGCGTTGCCGCGCACCATCGCCCCGTAACCCGCCCCGTCGGCCGAGGCCAGCGCCAGCGCGCTACCCTCCCATCGCTCCGCTGACGACGGCGGAGTGGCCTGCACCCGCGCGTAGGCAAGCTGATCTCTTGACGCGCCTTCGACGCGGACGTCAACGGCAAATTCCCTTTCCGCCAGCAGCGCCGCCGGCAGCCGGATCGCCGTAACAGAGCCGATGTCGGTCACCAGGCTGGCCGCATCGGTGTTCGCGCCCCCGGGTCGCCCGGCAAATCGGGCCGGAGGCAAGCCATAAAGGGCACCGTCTTTGTTCGACTTCGCGAGGCGGCCGAGATCCACCCCGGCCAGCAGGGGGCTCGCCCTGGTGACCAGCTTCTCATAGAGCGCCCGATCCCCCACGCTCCGCTTGAGCGGCGCCGGCCCGACAACAACACTTCAACCTGCTTCGCCAAGTCCGCTCTTGTACTTCCGTCCGCTGATTCGTTGACCGCGGCGCGCCACTGCCCGAGGAGCGACCCCGTAGGAATGACGCCCTTGGTCGCCGCGGGCCGCTCATGGGCCGCGCTTGTGCCGTACGCGAATCGCCACACGTCGGCGTTCCCCATCCGGTCCGCATGCGGGTTCCCGAGGGTGATCGATCCGGCCACATCGGCTGACAGGTCCCACGCGCGTGCCACTTCCGCCGCATCGGCCCGGGCGACGGATGGCCGCGTCGAGGCGTCCGAGGCACGACTCGGCTTCGTCGTCGGCAGCCCCTTTGCGGTGACGGTGAAGCCAAGCTCCGTCAGATCGCACAAATGGTTCCCCTCGTTCGCGTCAACGGCGAGGACCAGTTCGTCCCCCAGCTCGGTCCGCACGATGCGGGGGGCAGGCTTTGCTTCCTCGCCCAGGCCCAGCTCCCCGTCCGCCAGGGGCGTCGCTCGCCCGCCCCGACGATGTTCCAGCCACCAGGCGACGCCGTTCCCGCAGGCCGGGTGCCCGTGCTTGACCCGAACCGTGACTTCAACGCTGCCCGGAGATCGGGCTTTTCCAGGCGACGGCGACGAACTGAGTCGGCGTGGGGTGGACCGCGACCCCATGGGCCGGCAGGCGGCCGGGGATCAACTCGTCCCGGTCCGAAGCGTTGGCCACCACGACCGGCAGCGTCCCTCCGGCCTTTCGCCAGCCGCGGACGGCCGGCTGCGACTCCACCGCCGGCGCGGGCTCGTCCAGAAGTGACAGGGGGGCGGCCGGCAGGGTTGGGGCCGGCATTTCGTGCGCGCGGGGGCCAAGGTCCAGCAACTCGACCCATCGTGCCAGGAGTGCGCCGTCCAGTTTGCGCTCCGTCGCCAGCCGATCGGTAGTCCACGCCGGATCTCTGGCCAGAGCGGCGGCGGCCGCCAGGTACTTCGAGCAGTCGGCGAAAACCGACGGGTAGTCGATTTCGAACGCGGGGCCGAAATCGGCATAGTCGCGCAGAGAAGCGCCGCCTTGCCGCCCGCCTCGAAACGCGGCCGCCCCCAGACGAGCCTTGCGCCACCGCCCCCGGACCCCTCGCGCGAAACCAGGTAAATCGTGACGTCCGTCTGACCCGTGGCCGGTTTCACGGTCAATCGGATCGGGACCGATAAGGCGGCGACCGGGTCGGACGGGTGTTGCCGGGTCAGATTCTCGACGAAGCGGCCGCTTTCCGATCGTGTATAGCTGCCAACCGGCGCGGCGTTCCAAAGTGCCGCCTGCCACGCCGCAACCTCGGCCGCCAGCGCCGGGCCGTCACCGAGAGACGCGGAGCGCCAGCGGGCCCGGATCGCGTCGAGCGGGTGCGACGGCGCCGCGCGAAGCAGCGCATCGCCGAGCACGCGGAGGTATTTCGGGTTGAGGTGCTCGGCGGCCGCCACCTGTTCCGGCGTCTCGCGGCCGCCCAATAGTTCAGCGCGGTGCCGGAGCGTCGCGGCGAAAAAGGGCTCGGTCAGCAGGTGCCCCTCCCCAGTTGCGTACGTCGCGTAGAACTGGCGGAGCCGGGCCGTGCTTTCATCGCTCCAGTCCCGCCGCGACTTGGCGGGTGAAAAGCGAAATCCGTCCGGCAGGAGCACGGCGTGCGCTGCGATCTCTCGGGCGGCGCCGAGGTATTTGGTGAGCAGGGCGGGGGAGATGTCGGTCAACGACTCGGCCGCGTTGGTGAACCCCTCGCCGCCCGCGCCGTCGGGCGGGAACTGCCGCGTCGGCTTCAGATCAACCCCCGTCAAATCGCGCACTGTGCAGTCGAATTCGGTATTGCTTAGCCGTCGAAGGGGGACAAAGCCGGGGTCGCCGCAATGGGCGTTGGCCTCGGCGTTGAGCAGGCCCCGAACCCAGTCGATCAACCGCTGCCGTTCCAGCGGAGTTGGCTGCGGCTTGTCGGCGGGCGGCATGTCGGCCGCCTCGACCATCTCCAGGACCAGCTGCCACGGCTTGGGGTCCTTTCGGACCAGGCCCGCCGAGGTGAATCGCTCCAGGTCCAGGCTCCCTTTTTTCACCTTGGCCGAGTGGCAGCGAAGGCAGTAAGTGCCCACTAACGGGCGGATCTCGCTGGCGAAGCTTTCCGACGCTGCGTCAGGGGCCGGCAGGGCCGCCGCGGCATCCCCGGCGTCAGACCCCCGCGCAACCCGACCGATCGCGCACGCCGTCAGAAGGAACAGACAGAGCAGACCGCGCAGCGAATGCGTCCGACAGGTCGGCCCACCATCCCGCCCAAGCGGATGTGCGGCGGCCACATGATTCGTTTGGCTCGGTATCAACGCCATGCCTAAAGCTCAATGCCACTCGGCGCGATCGGTTCGGTCCAAAACCGCGACGATCCTGACCGCGGCGTTTGTCGTCACCGCCGTCAGTCTATACGCCGCACGGGCGTCCGCGGACGAGAAGCTGCCGACCACGCGGCCGGCCACCACGGCGCCAGCCTCCCCCGAAGGACGATACGAAAAAGAGATCGCCGCGTTTGAAGCGGCCGACCGGCAATCCCCGCCGGCCAAGGGGGGCATTCTGTTTGTCGGCGATTCAGGGATCAAAAAGTGGGTTTCTCTCGCGGCCGACTTCCCCGGCCAGCCGGTCATCAACCGCGGCTTCGGCGGCTCAAAGATGGCCGACCTGCTCCTCTACACCGACCGGATCGTCATCCCGTACCAGCCTCGCCTCATCATCGTCCGCGAAGGCGGAAACGACCTCACGTCCGGCGTCACGCCCGAGCAGCTTCTCGCGCAGTTCCAGACCTTTGTGGACAAGGTCCACACAGCCCTCCCGGACACGCGGATCGCCTTCTTCTCCCTCAACCCCAACCCCGCGCGCTGGGCCAAGCCCCAACCCGTCAACGCGCCAACGCGATGATCCGCGCCTTTGCCGAATCCGGAAAGAACCTCGACTTCATTTACGTCTGGGACGAGTTCCTCGGCCCCGACGGCAAGCCCCGTGAAGATCTGTTCGTGCAGGATCGCCTGCACAACAATGCCGAGGGGTACAAGCTCTACGCCGCCGCGGTGCGACCGCACTTGAAATGATGGGCAGCGACGCCCCGAGCGCTTCGAAACCGCTCCCCACCGGCGTGGTTTTCGCGGGAACCGGCACGGCGCTCAGCGAGCCGCGACCGTCAGGGAGCGGTTGGGCTCACCGGCCGCGGGACGTCCGTCCGCATCACGCGCCACCCGGAGCGCTCTGAAACCGCTTGCTAACGGGCGCGGCTCGCGAGTGGCCCGCGCGGAAACCCTCCCTGTCACGCGGTCGCTGGCTTCTTCTCATACCACTCGGCGTTTCGTCGGATGAAGTCATTCCACTCCGCCGGGACATCCTGTTCGTCGAAGATCGCGGAAGCAGGGCATTCATCCACGCAAAGGCCGCAGCAAATGCAATTGCTCGGGTCGATGTACAGCATTTCGGCGGCCGCGAACTCCGCCTCTTCCTTGGTGGGATGGATGCAATCGACAGGGCAAGCGGTGATGCACGCCGTATCCTTGACGCCGATGCAGGGAAGCGTGATGACAAACGCCTTGTTTTGCTCCATTCTTGTCGCCGCGCCGCAAGCGGACAATCCGTTCGTCGGGCAAGCTCGAACGAAGAACTTAGACCGGCGACTTAAATTCCACAAAGACATTCGGATAATGGAAGACATATCTCATAGTTATCGGTCTCGTTGCGCGATCGACTGTGGAGCGGTCAAGATTCGCCGTGGTTCCTTAGTCGTCAGTTGCCTGACGATGGCATTGGCGATCGCGTCATTTGTCGCCGTGGGCGTCTGCTTCGTGAGGGACGGTTCTGCATCGGGCGCGTCGGTCGAACTCCACTGCGTCGCAATCATTATCGGACTGACCAATTCTGTTATCGGTTGGTCTATGGCGCTGTTTACCCCCACCCAGGGATGGAAGGGGGCAAGGACGTACATTCTGATCCTCAGCGGCGCGGTGGTGATGGCTTTGCCGGTGGGCGTCCGCGCGTCATAGCGGATCGGCAACAATGGCGACCGCTCTTCGGGCTCCTCAAGAACACCTCCAGACCCCTTTTTGATCGGCGGATTGATGTCGGGGGGCGGGGGTGATACGGTTCCGGCACGACACATCCAAAGGAGACGAGCATGAATCGAATCGTTGCCTTGATCTGCTGCGGCCTCTTTGCCGGACGGGCTTTCGGGCAGGAGAGCGCGCCGATGGCGCCGGCGGATCTGCCGGGCAGTGGCCTCGCACAACATTCGTTCTTCTACGCCGGCGAAGACAAGGTTCAGCGGCTCAGCATCGTCAAGGACGGCAAGATCGCCTGGTCCCACACGATGCCGGATTCCAAAGGGGAGATCAGCGACGCCTTCCTCAGGGCCAACGGGAACATCCTCTTCGCCCATCAGTTCGGGGTGACAGAGATCTCGCCCGAGAAGTCGATCGTCTGGCACATGGATGCGCCGGCCGGCTGCGAAATCCACACGGCGCAGCCGCTCGCGGGGGATCGGGTTCTGTTCGTGCAGAACGGCGCCGAGCCGATGCTGAAAGTGATGAACAAGGTCACCGGCAAGATCGACCTGGAATTCCCCCTCCCCGTGAAGAACCCCAAGAGCGTCCATGGCCAGTTCCGCCATGCCCGGATGACCGACAAAGGGACGTTCCTCGTCGCCCACATGGACCTCGGCAAAGTCGCCGAGTATGACGCGGCCGGCAAGGAGGTCTGGGCGGTTGAAGCCCCCTCCCCCTGGTCAGCCACCCGCCTCGCGAACGGCAATACGCTCATCGCCAGCAACAAGAACATCGTCCGCGAGGTCGATCACGACGGGAAGACGATCTGGGAGCTCACCCAGGCCGACATCCCCGACTACAAGCTGCTCGGCACACAGACCGCCGTTCGACTCGCCAACGGCAATACGATCGTCAATAACTGGTTGAACAACTGGTCGAAGAAGCTCGATCTCAACAACGCGCCGGTGCAGGCGATCGAAGTGACGCCGGAAAAGAAGGTGGTCTGGGCGCTGCGAAGCTGGAAAGGGCCCGCCGACCTGGGGCCGGCGACCACGATTCAACTGCTGGATGAGCCGGCGCTGGCGGATAACCTTCAACTGCCCGCGCCGCCTGCGAAATGACCTTTAGATCATGGGGATCTTGCGTGGAAGCTGAACAATCGTCCGCATCGGATGGGGTCGCCGGGCGGCCGGTTCGAGGGCGCGGCCGCTCCGTCGTTCTGGGGCTGATGCTGCTCCTTCTCGCCGCGTCACTACCGCTCAATTTCTTCTTCTATCGCGAAGCGACGAACAACTATCGCCGCATCAGCGAGGTGGAGCTTGACCCGTACGGGCTTCGGCACCCAGCGTACCCATCGACGCAGGGAAGCGACGGCGCCGGGCACTGGGCGCGGCCAGCGATTGTCCTCCTCGGCGACTCCCGAGCACGGGGATGGCGGCCGCCTGAGATCGAGGGGTACCAGTTTATCAATCGGGGGATCGTGAACCAGACGACGGCCCAAGTGCTCGGCCGCTATGACGCGCACGTCGCGCCGCTCTCCCCGCGGGTCGTTGTCGTCGAAGCGGGCGTGAACGATCTCAAGGCGATCCCGCTTTTCCGCGATCGCCGGGCGGAGATCGTCGCGAACTGCGAGTCCAATCTCCAGGAGATGGTCAGCCGAGCGACCGGGCAGGGGGCGACGGTGATCCTGGCAACCATCTTCCCCACCGGTCACGTCCCGATGGAGCGGCGGCTCGTCTGGTCGCCCGATATCGAGAAGGCGGTCGAAGAGGTGAACGACCGCCTTCGCGCCCTCGCCTCCGACCGGGTGATCGTCCTCGACGCCTGGAAGCTCCTCGAGCAAAACGGCCAGCTCCGCGAAGGCTACGGCGTCGATACACTCCACCTCAACGCGGCCGGATATGCCGTGTTGAACGCCGAGCTGGTGAAGATCCTGAAGGCGAGGCCGTTTCCGCCGGGAACGAAGTGATCGCAGCGGCATCAATGAAGGTAAAAACGATGCGAGGAACCGCCCGGCTGGGGTTGACGACCCTCATCATAGCGGCCTGGTTGTCAGCGGCCGGTGCTCCCGCGCAGGCTAGACGCCCAGGCGGCCGAACATCGTGTTTGTCCTGGCGGATCAATGGCGGGCGCAGGCTTTCGGTTATGCCGGAGACCCAAACGTCAAGACGCCTCACATCGACGCGCTGGAGCGGGAGAGCGCAAGGTTCGTCAACGCCGTCTCCAGCATCCCGGTCTGCAGCCCGATGCGGGCTTCGCTTCTGACCGGGCAGCGTGCGCTGACGCATGGTCTCTTCATGAACGACGCGCCGCTCAACCCCGACGCCGTGACGATCGCAAAGGTGCTCGGCAAGGCGGGGTACGACACCGGGTACATCGGCAAATGGCACGTGGACGGCCACGGCCGCTCGAGCTTCATCCCGCCCGAGCGGCGGCAGGGGTTCGACTATTGGAAGGTGCTGGAATGCACCCACGACTACAACCATTCCGACTACTATGCCGACGGCCCGGAGAAGCGAACGTGGCCCGGTTACGATGCGGCCGCCCAGACGCAAGACGCGGCCCAGTATGTTCGCGCTCACGCCGCCAGCGGCAAGCCATTCGTGTTGTTCCTCGCCTGGGGCCCTCCGCACGACCCGTACCAGACCGCCCCGGCTCAATATCGGGCGATGTATGACCCGGCGACGCTGACGCCGCCTCCGAACGTCCCCGAAGCCATCCGCGACGCCGTCCGCAAGCGGATGGCGGGCTACTATGCCCACTGCTCGGCGCTGGACGACTGTATGGGCTCGCTCTGGCAGGCGTGCCGCGAGGCGGGGGTCGAGGAGGATACGATCCTGGCCTTCAGCGCCGATCACGGCGACCTGCTCGGCTCGCACGGCGCGTTCAACAAGCAGCAGCCGTACGAGGAGTCGGTGCGGGTGCCGCTTCTCTTCCACTACCCCCGGCGGCTCGGCCGCGAGGGGAAGCGCCTGCCGGCGGCGATCGGCACGGGAGACCTGATGCCAACCCTGTTGGGCCTTTGCGGCGTCCCCGCGCCCACCACCGTCGAGGGGCGCGACTTTTCGGGTTACATTGCCGGCGGGAAGAGCCCCTCGGATGATGTGTCGCTCATCCTCTGCCCGGCGCCGTTCGGACAGTGGAACCGCTTGATCGGCGGGAAAGAATATCGCGCCGTGCGCACCGCGCGTTACACGTACGCCCGCGACCTGAACGGCCCATGGCTCCTGTTCGACAACGAGAAAGACCCTTACCAGATGGATAATCTGGTCGGTCACTCGGACCAGGCTGCGCTGATGAAGGAACTGGACCACGCGCTCCAACTCAAGCTCGACGCCGCGGGCGACGCCTTCCTGCCGGCCGGCCGCTACATCGAAAAGTGGGGCTATCACCTCGACAAGACGGGCACGATCCCCTACACGAACTGAAAGCCTGCCCCGGGAGCGCGATGATAAATACGATTGAACGGGCGCTGATTTTCGCGGCGTCGCTCCTTGGGGGGTACTTCGCCACGACGCTGCACGCGGCCGACGCGCCAACGCGGCCGAACATCGTCTACATCCTCTGCGACGATCTGGGCTACGGCGACGTCCACGCGCTCAACCCCGAGCGCGGCAAGATCCCCACTCCCCACATCGACAAGCTCATCTCGCAGGGGATGGCCTTCACGGACGCCCACGCCGGGTCCTCCGTCTGCACGCCCAGCCGCTATGGGATCCTTACGGGGCGCTACTGCTGGCGAACGCGCCTGCAATCCAACGTCCTGTCGGGGGAGAGCCCGCCGCTCATCGCCCCGGGTCGGCTCACCGTCGCGACGCTCCTGAAGGAAAGCGGGTACGTCACGGCCTGCCTGGGGAAGTGGCACCTGGGGCTCAAGTTCGACGAGAAGACCTTCGGGCCAATCGAGGATGGGCCGCTTCAGCATGGGTTCGATCAATTTTTCGGGATCAGCGCCTCGCTCGACATGCCGCCGTTTGCGTTTATCGAGCAGGATCATTTCACGCAGCGGCCGTCGGCTATCAAAAAGTGGGTGCGATCCGGCGCGGCGGCGCCCGACTTCGAAGCCGTGGATGTTCTGCCGGCCCTGACGCGGCGGGCCGCCGACTACATCGCCGCCCGCGCGGCGGACGCGAAGGCGGGCAAGCCCTTCTTCCTCTATCTTGCCCTCACGTCTCCGCACACACCGCTCGTCCCGTCGGCATCGTGGCAGGGGAAGAGCCCCCTGGGGCCTTATGGCGACTTCGTGATGCAGACCGACTGGAGCACGGGCCAGGTGCTCCAGGCATTGGACGACGCCGGTATCGCCGACAACACGCTGGTGATCTTTACGAGCGATAACGGCTGCGCTCCGTATATCGGGGTGGCCAGGCTGGAAGAGCAGGGGCATTTCCCCAGCGCCCGGTTCCGCGGCTACAAGGCCGACATCTGGGACGGCGGGCACCGCATTCCCTTCGTCGCGCGGTGGCCGGGGAAGGTGGCGGCCGCGTCGCACTCCGACCAGCTTGTCTGCCTGACAGACTTCATCGCCACCTGCTCTGAACTGATCGGCCGCAAGCTGCCCGAGACCGCGGGGGAGGACAGCGTCAGCCTGCTTCCGGCGCTGCTGGGGAAAGCCTCCAGCCCGCTGCGCGAGGCGGTGGTACACCATTCCATCAACGGCCTCTTCGCGATCCGCCAGGGGAACTGGAAATTGGAGTTGTGCGCCGGCTCGGGCGGCTGGGGGAAGCCCGGGGACGCCGAAGCCGCTCGGCAGGGGCTCCCGTCCGTTCAGCTTTACGACATGGCAAACGATGTCTCGGAGAAAAACAACGTGCGGTCGGCCAACCCGGACGTCGTGGCGCGGCTCACTCGGCTTCTGGAGAAGTACATCGCCGACGGCCGCAGCACCCCCGGCACCCCGCAGACGAACGACGCGCCGATCGAGATCCACAAGCGGCCGACCAGCCGGCCGGCAAAGGGGACCGTGCGGGAGTAGCGGCTCGCCGTATACCCGAAGCCCTAAGGTCCGGCTCCACTTAGCTCATTCGCCCGGTGAGGCTTGCGCAGACAGTCAGCAGCTCCGCCGGCTCCACCGGCTTCGCCACGTGCATGCGATACCCGGCGCAGCGCGCGCGCTGGCGATCTTCGGAACGGGCGAACGCCGTGAGCGCGATCGCAGGGGTCTTCCCGCCGCGATCGGGAGGCAGCGACGCGCACTTTGCGGATCAAGTCGTACCCGTCCTCCCCCGGCATGCCGATGTCGCTGACGAGCAGGACCGGCCGCTCGCGTTGGAGGGTTTCGAACGCCTCCGCCGCCGAGGCGGCCGTCAGCACGTTCGCGCCGCGTTCGCTGAAGATGCGAGCGAGCATCTCGCGCGCGTCGGCGTCATCGTCCACGACCAGGACGGACAGCGCCTTGAGGCTGGGCAACTCCCCGCCGAACGTCTCGGCCCAGGTGGGTCGCGGGTGCGGGCGGCCGTCGCCGTTCCCGTCGCCGTCCACCCGGGGCGTCGCCGCGGCGACTGGGAGCGGCAAGGCCATCGTGAACGTGCTGCCGCCCCCTTTTCCGGGGCTCTTGGCGCGGACCGAGCCGCCGTGCAGCTCGGCGATCTGCTTCACAATGCTTAGCCCCAGCCCAAGCCCGCCGTGCTTCCGCGTGGTGGAGGCGTCGGCCTGTCGGAAGCGTTCGAACACGTGCGGCAGGAACTCCGGCTCGATCCCTTCGCCGGTATCCGCGACGCTCAGCTCCAGGTGAGAGTTCACGCGCTCCAGCACAATCTGCACGCGCCCGCTTCGAGGGGTGAACTTGATCGCGTTGGTCAGCAGGTTCCAGACGACCTGCTGAAGGCGCCCGGGGTCCCCGGAGACAGGCCCCGCGTGCGGGTCGATCACCTTGACCAGCCGCACCCCCTTGGCCTCGGCCGCCGGATACACCGACTGGATCGCCTGCTCCACCACGTCAGCGAGCGACACGCGCTGCACCTCCAGCCGCACCTTTCCGGAGATGATGCGGCTCATGTCCAGAAGGTCTTCGATCATCTGGGTCTGGGCCGCGCGTTTCGCTCGATCGTCGCCAGGCCCTGGGCCAGGTCCTCGTCGTCCGGCGGGCCGCTTCGAAGGATCTGCGACCACCCCAGGATCGCGTTCAGCGGCGTGCGCAGCTCGTGGCTTAACGTGGCGAGGAACTCATCCTTCATCCGGCTGACCCGCTCGGCCTCTTCGCGCGCGTGTCGCTCGGCGGCCAGCATCTTTTCATTCCGATCCTGCGCCGCCTTGAGTTCGGTCACGTCCAGCGTTACCCCGTCAAACCGGGTCGGCGCGCCGCCGGCGTCAAAATAGGCGCGGCCCTTGGCCCGAACCCACCGGACCCGACCTTCAGGCGAGACGGTGCGATACTCCACGTCGTACGGCTCGCCGCCGTAGACCGCGCGATGGACGGCCTTCCGCGTCGGCTCGCGATCGTCGGGGTGCAGGATGGAGTAGAAGAGGTCAAAGTTGACTTCGGCGTCCGGCGGCAGCCAGAAATGCTCCTTGCACGTGGTGTTCCAAAGGATCCGGCCAAGCGGCAGCGGGCAATAGAACGTCCCCAATTCCCCCGCGGCCACCGAGATCGCCAGCCGCTCTTCGCTCTCCTGAAGCGCGGGTCACCCGAGCGCGCTCGATCGATTCCCAGCATCGACTGGCCACCAGCGTCACGGTCTCGATCTCGTTGGCCCTCCAGGCCCGGGGTGCGAGGTTGTGGACCGCCAGGATCGCCACCAGCCGCCCGTCCTTCACCAGCGGCGCGGCGATGAACGCCCCGATCTGAAGCGATGCGAATCGCGCCCGCTCGGCGGGCGACAGAGCCGGGCCCGAGGTATCCGGCTGGACGCACGGCCGATTGGCTCGGACCGCCTCAATGTGCGCGTCGCCAAAGTCCGAGATCCGATAGCGGCCGGCGATGCTCGGCACGCCCGGAGCGTATTCGCCAATGACCGTACAGTGGTCTTCGTCCGGATCGACCTCCGCGTAGATGACCCGGTCGAGCCCCAGGTACTGGGCCAGGGTTTTGGCCGCGGCGGCGGGGACCTCGGCCTGCCCGACCAGCGGCCGCAGAGCATCATCAAGGCGCACGATGAACCGGGCGCGCTCCTCACTTTGCAGCAGCGCAAGCTCGGCAAGCTTGCGTTCGGTGACGTCGGTGACGAGCCCGGTCAGGCGGATATCCCCGGTCGCCGCGTCGCGGCGGGCGTTGCCGCGCTCCTCGAGCCAGGCGATGTGGCCGTCGCGAGGCCGAATGACCCTGAATTCGCTGTGATACCCCTCGCCCCGCGTCACGGCCCGCCGCACGAGCGCCTGGTGCCGGGCCTGGTCGTCGGGGTGGACCAGCCGCAGGGCCTGATCGCTGCTTTGAAGAACCTGCCCGGCGAGCAGGCCAAAGACCTCGGCGGAGGTCGCCGACGCGGTGAGCGTGTTCGTGGAAGGGCACCACTCCCAAGCCGCCATGTGGGCGGCGGCGAGCGTCGCCTGGAGCCTCTGCTCGGCCGCGGCGAGCCGGCGCTCGAAGCGTCGGCGCTGCACCTGGGCGTCAACCCGCGCCACCAGCTCCCGGGCGCTGAAAGGCTTGACGAGGTAATCGTCCGCGCCGGCGCGGATCGCCTCAAGGGTCGCCTCCTCGCCCGCGCGGGCGGAGACCAGCACGACCGGCGTTGCCATCAGCGCGGCGTCGGCGCGAAGCTCCGCGATCAGGCCGAAGCCGTCGAGGTTGGGCATCATGACGTCGGAAAGCACCAGCGCCGGAGCGGATCGACGCGCCGCGCAGCGCGTCGGCGCCGTCCACAACCGCCTCGATGTCATATCGATCGCAAAGCAGGCGACGGAGATAATCGCGCATGTCCGCGTTGTCGTCGGCGATGATGATCTTTTCGCGGCTTGTGTCGCCGGCGCTGGGGACGAGCCGCGTCACGGCGCCGTCGCCGCTGCCGGCGGGCACCAGCCCGCCGCCGGCTTCCATGTCCATCGAGCGCTCGCTCGCGGGGTCGCCCGCGGGGCCCCATCGCAGGGCCTCCTCGACGAACGGGTTGGCGCCAGCGCCGTGGAGGCGAGCGATCGCGTGGCGGCGATGCGGTCGGCCGGCAGATGCGCCCGCCCGGCCGGGATCGTCACCGTGAAAGCGCTGCCGTGACCCAGCTCGCTCTCGACGGTGACCGCGCCGCCGTGGATCTTCGCCAGCTCGTACACCAGGGCCAGGCCGATGCCCGTCCCTTCGTGCGTGCGGCCCTTGGTCCCTTCAACCCGGTGGAACCGCTCGAACAGCCGCGGGAGCTCTTCGGCCGGGATGCCGCCGCCACTGTCCCTCACAATCAGGTGAATCTTGTCCCGATCCTCCCGCAGGCTGACGGAGATCCCCCCTTCCAGCGTGAACTTGAAGGCGTTGGAGAGCAGGTTCAGGACAATCTTCTCCCACATGTCGTGGTCGATGTACGCCGGCTGGGGAAGGGGCGGCGCGTCGATCGTCAGCGTCAGGCCGGCCTTCTCGATCGCGGAGCGGAAAACGCTCGCCAGCTCGGCGGTGTAAGCGGCCAGGTCGGTCGCCTCGAACGACGCCTGAACGCGGCCGGCCTCGATCCGGGAGAAGTCCAGCAGCGTGTTGACGAGCTTGAGCAGCCGCAGCCCGTTCCGATGGACGACGGTCAGCTCGTCAACGGCCCTGCGCGGCAGCGCGCCGTTTTGTAGCGAGAGCGTGTCGAGCAGCGGCCCGAGCATCAGGGTAAGCGGGGTCCGGAACTCGTGGCTGACGTTGGAGAAGAAGATGGTCTTGGCCCGGTCGAGCTCGGCCAGAGCCTCGGCGCGGCGGCGCTCGGCCTCGTACGCGCGGGCATTGGCCAGGCCGGCGGCGACCTGGCCGACGAACAGCTCGATGAAACTTCGGTAGGCGTCGTCGAGGGGGCGGAATGGGTTCAAGCCGGCGATAAAGACGCCGGCGGGGCGGGGCTGCCCCTGTTGCGAGATGGGGAGCAGGATCGCCGCCTTGGGCGGCCGCGGCCACGGCCCGGACGGCAGGCCTGGGAACCGATCGGAAAGGTCGGGGACTATGTCCGCCTTGCTCTCCTCCAGCGCAAGCCTCGTTGGCCAGCGCGCATCGGGAGCGGCGGAGCCCAGAGTCGCGGGCGCCGCGGGGTGATCGGGCGAAATGCCGCACCGCGCGACGAGCCTGCCCACGCCCGAACCGCCGTCGAAGAGGTACGCCAGGACGAAGGGAAGGTCGCGGCTCTCGTTCCGGAGGCAGTCGCCGGCGGCGGCGAAGACGTCCGCTTCGGTGCTCGCCCTTGCCAGCCGAGCCGCCAGATCGCGCAGGATCGCCAGGCGCCGCTCGCCGATCACGCGATCGGTCTCCTCGGTCACCACGCAAAAAATGCCCGAGACCTGCCCGGCATCGTCGAATAGGGGGCTATAGGAAAAGGTGTGATAGGTCTCCTCGACGTATCCGCTGCGCTCGAGGAAAAGGAGAAGCCCCTCGTCCCAGGTGGCCCTGCTGGTGGCCAGGACCGACTCGATGCGCGGGCCGATGTCCGACCAGATCTCCTTCCAGACGTCCCGCGTGCGCGCGCCCAGCGCCCAGTCCCCTTTGACCCCCAGCGTTGGCAGGTATGCGTCGTTGAAAAGGAATGTCTGCTCCGCGCCCCATCCCATCCACATCGCGTACCGCGACCCGAGCATCACGCGGACGAGCGCTCGAAGCCCCTGCGGCCAGCGGGCAGGCGGGCCCATCGCGGTGGCGGTCCAGTCGAGGGCCGCCATCCGACCGCCCATGACGCCGCCACCGTCGAACAGCGTATCGCGGGTGGCGGTCATGGGGCCCTCATTCGTCTTGCTCAACTTTCATCTGATCGGCCGCTATAGGCGCCGCGGCGGCCGCGATCTTACCGCCAGCGGGGTGGGCGACAGCGCCACCGATCGCGGTTTAGAACCCCTCTGCCGCAACTAAGTAGCAACGCATAAAGAATCATGCAGCTTTTTTCCCGATCAGGTCGTCATGATCAAACATGAATCCCATTTTCGCGCGGTGGCCGTTGACCTGACCGACACCTTTGCGGAACGCGACGACCAGATTGTCGATCGTCTCGAACAGTACGTTGGCGATGAGGGTTCGCTTCAAATGCCCCCACAGACGCTCGATCAGGTTCAGGCTCGGGCAATAGGGAGGCAGCCAGTAAATCTCGACCTGATCCCGATGAGCCGCGAGCCACACCTCGACGGCCTTGGTGTGGTGGAAACGCCCGTTGTCGCAGACCAGCCGCACCTTGCGGCCGGCGTAGGCGGCGACGAGCGCGATGAGGAACGTGATGAAATGTGTGCCGCTCTTGCTGTCGGCGATCGTGTGGGTGATCTTCCCCGTCTTGTAGTCGACACCCCCGTAGACGACCTGCTTTTCGTTCTGGCCGGGAGCGGGGACCTCCGGCTGCGTCCCGACGGGCGACCACATCCGCGTCAGCGTCGGATGACGGTGGATCTCGACCTCGTCCTGAAACACCAACGCCTCGGCGGCGTTCTTCCTCAGCGCTTTTTTTTTAGGATCAGAAGTTCGGCCTTGGCCTTCTCGAACGCCGCCTCGTCGCGTTTGCCTTTCATCGTGTGCTTGGGACGCTGGAACGAAAACCCGTGGCGGTGCAGCAGGCGTGTGAGCTGGTCCTCGCCGAAGCTGATGCCGGTGGTCTTGGCCAGGTGCGCCGCCAAGCGCGCGACGGACCAGGTGGAGAAGCCGTACCCCAGCGTCATGGGATTGACGGCCACGGCCTGGCGCATCCGCTCGATAAACTCGGGCGTCGCCCGGCTGGGCCGACCGGTCGGTTTGATCGGCGTCAGCGCCGCGACGCCACCCTTGCGGTACAGGCGTCGAACGCGGACGACAGTGTCAGTGCCGCACCCGACGTCCTCGGCGATCGACTTGATCGTCTCGCGCGAGTCCGACTTCAAAACGATCAGGCAATTCCGAAAGACGTCCGCGGATTTGGCTGAGAAGCGTGCCTGGTCTAATTCGTTCCACTGCTCTTCCGTGAGCTCGATACCTCGACCCATGAGAACCTCCACGCGGCTCCGCCGCTTGGAAAGATATCGTCAGAGGTTGGATAGTTGAATGAGACATTGTGCGGTGCTACTTAGCCCGCACATCTTGCGGCGGGGGCAACCCCATCTCAAATAGTTACGGTGCGATTGTGGGGAATCGGTGGGAACGAAGGCGAACTCATCCGTTCACCGATTGGAAGCGCTGTTCCCGATCCGACGATCCAAACTGTTCTTCGGACCCCCGAAGTTATCGGCCAACGGAGCTTGAACTCAAACGCGCAAAAAAAGCGGGTTTCAGTTCGGCACCGCTACGTAGTCTAGGCACGATTCGGCGTCATCGGTGTGAATCGACCACGCGGCGGATTGCCTGCGTGAGCAACGTGGGGTTCACCGGTTTCACCAGATGTTCGCTGAAGCCGGCGGCACGGCCCTCGAGCAGGTCGCGCTCGGTCCCGTAACCGGTCAGAGCGATCCCGGGGATCGGCTGGACTGCCCGGACGCGGCGCATCAGGTCGTAGCCGCTGGCGTCCGGCAGGCCGACATCACTCACGATGATGTCAAACGGCGCGGCGGCCGCGATCTGCAACGCGGACGCCGCCGTGTGGGCCACAGCCAGGTCAAAACCTTCGCTGGTCAGGATGATCCGCAGCGCGCGGGCGGTATCGACATGGTCCTCGACCAGCAGCACCCGCGCCGGCCGGACCGGCGCCCCCGCCCCGTCGGCCCCGTTCTCCTCCGGCCCGCTCGCGGCCGGCGCCTGTTCCGGGATGAGCGGGAGCCGCACGGTGAATGTCGCGCCGTGCCCCACGCCCTCACTGCGGGCGACGATCGCGCCTCGATGCGCTTCGACGATGCTCTTGGCGATCGCCAGCCCGAGCCCCATCCCGCCAAACTTATAGGCCGTCCGATTCGCGCCTTGTTCAAAGGCGTCGAAGATGCGGCCGATCGCGTCCGACGGGATCCCTATGCCCCCGTCCGTCACGCTGACCTGGATATCGGAGCCTTCCGCCCCGTCGCTGGCCACATGAATCGTGCCCCCTTCGGGCGAAAACTTGATCGCATTGTGGAGCAGGTTCCAGATGACCTGCTGGAGCCGCGCGGGGTCTCCCTCGATCGCATCCGATGGGGCGGACAACTGATCGACGATCCGGATGTTCTTCGAGGCGGCCGGCTCGCCGCAGATCGAGATCGCGTGGCGCACGATCGCGTGGAGGCTGGCTGGTCGAACCTGCATGTGGAGCTTGCCGCTTAGAATGCGGCTCATGTCCAGAAGGTCGTCGATCAGGCGCGATTCCAGCTCCACGTTGCGACAGATCGTGCCGAGCGCCTCGCGGGTGTCGGTCGGCAGGTCTGGCCTCCGCTGCAGCATCGACGCCATCAGCAGCACGGGCGAAAGCGGGGTCCGCAGCTCGTGGGAGAGCATGGCCAGGAAGCGATCCTTGGCGCGGTTGGCCGATTCGGCTTCTTCCTTGGCGGACTGAAGCTCTTCGTTGGATTGTTGCAGTTCGCGCACCGCTGCACGATCTCCGCGGCCATGCACTGCGCCTGGGAGTCGAGCGCGGTGCCGCCGGCGCCTTGCGTCGCCCGAACGTACTCGGTGACGTCCTCAACCCGGAAGATGATGAAGTGCAAATCCCCCCGCGGGCCCAGGACGGGCGAGTTGAGCGGGCTCCAGAATCGTTCTTCATACCCGCCGCCGGGCGCGGGATGGTGTAGGGCTGAACGCCCAGCACGTCGGCGCGGCGGGTTTCACGGGCCCGGTGGAGCGAGCGGCGCAGGGCGGTCAAGGCTTCATCCCCCGCCGGGCCGGGGCTCACCGGGAAGATGTCGAAGATGCCGCGGCCCATGATCTGATCGCGGCTCGTGCGCGTCGCGGCGATGTAGGCGTCGCTGGCGGCCTTGATCGTGAAGTTGGGGTCCAGCACCAGGTACATCCCCGGCGCCGACTCGAACAGGGCCTGATAATGCCGCTCGACCTCTTCGGAGCGCTTGCGGGCGGTGATGTCCATCACCCCGCCGATCATTCGGGCCGGCACTCCATGATCCGATGGAAGCGCCCTGCCGAAGCTGGCGACCCAGCGGACCTCCCCGTCCGGGTGGACCACCCGGTACTCGGCCTGGTAGTCCGTCCCGGCGTCGATCGCGACGCGGGTCGCGGCCGCCACCCGTTGACGATCCTCGGGATGAACCCGCGCGAGGAATTCCTCCGGCGTCCCCTGCGACGTCTCATTGCCCAAGCCCATGATCTGGCGGTGGCGATGGTCCCAGCGAACAATGCGGGTCGCCAGGCCCCAGTCCCAGAAGCCCATGCCGGCGGCCTCGACGACCACTCGCGACCGCATCTCGCTTTCGCGGAGGGCCTCTTCGACGTGGCGGCGCTCGGTGATCTCGACGAAAGTCACGACGATGCCATCGACCTGCCCGTCAGGCGTGCGGTAAGGGAGGATCCGCCGGACGTACCACCGGCCGCTTTCGCTCCGGACCTCGCGCTCCCTGGGGGCGAGGGTCGCCAGCACCTCCTGGGCGTCCTGGAGCAGGTCCGGGTCCTCGAACTTACGCGCAGATCGACCAAGGGCCGGCCGACGTCGGTCGGGATGAGTACGATCAGGTCTTGGACGGCTGGCGTGAAACGCCGGATCCGGTAGCGGACGTCGAGGAAGATCACGGCGATGTTCGTGCTGCTGAGCAGGCTCGACAGGTCGCTGGTGGTACGGTCCAGCTCCTCCATCTTGGCCTGCAACTGCGCGTTGACCGTCGTCAGCTCCTCGTTGAGGCTTTGCAGCTCTTCCTTGCCTGTCTCAAGCTCCTCATTGCTGCTTTGCAGCTCCTCATTGATGCTCGTGATCTCCTCGTTCGACGCCTTGAGCTCCTCGTTGCTGGTCTGGAGTTCCTCGATCGCGCCTTCCAGGACTTCTCGCACGCGATGAAGTTCCGACGTGACAGCCTCGGCCTCCATCTGTTCGCTGAAAGAGGGGCCACTCGGCACGCCGCCGGCCGAGCCGATGTCCGCCGGGTTAACGGCAGCCAGGTCGATATCCAGCTTCTCGAAGAAGCTGACGACATAGCGGCCGGCGACGCCGTGTTGAAGCGGCTCGGCCCAGACTTCAAGGCGGCGCTGGCCGTGCTCGGTCTGCACGGTCCCGCCGCGAACGGTTGCGAGCGACCGCTGGCTCATCGCCCGCTGCCAGCGCCACCCGGACGGCCGGGCGGACCGGCTCGCGCACCAGTTGCAGCAGATCCTGCGTCGGCTCACCCGCGGGGTGGTTGAGAAAACGATCCGTGTCACCGTGGTAGTAGATCGCGCGTCCCTCGCCATCGACGATCACCGAAGGGGGCGCGAACCGCAGCAGCAGCGCGGTTGGCGAGGGTCGCCAGATACGCGGCCGACTGGGGTTCGGCATCCCGTGGCGCGGCGGTTTCCGCGCGCCGAGCGCGGGCCGCGAGGAAGCGACCCGCCGGGAACTCCACGGTCCCGTATCGGGTAGTGCCAACACGCCTGAAGATCCTCGCCTTCTTGTCGATCGGCTCGAACATCTCCCCCGACGGCCCGACCGTCTCGCTTGTCCCCAGGAAGAGCACCCCGTCGGGGCGGAGCGAAAAGTGGACCAGGGACAACACGCGCTGCTGGACGGCGGGCTCGAGGTAGATCAGCAGGTTCCGGCAGGTGCAGAGGTCCAGCCGGCTGAAGGGCGGGTCGTGAAGGAGGTTCTGCGGAGCAAAAATGACGAGTTGCGCACATCGGGGCGAACGCGATAGAAGGCGCCTTCGCGGTCGAAAAAACGTGCGAGCCGCGCGGGTGAGACCGATGCCTCGATCCCGCCGGGGAACACGCCCGCGCGCGCCTGCGCCAGCGTGCGCTCAGCGGTATCGGTGGCGAAGATCTTGATGTCGAATCGCTTCCCCACATTGGCGGCCGCCTCGAGGAAGAGGATGCCCAGCGTATAAGCCTCATCACCGCTGCTGCACGCGGTGACCCACGCGCGGATCTCCGACCCGTCGGGCCGCTCGGCGACCAACGGCGCGATGACCTGATCCGCCAGGGCGACCCAGGCGTCGGGGTCTCGAAAAAAGCCGGTCACGTGGATCTTCAGGTCGTCGGCGAGCGCCTCGATTTCGATCGGGCGTGCCGGAGGGACTTGGCGTACTCCGCCATCCGCGTGAACTGATGCAGGCTCATCCGGCGCTGGATCCGTCGGATGAGCGTCGGTTGCTTGTAGCCGCTGAAGTCTTCCCGTGCGCGGCCGCGAAGAAGAGCCAGGATTTCGGTCAGCGCCTGCCCCTCGCGAATCGCGAGTTCCTCGGCGGATTCCTCGCCGGTGACGTAGGGGTGCTTCGCGTAGAGCGCGAGCACGGCCGGCATCTCGGATGGACGAAGGACGAAGTCGGCCATCCCGCTGTCGATCAGGGATCGCGGCATCTGCGCGAACTTGGCCGAATCGGGGTCCTGGGCGATGCAGATGCCGCCGACCGCCTTTACCGACTCCGCCCCGGCGGTGCCGTTGGAATCCATCCCGCTCATGATGACGCAGATCGCGCGCTCGCGCTGCTCGTCGGCGAGGGAGCGGAAGAAATCGTCGATGGGTCGGTTGCGGCCGGGCCCGTCCAGCGGCTCGCCGAGGTGGAATGCGCCCGCTCGAGGGTGAGGGTGTGGCCGGGGCGGATCACATAGACGACGTTCGGCTCGATCGCCATCCCCTCCACCACCAGCCTCACCGGCATCCGGGTATGGAGGGCGAGCAACTCGGCCAGCAGGCTTTCGCGTTTGGGGGGCAGGTGCTGGACGAGGACAAACGCCATCCCCGTGTCGGCCGCCACGTGGTCAAGGAATTCGGAGTAGGCTTCGAGGCCGCCGGCGCTGGCGCCGATGCCGACCACCGCGAAGGGGAGGCGGGGCGTTGCTTCTTCGTCAACCGGCTGACGGGGGGACTCGGGCTGACGGAGCGACTCTCTTTGTGGAGTGGGATCGGGCTGCCGTCGGGGCTCTGGCGGCCCGTCGGCTTCCGTTGAAGGTTCGTTACCGTTCATGCTCATAGAAGTCCCGACCTTTGACGGCAGCAGAGCAACTATGGGCAATCGCTGCACCAAGGCGGCGACGCTGGCAATCTGGGCCGATCCGACCGATTCTAACGAGAAATGAAGGAGTTCGGAACGCCAAATTGTCTGCGCCACGCCGGCTGACAAGTGATTGGGCGTGGCCAGCTTTTGCGGCGGTGTACCGCCGAAACGTCGGGCGTGGTTTGATCACGGCACCGCGTGATGAGGCGTGGTGGTTCCCACATTTGGTTTCCGCGCTTCGGGCCTGAGTGATTCGTTCTGTTCGATATTCCCAGGATCCGGGTCCATTGTGGCAGGCACACTCCGTGTGCCGTCCGCGAAGTCATTAGTCCGACCCCGGCGGGAGAGGGGACCAGACACTGTTCGGCGCGCGGTGGGGATTCACGCGTTGGGACGCAACAATCCGCCCCCGCATCACCTGCCTGCAGGCCACGGGCCTGCTTGCAGGTCACGGGTTTGTTGCGTCATCGCAACATCAACCACGCGATCGACGCCGTCAGAGCGAATAACAGTCCGCAGTAGACCTTAATCATCAGTCGGTCAAAGCGACCCGTGAGCTCCGGGTCCGCGCTCATGTCGCGAAGGTGCTTCATGCGGCTGGCGATGCTTCCGTGGAGCCATTCGTGTTTGCTGATAGGGATGTTGTTGACCCGCGCCACCCGGTGCAGCGCCGAGCCGAAGAGGGTGGCCCCGTAATGGCCGACGTAAGACGACTCGTCGATCGCCTCCCGTTGCGAGGGCGCGACCGACGCGCCGGCGGCCGCCACGGCGGCGGGGCCGGCGTTGACCATGCTGGCCGCGGCGCGCATCTGGACGAGGAAATCGGACCCCGCCGCATCGGCGGCCGCCACGGCGGCGGCCACCGCGCCGCCGGCATGTTCGCTGGCCTCGGCCGCCCCGCGCTCACGCTGGATCGTCCGAGCGGCGAAGACGTCCGCCTGGCGCTCAAAGCGGCGGCTCAGGAACCCGAACCCGACCACGAAGGCAATGGAGCAGGCGACGAGGCTGACGATGCTCATCGCCATCGGCCCAAGCAGATGAAGGTCACGCACCTTGTCCTCCAGCCCCATCGCGCTGAGGAACAGCACGGCGAAGAAGACAACGAACCAGATCATGTGCCGATGGACGACATGGCCCACCTCGTGGGCGAAGACGGCCTCGATCTGATCGTCAGTCATTGTTTCGAGCAGGACATCCGAGAGCAGGATGTAGCGAACCGGCGGCAACACGCCCATGACGGCGGCGTTGCCCATGTTGAATTGTGTGTGCCAGAGGAGGATGTCGCGATAGCGCATCCCGCTGCGACGGCAAAGCGCCTCGAGGCGCCGGCGGAGCGGCGAATCCGGCAGGGGAGAGGTCTGAAGCACGCGCCGCAGCACCTCCGGCGCGATCATGAAGACCAGGCCGGCGGAGATGACCCAGAGGATCATATCGGCCTGGTCGATCTCTTCGTCGGCGGCCTTGTCGTCGGAAGATCGATCCATGGTCGATCGTTCGTCGGCCGCGGCGTCGCGCGGGCCGGTGGAGGCGCCTGTGGAGTTGATGGCGTCGGGCCTGTTCTCAGCGGCATCGGCGCCGCGCGGGTCGATCCAGTGCCGTGCGGCCGTCGGGAGCACCTCCAGGGCCGCAACCCGCACCGCATCGCGAACGACGACCATCAGCAGGATCGGCACGATCGTAAACAATAGCTGGAGCCGCAGGTTAGAAATGAAATAGCCCCGGAACGACGGAGGGGCGTGAAGCGGCAATTCGGCATCGAGGTCAGCGAGCAGGCTCTGCTCTCGCAGCGCCCGCTCGGTGGGGAACTGCGCCCACCAGAGGCCCATCCACGCGACCATGGAGGGGAGCGTGCCGAGAAGGATCCCCGGGAGCCGAAAGGTATCGAAGCGGCCGATGCCGCTCCCTTCGACCAGGGCCCGCACGGTGCCACCCCATCCAAGCACGAAGACGCCCACCCCAAGCCAGGCCGGGATCGCCATCCGGGCGAGGAACATCGTAAGGTTGAAACGCCGGACGCGCCGGTCGAAGTTCGGGGCCGCCACCCGACGCGCAACCCGGATCGACCCGAACCGTAAGGTCAGGACCAACAGCGGGTAGAGACCGAGGAACAGGGCGACGCCCAAGCCACGTCCCAGAAGCGCGTCGGGCGGACGCGCCCCTGGGTCCGATACGCCGGTCATCCAGAGGAGAAATAGGAGCAGGAGAAAAAGTCGCGACACGCGTTACAGTCCGTCAGCGGTCCCTTCGCCAATGCCCCGTTCGGGGCCCGGACGCCTGTCCGAGCACGCCCGCAGTTGGGGGGATTGTCGGCCGCATGGCCACGGCTCAAGAGTATACACCGAATCGGCCCGTACAAACCGGCAAAACGGCCCCTTGATTTTATCGAACGCGTCGTGGGGCGGAAGATCCCTACCCCTTTTCTGGCGGTGCGCGTGAGATGAGGCTTTGCCCGCGGGCATGGCGGTCTCCGTTGCGGTTTCAGAAGTTGAAAACGCCGACGTCCGCGTCGGCTTCCACGCGGAATGCCGACGAGGACGTCGGCGCTCCCAAAGGAGACGGCCACATCGCGCGGGGAAGTCGGGCCCGTCGCGACCGCCCGGCCCACGTCCGATAACCGTCGTCTCGCGTCGCGCTGACGGCCGGGGCTGTCCGATAAAGGGAGGGCACAGGATCGGCCGGACGCTTACCCAGATTCACAAAAGATGGGCGGTTTGGGTGCCGATACGTTTAGTGTCGGCCAGTCGCCACGTCGCAATCCTTGTAGACGGAACAACATCGGAACGGCGGGCGCGGTCGGGACTTCGCAGGAGATTGAAGAGATGACCACACTTCACGAATGGCGGACCCCTGCGGCGAAGCCGAGCAATGCGAAGACAAGCAAGACGTCGCCGAAGTCCGGCTCGGAACGGCGCCGGTTCCGTCGGCACGACCTGGAGCACCAGTCCATCCTTCTGCATCGCTGCGACGCGACCCGCGGCGACACCACGCTGACCTTCGGCCAGATCATCGACCTGTCGCCGGGCGGCGTGCGGGTTCGGACCAGCGAATCGGCGGTTCGGGCGGACCAGCAGATTCGGGTGAGCCTCCGCCTGCCGGCCTACGCCGGGATCTGCCCGTTCGTTGACACGACGAACGGCCAGCCGCGACCGCGTCGCGAATGGACCGGCTGGATGACCGTCAGCCGCGTCCAGTCCCTCGGTGAGCAGCAGTACGAAGTCGCCGGACAACTGGTCGATATGGAAGAGATGGACCGCGGGATGCTGGGCCTGTATCTGTCTACACAGCCGCTGGCGGCCTGAACTCCCGCGGCCGGCGAACGATCTGGCGCCGCGGCACCGACGGATTAAGCCAGCCCTTGGCGCCATCATCGGCCGCCGAGGGCTGGCTTGTTTTCGTCGCGAGGACCGGCGGGCCTCCAGCTCATTCGCCCGCGCCGTCGCCGTCGGCGTGAAATTGAATCGCCTCCTGGATGTGGGCATCCCAATAGTCCCAGTCATGCCCGCCCGGGAACTCGCGATAGAGGTGGGGGATCCCGGTGCGGGTTAGATCGGCGTGCAGACGGCGGTTCGCATCGAGCAGGAAGTCGTCGGTCCCGCAGTCGAGCAGAAGCCGGGGGAGCATGCCGGCCGCCTGGGCGCGCGCGCCAAGTGGAGCAGATCGTGGTCGGTGCCGGCCGGAGAGTGGCCGAAGATCCGCGCATGCTCGGCGGCCGCCAGCGGGCCTTCGCCTTTCGGGCCGATCAGCGTCGAATGGTCCACCGCGCCCGAGTGGCTGTTCGCGCTGGCGAATCGATCCGGGTACTTCAGCGCCGTCCGCAGAGCGCCGTACCCGCCCATAGAGAGGCCGCCAATCGCCCGCGGCGCGGCGGGGGTCGGCGGGGAAGGAACGCTCGACGAAATCGACCAGTTCCTCACCGATATAAGCGCCGTATGTCGGCCCCGATTCGTTGTCGGTATAGAAACCGCGAAACCCATCCGGCATGACGACGATGAGCGGCCGATCCCGGATGTACCACTCGATCCGCGTCCGTCGAAGCCATGTGGTGTGGTCGTCAGACAGGCCGTGCAACAGATAGAACGTCCGATACGGCGGACGCCCCACCTCGGGCAGCAGCACCATCGCCCCAACTTTTTGCTTGAGCGTCTTGCTCTGCCAATGAACGTGACACATCGCCATCGGTGCGCTCCAGCGGAAAAGGCCCTTTCGCGGCGAGGCGTGGTCGCCCAGCCCATGTCGCTCGCCTGGAAGGCAAGGCAGTCTGCCGCGAGCCGTGCGCCCGGGCAAGGCACGGCCGGCGCGCGCAGACTGAAAATAGAATCGTATCGGCGGGAAGAATGCCGCGGGCCGGCGGTACAGTTCCCTTGGCGGCGTCAAATGGCGGCGAGAACGACCGGCAGATCTGATCGCTCCCGTGGCACCGACGCCGATGGGCTTCCCGGCGTTCCGTTCGCCCTGACCGAACCTCGAATTTCACCCCCGGCATGAGCGGTCCGGCGTCGGGAGCAAGACCGCAATCATCCCGCTGCGACGGGCGACGGGGCCTCCGATCAAGGTCCCGTCCCCGTACGGCGTGGGCCGCCCCCATCGCAGGCGTCACGCCGCATTCCTATGGCCGTCGCTCGGCACCCCGGGTTTGTGGCGATCTTTTGTTGCGACACCTCGTTCCCGCGAAGGCGCGGAAGCCAAACGTAGGGCGTGGTTCACCACGCCTCCTCATGCGGTGGCGTGGTAGACCACGCCCCACTTCACAGGACTCCTCCCCCCAAAGGTGGCCACGCCCGGGGATCAGAACATCGCCTCCTCACGCACCGCCATAGGGCTCGGATCGGCTCCCATCCCCGCAAAAGACCCCCGCCGGCCGGGCCACGGTTAACTGCTTCCGAGCGTCTGCCGAAAGGAGAAGGGCGACACTTCGTTTTAGTCACCGACGAAGTGCGACAGCCGTCCGCCCCTCCGCGGCCGCATGCCGCATCCGCGGGTCGCATACCCCGCATCGACGCGGAAAGGGGCAGGTTTCGCCGCCGCATGGGACACGTTCAATGGCCCTTTCGCCGCAGAAAAGCCTAAGAACCCGGCTCGCACTGGTGACGCTCGCGGCAACGCTCCCCGCCATGGCGGCGGCGGTCTTCTGCATCAGCGCTTATGCTTCGCACAACCTTCGCGCGCAGTCGGAACTGCGGCTCGAGGCGGCCGCTCGCGACCTTGCCGACATCGCCGAAGCCTGGGACCAGCGAACCACTCTGATCCTCAACACCATCGCGTCGGCCCCGGGGATGGCGACGATGGATCCGCGAACCCATCAGGCTACGCTCGCTCAAGCCACCGCGATGTATCGGACCGACGCCGTTCTATTGACGGCCCGCCTTGACGGCACCAGCCTCGCCCGCAGCGACGACGAGCCCAACCGGAACTTCGCTGACCGCGAATGGTTTCGCCGCGCCGCGGACGGCGATCCCTGCACCCGCCAGGTGCTGATCGGTCGAGCCCGGGGGAAGCCGGCGCTGTGCGTCTCCAGCCCGATCCGCGACGCGCGCGGCGCGGTCGTCGGCGTCGCGATGGTGGGCACCAGCCTGTCGAGCCTCGCCGAGCAGGTCCACGCGCGGCGAATCGGCGAAGGGGGCGCCGCCTTCGTGGTGGACTCCGGAGGGAAAGTCGTCGCGTGCCCCGAGCAGGCGTTCGTCGCCCCCCTCCAGGTGCTGTGCGCGGACGAGGCGTTCCGGCCGATCCTCCGATCCCCACGCGGCGGACCGAGCACTTGCACGCTGGGCGGACAGCGCTGGCTCTCCTACACGTGCCCCGTCGCCAATGGCTGGACGGCGGTCACCATGCGCCGGAAGATGAAGCCCTGGGCGATGCGCGACGGTTCGAGAAGGTCGCCGGGTGCGCCGGCGCCGCGGGCGTCATGATCGCCGGCCTGGCCACGCTCTGGACCGCCCGGCGGCTGACGCGCCCGATTGTCGAGCTCACCGATGCCGCCTGCGAGATCGCCGCGGCCGACCTGGCGGCCGGGCCCTGGGGGCGCGAGTGGAAAACGGGGCTCGCCGCGAGTCGAAACGACGAGCTGGGCGTGCTTGCCCGAGCCTTCGGCGAGATGGTCGCCCGGATCGAACGGGGATATCGATCGATCGAGCAGCGCGTCGCGACCCGGACGGCCGAGATCACGCGGAGCCATGCCGAGCTACGCGCCGTGAGGGAGTCGTCGCTCGACTGCATCCTGAACACCGATCGTCACGGACGCGTGACCGACCTTAACCCCGCCGCCGAGCTGGCGTTTAAGTGCGCCCGATCCGAGGCGATCGGGCGAGGGCTCGACCAATTCTTTCTGCCGCCTTCAGGAACGGCCGCCCCGGCTTCCGCCGCGGGGACGTCCGCCACCGTCCCTCCGATCGCGACCTTCCCCAAGCTCGGCCAGCGCGTGCCGGTCATCGCGGTCCGCGGGGACGGCGCCGTTCCCGGTCGAAGCGGTTCTGATGCCGATCCGCCTGGACGGCCCCGACGCGCTGCCGGCGGGGTATGTCGCCTTCGTGCGGGACACCACTGATAGCGAGCGCGAATATCGCGCGGCGTTTGAGTTCGCGGGGGTCGGGAAGGCGAGGGCGGAGGCGGGGAGCGGGCGCCTTCTGCGGGTCAACAAGAAATACTGCGAGATAATGGGGTGTACCGCCGCCGAGCTTATCGGGCGCGATATGTTCTCGATGACGCACCCGGACGATCGCGCCGCGGAGCGTGTTGCCTTCGACCTGGCCGCCGCGTCGCCGACGGGCGATTACGCCATCGAGCAGCGGGTGATCCGCGGGGACGGCCGCGTCGTCTGGGCGCAGGTCAACACGTGCTTCACCCGCGACGAAACAGGGCGGCCGGTGGAGGCGCTGTCGGTGGTGCTGGACGTTAGCCAGCGAAAGCGTGCCGAGCAACTGGAGACCAGCCGGCGCGAGGCGCTCGAGATGGTGGCGGCCGGGGCCGGCGTTGACGACGTCATCGGGCGGGTCGTGGTGACGATCGGGCAGCAGTGCGAGGGGATGTCGGCGGCCGCCTACCTGCTGCGCGACGGCCGATTCTGCCGCATTGTCAACCGAGCTGGCCCGGGCGGCTCGGCCGCCGAGTCGCCGGGCGCGACGGGCCGCGCCCCGCCCCGGCACGGCGCCGCGAACTGGCCCGCGAACATGGAAGGCCCGTGGGTGAGGCTGATGGCCGGCCTTTTCGAGCGGGCCAACGCCGCCGAGGCCGACGCGGAGCGGGCGCTGGTCGTGATCGACGTCGCGACCGACCCGCTATTTGAGGGCAGGGCCGCGCCTGACGACTTGCCGTGGCCGCGATCGGTCTGGTTCATCCCGATCCGTACCGCCGGCGGGGAGCCGGCCGGGTTCTTCGTCCTGGCCAGTGAAGAAGCCCGCGCGCCGGACGCGGCCGAACGGGCGGTGCTCGAGACGTCCGCCAAGCTCGCGGTGGTCAGTGTCGAGCATCGGCTGATGGCCGATCAGATGGCGCACCGAGCCCAGCACGATTCGCTGACCGGCCTGCCGAACCGCCAGCTCTTCGAGGACCAGTTGCTCCAGGCGCTGGCGCGGGCGCGGCGCGAAGGGCGCGGCGTGGGCCTCTGTTACGTCGATCTGGACTGGTTCAAGCAGATCAATGACACCTTCGGCCATCACGCGGGGGACCACCTGCTCAACCAGGCGATCGCGCGGTGGGTCGGCTGCCTGCGCGACACGGACACTCTGGCCCGGCTGGGCGGGGATGAGTTCGGCCTCGTCCTCCCGGGGCTTGACGCCGGCGAAGACGTGGTGCGGGTCGGGAACCGGCTCCTTGAGGTCCTTCGCGAGCCGTTCCACATCGCCGGTCGGGAGCTTTATGTGACCGCGAGCATTGGCATGGCGATCTTCCCGGACGATGCGGCCGATGCCGAATCGCTCCGTCGCTGCGCCGATGCCGCGATGTACGGAGCGAAGAACTCCGGCCGCAACAACTGCCGCTTTTTCACGCCGGAGCTCAACGCCGCGTCAGTCAAGCGGGTCGAGTTGGAGGGGGAGCTGCGCCGGGCGATGCAGCACGGCGGGTTCGAGCTGCACTATCAGCCGATCGTGGATCGCAGTCGGGTTGTCCGCGGGGCCGAGGCCTTGCTGCGGCTGCGAACGCGCGAGGGCGCGTTCATCTCGCCGACAACCTTTATCCCCATCGCGGAGGAGACCGGACTGATCGTCCCGATCGGGACGTGGGTGCTTCGAGAAGCGTGCCGCCAGGCCAAGCGCTGGGAGCAGGCGGGGCGCGGCTCCCCGCGGATGGCGGTGAACGTGTCGGCGCTGCAGTTCGCCCAGGCGGATTTCGTCGAAGTCGTGCTCGGCGCGGTGGCCGAAGAAGGGCTGACCCCATCGACATTGTGCATCGAGATCACCGAATCGCTGCTCATGCGCAACGCCGCCGACGTGACGCAGAAGCTCGCGCGGATTCGGGAACATGGGGTCTGCGTCGCCATCGACGACTTCGGGACCGGGTACTCCTCGCTCGCCTACCTGCAACGCCTGCCGATCGATACGTTGAAGATCGATCGCTCCTTCGTGCGCGACATGATCGAGCCGGCCCTGCCCGCCGCCAGTGATCCCCGGCGCGCCATTCCCGGCACCGACGCGAGCGGAGCGATGATCGTCCGCGCCATCACGTCGCTTGCCCATAATCTGGGGATGAAAGTCGTCGCGGAAGGGATCGAGACCGAGTGGCAAGCGCAGTTCCTGCTCGAGGCGGGGTGCGACTCGATGCAAGGATACCTCTTCGGAAGGCCCGCCGCCGCCGACGCCTTCGGCCTGCTGCTGGGGCCAGCGAAGGCCGCTTAGACGAAGAGTCAAGAGCTTCGTCGTTCGTCTTCGAACGCCGCCTGACGGAAGCCCTCACCCTAACCCTCCCCATGAGTAGATGGGAGAGGGGCCGGAAGCTTTTATCTCTTTGCGCGGGGTGGTTGCGGAGCGGCGATCGAGAAAATTCTCCCTCGCCCATGGATTCATGGGAGAGGGTTCGGGTGAGGGTCCTTCATCCGCGTACGCAGTCGGCATGACCGTCTCAACCGACGGCTCCCGCAGGGCCGCTACAGCCCGTGGCCGGCGCCGGGCTGGCGGTCGATGGGGCAACTGCCGCCACCCGGCACGCTTAACTCCCGCCTCCGGCTCGTCGATTACTTAGGGGAAGCGCCTGCCAGCGCCCGGGCCGTTGTCGCTTCTTCCGTATGACTTTGACGCAGACGCAAACATCGGCCGGTCCTCGCCGCTTAAGCCGGTGGCTGCCCTGGCGTGTTTCGACACGGACCGGGTTCCAGGGAAAGCTTGTCCTGAGCTCCGTCTTCCTTCTCGCCGCGGCGCTGGGGATGAGCTGTTGGCTGTTCGTGTCGGAATCGGGCGACGCCATGGATCACATGGCGGCGGACCAGGCGGCGGCCGTCTCTCGAACGCTCGCGCTGGCCAGCGAGACGCCGCTGGCCGAGCAGGACCGCGCCGAGCTGTCCCGAATTGGGGCGAACCTTCTGAAAACACCGGGAGTGGTGGCGCTCGCCTTCCTGGGCCCGTCCGGCAAGCCGCTGTCGGTCTCGGCCCGCGACGGCTGCCTCGCTCCGGCATGGTTCTCGGGCCTGGGTCGGTACAGGTCGTCCAAGGCAAATGGCGCTGACGCGTCGGACGCCGCTCCGTTCCAGCCGCATCGCCATACGCTCGACGGGCTCGGGCCTTTCCTGGAGCTGACCACGCCGGTCACCCGGCAGGCCTCTTCGGCGGCCGCCAACGCTCCGTTGGGTGCCGGGCGGCTGGTGGGGTTTGTGACCCTCTGCCTCGCGCAGCGGGAGAATGAATACCGAGTTAGGAACATCGCGCTGTCGGTCGTATTGATCGGCGCCGGGGCAATCCTGGTCAGCCTGCCGGTGACGTATGGCCTGGTGCACCGCATCTTCGCGCCGATCCGCGAGCTGGTGGCGGCCGCCGACCGAATCGCCCGGGGCGACTTCAGCGCCCGGGTCGCCTTTGACCGGCCCGACGTGATCGGCACGCTTGCCCGATCGTTCAACGAGATGGCGGTTTGCGTGCGCCAGCAGCGGCACGAGCTGGCGGAAGCAAACCAGCAGCTTTCGGCGGCGAACGTGCAGTTGGGCGAGGCCAACTCCCGGCTTGCGGAGGCGAACCGCGACCTGGAGGAAAAGGTGAGCCAGCGGACGGCGCAGGTGGAGTCCACCGCCGCCGCGCTGACGGCCGCCAACCGCCGGCTGAGTGGGGAGATTGCCGAGAAGGAGAGCTTCCTCAGAACCGTCTCGCACGATCTGGCCGCGCCGCTTCGCAACATCGAAGGGATCGCGTCGATGCTGCTGATGAAGCATCGCGAGCAGTTTGACCCGGACGTGATTCATCGCCTGGAGCGTATCCAGAAAAATGTGCAGGCGGAATCGAACCTGATCGCCGAACTGCTGGAGCTCAGCCGCATCAAGACGCGCCGGCAGCGGATGGAGCCCGTGGACCTGAACGAGCTGATCCGCGAAGTGGCGGAGATGTTCACGCAGGACCTGGAGAACCGGCGGATCTCACTCGTCCTGGAAGGGGCGTTCCCGGCGCTGACGTGTGAGCGGGCGCGGATGCGGCAGGTGTTTCAGAACCTGATCGACAACGCGATCAAGTACATGGGCACCGGCGGCGACCAGCCCGGCGCCGAATCGACGAATGAAATCCGCGTCGGCGGGCGGGCGACGACGGGGAGTTTGAGTTCTTCGTGCGTGACAACGGCGTCGGGATCGAGCCGGAAGAAGTGGAGAAGGTCTTCCACGTCTTCCGCCGCGGCAAGAATGCGGCGGCGAGAGGCGTCGAAGGGCGGGGCGTCGGGCTGGCGACCGTCAAGAGCATCGTTGAGACGTACGGCGGCACGATCTGGGTGGAAAGCCGTCCAGGCGAGGGAAGCACCTTCAGATTCACCGTGAACGCGGCCCATGTGTTGGCACACGCGGCCGACCGCGACGCGGAGGGCGTGACGCCTGTGACGGTGGAGTTGGGCCAAGCAATGACCGGCCCCGTCCCCAGAGCCGCATGAGTCGGCGACGCCGCAACGGTCGCGGCGGAGTGGCGCCAAAGTATCGGGTCGTGAGTCAGGAGAGCGCACATGGCAACCCGGGTTTTGGGAAACCAGCCGACTTCTTCGCGAGAAGTCGAGGAGCCGATCTCGATCCTCCTTGTGGACGACGACCCGGACTGCCGCATGCTGATCCGTGATGCGATCGCCGAGAGCAAGGTCAGGAACCGCGTGTTCGAAGTGGCCGACGGACAGGAGGCGATCGATTTCCTCAATCGCCGCGCCCAGTTTCGCGACGCGCCGCGGCCGGGACTGATCTTTCTCGATATAGAAATGCCCGGGATGAACGGTCAGGAGACGCTGCGGGCGATCCGGAGCCTGCAGGAACTGAAAGACGTGCCGGTGGTGATGATGACGGGCGTGAGCGACGAGTCTCACATGCAGCAGGCGGCCGCCAACGGCGCGAACAGCTACACGATTAAGCCGGCGAACGCCGAGCAGTTCCTTCGCACGGTCCTGGCGAGCACCGATTATTGGCTTCGGATCCACCAGTACCCGGCTCATCATTTGCCGGCCGATGCGTGTCGTCGTTGACGTCGATCGATGTGAAGCCCGAGGTGATGAGGGAGCGTCGTCGGAATTTCGCAGGTCCAGAGGCCTGGCCGCCGTACGAAACGGGTTAGAGCCTTCAGGAAGGTCGCCGTGGAAAACTTGAAGCTTCTGATTATTGAGGATGACTCGGACCAGCGTGAGCTGATTCGCGAGACGCTCGAAGACCACTTCGGCCGCGGCACCGTCACCGGCTGCGAGAGCCGTCGCGCGGCCCTGGCCGAAAAGCTCGAGGACTTCGACCTCATTTTATCCGACTACAACCTCCCCGACGGGTCGGGCATGGATCTGCTCGACCAGATCAAGGGCCGCTGCTCGACGCCGGTCATCCTGGTGACGGGCGAGAACGTGGGGAACACCGCCGTCGAGGCGATTCGCAAGGGCGCCACCGATTATGTGGTGAAAGTCGGCGATTACCTGTTCACCATCCCGCTGGTCGTCGAGAAGAACCTGACCGTGGCGAAGGTCCGGCGCGAGAACGAGCAGCTTCGGGTCGAGCTGGAGAAGGCGCTGGCTGAAGTCCGCGATAAGAACCTTCAACTCGAGAAATCGCTGCAGCGAGTCGAGGAAGTCGCCGCGACCGACCCGCTGACTGGCCTCTATAACCGCCGCCACTTCGGAAAGGTGCTCGAACAGCTCTTTGCCGAAGCGCAGCGCTATGACAAAGACCTGTCCTGCGTCATGATCGACCTCGACGGGTACAAGCAGCTCAACGACGCCTTTGGCCACCAGCTCGGCGACCAGATCCTGATCATCGCTGGCAAGGTCATCTCCGCGAACCTTCGAAAGATGGACGTCGCGGCGCGCTACGGCGGCGACGAGTTCATTCTCCTGCTGCCCCACGCGGCGGCGGAAGAGGCGGCCGGCGTCGCCACGCGGATTCGGGACCAGTTTCGCCAGGCCTCGACCGTCGCGTTGCATCGCAACGAAGGCGTGACGATGTCGATCGGGATCGGCTCGATTCAAGGCATGGCATTCGGCGCCGCCGGCGCCCGTGCCGGCGAACCCGCCGGTCCGGAGCAACTGATCGGTCGCGCCGACAATGCGCTGTACCGTTCGAAGGAGGACGGCCGCAATCGGATCACGATCTCTTCCAGCATGCCGGCGAGCGCGGCCTGATGCGAAATCACTCCCGACGATAACGCCCATCGGCAGGGGCATCGGATGCTTAGACCGTCGTATGCGGCGGGCGGATGTGCTTCGGGTCCCAGCGCGTATCCATCGCGTGAGGGACGTTCATCAGGTCGAGCAGCTTCCCGGCGACAAAATCGATCACTTCGCCGACCGTTGTCGGGTTCAGGTAGAAGCCGGGGTTCGCCGGCGCCATGATCACACCGGCGTCGGACAGCACTTTGTAGTTGTTGACGTCGATCGGTGAAAGGGGCATCTCGCGGTGCACGATGATCAGCCGACGCCGCTCCTTCAAGGTGACGGCGGCCGCCCGGGAGATGAGGTTGTCCCCCATGCCGTGGGCGACCTCGGCCAACGTGTTGCTGGAACAGGGGACGATGACCATCCCGTCGTGAAGGAATGACCCGCTCGCGAGCTTGCTGCCCACATCGTTGTAGCTATAGAGCGTGATCGTGTGCTCCGGCGTGCCGGCCAGGGCGGTCAGGTCGATCCCCTCCATGCCCAGCTCGTCATGGAGCAGCCGCCGGCCGAGCGGCGACACGACCAGATGGACATTTACCCCCGCCGAAACCAGCCCGCGAATGAACTGCCGGGCGTAAAGTGCGCCGCTGGCTCCCGTGATGGCCGTGACGATATTCATGGCGGATCATTCGTAGCGACGGGGCGTCAGTACAGTTGCGCCCGGCACTTCTGAAAGTGTAACAGCCAGCGGCACCGGCGTGGCGTCACTTCGTTCCGAGATAGGCGATGCAAACGCCGAATGTCATCGGCGTCTGGCTGACGTTTTCAAAGCCGGCGCCCCGCATCATGGCCATCATCTCCTCGCGGCCGATGAAGGTATTGACCGATTCAGGCAAGTATCTGTACGCGCCCGTCCGATCACCGCTGATCAACGTCGCCGTGCGGGGAAGCACCTGCCGAAAATAGAGGTTGTACAGGGCACGCAGGAGCGGCTGGGTCGGCAATGAAAACTCCAGGATCACCAGACGCCCGCCGGGACGAAGCGTCCGATAAAATTCGCGGATCGCCGCGGCCGGGTCGGCGACATTGCGAATGCCGAACGCGATCGAAACGACATCAGCCGAGGCGTCCGGCAGGGGGAGCGCCTGGGCGTCCCCGTTCACCCATCGGACCGCCTTCTGGTCGGGATCGCCGATGACCGGCGTTTTGGAAGCGGCGATCGGAAGCATGGCGAACGTAAAGTCCACACCGATGACCGAAGCCGCGTCACTATTGGCGGCGCAGAGCGCTTTGGCGAAGGCGAGGCTCAGGTCGCCGGTGCCGCAGGCGACGTCAACGATCCGGTCGCCCGGGCGAACGCTTGCAAGCCGCACGGCCTTTTTTCGCCAGGCCTGATCCATCCAGAGGCTGTGAAGCCGGTTGTTCAGGTCATAGCTCGGCGCAATCGCCGAAAACATCTTCTGTACCCGCCGTCGCTTATCCGCAACGGCGTGGGGGTTCTTCAGAAGGGCGTCATCCCACTCGGGAGGCGCGGCGACGGGAGCGAATGGCGAATCGTTGGATATCATGCGTGTGGACGCATTATAAGGGCGGGAAGCAGGATTCCACCGTTTCAGAAGCGTTGAATCCCTCGGCGACCGCGCGGAAGTTACCTGGTGCGATCAAACGTAGCCGTTGCGGTGTCCGGTTGCTCCAAGCGGAAAGGTTGGTGCTTTATGATGGAATTGGCCTGGATCGACGGAGCGATCGTTCCGCTGGACGAGGCGCGGGTCGGCGTTGAAGACCGCGGCTATCAGTTTGCCGATGGCGTGTACGAAGTCGTCCGGGCCTACCAGGGCGTCACGTTCACGCTCGCCCCGCACCTTGAGCGGCTGGAACGCTCGGCCGCGGGCATCCGCCTGCAACTGCCCATCCCGCCCGCGGTCATCGCGGACGAAATCCACGCGCTTGTCGCCCGCAGCGGCCTCATGGATGGGATGATCTACCTTCAGCTCACCCGCGGCGAGGCGATCCGAAACCATATCTTCCCGACGTGCGCGCGGCCAACGCTCCTGTTCTACGTGCGCGCCCTTCCGCCGGTCGCCGCGCCGGGCGACGCCCCGGGCCTGCGATTGGTCTCGGTGGTGGACGAGCGGTGGAAGCGGTGCTGGATCAAGGCGATCGCGCTGCTCGCGAATGTCCTGGCCAAGAATGAGGCTGTTGAACAGGGTGCGGACGAAGCGGTTTTTGTCGAAGACGGCCTCGTCTCCGAATGTTCCACCAGCAACATCTTTGCGGTCATCGGCGGCCGCCTTGTCACCCACCCGGTTGGCCCCAAGGTTCTCCCGGGGATTACGCGGAGCGTGGTGCTCTCTTGTGCCGCCGAGATGGGGCTCCCGGTCGAGGAACGCCCCATGACCGAGTCGGAAGCGATCGCCGCGAGCGAGGTCTTCATCACCAGCACCACGCGCGAGTTGGCATGGGTTAAAGGCTGGGACGACCGGACGGTCGGCGACGGGCGATGCGGGCCGATCGCGTTGGCGCTACACCGGGCTTATCAGGCTCGTGTCGCGAGCGAGTTGGAGGCCCATCTGGCGTACGTCGGCGGCGTCGCGGTTTCAACGTGATCGTAGCAGATCCGTTGGTTTGGGCGTGGCCATCTTTCGTGGCAAGATGGGTTTCTGACGCGAGAGCATCACGCTGGGTGCCCTGCCCCGCGCTTCGGTGGGCTTGATCTTTCGTGTTCTGAAATGCATTGAGTCAGGGAGATGATGGCATGCCCATGCGAGCGTGGGGCATGACACCCGACCGGGAACGCCCCCGCCAAGTCAGACTGGGAGTCCGCCGCCTGATGCCTCAAAAGGTGGCCACTACCGTTAACTTGCGTAGAGCCGGTGACGGTTGACTTTAAGCGCGATCTGAGTACAACGGCGGCCTGTAAAGAGCCGATTCCGGTGGGTTTGGCGCTGTCCCGCGGGGCCTGCCGCCGACGGTCGATGCCGCATCGCATCGCGACGCCACATCGCATCGCGACGGCGCGCCGACGGGTCGGGTAAACCGTGCCGCCTCCTCCTCTGCGACCCGGGCCTGATGCCGGGAAGACGGGATCGACGAGGCCGTTCATCAGCAGTGTTGCTCGCCATCCGGTTGCCGATAGGCCGGGCCTCGCGGCGTGACAAGGAAGCCGGGGTAGCTGTTGAGCCCGCTGGTGAACCCAAGCACACCCAACCCCGCCGCGACATCCGGTCAACCGATGCGAGCCGAGCCGCCGCCCGAGGGCAGTCGAAGAGAGCCCGCCGAAGAGAATTTTCGCCGCTTCTTCCTCCGCGGGCTCGCAACTCTGCTTCCGACGCTCATCACGCTCTGGCTCCTGGTCTGGGCGTGGAATTTCCTCTGGAACTCCATCGGCTCCCACATTATCTGGTCGGCCGAATGGGTCTGGTGGGAGCTGGGCCGCTGGCACGTCGTTGACGAACAGCCCGCGGGCAATATCCGGTATGTCTTCAGGCAGTATGAGTGGCTCGCCCAGCCGATCGGCGTGCTGCTGGCGATTCTGGCGGTCTACTTCGTCGGCGTGCTGGTGGGGAACCTGATCGGCCGCACGATGTGGGCGGTCGGAGAGCGGGCGGTGATGCGCCTCCCGCTGGTCAAGGCGATCTACCCGGCCGTGAAGCAGGTGACCGACTTCGTCCTGGCCGACCGGACGGCCCAGTTCACCGGGACTCGTGTGGTCGCGGTCCAGGCGCGGTCCCAGGGGATCTGGTCGATCGGCCTGGTGACCGGAAGCGGTTACGGCCCACTCAACGCCGCGCTGAAAGGGGAGATGCTGACCATCTTCATCCCCTCCAGCCCGACGGCGTTCAGCGGGTATGTGGTGATTGCCCACCGCGAATCCGTGGTGGAGCTGCCGCTGAAGGTCGAGGAGGCGATCAAGCTGCTGATCAGCGGCGGCGTGCTGACCCCCGGCGCTACGGGGTTGGGCTTCGCTGTCGCGCCGTCCCCGGCAGCTTTGGCCCCGGCGGCCGAGCCCGCGCCGGAGGGCGCTGCTTTGGAGCGGTCGTCGTTCATTGCCAACGTCGAGCCCGCTGACGCAGCCGCGGACGATCGGCGGGCCGCCCCGGACGTTGGTGCGGCGCGACAGCCGACGCTGGTCGGGAACGATCATTGAAGGATGGCTCGCCACGGGCGGCGACGAATTATCCGCAGGGGTTACTTTCGCCCTGTTGCGGTACAATGGCAGGCTGACGCTCGGGTTCCGGGAGGGCGGCAAAGCCCGAGCGACAGAACGGCAGAGGAACGGACAACGAAAGGAGCGGCCCAGGTGATTGTAACGGTATCCGCGCGGCACATGGATGTTACTGAAGCCCTACGCAATCACGCGCAGGACAAGGCTGGCAAGCTCACCAAATACTACGACCTGATCCAGGAGATCGAGGTGGTGTTTGATGCCGGCAAAGACGGGACGAGCGTCGAAATTCGCGTGAAAGCCGAGCACCGTGACACCTTCGTGGCGAACCACAGCGATGGCGACGCCTATGCCTGCGTGGATGCCTGCGTCCATAAGCTCGAGCGACAGCTCAGCGACCACAAGAAGCTCCACCGCAACCGCAAACACCCAGGCGACGTGCGGCCGACCGCCAAGGGCGGGGTTGCCCGAGCCAAAGATTAGAAGATTCCGACCTGGCCGGGCCCGGAGGGTCGTGCCGCACGGAGCGGCAGTCCCCGGGTGCGGGATGACTGCCGTCAGCGCGGGCTCGAATGCCGCGCGGGAGCAGCCTCCCGCGACAGTGCCCGCCCGCGGCGCACCCCGCGTCGGCATGGCAGGCGCTGGGCCAACCCCGGCGGGGCCGCCGTGAAGGACTTGAAATGAAGCTGAAAGATTTCATCGTAAGCCAGGCCATCGTCCCCGAGATCTCCGCGGCCGACCGTGACGGCGCCATCCGGGAGCTCGTCACCAACCTGGCCGTGGCCGGCGCGTTAGCCCAGGACGCGGTCGAAGAAGTGGTCGCCGCACTGATCAAACGCGAACAGAACGGCTCGACAGGCTTCGGCAAAGGCGTCGCCGTCCCCCACGTCAAGCACCCGAAGGTCCTGAAGATGTCCGGGACCGTCGGACGCAGCGTGAACGGGATCGACTTCGCCGCACTGGATCACCAGCCCGTCTATAGCATATTCTTGCTTTTGTCCCCGGAGAACCAGCCTCAGCAACATCTGCAGGCCATGAACATCGTCTTTAGCAACCTCCAGAAGGACGTGTTCCGACGGTTCCTTCGTCAAAGCGCCACCCGCGAGGCGATCATCGATCTGCTCGATGAGGCCGACCAGGGGAAATGACCGGAGAAGCACGCGGGCCGGCGGCCCATCGGTGCACCGGGCGCGTACGCCCGGCGTGACCCGTCGCCCCGGCCGACGTCTGACGACAATGCCCAATGTCTCCCGAGAAGTTATCGTCCTCAATAAGCTCGGCCTCCATGCGCGCCCGGCGATGCAGTTTGTTGACGTCGCAAATCAGTTCGAGTCGAGCATCATGGTGTATAAGGGGGGCGATGAGCCGGAGCAGGCCGACGGGAAGAGCGTCATGCAGATGATCATCCTTGCGGCCACCGAGGGAACGCCCCTCCGCATCGACGCCGAAGGCGTTGACGCCGAGCTCGCCGTGCGAAAGCTGGCCGAACTGTTCGAAAGCAGGTTCGGAGAAGAGTGATAAGCGCCTGTTTCGCCGCGGGCTAACAGCCTGTGCGCGACGTTGGCGGCCGGTGTCGCGCCCCTGGCCCGCAACCGATGTCCAAGATCGAACCATGGAGATAAAAAAGGGTATCGGCGTATCTCCCGGAGTCGTCATCAGTACCGCCATCGTACTGGACTCCGAAGACTTGGTGATCCCAAAGCGCCACGTCGAGCCCGAGCACGTCTCCGCCGAAGTGGATCGGCTCCACCAGGCGATCGCCCATTCCACCTCCGACCTGGCGCGCCTTCGCGACGACGTTTCCGGCCAGCACGGCAAGGAGATCGGCGCGATCTTCGATGTTCATCTCGGGCTGCTCCGCGACAAAAGCCTGGTCAACCAGATCATTACCGAGATCCGCACGCAGCTCGTCACGGCCGAATACGGCTTGTCCGTGGTCATGCGGCGCTACGCCGGCAAATTCGCCCAGATGTCCGACCGCTACATGAAGGAGCGCGTCCACGACATCCATGACATTGAGAAGCGCCTGCTCCGCCTGCTCATCGGCCAAAAACGTGAAGACCTGGGCCACCTCACGCGCCCGATCGTCGTGATCGCCCACGACCTGCTGCCGAGCCAGACCGCGGCGCTGGATCGCAAGCACGTCGTCGGCTTCGCAACCGACGTGGGCGGGCGAACCAGCCACACGGCGATCGTCGCCCGCGCCTTGAGCATCCCGGCCGTCGTCGGGCTGGGGAACATCACCGGCGAAGTGAGCGGGGGCGACACGGTAATCATCGACGGCACCCGCGGCGTCGTCATCGTCAACCCCGACGCCGAGCAACTGGTCGAATATCGGGAGGCGGGGGAAAAATTCGACGAGTACGAAAAGAAGCTTGGCGAACTTCGGTACGAGCCGGCGATCACCACCGACGGTCACGCCGTCAGCATCCAGGCGAACATCGAGTTCCCCACGGACGTGGACGACGCCCTCGCCCACGGCGCCGAGGGCATCGGCCTCTACCGGACCGAATTTCTCTATCTCGCCAGCGATCACGAGCCCAGCGAGGAGGAACATTACCAGGCCTACGCCGACGCGCTCCAGCGCGCCGGCGGGCGGCCGATGGTCATCCGCACGCTCGACCTGGGCGCCGATAAATACACCCAGGCCAAAGCCCAGAACCCCGAGCGCAACCCCTTCCTGGGGGACCGCAGCATCCGGATGTGCCTCCACGATATCCCCATGTTCAAGCGCCAGTTACGCGCGATCATGCGGTGCAGCGTGCATGGCGACGTGCGGATCATGTTCCCGATGATCTGCACGCTCATGGAGCTTCGCCAGGCGCGGATGGTCCTGAACGACGTGCTGGAAGAACTGGAGGACGAGGGGATCCCGTTCCGGCGCGATATCCCGATCGGGATGATGATCGAGGTGCCGTCGGCCGCCCTGATGGCGAATCAGTTCGCAAAAGAAGTTAATTTCTTCTCAATCGGGACCAACGACCTTATCCAGTACACGCTTGCCGTCGATCGTACCAATGAGAAGGTGGCCGGTTTATTCTGCCCGGGGCATCCGGCCGTCCTCACCCTGGTGCGGGATGTGATCCGCGCCGGGGCAAGAAATGGCATCAGCGTCAGCGTTTGTGGTGAAATGGCGGGCGACCCGCTTTATACTCTGCTGCTGCTCGGGCTCGGACTGAACATTTTCAGTATGAACGGCCCGGATGTGCCGGAGGTCAAGAAGATCATTCGCTCTACCACCATTGAACACGCGCGCCAGGTCGCGCGGCGGGTGATGAGCTTCGACAGCGAACGCCAAGTAATGCATTTCCTGCGTGAGGAAACCAGAAAAATTGACCCGGATGCCTTCTGATCGATCGTTCCCGTTGAACGTTTGATCGGAAATGGCCCGGGGTGACGCTAAAACACCCAGCCCCCGTCCGTGCCCCTGTCCTGGTTCGGAGCGTCCACGACGCGCCCGCGTTGACTCCTGCGACTGTTTTGAGTCCGCCCGCCCGCCCGTGAACCCCACCCCAACCCGATCCGCGACAGGCACATCGTGACCATGGGCACATAGAAGGACCAGAACCCAGTGGCCAAAGAAATGTTGATCAACGTCTCCGAGGGCGAAGAATGCAGAATCGCCCTTGTCGAGGACGGCCGGCTCGAAGAGCTGTACATGGAGCGCAGCAGCTCCACCTCCCACGTCAATAACATCTACAAGGGGCGGGTCACCAACGTCGAGCCGAGCATTCAGGCCGCCTTCATCGACTTCGGGCTCGGCCGCAACGGCTTCCTGCACATCTCCGACCTCATGCCGATCTATTTCGGCCGCAAGGGCGAGGGCGTCGAAGAGCGCGTCGGCCAGAAGCTCGCCCGGCGCGACCGCCCCCCAATCCAGCGCTGCCTGCGCCGCGGCGACGAAATCGTCGTCCAGGTCATCAAGGAAGGGATCGGCACCAAGGGCCCGACCTTAAGCACCTATCTCTCCGTCCCCGGCAAGATCCTGGTGATGATGCCGGGGATGTCGAGCAAGGGCGTGAGCAAGAAGATCGAGGACGACGCCGAGCGTCGCCGCCTCCGCCAGATCCTCGACTCCCTCCAGCCGCCGGAAGACTGCGGCTTCATTATCCGCACCGCCGGCGTCGGCAAGACCAAGCTGGAGATCGAACGCGACCTCAAGTACCTCACCCGGCTCTGGGAAACGTTCAAAAAGCGTCGGGACAGCGGCCCGGGCCCGATGGAGCTCTACACCGAGGGCGACCTGGTCACCCGCACGGTCCGCGACCTGTTCAGCAGCGACATCGACGTGATGGTGGTTGACAGCCCCGACGTCGCCGAACGCGTCCGGGATGTGATCAAGCTCTCCAGCCCGCGCACCAAGAACCGCATCGAGCTCCATGAGGGGACCGTCCCGCTCTTCCACCAGTACGGGATCGAGAAGGACATCGAGCTGATGTACAGCCGCCATGTCCCGCTCCCCTCCGGCGGCTCGCTCGTCATCGACTCCACCGAAGCGATCGTCGCGATCGACGTCAACAGTGGGAAGAACCGCGCCAGCGCCGACGCTGAAACGACCGCCTTCAAAGTCGATATGGAGGCGGCCGACGAGATCTGCCGCCAGCTCAAGCTGCGCGACCTCGGCGGCGTCATCATCTGCGACTTTATCGACCTGCGCTACGAGCGCCACCGCCGCGAGCTGGAGAACCGGCTCACCGAGAATCTCAGGCGGGATCGGGCCAAGACCAAGGTCCTGCGAATGAGCCAGTTCGGCATCATCGAAATGACCCGCCAGCGGATGCGGCCGAGCCTCAAGCGCTCCGTCTACTTCGACTGTCCCCATTGCAAAGGCGCCGGCCTGGTCAAGACCGCGGAGAGCATGGGCCTGGACGTGATGCGCCGAATCGCCATCGCCATCAACGACCTCAAGGTCGCCCGGATCGATCTGACGATCTCCCCCGACGTCAACTTCTACCTCCAGAACCGCAAGCGGGCGGCGCTGGCGGACCTGGAAGCAAAGCACAAGAAACACGTCGTCGTCCGCACCGACCCGGTCATGGGGCTGGACGAGATGCGGATTCAGCTCTTCGACAGCCGCGAAGGGACCGTCGTCCTTCCGGAACTGGAGGCGGTGCTCGCCACGACGCCGCATACGACCCAGCTTGGCACGCGGCCGGCGGGGCGGCCGCAGGGGCGCGGCGGCAAGCCCGACCCCCGACGAGCCGACCCCGGCCGCCGCCCGCAGGGCCAGCCCGTTCCCGCGCAGGCCGACGACGAAGAGGTGGACGAAGAGACGTCGGACTTCGAAGACCGCGTGAGCGATTTCGATCAGGAAGAGGAATCGACGTTCGACCGGGACATCGAGCCGACCCCCGAGCGCGAGCCCGACAGCGAGTTTGAGGAGCCGCAGGATGACCGCGGCCGCGGCGGGCGCCATCGCCGCGATTACCGCGACGGCCAAGTCGCGCCGCGCGAGTTCCCCAGCCGCTCCCGCGATGACGGCCGCCCACGTGAGGAGGGTCGCCCCCGCGATGACGCCCGTCCCCGTGATGACGGCCGCTCGCAGAACCAGGGTCGCCCGCCCGAGCCCGTGCGGCCGAACGATCAACGTCGCCCGCAGGGCCAAGGTCGCCCGACCGATCAAGGCCGCCCGCGGGACGCGGCGCGTCCGTCCGACCGTCAGCATCAGGACAACGGGCGCGTTGATAATCGCCCGCGTGACGAGACGCACCAGGACAACCGGGGGCAGAGCGGCGCTCGGACGGGGAACCGCGACGACGGTGCCCGGCGACCACCGCCCGTCTCGCGCGATCAGCAGCAGCCGCCGCGCCGGGGGCCAGAGCCCCGCCGCGAGCCCGATGCCCGTCGCGAACCAGATCCCCGTCGTGAACCAGATGCCCGTCGCGAACCAGATGCCCGTCGCGAGCCGGACTCCCGCCTCGACCAGGCCCGCGCCGCCCCAGGCGCGCGACAACCGCAACCTCCCCGGCCGCGACGCTCGCCCCCAGCCCCCGCTGCCCCAACGCGACCGCGCCGGCCAACCCGCGGCGCACGGGTACGACCAGCCACAGGACGAGCTTCCGTTCGACCAGTCGGTCGAGTCCGACGAGGCTTACGAAGGCGGCGTCGATGACGCGGCCGGCGAGGTGAGCAACGAAGCCGTCGGCCCGCAGCAGCCGCAGGGCCCCGGTGACGCTCAAAGCGGCGAGGAAGGCGAAGGGGGCCGTCGTCGGCGGCGCCGCCGCCGGGGCCGTCGCGGCCGCGGTCGCGGTAGGCAGGACGGCGTCGGCCGAGGACGGTCAGGGCGGCGAAGCCGGTAGTGCTTCCCCACCCCCGCTCAAGGCGTACGGCTCCGACGTGGACGACTCGGAACAGGGCGAGGAAGGCGCCGATGAAGAAGACGCGGCCGACCTCTCGCTGGAGGGCGGCGAAGTCGCCGGGGAGGATCGCGGCGGCGCTTACGATCGCAACCTCGACCGCCATGACCGCCATGCGGGCGATCGCGATACGAGCCCGAGCGGCGCCTTCGATCGCGAGCGGGACGAGGACGACGACGCGTCCGAAATCGCCGATCGGGACGACCGCGGCGCATTCGATGACCGTGCTCTAGTCAACGAGGGCCGCGGCGATCACGGCCTCGGCGACGAAGATCGCGAGGATGAGGAGCGCGAAGCGTCGCGCAACGCGCGTGACGAGGCGCGCGAGGAGCGCTCCGACACGCGTGATGAGGGCCGCGAGCGATCCGGCCATCGCGGGCAGGACGCCGGCCGCCGGTTCGACCAGGGCCCGTACCAGGCGCCGGCACAGGAGAGCGGCCAGTTTGAAGGCGAGCCCGACGTCGAATCCGTCGTCGAAGAGCCGGTGATCGAGGCGGACGCCTCCGGGAAAATCCTTTCCGAGACGGTCGAAACCACCGCCTACACGCCTTACGCGTCCGGCCCCGAGGGCTCGGCCGGCGACGTCGCCTTGGACCCAGCGGCCGAGGCCCCCGAGCCCGCTGCGCCGCCCAAGGCCGCTCGATCTCGACGGAGCGCTGGCGGCAAGCCGAGAAAGGCCCCAGCCAAGGCCGCCGAGCCCGCACCCGTCGCGGGCGAGTCACCGGCGACCGATCTACCGGCCAAAGGGAGAAAGCGGCCGACCCGCGCACCCGCGCGTCGCGGCAAAGCCACGAAGGCGGCCGAGCCGGCAACCGAGGTCGGTGAAGCTCAGGTCGCAACCTCCGATGCCGGTGCGTCGGCCGCACCCGCCCTGTCGGATGTCGAGGAGACAAAGGTGCGGATCCTGCCGGCGCCCCTTACGCCGCCGCTCCGCGGCTCGCGCAAAGCGCCAGCGGACAAACACCTGGCCAACGACGAACCCGTACTCCCCGAGCCCCCACGGCGGCCCCGAAGCTATCGCGACCTTGACTCAATCCCCGACGATATTGATTGAAGGTTCGATCGATCGATCGCTCGGCACGACTTCCAGTTCCTTCCGCATCCCTCTTGCAGGGTGCGGAAGGTTTCTTGTTTCCATCAGGCCGTTCCCCGCAACGCACACTTAACTCGCGGAGCTGCCATTTGTTTCGGGCAAACGCGAGGCTGAATAGCAGTCTGTTCCAAAAGCTGCACCGGAACGCCGATGCTTAGAAAGTAGGCATGTCGCTTCGTTTATGTCGGATTTGCGTACAGACTAAGCAGCCTGTCCGGTCCCTTTCGGCTTATCTGGCGAGGAATGGCTGTGCCAAGCGCGGCATGCCCTTTGTCATTGGTGGCGACCGCTTATTGAGCCGCTGCACAGGCGGTCGTGGCGGGCGATCAACGCTGTGGGCCTGCGGCCGAGCGTTGATCGGGCGAGAGGAATGACCCGTTGCAACGGCGGGGGCGCGAGGAGCTTCTTATCATGCACTGTTTCCCACCGACGCCCGCCCGAGCGTCACGCTTGTCCCGTTGGGCTCGACCGGCCCTCGTCTGCGCGGCGGCCGCCCTCACTCTGACATGTTTCGCGCCCTCGGCGCGGGCGGCGGTTTCGCCGGTCGTCGTTGACCACGACACCAGGAACCTCAATTCCGGCGATACCGCGTGGATGCTCATCAGCGCCGCGCTGGTGCTGATGATGACCGGGCCGGGCCTTGCGCTGTTCTATTCGGGGCTCGTTCGGCGTAAGAACGTCCTGGCGACGATGATGCAGAGTTTTGTCCTGATGGCGGTGGTCACCGTCATCTGGGCGGTCATCGGATACAGCCTCGCCTTTGACACGGGGCTTCCATTCATCGGCGGCCTGCGGTTCGCCCTCCTCCGCGGCGTGGGGGCCGCGCCGGTGGAGTACGCCCCGACCATTCCCCACACGACATGGATGGCCTACCAGCTCATGTTCGCTATCATCACTCCCGCGCTAATCTGCGGCGCCTATGCCGAGCGGATGAAGTTCTCGGCCATGCTCCTGTTTTCCAGCCTCTGGACCCTTCTGATCTACTGCCCGATGGCGCACATGGTCTGGGGCAAGGGGGGCCTTTTCAGCATCGGCGTCGGCGACGCGGTGGGGGCGCTGCCGGCGCTCGATTTCGCGGGCGGGACCGTTGTCCATATCAGTTCCGGCGTTTCGGCGCTTGTCGCGGCGGTGGCCCTGGGCAAGCGGCGCGGCTATGGGAAGGTGCCGATGCCGCCGCACAGCGTGGTGCTTTCGGTCATCGGCGCGGCGCTGCTCTGGGTCGGGTGGTTCGGCTTCAACGGCGGAAGCGCGCTCAAGGCGAGCGGCCTGGCGAGCAGCGCCTTTGTCGCAACGCATTTCGCGGCCGCGGCGGCCGCCTTGTCATGGATGTTCGTCGAGTGGGCCACAACCGGGAAACCCACCGTCCTGGGCGCGATCTCCGGCGCTGTCGCCGGACTGGTCGTCATCACCCCCGCCAGCGGGTTTGTCGGCCCGATGAGCGCGCTGATCATCGGGGCGATCGGCGGCGTGGCCTGCTTCCTCGGCGCTACGGTCCTCAAGCACCGTTTCCACTACGACGACTCGCTCGACGCCTTCGGCGTCCACGGCGTGGGCGGCACTGTCGGGGCAATCCTGACTGGCCTGTTCGCGACAAACTTGGTCAACCCCGACGCGATCCAGGGTAAGTTCGGGGGCCTCTTCTTTGACGGCAACCCGCGGCAGGTCGTCTTTCAGTTGATCGCGACGCTGATCACGCTCGCGTTCGCCGGCGCCGGCGCCTTCCTCCTGCTCAAGCTGACCGACCGGGTCGTCGGCCTGCGCGTCAACGACAGCGACGAGTACGACGGCCTGGACCTCAGCCAGCACGGCGAATCAGGCTACAACTTCGAAGAGGTCTTCCCCGGCACCGTCCTCGACGAAGAGGACGAAGTGAGCGCTCGCGAACGCCGTGCCGCCACCCGCGCGGCGCACATCGGCTCGCCGGCGTGACCGCGCGGCGCCGTCATCCGCCAACGATCGCGCGGCCGCGAGTTATACGACCGGCGTGGCGACCGGCGCTTTGCTTTCAGTCCTCACCGACGGCATTGGGCGGCCGCCCGGCTCGCCATCGTGATTCGCTGGTGGCCCGGCCGCCGGCTGCCCGCCGGTATGATCGTCCCGCGAAACCGTTGGAGCGCTCACGCTCATGTATTGCACCAGGTTCACCGTGAAGACCAGGTCCAGCGTCCAGTCGATCGCCACCCTGATCTTTCGCTCGAAGCCGGGCAGCTTCGCGAGGTAGATCGTCCGCCACATCCACCAGGCGATGAAGCCGGAGAACTTGAAGCCGAAGATCATCGCGACGCCGGTCCGGTGCCCGATCGCCGCAAGTTGACCGATCAGCTTGAAGTCGAACTCCCGCTTCGGTTCGCCGCGAAGGTCGGCGACGATGTTGCGGGCCGCCACCTTCGCTTCGCGGACCGCGTGCTGGGCGGTGGGGGGATGCGGCTTGCCGGTGTGCGGGTCGGGGACCGCCGCGCAGTCCCCCAGCGCAAAGACCCCGGGCCAGTCCGGCACCTGGAATGACGTATCGACAGCGATGCGGCCGTGCTCCAGCTTGCACGGCAGATGGCTAATCAACGCGTGGGGCGCGGTGCCCGCCGTCCAGATCAGCGTCCGAGCCTTGATTACGCTCCCGTCGGAAAGGGAGACGCCGTCGTCGCTCACGCCCGTGACTCGGGTCTTGGTGCGAATCTCCACCCCGCGCTTGGAGAGCTTCTCCTGCGCGTAGTGCCCAAGCTCCGGCCCCAGTTCCGGCAGGACGACATCGCCCGGGTGAGCGACGATCAGCCGGATCATCTCCTCCCTTAGGCGCGGGTAAAACTTGACCGAACTTCGTAGGAAATCGTTGATCGCGCCCATTGTCTCGATGCCCGCGAAGCCGCCACCGCCGACGACGAAGGTCAGCAGTTCCTCCACGCTTGAGCTCTCCGGCTCCGCTTCAGCTTCTTCAAGCCGCCCGACCAGTCGATTACGAAGGACGATCGCGTCGCCCAGGGATTTCATCGTCAGCGACAGTTCTTCAACGCCGGGCAGCCCGAAAAAGTTGGTCGAGGAGCCCAGTGCGATCAGCAGGTAGTCGTACGCGATATCATGGCTGTGCCGCCGCTCGCCGTGTACGACGTGTACTTTCTTCGCCGCAAGGTCGATCGATTCGACGTCGGCACATACAAAGTTCACCCGTTTCAACAGTGCGCGGATCGGGTTCACAATGTCCCCCGGGCCAGGTCGCCCGCGGCGACCTCGTGCAGCATCGGGGTGAACAGGAAAAAGTTTTCCCGGTTCACCAGGGTGATCTCGACATTGGGGTCGCGCCGAAGCCGCTTCTCCAGTTCCATCACGGCATACATGCCGCCGAAACCGCCGCCGAGGACGAGAACACGCGTCTTATGCTCCGGAGTCATTGATCGATCCTATTTCTGCGCCCTGGCTCCCGGCGCTTCCGCTCCCATCGCGCCCCTGCCGCATCGTCCGGCGCTCCGGCGACGCCGGCGCAGCCTATCGTGTCCGACCATCGCCAGGATGAGAACCGCGATTCTTCGCCGCCGACGCGATAAACTCGCCGGGTAATGCCTTACCGAACCGATCGCTTCAGAGTTTCAATAGGCCGCTTACTGTCTCACCGCACCGTTGCGGCCGCGTTGGCGACGGGGATGACCGTCGGGGCGTTAACGGGTTGCCAGCAGGCGCCCCCGCCGCCGCCGGCCCCGTCGCGGCCGATCGAATACACGCGCGAACTGCCACCCGGCCAAAAGGCGCTTCGCAAACTCGCGCCCCAGGACTACCCCGATTTTGAGCACACGCCGCTGGACCGCGATGCGCTGGTCCGTTCGATCGACAATAGCCTTCGATACCTTCAGACGCCCAGCAGCAGCGCCTACTTTCCCTACCTGGACATCACCCACGAGCGAGCCATCGCGACGCTCCACGCCCTCCGCGACATGACCGATACCTTTGTCTCCCCCCGGCAATGGAACATCGCGATCCGCGAAAACTACGAGGTCTACCAGAGCGTCGGCGCGCTGCGCCCGGACGGCGACGGCTACACCCGCATGGTCCTGTTCACCGGGTATTTCACCCCCATCTACGAAGCGAGCCGCACTCGGACGAGCGAATACGCCTGGCCACTCTACGCGCGCCGAAAGATTTGCCGCCGGCCGTTGAGGGAGGTGTCACGCCACGGTCCTTCACGCGCCGGCAGATCGAGGGGGAGGGGCGCTGGCCGGTCAGGAACTGGTCTGGCTGAAGAGCCGGTGGGAGGCGTACGTGGTGACCGTGCAGGGATCGGCGCGGCTCCGGATGCCCGACGGCCGCATGGATGAAGTCGGTTATGCCGGCACCAACGGGTACGACTACGTCAGCCCCGGCCGCCAGATGCTCGCCGACGGCGTCATCAGTACAGCGCAGCTCAGCCTTGCCGGCCTGCGCGATTATTTCCAGGCCCACCCCGAGGCGATGGACAAGTACCTGTGGCTGAACCCACGCACCGAATTCTTCACCTGGCGGCCCGGCGGTCCATTCGGGAAGCTCAATGTCCCCGTCACGCCATTCGCCACGATCGCGACGGACAAGGAGGTCTATCCGCGGGCGATGCCGGCGTTCGTCGTCGCGCCGGTGGCGCAGCCGCGTTCCGGGTCGGCCGCGTCGTTCCGCGGCATCATGCTGGATCAGGACACGGGCGGCGCGATCCGCGCCGCCGGCCGCTGCGACATCTACATGGGCGTAGGGCCAGACGCGGAGAAGCTGGCCGGCCGCCAGTTGAACGCCGGTGAGCTTTATTACCTGGCGATCAAGCCCCAGCTCGCGCCGCGCTACATCCCGAACGACCTGCCTCGATAAAAAGCCGGCGTGCGTGGCAGCGACGCTCCGGATGGGCTAGGCTTTCGCATCGTGCCCGGATGAACCGCCCTGGTCGAATGCCACAGGAGAACTCGCATGTCGCTCCGGAATCTTCCCAAAGTCGCGCTGGCGCTGTCGTTGACCCTGTCCGCTCAGCGGGCGTCGCGGCCGACGCGCCGGAGAAGGCCGCCACGGACGCTCCCGCCACCAGGGCGCCCGCCGGGGCAAAGCGGACTTTCGAGCAGATCATGCCCGACATCAACGAAGCCGGCCAAAGCGTCGGCCGCGAGATGTCAAGCCTCTCGACGCTCGCCGATCGGGATAAGCGGGAGGCGATCGCTCCGAAGGTCGTCCCACAATTGAAGAAGATGATGTCGCTCACCACCGAGCTCGAACAGAGCGGCGACCCCCGCGGCCTCGAGGTCGCCCGCGAGATCCGCGGCGAGCTGGGATGGGCCTTGGCCACCTTCAATGACAAGGAAACCCTCGACGCGCTCACCGCGGCATCAACCGGCGCCGACGCGGCCGCCGCCACGAGCGCCAAAGCGGCGTTGCTCGTCGCGGACTGGCTTAAGTCGGCCAAGGACGACGCCGCGCAGGCCAAGTTAGTCGGCCAGGCCAAGGCGCTGGTGGACGCAAACCCCAAGGACGACAGCCTCGCGATGAAGCTCATGACGATGGCTGAGTCGCACGCGGCGAATGACGACCTTTCGAAGCAGGTGCGTGAGCTGGTCTTCGGCATGAGCACGCCACAGGCCGCCGCCATCAAAAAACATTTCGAGGCTGAGGGGAAGCTTCGGGCGCTGGAGAACAAGCCGCTGGTGATGGAAGGCGTGCTTGTGGACGGCAAGAAGTTCTCCACCGCCGACTGGAAGGGGAAAGTGATCTTCGTCGATTTCTGGGCCACCTGGTGCGGCCCGTGCCGGGCGGAGCTGCCGCGGGTCAAGAAGGCCTACGCCGACTATCACGAGAAAGGCCTCGAAGTCCTCGGCGTCTCCTGTGACAACGACGCGGCCGACCTGACCCAATTCCTCTCCCAGAACAAGGACATGCCCTGGCCCCAGTTGTTCGACCCCAAGGCCCCCGGCTGGCACCCGCTGGCCACGAGCTACGGGATCAATGGCATCCCAACGATGTTCCTGATCGACAAGAAGGGCGTCGTCCGAACCGTCTCCGCCCGCGAGAACTTCGAAGAACTGATCCCGAAGATGCTGGAAGAAAAAGCCGACTGAGTCGGTCGGCGTAGAATTCATCTTCGAAGAATGGGCCTCTTGCGAGCCGCGACCGTCAGGGAGCGGTTGGGGCACCACCGCGCGTTACTCGATCGTCTCAAAGCGCTCCCGCCGAACCTTTGGGAGAACGGCGCTTAACGAGCCGCGCCCGTCAGAGGCTGTCGGAAGACTGGTAACATCGACCTAACGACCGCCGTTTTCGAGCGAAAAACGAGGCATGTTTCGACGATTTTGGGGTTTTTCGACAGTCTGGTCAGGAAGCGGGCAGTCGCCGTACCCGGCGACTGATGTGTTCCGGGAGCCGTCAACGCCCACCCTCGGCGGACCCCCGCTTTCTCACAGGCACGGCTCGTGGGCAGCCGTCCCTGCAACGAAACGGCACCGCAGAAGACGACCGTCGTGGATCGGCCGTTGCCACAGTGCCGACCTCCAACTACGCTCCTCCCATGCGACTTCAATTCTGCGGGGCCGATCGAACGGTGACCGGGTCGAGCCACCTCGTCGAGGTGAACGGGCTGCGCATTTTCCTGGACATGGGGGTCTTCCAAGGCCCGCGCGATCAGGCGCGGCAGATCAACGAGTACCTGCCGGCCGACGTGAAATCGGCCGATGCGATCGTCCTCTCCCACGGGCACCTCGATCATTGCGGGAAGCTGCCGGTCGCGATCAAAGGCGGCTTCAAAGGCCCGATCTATTGCACGCCGGCGACGGCCGAAGTTGCGCGGATCGTTCTCCAGGATTCGGCCAAGATCCAGGAGGAAGACGCCACGTTCCTCAATCGCCGGGCCCGCCCGCCGGAGCAGCAGAACGTGCGCCCGCTCTACGTGCCGGCCGACATCCCCGCCACGCTCCGGCAGTTCAAGAACGTCCCCTACGGACAGAAGACGAGCCTGGGGAAAGGCGTCTCCTTCACCTTCTACGACGCCGGGCACATCCTCGGCTCGGCGTACATCTGGCTCGACTGGGAAGAGCAGGGGAAGCCGCGATCGTTGCTCTTCACCGGCGACGTCGGCCGGTACGCCTCCCCGATCCTGCGCGACCCGGCGCCGCTGCCCGGGGCGGCCGATCTGGTCATCACCGAGAGCACCTACGGCACGATCAGCCATGGGCCGATCGACGCGGTCGAGCCGCAACTGCTCGACGCGATTAAGGCCGTGGTCGCGCGGCGAGGCCGGCTGATCATCCCGTCCTTCGCCGTCGGCCGCACCCAGACGATGCTCTGGTACCTCGAAAAGTTCATTCATGAAGGGCGCATCGACCCGCTTCCGATTTTCGTGGACAGCCCGATGGGGGTCGAGGCCAGCCGCGTGACGACCCAGTTCCGCGACAACTACGACGAGCAGACGCTGGCGATGATCGGCAAGCAGGACCTGTTCGGCCTGACCCGGGTCACTTACGCCTCGTCGCCGGATGAGAGCAAGCGGATCAACCGCGCGACCGGCCCGCTGGTGATCATCGCGTCCAGCCCCACCTGCGAGTTCGGCCGCGTCCTGCACCATCTCACCCAGAGCGTCGAGAACCCGAACGACATGGTCATCTTCGTCGGCTGGACTCCGCCCGACACCCTCGGCCGCCGGCTCCAGGACGGCCAGCGCCACGTTCGCATCTACGACCGCTGGTATGACCTCAAGTGCGAGGTCCGTACGCTCCACGGCCTCAGCGCCCACGCCGACGGCGACGAACTGCTGCGGTTCCTGAAACCGACGCTCGTCGCCTCATCCCACGCGTACGTCGTCCATGGCGAGGTTGCCCAGGCCGAAGGCTTCGCCCGCCGCCTGATCGACGCCGGCATCGGCTCGGCGACTGTCCCAGCATTGGACACCGCCGTCGAAGCCTTCAGCGGCGGCTGGAAGCCCACCGCGGCCGGCGTCCGTAGCAGCGACGGGGATTGACGAATTCCCGCAGACAGGCGTCAATGCTGTCGCGTGCACTGGCCGCCCGGCAGCGACCTTCCACACGTTTCTCCCGCTGGGCACATCTCAACAGAAGGGGCCTATGAAGGGAATTAGGGGTGCAGCCAGCCCAAGCCGCTTGCACCGCACAGAGAGCGACAGCACAGAGCGCGACTCGTTTACTTCCTGGGAACGCCGACGTCCCCGTCGGCCTTTCGCGTCAAGCCGACGAAGACGTCGGCGTTCCCAGGTTCAGAGCTCTGACGTTGCCAATAAAGACCGCCGCGCCTGAAGGGGCTTCGCCCGCCACGGAAAGTTGACCGGCGAGCGCTGGCGACGCGACAATACCTCCGGAGGTTCACCGCATGTCGCTCCCCATCGAACGATTGGCCCTGGGTCGCATCGCTTTCGGGCCGCGGCCGCAGGACGTCGAGGCGCTGCGGAAGGTGGGGCTGGCGGCTTATCTGGACGAACAACTCCACCCCGACGACGCGGCCGATGACGAGTGCCGGCACGCCCTGGCCCGCCAGCGGCTCCATATCGAATATGCCGAGAATAAAGACGAGAAGGGAAAAGTCCTCTGGAACGCGCTGAAAGAGGATCGGCCGCTGGCGAGCCTGGGGCAGCCGACGTCGCAGCTTTGGAAGCTCACCAAGCCGGAGGTCGCCTACGAGGAAAAATCGCGGCCGGTCGCGGAAGTCAAAGCGGCGATGTGGCCCGCGCCGCCCATAGCCGCTGGCAACTGCGCGAGGTGTTGGTTGATTTCTGGCACAACCACTTCAATGTCAATGGCAACGTGGACGACAATCGCGTCGCCACGCTCTTCCCGGCGTACGACCGCGATGTCATCCGCCGCCACTGCATGGGGAATTTCCGCGAGCTGCTCGGCGCGGTGGCGCGAAGCGCCCCGATGCTGCTCTACCTGAACAACGCCTCGAGCAAGGCGAGCCCGGCCAATGAGAACTTCGCCCGCGAGCTGTTCGAGCTGCACACGCTGGGCGCGCCGGCCTATTTCAATCACCTCTACAATCGATGGCGGGACGTGCCTGGCGCGATCGACGGGAAGCCGGTCGGCTACATCGACCAGGACGTGTACGAGGCCGCACGGGCATTCACGGGATGGACGCTGGCCGATGGCTCCGACACCGGCCGCGGCGACACGCTCCCGGACAACGGGGAGTTCTACTATTACGCCGGCTGGCACGACCCCTACCAGAAGCGCGTGCTCGGCATCGAGTTTGACCCGAACAACCCGCCGATGGCCGATGGCGATAAGGTCCTCGACCTGGTGGCCCGGCATCCGGCGACGGCGCAGTTCGTCGCGACCAAGCTGTGTCGCCGCCTGGTCGCCGAGAGCCCGCCCGAAGCGCTGGTTCAGGCGGCCGTTGAGGCGTTCACACGGTCGGCCGATCAGCCCGATCAGATCGGCCAGACCGTCCGGGCCATCGTCCTTTCCCCGCAGTTCGCCGGTACTTGGGGGCAGCGGGTCAAGAAGCCGTTCGAGCTGGCCGTCTCCTTCATCCGCGCGACCGGGGCCGAGGTCCGGTTCTCGGGCGAAAACGACGATTCGCTGCTTTACTTGACCGACTCGATGGGCCAATTCTTATTCGCGTGGCCCACTCCGACCGGCCACCCGGAAGCGGCCGCCCACTGGACCGGCTCGGGGACGATGCTCGCCCGGTGGAATTGCGCGCTATCGATGACGGCGGATGACTTCAAGCCAATCCGCTTCCATCTGCTCCGCCAGACTCCGGCCTCCGCCGGCACGTGGCGGCAGATCGCGCTCTACTGGGCCGACCGAATGATCGGGCAACCGCTGGCCAGCGGCGTCATGGAGCCGCTGCTGGCCCGGCTGTGCGACGGCCAGAAGCCCGACGACGCGCCCGACGTATCCGACAAGATGATGCTCGACCGTCTCAGCGGGCTGGTGTCAACGCTGTCAATGCTGCCGGAATTCCAGTGGTGCTGACAGCGAAAGCGGAGGGCGTGCCGGGCTTCGGCCATCGAAATTCGTGCGTTTGAAAGGACGGCTTCCGACGAGCCGCGCCCGTAAGGAAGCGGGGCCCGCCGCAGGCGGGCATCAACCGACCACCGAACAGATCAGTCGCCGAGTACGGCGGCCGCCCGCTTCCTAACGGGCGCGGCTCGTTCAATAGCGTCGCTTCTAAGCAAGGTACGGGCGCGAACCGCGAGGCGCCTCTTTTTGAACGAGAGGATCACCATGGCCGGAAGCAAGAACAGCAGTCTCTCCCGCCGCCGCTTCCTTCAAGGTTGTTCGGCCGCCGTGGCGGCCATGGCGGGGAGCCGGCTGGTGTCGGTCTCGTTCGCTGCCGACGGCGAGACGGCTCGGCCCGTCGCCGCCGGCGGGCGCGACATTCTGGTTGCGATCTTCCTCCGCGGCGGGATGGACGGCCTGAACCTCGTCGGCCCCGTATCGGATCGGAACTACATTGAGGCCCGCTCCGCCAGCGTTCGCCTCGCGGCCGAAGGGGATGACGCCGGGCTCCGCCTGGCCAACGCGCCGGGAAAAGACGATTTCCGGCTCCATCCCAAGGCGGCCGCCCTGAAAGAGCTTTACGACCAGAAGCACCTCGCGATCGTTCACGCGTGCGGGCTGACCAACGGGACCCGCAGCCACTTCGAAGCCCAGGACCTAATGGAGCACGGCGTCGCCGACATGCGGCAGCAGGCGCTATCGACGGGGTGGCTCACGCGGCACCTGGAGACGGTGCGGCCGCCGGGGCTGCTGCCGGGCGTCGCGGCCAATGCGACGATCCCCAGCTCGCTCCTCGGCTACTCCGGGGCGGCCGCCATCCCCAATCCGCAGGCCTTCGCCTTCTACGGCGACGAGCGGCAGCTTGAAGTGCTCGCCCGCGCCTATGCCGGCGACAGCCCGATGGCCCGCGCCGGGACCGATACGCTCCGCGCAATGCGCGCCATCGGGAAGCAGCTCAAGCATAACGACAACGGCGAGATTCTCCCCTACGTCCCGGCCGAGGGCATCAATTACCCCGGCGGGGGCCTGGCCGACTCGCTCAAGACCGTCGCCTGCATCGCCAAGGCCGGCGTGGGCCTCGAAGCGGCGGCCGTCGATTACGGCGGGTGGGACACGCACCAGGAGCAGCCGAACACCTTCCCCGCGCTGGTCGAGGAACTCTCCAGCGCCGTCGCGGGCTTTTACAATGACATGAGCGCTTACCACGACCGGATCAGCATCGTGATCATGAGCGAGTTCGGCCGGCGTCTGAAGAGCAACGAGAGCACCGGGACCGACCACGGGCACGGCAACGCGATGCTCGTCCTCGGCGGCAACGTCAACGGCGGCCGCATCCACGGCACGTGGCCTGGGCTCGCGGTTGAACAACTCGACGACCGCGCGGATCTTGCGGTCACCACCGACTATCGCACGGTCCTGTCGGAGCTGCTGGCGCGACGGCTGCGGAACGGGCAGCTTAAGAAAGCGTTCCCGGGAATGAAGACGTACAAGCCGCTCGGCGTCTTCCGAGGAGTGGATGTGGCGACGGATCTGGGGTAGTCCTCGGAGCGGCTGTCGCAAAATGGGTAACAGGGTGCTATCGATCATTCACAGGAAGCTGTGGTTTACCGCACCGTGTGAAGATGTCCCTATGGCGAGAAAGATGGCGTGGTGAACCACGCCGCCGGATCGCCGCCGAGAAGAGCGAAGTGGATCGGTCTAAGGGACATTGGCGATCGTGAGTTGGTAGCCGTGCACCGGGCTTCCGGCCCCGGCCGCATCGGTGATGCTGACGAAGTAAACGCCGTCGGCGGGAAGCTTGTATTCGATGAGCGAGTCCTGACCCAGCGCGCTGTCGTCATTGCCCGCAAGCAGGTGGCCGCGATCGTCGTAGAGGGCGAGGCTGGAATCGAGCAGGGAGCCGGCGCGGGCGGCGAGCACCTCCAGCCGCAGGCCCTCCCCCGCGCGGCCCTGGAAGCGGAAGACGTCCACATCCTCCGGCGCCTGGATCGCCCCGCGAATGACCTTCCCGATTTCGACCGGTTGGGCCGTGGCGAAGCCTCCGTTGGGCTCTTGCTCTTCGATCACGGCGGCCGCCGCCAGCACGTGAAACGGCGGCGATTTCACCTCTCCCGCTGGAGTCAGGAGAACAAGCGCGATCGTCTCGGGAAGCTCCCCCTCCGGAAGCAGGACATCGAGCGTCACCTGCGAATCGCCAACCCTGGTCGCGTCGAAGGGCTTTGGCGCCTCGCTCTTTCCCTTGGCGGCAATCCGGACGGCGGCCGCGGGTTGGGTCGATGCGGACGCCTCGGCCGCCGCCTGAGGCGATGCGGGTTGAGTCGATGCAGGCTGGGTTGATGAAGGTTGGGTGGCAGCGGGCTGCGTGGACGGCACGGCGGCTTCCGTCGGCTGAAAGCCGTCGAGCCAGGCGGCCGTGACTCCGGCCAAATTCGCCCCGCGGAGGATCACGTTGTTCGTCCGCCCGCGAACGAGAGAGGGGCTCGACATGAACAGGACGCGCGGCGAGGTATTAGCCCCGTAGAGTTTGACATCGTCCGCGCGTGCCGGCCCAACCGACGCCGCGACAAGCAGGATGCCGAGCAAGCGGGTCGTACGCATCAGGTGAACAGCTCGTGGACGAGCGCCCCTTCATTGAGGATCTCGACCGGCCGCCCTTCGGGCGTGCGGAGCTGCTTGCGGGGGTCAATGCCGAGCGACGAGAAGATCGTGTAGGCCACATCGGCCGGCCGCACCGGGCGGTCGGTGACGTAGGCGCCGTCTTTGTCGGTCGCGCCGACGATCTTCCCCGGCGTGACGCCCGCGCCGGCGAACAGGAGCGACCCGGCCCGGCCCCAGTGATCGCGGCCGATGTCCTTGTTCACCTTCGGCGTGCGGCCAAATTCGCCCATGCAGACCACCAGGGTGTCTTTCAGAAGCCCGCGCTGGTGAAGGTCGTTGATCAGCATCGCGAAGCCCTGATCGAAGATCGGCAGCTTCTTTTCCAGGCCGTCCCAGATCTTCTTGTGGTGGTCCCAGCCGCCGCTGCTGACGGTGACGAACTTCACGCCACGTTCCACCAGCCGGCGGGCGAGCAGGCAGCCCTGCCCGAACTCGGTCCGCCCGTAGGCGTCGCGCAGTTCGGTTGACTCCTGCCCCATGTCGAACGCCGACTGGGCATCGGTCGAAAGGACCATCTCGGCCGCGTGACGCTGGAACTCGTCGTACGTGGCCATCTGGTCGTTCCCCTTGACCCGGGCCGCCAGCGTATCGACGGCCCCAAGGAGCGACTTGCGGCGCTCGCGCGGCGTGGCGAGAGGGGTTCGGAAAGGGAGAGATCGCGCACCTTGAAGTCCGCGGCGTTGGGGTCGCCAGACTTGAACGATTCGTAGCGGCCGCCGAGCCAACTGCTCTTGCCCAGCTCCCAGGAAAAAGCGGGGTTCTTCGGCACCGCGACGTACGGGGGGAGCAACCCGCTGAAGCCCGTCTCGTGCGCCACGACAGCCCCCATCGACGGGTAATCGCCAAACGGCGACCCAAAGCGGCCGGAAAGCACCCAATTCGTCGCCGTCTCGTGATGATCGTTCTCGTGCGAGCCGGACCGGACGAGGCAGACCTTGTCCATCGTCTGCGCCATCTTCGGCAGCAGCTCGCACACGCGCAGCCCGGTGACGCTGGATGCGATCGACTTGTATTTACCGCGGATCTCTTCGGCGGCGTCGGGCTTCATGTCGAACGAGTCGTGGTGGGATAGCCCGCCGCCAAGGTAAACGAGGATGATCGACTTGGCGCGGGCCACCGCCGGCGACGCCGGCGCGTCGCCGCCCGAAGCCCCCGCAACGGGCGCGGCGGCCGCCATGGCCTTTTGAGCCGCCAGGAAGCCGGCCGTGGAGAGGCCCAGGAGACCGAGGCCCCCGACCCGGAGAAAGTCGCGGCGCAAAGCGCCGTTGCAAAGGCGGCTGCGGCTGCTCGTCAGGGATACGTCAATCATCGTACGCCTCGTCCTTTCGGCAGGCCCGGTTTCAAACGGGCCGCATCGCATTCACACGGCCGCATTCAAGGCCGCCGCTGGCCCGTCAGTGGTTGAAGACGAACTCCTTGGAGTTCAGCAAGGCCCAGAACAGGTCGCGGAACACTTCATCGCGCGGGTCGCCCGAGGCGAGGGCGCGGCTCACGTCCGCCCACTGGGCCTCGGTCGGCGAGCGGCTCACCGTCGCAAGGAACAGTGCGTCGGCAACCTTTCGATCGTCGCGTTCTTGCTTCAGCAGGCGGGCCAGGGCGCCTGCTGGCGAAGCAATCTTCTGGCTGACGGCCTCGCCGTTGCCCAGGTGCAGAAGCTGGGGCAGCGTGACATCCCCGTTGCGCTCGCAGGCGCAGGCGGTGACGCGCTCCGACCGGCCGAACAGGGTCAGGAAATAGGATTCGACACCGGGGTCGGGGACCTGCGTCGCCCGCAGGCCGACGGGGTACCCGGGGAAGGTGTCGGGGACGTTCGTCGCCTGGCTGATGGCGTCGTTTAGCACTTCGGCCGGCAGGCGGCGGGCGTAGTAGTGGGAGTAGAAGCGCGAATCCTTCTCGTTCTCGGCCAGCGTGTCGCTGGAGAGCTGATAGCCGCGGCTGTTCATGATCAGCCGCATCATGTACCGCAGGTCGTAACCGTGCGCGACGAACTCCTGTCGAAGCACGGCCATCAGTTCCGGGTTCGACGGCGGGTTGCTGGAGCGAAGGTCGTCCACCGGCTCGACCAGCCCGACCCCCATAAAATGCTTCCAGAGGCGATTCACCATCGCCCCGCTGAATGAGTCGTTGGCCGGGCTCGTCATCCAATCCGCCAGCTTCCGGCGCGGGTCCTCGCCCGGCTGGCAGTCGATGGGCGTGCCGTCCAGCGCGTGGGGGCTCATCGGCTTGCCGGTCCGCGGCTGGTTGACAGTGGGCGGCGTGGCCGCCAACTCGTCAAGCCGCTTTTGAATCTCGGCGACCCGCTTCTTCAGGGCGTCGATCTTGGCGGCCGCCTTCTTGGCATCGTCGCCGTCGGCACCCGTCGCCGCGGCTTCCGCTTCGGCAAGCTTGGCGGCGGAATCGGCCAGTTGCTTGCGCTGCTGTTCCTGCTCGCGGGTGCCGATCAGCAGCGCCGTCGGGCCCTTCTGGCCCTCCGGGCGCTTCATCGTCACGCGGGAGAAGCAGGCGGCGAAGTGGTAGTAGTCGTCCTGGGTATATTTTTCGAGCGGATGGTTATGGCACCGGGCACACCCGACACGCGAGCCGAGAAAGGCCATGGCCACCGCGTCGCCGATGTCCGATTCCTCGACGTTCTGCTTCTCGCCGATGTTGTAGACGAAGTACCCGACCTCGGGCGACTGGTTCATGTCGCCCTGGCTCGTCAGGACGGCCCGGGCGATCTGATCCCACGGGCGGTTGGCGGCCACCTGCCCGCGCACCCAGGCCTGGAACGCGCGGACGTTCTTGACGCCGCGGACGTCGTGATCGCGTTCTTTGCGGTTTTGAAGCAGGTCGCACAGGAGCAGGGCCCAGTAGTCGGTCAGCTCCGGCCGCGTGAGGAGCTGGTCGATCAGCTTCGATCGCTTGTCGGGGGATTCGTCGGCGACGAACGCCGTCACTTCGGCCGGCGAAGGAAGGGTGCCCGTCGCGTCGAGCGACGCCCGCCGGAGGAACGCCGCATCGTCACACAGCGCCGAAGGCGGCAGGCGCAGCATCGACAGCTTCTTGAGGACCGGACCGTCAATGACATTGTTCGACGCGGCAAACAAGCTGGGATCGACGACATTAGGGTACGGCGTCGTGAAGGTGACGACGCCGACCTTCCCCTGAAAGTGCGCCCGGACCGACGTCGCGCCCGGCCGGATGGATCGGGCCACCCCGTCGCGATTGATCGCGACGACGGTTTCGTCGTTCGAGAAGAACTGGCAAAGCCACGTCACGTCGCGCGTGCGGCCGCCGGGGTAATGGGCCACCGCGGTCAGTTGCTGGCTCTCGCCGGGCGACAGGGTTCGGTCGCCCGGCAGGATCTCGATGGCCTCGCAATCCACCTCGGCCGCGTCGGGGCCGGGGGCGCGATGTTCGATCCAGCTTAAGAGCGTCTTGTACGCTCGCGAGCCGTTAACCAGCCGGTTTCCTCCATCGTGGGGGACCGCCCCAATCGGCTTGAGAAGCAGCAGGCTCTCCCGCGGCGCGGCGAAGTTGACCCGGCGGCCGACCAAGTCACGCGTCAGCGACTCATAATCTATCTCCGGCGCATAGCCGCGGAGCGAAAGCTTGAAGCCGTTCTGCCCAGCCAGCTTGCCATGACACCCGCCGGCGTTGCAGCCATTGGCGGTCAGGATCGGCACGATGTCCTGCCGGAACGACGGCGCCTCGTCGGCGCGGCCGCCGCGGGGATACGCGATCAACGCGAGCAGCGCGGCGAGCGCCCAGCAAGTGGAAGAACGGTCACATTTCATATCACGATCGGCTTGGCCGGCGATCGGAGTTCATCCCCGTGCGCCGGCTGACGTGCCGGCGAGACGGGTAAGCGGCCCGACCAGAGGATGTTAGTGCGAACCGGGCCTGCCGTTGATTCGCCTCTCCGGCGGCAACGGCTACGCCGGCCCGCAATATTATCGTGCGAGCCCGTCAGCAAACTGTTCCTTCTCCTTCGTCCAGGCGCGCCGTATGACTGAAAAAGCCTGCCGATCCCTCTGTGTCGGCCTGCTGGGCTTGCTGCTGTCTGCGATATCCGCCTCGCCGGCGGCCGCAGGCGATCCTGACCGTCCGGCCGCTTCGCACGTCAGCTTCTACCGCGACGTTCTCCCGATCCTCGGCCAAAGCTGCTTCAGTTGCCACCGCCCCGAAAAGCAGAAGGGCAAGCTCGACCTCACCACCTTCTCCGCACTGCACGCCGGCGGGAAATCGGGCGGGGTCGTCGTCGCGGGCGATCCAGCGAAGAGCCCGCTCGTCACGATGGTCAGCGGCGACACGCCCGAGATGCCGAGCAAGGGCGACCCGCTCACCGCGGCGCAAGTGGCGGTCCTCGCCCGATGGGTCGAGCAGGGGGCGACCGACGACACCCCGGCCGGCGCTGACCTCGCGGCCGCTTCCGGGACGCCGCCCCTGCCCAACGGGCCGCCGACGTACAAGCTGGCGCCGCCCGTCACGGCCCTCGCCTGGTCGCCCGACGGGGGCTCGATCGTCGTCGCCGGAAACCGCGAACTGCTGCTGTGCGATGCCGACGGCTCCGGCCGGATTACACGGTTGCCAAGCCACGTCGGCCGCATCACATCGCTCGCATTTTCCAAGGACGGCGCTGAACTGATCGCCGGTGGCGGGACGCCCGGCGGCGCGGGCCAGGTGGACATCTGGCGGTGGGACGACCGCCAGCCCCTTCACAGCCTTACCGTTCCTGGCGCTGATACGCTTTTCGGCGTTTCGTTGTCACCGGACGCGAGGCTCGTCGCCTTTGGCTGCGCGGACAAGACGGTGCGCGTCCTGGCGGCCGCCGACGGCAGCGAACGGTTCAGGATCGAGGCCCATTCCGACTGGGTGCAGGGCGTCTGCTTCAGCGGCGACGGCTCGCACCTGGCCAGCGCCGGCCGCGATAAGAGCCTCAAGACCTACGCGATCGGCGCGGCCCCGGTCGCCGAGGAACTGAACGACCCGCAGGAAGCCTTCACGTGCCTCGCCCGCCAGCCCGCCACGGATCGCGTGGCCTGCGGCTCGTCCAACGGGAATGTCCGGGTCTATGACACGACGAACCTCAAGCCCCGCACTGAGCAGAAGCGCGACCCGAACCAGGTCAAACAACTCGACCACCAGAACGACCCGATCAACGCCGTCGCCTTCAGCGCCGACGGCGCGTTCCTCGCCAGTGCCTCGACCGGTGAGGTGAGGGTCTACAAGACGGAAGGCTGGGCCCGGGCGGCGACGCTGTCGAAGATCGACGGCCCGGTCTTCTCCGTCGCCTTCAGCCCCGACGGGACGCGCCTGGCGACCGGCGGCTATGACGGTCAGGTCCGCTTGTTCGATGTGAAGGGGCAAAAGGAAGAAACGGCCTTCAGGCCGTTCCCGCTGGAGCCGCAAACGGCTCGCAACCCCTGACGCAGAGTTCCATCCCCCTTTGAGACGTGACGCCGAACGCACTTTCTCCACTTCAGCGAGTCTGAACCCTGCTGTGGCCGCGCGATCAATCGTCGGGCGGGCAAGGATCGCCTCCCGCCGGTGACGGACACAACGCCGTTTCACGTCGAAAACAGGTTTTCAAATCGACCTCATCTTACCCAAATATCCTCGTTTTAGAATTTTAGGACGAACCGCGTCGGAAGTGGTTCGCGAAGCTTATTCTGGCAAGGTTCACACTATGAGTTCAACGCGGGGGATTCCGCTGCCAATCGCCGGGATACGTGTAGCGCATCAACCATTCCACGTTACAGCGAAGCCGGTGGGGCCGGCGTGTAATCTAGGTTGCGGTTATTGCTACTATCTGTCGAAAGAGCAGCTGATTGGTTTGCCAGGGCTTAGCCGCTTGAAGGCGATGTCTGACGTGTTGCTCGTCGCCTTTATCAAACAATATATAGAGGCCCAGCCGATCCCCCGCGCCGTTTTCACTTGGCATGGCGGAGAGCCGACGCTGCTCGGCCTGGAGTTTTTCCGAAAAGTGGTGCGACTTCAGCGCGAACTGGCGCCGCCGGGGTTCGAGGTAGATAACGATCTTCAAACCAACGGCGTCCTTCTTGACGATGCTTGGTGCGTCTTTCTCCGTGATGAACGTTTTCTTGTGGGGTTGAGCATTGACGGGCCGCGAGAGATGCACGATGCGGCTCGGCCGTCACAAGGCGGGCAGCCGACGTTTGATCGGGTGTACGCGGCCGCAAAGCGTCTTCAACACCACGGAGCATCGTTCAACACGCTGACCGTGGTCAGCCCGTCAAACGTGGGCCACGCGTCCCAGGTTTACGACTTTCTGACTAAGGATCTCGGGTCCACGTTCCTCCAGTTCCTTCCTTGCGCGGAGCATCGCGACTTTGCGACCGTGGCTCCTGGCTATTGGGATTTCTCAACCCAGCCCTCTATCGGGTCACTGGCTGCCCAGCCGCGGACTCCCGGGTCAACGGTAACGGACTGGTCGATCGCGGCGGACGAGTGGGGAGGGTTTTTATCGCAACTCTTTGACCGATGGTACGAGTCGGACGTCGGACGGATCCGGATTAACTGGTTCGAGTCGTGGATCGCACAGTGGGGCGGGAGCCCGGCAAAGATGTGTGTCCTCGCCGAAACGTGTGGGCAAGCGCTCGCAGTGGAATTGGACGGCGGAGTTTACTCGTGTGATCAATACGTATACCCGGAGTACCGCCTGGGGAACATCTCGCCGGAGGGACTCGCGACTCTGGCGGACTCTGATCGGCAAAACGGTTTTGGCCGGGCTAAACGAGATCAACTGCCTCTCTACTGCCACAGCTGCGAATACAACTTCGCCTGTCACGGCGAGTGCCCTCGGAGGCGATTCCTGAAGACGCCCGACGGAGAGCTTGGGCTTAACTACTTTTGCTCGGGGTATAAGCGATTTTTCGCCCATGCGGGCGACCGGATCGCGTCGCTCGCATCAAGCCGCTATGGAGCGACACGACGCGTTCGAGCGCAGGGAACCTCCCGGGGTTGAGAGCCCGACCGAAGCGGCCGCTCAATCGGAGCATTTTTCGCGAATCAACACGGGGGCACCAAAGGGCGGAGTGCCAGTCAAACTGTGTCCGTCTAGGCTTGCGGGGGTCTTTTATATGAAGCGTATCCACCGTCAAGCGATCGTTCGAAATGCCGCGTTCTACGCGGTTCGCGCAATGGCGAGTTCGGTCATCGCAAAGGTAAGGTCAGATAGACCAGCGGGCTTTCGCCTGGAACCGCTAGAGCGCCGGCAGCTTCTTACGAGCGCTTCATGGGTTGGAGGCGACGGGAGCTGGTCAGACCCGACGCATTGGTCCACAGGGGCGGTGCCAACGGCATCGGATGACGTGACAATCTCTGGCACAGAGCACGTCACGCTTGCTCCAGCGGGGGGCTCGGTGCATTCCCTCTCCTGCGGCGGCGCGGTCTACCTTGACGGTGGGTCGCTTTCAATCGGCGCTGGGGGACTGAATCTGTCATCGGCACAACTTAGCCTCGGCAGCGGGGCCACAGTCGCCGTTGGCGGAAATTTAGCGCTTTCAGGTTCGTCACTGACAAATGCTGGCATTGTCACCTGGTCGGCCGGCAACATCTCGATGCAGCACACGGCCACGATCAACAACCAGGCCGCCGGCATCTTCAACGCGACGGGCGCCGGACAGCTCTACTCGACGGGGAGCTACTACGTCGGCGACGGGGACGGCACCAACGGCTCGGACTGGGTCTACGACCTAAGCTCCCTGTCGTTCAACAACGCCGGCACGCTCGTCAAGTCCGGCTCGGCGACGACCACCACTTTCGGGCTCGGCCAGGACAGTCGCGACGGCATCGCCTTTAACAACAGCGGTTCGGTCCAGGTCACCGGCGGAACGCTCGCCCTCGACTGGGGCGGCGGCGGCGCGGGGACTTTCTCGACCTCCGCCGGCGCCTCCGTGCAATTTGCCGGCGGCCGCTACGTCGGCAGCGGGGCGGCGAGCCTGGGCGGCGCCGGTACCTACGCTGTGTCCGGAGGGTACACAACCGGCGTTGCCGTCTCCACGCAAAGTCTTAGTGTGTCGGGCGGACGGATCGAAACGACTTCCGGAACCGTGCAGAACCTGACGGTCACCGGCGGTGAGATGTACGGCCCGATTACTGTCCAAACCCTCACGGTCTCGGGTGGCTACTTCAGCGGCTATGGCGGGTCGACCATGACTCTCGTCGGCACCGGCGTCTGGTCGGGTGGTTGGTTGAACTCGGGTTCGCTAACGGTGACCGCCGCAGCGGCCTTGTCCATCGGCGGCAGCGTCGGCATTCAGAACGGCGTTCTCGCGAATAGCGGTATCGTCACTTGGTCGGCCGGCAGCATCTCGATGCAGAACACGGCGACGATCAACAACCAGGCCGGCGCTACTTTCAACGCGACCGGCGGCGGACAGCTCTACTCGACGGGAAGCTATTACGTCGGCGAAGGGGACGGGACCAACGGCTCCGACTGGGTCTACGACCTAAGCTCCCTGTCGTTCAATAACGCCGGCACGCTCGTCAAGTCCGGCTCGGCGACGACCACCACTTTCGGGCTCGGCCAGGACGGTCGCGACGGCGTCGCCTTCAACAACAGCGGTTCGGTCCAGGTCACCGGCGGCACCCTCGCCCTCGACTGGGGCGGCGGCGGCGCGGGGACTTTCTCGACCTCCGCCGGCGCCTCCGTGCAATTTGCCGGCGGCCGCTACGTCGGCAGCGGGGCGGCGAGCATGGGCGGTGCCGGTACCTACGCTGTGTCCGGTGGGTACGCCAGCGGCCTGGCGGCGGCGATCCAGAACCTCAGCGTCTGGGGCGGCCGGATCGACATGACGTCCGGGACGGTACAAAGCTGGTCGGAGTCGGGCGGCGAGGCCTACGGCCCGGTCACTGCCCAGGCGTTGAACGTCGCCGGCGGCAACTTCAGCGGCTTAGGCGGCACGCTTACGCTCGCAGGGAGCGGGACGTGGAACGGCGGGTGGCTCAACGCCGGCGCCGTGACGGTGGCGGCCGGGGCGACGCTCGCCATCGGCGCGAACGTTGGCATCTCCAGCGGTACGCTGAACAACAGCGGCACGGTCAACTGGTCGGCCGGCAACATCTCGATGCGGCTCACGGCCACGATCAACAACCAGGCCACCGCCACTTTCAACGCCACGGGCGGCGGCCAGCTTTATTCGACGGGCAGCTACTACGTCGGCGAAGGGGACGGGACCAACGGCTCCGACTGGGTCTACGACCTAAGCTCCCTGTCGTTCAATAACGCCGGCACGCTCGTCAAGTCCGGCTCGGCGACGACCACCACTTTCGGGCTCGGCCAGGACAGTCGCGACGGCATCGCCTTTAACAACAGCGGTTCGGTCCAGGTCACCGGCGGAACGCTCGCCCTCGACTGGGGCGGCGGCGGCGCGGGGACTTTCTCGACCTCCGCCGGCGCCTCCGTGCAATTTGCCGGCGGCCGCTACGTCGGCAGCGGGGCGGCGAGCCTGGGCGGCGCCGGAACCTACGCTGTGTCTGGAGGGTACACAACCGGCGTTGCCGTCTCCACGCAAAGTCTTAGTGTGTCGGGCGGACGGATCGAAACGACTTCCGGAACCGTGCAGAACCTGACGGTCACCGGTGGTGAGATGTACGGCCCGATTACTGTCCAAACCCTTACCGTCTCGGGTGGCTACTTCAGCGGCTATGGCGGGTCGACCATGACTCTGGCCGGCACCGGCGTCTGGTCGGGGGGTTGGCTCAACTATGGTTCGCTGACGGTGTCCGCGCCGGCGGCCTTATCCATCGGCAGCAGCGTCGGCATTCAGAACGGCGTTCTCGCGAATAGCGGTACGGTCACCTGGTCCGCCGGCAGCATCTCGATGCAGCACACGGCCACGATCAACAACCAATCCGCCGCCACTTTCAACGCCACGGGCGGCGGACAGCTCTACTCGACGGGCAGCTACTACGTCGGCGACGGGGACGGGACCAACGGCTCCGATTGGGTCTACGACCTGAGCTCCTTGTCGTTCAATAACGCCGGCACGCTCGTCAAGTCCGGATCGGCGGCGACCACCTTCGGCCTCGGCCAGGACAGCCGCAACGGCGTCGCCTTCAACAACAGCGGCTCGGTCCAGGCCACAGGTGGCACCCTCGCACTGGACTGGGGCGGCGGCGGGGGCGGCTCGTTTACGACATCCGCAGGCTCTTACGTCGCCCTGAATGGCGGGACTTACCACCTGCAGTCCGGCGCACTGATCGGGCCTGGGACGTTCGACGTGAACGGCGCCCGTCTTGAGCAGGACGGGGCCACATCGATCTCCGGCAGCGTGTACGCGGCGTCGGGGGGGATGGTATCACTTCAAAGCGGCACGCTAAGCCTGACGGGGGCCGTGGAAGTAACGAGCTCGAGCCAGTTCAGCGTCGATGGGCCCCCCTCTCAAGATCGACGCTCGGTATCTCCGGCACCGAAGTAGGGTTGACTTGGAGCGGCCTGGGTCGCGTGCAACGGTCAAACTACACCGTTGAGATGTCTACCGACGGCGTCAACTACTCAGGCAGCTACTCGGCCCTGGAAAGTACCCAGGCGTATGTCGTTGGCGGGCTCGACCGCAATACTCCCTATACTTTCCGCGCCGTCTCCACCTGGCCGCAGGGTGGACGGTTGGTATGCGACATCGGCTTGGTCTCGACCCTGGACCAGCCCGACCAGAGCTCGCTCCAGCGCGTCCAGCCGTTCGTAACCGACAAGCCGATACCGACCCCGACCCCCACGGTGTTGACAATCACCTCGGGCGGCAACGGCCCCGTTACCACCATCTTCGGCGGAACCGCGCCGATGGCGCCGATTCCGCCCGTACTTCTGTCACCGATCGCCGCCGCGGACCTTCTTGGGCGCCAAATTGTCACCGACAACACCTGGGCCTCGGCACGGAACTTAGCGGTCACCGTTTTCGACCACTTTCTTGCCACATTCAATCACTCCTACCCTGACGCGCAGTCCGTCCCGTCGAGGGCGCCGTTGGGCGGTCACGTCGTTGACAATGGGACAGTGAGTCCCGACCCTACCCGGTACTCCGACGGCGCAGTGGACTACACGGCGACGGACCTCACGTCGAAGGGGTTCGGCGAGCCTTTCTCGCAGACGCGCAGCTGGACGAACCAGAGCGGCCTGGTCTCCGACCAAAGCTTTGGCACCAACACAGTCGTTCTTCCCACGGTGTTCGAGGAAACCGGCGACGACACCCACGTGTCGGCCGTCTTCGGCGCGACGGACGTGCGGTCGTTCAGTTCCCTGAACGGCGGCGCTTACATCGACCAGCGCGCGTCGCGAGACACTCTTGCCCTCTCCGGAGGGCAGTTCGTCTATACCGATTCCAGCGGCAACATCTACCGTTTCTATGACTTCGGCGGTTCGACGCCGGCCGGACGCCAGGGGCAGTTCATCGGCCTGACCAGCCCCGCCGGCATCCAGACGTACGTCTGTTCGTACTACGCGAACGGCGGGGTGAACGAGATCCGCAGGGCCAACGCTTCTGGCGTGGACAGCGAGTCCTGGCTCTATACGCAAGCCACCAGCGGGCCGAACGCGGGCAAGGTGGTCAACGTCCAGCTTCGCCGGCCGAACGGTTCCGGCGGATGGGTCGTGGTTCGGCAGGTCGCCTACGCCTACTACACCAACGCCGACACAAACGGCAGCCTTGGCGACCTAAAGACCGCGATCATTGAGGACGCAACCGGCCAGGCGATCGACACCACGTACTATCGCTATTACAAATGGAACCAGCCGAACGGGTTCGATCACGGGCTCAAGTACGTCGTCGGTGCCGACGCCTACGCGCGGGCCGTATCGGTGTACGGCAACGTTGACGCGTTGTCGGACGCCCAGCTCGCCCCCTACGCGACACAGTATTTCCAGTACGACACGAACCGCCGCGTCACGCGCCACGACATCGCCGGATGGGGCGGCGATGCTTCGGCGAACCCAGGCGTCGGCTCGCTCACCTACCAGTACACCATCAACCCGGCGTACGCCGGCGACGGCCCCAATTCGTGGTTGTATAAGACAGTCGAAACCCAGCCCAACGGCAATCAGAACGTCGTCTACTGCAACGCCGCCGGCGATGTCATGCTGAACGTCCAGCGCGACCTCATCGACCCAGCAAACCCGTCGCTGGTGGGCGGCCAGTGGGCGACGTTCTACGTCTACGACAACGCCGGCCGCCTTGCCTGGACGGCCAGCCCGTCGGCCCTGAACCTGCCGAGCGACTTGAGTGTGATCGAGCAGTACCCCGACCTGCTCCACAGCGTCGGCGGCAATTATCAGTATGTCAGTGACTCGACCGGCCTGATCTCCACCACCAGCTATTACAATTCCAGCACGGCCTCGACGACAACCGCCGGCGGCGCACTCGACGCCGTCCAGTCCGACGGCGTCCGCCACGGCGAGACCGCGGCCGTCACCACGATCCAATCCTTCGACTACTTCTCCCATTCCGCCAACGGCGCCACCGTCTTCGTGCCTGCCGACGTCACGTCTTACGCCAACTCGGACGGCACCGGCGCCCGAACGAGCTCCTACGCCTACGCCTGGTACGCGAACACGAACCAGCCCCAGTCGGTCATCGTCACCGCGCCCACCGTCTCGGCCGCCGAGAACGGCGCCGGCACGGCCGACGTCGGCACCAGTGTCTTCGACTTCTACGGCAACATCACCTGGATGCGTGACGGAGCGGGCATCATCACCTACATGGCTTACGACGCGGCCACCGGGGCGATGACCCAGGAGATCCACGACGTCAACACCGTCGCCACGAGCGACTTCAGCGGCCTTCCCGCCGGCTGGTCCACGGTGGCCGGCGGCGGCCTGGAGCTCAAGACCTTCTACAGCGTCGATCCGCTCGGCCGCACGACGAAGGTGACGCTGCCGGCCGGGAACGACGATTATGTTGTCTACAACGATGTCGGGCACGAGGTCCGGACGTACGCCGGCTGGAACGCCACCACCGGCACGACGGCGGTCCCCGTGAACATCACCCGCCAGGTGCGGCCGGCGGCCGGGTCAGGCGTCCTGCCGTACGTCGAATCCCTGAACGAAACGGCGACCCCCGCCACCAGCGGGGCCGCCGGCGCGCTCGCGCCCACCGGCGCCGAAGCCGTGACCGGCGCGGACTTGAAAGGCCTCTCACGCGTCTACACCGGGCCAGCCGGCCAGTCCGTGGAGCAGGACGACTACTTCTCGTTCGCCGGCCTGACCGGCCTCTCCGCAAGCCAGCTCGCCGCGCCGTCGCTCGGCCAGGCCAGCAACGACAGCTCGACCGGGAATTACCACCGCACGCTGTACGGGTACGACATCAGCGGCGATTCTTCCCGCGTCGTCAGCCCGACCGGCACCATCACCCGCACCGTCCACGACGGCCTCGGCCGCGTGATCAGCGTCTGGGTCGGCACGTCCGACGCTGGGGCCACAGACACCAATCCCAACCCGGCCGGCGCGGGCGGCGGGAACGACATGGTGAAGATCAGCGACAACCTCTATGACAACGGCGGGGTCGGCGACGGGAACCTCACCCAGGCGGTTGACCATCCGGGCGCCGGCGCGGCCGACCGCTCCTCTGTTTACACCTACGACTGGCGCGACCGCCTCGTCGCCTCCAAGGGCGGCGCCACCGCCTCCGAGACCGACGGCGCCCACCGGCCGATCACCTTCCTCACCTACAACAACCTGGATGAGGTGACGGGGACCGACGTCTACGATGGCGACAACACGGTCGTCACGGCCAATGGCGGCGTGCCCGTCGCACCGGCCGCCTCGCTGCTGCGGGCTCGATCGACGGCCAACTACGACGAGCAGGGGCGGGTTTATCGTTCCAGCCTCTACAGCGTCGATCCCTCCAGCGGCGCGGTCGCCGCGGGGTCGATCGATACCAACACCTGGTACGACCATCGCGGCTTGGTCATCAAATCGGCCACCACCGGATCGGCCGTCAGGAAGGTCGCCTATGACGGGGCCGGCCGCGCCGTCCAGAGCTTCATCACCGACGGCGGCGGCGACACGACCTGGGCCGACGCCGCCAATGTCACCGGCGACGCAGTGCTGACTGAATCCGATGTCACCTACGACCCCAACGGCTCCGCCCTGTTCACGGTCTCCAAGGATCGCCTGCCTGGCGCCACCGCGACCGGCGCGCTCGACGCTACCAGCGCCCGGGTCAGCTACGCGGCCGCCTGGTACGACCTGGCCGACCGCATGACCGCCTCCGAAAGCGTCGGCACCAACGGCGGCACGCCCTGGACGCGGCCCGCCAGCCCCGACGCCCGCGATGCATCGCACCTCGTGCAGACCCAGAGCTACGACGCCGCCGGCAACGTCGCCACCACCACCGACCCCCTCGGCGTCATCAGCAAGGCCACCTACGACGCGCTCGGCCGCGTAACCACCAGCATCGACAATTTTACTGGCGCCGCCCCCACCAACGCCGCCGACCAGACGACCACTTACACCCACGACGGCGGCGATAACATCCTGACCCGCGCCGCCGTAATGCCCGCCGGCACGCCAAGCCAGGTCACCCGCTACGTCTACGGCGTCTCGACCGCGTCGGGGAGCCCGGTCAGCTCCAACGACCTGCTGGCGGCCGTCCAATACCCCGACGCCTCCACCGGCGCTCCCAGCACCACCAACGCCGTCCATTACGGGTACGACGCACTGGGCGAAACGCTCATGAGAACCGACCCCAACGGCACGACCCACGGCTACGCCTACGACAGCCTCGGCCGCGTCACCACCGACACGGTCACGGCGCTGGGCGCCGGCGTCGACGGCTCGACCGCCAGGCTCGCGTATGCCTACAACAGCCAGGGCGGCCTCGATACCGCCACCTCCTACGACGCGGCCGGCAACGCCCTCACCCAGGTCAAAGACGCCTACAACGGCCTTGGCCAGCTCACCAGCGAGGCCCAATCCCACTCCGGCGCCGTCTCGTCCGCCACGCAGACCGTCGGCTATTCCTACAGCGACCTTCCCCACGGCAGCCGCCTGACCACGCTGACCAGCCCGAACGGCCAGTCGGTCCTCTACGGCTACAACAGCGGCCTGGACGACACCATCGGCCGCGTCAGCTACCTGGCCGATGCCGGGACCGCCAGCCACTTCGTCGATTACACGTACCTGGGCGCCGGTCCGGTCGTCGGGCAGGCGCAGGGGAACGGCGTCACGCTCACCACCGGCCTGGACACCTTCGGACGCGTCGCCGACGTGAACTACACCACGGCCGCCGGCGCCTCCACCGACCACTTCCAATACACCTACGACGCTAACGGCAACGTCCTGACCAAGAACAACGTCGTCCTGCCAAGCTCCAGCGAGCTGTACACCTATGACGCGCTCGATCGCCTGACGACCTTCGCCCGCGGCACGCTCTCGGCCAGCACCGCCGGCGGGCCGCTCGACACCATCGTCAGCCCCACGCACAGCCAGAGCTGGGCGCTCGACGCCGTCGGCAACCAATCGTCGGTCACCACCGACGGAACGACCGCCGCCCGGGCGAGCAACGCCCGCAACCAGCTCGCGGCCGCCGGCGGCAATACGCTCGCCTACGACCCCAACGGCAACACCCTCACCGACGCCTCCGGCAAACAGTACGTCTACGACGCCTGGGATCGCCCCGTCACGGTGAAGGACGCATCGGGGAACGTGATCGAGACCTACCGCTACGACGCGTTGGGGGAGCGGGTGACCGAGTCCCCGGCCGCCGGGGCGGCCACGGACCTGTACTACTCCGATGCTGGCCAGGTGATCGAGGAGCGCCAGGGGGGGCAGGGGGGCGTGACGACGGCGCGGGATGTCTGGGGCATCACTTACGTGAACGACCTCGTCGTGAGGGACCAAAGCACCACGACGCCCGGCACGCTCGACCAGCGGCTGTACGCCCAGCACGACGCGAACTTCAACACCACCGCCTTGACCGACGGCTCGGGCAATGTCGTCGAGCGATACCAGTACGACCCGTACGGCGCGGTGACGGTGCTGAACGCGGACGGGACGGTTAAAGGGGACGGAACGTACGCGTCGAGCCAGTACCACGTCCCGACGCTATTCCAGGGGATGCGGCTGGACGGGGTGACGGGCCACTACCGGACGCCGAACCGGGACTACGACCCGGCGACGGGGACGTGGCTGGAGGCGGACCCGGCGGGGTACATTGATGGGAGCAGCCGATATCAGTTCACGCGGAGCGGGCCGGTGTCGGGGACGGACCCGAGCGGATTGCTTACTTCGCAGATTTTTAATTGGGCTGCGGACACCATACAAATCCCAGCCATCAATTACCTCGCCGACAAGACTGGATCAGAATCGATTCGGGTTTACGGACTTGCATATGTTGAATTCAGTAGATCCGTCGCCCGCAGCACGGACGGCATACGTGGTTTGGCCGACGCCGGGCGGAAGGGAGTGGCGGACTTCAGCGCAAATCGGTCGAGCGGAAGCAACATCGTTGCATCAGCGACCTACTCGCTTGTCGATAACGCCCCGATCCTCAACATTCCATCGACCGCCGTGAAAGTGGTGACGGGGCGCGAGTGGCAAGGGACAAACAAAGGTGAGAAGCTTTCGAATTTGGAGCGAGTGACTAACGGATTCAGCGTTGTTGGGCAATGCCTGCTTCTCGCAGCCGACGCAGCTAAGGCGCCTGCGGCCGATGTCGAAGGCGCGACGAATACCCCGGCCGCCAGACCTACGTGCTTCGTCGCCGGAACAATGGTCATGATGGCGGATGATGAAGGCGAAGCGGTCGCGACGGAGCCCGTCTCCGCCGAAGTCGCTCTGGCCGAAGAGGATGAAGCAGGGGACCTCTACTATGCGGCCCTCGCGCTCGGGGTCGGCGTCGCGGGGGCCGCGATCCTCTTCGGTGTCGAGCAAGCGAGATTCGTCGGAAAGGCGAATCGGATACTGGCAGGTTTCGAGCCGATTGAGCTCGGTCTGCCGTCAGGGTTCAAGCCCGTCATCCCGTAGGAATTTAGAGCGGTCCTCGATATCGGTTCGACGCGAGTAGGCGAGACACAAGGAGTTAGAGATGCGCCGTAAATATTGCGACCCAGCGAGCACATCTTCGCGTGGAGGGTTCGTCAGGTTATCGCTCGTTTGGCTGCTCGCTTTCGGATTGATAGGGGCGTGGCTTCTCTACCGTGCAAGCCAACGGCCAGTGGAGCGCGTCGCATCACCACGCCTGCTTCGTGATCAGCTGACAGTGGTCTCAGCCACCGGCGTTCAACACGCCGCGTCCCCAAACCGATCTCGCGACAAGAAGATCGAGGACGTGAAAGCTGGCGACCATGTCTGGGCTTACGACATTCGTACGGGCGCGTGGGAATCCAAGCCGGTGTTGCGCCCGCTGGTGCATGACTACGACGGCGATTTGGTCACCATTGAGATTGGCGGCCGCAGCATCGGCGCGACCGGAAATCATCCGTTCTGGGTCGTGGGCGGACAGGGCCTTCGGGACCGTCCGCAGGCGAACGACGTCCCGGCGGAAGACCTGGCCGCAGCACTATCGGGCCGTCGCGGGCGATGGATCGAAGCACGCGAGCTTCAAGCGGGCGACTTGCTCGTCGCGCGCGACGGGTCCGCGATGCCCGTCGAGTTGGTTCAGGTCACCCGCACGCGACAGAAGGTGTTCAACCTCCAGGTCGCAGACCTGCATACTTACGCGGTTTCCGACCTGGGGATTGCGGTACACAACAAGCCGTGCTTCCCGCCGGGAACCTTGATTTTCATGGGGGACGGCAGCACCAAGCCCATCGAGCAAGTTAAGTTGGGCGACCGCGTGCTGGCGGCCGACCCGGAGGAGCTCGGTTCCGTTCAACCGCATGAGGTCGTCGGCCTGATCCGGGACTTCGCCGGCTCGTTAATCCACATATCGATGGTGACGCGGGACGGCGAGTCTTGCGAACTGACACCGACGCGGTATCACCCTTGTTGGACGAGCACTCGGGGATGGGTCGAAGCTCAGGATCTGATTCCCGGCGACGTGCTTCGAGATGCACAATATCGACCGCTGACCGTGACGGCGATTTGGATCGAGAATCGGTTCATCCGCAGTTACAACCTGAGCGTTGACGAAGTTCACACCTTTTTTGCACTGGCCAGCGATAGAACGACGGTACTGGTACATAATGCAGATGTACCAGGCCAAAACTATTTCCCTTGGTATACACCGAGCAGCCATGGGAATGCGATTAACAGCGGTGAAACCACCTATCTCTACCGCCTCCAAACGAAACCTGGAGGCCAATTGATGAAGTGGGGAGTTACCATTGAGCAACCCATCGAAGATCGGTATTCTTCTGATTTTCTGAAAGGGCGAGAGATGATCCCGATCGACCAAGGGACACGCGAGGACATGCTTAGGGCCGAACGATTCTTGACCGAGACCAGACCTGGGCCGTTAAACAATGAGAAGTGGGCGGGTCTACGCGAGAATGAGCCTGTCGAATTGACTTTAAACGGAAAGGCAATGCCAAAAAGCTAGATGGTACTCCGCCTCGCCCGACCTTTTTACCCTGTGACACTGGAAAACGCTATGGTAAATTGGGATTCGCCGAGTGATCATCGCCGCCCGCCGTCACGTTATGTTCCGTTTTCAGCTAATGCCCGGCTGCTGCTTCCGGATGATTTCTTCTGGAGCTGCGAAGATTTTTACTCTCCTAATGGAAATGACTCGGGAGCAGATGTTCTCAATAGCTACCGAAAATGGAGAGTGAACAACTCAAAATCTTAGCGTGAGGAGTTCTTTGAAAACTTAGTGCGAGAATGGGGATTTCCTTCGGACTGGCTCGTTGAATCGAATACGATTTTTGACCCAAGTGTTCACGACAACAGACAAGTTCTCTTGAGCTCGTTCGACCAAGCACTAATCGGGTTTGGATTCGCACAAATTTTGGTTGACGGCGATATTGACGGCACCCTTGCGCGTCGCGTGCTCCTAGCACTAGATCGTCGAAGGCAACATGCCATCAGCGATACTGGGAAACATCCTCGATGGTCGGAACAGTCCAATGGGGTGCTCGCAAGCTTGAATCGAATGTATAATGCAATCGAGCGTATTGCGCGAATTGCCTGACGCCACATCGGGAGCTACGGTTGATGCGTCTCGTCCGACACGGTGTGGAGTCGAAAGAATGCGATCATTGGTGCCGGCCGACGTCACCTCGTACGCCTGTACGGACGGCACCGGCGCCCGAACGACCTCTTACGGCTACGCCTAGTACGGGAACATGAACCATTTCAATCAGTCAACGTCACCGCGCCCACGCTTTCCGCGTCCACCGCCGGCGGGCCGCTCGACACCGTCGCCAGCCCCGCCCACAGCCAGAGCTGGTCGCTCGACGCCGCCGGCAACCAGTCGTCAGTTACCACCGACGGCATGGCCGCCGCCCGGTCGAGCAACGCCCGCAATCAGCTCGCGGCCGCCGGCGGCAATACGCTCGCCTACGACCCCAACGGCAACACCCTCACCGACGCCTCCGGCAAACAGTACGTCTACGACGCCTGGGATCGCCCCGTCACGGTGAAGGACGCCTCGGGGAACGTGATCGAGACTTACCGCTACGACGCGAAGGGGGAGCGGATGACCGAGTCCCCGGCCGCCGGGGCGGCCACGGACCTGTACTACTCCGATGCCGGCCAGGTGATCGAGGAGCGCCAGGGGGGCGTAACGACGGCGCGAAACGTCTGGGGCATCACCTACGTGAACGACCTGGTCGTGCGGGAGCAGAGCACCACCACCCCCGGCACGCTCGACCAGCGGCGGTACGTCCAGCACGACGCGAACTTCAATACCACCGCCCTGACCGACAGCTCCGGCAATGTCGTCGAGCGGTACCAGTACGACCCGTACGGCGCGATGACGGTGCTGAACGCGGACGGGACGGTCAAAGGGGACGGGACGTACGGATCGAGCCAGTACCACGTCCCGACGCTATTCCAGGGGATGCGGCTGGACGGGGTGACGGGCCACTACCGGACGCCGAACCGGGACTATGACCCGGCGACGGGGACGTGGCTGGAGGCGGACCCGGCGGGGTACATTGATGGGAGCAGCCGATATCAGTTCACGAGGAGCGGGCCGGCTGTCGGGGATGGATCCGAGCGGGCTACTCATGTCGCAAGGAGTCGAGTGGTTGGTCGATCATGTTCATGAGCCGATCATTAATGCGATTGCCGATCGAACTGGCATCGAAGACATCAGGGTCTACGGTATCGCGGCCGCGGAGGCAGGCAAGTCGGTCGCGCGCAGTACCGACGTCATCCGTGGTTTGGCCGACGCCGGACGGAAGGGCGTGGCGGACTTCAGCGCGAATCGCGCGAGTGGAGATAACGTCCTTGCATCAGCGACCTACTCGATTGTCGATAACACTCCTATCGTCAACATTCCATCGACCGTCGTTAAAGTAGTGACGGGGCGCGAATGGCAAGGGACGACCAAAGGCGAGAAGCTTTCGACTTTGGAGCGAACAACAATGGGGTTCTCGGTTGTTGGGCAATCTTTGCTCCTCGCAGCCGATCCAGCTTCAGCACCCGAGGCCGATGTCGAAGGCGCGACGAATACACCGGCCGCCGAACAAACCAATCTCGGCTGTTTCCGCGAAGGCACGCCGGTTTTGAGCGCCCGCGGCTTGGAACCGATCGAGCGCATCGCAATCGGCCGCCGCATCGCGGCCGAATCGGACCGCTGTGAAAGGGCGTTTTCTATCAACCCCGACGGGTACCGCATCTTGCGCCTCGTGTTCGTCAAGGACGGCCAAGAGATTCGCATGGCCTTCCTTCGGCCGGCGAAGCTTGCCGAGGGGTTATGCCACGGCGACAACGTTGACATCGCGGTTCTTGAGCTTCAAGTTCGAGGCAGCGCCAGAGTGGTTGCAATCGAGCCGTGCCCGACGATTGAGTCGGGGCCGGGATGGGTGGTCACAGGCTGCTTCAGCAGTTTCAGTGTTGACGTTTGGCAGTTGAAGCTGGCGGGCTTACAGACGCCGTTGGAAGTGACGGGGAATCATCCGATCTTCAGCGAGGACGGGCATGACTTCATCTCCGCCTCAATGCTGCGGCCGGGAGAGCGGCTCCGAACACTTGACGGAACCGCGACCGTCGAGTTTATCGCGAAGAAGCCCGGCCGATGGGAAGTCTTCAACCTTGAGATCCACAGTGCTCATCAGTACCTATGCCTCTGGAATAAATGTTCTTGTTCACAATGCGGGGCCAAACGGCGTGAATGGCGTAGTGACGCCCCCAACGATCGAGAGCCCTATACAAACGCCGATCGATCCAGCTATTCCCGGGCGACCCGACCCAGCTTGGTCGATCGACACGAGCACATTTTCTGAAGGGGATAAAACGGCGAATGGTGGAATTAGAAATAATGCTGAGTTTTGGAATCAGTGGACTAAGCTCCATCCTGATTCTATTAGCGCCTCGAATTCATTCCGAATTCAGGAGCTAGGGCTTTCTCCTAAGATCGACCAGACGTGGCTAGGATCATTCCCAGAGCATGCTGGTAATGTTGGAGAAACGCTCATACATCACCACGTCAATCAAGGACCTATCGCGATACCAGTGCCGGCGAGTACGCACGTCGGATTCGGTCCGCCGTGGCATTGAGCCTTCGGAGAGGTAAAATGTTGATGACAATTGATGAGCTCCGTCAACGGTTAGAAGAAAAGGCTGCTCACCTAAAGTTCGACATAACTGATATGATTCTTGTCGAGCCGGGTGCGTCGCGGAAGGCGATTCTCGACGCGGAGGAACGCTTGCACGTGAGCTTTCCTGATGATTTCTCGAAACTGGTTCAGCGATTCGATTTTTCACGATTGAGTCTGGCGAATCTCATATTCGAATATGGGCATGATCTGGAAAAACTTGTAAATGCAAACTTGGGAATTCCTGCTCCGTGGTGGAGGACAGACGTGCGCTCGTCAACCCTTCTTTTGGTCGGTACAACTGACGGTCATGCTATATTTCAGTCACTGGCTGATGGGAGGATTATCGCGACAGAAAAAGCTGCCGCAGGCGAAAAAAGCGAACTAGCTATAGCTGAGAATTTCGAAGAATTGATTAGGTTGGCGGCTTCCCTTTCAATTGGGCATTCGAGGATGGAAAGAATTGAAATAGCTTCGAAGGCACATGGGTCTCGTTTTTGGAAACAGCTCGCAAATGGCACTGCGTAGCGAAGCGGCGGTTGAAGAGGAAACAACAAGGAATGGAACGGTCCCCCAGCTAGCCCCCCCATATTTCCACGGATCAGGGGTTGATGCCATTAGCGACAGTCGGCTCTCCGCCAAAGTCGCTGGCGAGTGCTCGGACACCCCCACTGAATGTGGTCGGCTGCGGGGCGCTCTCGAAGCGCAAACACATCAGGCGAAAATGGTTATGTTACCATTGCCCGCACCGAGTCCGATACACGGCACACCAGGATCAGCAGATGTGGCGGAGACCCGACAGTCTTGTTTAGTTGAGAGGTCATAAAGGGGCCACCTCCCAATGTGACCGCTCACGATCTACGGCGTCTCCACCGCGTCGGGGAGCCCCTTCAGCTCCAATGACCTTCGGGCGGCCGTCCAGTACACCGACGCCTCCACCGGCGCTCCCAGCACCACCAACGCCGATCATTACAGGTACTCCGCGCTGGTCGAAACGCTCGCGAGCACCGATCCCAATGGCACCACCCACGCCTACGACAGCCTCGGCCGCGTCACCACCGACACGATTATGGCGCGAGGCGCCGGCGTTAACGGCTCGACCGCAGGCTCGGCTTCTGACGGGTATTCAGTTCCGCGACTCGCTCTTGGTTAAGGCCGGTCAAGAGATTTGGATGCCCTTCCTGCGGCCTGCGTCGCTTGCTGAAGAGTTGTCCGGTACGACGCGCTCGGCGGGACGTCATCCACACCGAACCCAACGGCAACATCATCGTTGGACGATACGCGTGGTATCGCGGCGCGTCAGCTTCGAATGAGAGGCCGCGTCAAAGCGGTCGCGATCGAGCCGTGCCCGACGATCGAGTCGGGTCGGGATGGATCGTCATCGGCGGCTCTAGCAGCTTCAGCGTGGGCGTTTTGCGGTTGAACTGGCCGAGCTTGCCGACGCTGTCCCACGTGACGAAGAACCACCAAATCTTCGTTGCCGCTGGGCTCGCAAGCGCCGTCTGGCCCGCGACGCAAAGTTCCCCGACGCTCTGGGCGTGACCTACAGTCAGGGATGAAGCAGTTGTCCGACACGCCGTACTCGGTCCTGGACTTATCCCCCATTCGACAGGGCGGGAACGCGAGCCAGTCGTTCCGCAACAGCCTGGACCTGGCCCGCCACGCCGAGCGGTGGGGGTATACGCGCTATTGGCTGGCCGAGCACCACAACATCCCCGGCGTCGCCAGCGCGGCGACGGCCGTCCTGATCGGGCACATCGCCGGCGGGACGTCAACGATTCGCGTCGGCTCCGGCGGGATCATGCTGCCGAACCACGCGCCGCTGGTCATCGCGGAACAGTTCGGCACGCTGGAATCGCTCTATCCCGGTCGGATTGACCTGGGTCTGGGCCGTGCCCCCGGCGGCGACCCGGCGACCGCCCGGGCCTGAGGCGCAACCTGGGAAGCAGCGGCGATACCTTCCCGCGCGACCTGCTCGAACTGATCTCCTACTTCCGCCGCGCCGAGCCTGGTCAGGCCGTCCGCGCCGTGCCGGGCGAGGGGCTGGAGGTGCCGATCTGGCTGCTGGGGTCGAGCGATTTCAGCGCCAGCCTCGCCGGCGAGATGGGGTTGCCGTTCGCGTTCGCCTCGCACTTCGCCCCCGAGTTCATGCTGGCGGCGTTGGGCCTGTACCGCAAACATTTTACGCCGTCGGCGCGGCTTGAACGGCCGCACGCGATGGTGGGCGTAAACGTCATCGCGGCCGATACCGACGCGGAAGCCCGGCGACAAGCGACTTCGCTCCAGCAGATGTTCCTCAACATGGCCCGCGGCACGCCCAGCCAACTTCCCCCGCCCGTGCAGAGCATGGAGGGGCGTTGGTCGCCTGCGGAGCGGGCCCATGTCGAGCAGCGAATGCGCGTTTCGGCGATTGGGTCTGTCGAGACGCTCCGCACGCAGTTGGCGGACATTCTCTCGGCGACCAACACGGATGAGTTGATCCTGACGGCGCACCTCTACGACCCGGCGGCGCGGTTGCGATCATTCGAGTTGGCGGCACAGGCGATGCGGGGCGGGTGATGCGCCGGCGGACTGCGGCGTTCCCTCGTCGTCTCGACTTAGCCCTCGACGGCGGGCAGGCCGCTGTTGGCCGGGCCGTCGATCACCTTCCCGTACGGGTCGAACCGGGAGCCGTGGCAGGGGCAGTCCCACGAGCCTTCGGCGTAGTTCCAGCGGACAACGCAGCCGAGATGGGGGCACACGGCCGAGCAGGTGTGGAGCTTGTCGTTCTCGTCCTTATAGACCGCCACCTTCGTCAGCCCGCGGCGCATCACGGCGCCCTGGCCCGGGGGGATGTGGCTCACGTCGGTCACGTCGCCCGGCGTGACATAATCGCGATACTGCGCCATGACACTCGCCTGATCCTTGGCGAACGTGCCGGCGGCTTTCGCGGTGAACCGCGCGGGGTCGTACAGCTTCTCCCACGGGTTAGGGCGGCCGACGATGAGGTCTGTCAGCAGGATGCCGGCGATCGTCCCGTGGGTCATCCCCATCCCGGAGTCGCCCGTGTGGATGTAGACGTTGTGATCCCCGGTCGGGTTGCGGCCGGTGTAGGCCAGGAAATCGATCGGCTCCATGTACTGGCCCGACCAGTGGAACTCCATCTTTTCGCACATCGGGAACCGCTCCCGCGTCCAGCGCTCGATCTTCGCATACCGAACGTCCGGGTCGTTCGCCATCGCGGTCTTGTGGTCCTCGCCACCGGAGACCAGCACGTCATACCCGTTCATCGGTTGCAGGCGGACGTAGTGGTAGGGGTCCTCGGTGTCCCAGTAGAGGCCGCGTTCAACCGACCCCTGGGGGACACGGAACCCCGCGACGTACGTCCGCCAGGGAGACTGCTTGGTGTGCATTGTCACCGTGTCGTTGATGGGCGTGTTGGTCGTGACGACCACGTGATCGGCCGTTACGACAGGGCCGTGGCTGGTCACCACGCGCGCCTTCCCGCCATTGACGCTGGGTTCGATCTGTTGTGCGTGCGTGTCGCCGTAGATCAGGCCACCGCGCTTCCAGATCGCCCGGGTGACGCCGGCGACGTACTTCAGTGGATGAAACTGCGCCTGGCGCGGATAGCAGAGGCAGCGGCCGGTGTTGAACGAAATGGGGGCGCGGTCCACCCAGTGCGCGTCATTCAGCCCGATACGATGGGCCGCTTCCAGTTCCTTCTCCAGGAAATCGGCCCCCTGGCCGTTCGGCGAGACGAAGAGGTATCCGTTGACGCGGAAGAAGTCGCAATCGATCTTCTCGGCGTCGGCTATTTCGTGGATACGGTCTACGGCGGCCGAGTGGCTCCCCGTGGCGAGCCGCAGCCCCTCCTCCCCGTGAAGCTGCTCGATCTGGGTGAGCCCGTCGTCATTGTAAAAGACGAGGTGCGCGGTGGTTCGAGCGGTGTTGCCGCCCCCGATCGGCCCATCGTCGAGAAGAACGACTTTCTTGCCTTCTCGACAAAGCAGGTACGCCGTCGTGACACCGGCGATGCCTGCCCCAACCACGCACACGTCGGCCGCCAGATCCTCCTTCAACCGAGGTTGAACGCCGGTCTCCGCGCTGGCCATCCACACCGAAGTCGTCCGTCCTGAATCGCTCTTCATGCCAACGGTGTAATCACGGCGGGCGGCTGCGCGAATGGCAAAAGCGCTTAACCCGGCCGCGCGACGTCTGGCCCGGCGTAAGTTTTTGCGCCCAAACCAGCAAGCTGGACAAAGCACGCGTACATGGACGCGCCCCAGTCGGCGGCTACGGCGTGCGCGCCCAGGCTGTCGCCGACCAGCACGACTTCATCCCCGACCCGATCGGCCGGAGCGCAATCGACGAAAGCCGATTGCATCCCCACCTCCAGGATTCGCGACGGCCGCCCATTCACAAGGCAGGGCCCGGCCCGTAACCCGGTCGCATAGCCACAGAGGATCACGCCGTGGCGGCCGGTCTGAAAGCCGCTGTAGCCGGCCGGGCCGGCGGAGTCTCGCACCTCGACCAGGCGCGTGCTGACACGCAGCGCGCCCCGGTAGAGCGCCATGCCGGGACGAACCGCGTCGAACCGGCAACCCGGCTGATCGAGCAGCGACGTCCCAGCGGCATGGAGACGCAACGAGCGTCCGGCCGCCAGGTCGCGGAACCGGTGCGCCTGCGCCAGCGTCACGGCGTGCGTCATCGCCTCTGTACAGCCGCCAGCGGCGAGCGCGGCGGCGATGTCGGCGGGCGGGCAGGCGAATCGTTGTTGGCCGGTGTCGATCGCCAGGATCGGATCGAACGCTCTGAACTCGCTCGCCTGGGCGACGCTCGAAACGGCGGGGCGAATGCGGTGGCGGGCGTAGGTGGAGGCATCGGCGGCCGTGGGCGGACCGAGCGTGATCGCCGGCCGGGTCGCGATGGCGCCGAAGTCGATCTCCACCGCCTCGCGGAGCGAGAAGAAGCAGAACCCGTCAACGAGGTCGGTGAGGATGGGGATCACGGCCGCCGCCCCAAGGCCGTAGGCGTCGGCTTTGACGACGGCGAGAAGCGGCACTTCGGCTCGGCGGCGCACATCGAGCGCGTTGGCGCGAATCCGCGCGAGGTCAACGCGCACGGCGACGGCGGGGCTGGAAATCATCGCCGCGAATTGGACCTCCAACGCGCGCGGCGGTCCAGTGAAAGGCGTTGCGGGAGCCTGAAGGACCCGGATCGACATCCGCCTTTTCGGGGCTTTCCTTGATTCGAGCCCTCGTTTCAGGGACACTCCCGGCCCAAAATCGACCCAACCGGCCGTCCTGCGACGTGCCCACCGAACGACCCCGATTGCGAGGAACGAGGAAACCCCCATGGCCAAAGTCAGCGGAAAGACGGACTCCAACGGCGATGTGTACGCACCCGACCCCAAGCTCAAGTTTACGTTCGGGCTGTGGACCGTCGGCAACATCGGCCGCGATCCATTCGGCGGCCCGGTCCGCGAACAACTTAGCGTGGGGCAAATCTGCGACCTGCTGGGTAAAGCCGGCGCCTACGGCGTCAACTTCCACGACAACGACCTGATCCCGATCGACGCCACGCCGGACCAGGCCGAGACGATCAAGAAGGAGTTCCGCAAGGGGCTGAAGGACAACGGGCTGGCCGTGCCGATGGCCACGACCAACCTCTTCTCCGACCCGGTGTTCAAAGACGGGGCGTTCACCAGCAACAACGCCCAGATCCGGGCCTATGCGATCCAGAAGACGATGCGGGCGATGGACCTGGGCGCCGAGTTCGGCGCTAAGATCTATGTCTTCTGGGGCGGCCGCGAAGGTGTTGAGACCGACGCGGCCAAGAACCCGGTGACGGCGATCGGGCGCTTCCGCGAAGCCATGAACTTCCTGGCGGAGTACAGCATCGAGCAGGGGTACAACTATCGATTCGCCTTCGAGGCCAAACCGAACGAGCCGCGCGGGCACATGTATTTCGCGGTCACGGGGAGCTACCTGGCGCTGATCCCGACGCTGGCCAAGCCGGAGTTGTTCGGCGTGAACCCGGAGGTCGCCCACGAGCACATGGCCGGCCTGAACTTCGTTCACCAGGTGGCGGCCGCCATCGAGTCCGGCAAGCTGTTCCACATCGACCTCAATGACCAGGAGTTCGGCCGCTACGACCAGGACTTCCGGTTCGGGTCGGCCAACCCGAAGCACGCGTTCTTCCTCGTGAAGCTGCTGGAAGACAGTCGCTACAACGGCCCGCGCCACTTCGACAGCCACGCCTACCGCCAGAGCGATTACCAGGACGTGCTCGCCTTCGCCAAGGGGAGCATGCGGACGTACCAGATCATGAAGGAGAAGGCGGCGCGCTGGAATGCCGACCCGGAGATCCAGGGCCTGCTCCAGACGATCAACGTGCAGGACCAGGGGCTGTCGCGGCTGACCAAGTCGTACAGCAGCCAGAACGCGAAAAAGCTCCTGGCCGCGCCGCTGGACCGGGTCGAGCTGGCCAAGGCCCGCCTGCCGTACGAGCAGCTCGACCAGTTGACGATGGAGATCCTCTGGGGCGTTCGATAACCGCAGCGCCTGAACGGCGTTCGGTAAATCACCGGCGAGTGGGCCACTCCATCGAAATCGGGGGTGCGCCGCGAATCAAAGTGCCGCCGGCACCCTAGCGGCCGTGTTGCCGAGCGCACAGCAAGCCCGCCGGTGAGGGCGCCGGCGGCACGTCGGATGACATCGCCGCGCGCCCGCGACCTTTCCTGGAACGGTCCAATAGGTGCAAGCGGCCGCTCGGCCGGGCCCTTTCGGTGCCATCCCGTTTCGCGGGACGCGAGATCTTTGTTGAATTTGGAGTTTCCGATTGTCATAGTCGGCGGCATGGGACGACTACGCTCTGCTTCACGTCTCGGTTTTACGCTGGTTGAGCTCCTGGTCGTGATCGGTATTATCGCCTTGCTTGTCTCGATTCTGTTGCCGACTTTGAGCCGAGCGCGGGAGCAGGCGGCCGGCGTCGCCTGCATGAGCAACCTCCGGCAGATCGCGATCGGGCTTGGGATGTATGCCGACCAGAATCGCGAGCGCTACCCCGCGCCCGCCTGGATCGGCGACCCCAAGCCGGACGACTGGATCTACTGGCAGCAGAACCTCGAGCAGTCGCAAAGCCCGATCGCGCCATACCTCGGGGGGTTCAACGCAAGACTGCTCCGCTGCCCGTCGGATGACATAAGCACCCACAAGCAGACGAACGGCAGCGCGATAGACCCTGTCGATCATTACTTGTACAGTTACACGGTCAACGAAAGCATTTGCAACCGATTCAACCGCCTCAATAACAAGCCGGTGGTCACGCGCGCCATGATTCGCAACCCGACAGGGAAGATACTGGTCATTGATGAGGCCTACACGACCATTGATGACGGATGCTGGTGGTCGTCCGGAGTGGTCACGCAGAAGGGGTCTGCCAATGCATTGTCGATCCGCCATGACAAGAAAGCGGAGACCAACCTGGACCTCAATGCCGGCCGCGGCAATGCCGCGTTCGTCGATGGCCATGTCGAGTTCATCCCACGTCTGGACAGTACGCTGCCGGTGTTCTACGACCCGCTGGTGAATTGAGGGGGCAGGGACCGGCTCCAACGCGGAGTGGGCGACGTGAGGGCTCGAGCGAATCAGTCGAGCTTTTCCGGCTCGATCTGGATGTTCGTCTCCCCGGCGGCTTTCTTTTCCTGGTACTTCCTCACCCAGGTCTCGAAGCTCTTACCCGCGGCGGTATCGCGGCCGCTGAAGATCAGGCGGGCGATATCGGTGTAGCGGATCGCGACCTTCTCATCGCGGTCCTTGGGGAACAGCCGCACTTTGCTGTCGGCAAGCGTCGGCGCTGAAACGCGATCGAAGATATACCCTTCGACGCTTGTTCCGTCCTTCAAGCCGATCGTGACGTCGCCACGATAATCGAACGCCTTTTCCAGCGCCACCCGAACTTCGTCATCGCTCGCCAGCGGCGGGACCCACCCTTCCAACTGCTCATGAACGACTCCATGGCCCCCTTTGCCCAAGTCAGCATTAAATGGATGAGATTTGGTTTCTTGCGGCATGACAAATCAATCCAAATACAATTTTCGCCACAGATGGGAAGAAAGCATGAAGGATGAAGAAGAAGGTTGAAGCAGAACCAGAGAATGAAGGCACGGTCTCAAATACGTCGCACCAACGAATCTTTTCTCTTATCTGTGTTCATCCTGCCTTTCATCTGTGGCGAAACTCTTCTCCGTCAGACCTCGACAGCCTCTGCTTCCCGATTGCGGCCGCCGTTGACGGTAAGCGTCACTTTGATCCCTGGCGTGGCTGGGGCTGTGGCATCATCGAGCAATCGATCCGCTTCCGCGTCAGGGTAGCGGCCGCCGAAGAGGGTGGCCTTGGCTGTCGCCAGCAGGCCCCTGAGCGAGCCGAAGGTGTGATCGACGGCGCTGGCCTCGTAGCCGCTGTGGACCATGCAGTTGGCGCACTTGGGGTTGCCGCTCTCGGTCCCGTAGCTGGCCCAGCTTGTCGTGTCGATCAGCTCCTGGAACGTGTCGGCGTAGCCGTCGGCGAGGAGATAGCAGGGCTTTTGCCAGCCAAAGACGTTGAACGTCGGCATGCCCCAGGGGGTGCAGGCGTAGTTCCGTTTGCCCATCAGGTACTCGAGGAACAGGGGGCTCTGGTTGAAGACCCAGTTCTTCTTGCGGTTGCTGAGGATCGAGCGGAAGAGCCGCCGAGTCTTAGCCTTGCCCAGGAAGTGCCGCTGGTCGGGAGCTTTGTCGTAGCTGTAGCCGGGGGAGAGCATCATCCCCTCGACCCCGAGGCCCATCATTTCGTCGAAGAAAGCCCGGACGCTTTTGGGGTCGGCGCCGTCGAAGAGGGTGGTATTGGTGGTCACCCGGAAGCCGCGCTTTACCGCTTCGCGGATCCCGTCCACCGCGATTTCATACGTCCCTTCGCGGCAGACGGCGAAATCGTGATGATCTTTCTGGCCGTCCATGTGGACGCTGAACGTGAGGTACTTGCTTGGCTTGAACTGGTCGAGCTTTTCCTTCAGGAGCAGGGCGTTGGTGCAGAGGTAAACATATTTGCCACGGGCGACAAGGCCTTCGACGATCTGCTCGATCTGCGGGTGAAGCAGAGGCTCGCCGCCGGGGATGCTGACCATCGGCGCGCCGCATTCGTCGGCCGCCTGGAAACATTGCTCGGGGGTCAGGTTCTTCTTCAGGACGTGGGCGGGGTACTGGATCTTCCCGCAGCCGGCGCAGGCGAGATTGCAGCGGAACAGCGGCTCGAGCATCAACACGAGCGGGTACTGCTTGCGTCCGGCGATCTTTTGCCGCAGCACGTAGGTGGCGACCGTCCACATCTGCGAAAGGGGAACACCCATAAGTCTCTTCTGTAAGTTGCCTTCCGTCCCCAACTGCGGCCGCCGCGTTCGTCCCGGGAGCGTGCGACGGGGCCACTATACCCGCAATCGGCCGCTTTCCGAAGCCGGCATGAGCCAACGGCACTGACTTGTTGTTCCGCTCCCTGGCCCGATCCAGCGTCCAATGCAGATTTTGGAAGTCGGTCGCCCGCCAGCGGGTTCAGCGGACGCAACGTATACTGCCGGCAGTCATATCCGGCGGCCTTCAAGGCGAGATCGTGCAAAAGCAACGGGTGGTCATCCTCGCGGCGGTTGACGCGGAAGCACGCGGCCTCGCGCGGCCCTGGGGCTGACGTATAGCGATGGCCGCTCGCGGGGGGTGTCGGGGTCGTGGCCAGTGGACCTGTACGTGGTCGGGATTCGCGCGCGTGAGATCCCGGATAAGCTGACGCCGGGGACCGTTCGCTGCGTGCTGATGGCTGGCGTCGCCGGCGCCCTGGACCCGTCCCTCCGGATCGGCGATCTCGTGCTCGACGCGGCGAAGGGGTCAAGCAAGATCCTTCCCGCGATCTCCACCGACCCGGTCCTCCGTTCGATGATCCGCGGTAAGATCCACACGGCCGGGCACCTCGTCGCCACGCCCGCCGAAAAGGCCGACCGATTCCACCGGACGCACGCCCATGCGGTTGACATGGAGTTATCAATCGTCCGGGAGGTGCTGAGCCCCTGCGGCATCCCGGTCCTGGGCCTTCGTGCGATCAGCGACACGGCGGCGGAGAGCGTCGATCCAAAGTTACTCGATCTCATCGACGCGCACGGCCATCCGAAGCCGGCCGCCCTGGCGAAGGCGATCCTGTTCCGGCCTAGGCTGGCGGTCGAGTTGATCAGGCTCGGCCGCCACTCTCATGAGGCGATTGGGCGTCTCGGCGAAGCCACGCGGCGGCTCCTCGCGGCCGGGGCGGATTGAATCCGCTACGTCCGCTTCGAATCACCGTTCCCCCAGCGTCAGCGGATCTCGGCAGGCGGCTGCGTGCTCGGGGATAGAACGGACGGTGCGGAGCTGGGGGCAGCATGCGGCCGATGCCCCGCCGACTGGGCGGCCGCGTTCATCGCGGCGGCCTGTTTCATCGCCAGATCATGCTGGGCATGATCGCCGGGAAGCCTCGCGCCAGCGGCAACATCGGCCGGGGGGTTGTCTTCAGCGTCCAGGGTAACGTTCTGAAACGTATCCGCCTTGACGAACGGCAGCGTCACCCATTCGGCCCGATCGTGGTCGGCTTTGCCGAAGTGCTGCACGCCACCCGGCCCGTCCGGCCAGACATTGCCTTCCACCCGCTTGAACCCCTCCAGAGTCGGCTCGAATGAGAACAGGCATGACGCCTGCCCGCTCCCCGGGCCGTCGGCGCTTGGGTCGGCCGACCGCTTCGCGCCCAGGTTGGGCGCGACGTAAAGGTTGCGGAGGACCGACAAGCTGACCGGCGCCCCGCCCACGAGCACAAACTGACCCTTCACCCCCGGGTTGATCGCCGTGTTCCGCTCGATGCGAAGGTCGATGATCTTGCGAACCTCGTCGAAGCCCTGAAGGCGGCACTCGACGATCATCGCCCACGTCTGGCCGCTCCCGTCCTGGCGGATGATGTTGTTGCGGTAGACCACGTGCTCGGTGCCGAGGCGCACGTTCAGGAAGATGCGGTCGAGCCGGTTGTCTTCCACCACGCCCCACGTGCACTTCACCTCGCGCCAGTGGGGGAACTGCCCCTGGTCCACCGCTTGCGGGCCGACCCGCATCGTCCCGCCGGTGATGTGGTTACCCGCGACGTAGAACCAGTTCGCGTTGCGCAGCTCGATCGACCCTTTGCCGTTGTTGGGGCGAGAGAGGTCGTTGTGCGCGATGAGCAGCCGCGTGATGCCGGGCTCGGAACAGCGGATCAAGTGCTCCTGGCAACTGTTGGTCATCACGTTGCCGACGTAGACGTGGTCCGACCCGTTCCCGAAGACGCCGTACCCGCGGATCTCCTGCGAGAAATGGCTGTCCTGGACAAGCACGCCGACCGGCCGCAGCTCGGTATTGATCGCGTCGGTGAGGTTGCGGAAGGAGCAGTCGCGGAAGGTGATGTTCGACCCGCCCACGCCGAATGCCCGCGCCGGCACCTTCGCCGTCCCAAACTCGCTGAAGAAGGGCCACTCGCTGTCGAACTCGATCGAATCGACCATGATATCGCGGCTGCCGGCGTCAATGATGATGATGCTCGACTGCTTCGCCGGCCCCGCCACCTTGCGGAGGATGGGCATCAGTGGCGCGCCATACCGCGCCATGGCGTCGGCCTGCCGGGCTTCAAGCGCTTTCGCCTCCGCGGCGGCCGCCTGGCCGATGCGGGAACTGGGGTCGGCGGGCGGACCCTCTGATTTCCGTGGCGCGGCGGTCATCGGAGCGTCGTACGCCGTCAGCCGGACGTTCTGGCCTTTGAGCGTCAATGACCGGGAGACGTCGAACGTGTCGCCTCGACGAAAGCAGATGACCGCGTCGCTCTGCCCGATCCGCAGCGCGCGGCCGACGCTCTGGACGGCGCTCGCGGGGCTCGCGCCGGTGAGGGCGTCGTTCCCGTTGGAAGAGACGTAGACGCGGCGGCGATCGTCCGGGGCGATCCGCACCCAGGTCGTCCGGTGGGTCGCATGGCCCGCGGCGTCGGTCACCGTCAGCGTGATCGTGTAGCGGCCGGGCTTGTCGTAGATGTGCGCGGCGTTCCATCCGGGAAGCACGTTCCAGCGCCCGTCCGGGTCGCCAAAGTCCCACAGATATCGGCTGTCCAGTGGAAAAGGCCCGCCGTCGGCCTGCGCGACGGCGGCGGGGCGCGTTGTGGAACCGGGGGCGGGAATGACCGCCGCCCCGGCGGCCGTTCCCGCCGTCATCGCATAAACATGAACCGTCGCGGGGACAGAAACCCCAATACAAGTGAGGTTGATCGGCGGCCCATCCCCCTGGCTCATATTCTCGACATCCCGTGGCGCGGTTGCCCGCGCCGGCGCTTCCGTTGCCGGCCACCCCCCACCCTGGCCCGGCCGCGGCGCCGGTATCACCGGGTTCAGCCGCCGAGCCTGCCCAAACAGCGGCCCAGCCAACGTGGTCGCCAACACCAACGACAGAAAAGCAACGAAGCGTCCGCGCATAGGGACAAAGGTAGTCGGGAAATGCTAAATGCTGAAGTGCTGAATGCTGAATGCGGACAGCACGTGCTAACACCACAGCGCCGATTCTGCGATCAAGCCTTCCCGAATCAAAAAATCCGAAGCACGAAATCTCAAGGAACTTCAAACAAAGGCAAAGCGGAAATCAATACTCGCGATTGAATCCGGTTTCTTCTTTCCCAATTTCTAATTCCTTCGAATTTCGTGTTTGGGATTTCGACGTTCTTCTCGTGCTCCAGTGACCAAATGGCGCTGTAGTGCTAAATGCTGATCGCTGAACGCTCGAATGCAGGCTTTGAAATACCCCGGCACCGGACTCTTCATTCAGCATTCAGCATTCCAGCCTTCAGCCTTTCCCCCTCATCCTTTGACTGAGATCATTGCTTCCATGCGTTTGCTTGGGGCGGGGATGTTCATCTGGGTGGCGGCGGCGGCCGCCTTTTGCTTGCCGATCTGGTCGAGGAGCATGGCCCAGGTTTCGCGCTGGTACTTGAGCATCCCCATCGCCTCTTCCAGCGCCACGATGTCGTGGTGGACGTTGGCCTCCACCAGCTTTCGGTACGCGTAGTTGTAGAGGGCGTTCAGCTTGGAGCAGAGGTCCGGGGCGACGTCGTGCTTGAGGGTGCTGGTCATCTCGACCAGGATTTTCTGCACCTTCGTGATGTTGTTGAAGCTGCTCTCCAAGTCGCGCTTCTCCAGCGCCACGCGGGCCTGCTCGCCGAAGCGGAGGGCGCCCTCGAACAACATCATCTGGAGTTGTTCCGGCGTGGCGGTGAAGACCTTGGTGCGGAGATAGTTCTGGGCCTGCTGCTGGGCGATCTGCGGGTTCGACGGGTTCATGCGACAAGGCCTCTTCACGAGGCGGCTCAAGCCGGGCCCGGGGAACGGCCCCTCACGGGTCGTCCTCGGTCAACAGGTGATGACGCCGCTGGCAACCCTATCGGCACTTGCGCACGTCCGAATTAATCCCTCCGCAACATCTTCGGACCGGCGGAGGGTTTGCGCTGGCCTCCGGCCAGGCCACGACGTCGTCGGCCGACTCATGCCTTGGAAGTCGAAGTGGCGCTGACCGTCGTGAGCGACCCCAGCGCCTGCTGCTGGCTTTGCAACCCTGCCAGGACCGATTCCATGTTGGCGAACTGGGTCGTCAACAGGTCTTTCTTCTGCTTGATGATCGCGTCGAGCCGATCCATCTGCGCTTGAAAGTCGTTCGCCTGGTTGGTGAGCGTCGTATTCTCCTGCGGGATCAGCCCGTTGACCGGGTCCACCAGCGCCGTGAGGCTCTGGTCGATCAGATAGCCCAGCCCGCCGCCGGAGACGTTGGTCGTATTGAAGATTGGCTTGCCGAGCAGGATGCCCCCGAAGCCGTTCCCGGAGATCCCCAGATCGCTGGCGGCCGACGATCCGTTGAGGATCCCGACGTTGAACTGCCCCGAGCCGCCCGTGCTGTTGTCTACGATCTTCAGGGAGTTATTGGCGATCGACGCGGTCACCTTGCCGTTCGCCGCCGCGTTGATCGCGGCGATCACGTCGTCCACGGTGCCGACCGGCGGGATGGTCACATTGAACGCCGACCCGTCCCGCGTCGTTACCTTAAAATCGGCTCCGCCGCTGACGGATACACCCCTCCCGCTGTTTAACTTCGACAATGCCGTCGTCCCCGCGAGCCCCGGCACCGTTTGCGAGAACAGGTTTTTCACCGCTTCAGGGTCGGCCGAGAAGGCGGAGCGGAACTTGGCCTCGTCGAACTTCAGCTTCGCGCCATTGGTGACCGTGACGCCGATGTCGGCGAACGTGCGGTATCGCCCGGCGCCGGAAACGACGCTGTTGATCGAGTTGTAGATCTGCGACTGGACGGACTCGATCGTCGCGTCGCCCAGCAGCAGCGCGCCCTGATTCGTCGTGCTGTCGAACGCCGTCAGGGTGCTGATCTGACCGACAATCCCGTTGAACCCGTCCGTGAACTTCTTGAGTTGCGACGCCGCGTTGTCGGCGCTGCGGGAGAGGGCCAGGGTCACGGGGCTGGTACTGGTTCCTTGGAGTTGGACGGTGACGCCGGGGATGACGTTCGTCAAGCTGTTCTGGCTCGACGTGACCAGCAACGGCTGCGACGAGCCCGCTCCGCCGAGGAAAACGGCCGCATCCTGCCCTTCCACGAGGTTCCGCGTCCCGAGGCTGGTGGCCCCCGCGTCCAGGACGACGCGGCCGGCCCGGCCAGTATTGAACGACGTCAGCGAAAGGCGGTAGGGGGATGCCCCCGACCCGTCATTCACGATGCTGGCCGACACGCCGAAGCCGAGCTGCGCGATCTTCGTCTGCACACTGGAGAGGGTGTCGCCGGGAGCGACGGTGATCGACTTCTCGAACGTCCCGTCGATCGCGTTCGCCCCGGCCCCGTGCCGCCCGGCGCGGCGCCCGCGATGTTCAAATCGGTCGCGGTGGTCCCGGAGAGGTTGTCCACCTTCAGCGTTCCGCCGCCGCCCGACGTGTCGGTCAGCAGCAGCCCGTTCCCGTTCGCGTTGATCGAGGCCGTGACGCCGGCGTTCTTCCCGTTGATCGCGGCGATCACGTCCCCGAGCTTGGTGAACGTCCCGGTGGAGAGGTCGATCGTGGTCGCCGCCCCCGAGGCGTTGGTGATCTTGAACGACCCCGGCGTCACGCCCTTGCCGCCGTTGTAGGTGGACAGAAGCGTGTTCTCGTTGATCCAGCCGATGTGCAGGTCCGCGCCGGCCGCCGCCGCCTTGGTGTTGTCGAACGTCCCCGCCACGCCCAGCGCCGTGGCGCTCTTCGTCGGGTCGGCATCGGCGATCACCAGGTTCCCGGCGCCGCCGCTCGCGTCGGCGATCTGGATCCCGTTCCCCGAGGCGTTCAGCGACGCCTTCACCGAAATGCCGGATTGCTTGCTGATATCATCCAGCACGTCCTGAAGCGTCTTGGCCCCCGAAAGATCCACGTTGGCCGAGTTGCCCGACCGGTCCGTCACCGCGATCTGGCCCAGCGAGAGCCCCGCGCCCCCTTTGAGCGACGAAAGCAGGACCGTATCGATCCCGGCCAGGATCGGCTCGCCCTGGATGACCCCGCCCGCCCCGGTCTTCAGGATCCCCAAGTCGGCGGCCGCTTTGGAATTGTTCAGCGCCGTGACCGTGGGCGCGCTGCCGGTCGAGTCGGTCAGCTTCAGCGAATTGGTCGTCGCGTCGATGTTCGCTGTCAGCTTGCCGCCGCCGGCGTTGTTAATCGCCGTCACCACGTCCCCCAGCGTCTGGGCGCTGCCGAGCGTGACGGCGACGTTCGATCCGTCGCCCAGCGTCACCTGGAAATCCTGCGAGCCCGTGGGGGTTGACGGCAGCGTTTGCGACGTGGCCGCCGTCCGGACGCCGCGGCCGTCGTTCAGCGAGCCGAGCGCCGTCTGCGCACCGATCGTATTGATGCTCGCCCCCGTCAGCACTGTTCCGGTGCTGTGGGCGAAGATCCCCAGGTCGGCGGCCGCGTGACCGTCGGCCAGGTCCGCGACGGCCAGGTTGGCGGAACTGCCGCCGCTGGTATCGGTGAGGACGATCTGGTTGTTCTGAACCGCGGCATGCACGTTCACATCCAGCGACGTGTTGATCTTCTTGATGACGTCGTCAACCGTCACGGCCGAGCCGACGTCAATGACGCCGCTCTTCCCGCTCCGGTCGGTGATCCGGAACTGCCCGCGACGAACGCCCGCTCCTCCGTTTAACTGCGAGAGGGGCGTCTTATTGCTCAGGTCGCCGCCGCCCAGGGAGATCGTGAACGTGCCGGCCCCGACGCTGGCATCCTGGCTGGCGAAGCCGGTCGTGATGCTCTGTTGCGACGAAACGAGCTGGGCGACCTGAAACTGATAAGACCCGGCGGCGGCCGTCGTCCCGGCGGTCGCGGTCAGGACGTTCGGGTCGCTGGAGGTCGGGGTGACGGCCTGAAACGTACTCGGCTGCTCGAACGATTGCCCGAGCGTCTGAAGGGAAGTGAGCTGCGTGAGGAACCCGTTCAGCGCGCTCTGATGCTGCGCGACGTTATCCTTGCGACTCTGAAGGATCGTCTTGGGCTGCTGCTCAATCGCGATGAGCTGATTGATGATGCTCGACGTGTTGATCCCGCTGATCAACCCGACGCCGCTGGTTATCGTTCCCATAACAAGTGGCCTGTCACACGTGAAACGTTCGGCCGCCTCGGCGCCGCGCGGCGGCTGCCGTCAGCGGCGACGCGGCGCGTATAGCCGCTCATTGCGGTTCATCGTCCTTCCCGCGAGACCGGTATAGATTATCGAAGCCGGAAAATCGGTCCGGCCGGCGCGGGCGGTACTGCGGGCGCCGTGCGGCCGCCGCCTCGACGCTCGGGAACACGCCGACCTCTTCAATATCGGCGACAATTCGGTCGAGCACGTTGCCGCCAAGAAGGATCGCCTCCAGGGCCGCCATGCGCCACGCCCGCACAAACCCGTGCCGCGCCGCCCGGACGAGCCTGATCCGTTCCAAGAGGGCTGAAAAGTCGCGCATCCGTCGCCTCCGCATCCATGTAACGCCGTGTCGCCAGCGTCACATGCCCGTTCGAGTTATCGGAACCGGCCATCGCAACGCGTGAGCTTTTGCGGCCGTGCCCGAAGGCCGCCGCCCCCGTCGAGACCGGCACAGGCGATCACCCGAGGGCGCTTCCGTCCCGAACCTCCGCCATTCACTGCCGCTCTTACCTCCGGCCGCACGGCGGATTGACAGGCCGGATTTCTTTGACATAGATCGATTTTCTGTTGCGAACTGGTTAACGCGGTTTATGATGCCGGTTCGAAACACGACGAACCACCGCGCTGCCCCGCGCGGTGGTTCGCGTTTCTGAAGGTCTTTCATTCGCCGAGTTGTCCTCCCGCAGCGTTGACCCCACGGATTTGGTGCCTGGGGCCGCGGGTGGCGCGTCGGTATGTTCAGCGATTGAGCCCGGCCGATGGACCGGGCGCGAGTGCCATCGCTGGCGTCGGGATGCATCACATCGGCCTGCGCAACAGTCGCTCGGGTCATGCGTTGCTGGATTTGGCCGTGTCTAGGGAGTGTCTCATGCAGATCGTCAGTGCCGCGGAGAAGGCCCAGCTCGAAGAAGAAGCGTCAGGACCTCTACAACCTTCAGATCGACGTTCAGGATCGCATCCGCAAGGCGGCCGCCCTGGGCGACCTTTCCGAAAACGCCGAGTATCACTTCGCCAAGGAAGAGAACCGCAGCATTCAGCGCGAGCTGGCCGAGCTGGAGTTGAAGCTTCGCCACGTCGCCGTCGTCTCCACCGAAGGCGTCCCCGAAGACATGGTCTACCTGGGCCACACCGTCAAGCTTCAGGACCTAGACGATGACAGCGAGATGCTGGTGAAGATCGTCGGCGAGGCCCAGACCCCCGACGCAAACAGCGAGGTTCAACCGGTTTCGGCGAGCAGCCCCATGGGCGAGGCGCTCATGAAGGCGCGCGTCGGCGAGACCGTCAAGGTGAAAGCGCCCCGGGGGACGATGGAGTTCAAGATCCTCGCGATTGTCTGATTCCTGGCGCGTATCGTTTAACCCCCGCGGAGGCCGTCATCGCGACGGCCTCTTTCTTTCTCTACGCCAGCTCGCGATCCCTCGGCCGCTGATCGAGCCGGGCGAGCAGATTGCGTACGTTCCAGCCGAGGGCGGGATGGACTACGTCCGGCGCGATCTCGGCCAGCGGCTGAAGGACAAACCGCCGCTCGTGCATCAGCGGGTGGGGCAGGGTGAGGCGGGCGGTTTCGAGGATCTGGTCGCCGTAGAGGATCAGGTCGAGGTCGATCGGCCGCGGGTCATTCTTTCGGGATCGGACGCGGCCGAGCGAAACTTCAATCTCCAGCAGGCGATCCAACAGGGGCTCGGGGCCCGTCGAGCACTCGACGGCGGCCACGGCATTGAGAAATGCCGGCGCGTCCGCCGGGCCACCGACCGAAGGGTTCTCCAGCAGGGGCGACACGCGAACCACGCGCGCCCCCGCCGTCTCCCCCAGAAGCCGAATCGCCGCCCGAATCTGCCCCGAGCGGTCACCGAGGTTGGCGCCCAATGCGACGTACGCGGTCTCGGAGTGCATGAGAGTCACCGCGCCTTTTCTCGTTTGAGGAGGAAGTGAACGCCAAGACGCCAAGAACGCCGGGGGGGGGACGCGACAAGAAGAAGGCGCATGACGCAATGCATGACCATTAGCTCTTCTCTTCTTGGCACTTCCCCCTTGGCGTTCTTGGCATCTTGGCGTTCACTAATGTCTTCGAGGATTCAAAACTCAAATCTGCTGCTCGCAAGGCGACTGTCGATCTCCGCGAGCACGCGCCGCTCCTCCGCCTCGTTTGCGGCGAGGAACGTGACGCTGAACCGGACATAGGCCCCGGCGTCGTCCCACGGGACGGTGCTGATCAGGTTCTCGCCGATCATCCATTGGCTGAAGACCTCAGCCTTTTCAAAGACAGTCCGCTGGCCTGTCTTGCCGGTAGCGGCATGCGGCGCCTTCACGTAGAGGAAGAACGACCCTCGCGGCTTGCGGGCGTTGAAGCCGTGCTTTGTGAGCACGGCAACGAGCCCATCCATCCGGCGGCCATACTTCGCCGCGATCTGCTGCGTCTGCTCAGGGTGCTCCAGCGCGAACGCGCACGCCTCCTGCACCGCCAGGAACTGGCCGGAATCGGTGTTATCTTTCACGTCGGCGTAGGCCTTCACGATCAGCGGGTTGCCGACCACAAAGCCGAGCCGCCAGCCGGTCATGTTGAAGCCCTTGCTCATCGAATGCAGTTCGATGCCGACGTCCATCGCCCCGGGAGTCGCCAGGAACGAGAGGGGCTTTCCTTCGAACACCAGCGCCGCGTAGGCCGCATCGTGAATGACGATGAGGTCGTGCTTGCGGGCAAACTCGACCACCTCGGAGAAGAACTGTGGCGTGGCGCTGCCGCCGGTAGGGTTGTTCGGGTAGTTCAGAACGAGCGTCTTCGCGCGCTTCAGCTTGTCCGCGGGGATGGACGACAGGTCGGGCAGGAACCCGTTCCGCTCCAGCAACGGGATGTTGAAGACCTCGCCGCCGAGGTACTTCGAATGCGTGCCGAAGACCGGGTACCCCGGAGTCGTCATCAGGGCCACGTCGCCCGGGTTGATGAAGCAGGCCGGCAGGATCGACAGCGCCGCCTTGGACCCGATCGAGTGGACGATGTGGGCCGCCGGATCGATCCCATCGACGCCGCAGACGCGCTTCATCCATGCGGCGGCCGCCTCCTTGTAGCGGGAGGCGCCGTTGTCGGCGTAACCCCGGTTCTCAGGGTTCATGGCCGCGCGGTGGAGCGCCTCGACGCATTCGGGGAAAGCCGGCGCATCGGGCTCCCCCACGCCCATGTCGATCAGTTCGACCCCCGGATTGGCGGCCGTCGCGGCGCGCTTGGCGCGTTTGATCTTCTCGAACTTATAGATCTCGGTCCCTTTGCCATACGACTTGCCGCCGATCCGTTCCGCGAAGAGATTCTGAATGTAAGGGTCGCTCATTCCGCTGATTCCGCAGTTGAAAGAAGTCGGCTCGCGTAGGCCACGTCCGCCGGCGCCGCAACCGCGACACCGCCGAGCCCATCGAGCGAACCGGAAAGAAGGATTCTAAATCTGGCGCTAGCCGGGTCAACGCGCGGTGGCGGCCCGGCAAGGGATCGATGCGGAACGGAAGCAGGGCCACCCGCGCGCCGCGACGGTAAAGGGCCGTAAGGGATCGGTCGGGGCCCGGTGGCGGAAAGCTTCCACACGCTCACGCGGCGCAGCTTGGGGGCGCCGACCGCTCCCTGACGGACCCTGACGGCCCTGACGGCCCTGACGGTCGCGGCTCGTTGGCGGCTTTCTTGTAAAGCGCCGCGCGGGATCCTATCGTTCGCCACCGTTATGGCTCACCATGTTGCGCTGTTCGTCACTTGCCTTACCGACCAGTTCTATCCGTCGGTCGGCGTCGCCGTCACCAAGATCCTGGAGCGCTACGGCTGCAAGGTGAGCTTTCCGGCCGCGCAGACCTGTTGCGGCCAGCCCTTTTTCAACAACGGCTTCCACGCCGAGGCGAAGGAGCTGGCGAAGAAATTCATCCAGGATTTTGAGGCCTACCCGTTCATCGTCACGCCCAGCGGCTCTTGCTGCGCGATGGTGCGGGAGCAGTTTCATCAGCTCATGGAAAAAGACGCCGCGTGGGCCAAGCCGATGCACGAGGTGGCGGCGAAAACATATGAGTTTGTCGAGTTCCTCGACAAAGTACTCAAGGTGGACCTGTCCGAGCTCAAGCTCCCAACACCCCAGGGCATCACCTACCACTACACGTGCCATCTGCGTGGCATCGGCCTGAAGGACGAAGGCGTGCGGCTGCTGAAGCAGATCGGCAACGTCGATTTCAAGCCAATGGAGAAGACCGACCAGTGCTGCGGCTTCGGCGGCACCTTCGCCACCAAGTACCCGGCGATCAGCGGCGCCATCGTCGAAGATAAAGTTCAATGCATCAGCGCGACCGGCGCCAAGACGCTCATCTGCAACGACGCCGGCTGCTCGATGAACATCTCGGGCATGTGCCATCGGCAGGGCGTGGAGGTCAAGACGCGCCATATCGCTGACCTGCTCGCCGAAGCGATGGGGATCGATGTCAACGCCTGGTGAGTGGCCGTTGACTGGCTGGCCTGTTCAACCTTTCCTTCAGTGCCTGATCATCATTTCCGCGACGCGCCGGCGCGCGTGGTCGGCCCATGGGTTGGGAGAAGGGTCGAGGCGCAGGTATTCCTGGTATTCGTCGGCGGCCGCGGAACTGCCAGCATCGTCCAGCGCATCGGCCAGGTTATACCGGGCGGCCGCATCGTCAGGGCTCAGACGAACGGCGCGTCGAAACGCGTCGATCGCGAGCTGCCCGTCCCCCCTTTGCCCGAGTAACACGGCCAGGTTGTTCCAAGCGTCGCCGCACCGCGGATCGAGCTCGGTCACTTGCCGATACCGTTCGATCGCGGCTTCAGGGTGGCCGGATTCCGCGAGGACATGGGCCAGATCGAAACAAACTTGCGGGTCGGGGCCGCCTTCCTGAAGCGCGTGGAGGTAGCTGTCGGCCGCATCGTCGAGGAGACCAGCCTGCTCCTGTTCGATGCCCAGCGCATGCCACTGCCCGGCGCTGCGATAGGCGGGGAGCGGAGCGAGCCGCAGCGGCGCGGGCGGCGGTGGGGAAGCGCCGTTAAAATCGAGGTGCATCTGGCCGTCCACCTCGGCAAGGTCGCCGTTCTCCAGCCGGACCAGCAGCGGGCCGTTCCGCTCGAGCAGGCTCAGTTGCTGGAGCGGTTCGTCAAGCCCCGGCAGCCATTCTTTCAGTTGCTTCAGCGATCGGCGTAGCCGCGACGCGCTGACCCCCCCATCCGTCAGGCCCACCAGTGTCCGGGCGATGGCGGCCTGACGGAAGTCAAACCGCATCACCCCGTGCTCCACCGATGTGGGGCGGAGGAGCCCGGCTTTTGCCCACGCGCGAATGCGCGGCTCGGGCACATGAAGCAGTTCGGACAGCGCGGGCGGCGTGAACGAGCGAGCCATGCCGGCCGCATCTGAAGCCGCCTCGCCCAGGAGGGTAAGGAAATCGCTTTCACGAACGACGGTGCGGCCGGAAAAGTCGAAGGGGTCGCCGCCGGGAGTGATGGGAAGGGCAGCATCCCCGACGATCAGGACATCGAACTTTTCATAATGGCCATAGCGGACGTAGCGGCCGCCATGTTCCCGCACGAGTTCGACCAGCGTCTCATGCGATAGGGCATCAAGTGGCCCGACATAACTGACGCCGCGCGGCAGCAGGGCTCGAAGGCCCTCTGAATCGAGCTCCAGGCGCGGGGTCGGCGGCCGCATGTCGGGCACTCCCGTGGTCTTCCTTTCACGTCGGTCCGCCGGGCGTGTCAACCCAGCCCAGGAAGGCGGCCTGGCGAAGCTGCCCGGACGACGTCATCTCCGCATACGACACGCGGCACATCATTCGCGGCTCAACCCAACGCGGCCGCCCGGCGCGGGCGCCTCCGCACGGCACGACCGGCGTCGAACGTTCCGACGCAAGAAGCTGGGGGAGCAGCTCCGCCGACGAGGTTGGCGAGAGCCCGCTCCCGACGCGCCCGACGCACTTCAGCTCTCCATCGATCGAGGACGCCACGACCAGGCTCTTCACCCGCGCGGCGTCATCGTCGGCCGATGGTTCGTAGCCGATCACGATGCACAGCAGCTCGCGCCGCGCCTTGATCTTAAACCAATCGTCGGAGCGAACGCCGGTGCGGTACGGGGAGTCGAGGCGTTTCGCCATGACGCCCTCCAACCCGGCGGCCGCCGCGTGGCTAAAGTAATCGATCCCGCCGCCGACCACGCCTTCGCTCATCAGGACCTGCCGGCTCGACAGGCCCCCGACGAGCGTCCTCAGGAGATCGCGCCGTTCGCCGCACGGCAGGGTCATCACCGAAACTCCTTCGGCGTAGAGCAGGTCGAATGCGACATAAGCGAGGGCAGTCGGCCCGGCGGGGTTCCGACGGAGCAGCGCTCCGAAGTCGGCCGTCCCGTCTGGACGCAGGGCCACAATCTCCCCATCCAGCATAACGCCAGCGGGCAACCCGGACAGCGCCTTAACCAATTTAGGGAACCGGCCGCTGAAATCGGTTCGATGCCGGCCCGCGAGGCGGCACTGCTTATCCGTCGCACCCATGCGGCACAGGGCGCGAAAGCCGTCCCATTTGATTTCGAAGAGCCAGCCGGGATCGCCATCGAACGGCGCCTTCGCCATGGTCGCGAGCATCGGCTCGACGAACGGGGGCATGTCGGCGGCGGGCGTCGTGCGGCCGCGACGGGGTGCTCGTGGCGGCATCGCCTCTCCTACGACGACTTGCGGCGGCGGGCGGGCGCGGCGGCCTGCGTCTTCTTTCCTGCGCTGGACGGGGCCACCCGGCGCGGCGGGGCGCCGCCTTGGCCTTGGCGGCATCGAGGCTGCGCTGCAGCGCTTCCATCAAGTTGATCACCTGCGGCTCTTCTTCGGCCGGCGCGGCGACCACTTCCTTCCCGGCGACCTTCGCTTCCACCAGTTTCTCCAGTTCTTCGTGATACCGATCGCGGTACTTGGAAAAGTCGAAAGAGTCTTCGGTCAACTGGGCGACGAGCGTCTTAGCCAGCTCCAGCTCCTTCGGCGACACGGCGACGGCCGGCGCTTCCGGCTCAAACTCCGCCGGGCTGCGCACCTCAGACTCATAGCTAAGGAAGGTCGCGGCGATCAGATTCTCCTCGGGGCGAAGCAGCATCACCTGATCGCGGTTGGAAAAGACGCCGGTGGCGAAGCCGACCTTCTTTTCCTCGATCAACAGGCGGTGAAGCATCGAATACGGCTTGCGGCCGATGTTCCCCTCCGGCGTGAGGTACATCGTCCTGCCAGAGTGGAATCGCGGGTCGATCTTCCGATCCGAGATAAAGGCTTCGATCTCGATCGTCCGCTCGTTCTTTGAACGGATCTTTGACAGCTCTGCCGGGTCGATCACGACGTACTGATCGTCCGCGAACTCGTAGCCGCTGACGATGTCGTCGGACTTCAGCTCGCCGTGAGTCGGGCAGGTCTTGATGTAGCGGACGCGCGAGCCGCAGTCCTTGTGCAACTGGTGGAGCGTAACCTTCCCGCCCTGCGACGCCGGCGCGGCCGCCGAGTAGCCCCGGACGGGGATGGAGACCAATGAAAAGCGAATGAACCCCTTCCAGGTTGGACGGGCAGCCATAACACACTCCTCGCGGCCGTGCGGGCCGCTCGTGGTGTCCGTCCTTGGAACTCAACAGGGGAGCATGGGTTCCCTTTCCCATGCGTTAAGCGGACTGTAGCGCGCCAGCCTCCGCGCACGAGCGCGCTATTTTCGCGAGCGATCGATTTGCGCGCCGAAGCCCACCTTCGACCCGGTTCGCCGCATCTTCAGCGGATTTCTGATGTGCCCCATAGTACGGTTCGGCCGCCGGACATCCTGATTTTCCAGCGTCCCTTCGCCGCGGCGCGCGAGGTAGGCTCAATGAATGCCGAAGACGAAGCCCACCGCCAAGCGTCTGGAGCCCTACGCCAGGAAGCGTAACTTTTCGCGTACGCCCGAGCCGCCGGCGACGCTGCCCGCCGCCCGGAACAACCAAGCCAAGCGGGCGGCCCCCCTGACATTCTGCGTGCAGAAGCACCTGGCGCGGGCGCTTCACTACGATTTTCGGCTGGAGCATCGCGGCGTACTCCTGTCCTGGGCGGTCCCCAAGGGGCCTTCGCTTAACCCGCACGACCGGCGGATGGCCGTACGGACCGAAGACCATCCGCTCGACTACGGCGGCTTTGAGGGAGTGATCCCTGATGGCTATGGCCAGGGGATCGTCATCCTTTGGGATCGCGGAACGTGGGCGCTCGACGGGGATGGCGATGTCGATGCCGCGCTAACGAAGGGGGAGCTGAAGTTCAGCGTGGACGGGGTAAAGCTGAAAGGGTCGTGGGTGTTGGTAAGGACGAAGCGGCAGACCGACGCGGATCGGGAACAATGGCTGCTGATCAAGCATCGCGACGATTGGTCCGGCGAGGATGTCGATGTCACGGCGGCGGCGCCGGACAGCGTCAAGAGCTTCACCGGCTTCGCGGGCGTGTTGAATGCGAGCAAGGACCGCGCGGCCTTCCTGGCGCACAAGCCGGCGGGCGGCGGTCAGGCCGCGTCGCTCCTGCGGGCGGTGATCGCAGAGGCCGCGGAAGCCGATCGGCACAAGCCAGCGCCAACGCGCAAGGCCCCGGCGGCGCCGGCGGAAAAGAAGCGGGCGGCCGCCGTGCCGGGTGCCGTACCGGCCGCCGCGCCGCCTTCGGCTGGCGCCGGCCAACCGAAGCTTTCAAACCAGCAAAAGGTGCTCTTCCCCGCGAGCGGCCTGACGAAAGGGCAGTTGATCGACTATTACGTTCGCGTCGCGCCTTTGATCCTGCCGCACCTGGCCGGCAGGGCGGTCACGCTGAAGCGATACCCGGACGGCGTCGAGGGAAAGTCGTTCTTTGAGAAACGGTGCCCGTCGCACCGGCCAGATTGGGTAAAGACGGTCGCGGTGGCCTCCACGACCGAGGCGATCGATTACTGCCTGATTGAAGATGTCGCGTCTTTGACGTGGGCGGCCAACCTGGCGGCGATCGAACTGCACGTGCCGCTGGCGCTGGGCGCGTCGCCCGATCAGCCGACCGCCGTCGTCTTCGACCTGGACCCCGGCCCGCCGGCGACAATCGTCGATGCGGCCCGGGTGGCGATGCGGCTCCGGGGGTTGTTCGACACCCTGGGCCTGAAGAGCTTCGTCAAGCGAAGCGGCGGAAAGGGCCTGCACATCCTGGCCCCGCTGAACGACCCGTCCGCCACCTTCGACCAGACCAAGTCCTTTGCCCGAGCGATCGCGCTGACGCTGGAGCGGGACGACCCCAAGGGCGTGATCTCGTCCATGTCGCGCTCGGCCCGGGCGGGGAAGGTCTTCGTCGATTGGGGCCAGAACGACCGCGGGAAGACAACGGTCTGCGCGTACTCCGTCCGCGCCCGCGAGCTGCCGTCGATCTCCTTTCCGCTTACCTGGGATGAAGTGGAGGCCGGGGACATTGAGCCGGTTGTCGCCAACGCGGTTCGCCTCCCACGGAAAGACCCGCTCGCGCCGGTGCTCACGCTTCGGCAGGCAATTCCGTCATTCAAATGAGAGTGACACCGCCGGGTGCTTCAACCGATCGAATGCGCCGAGACAAAATGGAGGGCGTGTTCACCACGCCGCATCGCGCGGTGGCGTGGTGAACCACGCCCTGCGTTTGGGCTGGGTATGCCACGAGTATTGTCCCAACCGAAACGCCGGGGCGATGGAAATGAGACGGAGATTCCGGTAATTACCTTCCATGGCGCGCATTCTGGTTACCGGCGGATCGGGGTTCATCGGCTCAAATCTGGTCAAGCGCCTGGCTGCGGAAGGGCACCAGACGGTCGCGCTGGATGACTTCTCGTCGGCGAGCTGGCTGAACCTCGTGGACTTTAAGGGGGATGTGGTGACGCTCGACGTCTCCGAGGCGGCCGCCGCCTTTCGCGCTGGAGCAGGCCGGCCCTTTTGACGTGATCTTCCACGAGGCCTCGATCACCGACACGACAGTGATGGATCAGCGGAAGATGATGCACAACAACGTGGAAGGGTTCCGCCAGTTGCTGGACATGGCCGTCAGATGGGGCAGCCGCGTGGTCTGGGCCAGCAGCGCCGCGATCTACGGCCGCGGCCCGGCGCCGATGAAGGAATCGCAGCCGGCCGCGCCCCTCAATGTCTATGGGTACTCGAAGCTGGCCATGGAGCACCTCGCGGCGTCGTACGCGTCGCGGCTGAAGCATCCGATCGTGGGGCTTCGTTACTTCAACGTCTACGGGGCGGGCGAAGCCCATAAGGGCAAGTTCGCCAGCATGATTCACCAGCTCGCGAAGCTGATGCGCTCCGGAAAGCGGCCTCGGATCTTCGCCGACGGGGAACAGAAGCGCGATTTCGTCTACATCGACGACGTTGTGCAGGTCAATCTTGCCGCGATGAACGCGAAATCGAGCGGCGTCTACAACGTTGGCAGCGGTGCGGCCGCCTCGTTCAATGAAGTCATCCGTCAACTCAATCGGGTGCTCAAAACGGACCTGCGGCCCGAGTACTTCGAGAATCCCTACAGCTTCTTCCAGACTTGGACCGAAGCGGACTTGACGCACGCCCGTGCGGGCCTCAACTATGCGCCTCGATACGATCTGAGCCGAGGGATCGACGCATATCATGCGTCGGGCCAGTTGGGCATCGAATCGTCGGGCGCCTGACCCGGCGGTCGCGCTCTCGACCGATAGACGTGCTCTTCCTCAGTCGCCTATGCTGAAATTCAAGGATAACCCGCCCGTTCTCAGCCCGTTGGTCAAGTCGATTCACGAGCTTCAGGGGCCGTGGTGGGTGGCTCACACGAAGGCCCGAGCTGAAAAGGCGGCCGCCCACCAGCTCGTGAAGGCGGAGATCGGCTACTTTCTGCCGATGGTCGAGCGGGTGACCATCTCCGGCGGCCGCAAGCGCCGGGGGATGCAGCCGCTGTTCACGTCCTACTTCTTTTTCGCCGGCGACGCCAACGCGCGATACGCGGCGCTGGCCACCAATCAACTGTGCCAGGTGATCGCAGTGACGGACCAGGAGCGGTTCGTCGCGGAACTATCCGACATCGAGCGAGCGTTGACGAGCGGGATCTCGATCGATCAGTACGCCTTTGCGGCGATCGGCAATAAGTGCCGCGTTCGATCGGGCCCGTTGCAGGGCGTCACGGGGACGGTGATCCGCCGCGACAATCACACGCGGCTGGTCCTGATGGTCAGCATGCTCGGCAAAGGGGCATCACTTGAGATCGACGCCGACCTGCTCGAGCCGGCGGAATGACGCGAACACATTGGCTGTTTGAGGGCGAGGCCCGCTTCAGGCGACGGAGAGAACGCTTCCGCGGCTTCGGCGCATCCGGATCAGGCAATCCCCGGGCTGGCGACCGAGTCGTCTAGCGACACCGGGTCGAGTGTCTCGTCGGCCACGAACATGCGCGACTTGCTCCGCAGCACGCGGGAGGACATGAATGAATCCCACTCGGCCTTGACCAGATCGGCGATCTCCCGGCGGAATCGGGCTGAACTGAATCGCTCCGCGTTCGCCCGGATCGCCGCGGAATCCCAGACGCCGTGGCCCTCGAACTGGACGATAGCGGCCAGGATGGCGTCGGCGGTCTGCTCATCGAAGAAGATGCCGGTGCGGCCTTCGATCACGCTTTCGGTCACGCCGCCGCGGCCGTAGGCGATTACCGGCGTGCCACACGCCTGGGCCTCGACCGGCACGATCCCGAAGTCTTCTTCGCCCGCGAAGATGAACGCACGGGCCATCTGCATATATTGGCGAACGCGCTCGAACGGCTGGTGGCCGACGAGGCGGATGTTTGGGCCCGCCTTCGCCTTGATCTTGTCGAACTCCGGGCCGTCGCCGATCACGATCAGCCGGCGCTCGGGCGTCAGGTTGAAAGCGTCAACAATGAGGTCGATCCGCTTGTACGGCACCATTCGGGACGCGGTGAGATAGAAATCCTCGCGCAGGTCGCCAGGGACAAATCGCTCGGTATCGACCGGCGGGTAGATCGTCGTGGCGCGCCGGCGATAGACTTTCTCGATCCGGCGGCCGACATAATCGGAGTTGGTCACGAAGGTGTCCACACTGTTCGCCGATCGGACGTCCCAGGTGCGGATGTAGTGGAAGACGACGCGCGGCGCCATCGACTTCAGGCGGCTTAGCCACCCCGTATTCACCAGGTACTGCCGCTGCAGGTCCCAGGCAAAGCGCACCGGGGTGTGGCAGTAGCAGACGTGAAGCTGATCCGGCCGCGTCAGGACGCCCTTCGCGGCAAGATAAGAACTGGAGACAACGATATCGTAGTCAGAGACGTCGAGCTGCTCGATCGCCAGCGGCATCAGCGGCAGGTAGCTACGGTGCTTCCGGCTGGCAAAGGGAAGGCGCTGGATGAACGAAGTGCGAACCGACTTCCCGTGGAGGAAGCCGCGCTGTCCCTCGGGGATGAAGTCGAACAGGGCGAACAGGTCGGCGTTCGGGTAGACCCGGATAATCTGCTCAAGGACGCGTTCAGCGCCGGCGTAGCAGTAGAGGAAATCGTGGACGATCGCGACGCGGAGCTGGGGCACCGTGTCGCCGGCTTCGGAAGGCGGCCGCATCGAAACGGGCGACGGCGTCATGGGCGGAGGCGACATGGGCGACGGCGTCAAGTTTGCGCCGCCCGGCCGGTCGCCTCTCACCCCGATTGAAGAAAGCTCGAGCATCAAGGGGAGCTTATCCAACTGCTTGCTGATCGCCTGCCGCGCATCGGCGGCCGACTGCGTCAATGAAGCCACCCCGTTCGATCCCTCGGGGCTCACGGGCGCGGCGGCGCTTTCACCGGCAGGCCCGCGCGCCGGATCCGGCGGGAGCTTTCCGGGAGGCCCAGAAGGCTGTGATCGTCCATCAGCCGCGAGAAGAGCGCGATCCGCTGCCCCGCCGTCTCCAGGAAGTTCCCGATCCGAACCTCGACCGTCGCCCGCAGTTTCGTCCCGCGGCGGCGCTGGGGGATGGGGACGGTCACTTCAACCAGCTCCGCATGGTCGGCCCAGGCCTGCTCCGGATGCCAGCGCAGCGTTCGTTCCTGACCGCTGCGGCAGGTGAGCGGAAGGACGACGGAGGAAAAATCGAATCGTTCGGCGGCCGTGCATAACTCCAGCCACCACGAGTCGAAATCGGTCACGTTGCGAAACCGCAACTGCAATTCTTCGAAAGCGGCCGCGTAACGCTTGGTCTCCCGCCCGATCGCCCGGTTGCGGCGGATCGCGGCGATCGTCTCGCGAACGCGGGTCGAGCCCGCGGTTCGGAAGAGCCCGAGCAACACGGGGATCAGCAGCAGAAGCCCGGCAAGCGTCCCCCAGCCATGGGACAATGAGGCGACGAGGCCGACGCCGGCCGCCACCACCGATCCGCCGTACAGCACCAGGACCGCGTGCTTCTGGCACAGCCCAAGGTCCAGCAGGCGGTGATGGATGTGCCCGCGCTCCGCCTGGAAGACCGACCCGCGATGGATGATCCCCCGCCGCACCATCGTCAGCGCGGTGTCCATGATCGGGATCGAGAGCGCGAGGGCGGGGAGGAGCAAGCCGGTCGTGGTCCCGACCGACGGCGCCTGCAAGAGGCTGAGCGTCGCGAGAGAGAACCCGAGGAACATGCTTCCGCAGTCCCCCATGAAGATCTTGGCCGGGTTGAAGTTGAAGAAAAGGAAGCCGCACAGGCTGCTCGCGAGGCACGCCGCCAGCAGCGGGATGGCCGACTCGCCCTCATGAAACCCCGCTATGGCGATGACCGCGCAGGCGATCGCGGCGATGCCGGCGGCCAGGCCGTCCAGCCCGTCGATAAAGTTGATGCTGACGGTGATGCTGATGATCCACAGCATCGTCAGCGGCCAGGCCACCCACGGCCCAAGCGGCACGGGCGGCACGCCATGAAGCGCGATGGTGTCGATCCGCACGCCGGCGCCGCAGATCGCGCTCGATGCCGCGATCAGCGCGATCAGCTTGAACTTCGAAGGGACGTTGAACAGGTCATCGACGACACCGACAACGAGGATGGATAACGCGGCGGCCCCGGCGACGATGAGTCGCGGGCTCGAAGCAAGCCCTAGGTAAGAAAGGGTGGCGCCGCCAGCGATGAACATCGCGGCCGCGATCGCAAGCCCGCCCAGGCGGGGCGTCGGGATGCTGTGTACTTTGCGGCTGTTGGGCAGGTCAACCACGCCGAAGCGGCGGGCGACGACGATCACCATAGGGGTGAGGATCGCCGACGCCAGCAGCGCGCCGAGGCAAGCGATGAAGATAATACCGTAAGCCATACGACTTCTCGTAAATTTGGCCTAGTTCCAATTAATCCGGCTTGGCCGGCAACGGGTGAATAAACCGACGGTAGCAATGCATGCGCGTGTGAAGGACGACGCCCGGCACCACGTCATGTACTGGCCCGCTCGCGGCAACAGCCAATCGCCTTCGCGGGGCGAGGCCCGATGTCCGCTCGTGGTTCCGAGGGTCGGCGCTTCCGGCGCAGAAATAAACAACGAAAAGAGCGACAACGAAGCAGACGCAATTGCGTCTCTTGTTTCGTTAATGGCTGCCTGCTGCTCATCGCGCCGATGGAACCGGAGGACGGTTTCTCACGAGGTTAAAACAGGGCACGCGCGGATCGGTCTAAAAGAACCCCAGTTTCGCTAAACGGGCTGCACCCACAGTCGCGGCTCGATAATACAAGCCGGGGACAGAGGGTCAAGCAGAATTTGAGCATTGCCTCGCAAATCTGTGAAAAAGCTTCGGTCGTGCGAGGCGGGCCACACTCAAGCTCCCCTCATACCGTTCATTTTTTCCCCTCGGACTCAGTGCCTTTGACAGAACACTGCGTCTGCCTCACCGAAACGACCGTCCCGTCAATAGAGAAGTAGAAACGACCCATCTTGCCTGCAAATGACTACGGGAGTGCTCCAGGCAGGCAGCCCGTCGGCGTGGCCGGATCCGTCGGCCACTGGGCTTCCGCCTGCCGAGAACGCCTGCCAGGCAACTGAACCGCCCCGTGCCCATCCCGTCCCTTCCGCCCAGGCGAGCAAGACTCCCCCACTTTTCGAGGCCGCGATCGTCGGGTGTTTCTGGCTAGAAGAGCTCCCCAGAGTCCCGATTCGATCGCTTGCTCGGCCGTTCGGATTGATTCGCGCCAATAAACGTGACCTTCGCTCTCCCAAGCCGCAAGGAGGCCTCGGCCGTCGGCGGCAAACGCCGAGGTACTCATAACGCACTGGGGGCTGGGCCATGGATCGGCCAGCGCCGCGACGAAGGTACGCCCCGCGTCGGCCGAAGTGATGCAGCGGATATCTCGATGAGTGCCCTCGGCCGCCGTTCGGTAGAGGATGGCGACGCGGCCGGGCGATGACGCGAAGAGGGCCAGACCGCAGCAGCCGCAGGCGCCGGCGGCCGGCCGATCGACAGCTTCTTCCGCACCAAAGTGGTCGCCGTCGTCGGATGAGCGTCGGATCCAGACGCGCCGGTTGGCTTCCCCCTTCTGTTCGCCGGGAGCATGCCATGCGAGATAGACATTCCCATCCTCGTCGGCCGCCACAGACCCGCCGCCGTCGAGCCCCGGTCGCTCCTGGATGACGTTGCGTTGCGGCTCGAAGCCCTCTCCGCCATCGGTGTTTCGCGCATACAAGAACGGCGCGGCCCCCCCGATGGCCCGCGGCTCCGCCTTGGCCGAGCCGTACCAGGCGACATGGATGCGGCCGTTGCGGCCGAGCGCCAGTCGCGGGCCGCGAACCGTGCCGATCGCCAGCGCGCTCTTTGGCTGGCTATTGACCCGGACTGGCTTACTGAAGCCTCCCGCGACGCCGGTCGAGCGGACATAGTAAATGTCGCCCGCATTGGGCTCGCCCTTGAAGTAGATCAGGTGAATGACGCCGCGCCCGTCGGCGGCGACCTGCGGGGCAATGCCGCCGTCGGGGACGCGAGCGGTCTCCACGCGAGCCGCACCGTCCGCGGCGATAGTCGGGGGCGATGACGCGGCCGCCGCGGCAATTAACGCAACCGCCACCAAGGCCTGTTTGACGACGTTCCAGCGCTTGCGCCGCATGGGCCCTCCACGACTCGAAATGGACGGATTGATTTGTCGCGGCAACGCCGCGTTTGAACTATATCCGAAAGAGCGATGAGCTCGCACCGCGGATACCGCCGTCGGCGCCGCGAGTTGGGCCCATCCGGAGTTTAAGACGCGGTGAAGTCGTTGCGTACAGGTGGGTACGGGAGTCTGATCAGCCTCCCGAGCGCGGTAAGCGCAATGCCGATCTCCGTTCTCTGCGAAGATCGGATGCGATGGGCAATCAGGGCAGGGTGACCCAGTTCAATGACCGATCGAATCGCGGCCATCGTGGTAACGTTCAACCGCCTGGAGCGGCTGCGTGAATGCATCGCCAGCCTCCGCTCCCAGACGACGCCGCTCGCCGAGATCATCATCGTCAACAATGCCAGCACCGACGGAACGGGGGACTGGCTTGCGGCCCAGGAGGGCCTCACCGTCATCAACCAGGGCAACGAGGGCGGCGCTGGAGGGTTCTACACCGGGATCCTCAAGGCGTACGCGAACCGGCACGCGTGGTTCTGGTGCATGGATGACGATTCGGCGCCCCGCGCCGACGCGCTGGCGGCTCTGTTGGCCTGCGGCCCTTATCAAGCGGGTAAGGCCGGTTACCTGGCAAGCCTGGTCCTCTGGACTGACGGGTCCGTCCATCGCATGAACGCTCCATGGCTGCGGCCGCCGACCGGCTGGAAGCATCGGCTGATGCCGTTCGATGTTTACGATGAGTTGACCTGGCTCCGTTCGGCGGTGAGCGAGCGCGTGGTCCGCGTTGAGATGGCGACGTTCGTCTCCATCCTCATCTCCCGCCGGGCGGTGGAGAAGGTGGGGTTGCCGTTGCGGAAGATGTTCATCTGGCACGACGACGCCGAATACACCGCTCGGATTGGCCGCCATTTCCCGAACTACCTGATCCTTGACAGCGTGGCCGTGCACAACACGGCGAAAAACGAAGGCCCGAACCCGACCCAGAGCAGGAAGTACCTGTATTCGGTTCGGAACATGATCGTGACGCTTCGTCAGGAGGCGGGCAGCCCGATTCTGAAGTGGTCGAAAATCCTCGCGTTTTCCGGCCTGACGCTTAAGCGGGCTCTGCTTGGGCAGGTGCCGGTCGGCGCAATCGGCTGGCTGTGGCGCGGCTTCATCTTTGACTGTCGGCCGGAGTTTCCGCCAGCCTTGGCCTTGGGCGATCAACGTGGCTCAGAGTCGCCTGAAGCATCGGCCGCCTCGTCGTGACGCGGGCCGATGGGGCGCCTCCGACCCAGCAGTCGTTCGCTTCATAGCCGAGTTCGATCAACATCTTGCCGGCAATCTGGTGAATGAGCGCGCGATCCTCCAGCGTCATCAGATCGCGCCAGTCGGTCTTGCGACGTCCCTGCCGGGGGTTGTAGAGCGCCGTGCTTTCGAGGTTGATCGAGAGGGCTCGCGCGAACTTGCTCAGAGCGAAGTACTCTCGCGGGCGCGGAAGCTTAACAGTAGAATCCGTGCGAAGCGTGAAGGCGGCCGCCAGCCGATCCATGACCGCGCAGGGGTCGGCCAGGAGTCGCTCCATCGCGACGGGGACCGCCAGCGGCTCGTTCAACCACGCGGTAACGTGGGTCACCCACGCCTGGATCCGATTCTCACAACGGTCGCCGGGCTCCAGCATGAACGCGCGCATCGTCACGCCGCGGTTCTCGCAGTCGAAGAGAGCGAACGCCGAGGCGAGCACGTCCCGAACGTCCCGATAGATATAGATAAACGACGCGTTTTCGCGCAGCCATCGCGCGACCGAACGGTCAAACGGGACCTGGCGGCCGGCCCAATGGATGTATCCGAAGTCGGGCAATGCGTGCGTCTTGATCACCGGGCGCTTCGTCCCCCGCCGGATCGGCCTGGCGACCGAGGAGACTGGCAGTTGCGAATCAAGCATGATCATTCGGTCCAGGTCAACGAAGAGACAGGTGGGGACTTCGCCCCAATATTTCCACGCTCGGCAGTCGGGGAAGTTGAGCCTCAGGGAGTCGATCATCAGATGTGTGCCGCTCCTGGGGTGACTTGCGACCACGATCGGCCGAGATCGCAATTCTGTCATGTCCCTGACTAATGCAATCTGATTATCGAAGTTCATCGTGCTCCCTCGGTTGAAGGACCGAAGTATACAGAACAAGCCCGATAATCGAAGCGGGGCGAACCTTCCAAACTCGCCTTAAATTCCTGTCATATCGCCATAGACGAGTCACTACGTTTTACTGAGTCTTGTTCGGCATTTCTGTGAAGAATTCGATGATTTCCCACCCGGCATTTGTGGATCTCGCGCACCGCCGGCTTCTGGTTTGAGGCGGTGTGCTCCGATAAGAACGATAATTAGATCCGTGATAGTCTATAAATAAAAATTGGTTAATGAAGAAACTGTTACATAGAGTGGCGTGATTATGATTATTCAACGGCCGGTTGAACCATCCTAGTGCTACAGCGCTGAACAGCCGTAACGCCTTGCCAGAAAAAAGGAGAAATCCGAAGCACGAAATCCTGAGGAAGCAGAAAAGAAGACAAAGTGGAAAAGGGGTTTCGCGTGACGCCGCCGGTGCCCTCGCCGGCAGGCGTTCGATACGGTCGGCGAACAGTGCCGGTGAGGGCACCGGCGGCACTTATGGGCGGGCTGTAACCCGCTGCCTTCGATGGATCGAGACACGGGCCATGAGCACGGTTCGCCGTCCGACGCGGTATACTCGCCGGCCGCTACGCGACGCGTCGGCCCGGGGGTGACGGGTTCGGTCGCGCGCCACGGATAGGCTATGGTTATCATTGACGACGAACACGCGGATCTGACGACCCCACGGGCCTCATGCGGACGTATTTCTTTCGTCCGGCCGACGTTCCCGGCGCTCCGAAAGCGCAGGTACCCCGGCCTTGTTTTGTTTTCGGAGATTTTCCAGGTCACCGGCCCGATCCGGCGAACGGCCGCGTTCTTAGCGGGGCACGGGTTTGTTGTCGCGGTCCCTGAGGTCTATCACGAGCTGGAGCCCGCCCCGGGGGTCGTCCTGCCGTATGACCAGGCGGGTGCCGATCGCGGCAATGCCCACAAGGTCGCGAAGGAAGTCTGGAGCTACGACGCCGATGCGCGGGCCTGCCTCGATCACCTTAAGGGCCACGCCTCCTGCACCGGGCGACTCGGTGTGGCGGGGATTTGCCTTGGCGGCCATCTCGCCTTCCGCGCCGCGATGAACCCGGACGTCGAGGCCGGCGCCTGCTTCTACGCGACCGATATTCACAAGCGGTCACTCGGGAAGGGATTGCGGGATAATTCCCTCGACCGGATCGGTGAGATCAAGGGTGAGATGCTCATGGTCTGGGGGAAGCAGGACCCGCACATTCCCCGCGAGGGGCGCCGGATTGTTTACGATGCGATGGCCGACTCCGGCACCGCGTTTACCTGGCACGAGTTCAACGGGCAGCATGCGTTCATTCGCGACGAGGGCGCACGTTATGACCCGGAGTTGCATCATCTGACCCAGCGCCTCCTGATCGATCTCTTCCGCCGCGTACTCACGACCGGTGGATAAGCCGCCACCGGAACGGGGCTCGCCCGTCGGAACGGCTCTTGAGGGCAGTTTTTTTCGAATGGCCCATCGTCGCCACATCCTCGCCTGCGCAATCGGCGTCAGGCTTGCCGCAGGGGCATTGGGCGCGGTTTGGCCCTCATCGCCGTGTCGGGCCGCCGGTCAACCTGCGGCGACCCGGCCGGCCGGGCCCGCCGCGGCCGCTCCGACCCTTCTCGAATCGACGGCCGCCCTCCGCCGGGGGTGCGGGCTTCGCCTCCTCGCCACCGGTGAGATGCCCAAGCCGTCATGGGAGGTGGTGCGGTTCAATCCACTCTTGCAGAAGGATGCCCCCACGCGGGACGCATACGCGGCGATCGTCGTCGAAGAACTCGTTCGCTACGACGCCGCCTGGATCGGCCGCTCCAAGGTCACCACGGTGGCGCTTGTCGGGCGGCTGACGGTTGATGGCCAATCCCGCGCGGGCGTCCCCGACTACCTCGCCGGCGTGCTTTACCTCGACCCTTTCGTCGGGGCGTTCAACGACACCTACCGCCGCCACGTGATCCACCACGAGCTGTTTCACGCGGTGGAGGCGGCCGTCCATGGCGACCCCTATTTTGACGACCCCGCGTGGCGACGGATGAACGACCCCGCCTTTCGCTACGGCTCGGGCGGCGCCGCCTCACGCGATGCGGCCGTCACAGTCCTCAACCACCCGGCGGCCGGGTTCATCAACCAGTACGCGGAAGCGGCAGTGGAAGAAGATAAGGCCGAGCTTTTCGCCGCCCTGATGACCCCCGCCGAGGCCCCACTGATCGAGCGCTGGGCGCTGACCGACCCGATCCTGCGGAACAAGGCCCTCTACCTTCGCCGTTACGCCGCGACCCTCCGCGCCGAACCGCCACGCCCCGCCACCGACGGATTCAGCGCGTTGGGGGAGTGGCTCGACGCCGCCCGGGCCGCGCTCCTGGGCGCCAACACCAGCGAGAAGCCATAGGCCCCGCATCGCGCGAGTGATGGCGCGGGGAGCAATTGTTGACGCCATCGTGGCCGCGTGGGACAACGGCCGCCAATGCGGATAGACGAGCGGGACGAGTTTCCGAGCAGAGCGTTTGCCGAGGTGCGTTCCGTGCCGTCTCCGAGCCTTCCCACGCCGCCGTCTGAAAAGGTCCACTTCGAACCGATCGGCTACGCCGACTTCTACCACACCATCCGCGGCCAGATCGAGCACGAAGACAACCTGGCGAGCACGCGCCTGAACTGGTTCATCACGTCCCAATCCTTTCTGTTCACGGCGTACGCCATTACCGTCGGGAACGCGTCGGCCCTCCCGCCGGCCGATCGCATGGCGACGGCGAAGGCGACCCTGTTGCTGTTGATCCCGGTCGTGGCGCTCTCCACCAGCGCCTTGATCGCCTTACCGATCGCCGGCGGTGTCCTGGCGATGCGAAACCTCCGCCGTTTCGCCCAGCCGACGCTCGACCGCGCCCGCCGCGAGGGATACCCGCTCCCGCCAATCCAGGGCGCTCGTTTCACGCAGAGCCTCGGCCTCACGGCCCCGCTGATCCTTCCGGTCCTCTTTTCGATCGTCTGGCTCCTGCTCCTGATGATCTGCTCCCGCGCGCCGCGGTGATCAGCCCGATCGGCCACAAGCTTCGTCACGGCGTAACGGCGGCAACAGCGCAATAGTCAAACAGCGCCCGCCATTCAAGCCGCTGCAAGCCGACGGCCAGTTCGTACTCCGGCCCGCTCCGCTTCTCGTCGGCCGCCTGGACAAAGCCCACGAATTCGTCCGGGCTCCAGCCGTTGCGCGTGAGCCGCGCCACCAGCCGATCGTCCGCCCTCCCGCTCAATGCTTCGACCGCTCTCGCGGCGATGTTGGCCAGCGCCGGATGGTTCCGGCACCGGGCGTACCAGTATTTGGAGTTCCAGAAGTCCCCCTCGCGACGGTGCATGATGGCGTGCCAGAACGCCTGGGTCGAGGTAAGTTCCGCCGGATCGGCGCGGCGCCCCGGCGACGCCGGCGCTAACCCGTGTTTCGACGCGGCGCGTTCCAGTTCCGCCGGGCCCATCTGCGCGACCTGGTGGCATTCATCCAGCGCGTCGTGCCACAGCCAGAGCCCGGCGACGAGTTCGTACGCGTGCGCGGGAGAGGTCGGCGCGACAGAGAGCAACTGCCTGGGCATCACGTCCGAAAGCAGCGCCCGGGCTTCGGCAGGAGGGCTGTTCGAAACCACGAGGCTGCCGTAGCTGCCCGCCCGTATGATCTCGTGGGCGAGTGGCGAGAGCGAGTCGAGGCTTGGGTCGGCCATTCCTGCTTTATACCGCCGGGGCCGCTCATCACGGGATCGCCACTCACGTTTTTTCATGCCGAGCCCGCCCAACGTCCGATAAAAAGCGACGGCAGCAGCCTGCCGCGCGCCACGGCGAACGCCGGCCGCGGAACGGACCGGCGTTCGAAGGCGCCGAGGAAGAGGCATGGAGGACCATTCATGGATTACAAGATGATTGATATCAAGCGTTTCGGTTGGAGTTTCGCCCTTCTGGGCGGCGTTCTTGCGGCCGCGGCGGGGTGCGCGGGGCGGCCGTCGCTGTTCCCGAATCGGGACCCGGCGCTTCGGAAGACGTCGGCCGAGTTCGCGGCCGATGCGGCCAAGCGGCACCCGTTCAAAGCCAATCTTCCCTCTGGCGGGTTCGCCAACGGCCGGGCGCAGATTGATTATGGCCTGGACGTCGTCGAGATCGCCAACCTGTCCGACGAAGATTGGGACGACGTGGAGATCTGGGTCAATCGGAACTGGTGCGTCTACGTCCCGAAGATCGAGAAGGGCGGCACGACGATGAAGTCCCTGAATTTCCAGATGATCTTCGACGACAAGGGCGACTCGTTCCCGACGAACAACATGCCGAAGGAGAACCAGATCCACATGCTGGAGATGATCCGCGTCGGCAAGATCTACACGATTAAGACCCAGCCGGCGGACTGAAGCCGGCCGCCGGGAGGCCATCGCCGCTTCCGCTGAAGCGCACCCGTTCCGAACCCGAGCGGCAGGCCCACTCAGTGTGCCGTCCGCCCCCGCCTCGCGGGCCCCGAAACGCAAGCCAGGGCACACCGAGTGTGCCTGCTACTTCAAAGAGCCGTCGGGGTTGGCGAGACGCGGAATCAACACCGGATGAGCTGGATTGTCTATTCGTAATAGGAGGGCTAGCGGTTAAGCTGGCTCTCGGCAACGCGCCCCGTTGTGGCGGCGCGGCGGACGGGGAACGACATAGGGTTCTGCGTCTTCACGTCTCATCTCACGAAGGAGTCTGCCATGAAGAAGTTTCTTTTGACCGCGCTCGCCATTTCCGGCCTCACGCTCGGCGTTCTCGGGACCGTCAAGGCCGCCGACGAGAAGAAAGAGGCGACGTCGCTCACGGGCGTCCTGATCGACAACAAGTGTGGCAAGGGCAAGAACGAAGAGAAGGCCGCCGGCCACGACATCGCCTGCTCGGTCAAGTGTGCCAAGAGCGGCTACCAGGTCATCGTCGGCGACGATCACTACGCGATCGATGAGAAGCTCGCCGACAAGGCCAAGAGCTACCTCGAAGACGCCAAGTCCTCGAAGGTGACGATCACCGGCAAGATCGAAGACAAGAAGATCACCGCGATCGACTCGATCAAGGCAGCCTCGAAGTAACCCCTCCACGGGACTGCTTCCGACGCCAGCTTGCTCACGAGCCCCTTGCCTATGGCAGGGGGTTCTTTTTTTCCCCCGCGAAAAGTTCGACGGACAGAGGGCTGTCTGGCAAAGGAGTTGCGGCGGAACGAATTGTTTGCGGCCGCGGGCGTCCGGCGGGTAAAACCGGGCGGGCATTTCCGATTGCGCGGGGAGACGCCGGTTTTTTCGGGTATCCCGTTGCGCTGGCTTCGGACCTTTCACCCGGGATGTCGCCCATGCGGCTTGCGTTCAAGTTCCTAAATGTCGCGTTCGGCCGCGTCGCCCGGATCACGGTCTGGGCTCTGCTACTCGGATCGGCAGGCGTGAGCCGTTTCGCGGCCGCACAGGTTACGCCTGAGGTGGCGGGCGCGCGGGGGGCCGAGCAGTTGCAGCGCCAGGATCGCATTCTCGAGCTCCAGCAGCTCGAGCTGGATACGCGCCTTCGGGCAAACGAGGCGATCCCGCCGGGCCAGCGGCTGCTGATCGACTACGGCGCGTACGCGCAGTTCAACTACCTTTCGATTGACGACCCGTCGGGCGACAACCACGTCCTGCGGGAGTACGACTTCTTCGCGTATGGCCGCATCAATATCGATGGAGCGCAGGAGTTGTTCGCCCGGGGCCGGATCGGCTATCGCGACTTTAACAACCACGACAATTTCGACGGCCGCGGCGACGAGCCGGTCGATGGCGACCTGGATCGCGGGTACTACCGACTCGACGTTCGGCGGTACAACCAGGCGTACGGCCGCAACCTGTTCGGCGTCGGTGACGGCGACGCCAACATCACCTTTCAAGGCGGGCGTGACTTGGTCTACTGGGCCAATGGGCTGGTGCTGGCGCAGGTGCTGGACGGAGTCGAGGTCGATCTGGTGAAGGGGCCGATCGATGTGCAATTCATCGCGGGCGTGACCCCGGTCCGCTCGGTCGATTTCGATACTTCGCGGCCGGCGTTTTATTACAACACCCACCGCGGGTTCTTTGGGGGGATGCTCAGCGCCCAGGTCGGTGACGCCCGGCCGTTCGTCTACGGGCTCATTCAGCGTGACTACAACACGGACAACACTCTTTCCCAGGGCACCGTCAACACCCGATTCAGCTACAACAGCTACTATCTGGGCGTCGGGGCGGCCGGGACGATTGGCGACCATCTCCGGTACGGCTTCGAGGCGGCGTACGAGACGGGCAACGGCCTTTCGAACAGCTTCGTGCTTAGCCCTCTTGGCGGGCTGGAGGCGATAGACCAGACGCGCGACACGATCATCGCCATGGCCGGCGACGCAAAGGTCGATTACCTGGTGAACGACGCTCACCAGACGCGCTACGGCCTGGAGGTGATCGTCGCCAGCGGCGACTCGGATCGCGGCTCGGCAACCAATACGTTCAACGGCAATCGCCCGGGGACCAAGGACAATGGGTTCAATGCGTTTGGGCTCTTGAACACCGGTCTGGCCTTTGCGCCCAGCGTGTCGAACCTGCTGGCGGTCCGGGTTGGCGCGTCCACGTTCCCGCTGCCGGAGGTCTCTTTCTTCCAGCACATGCAGGTCGGGACCGACGTGTTCATTTTCAGCAAGCTCCAGAGCCGCGCGCCGATCGACGAGGCGACGAACCGGCAGCATTTCCTTGGCGTCGAGCCCGACATCTACCTGAACTGGCAACTGACCAGCGACATCACCCTGGCGGTGCGGTATGGCATCTTCGTCCCGGACAGCGGCGCGTTCGTTCGGCACGATCCGCGGCAGTTTATCTACACCGGCCTGACGTTCTCCTTCTAACCGTCCTCTTCTGACCGGCGAGGCAATGTGAAGTCGATCTTCTGTTTCGTGAGCCTCCTTTCCTGTTGCGCCGCTGGATGCCAGTCGGCCCGCGTCGCTGACCCGTTGACCCACTCGTTCGCCGGCGCCGACCCGCAGCAGCAACTGGAGTTCTTCCATCGCCTGGCCGAGCGCCCGGTGACCAGCAACGATGAAGCTTTTCACGGCGTCCTCCTCTTCGTCAACGGGCAGGACGGGGCTTCCGATTTCGCCGCTCGATGCCAGGCGCTTCGGGCGAAGGGAATGCTGGCCCAGGAGTTCGCCCAGGGGCCCGATCAAGCGATCGAACGGGGGACGCTGGCCGTGGCGCTGGTCAAGGCGCTGACCATCAAAGGCGGCGTGATCATGCGGCTGCTCGGGCCCTCGCCTCGGTATGCGCTGCGGGAGATGACATTCCTTGAGATCTTCCCGCCGAGCAGCCCCAACCAGACGTTCAGCGGGACGGAGTTCCTTTCGGTCCTCAGCAAGGCGGAAGAATATCAGACCACAGGCGGGCACCCGGGGCGGCGCGACGTGGGCGAACTGATGATCCCGACGAACCCGCCAGGTGTCCAGGAGCCCCCTGCGCCGGCCGAACATGATGACGCCCGCCCGGGCGCGCGACCCTCACCGCCCTCGCCGCTGCGGCTTTAAGGCGGATTCGCAGGCTCGGGACGGTGCGAATCGCGAGCGAAGTGGGGTATCGATCAGTATCAAAGAGGTTCGTCATGGCCCACAACAAGCTGACCACCGCCGCTCGCGCCCTTGTCCTCGCCCTGGCCGTTGCGCCGGCGGCTCACGCGATGCAAAATTCGCAGCCGAGCCAGGGGGCGCGTCCGGGCGCGCCGGCGACTGTCGCGTCGCCGGCGGAGTCGATGCGGGTGGTCGTCGCCGAAGTGAAGGGAATCGTCAATGTCAGCCTGGATGGCGGCCACGTCTGGAAGCCGGCGACGGTGGACATGATCGTCGGGGAAGGGGCGATCTTCCGGACCGGGCTGCGATCCAGCGTCACCTGCGTCATCCCGCCGGACCAGCAATTTACGCTGGAGAGCCTCGGGACGGTTCGTGTGAACGAAGCCATCCGAAAAGGCTCGCGAATCAAGACCGACCTGATCATGAAGTACGGCGCAACCCGCTACAGCATTGAGGCGGCCGGCGTCGAGCACGATTCCACCATCCGAACCCCCGGCAGCACGCTGGCGGTCCGTGGCACGCAGGTCCGCGTGACCGATCGGCCCGGCTTCGCGCCGACCGCGGAGAGTTATACCGGCCGCGCACTGTTCAGGTCAGCAAACCGAGTGACGGCCGTCGGCGCCAAGGGTGGGAAATATGCCAAGGTGAGTTCGTCTGACGGATCGGCCGCCCAAACGTCCCTCGCGGAATCGGTCGTCGATCCTTCCGTCGCGGCGGCCCATACTGTCTCCGACGAACGTCTGATCCAGCAGGAGGTTTCGCGGGGCGCGGTCCTCTCGTTCGACACCCGGGCCGACATCCCTGTCATCAGAGGCGGCGCAGGCCCATTGACGGATGCCCAGATCGCCACGGACCTCCCGGGGAAGCTGACGCTGTTCCTGCGCTGGACGGGCAAGGCGGACCTGAACTTCGTCGTGGATGACGAGCCGGTGACGCCGCAGTTGATCCAGGTCGGGCAACGATTTATCGCGACCCACCCGGGCCATCCGGAATATGCCGGGCTTCCGCTGGCCGCGGTGGGGCAACTGGGGATTACGCAGTCGCAGCCCCCGCCGGGCTTTCGGCCGCAGGAATTCCTGTACCCGGGGTTCGGTCAGAACGTCACATCCACCGGCGGCGTGATCCCGTACGACAATCGCGGCGGGAAGAACGGCGGGATGGAGATCGCGTATTGGACCAACCCGCCGGCGGGCGTTTACGGCGTCGGGGCGCTTCAGGCGGCCGGCGCGCCGACGGATCTGAAGATCAACGCCTTCTATGACGGAAAGCCGTTGAACCTCTATTCCGTCGATTCGAACTTCAACCTCTACAAGACCCATACGTACACGAGCGGTTCACGGGACAACCCCGCGGCAATCCTGTACGTCCCGGCGTTCACGCCGCTGGAAAACGACCCGACGATCCCTTCGGCCGACACGACGCCGGCCGCGAAGCACCCGGTCCGAAGTGATGTCGCTTCATCGAGCCTGAAGCCGGCCGCGTCGCGCGGGTTCAGCGGCCCGGCCCTTGCGACGCCCGTTGCCGGGCCGGCGCCATCGGCCACGTTCGGCAGGCGATAGGGTTCGGCGGCGGAGGCAGGGGGGCGAGACCGATCGACGCGGCGGCGGGATCGTCAGGGCTGCTCCGCGTAACGCCGGTTGGCCGGGTGAACATCCAGAGGCGGTCGGGCGAGGTGAGTCGCGTGGTGCGCGTGGATGCCGTCCGGCTCCAGGATCCGTTCGAACGCGGCGCCGATGTTGGCCAGCCCGCCGGTGTCAGGTCGGCAGTGACGCGCAATGCAAAGAATCCCCCAGGTCGCGTGACCGGCGGACGGGGGAAGATAGAGGATGAACTGCTCCCCTCGCCCGAGGGTCGTCAACGTCAGGAGCCCGACGCCGCCCCGGGAAAGGTCGCGCATGAACGCGACGTCGGCCTTGCGGCCGCGGTGGGGGGCGCAGGGAATGATGGTAACGCGTCCGGCGAGCCAGACCCGCGGATCACTACGGAGGTCCAGGTCCCGGCTCTCTTTGGGAGGCAGCGAGGGCGCAAGCCGCAACGAGGCGACGATCTCGTCGAATAGCGCTTCGGACAGCTTCATAGGCGATATCGAGTGTCGCGAGCGCCGCTCGATCGAGTGACTTGGCGACGGACGCTGAAAAGCGTCGAGCGTTGTCCCAGGGCGGCTCAGCCCCGGCCTTGCGCATCGTCGGCACTGGACGCAAAATCTTCGACCCTCCGCCGACGCGGTTACGCGCCTGTCACCATCCCCGCAACCGACCGCCGCCGCGACCACCAAGCCAGCGGAATGGCAAAGGCGGCCCACCACCACCGGGAGCTGGTTCATCAAGCAGCGGATCGTTCGCCTGACGTCCGACGCGGTTGACGTCAGCGTGGCGCTTTAATCGGGCGCATTACTGCCAAATCGTGGCCGTCACCATTGATACGATGAAGAAGATCAGGGCCGCGATGAGCATCCGGCGGTCGGATGGCTTGGTGAACGTGTGCATGGTCAACGCGCGCATGGGATCTCCTCTTATCAGGCTTTCGAAACGGGCCACGCCAAGGTTGGTGGGGAAGCACGCCCAACAACCCGGTCGGCGGCTCCCGCCTGGTGTCGGATGCGGAGGCGGGCCACGCCCTTGGGACTGGGATCGGTCCGCGGCCGCGGCCGCTTCGGAAATTTCCGCACTTTTCCGATTTCAACAGCCACTTACGGCAAGAGTTCGTAACAGATCCTTTTCAGCCTCGTTATCGGCACCGATTGTCTGGAGGGGCTCTGACCGTAAGTGGTTGATATTAATTAACTTCCGTCGATTCGCGCGATTGGCGACTGGCGCAGCGCCCAGCGACGCGGCCATCTCTAATTACCGATCTTAATCAAAAAGAAACATTGGGCGCTGACAACTCTGACTAAGCTAAGAAGGAGCTCCAGGAAGAAAGGGATTCGCTTATGCCAGAGCAATTTCGATTTGTTGGAGGATCCCAGGACGGCGTCATGAGGCCGGTTGAGCGGCCGGTCCTTGGGATGGAATTGCGCGTCCGCCCCGCGCCTTGGGAGCCCCACGAAACCTACGTTTTTGGCACCGACAGCATCTTTCACTACCAGCCTCAGTACGGCCCCGGATCTCCCGAGCACCATGACCGCTCACATGCGTCGGAAAACTGGCCCGCCTTGGTTGGGGGGCCAACCGAACTCAACTGAGGGGGGGGTGTCCCGCCACAATTGTCGCCCTCGGTGCGCCTAGTGCCGTCGGCTCCCTCACCGGCGGCCAAGGCAGCATGGTTTTTATGTCGTGGGCGACACGCGCTGTTGACGACTCCGTAATTTCGGGTCCTCTGAAGTCCCTCGATTTCGATGACAAGTTTCCGTCCTCCGCGTGATTTGCGGGTAGCGCCACAGTCTCCGGCCGAAGCGTCGATACGGTTTAGCCGATAGAGGCTCTAGACGAGTCGCGAAACGCGCGTGCAAATCCGGCCGTGGCGTAGCGGGCACGGCTTGCATTCCTGACGCGACGATCTAGAGTGTCGTAGCCCCGGAAGTTGGGCAAAGTACGGCTCTTGAGGGCGATCAGCCCCCGGGGCCGGCGGGTCGAGTTGAATGCCGACGGAACCGTCGGCGTTCGAACGGGCCGGCGGGGCGCGTCGGGTGTGCCCCGGTCCCCGATTCACATGCCCCGGGTGCTGGCGGGAAAGCCTCAAAGCTGTGAGTCAGAGCTTCGCTTCGGCCAGTCGTGTCGCGGTCTGCGTCAATCACGGATCGGGTAAGGAAAGGAGCACGTCTTGCGTTTCGCTCGTCAGCATGACCTTCGGGGGCGTCGGCAGAGTCCATCCCATGTTCTTCCTGCCGCACGCCGAACGTTGCGATCAACCGTCCTGTGCTGCGGAGCCCTGGCGCTCAGCGTGCTGACGGGGTGTAACGCCAACCCCCTCGACATCAAGTCCTTCATTGACCCCGCCGAAATGGGCCGCTATCGGCACCAGAGCCTCACCCTCCCGATCATGGATCATGTCGATCCGGGGATCGAGGAGCCCAACGTTCAGTTCGTCAACGCGGTCGAGCCGGTTCAGGACGACTTGAGCGCTGCGTCCAGCGACTACGTCATCAGCAAGAACGACCTTCTGCTCGTCGAAGTGGGCGACCTGACCGGCCCCGGCCAGCAGACGGCCAAGAACACGCGGGTGAGCGAGAGCGGGAACATCAACCTGCCGTTCATCGGCCCGGTTCACGCCGAAGGTCTGACCGAAGCGCAGCTCCAGGAGGCGATCACCCGCACCTATCGCGACCAAAACATCATCCAGAAGGCCCAGGTTTCGGTGACGGTCATCGAAGCCCGCGGCCGCGCCTTCAGCATCATCGGAGCGGTGAGCCAGCCCGGGCAGTACGCGATCGTGGACCAGGACTTCAAGGTGCTCGACGCGCTCGTCCTCGCTCGCGATACCACCTCCCCACTGATTGAAGATATCTACATCATTCGCCGCACGGACCTCAGCCCGACCCACGCGAGCGATTCGATGAGCGCGCCGACCCCGCCGGCCGCCCCAGTCAATGGGGGTAACGACGTGGCCCCGGCGCCGCGCGGCTCGGCGTCGCCGCTTCATCCGGGTGGCCCGGCCTTCGCCTTGGCCGATGCCCGGATGGCAAACCACGTGATCCACCTGGACGCGCTGGCGGACCCAACCGATGTCGCACCCACGCCGTCGCCAGCGCCGGCGGGCGATTCAGTCGCGCCGGCTTCCGTCCCGCCGACGACATCCGCCACGCCTTCGTTGACGCCGCCATCTGATGTGACGACGCCGACGACACCCGGTGCGGCGACGTCGCCGGCCATGGACATGGCGACGACTTCGACCACCAAGCCCGGGTTCCAGTTCAAGGAATTGACCGCCCCGGCGAACACCAAGATCATTCACATCCCATTGGCCCGGCTGAAGAACGGCGAGTTGAAGTACAACGTCGCCATCCGCCCGAAGGACATCATCATCGTTCAGCCGCTCACGGTCGGCGTTTACTACATGGGTGGCCACGTCGCCAACCCGGGCGCCTATTCGCTGACCGGCCAGAAGGTAACGCTCAAGCAGGCCGTGATTTCCGCCCACATGCTTGACCAGTTGGCCATTCCGCAGCGGACGGACATCATCCGTCGGATCGGCCCGGGCAAGGAAGTGTTCGTGCGGGTTGACCTGGACGCGATCTTCGCCGGGCATCAGTCGGACATCTTTCTGAAGCCTGACGACCAGGTGATGGTCGGCACGAACATCCTCGCGCCGTTCATTTCCGCGATCCGTGGTGCGTTCCGAATCACGTACGGCTTTGGCTTCCTGTACGACCGCAACTTCGCGGTAGGTGCCAACGGCCGCACGCTTTAAGAGACTGAACGGGCGTCGGGCGGCGCGAAGCGCGCGCGGAATCGAGCGATTCAGCGGCCGCAGTCGCTTAATTGACAACAGAAGGGCCGGCCGGTTTTTTTACCGGCCGGCCCTTTCTATCGAACCGTCGCCTCTGCTGCGTTCCGGTTTTCTTGTGCTGGCGCGATGCTTCAGCGTTAGACTAATAAGCCGTTCCTGGCAAGATTCCGGGGGCGAGGCGCTGTCATCCGACGTGCCGCCGGTGCCTCCCCGGTGGGGCTTCGTGCGGTCGGCGATACTGCCGGTGAGGGCACCGGCGGCACTGATTCGCTGGCCGCACCCGATATCTTGCCCGGAACGAGACACAAGTCCCGCTGGCGTGGTGGCAACGCCCCCGAAGGATGCTCGCGGGAACGATCGCCTGAACAGCGGGTCGCGGTTCCGCGTAAGTCTCGGGCGGAGCCGCATTGGAAGCTCAGGCGGCGTCCCTGGGCGCTTGGCCGACTTTCCGAGTCTGGACGACGGTCACAAAGTGGAGCGTCGGGGCAGGAGATCGGTTCACGGATTCGTTGCGGCGATGAGGATGGAGCAGGCAAGGCGTTCCGTGTCGTTTCGGCTGATCAAGAGAGGCATGTGAACCCGGCCGCCCGCATCAGTGATGCTGATCGGGCGGACGGGCCGCGGATCGGGGGATGCGGAGTGGACGAGACGGTGAGCACACTGACTTCAAACCCAACTTCGGACGTGGCTGACGCTTCCGCGAACCCGGCGCACCCCCGTGCAACGGCGCGGCTATCGACGACAGAGAGGGCGTTGGCGCCCGCGCCGGGCGATGGGTTGGCGGCCGCAACGCCTCAAATGGAGCCGACCTATCGCGGCCTGCCCCTATCGGCATGGGTGAAGGTGGGGACCGTATCGGTGCTGATGGCGGCGATGTTCCGCTTCAATCTGGCTCGTCTCTGGAACAAGACCAACCCGTTCTATGGCCAGCCCAACTGGGGCCACGCGGTGATTGTCCCGATCGTCGGGCTTTACTACCTGTACGTCAATCGCCGCGACTTGCTCTCCGCGCTCTCGGGGCAGCCAGGGCGCTGGTCCTTGCCGCGATCCATCCTCGTGCTGTGGGCCTGCACGATCGGCCTTCTCTGGGCAACGTGCGCGTTTATCTGGGTGCTGTTCCCAACGGTGGGGCTGTTGGCCCTGCTTCCGCCAATCCTCGCCACGGTGTTGCCGATCGTCGCATACGTTTCGGCGGCCGCCTACAGCTACTCGCGCCCCAAGACGGTGACGTTCTCGCTGCGACTGAATGATGCCCTAACGCGGCCGCTTCTTGGCTCATTCGAGCGGCGGCTCACCTCATCGGATCCCGCCGCCACGCCGCAGTCGGTGTTAAGAGTTGCCCCGGCGTCAGGTGTGGCGACTTTGCCGCTCGATTACAGCAAGGCCCAGACGCGGCTCGAGCGTCTGGCGACGCGTTTGCCTTCGCTCGCGTGGCGAACGTCCGACTGGTTCGGCGGCTTTGTCATGCTCTGGGGCATCCTCTTTTCGGTCTACGGCATCTGGCCGGGCCAGAATGACTTCTTCAAAGACGTCGGGATGGTGATCACGCTCTTCGGCGTCGTCCTGATGATGGGCGGCTGGCGTGTGATGCGGGTCGCGTGGTTCCCGATCCTCTTCCTGTTCTGCGCGCTTCCGTGGCCTGACTTGATCTACAGCCGGATGGCGATGCCCTTGCAGTTGCTGGCGGCCAAGGTGGCGGTGCATCTGCTCAACCCGCTCGGTGTCGAGTCGATGCAGTTCGGAACGAAGATCAGCATGCGGGGGAGCGGCGGGGCGCTTCGGATCCTGAACGTCGCCGAAGCGTGCGCGGGGTTGCGGTCACTGATGACGTTCGTCGCGCTCGGCGGCGCCTGGGCATTCCTGTCATCGCGGCCGCTCTGGCAGAAGTTCCTGATTACGGCGTCCGCGGTCCCGATCGCCGTCTTCTGCAACACCATGCGGGTCACCGGCCAAGGGCTGCTCGACCATTACTGGAGCCAGCAGTGGTCGGAGAGCTTTGCCCATCAGTTCGTCGGGCTCGTGATGATGATCCCGGCGTTCCTGCTGATCCTGCTCGTCTGCTCATTCCTGGACAACCTCTTCGTTGATGTGGATGAGGCGACCGAGCCGAAACGCCCCGACAAGATCGTCCGCGGCGGCCAGGCAAAGCCGGCGGCTGTCGGGACGGCGGTCGCCGATTCAGCTTTAACGGTGATGGCTTCTCCAGCGCGGCTGGTCGCACAAGGCGCTTCAAGTCGATCGGTTGCCGCCGCTCAGGTTCCGACAGCGGGTGCCGTCGCGCCGGCGGCCGCGACAGGCGAAAAGCGGGCGCCGAAGTCGGCGGCAACGGCTCGGGCCGCATCCACGTCAACCCTGGCCGCACCGTCGGCCGCACCGACAACCCGAGCCGCCGCTTCCCGCCCAGCCGGGGCTCCGACGCCGACGTCTGAACCACGAGCGAGTGGCGCAGGCGCCCGCCTCCGCCGCGCGGGCGCGGCCAGTTGAGTCAGCCCGCCCGGCATCGGCTTCCGCCGAGGCTTCAGTCCCGGCCACGACCCCTTCAGTGGCAAGAGAGGACGCGGGAACGCCCGCTCGTCCTGCGCGTGTGGCGACGCCGAGGGCGCGTCCGCCGGCGAACGTAGGCGCTCCGAGCACCGGTGGGGTCGCGGCCGCTCCAGCGTCAGCTCCAGCGCCCAAGCGACCGGCCGCCGCTGCCGCTCCTGTGGCGCCGACCGATCGAACGACGAAAGAGGGTGCGCCATGAGCCCAACTGAGCCGAACCCGTCGAACGACGGCGATAACGCCTCCGGGGAAACTGCGTCCGCTACGGGCGGTAGCGCCTCATCAGCCTCGCACGGCCCCGGCCACTCGCCGCTGTGGCTCGCGGCGCGCCGTGCGCTCCGGCAGCCCCGGTTCGTCGTTGCGAGCCTGGTTCTCGCGGTGTGTGCCGTCGGACTGAACGGGGCGACGCAGTTCCTCCAGCTTCATTTCCGCAAGCTGGCGGTGCCGCTGCCGTGCAAGAGCCTGACCGACGAGGCCACCGGCATCCCTTCCGTCCTGGGCGAGGGGCGATGGGCGCAGCTATTCCCCGACGAGCCCATCGATTCCGAGACCGAAGCGATCCTCGGCACCAAGAATTACCTCTTCCGCGATTACCTCGATACGCGGATCGACCCGCACGTCTCGCGGTTCAAGAATATTTCCGGCAAGCGCGAGCGGATGGCGCTGATGATGGAGACGCAGGAGCGTTTCCGCGACCGGGTGCCGTTGATCACCATGTCGATGACGTATTTCACCGGGCTCGTGGACACCGTCGCGCACGTGCCGGATCGGTGTTACGTCGCCGACGGGTACGAGCCGTCGGCGCATACGGTGGTCGCGGTTGAGCCTGACGCGTTCCTCGATCACAAGCCGCGGAAGGTCGATTTTCGCCTCATCACGTTCGAAGACCAGACCGGCATGGGGCGAGTCACCCGGAATGTCGGTTACTTTTTCCAGGTGAACGGCGTCTATGAGAATGACCCGCTGGAAGTGCGGCGTCACCTTCAGGGCCTTCGGGAAAAGTATGGCTATTATGCCAAGATCGAAATGATGGTCAGCTACGCCGCGGCCGACGCGGCGGGGCGGTCCCTGGCGTCCGACAGCCAGTCCAAGGCGGCCGACGCGATGAAGGACTTTATCGCCGCTTCACTCCCCGATATCGAGAAGCGCCTGCCCGATTGGGAACGCGTCACCGCCGGGAACTGAACGGTCCCGGCCGCCGGCGGACCGCCATGACGGCGGTTCGCGTGTCAGTTCAGGGGCGGCGCCTCGACTTCCATAGGATGGATGGGGCCACGTGTCGCGTGGTGATCGGCCGCGGGCGGCAGAGCGCCGCCGCGGTCTCCACGGCCGATGGGATAGCAACTTAAGATTTGACATCGAAGCGACCTGAAAGAGGGCCTCGTTCCATGGCCAAAAAACTGAATACGAAACTGGCGACGCTCCTGGTCGGCGGCGGGCTTGCGGTCGGGGCCGCGGCCCTGGTTGGGCCGCAGGTCGCCCGCGTGCTGCACCGCTCCGCCGGCGATCCCCAGCGCCTGGTCAGCCAGGGGGATGACGCGATGCAGAAGGGGGATTGGGAGGCGGCCGAAGGGTTCTACAAGATCGCCGCCTCGATCGACCCAAACAACACGGACACGCTGGTCAAGTACGGCGACGCGCTGGAGCGCCTGACGCTCAAGGAACCGACCTACCTTCAGCTCGCGCGCTCCCAATGGGACAAGGCCGTCTCGATCGACCCCCGCTGCACGCCCGCCCTTGAACGCCTCCTGAAATCCTACTGGGACCAGCTCGAGCTCAGCGCCCGGGCAGACCTTTTCGGGCAGGTTCGCGTCGTCGCGGACAAGCTGCTTGCAGTCCACCCCGGCGACATCAAGGTCCTGGGGAAGAAGTACATCGCCACCGTCCGCCAGTGGCGCCAGACATCGACCGTCTCGCGGCCGGAGGCCTCGGCGACGGTTGATGCGATGCAGGAGTTGATCAAGAAAGACCCGGAGAACGCCGAGCTTCCGCTTCACTACGCCGACGCCCGAGTGGAACAGGGGCGCGAGGCGATCGACGGCGCCAATCGGATCGAAGGGGACCGCCTGTTCCTCGATGCCAAGAGCACGATGACCGCGGCCTGCGCCGCGCATCCCGATTCCGCGGCGTTCCATTTCTACGCCTACAAGATCTATCGCCAGCTCGCCGACACCGACCCCAAGGGGAACCCGGAGAAAAAAGAGGCCGTCAAGGAACGCGTCGAAGAATATGCCAAGCTTGCCGATGACGCGCTGAATCGCGCCCAGGCGCTGGCGGCAAAGCTCGACCCGGCGAAGGACCCGATGGCCGCAGAGATCCAGTTCACGGCCGCCAACTGGGCCAGCGAGCGCGGGAATGACAAGGTCGCCGAGGGGATCGTCCGCGGATTCTACGACGCCCACCGCGACGACCAGCGCGCCCGCCTCGCCATGGCGCGCCTGCTGGAGAACAAGCGCGAAACCGACCCCGCCAAGCTGCAAGCCAACCGGGATGACGCCGCCAGGATCCTGAGCCAGGACATGGTCGCGACCGAGAGCCTGAGCGGGTTTAAGGCGCTGGTGCTGCGCGAGCTTCAGGCGCAGACGGTGGGGGAGCTGATTCGGCTCCGGATGACCGAGTGGATGTCCACCACGGACGCGCCCAAGCGGAAGGCGTTCGAAGACCAGATCGAGGAAGGCTTCGACAAGCTCCGCCGCCTCTACTCTCCGCGGGCGATCCAGCTCCTGGACCTGGAGGGGCGCGTCCACCTGATGAAAAACGAGTACGTGGAGGCGGTCCGCGTCCTGGAAGAGGCCGCGCGTCAGATGACGCCGGCGATGACCGACTACGACCTGCTCTTCCAGCTCGCCCGCGCGTACATCGGAACGGGCCAGCCGGGGCTGGCGCGAGCGCTTGGAGCAGGTGGTTGCCAAACTGGATCGCGCCGCCCCGCCCCGGCTCATGCTCGCGCAGATCCTATTGCAGGCGAACGACCTTCAGGGCGCTGTCAACCAGCTCAACATCCTGCAGCGCATCGCGCCCAACCTTCCCGAGGTGGCGCGCCTGGCGGACATGGTCTCGCTCGCCACCAGCGGAACCGACGACGGCATTGTTCGCCAGCGCGAAGCCGCCTACATGAAGCTCCCGGAAACCGATCGAACCGAGCGGCTGACCAAGGCGAACGTCGCCCACGCGATCGGCAAGTCCGAAGAGGCGATCCGGCTCTTTAAATTGGTCCTCGCCGAAGACTCCGCCGACGTCAACGCCGTCACGGCGCTGACCAACATCTACCTCTCCCGCGACATGAAGGACTCCGCGCGGGCCGTGCTTGCCGACGCGCTGCGGGCCAAGCCGGACGACCCGTCGCTGGCCATCGCCAAGGCGCGGCTTGATGGCGCGCTCCCGGCCGAGATGTACGACATCCGCAAGCGGCTCGCCGAGAAGATGACCGACCCATTCGCCCGGGAAATGCAGATGGTCGAGCTGGAGAGCGGGCCGGGCGGCGACGCGGACAGGATCCAGGGGCACCTGCAAGCCGCCCTGCGCATCAAGCCCGACGACCTGAAGGCGCTGGACCTGTACTTCCAGTACCTCGTCGGCCGCGGGCGATTTGATGCCGCCGGGCCGGTCGTTGAAAGCCTGGCCAAGCTCAACGCCGACCATTGCGACGGCCTGGTCTATCGCGAGCGCCTCGCCGGCGCCAAGGGCGACCTGGAGGCGGCCGAAGGCTTCGCGCGTCAGCTCACCGAAAGCTACAAGGAGTACTCCTCAAGCTGGTTCACCCTTGCCCAGATCCTTCAGGCCCGCGGCAAGTTCGACGAGGCCGTACAGGACTACCTCGAGGTGACCAAGCGTCAGCCCGGGCACTACGACGCCATGCGGGCGCTGGTCGAATGTTACTACCAGCTGAACCGGCCGGAAGCGGTGAAAGTCAAGCTCGCCGAAGCGCGCAAGTGGTACCCCAACGACCTGAACATCCGCGAGATGTACCTGAACCACCTCGTCGATTTCGACGACCCGAACCTGGCGATCCCCGATCGCGAGGAGATCCTGAAGAACGCCCTGGACCAGCAGCGCGTGACGGCGGACGACTATCTGTCTCTCGCCAAGGCATACTTCCACGCCGCCCAGTATGAGGCGATCAGCAAGGTCGCCGAATCCCAGGACCATCTGGCCAAGGCGATTGATACGCTGCAGCAAGGGCAGGCCAGGTTCCCCGACGATGCCCGGTTTTACAGCCAGATCGCGGAGATGGACCATTACGACCACAAGTTCCCCGAGGGCGAAGCGGTCCTGCTGAAACTCTTCGCCCGTGCTGACAAGGCCGAAGACCCGGAGCCCAGCTCCATCCTCGCCGAGTACTACGCCCGCGCGGGAAAGCTCGCCAAGGCTGAGGAATACCTGACCTATGCATGCGTGAAGTCCGACGCCATGCGGCCGCGAACGGACGCGTCGGTGCTGGCGGGCATCGATTTCCGCCTCCGACTCGCGTCCGTCCTGACCAACGAGCATAACTTCCAGAAGGCGACCGCGACGCTTGACGGCATCCCGGCGGAAGTCGCGGCCCGCGACCCTCGCGTGCAGCGGCAGCGGCTGGAAATCCTCATCGCCCAGGGCAAGTCGGACGAGGCCAAGAAGGGCCTGGAGGCGGCCCTGGCCAAGAGCGATTCGTCAGACCTGCACAATCTGCTGGCTAGCGTTCTGATCGACGAACGCAAGCCGGAAGAGGCGATGAAGGAGCTCGATCACGTCCTCGCCCGCGACCCCCGGAACGAGGCGGCCGTCTACCTCAAGGCGCTGGCGATCCCCAAGCTGCACGCCGACAACGCGCAGGGCCGCCAGAACCTCATGCAGCAGTCGATCACGCTGCTTCGCGGCTTGCGCGACAAGTCGCCGCGGAACATGCAGGTCCATATTCTCCTCGGCGAGATGTTCGAGAAGACCGGCCGGGCCGACCTTGCGATCGAAGACCTGGTTGACGCGCTGAGCCATTCCCCGGGTAATCGGGAAGTCCGCCTGGGGCTGATCCGGCTCTATCGCGGGCAGCACCCCCCCAAGTGGGACCTGGTCCTGAAGCTCTGCCTCTCCGCCGAGGCCGACCCTGTGCTGCGAAGCGACCCCACCTGGGCGCGGGAGCACGCGCTGGCCCTGTCGGGGATGGTCCCGTCGCATAAAGCGACGGCGGCCGACGCGATCCTCATGTGGTACCGATTGATGGAGCTCGTCCCTGACAACATGGACTACCGCCGCGAGTTCCACGACATCCTGCTGCAATTCAAGGATTACAACGCGGTGGTTCAACAGACCGGGCAGATGCTCGACAACGGGCACAACGAATGGTGGCTCCATCACCAGCGCGCCTGGCGCTCGCGCACGTGGGGACTCGCGATGCCAGCATCGCCGAGTTCACCAAGGCGCTGGCCGTGACGAGCCCGCGCGACGACGCGACGCAATATGAGTTCATCCTCCGGGCGATTGCGAGCAACGTCGGTGGCGACACCGCCTTGCAACGGCTCAAACCGCTGCTTGCAAACGACCCTGACAACCGCTGGCGGCTGCTTCAGGCATCGCTGCTGCGGACCAAGGGCGACTTTCCCGCGGCCCTGGCGGGCGTCGAAACGATGCTGGCCGACCCGGCCAACAAGGTGCCGGATCGCCGTGTCCCGATCCTCCGCGCCAAAGCCGACATCTGCCGCTCGCAGGCGAAGCCGGACTACCTGAAGGCGCGCGACGCCTACCTTGAGATCCTTTCGTATCAGCCCGAGGACCTGGTGTCGCTCAACAACGTTGCGTTCGACCTGGCGGAAAACATTCCGGCCGCCGACGGCGGCGGGCCGTTCGAGGCTCGTAAGTACAGCTCGCGGGCGTACGAGCTGGTGCGGTGGGCGGACGACCCGAGCATGGTCATTCTCGATACCCATGGGTGGGTTTTGGCCCGGTGCGGTGGCGGCGATGTCGAACAGGGGATCAAGATCCTGACGACAGTGGTTGACCGGGATACCGCCGGCCGCTTCATTGAGGGCCGCTATCACCTTGGTTTTGCCTATCTCCAGCCGCCGACCCCCAATGCGGCTGTCGCCCGCGACGTTCTCACGAAGGCAAACGAGCTGATCCGTGAACAGGAAGCGGGCAAGGACCCGGTGGATTCGGCCCTTAAGGACAAGATCCAAACCGCTCTCGCCCGTGCGATCGAGATGGCCGCGGCGAAATGAGCCTTTATCCGGGGTGCCCGGAATTCCTGCGCCGATGCAATGTTTATCTGACGTTGTCGTTACAAGAGGAGCGTGCCTGGCGATCCTCTGATCGCTGGCGTAGCTCATGCGGGCCCGGACCCGGATTCTTGATAGCGCGTCGAGCGAGTGTGGTATATTTCACGGGGCTGGCGTCGGCGACGACAAGACGGGGGGCTTAGCACGATGGGTGGTTCGGCCGCAACGCTGTTAGGGCCGATAACGGCGGGCGGCCGGTGCGCTGATAGCACCAACGGATCGACGGACGCTACGCGGCCGATCATCCAGCAAGGGACTTTCCCGGATGCCTCGCAGTTTGTGAACCATGTGAATGTTTTCGCCGTAACAGTCCCTCGGGCTAAGGCATAATCGATCACTGGAATGGGATCCGCCTCGTAAGGTGTGGGTGGCGGCACGGTGTGGTTGGGCGAGCGGAGATTTGCTGCGTTGAGTTCCGGAGTGGCGATCGATGTCGGCCGCGGCGGCCGGTCTGGTTGATCGTCCCCGGGCGTCGCGAGTGGCCGTCGGGCTGACGGCGCGGGGGCGAGACGGGGGTGACGGCCGTGGGCGTGCGAGGGTGACGGGCGTGCGGCGTATCGGCACCGCCCGGCGCGGTTCGGCAGGAGTGGAACAATATGACGACGTTGCCTCAGACCGCCACGATGCGACTGCCTCGCCCCGTGGTCCCGTCGCACCTCGCGATCCCCTCACAAATGCCGATGGGCCCGCATATGGGTCCGTTCGGTGTCGCCGGGCCGGTAATCCAGCAAGGGCTCACCGGGGCGGATGTCTGGCGCGTCCTGCGGTCCAACCTCTGGCTGATCATCGCGATGGTCTGCGTCTCGGCCGTCGCAGGGTTCTTTGTCAACCGCCTTCTCGCCAAGCACGCCCCCAAGTACACGGCCTATGGCTTCCTGCAGGTTCACACGCGCAGTGAAATGCCCCGCCCCGGCCAGGTTGCCGGCGACGCGAACCCACAGGAAATCGACATCCAGAAGAACACTCAGGTCCAGGTCCTTAAGCACGAGACGCTGTTCATGGAGGCGATCCAGCGCCCCGACAGCGCCATCCGCCAGACGCACTGGTTTGACTACTACCGCAACCGTATCGACCTCGCGAAGGAAGACCTCAACGAGCACCTTGACGCCGAACCGATTGCCGGCTCGGCCCTCATTAAGCTCGCGTTCACCTGCGCCGACCCGGATGACGCCCGCACCATGGTGCAGGAGCTGGGCGACCAGCACGTCGAAAAGCAGAAGAGCATTCAGCGGCTGTCGGAAGAAAAGAAGATCGGCCTGCTCACGAAAGAACGGAACCTCCTCAAGACCGAGCTGGAAGAAGAAGTCATCCGCCAGCTCCGCTCGAAGGAAAACGCCCTCGGCGTCGATCAGGTCGGTACGTTCCTGAGCTTCAACGGCAAGCAGTTGCAGCTCAACCGGGTCCTCGAGGAAAAGCTCCGCATCCAAAGCGAGATCGCCGGCTTCGAAAGCCGCCTCGGCAGCCTGACGCATGCCCTCGAAGAAGGCCGAACGCCCGCCGAGGTGGACGCCCAGATCCGCAACTCCGGCACCTATGCCTCGTACAAGCGGACGGTTGACGACTTTGACATTGAGCTGGACTCACTCCGTCGCAACCTTGGCGACCACCATGAAACCGTCATCGCCTACGAGCGTCGCAAGGCCGCGTTCAAGATGAAGCTGGATGAGGAACGCGAAGAATTGAAGAGCGTCTTCACCGAAGGGATGAAGTCCGAGCTTCAGAACGCCATCACCGCCTCCAACGCCAACCTCTCCCGCGTCGATACCTTCGTCCGCCAGATCAGCGGTGAGCTCGGCCAGCTCAATGCGACGTTGAACGACTACCGCACCCTCCAGGGCCGCGAGCATGACCTCCGCGAAAAGATCTCGCGGCTCGAAGACGAAATTCGCAAGATCAACCAGTTCGACATGGAAGCCAAGTGGGGCTCGGCCGACTGGAGCTCCCCACCCCAGCGGCCCGACCGGCCCAGCTTCCCGCGGCTGTCGGTCATCCTGCCGATCTCGGTCATGCTTGGCTTCGCGCTGCAGCATCGGCATCGCCTTCCTCCGCGAGTTGACCGACAACACCGTCCGTTCGCCGCGGGACATCGACAAGGTCGGCCACCTCACGCTTCTGGGCATGGTGCCGCACGAGCAGGATGACCCGCAATCGGCCAATGCCCAGCTTGCGCTGGCGATCGTCCAGGCCCCGCAGTCGATGGTCGCCGAGAGTTTCCGCCAAGTGCGAACGAAGCTGCACCACGCCGCCGCCCTCGACACCGCGCAGCCTGATCGTCACCAGCCCAAGCCCCGGGGATGGCAAGAGCGTCGTCGCGACGAACCTCGCCGCGGGCCTCGCCCTCAACGGCCGCCGCATCCTGCTGGTGGATGCGAACTTCCGCCGCCCGATGCTGCATACGACATTCGTGATCGACAACACCACCGGCTTCAGCGATGTTCTGAATGACATTGCCCTGTTCGAGGAAGCCGTTCACGAGACCGAAGTCCCGAACCTGTCGGTCATGGTCAGCGGCGAGCGGCCGGCGAACCCCACCGAACTGCTTGAAAGCCAGCTCTTCTTGGACTTCATCGAACGGGCGCTCGAAGAGTACGACCACGTGATCTTCGACACCGGCCCGCTGCTGGTCGTCTCCGACACGATCGCCATGGCCCCGCGCGTGGACGGCGTGATTACGGTCGTCCGCGCCCGCAGCAACAGCCGCGGCCTCCTGATGCGGCTCCGCGACGAACTCCGCAAGGTCAAGGCGGAGCACCTCGGCGTGATCCTGAACGCCGTCCGCTCGCAAGGCGGCGGGTATTACGGGAGCAGCATCAAGACGTACTACGCGTATCAGAACCAGTAGGCCGAGCAGCCGCGCCCGCCGCGTATCGGCGGGTTGACAGGGACGATTGACACGGGGAATGCCCTTGGGCCGTTGGAAGCGCTGCTGCGCATTTTTTGGATGGGTCTGAGCGGGTTATCGTCAGGATGCTGTCTTCTCTGCGCCGGGGGATGGGCTCTCAGCTACGTTCGTTCAGATGATGTTCAATGGTCCAGCCCTTCGAGCGCCACGCGACGAGAGGGGGAGCCTTTCACTAAGATTGTAACGGGTCGTGGGAGGGTGTTTGCGCTTCGGTGGCACCGTTCCCTTTACGGGCAGTCCGTTCCTTTGTCTCACTTCAGCTCGCCTGTGGCCGATGTTGGCGTACCGAACGGCGATGCGAGGTTCGGCTTCTTTTTCCGCTACAGCATGTGGCGAGATCGGGGGCCCGAGGACAGGGCTCCCGCTGACATTTGGGAGCTTGACGCCGCGGGAAATCCTGTCGCTTCACAAAGTTATGATACTGCCACCGTCCCCGTTACCGGGGTCCCGCGGCTCCAAGACCTGAAGACGCTCGCATTCGCGGTGGAACTTCCCTTTTGGTTCCCCACCCTTCTCGCCGCGGTCTTTTCAATACCCGCCCTCGCGGCGATCTGTCGCCGGTTCACCCGTCGCATCGCAGGAACCTGCCGTCGCTGCGGATACGATCTGCGCGCTACTCCAGAGCGCTGCCCCGAATGCGGGTCGGTAGCAGATGGTAAGGAGAACCCGACATAGTGAAGGCGATGGGAGTAGGGGACCGCGCCCCGGTCCACACCGGGCGCAGGGCTGACCGGTGCCCCGTCACCTCCTGACCAGGGGACGGGCGACGTTCGGACCGCGGTGCGGCCGCTGTCAAGGAGCGACTGGGGACGATTCAGGTGCCTGGGCTCCGCCCGATGATCTTGAACGAGTGTTTCCCCGGCGCGGCCGCTATGCGGATGGGCGGTCGTCGGCGCTGATCGTCTCTTCTTCGCCCGTCGATTTCGGCAACTCGTTTGCCTTCCGCAAGCGGCCGCCGGTGAAGAGGAAGGCGATCACTACGCCGATAAGCAGCGTCAGCCCGGGAATGGCGAGCAGCAAAAATGCCCAGCGCGGCATGAGTAACCTTCAGTAAAAGCGCCCATCCTCATCCCATCGCCGGCGCGGGCAATAGTGGCCCGACGGCATCCGGCGCATCGACCGGCACGCGAACCGGGCGGGGGACGCCGATCGACTTGGCGGCGATCTTGTCCTGGAGCCGCATGATCCCCTCCATCAGCGCCTCCGGGCGGGGCGGGCAGCCGGGGACGTAGACATCGACCGGCACGATCAGGTCCACGCCCTTCACGACGTTGTACCCCCACTTGAAATACGGCCCGCCGCCGATGGTGCAGGCGCCCATGGCGATGACGTACTTCGGGTCGGCCATCTGGTGGTAGAGCCGCTTCACCCGGCTGGCCATTTTATAGTTCACCGTCCCCGCGACGATCATCAGGTCCGCCTGCCGAGGCGTCGCTCGAAAGGCCCCGGCGCCGAAGCGGTCCAGGTCGAACCGCGATGCGCCGATCGCCATCATTTCGATCGCGCAGCAGGCGAGCCCGAACGTCATCGGCCACAGCGAGTTCTTTCGCCCCCAGTTGATGGCAAAGTCCATGCTGGTGACGATCAGGCCTTCTTCAAAACGGTTCTCGATCCACGACATTCGGCGACCTCGTTCAAATCGACTCCGGTTGGTGATTGTAGGGGAGGCTTGGCCCCATGCCTATACGCGTGGCCGGCCGCCAGGCCCGGCCGCGGATCAGTTGAACCGGCCGCCCGGTTCATGGATCATCTCGCACGCCGTTGGTCGCCGCGTCGTCGCGCGTTGACCTGTTGTCGCTCAAAGAGGGGCCTCGCGCATGTCAAACCCTGTCCCCGGAACCCCGCCCGAGGCGGAGCGTGCCCCATCGGCAACGGGCTCGCGGCCGATGGCGCCGCCACCGCCTATGGCAGTGTCTCTCCTGCCGGGACGGACGGCGCCGCCGCCTGTCCCCGTCTCGTCGCCGACGGCCCCGCCCCCGATACCGGTGATGGCGCCGCCCCCGATGCCCGCCTGGGCCGCCGGCCCCGCAATCCCGTCGCGGCCGCTCCTGCCGCCGGTTGACCCGGCCGTCCGGCGCCGGCAGCGGCGCCGGCTGACGCTTCGGATCACCGCCGGCGCTCTGCTGGCGCTGCTGCTGGGGGTCGGGTGGGCGTCCTGGTGGCGCCACAACAGCCCGCAGGCACGTCGGGAAGCGAAGGCGGCCGAGGCGTTTTCCCGGCAGATCGACGCCGTTGACGGGGCGGCCTCCGCCACGCCGGACCAGCGCAAGGCGATGACGCGGATCGCAGTCCTGATCGAGAACGTCCGGGACGCGGCCGTGCGAAAGGACCGAAGCCTGCTTCAGCGCACCTTTGACGCCAGTGGCTTTCTTGACCGCGTCGCGGAAGGGGGGATGATTTCCTTCGGGACCACCTCCTTGCGGGAGCAATACCTCAAGGGGATCAACTCCAGCCTGATGAAAGTCGGCCCGCTGGCTTCCCGGGGCGGATGGGTCTCGCATCGGATCGTTCGAATCCGATTTAACCCCTCAACGACGATGTCCGGCGGCTATGACGCGTCCGTTTTCCTGCGGGCGCAAACCGCCGGCGGAGCGGCCGCCACGGAACTGCGGTTCTGGGTTCGATGCAATGGCTATGAAGAGCCGCGCTGGTACGACTTTGAGTTCATCGACGGGACGCGGGAGACGACGGTGGTGGGCGGAGAGTGGGCGGCGGCCGAGCGTTCCGCGCCGTGGGCCGGGCTGCTTCCGTCGTATGACGGCGTGACCCGGGCCGCGACGAGCGGCAACGCGGCGAACCTTCAGGCGGCGGTGGAGGCGGCGGAGTCGGCCCGAGCTGATTTCCCGTCGGGCCCGCCTGCGCCGATCGAGGCGACGATGAAGGCGTTCAGCGCCCTGTCCTCCATGCGCCGCAAGGACTTTGCCCGGGCGTCCACGCTCCTCGACGAAGCGATCCGCCTGCAACCGGACTTCCCGTTCGCGTTCTGGCTGCGCGGCAGGGTGCGGGACAACCAGGGGCGCTTCGCCGAGGCGCTGGCGGACGCCACGCATTATCGGGAGGAATACGCGACCGACGCATTGATCGAAGACCTCATCGGCGATTGCCAATTCGGCCTGGGGCGGCCGGAATTGGCCGCCGTCGCATTCGGGCGCGTGCTTGATGAGGACCGAGACAATGCCGACGCGCTCAAGGGCCTGGCGATCGTGCTTCCGGCGGAAAAGCGGGCGGCCGCCCTGACCGAGCGCTTCGCCCGCGCCCACAAGCCGCGCGATCTTTTCTATAAGCTCGCCGAGCCGATCGGCCGTTTGCGGCACAGGTCGATCCTGCCCGATTTCGTCGCCGCGTTCCAATCCGTTCAACCCGATGACCCCTGGGGGGCGTACTACCAGGCGTCAGTCCTTCAGTCCGACAAGAAGCACGCCGAAGCGGCCGACCTGCTCGAGCCGCACCTGAAGGCGATCCCCGACGAGCAACCGGCTAAGCGCGAGCAGTTCCTGGACCTCTACTTCCAGGCCCGCGCCGATGCCGGACAGGTGCTTCGAGGCTACGAGGCCGCGCCGGACCGTGCGGAGGCGTTCAAATGGTTCGCGGGGCGCCTGTGGGGCAAACCGCACGCGGCCGAGCTGCACGCGCTGGTCGCCGCGCATTGCGCCAGCGTGCCGGGCGAGCCGTTGCTCGACCTGTACGACGGGAAAGCATTCGAAGCCGCCGGCGACTATCCCGCGGCGGACGAAGCGTACAGCCGCGGCCTGGCTGCCGCTGTGGCTTCGGGGGGATCGGTCTCGACGCAAGTCGCGCCCGTCTCCGAGCGTTACCGCTGGGCACGCGTCGAAGAGCGCCTTGCGGCCGGTCGATGGCGCTTCGCCTGGCAGGACGAAACGCCCGAACGGCGTGATGCGACATTCAACCAGCTTGCCAGACGGGCCCATGCGACCCGACGATTCGACGACCTCGGCGAGCTGATCGCGATGCAGGCGGGCATCGGGCCGAACCAGCCCAGCGTCTTCTATTGGAGCAGCCAACTGATGCTTGGGCGCCGCCAGTACAAGGCTGCCGTTCGACTGCTCGACGATCACCGCGCGGAGCTACTTGCCGACGCCGATCGACGATTTGACTTTGCGGACGCGATCGTGCGGGCGAAAGCATTCTCCGGCGACGCGGCCGGCGCCCGCGTCGAGGCGATGGATGCCGCCCGGCGTCTTGCTGACCTGCAGAAGCAATCGATCGCACAAATGCCCGACGACGCGCCGCAGGGAACCCGCGCGGCGGTCGCGAAAGAGCCCGAGCCCAGCATGTGGCACCTGCTGATGATTCATGCCGCCACGGGCGACGCCGCGAATGCCACCAAGGACGCTTCGGTGCTGATCGACGATGGCGATGAAGAGTTTGCCGACCTCTACTCCGACCCGGATATCGGCCCCGCCCTGCGATCGCCGGGGTTCGCGTCCTTCCGGGCGAAATACCCGCCGCCAAAGCCGGGCGAGGCGGACAGTGGCGAACAATGAAAGCGGCCTCCCGAAAGCTCGCCCATCCACGCTCGAAAAATCAGGTAGACTCGCCGCGTGAAGTTCGTCGAGAAACCTTCCGCCTCATTGCGGCCGCCCGCCTTCGCCGAGACGCGCTGGAGCCTTATCGTCGCGGCACGCGACGAACCGACAGGCCCCGCTCATCGCCGGGCGATGGAAGAGCTGGCCCGCCTCTATTGGCCGCCCCTCTATGCTTACCTGCGGCGCAACGGCCATCGGCCCGAGGCGGCCGAGGACCTGACCCAGGCTTTCTTTACCCGGCTCATCGAGCGCAACGACCTGCGCGGCGTTGACGCCGCCAAGGGGAAGTTTCGCTCGTTCGTCCTCGCGTCGTTGAAGCATTACGTCTCCAACGAGCGCGACAAGGAACGGGCGCTCAAACGCGGCGGAGGCGTGCGGACCTTTAGTCTGAGTGCCGGCGAGGCCGAGTCGGGCTATGGGATGAGCCTCGCCAGCGCCCAGACGCCCGACGAGGCCTTCAATCGCCGCTGGGCCCTGACGCTGCTGGAGCACGTCGTCGGCATGCTCCGCGCCGAGTACGCCGGCCGCGGCCTGGCCGCCACGTTTGACGCGCTGCAGGGCACGCTCACCGGCGAGGTCACCACTGGCTACGGGCCCATCGCCGCGACCCTGGGGACGACCGAAGGCGCTCTCCAGACGGCGGCGCATCGCCTGCGCAAGCGGTATCGGGAAATGCTCCGCGCCGAGATCGCGCAAACTGTTTCAGGCCCGCTGCTTGTCGAAGACGAGCTGCGCGAGCTGATGGGGTGCCTGTAAGGTTTTCGGCGCGTTCGCTTCTGACAGGGCAGGGGATTTGATTCGGAGCGCCTGCATGCCAGACCCTACGTATTGCCCATCGTGCGGATCGATCCTTACCGGCGCCGAACCGCGCGGGCTCTGCGCCAGGTGCCTTCTGAAGCGGGGGATGGAGTCGGCGACCGTCGGCTTCAGCGAGACCGGCCGCCACGGCGCGCAGTGGGAACCGCCCTCGCCGACGGCGCTGGCCGCGCAGTTTTCCGGCGTGGAAGTGATGGAGCTGCTCGGCCGCGGCGGGATGGGGGCGGTTTATAAGGCGCGCCAGACGCAGCTCGGCCGCGTGGTGGCGCTGAAGATCCTCCCGCCCGACATCGGCCACGACCCTGCTTTCGCCGAGCGTTTCATGCGGGAGGCCCGCGCTCTGGCGCGGCTTAGCCATCCGAACATCGTCACGCTATTTGAGTTCGGGCGGACCGACGCCGGGCTCTATTACTTCCTGATGGAGTACGTGGACGGGGTGAACCTGCGGCGACTGCTGGACGCCGGCCGCGTCGAGCCGCGCGAGGCGCTGGCGATCGTCCCGCAGGTCTGCGACGCCCTGCAATACGCGCACGACAACGGTGTCGTCCATCGTGACATCAAGCCTGAGAACATCCTGCTGGACCGTCGCGGCCGGGTGAAGGTGGCCGACTTCGGCCTCGCCAAGATCACCGAGTCGGACGAGCCTCCACTGCCTGGCGTGGCGGCCGCCGTGAGCGTCGCCTTGATGAGCGAGTCGGGGAAAATTGTCGGCACGCCGCGCTACATGGCGCCCGAACAGGCGGCGCACCCGGCGGGCGTGGACCATCGTGCGGACATCTACGCGCTGGGCGTCGTCTTCTACCAGATGCTGACCGGCGAGCTGCCGGGGAATCAACTCCAGCCGCCGAGCCACAAGGTGCGGATTGACGTGCGGCTTGATGAAGTGGTTCTTCGGGCGATGAGCGCCGACCCCGACCGCCGCTACGCCAGCGCGACGGTGATGAAGACCCAGGTGGAAACCATCGCCGCTGACGCGCCGCCGCCAGGGCCGCCGTCTCCACTACCGCCATCTCCACTATCGCCGTCGCCGCTCACGCCAGCGCCATCACCGCCATCGCCCGTCGAGCGATACGTGATGACCCCCGGCATGCCGGCCCCCGGCGGCGCGCCGCGCTCTCGCGCTCCGCGATCGTGGGGGCGGTGTGGGCGGTCTTCTTCTTGTTTGTGCCGTGTCTGATCTATGGGTTCAGGGCGGCGCGCTTGCCCTTCGGCGAGTTCGGCGGGCCGCCGCGGCGTCTGATGGCGCTCAAGATCTTTCTGGTGGCGATCGCGGCGATGGGAGCGACAGCCCCGCTGGGGGTGACGGTGTGCGGGTGGGTTGCGGTCACCTCGATCCGGCGATCGGCCCGCCGCCTCTATGGGATGGGGCTGGCGCTGTTCGACGGGCTCGTTTTCCCGCTGCTGATGCTGGACGGCATCATCCTGGGCGCGTTCGTGACGCTTTCTGGGCTGTTGGTGGACTTTTACTCGATGCCGCCGGGTGTCGGGCAAAGGCCATCAGGCGTGCTGACCGGGCTCGCGAACGCGCTATTGATCCACCCCCGTGCGGCGACTTTCATTGGGGTCGCGGCGTGCATCGTCGTCGATTTCTTGATCGTGCGCGCCTGCTGGCAGGCGGTCCATCGGCCGCCGAAGGCGATCGCCGGGACCGTCGGCGACGGCCGCCGCGTGGGTCGGATCCTTCCGGGGGTCGTCGTTGCCGCCATTGTTGTGGTCTCGATCCTGGTGGCGCTGTTCGGGGTCGTGGCGCTTCTTTACGCCGCCGCCGGTCCGGCCCGCCCGCTGCCGCCTCCCGGCCGATGGCGGGAGCCGGGCATCGAGCAGATCGAGCCCACGCCGCCAGACGACGTCGAGGTGACGGTCCCCGACCGCGGGGCCGCTGCGGATGGGAGGTAGCGAGGGGCAGGAGACTCCGCGGTCGCCGGGAGCGATCAACGGATCGGGCCGATGATCTGGTCCCTCGGTGAGTAGGGGCCCCGGCGGGAGAATGATAGTGCCGCCGGCGCCCTCACCGGCGGAATAGCTGACCGCACACAAGGGCACGCCGGATGAGATCCCCATGCATTGGCGAGCTGCGCGGCGCAGGGACCACCGGCAAGGATTCTTTTCGTAACATTGATGGACTCACACTCGGTGTGTCGCGGCCGGCCGGTGTCGATGTCGATGAAATCAGACGGCATCCCTGAACCGACAGCACCCGCGATACACCCTCAACGAAGGACTCACCAGATCGCAAAAAAGACGCGAGCGGCCCGGGAGGGTTACCGCTCGCGTCTGGCATTTTCCCCATCGGCCGCTCAACCGACGCTTACTTCGATTCGCGGAAGCCGGCCTTCTTCGCTTCTTCCTCGGTCATGTACTTGCCGACCTTGGTCTTGCCGTACCAAACGTCGCCGGGCTTGTGATAGACGCCGCTGTCGGTGTTGACCCAGACTTGGTCCTTGCCAGCGGGCGGGGTGGCGGCCGCGGTCTTGTCGGGCGTCTCGGTCTTGTCCGTCTTGTCCGTCTTGTCCGGCTTGGCGGCGGTCTTCGGATCGGCCATGGCGGGCTTTTCGGCGCCGCCGGCGACGGATACCTCCGACTCGAATTTGGCGATCGTCTTCTCGGTCAGGCCGGCCTTGGTCAGGTCCTCCACCTTGGCATACGGGCGGCCGGCGATGATCTTCTTCGCCGTCGCCGGGCCGACGCCAGGGAGCGCTTCGAGCTCTTTCTCCGTCGCCGTGTTCAGATCCACCTTGCCGCCGGCAACAGTGGCCGGGGCGGCGGGCTTTTCGGTGTCTATCTTCGCCGGCTTCGTTGGCTTCTCAGCCATCGCGGGGGCGGTGGCCTTCCCGACCGAGACGAGCGGCTCGAGCTTCGCAACCTTGGCGGCCGAAAGGCCCGCCTTGGAAAGGTCTTCCGCCTTTGTGTAAGGGCGGTTGTCGATGATCTTCTTCGCGGTGACGGGACCGATCCCGGGCAGCTCTTCCAGGTCGTCGGCCGATGCGGTGTTGAGGTCAATTTTGTCCGCAGGCTTCTCGCCGGCGGGCTTCTCGGCAACGGGCTTTTCGCCAACGGGCTTCTCGGGGGCGGGCTTTTCGGCGCTGGGCTTCGCGACCGCCGGCTTCTCCGTCGCCGCGGCCGAGGCTGCGCCGAACGTGATCATCGGGGCAATCTTAGCGATCTTGGCGGCCGACAGGCCCGCTTTGGAGAGGTCGGCCGCCGTCTTATAGGGGCGGTTGTCGATGATCTTCTTGGCCGTCACATCGCCGACGCCGGGCAGGTCATCCAGTTCGTCTGGGGTCGCTGTATTGATGTCGATCTTCACCGCGGGCTTCGCGGCGGCCGCCGCGGGCGCTGCCGCGGTCTTGTCCGCTCCGCGCGCGACGACTGGAAGCCCCACAAGCGAAGCCCCGAGGACCATCACGCCGACCCGTTTCCACCATGCAGAACCGATCATCTTTCGTCTCCAGTTAAACGTTCTAAAGGGGGCGCCACGCCCCATCCGCCGAGATGAGCCCGGCATAAGCCGGACAGCTTTTCGCGCTTTTGGTTTGCAAGAATACGCGCTGACGGGGCCGTTGCCAGCAGAATTCGAGAATTCTCGCGTCCTGGCGTGACTGCCGATCGGCACCTGCGGCTACCCTGGAAGCTCGTGAAAACAGCAGAAAGTTGTCATCGCTCATCGGTTTCTGCATACTTAGATGAAAGCCATCGCGGGGCAATTTGCGGAGTTGCTCGAAGCGGCCGGCGTGGATACGGTCGTCGAGTTGTCACACCGGAAGCCCAAGATCTGCTCGCCGCGATGGCGAAGGTCAACTGGAAGTTTATTCATTCGGTCCCAGCGCACTGGTGCGACGCCTGGCGTGTGGAATTTCGAGTGCTGCCGGGGGTCTCCGGGTCGGGACAAGCGCCGCGCGTGTTGTGGGTGGCTCTTTCGTGAGGCATCTTAGAGAGAGAGGCAGATCATGGGACTTCTGGATGGGCTGCTGAGCGCGGTGGGGGGCGGAGCGTCGCAACAGGCCGATGCGTCCGCGCATCACGGCTTGGTTGACGAAGCGCTGTCGATGATCGGAAACTCCGGCACCGGCGGCCTGGGCGGCATGCTCGACAAGTTCCGGGCGGCCGGTCTCGGCAACGCCGTGGATTCGTGGGTCGGGAACGGCCCCAATCAAACGATCACCGGCGACCATGTGACCAGCGCGCTCGGCGTCGATCAGATCGCGCAGCTCGCCTCCCGCTTCGGCATCCCCAAGGAACAGGTCGCGTCGCACCTGGCGCAGATCCTGCCCGACCTGGTCAATCGGCTCACGCCGAACGGGCAAGTCCCCGCCGATCACGGTGTCGTCCAAAGCGCTATCGGACTGCTGAAGGGGCGCCTGTTCGGCTGACCCGCGTTGCCGCCGCACGAGTTCGGTCACGGCACGGGATCCCGCTTCGGTTTCCGCCAGACCATTGATCGAAGAACAAGCCCCCACTCCAACCCTCTCCCACAGATAGATGTGAGAGCGAGGAGAACACCTACAGCCTCTCACGCCGGATCGAGATCGACGTCGCAATTGAGCGCGTCGCAAAGCTGCTCCAACTCGGTGCGCAGTTGGCGGACCGGGACCGCGTTCGGGACCGTCAGCCGAAGCTCCATCAGAAAGAGCGGCGTGCCGGCAAAAGCCGCCGACTCCTGTCGCGTCACCAGTTCTTCGATGTTCACTGATCGATCCCGGAGCAGTTGCGTCACTTTGTGGACGATCCCCGGTCGATCCATTGAATAGGTCTTCAGGCGATAGGGGACGCCGTCCGCCGGGCGGGTCGTTTCGGTCTGAGGCGTGAGGGTGAGATGCAGGCCGATGCCGGCGGCCGCTTCCGGCAGGAGCCGCGCGAGGGGGGCCGCCGCCGCCTCCGCGCATTCCATCAGCAGCACCAAGGCGAACTGCCCGCGCAGGTTAATCATCCGCGAGTCGAGGATATTGGCGCCCGCGTCGTGGAGGTGGCCGGTCAGCTCCCCGACAATCCCGGGCCGATCCGGGCCCACCGCCGTGACGATCCACTGCCCCATGCCAGCCTCCTTCGTTGAACCCGCGCCGGCGCAGCAAACCAGCCCTGGGCGGCGCCCACTCTATGCGGCCGAGCGTCCATCGGGCAAACGGCACGGAGCTCAAACGCCGGATTGAATGGCGATCAAGGGTTGGCGGCTGGCGCGGGGCCGCCAGCTTCGATCGGCTGGAGAATGGCCGGTTGCGTCGCCGAGGGGCCTTGGCCCGCGTCGTCGGCCGGCATCGTGGTGCTCTGGGCGGGTGGCGCGATCTTGTAGCGCGGGTTGTCCGTGATCGTCGGTCGGAAAACCTGGAGGAAGAGCATTCCGCCGACCCAGGTCCGCATGATCCACAGGACGATCGTCGAGATCCCGGCCTCGACGAACTCCATGTCAAACATGTTCCTGACCGACAGCCAGTAGGCGATGAATGCGACCGCGTGTGAAATGAAGAACCCGGGTACGCCGAACTGCTCGCGAACCACGCCCGCGATCGCCGACGGGAAGATCGCGATCGCGGTGATTTTCAGCATCGCCGGCCCCAGCGCCCCCAGGCCATGGCTAATAATGCCCGATGTGACGACCAGGGCAAAGAAGATCAGGATCAGGTTGACCATCACATCGACGACCACATACGTCGTCGCGTCGCGGAAGTTGAATCGCCACCGTCCCAGGAACAGTGCCGCTTCAACGTAATTCGCCATCAGGCCCACGCAGATGACAAAGAGCGGGAGGAGATAGTTCTGGGCGATCGCCTGTTCGTCCTTGCGTTGCTGCTCCGCGCCGCCGCGGCGACGGGATGACTTCGCGATAGCGACGGACCGCTTCTTTCGCGTTGTCGATCAGGTGGTCCGGAAGATTCGGGCCGCCGCGGCCGCGCCGCCAGCGGCGGCCGCGCCCGCGCATCGGCGCCGGCCTCGGCGCGGCCTCCTCGTCTTCCACGTCATCGAAAGCCGAGATCCGCTTGACCTTGGGCGCGGGCTCGGGAGGCGCGTCGCTCTCGCGCGGGGCTTCAAAGCGGGACGGGGCGAAGAGGTCTTCTTCGGTCCCCGCGGCGCGAGGCGCCGGCCGATCGTATGCGTTCGACGGCGGGGGTAATTCGTTCTCAACCTCAGGCGCCGCGCCGAGCCCAATCATCGACCGGCGCGAGGCCCGCTCCCGCTCCATCGGGGACTGACGCGCCCGAGTGCGTGCCCGCGGCGGCCGGCGTGACAGGGAGCGGGGCGGCGGGAGTCGGGCTCTCCGGCGCCGGCCCCGCAAAGCTGGCGGCCGCGAAGCGTGGCGCGGTAAAGCCGGGCAAGGTCGATTTTTCCGTGGCGGGCTCCGGAGCGCCCGATGGCGGGGCGGCCGCGTGCTGCGCCGGGATCGCCGGCGTTGTGAAGAGCGACCTGGCGGCCGCCGGCTTCGGCGCGATCGGGTCGGCCGGCGTTGAAAGGCTCTGCGTCGCGAGGCCCGGCGTTGGAAGGCCCGGCGTCGCAAGAGCGGGGCGGCCGAGCGCCGCGCGAAGTTCGTTCAGGGTTTGCTGCTCCAGAGACATCGGCGGCAGGGACGAGCGCTGAGGGCCGGCCGCCTGCTGCGACGGCGCGGTCAATGAGATGGGCGGCAGCGTTGCGGACCTGGAACTGTTCGAATGTGGGCCGGTGGAAGGAGGCAAGTAAGAACCGGACGCCGCGGACTCTCCTGGCGTTGCCGCAACGGGGACCATTGGGATCGACCCGCCACAGGAGCACCTGACTGACAATCCGCTGAACCGAACGTCAAATGGAACGCGCTTGCCACACTTTCGGCAAGCGCATGCCGCACTGACGTTTGCCTCGGACATATTTCCCCAATCGCGCCCGCGCTTCCGGGCCATCGGCCGCATCACTTGGGAACAGTGGATGGATAGTCTTCGGACATTAAGATCCAATTAGCGGTCCTCCTGGGGCTCGACCGCATTGTCGCGGGCGGTACGAAGGTGTAGGTCGGCAACCGGCGGCTACTTCTTCAGGAAGTTTGCGAGCAATCGCTCCCCCTGCTCGGTGAGAAAGCTTTCCGGGTGGAACTGAACGCCTTCCAGCGGCCACGTCTTATGCCGGACCCCCATGATTTCCTCCTGATCGGTCCAACTGCTCACCTCGTAGTCAGCCGGCAACGTGCCGTTGCGGATGATGAGCGAGTGGTAACGCGTGGCCGTGAAGGGGTTCGGCATCCCGTGATACAGCGTGCGGCCGTCGTGGCGGATCTGATCCGTCTTCCCGTGCATGAGCCGGGTTGCGCGCTCGACCACCGCGCCCGCCGTGAAGCCGATGCATTGATGCCCCAGACAGACGCCCAGAAGCGGGATCCGTGGCCCAAAGGCGCGAATGACATCGTTGGAAATGCCCCCTTCCTTCGGTGTGCAAGGGCCGGGTGAAATGACAACGTGCGTCGGTTTCAGCGCGTCCACCTCGTCCACGGTGACCTTGTCGTTCCGGAAGACGCGAATTGGAGTGGCCGGCGCCACCTCACCCAGCTTTTGGACCAGGTTGTAGGTGAAGGAGTCGTAATTATCGATGAGGACGATCATGTGCGTCTCATTGTAGTGACGCCGGCCCGGCGCTGAAACGACCCGTCGGCGCAATTGATCGCAATGAGGCCGGCGGCTCTCCGTAACGCGCTGTTGAGTTTCCGCCCGCCGCCTATAATCTGGATGCTTCACCCCCAAACGGGGGCGGAGGCCGGGAGAGGGCCTCGCGGATCAGACGATGCGTCGCGGGATGCGATCGGTTCTGATCAACAACGGGAACCGCGGCAGGTCCCGGAACCCGCCATCGGGGTGAGACTGGAAGTCATTCACAGTTGTGCCAACGTCGGCCCGGATCGGCCGTATATCGGGATAACGGGGGACTCCGGAGGAGCTTCATGGGAGTTGACGTCAGCCTTGATCAGCTAGCGGTGATTCGCGTGGAGGGCATGCATTGTCACAAGTGCGAGCTCGCGCTGCGCAAGGCGCTTCAGGCGCATCCCGGCGTGCATGAGGTCGAAGTCGATTTCAATAGCGGGCTCGTTTCGGCCCTGTTCGATCGATCCGCGGTGAACGTCGGCCAACTGGTCGATTCGGTGGCGGCCGCCGGTTATCGCGTCGCCGGTTTCACCCAGGGCCAAGCTACGCACGGCCCGAACGACGGCGCCTAGTGGGCCGCTCCATCTAAATCAGCGGGTAGCTCGCGAATCAAAGTGCCGCCGGTGCCCTCACCGGCGCGGTTGCCCATCGCACACACGGCCCGCCGGTCACGGCACCGGCGGCACTTATTTGCGGCCCGCAACCCGAAGTTCACGACGGAACGAGCCGCCAGCCACGGTTTTTCTGTAAAAGGGACTCTGGCTCACTTCCACAACTCGTCGCTCGGTAGTTCATCGGGCCTTGACCTCATCCACCCACCCGGCATCGTGTTTCCCGAAACTCGGCGCCTCGATTGGCTTAGCGGCCGCGTATCGGCAGGCGTTTTCGATCACCTTGATGATGGTCGGGTTGTGATAGGTCGGGAACATTTCGTGCCCCGGACGGAAGTAGACGATGCGGGCGGGGCCGCGCGTCCAGACGCAGAGGCTGCGGCAGACTTCGCCGCCGGCGAAGGAACTGATCATCACCGTCTGCTCGGGCTCGGGGATGTCGAAGAACTCGCCATACATCTCCTCCTTTTCCAGCGTGATGTGATCGGTAATCCCCTCCACCAGCGGATGGCCGGGACGGGTGACCCAGAGGATCTCGCGCTCGCCGGTATCGCGCCATTTGAGGTCGCAGCCCGTCCCCATCAGCCGCTTGAACGGCTTGGAAAAATGCGCGCTGTGCAGGAAGACCATCCCCATCCCTTCCATCACGCGCTGGTGGACCCGGTCGGCGATTGCTTGCTGCACGTCGTCATGGGCGAGATGGCCCCACCAGGTGAGGACGTCGGTCCGCTTCAGGCGCTCTTCGGTCAGCCCGTGCTCGGGTTGGTCCAGATGGGCGGCCGTGACCTCCAGCCCGTCCGCCTTCCGCAACGCGGCCGCGATCGTCTCGTGCATCCCCTCCGGGTAGATCTTGCGCACCTCTTCACTCCGACGCTCGTGCCGGAACTCTCCCCAGACGGTGACCCGAACCCGATTGGTGCTCATACCGCACTCCTGCGTTGAAATCCCCCTCCGCGGCCGATCCTTCGCCCGTCGCCTCGCCGGTTGTGCCGGTCGCGACGCCGGAACATATTCGCCGTTTGGTGCTTACGCGGCCGGTGGGGCCGACGTCACGTTCGTCCCTTTACGACTTGCGCTGTCGGAACGCCCAGTCCTGCGTAAACCGGGCGAGCGGTGACGTCGCGCCGTCGGCGCCGCTCAAAGGCTGGAAGACGAGGACGAGGCGGATGTCGGTTTCGCCTTCCCATTCCCAGAAGTAGGCGTCGTTCGCGTCGTAGACGGTGTAGTAGCGCGGTTCGTCGTAGGTGAGGCCGCCGCCCCATTCCGAGCCGTACCCGCCGCGGCCGCGGAAGCCGTCGTCGCCACGGCCGAAGACGCCGCCGATGCCGATCCCGATCGTCGGGCCGCTCGGCGCTACCGCGCCTCGAACCGGCGGGAAGATCAGCTTCACGAAGGACTGCGGCGCGAGGGTCTGACTGGGCAGCGGGTGGCTCTGCCCGCGCGGGTCCACGACGGTACTCTGATCGCCGACGAGCCGGATCGGGCCGTCCGATCGATTGAAGATCCGCATGACGAGGTGGTTCTCGTAGGCGGTGAGGCGGTATTCCAGCGGATCGCGAACGATCGTGAGCTCGGCCTTTCCGACGTGGCCGACGAGGTTGGCGGGGCGCACCACGTCGTACTCATAATTCGTGCATCCACCAACGAGGCCGAATGCACCCAGGAACAGCGGCAGGAGGATCAGGTTCCGCTTCAACGAGGAGATCGTCATTATCGGGGTCATGTGGGGCCTCGGGAAGACCGAATGAGTCAGAGCGTCGGACTGTTGGAGCTGGTTGAGGGCCGCGTGGCGGGCTCGCGCGGCTGACTGGGGGCCGTGGCGGGCGCCGCCTGAATCTCCGGCGGCTGCATCGAGCGAATGAATGAGATCACCGCGGGGCTGACGCCGCGATCAACCAGGTAGTACTCCTGCCGCTCGGGGAGATAGAACACTTGCCCGCTTCGATGAAGCCGGTCGATGATTTCTTCCGAGCCGAGGCCCGCTTTGCGCAAGGCGACGACTTCATCAACGGAGATAAAGCCGTCGCTGTTGAGGTCGGCCGCGTCGGAGCGACGGACGTCTTCGATCTCGGCCGGTGTTCGAGCCGACCGTTCGCACGCGGCGTGGGCGGCGTTGTGATCGTGGGCCGCAATCTTGTCCGGCGCTGCGCCGATCAGCCAGGGTTCGCCTTCGAACAGATCGCGAATGTCACCCCGGGAGGGGCGCGAGGCGGCGTTGGCGGCGTCCCAACCCTGCATCGGCCCGTGGGGCCCGTTCGTACTGATCAGGTTGGCACAGCCGGCTACGTGGATGGTCAAAGCTGCGACCAAAACGCCGTTCAATGCGCGACGCCCGGGATTTTCCGAAGAATGACAAGTCATGAGGCCCTCGGCCGATCCAAACAATCTGCGTCTCCAACGCGGTCGATGGTAGCACGCGAATAGCGTGCCGCAGTGGTGAGAGACTAAAAGCTGCGGTGTTAAAGGCTGCGGCGCGGCATCGGCTCGGGCACTCTGATGCAATACGTTGCCCACTGCTCACCGAGTTAAACCCGACCGAAGACGTTGTCGGGCGGCGTCGTCGTTCGTCGAGATGTAAGTTCGGCAGCACGACGACCGCGGCGGCGTCGAATCGGCCCCTCGCGATCAGTCGTGCGGCGCGGTTTCGCCCAGGTGGGATCGGGCCAGAAGAAGCCCTTTCTAGCGTCTTCCCGCTCGGGGGCGAGGCGGGCGGCTTCGCGGAATTCTTCCATCGCTTCCTGATACCGCCCCAGCTTTCCGAGGGCGGTCGCGTACTCCACGTGTGCGTCAACCCCGCTCGGGTTGCAGAACAAGGCGGCTCGCAGTTCCACGGCGGCGTCGGCCGGGCGGTCCTGCTTCAGGAGAAGCACGCCGAGGTTGTAATGGGCGTCCGCGTTGTGCGGGTCGCGGCGGGCGGCTTCCCGGTACTCGGCGTCGGCTTCCGCAAGCGAGCCCGTTGCCTCCAGCTCCGCCCCGAGATTGATATGCGCGTTGACATCGTCAGGGCGCACCGCGATCGCTTTGCGGAAGGCGGCAATCGCCTCGGCCGGCCGATGGAGAAGCGAAAGTGTCGCCCCGAGGCCGACGAGCGCATCGGGCATGTCAGGGTCGATCCGGGCCGCTTCCCCGTAGGCGGCCGCCGCGCCTTCCACGTCATTCTGGGTCAATAACGCCGAAGCAAGGTTGTAACACGCGGAAGAGAAGTTCCGGTTGTACTCCGTCGCCTTTCTGAAATGGGGGATCGCCTTCTCCGGCGCCTTCTCATCCACCAGCGCCATGCCGAGGTTGTATTCGGCAAGGTAATTGCCGTCGGTCTTCTCAATCGCGTGCATGAAGAGCGTGGCGCTATCCCGCCAGTAGCCGATCTGCGCCCAGGTGAAACCGATCAGCGTGACGAGCACGGCGGCGAAGGCGGTTGGCAGGAGGGTTCGCCCGCGCGGAGCGGCCGCCCACTGTGCGGGGACGGTCCAGACGGCGGCCGCCATCAGCCCGATGTCGGCCAGATAGGTGTAGCGATCGGCCAGCGAATAGTCCGCGATGTAAACGATCCCGATCAGCGGCGCAAGGGCGATCACGAACCAGAGCCACCCGACCATCACCCACGGCCGCCGCCGCCATTGGAAGATCGCTAGGACCGTGACCCCCAACAGCAACGCCGACGCGGCCGCCGTCACAGGCACCGACCAGCCCGAGTGAGACATCGGGTAGGGGATCGCGAGGTCGGTCACCTGGACATGCTTCACCAGGTATCGGGCGTACGACACCACCGCGTTCTGAATCCGAACCGCGAGCGGCGCAGGCTCGGTGAAGAAGTGCATCCCCTTGGCCGCGACCTCGTCGGCCCCGAACTGCTGGACCTTGAGCGTCCACAAAAGCAGGGCGATCGTCCCGACGACCTTCGGGAGGGCCAGCAGCCACCATGGCTTCTTCACGGGCTCGCCGTGCCCGACGCTTGCGGCCAGACCGCCCTGGGCGACAGGCTCGCGGCCGAAGCGCCGCAGCGGCCAGTAATCCAGAAGGAACATGAGTGCCGGCAACGTGATCAGCACCGGCTTGGAGAACTGGCCGGCAATCACCGCGGCCCCCAGGAGCACCAGCCAGCGCGCCTGGCGCAGGCGAGACCATTGGGCGTAGGCGATGAGGGCGAGCAAGGAGAAGAAGAGGGCAAGCACGTCTTTCCGCTCGCTTGCCCAGGCGACGGATTCCACCCGGAGCGGGTGGACGGCGAACAAGAGGGCAACGGCCGCCGATCGCCACCTCTGACGGGTCGGCAGCCAGAACAGAAGGAAGACGGCGGCCGCGTTCAGCGAATGGATGAACGCGTTGACCGCGTGGAAGCCGACAGGGCTCTTCCCAAACAACTGCGCGTCGAGCATCAGGCTGACCGTCGAGAGGGGGTGATAGAGGTACTCGATGGATGTCGTGAACGCGTATCGGATGTTCGCGATCGACAGGCCGGAAAGGACGTGCGGGTTCTCAGTAATGTAGCGCGGGTCGTCGTAGTTGATGAATTTGCAGGTGACGACAGGGAAGAAGGCGACCCACGTAACCGCTACGACCGCGGCCGCCACTGCGAGGGGGGTCCACCGCTCGGACTTGCGAGTGCGACCGGCCAATCCGTTTGGCCGCCGGTCCGTCGCCCCAGCATTCCGCCCCATCCGAATCGGCTTCGCTGACGCCCGTACCGCCATAGCGACATTACGCTCCGGCGGGCGGGACGCGTCAAGGTTGCTCAATCGGCCTTAATGCCGGACGAAGCGGTGCGTCAGGGCCGCCAGCGCGCCGCGGCCGTCGGAGAGCGGTCAGGTCTCAAAGGCGCGCCGCACAAGATTGTGGAGCCACTCGGCCAAGAACCCTAACCGATCCCTTGCGTTCGCGGCTTGCTGGGCTTCGTCTTGGCGCGCGTGCGGTCTACCCAATTGGCCCGGCGGCCGATAGGCTGTCCATCGTGAGCTTCTCAACACCATCGGGCGATTCTGTGCCTTATGCGGAACCTCGGCCGCCTGGTGCCGCGGGCACGAGAGGGCGTGCGCGGCGGCCGGCTCGGGCGCGTGGCGGGTTCATTATCCTGTTCGGCACGCGGGCGATGGTATCGTCAGACCCTGGCCCGTCGCTGCGGGCTCAGTGCCCGCGGTGCAACCAGGAGGCGAACCTCGTCCCCAAGCGCTTCCGGACCTGGTTCACGCTCTTCTTTATCCCAGTTTTTCCCATGTCGCGGGTGACCGCGTTCACCGAGTGCTCCAACTGTCGTGCGCAGTTCAAGCTATCGGTGGATGACCTTCGAGCCCGAGTGGCCAGCTCCGATCAGCGGCAAAACCAGCAGGCGATCGCCCTGTATAACAGCCTGCGCCAGCCCCTCGAATGCGGTGACATTGAACGACCTGATGCACCTTTACGCCTCAATGCAGGAGTTCGACCAGGCGATATCGGCGGCCGCCACGTTCCCGCAGGCGCTGCACGCGAGCGAGCAGTGCATGTCCACCCTCGGCCGCGTCTACCTGGCGAAGAACGAGTTTGACGATGCGATCCGCTGGTTTGACGCGGCGCTCGAACGCAACGCGACGCTGGGGGAGGCGAGCTACTACAAAGCCGTTTCGCTGCTTGCCCAGCCGACGCCCGATCTGAACAAAGCGATCGCGGCCGCGCGGGTCGCTCGGAATGCCGGGTTCCCAAACGCCGAGAGCGTGCTGCGCGAGGCCGAGGAACGCGCGCGGCGGTAGATGGGACTCGCAAGGCGGGATTGAGGTGTATCGCGACGTGGCGAGATCAGCTTGCCGGACGACCGCGCGGGCTTTTTGGCAGCGGCAAAACAGTCCCGGCCTGAGGCTCACTTCTTCGTTGACTGCGCCTTGAGGAGGGTTTCGCAGACGCGAAGCCGCGTATCCAGGTCGCTGTACCACATCTCCCTGGGGAACTGCTTTACCGCCTTGTACTTCGTGATGGCGGTCCTCAGATCGCCCGCGCCCTGGGCGTCGATCCCGTCTTTGTAAAGACGCGACACTTCGTTGGCGGCGACGTCCGGGTCGAGCACCGGCTTGGGAGCGGCAACGGCCGCGACGGAGGGTACCACAGGACGCACAGGCGCCGGCGGCGTCGCGGGTGGCGCGTCGAGAGACATCGCCGGGCGCGTCTGCGGGCGGGCCGCGGGCGAAACCGTCGCGGTGTCGCCGGTGCTCGAGGGGCTTACATCCGACGAATCCCTCGGAGTCAACGGCGGCACAGTCGCGGAAGCGGTTGGTGGGGCCGCGGGGACCGACGATGGCGAGGGGTTCAGGAGATCGCCGGGGACGTTTGTCGTCGGGGCCACGCCGTCATTGGGGAAATCGTTGGCGGCCGCCGATTTCGGGGCCGCAGGGTGTGGGATCTCGCTGTCGCCGGAATCAACAGGCGGGGTACGGGGGGTTGCCTTCGCCGCTAGGCTTTTCTTTGGAGCGTCGGACGAAGCAGAGCCCACGGCCTCACTCACGCGATCGACGGCACGCTTGAGCCACGGGAGTTTGTTGAAGAACTCGCCCCGCAGATTGTTGTCGAGATAGAGCGCGGCGCCGAAGACCGCGATGGCGAAAAAGAGGAGGAAGCCAATGACACGCATCGGCCGCGGGCCAGGGTTGGGCGTGGCGACATCGGACGGGACGGCCGGGGTGAGCGTTTCGCGAGCGTTGGGCGATCGGGTGTTCGGAGGCGGATCGATCGGGATCTCATTCTCAAACCCCTCGGGCAGCTCAAAGGCGGTGCCGGAGGAACGGCCGCGGGGCGGGCGGCGACGGTCCGCGGCGGCGCGCCGGGCGGCCGGGACCGTGCGTGTCGGGGCGTCGGGGTCGGCGGCGCCCCCCTGGGCGTTGAACTCCAGCTTGAAGGCGGCCGCGAGGTCCTTTGCGGAGAGGAACCCCTCGTTCTCCGTCTTTCGCGGGGCGGCCGGTGCGTAGGTCGGAATCGAGTACGGGGTCGTCGGAGGCGGGGACTGATGCGCCGCCGGCGACGGGAAAGTGGAGGCCGCCGCCGGGCTGACCGAAAACTCCACGTCCCGACGCGGGGGAGCTTCGCGATGGAGGTCGCGCTCGCGACGCGGCGATTCGGCCGAAGAGGCATCGGCCGCCTCGCCCGAACCAACCATCGAGGCCGCCGCGAGCGATTCATCCGACATGCCGCCGAGAGTCGGGATCACGAACTCTTCGTCCCCTTCGGCAAGGCTGGGCTCGCGGCTGGGGGCGGCCGGCGCGGCGCTGGGGCCGACGACATCGCGCGATTCGAGCAGCAAGTCCGGGTTGGGCGGAGGGTCCTGCAGGCGATTGCACTGGGGGCAGAGGCTGGCGGTTGGGTCGATTGATCCGCTACAGCTATAGCAGACGCCGAACTCGCGGCTAAGGCCCTTCACCTGCGAGGCAAACCGCCAAAGCTGGTGGGTGGTCGGCCCGCGGACGACGGAGCGCGGCTTAACGCGCCCCTTCCGGACAAAGCCGATGAGCGTCTCGAACTTCATCCCCGGAGCCGCGGGGTTGCGCGTTTGAAGGACGTACCACGGCCCGATCCGACTCTTGGTGGCGCGGCGGCTGGCGGCGCTGTTCTCCATCGTGCAGCGAGGGCAAATCCCGTTTTCAAGGTCGTTCAGGGAGCCGCAGAAGGGGCAGACGAACTTTTGAGTCGCCGCCTCGCGCGGTGATCCGCCCACGTCGTGATGCGCCCCGGCGTCGGCGGAGCCGTTGCCCGGCGCCGACCCGTTAGTCGCCGCGACGCCAGTGAAAGAGTCAGAAGTACGGCTCATTATTCGGCTTCCAGCAATCAACCGCGGCGCGATCCCGGCCCGGCCCCCGTCGTCGCAGGCTTCGTTTCCGTTCGCCCACAGGTCGGCGCGGCACGATGAAGTGCCCGCCCTGATGCGACGATCTCATTCCTGCGGAAGACAGACAACCAATTTGACGAGCGGTTGGGCGGCCTGAGGTTCGCGCCAGCCCACCCTGCGGGTCGGTGATAGGGTTCTACTATACCCAAAGTTGTTTTCAACGCGCCCTGCCGGGGGGTGCAATGTCCAGATCGGCGTCGAAATAGCGGCGAACCAGGTTCGCGTACCCGCCGGGGACGTTCCCGCTTTCGATGGCGGCGGCCGCGTGAGCACGATCCCGCGCCCAGCCGCCTGATTGCCACGGCGGGACGTGCCGACCCGCGCCAATAGCCCCCGTTGACTCGTTCTCCGGGCCGGCCGAAGGGTCAACGCCAGCCTTCGGGGTGCTCGGGCCAGCCCCGTTCAAGCCTGGCGCATGAGCGTCCACAGCCGACCTGGCGGCCGAGTGCGCGTCGGGAGTCGTGCTTGCGGCTGCCGGGCGGGCGGGGGGAGACGGACGATCGCGCCGAACGTCTGTTTGGCTGATGCCGGAGGCGCCGGCCCCCGCGACGGGAGTGCCGCCGTGAGATGCCGTCGGGTCTGCGGCCGGGGCAGGCGCAGCCGGGTCGGCCTGGCCGGGGCCGGTGGCGGGGTCGAGCGGCCGCTGCCCCGGGCGCGTCGTTGTCCTGGCCCGCGCGAAAGCCAGTCGGAGACGAGGCGGGGTCAACCGCTGAGACCGCCAGAAGCGGCTGATCCGACTCGGCCGCCGGACGTTCGGCGGCATCGGCCGGGTGCCTGTCCGATCGACGTGCGTCACGGGCGATGAGATCGGTCGAAGAGGCGGCGAGCGCGCAGATCAGCAGGGTGATGAGCAGAGTCAGGCCGATTGCCCCCCAGGCACGCGTGCCGAGAGAGCGTACGAACACGGCGGCCGCCTGACGGACCGCGCACGCCTGGTCCGCCTGGGCCAGCACCACCTCTGCCCACGGATCGTCGCTGATGGCGCCAGGCGATGAAAGCAAGACGGCGGTGGCCAGCAGGTCGTCCAGCGCGAGTTGCCGGTCAATTTGTGTCGCGGTGTCAAACGGGGTGGGCCGACGATACAGGGCCCAGAGGAGGCCGCCCGCCGCCCCCGCGCAGATGGCCCCGGCGCCGAGCAAAGACGACGGGCGGCCGGTCAGCCAGAGTGCGGTGGTTAGCGCCAGCGCGGCCCCCGCGCCGGCGGCCGCCCCGACGCCGGCCGCCTCGGCGGAACGCCACGCAAGCCGCCGTCGATGGACGACGATCAGGAACCGGTTTGTAGGTCGAAGCGGCTTCGCCACAACAACAGGATATCGGCCGCCACGGCACATTGCGGGAGTGTGCAAAACAAGCGGCCGACGTTGATCAGTTGAGCGCCGCTTTAACGCGCGGCCCAACGACGCGATCGGACCTTTATGCCTCATGATCGCGGATCTGGCCGCGTAGGGTGACGATCGCCTGGCGGACGCAGTCCAGGTGCGGGTTGATTTCGATTGCGCGTTCGTAGGCTCGGACGGCTTCGGCGGGGCGGTGTTCGTGGGCGTGGCAGTGGCCCATCCCAGCCCACGCGCCGAAGTGGTAGGGAACCCGCTCGACAGCCCGCTCACAGTCCCGGATCGATTCGTCGTACTTCTCCTGGAGGTACTTGACGATCGTGCGCTGGTTAAATGCCTCCCCGAAATTGGGGTCGATCTCAATCGCGTGGGTGAAGTGGTCGATCGCGTCTTCGTAGTCGCGACGGTTCAGCGCCTGGCTCCCCTGGTTTACCTCCCGATTCGCCTCGGGCGACCCCATTCGAAACCATGCGGACCAAAGCGCGTGCTCCGCCATCTGGTTCACCACCACGTCCGGGTCGCGGAGAAGCGGAAGGATCTTGGGCAGGCACGTCCCGGAGGCAATGAGGCCGAAACTCAGGCCGGCGATCTTGCGGACATCGGGGTCTGGGTCTTGAAAGAGCTCGGCGATTTGGTGCTGCGACCACCGACGCCGCAGAAGGCAGACAAGCCCCGACAGATCCTGCCGCGCCAGGAGCGGCCGCACCGCGGCAACGAACACGGCCGAGTCGATCGGAGGCACGGGGTTCACCTCCCGATACTAGGCGGCGGTTTCCGCTCTTGGGGTTCCCTTCGCGCCGTTTTCACGCCGGCGGACGCGCCGCGTCAGTTGCCGACCGCCGACGGGCGCCGAGAGGCATAGTCGGGGCTTTGCCCTTTGTCTTTATCTTGCGCCGCGACCGATTCGGGGGTATAGGGCGAGGCGTAATACCCGCGCCGTTCGGCGGCCGTGGCATTCAGGCGCTTCGGCTCGTAACCTGTTTCCAGTTTATTGCTGCAACCCCAGCCCGCCGCCGCTCCGAGGCCCACAAATGCGAACGTGACCCATCGCTTCACCATGTTTTCCCGCTCCCGTCTCACAATAGCCGTTGCCATCCACCGTTCCCGTTCGCATCGCCAACCATCGACATTATCGGACGCTTCGGCCAATGTCGATACCCTGGCGCCCACGCGGCGGAGACTTCGATGCTTGCTACGATAAAGTTCGTGAACGAATCGCATCCTCCGCCGGTCGAAGCGCGGCGGCAGTCTCTGCTCGCCCGGATCCGGCGTCGATACCAGACGGTGACCGCCGATGTCGCGGTAGGGCGGGCCCATTTCCCCTTCACCCGGATCGCCAACCCCGACCGCGTTCTCGACGAAGTGGCCGAAGAGGCGGATCGGCGTGAGAAGTACACCGGACATCGCGAGCAGGAGCCGCTGCACCTCCCCTACTGGGCCGAGCTATGGGACAGCGCGCTGGGCCTGGGGCAATGGCTGGAGCGACGATGCGCGGCGGGCGACGAGTCGCGCCCGACTGCCGTGGGCGGGGCCACGGACTTCCGGCTGATCAATCGGATGAAGGTCATGGACCTGGGGTGCGGGATGGGGCTCTCCGGGACGGTGGCGGCCGCCCTCGGGGCGAAAGTGCTTTTTGCCGACCTGGAGCCGCCGGCGCTGCTGTTCGCGCGCTTGAATACCCTCCCATTTTCGGATCGTGTCAGAACGCGCCGTCTCAACTGGCAGACCGACACACTGGACGAACGATTCGACCTGATCATCGGCGCGGACATCCTCTATGAGCGGTCCCAGTGGCCATTCCTTGAGCCCTTCTGGCGGGCGCACCTGGCCCTGGGCGGCACTGTGCTCCTGGGCGAACCGGGGCGGCAGACCGGGGACTTGTTCCTGGAGTGGGCGCCTGCCCACGGATGGCGGGTCGAGCAGCACGCGGAGCCTGTGGCCACGCGCCCCAAGCCGATCCGGGTCTTCCGGCTGACGCGGTGATGCAGGCGGAGATCGCCCAGGAATGGAACGGGCACGGTCGAAGAGACCGTGCCCGCGAAGAGTTGAAAATACGGACAAACCGCGGAAGCCGTGTGAGAGCAGTTTAGTCAAACCCTTAGAACAAAGTGGGTAATAGTCGATCGAGAGGGTTCTCTCGTCGCTCCGGTCGTTCGCTTCCCGTCTCACCCTCCAGTCAAACTACCTGGCAGGCCCTGCGGTCGTGCGTCAAACCGGCGACTATCCCCTGGGGTTGATTATAGGTTTAACCAAATAGTGCCCTCAAGCACCTGCCCAGCAGATTATCCGTCTGGAGCATGGTATCGGCGCAAATCGGCCGGGGCAATCACATTCTCTTGCACTCGCAGCGGGAATCAGGAAATCCGAGATCCTAAATCCGAAGCCCGAAAGCCGAAGGAAGGCTGCAAAGAAACGAAAGCGGAAAAGAAGAAGACGGCTTGGCCGAAATCTTCGTTTCGACTTTTCAGTTGCCTGGGATGTTCGGCTTCGGATTTCGAGTTGGGATCAGAATGGCGGAGGACCGCCGTTCTTCCACCAATCCGCGGAGTCGCGCTTGTCGTTGCGCGGATCGCGGCGTCGTTTGCGATTCCGGGCCTGATCCGACTCATCGCCCGGCTCGCCATCGCTGACGCCGGTTGACCCGCCGCCGGGCTCGTCCTGTGGGGGCGTGCCGCCGTCGCTGTCGTCGGGCCCGTCATCGTCGGCCGCGGGCGTGTCGCGAACGATGCTGGCCAGCGCGACGGCGAAAATCGGCCCGATCGATTTCAGCAGCGACTCGTCTTCCTCATCGAAGGGCGTCTGTTCGTCCCGAAAGAAGACCAAACCGGCGAGCGACTCCCCAAGGTAGGTGCAGTTGACGACCAGGATCTCCTGGCCTCGGAGGTACTTGGCTTCGACGGGGGTGAGGCGGTCGCACAGTTCGCGGCCCTGCGCGGACCACCGTGTCCAGGCCCGCCAGCGGCAGGACCACGCGTCGGATCGCTTCGGTCAGCGCCGGCTCGCCGGGGACCGTGTACTTCATGTACGCGCCGAGCTGGAACTCCCCATCCTCTCCCGCAAGCCAGACGGCGACGTTGCTGTAGCCGATCTCCCGCATCAGCCAGTCCATCGCGTGACAGAGGAGCTGTTCGAGGTCCTTGGCGTTGGCGATGTACTTGCGGAACCCTTCCACATTGCGGACCACGTCCAACTGCTTGGAAAGCTCGCCGTAGGCGCTGACCAGGTCGTTGCACAACAGATCGACCTTCTTGCTGATCAGTTTCCGCGCTTCGTTGAGCCGTTTGACCGCGAGCCGCAGCCGCTCGATCTTGCGGCCGTCCTTGGCCGCGCGGGCCTGAGTCGCGATCGCCTTGCGAACCTGGGCAATCACCCGCTCGTTCGAGAAAGGCTTGGCGATGAAGTCGATCGCCCCTTCGCGGAAGGCGTTGGCACAGTTGTCGAGGTTGGGGCTGCCGGTGATGACGATCGCCGAGGCACTGGGGCGCCGGCTGCGAAGGGTGGGGACAAGTGACACGCCGTCGCCGTCGGGCAGGTGCACGTCGGTCAGCATCACCTCGACGTCTTGGGATTCGAGGATCTTTCGAGCCTGGGAGAGGGTCCCGGCGGTGAGGATCTGGCAGTCGAGCGAGCCGACCACCTCGGTGAGGACCTCGATCAGCCCCGGTTCGTCATCCACGATCAGGACCCGCGGCCGAACCTTGATCGCGGCGCCGCCAGCCTTAACAACCGGAGCCATAGTCTTCCCTCTGTATCGTCCCGGGTCGCCATCGCTCGGCACCCACTTGCCGATCGGTGTCGTCCGATCTTTGCAGAATCGCTTGCCGTGCCAGGCACGGTTTGACCGTCGCGGCGTCCGCTAAGCCAGCCGTCGCGCGTCCCCCGGAGGGGACGCGATGGCGGGCGGGGCGGCCAAGCCGTCTTTGGGCTCGGCGCTGGCGGGAAGAAGCAGGATCGCCCGGGTGCCCTTCCCCGGGCGGCTCTCCAATCGAATCGAGCCGCCACTGGCCTCGATCCACCGCAGCGCTTTCGCCAGCCCAAGACCACGGCGCCTGCCGGCGGCCTTATTGCTGAAGAACGGGTCAAATGCCCGCCTGGCCGTCTGGTCGTCCATGCCACAGCCGTCATCGGCGACGCTCACCACCACCCGCTGACCGTATGGGTCAAACGCGGCGTGGATCGCAACATGCCCGGCCGCCGGGTTGGTCGCGTGGATCGCGTTGTCGATCACTTCGGTCAAGGCGCCCGACACCTGCCGCTCGTCCACATGGACCAGGGGCAGGTCACCCATGGTGACCTCAATGTCCCTATCGGCCGGATCGTTGTGCATCTTGGCCTCGTGCAAAGCCCGCTGCACAAGGTCCGCCAGGTCACAGTCCTGCGGCGAAGGGGGCTCCGGACGGGCAAAGTCCATCAACTCGGTGATGATCCCGCTCAGGCGGTGACTTTGCTCGTAGATCAAGTGGGCCGAGGCTTTGTGGCGCGGGTCGGTCAGCTGCTGGGCCAGGAGTTGTGAACGACCCGATATCACGGCGAGCGGGTTGTTCATTTCGTGCGCCGCCCCGGCCGCCATCTCGCCGACGCTGAGCATCGCCTTGCTCCGGAGCAGCTCACTCTGGGCGTCGTGGAGCCGACGGTTGGCATCGGCAAGCTGCTCTGAAAGCGCCCGGGCCTCCTCGCGGATCTGAGACGTCCGAAGGGCGAGCGACCACGCCCCGGCCAGACCGACCAATTCCTGCGCCTGGGGGCTTAGCCGTTGCGCCTCGCCGAACGCCGCACCCCAGAGGACGCCGCCGATGCACGCGCCGTCGGCCTCCAGGCAAATCCAGAAGCGTTTGTCCTGTGGAAGCCGAGGGGAGACGGCGGAGACAAGCCATTCGAGCGTCTGATCGGCGGGCAGGACAGGCCCGTCGCCGGGCGCTGGGTTCATTGGGCGGCCGCCGGGGTCGGGAAGGACGCCCGGAGCGGGAAATCCGTCGGTGACAGAAATTCTGGCCGGCGCGGCGGGCGCGATCGAGGCGGGCGCCATCAAGGGTGGCGCCATCCCGGCGTTCGCCGCCGCGGTGGCCGGGTCGGCGGGGGAGAGGAACGTACCCGGGCCGGTGAGCGCGATCTCGCGGATGAAAAGCGGTGGCGCGTCGAACGGGCGGGTGACATCGGACATGCCGGGGAGGTCGATGAGAGATGTTTCAAATACCTCGCCGCTGTCGTTGCAGAGGACGGCCTCGGCGTAGTCCTGCCCGGGGGCAAGGCTGAACGCGGCCGCGACCGAGACGCCCAGCACCCCGATGGCGGTCGAGCCGATCGACTGAAGCACCGCCTGGGTCGGGGCGTCGGGCCGCAGCCCGCTGTGGAACTGGCTCAGCGCGTCCAGAAATCGGGATCGCTGCGTGAGCCGCTGATTCTTGACGGCAAGCTGTACGCTGACGCGGCTGAGCGCCTTGTTCGCCTGCGTTAACGCCTGCTGATAGAGCTCGTCCGCGCTCGACTGGCCCAGGCCCAGCGCCTTGGCGCGGGGCTCGACGCGTTCCACAAGTTTCGCCATCACCTCATCGGTCTGGGGGCCCGTCAGCCCGATGGCCTCCTCCAGGCTCTGCCGGGAGATCGGGAACGTGAAGTTGCCGCTGTAGCCCAGGTGCTTTTCGCGGACGAGCTGGTCGGCGAGGGTGACGAGGTTGATCAGCTTCGGGCTCTTGAGGTTCGCCGGAAGCGCCTGCGGCGGCTGGCCGTGCAGCCAGATGGATTCACGGATGGCCTGCGGGAGTTGCCATCGTTCGGCCAGCCGCTTGCCGGCGACCATGTGATCGAGCCCGATCACGGTGCGCTCGATGTCGGCGATGTTGCCGCAGAGCAACTCGGCCGCCTCGACAACGCGGGCGAAGCTCTTGGGCAGCACGGCATCCAGGGCGACCTTTCCCAGGTCGTGCAGGAGCCCGCAAATGAAGGCCTCGGTCGGCGCGACGTCGCGCTCGTGGGAGCGGGCCGGGCCGGCGGCGGTGGAGGAGGCGGCGCTGGGCGGAGCGCCGCTGGCCGATCGTCGCGTGGCGGCCGCCTCGGCGAGCAGCTCGGCGCAGCAGGCCACGGCGACGCAATGGGTCCAAAATTCCTCGCGATTGAACCGCTTCTCGGCGGGGGCGGACGGGGCCTTGGTAGGGTCTTGCTTTCGATCGGCGAAGACGTGGTAGATCGAGATCGCCAATACGGCGTTGCGAACGGCATCGAAGCCGAGCAGGACGACCGCCCGATCGATCGTCTGCACTTCCGACCGCACGCCCAGGCTGGCGCGGCGGGTGAGCTGGAGGATCCGAGCGGTCAGGGAGGGGTCGGACCCGATGAGCTGAACGACATCTCGGGCGGACGAGGTCGTGTCGCCGGTCACTTCCAGGACCCGGAGGGCGACCGCAGGGAGAGTGGGCAGCTCTTCGAGCTGCTGCAAGATTAACTCAACGCGCTTTTCCCGCAGGTCGGCCATGGTGATGTACGGCTGGCGGAGGCCGAGCCGCGGCCGAGCTTCAGCCGGCGTCCTCCGGCGGTATCGGCGCGGTCGGGCGTCGAGCTTGATCGAACAACCGGGCTCAGCCCGCAAAGGCCTGGGGCCGGGCCTTCATCTTCCAGCGCTCGGATCGGCCGCCGCTTCAGACGGTGAGTAGCTCGCCGACCCGCTCGATCAGCTTTTCGATGTTGAACGGCTTCTTGACGAACTCGTCGGCGCCGCTCTTGAGCAGCTCGTTGATCTCATCCTGGTTGACGACGCCCGAAACAATGATGATCTTCATGTGCTCGAAATTCGGGTTCTTGCGGATCGTCTGGCAGACGACGTTGCCGTTGATGTCCGGCAGCATGTAGTCCAGGATCAGCAGGTCAGGCATGAACTCCTGAGTGAGGATGCCGGCGTCGTACCCCGTGCCGGCCGTCTTCACCTCAAACCGTCCGTCGCGTTCGAGCACGTCAACGAACAGTTCCACGATTTCCGGGTCGTCGTCCACGACCAGGATCTTCTGTTTCCCCGTGTCCAGCGCGTCCGGCGGGATGTTGTTGTCCTTCATGAAGGCGACGAGCGCTTCGCGGGGGATGCGCCGGAAGCGGCTTCCGGGGACACGAAAGCCCTTCAGGCGGCCGCTGTCGAAACAGCGGATGATTGTCTGCTGCGACACCTTGCAGATCTCTGCCGCTTCACCCGTCGTGAACACCGATTTCATGCGTTGCTCCGTTGCGGACAGCACCACTTCCCGAGCGGGGAACCGTTTCTTTCCGCGGCATCCCCCAGCGGCCATGACTCTGATCCACGCGTGCCGACCCGCCTTGCCTAGAAGGGCCAGGGTCACAACCGCTCGGCCGCCCGAGCCACCCAGCTTCCGCATCCTACTGCGCCCAGTGGCAAGCGATGAGCGTCCTGCCCCGTCGGCTTGTACTTTGGACCACAGTCCGTTGGCAAGTCGGCACAGGTATTATCGGTTCGCTCAATCCCCCATCTTTCCTATTTAACCATCGGCGGCGAGGTTTTCTGACTTGAGTAGTTGATTTGACACGCATGAGAGCGTTTGGGTAGCCACAGCCTTCGCCGGCAAATTACGTTGTCGATTGACGTGCGAAGAGGGCGAGCCGAGCACGAGAGTCAAGCCGGAGTGGCAGCGATCACTCGGGCTTTTGCTTGGGGGCGGCTGCCGTCGGAACTGGCGTCAATCGTTTCAGCGTATCCGCCACCCAAAGCTTGTATCGTTGAGCGGGATCAAATCGGGAGACAGCCTCGCAGCAGTCCAAGGCCTTTGCAGTCAGCAGTGGCTTGGTGTCGGCCGAGGTGCTCGGGGCGAGTAGCATGCGCTGGTACGCTTTGGCGAGCCAGACATACGTCTCGGCGTCGCTCCTCACGCTGGTGGAATAAACCAACATCGAGATGGCGTCCGAGAACCGCCCCTGTGCCATCCGAAGCCTTCCCTCGGCCAGTGCGCAGGCGGCGACGCACCGTGATCGTGCGGGAACGGGGATGCGCATACGCGCCAGTCGCTCATTCGCGTACCAGAATTGCTGTTCCGCATACTGCCACGCATCCGATCGATCGAGCTGGGCGCAGCAGATCTGGGCGTGGGCCAGGATCGGGATTTCTTCCACATAGATCGCTTCGTCTCCCGGGCCGGAGTCGTTCTCGACTTTTTCGTCCACGGTCGTGGGTGCCCTGTCGGCGGCGAGCACGGCATCGAACTGCCGGATCGCTTCACCGATCTCGCCCGCGTCCCGATACGCGACCGCCAGTTCAAACCGGGAACGCGTCGGGAGGAAGCGGAGCTCGAACGCGACTCGGAAATGTTCCACGGCATCGTTGAAATCGTTCCTGGCGCGACGGATATGGGCGATCCAGAAATGGGTCTTCGCCTGAAATCGAACCGCTTCAGGGGCCGTATAGCCCAGAGCCGCGGTAAGAACATCCAGCGATCGCTGCAATCCGGCCGCCCGGTCCTCCGCCTTGGCGGCCGAAAGCGCCTGGCGATAGATCGACTCCGCCTGATTTAGCAGGTGCACCGGGCTATTCGGCTCAAGAAACAGCTCAGTGTCGAACGCCGCCTTCGCCTGCGCCGTGTCGCGGGCGAAATAGTAAACGCCGCCAAGGTTGTGATACGACCTCGCGGCGAGTGGGTTTGTGTCGCGGGCTCGCCGGGCTTCGGCGATCGCCAGGGGCAGGTTGCGGCTCGCGCCACGGCGGTCGTCGTCTGACTGGGCCAGTGCCAGGGCCCGCGTTCCCCGCAGGCCGGACCGGGCTACCGCGCCTGGGTACTTCGCCTCCAGCCTCTTGATTGCTTCGTCAAGTTGATGCGCGGCGCCGCGCCATTTCTTTCGGAAATGGAGCCAGTAGCCAATTGCCGCTGACAAATGCCCCTGTTCCCACGGTCCCGCGTTCGCGGCCGCCCGCCGCAACGCTTTCAGTCGCTTCACCTCCGCGACGGCGTCGGCCGTGGTCGTCTTCGAGCTTTGCGCTCGGGCTGCGATCGCCTTAAAGTTCGAACAGGTCAGGATAGCGCGGACAGCCGCCAATTTCGGCGCCAGCGCGGTGCCGAATCGGTCCAATCGGCGGAAGTACGCGATCATTTCCTCCAGGCACTCGTTCGAGGCGTCCTCGACGGTGTCCGCGAAAAAGTCCCATGCGGCGTTGTGGGCGTTGACGTGCGTGGGCCCTATAAGCGATGCCGCTCGATACCCTCGAAACTCGGGGCGGTTCGGGTCGATCCGGACGGCCGCATCAAACGCGTGGCGCGCCTCCATGGCGAGCTCTGGCCTCCCTGAGGGCGCGGCGGCCAAACGAAGCAACAAGAGCGCTCTCCCCCGGTCGCACTGCACGTCCGGGTCATCGGGGGCCAGTTCGGCGGCCGAGCGCAGGATGCCGAGGCAGCGCCAAAGGTCAGCCTGAGGATCGGGCGCATGCTCGGCCTTGGAATCGAAGACGGCCGCCAGGTTCCGAAGGCAGTTGCAGAGCAGACGCTCGCGCCGCTCGATCGATGCGGTGTTTTCGCCCTGGCGGGGCCAGCCGAGCCCCGCGTTGATAACTGCCAGGAGGTGGCTGCGAATCGCCTTCTCGCAGTAGGAGCGGACAGCGCCCCCTCGGGCGTGAGCGCCCGGTTGCCCCACGAACGAACGCGCGGTCCGATCGGCCAGTTCGCGGTAACACAGCCCGCGGAGATCGTAGGCTTTGGCCTTGTCCTCCCGTTCGGCACGCATTTCCAAGACGCGCTCGCACTGGGCGATGACCGCGCGATATTTCGTCGGGGTGCTCGGTTCGATCGGCTTCGACCGTTCACGCCTCAGTTCCGCGAACCCGTTCAGCGCGCAGCGCGTAACAGGCGTGCCAGTCGTTCGGGCCCTGCTTCATCGCCTGAGCGAAGGCGTATGCCGCCGCTTGGCTCTGTCGTAACTCCGTATATACGACACCCAGGTTGTAGTACGCGAGCGAGAACTGCTCATCATCGGACAGGGCCTGGATGAAGCACCGTTCGGCCTCTTTGAGGTTGTTGGGCCGGTCGCGCGGCGTTCGGACGCAATTACGGTAGGTGCTAAGCCCGCTGCTGAACCGCTCGACGGCCCGCCATCGAACCGTGCGGCCGAGCGCCTGGTCGGCGAAGATCCGGCAGGCGAGCTCCTCGACCATATCCGAAGGGGAGCGGCCGGATCCTTCGCCCTGTGCTGGGGGCCGCAGCGGGGCAGGGTCGTCAACGCGCCACGTGAAGGTCCGAGCGCCGAGCGTCATCTGCGCGGTCAGAGCCCTCGCGCCGGCGCCTTCGTACAGCGTCGCGCGCAGTCGGGGTCCCTGAACCAGCGCCTCAAGGACGGAGACGATCGGCTTCAACGGGACCGACACGCCGGCGATGCTCACCTTATTCTCGCCACTGAGGGTTTTCAGCTCGGAGCCGACGTCATCAACCTGGATGGCCGCCTCGGTTGGACGATGCGCCCCCGCGATCGAGGGGATCGCGCGTTGCTCGTCAACGTCGTCATACAACTGACTGAGTCGCGCCAACTGCACCCCCAGCAGGTTCGCAAGCCCCGAGACCGGCGGCTTCCCCGTATCTGCCCCCGCGCCGATGAACTCCTCGATCAGGATCCGGCGGGATCGATACTGATAGGACCGATAAAAAAGCACCAGGGCGAAGAAGCCCACGATCTGAATCCCCAGCCCCGTGTCGCCCGTGTTCCCCAGTGAAGGGGCCTTCAGCAGGCTGAAGGGCCAATAGGGGCTCACGTGTGGCGCGGCCCACCGGATGAACGTCGCCACAGCACATACGACAATCGCCGACGCAAGGAAACCGAGGAGGAGCCCCTGAACCCCGCGCGACCCCCACCGGATGACGCGGCGGATCCGGCACCCGAGCCGCCATGCCCGCATGACCACGCGAACGATGAATTGCGGCGAGCTCATTCGTGGTCCCCATGAAGTGCCCCCGAAGTTACCCCTTCCCATCCAGGGCGGTTCGACCGGCGCCACGACCCGAAGATGGCATCAAATTGATATGTGGGCGATCTTAGCGGTCTATGCTTCGCCGAGCGAACGATCCCGGTTTGTGCGACAGGCGCAAGCCGGCCCGGTCGGGGTCAGTGGCGACAACAAGAAAGCCCCTGCTTTCGCAGGGGCTCGAGGGAGATTCATCATTTCTTGCCGGACATCGATCAGCGATAGAACTCAATGATCAGGTTCATGTTCACTTCGAACGGCACGTCTTCGGGGCTGGGGAGGTTGTTGATCTTGGCGGTGAGCTGGGCCGGGTTCCATTCCAGCCAGGCGGGGACGTTGTGGCCGGCGTTCAGTTCCATGTTCTCGCGGAGCAGCTTGTGGATGCCTTCGCGGAAGGTGATCGTGTCGCCCGGCTTCACCTGGGCGCTGGCGATGTCGGTCTTGCGGCCGTTCAGCAGGACGTGCCCGTGAGCGACGATCTGGCGGGTGGCCCAAATCGTGCGGCCGACGCCGAGGCGGCGGAGGACGTTGTCCAGCCGCAACTCCAGCAACTGAATCAGCGAGTTTGCGGTGTTGCCCTTGGACCGCTTGGCGATGTCCAGGAAGCGGCGGAATTGCTTTTCAAGCATGCCGTAGTGGTAACGAAGCTTCTGCTTCTCGGTGAGGCGGACGCCGTACTCGGTGGAGCGGCGGCCGCGATAGCCGTGCATGCCGGGGAGCGTCAGTTCCTTGGCGGTGTGCTTGGGGATGTCGGCGATCGGAGCGCCAACGCGACGAGACAGCTTGACCTTCGGTCCGAGGTAACGACCCATGGGGAGACTGCTTTCTACGGGCGGATTTGCCGCCCGTCTCAGGACATGCGCCGCGAGCAACCCCATTGTGTGGCTCGACTTCCGCGCGTTCGCCACGACGCATGGTTCTGAGGCATGCGGCGCGGTCCCTCGTCGCGTCAACAACCTGCTTCGACGTCCATGAACGAAGGGGGAGCGAGTCTAGCGAATTCGTGGTGAGAGGCAAGGGATCCGCGATCCGTCGTTCATGATTTGGACATCAGTGGCGGAGACTGACGCACACGGACTCCTCGGCCGTCTTCCCCTGGGGTCCCGGGCGTTCACTTCTCTGACGGAAGACGAGGTGAACGCCAAGGCGCCAAGAACGCCAAGGCAGGAGCGCCAAGAAAAGCGCGGAAGGCTCGACGGCGCTTGTGATGGGGCTTCCGCTGCGCGATCGAGGCGGCAGGCGGTTCTACGGAGCGGGGGTCGCGTCGGGCCGTTCCACGCTGGACGGCACGTGTAGCTCATTGAGTCGTTCGGAGACGTACACCAGACGCCGGCGAAGCTGCCTCGCCATTTCCGGCGACACAACTCGCTGTTCAAGAAGTTCTTCGATTCTGGATCGCTGGTGTTCGAGGCTCTCACGGTCGGTCAGACTCGCGTTGCCGTTCATGGCGACCTCCCTCGCGGATCTTGGGCTCCTCTCCACAAACGGAGTCTACCGATCTCCTGTGCCCCGCGCGAACGGTCAATTCGACAAGTTCACGTTGCGATTCCAATGGAAGTCCCGACACCAACGGGGCATGCGAAGGGAGCGAGGGGCGGCGAACGGGTTCGGCGGCCGGTCGGCTGGATGACCGGCCGCGGCGACCGCGGTGCGCCCCTGGAAAGCCACACTTCCCCGCACCGCTCTGGCCAACCTGTTTCAAAAGTCTCTGAAGCCGCTCAGATCGATCCCGCTTCCCACCGATAGGTTTTTGGAGCACCGACAATTGATCACAAGTAGCCGTTGGTCCCCAGGAAAGGTCAAAATGTTGCGAGCCTCTGCCACCCGTCCGCGCGTGCTGCCGACCGTGCATGGGGCGCGGTTCGCCCGCCTCGCTTCGTGCCTTCTTTGCCTCGCCGGCATCGCGGCGGTAACCCTGGGCGTCTGGCGGTTGACCCGCCCCCTGGATCAGAAGGGGATCATTCAATCCGCGGCGATGGCAGCGCTCCTGGACATCGGCCATTCACTGCAAACCGATATTGTTCGCACCGTCACGCCGGCGATGCAACGGACCAAAAAGCTCGCCGCCGACGCCGCGGTGATCGACGCGCTGCGTGGCGGCGACCCGCGGCAACTGACGGCCGCCTGCAATGCCGCGATCCTGCAATCCACCGAGATCGACGCCTGCGCCCTGTTCGACAGCTCCGGCAGGATCGTCGCGATCAACACGATCTTTCCCACCGGGGAGCCGATCGGCCCCGAACGGGTGGCGCGGGTGATGGGGATGAGTTTTGACGGTCGCGACATCATCCAGAAGTGCCTTCGCACCACCGTCAGCCAACCTCTGCTCGAGTTCCAGACCCGATGCGACATCACGCCGGCGCTGTTCGACAGCACCGGGCTGTCGGTGGCTTACTCCGTTCCGATCATTGACCCAGCGAGTGGGCTGAGAATTGGGGTCGTCAGCTCGAGAATGCGGTTCGACCGCCTGACGCGGCTGATCTCGAATCGCCAATTCGCCGGCCCGGCGGGGTCCACCGAGTTCATTACAGACGAGGGCAAGTACTTTTCGGAGGAGATCAATTCCGGGCAGCGGCCGCCCCCGATCCCGCCGGCCCAGCTCGCCGGGATGGTGGCGCCCCTGTCCGCGGGTCGCCTGAACTACTGTTTCACGCAACGCGACCACGACTACGTCAGCTTGTTCCGCATGGCGGACCTTAGCACGCTCGGCGGAGGCGGGATCCAGGTCATGCTGGTCGCGAACGAGGATTGGCTTGCGTCGGAAGCGCGCCAGTCGCGCGCTTCCCAGTCGGGGCTGCTGATCGCGCTCGGCGTTCTTCTGGTGCTTTTTGCGGTGGTGGTGAAGGGCGTCGCCTCGCTCCGCCAGAGCGAGCGATGGAACCGGATGTTGATCGACACCGCGCTTGACGCGGTGGTGGTCGTGGATCAGGACGGCATCGTCAGGCAGTGGAACCCCCAGTGCCAGGAGACGTTCGGGTTCACCGCGGCGGAGGCCTGCGGCCGGGCGATTCAGGACCTCGTCGTCCCCGATCGGTTGGCCGAGAAACATCGCGCGGCCATTAAGGGGTATCTCGGCCGCGGGGCGGACGAGCCCCTGGGGCGTCGGCTCGAAGTGCAGGCGGTTCGGAAGGATCGCGCGGAGATCACGGTTGAATTTGTCGTCAGGCCGGTTCGGGTCGGGGAGCGCCGTTGCTTCTGCGCTTTCGTCCGTGATGTCACCGAGCAGCGAGTCGCCCAGACCCAGTTGGGCCAGGCCCAGAAGCTCGAATCAATCGGCCAGATGGCGGCCGGGATCGCGCACGAGATCAATACGCCGGCCCAGTACGTGGGGGACAATACCCGATTCGTGCGCGATGGGTTTCGCGGCCTCCTGGCGCTGCTTGATCGGCATGACGTTCTGCTTCGAGCGGGGGAAGCTCCAAGGCCATGGGCCGAGCGGGTCCGGGAGATCGACGCCCTCCGCGCCGAGGTGGATCTGAACTTTCTGCGGGCGGAGATCCCCAAGGCGCTGGACCAGTCGATCGAGGGCCTGGAGAGCATCTCGAAGATCGTGCGGGCGATGAAGGAATTTTCTCATCCCGGCGGGGACGAGAAGGAACTGGCGGACCTCAACGCGGCGATCGAGAGCACCGCGACGGTCTGCCGGAACCGCTGGAAGTACGTCGCGGACCTCGAACTGGACCTGGACCGCGGCCTGCCGGGCGTCCCGGTGCTTCTTGGGGAGTTTAACCAGGTGGTGCTCAACCTGATCGTGAACGCGTCGGATGCGATCGCCGAGCGGTTGGGCGGGGCGGCCGGCGAGCCCAAGGGGTCCATCCGGGTGACGACGGCCCGGGTTGGGAACGCGGTCGAGATCCGGGTTCACGACAATGGCGGCGGCATCCCGGATCACGTCAAGGCGCGGCTTTTCGAGCCGTTCTTTACGACCAAGCCTGTCGGCAAGGGGACTGGGCAAGGGCTCACGATCAGCCGCAATTCGATTGTGAAGAAGCACGGCGGCGAGCTGTTCTTCGAGTCGGCGCCTGGGTCCACGACATTTGTGATCCGGCTCCCCATGACACAACCGGTATCGGATCGGGTAGCCGCGTAGCGACGGCGATGTTTCCAAATCGCGAGCTGGAGGAAATGTGGCCGAGGACCGACTTCGCATTGTCTTCGTCGATGACGAGCAGAGGATTCTCGACGGCCTTCGCCGCCAACTGCACGCCCATCGCGACCGGTGGGACATGCGGTTCGCCCTGTCGGGCGCTGAAGCGCTGCGGATGCTGGCGGCCCAGCCGGCGGACATCGTCGTTTCAGACATGCGGATGCCGGGGATGACCGGCGGCGAGCTGCTTCAGGAGGTTCACCGGCTTCACCCGTCCACCACCCGGATCATTCTATCCGGGCAGACCGACCAGGCCGACCTGCTGCGCGACCTGGTGTGCATCCATCAGTATCTTCAAAAGCCATGCGAGCCGCCGCAACTGTATAACGCGATCGAGCGCACCTTCACGCTCTCCAGGCGGCTCCATCAGCCGCGGCTAAGGCTCGCGGCCAATCGCGTCAGGGGCCTTCCGCCCGGCTCGGAGAGCTATCACGCCCTGATAGCGGAGCTGTCGAAGGAGGACTCGAGCGTCGCCGGCGCGGCCCAGATCGTGAGCCGCGACCCCGCTTTGACCGTCAAGGTGATGCAACTGGTGAATTCCGCGTTTTTCGGGATCCCTCGGAAAATCAGCAGCGCCCACGACGCCGTGTCGCTGCTGGGGCTTAAGACCCTCCATGCGATCGTCGTCGCCGGGCGATTGTTTGAGATTGTCGATGACCCGCATGCGGACCGGGCGCGACTCGCCAGGCTGTGGGCAACCAGCTTCCAGATCAGCGAATCGGCGGCGCGGCTCGCGCGCCTCGACGGAGCGTCGCCGGCGGCTCAGCAGCACGCGAGGCTGGCCGGGCTTCTTTCGCTCATCGGCCGGGCGATCCTGATGACCGCCGACCCGACCGGGCATGCCGAGATCGTGACCGCCTCGCACAAGAGCGGGCGCACGATCGACAGTTGCGAGCAAGAGGCTTACGGCGCGAGCCAGGACGACGTCACCGCGTACGCGATGGGGCTATGGGCGTTCTCCGACGAACTGGTCGAGGCCACCGCTTATCAGAGCGCCCCGTCCAGATTGCCCCTGCCGCGTCCGCGGCACCCCGCCGGCTACGTTCATCTCGCTCGACACCTGCTTGAAGCGGGCGCGTGCGGCGAGCACATCGCGCTTGATACGGAGTTCGTGAATAGCCAGGGATTGGGGCGCCTGCTTTGCGGCGCAAGGAGCCACGCGGCATGAGCGACGCGCAAGAACACGCGGTCTTGATGGTCGATGATGAGCCACACGTGCTCGACGGGTATCGGCGGACCGTCGGCCGGGCCTTCCCGCTCACCTGCGCGCTGGGCGGCGCGGCGGGCCTGGCCGCATTGACCAACTGCAACTCATTCGCCGTCGTCATCACGGACATGCGGATGCCAGAGATGAACGGGCTCCAGTTCATCGCGGCCGCCCGGGCCAAAGCCCGTGACGCGGTCTACATGATGTTGACCGGCAACGCCGATCAGCAAACCGCCATCGACGCGATCAACCGCGGGCAGATCTTCAGGTTCCTCAACAAGCCATGCGGGCCGGAACTTCTCGATGTATCGATTCAAGCCGCCATCCGCCAGTACGAGCTGATCACGGCCGAGCGGGTACTGCTGCGGGGCACCTTGTCGGGCAGCATCCGCTTTATGTTCGAGGCCCTCGAGCTTTCCAACCCGGCGCTCTTCGCCTACCAATCGGCCGTCAAGGAGGTCCAACAGGAGGTCTGCGCGGCGCTGGGGGTGCGCCTGGATTGGCAGTTCGCGATCGCGGGCTCGCTGTGCCTCATCGGGCTGCTGACTGTCCCGGGGGTCTCGGCGCAGACGGTCCTCACGGAAGAAATGTTGCTGGCGGCCGCCGGGATTGGCAGCCGTCTGATCGGCAACATCCCCCGCATGGGCTCGGTGATCGCGATGATTCGGAGACAGCGGGAGCCGGCGATGGCGCTTCCCGCCAACCTGCAGACGCTCTCGCCCGAAGCGATCGAGACCGTCGGTGCGCAGGTGCTGCGGTTCAGCGTCGATCTGGTCAGGCATCAGCAGCGCCTCGGCAACCGGGCGGCCGCGGCGCGCGCGTTGGCGGCCACGCGGCAGTACGACAGCCGGTTGATCGAGGCCGTCTACACGGCCGTTGAAACGGTTGCACCGGCGTTGCCCCCGCAGAGCGTCCAGGCGTCGGACGTCACACCGGGCATGATCGTCGATGCGAACGTCAGCAAGCGGGATGGGACGCTGTTGCTGCAGAAAGGGCAGACCATTTCCGCGCTCTGGGCGGCAAGCATCCGGAACCTTGCCCTGCAGGGATTGGTGGATGACCCGATCGTGGTTCGCGCGGAGCGCGATCCCCGCGCCAACGCGGCCTAGCCCGTCACACTTACATTTCGGACTCCTGAAGATGCCAAACTCTTCAATTTGTATGGCCCAGCCGAAACGCCATCTACTGTTCGTCGATGACGAGCCGCGCATCCTCGACGCGATCCGCCGATCGTTGCGGGGGGCGGGCTCGGAGTGGTCGTTGTCCTTCGCCAATTCGGTCGAAGAAGCCTTGCGACTGCTCAGAAGCGAGGAAATCGACGTCGTCATCACCGATATCACGATGCCGGGGCGCGACGGCTTTGACCTCCTGCGCGAAGTGTTGACCTGCCCCCATCTGAGTCGCATCCCGGTCCTTGTCCTGACGGGGCTAGCCGACGACGGGCTTAAGCGACGCGCGTTGGACGCCGGAGCGTTCGACCTGATCGGCAAGCCGATTCAGCGCGAGGACCTCATCGCGCGCGTCCGAAGCGTCCTGCGAACCAAAGATTACGAGCACTCGCTTTCCCGGTTGAACGCCACACTCGAGCGGCAGGTTAATGAGCGGACCCGCGACGTGGAAGCGTCCCGAACCGATCTGCTGGTTTGTCTTGCCATGGCGGGCGAATGCCGCGACTCGGATACGGGGCGCCATCTGGCGCGCGTCGCGAGCTACACGCGGCTGCTCGCCCAGAAGGCGGGGCTGCCCGCCGCCGACGTGGAAACCCTCTTCAAAGCCAGCCCCTTGCACGACATCGGCAAGCTTGGCGTCCCCGACAGCATCCTGCTCAAGCCCGGGCCGCTGACGCCGGAGGAGCGATCCGCGATGCAGCGTCACTGCGAGATCGGTTACCGGATCCTGACCCCGCCCACCGAATGCGTCGCGATGTTCAGTGGGGATCAGCTTGGCGAGCGTCGGCCCAACCCGCTGCTCCACGCGGCCGCCGAGATCGCCTTGTGCCATCACGAGCGATGGGACGCCAAAGGCTACCCCCGCGCACTTCGAGGCGACCAGATCCCGTTATCCGCCCGGCTGGTCGCCGTGGCCGATGTCTACGACGCGCTGACGACGCGCCGTCCCTACAAAGAGCCGATTGCGCACGCCGCCGCGATCGAGCTCCTGTATCAAGAAGACGGCAAGCATTTTGACCCCGCGGCCATCGCCGTCCTGCGGAGCGTCAGCGACGAGTTCGACCAGGTTCGTCGCGGATGCTCCGATTCAAGTTCCGAACCGCTCGCTCGCTCCGCGGGGGTGGCGGGCAACGGGGCGCCTGTCCCCGCTGTAGATATCGCTTTCGGCGGCTTGATCCGCCGAGGGAAAAGACAACGGCATGACTCATCCAGCCGCTCCATCGTCGCGTAAGCCCGCCGCGCCGCGTCCGTCGGCGAAAGCCGACGCTCTTTCTATGCTGCCGGCCAGCGCCGCCGCCGAGGCCGTTCCCGATGGCGGCCGCCCCTTCACCTTCTCGATGGTCGCCCTGCTGGGGAGCTGGGGCCTGGCGATCGTCTGCCTCTCCAGCGTTCTGCCGCTTCACGAATCCACCCCCGGGCCCACGGTGGCCGTCCCCGCGGCCGCCATGGGCGGCGGCACGAGCCTGGGCGGGCATCGGGCCAGGCTCACGTTGTTCCTGCACCCCAAATGCCCGTGCAGTTCCGCCAGCGTTGACCAGCTCGAGCGGCTCCTGGCCGTGTGCCGGGGCCGCCTCGACGCCGAAGTGATCTTCTTCCAGCCCGACAACCAAACCCAAGGCTGGGCCCAGACGCGGCTGTGGGAGCGCACCCGCAAGATCCCGGGGGTCGCGGTTCGATTCGACAAAGCGTCCGAGCTGGCGAAGGGGGCCGGGGCTCGAACGAGCGGGCACGCCCTGCTCTACGATCGCTTTGGGCGATTGAGGTTCAGCGGCGGGGTCACCGCCTCCAGGGGCTATCCGGGCGACAGCGACGGTTTCGACGCGATCGTTGCGGCGGTGCTGGAGGGTTCCTCCGGCGCGAGCGGCGTTCGAACGGCGCCGGTCTTCGGCTGCGAACTTTACCCTGGGCCGGAAGGAAGGGCCGCGAGATGAAGATCAAGAGGTTCGAGCCAAGATCGCGCCTTAATGCGCACTCGCTGCGTCTCTACGACGAACACTCCGACCGCATCAGCATTTTGTGCGATCGGATGTTCGCGGGCCTCTTCATCCTCCAGTGGCTGGGTGGGGTCATTTGTGCGATGACGCTCACGCCGCGCACCTGGATCGGGGGGACCGGCGCGGTGCACCTTCATGTCTGGGTGGCGATCGGGTTCGGCACCGCGATCTTCAGCGTGCCGATCTACCTCGTCGCGAGAAGGCCGGGGTCAGCCCTGACGAGGCAGTGCGTAGCGATCGCCCAGATGCTTTATTCGGCCCTGCTCATCCATCTGACAGGAGGGCGGATCGAAACACATTTCCATATTTTTGGCTCCCTCGCCTTCCTGGCGTTCTACCGGGATTGGCGCGTGCTGGTGACGGCGACCCTTGTCGTCGCCGCCGACCACCTTCTCCGAGGGTTGTTTTGGCCCCAGTCGGTGTTCGGGATCGCGGCCGCGGGCGACTGGCGCTGGGTCGAGCACGCCGGATGGGTGCTCTTCGAAGACGTCTTCCTGATGATGGCTTGTTTCCAGGCGCGACACGAAATGGCCGAGATCGCCTTTCGCCAGGCGGACGCGGTCGAGAGGGGGGACAAACGCGCTTCAGAACTCACCTTGGCGCTGGCTGAGCAGGATGATCTGCTGCTCGCGCTGGACTCGGCGCGATCATCAGCACCACCGACGCCGAAGGGCGGATCACTTCAGTGAACGACCGCTTCTGCGAGGTCTCGGGGTTCCGACGGGACGAACTGATTGGGCGTGATCACCGGGTCGTGGGCTCCGGGTATCACACGCCGGCGTTCTGGAAGAACATGCTCGGGATCGTCCGGGCGGGCGGGGTCTGGCGTGGCGAGATCCGCAATCGCAGGAAGGACGGCGGCATCTATTGGGTTGAAACCACCATCAAGGGCGTTCTGGGCCCCAACGGGGAGCTCCAGAAGATGGTCACGGTCCGAGCCGAGATCACCGATCGCAAGCTCGCCGAGACGCACCTGCAACAGGCCCAGAAGCTCGAGTCAATCGGCCAACTCGCCGCGGGGATCGCTCACGAGATCAATACGCCGACGCAGTATGTCGGCGACAACGTCCGTTTCCTCCAGACCGAGTTCGGCAACCTGCTGAAGATTGCTGGACGCCTACGCGAGCCACCTGGACCCGCATTCGATGGCCAAGCCCTGGGTCGAGCGCGTAGCCGAGCTTCAGGCGCAGCTTCAGGCCATTGACTTTGACTTCATCCGGCGGGAGATCCCGCAGGCGATCTCTCAATCGCTGGAAGGCGTTGTCCGTGTCTCATCCATCGTCGGCGCAATGAAAGACTTCTCCCATCCCGGCTCCGACACGATGGAGTGCGTTGACCTCAATCGGTCGATCTCTTCCACCGCGGAAGTGTGCAGGAACCGCTGGAAATACGTCGCCGAGCTGGAGTTGGAGCTGGCACAGGATCTTCCGCCAGTCCCGTGCCTGGTCGCGGAATTGAACCAGGTCGTGCTGAACCTGATCATCAACGCTTCCGACGCCATCGCCGAGGCGGCCGCCGGCGGCGCGGAACGGAAGGGCCTGATCCGCATCTCCACCCGCCGCCTGGAGGGCATGGTCGAGATTTGCGTTCAGGACAACGGCGCGGGGATCCCGGAGAGCATCAAGCCGCGCATCTTCGAGCACTTTTTCTCAACCAAGCCGGTCGGGAAGGGGACGGGGCAGGGTTTGGCCCTGAGCCGCAACATCATTGTCAACAAGCACGGCGGGAGGCTCACGTTCGAGTCGGCCGCCGGCGTCGGCACCACCTTCGTCGTGCGACTTCCGCTCACGCCGGTCACCTCGATCCACCGGGCGGCGTAGCTGCGGGGGCATCGCGGCGGCCGCCAATGAACGAGCCCGCCGTTAGCGGAACGGCGGGCGGGACTCCGACTCAGTGAAGCAAGGCGGCGCGGTTACTGCTTTTTGCGCATCATCACCCACAGCACGATCAGGCCGATGAGCACGACAACTCCGAGGAGTTGCCACGTGTTCACCATGTCGTTGAAGAGCGCCAGAGTTGGAATGGAATTCATGGAGTCCTTCCTCAAAAGAAGAGATCGAGTCGCCAACGGGCCGTCCCCGTTGAGAGAGACTGTTAACCGAGAATTCGAGGATCCGCAAGCGGCAATCGGGTGATGGCGGGGCTTGCGCGCCCGCCCGTGCGGTCGGGCTGGATTCGCACGGCATCGTGGGCCCGTTCGCAAGGGCCAACGGGGCACCTCGCGCTTGGCCAGCGGGCAACAAGCGGGAGCGGCGGGGGGTATGACCAGCGGGCGCGGCGGGCAACGGCGGCGGACGGCCGCTCCCCCGCGTCAGCCCCGCCCGTCACGGAGCCCCAGGATGACCCGACACACACGCCCTCGTCCGCTCACGCCTTCCGCTTCATCGGGCCGCCGAGGCGGGCGGGGGCCTGAAGCCGGGGCGGCCCCGTCGCGGCGCGACGTTCTGAGGTCCGCGGTGGCCGGGGCGGCCGGGCTCTGGGTTTCCGGGCACGGCGTCTGGGTGCGTGCCGAGTCAACCGGGCCCGATTCAAGACCGGTCGCCCGCGGCGACAAGCTGAACATCGGGTTGATCGGCGTTACCGGCCGGGCCGAAGGGAGCATCACCGAAGAGAACAACGCGATCTCCAACGAGAACATCGTGGCGATCTGCGACGTTGACGAGAAGAACCTCGCCAAAGGCGCCCATCGGTTTGAAGCGGCCGCCACGTATCGGGACTTCCGCAAGCTGCTCGATCGGACGGACCTGGACGCTGTCGTAATCAGCACGCCCGACCACACGCACGCCGCCGCCACGCTCCTGGCGCTGAACTCCGGGCGACACGTCTATTGTGAAAAGCCGCTTACGCATACGGTGGACGAGGCGCGTCGCGTCATGGCGGCCGCCGCTCGTCATCGGCGGGTGACGCAGATGGGGACGCAGATTCACGCCGGCTCCAACTACCGCAGGGTGGTCGAGCTGATTCGCAGCGGCGCGATTCGGCCCGTAAGCGAGGCGCACGTCTTCTGCGCTAAGAGCTGGTCGAGCCGAGGCGAGCCGACGGATCAAACGCCGGTCCCGGCAAACCTGGACTATGACCTTTGGCTCGGCCCCCTCCCCGCGCGCCCGTACCACAAGGATTACCATCCGGCGTCCTGGCGTCGCTACTGGGCCTTTGGGACCGGGACGCTGGGTGACATGGCATGCCACTTCATGGACCTGCCGTTCTGGGCGCTGGCGCTTCGCACGCCGACGAAGGTCCGGCCAAGGCCCGCCGGTCAACGAATTTGGCTGCCCCGAATCGCTCACCGTCCGCTACGAGTTCCCCGCGATGGAAGGGCGAGGGCCCGTGCGGCTGTCCTGGTATGACGGCGGCGCGCTGCCCGAGGCGTACGCCTCCTGGAAGCTGCCGCCCGACCGAAAGAACGGCGTCGTTTTTATCGGCGAGAAGGGGTATCTCTTCGCCGACTACTCGACCTGGAAGCTCTATCCCGAAGCCGATTTCGCGGACTTCAAGCCGCCGCCCCGCACGATCGAGGAATCGATCGGGCATCATCGGGAGTGGCTGGCGGCTTGCCGCGCCAACGACCCGGCCGCGACGACCTGCCGGTTCGAATACAGCGGCCTCCTGACCGAGACGGTCCTGCTCGGGACCGTCGCCTACCGGACGGGAAAGGCCCTGGAATGGGATCACGAATCGCTGAAGGCCACCAACTGCGCGGACGCCGACCAATTCATCCACGGTGAGTATCGTTCGGGCTGGGGGATGTAGCTCATCTCGCTTCGTCCCCGTCTGCGACACGTCTCTTTCAACTCGCTCTCTCGGCTGTGCGGGCGGCCGACGCGCCCGACCGGTGTGATCGTTGCGCGCCCGCCACGGGACCAGGCGGGCCGTCACCCCAAACGGCCGCCCGCCCGCCACCACTTCCCCGTTCACGGCGCCTTGTGCCGCCTTTGCGGCGCCGCGTGACGTCCTCCCGGCGGCCGGGGGCACCCCGGCAGGCCAGTCTTCGCCCCAGCAACTGGTTAAGGGTTCTTATCGGGCGTCCGATAATCAGCATTTTATCAGTATTACCCACATCGTCCGAATTGCCTCAAGCCCCCCGTTTTTCAGCCGATCCAACTCCGGTCGAAGTGTGAGTCGCCGCAGGAGAAGACGGCATCTCGCACTTCGGTCAAGCCGCAAGCCCCCAACTTCGGGGGCGTCGGCGGCGGGCATTCACCGGAGGCAACGTGGCTGGCGCGACGACCCTGCTGGAGCGAAAGAACGGGAAGCAGAAGCGATCCGCAAAGCGCCCAGCCGCCCGAAAGCCACATGGCGCCAAGCCCCGTCGATCCGGCGCGCAGCACGCCCGTCCGGGCGCCGGCAACGCCGCTCATCACGAGGCGCGGGTCGAGGGGGCCGGCCGCGATGACGCCGCCGCGATCAGCGGGCTCGATCCGTCCAACGTCCGGTTCCGCGCAGCCGAGGAACGATCCGCTGTCGAGCAGGTCTCGGCGACGATGGAAGTGTTGGAATCGCGCGACCTGATGTCGGTTTCGACCGACGCCGCCGGTTGGACCGTCGTCACCCCCGCGGCCGACTCGCGCATCGTCTATGTGAGCAGCTCGCAGGGGAACGATCTGAACACCGGCCTCTCCGCCAGCTCGCCAGTCAAGACGATCGCCAGGGGCGAATCGCTGCTCAGGAACGATTCCGCCGACGAGCTCCTTCTCAAGCGTGGCGATACCTGGCATGAATCGCTCGGCCGCTGGAAGCTGACGGGCCGGTCGGCGCAGGAGCCGATGCTGATCGGCGCCTACGGCACCGGTGAGCGGCCGCTCCTGGCGACGGGCCTTCAGTCGGCGTTCATCACTGGCGCCTCATCGGCACCGGAAATCGACCACGTCTCCTTGATCGGGCTCAGCTTCTGGTGCGACGGGCGTGACCCATCCGTCGCCGGCTACTCCCCCAGGACGTCAGTGATGGGCATCGCCCTGCCGGCCAAGAGCGATGGTCTGCTGATCGAAGACTGCAAGATCGCCGACTACACGACAAACATCACCGTCGTGCCGTACTTTGGCAACAACTCGAACCTGACGATCCGCCGCTCGGTCATCGTGGACGCGTACTCGGTCACCAGCGAGCACTCGCAGGGGATCTTCATCTCGGGGGTGAACGGCTTTACGCTTGAAGAGAACACGCTCGACCACAACGGTTGGAACGAGCAGGTCCCCGGCGCGGTGCCGACCACGTTCAATCACGACGCCTACCTCGCCTATGACGACACTGGTGTGGTGGTGCGCGGCAACGTCTTCAGCCGCGCATCGAGCCACGGGTTGCAGGCCCGCAGCGGCGGCGACATACAGAACAACCTCTTCTTCGACGATGCGATCGGCATGTCGTTCGGGCTGGTGCATGGCGCGCCGCTGCACGTGGGCGGGGTGAGCGGGATCGTCAGCGGCAACGTCTTCGAAGGCGGCCGCAATATCGGCCCGCTCGGCCGAGGGGTGGGGATCGAGCTGGGGAACGTCAAGGCCGGCAGCGGCACGACGATCACGGACAACCTCTTTGCCCACGGCATCGCCGGCGTCGGCCCGGCCATCGACCTGGAGGCGTGCAGCGGCGTGACCAACGGGTGGGCGGCCGTCGGGATCAACGACCTGACGATCAGCAACAACGTCATCTACGACTGGGCCGGCGGGATCACCCTATCGTCCGGGCTCCAGGCCGGCGCGTCGGGGATCAACGGGTTGAACCATCTGACCGTCAGGGGGAACGTCTTCGATCGGATTCAGACGGGGCAGGTCCTCGAGCACGTCGCGGCGTTCGACCCGTCGCAGGAGAAGTGGTCGGGCAACAGCTACAACACCGTCACGACGAACAATAGCTGGGTGAACTACCCGGCGAACCCCTTGGGGTGGGGCGCGTGGGTGAACGCTTACGATTCGGGCAACGTGGCGGCCCCCTCGTACTCCGGGACCGGGCGCTCTCTCGGGTCTTACCTGTCGAGCATCGGCGGCAATGCGTCGAATGGGTCGGCGGCGTTCGCCGCGATGGCGCGCCAGCAGTCGCACCAGTCGTGGGAGTCGAACGCCAGCGCCGTGACTGTGGCGACTTACCTTCGCGCCGGTTTCAACCTGACTCCGGTCGGGCCGACGCCCACTCCGAATCCGACGCCGACTCCGGAACCCACGCCGACCCCGGGGCCCACGCCCACTCCGACACCGAATCCGGCGCCGGCCCCGACGCCGAGCCCCACGCCGGCCCCCACCCCGACGCCCGTGGGCTCGCCGAGGCCGACGCCGAAGCCGACCCCGACTCCGAGCCCCACGCCGGCCCCGGTCGCAACGCCTAAGCCGACGCCCGCGCCAAAGCCGACGCCCGCGCCAAAGCCGACGCCCGCGCCAAAGCCGACGCCTAATCCGACATCGACGCCGGTGGCAACGCCGAAGCCGACCCCCGCGCCGAAACCGACGCCGGCGCCGGTCCCCACGCCCGTTCCGTCACCGGTTCCGCCTGTCGGCAATGTCGGGGCCGGGTCACACCCCAAGGCGGCGCATGCCCCCAAGCCGCCGAAAGTGCGCCGCGTCGCTCTGCACGGGCGGGGGCATCGCCCGCAGCGGCTGATGATCAAGCTTTCGTCCGACTCCGGCCGCAACCTGCACGCGGACGACTTGATCCTCGTCGATTCAACCGGCACCGACGTCCCGGCCTCGGCGATGACGGTCACGTACGACGCGGCCCATCGCACCGCGACCTGGCAGTTCCCCGGCCTCCCCGGCGGCCGCCTCCCGACGGGTCGCTACGAGCTGATCCTCCGTGCCGCCAACGTGATCAACGCCGCCGGGCAGCACTTAGACGGCAACGGCAACGGCGTCGGCGGCGACGATTTCATCTGCCCGCATCACCTCCTGTCCCACCACTGACGGCGCCAGACGCGCCGCGCCCGTCAGGGAGCAAGCTGTCGCCTTATTCGGCGACTGACCCGTACGACGAGCGTCTGATGCCCGCCCGCGGCGGGCCCGCTTCCTGGCGGGTCGCGGCTCGCCGAACAGGCCACCAACGAGCCGCGCCCGTCAGGAAGCGGTCTTAGACCGCTCCGCCGTGCGCCGGTGAGCCAACAGACGCCCCGCGCCACGCGCGCTCTTCATTTGGGCAACGGGTTTCCGTTATACTCCGGTCATGGACGACGCTATCCGTCAGAAGCTTGCACCGGGCGCGCTGGTTCGCGTGACCCAGCAGATCGCCGCCGCCACCTACACCCTCACGACGGAAATCGTCGGGACGGTGGTCGAGTACCGTCAGAAGATGACCGGCAGTTGGTACGCCCACAGCCGCGACGACAAACTCTGGCTCGACCGCCTCCTCATCCGCAAGGCCGACGGGGAGCTGACAACGCTCAACCTGGACGAGTTCACCCACATCGAGATCGACGCCGCACCTGCGGTCGGCGCAAAGTAAGGACAAGGCCCGACTCCCGCGGCCGCCCGAACCCTCCGCCGGCAACGCACGTCTACCCGCGCTATGGATGCCGCCCTCTTCGGCCTGATCGTCGCCGACCTCATCGCCGAGCCGATGGACCTGCGGCGGCCGCCGGCGGCCGGGGGGCTCTCGATCCTCAATTCGCTTCAGCTCACCACCGGCGGGAACGTCTGCAACTCCGGCGTCGCGATGACGAAGCTCGGCATGAACGTGGCGGCCGCCGGGTTGGTCGGCAACGACGTGCTCGGGGCGGCCGTGGTCGATCGCCTCCGATTGGCGGGCCTGGATACCTCGGCGATCGCCACCACCGACCGAGCCCAGACCAGCGCCTCGATCGTCGCCGTCGAACCGACCGGAGAACGCTGCTTCTTCCATACCCCCGGCGTCACCGCATGGCTCGACGCCGACGTCTTTCGAAGCTGCTTTCCGGTCTTCCAGCGGTGCAAATGGCTTCAGATCGGCTATTTCGGCCTCCTCCCGCGGCTGACGCCGGACCTTCCCGACCTGCTGGCCGAACTCCGCCAAGCGGCGCCGCGGCTGCAGATCGCACTGGACACAGTCAACCCCCCGGCCGCTCGGTCATTGCTGGAGCCGATCCTTCCGCACCTCGACCTCTTCGCCCCAAGCCGCACCGAGGCGGCCGCCTTGACGGGTGAGAGCGACCCGGCCCGCATGGCGGCCGCGTTCCGTCAACACATGCCCAGCGGCCGAATCGGGATCAAGCTTGACGCCGAAGGGTGCTATTTGGACGACGGCCGCTCCGCCTTCCACGTCCCGGCCGCCCGGGTGACGGTGATCGATACGACCGGCGCCGGCGACACGTGGTTCGGCGCGCTGCTGACGACATTGATCCACGAGATGCCCCTCGACCGCGCCGGCCGCTTCGCCAACCGCGCCGCGGCCGACTGCTGCACCGCTCTCGGCGCTTCGGCAGGGGTCCGCTCGTTCGAAGAGACAGTGTCGCGGATGTGAGGCGGCCACGTCAGTTCGTGAAGGTCGCGTGGTCGAAGCGGCGACCGTAGCGACTGCATCGCGGTCCGCCACAGGGCGAGTCTATGAAGCGGCCCTGCCGGTGGGACAGGCGACGTGCCGACCGCAGTGCGGTCCCCGCGGTTCAGTGTCACTGGTGGGGGAAAATGGCCAATGCATGGGCGTTAGGATTTTTCTTCGTCCAGCTCCGCCCGGAGCAGGATCGCGACCTTTCGCGCCGTCTCAAGGCGGCGGAGGGCGATCTTGCGGACGGCGTCGAAATGGAAGCCGTCTTTCAGCCGGGCTTCCCAGTAGCCGTATTGCTCGCGCTTATCGAGGCCGTTGGCGAGCTGGATGACGCCTTCGCCCTGGCGGGCGAGCTGGCCGGCGAGGAGGGCGAAACCGGTGAGGCCGAAGTCGTCTAGGTTGACCGCGTCGGCCAGAAGCTTGGCCTCTTCGACCATCGGCGATCGGTGGGGCATCTCGCGGAGGATGCGGGTGGCCCGGTCAAGCAGGCTTTCGTCGGTGTCGGCGGGGGCGATGCTGAGGAGCATCTCGGCCGCCTCCTCGGCGCGGTCGCGGAGGGTGGCCCGGACCGGCCGCCCGGCGGCGGTGGGGCGGCCGCGGCGCTGGGGGAGTTGCACCGCGTAGCTGGCCAGTTCCAACCCGTCCAGGTCCGGCGGGTTGGTGATGAGGTTCATCTCGACGAGCGCGCGAAGGCGAGCCCACAGGCGTCGGGCGTCGTCGAGCAGGCGCGGGCCCACCGTCCCCTGGTCATCGACCGTGGAAAGGGTGCGCTCGAGCGTGAGTCGAAGGTTCTCCTGTAACGGCATTGGCATCCGCGGCGCCGGCTCCGAGGCCATGATTTTCTCCCGCTCCACGACCGGCCCCTTGGCGCCCCGCGGTCAAGCAATGCGAGGCGCCCGAATTCGTCGGACGGAGGCGCTCGTTCCCCGCGGCCGCTCCATTCGATACCGACCACTTGGCGCTCGATCAGCGCCGGCGACTTGCGGCGTCACCGTCTGATGAGAACCAGGATGTTCGGATGGACGCTTCAGCGCGGAACAAAACGGACGACCCGCCCCTTGGGTGCCGGCAGTATGAATAGCCGACCCACACCGGAGCCCACGATCGCACTGAAGCCAACGAACCCCTGACCACCGGCTTTGGGGCCGCCGGGAGCACCCACTGCCGCGCGGCCGCTTCTGGCTGGCGCCGGGCCAGGCCACCCACGATCCAGGCCCACACAGACTGTAATCCCCGGGCGCTGGCGGGTAGTATGCGAGACACGAGGCAGATTTGGAACTGGAAACTCCGTGAAATCCGGAGAATCGTCTGAGCTTAGCCGTCGCGGGCGAGGCGCTTTTCGTGGGTTCCGAAGTCAGCCGGCGTCGAGGCATTTCACATCGAGGAGGCCGCATGAGCACGTCCGGACCGTTCCCGCCACCGCCACCTGGCAATTCAGGCAATCCGCCGGTCGTCCCCAGTTACCAGTCTTACCAGATGGCGCCGCCGTCGAGCGGCGGCGCTGTCAAAGGGCTGAGCATCGCCGCGTTGATCGTCGGCATCGTGTGCATTCCGCTCGCCCTGATCCCGTTTTGCGGGATCCTCGCCCGGCCTTTCGGGTTCATCGGGTTGATCCTCGGCGGCGTCGCGATCGGCATGATTGTGAGCAACAAGCGCGGCAAGCTGGGCTTCCCGATCACGGGCGCCGCGTTGAACGTGGTGGCGCTGATCCTGTCGTTCGTAGTGACGCCAATGTTCACCCGGGCCGTCACGAACGGGTCCAACTCGTTCGGGCAGGCGATCCAGAAGCAGCTACAACAAACCGTTGACAACGCATCACGGCAGATGGCGGCCCAAACCAGCCTTGCGGCCGCGAACCGCGCCGCGACCGCGACCACAACCCAGCCGGCCGATGCGACGCCGACCGATCACACCATCACGCGCGCCGCCTACGGCAAGCTCAAAGATGACATGACGCTCGCCGAAGTGAACGGCGCGATCGGTTTTGACGGCAAGGAAGAAACGGACATGGCGGCACCGTTCCCGGCGTTCGGGCAGAATGCCTCGACGGCCACCGGTTCGACTTACACCTGGTCGGACGGGAAAGGTGCGGCCGTCGGCGTGGTCTTCCGCGACGGCAAACTGCTCGGCCACACCGCCGTGGGCTTAAAGGAGTGAATGCCGCCGGTGTCCTCGTCCGATCGGCTCTAGCGCCTGATCAAGCGGACGAGCGGCCCTCGCATGGCGGGGCGGTTTGCCCGCCACGCGAGGGCCTCGGGCATGTAAAGAACCACATGAAATCTGTTATCCGTCGAATCGCTTCCGGGTTTTTCATGGTCGGGTCGATCGGGGCCGTCCTGTCGCCTGCGGCCATGGCGGCCGATCGTCCCGCCGAACCGGTCGTGCAGGGCGAAGAAGAGAAGGCGATCCTCACCGACGTCGTCCAGCTCACCTTCGGCGACACCTTTGAGAAAGCGGGCGAGGGGTATTTCTCGCAGCAGATGGACTGGGTCATCTTCCAAGGGACGCCAAAGGGCGAGAAGAACTACCAGATGTTCGTCGCTCCGCTCATCTCGGAGTCGGGCGTGCCGCGCCGCCTTGGGCCGCCGGTCCGCATTACGCCAGCCGACAGCCGCAACACGTGCGGGTTCTTCTCGCCCGACGGGAAGTCGATCATCTTCGGTTCGACCGCGGGCAAGGAAGATCCGAGCGAATTGTCGTCCGGCTTCCAGCGCCAGGGCGGCACCTACCGGTGGGACTTCCCCAAGGGGATGGAGATCTACAGGGTGAACGACTGGAAGGCGGCCGTCGAAAAAGCCGCGGCGGCCTTCCACCCGTCATCGCACCAGCCGGCCGGCCCGACAACCCGCGCCAGAAACCTATGCATCCATCAACCTCGCGTTACCGGCGAATCGGCTCACCGACAACGACGCCTACGATGCCGAAGACGCTTTCTCCCCCGACGGCAAGCACATTTGCTTCACCTCCCTGCGGACCGGCGACGGCGAAATCTGGGTGATGAACGCCGACGGCTCGCGCCCCGTGCAGATCACCCATGCCAAGGGGTATGACGGCGGCCCGTTCTTCTCGCCCGATGGCAAGCGACTGGTCTACCGGAGCGATCGGAAAGGGAACGACCTGCTGCAACTCTTCGTCGCCGACCTCGCCTTTGACGACAACGGAGAGATCACCGGCATCGCGGCCGAGCATCAACTGACCGACGACGTCAACGTGAACTGGGGCCCCTACTGGCACCCCGACGGCCAGCACCTCATCTTCGCCACCAGCCGCCAGGGGCATCAGAATTACGAGCTTTACTCCATCCGCACCGACGGCAGCCACGCGACCCGCATCACCTACACCGAGGGGTTCGATGGCTTGCCCGTCTTTTCGCCGGATGGGAAGTACCTGATGTGGTCGGCCAAGCGATCGAAGGACAAGACCGTGCAGCTTCACCTCGCCAGGTTCAACGCGCCGGCGGATTGGTAACAACGAACACGCCCATCGGTGACGCTGGTAGGGACTGCATCACGGTCCGAACGCGCATTCAGCCCGGTCTAATGGGTGCCACCCGCATGGCGGGGTAAGAAGCGGCAACCCAGACGGCGTGTTGAAAAGTTTCCAAGAAAAGGCATGGCGCTTCCAACATGTTTTCTTTGCTAATCCGCTGAAGAACTTGACCCCCTTTGTGGCAGCGATCACCGGCTGCCTCCGTCCGCTTGACACTGGACGCCTCACGATTTACGACGTGGTTTTCGGCCCAAGAAATCTGACTGCGTTGATGGGGCAGCACGCGATTACGACAGAGAAAGTTGCGGAGGCGCAACGCCGACATCACTGGTCTCTCATCGCGACAGGAGAAGCGGAGAACGGGGATCTCCTGCAGGCTGTATTGAGCGACCCGATCGATTTCTTTTTGTTCCGAAGCCGTGTCGCTTTGTCATCTACGCGGATCACGACGGATACATCACCTTCTTTTCGGTACAGAAAGCGAATTTAAGTCCACGTGCGAAAGCGCTCATCAATGGTGGGTTCCGAGAAATCCTCGGCTATGAGCGGCGATTCTGAGCCTGGAGCAGCCACTTCGGTGACCGTCCGTATGAAGAGCTCTGTCCGAGACCAAAGGTTCGCAAGGGAGGCGACGATCGTACTGGTAGATCGGACGTCGATCGAACTCCCGTCCGAACCCTACGCGGCGGAGTGAACGTTCTGTGGATAACGAGGCGCCCCGTGTCGGGAAACTTCATTCGACCCGCGCCACCGCGTTCCCCGCGGCCGCTCGAACGATGGCGTCTTGGAGCTGGGCGGGGTCGTAAATGCCGGTCAGCTTGATCGGCTGCGGCATCCGGGGTGAGTAGATCACTGTCAGCGGGATCGCCCGCTTGGGGATCAGCGTGTCGAGCAGCGGCGTGCCGGGAGCGCCGTCGTCGGTCACATCGGCCCGCAGCATCAGCACGTCGTGGTCGGCGACCGCCTTTACGATTTCCACTCGATGAAGGACCCGCGCCTCCAGGTACTGGCAGTTCCCGCACCACGAGGCTGTGAACTCCACAAGCACAACGCGGTTTCCGGCGCGGGCGTCGGCCAGCGCGGCATCCGAATACGGCCGCCACTGGTAAGGCTCGTAGGTCACGTTCTTAGTGGCCGCAAAGGAGACGACGACGGCCAGCAGCGCGATCACGGCGACGATGATCTTGGGGCGTCGGGTTTCGAAAAGCTGGCTCGCCCGCCAGATCATGAACAGCCCGGCCGCCAGGACCAGCCCGAACATCGCCCACCAGGTTGCCGCCCGGCCGAAGCGGTCAATAAATGGCTTGGCGAAGTAGATCGCCATGCCGATCAGCAGGAAACCCATGAGCTGTTTCACCAGTTCGGCCCCCGGCCCCGTGCGGGGGAAGCGTCGGGCGGCTTCCGGGAAAGCGCTGAGCACGAAATAAGGCGACGCCATTCCGACGCCGACCATCGTCAGAAGCGCCATGCCGATCCCCGCCGAGTGGGCCGACGCCCACGTCAACAGGCCCACAAACATCCCAAACGTACACGGCGTGGACAACGCGGCCGTCAGGATCCCGAACAGGAAGTTCCCGAAGTAGGTGTCGTGCCGGGGCGAGAAGCTGTAGATCCCCGTCGGCAGGTTGACCGTAAACAGCCCGAGCGTGCTGGCGGCCATGGCCAGCAGGATCGCGACGATCGCCAGCCGGAACCAGACGAACGTGAAGAGCTGCCCCCAGTTCAACGCGTGCAGCACGAACACGAGCAGCCCCAGCGCCGCGAAGCTGGCGATCAGCCCCGCGCTGAAGACCGCTCCAAACGAGATGCTCTTGGCCCTGTTATGCTGCGAGACTTCGTAGAAGCCCATCGCCTTGAGCGGCAGCACCGGCAGGACGCACGGCATAATGTTGAAAATCACGCCGACCAGGAACGCGGCCGCGAAGGCAAAGACGTACGAGTCGGGCGAGAGGACAAGGCCCAGGATCTTGATCGGGCCATCGTCCCCCGTGATCGCCGTCGCCGCGCCGCCAGCGCCCGGCCAGCGCGAGACGGCGGCCGCCGGGGGGCCAGTCGTTGCTGTCCCGGTCGTTGCTGTCCCTGTTGTTGGGCGGGTGGTCGGCTCGGTGGCGGGGCCCTGAAACAGCTCGGGAGCGTTGCGTGTGACAGTCGCGTCGGCGGCGACGATCGTCGTCACCAGTTCGAACTTCTCGCCGCGAATGGGCGGGTAGCACACGTTCGTGGCCTCGTCGCACACCTGGTAGCTCAAGGCGCCGGTGAGGGTGATCGGCCCCGGTTTCACGTCGGCCGCCACTTGGATGGGGATCCGCGTGATGACTTTCCCGGTGTAGACGCTGTAGATCTCGGCGCCTTCGTGATAATCCTTCCCCGGGGGAAAAATCGGGTCTTTGAAGGTCAGCCCGGGCGCGTCGGTCATCCGAACGCGATATTTGAAGAGGGTCGAAGTGGACGATTGGGCGTGATGCCCCGCGGCGACTTCGAGCACGACGGCGAGCGTCGCCGGCTTACCCGCCTGAAGCGCCGACGCGTCGAGGGCGACCCGCCCGAGAGTCGCGTGGTGATCTTCGTCGGCCGCCCCCTGCGCCGACGCAAAGTAGCCGCAAACAATGGCGATTCCCGCGAAAAGCGGGACGAGGAGACGCCGGCCGAGGCGGGGGTGGTTCATGGCAGGGATTATACCGTCACGCGCCCTGGGTTATTCCGCGGGTGCCACGACGGCGCAGGTGTCGCTGTTTCTCCGGAAAGCGGACATCCTCGTCGTTTCCATACCTGAAAGCCGACGGGGCGTCGGCGTTCCAAGGGAGGTCCGGGTGGGCCCATACGTCGTGCAGGCGGCTTGCTGAGTTGCACGGCAAGCGATCGCCGGACGCGCCGGACGCGCCGCGGAATTGACCGGCCGCCTCGTCTTTCTTACAAGTCCTACTGTTTTAGATGGTTTTGAGGGCTGGGTACGCCCGAGGGAGCCAACCGCTTGCGACTGTCGAAGCGAACCGAGTACGGGATCCGGGCGATCGTGCAGCTTGCCAAGCTCTGGCCAGCGGGGTTCGTTCAGTCGCGCGACCTGGCGCAGCAGGAGCGGCTGCCGAACAAATTTCTGGAGTCGATCCTGCTCGCGCTGCGTCGCGGCGGGTTCCTGGAGAGCAAGATCGGACGTGAAGGGGGCTACCGGCTGGCTCGCCCGCCGAAGGACATTCGCGTCGGTGAGCTGATTCGCCGGCTTGAAGGGCGGCTCACCCTCAAAGAAGGAAAGCCGGGGAACGATCTCAGCCCGGGGGCGCTTGCCGTCCACGTCATGAATGAGAAGCTCACGCAGGCGACCGACGACGTGCTGGACAACATGAGCCTGGAGGAACTGGTCGAGCATGTGAATAAGGCGTTAGGGCAGGCTCAGGAGATGTATTACATTTAGGAAACGTATTGTCCCTAGCGGTCAGGTGGATCTCTCGGCGAGGATACCGGGGCCTGTAGCGTGAGAGGTTCCCACGGGACTGGGGCATTGGTCACGTGTTAGCAGTACAGCGCTTATTGGTCCATGGAGCACAAGAAGAACGTCGAAATCCGAAGCACAAAATCCGAAGAAATGAGAAATCGGAACAGAAGAAACCGGATTCAAGAGAGAGTATTGATTCCCGCTTTGCTTTATCTGGAGTTCCCTGAGATTTCGTGATTCGGATTTTCTGATTCGGGAAGGCTTGATCGCCGGATCAGCGTTGTAGTGTCTAACGCGCGGTGGCCGACGAGGCCTTCAAGGTTCATTGAATGATCTGGTCGCTCACGGCTCACGCTACCGCATTCGCCGAAATCGCGGCGCTGGTCAATGTTGACTGGGTTCAACGCGCGATCGCTTATGGCGGGCCGGTCACGATCTTCGTGTTGCTGTTCCTCTGCGGGATGGGCCTTCCGTTGCCGGAGGATATCCCGCTCATTATCGGCGGGTTCTTCGCCGCCAAGGGGCAGATGCACCTCGTCGGGGTCGCCGTCTGTTCGTGGCTGGGGATCCTGGCCGGCGACAGCATGCTCTACTACCTGGGGTGGCGGTATGGTCGCGAGATCTCGCGCCTGCCGCTGATCGGCCGCCACCTGACCGAGAAGCGGCTGGAAAAGACCGAGAAACTGTTCGAGCGATACGGCATCTGGGTTATCGCGGTCGGGCGGCTCATCGCCGGCATCCGAGGGGCGATGGTCGCGGCCGCCGGCGCCACGCGCTATAACTTCACGAAGTTCATCATCGTTGACGGCCTCGCGGCGCTGGTCAGCGGCGGGGCGTTCGTCAGCATCGGCTATTACCTGGGTAGGAAGATCGACTCGGTGCAGGAGATCCGGCAGACGATCGGCCCGTACGAGAACATGATCATCGCGGGCCTGGTTGCTGTGTCGGCCGCGTTCGGAGCCTACTTCTGGCTCCGCGCCAAGCGCCATCGTGGGATCACCGACGTTGCGTTGGACAAGGTCGTCGCGCGGACGGAGGCGCATCCGCTTGAGCCGCGCCGGCCGCGCCCTTCGGCGGGAGAGAGCGTTGCCGGCCCGGTCGAGCCTGTTTAGGCCGGCCCATGGCTGGCTGCTGGTGAACTTCCATCAAAGGCTGCGTTGACGGATCCCGAGCGTTGCGCATACGCTTGAACGCTGTTCGCTCGTTTCGACGATTCGATTCGACCGCTTCGGGTTGCTCACAGGCCCGCTCAAGAACATCGCGGCCCGCGCCTTCCCGGCCTGAAATCGGCCAGCTGTTGCGTCGGGCCGCCCAACGGGATCAGGAGACGACATGCCCATTCCTCACAAGCCCTTACCGTACCCGTCCGACGCCCTGGAACCTCACATCGACAAGACCACGATGGAGATCCACCACGGCAAGCACTACAAAGCTTACGTTGACAACTACAACAAGGCCGTCGCCGAGAAGGCGCCCTCCCTCGAAGGCAAGCCCCTTCACGAGATCCTGGCGAACAATCTTGCCATCGTCCCGGAAGACGTGAAGACGGTCGTTCGTAACAATGGCGGCGGCGCGCACAACCACGCCTTGTTCTGGGACATCATCGGGCCGGGCTCGGTCGGGTCGAAGACGTTCGGCGGGAAGCCGACTGGTAAGCTGGCGGCCGCCATCGACGCGGCTTTCGGCTCGTTCGACACCTTCAAGGAGAAGTTCGCGGCCGCCGCGACCACCCGCTTCGGCTCCGGCTGGGCCTGGCTAGTGAAGAAGGGCGACAAGGTTGAGGTCATCTCCACCGCCAACCAGGACAGCCCGCTCATGGAGGGTGCTTTCCCGATCATCGGGCTCGACGTTTGGGAGCACGCCTACTACCTGAAGTACCAGAACCGCCGCCCGGAATACATCACCGCCTGGTGGAACATCGTCAATTGGCAGGCGGCCGAAGATCGCTTCAGCCGCGCCGCTGAGTAGGGCTGCTCCCTCCGCAAGCACGAAGACTCTTGAACCGACCCGCCCTTCACCCGGGCGGGTCGGCTCGTTGATGTGCGCAACATCTCCTCTTTGCTTGGCGCTCTCCCCTTGGCGTCCTTGGCGTCTTGGCGTTCAGTTCTCTTCGCTTCGATGGAGGAAGTGACGCCAAGGACCCAAGGACGCCAGGGAAGAGTGCCAACGAAGGTATGGCGCTTTCACGTCGATCGAAGCCGGAGCAGGGGCGGGTAAGGGAGTGGATGCGGGACCGGCCGCGCACCGTGACGCCGGACGCGATCGGGCGGGAGGTTGGAGGCTTTGACGGGCTTTTCCGAATATCACGCCCATTTTTGTATTGCCGCGCGTCGATGTTCGACTTACATTTGCATCGCTCTGGCGGGCGTGAACTGGGGCTTGGTTATGCCCCGAGGAATGACTCATCGCCTGCCTCTCGGATCGGCGGACGGTAACACAGCGATGGCGGGCTTTTTCCAAACCGGCTGGCCGGATCTCTCTTAACGTTTTTTACGGTTCGGGCTGGTTTGGCGCGGCGACGCCGATTCTCTATCTCGCCGCCCCCTGATACCGACGCCCCCCGATCCGCAACGATCGTGCTTCGCACCGGGAGTTCTTCATGCCGCAGGCGCCGCGTCCGGGCTCGCGTTCTTCGTCCCGCCCCGCTTTCCGTGCAACAGCGCGCCTGGGGCTCAAACCGCGAAGGCCTGTCGCCAAGGCGCCGTTAATCGGGTTGGCCTTGCCGCACCACCTGTTCGAAGGCCTGGAGAACCGCCAGCTTCTCTCCACCACCTGGTTCGTCGGCCCGGCCGGCGGCGGGCAGGGGACGACCGATCAGCCGTTCGCCACGATCCAGGAAGCCGCGAACGTCGCCCAGCCAGGCGATACCGTTCTCATTCACGGCGGCATCTATCACGAGACTGTGACCCCCGCGAATTCCGGCACGGCCGGCGCGCCGATCACCTACAAGCCGTTTGGCGACGGGACGGTCATCGTGGACGGGGCCGACGCCGTGAGCGGCTTCAGCGCCACGGGCGGCTCGGTCTACCAGGCGCCGCTGTCGTGGGACCTGGGCGAAGGCCAGAACCAGGTGTTTGTTGACGGACAGATGCTCAACGAAGCGCGGTGGCCGAATACGACGGCGTCGGTGTCGCAGCCGGTCCTGGCGCACGCCTCGTCCATCAGCGCCCACACGGTCGGCTTTGGGAATTACGACATCGCGACGCTCTATGACCCCAGCCTGACCCAGCCCGCCGGGTATTGGGACGGCGGGTTGATCCACATCGCGCCGGGCCAGGGCTGGGTGATGCAGGCCGGCCGCGTGATTCACTCGCAGCCCGGGAGCCTGACGTATCTGTATGCCCAGATGAACACCCCGTACGAGGTGCCCGCCGGCGGCGACCCGTACTACCTCTCCGGCAAGTTCCAGGCGCTGGACTCCAACAGCGAGTTTTACCTCGACCCGACGACCCAGCAGCTTTACCTCAGCACGCCCGCCGGCGATGACCCCGCGTCACACACGGTGGAGGTCAAGCACCGGCAGTTCGCGTTCGACCTTTCCAATTCTTCGTACACGACGATCCAGGGCCTCAGCATTTTCGCTTCGACGATCACCCTGGGGAACGGGTCGAGCCACGACCTGATCGACGGCATCAACGCCCACTACGTGTCGCAGTCAACGTCGGTGGCGAATGGGTGGCAGGAGCCGATCGTCACGGGGATCCAGATCCGCGGGACGAACAACGTCATTCAGAACAGCACGATTCAGTTCAGCAGCGGCAACGGCGTCTACCTGGTGGGGCAGAACAACGCGGCCGTCAACAACGTGATCCGCGACGTCGATTACAACGGCGGCGATCAGGCCGGCGTGATGGCCTACGGCGACGGGCACGTCATCGCGTACAACACGATCTTCGATACCGGCCGCGACGGCGTGAAGATCAGCCACTCCACCAATACCCAGGTCGTTCACAACCTGATCTTCAACGCGATGCTCCAGACGACCGACGGCGGGGCGATCTACACCTATGGCACCGACGGCACGGGGAGCGAGATCGCCTACAACCGCGTCTACGGGCAGCACTCGGGCGGGTTCGGGGCGGTCGGCGTCTACCTCGACAACTACTCCAGTAACTATCTGGTCGATCACAACATCTCGTTCTCGAACGACATCGGCCTGAAGCTCAATTCGCCAAGCACCACCAACCACGTCTACAACAACACGTTCGCGCTGAACACGAAGGACATCGACAGCGACCACGCGATCCAGCCGGGGACGATCCTGGAGAACAACATCTTCGGGGCATCGCTGAAGGTTGGCTCGTCCACGCTCCAGATCGACAACATCTATCAAGGGACCGACCCGCGGTTCACCAACCCCGCCAGCGCCGACTTCACGTTGCAGGCGGGCTCTCCCGCGATCGACACCGGCGTCAACCTCGGCGCCGTGACCGCGGGCTTCCTCGGCTCCGGGCCAGATCTTGCGCGCTGGAATTCGGCCTTCAACCGTTCACAGTCGGCGCCAGCCAGACCGGCGCACTGCCACCGATCATCCTTCCGCCCCCGATCACCAACCCCGGCTCCGGTAGCGGATCCGGCAGCGGCACCGGAACAGGCAGCGGCACCGGAACAGGCAGCGGCACCGGAACAGGCACCGGCGCAGGCACAGGCACAGGCACGGGCACCGGAACGGGCACGGGCACTGGCACCGGAACAGGCACTGGCACCGGAACAGGCACTGGCACCGGGACGGGCACTGGCACCGGGACGGGCACCGGAACAGGCACGGGCACCGGAACAGGCACGGGCACCGGAACAGGCACGGGCACCGGGACGGGCACGGGCACCGGAACGGGCACTGGTGGAACCGGAACCGGCTCGGGCACTGGCACTGGAACAGGGACTGGTGGAACCGGAACGGGCACGGGGACTGGCGCAGGCGGCACTGGAACCGGCGCAGGCGGCACTGGAACCGGCGCAGGCGGCACTGGAACCGGCGCAGGCGGCACTGGAACCGGCGCAGGCGGCACTGGAACCGGCGCAGGCGGCACCGGGACGGGCACCGGTGGGACGGGTACGGGCTCGGGCTCTGGCACGGGGACCGGTGATGGCTCACCGCCAGTTTATCGTGACCCGGAGCCACCGGAAGGAACGGTCCCGCCGGGCACCGTCCTGCCGCCAGGCGTTGTACCCCCCGCCGGTTCGCCGCCACCGGGAAGCACCGGGACCGGAACAGGCACCGGAACTGGCACGGGCAGCGGGACGGGCACTGGGACCGGGACAGGCACCGGCGGCGGGACGGGCACCGGGACCGGAACAGGAACAGGCAGCGGCGGGACAGGCAGCGGGGGGACTGGCAGCGGCGGGACGGGCACGGGCTCCGGGAGCGGAACCGGCGCCAACCCGCCGGGCACGGTTCTCCCGCCCGGCGTCATCCCCCCCGGCACCCCCGGTGACCCGAGCGGGTCTGGCACGGGCAGCGGTGGCACGGGAAGCGGTGGCACGGGCACCGGTGGCACGGGCACGGGCACCGGGACAGGCACGGGGACCGGAACAGGGACGGGCACGGGCATCGGAACGGGCGATCCGTCTGGCACCGGGTCGGGAACGACCACCGGCCTCTCCTCGGGCTCGTCGGGTACGTCGGCCGGAAAGCATCCGCACAAGCATCACCGCATCAAGGCCCGCAAGGCATTCAGCGCGTTGTCTTACGATGCCGCCTTCGGCAGCACGTCGGACGGCCGCAAGGGCGTGAACTTCGGCGGCGGCTCCGGCGCTCTACTCTTCCGGGCCGTCGATTTCGGGGCCAAGGGCGTCAGCCAGATCCTCGCCAAGATGTCCGGCGATAACATGTATGCTTTCCGACACGTTCAGATCCGAATCGACGATCAGTTGAACGGGCAGCTCCTCGGCACGCTGGCGGCCGCCTCGTCCGGCAACATCAACAAGTTCACGGCCGCGACGGCCACGCTCTCCAGCATCACCGGTGTCCATGACCTCTACCTGATCCTCCCGGGCGGCGAAGGCCTCGGCATGATCTCGAAGATCAAGATTTCCTAAGACACGCAACGCCTGTCACACCGTCGCCGCTAGAAGCGGCGGCGGTGGGCAACGGATCGCGGCCGCCCACCGCGGGGCGTGGCTTCATCGGCTTCACACGCATCGCCCACCAACTCTTCCGCGCTGCGCGGGTAGTTGCTCTCATGCGAGCACTTCCTCTGGCGGCGGTTCTGACCCTGTCGTCCCTCTGCACTTTTTCCCCGCGCGGCGGCGGGCGACGACGGCTATTTCCCCCCGCCCGATTCCGAAGGCGGCTGGCGCGTCGCCTCCACCGCGGCCCAGGCGCGCGACCTGGCGGGCATGGACGCGGCCCGCCTCGAGCGGGCGTACGACTTCACCCAGCGCTGCACCCAGAACGGCGGCCTGATCGTCGTCCGCCACGGCTATCTCGTCTTCGAGCGCTACTTCGGCCGCGCCCACCGCAACGCCAACCCCGACATGGCCTCGACCGGCAAGGCCTTCACCAGCATCGCCTGCGGCATCATGCTGAACGAGTTCCACGACAGGATCCCCGACGGGCTGCGCACCAAAGTCTTCACCGAGAAATACCTGCCTGAGGCCTTCCCGCTGGACGACCCGCGCAAGGCCGACATCATGCTCGGCCAGTTGCTCTGCATGACCGCCGGGTACAACGGCGAAGGGGCGACGCCGACCAGCGTCGTCCATGGTAAGGCCTCGCCGCTCAAGCCGTCGCGCGGGCAGGACATCCACAACCTCGATCTATCTTCGATCCACGCGCCGCTGTGGACCGACCCGGGCGCGGGCTACTCTTACTCGTCGCCGGCGCCGCACATCGCGTCGATCGTCCTGCGGCACGTCACGGGCATGGAGCTCCAGGACTACATCCGCGAGCGGCTCGCCAAGCCGATGGGGTGGGGGCCGTGGGGCTACTGCCTGCACCGCGGCGACTACGACATGCCCCACGCCAACGGGGCTGGCAGCATCGCCGTCCACGCGACCGACGCGATGCGGTTCGGCTATTGCCTGCTGCACAAGGGGAAGTGGGGCGACAAGCAACTCGTCCCGGCCGAGTACATCGAACTGTGCCACCAGCCGTCGGAGTTCAACCCGCACACGCCGTTCTCGCTTCAGTTCGAGCACAACGCCGACGGCCACGTCGCCGGCGCTCTGCGCGACGCGTTCTATAAATCCGGCGCCGGCGGTTTCGGCATCTTTGTCGCGCCCTCGCTGGACCTGGTGATCTACAAGATGGGCGGCAAGGACAACCAGTACGACCCCGCCCTCACCGGCCTGCCGCAGGACTTCAAGTACGACGGCTCGCGCGACAACTGGCAGCCGATCCCCAAGAGCCCCTTCCATGAAGGAAGCCTCGGCGGCGACGACGGCCTCCGCCGGGTATTGGAAATGGTCGCGGCCGCCGTCCGGGACTGAGACGCTCCCGATGCAATCTGATCATGCCATGGATGACACGAACAAGGGGCGGCGACTTTGCCTCCGTCCAGGCCCCTGTCCGTGCCGCTCGTGACATCCAGGGCTAACCCAAGTTACGCTAACCTCCAGAGCCGCGTCTCTCGGCCAGGATTCGCGTGGCGATGAATGCGTTGACCTCGGCCGCGTGGGTGAGGTTGATGAGGTGATGCCCGCCCGCGACGACCTGCCGCGGCGTAACGCCCGAGACGGGGATGACGGCGTCTTTTTCGCCGTGGATCGCGTGGACGGGGATCCCGAGCGAAGCGACGGAGCATTCCCACCCTTCGATGGCGCCGCAGCTCCAGATGATCTGGCGGCGCGAGTGTTCCTTCATCATCCGCATCATGAGCTGCGCGGGCTCAGGCGGCAGTTGGTCGATCAGTCGCAGCGTGGGTGCCGCGAGGGAGAGGATCGGCCGCACGGCGGCCGTCGGGAGGTGCGCGCTGGCCGCGAGCGCGGTTCGGAAGAGCGAGGCGATCTGCCGGTGCGAGGCGCAGCCGCCGATCGCGAAAATCCCGGCCGCCTGAAGCTCGCGAGCCGCTTCCAGCGCCACCATCGCGCCCAGGGAGATCCCGCCGACATAACACCCCGGCCGCGGCCCGAGCATCCGCGCCATGCGGCGTGCGTAGGCGGTCAGCGTCTCGTCCGAAGTAAGGGGCTCGACCCATTCCGCCACCTCGATCGGGAACGGGAGCGAGCGCTGCGGCCCAAAGACGCGCGCATCGACGCCGAGGCCCGGGAACAGCAGCAGCGTCGGATGGGTCATCCCCTTAAAGCTACCGCATGCCGCCCGCCGCGGCACGCGCGCCGATGCGGAAAGAGCGAGGGTCGCGGACCGAACGCGCCCTCAACGAGCCTCGCCCGTTAACAAGCGGGGCCCGCCGGAGGCGGGCGTCAATCGCCCACCGGACAGATCAGTCGCCGAGGACCGCGCCGCCCCCTTCCCGACGCACGCGGCCCACTCATAGCGCGCGGCCCCCGCGAGTGTCCGTCGGTGGTCCCGCTCCAAGCAGGAGCGGTCTGAGACCGCTTCCTCACGGGCGCGGCTCGCGGGGAGCGGTTTGAATCGTAGACATGTCGGCAACACCAATCGTCTTATCGCCAGTTCCCGCTTGACGGCCCCGCCGGACGGTGGGAGGCTCCCCGGCATGAACCACCGACGCGCGATATTTTCATTCCTGGTGACGGGTGCATTGGCGGCCGCGGCCCTTCTGGTGTGCGCAGCGGGTGCTCCCGGCGCCGACGCCGCGTCGCGGCCGACCACCCAACCCGCCACCGCGCCGTCGATCAACCCCTCCCTGCCGACGCTCTGGATCATCGGCGACTCCACCGTGCGCAACGGCCAGGGCACCGGCGGCAACGGGCAATGGGGCTGGGGGAGCGCGATCCCCGCTTGGTTCGATCGATCGCGAATCAACGTCCAGAACCGCGCGCTCGGCGGGACGAGCAGCCGCACGTTCCGCAGCAACGGCCGCTGGGAAAAGATCCTCGCCGAGATGAAGCCGGGCGATTCCCTCCTCATGCAGTTCGGCCACAACGACGGCGGCCCCCTCGACGACGCCGCCCGCGCCCGCGGCACCATTCGCGGCAACGGCGAAGAGACGCGCGACATCGACAACCCCATTTTGCACAAGCGGGAGACCGTCCATACCTACGGCTGGTATCTGCGCCAGTACGTAGCCGAGGCCAAGGCCAAAGGGGCGGCCGCCTGCATCATCTGCTCGCCCGTCCCGCACAACTCATGGGAGGGCGACAAGGTCAAGCGGAGCCCCAGCTTCGCCACCCCCGGCACCGAGGCCGCGAAACAGGCCGGCGCCGACTTCATCGACCTGAACGACATCGCCGCCCGCCACTACGAGGCCGACGGCAAAGAGAAAGTGAAAACCTACTTCCCCGAAGGCGAGCTCGGCCACACCAACTGGGCGGGCGCCGTCGTCAACGCCCGGAGCGTGATCGAGGGGCTGAAAGGGCTGGAGCATTGCGAGCTGGCGAAGTACCTCGGCGCGGAGCCGCCGGCGGACCTGCCCGTCCCGGCGGGAAAGTAGGAGCCCCGCGTGCGGGTCGAAGTTGTGTCCGATAACTCTACCCCAGCCGTGCGGTCGAAGGCTTTCGATGAAGTTTTCACCGCCGATCGCCAAAGTTTCCCTTGTGTCGCGGTTTGCTACCCGGCAAGATGCTCGGCGTGCCGGGGCTCATTGGCCAGCATGCATGTCGCCCCGACGCGTGATGCCCGAACACGAATGTGAAATGTCGTGGGGGGTACTTCGACGGATCGTGCAGGATTGGGCCGGAACGGCCACCGATCTGCTGGAGTCCATGCCGCTGGAAGGCGGCACGGTCAGCACCACCCTCGCCCTCACCCTCTCCGATCATCGCAAGGTCGTTCTCAAAGTTACCCCCCATCGCGTCGATCGGTCCCACCTTGATGAAGCCTGCCAGTTGCGGCTCATGCGCGAAATCGGGCTTCCGGTGCCGGAAGTTTACGCGGCCCAGGTCGGCTCGCTCGACAACCCGTTCAGCTACATCCTGATGGAGTTCGTCGAGGGGATCGATCTCCGCGCCGCCAAGTCCGCCTGCACCGAGGAGGAGTTCGACGCGATCCAATCGCATTTGGCGGAGCTGCTCCTCCAGATGCACGACACGACCGATGACCACTACCGCCGCGTGGTCGCCGAAGAGAGCAAGCGGTTTGAGAGCTGGCCCGCCTGCTATCGGGAGATCTTTGACCCGATCTGGCGCGATGTGGAGAAGTCGAACGTGCTGCCCGTCAAGTCGCGCAAGACGATCTCGCGGATGCACGACCGGCTGGAGTCATTGCTGGTGCATGACGATCGGCCGCGGCTGGTGCATTGGGACGTCTGGGCGACCAACCTTCTTGCCCATCGCAACGGCGACGGCCGCTGGAAAGTGAGCGCCCTGCTCGACCCCAATAGCAAGTTCGCCCACGCGGAGGCAGAGCTGGCCTATATGGACCTCTTCCACACGGCGACTCCTGCTTTCTTCCGCGCCTATCAGAACGCCCGCCGACTACCGAATGAGTATCACCGCGTCCGAAAGCCGGTCTACCAGATGTACAGCCTGTTGAACCATCTGCGCCGCTTTGGGAAGGAATACCTGCGGCCGGCGTCGGCCCAGGTTGAAAAGGTTGCAGCCCTCGTCTAGGCCTGTCATTCAACGTCGCCGCCGAGACGCCCTCACCCTACCCTCTCCCATGACTACCTGGGAGAGGGGACAAATACGTGCGCTCGTCCGCGCATCATCGCCGCGGAGAGACGCTCGGTGGTTTTTCTCCCTCGCCCATGAACCCATGGGAGAGGGTTGGGGAGAGGGTCCTTCGTCGATGCGCTTGCAGGAGCCGAAGCATGGGCCCCGATCTCGCCAATCGGGGCCGGCCATCGGTTTCCGCGCACTCAGACCGATGGGTGTGCCGCGGGGGCCGCCGCCGGCGTGGCGATGTCTGCTTCTCGGATGGTCTTCTGGCACCCGGCGAGCGACAGCAGCAGGCCGGCTAAGATCATATATTTCATCGGGCTCCCTCATTCACTGAGATTGAGACGCGGCGTAGCGGGTCAGGCAAATTCTTCAAAGTTCTCTCGTCGCCCGTCGGGGTTCCGGTCGGCTCGTCCTAAAAGCGGGCCTGCCGGGGTACGGTTATACAGGGATCTCTCCAACGCGTCACAAAGGCGGCCGCACAGATGCCAGCGGCCGAGCGACTCCGCGACGGCCGCCATCGCGGTCGCACCCAGTGCGGCCAGCGCGTCGGGCGGTAGCCGGCGCAGTTCGTCGATCGCGGCGCACGCGGCGTTGACGTCGCCGTGCTGAATCGAGCGGCCGATAGAGTGGGCGCTGATCAGGTCGGTCACATGGGACGGGCTGGGCCCGAAGTAGAGGATCGGGCGCCCGACCGCCATGGCCCCGTAGACCTTGCACGGGTGAAGGATGCCGACCATTTCGTCGCCGAGCGATACCACGTGGACATCGGCCGCGGAGAGGGAATGGCCCAGCTCCGCCAGCGGCTGATAGGGGAGTGAGATGGCGTTGGTTAGCCCCGCGTCGCGAATGAAGGCTTCCACCTGCTTTTTTCCCAATCCGCCGCCGACGAAGAGAAAGCGAATCCCGTTGTCGCCCTGGTAGCGGCGGGCCGCCAGCAGAAGGGTGTCGAGCGGGTTCGAGGGGCTGTGGTTGCCGCTGTACATGACGACGAACTTCCCCTCCAGCCCGTGCCGCGCTCGGAACGGGTTTGACGCTTCGGCAGTCGCCGCCGACGGCGGGGCGGCGGGGGGATCCTCGTGCGACCACGGCGGCAGGACGATCACCTTGTCGCCCACGTGCGGACGCGCGTTGAGCCGCCGGGCCATGAACCGATCGAGGGCGATCACCAGCGTGGCGCGACGGAGGATCAGCCGGTTCACCCCTTCCAGAAGATGGGCGGTGACGCTCTGTACGTCGATCTTCTTCAGGGCGATGAGCTGGTCCGGGTTCAGGTCCATCGCCCAGTAGGCGCTGGGCACCCGCCGGAGCATCGCGACGAACGTCGCCACGACGCCGATCAACGGCGGGGAGGTGCTGAAGAAAATCGCGCCGAGATCGCGCTCCAGGAGGGCCCGGATCAGGATCTGGCCCATGAAAGAGATCGTCCCGACCAGCCGCGTCAGGATCGACTTCTTGCCGAACGAGGCGAAGGGGAGGCGAACGACGTCGGCGCCATGATAGTTCTCGCGGGAGGCGTAGCGCGCGGCGGGGTCTTCGTAGCCGCGTGCGGAAGTGAGGACGCGTACGGGGTAGCCGCGGCGGGCCATCTCGCGCGCGACGTCGGCCATGTGCTGGCCGACGGCCGCGGGGTCGGGGACAAACACCTGACTGATCAGGAGGAAAGCCCGTCGCCGGCCGCCGGCTTGGCCGTGCCGCAAGTTCGACGCCGATGCGGCGGGCGGAGGGGCGTCACCGTGCGGGGTGGGTTCCATGTGCGGGATCGATCACGAGCGCGTTCGAAGCGGGTTTGAGGGTACGCGGCGATATCATCCGACGTGCCGCCGGTGCCCCCACCGGCGGGTTTTGGGTGCGCTCGGCAACACCCCCGGTGAGGGCACCGGCGGCACTTTTCCACGCGGGCCGTGCTCCACATTCTAATTGGAATGAGCCGCGCGGGTAGTAGACGTTGTTATGGCCCAACCCGTCGTTTGAGGCACTGAGAAAGAAGCCGCCCCGATCACGGGCACAAAGCGCCGGCGAGCGGGGCGGATCGGTGTCAGCCCAATCGGTCCGGGCCACTGCCAGTCGCACACAATCAGCAGGCGCGTTCAGGCTGTTTCTTGGCGGTCGCTTTATCGCGGTTCTGCTCAAACCATTCGACCGTCTTCTTGAGCCCATCCTCAAGCGACGTGGCGGCCGTGAAGTCGATCGCCTTCTTGGCGACTGTGACATCCAGACATCGACGCGGCTGGCCGTCGGGCTTGGTCGCATCCCAGACAATCTCACCCTGAAAACCGGCGACCTTCGCCACCAGCTCCGTGAGGTCCTTGACCGAGATCTCCCGCCCGCTGCCCAGATTCATCGGCTCGGGGGAATCGTACCGCTCCATTGATGCGATCAGGCCGTCGGCGCAGTCTTCCACGTAGAGGAACTCGCGGCTCGCCTTGCCGGTGCCCCAGGCGGAGATCGTCTTGTCACCTCGGTCGCGCGCCTCGACGCACTTGCGCACCAGGGCGGGGATGACGTGCGACGAATGGAGGTCGAAGTTATCCCGCGGCCCGAACAGGTTGACCGGGAGCAGGTAGATGCCGTTCAGGCCGTACTGCTGGCGATAGGCCTGGCACATCACCAGCAACGCCTTCTTCGCCACGCCGTAGGGGGCGTTGGTTTCTTCCGGGTAGCCGTTCCAGATCTCGTCCTCGCGAAACGGGACGGGCGTGAATTTCGGGTAAGCGCAGATCGTGCCCACCTGGACGAACTTCTTCAGGTTGTTCTTGCGGGCGTTTTCGATGAGGTGGATGCCCATCGTCGCGTTGGCGAAGAAGTAGCGGCCGGGGTTGTCGCGGTTGGCGCCGATCCCGCCCACTTCGGCCGCCAAGTGCATGATCACCGCCGGCTTGAAGTCGGCGTAAAGCCGTTCGACATCCTGCTCACGGGTGAGGTCATATTCGCGGCGGCGGGGGACGACGACATCGGAGTACCCTTTGGCCTTCAATTTCTCGACGACGAATGAGCCGAGGAAGCCCGCTCCGCCGGTGACGAGAATGCGATCCTGCGTGGAGATAGACATAGATTGGCCTTCAATACGCGCCGACCAGACGAATGAGTCGAGGGAATCGGGGCCTGAGAAGCGTCAGAGCAAGAAGGCGCCTCGACGTAGAGGTCTATCCTTGTTGTTTTGGTCGCTCCTCCAGGCCCTGGATCGTGCGTTTGGCAATTCTGAAGTAGAGGCTCAGGCGACTTCCGAGCGCGACTTGCGGTCGTGGTCGGCAATGGCCCGCTCGCGCTTGGCCATGAGCCAGTCGGCGTCGGTCATCATCTTGGCCAACGCCTTGAAGGTGACCTTCGGCTTCCACTTCAGCTCGCGCATCGCCTTGGCCGGGTCGCCCAGGAGCAGGTCCACCTCGGCGGGGCGGAAGTAGCGGGGGTCCACGACGACGTACTTTTCCCAGTCGAGGCCGAGGGCGCCAAAGACTTCAGCGAGGAACTCGCGGACGCTGTGCGTCTCGCCGGTGGCGACGACGAAGTCCTGCGGCTCTTCCTGCTGGAGCATCAGCCACATCGCTTCGACGTAGTCGCCGGCAAAGCCCCAGTCGCGCTTCGCGTCGAGGTTGCCCAGGTAAAGCTTTTCCTGAAGGCCTTCCTTGATCCGGGTCGCGGCGCGGGTGATCTTACGGGTGACGAAAGTCTCGCCGCGGCGGGGGGATTCATGATTGAAGAGGATGCCGTTGCAGGCGTACATCCCGTAGCTTTCGCGGTAGTTCACGGTCTGCCAGTAGCTGTAGACCTTGGCGCAGGCGTACGGGCTGCGGGGGTGGAAGGGCGTGGTTTCGGTCTGGGGCGTCTCGACGACCTTGCCGTACATCTCGCTGCTGCTCGCCTGGTAAAAGCGGACCGGCTTGCCGGTGTCGCGAATCGCTTCCAGCAGGTTGATCGTGCCGAGCGCGTCCGACTGCACCGTGTAGACCGGCTGGTCGAAGCTGACGCGCACGTGCGACTGGGCGCCCAGGTTGTAAACCTCGTCGGGCTGGACGCGGGTCAGGATCTCGCGGAGGCCGGTGCCGTCAACGAGGTCCCCGAAGTGCAGGAACAGGTTGGCGCTGGGGCTGTGGGGGTCGATATAAAGGTGCTCGATGCGGCCGGTGTTGAACGAGCTGCTCCGACGCACCATGCCGTGGACCTGATACCCCTTGGCGAGCAACAGCTCGGCGAGGTAAGACCCATCTTGCCCGGTAATCCCCGTGATCAATGCCTTCTTGTTTTGCGTGTGCATGGTAACTCGCATGTACTTGTCCCGTGGTGCGGCGGGTGGCTCGGGTGGAAAAGGTGCCCGGGTTTTGGTGGCCGACGTCGGACCACGCCACCCCGGCGCCGACGCGACGGTGCGACGGCATGCCAACGACTCCCGTCAGATATCGGCAGGGCAAGCCTGGATCTTACTTATGAAAAGCCGGCGCGCGACCCGGCTCCCCCTGAACGATGCCCGAACCGTCGGCGGCGGACGACCCAATGGTGATAATTTTTCGCCGCAATGCAAGGCCTGGCGATAGAATCAAACTGTTGCGGAGCGATACTGTCGGACGTCACTGGGTTTAGCGATCATCCCTGTCGTCCGGCGGCCGCTCGTGGCGTCAAGGATCGCCGAGCACGTTCGGCAATAAGAGGCCCGCGCGGAGGATGGAACCATGAAGATTCACCCAATCTGCCTGATGTTGCTGGCGCTCGGCGCACTCGCCGCAGTGGCCCGGCCGGCCCAGGCCCAGAACTTTTTCGGAGGCGGGGCCACGGCGTTCGACCCGCAGATCAGCATCCTGACGACCGGGGCCTTGCTCGACACCCAGGCCGTCGTCTCTGCCGATCGAAAGTACGTCACCTTGACGATGCGGCCGCAGCTTTCATCGCTCATCGCCCTGCGCGAGTTCACCTTCCAGCGAGGCCAGCCGCAAGGTTTCGTTGGAGGCGGAGGCGTCGTGTCAGGTCAAGCCCCCGCTCCGGCGGCGAAGCCTGCTGCGGCGGCGGCCGCTAAAGCGCCGGCGGCCAATCGTCCCCCGAAATCGCCGACAGTCGCAACGCTACTCGATCGGGAAGGAATGGTGCAGATCAATGATGCACCGGACGCCCGCGGCGGCTGACCGAACGATTGGACGCTTCGAATGGCCTCGCGCCCCCCAAGCCTCCTTCGCCGCACCGAGAGCGCGTTGCTGGGCTGGTTCCCGCTTTGCATGCCAATCGCTCGCGGCCGTGAGCCCAGCTCCACCACATGCCGCCGCCTCACCGCGTTTGACGATCCCCGACTCCTGATGACATCTGAAACCCATGGCTGATACCAACCCGCCTCTCGCCGATCCGAATGACCATTCGGGCACCCCACAACCTGTATCCGTTCCCGTCGAGGCTGCTTCGGGAGAGACGCCGATGGGCGCGCCCGCATCGGTTAGAAAAGGGGCGGCCGCTAAGCCCAAGGGGCGGCGAAGATTCTGGTTGATCGGGCTCGGCATGATCGTCCTGGGGCTGCTACTTCTGCTTCTGTTGATCCCGACCCTCGCGAGCAGTGGGCCTGTACGGTCGCTCGTGGTCGGTAAGGTGAACGATCGTCTGAATGGAAAGCTCGAGATCTCGAGTTGGAACGTAAGCTGGACGGGCGGGTTGTCGCTTCACGGCGTGCGGATCCTGGACGCTGACGGTGTCCTACGCGTGGAGTTGGAAGAAGCCGCCACGCAGCTCACGCTGCTCGACGCGATGCGGGGGCACTACCGGCTGGGCGACACGGTGGTTCGGGGGCTCAACTTCAACATCAAGCGCTATGCGGACGGGACAACCAGCATCGACCGCCTGATTAAGAAACCGGCCGCTCCGGCCGAGCCGCCGAAGCCGGGTGCTGAACCGGCCGCCCCCGCGCCGGCAAAGCCGTCCGCCCCGCTCCCCCAGTTCAGCTTCAACGCCAAGCTGGAGAACTGCCGCGGGACGATCGATCAGGAAGGCCTTCCTGGTCAGCCCGGCCACACCATTCAATTGGTCGCATTGGACGGTTCGGCGTCCACGACGGACACCAACGCCCCGATCACGCATGACCTGAAGATGGTCGCCCGCGTGGATAGCGGCGCGCCCGGCACCTTGAAGGTTGGCGGGGTGGTCGAGTTGATCCACGGGAACCAGATCGACCCGGCGGGCGCCTCGGCCAAGGAAGCGGTGGAGGTTGATTCGATCAACGCGGCCGCCGTCGCGGCGTTCATGCCGCCCTCGGTCAAGCAGCTCGCAGGGGTCTTCAGCGGCCACTTTGATATTGACGCCGCCGCGGGGAAGGTCGGCAAGGTGGGCGCGTCTCTCGTCGGTCGGGGGCTCGTCTTCGCAGGCGATGCGCTGAAGGGGGGCGACGTGTTCCGCGCCGACCACTTTGCGTTCACCATCCCGCCACGGACGACGCTCGACATGTCAGCCGGGCCGGACCATTGGAATGACTGGCGGCTGAAGATGGCGGACGCCTCCGGCGGCCCACTCTCGATCGTCGTCGAAGAGGCGGGGCAGAACCTCGTGGATGTGAAGTTGTCGGCCGACGCAACGGCAGGGCAGCTTCTGGCGGCATCCAAGAACCTTGAGCCGGGCGGATCGGGCCGGGTGGATCTTTCGCTAGGGCTGACCTCGGCCATCTGGCCGTCGAGCTGCCGAAGACGTTTGCGCTCAAAGAGGGTGTCGAGGTGAGCGGTGGGGCCTTTGCGTTCACGGTCGGAACCGCATTCAGCGGGCAGCGGGCCGGCCTGGATGTCGGGATCGGCTTGTCGGGAATCAAGGGCAAGGGAACGGACGAGGCGACGTGTCAGCCCCGCCCGTTCGAGGTGCCGCCGCTGAACGTCGCGCTGAAGGCGACGAGCCTCGGCAACGGCTGGCAGATGCCCGACCTTCGTGACATCTCATTGGTCGTCACCCACGGTACGCCGCTGGAAGGGCGATTCGAGGGCAAGACGCTGACGGACCTGAACGGGAAGATCCACTCGAACATCGCCGACCTTCAGGGAGAGCTCGCCCAGCTCATCGACTTTGGAGCGCTGAAGCTCAAAGGGGACGTCACGGCGACCGCGAGCGCTTCGGGCAACCTGCTGCCTGTCGGCGATTCATCGGCTTCCGCCGCCGCCAATCCGACTACGGCGCCGGCGGCTGTCGTGGCATCAGCACCCGCGGGGGAGCAGGATCTCCGATTGGGTGTCGCCGCGACGGGCTTGTCGGTCCAAGGGCTTGAAGGCGGGAAGGGGTTTGCCCAGGATTACGCATCAATCGAAGCGGCGACCAAAGTCGAACGCGACGCGGCCGGAGCGCTCAAGAGCCTCAAGGGCACGACGCTCGTCGCCTTCGTCGGCCCCGATCAGAAGCGGCCGACGCTGGCGATCGACATCAATGCCGCCGAGCAGCCGATCACGTTCAAGACCGTCACTACCACCGACCCCAAAACGGGCAAGAGTCAGCAGGTGACGGCCGCCATGGTGCCGCTGCTCGTGGTGAACCGATTCGACGTGGTCGATTTGCATCAGGCGCAGCTCGACTTCGGCTCGTTCGTCGCCGCGTTGAAAGACTTCAACGTCTACCAGGGATCGCTCGGCGTCAACGTGCGACTGAGCTTTGACGGCGAGAAGCATGCCGCCACATTCCACCCGCGGGTAACTCTGAACGAGATGGGCATCCTTCGAGCGGCGGCCGCCGGGGCCGGACCCGCGGAAGTCTTGCCGCCTTATTCGATGACGATCGCCGCCGACGGTGAATACTCCGCGGATGCCGCGACCACCCATGTCGGGCTGTCGAACCTGTCGATCGCGGACAAGAAGAACTGGCTCTCGCTTGCCAAAGACGGCGCCGCCGATATCTCCGCGACGATGGCGGCCGACGGGACAACCAAGGCCACCGGCGGGCTTCGTTTCGGCATCAACCTCGCCGCTTGGAATGATGTCTTCCGGAAGGCGGGCGCGAAGCCGGTCGAGGTGGCTGTTCGGCCGGCTGGGTCGTCGCCGACGCCTGCGCCCGCTTCGGCGACCCAGGAGCTTGCGCTGCGTGACGGGCGAATCGACGGGGCACTTCAACTGACGCAGCCGGGCCCATCGAGCATCGGGCTATCGGTCGACATCGACGCGACCAAGCTTACGGTTGCCAGCAGCGCGCCTGCGCCAGGTCAGGCGCCGCAAGGTGGAACGCCGCCGGGTCAAACGCCTTTGGTTCAGGATGAGGCGGTCAAGATTGTCCTTCGGGCGGCCGCGAAATCGGATTTGTCGTCCGCCACGCTGGACCGGCTCGACGTGACGGGGCGATTGGTGGAAGCGCACGGCTCTAAAGGAGTCTTCGCGCTGAAGACCGGCAGCGGCAAGGAGGCTGTGGCCACGCCAACACTTGAGAAGGTGCGCAGCCTGTCGATGACGGTCGTCCTTCCGAACCTGCCGCAGATCCAGGCGCTTTTGGATGCGTGGTCGCCCCCGGCCGCGACGCCGCCTTCGGCGAAGGTCGCCTCGGCTCTGCCATCGTCCACGCCGTCGCATGATCGTGCCCCGGACGCTCGGGTGCGAAATGCGGTGGGTGGGGTGGTCGATGCGGGTATGCCGACGCCGGCTCAAGACGCGAGCGCGCCGCTTCGGACCGTGGCCGACACGCTCATTGAGGGAACGTACGAACGGGTTGACAAGAACAATGTGCCTCCAGTCGTTCGTACAACCCTTCATGGCGTGGTGAGCACGCCGAAGGACCTTCGGTACTATCGCCTCCAATCGGGTGGGGCGACGATCTACGTCGGCCAGTACGTCCCATCCCCCGGCCACCTGTCCGAGATTCGGCTCAGCGCCGACGGAAAGGTCCTTCAGGGCCCGAAGGAGACCGAAGTCGATCTTTCGAACCCGCCTGCTCCGGCGGTGACGCCGCCGAAGCCGGTCGAGGCTCTCCCCGCCCCCAACCCGCCGGGCGTTCTGACTCCTGCGGCGGTGCCCGGAGTGACGTCGCCGGCGCCGGGCAACTCGATGGTTGGCGCGGCGCCGGCCGCTCCCGCTCCAGCGGGCACGCCAGCGGCCGTTCCGACGCCCGCCGCACTTCCGATCCCACCGCCCACGCCGACGCCCGGGGCGCCTGCCGCGGCCGAAGCAGCGCCCGCTCCGCCGAAAAAGCTGACGGGCGGCAGCTTGACGTTGAACCTCAACATCGCCAATGACGGTCACCAGACCACCGTCACGCCGGATGTGGCCATTGCCGGGCTTTCGTTCTCCGCCGGCGCGATTCAACACTCGGTCGGGAACGTGACCTTGAAGGCACGCGCGGTCATCACACCGGCGGCCGCTCCATTGCGTCCGGGCCCTCCGCCGTCGATCGCCGATCAGATTCAGGATCTGCAGGTGCCGGAGTTTGCGATCCAGGGGGCCGGCAGCACGATCTCGCTGAAGGAGCCGCTGATCATCAAAGAGCCGGCCGCGATCACGGCGATGCTCGGGCCGTCAACGCAGCCCGGCGGGAGTACCTCCCGACCGGCCACGCCGGCCCCGGCCGCGGCGATCCCAACGATCAGCGTCGTGCTTTCGGCGATCGGAGATATCGAGCAGCTCACCGACCTCACCGACGCCCTGGCGGGCCGTGCGGCCGCCCCAACCTATCGCGGCACTTACCAGATCACCCAAAAGGTCGCGACGACCGGCAACCTGATCGCGGGTGACGGAACCGGGCAAGTTCAAAACTTCGTCTCGCTCAGCCCAACCGATCACAAGACCGTGGCGGCCTCCGAGCAGATGATCCATCTGTCGAACACCATCTCCTTCGACACGGCGAAAGACGGCGGCACGCTGACGATTGGCAAGCTTGAGTTCGGGCTGGATACCAGCAAGGCGGCCGCCGGCAACATCACGGGCGTCATTCACGATCTATCGGGTAAGCGGGTGATCGACTCGCTGAAGGGGAAGATCACGAATGACCTGGCCAAGCTCTGGCCGATCCTCCACCCGTTCCTGGCGCCCAAGCCCAACCCGGCTGCGCCGGCGGGGACGCCTTTGCCCGTAGACGAGTATGCGAACCTGAAGATTGACGGCACGCAGCCGATCGAATTCGAACTGTCGGGCACGTACGCCTCCGGCGTCCCGTTTGGAGAGGCGGTTGCCGGGATTTCGGGCGATGGTTCAATGGGGGTGAAACTGCTGGACACGTCGGGCCTTCGGTTTGAGAACCTCCAGCTCCCGTTCGTCATCGACAAGGGGCACTTGCGGGTCGTCTACGCCGGCAAACCGGAAGGGCAGAACCTGCCCCCGCCGGCCGACTGCAACGGCGGCAAGGTCAGCATCGGAGGGACGGCAATCGACCTGACCCAGCCCGTCAACCTGATGACGATCCTCAAGAATACGGTCGTACTGGACAAGGTGGCCCTCAGCCCGATCCTGGCGAACAGGTTCAATGGGTTTATCCCGATCTTCGATGACTCGGTGGGTGGCGGGCCGATCACGTTCAAGGTCGTGCAGTGCGATCGGCTGCCCCTGGGCAAGTTCGACCAGGTCGCCGAGAAGGATGCCGGCGGCGCCGATTTCGAATTGACGCTCGGCGACGTGCAGCTTGGGGGCGGCATTCTGGGGCAGCTCAATAGCGTCGCCGGGAAGTTTGGCGGCAGTGGCACAAATAACCTGATCTCGGCCAATCTGGGCGGCGTGGGGGATGTGATCGGCAGCCTTCGCGGCGACGTGAAAGCGGCGAAGATCGGGATCAAGGGCCGGACGCTTTCGCTCCAGGACTTCACGCTGCTCGTCGGGAAGAACCAGATCAAGCTGCTCAGCCTGTCGGGCACAGTCGGCTTGGAAGACGATGGTCAATTGAACCTGAAGCTGACGATCCCGCCAAAGCTGCTCGCTCGCTTCGGCAAGGAGGCCGAGCAGTACCTGCCCGCCGCGATCGAACTACCGATCACGGGCTCGAAGCTGCATCCGCAGATCAGGGCCGATTCGCTGATCCAGAAGCTCGTTACGGATTCGGCCCAGAAGGCGTTGCTCGACCGCGCGTTGGGCGGCGGCAGGAAGTCAAAGAACGGGCCCTCCACCGGGCCTTCCGATGGCAGCCAAAAACCGAATGTCGGCGACATCCTTGGTGACGTCCTGGGTGGGAAGAAGAGGGATAAGGCAGGGAACAACCCGGAAGGAAAGTAAGGAAGAACGAAGCTGTCCCCTTGGCGCTTTCCCCTGGAAGCCTCGGCGTCTTGGCGTTCTTTCATCCTCGGCTAGAGAAGTGAACGCCAAGAACGCCAGGGGAGAAGCGCCAAGGATCACCCGGCTCCCCGCGGTTCCTTCTTTGCCTGCACAATGACTCACCTTTCTCTTCCACGCTTTCTGGTGACCGCCGGCAGCACGCGCGAGAAGATCGATCGCGTTCGGGATTGGGGGAATATCTTCTCGGGGAACACGGGGCTCGCAATCGCGCGTGCGCTGGCGGAGATCGGGCCGGTTGATCTGCTGACGAGCAATCGACAGCATGTGGCGGACCTGGCACAGACCGCGGTTTCGACGATATTCCCAATTGAAGCCGCTGCGTTCGTCACGCATGCCGATCTTCGGGCGGCGCTGGCGGACCGGATGACCACTCGCGCATACGCCGGCATCTTCATGACGGCCGCGGTATCGGACTACACGCCGGAGCGGGTCTACTCGGTGATCGATCGTCGGCTTGTGGATTCGGCCACAGGATGTCCCGACGCAGGCCGGCAAGACGAGATCTGGGTCGTCCGCAACGTGCATGCGGGGAAGGTAAAGAGCACGCACCCCACGATCGCGGTCCTCGGCCGCCCGACCGAGAAACTGATCGACCTCTTCCGAACCGAGTGGGGCTACAAGGGCCTGCTGGTGAAGTTCAAGCTGGAAGTCGGCATCTCCCCCGCCGAACTCCTGGAGATCGGCGAGCGCAGCCGCCAGGCGAGCGGCGCGGATTATCTGGTGGCCAACACGCTCGACATGGTTGAGGGCCCGCAGGCCGGCGCGTTCATCCTGAACGCGGCCGGGAATGAGTGGTGCCCCCGGGGCGCGTTGGCGGGCCGATTGACCGAAGTCGCGCGGGCGTGGCGATCATCATGACGCCTATTAAACTGTGACGGGTGATCGGTTCGAAACTCCTCAAACAACCTAAAGACCGCAAAAAACCTTCCGCGATCTAGAAACACCGAGATTCCTTCCCCTGAGTCCCCCAGGAGCATGAGACTCTTCGTATCGAAAATGTACGTTGCAAGGCTCAGAAGGAAGAGCGAGCTCCAGAGGAGCGAGGAAGCAAGAAGCGTCAGCGCCCCACGACGCGTATCCTGTTCTCATCGGCAGCCTCACGGTCAGCTTCACAGCCTTTGCTCTGCCCAATGCGCAGCCTCCGTTGACTGCCTGCGCCAACCGCCATTGCTATGTTACGCGATGGCCCACGCTAGCCCGCCTGGCAATGTCGGAGGGCCGAACTCGATGTGGAGGACGCGGCGGTGCCCCGGACGCCTTGCGGGAGAGGAGGCGTGGAGCACCAGCGGCCGCATCACGACGACGCCACCGGCCGCCGTAACTTGAACCTGCTCCGGCCCACGCGCCACGGCCGCTTCGACGGCGGGGGCACTGAGAATCTCGTGATGCGTCTCGGCGATCGTCCTGAGCGGGCCGTTGTCGAGATCGCATGCGTCCAGACTGAACCGGAGCGTCACCATCTGGCGAAGAACCTCCACCGGCGGCTGAACATGCACCACGCCCGCCTTGACCGACCACGGCCCGAACCCGGGAGCCTCCCGCCGTTCCAGCACGGCGATCGACCGGTCCTGATGCCAGGGGACAGTCCAGTTCGCGTCTCCGGTCTTATCGAACAGAATGGCCCGGACCGGCATAGCTCCCGGGGCGGCCGCTTCAACCAGACCCCGCACAGGACCGTCGTGCGCGAACTCGCGTACTCGCTCATTTGAGAGCAAGTTCCGGCGAGCGAACGGGACGCCGCGTTTGATGCGGAGCGATTCAACCTCGTCATGGCCAGCCGCCCCATCGGACGACGCGTCGAGCAGTTTGGCGACGGCCGCGTCATGCAGGTAGTGGCTTAACCTCGCGACTCCGTCGCGTCGCAGGTGTTCGAGCGTTTCGTCGTTCACAGGCTTCGCCTCCCGCCCGGGGGTTCGGTCGCCGACGACCGCGAGCCGACCGCATTTGGGCTCTCTTGATTGCCTTGGCTAAGATCATGACGAAGACTACGGCGATCTCCACCGAAAGGATCCAATAGCCCTCTCCCCCGGAATACCGGTGCGAGGAGACCACAAACGCGTGACTGGAGGCGCCCGTTCACGTACAGCTACCAAGTGCCACCCCATCGAGATCAGGGAGTTCGCCCTTGATTTAAGTGCCGCCGGTGAGGGCACCGGCGCGTCGGCTGGGATCGCCGCACCCGCAATCTTTCCTGAAGCGGCGCGCGCAGCGAAAATCTCTCTCTTGGCCCTGTCGGCCTGCCGTCCACGGCGCACCAACTCTTCGCCACAACTCACTGCCAAACGACGGAGCCTATACAAGGACGACTGGTTCAGTAATTGCAGTGCCCGTCCAGTGGAGACCCACGCGACCGGGGAAAGCTCGACCCCTGATCTGGCAACTGACGTTAACGTCTTCAAGGCTGTAGCATGCATACCTGGCACATCATCGTCTTCCTCGGCTTCGTCGTCGCCGTCGTGCTGCTGCTGCTCGTGCTGTTCGAGCCGCCGCTGCGGTATCGGGTGCAGTCGCTGACTTCGGAGCTGGGCTCGGAAGACTTCTTGCGGCTCATTTCGTCGTTGTCCGACGCGCAGCTCCACCTGCAGAACCGGCTCAGGCTCTTCATCGACGGCAAGAACTTCTACGAAGAAGAGCTGGCGGAGATCTCTCGGGCGAAGCGGAGCATCCACATCGAAGCCTTTATCTTCCATCCCAGCGCCATCGGCGACCGGTTCGTGGATGCGCTATCCAGGCGGGCGGCCGACGGCGTGGCCGTGAAAGTAGTGATTGATGCCGTCGGCAGTTTCCCCGCGCCCGACCACTTCTTTGATCGGCTTCGAGCGGCCGGCGGCCAGGTGAGACGGTATCAGCCCCTGCGGGTCTCAACGCTCAAGCGGCTGAACAATCGCACGCATCGTGAGCTGATCGTGATCGACGGCCGCGTGGGGTTTATTGGCGGAGCGGGGATCGCCGCGCACTGGGACACGGGGGAAAAGGGAAAGCCGCCGTGGCGCGACATGATGTTCCGGGTCGAGGGGGAACTTGTTCGCGGGCTGCAAACCACTTTCGCGGAGAACTGGCTCGAATCGTCCGGTGACGTCCTGGCCGCGATCGACGACTTCCCGCCGCTCGACGAGCATGACCCGCGGACGACTCCGGGGTTCGTGGTGATTAGCTCGCCCACCTCTGGCCGCTCCACCCGCGCGGGTGCTGTTCCAGGTGCTGATCGCCTCGGCCCGAAAGGCGATCCACATCCATTCCCCCTATTTCCTGCCCGATTTCAGTATGACCGACGAGTTGTCCCGCGCGGCGCGCGACCGGGGCGTGGACGTACGGGTGATCGTTCCCGGAAGCGCCAACAACCACTTGTCCGCGCGCCTGGCGAGCCGCCGCCGCTACGGCCCGCTCCTGGCGGCTGGCGTCAGGATCTTCGAGTACCAGCCGGGGATGATCCATACCAAGGCGATGACGGTCGATGGGCATTGGGTCGTAGTCGGCTCGACCAACTTTGACAGCCGCTCGTTCGACCTGAATGACGAGGTCAATCTGGCGGCCGCCAGCGCGTCGCTGGCCGGAGAGCTCGACGCCGAATTCGCCGCCGACCTGTCGAAGTGCGACGAGATCACATTCGAGCAGTGGCGCACCCGTTCGCTCGCCGAGCGCCTGGCGGCCGCCGCGGGCCGCGTGCTGGAGCGGCAAGAATAAAATCCGGCCCACGCCGTGGGGCGTGGCCATTTTTTTTGGCGAACCCCGAAACGTATGGCGTGGTTCACCACGCCGCCGCCCTTGTCGAAAAAGAGGTGTCGCCACAGAAGAAGGCCCGCACCGACGCACGCGATCCATTTCCCCCCTTTCACTCGCCTCCCAAACCTGTTAACGACAGCCGCGTGACTTCGCTCGCTCTCATCCTCGCGCTCGGCATCGGCGCGCAGTGGCTCGCATGGCGGCTGAAGCTGCCGTCGATCCTGCTGCTGCTCTTGTTCGGCTTTCTCGCCGGCCCGGTTACCCAGCTTCTGAGCCCGACCAGGCTCCTGGGCGACGCCCTGCCGCCCCTGGTCTCGATCTGCGTGGGGCTGATCCTCTTCGAGGGTGGCATGAGCCTGCGCGTGGCGGACCTCAAGCAGTCAGGCAGCGTCGTCTGGCGGCTGGTCAGCGTCGGAGCCCTGGTGACGGGGGTGGTCTGCGCCGTTGCCGGTCGCTACATCGCCGGCGTGAGCTGGCCGATCGCGTCGCTGCTGGGCGCGCTGCTGGTGGTGACGGGGCCGACGGTCATCGGGCCGCTCCTTCGCCACGTGCGGCCGGTCGGCGTCGTCGGACCGATCCTTCGCTGGGAAGGGATCGTCATCGACCCGATTGGCGCTCTGCTTGCGGTGATCGTGTTCGAGGCGTTCGATCTTTCAGGCGGAGTGACGGTCGTCGCGCTGGGGCGCTGAAGACCGTCGGCGTCGGCGTGCTCGTGGGCGCTTCGGCGGCCGCCATCGTGACGCTGCTGCTCCGCCGGTATTGGGTGCCGGACTTCCTGCACAATCCGCTCACGCTGATGATGGTCGTCGTCGCCCTGGTCGGGTCCAACCGCCTGCAAGCCGAGTCGGGGCTTTTCACGGTAACGATCATGGGGATTGTGCTGGCGAATCAGAAGCATGTTTCGGTCCACCACATCGCCGAGTTCAAGGAGACGCTCAGCGTCCTGCTGATCTCCAGCCTGTTCATCCTGCTGTCGGCGCGGCTGGAGATGCGCCAGATCACTGACTTGTCCTGGCGCGCGATCCTTTTCCTGGTCGTGGTGATCGGCGTCGCGCGGCCGCTGGCCGTCTGGCTGGCCACGATGGGCTCGGGGCTGAATCGAAACGAACGGCTCTTTCTCGCGTGGATGGCCCCGCGCGGCATTGTCGCGGCCGCCGTCTCGTCGGTGTTCGCCTTACGGCTTCGAGCCGCAAACATTGACGGCGCTGAGAAGCTCGTGCCGCTGGTTTTTGAGGTCATTGTCGGGACGGTGGTCGTTTACGGGCTGACGGCCGCCCGCTACGGCCGCTGGCTGGGCGTGGCGAAGCCGAACGCGCAGGGTTGCCTGATAGTTGCGCGCACCCGCTGGCGAGGGCGATCGCCGTGGCGCTGCGGGAAGCCCAGCAATCGGTGCTGATCGTCGATACGAATCGGGTTGCGATCGCGCAGGCGCGGCTGGAAGGGATCGCCACCTTCAGCGGCAGCATCGTTGGCCCGCATACGGAAGAGCGGCTGGACCTCAGCGGCTTGGGCCGGATGTTGGCGATCACGTCGAATGACGAAGTGAACTCTCTGGCGTGCGTACGGTTCGCCAAGGTGTTCGGCCGCTCCCAGGTCTACCAGCTCGCCCCGACTCGCCGCGACGCCGACTCGCGCCTCGGCCGCCGCGGCGCGGAGATGGCGGAGCACCTTCGCGGCCGCCAGCTTTTCTGCGCCGGCTGCACTCTGGCCGATCTCGAAAAGCGACTTTTTGCCGGCGCCGCGGTCAAGCGGACGCTTCTCACCGAAGTCTTCAACTGGGCTTCGTTCCGCATGTCCAACCCCGATGCGCTGCCGATGTTCGTCCTGGGCGTAACGGGCGAGCTGACCGTCATCGCCGAGGACCTGCTCCAGGAACCGCGCCCAGGGGAGACGGTGGTCAGCCTGACGACGTCGGCAAGGCTGGTCCCTGCGACGACTGCCCCGGCGAGCACCGAAGTCGAAACGGTTGCGGCGACTGGCGCGTAGGGACGGGGCGAAGGGTGTTGCGAACGCTCAGCCCGCTTATGAAAGACAGAAGCCCCCGCATCGCAGGGGCTTCTGTGCATTCAGCGGAGAAGGGGGGATTCGAACCCCCGGTAGCAGTTTTAGCCGCTACAACGGTTTAGCAAACCGTCGCCTTAAGCCACTCGGCCACCTCTCCAGAGGGCGGTTCCCGCCCGGTGCGACGCACGGAGCAGAATAGGAAACGAGGCGCAAAAAGCAAGGGCGAACCCCGGTCGGGAATCGGTCGGGAAGGTTTCCTCCCATCGTCCGGCACTCGCGCTTGGTAGTTAAGTGAGCGTTCTAGCTTAGGCCGGGCCATTTGCCATCGGCCCCTGCGCGGAAGGCGGCCCGGATCTGATCGACCGCGCCTGCGGGGAGCGGGCCTTTTGCAGCGGCCGCCACATTGGCCCGGGCGTTCTCGGGGTTCGTTGTGCCGATGATCGCCGTATGCACGCCGGGCTGGCTGAGCGTGAAGCGGAGCGCCAACTCCGGCCACGCCAGCTCGCTGGGCCCGGGGATGCCGAGGTCGGCGGGCGAAAGGTTCATCTTCTTCAGGCGATCCACATACGGGCGGACATAGCCGCCATAGAAGCCGGGGCGATTTTCGGCCCCGAGCCAAGCGGCGTTAGCGATCGGGCGCTTGGCGATGATGCCGATGTTGTGCGATTGCGCGATCGAGAGCACCGCGTCGATGTTGGCCTGGTCGGCGACGCTGATTGAGGTTTCGATCACGGCGACGTCGGGGAGGGCGGCCGCGTAGTGGGCGGCGTCGTTGTCGCCGCTGTAGCCGGCGAAACGGATCTTACCGGCGTCGCGTGCCTTGACCAAAGCGCCCAATGCGTCACCCTTCTCCAGCGTCTTCCGGTCACACGAGTGGAGCAGCATGACGTCCAGGTGATCGGTCTTGAGGTTGCGTAAGGCCCGATCGACGGTTTGGCTGACGAGCGACGCGGAGAAGACCGGGGCGTCGATATCAGGGAGCTTGGTGCCGCACTTGGAGACGAGGATGTATTCGCTGCGGCGGTGCCCGACGGCATTACCAATCAGCGCCTCGGAGCCTTCATACATCGCGGCCGTGTCAATCAGGTTCAGGCCCGCGTCGAGCAGGAGGTTCAGCATCGTGGCGACCCGTTCCTGCTCGGTCTTCAGAAAACCGATCGGGGCGGCCCCAAACCCGAGCCTGGAGACGGAATAGCCGGTCTTGCCAAATGGCGTCTTGTTCATATTGCGGAGATCTTAGGCCAGAAGTTCGCACCGAGCAGCGGGGAAAGCCGTTCGCGGCCGGATGACGGCCCGCCGCGTCTGCCCGCCAAGTGTCGGCTCAGCGCGCAACCGCAAGCATAGGGGCGCGCCGGGTCGAGCGCCCTGGGTCAAGGCGTCACGCTCCAGCCGGATGGGAAGATCGTCCTGTGCGGGAACGTCGGCAGCGACATGCTGGTCGCCCGCCTGACCACGACCGGCGCCTACGACACCTCGTTCCACGCCACCGGCTACTACCAGCTCGACTGGGGCGGTACCGACCGGGCGGTCCGGGTGGCCGTCGATCACAATGGCAGCATCGTGGTGGCCGGCGACACGACCATCGGTTCCACCGGCGGGGACGTGGCGATCGCCCGCTTCACCTCCGGCGGCAGCCTCGACACGACGTTCAACTCCACGGGGAAGATCACCACCAGCCTCAGCAGCGGCCAGGATACGCCCTGGGGGTTGGCGATTGATGACCAGAACCGTATCCTGATCGCGGCCCACGGCGACGGGAACCTCGACGCCATCCGCTACACAACCGCCGGGGCCTTGGACTCGACGTTCGGCACGGGAGGGAAGGTGTCGGTGGACGTGAACGGGGTAGACCAGGCCGAGTCGATCGCCGAGGATCCCTATGGGCGGATCCTCCTGGCCGGCTCGTCCAACGGGCAGAAGGACTTCGCCATCGCGACGGCTGACGTCTACCGGCACCTTGGACACCACCTTCAACACCACCGGCAAGCAGACGGTGAGCTTCTCCACCAACAACTCGGCCAGCGAGATCGCCTACACGATGCTGGTGCAGCCGACCGACGGCCGCGTCGTGCTGGCGGGGCTGTCGGACGTGAGCGTGGCCGTGGCCCGGCTCTCCGGGGGCGGGATACGGAACTATCAGGTCCAGGACGCGAACTGGGACGTGACGGCCGCCACCGACGCGACGGGGACGGTCATCGACCGCTACGTCTAAGTAGCACCGCACAATGTCTCATTCAACTATCCAACCTCTGACGATATCTTTCCAAGCGGCGGAGCCGCGTGGAGGTTCTCATGGGTCGAGGTATCGAGCTCACGGAAGAGCAGTGGAACGAATTAGACCAGGCACGCTTCTCAGCCAAATCCGCGGACGTCTTTCGGAATTGCCTGATCGTTTTGAAGTCGGACTCGCGCGAGACGATCAAGTCGATCGCCGAGGACGTCGGGTGCGGCACTGACACTGTCGTCCGCGTTCGACGCCTGTACCGCAAGGGTGGCGTCGCGGCGCTGACGCCGATCAAACCGACCGGTCGGCCCAGCCGGGCGACGCCCGAGTTTATCGAGCGGATGCGCCAGGCCGTGGCCGTCAATCCCATGACGCTGGGGTACGGCTTCTCCACCTGGTCCGTCGCGCACTTGGCGGCGCACCTGGCCAAGACCACCGGCATCAGCTTCGGCGAGGACCAGCTCACACGCCTGCTGCACCGCCACGGGTTTTCGTTCCAGCGTCCCAAGCACACGATGAAAGGCAAACGCGACGAGGCGGCGTTCGAGAAAGCCAAGGCCGAACTTCTGATCCTAAAAAAAATCGGATGGGTGGTGTCGGCCGTCGGGTTAACCGTCTGGCCATGATCGGACGTCGTCGCTGGCCTGTTCTGTAAGTGCTGATCGATGAGAGGTGTCCTGTAGTCCAGTTATAGTCTAACTTTGCGGACGCTCGCGCCGAGCGAAAGGCGAGGTCTCTACCCGGAATCGCTCACTCGGAAACCAGTGTGGGCCGGTCCGATCGTTGAAACAAGAGAGGGCCACCGGCTTGCAACGTTTCCGTGGGTGCCGGTGGCCCTTGGGCCGGGTTTCGCAAAACTAAAATGCGCGCAGCGATCAGTTCAAGGGCACTACCACTTCGCCAAGGCGGCGGTTGTGGAGGATGTCGAAGTTGCCGCTGCCGCTGACGGTGGCCCAGAAGGTATCGTTCCCGGCACCGCCATAAAGTTGGTCGACTTCAAAATCAGCGTGGATCCACGAGCTGATGTGCGTGCCGCCATTGAATAGCGTTCCGAGCGGAGCGAACGTCCGCCAGTAGTCGGCGGTCCCGCTAATCAGCTCATCGGTGCCGGCGCCGGCATAGAGCTTGTCGCTGCCGCTACCGCCGACGAGCACGGATTTTCCGGAGCCGGCGATCAGGGTGTCATTGCCGGCGTCGCCGAACAGGGCAACGTTGTTGGCGACACCGCTGGCGTTGATGGTGTCATTGCCATCGCCGCCGAACACCGCAACCAAACCGGTGGGGTTGAATGCGCCGAGCGATTTCCCGTTCATCGTGACGGTAATGCCAGAGCTGGTGCTCTTGAGAGTAATGGCGTCGTTACCGGTTGTGCCAAAAACATCCAACGCGGTGAGGCTCGCATCCGTGGGATCGATGCCAATCGCCGCGCCAGGGGTGATGGTCACGAGAATCTTGCCGTTCGCGATGGCCCCGTCAAAGCTGGAAGCGACGTAGGAGATGGTCTCGGTCCCGTGGAAGCCAAAATCCGGCCGGTAGACCACGCGGGAGGTGCTGGGGTCTTCGCTGTTGCCCGCGACGATATAGGCGGTGCCATGCGCCGGCTTGTTCACCGACAGCAGGTACACGCCCATGTTCTGGGTGGCCGTATCGGACGCCAGCGGGTTCAACGTCACCGCCGTCGATGGCAACGTGTGGGCAACCAGCGTCTTCGTTTTGGGGGCCGCTGGCGTCGGATCAACTTGAACCTGCAGGGACAGGGTGGTTGACAATTGCCCATCGCTGCAGGCGTAGGTGATGACGGCGCTGCCGGTGAAGCTGGCGGCGGGCGTGAATTGGATGGTGTGGCCATCGCTCAGCACCTTGGCCTTGCCGCCTACGACACTTTTCACGGTGAAGGTAAGCTGTGGCGAATCAATATCCTGTGCAAACTCCATCATATTCAGGTCGGTTGACCCCTTGTCTAGCATGCCCAGGGCGACGGGGGCTTCGGGGTTCGCCTGGGGCGGCTGATCCACGTGGCTGATGGTGATATCCACCTGGGCGGTGGCGATGCGGCCCGCGGCGTCCACCACTTCGTACTGGAACGAATCCGGTCCGTAATAGTTGGTGAGCGGCACATAGACGAAGCTTCCGTCGCGGTTAAGCGTGAAGCTGGCGGCGTATTGCGGGCCCGTGTTCGGCACAAGTAGCGCGTATTCGCCGGCGGTGCTCACTGGCGCGGACAGGGCCCGCGGCCGGGCGGCGGGCTGAAATGCCGGAGCCGCCGGCGCATTGCCGGTGCCGGTGAGCACGTTGCCAGTGACCGTGCCGTTCTGCTGCGCGGCAACCGCCTGGTTGTTTGCGATCGGGGCAGGCGGGGCGTTAACCGGAATGGGCTGCTCGGCGAAGGTGTACCCGGTTCCGTTGACGCCGTTGACGACAATCTGCGAGATGACGTCCACCTGCTGCGGATCGACCACGCCGCCGAGCGTGCCCGCAGTGTTGATGCCTTGGATCACATTGTTCGGCTGCGTCTCGGTGAGGGTGTAGGTGCCGATGGTGAGATTGCCGAAATTGTAGTTGCCGTTGGCGTCGGTGGTGGCGGTCAGATTGCCCGGCGTAAGCTTGAGGGTCACTCCGGCAATGCCGGCTTCGGCCTGCTGTTGCACGCCGTCATTGTTCGCGTCGAGGAAGACGGTGCCACTGATGCTTGCCGGAGCGGGTGGCGTAGCGACGGGGGCCTGCCCAAAGTTCAAACCAAAGGCCGGCTGGCCGATCGGCAGTTGAACGCCGGTAATCACGCCGGGCCCCCCAACCACACCGGTATTGCCGCTGAGCGAGGCTGTGCCGAGCGCACCCTGCACGGGGCCTTTTTCGGTGATAGTGTAGCCGCTGGCGTTGCTTACGAAGATTGGGTAGATGAAGTACGACCCCGTGGCATCGGTCTGGGCCATGACATCGACTGGATTGCCGTGACCATCTTTGCCGGTCAATTCGACGGTAACGCCGGCAAGGCCGGTTTCACCGGTGTCTTTGATGCCGTTGCCGTTGGTGTCGGTGTAGACGTAGCCCTGCACGCCTGATTGGTTCAACGCGGTCACTGGCGCTCCAACATTGGAGAATGTCGCATGCGCCAAACGGTGCTGAACAGTGGGCCGCCAGCATTGGCCTGCAACATGATGTAGTAGTTCTGTCCGGGCTGCAGGGTGGGGTAGTAGCCAGGGCTGGCCGGGCTGATGCGTTCGGAAGTTTCGAGCTTTAAGTTGCCGTTGGTGTCCTGCCACAGGCTGGCATTGGTGTAGATGCTGTTGACGTCGAGGTTCAGCGACTGTGCGCTGGACAGGCTGAAGCGGAAGTATGCCGGTGCGTTAAAGCCGAACTGGTACCTGGCACCCATCTCTCCTGAAAGGATTGCATCGCGGCTTGTCAAATCTCCTTCTTCAGAGCTTTGTTGAATGTTGGAGTCGGCGTACACCGGCAGCAGCGGGTTGCTTTGGGTAGTGATCGGACCGGCGGGAGTGAAGTTCCCAACGGTGTCGGAGACGCTGTTGGCCTGCATGGTAAACGTGTACTGGAGAAGATCCCCGACGGCACCCGGCACGTTCACGGAGTAAGTGGCGACGTGGTAGCCGTAGTTGGTGGAGCGATCATCGATACTGACCAGCGTGGCCGGAGCGCTGAAGCCATTGGGCCCGTTACAACAATGTTATTGTTGCCGAGTGAATCGACATTGACACCGCTCCCGTCGGCGTAACGGACGTTAAAGGTGACCGAGTTCGTGACCCCTGCCGCCGCCGTGCCGACACTGAGTTCCGCGACCGACCACCAATAGAACGGGTCGCTGCCGGTCTGCACGATGCGAATATACCTCGCGTTTTGGGCGGCAAAGTTCGCTGTGACTTTGGCCTGGGTACCGGCACCGGTGGCAACCGGCTGCTGGGTTGCCCAGTCAGTGCCGGTCTGGGAAACGTAGACTTGATAGCCGCGCGCGTAATCCGATGCCGACGGGCCCGAATCCATCGTCAATGTGTTGAAGCTTTGGGTGGAGCCCAGGTCAATTTGCAGGAATTGACCCGCGGCTTGCGGAGCCAGGGAGCTCCAGCGCGTGTTGATGTTGCCATCAATAACATTCGACGCGGTATCGGTGCTGCTGCCCGTCACCACCCAGCCAGCGGTGCTGAGCGTGGTGCCGTTGGCCGCCGCTGCTGGCGCGCTGGAGGTGGAGACGGTGCCGAGTTGCGCTACCGGCCCCGTGGTGTCGGGGACCACCTGCGCCGGAAGGCAGACACAGACGCCGCATTGGAGTTCATGATTGCGGCGTTGTTCTGCGCGGTGGGGCCTGTCCCGTCGAAGCCGGTGGGGATGCCGCGATACAACACGTTCGGATTCGAGAAATAGGGCAGCGACTGGCCGATGGCGCCCCCAATGAAGGTGCCATTCACCGTGGTTGACCACTCGTACGAACGCGGGTCGGTGTGGTCATCCGGCGCGCCGCCATAGTTATGAAAGTGATCGCCGCCCAGGGTGTGGCCAAATTCATGGTTTACCACACCGTTGTCGAGGAACTGAAGATTGATGATATTGTAGTTGCCCTGCGTGATACCGCCGACATCCACGTTGTTTTCGACGACGTCGATGACGTCCGCGCCGGCGGCAACACCGGCGTTGGTCAGGTCATCCATCTTGCCATCGGTAAGGTTCGTCAGCGCCGCGATATCGGTCTTGCTCGAACCCGTTTCCGCGTAGTTGGTGATACCGGTGCCCACCAGCCGCACCGTGGCGTTCACCTTGCTGTTGGCCAGCGCCTGGTTGAGAAAGACGACGGCCCGGTTGATCTTGTCGTTCATCAACTGTACCGACCCTACTGCCTGAAGCGCGGGGCCGGTGTACCCCATATACAGGTCGATCACCGCCGGATTGACGGCGGTCAGCAACTGCCGTGATTCCAGTTGCTCAGCGAGTTGCCGCGTGGAGCGGCGGTTCTGACGACGGTTTTGGCCGGATTTAGACGTACGGGAAGACTTGCGCGAAGAATGGAACAAGTTCATATGCGTTGATTCCGACTTGTAACCTTGGAAATTAGGGTCCCACGTAACCTGAAACTGGAGGCTACTTGTTCTTTGGAGGGCTTTCAACAGGCGGCTGACTTCGGTTAAAAGAATTATCCTTCCAACGGCGGAAGCGACATTAAGATGGGAGACAAACGCCGGTCATATCGCTTATTTTGGGGTTCGTCTTCCGTTTCCGGGGACGGCGACCCGGATCTTGAGGAAGAAGCCAGCGTCCTCGCGGAATCCGTAGGCCAATCCTTTGATGACCTTGATCAGCGGGTCGAACTGCTCCCCAGAGGTCGCCAGGGCTACTTCGCTCTGGATGCGCGCGAGCGCCTCGGTAAGGCGCCGCGGCTTGCCGGCGCAGGCGGCGATCTCGGACAGGCATCGATATAGCTCCGGGTGCGAAACCTCGTCTCCCTCGGCCGCCCGAACGAGCCACCGTAGAGGAACGTCGTCTGCATGCAACGGCCTCCGGCAGGAGCCACGGTGGCAGGGCTGGCGTCGCACTGCCCTGGAAGTACGTGCTGGTCAGGTCGTACAGCAGGATGTCGAACGACAGTTCAAACAATCCGCGCACCCGCTAACGCAGGTGTTTTCGATCGCCTTATTGCTCGGCGGCAGATGATCCAGGCCGCGATACAGGCGATCGGGCGAACTGAGTCAGCCAGCCCTGGACCCTCATATCGCGATTACGCATGGTTCGTCTATTGTTCCAGCTCTCGCCGCAACCGTGCCTTAGCGAGCGCCCAGTCATCCTCCACCGCGCGAGACAGAAAACGGGACAGTCTCAATTAAAGCAGAGCGATGTCAGGCCCACTGGATATCACTCGGTTCGCACTGGCTCGATCACCACCGGCCTCAGCAGCGGCGAGGATACGCCCTGCGGGGTGGCGATCGATGACCAGAACCGTATCCTGCGGCCCACGGCGACGGGAACCTCGACGCCATCCGCCACACAACGGCCGGTGCCCTGGACTCGACGTTAGGCACTGGAGGGAAGGTGTCGGTGGACGTGAACGGCGTAGACCAGGCCAAGTCAATCGCCGAGGACCCGTTCGGGCGGATCCGCCTCCGCTTTTCGCCGAAAGATCATTGTCCAGCTATGAAGAAGGTCGCTCCCGAGTCGGGAAACGGGACAGTCTTAACCCTACGGCGCTGCGGCGATGATTCGGCGATCGAGCCTTCCCAAAGCAAAAAATCCGAAGCACGAAATCTCGAGGAACCTCTAACAAAGGCATAGGGGGGAACCAATATTCGCGCTTGAATCCGGCTTCTTCTTTTCCGGTTTCTCCTTCCTTCGGTTTTCGTGCTTTGGATTTCGACGTTCTTCTTGTGCTCCATTGACCAATTATCGCTGTAGTCTTAATTGTCGCGAGATAGGTCAAACAGCTTTGGTCGAAAATGAGGCTTGCGCGTATAACACGCGGCCGGCCGCCGCATTGCGATCATGTTATCCGCCAGCGCCTATTCCTTCCGGATGAAGTCTCGGCTCGCCATCTCCCTCACCTGGGTGGCGGGGTATGCCAATGTCATCACGTTCATGGTCGCGGGGCAGGTGATCAGCCATGCGACCGGGAACGTGACGCATTTTGGGGCGGCCGTCGGACGGCTCGAGTGGGAGAGGGCGGTCTACTTCGCATTCGTCCTGGCGATGTTCTTCCTTGGCGCCGTCAGTTCCGCCGTCATGACCGAGTCGGCGCGCCGACGGGGCAACGCCTCCAAGTACATGCTCCCGCTGGCGATCGAGGCGATCCTGCTCGCGGTCCTGTGCCTGCTGATCAATCGGTCGGGCCTGACCGGGGCGAGGCCGCTGCCGTCGGGCTTCGGCCGCGGCCTTTATGAGATCACCGGCGTCGCGTCATTCGCCATGGGGCTCCAGAACGCGGCGATCACCAAGATCTCCGGTGCCGTGGTGCGGACGACGCACCTCACCGGCGTCGTCACCGACCTGGGGCTGGAGAGCGTGCAGTACCTGCTCTGGTACTGGGACAAGACGCGGCCGCGGAAGGTGGAGCGACGGGCGCGGGTGATGCGCCTGTCGCAACGCCAGCCGAGCTTTCTACGCGTGGCGCTCCTGGCAAGCATCATTGGCTCCTTCCTCTTCGGCGTCGTGGCCGGGACGGTCGTCTTCAATCATTTCCCGCGGCCGGCGCTGCTGGTGCCGGTCTGTTTCCTGCTCTGCATCATCTGGGTGGACTGGCGAAAGCCGATCGCGGACGTGAAAGAGCTCGATCTTCTGGCCGACCCGGACTGGGGCGGGTACGAATCGGTGAAATCGATCCTGCCGCCGGACCTGGGGATCTACCGCCTGACGCACCATCGCAAGGGTCGCGCGCATGAGGCGCCTGATTTCCAGGCCTGGGTGGAACGCCTGCCGCGACACTGGCGCGTGATCATCCTCGCGGTCAGCCCGCTCACGCACTTTGACGCCGACGCCGCGCTCGACCTCTCGGCGGCCGTTCAAAAGCTGCGATCGGCCGGCCGCGACCTGATCGTCTGCGGCCTCCACCCCATCCAGTACCGCATCCTGAGCAAGACAGGGCTGATCCATACCCTGGGGCTGGAGAACGTCTGCCCGGACCTGGATTTCGCGCTGGCGCGGGGGTTGAACCTGATCGACGAAGGGGCGGGCGGAGCACGCGGCGTAAGCGGCGATACGCCGCCAAGGGTGCCCATCGACGAATAAGTCGGGTGATTGGCGGTATGGAGGGCAGAGGCGCGGCCGCCGAGGCTGGGCCCGGGCGATAAACTTCGGAGGATAGACCATGCTTCTGCGACCTGCGACGTTTTTGATCTCGGTTCTTGGCATCGGCGCCGCGCACTGCCTCGCTGCCGCGGGGGCGGAAGCAAAGCCGGCCGCACCGGCGTCGGCCAACGGCTTGAAGGTGGAACGGGACATCCATTACGTACCCGACGGGGACGCCGCGGAAGTGCTCGATCTTTACCTGCCCGAGCAGCCCGCGGGCAAGCCGCTCCCGCTGGTGATCTGGGTCCATGGCGGCGGGTGGCGCGCGGGGAGCAAGGCGGGCGTCCAGGTCGCCTTCCTGGAGAAGCAAGGGTATGCCGTCGCAAGTGTGGAATATCGCTTCAGCCAGAAAGCGGTCTTTCCGGCGCAGATCGAGGATTGCCAGGCGGCGATCCGGTTCCTGCGGGCCAACAGCGCCAAGTACAACATCGACCCGGCGCACATCGGCGTCGGCGGCGACTCGGCCGGCGGGCATCTCGTTGCACTGATCGGCACTTCCGGCGGCCGCAAGGCGTTCCCCGCCATTGGCGGGAACGAAGATCAGTCGGACAAGGTGCAGGCGGTTTGCGACTTTTACGGCCCGACCGACTTCAGCAGCGTCGTCACGCAGGCCAAAGAGGATGAAGCCCACGGCGGCGTGAAGAACATCTATAAGTTCAACACGGCGGCCGACCCGTATTCGAGCCTCATCGGCGCGTCCCTGGCGGATGCGAGCAAGGCCGAAGCGGTGAGCCCGGTCCACTACGTGAGCAAAGACGCGCCGCCGTTCCTCATCCTGCACGGCACCGCCGACGTCCACGTTCCGTTCGCCCAGAGCGTCGAGCTGGCCGAGAAACTCAAGGCGGCCGGCGTCCCGGTCGTGCTCCAGAAATTCCCAGGAGGCGGCCATGGCGGCCTGGCCTTTCATCAGCCGGCGGTGCACGAGCTGATTCAGCACTTCTTCGATAAGAACCTGAAGGGGATGGATGAAAAGGTCGAGGCGTTACCGGAAGCGCTGGTGACCGTGAGCCCGGCACCGGCGCCGCGCCCTTAAGAGCCCAAGCCCCCGCTGGGCACCGGTTCGTGTGACGAAGCTCAATTGAGCGCTCTCGACCCATTGAGGGCGTTCTCTTTTTTCCCTTGACGTGACCAAATACTCACGTTACCTTTCGGTCACACACTTTACCTGGAGGCATCAATGCAGGACGTTCTGGACGCTTTTCGGCTTGAGATCGATCAGCAGATTCTGGTTGCGGCGCCGATCGAGAAGGTCTTCGCGGCGTTGCTCGACAATCTTTCTGTGAAGATGGGCCCGCCGGGTGGCGATCCGATGAAGCTCAAGCTGGAGCCGTGGCCGGGCGGCCGCTGGTTTCGCGACCTGGGGAACAATCAGGGCCACCTGTGGGGGCACGTGCAGGTGATCAAGCCCCCGACGCTGCTCGAACTGTGCGGGCCGATGTTCATGTCATACCCCGTGTCGGGGCACGTTCAGGCGAAGCTCACCCCGGAAGAGAAGGGCGTTCGCCTCTCGTTGCGGCATCGGGCGCTGGGCATGATCGAAGAACCACATCGCAAGGGGGTTGTCGCCGGCTGGCAACACATTCTGGAAGGAGTCCGCAAGGACGCTGAAGTTCACTGAGGCAGAAGTCTCCGTTGCCGGTACGGTTGACCGAGGGCGCAGTAACGGCGCCTTCGGCATCGTCGGCCGCGAAGGGCTCCGCGCCGCGCGGTCGCGGCCGCTGGATCGTCGTTGGCCATCGCCCCGAGGCATTCATTAGCTGTGGCTGTACTTGGACGAAGAGCTCGACAACGTCTGGAAGGCCCTGTCCGACCCCACCCGTCGGGCCATCCTCGATCGGTTGCGGGGCGGCCCGCGGCGGACGACCGAACTGGTGCGGGCGTTCCCCGAGCTCTCCCGGTTCGGGGTCATGAAGCACCTGGAGGTGCTGAAGCAGTGCGGCCTGGTGATCGCCCGGGCTGAGGGCCGCGAGGTCCACAACTCGCTGAACGCCGTGCCCATCCGCCAGATTTATGAGCGATGGGTGCGGCCGTTCGAGAACGTCTGGGCGGCCGGCCTCCTCCGCATCAAGGAGCAGGCGGAAGGGGATTGACCACCTGTGCCCGATCTCCTTTCCAACCGAAAGCGCTCCTGCGAGTGAGTGAATGCCTGGTTCGCGAAGACCAGCCCTACACGCCGGCGGGGACGAGCGACTTTTCTGGCGTTGTCGTTGGGGTGGCGGGGGCGGGCGTTTTGGCCATGGAGCCGTCTTTCTTCCCGTAGGTCCGCGCGCGGGGCGTGACAAGGCTCGTATCCACCGGGCCGTAGGTGATTTCCGCCGACTGGGTCGTCGGGTTGAACGTCGCGAGGGTCGCGCGCAGGAAGTTTGTGTCGTCGCGGTCGGGGAAGTCGGGCTTGTAATGGGCGCCGCGGGATTCGTTCCGGGCGAGCGCGCCCTGAGCACCGCTTCGGCCATCAGGATCATGTCCTTGGTCGCCCGGGTGAAGCTGAGGTTCTGGTTCGTCCACATCCCCGTGTCCGAGAGGCGCACGCGCGTGTAGCGCTCCTTCCACTCCTGGCATTTCACAAGGGTCTTTTCCAGGCGATCGTTGTAGCGGACGACAGTGCAGTTGTCCGTCATCCACTTCCCCATCTCCTGCCAGAGGAGGTAGGGGTTCTCCTTGCCGTCGTTCTTAAGGAGCCAGTTCTGCTTGTGGGTTTCCTGGGCGATGGCGGCGTCGTAGACGCTCTGCGGGACATCGGCGGCCGCGGTCGAGGCGACGTCGGTCGTGTAGGCCTTGACGCACCCGCCGCCAAAGAGACCGTCGAAGATGCACGACAGCAGCGAGTTGGCCCCCAGGCGGTTGGCGCCGTGGTAGGCGAAGCTCGCCTCGCCCATGGCGTAGAGGCCGGGGATATTGGTCATCATGTTGTTCGGGTGGTTCGCCTTCAGGCCGCCCGTTTTCTCGTCCTTGGTGAACCCAGCCCAGAGCCCGCCCATCGTGTAATGGACGGCGGGGAAGATCTTCATCGGCTCGTCGAGGGGGTCGGTGCCGACGAACTTCTCGTAGATCTCGAGGATGCCTTCAAGCTTGCCGAGGATCGCGTCGCGGCCGCGGCGCTTCACCTCGTCGCGCAGGTCCAGGTAGACCATGTTCCCGCCGCCGACGCCCAAACCCTGCTGGCAGACCTCGAAGATCTCGCGGGTGGCGATGTCGCGGGGGACGATATTGCCATACTTGGGATAGCGCTCTTCCAGAAAGTAGTAGCGCTCCGGCTCGGGGATGGCGTTGGGGCGGCGGGTGTCGCCGGGCGTGCGGGGGACCCAGACGCGGCCGCCCTCGCCACGGGCGGATTCGCTGATCAGACGGCACTTGTCTTCGCCGGGGATGGCGGTTGGGTGGACCTGCACCATCTCCGGGTTGCCGTAGCGCGCGCCCGCCTGGTAGCAGCGGCTGGCGGCGCCGCCGGTGCAGATGACCGACATCGTGCTCTTACCGAAGACCATGCCGTTCCCGCCGGTGGCCATCACGACGGCATCGCCTCGGAAGGCGCGGATCTGCATGGTGCGCATGTCCTGGGCGACGATGCCGACGCACTGGCCGGGGGCGGCCGCCCCGTCGGAGTCGTGCAGCACGGGCCAGAGGAACTCCCAGAATTCGTACTTGGTCACGCGCCCTTCGGCCTCCCACCGGCGCGTCTGCTCGTCCAGCGCATAGAGGAGCTGCTGCCCGGTGGTAGCGCCGGCGAAGAAGGTGCGCTTGAACAGACTGCCGCCGAACAGGCGCAGGTCGCGCTGGCCCTCCGCCGTTCGGTTGAACGGGACGCCCATGCGATCGAGCAGATCGATTATCTTCGGCGCCCAGTTGCACATCTCCAGCACCGGCGGCTGATCGGCGAGAAAGTCGCCGCCGAGCGCCGTCTCATCGAAGTGCATCCATTCGCTGAACCCCTGCTGCCGCGCGATCTCGTTGCAGGCGTTGATGCCGCCCTGGGCGCAGACGCTGTGGCTCCGCTTCACCGGGACCATCGAGAACAGATCGACATCGACCCCCATCTCGGCCAGCCTGATGGTGCAGGCCAGCCCCGCGAGCCCACCCCCGACAACGATGACGCGCTTTTTGCTGCAGCCATATCCAAAGCTTTCTTACCAGGTGAGCTTACCGAACAGCTCTCGCTTGGCGTTGATGAACTTCAAGTGGTGGTCGAGGTGCCAGACCGCGAAGCCGAGGACGACCTTCAGCGACTGTTCGCCCCGCTCAGAGTGGCGGCCGGTCCGCTCGAACGCCTCGGCCGGGAGACCGCGCAGAACCTTGACGAGCTGCTTGCGGCCGAGCGAGAAGAGGGTCACCGCGTCCTCCGCCGACTGTTCCTTATAAGCCAGCCGCTCGGCGAACCGATTTTCGTCCCACGCCATGAGGACCGGGTTATCCTCGGCGATGATGCGGCGGATGCGGTCCGAGAAGGCCGCCTCGGCGTCAGACAGGTGGAGGACGACTTCCTGAATCGACCACCGACCCGCCTTTGCGGCTTCGTCCGGCGTGGGCGCCTGAAGCAGGTCTTCCCGCGTGAGGCCACGGATCGCCATCGCGAGCTTGTCTCCGCCATTCTCATACTGGGTAAGTAGGTCGGGCTCCATGGGTCTCTTTCGCGGAAGCGAATCGGGACTTGTTGCTCTGTCGGGCGGCCGGCCTGGAAGTGAGCCTCTGCCCGCCGTTGATCCGGCGACGCGTCGAGTGTCAACCGCCAAGGCCGCGAATGACAATCGCGCCGTTGGAGACGGCCGCGATCAGCGCCAGGAAGCCGCAGCCGAGCGTCAGGGCGAAAATCCCGACGCACGCGTAACCCCAGCGACGCTGGGCGGCCGCACTGATCGTCAGGCCCCAGGTGATGGCGGCCGTCCAGAACCCGTTGGCCAGGTGGTAGCACGAGGCGATGATCCCGATCGGATAGATGACGTACCCCACCAGCGGTGCGGCCGTCATATGGCGGCGAACCGACGCCGTGGCCTGCGCCGGCTCAAACTGAAGCGTACCGCCGAAAAGGCCCTTCATCGCCAGCACGTGGAACAGGATGAAGAAGACCAGCACGATCGCGCTGGCCCGCTGCAGGACGTAAAACCAGTTCTTGGCGTAGGAGTAGCGCAGCACATTCGGCTGGCCGCTGAAGATGACCCACGTCCCGTAGACCAGGTGAAACAGGAACGGGATAAAGATCGCGCCCCATTCGACCGCGATCAGGAACGGCAGGTCGTGAATCTTGTTGACCTGTGCCTGAAAGACGTCGGGCGTCCCGCCGCCCTGGATCAGCGAGGCATTGACAATCAGGTGAACCACGATGTACCCGCCGAAGACCAGCCCGGTCAGCGAGTGGAGCCGGCGAAGCAGAAAATGGTTCCGCCCGCCAACGAGCGGAACGGTGAAATCAGGAGCGGTCGTGGCGGTCGCCGAGGTCACAGGCCTTCCTTTCGGGTCAGGAAACAGGTCAGGCGACCGATTATAGGGACGCCGCCAGTCGATGCAAAAGACACGGAGGACCGACGTTCGGCCGTTCAGGCGTTTTGAAATGCCTGCGCGGGACCGATGGGCTGTGGAAGCAAGCCGAGACCCGTAGCACGAGGTCCGATGGACGGTGAGACGAAAGACCGGCCGAAGGCGAAGGCCGTCATGGGTTGAAGCCGCACCCCCGTGCGGCCGCGGGCGTCACCTCCGCCAGCCGCCCGCGGATCGCCAATTCGGCAACGTGGTCGTTCAGGAAGCGGAGGTAACGATCCGCGTGGGGTAATGCTCGGCGTTCCATTGCCAAATTTGCTGAAGTTCGGCAACCGCGCTTGCGGAGCGAACAACCGTTAGCGGGGATTGTTGCGAAGCCATTCCGCCCTGCGTTTAGCCAGTTCTTCGTCCGACTGTTCCGCTGTATAGAAATGGCCAGCTTTGACGTCATTTAAGGCTGCGTCGATGTGGGCGAGTCGCTCTGGGGTGAAAAGATGATCAAGATTGGGGGGATCAGGAATTGCGTCTTCCAACAGGTCATTTGCCACCATGTCAGCGACGTATTCGTCTACGGTGGCGAATCCGGCATTCGCCGCCTGGCGCTGCGCGGCCTTGAATAGTTGGTCATCCAGTTGAACCTGCGGCATGATCTGCCTCCCTTACCTTCCTCATCCGATGATGCACCGCCTGATGGCGTGCCGTCGCTCAGAATACGGCGGCAGGCAGGCGTGGCGATCGCCCTTGTTTGCCGTGTCTGCGCTGGCTTTTTTGCGCAGAGAACCGGCGTAGATCGCCAATTACCATCCACTCGGTTGTCCGCTCGGCTGACCGGCGGCGAAAACCATAAGCTCTCTATCTGCGTTGTCGATTCGAGCGGACGAAGCTCTTGATTCTCGTCGTCCTCGGCAGCCGCCGCCTTCATCCAGCCTCATTCCCCGCTTATCCGTGTTCATCGTGTTTTCATCTGTGGCCATACGCCTTCTCTTCTCCCCCTTTATACTCCATGCTTGCCGACCAAGATTGGGGCCTTCACCTGGAGCAAACGAGATGGATTGTGAAACGTTGATCGCGGGAATGGATTTCGGGCGGAATCGACTCAACGGCATTCTCGATGCTATCGAGAAGGCCGCGCCGGACCTGGCGGCCGCCCTGGCGTGGCGGCCCGGGCCCGGGCGAGCCCATATCGCGTGGCAGGCGATGCACTGCGCCGCGACCCACGACAAATACGTCAACGTGAACCTTCGCGCCGGTCAGCCGACCGACGCGGCGCTGGTCGCCGCCTATGGCGGCGGGAGCAAGCCGAGCGATCAGGACATCCCGACGCTGACGGAGATCCGCTCGGCGCTCGAGGCTCATTATCGGCCGTTCCGCGAGTACGTGCGGGGGTTGGCATCTGCGGAGTTGGGGCGCACGCTCCCAAACGGGCGGACAGTCGGCGACTCGATCCTGCTGCTGACCTGGCATGAGGCCCATCACCAGGGCCAGATTCATCTCACCTGGAACTTGTTCAAGGCCGCACACGGGCTTGGGTAAGCGCCCGGGGCGGCCGCCCTGATCGAGTCCCCGATCGCAGACTAACGGAGTGCGGAACGTCGATGCCGGCACTGGCGGCCGGCCCGGTGTTGCCCGGTTGTCCGATAACGTCGCTTCTATCATCGCTTCCGGCCGAATCGGCGCAATGCGGACGCCCGCTCTAAAGCTTGCTCCCCGGAAGACGATATTAGCTGTAACTGCCGTCCGGGACGCCGGAGCAGCCGCGGCCATTGGAGAGGGGCCGCGCCGCCGCGCGGGCTGGTCTGCCACCGATGCAGGGTCGGGGACCGTTCGAGGGTCGGGAACCGATGGAGCGTCGGGCTTAGGGACGGCCGCGCAGGCGACGGGACGAAAACGGACAACCGGAGAAAATGCAATGAGCGCCACGAAAGTGAAAGACGTTTTGACGACCGGCGAGGTCGCCAAGATTTGCAACGTCGCCCCCAGGACCGTCTCGAAATGGTTCGACAGCGGTGCCCTGCACGGGTATCGCATCCCCGGCAGCAAGGACCGCCGGATCCCCCTCAATCAACTCATCCGCTTCATGAAGCAGCATGGGATGCCGCTGAACGGGCTGATGACGGGCTGCACCCGCGTGCTGATCGTTGACGACGAGGCCGACATCGTCGAAGTGCTCGAGAAGATCCTTGAGGACGAAGCGAAGTACGAGGTCGAAGTGACCCGCGGCGGTTTTGCCGCCGGCGTGACGGCCGAGAAGTTCCGCCCGCACGTGATCCTGCTCGACATGCACCTTCGCGACATCGACGCGCCCGAGGTCTGCAAGCAGGTTAAGAAGAACCCCGACCTTCAGCTCACGAAGGTGATCGCGATGAGCGGCAAGCTCGGCGAACAGGAAGCGGCCGGCCTGCTGTCCAGCGGGTTCGACGGATTCCTCCGCAAGCCGTTCCACGTCCGGCAGGTGATCGAGGCCGTTGAGGACGCGATGGCGGTGGTTTACTAATAGTTGGGAAATCAAAGCATCAAATCCGAAGCACGAAATCCGAAGGAAGGTGCAAGGAGAAAAGGAAGAAACCGGACGAATGTCTTCGGCCGTTTTTCATCTTTCCTTCTTTGCTTTTCCCTGAGATTTCGTGCTTCGGATTTTCTTTTGTGTTTACGCTGGCCAGCGTTCACTCCCCCGGGCGGGTCGTCATGTCGAACAGGCGGCGGTGGCCTCCGCCGCCGAAGCCACCGCCGCCGCCCATTCCGCCGCCGCTGCCCATGTTGATGGCGTTGAAGCCATGGGTCAGCAACTGGTCGGTCCGATCCACGATGAGCTGATCTCGCCGTTTGCTGAACCCCTCGATCTCACGCGAGAGACGGGCGGCGATGAACCGGCGGCGTTCTTCCCGGAAACGCTGCTGGCAATCGACCAAATCGGCCACGCGCGCCTTCAGTTCCGTTTTAAGCTCGTCCCGTTTCTCCGGCGTCTTGGCCGCCTTGATTCGCGGCAACAGCACGGCGATCTGATCTTCGACCTTGATGCGCTCGATCTGGGCGTGGTAGAGCCCTTCGTCCACGCTCTTGAGATGCTCTAATTCCTGGAAGCGCGCGGTTACGCCCACCCGCGTCTGCTGGCGGACCTTCTCATCTTTGATCTTCTGAAACATCGCCCAGCGGTTGGGGGACGTTTCTCTCATAAACCGAGTCACGTCGTCCCAGGAGACTTCCGTCGTCGTAGGGCGAACGCGCCGGGGCGCGGCTCGCCCCCGGCCGGCGACGGAGCGGGTGCGGCCAGCGGCGGGGCCGCCAGCGCGGCGAGCGTAAGAAGTGGCGCGCCCGCAAGGACGGCCAGGCCCATTCGGCTGAAATGCCTTGTTTTCACTGCGTCCTCACCTCTGCCCGCTTCGGTCGCCCGGGCGATCAAACCGTGAACATCGCTTTGGTGACACCGCCTCGGGGAGCATCACATTGGAGCACCCTCAGGGCTGATCCAGGTCCGCGAGCGGGATATCAAAGAACGGGTGGTTCGACAGGGCCACCGGGTCGGGCTCGGCGACGCCATGCGGCAATTCTCCGACCGCGTCGGCGAAGGCCTCCTGACCGAGCGGTGCGGTGAGGCTCTCATCCGGAAGGTCGCGGCCGGCCAGTTCTTCGACGGCATCAGGATCGGACGGATGCCCAGAGTGCGGGCGGCTTCTTCGTTCATCTTCTGCTCTTCGGAATCAGACGAGGTTGCCATTGTCAATTCGGTGGGGCGACTGCCAGCGTCACGGATGCGAATGACGAAGACCGAGCCGACGGCGAGGAGCACGGCGGCCGCAATCGCCGCGAGGTAGGCGAACCGCACCAGGTGACGCGCCGGCGCAGGCCCGATGCGAAGCGACCGAAACCCGCTTGTGGACCCGTTCGTGGCGGTCGGCAAACGCCGGCCGTGCCAGTCCCGGATCGCCAAGCTCGCACGGCGCATCGAGGCCGTCTCGTTCACGATGAACGGGAAGGCCGCATCAAGTGCCGTGATGGCGGCCGTCGCGGCTTCCTCCGCCTGCCGGCACTCGAGCAATCGCTGTCGCAAGCCCGCGTCCGTGGCCAGCCTCGCACTGATTGCGGCATGATCTTCAGGTGCGAGCTCGCCCGCCAGGTACATCAGCAGCGCGGCTTCGTCACTCGGAATTTGATTCAAAAGAATGGACACGTTGTCCTCTGTCGTTTGCGTACACTGTTGAAGCACACGTTATCGGCGACTCCGGATCGTCCCCAACCGCTTGCGGACGCACCACCACGACCGACTCTTGCATGGATTCCGAATTTCAGTCCTCCATCAACTGTCGCAGCTTGATCATCGCCTTATGGACGCGTCCCAGGGCCGTATTGAGCGGGCAGCCGAGCGTGCTGGCGATATCAACGAACTTCATGTTCCCGTAGTATCGAAGCATCAGAACCTCCCGCTGAGCGGCGGGCAACTGATCGATCGCGGCGCGAAGCTTCTGCTCCTGTTCCGTCCCTTCGAGGCGATGCCCGGCGGCGGGCAGTTCCTCGTCGGTGATCAGCTTCAGCCCCTCCTTGGCGGATTTCTCCCGCCCGCGGGAGCGCCAGTGGTCGTTCGCCTTGTTCGTCGCGATCCGAAACAGCCACGACTTGAAACCGCCGGAGCCGGTGGGCGAGGCGCTCGTCCCGGGATTTGCTGAACCGATCGCAAGGCGAGGTTCCCCATTCAACCCGGGCGGACCGGCCGCATCGTCGCCGGTGAGGTTCGGCGCTCGCGTCGCGTCGAACTTTTCGAGGTTATCCAGGACGCTTAGCCACGTTTGCTGGTGCAATTCCTCTGCCAGCTCATCGCCGGCAAGCCGGGCGAGATACCGCAGCAGCGGCCGGGCGTACCGGCGCACCAGCGCATCGCCAGCCGCCGCATCGCCGTTGCGCAATCGGCTCACCAGCGCATCGTCGCCGATGCCGACCGGCGCACTCGACTCGGGAACCATGCTGGGGGCCATTGAATCTCGTCCGCCTGCCGTCAATGGAACGCCCGATAGCCCTCGATATTGCGATGGGTTGGTTTCAGGCGTCAAATCAACGTAACTCGGTCTGAACAATAGTGTTCGTGAAGGCGAGGTGTGGCCCGCCGGCACCGTTGACGAGGGATGAGAGCAACGATCGATCGCCCCGATGAAACTTTACCTCGGTCCGCGTATCTAAGTCCGCCAGACGACGGTACTCTATCGCCAAGCGGCCGGGGCAGATACCGTTCGTCTCGCGGGGCGTCATTCTTAGCATCGGGCTGGGATACACCTTCCCGCCGCACCGGTCGGCGTTGAATCGGGATCGGCGGGCGTGCGCTTGGTACACGATTAACGTTCCAGCGTTGGGAGGACGATTTTGAACCCTCGCTACCCCGCTTGCCAACCCAAGTCCGCACGCGCCTGGCGGCTTCTTGCGGCGGCGGGCTTTACCCTCAGTCTGGCTTCCGCCGCGATGGGACGGCGGGCCGTCCCGCGTCTGGCGGCCGAGCCGGCCCCGGCGATGGAAGGCTCCGATTCAACGCGGCCGCTTGCTGACGCGTCAACCACGCCCCTGGCGCGCCCGCTCTCGCCTCGGTATCACGTCCTGCTCACGCGGAGTATTTTCAGCCGCGATAAATCGATCGGCCCGCTGGCCAGCGCGCCGGACGGAGGTGGGGGGCCCGGGCATGCGGCCGCAGCTAAGACGACTCTCGCCTTCCGTGGCGCGGCGATGCAGGGGACGGACTTTACCGCGTTCTTCGAGGATGTTTCCGGCGGCGGCGGCGTGAAGCGGGTGAAAGAGGGGGAGAAGCTGGCGTCGGGCTTTGTCCGTCGGGTGACGATCGACGCGATCGACTACGAGACGAACGGCCACACGACCCGGGTCGCGATCGGGCAGAACCTCGCCGGGGCGGCCGTCCCGATGCCGACCACGGCCCCGGCCGCGCCGCGGCCCCGGCGGCAATGGGCCGGATGGCGCGGTTGCTTCCAAGGGCAAGGGAGGCCGCGGCCCCAAAGGGAAGCCGCCGGCCCCCGCCAACCCCGAAGAGGCCAATCTTGCGGACGAGGCCGTCCCGGCGTCGGCGACCGAGGTGAAAACCGCCGGCGGGTGAGCGTCGTGAGCCCCCTATCTAAGGGCGGACCGATCGCGTGGGTTGCGGGCCAGGCCTCGTCCGGGCGACCTCCCGGGCAGCGTCGGTCAGGGTCATCGGGCAGGGTTAGCTCTTGACGCCGAGCAAGGCTGGGGGCGAGGGCATCGAGGCTGGGCATCAGGGCTGCGGACATCTCCAACGAGGAACGCGTGAGCAGAAGGTTTTTGCGGTCTCCGCTTCGGCGGATCGTGCCGGCTGTACCGATTATCGCCACTGCTTCGCTTCTGGTCGGACAGGCGACCAACCCGACGCCCACACCGCCCACACCGCCCACACCGGCCGCGATGGTCGGCTCGGGGGTGTCAACTGGCCCAAGCTCGAGCGGCCCGACCTCAAGCGCGCCGGCGACGACCCAGTCCACATCGAAGCCTTCGACGCGGCCGACGACCAACCCCGGCGCGCCGCTGGTCCTCAATTTCCGCGACACGCCCGTTGACGCGGTGCTGGACTACCTGTCCGAAGCGGCCGGGTTTGTCATCGTCCGCGAAGTGCCGATGGAGGCGCGGATCACGCTGATGAGCAAGCAGCCGGTCGGCGCCGACGAGGCGGTGATGCTCTTGCGCACGGTCCTCAAATCTTCCGGGTTCACCGCGGTGCAGGAGGGTCGCGTGCTTCGAATTATCGCGCGCGATAAGGCGAAGAAGGGGAACGTCCCCGTCCGCTACGGCGCTGACCCGGCGGCCGTCGAAGCCAGCGACGAGATGTTCACGCAGATCATCCCGATCCGGAACATGGACGCCGGCAAGCTGCAGAAAGAACTGGCCCCGCTGATCGGGACCGACGCCGACGTCACCACGAACGAGGCGAGCAACGCGATCCTGATGACGGACCTCTCAACGAACATCCGGCGTGTGCTCCTGGTGATCGCCGCGCTGGATCAGAAGGAGGTGGCGACGACCGACCTGCGCCTCGTCCAGCTCAAGAACGCGAACGCGACCGCGACGTCCAAGCTCCTGATGTCGATCTTCAAGCCCGGCGCAAGCGACCAGCTCACGCCGCAGCAGCTTCAGATGATGCAGCAGCAAGGCGGCGGCGGGCAGCCGCCGCATGCCTCGCGCGAAGGGCGGATCCCCGGCGGCGGGCTGGATCAGGCCCTTCGGGGCGGGCACGTGAACATCGTCGCCGACGAGCGGACGAATACGATTGTCGTCACCGCCCCGACCGACACGCTGAAAGTGATCGATGGCATCATCACGGAGCTGGACGGCAACCCCGTGCCCGCGTCGGAGCTGCGGGCCTTTCCGCTCACTTACGCCGATGCCGAGGCGACGTCGAAGCTGGTCACGTCGCTGTTCAAGCCGGACGACAACTCCCGCAATTTCATGAGCTACTACTGGGGGGGCGGCGGCGGCCAGCAGGAGCAGACGCCCAAGATCAAGATCAACGTCACCTTCGACGAGCGGACGAACAGCGTGATCGTCACCGCGCCGGTGGACGTGCTGAAGAGCGTCGAGGCCCTGATCAAGCAGCTCGATTCCAACCCGGTCTCGCAGGGGGAGCTGCGGACATACCCGCTGAAGTACGCCGACGCGTACTCGGTCTCGCGGCTGATCAAGTCGATCTTCTCGCCGGACACCAAAGGGGGCGGGGACAACCCGCTTCGATACCTTTTTTATGGGATCTCGCCGCAGTCTTCTTCGGCGCACGGGCCGAAGGTGACGACCGACTCGGACGATCGAACCAACACGCTGATTGTCACGGCGCCGTCGGAGGCGATGAAGGCGATCGAGACGCTGGTGAAGCAGCTCGATTCGAACCCGACGGCGGACGAGACACTGTTCATCTATCATTTGCAGAACGCCCAGTCGGCGAACCTGGAGGTGGTGCTGAATGAGCTGTTCGGGAATTTGAACGGCCAGAACGGCCAGCAAAACGGGAACGGCCGCAACGGTCAGAACGGCGACAACGGCAACGGGAACGGCCAGCAGGGGCAGGATCAGAACCGCCGTTCCCAGCAGCAGCAGTCGCAGCAGTCGCTCGGCGGGGGGACCGGCAGCGGCGCTCGGCGCGGCGGCGGTCAGGGGAGCGCGGCGGCGCAGCGGAACGGCCGCCAGCTCTCGCCCGGCTCCGCCAAAGCGGTGACCGAGATGTCGGGGATGGTGTCGGTCGTCGCCGACGTTGACACCAATTCACTCATCGTCACGACCGCGACCAAGTACGAGAAGAAGGTCAAGGAGATCATTGAGGAGCTGGATCGGCCGGTCTCGCAGGTGCTGATCAAGGTGCTCATCGCCGAGGTGACGCACGACAACTCGGACGATATGGGCGTCGATTTCTCGATCCTAAACCGGCGCGCCAACGGGAACGGCCAGGCCGGCATCGTGAACCTTGGCAACGCGGCGGCCGGAACGGCCAACGGAGGCCTGGTGGTGAGCCTGGTGGAGACCAACGTCACCGCCACCCTGCATGCGCTGGCGACGGCGGGCAAGCTCGACGTTCTTTCGCGGCCGTACATCCTGGCCAGCGACAATCACGAGGCGACGATCACCGTTGGTCAGGAAGTCCCCTTCATCACCAACAGCCGCACCACCGACCTGGGCCAGACGCTCAACACGATCCAGTACCAGGACATCGGGATCATCCTGAACGTCACGCCGCACATCAACCCGGAAGGGCTGGTGATCCTGGACGTCGCCCCCGAGATCAGCCAGTTAACCGGGACGACGGTGCCGATCAGCGAGACGGTGTCGGCGCCGGTGTTCGCCAAGCGCAGCGCCGAGAGCCGCGTAGGCATCCGCGACGGCCAGACGATCGTCATCGGCGGGTTGATGGAGGATCGCAAGACCCAGACGATCAGCAAAGTGCCGCTGCTGGGGGACCTGCCTTGGATCGGGCCGGCGTTCCAGCGGAATCAGGATTCGAAGACCAAGACCGAGCTGCTGATCTTTCTGACGCCGCACGTCGCGATCCAGCCCGACGCCCTGCGGCCGATGAGCCAGGACGAGATGAAGGCGACCACCCTGACCCAGAACGCCGTGGAGCCAGGGACCTTCCACGAACACCTGCGCGGCATGGAGCGCGGCGGGCGACGACCTGGGGATCATCTGATGGCGCCAGGTCCGAACTCGGTCTGGCCGCCTACGACTTCGGCCTCCCCCGGCACCACACAGCCCGCTTCCAACCCAACGATCCGCGTGATCGGTGACTGATTGTCCCTACGGCTGACTCGTGCGGCCGCATTCCGGGGTTCGTGAGCCTGCCCTGGGCCTCTCGAACCTCCGTGGCTCCCGGGTGCCAAACGTGCGGCCGCTCGATGTAGCACAGCTCGCTCGATTGATCCTGTCACACCGGACACGTTCTGTTAGGGAAGAGGGCCGCCGCGGCTCCTTGCGCGAACTTATCCACGTTTTGAAAATGCTGTTGTCCCGCCCGTCAATGGGTCGGCCCCAAACGGCTCATTGCGACAATCTCGGAGCGGTCCAATCGAGAAAGACAGTCGCTGTCGGCGGTCCAGCCGCTGCCGGCGTGGTCCGGGGTAAAGCCGACGCTTCGGAGCCAGTTACGGATCTGAAGTTCTGTAAGGCGGCCACCCTCATACTTCAAAAGGTTGGCCTGAATCCGCTGCAGATCGATCGTAACGTGATATTTATCACCCATGCGACACCTCCCTGTTGGGGGGACGGGCGGCCGGCACGGCATCCCGCTGACGGGCAGGGGGACGAAATACCCGATGCTCGCGCCGACGCCTCGCGATCGATCGAGTCGAATCGAGGAGCCACTCCGATGGCGTTTCACTTTTTATGGGACGTTGGACGGACGACCAAAACCAACCGTCGGTGGAGTCGCCTTGTCCACCGGTTATCCACAGTCGCGAACGGTTGATCGCTCCCCTAACGGCGCGCAATGGAGAGCGAGTCGGATTGTCAAGAGGCGCAAAGTGTCGCGGTCGTGAGGGGCTGGTTGAACGCACGGCCGCCGGGGGTTCTGGACGTGGTAGAATGAGGCGTCGCGGTTCTGCTTCGGAACAAACGCTGTTGCGGCACACGGACGGGGACCTGCCGCTCCGTCGCCCCAGTGCCCCTGCAAAATAAGTCCGGCCCCGGCCGTGTCTAACACGCGGCCGGGGCCGAAGGGCTCACTTGTCGATCAAGAGGTGGACGTTCGGCGGCCGGCTTATCGCCCGCGGCCGTTCACCACGAATGCGTCCATCAGCGACCGTTTATCGAGGGGCACGAGCGCGCGTTTGTTTGGGTCATAATTGAAGACCACGGTCGTACCGGTTCGGTTGTCCGTCAGGTAGAGCGCGTCCCCACCCTGCGTGACGTGCGCGGTGACGGCGGAGTAGTCTCTGTCCTTGATCGCCTGTACCCCAGACGCGGTCCGGGGCGTGACCAGATTGAGAGTCGCCAGGATCCCGGCCGTGAACGAAAGGATGCCGATCGCGAGCGTCTTTTTTTCCACTTTCGCCATTTTCTGCTCCGTTTGATTGCCCGAAAGGGGTCATTTCCAGAGGGCGTAACTGATGCGGCCGTTACTGCGTTGGGCAGCCGCTTCGCCGGCAGCCCAGTCACGGTCAGCGGCCGCCGGCCGCGAAGATGTGCTTGAGGTCGAGCGGCGGCGATGACATTTCCAATGCTGTGCCGCCAGTCCTAAGATTCATGGTGCTCAGCTGCTGGTTCGGCATGTCCACGACATAGACGACCGCGTTATTCCCGCCGATGATCTCGCCAGGGATCATCAGATAGTCCGACGGGCGGTTTGCCGCCTGCGCCTGGACCGACGAGGTCAGGCCATGGGGCACAAAGAACGCGACGAGCAGAAGGACATTGAGCGCGATCAGCGCCCACAGGACCTTCGATTTCATGGCGGCTCCTATAGAGGTGAGGGACTGGGGATCGGACACTCCGCGCGGCATCCACTAATGCACACCGCCCGATAAAACAGGCTATCAATGGTCGAACGTAACCAACCTGGCAACGGCTGCTCCTCCGCACCAAGACGTTCGCCGGCATCAGTCCAGGTGCGACCGATTCGCATTCTTCGATAGGGCGCCGACGCCCACCACGGCGAGCAGGATGAACAGGACCCAGGACAGCACCGGGGTGCTCTTATCCAGTGCCACCTTCTCCTTATACCCTTCAAGGCGGCCGTCCAGGTCCGTATCGTCAGCGCGGGCGACGCCAGGAGCGGCAAGAATGGCGACCATGCACCAAGCGCCTGCCATGCGCCCAATGACCGGCCGAACCAATCGGCGGCGCCGGCCGGTGGAGCCAGGGGTGGAAGGGGCTGATCCCTCGAGCGTCTGCGGGGCTTGCGCGATCATGAAAGAATCATAACCCGCCGTCGATCGGGCGGGCAAGTGAATGAAATCGCTCGGCTGACGGAGCCAGGCCCCACTGATCCTGACGCGGGTTGGGATGTCGAGGCAGGCCGATCGAGTCGCACTTGGCAACGGAACAGGAGTCGAACGTGCCAGTTCTAACACCACAGCGCTGAGCAGCCGTAAAGCCTTGCGAATAGGAGAAATCCGAAGCAGGAAAATCAAAGAAGCGAAACGAATACGAAGCGGAAAACGCCGCAGTCGCTTGCATCGTTCTCTGCCCCTTTGTCATGCCTTTGAATCCTGTGCTTCTGGGTTCGATTCTTTCGACGGCGCCGCCGTACATGGCCAACGCTGTAGGTACCGAACCGCGCTCCGGCCGGCCGAGATTTCAGGTACTGCCGGCGCGACCGATAATTATTCTGCGGCTTTTCATCCTCTGGCGACGATTAACGTTCGAGCGGTCGCGTCCGATCTTATCTGGGGCGGTCGAGCACGACCGGCGGCCGCGTCGTACCCGGGCTGCGCCTGATGGCGCGTCGGCAGGTTGCGCGTCGTGGCGGCGAGATCAGAGAATGGGCGACCCCGCGGCACGGCCGCATCGGTTCGCCCGGAGGTAGACAGCCATGTTTCGCGGAGTGAAGGTTGGGCGTCGGACGGCGCTGGCGTGTGTAATGGCACTGTCGGTCGCGGGTTGCGGCGACAGCGCGCCGGATATCGCGACGCCGCGCGGCGCCGTTCAGGGCCCGAGCATGGCGGCCGCCACGCCTTCGGCGGAAACGCCCTTGCCAGCGGCCGGCGAACCGGCAGGCCCGCGGACCCGCTTCGCATCCGGCTTCTCGTTTGACCAGGGGACGACTCGCCCAGCGCCAACGCCGCTGACCGCCGCCGACGTCCTCGTCCTCGTCCGAAGCGGGGCGGCCGACGAAATCATCATCGATCGAATCGAGCGCAGCGATTCCGTCTTCCGAATCACCGCCGCCGAGGAAAACTCGCTGCACCGGCAGGGGCTAAGTGACGACGTCATCGCCGCCATGAAGGAGAACTGCCGCCAGAAATGAGTCTTTGGCGAAACGCGACGCCCAGGACTTGCCGACGCAAGGCGGCACGTCTGCCCGATACGCTGCCGGGCTTTTGCGCTGACGCCCGCTTTGGCCTCGCGGCGCATGCGCGATTTCACCCGGCCAAGACATCGGCTAATCCTCGCCGGACCGGAAGCTGGATTGGGCGATCAGGGGCTCCAGCTCCGTTCCTTTCATCACGCCGAGCAGGATCGGGCTGGTCATGACGGTCGTCAGCAGGGCCATCAGCACGAGCATGCAGAAGACGCTGTCGGGGATGACGCCGAGGCTGCCGCCGACGTTGATCACGATCAGCTCCATCAACGCCCGGGTATTCATCATGACCCCGATGCAAGTGGACTCGCGGCCGCTGAAGCCGGTCAGCCGCGCAGCCAGCGCGCAGCCGCCGAACTTTCCCAAGATCGCCGCGCCGCTGACGGCGGCGGCGAAGCCCCACAGCGTCGCGCTGCCGAGCGTGCCGACGTCGGTGCGAAGACCGGTGTAGGTGAAGAAGATCGGCAGGAAAAAGACGGTTACGAAGTTGCGAAGCTGATCGGCGACCACCTGCCGGAACTCGTGCTCATCCGAGAGCACCGCCCCGAGAATGAAGGCGCCGAAGATGGCGAAGATGCCGATCAGGCTCGTCGCGATCGCGCACAGGAAAATCAATACAAAGAGCGTCGCCAGCGCGTTCAGGCTCATCCGCCCGGAACGGATCGAGCGGCGTGCCCAGCACTTCAAGACGGGGCGCACGACCCAGACCATGAGCACCGCGAACCCGATGGACAGGAGCAACATCTTCAGCGTTTGCCACGGCTGAAAGTGCGTTTTGACGATCGCGCTGACCGTCGCGAGCAGGATCCACCCCGTCGCGTCGTCGATGGCGGCCGCCGTGATGGTGATCGCGCCCAGACGCGAGCGCGTGATGTTCAGTTCCATCATGATGCGGCCCAGGATCGGGATGGCGGTGATGGACATCGCCGTCCCCATGAACAGCGCGAAACCGTGAAACTCGATCCCCTGGGCCGCCAGCGCCAGCGACCGATGCATGATCGCGGCCAGCCCGTACCCCAAGCCGAACGGGGCCATGACGCCCATGGTCGAGATCGCGATGGCGGAGCGGTTGTTGGTCTTCAGGTGGCTGAAGTCGAACTCAAGGCCGATCAGAAAGAGCAGGAAGATCAGCCCGAGTTGGCTCAAGGCGCCGAACACCGCCGGCACTGACGCCAGGGCCCTGGCGATTTCCGGGCTCGGATCGGTCGGCTCGAAGATCGACCGCCAGACCGGCGTCAGCGCGGGGACGTGCTTGAAGATCGACGGCCCCAGGATCAACCCCGCGAGGATCTCGCCCACCACCGCCGGCTGGCCCATCTTTCGAAAACCGATCGCGAAGAGCCGCGCGGCGAGAATGATCAAGATCAACTGGACGAGGACGGCGACGACCTGCCGCTCGACCGATTCTGGCGAGGCTGCGGCAAGGGGAAGCAGCGGGGCCAGCGCGGAGACGCGAATCAGTTCAGACGACATCACGACCGAAGCTCCAAGAGTCGCGCAGTGCCGCCGGTGCCCTCACCGGCGGCTTTTTCGGCCGCAAGAATTCCCGCCGGTGGGGGCGCCGGCGGCACGTCGGCGGGGAACGGCGTCCTCGCCGGTTGCCGGGCCCTTTAGTCAGCCAACTGCTCCGTCGGCGGCTCTGGAAGGAAGAAGCTGAGGACCAGGCCCAGGGCGAACATCGACGTTCCGACGATCGCGGCGGCCGTCGCGACAAAGGCCGGGGTCTGCCCGCCAAGCATCGGAGCGATGATGTTGGTCGTCACCAGCGCCGCCGACGTCCCGATCATGCGGCCGCCGACATTGGTGGCGAAGCTGCCGCCCGTCCCGCGGAGGTGAATGGGGAAGACCTTCGGCAGGTACTCGCCGAAATAGCTGAACTGCGCCACCGTAAAGAACCCTGCGATGCCGATCCCCAGGGCGAAAAGGGTGGGCTGGCTGTGGAAGAGGTAAAGGTAGGTCAGCGGGATCACGAACAGGCCGGGGATCAGGAAGATGCGGAGCAGCGCCCCGCGGCTGATTGCCAGAACGAGCAATGCCGCGAGGGCGAGGCGCCCGATCAACCCGCCGAATTCCTGCCAGAACTGCACATCTTTCCCGCGGGTCTTGATCGCCGTATCGGGAGCGAGCTGCAGATCGCGGTTGTCGCCGAGCTTTTTCAGGACACCTTCACGTGCCAGCAATGCCGCTTTGCCTTGCGGGTGCGACGCCGTCACGGTCGCAAGCTCCTGGCCGGAGGCGGCGACCTGCCCCGTCAGCGTCGCCAGTTTTGACGCGGCCGCGGCCTTGGCCGTCGGGTCGGCCGCGGGGTCTGCAGTGACCATCTTTTGTGCGCGGATCGCAATGAACAGCTTGGCCCGCTTGCCCGACAACTCGCGCAGGCCGGGGGCGACGTCACAGGCTTTTTCGAACTGGGCGTTTGCGTCATCAAAGGGTTTGACGAGGGCTCTGGCGTCGTCCTGCAGCGGCTTGAGCGCCGCCTGCTGCGGCTTGAGGTCAGGCAAGCCGGGAACGATGCGAGTGGGAGTGAGCTGAAGCGCCCCGAAGGCGATCGCGTAACCGCAAGCCGACAGGGCGGCCGAGACGATCGTCGTCCGCCGCAGCGCCGGGGAGAAGAGCTCGGCAAAGCGGGCCCGCTTCAGCGTGCCGGCCGCCTTTCGCTCGCGCCAGGCGAGCGATTCGGGGACGAAGGGCAGGAGCAGGGCGATGGGGATGGCGGGGAGAAGCCCCGTCAGCAGGGTGTAGCGCCAGTCGGCGTGCGCGTTGAAGGGCTCGGGGATCGGCAGGGCGGGGAGCGTCGCCGCCATCTTCAGGATCGCGCCGTTCACGAGCGTCACGAAGAGCCCGCCGACAGACGCGAACGCCTGGGTCCAGCCGAGAACCTTTTCCTTGCGGCTTTTGTCGGGGAAGAGCTCGGCGAGCCAGGTGATGGCGGCCACAAACTCCACGCAGACGCCGACGAACGTGGCGCATCGGAAGAAGATAAACCACCCGAGGCTGGTGCTCAGGGCGGCGCCGACCGGCGATAAGGAGTAGAGCGCGATGCTGATCGCCAGGACGGTTTTGCGGCCGAGGCGGTCCGTCAGCCACCCGCCCAGCAGGCCGAAGATGCCGCCGCTCAGAGCCGCCAGCCAGAGAAGGCGCCCGACCCAGTCAGTGACCATCGGGTGGTTCGTGGGGACCTGGAGGATTTCGGCAATCGCCGGGGCGGCGATCAGGGGGAGGAGCAACAGTTCGTAGGTATCGAACAGAAATCCGATTGCGGCGACGACGATGATCAGCCACTCGGTGACGGTAAACTTTTGTCCGGCGCGGAGGATTTCATGCGGGGGTTATGCCAAGCCGGGGTAGCGGCCGCAAGGCCTTGTCCGTGTTGCATATGGGAGCGTCGGCTTGGCAACACGGGCTACCGTCCAGGCGAAGCGGCGTTGTCGAACGCGAGCCAAACTCCGGCGAGGTCGCGGGGTCGATGGCGACTGTCACAGCAGGGGCCCCCGGCCGCTGAAAACGCCTGCGGCCGACCCGCCAAGGGCTTGCCAGACGGATCGAACCGGCATGTTGGAACGTCGCAACAGGTTGTCGCGAATCAGGTAACAGTTGTGTCCGATTGAGAGACAGCCTTGCGGGCCGCACCTTTGCGAGACTGAGGCTAGAATCGACGGCGGCCGCGCCGGTGCGAGCGCGGCGGTGCGGTCGGCGTGAAGCCGGTAGATGGACCGGCCCATTTCAGGAACATTCGTCGGAGCATACGACCTTGAACATCACCATCCTGGCCGCCGGATCGGGAGGCATGTACTGCGGCTCCTGCCTCCGCGACAGCGCTCTGGCGACGGCGCTGAAGCGGGATGGCCATGCGGTGTCGCTCATCCCGCTCTACACGCCGCTGCGAACCGAAGACGAGCCGGCGCCGCGGCCTGACGCGCGGGTAGGGCAGATCTTCTACGGCGGGATCAACGTTTACCTGCAGAGCGCGAGCAAGCTCTTTCGCAAGACGCCCCGGTTCATCGATTGGCTTCTCGATCGGCCGTGGCTCCTGAACGCCGCGGGTCGGCGCGGCGCAGACGCCGCCTTCAAAGCTGGCGAAGCTGACACTCGACGTGATTGAGGGCGAACAGGGCGGCACCGATAAGGAGCTGCGCCGGCTGGTCGAGTTCCTTCGCACGGACGTCAAGCCGCAGATCGTCAGCCTGCCGAACCTGATGTTCATCGGCATGGCCGCCCGCTTCCGGCGGGATCTGGGGGTGCCGATCGTGTGTGAACTGACTGGCGAAGACATCTTCCTCGACGCCATGAGCGCCGACGACCGGGCCCATATCCGCGACGCCATCCGCCGCCGCACCGTGGATATCGACGCCTTCGTGGCGACCAGCGGCTATTACGCCGATCAGATGGCCGAATACCTCGACGTCCCGCGCGAGCGCATCGAAGTCGTTTACCCCGGGATCTCGGGCGACTACCTCTCCACCCCGCCCCGCAGTCCGGCGGAGCCGAACCGCCCGCCGACGGTCGGTTACCTGGCCCGCGTCTGCCCCGAGAAAGGGCTCGACCGGCTGATCGACGCGATGATGCTTCTAATCGAGATGCCCGGCATGGGCAATGCCCGGCTGGTTGCCGGCGGGTATGTCGGGTTGCGCGATGAGGCGTTCTATCAGGGATTGCAGCGGCGCGTCAGCGGATCCAAATTGAAGGGCCACGTGACGTTCGTCGGCGAAGTGACCAAAGACCAGAAGCTCGACCTGCTCGACTCGATCGATGTGTTCAGCGCCCCGGCCGCCTACGCCGAGGCGAAGGGGATCTTCGTCCTGGAAGCGCTGGCGCGCGGCGTGCCGGTGGTTCAGCCGGCGCACGGCTCGTTCCCGGAGTTGATCGATCGAACCGGCGGCGGCGTTCTCTTCCCGCCCGGCGACGTGAAGGGACTGGCCGAGGCGCTCGCGGCCCTCCTCTCTGACGCGCCGCGCCGTCGGTCGCTGGCCGAGGCCGGCCGCGAGGCGGTGCGGAACGGCTTCACCGATCAGCACATGGCGGACAACATGCTGGAGGTGTACCGGCGGCTCACCGACGGTGCTCGGTCGAGCGAACGCGAGGCGGTCGCGGTCGAGGCGTGAGCGGCGCGAGAGCGGGCGGCAGGACCGAACCGAGGAGATCGATGCAAGCAGCTGAATCGGCCGCGATAGAGCGAGCAGAGCCCGCGTCGCCCGCCGCCGGCACCCTCGAAGTCGAGAGCCTTCGAAAGGAGTACCCGACGCCCGCGGAGCCGCTGCTGGTGCTGCGCGGGGTATCCTTCCGCCTGGCGGCCGGGGAGGCGATGGCGATCGTCGGCCCCAGCGGTTCCGGCAAGAGCACGCTCCTGAACATCCTCGGCACACTCGAGCCGCCGTCGTCCGGCTCCTATCGCCTCGACGGGGTCGATCCCTACACGCTCTCGGCGTCGCACCTGGCTATGTTCCGCAGCAAGCGGGTCGGCTTTGTATTCCAGGATCACCACCTGTTGCCGCAACTGACGGCGACGGAGAACGTCCTGATCGCCCGGCTGGCCATGGGGCGCGTCGGGCCGGAGGACGTCCGTCGCGCCGGCGACCTGCTCCAGCGTGTCGGCCTGGAAGGACGATCGACGCATCTGCCCGGCGAGCTTTCCGGCGGCGAGCGCCAGCGGGTTGCCATCGCCCGAGCCCTGATGAATCGGCCGACGTTGCTGCTGTGCGACGAGCCGACGGGGAACCTGGATTCCAAGACCAGCCAGACCGTCGCCGACCTGCTCTTCACCCTGGCGGCCGAGACGCACGCGATCCTTGTCGCCGTAACCCACAGCGCATCGCTCGCCGAGCGCTTCGGACGAAGAGCGCGGATGAACGACGGAGAACTGGCGATCGATTAACCCGAGAGTTCCGAAGCACGAAATCCGAAGGAATGACGAAGGGGAAAGAAGCCGATGCAAACGGACGAGTTAAACTCCGCTTCCGCCCTCTTCGGATTACCTTGGCTCTTCGCGATGCAGGTTCGGCTTATACGCAGCCGCTTATCGGCGACTCGTGGGCCATTCCAGGAAAGTTGGCCGGGCCGCGGCGATAGGGCCCGACGTGCCGCCGGTGCCCTCGCCGGCGGGCCTTTTGGACGGGCGGCGACACCGCCGGTGAGGGCACCGGCGGCACTTGTTCGCGGGCCGTAACCCGCTGTTTTCGACGGAGCGAGCCACTAGCGCCGCAGTGCCATATGACCCTGAGGCCGCGCGCGTGGCCATCAGCTCATTCACCTTCCGAACCGACGGCGAGCCCGCTTGAACCTACTTCGACTCATCCTTCGCAACCTCCTCTTTTTCCGCGGCGCGAGCCTCGCGGTGGTCGCCGGCATGGCGGTCGCCACATCCGTCCTGACCGGGGCGCTGATGGTCGGTGACAGCGTCAAGCGGAGCCTGGCCGCGCTGGCGCTGGAGCGGCTGGGGCCGACCGACTATGCCCTGGTCGGCAATCGGCTCTTCGATGATTCCCCGGCCAACTCGCTCGCCCGCCGTGTCGCCGCCGGTGCGCCGGCGGCCGGGCGGTACGAGGTCCACTCGGCGCTGATCTTGAATGGCGGCGTCTCCAGCGGCGAAGGGGAACAAAAACACCGCGCCGGCGACGTTCAGATCCTGGCCGCCGAGGGGGATTGGGTGCCGGTCAAGCCGGGCGACTGCCTCGTGAACGGCGCGCTCTTCGACGCCCTGAACGTCGATAAGCTGGCGAACCTCGCCTTCACGTTCCCCTCGCTGGAAGAATCCCCGCGCGACGCGGCCGTTTCGCGGCGAGATCGGACCGACTCCGTCGCCGGCCTCACGGTGCAAGCAGCCCAACGCATCACCGGCCGCGGCATGCCCGACTTGTTCAGCCTCTCCGGCGGCCAGCGGACGCCGCGCAACGCATGGGTCAACCTGATCGATCTGCAGCAGGCGGCGAATCAGCCGGGCCGGGCGAACGTCTTGCTCGTCCATGACCGCCAGGGCAAGTCGGACACCGCGGGCGCCGCCGCGCTCAACGATGCCTTGAAGCAGGCGATCGGCCTGAGCGACTACGGGCTCGACGTCGTCCGCGCCGGCACGAGCGACGAAGCGATGCTCGTCAGTCGCGCCACCTACCTCGACGCAACGACGGTGGCGGCCGCCGACAAGGTGGCGGGCGACCTGGGCCTGAAGCTCCGGAAGGTGAATGTCAGCCTAATCAATCTCGTCGCGAAGCTCGACCCCGCGACGACATCACCCGCCGCCACGCAGCCGGCGAATGCCGGCCTGCACTACGTGATCGGCGCGGGCGTCTCGGCGCTGGAAGATGGCCCGCTGGCACCCGATGAGATCGTCTTCAATCAGCTCACCGCAACGCAGCTTGGCGCGACCGTGGGCGATCGAATCCGCCTGACGTTCTTCCGCCGCGACGCGGCAGGCGAGCTGAAGGAACTCGCCAGCGACAGCGCCGGCGTCACGTTCCGAGTGGGTCGGATCATCCCGATGACTGGCCTTGGGGCAGACCGGTCGCTGACGCCGGTCTTCAAGGGGATGACCGACGCCCCCAGCGTCAGTGACTGGGACGCGCCCAAGGAACTCGGCCTCACTCGCGAGAAGCTCAAGCTGGCGGAGCGGGACAACGACAAGTACTGGAAGACTTACAACGCCGCGCCGCGGCTGTTCGTGAATATCGAGACGGCCCGCCGCCTCTGGGGCGCGGCGTATGGCGACCTGACGAGCATCCGTCTCCCGCTGGCAAAACAGGACGAATTTCGCGACCGGCTCCGGTCCGAGCTGACGCCGGAAAAAGTCGGTATGAGTTTCCGCCCGATCAAAGCGGAGCAGGTGGCGGCCGCCCAAGAGGGGGGCGTCAACGACTTCGCGATGATCTACGTCAGCCTGAAGCTTCTTCCTGATCGCGGCGGCCGCACTGCTGGTGGCGATGCTTTTCCGGCTCGGGGTTGAACAGCGGGCGCGGCAGCTCGGCGTGATGGGGGCGATCGGGTTCTCCGCCCGACGGCTTCGAAATGTGTCGCTGCTGGAGGGGCTGATCCTGGCCGGCATCGGCGGCGTGATCGGCCTGGCCGGAGCGATCGCCTACACGGCGTTCATCGTCCACGGGCTGCGTACCTGGTGGGTCGGGGCGGTGGGGACGACAGCGCTGCATCTGTACGTTGAGCCGATGACGCTGGTGATCGGGCTTGTCTCGGCATTCGCGGTCGCGATGGGGGCCATCCTGTGGGGCGCCTGGCGTGTCGGTCGCACGCCATCGGCGCGGCTGCTGGCGGGCTCATGGGATGCCATCGCACCGGCCAAGCGGAAGCCGGGGAGGCTCATGCGGATCCTCGGCGGCGCGTTGGCGGCCGCGGGCGTTGTGATCCTGGCGCTAGTTTCTGTCGGTGCTCTCAAGCCGCCGGAGATGGCCCTCATGGGCGGCGCGGCGTTGCTTTGTGGCGGGCTTTGCTGGTTGTCGGCCCTGATGCGATCGCGACGTCACGAGGCGGCGGCGGGCGGGTCGGGCGTTGCGTCAGTGACGCGGCTGGGCATCCGCAATGCTTCGCGCCACACGGCGCGAAGCGTGCTCTCGGTCGGGCTCATCGCTTTTGCGGTCTTCACGTTGATCGTCGTCGCGGCGATGCGGCGCTCGCAGCCATCGGATACGGGCGATAAGGCGTCGGGCGCGGGTGGGTATCGCCTGTTCATCCGGGCGAACGTCCCGCTGCTGGGGGATCTGAACACCCCGGCTGGGCGCAAGATCCTCGCTGTCCGCGAAAACGACGATGCGGGCAGGCCCCTCTGGGCCGACGCCCATTTCATGTCGCTGCGCCGATGGGCGGGGGAGGACATCAGTTGCCTCAACCTCGCCAAGCCTGGCTCGCCCACGATTCTTGCCGTGCCTCATGCGATGGTCGAGCGAGGCGGTTTTACGTTCGCCGACCAATCCGAGGCGGCCGCTAACCTGTGGAGCCTGCTCGAAGCTCCAGCGGGCGACACGCTTCCGGTCATCGCCGACGCCGAGACCGCCGAGTACATCCTGCACGTGGCGCTCGGTGGGGAGGTCCTGATCCACGATGCCTCCGGGCGGCCGCGGCGGCTCCGGCTGGTCGCCACGCTCGGCGGCAGCATCTTCCAGGGCGAACTGCTGATGGGGGAAGGCAACTTCCGCGAGCTGTTCCCGTCGCAGGCGGGGTTCGGCGTGATTCTGGGCGAGACGGGGCCGGAGCGTGTGCGGGCGATGTCGGACCTGCTGAACGCCGAGTTGGGCGATTACGCGGTAAGCGTCGAAACGACGGCGGCCCGACTCGCCTCGTATCAGGAGATCGCCAACACCTACCTTTCGACGTTCCAGACGCTCGGCTCGCTCGGCCTTATGCTGGGGACGATCGGCCTCGGCGTCGTGCTCGTGCGCAACGTCATCGAACGGCGGCCGGAGCTGGCGCTGCTGTCGGCCCTGGGCTTCACCCCGGGCGCCAAGACGTGGATGGTCCTTTGCGAAAATCTTTACCTGCTGGCGCTGGGCCTGGGCGTGGGGGCGTTGTGCGCCCTGCTCGGAATCCTGCCGGCCGTGATCAAGAGCGGCAACGGGGTGGCCGTCGGGCCGCTACTGCTGACGTTGGCCGCCGTCGCGACGATCGGCGTCGCTGCCTCCGCGATCGCGGTCCGCGTCAGCGGGATCGGGGCGCGGCCGGCCGATTTGCGGTCGGAGTAGCAGGGGCGTGACGGATTGATCGAGGCGGGCTCCCGGTGAACAATCGGGGCGCCGCTGGCGCTGCCCGCCGACCCGCCTTGCCATAGAAGGGGGCCCCGGCGAATTCTGGAGGATGCCCGTGAGACTGTCGCAACCATTGATTGCCCGCTTACAGAAGATGATCCTGCCCGGGGCGCTGTTCGCCTCCGCTTTTGTCGCGGCCGCCGCCCCGGCGTTCGCGGCCGGGCCGGAAGAGTGGCCGCGCTGGCGCGGCCCGCGCAACGACGGCATCAGCCACGAACCGATCGCCGCCAAATGGCCCGACGACGGCCCGAAGAAATTCTGGTCCGCCCCGACGGGCATCGGCTTCTCCAGCCCGATCGGCTTCGATGGCAAGGTCTACCTCTTCCACGGCGCGGGGGACACCGGCGCCACCGAGACCTTGACGTGTTATGACGCCGAAACGGGCAAGCCGGCCTGGAGCGAGGCCTATGAGGTCGGCGACAAGATCGATTACCCCGGCCCGCGGGCCACGCCGGCGATCGACAGCGGGAAGATCTACACCTTTGGCGCCGCCGGCGACCTCGTTTGCCGCGAGCTGGCCGGTGGAAAGCTCGTGTGGCGACTGAACGTAATCAAGGAGACCCACGCCGAGCTCTTAGGCTCCGGCCAGGTCTGGGCGTCGGCCTCCAGCCCGCTGGTGGCCGGCAAGCTGGTCTACGTTCAGGGCGGCAAGGGCGGCCCGGTCGCGGTCGCGGTCGATAAGGACTCGGGCAAGATCGCCTGGCAGGCCGAAACCAAGGGGCTCTCCGGCTACGCCGCCCCGGTGCTGGGCGAGGTGGAGGGGATGCCGCAGCTCTTCATCCTGGCCGGCGATGCGATCGACGCGTTCGACCCCGCGACGGGGAAGGCGATCTGGTCCCTGCCGTGGCAGACGCAATATGACATCAACGCCTCGACGCCGATCTTCGACGGCTCGCACCTGTTCGTCACCAGCGGCTCGCTGCACGGCGGCATGATGCTCGAGCTGACGAAGACGGGTGCGAAAAAGGTGTGGGAGAACAAAATCGTTCAGGCGAAATTCCAGGCCGGCGCGCTCGACGGCGGCGTCCTCTACACGCCCAGCGACGACAAACGCGGCACCGTCAAGTGCCTGAGCTGGCCCGACGGCGCGGTGAAGTGGGAAGTGAAGGAACCGGACCTGAAGATCGACTTCGGCGGATCGATCGTCCGCGACGGCGATAAGCTCGTCCTGATGAGCCAGAAGGGCGTTCTAGCCTGATCCAGGCGACCCCGCAAGGGTACAAGAAGATCAGTCAGGCCAAGCCATTTGGCCCGGCCGGCGAGGGTGAGGAGATCTGGTCCACGCCGCTCCTTTACCGGGGCAAGCTCTTTGCCAAGGGAACGAAAGAGCTGATCTGCCTGGACGTCAAGCCTTAGGTGGCGGCTCGCCGCCCGTCGCGCGCGACCCGCCGCGCAATCGTGGAGCGTTTGTCATGATACAGAAGATCTCGAGCCGACCGAGTCATTTGGCGCAGCGGCTCTCGGTTGCATTGCTCGCCCTGCCCCTGTTGGGCGCCGGCGGCGGGGCGGCCGATGCCCCGGTCACTCAACCGGCGGCGCCGGCCACTCAACCTTCCGGGCCGGCGCTGACGGCCGCCAGCGGCGAGTGGGCCGCGTTCCATGGGGGCGGCGCGTGCAGGGGGAGGCCAAGCCGATTGGCGCCGGGAAGCTCACGCTCCGGTGGTCGTACAAGTGCGACCCGGTCGGCATCGCGCCGATCGAGGGGGCGGCCGCCATTGTCGGCGGCGTCGCCTACGTTGGCGACGGCAAAGGCCTGCTCCACGCGATCGACCTTTCGACCGGCAAGGCCAAGTGGGTCTACACCAGCCCGGATCCCTTTGAGACCACGCCGCTCGTCGCGGCGGGCATGGTCCTCCTGGGCGATGTCGGAGGCAATTTTCACTGCGTAGAGGCCGCCACGGGCAAGCGGGCCTGGTTGTTCGCCGCGGGCGGGTCAATCCACTCCTCGGCCAACCTGGAGGGCGACCGGGTCGTCTTCGGGACCGACGACGCCGATGTCTTCTGTCTCGAGCTCGCGACCGGGAACAAGCTCTGGTCGCAAAAGTCGGGCGATCGCGTCAACGGCACGCCGGCGATCGGGGGTGGCTTGGCGATGGTCTCCGGGTGTGATGCCCATCTCCACGGCATGCGCCTGACGGACGGGTCCGAGGCGATCAACGCCGACTTAGGCTCGCTTTGCCCCGGCTCGCCGGCGATCGTGAAGGACCGGATCGTCGTCGCCACCGACGGCGGCCGCGTCGTTTGCTTCAACGGCGACGGCAGCAAACAGCTCTGGGAATTCGAAGGCGTCAACAACGAGGCGATGGTCTATTCGTCGCCCGCCATCTCCGCCGGCCTTGTGGTCGTCGGCGCGGGATCGCAAAGTCCACGCGCTCGACCTGGACACCGGCAAGCCCGCCTGGGCCTTCACAACCCGAGGCGATGTCGATTCATCCCCGGCGATCTGCGGCGGCAAGGTCTACATCGGAAGCAAGGATAAGAACCTGTACGAGCTGGACCTGAAGAGCGGCAAGCAGACCGGCAGCTTCACCGCCGGCCGCTCGATCACCGGGAGCGTGTCCATCGGCGACGGCGTGGTCATCGTCGGCGACACCGGCGGAACGGTCTACTGCTTTGAGTTGAAGTGAAGACCGGCGGTGTCTTTCTCCCTCTCCCGGTACACCGGGGGAGGGCGGGGTGGGGGCATCCGCGGCGGGATCATGCAACGGCCAGAACACCGGGCGGTTTCATTTCCCGCCCACTCCAGACGGTCCCGTTTTCCCATCTTTCTCCCTCTCCCGGTACTCCGGGGGAGGGCGGGGTGGGGGCATCCGCGGCGGGATCATGCAACGGTCGGAACACCGGACGGTTTCATTTCCCGCCCACTCCAGACGGTCCTGTTTTCCCCTCCGTGCCGCTTTCACCGCTGAATGAGCCTCACCTTCCATGTCGTGAAAGACTGGCGACCATGGCAATTAATTCAGCAGGTTCCACTGGCTTAGCGATGTGATGTTGGAACCCCGCCATCACGGCCTTCACGCGGTCCTGGGCTCTTGCGTATGCCGTCAATGCCACGGCGGCCGTGCTCCCGCCCTCATCCGGCCGCAAGGCGCGGACTTGACGCATCAGTTCGTAGCCGTCCACCCCGGGCATCCCGATATCGCTGACGAGTACGTCCGGCCGGTCGAGCTTGAGGCGCTCGAGCGCCTCGGCCGCCGAAGCGGCGACGATCACGACCGCGTTGCAATCTTCCAGAAGTCGTCGCACCAGCGCCCGCGCATCCGGCTCGTCGTCCACCACCAGGACCTTCAGCCCCGCCAGGTCGGCGCACGCGTCCCACGCGATCGGCAAGCCGGCGGCCGTCGGATGGCGTCGCTCCTGTGAGGGATCCGCGTCCGTATGGACGATCATCACCGGCAGGGAGACGGTGAAGGTCGCTCCGTGGCCCATCCCCGGGCTTTTCGCACGGATGTTGCCGCCGTGCAATTCGACAAGTTGCTTCACAATGGCCAGCCCAAGGCCCAGCCCGCCGTGTCGGCGGGTGATCGCCGCATCGGCTTGCCGGAAGCGGTCGAACACGTGAGGCAGGAATGCCGGGTCGATCCCCTCGCCGGTGTCGATCACCGACACTTCCAGATGTGAATTGACCCGTTCCAGAACGACCTGCACGCGCCCACCGCGCGGCGTGAATTTGACGGAATTCGTCAGCAAATTCCAAAAGACCTGCTGCAACCGATTGGGGTCCCCGCTCACCTTCCCCGCCAGCGAGTCGAGCACGACCTGAAGTCGGACCCCCTTCGCGTCGGCGGCCGGTTTTAACGTCTCGACGGCCGCTTGCACGATTGCGGCGAGGTCTATCTGCTGCACCTCCAGGCGCACCTTCCCGGAGACGATGCGGCTCATGTCCAACAGGTCTTCGATGATCTGGGCCTAAGCCCGCGCGTTTCGCTCGATCGTTCGCAGGCCTTCCGTCAAATCTTCCTCATTTCGGGCGCCGGTCGAGAGGATTTGAGACCATCCCAGGATCGCATTGAGCGGCGTCCGCAGCTCGTGGCTGAGGGTGGCGAGGAACTCATCCTTCATCTGGCTTGCGCGCTCGGCTTCAGCTCGTGCCCGACGCTCAGCCTCGAACAGCCTCGCCCGCTCGATGGCTTGGGCGCACTGCCTCGCCAGGGACAACATGAACTCCCGATCGTCGGCTGAAAAGCCGCCGGGCCGCTCGAAGCTTAGGCCCACCGCGCCGATCGTCCTGCCGCCCGACTTAAGAGGCAGGCAAGCCGATGCGTGCGTGGTCCTCAACGCATTCACAGGGGCAAGCGCCGGGTAGCGGTCCAGACGATCCTCGGGCGACTCGGTATAAACGGGCTCGCCGCGCAGCGCCGCCTCGGCCAGCGGAATCGGAGCGTTCAGCGGAAATCGCTTCCAGCCGCCGATCACTTCAGCCGGGTAACCGACCGACCCCGCCATTTCCAGGTTCACCCCGTCCTCGCTCAGCAGTGCCAGCGACCCGGCGGTCGCACCGACGGCCGCGATCCCCTGATGCACCGTGACCCGCGCCACATCGTCTGGGGTCACAGCCTCGGACAATGCGGCGGCAACGGCATGCAAGCGGCTGACACGCTGTTCGGCAAGCGCACGCTGCGTCACGTCGATGGTGATACCGTCAAACCGTGTCGGAGCGCCCGTCGCGTCATAAAAACCGCGCCCCGTCGCGCGAATCCACTTGACGTCCGCTCCGTCCAACGAGACCGTGCGATAGTCAACGTCGTAGGGTTGGCGCTCCGCGATACTCTTTTCGATGGCGAGCCGCGTTCGATCGCGGTCTTCGGGGTGCAACCGTTCATAGAACGTGTCGATGGTGACTTGCGCGTCGGCTGGCAGGTGGAAGTGTTCCTTGACGGTGGCATCCCAGATCAGTTTGTCGAACGGCAGTGGGCAGTACCACACCCCGACATTCGCGCCCTTGACGACAATCTCCACCTGCTCACGGCTGTGTCGCAGCGCGGCTTCGGCAAGTTTGTGGTCGTCGATGTCCGTGCATGTGCCGAACCACCGTTTGACCCGTCCATCGCCGTCTCGAACCGGCAACGCGCGGACCAGGAACCAGCGATACAGCCCGTCCGCGCGCCGAACGCGAAACTCCGTCCCGTAAGGTTCACCCAATCGGATCGCCCGCGCCCACGCGTCGTAGGCGCCTGGGAGGTCGGCGGGATGGATATACCGGTCCCAGCGGGCCGCGTCACCGGCCTCGGGGCTTAGATCGATGTACTCGAACCAGCGGCGGTTGTAGTAATTGAGCGTCCCATCGGGCAGCGCCGCCCAAACGATTTGCGGCATGGAGTCGGCGAGTTGGCGAAACTTCTCTTCGCTCTGCGCCAGAGCCGCTTGGGCATTCTTGCTCTCGCTCACGTCGCGGAAGTAAACCGAGATGCCGTCGGAGGCGGGATAGGCGTGAACCTCATACCACCGGTCGTGATCTGGAAAGTAAGACGTCACCCACTCGGCAACCCGCTCACCATCGGCACGGCGGAAGACGTCCTCGAAGGGGCCGCTCCTGAAGCCGGGGTATTCCTCCCAGATGACCTTCCCCTCCAGGTCGGCGGACCGGCGCCCCAGAACGCTCTCGGCCCGTGGGTTCACGTAGGTGAATCGCCATTCCCGGTCCACCGCGAAGAAGGCGTCGGTAATGCTTTCGAGGATGGTGCGGGCATGTTCGCCGGCGCGCTCCCGTTCACGGAGGGCCGTCAATCGGTCCCTGTCCCGCTCCGCCAGCACACGCGGCGTGTCCTCAACCGATGCGTCGAACAGGCCGACGACCGCCCCGGACTCGTCGCGGATGGGGCTGTATGACCACGTGAACCACCCATCCTCGGGAAAGCCCTTTCGCTCCACGACAACGTGAACCTGTTCATTCCACGTCGATTCACCCCTTCGCATCACCGCCTCAACCTGCGGAGCGAGGATAGGCCACGCCTCCGGCCAAACCTGGGCGCGGGACGGCCCAGCGCCGAGGGATGCCGCTTGGCAAGCATCAAACGATGCGCGTCGTTGTAGAGGTAGGTCAGCTCCGGGCCCCACCAGATGTGCATCGGGAAGCGCGAGTTCAGGCAGAGGCCAACCGCAAGGCGCAGGCTCTGCGGCCATGACGCGAGCGGGCCCAGGGCCGTTCGCGACCAGTCGAAGGCCCGGATGCGGTCGCCCATTTCACCGCCGCCGAACAGCCAATCGTCGCTACCTTGAATTTTCTCTTTCAGGAAGTCCAAATGCCACTCCAGACCGATACGCACCTGTCGAGCACGACGCGATGCGGATGAGACGCGAAGCGTCGTGTCTCCGCTTCACCCAGACGGATAAACCGGACCATACGCAAAGGAAGTCTTCTGGGCTAGTCGGCGAACCGTGGCGGCTCGCCCGCCAGCGCCTTGGCCACCACGCGTGGGCAGGCCAACGGGGACGCCGGCGTTCCCACGGCGTGCCCGCGCCGCTTCCCGGGCGCCGCGGGTTGCCCAAAAACGCCGCAGCCGGCCGCTTCGTTCCGCCCTTGCCAAAATCGCGCGAATTTCTCACCCTACCAACTATGAACCCTCCAGAGATCAAGGTGGTCCTGAGCCCCGAAGCACTGGCGGCCGAGGCGGCCCAGCGGATCACGCTCGCGGCGAGCCGGGCCATTGATGAGCAGAACGCTTTCTCCATCGCGCTCTCGGGCGGATCGACACCCAAATCGCTTTTCAAGCTGCTGGCGGGCGAGCCGTATCGCACCGCGATCGACTGGGCGCGAGTGGGCGTCTTTTTTGTTGACGAACGCTGCGTCCCGCCCACGCACGCGGACAGCAACTATCGCATGGCCCAGGAAGAGCTCCTGTCGAAACTGCCCATCCCCGGCGACAACGTCTATCGCATGCGGGGCGAGATCGACCCAGAGGCGGCCGCCCGGGAGTACGGCTTGATGCTCCAGGAACAGTTCGGTGAGGAGGGGGGCGTCGATATGGCACTGATCGGCATGGGCGCCGACGGCCACACCGCATCGCTCTTCCCCGGCACACCGGCGGTTACCGAAGTGAAGCACCGGGTGGTCGCGAACTACGCCGAGCACTCGACAACCGGCAAGAGCTGGCGGATTACAATGACCGCGCCGTTCATTAACCGTTCCCGGCAGGTTCTGGCATTGGTCGCCGGCGCCGACAAGGCCAAACGGGTGGCCGAGGTGCTGGAAGGCCCCCGCGACCCGCTGCGCCTCCCGATCCAGCTCATCGCCCCCGAACTTGGGCAGATGACGTGGATCCTGGATGCCGACGCGGCCGCCATGAACGAAGCGTAAGCCGACATGGCGGGCTCAACCGGACGCTCCCGGGAACGGACGCAGGCGCGGCGTTGCGGCGGATCAGAGCATGCGTGAAGCCATCGCACGGCCGCGAGGGGTGGAAGGGCGGGCGGCCGCGGGAACGCCAGCCGATCGATCCGCTTCCAGACTTGTCAGGCTCGACAAATTCTGTTTTATGCACGTCTATGGCCGCCAATACGCCGCACGCCAGCACCGGGACGAACGACGGTACGGGCTTGATCGCCCATGACCCCTGGCTTGAACCGTACGCCGATCGGCTCCGTGAGCGGTACGCGCATTACCTGGCGTCCCGCGCCGATATCGATGCCGGCGGGGGGCTGCTCGGCCCGATCAGTCAGGGGCACCATTTCTTCGGCTTCAATCGCGGGGAGCGCGACGGCCAGGCGGGAGTCTGGTATCGCGAATGGGCGCCGGCCGCCCACTATTTGGCGCTGATCGGGGATTTCAACCAGTGGGATCGCGGGGCCAACCCGCTCGCCCGCGATCAGTACGGCGTCTGGAGCCTCTTCCTCCCGGACACGCCTTACCGCGAGCGGCTCACCCACGGCAGCCAGGTGAAGGTCCACGTCGCCTCGAGCGCTGGGGCGATGGATCGCATCCCCGCCTACATCCGCCGTGTGGTTCAGGACCCCAATACCCACGCCTTCAGCGGCCAGTTCTGGGAGCCGCCGCAGGGGTACGCGTTCGTGAACCCCTCGCCCGTCCCGCGCGGCGACCGGGGGGGCATGCGGATTTACGAGGCGCACGTCGGCATGGCGCAGGAGGAGGGGAAGCTCGGCACCTACGTCGAGTTCACGCGGAAGATCCTGCCGCGCATCGCGAGCCTGGGGTACAACGCGATCCAGTTGATGGCGGTCATGGAGCACCCGTATTACGGGTCATTCGGGTACCACGTCAGCAACCTGTTCGCCGCGTCGAGCCGCTTCGGCACGCCGGAGGAACTGAAGGGCCTGATCGACACGGCCCACGGAATGGGGATCGCGGTCCTGCTGGACATCGTCCACAGCCACGCCGTCAAGAACACCAACGAGGGCTTGAGCCTCTTTGACGGCACCGAGTACCAGTATTTCCACGCCGGCCCCCGCGGCCAGCATGAGGCCTGGGACTCGCTCCTGTTCGACTACAGCAAGTACGAGGTGAAGCGGCTGCTGCTGAGCAATGTCCGCTTCTGGCAGGAAGAGTACCGTTTCGACGGCTTCCGCTTCGACGGCGTGACGAGCATGCTCTACCTCCATCACGGCCTGGGCGCCTCGTTCAACAGCTATGACGCCTACTTCGGCGACTCGATCGACCGTGACGCCGTCGCTTACCTTCAGCTTGCCAACGAGCTGCTGCACGCCGTGAACCCCCGCGCGATCTCGATCGCCGAAGACGTCTCCGGTATGGCCGGCACCGCGCGGCCGGTCGCCGAAGGGGGCCTGGGCTTTGATTACCGCCTGGCGATGGGCGTCCCCGATTACTGGATCAAGCTCCTCAAGCACACCCGCGACGAGGAGTGGCGCCTGGGGGACCTCTACAGCACGCTGCTCAACCGCCGCTTCAGCGAGAAGCACGTCGGCTACGCCGAAAGCCACGATCAGGCCCTCGTCGGCGACAAGACGATCGCCTTCTGGCTCATGGACCAGGAGATGTACTGGAACATGTCGAAAGACCGGTCGAGCGTCGTGGTGGACCGGGGGATCGCCCTGCACAAGATGATCCGGCTGGTGACCTTCAGCCTCGCCGGGGACGCGTACCTCAACTTCATCGGGAACGAGTTCGGCCACCCCGAGTGGGTCGATTTCCCGCGGGCGGGCAACAACAACTCCTACCATCATGCCCGCCGACAATGGTCGCTGGCGGACAATGACCTGCTCCGCTACGGCGGCCTTCAGGAATTCGACCGGGCGATGCAGCGCCTCGACGCCGAGCACGCGCTCCTGCCGGACCCGTTCATCGAGCAGTTGTTCGTTCACGAAGAGGCGCGGCTTCTCTTCTTCCGCCGCGGGCCGATGGTCTTCGTCTTCAACTTCCACCCGACCACGTCCTACACCGATCTGCGCGTCCCCGTCCCGGACCCGAAGGACTACCGGCTGATCCTCGACTCGGACGCAAAGGCCTACGGAGGCCACGGCCGCGTGGGTGAGTCGGTCGTCTACCCGCTCCAGCGGTCCCCGGCCTTTGGCCGAAACCAGAGCATCCAGATCTACCTCCCCAGCCGCAGCGCCCAGGTGCTCTTACCGCAGTGACCTGGCATTCTCTTGCCGGCGCGAGCTCGCGGCGTTCCCGAAGGCGGAGAAGAGAAGTGAACGCCAAGGGGAGAGAGCCAGCAGGGAAAAGCGATTGCGGGAGTGACGAGTCGATGCGGCCGATCTGCCGCATCGATTGCCGAACCAAAGAACCGAACCCTTCTTCTCTTCTTGGCGCTCCTCCCTCGGCGTACTGGCGTTCACTTCTTTTCCCCGAGATGAAGAACGAGTTGAACGCCGAGGGAACCGTCCCCAAACGGAAGGAAAAAAGCAGTTCCCGGAGCGACGCGCGCTCGATGCGGAAGCCCCAAATTTATCGGACGTAGTGAAGCCCGTCGCGTGCGTCGGCCGATAGGTGTAGCGGGAACGCGATGCGGCCGATGTCCGGCGGAGCCGGGCGGGCTGACTTCGCGGCCCCCATGCCGATCGCGCCAGGGAGCACGCAATGACCGTCACCGTCGATCACAAGCCGCTCGCGGAAGAGAAGATCCGGTCGCTGGGGTTTCGAACGGTCGGGCACCTGCTGACGCACGTTCAGCGGGAGAACCGGCTGGTCGTTAACCTGCTGGTGGACGGCCGGGCGCCGGACCTGTCGCGATTGAGCTCCCTTCGGGCCTCGCCGCTCGAAGGGCATACGCTCTTCATCGAGACGGCCGCCCCGCGGGAGATGGTGCTCGAGGTGCTCGATGAAGTGGACGCGCAGCTCGATCAGGCCGACCGCCTTAAGGACGAGGCCGTTGACCTGCTCCACCGCAACGCCTGCGCGCCGGCGATGGAACGCCTCTCCGGCTGCTTCAGCACCTGGCAGAACGCGCAGGAATCGGTCCTCAAGACCGCGCAGCTCCTGAAGATCGACCTGGAACAACTTTACGTCCACGACCGCAGCCTGACCGAGCTCCTCACCGACTTTCGTGACCAGCTCCAGCAGATCAAGAGCGCGCTGGAAGATCGCGACTTTGTCGCGCTGGCCGACATCCTCGCCTACGAAACCACGCAGACAACCACGCAGTGGCAGATGGCGCTCGATGTCATCCGAGAGATCGTTGACCCGAAGTAGGCTTGGTTCGCGCGACCCCGTCGAAGTGGTACATCGGTTGCTCACTGGGGAAGGTTCGACAAACCTTTGAACCAGGAGCCGCCATGAGCCGCAGCATTTTCGATCCGACCGGGCCGAACACCGAACGGAGCGGGTCCACCTTTACAGGCCCCGACGCAAGCCAGGGCTCGCAGATGCCGACTGATGTCGCTGACGGCGTCGTCGAAAGCCCCGACACGAAGACTGACCCCGACCGATCGGAAGCCACCGAAGCCATCGCCAGCGAGGCGGCCGCCGGATTGGGGACGGTTGTCAGCCCGGCCATCGGGAATCCCGGAGATTCGATCTTTAAGCGGGATGACGAGCTCTCGAACCCCGGCCAGCACCCGCTCGAATAGAACCCCACCTTCATTGCCGAGACTACGGAACACCGCGCGGCAGGGCCGTCGCGGTTTTTTCAATGCGCCGGTAGGAACCGCACCGCGGCCCGCACGTCATCTTCGCCCAGGCGCGGCGGCACCGTTCCTCATAAGTCACGTACCCCGTGGAGGACCGCGGTGCGGTCCTTACGGCAAGGGGGCTTTTGGATTGGGCCGCCTCCGAAGTCCGAGGATGACGTTGGGCGTTCCCAGAGGATGCCCGAACCGCTGATCGTGCCGAGACGCTGCCCTGCCGTTCTCGGCGCGTTGAGCTTATGATCTAAGACCTAACGGAGCAGTCACGCATGGCAAAGATCGCAATCCTCGTCGAAAAGATTTACGAAGACCTCGAACTCCAATACCCGCGCCTGCGGCTGAAGGAGGCCGGGCATACCGTCGAGATCATCGGGCCCAAGGCCGGTGAGACCTACGTCGGCAAGCACGGTTACCCGCAGAAATCCGAAAAAGCGGCGTCGGAGGTGAAAGCCGCGGACTACGATCTGATCGTGATCCCGGGCGGCTCGAGCCCGGACCATATGCGTCGCGATGGGGGCATGATCAAGCTCGTTCGCGACGCGGCCGCGGCGAAGATCCCGATGGCGGCGATCTGTCACGGGCCCTGGATGCTCTGCTCCACCGATGCCCTGCGCGGCCGGCGCTGCACAAGCTACATGAGCATCGTCCACGATGTGGTGAACGCCGGCGGCAAATGGGTCGATGAGGAGTGTGTGGTGGACGGGCCCATCATCACCGCACGGTGCCCGGACGACCTGCCGAGCTTCAGTAACGCGATCCTTCAACTGGTTAGCGAAGGGAAGGCCCAAAGCGTCAAGGGGAAGCCAATCTCCCCCGCGTGGGTTGCCGATACGATCCCGGCCGCCTCGCGCGGGTGACGAGGGAAACCAGCGGGGAACGGGCTTGTTGTCGAGATGTCGCTCCGCTCACCCGAAGAAACCCAGGCAATGCTGGCCGTTGCGCTGGCGCACCAGCAGGCGGGACGTCTCCGCGCCGCGGCGGCCGCGTATCATGAAATCCTGCTGATCGAGCCGACAAACCCAAGGGCGCTTCATTACCTCGGCGTGATCGCCCATCGGGCCGGCCAGAACGAACTTGCGTTACGGTTCCTGACTCGTTCCGTCGTCGCCGAGCCCAACGACGCCGGATTCAGGGCCAATCTGGGCAACTTCCTTCTCAAGCACGGGCTTTTCGCCGAGGCGGTCGAGTCCTTCGCGGCGGCGGAGCGGCTGGAGCCGTTCAACCTGAGCGTGAAGGCGCTCCGCAAAACGGCCGCGGCTCGCCTCGCCCAAGCGGCGAAGGCGGCCGCGCCCCAAATCCGCGGCGCCGCGCCCGCCGCCGAGGCACCGGGTCCTCTCCCCACTGAAGACGTCGCCCCGCTCCCCCTGACGCCGCTCGAGCCGCAGGCCACTCAAGCCTCCATTACGGTCGAAGCGCCACCACCGATCACGGCGGCCGACCAATCCCAGCGGCCGGGCACGCCGCCTCCGCGCAATGGTTCGCGCGTGACGCTCCCCGACGAAGCCTCGGAATACCAGGTGCTGGAGGAAGTGGCATCTCGGGAAGAGGCGGTTGGGGAAGAAGCATCGGCGGAAGAGCCGCCGGCGCCCCCGAGGCTGACGGAAGAGGGCTTGGATGTCGCATCGCTCTGCGTCGCCGATGAAGCGCCTTCCGAGCCGGCCACGCCCAACGGTGACGCCGAGCCCGAACGCAACCGGGATGCGGCCGCCGAAGCGGCGACCGACGTGCAAGAGGAACTGGCCGAGCCCGACGAGCCGCCGCCCGTCACGCTGGAACCCTCTGAGGAAGGACCGAACCCGTTCGACACGGCGATGGCGGCTGATGCCGCGGATGCCGTCACAGCGAGCTTGGAACTCACCGACGACGACGTGATCGCCGATGAGGCGCCTTCCGAACCGGCCGCGTCGGACAGAGCGGCCGAGCCAGGCCACGCCTGGAATGAGGCGGCCGAGCCCGCGATCGCAGTACAAGAGGAACTGGCCGAGCTCGACGAGCCGCCGCCCATCACGCTGGAAACAAGCGAGGATGAACCCGACACGTTCGACGCGGAGATGGCGGCCGATGGCGGGGATGCCGTTCCAGCGGAGCCGGAGCTCGCCGACGACGTCGTCGCCGAAGACGACGGTGTCAGTGGGGAAGAGGTCCCTGGCGCGGAGGAGGTTGCAGGCGATGATTCTGCCGGGGGCGCGCTCGAAACGAACGGCCGCGTCCTGGCCAACGCGCGGGAACTGCCGTCGCTCGGACTGGTGCGGCGAGGCGGCCCCAGCGCTGAGAGCCTTCGACAACGCGGCCTGGCACTTCTGAAACGCCGAGAGCCGGCCCGCGCCGTGGAGCTTCTGAAGCGCGTGCTCGAGCTGACGCCAACGGAGCCGCGCGCCCATCGCGACCTGGGCGGCGCCCTGCTCCGCGCCGACCGGTTGGACGACGCGATCGTCGCCTTCAAGGCCGCGCTCGAGCTGGACGACGCGTTTGCCGAAGCCTGGGGAAGCCTGGGCGACGCCTATCACCTCGAGGGGAAGCTGGACCGGGCCATCCACTGCTATCGGCGCTTTCTCGCCCTGCGCCCTGCGGCGGCCCGAGCGCACAGCAACCTCCTGTTGACGCTCAATTACCACGCCCGCTACGACCCGCAGCGCATCTTCGTCGCCCACCAGAAATGGGCCGAGCTGCACGGCTTCCCCGACGCCGCGGGTCCGACGCGGCATGATTTCAACCCCGAGCGGCCCATCCGGATCGGGTACGTTTCGCCTGATTTCCGGCGTCACTCGGTCAACTACTTCGTCGAGCCGATCCTGGAAGCGCACGACCGGAGGCAATTCACCGTCGTCGGCTATTCCGATGTCATCCGGCCCGACGCCGTCACGCGGCGGCTACGCGGCCTGTGCGGGGCGTGGCGCAGCGTCCACGGCATGTCGGACGAGCAGCTCGCCGCGCAGGTCCGCCGGGATGAAATCGACATCCTGGTTGACCTTTCGGGCCACACCGGCAACAACCGGATGGGGACATTCGCCCGCAAGCCCGCCCCGCTCCAGGTGACCTACCTGGGCTACCCCAACACGACAGGGCTCCCCACGATCGACTGGCGAATCACCGACGCCTGCTGCGACCCGCCGGGAACGACCGAGGCGTACCACACGGAGCGGCTGGCCCGTCTGCCCGAGTGTTTTCTGACCTACCGCCCGCCGCCCGACGCGCCGGACATCGCGCCGCCCCCTTGCCTGGCGAACGGTTTTGTGACGTTTGGCTCGTTCAACGTGCTGGCGAAGGTGACGCCGGTGGTCATGCGGCTCTGGGCGATGATCCTGCGGTCCGTCCCCAACTCGCGGCTGGTGCTCAAGGGGCGCGCGGGGGCGCTGGGGCACCGGAGCCGCCGCCGGTACGTGCGCGATGTGTTTGCGTACCACGGCGTGAAGGCCGATCGGCTTGAGCTCCTGGAGAAGGAGTCCAAGTTTGAGAATCACCTGGCGCTATACGGCCGCCTGGACATCGCGCTGGATCCGTTCCCCTACAACGGGACAACGACGACCTGCGAGGCGCTCTGGATGGGAGTGCCGGTGGTGACGCTCGCCGGCCATCACCACGCGGCGCGGGTGGGGGTATCGCTGCTGGGGACGGTCGGGTTGCCCGAGCTGATCACGACGACGGCAGAGGCCTATCGCGCCACGGCCGTGGCGTTCGCCATGTCGCCGACGCGGCTGAAGAGGCTCCGCCCTGGCATGCGGCAGCGAATCAAAGGATCGTCCCTGATCGACGGCCGCCGGTTCACGGGGTTTCTCGAGGCCGAGTATCGCCGCATGTGGGGCGAATGTTGCGCCGCGCAGCCTTCCATGGCGAATCAGGCCTGAGGGCCTTGCGGGGCGCGCTTGGTACGCAATGCGTGCTCCTGGAAACGCAGACCTACTCCTGGGGCCACTTGCCATCGACCATCGGCCGCGACTTCAGGGCGGCGGGGTCGATGATCACGTGCTTGATCCGCTTTCGCTTCCAGGTGTAGACGATGTGCACCTTTCCGTCCTCCGCCTGGATGACGGCCGGGTAGCTGTATTCGCCGATGTCCGACTCGAGCACGGCCGCGGCCTCCCACGATCTGCCGTCGGTGGAGATCGCGACGTTCAAGGGCGTCCGCAGCCCCGGCAGGACGTTGTGGTTGTAGACGATCAACTGGCGGCCGTCGCGCAGCGTGACGGCATCGGTGCCGGCGTTGGGGTTAGTCAGGGGCGTCAGGGTCGGGGGAGACCAGCTCCGCCCGGCGTCCTTTGACCAGGTCTCAAACACGCGGCCGCTGCGCGTTCGCCCGACCGCTTGCAGGACGCGGTCCGGGTGAAAGAGGATGCTCGGCTGGATCGCGTCGATCTCCCCCCCGGCGACTTCAACCCGTTCCCAGGTCTTGCCCAGGTCCGCCGTCCGCTCGAAGTGAATCCGCCAGTGCGGCGCCGCCTTAAACGATTCATCGCTCGAAGGGCAGAGAATCGCCCCATCCTCAAGCCGGACCGGCTTGTTCTTAATCGGCCCGAGCATCCCCTCCGGCAGCCGAGCCGGCTCGGACCAGGTCGCGCCGCCGTCATTCGACCTCTTGAGCAGCCCCCACCATTTTGCCGGGCTGGGCCCCATCTTATAGAACAGGAGCAGCGGCCCCTCTTTGACCTGAAACAGCACGGGGTTCCAGCATGGAAATCTCGACCCGTCCGGCTGCACACCGTCGGCGAGCCGGCGTGGGGCGGACCATTTTCCTTCCGCCTGGGTCGATCCCCAGATCTCGACGTCGGCCGCCCCTTCGCGCGTGCCGCCAAACCACGCGGCGACGAAGCCGCCCGGCGTCTGGGCGATCGTCGAGGCATGGCAGGAGGCGAATGCCGCCTCTTCAAAGATGAAGTCCGCGCTTACCACGCCGTCCTGTTTCACCGCCGCCGCAGCGGCCTGATTCACCGCGATCAGGCAAAAAAGAACCATCACGGAGATCTCTCGAGTCATGCGAGCTACCTTGTGAGATAAGGCGGCCGTACCGCGTGGCGTCAGCGTTACCGGCAGGGACCGCACCGTGGCCCGCGCGTCCACTGTCCGCTGGCGACGCTGAATCGTTCCTGGTCGGCCCGCATACTCGCGGCGGGCCGTGGTGACGTCCCTACGGCGCGGCTGGCTAGATCCACCGCCTCCGAAGCATCCACATCTTCACAAGCTGGGCCAGCAGGACATAGCAGAAAAGCGTCGCAAGCAGGATCAGCCAGTAGAGCGGCGGGAGGCGCGTCAGGCCCAGCGCCGACGCGAACGGCGAGAAGGGGAGAAGCGCTCCCACAGCCATGATCGCGACGGAAGTGAGCGTCATCTGCCAACTCGCGCGGCTCTGGAGGAACGGGACCTTGTTCGTGCGAATCACGTGGATGATCAGCGTCTGGGTCATCAGCGACTCGACGAACCAGCCGGTCTGGAACAGGCTGATGTGATAGGCGTCGCCCGCCCGGCACTTGAAGACGTAGAGCATCACGAAGTAGGTCGTGTAATCGAAGATGCTGCTGATGGGCCCGATGAAGAGGATGAACCGGGTGATCTCGGCGATGTTCCACGGCCGCGGGTGCGTCACCTGCTCCTCGTCCACGGCGTCGGTGGGGATGGGGATCTGCGAAAAATCGTACAGCATGTTGTTCGCCAGGACCTGGATCGGCGCCATCGGCATGAAGGGAAGGAAAGCACTGGCCCCCAGCACGCTGAACATGTTGCCGAAGTTGCTGCTGGCCCCCATGCGGATGTACTTGAGGATATTGGCGAAGACGCGGCGCCCCTCCAGCGCCCCTTGCTCGAGCACCATCAGGTCCTTCTCCAGCAGGATCAGGTCGGCCGATTCCTTGGCAATATCGACAGCGGTATCGACCGAGATGCCGACGTCCGCCCGGCGCAAGGCCGGCGCGTCGTTGATGCCGTCCCCCATGAAGCCAACAACGTGCTTTCGGGCCTGAAGCGCCCGGACGATCCGTTCCTTGTGGGCGGGGGAGAGGCGGGCGAAGACAACGGTTCGCTCGGCCGCGTTCTCGAGTTGCTCCTCGGACATCCCTTCGACATCGGCCCCGAGCAGGATCCGTTCGGCGTCCAGACCGACTTCGTGGCAGACCTTCCGTGCCACCAGGTCGTTGTCGCCGGTCAGCACCTTGACCGAAACGCCGTGTCTTTGCAGGGCCTCGATCGCGGATTTCGCCGTCGGCTTCGGCGGGTCCAGGAAGGCGACGTACCCCTTCAGGACCATCTCCACCTCGTCGCTCCGCTCGTACGCGGGCCGCGGCGTGGTGTCTTTGTACGCGACGGCCAGCACGCGGAACCCTTCGCGGCTTAACGATTCATACTCTTCCCGAAGCTCATCCACCAGGATGGGCTCCATGGGGAGCACCTGGCCGTCCAGTTCAAAATGAGCGCACCGCCGGAAGACCTCTTCGGGCGCCCCCTTGGTCAGCATCCGGTGCCCTTCCCCGCGCTTGCGAACGACGACCGACATCATCCGGCGAACGAAATCAAAGGGGATCTCGTCCACCTTCTCGTATTCGTCCAGGGAGACCGCCTGATGAACGTCCCGATGCTTCAGAATGGCCCGATCGAGAATGTTCCGCAGGCCCGTCTGGAAGTGACTGATCAGATAAGCGTCGCGCAGGACATCGTTGGCCTCGCGGCGCAGCACGTCGCAGTGCTTCTCCAGCACCACTTCGTCCAGCGTCAGCGTCCCGGTCTTGTCGGTGCAGAGGACATCCATCGCCCCGAAGTTCTGGATCGCGCTGAGCTTCTTGACGATCACCTTCTTGCGGCTGAGGAGCAGGGCGCCCTTGGAGAGCCCGACTGAGACGATCATCGGCAGCATTTCGGGGGTGAGCCCGACGGCCACCGCCAGGGCGAAGAAGAACGCATCCTTCCAGTCGTGCTTGGTGACGCCGTTGATGATGAAGACGAGGGGGACCATGACGGCCATGAACCGGATCATGAGCCAGGTGAAGCGGTTCACCCCCCGATCGAAGCTGGTCTGCGCGGGGGCGGCCGCCATCTGCTCGGCCATGCTGCCGAGGTAGGTGCGATTCCCCGTGGCCGCGATGACGGCCGTCGCCGTCCCGCTCTCGACGCTGGTGCCCAGGAAGCCGACGTTCGTCATCTCCAGTGGCGAGATGTTGACCCGGCGGTCCGGAGCATCCGATTTTTCCACCGGCAGAGATTCGCCGGTGAGGCTCGCCTGGGTGACGAACAGGTCCTTGGCGGAGACGAGCCGAACGTCGGCCGGGATCATGTCCCCGGCCGCCAGATGGAGCACATCACCGGGGACCAGCTCGCGCAGTGGCAGCTCCACGGGCTTCCCCTGCCGGACGACCGTGGCGGTGACGCGGATCATCGCCCGGAGCTTGGCGGCCGCGTTGTCGGCGCGGTTTTCCTGGATGAATCGAAGCAGGACCGAGACGACCACCATGAGCATCATCACCGTGCCGGCGCGGGTCGCCCGTCGCGTAGGAGGTGATCGAAAGGCCTGTCAGCAGGACCGTGAGCGGGTTCTTCACGGCCGTGAACAGGCGATGGCCCCAGCCGTGCTGCCGATCGCTGCCCGCCTCATTGGGGCCGAACTGTTCGCGCCGCCGCTCCACCTCGACGTGGCTCAGGCCGTCTGGCGATGTCTCCAGGGCCGGCATGACGTCTTCGGTCCGCTCTCGGGCGGACGACATCAGGAGCGTCGAGATGTGCCCCGCCACCGAGTGCTCGGCGGGGCGGCGTCGGAACTGGAGCGCTTCAAAAACGCGCCGCAGCAGGCGGCCGCCCGCGTGGCGGGGTCGGGTCGGGGTGTCGGGGCTGTCCCCCGGATGGCCCTGTGCCGGGTCACTGGAGGGGCGGCCGCGATTGATCGTGAGCGTATGGACGAACAGGCCGCTTTCCCGGGGCACGGTCAGGCGCACCTGGAAACTGAACGGTGCGTGAACGTCGGCCGTGGCTTCCAGGTAGGTGCCGAAGCGGGCGAAATGGAAGATCTCCCGCTGCCCGGTCGGCCGCTCCAGCTCGAGCGATACGCCGATCGGCGGCGATTCGGACTTGCCGTCGGGGTCATAAAAGAACAGTTCGAACCGCGGCGGCAGCCCGCGATGATAGATGCCGACCTCAATCTGGCCGCCGTCCGGTGTCCCGACGACCGCGCCGCCGTTGCGTCCGCGACGGCTTTCGCCTTTGGGAGCGGAGGGCGTTTCTGTTGTCGCGGCGGTCACGTTCAACCCTCGCTCTCCCGAAGCCTCTCCGCGCGTTGATACAGATGCTCTGTGTCCTCTTCGCGACGGTGTACGCGCCAGCGGCGAGTTTACAAGGAGGGTGAGACGATCCAAACCGGGCAGCACGCCGATTCTGGTGTTCGCGGAAGAAAGATTGGGAAACGGTCAACTTGACGGATGAAGTGGCGAAGACGGTCGATGCACGCTTCGGCCCTGTCTCATCCACGCGGCATAGATCACGTCGAAAGCCGACAATTGAGGGATGACATGGCGGGACGAACAGCTTGGGCGGGGTGAAGCGGTCACCGTCTTAGCACCGTTCCGAGAAGAATGGCCTCACAGATCGATTTAGCCTCGGCGGAAGATCGAGCAAGGCCGGCCGGATTTGGGCTGCCGCCGTAGTGCCATTCCTCTGGCAGGGCGACGTACCACGACCACCGTTGCCCTCGGTCTTCTTCGAAGGTGACTTCGGCCAGTCGCACCCCAGTCGGATCAGCGAATTCCCAGACGAATCCGTCGCCGGTATCGGCCCAGGAGAAGCGATCGAACCTTCCGGATGGGTCAGCCATCGACCTAAGTCTACCGATTTCACCGTGGAACCCACGGCGTGTCGGGATCGGGGCCCGCTTATCACCCGACGGAGCGTGAGCCGGTGGATGTTTGATGTCGCTATGCGCGACCGGCGTGCGCCGGCCCCGACGCCGTCCTCTGGCCTTGGCCCCATCAATCAAAACACCGAGCGGGAGCTCGGCGAGTCGGTCGCAGTCAATTCGAACGGAGAGGGCGGGATTCGAACCCGCGATTGGGTTTAAGCCCAATACAGCATTTCCAGTGCTGCTCCTTCGGCCACTCGGACACCTCTCCAAAGCCGCGCGCCCTCCGCTTCAGCGATGGGAAAGGCCGGGGTGGGATTCGAACCCACGAATAACGGATTTGCAATCCGTCCCCTTAGTCCACTTGGGTACCCGGCCGGGGATCGGAGAGCGTAGCGGCCTTTGGGAAAACGTTCAAGTCTGGCGAATCTCTGACCATGTCCTCCGGACGTGACAACTCGTTACTTGGGCGGCGTTTAGAAGTCTACCCCTGGATGGAGCTCGCCCGTGTCCAGGACACGCGTCACGCCGACTGGAGCGATCGGACGGGCTCGTGGATCGGGGCCTCGCGCTCGCGCAATAGGCCGCCGGGGCGGGCGTGTCGGACGGCGAGGATCTCGGCGATGATCGATACGGCCACCTCGGCGGGGGCCTCGCCGCCCAGGTCAAGCCCGACGGGGCCGTGGAGGCGGGCAAGTTGTTCGGCGGTCGGCGAGAAGCCTTCAAGGTCGGCCAGGTCGGCAAGGATTCGGTCCCGGCGACGGGCCGGCCCCAGGAGGCCGACGTAGGCGGCCGCCGATTTCAACGCGGCGTGGAGGATCGGGAGGTCATCGGGGTAATGGTGCGTCATGATCACGACCGCGCAGCCGCGCTCGAGGGGGACGCGGCCGGCGACTTCCCCCGGCTCGCAGACGACCCACGCGTCGGCGAGGGGAGCGCGCTCGGGGCAGGCGTAGCTCGCCCGGCGATCCACCAGCGTCACCTTCCACCCCAGCGAGCGCCGCCGTCGCAATCACGGGGAGGGCGTCCCAGCCAGCGCCGAAGATGACCAGCGCCGGCGGCGGTTCGATCACCTCGAGCAGCACCTCGACGGGCCCCTTGGGTTGGTCGTACACGGCGGTGACCGTGGTGCCGGAGAGGAGCGCGGCCATCGCATCGGCCGCCAGGTTGGGGAGGCGGTCGAGCAGGCGCTCGGTGCGGAACTCGATAAGGCCGCTCTCGTTCATCAGGAGGCGCGAGCCCAGCGGCAGATCAGGGGCATCCGATTGGAAGACGGTCGCCACCACGCCGCGATGGCGGCCGCGTTGGCACCTGCGCAGGAAGGGGGGCAGCGGGTTCCCGGGCGCCACGCGTTCGACCAGGACCTGCACGATCCCTCGGCACCCCAGGCCCAGTCCCCAGAGGCCGTCGTCCTCGGCGGTGGAATCGTATCGAAGCAGGGCGGGGCCGTTTGCGGTCAGCGCCCAGGCCTTGCGGGCGACGTCGCCTTCAAGGCAGCCGCCGGAGACCGAGCCGACCCGTCGGGCGCCGCCGGGGGCAATCAGCATGCGGGCGCCGGGCCGGCGATAGGCGGAGCCTTCGACGTTGACGACCGTCGCCAGGGCGGCGACCTCGCCGGCTTGCCAGAGGTGTTCGATCGCGTCGAGCGCGGCTTGCAGTTCGTTCATGACCCGATTCTCCCACTGTCGGCCGGCCTCTCGCCGTCGAACTGGCGCGGGCCGCGAGCGATCGCGGCGGAGTATTCGGCGGGGGTGTCGATATCGACAGCGGCCTCGGGGCAGTCTAGGGTGACGGTTTCCCGCGGGTGCGCCAAGATCAAGCCCTTGCAGCCGCGGTTCGGGCCCGTCGCCAGGAGCCACGGGAACGCCTCCTTCGCGAAGAGGGCGGGAACGCCAACTGTTCCCGCATACCGCGCGGCGACAATCGGTTTCCCGCTGACCTGGTGCTGCTCGACCACGCGACGGAAGAAGGCGGGCTTCACGTAGGGCTGATCGGCCAGGGCGACAATCGCGGCGTCGGCCCCGGACGCGGCCGCGTGGGCAATGGCGACCTTGATGGACGTGCCCAGGCCCGCTTCCCAATTCGGGTTGACGATCACCTCGACGGGCAGGCCCGCCAGGAGCGCGCGGGTGGCGCCTTCATGAGCGCCCAAGACTACGGTCACAGGGCCCACGTCGGCCTCCAGCGCGACTTGGGCGGCATGGCGGCACATCGGCTTCCCATGAAAATCGAGCGCCTGTTTGGGCCGGCCCATTCGAGTCGAATTACCGGCGGCCAAGAGGAAAAAGCCGATTGCGGGCATCAATCGAGGCACGATCCTTTCAGACGCCGGCGTCAAGGCCGACGGGGGCCGCTTCGACGGGGGCCGCTTCAGCGCGGGGTGAACAGTCGCGCCGCTGGAGGCCCGGTGTCGCCAGATCATATGCGTCGATCGGGGGCGGCGCGAACGTCGGACTTCGGATCCGATGGACAACGGGGGCGGCGCGACCCATTCGGCGCTCGCGCACGGTGCCGGTGTTGATAAACCTCTGCGATATCGAGCACGGGCGGGCTCGGGTGCTACGATGGTCGTCGTGACAGATGCACGCCTTGGCGAGCTATTCGCTTGCCGCGTGTTTGGACTTTGAAGGGTTTTGAACATGGACGATCGATCCCGCACGCCGTCCGCGGTAATCGGTACGCGGCCCGTCGGACCGAAACGCGGGGGCACGCGTTGTGGCCCGGTGCGTGCCCTTACGCTGGCGTGTGCCTTTACGCTGGCGCGTGCCTTTACGCTGGTGTGTGCTTTTAGCCGGGTGCGTGCTCTGACACTGGCACGAGTTGGAGCGATTGGCCTGGGGGCCTGGGCGCTGGCGGGGTGTGCGCCGCCGGAAGAGGTGCCGCCGCCGCCGCCACCGACGGTGACCGTCGGCCATCCGGTCCGCCGCGAGGTGATCGAATGGGACGAGTACACCGGCCACCTCGATTCGCCCGAGACCGTGAACCTGCAGGCGCGGGTGAGCGGTGAGATCATCGCCGCCAACTTTCAGGAGGGGTCGATTGTGGAGAAGGGGGCGGTATTGTTCCAGATCGACGACCGGCCGTTCAGGGCCGATTACGAAAGCAAGCTGGCCGATGTCTCCAAGGCCGACGCCCAGACAGGCCTGGCCACGGTCCAGTTCAAGCGGGCCGACGAGCTGCATCGAATCAAGTCGATCTCGGATCAGGACTATGACAATTCGGTGGCGAACCTGAAGCAGGCCAAGGCGGTTCTCGCCTCCGCGCAGGCGGCCGCCGAGACGTCGCGGCTGAACCTGGAGTGGACGAAGGTCGTCACCGCCATCAAGGGCCGGGTCGGGCGTAAGCTGGTGACGCCGGGGAACATCATCAACGGGGGCGCCGGCCAGGCGACGCTCCTGACCACGATTCAGGCGATCGACCCGATGTACTGCTATGTGGACGTGAACGAGCAGGCGATCCTCAAATACACGCGGCTGGCACGGGAGAAAAAGCGGGTCAGCGCGCGGGATGCGCAGATCCCGACGTTCATGGCCCTGGGGGACGAAACCGCTTTCTCGCACGAGGGCGTGGTTGACTTCGTGAACAACCGCCTCGACCCGGGAACGGGGACATTGCAGGCGCGCGGCGTCTTCCCGAACAAGGATGGAAGCCTGGTGCCGGGGTTTTTTGCCCGCGTCCGCGTGCCGGGGAGCGGACGCTACGAAGCCACGCTCATCCCCGAAGGCGCCATCGGGACCGACCAGAGCAACAGTTATGTGTTTGTCGTCGGGCAGGGGAACAAGGTTGAGCAGCGCCCGGTGAAACTGGGCGCGCTGTTCGGCCGCCTGCGGTCAATCGAAGAGGGGGTCGGCGCGAGCGACCTGATTATCACCAACGGGCTCCAGAAGGCGATCCCCGGCGGGGTGGTCAACCCGAAAGAGCAGCCGATCCCTCCCGAATGGCTCATTCTGACCGCGCCCGGCTCGGCGACCACCCGCGCATTCCCTGAAACGCGCGACGTCCCCACCACCCAGGGAATGCCTGCCCCGGGGGACATGAGCGCCACGCGTCCCGCGCCGTCAATGGCCGAACCTCCCGCGACGCAGGCCGCCACAAGCCAGTCTGCTCCAGCGCCCGGGCCACGCCATCTTCCGCGCCGGCGACACAAATCGCCCCTACGTCGCAGGCCGCCCCTGGAAAGGTGGACGCGCCGTTGATCGAGCTTCCCCCACCAACCGTGTTCATCCCATATAAGCGGCCGACCGCCGCCACGGGCCCATCGACCGACCCGTCCACAGCACCCTCCACGACGCCGCTGATCATGCCGTCCACGGCCCCATCGTCGAGCGGCGCGTTCCCTGGCGCTCGGCCGACGCCGCACGCGCGTGACGAAGAGGCCCGTCACGAAGCGGATGGTGGCTTTCAGGGGCCCATCGCGGCCGATCTGGCGGGGGGTAACGCCCGATGAATTTCGCGAAATTCTTTATCGTCCGCCCGGTCTTCGCGATCGTCATCTCCATCGTCATGCTGATCGTCGGGGGGCTCGCGATCTTCACGCTGCCGATCGCCCAGTACCCGGAGATCGCCCCGCCGACGGTCGTGGTGACCGCCAGCTACCCCGGCGCCAACGCGGACGTGGTGGCCAAGACCGTCTCGACGCCGATCGAGCAGCAGATCAACGGCGTCGAGAACATGCTCTACATGTCGAGCCAGTGCACGAACGACGGCAACATGCGGTTGACCGTCACGTTCAAGCTGGGGACCAACCTCGATATCGCCCAGGTGCAGGTGCAGAACCGCGTGTCGATCGCCCAGCCGCTCCTGCCGGCCGACGTGCGGCAGCTCGGCGTGACGGTGAAGAAAAGCTCTCCCGACATCACCCTGGTCGTCCAGCTCTACTCCCCCAAGAACCAGTACGACCAGCTCTACATGAGCAATTACGCGCTGCTCCACCTGCGCGACCCGCTGGCCCGACTGCCGGGCGTGGGCGATATCTTCCTGTTTGGCGCGCGCGACTACTCCATGCGGCTCTGGCTCGACCCCCAAAAAATGGCGTCCCGCGGGATGACGGTGGGGGACCTGAGCCAGGCGATCCAGGAACAGAATATCCAGGTGGCGGCCGGCATCGTCGGCGGGCAGCCGCTCCCGCCCCATACCACTGACTTCCAGTTAACCGTCAACGCCCAGGGGCGGCTCACCGACCCGAAAGAGTTCGCCGAGATCGTGGTTAAGACAGGGGCCGACGGGCAGGTCACCCGGGTGAAGGACATCGCTCGCGTCGAGCTTGGGGCGGCCGACTACAGCGTCAGCGCCTACCTCAACGGCCAGCCATCGGTCGCGCTGCCGATCTTCCAGCTTCCCGGTTCCAACGCGATCCAGACGGCCGACAAGGTAAAGGCCCTGATGAAGCAGTTGCGGGCCCAGCCGGACTGGCCGCAGGGGCTCGAATACGACACGCCCTACGACACCACGCTCTTCGTTAAGGAATCGATCAACGATGTCGTGAAGACACTATTCGAGGCGATCCTGCTCGTGGTGATCGTCGTGCTCGTGTTCCTCCAGAGCTGGCGCGCGACGATCATCCCGTTGCTGGCCATCCCCGTCTCTCTGATCGGCACCTGCGCCGTGATGAAAGCGATCGGGTTCTCCCTGAACAACCTGTCGCTCTTTGGGCTGGTGCTGGCGATCGGCATCGTTGTCGATGATGCGATCGTCGTGGTTGAGAACATCGAACGGTGGATCGAGCGGGGCCTGTCGCCAACGGCGGCCGCGTTCAAGGCGATGGAGGAAGTGACCGGAGCTGTCATCGCGATCGCTTTCGGGCTAACGGCGGTCTTCGTCCCGGTTGCGTTCGTGAGTGGCATCACCGGGCAGTTCTACCGGCAGTTCGCTTTGACGATCGCCGTCTCCACGCTGATCTCCGCGTTCAATTCTCTGACGCTAAGCCCGGCGATGGGGGCGCTGCTGCTGCGGCCGCGTGAGGGGAAGCAGGATTTTCTGACCAATGCCCTCCAGTTTGTCCTTGGATGGTTCTTCCGACTCTTTAACAAGACGCTCGACCTGACGACCAACGGCTACGGCGCGATCGCCCGGCGACTTCTGCGGGTGAGCGCTCTTGCGCTCGTCGCCTACCTGGGCCTGCTTTTCCTCACCTATCGCGGCTTCACGAAGGTGCCGTCGGGGTTCATCCCGCAGCAGGACCTTGGGTATGTGATCGTCAACCTGCAGATGCCCGACGCGGCCGCCTTCGATCGGACCGACGCCACGCTAGGCGGCTCGCCGAAACCGCCAAGTCGCTCCCCGGCGTTCACGATACGTTCGCCATCACCGGGTACTCGGTTCTGACCGGGACCAACCAGCCCAACTCGGGCGCGATGTTCGTCGTGCTGGACGCGTTCGATAAGCGTGTCGGCCACCCGGAGATGTCGGCGAACGGCGTTGTCGCCGAGCTCCAGAAGCGCTACGCGTCCGAGCAGGAGGGCTTTGCCCTGGTGATCCCGCCGCCGCCGGTGCGCGGGATCGGCACGGCCGGCGGTTTCAAAATGCAGGTGGAGGACCGCGAAGGGAAGCACACGCCGCAGGAGCTTCAGTCCGCCACCGACCAGTTGATGGGTGAGGCCCGCAAGGACCCAAGGTTGCGAGGGATCTTCTCCAGCTTCCGGGCGAACGTGCCGCAGTTGTTCGTGGACGTCGATCGGACCAAGGTAAAGAGCCAGAACGTCCAAGTGACGGATGTCTTTCAGACCCTTCAGGTCTACCTTGGTTCGCTCTATATCAACGACTTCAACTTCCTCGGCCGCACGTATCGGGTTGTGGCCCAGGCGGATGCGAAGTTCCGGGCGCACGCGAGCGACATCAGCGAACTAAAGACGCGGAATCGCGCTGGGCAGATGGTGCCGCTCGGCTCTGTGGCGACGGTGACGCCGGTGACCGGGCCGGACCGGATCAACCGATATAACCTGTATCAGTCGGCCGAGATCAACGGCGCCGGCGGACCGGGCGTGAGCACCGGCCAGGCGCTGTCGATCATGGAGGGGCTGGCGAAGGCCAATCTTCCCCGCGGCTATGGCACCGAGTGGACGGAGCTTTCGTTCCAGGAAAAGGAGGCGGGGAACACCGCCATCTTCATTTTCCCGCTCTGCATCCTGTTCGTCTTTCTGACGCACTCGGCGGAGTACGAGAGCTTTTCGCTGTCATCCGCCATCATCCTGATCGTCCCGATGTGCCTCCTCTGCGGCATCGGCGGCGTCTGGATGCGGCACATGGACAACAACATCTTCACGCAGATCGGCTTCGTGGTGCTGGCGGGGCTTTCGGCCAAGAACGCGGTGTTGATCGTCGAGTTCGCCAAGCAGCAGCAGGAGCAGGGGAAGAACGCCTTCGACGCGGCCGTCGAAGCGGCTCGCCTGCGCCTGCGGCCGATCCTGATGACCAGCTTCGCCTTCATCCTCGGCGTCGTCCCCCTCATCACCGCCACGGGGGCCGGCTCGGAAATGCGGCAGGCACTGGGGACCGTCGTCTTCTACGGCATGCTCGGGGTGACCTTCTTCGGGCTCTTCCTGACGCCGGTCTTTTATTACGTCATCCGGCGGCTGACAGGGAAGTTCGTCCTTCCTCCCGAGGAACTGGTCCACGGGGAGCCTGAGCCGGTGGCCCACGCCGACGCGCATCGCGAACCCGCGGAGTCAGGCGGCGGGCAGGCGCGCCAGGACGCCCCGGGGGCGCCGGAGCCGGAGCCCGAGCGGCCGGTCGCCGCGCCGGCGGTCGGAGGAATTCTGACCGTCCCCCGATCGCCCGCGCTGGCGAGCGGCTTCGCCGCCGGCCCGGGGTCAACCTTCGTGAACGAGGTGGGCCGGCACACGAGCGCCCGGGCCCGAACGTCGCGCCGCCACGTGTGGCCCAAGGCGCGCCCTTCCGCCCGTCCCCGACGCCGCCGGACAGCCCGAGGTAGCCTTCGATCGGGCGATGGCTCTTCCCTCTTCCGGTGTGCTGCGGCGGAGGGTAGGGTGGGGGCGGCATCTGTTCGCGGTCCTGCGCACAACCCCCCTCCCTGACGGACATCAACGGGCCACCTCGCGCCGAGAGGCCCTTTTCGTCCCAATTCCGGGATTGGGAATCGTTTGCCACGGCGCGGTGCCGGGGCATGTGGCCGCGGCACGAATCATGGGAGAACGTCGGATGGATTGGTCGAGCGGTTTGAAGTTGAGGGCGTTTATCGGCGGGCTGTGCCTCTTTTTATTCAGCGGCTATCTTTCCTGCCAGGAGGTGAAGTATGGCCTTCTCAGCAAGCGTGCGACGGCGAAGATCACTCGGATCGATGAGTACGAGGACAACGGTGGGCGCAATCCGAAGTTGAAGACCGCCGTGGAGTATGAGTTTACCGATGATCACGGCGAAGCGCGGAAAGGGAAGGACACCTTCGTCGGGCGCATCGATGCCGAGAGGGGTGATGAGCTAGCCGTTCAATACCGCGGTGGCTCCAACGGGGATTCCCGAGTCGCCGGGCACGCGAATACGACCGCGATCTACCTGTTCATCTTCTGCCTTCTGCTCCTCGCGGCGCTTTCGTACCCGATCGTTCGGGAGGTTTACCAGGAGGTCTACGCGCCGAAAAAGAGGACGCGTTGACAAACATCTCGCGCAGTCAATTAATCTTCGTCGCCTGCTCGCGCATCGGCATGCCGGGTCACGTCGATAGGCCGGAAAACGGGACAAGTGACACCCGTCCAGTTTTTCTTTCCAGTTGCGGCCGCGTCGTGAGGATGCCGATTACCTTCCAGGCGTCGAGGTGAATCGTAGCGTCGAAGTGAATCGTACCGCGGCCCGCGAAAGTTGGCGTGATTTGGGGACAGTTATTGTGCTCCTGCCATGAAAGGCGACCCATGACCAAGAAGAAGGTTACAAAGCAAAGCGCATTCGGTTAGTCAAGAAACAGCTCGACGCCGTAGGTCATGGAATCGTGTATGAGATACTTGAGGCTGGCGTACGGGCAGATGGAGAATGGTGGTGTGTCCCGGTCCTCTCAAGGCTCCGCGGACAAGACGTTGAACGAGGCCTAACCGTAAGAATTTTTCCCTCTGTCAGGAATGCCCCGCGCACGAGCGAAGGACTCACCGTTCTGCCGGTGCCTGTCGTGGATTGAAGCAGAAAAGGGGTCGGACTCATTTGTGTCGGCCTTCGCAAGACCGGTCAACCATTCGCTGCGCCCTACTTGTCGAACAATCGCCGATTGCTGTTGTCGTGGGCGTCGTCGGGGCGGGGGTAGTCGCGCCAGAGCCAGCGAAGCATTTCGGGCATGATCGCGCCGCCCTGTTTGTTCGAATGGGTGCCGATCCCCCAGCAGTAGTTCAAGTCGTACTTCTTCTCCGTCAGGGCCTCGGCCATCTTGATGTTCTGGGCGTGCCAGTCCCACTTGGGGTCGTAGGTCGCGTCAGGGCCTTTGCCGCGGAGGCCGCGGTTGTCGTTGGTGCCATCCTGCAGGTAGACGCGGATGGGCTTGGGATCTTCCTTGCGGACCAGGTCGGGGTAGACGTGCCCGCCGCGGATGTTCGTGAAGCTGCCGATGGTGCTGATCACCTTGCGGAACTGGTCCGGCCGCTGCCAGGCCACGGTGAAGGCGCAGATCGCGCCGAGCTGGCGCCGGCGATGGCGCGGTCCTCGGGCTTGTCGGAGAAGTTGTAGCTCTTGCGCAGCTCGGGGAGCAGTTCATCAATGACCAGCGTCGCGTACTTGTCGTCGAGGGCGTTGTACTCCAGGCCGCGGTTGTTGGTCTTGTCGCCCCATTCGGAGTCGGTGGACTCCGTCTGTTGCGGCGTGTGGCCGGGGTTGATGAAGACGGCGATGGTCACCGGCATCTCCCGGCGGTAGATCAGGTTGTCAAAGACCGTCGGGATCCGGTAGTCGCCTTTGGGGTTGATGAAGGCGTGCCCGTCCTGAAAGATCATCAGGCAGGCCGGCTTCTTCGGGTCATACTGGGCGGGGGTGTAGACCCAATAATTCCGCGAGGTGTTCGGCCAGACCTTGGTGCTCACCAGGCTTGTCGGGCCAGTCAGCTTTCCCTCGGGCACGCCGGGTTGCGGGAGCGAATCGGGCCCGAGGTGATAGACGTCGTCGGTCGGCCCGCCGTGGGAAACGGCCGGCGGCAGCAGCAGAGGCACGAGAAGGGCCGCGGCGATGAAGGTTCTCATGTTGGCGATTCTGATTCGCCGACTGCGCCGGAAACAAGGGACGCCCAACTGAAACGGCCAGCCCCTGTATGGAGCTGGCCGTTCGCGGGCGCTGGAATGTCGGGTGGCGGGGCGACGCGGCTCACTGCGGCTGCGGGCGGCTGGTCGGGGCCGCGGGCGCGGCCGGGACGGGAGCGGCCGCCGGGGCCGCGGCGCGCTGCATCAGGTCAGGCGGGAAGGCGAACGTCGTCGGGAGCTGATTGGTGGGCGGGCCGGGCATGGTATGGGCCGGCATCGCCTTCTGAAGCTCATCCACCACCTTGTTGGTCAGGTCGATCTTGTCGTTGACGTAGAAGGCGGCGTTGGCGTCCATGACCATCGCATAGCCGTTGGCGTCGGCCACGCGCCGCACGACCGGTTTGACCGCCTGGCGGTAAACGTCCTGGAGCTGATCGTAGCGGGCCTTCAGCGCCTTCTGGGCCGCCTGCTGCGCCTCCTGGGCGGTGCGCTGGGCATAGGAGACGTGAACGATGTACTCGGTTCGCAGGTCGGTCTTAGTGATGATCTTCTGAAAAACGTCGTCAGTGAGCTGGGGAGAGGCCAGCTTAACCTTCTGATCTTCGTTCAGCCCAGCCTTGTTGGCGAACTCGGTGCGGTAGTTGTCCAGGGCGTCCTTGATCGCTTTGCCATAGGTGTTCAGCTGGTTGGCAAGTTCGCTATCGGCCGTCTTGAGGTTCGTTTCGAACTCGCTTTTCCAGCCGACGGTGTCACTGACCCTGTTCATGTCAAAGACGGCGACGGAGCCGGCCCCACCGCTGCCGGCCGCCGCAACCGCGCCCGTGGTCGAGCCGCGGTCGCATCCCCCGACTATCAACGCGCAAGCCATCGCAAAGCACGCGGCCGAACTCAAAATGCCGATGCGGCGCTTCATGCTGTGGGTCCTCTGGTGTTGCAAGGCTTGCCTCGTGGGAAAAAGGGACAATCGATTTGAACGGTCCACCGAACTTTGCGCGCTCCGCCGAGCCTGCGTGGACGGCCGATAACCGGATGGCCGGGAAGGCATAAGACGCTGACGAACGTTCCGCCGACCCTCATGTATCCGACGGCCTCGCCGGATGCAAGTCGGCCCCCCAGATTACCAGGCGATGCGACGCCTTCAGTCGCATCGGTGGGGAGCCTTCCTCCCCTGTATCGTCCGTGTCGCGGGGCCGCTCCAGCGCAAAAAGGGGGCAACTACCACTACCGCGCTGATTCGGCGATCAGTCTTCCCAAATCAGAAAATGTGAATCACGAAATCTCAGGGAACTTCAAACAAAGGCAAAGCGGAAATCAATGCTCGCGCTTGAATCCGGTTTCTTCTTTTCCGATTCCCATTCCTTGGGATTTCGTGCATCGGATTTTGACGTTCTTCTTGTGCTCCGTTGACCAAATGTCGCTGTAGCGCTACCTGATCGCTCTCGTTTCGTTGGACGCCCCGATCGCGGGTCGTACGCCCGCAAGATCCTCACCCTGCCCTGATCGACGGCGAACGGGCCCGCTCGCGGCGCGGGATCGGGTCGGGGTTTCCGGGTGGAGGGTTCGTTCCGGGACGTCTCAAGGAAGTATTTTCGTGCGGATAAAGGTCGAGCAGGTGGCGATTTATGTTTTTCTTCCCAATTGAGCAAAAAAAGTTGGAAGGCCGAAAAACGCTTGCAACCCGTCGGGGTAATGATAGGCGGCACGTCGATCCGATCGAACGTTCGTTGTCGCCTCTCGTCCGCTAGAAGGAGCAAGGCTTATGAAGCTCGACCCCACAACCGGTTGGTGCAGCGCCCCCGAACACGTTCGTCCGGGCCAGTCCCGGCGCGAGTTCCTTTACGTCGGCCTGATCGGCGGCCTCGGGCTCACGCTCGGCGACTACCTGGGCATGCGGAACACGGCCCGCGGCGACACCTGGAACATCACCGGGACCAAGCCGGCGGAGATCAAGGATGCGCCCGCCAAGGCCTGCATCCACATCTTCCTGCCGGGCGGCATGGCGCATCAGGAGTCATGGGACCCCAAGCCCCTCGCCCCAATCGAATACCGTGGCCCATTCGGCCAGGTGAAGAGCAAGATCGACGGTGAGCTCTTCGGCGAAATGATGAAGCAGACGGCCGACGTCGCCGACAAGATCTGCGTCATCCGGTCGATGACCCACGGCGAGGCCGCCCACGAGCGCGGCACGCACAACATGTTCACCGGCTATCGCCCCAGCCCGGCGATCCAGTTCCCCAGCTTCGGCAGCATCGTGAGCCACGAGCTGGGCGTTCGAAACAACATGCCGCCGTACGTGTGCGTCCCGTCGGTCCCTAACCCATCGGCGGGCACGGGGTATCTGTCGGCCGCCTATGGCCCGTTCAGCCTCGGCGCCGACCCGGCCAACGGCGGCTTCTCGGTGCGCGACCTGAACCTTGCCAACGGCGTTGATGACGCCCGGTTCGATCGCCGCAAGAACATCCTCGCCACGGTTGACAATCACTTCCGCACGGTTGAAAAGTCCGACGCGCTGACGGCGATGGATTCCTTCTACCAGCGTGCGTACGGGATGATCAGCTCGAAGGAGGCGCGCGAAGCATTCGATCTGAAGTCGGAGTCGGATGCGACGAAGGATGCCTACGGCCGCAACACCGCCGGCATGCGCATGCTGATGGCCCGTCGCCTGGTTGAAGGCGGCGTGCGGTTCGTGTCCATGACCTACGGCGGGTGGGATCACCACGTCAAGATTCATCAGAGCTTCGCTTCGCAGATGCCTCCGTTCGACCAGGCGTTCGCGGCGCTGATCCGGGACCTGGAATCCCGGAAGATGCTCGATTCGACGCTGATCATGGTCAGCAGCGAATTCGGCCGCACCGCGAAGATCAACAAGGACGAAGGCCGCGACCACTGGCCGAAGGTGTTCAGCGTGGTCCTGGCCGGCGGCGGCATCAAGAAGGGGATGATCTACGGTTCGTCGGACGCCACGGCGGCCGAGCCGCAGAACAACCCCGTCACCACCGAAGACTTGGCGATGACGGTCTACAACCGCCTGGGCATCAACGGCGAGAAGAAGCTGATGAGCTCCGGGAACCGGCCGATCGATATCGTCCGAGGCGGCAAGGTCGTCCAGGACATCCTGGCCTGAGCGTCCGGGTCAACGGGCGACGTACGATTCATGGGTCGCCAACCGCGACTCGCGGCTCGGGGGGCCGGTTCGGCGGAGATGCCGTACCGGCCGCCGCCTGAAGGCCGTCATTGATGCCCGTTGCGGCGGAATCCCCCGAAGGGACGGCGCCAGTCTCTCCAACGGCGTGGCGCGCCTTCCCCGTCGGGTGCCAAAGCGATCGCTGAGCGAGCCTCCTGTTCGAGGGTGGGGGTTGGGTTCAGGATCGTGTGTTAAAAGCCTGAACACTTCGACACGAGTCGCTTTGATTTCCTTCCAGTCACGTTCCAGACGCCGGTGCGGCTTCTTCACGAGGCGCTCGGGCGACGGAGCTTCATTGACCATGAATTGCCTCACCACGATCCTTCGGCGGCACTTTCGTCGGTCCATCCACAGCGCATCGGGGCTGATGGCAGGGGTAGCCGCCGTGCTGGTCGCGGCGGCCGGGGCTTCGGCCGCCACGCCGAACCTTGTCCAGGTCACCCCCCGCGGCGCCCAGCGCGGCACTGAGGTTGATGTCATCTTCCGCGGTCAGCGGCTCGCCGACGCGCAGGAAGTCTTCGTCTATGACCCGGGCGTGACGGTCACCGGCGTCGAAGTCGTCAACCCCCAGCAGGTGAAGGCCCACGTCAAGGTGGCCGCCGATGCCCGGCTCGGCGAGTACCGGATGCGGCTGCGGACGGCGAGCGGCATCTCGGAGCTTCGCAACTTCTATGTCGGGCCCTACCCGGTCGTCATGGAACAGGCGGAGGTTGGGGCCGTCCGGGCGGCGCGGGCAGCGCGGCCGGCGCCGCCCTGAAAGGCATCCCGGCGGACAAGCGGCCCAGCACGTTCGAATCGCCCCAGCATATCGACCTGAATGTGACGGTTGCCGGCGTCATTGAGGCCGAGCAGGTTGATTACTACAGCGTTGACTGCAAAAAGGGGCAGCGGCTGACGGCGGAAGTCGAGGGGATCCGCCTGGGCGTCCTGTTCGACCCGGCCGTTTCAATCCTCGATACCAACCGGTTTGAACTGGCGGTTTCCGACGACACCGCGCTGCTCCGCCAGGACTGCGTCGCATCCACGGTCATCCCCAAGGACGGCACGTACATCATCGCTTTGCGGGAAAGTTCCTACGGCGGCAGCGCCAACAGCATGTACCGAATGCACGTCGGCACGTTCCCGCGGCCGCTCGGGGTCTACCCATGCGGCGGGAAGGCCGGCGAGGAAGTGACCGTCCGCTACCTCGCCGACCCGCTCGGCCCGTTCGAGCGGAAGATCAAGCTTCCCGACGCCCCCGGCACTGAACTTGGCCTCTTCGCCGAACAGGACGGCCTGGTCGCCCCGTCCCCCAACCGCTTCCGGATCAGCTCATTCCCGAACGTCATGGAGGTCGAGCCGAACGACGACCTGGCCACCGCCACCCGCGCCACGGTCGATGTCCCGGTCGCTCTCAACGGCATCATCGACAAGGAGGGGGACACCGACTACTTCCGCTTCAAGGCGCAGAAGGGGCAGACGCTGGACGTCCGCGTCTTCGCTCGCCAGCTTCGGTCGCCGCTCGATTCGGTGATCGTGCTCTACAACGACAAGGGGGGCCAGATCTCCAGCAATGACGACTCGGGCGGCCCGGACAGCTATCTCCGCCTCAACGTCCCGGCCGATGGCGAATATGCCGTCAGCATCCGGGATCACCTTCACCGGGGCGGGCCGGATTTCTTCTATCGCATTGAGATCACGCCGGTGAAGCCCTCCATGGTGGTCACCGTTCCGCCGGTCAATCAGATCGGGCAGGACACGCAGGAGCGCCAGACGATTGTTGTGCCGAAGGGGAACCGCTTCGGCAGTCTCTTCCGAGTGACCCGGAGCGACTTTGGGACCGATGTAACGCTCGCCTTTGACGGGCTTCCTGAGGGGATTTCCGTGTCGGCCGCCGACTTTCCGCAGGGGCAGGACGTGATCCCGGTCGTGTTTGAGGCCAGCCCGACGGCCGCGGTCGCGGGCAAGCTCTGCCCGCTCACCGCCAGGTCGGTCGAACCGGCCGATGCCAAGCCGGCCGCCACCCCCGTCACCGCGAAGTTCACGCAGATGGTGGATCTGGTCTACGGCAACAACAATAGCAACTACTTTTCCACCACGGTCGATCAGCTCGCCGTGGCGGTGGCCGAGGAGGCCCCGTTTAAGCTTTCGGTTGTGACGCCCAAGGTGCCGGTGGTGCAGAGCGGGGCGTTGTCGCTCAAGGTCGTCGCCGATCGCAAGCCGGGCTTTACCGGCCCGATCAACGTCAAGATGCTCTGGGACCCGCCGGGCGTGAGTTCGTCCAGCGCGATCATCGCCGAAGGGAAGAACGAAGCGTTCATCCCGCTCAATGCCGGAGGCGGCGCGACGCCGCGGAAATGGAAGACGGCCGTCATCGGCTCGGCCGATGTAAACGGCCCGCTCTGGGCCTGCTCGCAGTTGTCGGATATCGAAGTCGGCCCGGCGATCGTGGCGATAAAGCTGACGCGCACCGTTGTCGAGCAGGGGCAGACGGCGACGGTCAACGCGACGGTGGACGTGAAGACTCCCTTCGAAGGCAAGGCAAAGGTCGAGTTGCTTGGCCTTCCGAACGGGGTGACCGCCCCGACCATGGAGATCGGCCCGGATGACAAGCAGGTGGCCTTCCCGATCACAACCGACGTCAAGAGCCCGCAGGGGACTCAGAACACGCTCGTCTGCCGCGTCACGGTGATGAAAGAGGGTGAGCCGATCGTGCAGAGCGCCGGCCAGGGCGGGGTCCTCCGCATCGACCCCGTCGGCGGTTTGAAGGGAAAGGCCGGGCTCGTGCCGGCGAAGAAATAGCGGATCGAGACGCCAAGGCCCTGCTCGACAGCACGAAAGCGGGAGCCACGGATTGCACGGATGAAACGGTTCAGAAGCGGGATGACGGATCAAGGCCCGGAGAAGGATGAACGCAATCGGGTCTTCTCCATTTCATCCTTCACCCTCATCCTTCATCCTTTGAGTGGAAGGCGGGGCGACCCGCGGCCGGTCAACGCTCACTCAACAGGTTGTGCGGGGGGCGAGTATTCAATGGAAAGCGCCGGAGGCCGTCATGCACCTTGTGAAACGTTCGAAGTCGTTGAAGCCCGCCCTGCTCCTCGCGGCATCGGCCGCCGCGCTGGGCGTCCTCGGTTGGTCGCTCTTCAGCGGCCCCGCCTCCGCGGCGCCGTCGGAAGGGTCGGACGGGGGCATCGGTTCTCCCGGGCGCAGGTCGCGGTCTCCGGCCCGCGCGTGGAGGTCTTCCCGCCCGAGATCAACCTGACCACGAGCCGCGCCGCGCAGTCGGTCATTGTGCGGCTCACCCAGCCCAACGGCGTCACCCGGGACCTCACCGGTGAGGCGACGTACGCGCTCTCCGACCCGAAGCTCGCCAAGGTTGACGGCCATACCGTCAAGCCGCTGGCGGATGGGTCGTGCCAGCTCCAGGTGACGGCGGGAGGGCAGACGCTGACCGTGCCGGTGGTCGTGAAGGACGGGCAGGCGGATCGCCCGATCAGCTTTAAGCTCGATGTGATGCCGATCTTCCTCAAGGCGGGCTGCAATACCGGCGGCTGCCATGGTTCGTCACGCGGGAAAGACGGCTTCCGGCTCTCCCTGTTCGGCTTCGACGCCGACGGAGACTACATGCGGCTCACCCGCGAGTGGTCCACCCGCCGGGTGAACCTCGCCGTCCCCGAGGACAGCCTGCTGCTGACCAAGTCCACTGGCAAGGCCCAGCACACCGGCGGGACGCTCTTCAAGGAAGACTCCGACTTTTACCGCACGATCCTTCGCTGGCTCCAGGCCGGCGCTCCGAAGGATTCCGAAGATGTCGCCAAGCCGATCGCGGTGGAGCTTTACCCGCACGACGCCGTCCTGGAAGGGGAAGGCTCCAGCCAGCAGATGATGGTGCGAGCGAAGTATTCCGACGGGACCGACCGCGACGTGACCAACTACGCGCTGTTCCTCACCAACAACGACAACTCCGCCACGGTCACGCCCACCGGCATGGTCGCGGCGAAGAACCGCGGCGAGGCCTTCATCATGGCCCGGTTCAACACCTTTACGGTGGGGAGCCAGGTCATCGTGGTGCCCAAGGGGGAGCAATATGCCTTCCCCGCGTCGATCCACGAGAACAATTACATCGACACGCTGGTCGATGCTAAGCTGAAGAAGCTGCGCATCGTCCCCAGCGAGACCTGCGACGACGAAACCTACCTGCGCCGAGCCTATCTCGATGTCGTCGGCCTGCTCCCCACGCCGGAGCAGCGCGACAAGTTCGTCGCCGATACCGACCCCGCCAAGCGGGCGAAGCTGATCGACCAGTTGCTAGAGCGGAAAGAGTTCGTCGAGCTGTGGGTGATGAAGTTCGCCGAGCTGCTCAAGATCCGGTCCGACAACAACCAGTTCAGCTACAAGTCGGCGATCCTTTATTTCAATTGGCTGCAGGGGCAGATTGAACGCAACGTGCCGATGGACCAGATCGTCCAGCAGCTCCTCAGCGCCACCGGCGGGACGTTCACCAACTCGGCCACGTGCTACTACCAGGTGGAGACGGACCGGCTCAAGATCGCGGAGAACACGGCACAGGTCTTCATGGGCATGCGGATCCAGTGCGCCCAGTGCCATAACCACCCGTTCGATCGTTGGACGATGAACGACTACTACAGCTTCGCCGCCTTCTTCTCCCAGATCGGGCGGAAGCAGGGGGAAGACCCGCGCGAGACGATCGTCTTCAACGGCGGCGGGGGTGAAGTCAGCCACCCGATCTCCGGTAAGGTGATGGAGCCCAAGTTCCTCGGCGGCGGCGTGGCCGACGTCAAAGGGAAGGACCGGCGCGAAGTCCTGGCCAACTGGCTGGTCTCGGCGGACAACCCCTATTTCTCGCGGAACCTGTCCAATGTCGTTTTCCAGCACTTCATGGGCCGCGGGATCATCGACCCGGTGGACGACGTCCGGGTCAGCAACCCGGCGGTGAACCCAGAACTGCTCGACGCGCTGGCGGCCCACTTCCGGGACTATCACTACGACTTCAAGCGGTTCGTGCGCGACATCTGCGCCTCTCGGACCTATCAGCTCGCGACCCACACCAACCCAACCAACGAAGCCGACGACCGCAACTTCTCCCACGCGGCGATCCGGCGCATCCGCGCTGAAGTGCTGCTCGACTGCATCAGCCAGGTGACCGAGACCCAGGAGAAGTTCAAAGGGTTGCCGCTGGGCTCGCGGGCGGTGCAGATCGCCGACGGCGAAACGACAAACTACTTCCTCACCACCTTCGGCCGCGCCAAGCGGGAAACCGTCTGCTCGTGCGAGGTGTCAATGGAGCCGAACCTAAGCCAGGCGCTGCACCTGTTGAACGGGGACAACAGCCAGGGCCGCGTGATCAATGGCGGGCTCGTGCCGAAACTAATCGCGGAGAAGAAGTCGCCGCGGGAGATCATCGACGAGCTCTATCAGCGCTGCTTCAGCCGCAAGCCGACGGAGGATGAGATGTCCCGCCTGATGACGCTCGTCACGCCCGCCGCGCCCGACGAACAGCGGAAGGTGCTTGAGGACGTTTTCTGGGCGCTGCTGAACTCCGAAGAGTTCATGTTCAACCATTGAGTTTAGCGCCTGGTTCGTGCGCTCTCGATCCGTGCGGGCCCTGCTCCGGCTTACCGTAGGGCATGCATCCCGTGCCGCGGCGGCCCCCGTTCGGCCGTAGAGGCCGTGGCCGACGCGATGACGATCCCTGGGGCGCGACGCAGGGCGCCTACGAGAAACGCCGCGTCTTGCCGAAGCTTTCGGGGTTGCGGACGGCGGCCTCGTGGATGCCCCGCATTTCGGGGGATCACCCTTGTGCCTACGACATGCAACGCGGTTGGAGTGCGAAGATCATGGTGGACCGATCCATTTCCCGGGTTCTGAAGATCGCGGCCCTCGGCGCGCTGGGCCTTCCTGTCGCCCAGGCGCACGCGGCCGATGAGAAGATCAACTATCAGGAGCACGTCCTCCCGATCCTGCGCAACAGTTGCCTCAACTGCCACAACCCGGACAAGAAGAAGGCCGGCCTCGACCTGACCACCTATGCCGGGTCGCTGGCCGGCAGTGACAACGGGCCGGTGATCAACCCGGGCGACCCTTCGGGCTCGAAGTTCTACAAGGTCACCACCCACGCCGAAGAGCCGGAGATGCCCCCCAAGCGGGACAAGCTGCCGGACAAAGAGCTGGAGATCCTTCGCAAGTGGATCGCCTCGGGCGCGCTGGAAACGGCCAACGGCAAGCCGGCTGTCGCGCTGCGCCCCAAGGTGGACCTCACGCTGACGACCGTCGGGATCGGCAGACCGGCCGGCCCCGTCGCCATGCCGAAGGGCCTTGCCGCCGAGCCGGTCACGCGAACGGCGCGGGCCGGGTCGTTGCCGGCGCTGGGCGCCGATCTTTGGGCGCCGGTCGTGGCGGTCGGCGGCCAGCGGCAGGTGATGCTCTACAACACCCAGACGCTCGAACTGCTCGGTGTGCTCGCCTTCCCCGAAGGCCTTCCGCAGACGCTTCGATTCAGCCGCGGCGGCAGCCTGTTGATGGCCGCCGGCGGCCAGGGCGCGCTGAGCGGCCGCGTGGTGCTGTTCGACGTCGCCAGCGGCAACCGGGTCACCGAGATCGGGGACGAGTTTGACACCGTCCTCGCCGCCGACATCTCGCCGGACCAGTCGATGGTCGCCCTGGGCGGGCCCGGCCGGATCGTCAAGGCGTACACCGTTTCGGACGGAAAGCTGGCTTTTTCGATCAAGAAGCACACCGACTGGGTTACCGCCATCGCTTTCAGCCCCGACGGCAACCTTCTGGCGACGGCCGATCGCGCGGGCGGCATCGCGGTCTGGGAGGCCCGGACCGGCCACGAGATGTTCAACCTCGCCGGCCATAAGGAAGCCGTTTCGGACCTCGCCTTCCGCGATGATTCCAATCTTCTGGTCAGTTGCTCGACGGACGGCACCGCGAAGCTATGGAACATGCAGGAGGGGACGGAGGTCAAAAGCTGGGCGGCCCACGGCAACTATCGTCCGCCGACGGGCGCTGTGGGGGCGGGGACGTTTGACCCCGCGGTGGGCGCGCTGTCGATCGGCTTTGCCCACGACGGCCGCATCGTCTCGTGCGGCCGCGATCATGCCGTCAAGATCTGGGGGCCGGACGGCTCCGCGGTTCGCACGCTCGAGGCGCCGTTCAACGATATCGCCCTCCACGTCACCTTCGATCACGAAGGCGGTCGCGTCATCGCGGGCGACTGGACGGGGCAGGTCAAAGTTTGGAACGCCGCCGACGGGAAGGTGATCGGCGAATTGAGCGCCAACCCACCCACGCTGGCCGAGCGGCTCGACGCCGCCACCCACAAGCTGTCCGAGCTTCAGCCGGCCGCCGACAAGGCGACGGCGGATCTGGCGGCCGCCAAGTCCGCCGCTGAGAAAGCCGACGCGGAAGCCAAAGCCGCCGTTGCCGCCGCCGATCAGGCGAAGAAGGCGATCGACGTCGCCGCTGCGAAATTGAACGAGCAGAAGGCCGCGCAGGATGCCGCCAATGCCGCGACGAAGCCCCTGCAGGATGTGATCGCCGCACGCCAGGCGGATGTCACACGTCTGGAGCAATCGGCTCTGCGGGCGGCCGACGCGCAGAAACAACTCGAGGCGCAGGCCGACTCGGCCCGGGCGGCCGCGACCGCCAAATTGAAGTCGATCGACGCCAAGCAGCACCGCGCTCGACGAGGCGGCCGCCCTGGCCAAGGGAAGCGACGACGGCGACCTCAAGAAGAAGGTGGAAGCGCTCGACGCCGACTTGCATCGCCTGCAAACCGAGCAGGATGAACTGCAAAAGGCGGCAACGGCCAAGAGCGAACAGGCTCGCAAAGCGGCCGACGAACTGGCCCAGGCGCGCACCGAGTCCACCCGAGCGGCCGACGCGCTGGGCGCGGCCCGCCAGGCGCTGACAGCCCAGAACGAGAAGCTCGCCGGCCTGTCGAAGTCTGTCGCGGCCGCCCAGCAGGCGGCCGACAAGTCGCGCCAGGACGCCGCCGAGGCGGCCAAACAGGTCGCCCCCAAAGATGCGGCCGCCAAAGCCGCCGCCGAGGCGTTCACGAAATTACAGGCCACCACCGACGTCTTCAGCCGCCTCGCCGACACCCGCCGTGAGATCGCTGTTATCCACGCCTCGCAAGCCCGCGTCGCCCTGAACGCGGCCACCAAAGCCGTCGGCGACCGCGAGGCGGACCATGCCGCCGCGGTGGATGCGGTCAAGGCGGCGGAAGCGGCCGTCGAAAAGACGACGGCCGATGTCGCCGCCGTGAAAAAAGCGGCCGCGGAGCGCCCCCAACACTTGCTCACCCTCACCGACGCCGTCAAGACCGCACGCCTTGCCGCCGCCGGCGCCAAGACAGCGGCCGACGCCGCGATCGTCGCCATCGCCGAGCGCGACGCACTTGCGAAGGAAGCGGGCGACTTCGCCGAAAAGCTGAAGGCCGCCGCCGCAAAGGCCCCAACCGACAAGCCCCTCGCCGACGCCGCGGCCGCCGCCCGGAGCAGCGCCGACCAGGTCGCCGCCTCTCTCGCGGCCGCCAAGGCCGGCCCGCAGGCCGAGGCTCTCAAACGTGCCGACGCCGCCGTCGCTGCCGCCGAGGCCGCCCTGAAGACCGAGGACGAATATTCCTCACCCGCATCGGTGGACCGCTTGACCAAGGTCGCGGCCGCCGCCGCAGCCGACCTCCCCATGAAACAGGCGGCGGCCGCCGCGACGGTGAAGCCGGTCGAAGAAGCCAAGGCCAAGGTCGCCCCCCTCCAGGCCGACTACGACCGCCTCGCCCGCGAGGCCGACGCCTTGGCGACAAAGACGGCTTCGACGAAATGATGACGCGTCGGCCCGGCGGTCCATGTCGAGCCGTCGTCGGCGTGCCTGGCGGGCCGTCCCGTCGAAAACAGCGGGGTAGGAACCTCAAATCTGTGCCACAGGTGCCCTCACCGGCGGTGTTTGCCGATCGTATGGAAGGCCGACCTTATGGAAGGCCGACCGTCGAGAGCGCCGGCGGCAGGTCGGATAATATCCTCGCCCGCGTCTTGCCTGGAACGGCCGCCCACGATGCCACCAAATCCGTCCGAGCCCCGCGTATAGCCGCGCGTCGTGCGGCTATGGACGAACGATTCTAGATCTGTTACCATTCCCGCCCCTCTCATCTGGCAGTTGTGCCGATGAAGTGGGACGGCAAACGACAACGGCATGAGCCTTGTGATCCGGCCGGTCGGGCGAGCGATGTGCGGCGGACTGTCCGCGGGTTTCGATAGGGCGCAGCAACGCAAAGATTGAAGGATCCGATGCGGAAGAAGATGAAGCCGAGCAAGAGCATTGCCAAGCGGTTCAAGGTCAGCAAGACCGGAAAGCTGAAGCGTCATCACGGCTTCACCTCCCACCTGATGAGCAGCCGCAGCGCCAACCGGCGTCGCCGCCTTCGTCAGGGCGCGATCCTGAGTGAGAGCCATGCCCGCCGCCTCCGGAAGCTGATGGGCGTCGGCAAGCTGGGCCCGGGTAAGATCGCCACCGCCCGAGCCGCGCAGCGCCGGGCCGTCGCCGCCGCCGCGGCGGCCGCCAAGCCCGAAGTTGAGACAAAGACAGCCTGAACAGGCTCCGATCTCCGCCGAGCAATTGGGGAGAGTTGGCAGCAGCGGCCGGCGCTTGCCGGCCTTCGCCGGTGTGCAACGGAGCAACCCGCGCCTCGCAATGGGTGGGGTTCGCCGGGCGCACCCGCGTGAGGGATCGCTGATCCACGTCGGGCCGCGAAAGCGGCTTGGGTGTCGGTCCCTCGAACAAAGCGCCGGGGCGTACCCGGCGCAGCCATGCCCCCCTGACAGACTCTGTCGGGCGAGCGCCTCTGGCTCCACGAGTCCCGAAAGGAAGTCGATCATGGCCCGAGTTAAGGGTGGTCCGAAGCACGCGCGGAAGCGCAAGAAGGTCTTGAAGCGAGCGTCCGGTTTCCGGGCGGGGCCGGGGACGCTCTACCGCCAGGCGATTGAGTTTACGATGCGTGCCGGCCGGTACGCCTACCGTGACCGCCGCCAGAAGAAGCGACACTTCCGCTCGCTCTGGGTGCAGCGCCTCAGCGCCGCCCTCCAGCAGCGCGGCATGAACTACAGCCGCTTCATCCCGGCCCTGGTCCTGGCCGGGATTGAGCTGAACCGCAAGATGCTAAGCGAGCTCGCCATCAGCGACCCGGCCGTTTTTGACGCCATCGTCGAGAAGGCCAAGCCGTTCATCGTCCACATTCCCAAGAAGGCGCCGGCACCAAAGGCCGCCTGAGCCGAAGCAGCAGTCATTGAACGTCTACACCGGGTTAACAGGTCATCCCTTTCGACCCGGTTTCCGTTCGCACACGCGTTATCGGATCACGCTTCAAGCCCAAACGCCTTGTCGGGCACGCATCGCGTGCCGCCGTCGGGAGGCTTGCCGTGCCGGGACACCACCCCGCCCGCCGATAGCGTGGCGCGGCGGCACGCCGTGCGTGCCCTGCTCATCGATCCATCGGGGGTCGCGTTTGATAGGGGAGATGGCGACACGGCCGAGCGTGCTCAGCCAAAATCGCTTGCTATCGCCGGTCCTGGCGAGACGTTCGACAGTTCATTTCAGCTTCAGCGTGAAGCCTTCCTGTTCCCACTGCTCCACCAGTCGTTGAAGGTCTTTGACGGTGAGCTTCATCGTCGCGGACGTGTCGTTGAGGCTCTCATAGAGCCGCGGGTCGTTGACGAGCATCCCCAGCGTGCCTTGCCCCTTGTCGATCTTCGCGGTGATCGAATTCAAACGCTCCATGACCTCGCCGATCTGGCTCAGTCGCTCGCCAAGCTGCCGCCCGACATCATCGACCTTCTGCTGGCCGTCGGCGACGGTGGTTCGCACCTGCTTGAGTGTCGTGTTCGTCTCGTTCACGACTTCATCAAGGCGGCCGCTGAACTTCTCCAGGTTCTCGCTCGTCCGGCGGACGCTGACGATCGTTCCGTGAACGTCGTCCCTCAATGTCGGGTCATTGATCACTTTCTCGGTAGACTCCAGCACGCGGCCGGCCCGATCAAGCTGCTGACGGAAACTCATGACCGTCTCATCGAGGTGGCGAATGAACTGCTGCTGGCGGATGTCCGAGATCAGGCCCGTGATTTCCGGGGGGATCAGGCCGCTGCCGGTAAACGACGCCCTGACCTTTGACCCTTCCTTCAGGAACTCGCTCGACGGCTCTCCTTTGAGTTCCAGGCTGATCGCCGCCGAGCTGCCGAGCGCGCTTTGTGCGCGGATCACCCCTTCGACATTGACGGGGAGTGGCGGGCCGGGGTCCAGTACCGCCTCGACGATCACTTCGCGGTTGTTGTCCAGACGACGGACGGAGACCACGTGGCCCACGTCCACCCCAAGGTACTGGATGGGCGACCCCTCGCTGACGCCGTCAACGCGGCCGCAGGAGATCTGAATTTTGGCCCCATGCGCAAGAAGGGACGAAAAGGAACTGCTGGCGAACTTGAGGATCATCCACGCGAGCGCGATCATCGATACCAGCACGACGAGGCCGACGGTCAGATTCCTGCGCTGAGGCGACATGGATGAGCCTGGGTCTACCGGCTGGGTCTCGCGGCACACTCCGCCCGCCGCCCATCGTAGGCGGGTGATCGACCTGCCGCCGAAACCCATGGCGTTGCGGTCGGGCGGCCGCTGTCTGGCCGCCTCGCCGTTGCTTGTAGTCGGCCGGGCCCGCGCTTGCAAGCGATGCCGGTTTTCATAAGACTGACATTCGTCAAGCGCGGCGGAAGGGCGCGCAAGGGGGCTCGTTCGACCAGAACCACGTTAGCCGGTCGGGCAGCGGCCCGACGGTGCTTGAGAGGCGGCGCGATGAACGACCGAGCGATTCCCACCAGCCGCCGAATGATCGCGGTCACTCTCGCGGCCGCCGGCGCTCTCCTTCTGATGGCTCCGCCGCGATCGCAGGGCGCGCCGGGAAAAGGCGCACCCGCGGGCGCCGATGCCGGGGGGATGGCCACGCCCGGCGCGCTCAAGACCTACCCCTCCCCGTACTACACCATCTACAGCGACCTCGGCATTGACGACGTGCGCGAAGCGACGATGCGCATGACCAGGATGGCCGAGGAGTACCACGATCGCACGGCCGGCTTTTCGGGCGTAATCAATCAGAAGTTCCCGTTTTATCTGTACGCGACCGCCGAGGATTACTACCGCGGCGGCGGCCCGCCCGGCTCCGCCGGGGTCTTCATGGTGCGCAACGGCGAATCGAAGCTGATGGCGATCGCCATCGGCAAGTCCGACGGCCGCGACGGCGGCCAGACCTGGCACGTGGTGCAGCACGAGGGGTTCCACCAGTTCGCCCATGCCGTCATTGGCGGCGACATGCCGATGTGGGTGAATGAGGGGCTGGCCGAGTACTTCGGTGAAGGCCTTTTCACCGGCGACGGGTTCGTCACGGGCCTGGTGCCGGCCCGGCGGCTCCAGCGCGTTCAGGAGAGCATCCGCGAGAAGAAGTTCAAGTCGATTAAGGAAATGATGCTCCTGACCAACCGGGAGTGGAACGCGGACCTGAAGATTGAGAATTACGACATGGCCTGGTCCATGACTCACTTCCTCGCCCATGGCGATGACGGGCGCTACCAGGGGGCCTTCGCCGCCTTCATGAAAGACATCGGCGCAACCGGCCCTGGGCGCAGGCGTGGGAGGCCAACTTCGGCTCGGCCGATGGTTTTGAGAAGAAGTGGTCCGACTGGTGGCTCGCGCTGCCGGAGCGCCCGACCGGCGAGGGGTACGCCCGGGCCGCCGTCGCCACCCTGACCAGCTTCGCCGCCCGCGCCACCGTCCAGAAGCAGGGCTTCGACAACCTGGACGAGTTCCTGCGCGTGGTGGATGAAGGGAAGCTCAAGGCGTCGCCCGAAGACTGGCTTCCGCCGGCCCTCCTGACGTCGGCGATCGCCGCGACGCACGGGCCTGAGGTGCCGGAAGGGACCAAGTGGTCCCTGGAGCACGACGCCGCCAGGAGCCCGACCCTCGTCGCCGTATTGCCCGACAAGACCCGGATCGTCGGGTCGATGCCGGCACACGTATCGAGGGTGACGCGAGTGTTCGTGGAGGTGGACGACCTGCCGGCGGCGATCGAAAAGGCGACCGCGCTCTACGCCGACAAGAAGAAGGAGCAGGCCAGGGCCCTTCTCCAGGACGGGCTCCGCAAGCACCCCAAGTCTCCCTCTGCCGACGCCGCCCGCAAGCTGCTCGTAGCGAACCACTGACGGCCGACCCGGCGTGACAATGGTTCGACATGGCTACAATCCCACACCATGGCAGTAAAAACAGCAACGTACCCGATCGGCGACGGCCCCACGTCGGCCTTCCCGCGGCTGGATGAGACCGACCTTTCCTCCCTTCACCCCTTTGCGACGTGCCGGACGTACCAGGATGGCGACGTGGTCTTTCGTGTCGGGGATTCGGACATCGACCTCTACGTCGTCGAGTCAGGCGCCGTCGACATCGTTAACCCCTCCGACGGTGACCGGCATGTGAAGACCCACGGACCGGGGGAGTTTTGCGGGGATATCGACCTGCTCACCGGCCGCCCGGTAATTGTGACGGCGGTGGCCAACGGACTGACGCACCTGCTTTGTGTCCCCGGCGAGCGGCTGCGCGAGCTGTTGAACAAGGTGCCGCGGCTGGGGGAGAAGCTGCTGGTTGCATTCCAGAATCGACGCGAGTTGCTCGACAAGGGCGGCGTGTTGGGCCTGCGCGTCGTCGGGGCGGGGAATTGCCGCGATACGACCGTGGTCCGGGAGTTTCTTTATAAGAATTTCGTCCCGTTCACGTGGTACGACTCGACGTCGGAAAAAGGGAAGGCGGCGCTGATTGAGTGGGGCTCGCCCAAAAAGTCTCCGGTCATCGAGTGTGGGGGCGGCCGCCTCCTGATCAACCCGAGCCTGCGCGAGCTTGCCCAGGGGGCGGGAGTCTGGCGTCATTGCCCCAACCAGATGGTTGATCTGGCGGTGATCGGCGCGGGCCCGGCTGGGATGGCGGCCGCGGTCTATGCGGCGTCGGAAGGGCTCTCCACGCTCGTGCTCGACCGGCTCGGTCCGGGCGGGCAGGCGGGCGGGTCGTCGAAGATCGAAAACTTCATTGGCTTTCCCAGCGGGTTGTCCGGCGCCGAACTGGCGACGCGCGGCGTGCTGCAGATGCTGAAGTTCGGGGCGAAGATCGCGGCGCCCGTGTCGGTGGAAGGGCTCGAGCCAAGGACGTCGATGTCGGACTGCCATCGGCTTCGGTTGGACTGCGGCGCGACGATCTCGGCCCGCACGGTGCTGCTGGCGACGGGGGTTCGCTGGCGCAAGCTCGACGCCGTCAACGCGGATCGGTTCGAACGATCGGCCGTTCACTACGCCTGCACGTCGGTCGAGGCCATTCTTTACGATAACTGCGACGTCGCCATCGTCGGCGCCGGCAACTCGGCGGGTCAGGCGGCGATGTATATGTCCGAGTGCTGCCGGAACCGAAAGGTGCACTTGATCGTGCGGCGCACGCTCGGGCTGGGGATGTCGGAATACCTCACAGGGCGCATTCGTTCATCCGCGAATGTCGTCGTGCATGAGGGGGTGGAAGTGGCGGCCCTGCACGGGGAGCGGCGGCTGGAGTCGATGACGCTTCGGCCGTTCGTCGCTGGCGGCCAGCCGGCCGCCAAGGGGCCGGCGGGGGAAACTGTAAACGTCAACGCCATCTTCGTTTTCATTGGCGCCGAGCCGATTGTTGACTGGCTCCCCGAATCAATGGCGCGGGACAAGCAGGGCTATGTGCTCACCGGCATCGACGCCTTGAAGTCCGGCAAGTGGCCGCTGACCGACCGGGAGCCGTGCCCGCTGGAGACGACGATCCCCGGCCTCCTCGCGGGCGGCGACGTCCGCGCCGGCTCGACCAAGCGCGTCGGGTTCGCGGTCGGGGATGGCTCGCTCGCGGTGACGTGCGTCCACAAGCTGATCGCGATTCGCAATTAAAACGCCAAAAAGCAAATCCGTGGATTTTGATGGGAACGCCATCGTCCCCGTCGGCCGTCGCCGTCGGTTGGACGCAGACGGCGATATTCTCAACTTAAAAAGATGACAATTTGCTCTCACGGGCGTTCGTATTCGAGGTTTCTCCTGTACGAACGCCCGACTCCTGCCGAGCGGTGAGGCCCGGACCAAGAGTCCCGCGTCGAAACCAACACGACGTCCAATGGACGCAAGGAGTTGCCCGTGAGCTTTGTCACCTTCTCAGAGGGCCTTGAGGCCCGTTCCATGTTGTCCGCCTCTCCCACCTTGAACGCCGCCGTCGTCGCGGACCGCCTGACGATCCAGGCGGACCTGCTCAAGTTCAGATCGGACGCGCTTGTTCAGGAGGCGACGCTTGGCGGGGACATCGCCGCCATCAAGGCCGACGACGTTAAGGACGCCGCCTCGCTCAAGCCGCTGATCGCCACCTTCCACGCCGACGTCAAGGCGATGTGGGCGCAGCTGAAGGTCGATCGGCTCAACGAAGCTCAGAATGTCCTGGCCGATGAGTCGCTCATCGTCGGCGACATGAAGCAGATCTTGCTGGATCACGGCAACGTACCGGCGCTGGCGACCGACCATGCCAACCTGCTCGCTCATCGCATCCAACTTCAGAACGACATGATCGCCGGGTTGAACGCGAGGCTGGCGACGCGCCAGGCGGCTTACCAGACGATTTTTTCCGATGGGAACGCCATCGTGGCCGCCGCGCACGCCGACTCGACGGTCAGCGTCAAGCTCGCGGCCGATCTTCAGAAGTGGGTGACCGACAAGGGGAACGCGATGACGGTCTTCGCAGGCGATCTCGAGAAGCTGGTCAGCGATCGCCAGCAGCTCGTCCTTGACCTTACGGCCATGCAGCAGCCGACGTGACCCGCAAACACGTCCGGAACATCCTGATCGCCACGAACGGGCGCCTCATCAAGAGGCGCCCGTTCGCACGCTGCGCTCGGCCTCCGAAGACATGCCTTCAAAGGCCAGGCGAATGATTAATGATGCGATGCTTACGACTGAACAGCGTGCGTTCGGACTGCGTTGACCGGCCTACCCCACGTCGCTACCCTCACCGTGCGGTTGCTCGTTCGGCCGACGAAGACCGCAACGAGATCCATCGACGTGCTGGAGTATCAAGTAGCAGGCACACTCCGTGTGCCGTCCGCCACCTTACCGACCTCCCTGGAAGGTCGGCTTCGGCGCACGGAGTGTGCCTGCTACATAGGTCTCCAGACGTCGATCGCCAAAGTTTGCTTAGGCCTGAAGTCTGTTCAAGCAATTGAGTGCTAGGATCGGTGATGGGCTCGAACGGAAAAAAGGTGGTTGTCGCGATGAGCGGCGGAGTGGATAGCTCCGTGGCCGCCGCGATCCTGCTGCGCGAGGGGTACGAGGTGCTGGGCGCGTTCATGCGGCTGGGGAGCCCGAAGGGCGTCAGCAGCGTCGAAGAGCCGAACGCTTCATCCGAAGCCTGTGAGACAACGCCCGGGCCAGCCGCCAAGAGCAAACAAGGGTGTTGCTCGGTCCTCGACGCGGCCGACGCGCGGCGTGTCGCGGGGCTGCTGGGGATCCCCTTTTACGTCCTGAACTTCGAGCAGGATTTCGGGCGCGTGATCGATTATTTCGTCGATGAGTACAACCGCGGCCGCACTCCCAACCCGTGCGTTCGGTGCAACGACTGGCTCAAGTTTGGCAAGCTTGCCCAGTACGCCGACGCCGTGGGGGCCGACTATGTCGCCAGTGGTCATTACGCGCGCGTCGGCGTCGATCCGATCACCGGTCGCAAGCGACTGCTCCGCGGGCTCGACGAGCGGAAGGACCAAAGCTATGTCCTGTTCGGCGTCTCGCAGGCGGCCCTGGAACGGACGCTCCTTCCGATCGGCGAACACGAAAAACACGCCGTCCGCGCCATCGCCGAGGAGATGAAGCTCCCGGTGTTTAACAAGCCGGACTCGCAGGAGATTTGTTTCGTCCCGAACCAGGATTACGCGGGCCTGGTCCGGCGGCGCACGCCCGACGCATTCCGGTCGGGGGAAGTCGTCTCGCCCGACGGTGAGGTGATCGGCCGCCACGAGGGGCATCAGCACTTCACAGTGGGGCAGCGGAAGGGGGTCGGCATCGCCAGCGGCCGCCGGCTCTACGTGCTCGACATCGACGCGGCCGCCAACCGTGTCACGCTCGGCGAGAAGGCCGAGCTGGAACGGACGACGCTGATCGCGCGACAGATCAACCTGCTCGACCCGCGCCTGCTCGCTTTGCAAAAGCAGGGAGGCGACCCGGGGGCGTCCGTCCGTTGCACCGTGAAGATTCGCTACGGCCACGCGCCGCAGTCGGCGTCGGTGCGGATCACCGGGGTTGACGAGTTTCGCGCCGAGTTTGACGAGCCGCAGCAGGCGGTGACGCCGGGCCAGGCGGTGGTCCTCTATGACGGCGATGTGCTGCTCGGCGGTGGGTGGATCGAATCGGCGGAGCGCACGGTCGCCGTATGACACGGTTTTCCCAATTCCCAGGCGTCCAGATTTTGAACCGCTCAACAGACAGGCGACTGGTTTTGAGGCGCGGCCTCGTCGAGTAGGATGTCGCGGCCGCTCGAGCGTGCCCCCTTGCGCCGTCGCCGGCGGGAGCGTTCGCCGCCTTACGTCCGCGTAGTCATGACGCCTCGTCGCAACGTGCTTATCTTTCACTCGGGCGCGCTGGGGGATTTTATCCTCACCTGGCCGCTTGCGGTCGCGCTGGGGCGCGTCTTTCCGCAGAGCCGAATCTTTTACGTCGTTTCGGGAGAGAAGGGGGCGCTGGCGGAACGGGTGCTTCGCGTGGAATCGCTCGATGCCGAGTCGGGCTGGCATCACCTGTATAGCGACTCACCCCGGCTTCCACCGACAGCGACAACGCTGCTGAGCCGCGCCCACTGCGTTTTTACCTTCATTGCCGGGCACGACAGTGCCTGGGTGCGGAACGTTCGTTCGATCGCCCCGGCGGCCGATGTCGTGAGCCTTTCTCAAGCTCCGCCTGGCGACTTCACCGGCCACCAGAGTGATTTCCTGCTCGAACAACTGCGGCCGACGCCGGTCTGGCATGAGGCTTTGCGACAGATCCTCAAATCCGTCGAAGCCCGCGGCATCACATCGCCGCGGTCCGGCTCCCATGCCTTGCTCCATCCGGGCAGCGGTTCGCCGCACAAATGCTGGCCCCTGTCGAAGTTCGCGGATCTGGCGAGGCAACTTCAGGCCGCGGGGCGGTCGCCGCGAATCATCCTGGGAGAGGTGGAGCTTGATCGCTGGAGCCCAGCCGAAATCGCTTCGCTCGATGCCGTCGCCCCCACCGTCCGCCCCAAGTCGCTGGTCGAGTTGTGGCAGGCGTACGGCGAGGCGGCATGCTTCGTCGGGAACGACAGCGGCCCGGGCCACTTGGCCGGGATCGCCGGCATTCCATCCGTCACCCTCTTCGGCCCGACGTCGCCCGATCTTTGGCGCCCACTCGGGCCTCGCGCCCAGGTGATTCAGCGATCGCCGATCGAATCGATCGAGGTGGCTGACGTCATGGGACGACTTCCCCCCGCCTGATCAGCTTCATCAACACCTGGCTCCGCAAGAAATAGTCAACAGCGCGGGACCGTTGCGCAGCGCGCGTGTGCTCCGAGGGTATCGATTGCGAAGGATGGCCCGACGGAAGCCGACCAGCGCGTCCGGGTTCAGTCAAGCACCGACACGACCGGACGCCGATGAGGTCAACCTAACGGAGAAACCGATGCACGAGCCAAGTCCGATCGCCTTCGCATTGTGGAGAAGCGGCGCCTGCCGGGCCGCCTCCTTCGACCCCCGATCCGGCGCGGGGCCTTGGTGGAACTGGACGGCCGCCGCGCCATGCGGGTCGTCGGCGTCACCCGCGACGGGTTCGAGGAGTCCGTCACGACGCGCCAGGGAGTGCCCTTCGGCATCCGCCGGGCGACTTCGACACTGCGCGGGCATCGCGACGGCAGCCTCGAGTGGCACTGGCAGGTCGATCGACCGGGCCTGGCGCGCGAAGAGGTGTTCCGGGTGGACGCCAGGGGAAAGGGCGTCTGGCGGCAGGTCGATCGCCGCCCCGGCCGCGTAACAACGTATCACGCCACAGGCCCCGGCCGGTTTAAGGGAACGGTCACGGCACCCGACGGCGCACTGCTATGGCACTCGGATTGGAAGACTGACGGCCGGGGCGGCCTGACGGGCTCATACACCGATCCGCGGGGCAACGCGGCCGGCACGGTAAGCTTCGTCGGCGACGGCGAGGGGGGCAGGGGCGACACGGTGAGCTGGGCGGGGCCGGTCTCCGAAGGCTCAGTGGAAAGCTCGCCATCCGACGGTTCGGGCGTGCTTCATACGGTCGTGAAGAAGGACGGAGGCGTTACCACCTATACGACGGACGAGGGAGAGGGTCACCAGGTGCAGGTTGGCGAAGGCCGGGATCACGTGGCTCAGGATCACGGTCCCGGGGAAGGCCGACGGCGACAGCGGGTGGGTCGAGTTCGGAACGCAGTCCAACCCGCCGTCGGCCGCCGCGCCGAGCGGGTCAACGTCCGACTACACGGTGAACGGCCAATCTAATGCGGATGGGTCGAGCAGTTTCTCCCGAACCGACAAGAATCCGACCACCGGCGACAAAGAGACCACCTTTGGCGGCAAGGACGCCGACGGCAATTTCTCCTATAGCTCGAGCATCGAGCACGCGGACGGGTCGGTGACGCTCGTGACCCGGTCAGTCGATGCGAACGGGAACGGCACCGAGCACGTCACCGACGTGGACGCCAAGGGCAACACCACCCGCGACCAGACGCTGGACGTCAAAGGCGGTGTGACCGTCGTTCCCGGCCCCGGCGCTCCGGGCGGGCCGTCGGCAGGCAACGACGGGCCTGGGGATGCCGGGGGTTCGCCGGGCAATGGCCCCGTGGCCAGCGGCGGGCCCGCCGACACCGCCAGCCCCGGCGCAGGCGGCCCCGGCGCGGGGGACAGCCCCGGGACGAGCGCCGCCGACCCGAACAACCCCGGCCAACCCGATTCCCCCGATGCCCCTGACAACGGGGGCGGTGGCGGTGGCGGGGCCGGGGGCGGCGCATCGGGGATGGGCTCTGATGACGGCACGGACGACCGGGCGCCGGGCATTCCGTGGGGCAAGATCGGCCACCGGGGCGGCGACTCCCTCGATGGCGTTTTCTCCGGCGCGCGCGACGGCGGCTCAGGCGGCGACGGGGGCGAAGAAGGGACTGCGGCCGACCGGAATGAAGGCTGGCTCAGGCAACTTATCGGAGAGATCGACGGCCCTGGAAGCGGCGCGGGGAGCGGCGGAGGGAGCGGCGGCGGCGCCGACGAAACCGGCTGGGGCTCCGGCGAAGGGCCGGTCGGCCGCCCGCTGGTCAGCGGCTCCTACTCGCCGCCGCCTCCCAGCGCGGACGAAACCGGTTGGGGCGACACCAACAACCCCCGCGCCCTCACCGCGCTGGTCGCCACCTTCGCCCAGGCCACGGCGGCGCTGGCCCGCTCCGCAACCATGGTGAAGCCCTGACGAGAGTCGCGCCGGCCGACCCGGGCGGCGGCAACGCCGCGCAGTGGCTTGGATGTCTGACCTAAACGGCGAAGGGAAGGACGGCGGCGGAAGTGACCGAGCGGGCCCCGCCGGGAACAGGGCCGGATCACGTGGCGATCGCCCCGTCAAAGCAGAACGCGGTCCGATGTCGCATGCACGACCTCGGACCGCGTTCTCCAGCGATGGCTGTTTTGCGACAACGGCTACTTCTTCCCGGTCGCCATCTTCGGCTCGGCTGCGGCCGTCTTAGGCTCGGGCGTCGGCGGGGGGGCGATGGTGATCTCTTTGACGAAGGTCTTGCCGCCTTCCTCGTGGGTCTTGTAGAGGACGGCTGTCCCGGCCTTCAGGCCCTTGGCGCGATTGATCACGCGGTTGTCGGCCACCCACTTTTTCCCGACCATGCTCCCGATGACCGGCAGGACGACCGAATTGCCCCCAGCGTCAAACGTGACCGCCGGGCCCTTCACGCCGTCGGCGACGTCGGCTTCGACGACCTTTCCGATTTTGGCTTCGGTCGGTTCCTTGAAGCGGTCGATGTGGCGGATCACCGGCATGGGCTGGGAGTCCACGGCGTCCACCTCGACCACGTCGTCCACCTTTAGGGCGTTGACGAACTCCAGGATCGCCGGGTCCGACGTCATTTCTTTCTTGCCGCTTGGCTTCATCGGCACCATGACTTCGTAGCGAGCGCCGAGTTTCATCAGCACGACGGTGACGGGGTTGTTCTCCAGGTCCTTCCGCTCACCGGCCGCCTCGCGGACGACGAAGGTGTTGGGGACCTCTTCACCGGCCTTGAGGTCATACTTCTTGATGCCCGAGAGCCAGGTGACACGGTTCATCGTGGACATCTTCCCCTCGAACCACCAGCCCGGGTCGTGCGCTCGATCAACTGGTTCATGTCTGATTCGAGGTTGGGGTCCTTGATGTACCCCTGCTGCGTCGAACCATCGAGCGGTACGAAGAAGCCGACAAGCCAATATTCCTTTTGCTGATACTTCTGCTTCTGGCGGGCGAGGAACTTGAAAACGACGGGCGTCTCCTCATCCATCTTGGGCTGGTTGGTGCCGGTCTTTCCCTTCCCGTTGGTCGGGTTGTTGTACTTGTTCTGCGGGGTCACGACGCTTCCCGGCGCGGCGACGGCGGCCGACGGAAGCCCCAGCGCCAGGGCAAGCGAAACGATGACCACGCCCGACAGACTGCCCCCAAGAACAACAGCGGGCGGCCGAAGACAGCACAATGCGATTGAGTGAAAAGGGTTCGGCCGAATCATCGCTCGTCTCCTCGAATCGGATTATTGAGAGGCTGGAAAGGAAAGTGTGGGCCCATCCCGCCCGCACCTTGTCAAAAAAGGTTAACTTGGGCGGAACCCGTCCGCAACAAAAATCAAGAGGTGGCGGCGGGAAGACGAAGCTCCGGTCGCCGCGCGGGCCGCGCCCTTCAGGAAGCGGTTTTGGAGGGCTCTGGCTTAGACGTCGCTGCCGGTGGACGCCCTGCGGCCAAGCAACCCAACCGCTTCCTCACGGCGCGGCTCGCGGGGTGCCGCGCGGGTTGCTCGCGGGTCGCGGTCGTGAGGAAGCGGTTTGGGACGGCTCCGGCTCATGCCTCGCCGCCGGCGGACGCGGTTCGGCCAGGAACCAGACCGCTTCCTCACGGGCGCGGCTCGCGGGGTGCCGCACGGGTTGCTCGCGGGCCGCGGTCGTGAGCAAGCCGTTTCGGACGGCTCTGGCTCACGCTTCGCCGCCGATGGATGCGTCCAGGCCACGCCAACCACGGGGCCGGAACAGATCAGTCGCCGAGTACGGCGACTGCCCGCTTCCTCACGGGCGCGGCTCGTTGACGCCGTTCTCCGACGGGCGAAACGGTGCATCCTTTGGAAGCGCGATTTGGGACGCCGATCGGCTTTGTCACGGGCGCCGCTCGCGGGTGGCTTACGCCTACTTCGCGCCCTTCGCCTTATCGTCTTCCTCCATGTACTTGTCGTGGCCGGCGTCTTCCTGGGTCTTGATCGTCTTGAACAACTCCTGCGCCTTTTCGGCGTTGCCGTCGATGACCGCCTGCTCGACTTCGCAGAGAGTGACGATCAGGCCCGCCATGTCCTTGCGGTAGCCGTTGACCATTTTGGCCCTGTCGGCCTCGGGGAGCTTGGCGGCGCGGGTGGGGACCATTTCCTTCGCGGCGACGGCCCCTTTCTGCAGGGCCGAGATGAGCTGAAGCGACTCGGCGGCCGCCTCGGGCTTTCGCAGCGTCCGGCGGAGCTTCTTCAGCGACTCTTCCATCTCACCCATGTGCTCGCTCAATTCCCCTTTTTTCACGTGGGAATCGGTGGCGGGCTTGGGCTCGTCGGCGGCGAAGGCGACGCGGCTCGACACGGCGAATGTCCCGGAAGCAGCCAGTGTGCCGACAAGCGCGAGCGCGGCGACGCGGTGCGCGATCGGCCGTTCAATGAAATTCATGATGATTGGTCCCTCGTTTCGGGGCTGCCAACGGCCCCTGATTAAGGCAGCGGACGGCGTCACGCCCGTGCGTTGACGCCGTCCACCACCGAAGCAATGCTCACCCTGTGAGGCCCCCTATAGAACCCCGTAAGGCCCTTACACGACCTTGGTGACGCCGGGCATCGCGATCTGGTAGCGCCCCTCGGCATTCGGCTTGGTCGGCGGGTCGGCGTCGAAAGCGAAGACCTTCGGCATCACGCTGACCTCCGACTTGATCGCGTCGTCCCACTTAATCTCCTGACCGGAGTAAGTGCACATGCGGCCGAGCAGCGAGGTCATCGTGCTGTGGGCCCCGTACTCGGCCTCGTTGTACGGCTTGTTCTGCCGGACGGCGGCGAAGAGGTCGTCATGCTCGATCTGGTACGGGTCGGTCCGCTTGATCGACTTGTCCGGCTGGAAGCGCCAGACGATCTCGTCGGGCTTGCCGAAGGGGTGGAACTTCGCGCCGCTCACGTCGGCGATCAACTTGCTGCCGTGGGCGTGCTCGGTGACGCTCTTCCAGGTGTTGGCCTGGTGGCGGCACTGGCTGAGGCAGGTTGTCCCGTCGCCGTAGGTGAACTCGACGAAGTGGTGATCGTAGATCTCGCCGTTGTCGATCCCGGTGCGGACCTGGCGGCCGCCCTGGCCCTGCGCCTTGACCGGCGGGCCCTTCTTGACCCAGTTGATCACGTCCAGGTTGTGGATGTGCTGCTCGTTGATATGGTCGCCGCAGAGCCAGACGAAGTAGTACCAGTTGCGCATCTGGTACTCCATCTCGGTCTGGCCGGGCTTGCGCGGGCGAACCCAGACGCCCGCGTCGTTCCAGTAGGCGCGGGTCATGATGATGTCGCCCAGCTCGCCGTCGTGGATCCGCTTGATGGTCTCGATGTACTTCGGGTCGTGGTGGCGCTGCAGGCCGACGCCGACCTTCAGGTTCTTCTTTTTCGCCTCTTCGGCGGTCGCCAAAACGCTGCGAATGCCGCCGGCATCCGTGGCGACCGGCTTTTCCATGAAGACGTGCTTGCCGGCTTCCACGGCCGCCTTGAAGTGGATCGGGCGAAAGCCCGGCGGAGTGGCAAGGATCACCAGGTCAGGACCGGCGGCGATCGCCTTTTGATAGGCGTCGAAGCCCCAGAAGATGTGGTCTTCCTTGACGTCAACACGGCCGGGGCGGTCGGCCTGGCTAGCTTCGATCCGCTTGAGAGAGCTCTTGGCGTTGTCTTCGAAGGCGTCGGCGATCGCAATCAGCTTGACCGGGCCTTCCGTGTTCAGCGCCTGGTTGCAGGCGGCGCTGCCGCGGCCGCCACATCCGATCAGGGCGATCTTGATCGTCTCATCGCTGGCGGCATGGACTGCCGGCACGGACATGAAGCTGGCCGCGGCGGCCGCTCCGGCGAGGGCCGCGGTCCCTTTCAGGACGTCACGGCGGGAGGGGCTGGTTTGTTCGGGCATTGCGTCTCCTGTTCTAAGAGGTGCGATAGGGGGTTTGAACCAGAGAATTTGTTTAGAAGCTCCGGGCGAAGCGAATGCGAGGAGGTTCGGTCACTCTTCGCACTCGACCGCTCGCTAAGCGACGTGCCAGTGCGGTGACAAGCCCGTCTCCACCCGATTCAGCGGAGGTTAGGGGGAGCTACTGCTTCGGCTCATCGACGGTGGCGCCCTGCTTTACGATCTCCTTGGCCTGACGCTCGGCGCGGTCTTTTTCGATGATCGTCCGGACGTAGTCGTTGTCGATCTCCCAGAACTTCAGCTTATCCACTTCCGACGGCTCCTTGACCGGCGCAATCACGCGGAAGCCGATCCAGAACCCTTCGGTCAGCCAGTGGGGGCTCTGGGGAAGCTGTGGGTCGCTCTTGTTGTCGTTCTTGGTGACGGCGTAACGGGCGGCCGAGCGGCAGTCATCCGGGTCCGAGTCCCAGCCGCCGCCGCGGGCGATGCGCGGATACTGCTTGGTCGGCCAACTGATAACGTCGTGCCAGGTCACCTGCTTGCCCTGGAACTGGTTGTACCAACCCGCGTCGTATTGATCGAAAACCAGCTCGGCGACGTTCCCGTACATGTCGTACAGGCCCCACGGGTTGGGCTTCTTCAGCATAACCTTGTGGTAGCCGTTGTCGCCGTCCTTCAGGGCGGAGTTGTCCACGTACCAGCCGTAGTCCTTCAGGTCTTTCGAGTTGTCGCCAAAGCTGAAGGCCGTCGTCGTGCCGGCGCGGCAGGCGTACTCCCACTCCGCTTCGGTCGGAAGGCGATAGAAGCGGCCGGTCTTCTTGCTCAGCCATTTGCAGTACTGCTTGGCGGCGTAGTGGGACATGATCACGGCGGGGAAGTCGGGGCCGCGGCCCATGCGGTCGAGCTTGGGGCCCGCTTCCAGCTCGTACATCGGGGTTGGGTAAGTCACGGCGTCAGCGGCCTGGTCCGCCGGGACGGTGGGGCGTTTATCCAGCCCGGCGATGCGCTGATAGTTCTGGAGGAACAGGTTGTATTCGCCCCAGGTCACTTCATGTTTTTCCATCCAGAACGGATCGATCTTGACCTCGACCTGAGGGCCTTCGTCCGGCTTGCGTTTCTTCTCCGTTTCAGCGCTCCCCATCAGGAACTTCCCGCCGGGGATCGGCACGAGCGGGACGACGACGTCCGAGCCGGGGATCTTGAATTCATACGGCTGGCCTTCGATCGGCGCCGCGGCCGGCGCTTCGGCGCGAAGTGCAGATGTGCCGAAGGTCAACGCGAGCGACACGACCGTCAAACCGAGGCCCGGCTTGAAACATCGCGAGTAGAGAGTCCGAAACACGCACGTTCCTTTCGATCCAGAATGTCGTCCACACTCGCGCCGGTGCGACCGGGCAAGTTCCGCCTTCGCAATCGTAACGGATCAATTCGACAGATTCCAAAATGCAAGAGGGTCAGGTGAAGCCCAACCGGATCGGCGCCGTGCCGAGCCGCCCTGCCACTTCACGTGGAGCGCTGGCCCCACCACGGCCTGCGCGACACGTTGGTATTACACGCCGCGGCGTCCTTTGTGCTCGGCTTCATCGGTTTTGGATGCTGCGAGCCCTTCAACGCGCGCGGGGTACAATGTTCAGCCGAATCGGCAAACGTCGGACGGCGGGAGGATCGCCATGGCGACAGAAACGCTTCGATCGAAGCAGTGGGCCCTTCTCAGCCTGCTTGCCGCTGGCTGTACCGCGGTATCGGCGGACGGTCGAGGCGCCCCGCCTGTGACGTTGCCATCGGCCGCCCCCATCGTCGCCCCGGCGCGGACGCGGCCGGCGACGTCCCCAGCCACGCTCAAGCGATACGACTTCGTGCGGCCGAAGATGGGGACCGTTTTCAATGTCGTCATCTATGCCCCGACGGCCGCCCAGGCCCACCAGGCCGCCGACGCCGCCTATGCTCGGGTGGACGAACTCAACGCGGCCCTCAGCGACTACGACCCGAACAGCGAGCTAAGCCGCCTCGGGCAGCAGACCAATGACGGGCCGATGGCTGCGCCCGTCCCCGTGAGCGACGACCTTTGGCGCCTGCTCAACCGGGCCGTGGAGGCGTCGAAAGACTCCGACGGCCTGTTCGACGTCACGGTCGGCCCGTTCGTGCGGCTGTGGCGGCGGGCGAGAGACATTCACAAGCTCCCCACGCCCGAACGGATCGAAGCCACCCGCGCATCCGTCGGCTATCAGCACGTTCGGCTCCTGCCGGACCAACACGCCGTGCAACTCCTCGCGCCCCGGATGCGGCTGGACGTTGGGGGGATCGGTAAGGGATATACGGCCGACCAGGCCCTCGCCGCCATCGAAGCGTGCGGCCTGCATCACGCCATGGTTGGGGCGGCCGGCGACATCTCGCTCGGTGACCCGCCGCCCGGGCACGCGGCATGGCGGATCGCGATCCAGTCGCTCCAGTCCCCCGGCGAGGTCGCCGGTTACATCCGGGTTGGCAGGGGAGGCGTCTCGACGTCCGGCGATACCTACCGCTATGTCGAGATCGACGGCACCCGGTACTCGCATATCGTGGACCCCCGAACCGGGCTCGGGCTCACCCGACGCATCGGCGTGACAGTTGTTGCCCCCAATGCGACGACATCCGACTGGATGACCAAGCCGGTCAGTCTGCTCGGGCCTGAGGCCGGCATAGCCTGGATCGAACGAAACCCAGGGATCGCGGTAAGAATTGTGACGCTCGAGAGCGAGGCCGGGGCGGAGACGGCGGCCGTTTACGAATCGGCACGCTTCAAGGCCCTAGGCTTCGAGCCGCTCGCACCTGGAGCTACGCGGCCCGCTAGGCGCCCAACTTCCGAACCTACGAGCCCGCTCGTAGAATAGCGGTATAACGCGGCGTCGGACGCGTCATCGTGTAAGATGGGAAGGGCTCCGGTAGCGACGTCTGATCGTTCTCCGGCCCCTGTCATCCTGATGTGTGGATCGTGCCGACCCGCGATCCGTCCGAAGCTCGCTGAATCTTTTATCCTCTCACGGAGACTGTGAATGCATCCCGCCGATCCCCAGTCCGCTCCGCAGAACCCTTCCGCCCGCCCCGCGGGATCTCCTTCGCGCCGTGACTTCATGCGGTATTCGACGGCCGCCGTGGTCGGCGCCGCCGTCGCGGCGACGAGCTCAATCCCCCGTGCGGTCCATGCCGCCGAGGCCGGGCCACTCAAGGTCGGACTGATCGGCTGCGGCGGGCGCGGCAGCGGGGCGGCCGTCAACATCCTCAACGCCGCCAAGATGGTGAAGATGGATGTGCGGATCGTCGCCCTGGCCGACATGTTCCCGGACAAGCTCGAAGCGAGCCTGAAGAACCTCAAGGCCAGCGACGTCGGCGAGAACGTCACCGTGAAGGATGACCACAAGTTCGTCGGCTGGGACGCCTACAAGGGTCTGATCCAGGCGGTCGATGTGGTGCTGCTCGCCACGCCGCCGCACTTCCGCCCGATGCACCTCAAGGCGGCCGTCGAAGCCGGCAAGCACGTCTTTTGCGAGAAGCCGGTCGCGGTGGACGTCCCCGGCGTGCGGTCGGTCATGGAGACCAGCAAGCTCGCCAAGGATCGCGGCATCAGCCTGCTATCGGGGCTCTGCTACCGCTACGACCCGTCCAAAATCGCCACGATCGACAAGATTCACAATGGCGGCATTGGCGACGTGATGGTCGTCCAGTCGAACTACCTGACCGGCCCGCTCTGGTCCAACCCCCGCAAGCCGGAGTGGTCGGACATGGAGTGGCAGCTCCGCAACTGGCTCTACTTCACGTGGCTCAGCGGCGACCACATCGTCGAGCAGCACATCCACAGCCTGGATAAGGCGCTGTGGGTCATGAAGGACCAGCCGCCGATGAAGGTCACCGCCACCGGCGGCCGCATCCAGCGCACCCAGCCCGAGTTCGGCAATATCTACGACCACTTCGCCACCATGTACGAATGGGAGAACGGCGCGAAGGTCCTGTCGCACTGCCGCCAGCTCGCCAACGCCGACGCCGACGTCTCCGACCATATCTACGGCACGGAAGGCGTCGCCCACCTGATGCAGCACCGCATTGAAGGCAAGAACAACTGGCGCACGCCGGCGTCGAAGGTCAACATGTACGACGCCGAGCACGTCGAGCTGCTCAAGTCGATCCGCGACAACAAGCCGCTGAACAACGGCGACTACATGACCAAGTCCACCCTCATGGCGATCATGGGCCGCATGTCGGCCTATACCGGCAAGACGATCGCCTGGGACGACGTGATGGCTTCAAACATGAGCCTCACGCCGCCAGCCTATCAGTTCGGCCCCCTCGAGGTGGCCCCGGTGGCGATCCCCGGCCAGACGAAGATGGCCTGAACCGCGGCGTCAGACGGTATCGAATCGAAGAGAGGCGGCCTATCCGGGCCGCCTCTCGTTTTGGCGCTAGAGCGGCGTCGCGAAACCGCTCCTTCACGAAAACTGTCGTACCGCGCCTCCGGACGGGGGCTGTCAACGGGCCGCGCCTGTCAGGAAGCGGTTGGCCCTGCCGGCGCGAGCGCGCGGCTATCAACCCATCCCGGCGCGGCCGCAGACCGCTTCCTCACGGGCGCGGCTCGCATAGCGCCGCACGGCGCCCCGCGGGCCGCGCCCGTCAGGAAGCGGTTGGCCCTGCCGGAGCGAGCGCGCGCGGCTATCAACCCACCCCGGCGCGGCCGCAGACCGCTCCGCTCCCGCCCGCGCCGCGGTTGGATGTCCCGCCCCGGCGACCCCGGACCGCTCCGCCGACCGCGGGGCGCCGAGCGGCGACGCTGTTGTCAAGAAGTAGAAATGTCACCGCGCAAGCCGAAATAGAAATGTCACCCTGCCTTCTTCCCACCCGCTGGTAAGCCACGCGCAGGCGCAGCCGGAGCGGGGCTTACCAGCGGACGCCGTCCGACCGCCGACTCACGATTCCACGGATGATCCACGCTCGGCTTGTACTTCCGGTTGTTCACCGCCGCCTTCTTCGCTCGCTTCGGGGCCGCAGGCCGACCCGCAAGCTCCGTGAACCCGAGCTTCCGACCTCCGTGCTCCACCATCAACCGGCCGTCCGCCAGGTGCTTGATGCGCACCCGGCGGCCCGCAAGCCGCAACCCACCGTGCTCCACGCCGATCTGCAGCCAACGGTTCTGCCAACGCACGCACCAGTCATGCCCAACCACTCGCTCCTCATGCACGCACAGCACCTCCTCCAATGCCAGCCCGGAATCCAGCGGCCGGTGCAGGTCCCGTTCGTCCACCGCCTTCACCGCGTAACGCCCGTTCAAGTCTTTCAGGAACTCCCCCTCCAGCAGCCCGTTCGCCTGGGCCATGTCATTGATCCCCCGCAGCCGCAGCTCCTTCACGAAACGGTCCTGGAACACCGCATTGCGACGCTCCACACGACCCTTGGCCTGCGGGCTGTGCGCACAGATCAACTCCACCCCAAGCTCCTTCATCGCACGCCCAAACTGCGTCGGCTTCTCCGGGTGATCGTCGTCCCGGTAGATCGAATGACGATCCACGTACAATGATCGCGGCAGCCCCCTACGCTTCATCCAGCGACCCACCACGTCGAACGCCGCCTCCGTCGTCTCCGCCGGGTAAAGCCTCGCGTACGTCTGGTTCGTCGCGTCGTCGATCACCACCATCAGCACGCACTTCCCCGCCCCCTTCCTCCCTTCAAACCAGTCGTGGTGGCTCCCGTCCATCTGCAACATCGAACCCAGGCTCGCACGACGCTCACGACGCTTACGGTGCTTGCCCCGACGCCGCCGACGCTCCCATAGCCCTCGCTCCTTCAACAACGCCGTCAGCGTGTCCGGGCACAGCACCAACCCCGACTCCGCCAACTTCTCACACGCCAGCGTCGGACCGAAGTCCGCGTACTTCTCCTGGTGCGACTTCACCGCTCGCTCACCCACCTCCTCCGCCAATCGCCGGTTGCTCGCACGCCCTCGCAGACGATGCACCAGCCCGACATCCCCCTCCGCCCGGTACCGCTTCCACACACGCCGCGCCTGCCGCAACGACACCCCCATCAACTCCGCCGCCTCCGCAACCGTCAGGTCAGCTCGCTTCAACCGACCCATCGCCTCCAAACGAACCCGTTCCGATACCGACATCCGAAGCTCCATCCGCCAGGTTTAACCCAGCCTCGATGGGGACACTTCTACTTCGGCTAAGGGGTGACAATTCTACTTCGGTACAACACGCCGAGCGGCGACGCGTTGAACTTGTCACCGAATGGACGGAACATGGGGCGTAGTGGCATCGGCTACTGGAGCGAGACCTCATGCGACCCTTGATCAATGCCGCGGTTTTGTTGGCCCTGTGGGCCTGCCTGACAGGCGCGGTGTCGGCGGCCTCTCAGCCGTCGCCCGGCGCCCATTCGGCGGCGGAGGTCGAATTCTTCGAAACACGCATTCGGCCGGTCCTCGTCGAGCAGTGCTACAAGTGCCACAACTCCCGTTCAAAGGCGGATGGGGAGCTTGCGGTCGATTCGCGCCAAGGGCTGCTTGCCGGCGGCGAGGGGGGCGCGGTGATTGTCCCGGGGAAGCCAGCCGAGAGTCGCCTCCTGCCGATCCTGCGGCACGAGGTCGAAGGCAAAAAGATGCCCAAGAAGTCGGGCAAGCTCGATGCCCATGTGATCGCCGACTTCGAGCATTGGATCTCCATCGGCGCGCCCGACCCGCGGGACGAGCCGCCGACGGCGCAGGAACTGGAGCGCTCGACCTCATGGGCCGCCACACTGGAAACGCGAAAGCAGTGGTGGAGCTTTCGACCCATCGGCAACCCGGCCCCGCCGCAGGTCGATGTAAATCAATGGTCGGATCATGCGGTCGATCGCTTCATCCTGGCGAAGCTCCATGAGAAAGGCCTGGAGCCCACCGAGGCGGCCGACGCCCGCACGCTCGTCCGCCGGCTCTATTTCACACTGATCGGCCTTCCTCCCACGCCCGCCGAGCTTGACGAATGGACTGGCCGACTCACGAAGCCCGCCGGCTACGCCGACCTGGTGGACCATCTCCTGGACAGCCCCCGCTTCGGCGAGCGGTGGGCGCGCCACTGGATGGACTGGGTGCGCTACGCCGAATCCCACGGGTCCGAAGGGGACCCGCCGATCGACAACGCCTGGGCGTACCGCGATTACCTGATCCGAGCGTTCAACGCCGACGTACCGTTCGACCAACTCGTCCGCGAGCACGTCGCCGGCGATCTGCTGGAACACCCGCGCATCAACGCGGCGCTGGGGATCAACGAGTCGATGATCGGCCCGGCGCAGTGGCGGATGGTCTTCCACGGCTTCGCCCCAACAGACGCCCTGGAAGAGAAGGTGCGGTTCATTGACGACGAGGTTGGGACGTTCTCCAAGGCGTTCCTTGGGCTCACGGTCTCCTGCGCGCTGCCACGATCACAAGTTCGACCCGATCGGCCAGCGGGACTATTACGCGCTCTTCGGCGTGCTGGCCTCCTGCCGGCCTGGCCGCAACGTGATTGATACGCCGGAGCGGCTCAATGCGAACCGGGGCGAGCTGGCGGACCTCAAGCCACGGATTCGATCGGCGATCGCGGCGGATTGGCTCGCGGCGGCCGCGGGGTCGAAGGCTCGCTTGCCGCAAGGCGACGCGGCGCCCAAGGCAGCCGAAGGCCCGGGCGGCATTCTGGGCCCTGGGCCCGGACGCGCATGGAAGCGGGCCAGCCGGCTGATTTCGCCCAAGCCTGGCGTCGTGAGGTGGAGGGGTGGCAGGCCGAGCACGATCGTCGCGACGCCTATGCGCGGCAGGCGAAGTTCCGCTCCTGGCACTTGGGGAGCGATGCCGATTACGCCGCATGGTTCCGTCAGGGGACGGGCCTCCTCGCCAAGCCCTCCAGGGCGGGCGAGTTCGCTGTCGCCCCCTCCGGCGGGACGGCCCTGACCGGCATCTATCCCGCCGGGGCCTACTCCCACACGCTGTCGGCCAAGCACGCGGCGCGACTCTCGTCCGGGTACGTCCGTCTCGGTGGCGATTACGACCTGTACGTCCGTGCCATCGGCGACGGCGGGGCGACGGTCCGCTACGTCGTGCAGGATTACCCGCGAAACGGTTCCGTTTATCCCGTCGCCAAGCTGACGAACGAGTGGAAATGGCAGCCGCTCCCGATGGCGTACTGGAACGGCGACGAAATCCACATCGAGCTCTGCGCGGCGAGGGACGCCCCGGTGCTGGTCGGCCCCGAGGCCCGATCCTGGTTCGGCGTCCGCGACGTGACGATCGTCCGCAAGGGTGACCCGCCTCCGCCCGAAGCGCACGAGTCGCTCGACCCGCTTTTTGAACGTGCTATTGCCGCTCCACCCCACAACCTTGAGGAGTTGTCGAACCTCTATGGATCCGCGATCGCGGCCGCCGTGAAAGCCTGGGGCGATGGGGCCGCCACCGACGCCCAGGCGCTGCTGCTCGATGCCTGTTTGAATCAGGGCATACTGCCCAACCAACTGGGTCAACTGCCGACAGCGGCGCCGCTGATCGCGACGTACCGCGATCTGGAAGGCCAGATCGTCGTGCCAACACGCGTGCCGGGGCTGGAGGAAACCAGCGGCCGCAACCAGCGGCTGCTGACGCGGGGGAACCACAAGCAGCCGGCCGACGAGGTGCCACGGGCGTTCCTCGAGGCCATCGACGGCACGCCGTACGCGGGGCCTTTGAGCGGCCGCCGGCAGCTCGCCGAAGATGTGCTGCGCGACACGAACCCCCTGACCCGCCGGGTGATTGCCAACCGACTCTGGCACCACCTGTTTGGCCGGGGGCTTGTGGCGACGCCGGACAACTTCGGCCGCCTGGGGCTGGAGCCGACCCATCCCGAGCTGCTCGACTTTCTCGCCACGCGATTCAAGGCGCACGGCGGCTCGATTAAAGACCAGATCCGCTTCATCGTCACTTCCAAAACGTGGCAGCTCTCGTCGCGGCCGCCGCCCGAGTCGATACGGCGCGACCCGGATAACCTGTTCCTCTCCCACGCCCCCGTGCGCCGCCTTGAGGCGGAAGCGATCCGCGATTCCCTGCTGGAGGTCTCCGGCAGCCTGGACGACACCCTATTCGGCGCCCCGGTGGACGGCGGATCGGCTCGACGAAGCATTTATGTCGGCGTGAAGCGGACAGCGCTTGACCCGTTCCTCCGGTCGTTCGATTTCCCCGAGCCGTTCAGCGCCACCGGCCGCCGTGATGTGACCAACGTCCCCGCCCAGTCGTTGACGCTGATGAACGACGAGCAGGTGGCCTCCCTGGCGGCCGCCTGGGCGACGCGCATCCTCTCGGACCGCGCGCTGGCGGACGACGAAGCCCGCATCCGTGGCATGTTCGTTGCCGCTCTCTCGCGGCCGCCCGGGCCGGCGGAAGTCGATCGGTTCAAGGCGTACCTCGCGCAGGCTCGGCGCGACGACGCCGTCGCCGCCGCGCGGATCGCTGAACTTCGCGTCAAGGCGAAAGAGCGGGAAGCAGCGATCGAAGCGATCGTCGCGCCGGTGAGAGCCCGTCTGCTGGCGGCGGTTAACGGCCCATCGGCGGCTGCGATCCCCAAGGGCCCAAAGCCGATCGCCCGATGGGACTTCAAGACGGACCTGCGCGACACGGTTGGCTCGATGCATGGCGAAGGGTTCCAGGGTGCTCAGATCGACAACGGTGCGCTGGCGGTCAGGCAGGGGGGCCACGTCATCACCGCGCCGTTGCGCCAGTCGATCCGTGAAAAGACGCTCGAAGCGTGGGTACAGCTCGATTCGCTGACCCAGCAGGGGGGCGGGGTGATGACGCTTCAGACGCGCAGCGGCGGGGTGTTCGACGCGATCGTCTTCGGCGAGCGGGAAGCAGGCCATTGGATTGCCGGCAGCGACTTCTTCCATCGATCCCAGGCGTTGAACGGCCCAGTCGAACGGGATGCCGTCAGCCGCCCCGTTCACATCGCGGCGACCTACGCCAGCGACGGGACGATCACCGTGTATCGGGACGGGCAGCTCTACGGCGCGCCCTATCGATCGAGCGGGCCGATCGAGTTCAAGGCGGGCGAGGCCGTCGTCGGGTTCGGTGTTCGCCACTTGCCTGTGGGTGGGAACAAGTCGCTGACGGGCCGGATTCTCCAGGCGCAGCTTTATGATCGAGCGCTGACGGCCGAAGAAGTGGCCCGTTCGGCGGCGGCCGCGGGCATGCCGATCACCGAAGCGACGATCGACGCGGCCCTGTCGGATGCCGGTCGCCACCAGGTCGCCACCGCACGAGCCGCTCTGGCGGGCCTGGGGGCGCAGATCGCCGGCCTCGGCCCCACGGGCGGCCCGCTCGATGAGAAAGGGCTTTGGGCGGATGTTGCGCGGGGGATCTTCACGTTCAAAGAGTTCATCTACCTTCGATAGTTCGTCGTGCCCGACGAAGAGAGCTTTTTGTGATAAGCCGAATCGATCCGATTTCCCGTCGTCGATTGTTGCGGGCCTGCTCGACCGGCTTCGGCGCGGTGGCGCTGGCGGGGCTGATGGGCCGTTCGGCGGAGGCGTCGGAACAGACTCCGGCGGCCGCGTCGCCGCCGCATCACCTGCCGCGGGCGAAGCACGTCATCTTCTGCTTTATGTCCGGCGGCGTCTCGCACGTCGATTCGTTCGACCCCAAGCCCCGCTTGGAGCGCGATCATGGCAAGCCGATGCCGGTGAAAGTTGAGCGGACAATGTTCAACAGCAACGGGAACATCATGGCCAGCCCGTTCCCGTTCTCCCCGGCCGGCCGCAGCGGCATCCCGGTGAGCAGCATGTTCCCGCACATCGCGACGGTGGTGGACGAGTTGGCGATCATCCGGTCGATGACCTCGTCGGTGAACGAGCACGCGCAGGCGAACTTCTTCATGCACACGGGCTTCCCGATCATGGGGTACCCCAGCGCCGGCGCGTGGGCGACCTACGGCCTGGGGACGGAGAACCAGGACCTGCCGGGGTATGTCGTGCTGCGGAGCGGCAACGCCGTCGCGCCACACGGCGGGGTGAGCCTCTTCAGCAACGGCTTTCTTCCCGCGGACCATCAGGGGTCGATCCTCAAGGCCGACCAGCCGGAGGCGATCCGCGACATCCGCCCGCGTGAGGGCGGCGACGCGCAGCGCCGTCGGCTCGATTTCGCCCGGCAGTTCGATCAAACGTTCCTGACCGACACCGCCGACGCGCAGGTCGAGGCGGCCATCCGCAACTACGAAACCGCCTTCCGCATGCAGGCGGCCGTCCCCGAACTCTGCGACATCTCCGGCGAAACCGACGCTACCAAACAGCTTTACGGACTCGATTCCGGCGATCGCGAAAAGGCCGGTTACGCCCGTCAGTGCCTGCTGGCGCGGCGACTCATCGAGCGCGGGGTGCGGTTCATCGAGTTAAGCTGCCTGTCCAAGAACATCGGCGCCGGCGGCCCGCCCAACCCATGGGACCAGCACGGCGCGTTGCGGAAGGGGCACACGGCGATGGCGTTCCAGGTCGATCAGCCGATCGCCGGCCTGATTAAGGACCTCCGCTCGCGCGGGCTGCTGGACGATACGTTGATCGTCTGGGCGGGCGAGTTCGGCCGCACCCCGTTTTCGCAGGGGAGCGACGGCCGCGACCACAACCCGTACGGCTTCAGCGTCTGGATGGCCGGCGGCGGCGTCCGCGGCGGCACGGTCTACGGCGCGACCGACGACCTGGGTTACTACGCCGTCGAGAACAAATGCACCGTGTACGACCTCTGGGCGACGGTCCTCCACCTGCTTGGGATCGATCACGAGCGCCTCACATACCGTTACGGCGGCCGCGATTTTCGCCTGACTGACGTCCATGGCAATGTGCTTCGCGACGTGATCGCCTGATCGCCGCTTATTTCAAACCGCGCGCGCCCCAACGACCCGCGACCGTGGGGGAGCGGTCCGGACCTTGGGCCGCCGGACGTCCGTTGACGGGCGGGGACCGCTTTGACCGTGAGCGCCGTTGACCGCTTTCTGACGGGCGCGGCTCGCAAGTACGCTGATCGGCAAGAGGCGCCCCAACGACAGCGGTCCGCAACTTTGGTCGCCGGGCGTCCGATGGCGGGCAAGGATCACTCTAACGGTGAGCGCGGTGGACCGCTTCCTGACGGGCGCGGCTCGCTGGGGCGCCGATCGACGAGACGCGCCTTGCCGCAATACGGGGATGTTCGGAACGACACAGATCAACTCGCGGAGGATCATCCAGTGCCCTATGACCGACTGAAAACACATCTCGGCCAGCAGCTTGACGAGATCCGTTCCGCCGGGCTGTTCAAGACCGAGCGCGTCATCACCACGCCGCAGTCCGCACACGTCGGCGTGGGGAGCGCGGGCAAGCAGGCGCTGAACCTGTGCGCCAACAACTACCTCGGCCTGGCGGATCACCCGTTGGTCGTGCAGGCCGCGCAGGCGGCCGCCGAGCGGTGGGGGTATGGCATGGCCAGCGTCCGCTTCATCTGCGGCACGCAACTCCCGCACAAGCAGCTTGAGCGCGCCATCTCCGGCTTCCTCGGGACCGACGACACAATTCTCTATTCCTCCTGCTGGGACGCGAACGGAGGGTTGTTTGAGACGCTGCTCGGGCCCGAGGACGCGATCATCTCCGACGAGCTGAACCACGCGTCGATCATCGACGGCATCCGTCTCTGCAAGGCCGAACGCCATCGATACAAGAACAATGACATGGCCGACCTGGAGGCCAAGCTGCTCGCGACGCGGGAGAAGCGTTTCCGGATGATCGCGACGGACGGCGTCTTCTCGATGGACGGCACGATCGCCAACCTCGCGGCGATCTGCGATCTGGCGGACCGGTACGATGCGCTGGTGATGGTGGACGACTCGCACGCGACGGGCTTCATCGGCCGCACCGGCAGGGGGACGCCCGAGCACCACGGCGTGACCGGCCGGATCGACGTGCTCACCGGCACCCTCGGCAAAGCGCTCGGCGGCGGCAGCGGCGGATATACCTCGGGCCGGGCCGAAGTGATTGAACTGCTCCGCCAGCGGTCGCGGCCGTACCTGTTCTCAAACTCCCTTCCCCCTCCGATCGTCGGCGCATCGCTCAAGGCGATCGAGCTGCTCGCCGGTTCGACGGCCCTTCGCGACAAGCTGGAGGAGAACACACGCTGGTTCCGCACGGCGATAACCGATGCTGGATTTAACATCGCCCCAGGGGCACATCCGATCGTCCCCATCATGCTCGGAGAGGCCCGCGTCGCCGCGACTATGGCCGAGCGGCTCCTGGAGAAGGGGGTTTACGTCATCGGCTTCTTCTACCCCGTCGTCCCGCAGGGGAAGGCGCGAATCCGGGTGCAGATGTCGGCCGTCCACTCCCGCGAAGATCTGGCGATGGCCGTCGCCGCTTTTGAGAGCGTGAAGATCGAACTGGGGTTGTGAAGCAAGTTTCGCGGTCGCGGGCCTACGGCCATCCTCCGCGCCGAGCTTTCTTGCCTCTTCCTTGGCGCTCTCGGCGGCTTGGCGTTCAAATCTCTTCGCACCAGGACGAAGGAAGATTCGATGAACGCCAAGGCGCCAAGAACGCCAGGGTAGAAAGCGACAAGAAAGGCGCAATCCTTCGCTCCGGCGGCCGTCACATCGCCGGCTCCAGGACCGCTTCCCGGCCGTCAACGGATTCAGTCCGCCGGCCCGCTACCTCGGACGGGATAGCCGAGAGCGGGTCAGCGCCGATTGTGCCGCGGAGCTGGTCCAGGTACTGGGGCCGGGTGACCTCGTCCAGGCGGTGCCGGGCGGCGGCCAGTCGGTCGGTGATCCCCATGCGGCTCGCCACGTCGCGGTGGCTCTGGCGGGCCAGGAAGTTGGACAGGTAATCGACGTGCCGCCGCCACAGCACGATGTCGCGCCGCTGCTTGGTGCGGAGGCGCTCCTGGTACCACTCGCTGGCCAGAAGGTATTCTCGTGTGAACATCGCCCGCAGCTCCGGCGATTCCACGTCGGCTGTTTGCGGGTCGGCCGCCATGAGGCGGACCAGCGCCTGCAACGGCGGGCAGAGGGCGTCGATCCCCCCGTCCTCGAAGTACCCCAGCGCGACCCGCTGCTGCGCCTCGACGATGTTGTCCACCCCTTCGACGTATGCCGTCAGGCTCTGGCATTCGGGGCAGAGAATGGCGGTATCGAAGACCTTCGACGGGCTGTCAAACACCCGCCCGAAGAAGTCATGCACGAACTTCGCCGTGATCCGGTAGCCCAATCGGCTGGAGCGGACGATCCGGCCGTCCACCTCGATGTCGGGGACTTTGGTGAGGTACTTGTTGTCGATCAGGAACGGGACGCGCCGCTCGCTGGGGGTCAGGCGGGCCCAGATCTCCGGGATCAGCAGGCTGATGTCGTGGTCAACGCGGACGTCGGGCCCGACGTAACCGGCGGCCGTCGAAAAGCCGTCGTAGCCGGTCAGGATCGCGCTCGACCAGCGCGTTGTTCAGGTCCGCACAGGGGAGCAGGGCGTTGAACGGGCCCTTGGTCAGCGCGCCTTCCGAGCCGGCGCCCGTTGTCGAGGGGCTCTTGCCGGTCAAGCTGCAGATGTAATCCATGAACAGCTCAGGCAGCTCCTGGTAGTGGATCGGGTTGTAGACCGCCAGCGGCCGAATGCCCGCGGCCGGGTCGGCCGGGTTGTTGCGCCGCCCACTCAGGACCGCGGTGACGGGGAAGACCACTTTCTCGTTCCAGGGGATGCGGCGATAGAGCCGCACGGCGACCTCCGCCAGGTACCGGTCCCGCGGCCGCGACACGTCAGGGCGAATCTGCAGGTAGCGCGGGTTCTTGCTCGGTTTCCCTTCAACAATCCGCGGGTTGGCCGAACTGACGACATAGCCGGAGCCTTTCACGGCGATATCCGCGATGACCTTCCGCATCGGCGGGGTGAACTTCTCGAAGCCGATGGAGTCGTCGGTCATCTCGCGCGCCTCGGCGGCCGAGATGGGCTGATAGTTGGAGGCGAAGAGCCCCGGCCGCGACATGTCCAGCTCGGTCTGCTTGTCGAACCCGCGATGGATCGCTTCGTCGGGTCGCTGGAAGAGCCGGTATTCGCAGTTCTCGACCACCTTCAGGCTGGGGTTCTCGTACGACTTGGGCAGGTGCGCAAGCAGCTCAGTCCGCACGACCACCGACGCGGAGATGTCGTCCTCCATCTGCACCTTGTCGGCGGCGATGAAGTCCTGGCGCAGCTTGTACAGCCGCCACCCGCCTTCGTCGGACTGCCCGACGCGGAGGTAGCTGCCGACGGCTTTGCGGTTGTCGAGCTTCAGCTCGTGGCCGGGCGAGCCATTGACCTCATCGACCGTGAAATGGTCGCGCCAGTTCGTCCCCCACTGCGGCTTGTAGAACCGCTTGATGAAGAAGACGAGCGATCGGACGTGATCGGGGATCGACTCCAGCCACGCGTTGTATTCGTCGGTGAACTCCCCCGGCGACGGCGTAAGCAGCTTGATGACCGACCCCAGCGACCGGAGCGGGCTTAGGATCGGGCGGCTGGGGCGATTCGTGTAATTGTGGGCGAACTGCGGCAGGTGCCGGTCGGAGTAGACGCGATTGAAGATCATGTCCACCTGCGCCAGGTCGGTCCGCAGGTCGGCGGTGAAGATCGCGCCATAGACGACGGCATCGACGATCGACTTGGAGATCTCGCTCTTCCCCCCGCCCGAGACCGTGCACGGCTTGTGGCAGAACGTCCCTTCGGCCACCGTGCCGACCAGCCGCCAGCTCGGCGCGCCGGGGTGCTTTTCCATGCGGATCTTGTAGCCGGTGGGGTGGACGTAGACCTTCCCCGGAAGAAGCTTGATCTCGCGCGCGACGCCGCCCGCGGACCAGCTCACGCGCTGGCGGGGCAGATTGATGCGCGTGTCTTCGGGGATGTAGATGATGGAATCGTCGGCGCGGTCGATGCCGTACCCCTCGGGCATCACCTCCACCTGGCTGCCCCGCAGCGCCATCGCTTCCGCGAAATGATACCCCTTGCTTTGAATGTGGCTGTCAACGTGGAACTCTTCCCCCAGGCTGTAGCTGGCGAAGGCGAGCGCGCCGCCGGCGTGCTCTTCTTCGGCCAGGCCGAACAGGTTGGCCGAGAAGCTGATCTGCGTCTTCACTTCCTTCTTGCTGTAACCGTAATAGTTGTCCGCGATCAGCGTGACCATGACGCCGGCCGTCGTGCGGCAGGTGACCTTGAACGCCTTGCCGTCGTTGTACGTCTCCGCTTCGGTCTTCCAGCACATGCCCTGCGCCCGCTGTCGGGTGGTGGCGTGGTCCCAGTGAGGGAGGCCCAGCAGCTTCTTCGACAGGCCCGGCAGATGCGGGGCCAGGATGATGCAGCCGGTGTGCCCGGTCCAATGCTCGATGTCGAGCCCCGCGTCCTGGTCGGGCAGATAGGGGTCCCCGGCGTTGCCGAAGATCGATTCGACGAAGTCGATATTCGAGATCAGCCCGCCCGGGGCGAAGAACCGGATCTCCATCGATTTTCGGGCGATGAACCCCGGCACCTCCGGGCAGACCACCGGGCGAAGCAACAGCGAGCAGAAAAGCTCCGCGCGCTCCGACTGCCGCGCGGTGAACGGCAGCGCCAGCAGCTCGCGCGGCGGGTTCAGCGCGGCGTGAAGAAGATTGCCATACACGTGCAACGGCACCGAGACTTTGTCGGCCGGGATCGGCAGGCCTCCTTCGGCGATATGGAAGACTCCCTGCGTCGTACGGCGATCGCTGCGCGGGTTGTGGAGCACGCCCTGGCCCACGCGATAGCTCTCGACCAGCTCGTTGCCGTACTTGTCTTCGCCGATCGGCAGCGACAACTCCCGCGCCAGCCCGTGGCGGTCCACCACAAACGTGCGGGAAGGGAGCCGGATCGGCCCCATCAGCGACTCCGACGCGAGATGCTCGTCCAGGAAGCTCTGGATCCGCTGATCCGCCGGGCACAAATGCCCATCGAGCAGGCGCGAGAACTCCTGATAGTCCGCCAGCAGGTCGCGGGCGACGTCCAGGAACGCCGTCTCTTCCGCCCGACCGGCCGCCGGAGCGCCCAGCGCCGCCAGCTTTAGGTTGATATAGCGGGTGAGCTCATTGCGCTCGTCAACGACGCTCATCCCATCCGATGTCAGCCCAAGCGCCCGCTTCCAGTCGATGTGGCCCATGATCGCAAGATCCTTTCAGATCGGTCGGCGGCCGCCCACGTTATGCGGTGTGCGACGTGGCGTGACCTCTCTCGCCGGCCAGACCGGCGGAGTCGCCATCGCCCGCATCCACCTGCGCGGGGCTAAGCCTTCGTGTGTTGTTGGAGGCCCAGGGCCCATCTGTTGTGGGCCGAAGCCGAGGAGCGGTTGGTTGGCCGCCGGTGCGGAGCCCGGCCGTTCAATCGGACGCGCAGTAGCTTAGCGGAAGTAACGTCGAAGCGAAAAGGGGCGGTCGTTCCAAAACAGTCTACTCGACCGCTCGGCGAGTGATCGCCCTTGAGAGAACCTATTGTAAGTGGACCGCTTCCCACGAGCGGCGCGGGCCGGAAGCGGGCAGTCGCCGTGGTCGGCGACTGATTTATTCGATGAGCGATCCACGTCCGCACGGAGGCGGGGCCGCGAATTCTTCCGGGGGAGGCTCGCTGGCAGACCCGGCTTTCCGACGTTTCGTTTCCAACGGTCGGGCGGTGCGGAGGGGTCGGAGGACCGCTTCCTGACGGGCGCGGCTCGCTGAATGATTAGGACTGAGGCGGGGTCACCTTGATCGGCCGCTTCTTCTCCTGCGGCTTACCTGATTTCGGATCGCGGTCTGGCGCTGCGTCGGCGGACGACCGTACGGTGGCCGCGTCTGGCGGCGGGGGCGCTGTGTTCGGGAGCGTTCCGCCCGCCTTCTCCAGCGGCCGATCGGTCGTCCCGGTCTGCGTCGCTTCCCCGGCGCCGCCCGGCTTGAGGTTCGGCGCGGCCCACAGCGCGATCGACGCGGCCGTCGCCCCCGCGATCAACCGCCCCAGCCCCAGCCCTCCCTGCCCAGCCGGAGCAGGCGGCGGCCCATACCGCGCGCGGCGGATCTTCAGGGAGTTCTTCTCATGAATTCGGTAAACGACGTTCCGCACCGCGTCGTCCCGGACGAACCGGGCGCCGGTCTTGAAGAGGCGATACCACAGGTGGTAGTCGTCCGCCCCGAGCCCAACCGCCTTCTCCTGATAGTTCCCGGCAAGGCGGCACGACGCCGTCCGCATCATCACCGACGAGTGCGGGAGCATGTTGTCATCGCTATTCCCGGTGAACATCGTCTCAAGCGGCTTATGGGGCCACTTACGGGGGCCGTACACCCCGTCTTCCAGGGTCGTCAGCAGGCAGCCGTAGACATCGGCGGGGCGGCCGTCGAGCGTGGCCAGCGCGCGGCCGAGGTAGTCGGGGAGAAGCTGGTCGTCGTAGTCGAGCGGCTTGTAAAACTCGGTGTCGCACTGCTCGACGCCCCGGCGATGAAGCCCCGAGCAATGGGTGATGTCCGGCTCCAGCCCAGTGCAGATCAGCGGCAGATCGTATCGCCCGGCCAGGTATTCGCCGTACGCCCAGTCGCCGTCCACCAGCAGGATGGTCTTGAACTGCCGACAGGTCTGCAGGGCGACGCTGCTGACGGCGTCGTCGAGATGCTCGATCGGCATCCCCTTGTGGATGCGGACGGCGATCGTCACCCGCGGGGTGTCGCACTGGAGGCTCGTGTGCGTCATCCGGGCCAGCGTGCCGCCGTGCGCTTTGCGATACCCAGCCGCCAAGGAGAGGCTTTCGGCCGAGGCGAGGCACGTCATCGCTTTGCATGGAATCGCGCGTAAAATCGCCGCGTAGGCCGCCTTCGCCAGCTTTCGCGGGTTGGCGTTCCAATCGATCAGCGCGCCGTTGACTTCGTCCGTGACGAAATCCGCCACCCCGCAGGAGCGCGTCACCACCGCCGGCACGCCGCAACTGAGCGCCTCGGCTGCCGTAAGCAGGAACCCTTCCCGCTCGCTGTTGCCCAAAAGGACGTGCGCCCCGCGAAGCCGATCCTGGTAGCTGAAGGCGTCGAAGCTCAGCGGCCGCAGGTCGAGCCGGTCTAGCACCTTCAACTTGCGGGCGAGTTTGAGCAGCTTGTCGAGCGTCTCCGCCTGCTTCCGCCGCGTATACGCGTGGGCGGCCGTCTCCGCTCCCGTGTACGCCCGGACGACAATCCGCGGGTCCAGCGCGAGCAGGTAAGGGAGCGTCAAGAGCCCCTTGCTCTCCAGCGGCCGCCCCATCCAGACGACGACAATCCGATTCTTATTCAGCCGCCCCTTCACCGACGCAAATTCCGTCACCGGCGGCGGCAGAACCCCCGCCACCGAGTGCCCGCCCCTGGCCACCCACGGCGCGAACCGATCCAACACCTGCCCCGACACGCCCGCGACCGTGACCCCGCGCAGGTGCCCGTAGGCCTTATTGATGTATCGCCACCCCTCATCATCCCAGGAGTGGAGCAAGACCGACGTCGGCCGCTCCGGCAGGCCGGTCAGGTCGCCGTAGCTCAGCACCCAGCAGGAGGCGTCCGCCGGGGCCTGGCGGGTGATCGACCCGACCGAAAACCCGTTCCGATAGGCCGCATCGAGTAGCGGCATGTCGTCCGACTGGCAAAAGAGGGTGGTGCGATCCCGCACCCAGTCGGGCAGCGCGGAAATCATCCGCAGCACGGCGATCTGCGCACCCCCCAGTGCGAGGTTATGGCTCACGACGCAGGGGGCAATGGATTGAAGGGGGCCGGAACTCATCTTGGGGATTTCTGACAGAGTGCACCACCCACAGCCAACACGACTTGCTCTCGCGGCCGCAGTCCATCGCACAGCGGTCGCATTGACTCATACGCCTGACGTCGAGTCGAGTTTACCTCACGTCTTCGACTCGGTCGACGAAGCCAGCAAAGTTGCCACGGCGGGCCCTGCCGGGCCGACCGGGAACCCGCCCGCCGGCCGGTTTGCCCTGGCCCGAAGCACCTCTTTCAGCTCCGCAACCTGAGACGCGTCGCGGAAGCCTCGTTTGGGGATGGCCAAACCGGCGGGGCCGGGGAGAGAGATGAGGAGGCAATGGTCGGCTTCCTCCCAATCGGCGACGATGGCCCATTGGTATCGAGTCCGGACCGTTGCGTCGCCATAATCAATCCCCTCATCGTGGAACAGAATTTCCTTCTGGATTTGCAGCGTCGGGTTATTTTCCAGCAGTGATTTGCCAATATTTCGCTGCGCATATCGAAAGAACGCGTAGATGCACAAGAAGAGGACAAGCCACGGGATGACCGGCAGGACCAATTCGCTGAACTCGCTCGCCGGCGCGTCGCCAGACGGTAGGGTGGCGCCGCGGGCTGGGGAGGGCTTCCGGTGGACTAAGCTCGCGAGCACGACGGTCAAAACAACGAAAAGGGCCCAGCCGAAAAGACCTTTTTTGACCTGCCGGGATCGAAGCGTCCTGCGGCGAAGCTTGATCCCGTATCGATACCCCTCGCTGAGGTCTTCGGCGGTGTAGGTGAACTCTGCCCTGATTGGTTCCATGGCTCCCACTTCGGGGTCAACGATCGATCCCCAAACCTGGCCGATCGCGCTCGGCGGAGGCAGACGTCGCGGCTTCTCACCCCCGCAGGAAATGCCCCATCAATTCATGCCCCCGCTCGAGCTTCAACCCGCCGGCGGCCGCGTTTTGTTCTGAGTAGGGCTTCCGCTGCGTCGGCGCGACGCCCGTCCCGGCGATCGTGAAGGGAGTCGGGGCGTAACCGTGAGTTCGCGTGGCGATGTTCGTCGGGTGGTCGGGCAGGACCATCACCCGCCATTCGGGGAACGTCCGCAGCTTCTCCAGTACCGGGCCGACGACGTGCTTGTCGATGTGCTCGATCGCATCCACCTTCGTCTTCCAGTCGGCCTGGTGGCTCGCCTCGTCGGGCGCTTCGATGTGTGAGAAGACCAAATCGTACTTGTCGAGCATTGCGGCCGTCGTCTCGCCCTGGCCCGCGTAATTCGTGTCGTGGAAGCTGGTCATCCCGTCAACCTCCTGAACCTCCCAGCCGAGCAACGCCGCCAGCCCGCGGAGCAGATCGACCCCGGTAATCATGCAGCCGCTGCCGACCCCGAATCGGTCTGAAAACGTCGGCATGTTCGGCGCGTGCCCCTGGCCCCAAAGCCAGACTTGCGTCGCCAGGTTCACTCCCCGCTCGCGCCGGGCGCGGTTGACGTCGCTGTGGGCGAAGAGGCTGGCCGAGACGTCCATGATCCGCCGGAGGATCTCGCTGCCGGTGCCCGTCGGCAACCACTTTTCCAGCGGCTGTTCAGGGATCTCGTGCGGCGGCTTGGTCTTCAGCTCGAACGGCTGCTGCCCGCGATAGACAAGAAGGTTCCGATAGCTCACCCCCTGGAAGAACTCAAACCCCGGCTCGCGGATCACCTCGGCCAGGTCGAACAGAAGTTGCCGCGCCTCGGCGTTGGTGATCCCCCCGGCCGAGTGGTCCTTCATGACGCCCGACGCCGTGGTGACAAGGTTGCAGCGAAAAACCCAGTCGCTCGGCTCCAGCGGGATCTTCTGAGCGGCCGCCTCCAGCGGCGCCCGCCCAGTGTGGTAGACGGCCGGGTCGTACCCCAGGAGCGACATGGTCGCCACGTCGCTGCCGCTCTCAAACCCCTCCGGAACCGTCCGCGCCAGCCCCTGGCGGCCGCTCATGGCGATGGCATCCATGTTCGGCGTATGGGCCGCCTCGATCGGTGTCTTCCCGCCCAGCTCCTTCAATGGCTCATCCGCGGCCCCGTCGGGGATAATGATCGCGTATTTCATCTCCTCCCGACTGTAGCCAAAGCGGCCGATTCGTGCACGGGGCGGAATTGGGTGATGCCGGTCCGTCCGCTGTCAATTCTGGCGAAGGCGTTAGCACGAGGGTGTGTTGAACGGACGTACCGCTTCGTCGCATGACCGGCTCTCGTGCGGAACATTCGCGGGGCGCACAATAGCCGGGCGTGGCCACATGCTTTCGCCTGATCCGTGAAGCTTACGCGCTGACCACCACGCACAGCTCACTTGGTTCGCGCTCTCTATTCGCCCAGATCTCGACCGTACTTTGGGAACGCGATACAGCCAGTTTCGCGACAGCGTGCAGGAGCACGGTGCAGACGTGGATCTCTTTTCTCGGAGTCGCTATAACGCCGCGAAACAGCTTGCAGAAACCGGGGCGTTCCAGAAGGCTCGCTTTTTCGTCGGTCGGCGCTATCGACGTTTCACCATCCATCGCCATCCACGTGCCAATGGCGATACAGGAAGGCGTTGAAACAACCGGCTTTCCGCCCATTGTCTGCGGGATGTCTCCGCTCTTGATATCCATGATGAGCAGCAATGAGTTCGGGGACGAAGAGTCACCGTTGTGATCATCGTCGAGCCTCTCGTGATGCGTCAGTCGGATCGAGGCCTCGCTGTGAATCCCCTTGCCGCATCGCCTCATACAACCCCACGGCCGCCGCCGAGCTGAGGTTGAGGCATCGTTCCCCTTCCGCCTGCGGGATTCTCACTGTGCGGCCGGGGTGTGACTGAAGCAGGGCCTCGTCCAATCCGCGCGTTTCGCTGCCGAGCAGGAGCCAGTCGCCGTCGCGGAAGTCGGCTTGCCAGAGCGGGACGTCGCCGCGAGTGGAGAAGAGCCAGCGATTTGCCGCGCCGCCGCTGGCGGCGAGGAAGGCGGCCGTGTCGTCGTGCAGGGTGAGGCGCAGGCGCGGCCAGTAGTCCATGGCGCTGCGCTTGAGCTTGGCGTCGGAGAGGATGAACCCGAGCGGCCGCACCAGGTGGAGCTCGGTCCCGGTGGCGACGCAGAGGCGGCCGATGTTCCCCGTGTTGGGCGCGATCTGGGGCTGGAGCAGCGCGATCTTCAACGCGTGCGGCCGCAGAGCGGCGGCGTCGCCGCGAGGAGGGGGCGGTGGGGGTTCGGTCATATTAAGGCCGACGGCGGAGGGGCTCATTACGTCCCGTAGGGACCGCACCGCGGTCCGCCACAGCGCAGTTGATTCGGTCAAACACGGCCGCCTCGCCGATGGCACGGGAGAGGTGCGGACCGCAATGCGGTCCCTACGAACGTTACACCGATTATTCCGGGTCGATCAAGCGGCCGGCGCGATCAACCTGAATCAGTTCGCCGCTCTCATGGCAGACGGCCGAAAGGCGGCCATGCGGCACAAGCGCCGACGCCGTATCGACCAGCACGATGCTCGGCCCGCGGATCGGCTCATTCCTGGCCTTGGTCACCGACAGCGGGAAGTGCTCCACGGGCGTGTGGCCAAAATAGCCCGTCCGCGCCCAGCGCTTGCGATCCATGATCTCAGGGCCGTAGCGGCCCCAGATGATCTTGTTGCGAAGAATCGCGCGATTGCAGAGTTGGCCGGCAAAATCAGTATCCGTGTCCTGTGGGCCCCACATCGCGTGGGCCACGAACAGGTCCGGCTCGTCGTCGATCACGGGGGGCAGCCGCCGTAGAAAATCCCGATGGGCGGCCGGCACGGGCTCGAAGAGGGCCTGGATGGCTTCTCGGGTTGGGGCGGCCGTTACGCGTTCGATGTCGGCGACATCGACGCCGTAACTGTGGAGTGTCCAGTCCAGTCCGAAGTTGATGAACCAGGTGTAAGCGGCGACAGGATCGCCATCCTCGGGCACGCCGGCATAGCCGCGGCCGTTCAGGATGACGTCCAGCACGTCGTCATGGTTCCCCCGGGCGAAGCGCGCGGCCGGCCGCGGCGAGGGCGAGCAGGCGATCGATCACGCCGCGCAAATTCGGGCCGCGGTTGACGTAGTCACCAACGAAGAAGAATCGGGCGGCCGCGTCGCGGGGCTCGATCGCCTGGAGAAGGCCTTCCAGCGGGACAAGCATCCCATGAACGTCGCCAATCACCCATCGCATGTCGTCACGGCCTCACGGGTTGTTGGATCCGATGAGCTTTCCTCGTGGCAAAGGCGCCCCTATCCTCTCATCGGTCAGACGCGACGCGACCTGCGTCAATTCACGAGGACGCCCATGACCGCTCATGAAATCCCGATCGACCGCTTCTCCCTGGCCGCCCAGCATTGCGGGCCGTGCAAAGAGGGGACGCCGCCGCTCGCGCCCGACCGCGTCGCCGCACTTTTGGCGGCCCTGCCGGGCTGGGAGGCGATCGATGGGCCGCAGGTCGCCAAGACTTATCGATTCAAGAACTATTACGAAACGATGGCCTTCGTCAACGCGACGGCGTGGGTTTCACACCCCCAGGACCATCACCCCGACCTCGAAGTCGGGTACAACGCCTGCCGCGTCCGGTACAGCACCCATGCGGTCGGCGGCCTCTCAGAGAACGATTTCATCTGCGCCGCCAAGATCGACCAGCTCCTGTAGCAGCCACACTCCGTGTGCCGCCCGCCTCGTGGACGGCGGCGCCGCCCTCCGTGATCAATCCACCTTTCCTTCCCGAATCGCTCTTGCTCGACCGACTTGAAGGCCCGCCATGTCCATCACCGCTTCGGGACTCACCCACGTTAGACAGCTCTGGTGAACGCAGTGCCGTCGGTAGCAGGGGGAACAGGCGATATCGAGGCGTATGACGCTGTCCGACCGCTCGAACGGCCCCGTGCGGATCGGGTTGGTCGGCCCGAACATTGTCACCAGCGGCCGCCCCAGCGCGGCGGCGATGTGCATCGGACCGCTGTCATTGGCGACGACAATCGAGGCCCGCTCGAGCAGCGCCACCAGTTGCCGCAGGTTCGTCTGTCCCGCCAGGTTCACCGCGCCCCCAATGGCTGACGCGAGCGGCCGCTCCCCGGGTGTCCCCGCCACGACGGTGGCCAAGCCGAACCGGTCGCGCAACGGGGCGACAAGCCCCGCGAAATGCTCGATCGGCCAGCGCTTGGTCGCCCAGTTGGTCCCCGGGACAAGCACCGCGTATCGATCTGGCGTCATCCGCGCGACAGCGCTGCGATCCGCCTCATCCGTTGGGAACACAAATCGAATCGGCGAGCGGCCGATCCCCAATGCCTCCGTCACGCACAGGTATCGCTCCAGCGCATGCCGCTCGCCCGCTCCCACTGCCACTCGGTGGGTGTAAAAGAGGGACGCCCCTTCCGCGCGTCCCCCAGCCCCACCCGAACCGGGGCGGCCGTCACCCCGGCGAGCCATCCGCTCCGAAAAAGGCCCTGAAGGTCAATCACCAGATCGAACGCCCGCCGACGCAGCCCGGCCGCGAAGGCGAGCAGGGCGGAAAGAACGCTGGGGCTTCTCCAACCGCGCCCAAAGCCCTTGCGGTCAAATCGAATTAACTCGTCCAACTGCGGATGGCCGTCCAGGATGCCGGCGCAGGCCGGCGTCACGAGCCAACTGATCCGGGCATCCGGCCAGCGGGCGCGTAGAAGGTTCAGGATCGGCAGGGCGTGGACGACGTCCCCAACCGCGCTGGGCTTGATGATCAGGATGCGCTTAGGAGGTTGTCGCAGTTCGATCGGGCGCGTCACGTTGGGGTTGGCTTTCGTGGCCCCGTCGTCTGGGGGCTTGTCCGGCGGGCGGTGCTCGACCGGGGGTGCGAATCGTCGGAGGCTTCGGAATTGGAGCGATCGGCCCCGTCTTCAGGATCGGCTTCCGCATCGGGTTCCGCGCCCTCTTCGGCATCGTCGTCGGCCGGCGGATCGTCCTCGGGCGCACCCTCTTCCCAGCGGAGCGCCGCATAGGGCGCGTACCCGCGGCACAATGCCAAAGAATCGGCGGGCGTGTACTGCCGGTGCTCCAGGAGGCTGCGCAGCAGGCGCCGGATGCCCAACGCCTCCCAGCGGCGGCGTCGGATGCCATCGACGTCGATCAGGACCGGCTCCGGGCCCGTTATCTCGTCGGCTCGAACGATCCAGTTGCTCGCCTTGGCGTCGAAATGCGACAGGCCCATCCGATCGATCCTTGCCAGCAGTCGGCCGGTGCGCCGCAGCAGGTTCTCCCGGTCCAATGGCGCCAGCGCGTCGTAATCGATCGACCAGAGCGTCGGGCCCGGGACGCGCTCGCAGATGAACAGGTTGTCAGTCGTGTAGCCTAACGTGCGCCGCTCGAACAGCGCCACCGGCCACGCGGTCGGGATGTTCCGGATGATCAGGCCCCAGGCTTTGAACCAGGCCCGGCGGGCACGCGACCCGCGGCCGATCTCGTTGACGTATCGATACCAGTACCGACGCCGCGGCCGCTTGATGATCACGTCCACGTCGCGCCCGGCCAGTCGTAGCCTCGCCGCGAGCACGTCGCCGCTGCGACTCCGCTTCAGAACGGGAAGCGAATCCGCCTCAATCTGACGGAGCAATGGGGGCCACGCGGCCAGCCATTGGTCCGCGGTGATCTCCAGGCCGCTTAGCGCGGACCAGCGGCGCGCGTGCTTGGTCTTTCGGAAGAAGACGCCCGTCCATCCATCCGGAAGCGGCCTCGGCGGCGCGTCTGCTGCCGGTTCTGTGGCGCTGGATGAGGATCCGCGCGACGCTTCGGTGGGAAGGTCAACCGCCGGGAGCTCGATGCGGCCGACGTATCGATTGTCTCCCCGGACATGCTGGAGCGCCTCATCCCAGAGCTTCTGCGCCACAGGGTTGCGTTGGGGGAGGCGGTCGCCGCCGCCGAGTCGCCGCCAGCCTCGAAGCAGATCGGTCCGCGTCGCGAAGCGGCCGACGCTGGCGCCGAGTTGCAGCACGTCGCGCTGTTTCAACCCGCCGCGCCGGACCGCGTACGCGTCGATCAGGAAGACCGTCCCGCCGCGAAGCAGGAAGTTGCCCAGGTGCAGGTCGTCATGCCCCAGACCGGCCGCCCCTAAGCAATGAACGATCTCGATCACCTGCCGGACGATCCCCCGGTGGTCGGGCGCGGCCGCCGCTCTAAGCTGGAGGTCGCTTAGATAATCATCCAGCGGGACCGAGGGCTCGATCGCCTCAAGGATGACGGCGTCGCCCTCGACGGCCTCCGCGCCGGGGACGGCGATTGTAAAGCCGGTCAGGAACGCCACCGCCCGCGGCGCTGGGACATTCCCCTTCTGAAGCCACTGGAGCCGGTAGAATTCCCTCGCCGCCGGGCTCCCTCGGAACGCCCGGCGCGCCCGGTCGCGCAAGCCCGATCGGCGGTAGAACTTGAGGTAGAACCCTTTTCCCCCGTGATCGAACCGCCAGACCTGGCGATAGCCGCGATCCTTGACGCGGGTGCCCACACTCGGCAGATCCCGCAATGTCTGTTCGAGAGAGCGCTCGGCCACGAAGGGTTTATATTCGCATCGGTTCGATTTGTCTTGCGGGCCGATTTTCCATGGAGGCGCCTTCGGTTCGACTCCCGGCGTAGGATGGGCCACTATGCGAAGCCTGACCCTGTCGATCCCGGTCCGCCCCATCCGATTGGTAGCCTGCGTCTGCATCTTTGCAACGGCGATCTCGCTACAGACGGCGGCCGCCGGGCTGGACGTGAAGAGTTTTGTCCCCTCCACCCAGTCGAGCGGGCCCGTCGAGACGTGTCGCGCAACCGACCAGCCGCTCAAAACGGCGGGCGCGTCACCGGAGATGGCGGAACGCCTCAAGGCGTTCGATCACCCGGTTGAGACATTCGATTATTCGCTGCGGCTGGTCACTACGGAGGAGACGCTGCGCTTCTACTGGCTCGTCTTCCCGTCCCCCTATCAGAGCCCGTGGCCGGAGAACAACGTCGTTCCGTGCGAGCTCTATCTCCCCCGGAAAGTGGGAGGGAAGATCCCGGCCGCCATCGTGCTGGATGTGCTCGACGGCTCCTCGATCGTCCCGCGCGGGATCGCCCGCGGGATGGCCGAGCAGGGGATCGCCGCCCTCTATGTCCCGATGGCCTTTTACAACTCGCGTAAACCGAAGAACAAGGCGCACATCGAGAAGATCCGCGAGAACCCGGTCGTTGGCGTGGACGCCGTTCGGCAGACGGTCATGGACATCCGGCGGGCAAGGTCGATCCTCGCTTCGCGGCCGGAGGTGGACCCGGATCGGATCGGCATCGCGGGGGTGAGCCTCGGCGGCATCGTCACCTCTCTGGCGGCCGGGGTGGACGGCACGTTCGCCCGCGTGGTCCCCATCCTCGCCGGCGGCGATTTGGCCGGCATCGCCTACAGCGCCCGCGAAACCCGTGGCCTCCGCACCGAGATGGCCCTGCGCAAGATGACTCGCGCGGACGTTGAGAACCTGGTGGCCCCTGTCGAGCCGCTCCGTTTCGCCTCGCGAATCGACCCGGCCGCGTGCCTGATGATCAACGCCGCCCGCGACGAGGTGATCCCCCGCGCATCGACCGATGCCCTCCGCGCCGCGATCGGCTCCCCGAAAATCCTTTGGGCGCCGGTCGGGCATTACGCGTCGATCTTCTTCCTTCCCAACATCCGCCAGCGGACGATCGATTTCATGCTCGGCAGGCCGGTCGAGACGCTGGATCTGAAGCCAGTGGGGCAATAAGAGATCGCTTCGACCTGATTCGTCCATACGTGAGGCGCACCAACTGGCATTCGCATCGCTGGTTCGGCCAACTATCGATGGCCATTCTTAGACTAACAGCGCGACTCGGATCGGGAGACCCGACCGAAATCGCATCGAGCGGCGGGCAGAAATGCGCTGTCCCCCCGCACAGAGGGTCGTGCCTGAGGATCGACCCTCAGGTGGGTCAAATTACGATACAGGGTTACTATTTGGCAGGGAGCTGAATCGACTCGAAAGGAAGGTTGCGCGCAGTGAATTCCCAAACCACTACTTTCTTATGCAGCAGCGCGTGGGGTTGGGTCATCAACGCCTCGCGCGAACCTGGAAACGACGGCCCAGCCCCCGCGATACACTGCACATCGGTTCCTAGCGCCAACATCAGTTGCGCTGAAAGGCCGGCCGCGTCCGCCGAATAGTTCAAGGCGTAACTATCCCCTAGCACAAGCACGGTTGAGTCGTCCGATATCTTCAGCAGGTTTACCGTCGATTAACACCTGAGTCTCCACCATCGGAATGGGTGGCCAATGTTTGATGTCGTCGTCCAGCCGCATGAGTTGGACCAGATCGCTGGGGATCGAAGTCGTCCGGGTGCGGGTGGCGTATTGCTTATGAGGTTCGTTCCCAAGCCAGGGGGCCACATGCCCCACCAGCCGCTTCGCCGCCACTGCCGTCGCATCCAGGGTCCAGTGGGTGTCCTGTGCTTGATACGGCAGGGTACCGCTGGTCGCCAGGTTCCAGAATTCGTCGGTGAGGTCCACCACGTCGACGCCGTTTGATTGGAGAGTCGAGACCCATCTTCGGTGGTCAGGGTTGCAAGCCGGGCCAGCGCTAAGCGGGTAATTCGGGTCGATTTTCCACGGAAGAATGGAGGTCTTGGTCGGAACGGGCAGCACTACCAGATGAATGCCGCGCGACCGGAGCGCATTGTTGTACTCGACGATATTGCTGACGACATCCGGGTTCCCAGCGGCGAAGATAGGCTTGCCCACGCAGGCGTCGAAGTCGGGCGCATAGAACAGAAACCCGTCTTTTCCGAGCAGCACATATCCGAGACGGTCATCTAACCCCGAGAGAGATGCTTCCCACGTTCGCCGCATCCATCGGTTGGGAGGGGAGTCTTCCAAGGACGTATTGATCAGCGTTTTGAAAGTCGCGGGTGACCCACGTTTGGACAATTTCTGACGCAAGAGCGAACCGGGAGACAGTTGCGCCAGCAGCGCCCAAGCGCCTGGCACAACGGTGAGCAGCAGGAACACCAGGATCATTACAACCGACGTCCTTCGCCCGATAAGTACCCCGCGCATCAGGGGCGACACTTGCTCCACCGGATGGTGAACGGTGACGTCGCGCTCCGCCACCCGCCGCTGTGCGGCGTCCCCGATCGTCGCGTGGCGATCGGTCACGAACTTCTCTTCGCCGATTGCTTCCATGAGCGCTCAAAACTGAAAGTACAAGAATGGATTGCTCGACTGTGTCGCCAGGCGACCGATTGAAATGGCGAACAACCCCAAGGCCATCGCCGCGCGCGCCGGCGTGACTCGCTTCGACAGGTCCCACGTCTGCACACCAAATAATGCGATCAGAGCCGACACGAATAGAATAGTCACATGCAAGCGGGTGTATAACCTGGTAGCCATTAGATCCGCCAACGGCCCGTTTGCCGAGCTTTTGACCATTAACAAGAGGTAATGCAGCGCATCCGCCACCCCTGTCGCGCGGAAAAAGACCCAAGCGATGCTCACAATCAAGAACGTAGTCATCACTCGCAGGGCCGCGGGGGACGAACTGTAAAAGCTGCGTTTGCCGAGCAATCGTTCAACCACCAGCCAACCGCCGTGGATGCCGCCCCAGACAACGTATTTCCAAGCTGCCCCATGCCATAGACCGCCCAGCAGCATCACGGTAATTAGATTGAAATAAGTAAGGGTTTCGCCCTTACGATTCCCGCCAAGTGGGATATAGAGATAATCCCGGAGCCAGGTTGAGAGCGAAATATGCCACCGCCGCCAGAAGTCGGTGATACTGTGGGCTTTGTACGGTGAATCGAAATTCTTTGAAAATTCAAACCCCATCATAAGCGCCAAGCCAATCGCCATGTCGGTGTAGCCTGAAAAGTCGAAGTAGATCTGAAAGCTGTAAGCGGCCAGCCCGAACCATGCGTCCAGCGAGCGCATATGCAGTGATTGATCGAACGTAATGCCTGCAATGTCCCCCAGCGGGTTCGCGAGCAATACTTTCTTCGCCATCCCCAGCGAAAAGAAAAAAATCCCCCTGGCAAACTTATCGATGCGGTGTTCGCGATGATGCAGTTGCCCTTCCAAATCCTGAAACCGGATGATCGGCCCCGCCACAAGATGTGGGAACTGCGTGATATAACACGCAAAGGCGTTGAGCCCGCGCAACTCGCGCACAAGCCATGAACATTCCCCAGGCACTCCCGCGCTGGCGGGCTTGGCTTTGCCGAAATAAATATCCAGCACGTAGCTAATCGATTCGAAGGTGTAGAACGAAATTCCGGCCGGCAAAAGAACCTGCGGGATCGTCAGCGTAGCAACGTGCGCCGCACCCAGCAGTTCGTTGACCGAATCACCCAAAAATTCCGCGTACTTGAAAAAACACAGAATGCCAAGGTTGCTCGCCAGTGACAGGAAGAGGAACAACTTTCGTTGAACATTCGACGCCCGTGTGGTGCCATCGGGCAGCCGAGTTACGGGCCCGATCAACCGCCAACGGCCGTAGATCAGATTGCCGCAGGTGAAATCGACACAGATCGACCACACCAGCAGCAAAGTGTATTCAGGCTTGACCTTGGCATAAAAAACCAGGCTGACCGCGGTCAGGACCGGCAAGCGAAAGGATCTGGGAAAGGCGTAATAAAGCAGAAGAGCGAACGGCAGAAAGTAGAAGAGGAAAATTTGTGAACTGAAAACCACCGTCCCGTAACCTCCTCCGCCGAATCGCCCCAGGTAATTTTGCGAAGGTTCCCGGGTGAGAACTCAGCGATGATCGTCGCCGGTAGTCTTGCGGATCATACCGAGGCTGGAGGCCTCAGGATACGGTTTCCCCTGGTTCGCAACCGTCTCCGTAATTGAGTTTCGGCGAATCATCATGACCAGTTAAATCCGTCCGGCAGCCTTGCCCAGCGATGCTCAACCACAATGCCTGATCAACCCGCCTCTTCGGTATATTCACGATGGTTCCGAGGCCCCTCAAGGCGGACGCACTCGCCGAATTCTTGCCATGAGTACCGGGGGATTCGCGAACGCCGCCGTTCACCTCTGTTTAGTAAGGCCCCCGAATGTTTGCGGCGACGCGGTCGAGGTAGAAGTCGCGTAGCCGCTGGTGTACTTCATCCGGCAGAGGCGGAAGGTCGCTCACTCCGGCGTTGGCTCGGGCCTGATCGACGCCGCTCGCGCCTGGGATAACTGTCGTAACGGCTTCATGGTCGAGCACCCACCGCAGAGCGGCCTGAGCCATCGGGATCCCGGGCGGGAAGATCGGTTTTAGGTCGGCCGCCAGTTCCACGCCGAGGTCGAACGGTAGCCCGGCGAAGGTTTCGCCGACGTTAAACTTTTCGCCGTCGCGGTTGTACGTCCGGTGGTCGGTCGGAGCGAAACGGGTCTGGCTCGTCATTTTCCCGGACAACAGCCCGCTCGCGAGCGGGAGCCTGACGATCAGGGCGACGCCCTGGTGGCGGGCCTGGCTGAAGAGCTCGGTCACCGGCTTCTGCCGAAAGACGTTAAAGATGATCTGCAGGCTGGTCAGCCCGGGGTGCCGCATGCAGACGAGGGCCTCTTCCATTGACTCGACACTTGCGCCCACGCGCGGATCTTCCCTTCGCCGCGGAGCGTCTCCAGGGCGTCGAAGACCGATCCTTCAGCCAGAGCCTCAAGCGGTATGCAGTGAAGCTGCGTCAGATCGATCGATTCGACCCCAAGGCGTTTCAGCGAAGCTTCGGTGTGCCGGCGCATCACCGGCAGCGTAAAGTTCTGTGGCCAGCCGGGGTCGGACGATCGGCCGAGCTTGGTGGCGACGAAGATGGGGGATGACCCCTTCCTCGTTTTCCGTTGTTGAAGGAACTTACCAACGAGCGATTCGCTGCGGCCGCCGCCGTAGACGTCCGCCGTGTCGAAGAAGTTCACGCCGGAGTCGGCCGCCGCCGACAGGATGGCCAGCGCCTTCTCTTCGGGGACGTCGCCCCAGTCATTCCCGCCAAGCTGCCAGCACCCCAGCCCGATCTCCGAGGCGGAGAATCCCGTCTTTCCAAAGGGTCGGTTCTTCATGGCATCATGATATCCCTGCGGCACGTCGCGGCGTACGGACATCTTCGAGGTTCGTGCGAGCGCGTCGTGTGCCCGGGGCGACCGGTGTGGCAAGCCGCCTGCGATGCGCACGAAGCGGCCCGGGCACGCCTTGGGAACGCCGACGTCCCCGTCGGCCTTTCGCGCCGAGCCGGCGCGGACGCCGGCGTTCCCAGGTTCAGCGCGCCACCTGCCGAAGCGCGTTGACCCGGCGGACTTTCGCTCTACGCTTAAGGCTGTTAAATCGGCCGGGCCGGCGGGGCTCTGGCGGTAAGAGGCGACAGTGCCAGGCATTCTCTTCAGGCCGGTTTCATGCCCGAGTTTCCTTCCCTCGAGCCCGACGCGCTCAATATCGTGCTGGTCGCGATCGGGAGCCATGGCGACGTCCACCCGTTCGTCGGGATCGGTATCAGGCTGAAGGGCCGCGGGCACCGGGTGACAGTCGTCGCCAACCCTCACTTTCGGTCTCTGGTGGAGCGGTCGGGCCTCGCGTTTCGCGGGGTCGGATCGGCCGAAGAATACGGGCGACTGATCGACGACCCCGATCTGTGGGACGGGATGAAGGGGACGCGCTTTGTCCTGGAGAAGGGATTGATCCCTGCCTTGCAGCCGGTGTACGACCATATCGTCGCGGAGGTCGGGGCGCATCCCCGGGGCGAACCGTGGTGGCCGCGTCCAGCCTGGGGCTGGGGGCGCGTGTGGCGCAGGATCGGTTTGGCGTCCCGACAGCGTCCGTGCACCTCTCTCCAGTCGTCTTCCGGTCGCTCGACGACACGTCGCTGATGTTTGGCGTGCCGATGACGCCGACGACGCCCCGATTCCTGAAGCGGATCTACTTTGCGATCGGCGACATGTTCGTGATCGATCGCTGCCTGGCTCGGCCGATCAACGCCATGCGGCGCGACCTGGGCCTGCGGCCGGTGCGCGGCATCTTCCGAAAGTGGATGCACTCGCCGGACCTGTGCATCGGGCTCTTCCCCGATTGGTTCGCCTTGCCGCAGCGGGACTGGCCGCCGAACTCGCGGGTGACCGGCTTCCCACTGTACGACGAGCGCGGCCTCGAGCCGCTTTCCGCCGAATTATTGAGCTTCCTCGACGCCGGCAGCCCGCCGATCGCCTTCACCCCGGGATCGGCGATGCGGCAGGGGCTCCCGTTCTTCCAGGCGGCCGCCGAAGCCTGCAAAAAGCTTGGCCGCCGCGGGCTCCTTCTATCGCGCCATCGGGGCCATATCCCGGCCGACCTGACGCCCGGCGTCATCCATATCGATTATGCGCCGTTCAGCGAGCTTCTGCCCCGCTGCGCCGCCTTGGTGCATCACGGAGGCGTCGGTACGCTCTCCCAAGCCCTTGCCAGCGGCATTCCGCAGTTGGTCATGCCGATGGCGCACGATCAGATCGATAACGCAAGCCGCCTCTGCCGGCTTGGGGTCGCCGCCCAGTTGGAGCCGAAGCTGTTCCGCGGGCCGGCCGTTGCCGACGCGCTGGGGGCGCTGCTCGGCTCTGATGCCGTGGCGGCGAAGTGCCGCGAGATTGCCGAGCGATTCAGCGCCGCTGACCCGCTGGGACAGACGTGCGACCTGATCGAATCGCTCGCGCCCGCCCGATCGGCCGCCAGCCGGACCTGGGTCGCGGCGTCGCCGGTTTCGTGACCGTCGCTGAAACGGGAGCGGGCTCGAAATGGATGTGGTAGGCTGCGGCCGCCCGCCCTCGGCGTTGGGGCGAGAACCCAGGAGACAAGGATGTCGTCCGGTCGGACAAGCGATTTGCTGATGTGTGTCCTGGGAAGCGGGTCGAGCGGCAATTGCACGCTGCTCTGGGCGCCGCGTGGCGTCGCACTGGTGGACGCCGGGCTGCCGCCGCGGACAACCGCCCGGCGGATGACGGGGACCGGCGTCTCCCTGACCGACGTCGCGGCCGTTTGCCTGACGCACCTCGACCGCGATCACTTCAACCCCTACTGGGCGCCGCAGTGGGTCGCCCGCGGCACCCGTGTCCACTGCCATGTGTCCCGCGTCGAAGACCTCCTGGCAATCGCCGACTGCCCAGGACTTGAAGCGTGCCTTTACCCCTTTGACGAACCTGATCCCTTCCCGCTACTGCCCGGCCTGTCGGCGCGGGGGATCACGCTCGCCCACGATCGGGAGGGATCGCACGGGTTTGTCTTTCAGGCCGAAGAGGGCCTTGCGGGGCGAATCGGCTACGCGACCGATCTGGGGCGGGTGCCGCGAGAGTTGGTCGAGCGGTTTTGCGATGTCGATGTGCTGGCGATCGAGAGCAACTACGACCCTGCGATGCAGGTGGAGAAGCGCGCGCCCGGAGTTCCTCAAGCATCGCATCATGGGCGGCCGCGGGCACCTCTCCAACGAGCAGGCCTTTGCCGCGGTGCAACAAATTTTCGACCGATGCGGCAAGACGGGCCGCAGGCTTCCCGAGCATGTGGTGCTGCTGCATCGCAGCCGGCAGTGCAACTGTCCGACGATCATCCGCCAGCTTTTCGCCACCGACGCCCGGATCGGGCCGCGTCTGACCCTTGCCGAGCAGGCATCGCGTACGCCGTGGCTGCGAGTCGGCCGCGAGCAGCCGCTCGTCGGCGAGCAACTCGACTTGGCATGGGTCTGAAGAAAGGGGAGACTCCCCGATTCGGCCCGCAAATAGGGAGTCTCCCCTTTCTTCGGGTGACGCGAAAAAAGGGGAGGCTCCCTATTGGTAGCGCGGCAGGCTGGTCTTCGACTGGACTTCTAGGAAGTTGGGAACGGGGTTCAGCGGAGAGCCGATCGTGGAGCCGCAGAAGAACGTCCCGGCCGTGTCCCCCGAGCTTTGAGTGTTCGCGAACGTGATTCGGCCCCTCAACGTGATCTTGGCGTTGAAGACGTTGCTGGTAAAGACCGACCCGCTTGCATCCTCCGAACCGTAGCTGTTGATGCTGAAGCTCAGCCCGTAGAACGTGTTGTTGTAGACGTTCTCGTTGAAGTTCGTGGGGTTCATCTTCAGCGCGATATCAACGTTCCACGTCGCGTTGTTGTGGATGGTGTAGTTCCGCGAGTTGTTGTCCATGTACACGCCGGCCGCCCCCCAGCCCCCGCTGCGGACGTTGAAAATCCGGTTGTAGGCCAGCACGCTCCCTGCGCCGTTGGTCCCGTAGGTGTAGATCGCGCCGCCGTCGGTCGCCTGGAGCATCACGTCGCTGATGCTGTTGTACGTCACCTGTGACACCGTTGACCCGGACCACTTGACCCCGTCGCGGCCGGAGTAGAGGACGGTGTTGTGGTCAACCACGTTACGGGTTCCCCAGATCCGGATCGCCGAGGCGTCGCTCGCGAAGGTGTTCGTATTCAGAACGACGTTGTTCTGAGCCACATTTCCGTTACCGATCAGCAGGATGCCGTCGCCGGCGCTGCCGTCGATCGTGCTGTTGACGATCTGATCGTTGTTGCCGATCAGCGAAATGCCGCCGTCGTTGGGCGGCTGCCACCCGTTGGCCAGGATCGTGTACTGCGACGTGTAGTGGGCGCCGATCCCATTCAGGACGATGTTGTTCGACCCACCGCTGGTGATCGTGCAGGCGAAAAGCTGAACGCCGAGGATCGTCACGTTGCTCTTTCCCTTGAGGTTAAAGCCGTACTGCCGGGCTTTGGCCTCGACCAGATGGCCGCTCGTTCCATTGGGCGCCCAAAGGTAGAGCGCGCCGCTTGGGTCACGGAACCATTCTCCTGGGGCGTCGAGGTACTGGAACTTGCCCGTCAGGTAGTAGGTGTTCCCGGGGTGGACGCCCGGGTGCGGGTCCCCCATCGACTTGAGGCCGACCGTCAGGCGGCCCCCGCTCTGCCCGATGACCGTGCCGCTCTGCGCTACCCACTGGCTCCCCGACGTGATGTGGATGACCGCGCCGGCGGCCGATACGCCGGCGGCCGCCGGGTCCATGAGCGTGCTGTTGCTCGACCCTAAGCCGGCAGTCGCCAGCGTCGGGTGCGACAGATCGAGCGTCGTGTTCGGCCAGCGGGCCTCGACCATCGACACGCCATCGACGAACACCTGGTTGTTCCCGAAGCCCAGGTCCCAGGGTTGCGCGGCGACGTCAACCGTTGAGGAGTAGCCGGACCACCCCGTCACCGCGTTCGCCCCGTCAATGATGACGGTTTCGCCGTTGTACGCCTGGAAGGTGACCGGGCTCCCCGCCGCGCCCGACTTCGGCGTCACCGTTTCGCGGTACGTGCCTGCGCGAATGTCAACGACATCGCCGGGGCCGGCAAGTGTGGCGGCGTGCTGGATCGTCTGGAATGGGGCGTCGATCGTCCCGGGGTTGGTGTCGTTCCCGGCGGGCGAGACGAAATACGTCGCCGAGAGAAGGGCTCGCGTCTCAAGGCGCTCCGCCACCGGCCAATGCCCACGGGACAAGGAGCGAGTCTTGGAAGGCTGAGCCATGAAGAACCCTCGATTGGCAACGTCTCGCGGCCGCCACGGGATTGCGCGGCGACAACGGATCGCAACGCGGCGACCGCAAGGCGTTGCCGCTCGGAATTGCGCGGCAACTTCGATGCGAACGACCACGTGTCCGGTGGAGATCCGGAGAGAAAAGAAAACAGGTTGAGGCGGTCAAGAGGGGCCGGAGCGCTGCTGAAGATCGGCTCGGCCCATAGACGCCCGCTTTTGGGGAAGCGGGCCATCACCCACTCTGACGCCGACGGCGGGAATATAGGGTGATTGCCAACACCTTCAACGAATTTTTTACCGTTTTCGCAAAAAGATTGTAAGGGAGTCCATCGGTGCAAAGCGAAATCGGAGGAAGTGCCTGTCGGCCTGATGGCTCGCGGAGAGCCTCCGTTTTCGATCAGTGCGAAGCGGCCGGCACGGTCTTCTGGGGGACAGGCCGTTCGGCGGCCGCGGCTGGCGCCGTTGACGGCAGGGCCTCTGTTGTCGTCGGCCCGGTGGCGGGATGGGTGGTCGGCGTGAGGGACTGGGTAAGGTAGGGCTGCTCCTCCAGCAGCCACCGCAGCCGTTCCGCCGCATTGTGGGCCGGCGCGGTGAACGCGAGCCGAAAGCCGACATCCGCGAACGGCTCGGTCGCGTTGGTGATGGGATAAGGGCGGGTCGGGTCCAGTTCCGGCGCCGAGAAGGCCGAACCTCCGATCGCGGCGAGCCGGCTCGCACCAGCCCTTCCCGGAGTCGTCAGCGATTTCGCCAGCCGGGCGACCGCTTCGGCATTCCTCCGATCGGCCATCTGGTCCAGCGCGTCGGGGCTCTCGCACACCAACTCGGCGACGTTGCCAACCAGTTGCAGGAACGTCAGGCCGCCTCGGGAATTGACCTTGCGAAAGAAGAGCGTGTTATCGATCGAGTCGCGGCAGTTGGGCTGCCCCGGCCGCAGTCGATCCTTCGGCCAGAACGCGCCCGCGACCCCGTTGTCCGGCCACTGGTTGGGGGCGACGTCAGGGCGATAAGTCAATTGCGTCCGGAAGGTCTGATCGCGCAGGTTCCAGTCAGAATCCGGCGTCCTGGCTTCGAACAGGTCGTAGGCGGCGCGCCACTCTCGGGAGGACGGAAGGCGGCAGTTCAGAAGGCCGGCCGCATAGAGCGCCGCCTGCGCCGGCACCTGCTGCATCGGATGTTCGTCATTGGGGTTGTCCCCGAAGCGCTCGGCCAGCGAGTGCCGGTTAAATCGCGTCTGCCGCAGGGGCGGCGCCAGATCGAACGGGCTGGGCGTCCCGCGGCCGTCGTCAAAACGCCAGGTATCGAATCGCGCCAGAGGCTGGTCCGGACGGCCGCCCAGCGCCCAGGCGAGCGGGCCGCGAAGCGCCAATCCCGCCGGCGGCTTCAGAAGCCCGTTCATGGCGGGCCAGGCGTTGGCGCCGCTCGTCACTTCGGAGAAGAGCCCGATCGATACCTCCGTCGTCGAGAGATAGAAAGGGCGAAGCCCCGGCGTGACGACCCGAATGAACTCGATCAGGTAGACCGAGTCCTTGACCGGGAGCTTATAGGGTTCGCCCGGGCTCTGATCGAGCAGGCGGGGGTCGGACACCGGCTCCGGCTCTCCGACGCGATCGAGCTTGGCGACCAGGTCGGCCATTTCAGGCAGGGCCTTGAGGCGGCCGGCGGAGATCTTCAGGTTGTCGGACGCGGCGCGCGCGACATCCTCCTTGCCCGTGGTGCTCGCGACGTGAGCGAGGTACAGGAAGAAGTTGAAGTGCCCGACGGGCGTCAGCCGCTCGACCTCGGCTTCGTCCACACCAAACTCCCGTCGCAGCCGGGCGGCCGACGGAAGGAGTTCGGCATTGCCACCTTCGATAAATCGCCGCCAGCGTTGCGGCCCGGCGCGAATGACCCGTTCGATGGCGGCCGACGCTTCCACCGGGCGCTTGAGCGTCTTGAGGAGGTTGATCAGGCGCGTTCGTATCGCCAGTTCCGTGTCCAGCTCGCCTGCCTGGGTGGGCCACACGGGACGAACGTCCGACGAGGACCCAAGCCGCGTCCAGGCTGCGAGCGCGATCTCCGGCGAGCGCGATTCGGAAGCAAGCCGCACGAGCTGGTCGCGCGTCGCCTCGACCACCGCCTGAAGGTTCCCCAGCCGGCTGACGTCAACCCGAACCAGCGTCTGAACGGCCGCACTTGCCCAGAACTCGGGGTCGCGCTGCCGCCAGGACTCGTCCGGCCGGTCGTCAAGCGTGATCAGCTCTCGATCAATCGGGAAGTCCTTACCCAGGGCGCGGAGCTTGTCACCCCAGGCAAGGAACTCGACGCCGGCGTCATGGGCCGACTTGGCGATCCCCGCCGCGTCGGGGATCGGCGTCGCCGGCGTCGCGGCGTCGGCGGTGGGGGGCTCGGACCAGCGCGAGAGGCTCATCAGGTCGCGCTCGCGCCGCTCCCAGGCGGCCGCCGCGAAGGGTTCCGACAGCCCCAGCGGAACCGGCGGGAATGCCGCATCCAGTTGCAGCAATGCCGTGCGAACCGCCTCCGTCGCCGTTCGAGCCGCCACGAACGATTCGTGATCGCGGCCGTATCGATCGAGCCGCGCCGCCTGGGCCGCCGACCAGAGCTTCCATCGCTGCTTCAGCCGGTCCGATGTGGTGGTGAAGAGCTGTCGTTGCACGAACGCGAACCATTCGCGGGGGTCATCGGTCTTGACCCAGTCCTTGCGGAGCGTCTCGATATCGTGCTCGAGCGCGGTGACGCGCTGGCCCACTTCGCCCGCCTGCTGCTCTACGTCCTTCTTGACGAACTTCGACTGCCGAAGCGCGGTGATGCGCCCTTCGATCGCAGCTTCCGCCAGTTCGACCGTCTGACGCTCCGGTGCGCTGAGCGACTGGGTCGCGATCTCCGCCTTGACGGCCGCCAGCCGCTGGCTCGCGCCCGCGATCGGCGCGTAATGGTCACCCGGCTGGGCGAGGAGATACTCGTCCACATGGTCGAGCCAGACGTGGATGTCTTCCACCGATGGGCCGCCGGCACGAAACCGCGTCTCGACCTCGCTCGCCAGCCGCTCGCGGCCATAAGCGCTGGGCCAGCCCGAACGGGCGAGCTGCGCGAGTTTGGCCGCCGCCGGGACGTTGTCGCGCAACACGTCCAGGCCCTCGGCCCGGCTTCGGTCAGACGTTGGGCGGCGACGACGGCGATCCGGAGCTGGCCCGCCATCGGCGCCAGGGTTTTGTCCCCAGTGGCCTCGGCGGTTTGAACGTCGGCCGCGAAGCGGGCCCAAGCCGCTTCCGATTTTTCAATGTCCGCGAGGAGGCGAGGTTTCTCTCGAAGAAGCCGATCGACCCCGCCCACCAGGTCGGCGAACGGCGACGGCCGCGCAGCGCGAGCGACCGCGTCTATGTAAGCCGCCGGCCGCACCCAGCCCCGCGCCTCGTATCGACGCGCGACGGCATCGACCTCCGCCAGGGACTTCCAATGCGCCGGCGTAAGGGCGGCTTCAATCCGGCCGATCCCTTCGAGGATCGTCCGGGAGCGGCTTAAGGCGGTGACGTCGAGCCCTCCGCCGGGGACGGAATCCAGCGGGACGTGGCGCGCCTCGGCCCGCTCCAGCTCGTCGATGATCGGGGCGAGCCCGGGGTCGGCGCGATAGCGACCGCGTCGCTCGGGCTCTTCCAGCCCTTTCGCGAACGCCGAGAACCACTCTCGATCCGCGCGAACGAGGCGGTCGTGCGCCGTCTGGTTCATGTGAACGACGGCGGCCGCTCCCAGCCCGATGGCGATGACCGGGGCCAGCAGCCATGCCATCGGCGTACTTTTGACCCGCGGCGGAGGCGGCGTCAGGTCGGCCAATGCCGCGGCGAGGGCGTCCAGGTCCCTGGGGCGGGTGGCGGGGTTCAGGAGCGTGCCGCACAGCTCTCGCCAGGCGCGCCCTTGCGGCCCGAAGCGCGCCCATTCGACGCTGTCGGCGATCGGAAGGTCGGCCGTCGCGTCGAAAGGCTTATGGGCGACGAGCTGGTAGACGATCCCGCCAACCGCGCGAAGATCGGCCACTTGATCGTCGGCGGAGGCGGCCGACAACGCCGGGTCGGCCAGAAAAACCTGGGACGCGCCGGCCGCTTCCCCCGGCTGAATCATTACGTTTGACGGCTTGAGGTTCCCATGTGCCCGCTGTCGAGCCGACCGGAGCTCCAGCAGCCCGGCGACGACCCCCGTCGCCACCCGATGGACCGAAACGGGCGGGACGGTCGCCTGGCCGTCGATCAGCTTTTGAGCTGTCTGCGCGTAATAGTCCGTGACGTAATAGGCGCCGACGGCGACCGGCCGCATCTCGTAGATCGGCGCCCAGTGCTGGCCGCCGCGGAAGGCGAGCTGCCGCTGGAGCCCGGCCCGATCGAGAAAGAGCTGAACGGATGAATCGGCCTCAAGCAGGCCCATTGGGGTGGGGTCGAACGCCTTGACGACGAACGTAGGCGGGCCATCGTCTTGCAGAAGGCGGGCGAGCAGCACCGACGTCACCGTAGACCGGTGGATCGCCTTCACTGTCTCGTAATTGCCGTATGTGGCCATTCGTATTTCAATGGATCGCCCGAACCGCCCGAACGATATGACTAAAAGCTAAAAGTTGACGCCCGTCGCCGCCCCTTCCCCAGCGGGCTGCGCCAAATCGACAATCGCGATTGGGCGATCGAACCCGCCCGCGCGGCCGGCGCAATCCATGGCCATCGCAACCGCTCGTCCGCCGCTCGGCAAAGGATTGTAACCGTTTCGCTCCCGCCGACAAACGCGACGAACCCCAACGCGGTCAGCCCCCAGACGACCCCGAGACAAGCCCGCTGGGCGGTGCGGCACTCCTCGCTCGGAAGGCCGACGTCCCCATCGGCCTTTCGGGTCGAGCTGACGGCCGAGCCCTTGGCCGCCCTGAAGGCGGGCGGCCCGCCGCCAAAAAAATCGGGCCGCACCTCCCATACCGCCGTGCGGTATCATCCGGCGGACAATGGGCCTGGGCCCGCGGCAGGGGCGGGCCAGCGCTCGTCCGTTCAACAGGCAACTCTTGAATCGCGGAACCCTCGGCGGCATCGCATGAACATCACTCGCCTTCACATCGCGTTGTTGGTTCTCTCTGGAAGCCTCGCGGGCTTGCTCTGCGGCCCGGCATCGGCCCAGGACGCATGGTCGTTGCTCGGCCCTGACCTCTCGACCGCTCCGGTATCACTGAAGGCGATCGACGCGGCCGGCGTCCGCGTGGCGCCCACCGCTGGCGGGCCTGAGCGCGTCATCCCCTTCGACCAGTTCGTCGAACTGACGCGTACGCTCGCGGCCGCCCCGCCGCACGGGAAGTACGACCTGCGGATGGTCTCGGGGGATCACATCAACGGCGAGCCGATCGCGGTGAAAGGGGAGTCGCTCGCGTGGAAGAACGCAGTCGCGGGCGAAGTGATCGTCCCCCTGCGACAACTCGCGTCGCTCACGGCGGCCGGCGCGACACTCGCCGACGAAAAGCGGGCACAGGATGTCGTGACGTTCTCCAATGGTGACACCGTCCGCGGCACGGTGACCGAGCTGAACCTCGCAAAGGTGACGGTATCGACCGACTCCGGGCTGACTGACCTTCCGTTCGAATCCGTCCGCGCGATCGGCTTTGCTACAACCGCAACGCCGGCGGGGCAGGCGGACAAGGCGGCGTTCAGAGTTCGGATCGATGAAGGCTCCAGCGTCATCGGCTCGGCCGTGACGCTCGATAAGGGGGGCTTGAGCGTCACGCTCTCGGGGGAGCGGCGGGTGATCGACATCGCCCGCGTCACGGGCATCGAGCAGATCAACGGGCCGGTCAGTTGGCTATCGAGCCGCACGCCGACGCAGAGCATTTACGTCCCGTACGTCGGCAACGGTCAGGACTTCCCCGCCCGGATGAACCGCAATTACAAAGGCGAGCCGATCTTCTTTAAGGACCGGCGATATGAACGCGGGATCGGCGTTCATTCATATTCGAAGCTGGTCTTCCGGCTGGACGGCAGCAGCTATACGACGTTCCGGGCCCGGTACGCGCTGGACCCCGATTCGTCCATCGGCGATGTGACGGTCCGCATCAAGCTGGACGACCGGATCGTCCACGAGAAGGAGCATTTTCGCTCCGGCGTCTTGTCGCCGCCGGTGGTGGTGGACCTGAATGGCGCGACCAGCCTGACGCTGGAAGTCGATTTCGGCTCAGGTGGCAACGCTCAGGACCGGCTGAACTGGATCGAGCCCGCGCTCTTGAAGGTCCGCCCGGCTTCCGAGCCTTCGACCGCTCCGGCGGCCGGGCGCTAGGGCGACCAGGGCAGGCGAAGGCGGGACGAGGCGGGAGAGGCTCGATTGACACCGGGGGCGAAAACCGTTTTCATCTCCGCGCGGCGGGGGATCGCCCGCTGAATGGACGTCAGTCGCCGCGACATTGGGAACATCGATCAGACCCCGCGGCGCGCGTCGGCGCTCCGTTTTTCCACCGCTGGAGGCTCTTTCATGGCTCGCCCCGTCACCCTTTTTTCCGGCCAGTGGGCCGATCTGCCGTTCGAGACGATCTGCGCAAAAGCCAAGCAGTTCGGGTACGACGGGATCGAACTTCCCTGCTGGGGCGACCACTTCGAGGTGGAAAAGGCCCTTTCGGACAAGGGTTACGTCAAGCAGCGGTGGGACACGCTGACCGCCCATGGCCTCAAGTGCTACGCGCTGTCGAGCCACCTGGTCGGGCAAGCCGTGTGCGACAACATCGACGAGCGACACAAATCGATCCTTCCGCCGGAGATTTGGGGGGACGGCTCGCCGGAGAACGTCCGCCGCCGCGCCGCCCAGCGGATGATCGATACCGCCAAGGCCGCACGGCTCTTCTTTGACGCCGCGCCGTTCAAATCAACCTTCCCCGCGGTGGTGAACGGGTTCACCGGCTCGTCCATCTGGCACAGCATCTACGCCTTCCCGCCCACCAGCCAGGCGTATTGGCAGAAAGGCTTCGACGACTTCGCCACCCGCTGGACGCCGATCCTGGACGAGTTTGAGAAGGTCAACGTCAACTTCGGCCTCGAGGTCCATCCGACCGAGATCGCCTTCGACATCGCTTCCACTGAGCGCGCGATCGAGGCGATCAAGGGGCACAAGCGGTTCGGGTTCAACTACGACCCGTCGCACCTGGGCTACCAGGGCGTGGACTACGTGCGATTTATCTATGCCTTTGGCAAGCGCGTGTTCCACGTTCACATCAAGGACGCCTGGTGGGGCAAGGGGACGGGTGAAGTCGGCGTTTTCGGCGGCCACACCACCTTCGCCGACCCGCGCCGATACTGGGATTTCCGCAGCCCCGGCCACGGCGACGTCGATTTCGAACGGGTCATCGTGGCGCTGAACGACGTCGGCTACAACGGCCCCCTGTCGGTGGAGTGGGAAGACAGCCGCATGGACCGGGAATATGGCGCGGCCGAGGCGGCCGCCCTCGTCCGCAAGCTCGACTTCCCGCGATCGCAAATCGCCTTCGACGCACAGTTTGATCGGTAGCTGGGCCACACGATGCGGGGTGGGGCTGCCCACGCCGCCGGACGGGTTGCGTAGTGAGCCCATTTTTTTACGGTTCCTTATGCTCTTGAAGGCGCGGGGAGGATCGCTATACTGCTCCGTCCCTCGAAATTCACAAGCATTGAAGATCATCAGACTGGACGGAGCGAGCATGCCATACGAATTCAAGCCCGGTGAGAACATCCGGGTAACCGTCAACAAGTCGGTCAGCCGCGCGGCGGCCGTCAAGACGCTGGAACGCCTGTTCATGCGGGACCGCGCCGTTGCCAAGCCCATCGAGAAGCGCAGCCGCAACTTCAAGGAACAGCCAAAACGCCGTGGCGGCCAGATCTGGACCAAGCGGCCGAACAAAGTCTTCCCCGCCATTGTGCCCGGGACCGTTGCGACCCTGAAGTCCACGCCGCAGGTCCTCAAGGACCTCAACAGCGTCTCGACATTCATCGAAGTCGCCGCCGCTCCGGTGGTCGCCGCGCAGTAATCGCTCCCGCTCAGTAACCGCCTCCCTTCAGCAAGACCAAAGGGCCGTGCCCATTGCGGGCCGGCCCTTTTTCTTCCACGGCCTTTTTTCCTCCACGACGATTGTCGCGCCAAGCCATCGTCCCTGCCGGTCGCAATTGCCGTGCGGCCGGGGACGTCGGGGACGCACAGGCCTACCCGTGCCCGCGGCCGAAGGATCGGAAGGCTTTGAACCCCTCATACCCGACGGACGGGTTAACCCCCAGCGCCCGGTCGATGTCATAGACCGCGTTCCAGAACACGGCGTTGGCGGGCCGGTAATACGCGATCAGAAGGAACAGCACCCACGGCGCCTGTCGCGAGACGCTATACATCGGGTCCCGGACGGACGGCGGCAGCCAGGGCGCGATCGCCTGAAAGCCGTCCAGCGGCGGGACGGGGAGCAGGTTCAGGATCAACGAGCTGACCTCCAATTGCAGCAGGAACCCCATCGTCAGAGAGGCCATGCTGGAGAGATCGTTCTCCAGCCATCCGAACCTGAACGCGAGGGCGATCAGGAGGATGATCGGGACCTGCGTCGCCGGCCCGGCCAGCGCCACCGCCGTCTCCCACGCACGCGATCGCAGCAGTTGTTTTTCAATGTAAACGGCGCCCCCCGGCAACCCGATCCCGCCCATGACGAGGAACACCAGCGGCATCAGGATGCTATAGACCGGGTGCGTGTACTTCAGGGGGTTCATCGAGAGGTAGCCCTTGTCGGCGACGGTATGGTCGCCCCCCCGGTAAGCGACGATCGCGTGCCCGAATTCATGCAGGCAGACGGAGAAGACCCAGAAGATCAGGATGATGATGAAACATTCCATGATGTGGCCGCGGGACTGATCGCGGGTAGACGGGCCCGTCCGCCGGCTTTGGCCAGCGGCCCCGGCCCGACCGGAAGGCGACACGGGGCCATCCTACAGGCTTCACACGAGAGGGGACATCCGGCGCCCGGGCGCACGCCGGCAGGTGGGCCGCCGGATCAGTTGGGCTTTCCCGAAAGCATGTCCAGAAGGACGTCCAGGCTGAACGGCTTGGCGAGGAACTGGACGGGCATGCCGTGCATGGCGCCGGCCTCATACTCGCCACTGATTGCGATGATGCGGCGGGGCCGGTGGCTTTCCGGCAGCGACTGGCAATGCTGAAGCAGCTCGAAACCGTCCATCTTGGGCATCCGCAGGTCGGTCAACAGGACGTCGAAATGCTGGGTGAGCAGATAGCCCAGCCCTTCCTCACCGTCCCGGGCCGTCGTGACATCGGCGCCCGCCTGGCGAATCAGCCGCCCCATCGCCATACGGGTCGGCGTATGGTCCTCGACGACGAGGATGCGCAGCCGGTGCCGCGCCGGTGCGTCGGACCCCTGTGCCGCGGTTGATTCAGGTTCGGAGGCCATAATCAGGGTGCAGATTTGACGAGTATAGCTGGCCGGTTTTGTGGCGCACATGGGCAATTCACCCAGCCGCCGCGGATTCGATGGGCCGCCGGGCGCAATGCCCACTCCAGCGCGCCGCAGGACGCGGCGCCGCCCGCTGTCTGATTTCAATGGTGGGATTAAGACGGATGGCGCCGATCCCCACAAAAAGTCAGCACTTCACTCCTCCTCCACATCAAGGGGCGGATGGGCGACTGCGACCATCAATTTTTCAGGCCGCTGACTTCCGCTCCATCAGGTGGGCCCTGGGCTGGCGCCCGCCACACGTTGTCGGCATGAAGGACCTCGCATGGCCTAAAATTGGCTTTGTAGTGCATCGTAGCGGCTCCGGCAATCCAGTAGCCCAGGTAATAGTGCTGGAGCCCAAGCCGTTGACATTCCGCGAGCTCGTAGAGGGCCGCGAAGGTGCCGAGCCCGCGACGCGCTTCGGCCGGCTCGTGAAAAAAGTAGACGCTGCTCAGCGCCGATGGGCACAGGTCGCAGATCCCGACGCCCACCAGCCGCCCGCCCGGTTCGCGGTAGAGGTATTCCACGGTGTCAACCGGGGACTCATAGAGGAAATCGCGAAGCCCGTCGGGGGCTTCGGGCTCGTCGCGGCGATGCCACTCGGCGACGTACCGGCGGTAGAGGTCGAACGTCTCATCCGTCAAGCGCGGCGGCCCATGGGAGACCAACAGATCGGCGTTGCGCCGCCAGGTGCGCCGCTGGGACTTGCTCGGCTGGAACGTCGCGACCGGGACCCGGATCTGCCTGCATTCCCGGCAGTGCCGGCAGACCGGCTGGTAGAGGATCTTTCCGCTGCGGCGGAAGTTCGCGTCCATGAACCCCTGGTAGATCGAAGGGGGGACGCGTTCGACCCAGAACGCACGGCTCCAGGCGACCTTCCCGGGAAGGTACGGGCACGGCTGCTCCCCCATATGGGTGAGCCGGATCCGCACCGGCGGCGGTGGGCCGGGGAACGGGCAGGCGGCGCCAGGCGGCACAGGGCGCGACGGCGACGACTCGGCTGGCTTTTTCTCGGGATCCGCCGAACTCGAGTCGCGATCGGCCATGCCTGATCCCACACCGCCCGAGGCGACTCACCGCCCCGCGACCGTAAGCCAAACGGACGTGCGTCCGAGCGAGGCCGTGTAGACGAACGCCCGCAACGCGTCGCTCGGCGGCCCGTGGTGCCAACCGGTGCAAGGTCCGAGGCCCGCGACGCCTCAATGGGGCATCGGGAATTTCTTGCAGTACTCGGCGACTTCGCCGCGGATCTTCGCCAAGCCGGCCGCGTCGTCCTTGGCGGCGATCCCGCGATCGATGAACGCCGCGACGGCCGCCATGTCGGACTCCTTGAGCCCGCGCGTTGTAACGGCCGGCGTCCCGAGCCGGATGCCGCTGGTCACCTTCGGCGGGCGAGGGTCGTTCAGGATCGCGTTCTTGTTCGTGATGACCCCGGCCGCTTCAAGCGCTTTCTCGGCGTCCGCCCCGGTGTACTGGGCGTTGCGGGCCCGCAGGTCCACGAGCATCAGGTGGTTGTCGGTCCCGCCGCTTTGCAGACGATACCCCAGCCCCGTCAGGGCATCGGCCAATGCCCTGGCATTGCGAACGACCTGGTGAGCATACTGTTTGAACTCGGGCTTCAGGCTCTCGCCGAACGCAACGGCCTTGGCGGCCACAATGTGCATCAGCGGCCCCCCCTGGCTGCCCGGGAAGACGCTCCGGTTGATCGCCTTCGCCAGCTCTTCGTCGTTGGTCATGATCAACCCGCCGCGCGGGCCGCGGAGGGTCTTGTGCGTGGTCGTCGTGACGACGTGCGCGTGGGGGAAGGGGGATGGATGGGCGCCGCCGACGACGA